>NZ_CP169217.1:0-1670000 GCF_041897535.1 Methylomicrobium lacus
GCCGCAACCGTTTTCATTATTTTACTCCGGCCATGCAGGCCGCCGCCGAGTTGCGTAGGCGCATCGCGAATGATCTGCGTACGGCAATCGCGGGCAACCAGTTGCAGCTTTACTATCAGCCGATCGTTGACCTGGCATCCGGAAGCATACACAAGGCCGAAGCCTTGCTGCGCTGGCGGCACCCGGAAAAAGGCTTTATCAGCCCCGAGGTTTTTGTGCCGATCGCCGAGGAGACTCGTATGATCGTAGAGATCGGCGATTGGGTGTTCAGGCAGGCCGCGAAACAGGTAGCCGTTTGGCAGGCCGCGTACCATCGGGATTTTCAGATCAGCGTCAACAAATCCCCGGTGCAGTTTTTGATTGAAAATCGCGCGAAATCATCCTGGATTGAGTATCTGCGCGAACACCAGTTGGGAGAACACAGCATCGTGGTCGAAATCACCGAAAGTTTGCTGCTGGATGCGAATGATAGGGTCACGAAACGTTTGCTCGAGTTCCGGGACGCCGGCATCGAAGTCGCGATCGACGATTTCGGCACCGGCTATTCCTCGCTGTCCTATCTGAAAAAGTTCGACATCGATTACCTGAAGATCGATAAGTCGTTCGTCCACAACATTACCCCGCAATCGAATGACATGGTCTTGTGCGACGCGATCATCAGCATGGCGCACCGGTTGGGCATCAAGGTGATCGCGGAAGGTGTCGAAACCGAGGCGCAGCGCGACTTGTTGGCGGCGGCCGGTTGCGATTATGCGCAGGGCTATTATTTTTCCCGGCCGATTTCCGCGCCGGAGTTTGAAGCATCATTGCTGGACGGGGCAAGCGCTGAGGATTCCCGACCCTTCCAGAACGGTTCCGAAAAAAGGCCAGACGCGGATTCGCTCAAGCCAAGCACAAGCCTCGAAGAGGCTTAGCGTAATCCCCTTGATTGACGAGGCAGCCAATCCATTGAATCGGTTGGAAACAACCATTCAGTGCAGTGAATTAAACCGATACGAAGCGATTCCGGGAATTCAAAACGACCGAAAAGTGGGTGAATACGGGTTTAATTTGCCGGCCAAGCCAGGCTGCCGATTGCGACACAACCCCGTAATTAGACGGTTTTAAAGGGATGTGACGACTGTCCATCGATCTCGTCGTCAGCGATGTGATGGTTTTGGCATGCGGTTTGCTTTATGCGAAATGCAAAGACCTGCATTCGAAATAAAGGGGAAAAACATGAACAAACAGATATTGAAATCAACCAGCGCAACGGTAGCGATTGCGATCATCGCGTCGGCCGGTATGGCATTCAGCGTTTCAGCGGCAACCGACTCACCCCAAGCGCTCTCTGCATCGACGGCTGTGCCGAAAGAATCGCTGGCGGCAAAGCGTCAACTGCTTGCGGAGAGGCAACAAAAGATAGCGCAGGAGGCATTAGAGGCGGTGACGGGCACGCAGCATGCGTTAATGGCGTTACAAACGAACGATACGAAAAAGGCGGCGGCTCTGCTGCAGGATGTTTCCGGCAAACTCGATATGTTGTTGGCGAAGTATCCCAAGATCGATTTGATTTCCGCGAATGTCGAAGCGGAGGTGGACGATTTCGACAGCGATTCCGCTCAAGTCCAAAAGAGGGTCGATCAAGCCGATACTTTACTCAGAGAGCATAAGGTGCAGGATGCCCGTTATCTTCTGGATGAATTGGTCAGCGAAGCGCGCATCACCACCACAAGCATTCCTTTAGGCACATACCCGGCGGCCGTCAAGGAGGCGGCCAAACTGATTGATCAAGGCAAAACGGAGGAGGCTAAAGAAGCGCTGTATGCCGTTCTGAGTCTGCTGGATAAAACCACCGAGATCATACCGTTGCCGGTGCTTAAAGCCGAGGCCTTGCTGACCGCTGCATCCGAGTTGGAACATAAGAGCGATTTAAAAAAAGAAACCAGCCGGGATCAAATCTTGAAATTGACCGATGCGGCCAAGGACAAGTTGAAACTGGCTGAAATTTTGGGTTACGGCGCCAAGGAAGATTATAAGCAGCTTTACGATGCGATCGACGAAATCAAAGACGTCATTCATACCCAAAAAGCGGCGGCTACCTGGGATAAGCTTAAAAGTACGCTTTTGGCCTTCAAGAACAAGATCATTCACACCGGTAAATAACGTACCACAAAGCCTCCGTTAATTTCAGATCGATTATCGGAGGTCATCCGCTTCACGAAAAGCTTGGCTGGATTTCAGCCATCACAAAGGCGAGTCTCATGACCCTACCCAAATTGCCGGCGACAGCCAACACCGATTCAGCCTTCTGGGCTATTGGCGTTGAACAACATCTGGAACGGCTGCAAACGCCGGCGCAAGGCCTCAGCGATCAGGTAGCCGAGGAGCGCCTCAAACGCTTCGGCGCCAACCGGCTTAACGGAAAGAAAAAAACCGGGCCGGTGCGCCTGTTTTTAGCGCAGTTCAAAAGTTCGATTATCCTGATCTTGCTGTTTGCGACCGGGTTGTCCTTTTTCCTGCATGACAAAGTCGACGCCGCGATTATTCTGACGATCGTCTTGATCAGCGGCATCCTGGGATTCTGGCAGGAAAAAGGCGCGGCCGATGCGGTCGAAAAATTACTCGCGCTGGTGCGAATCAAGGTGGCGGTCATGCGCGGCGGCATCGTGTCGGAGGTTCCGACTGACAAACTGGTTCCGGGTGATAAGGTCGTCTTGAAAGCCGGCGACATCATCCCGGCCGATTGTGTGTTGCTGAGCGCCGATCATCTTTTCATCGATGAAGCGATGTTGACCGGCGAAAGTTATCCGGTCGAAAAATCACCCGGCCCCGTTGCCGCCGATGCGCCGCTCGGCCAGCGCAGCAATGCGCTGTGGATGGGAACGCATGTGCAAAGCGGTGAAGCGCAGGCTTTAGTCATTGCCACCGGGCAAAGTACCGAATTCGGCAAACTGTCCGGACGCATCAAGCTCAAAGCGCCTGAAACCGATTTCGAACGCGGCGTCAGACGTTTCGGCTATTTGCTGATGGAAGTCACGTTGATCCTGGTGATCATGATTTTCGCCGTGAACGTGTATCTGCATAAACCGGTGATCGATTCCTTCCTGTTTGCATTGGCGCTGGCCGTGGGACTGACGCCGCAATTGTTGCCCGCGGTGATCAGCATCAATCTGGCGCATGGCGCCAAACGCATGGCGGCAGAAAAAGTCATCGTCAAACAGCTGGCTTCGATTGAGAACTTCGGCAGCATGAACGTTTTGTGTTCCGATAAGACCGGCACCTTGACCGAAGGCAAGGTGCACCTGAAGAGCGCGGTGGATAGCGATGGCAAACCCAGCGACAAAGTCTCGCGTTATGCTTATCTGAATTCGTTTTACGAGACCGGCTTCAATAATCCGATCGATGAAGCGATCCGGGATTTTCGCTCGTTCGATGTGACAGAGTGCCGAAAATTAGCTGAAATTCCGTACGATTTTTATCGCAAACGTTTGAGTATGCTGGTTTCCGATGCCGGCACGAGCGTTCTGATTACCAAGGGCGCGCTGACCAATGTGCTGGATGTCTGCTCGCAGGTTGAAAACAGCGACGGCAGCCTGACCGCTATCGATGCAGTGCGCGGCCGTATCGAACAAAGTTATCAAGCCTATAGCGCTCAAGGTCTTCGCACCTTGGGTCTTGCCTACAAGCCCCTGACTGGAGAAAATAAGCTTGCTAAGGACGATGAAATGGAGATGAGGTTTTTGGGCTTTATCACCTTGTTCGACCCGCCCAAAGCCAACTGCGCCGAAACGATAGAGCAATTACGTGAACTCGGCGTTACCCTGAAAATCATCACCGGCGACAACCGTCTGGTTGCCGAAACCGTCAGTCGTCAATTGGGGCTGTCGGGCGCCAAGATTTTGACCGGCCCGGAAATTGCGAACATGAGCGGCAATGCGCTGATGAGCCGAGTTGCCGAGGTGAATGTCTTCGCCGAAGTCGAACCCAACCAGAAAGAACGCATTATCCTGGCCCTGAAAAAAGCCGGCTTCGTGGTCGGTTACATGGGCGACGGGATTAATGATGTTTCCGCCTTGCATGCCGCCGATGTCGGCATATCGGTCGATAGCGCGGCCGATGTCGCCAAGGAAACCGCTCAAATCGTGCTGCTGGAAAAAAATCTGGACGTCCTGGTCGAAGGCGTCAAGGAGGGACGCATCACCTTCGCGAACACGCTGAAATATGTGTTCATGGCGACCAGCGCCAATTTCGGCAACATGTTCAGCATGGCCGGGGCATCGCTGTTCCTGCCTTTTCTGCCATTATTGCCCAAGCAGATTCTATTGACCAATCTGCTGACCGATTTTCCGGAAATGGCCATCGCCTCCGATAATGTCGATCCGGACATGGTGACCCAACCCCGGCGCTGGGATATTCGCTTCATTCGCAAATTCATGTTCACCTTCGGCATCGTCAGTTCGCTGTTCGACTATCTGACCTTCGGTCTGCTGTTATGGTTAAAGGTTCCCGTCGAGCAATTCCGCACCGGCTGGTTCTTGGAATCGGTGGTATCGGCGGCCCTGATCGTCTTTGTCGTGCGCAGCAGCCAGTCCATACGCAAAGGCCGGCCCGGCGGTTATCTGATAGGCGCCACGCTGACGATTGTCGCCTTGACGATCGCCTTGCCCTATTTGCCGTTCGCCTCCCTGATCGGCTTTCAGCCGCTTTCATGCAATCTGCTGGCTTTGTTGGCAGGGATCGTAGCGCTCTATATCGCGACCGCGGAAGCGGCCAAGCGGATATTCTATCGGTTTACCAAAATTTAACGCGCTCTTTTGCGGCAGGCGTCTTATTTCCGATTGTGACCGCCGGGGTTGTGTTGTTATTGCGCCTGACGCCGCTTCCTTTTGCAATGCTCGGTTATGTCTTATCGGTTACCGATGTCAAATTCCGGCCTTATTTAGCCGCCGCCAGCGGCATTCTGGTTTACAACGGTAGCCTGGTTTATTTCGGATGCAACCAAATATCTGTTAGAAAATTAATAGCATGCTCCCGATAAAGAAAATCTACGGTCATAACTGGCAGTTCAGTGGTTTTTGTGGCAGGATGCACGAGCCGGCTGCAAAAAACAGACAGTGTCAAGTATAAGATACAAGTAATTGATTAATAAATTAATAATAATGTAAAAATTACGGGATTATTATGCTTGTCGTGAGGGCTCGGCGGGGTGAGTTGACTGCGATCTAACGTAAGATTCTTAAGTCCATTCCTGGCTTAAAAATTGAGTAGGGGGAAGTATGAATAATAACAATGAACATCCTTTGCTTGTGAATAATACGGGGGCAGATACGCTCGAAAGCCTGTTGCCGGATAAAAAATGGTTCGATCTTTTCAAGGACAAAAAAGCCTGGATCGAGCTATTCACCGTCGGTGATCCGCAGGGGGAATGGCGCCTGCTGTTGACCGAACGCAAGCCCGAACTGGGCGAGCGCCTTGCCGGTAAACCGGAATTGGCCGAGCTTCTTGTGCGCCATCCGGGTTGGCGGGACGTTTTTGCCGGCCACGACGAAGCGGCGGAGTTCCTGACCAGCGTGCCTTATCTCGACCGCCTCCACTTGTTTTTACCGCACCCGGCATGGATCGGTCTGTTCAAAAGCCGGGAAATATCCCTCATCGAAAAATTGGACACGGATGGGGCGTGGGAAAAATCATTTAAAAATAATTCGGAATGGCTCAAATTATTCATCAATAAACCGGAATGGGTCGAGCTGTTTTTGCATAAACCGGAATGGTTCGACCGGCTTAGCGATGATTTTGCCTGGGCGGAAAAACTGGCCGGCGATACGGAATGGGGAAAGCAATTCGACACCGATCCGGAGTGGGCCTTCGTATTCGCCTATGAACTGAAGATGCTCGGTGCACGCCAGGCCCAGGCTATCGACCAAAAAAACCTCGTCGGTCTGGCTTTTTCGGGCGGCGGCATCCGTAGCGCTTCGTTCGGCCTGGGCGTGCTGGAGGCGCTGAGAGATTTCGGCTTGCTGAAAAAAGTCGATTACCTGTCGACCGTTTCCGGCGGCGGCTATATCGGCGCCTGGTTGAGTGCGAATTGCAGGCGCGCAAAAGACAATGGCGTGCCTGACTGGCTGAGCGGGGAGGCGAAGGATCAATGGGACGATTCGATTCGGCATTTGCGCCGCTACTCGAACTATCTGTCGCCCAAGGTCGGGCTGTTCAGCGCCGACACCTGGACGATGATGGCAGTCTGGCTGCGCAACACCTTGATGATACAGTTGACGGTGATTCTGGGCCTTGCGGTGCTGCTGTTGGTCCCGCACCTGTTGTTTGCGGTGTTCAATTGGTGGCCCGACGCGGGGGATGCGCCTTTCATCGCGCTCGATTGGCGCTGGACGACGGTCGCGCTATTCATTCTCGCGGTGACCGGCATCGCCTACAACAATCGCAGCCTGAACATCAAAAAAACGGAGAGCAAGATTCAGTGGCTCAGGGTTTTTGTGTTGCTCTCGATCGCCGCGGCGGTCTATCAGCGTTATGACTTTCAACCTTTTGCCTACAAGCTTGAGCCGAGCGCCATTCCGGATCTTGCGGTTGCGGTGGCGATTGCGCTGTGTTTGGTGCTGGTCGGTTTCTTTCTGCTGCCGGCCGCGCTGCAATTCAGAAAAGGCAGGGCCGAGCGCGATGTCCCGTTCGATTATTCGCAAGGGGCGGTGCAGCTCTGGGTCGTGCTGCCGATGCTGGCGGTCGGTTTTTTCGTGGCGGCGATCGTCTGGCAGCGAAGTCTGAAACCGCCTTATAGTGATTGGGAAACCTACGGCGATTTTTTTACCGAGGCGTGGGCCTACTGGCCGTTCCCATTGACGGTGGCTTTCGTTTCGCTATTTTTGCTCGCCTTCTGTTGCCTGAAAGATGGCGCGGACGATGCGCAAGAAACGCCCGACGCGAACCTGCTCGCTCAGCTTGAAAAAGGCGTGGTGCTGGTATTGGCGCCGACGATCGCGACGCTGGTTTTATATCTGTTGATCACCGCGATCATGTTGCTGCAGCACGCCTGGATAACGCCTGACGACGATGGGCGCTGGCTGCTCAACAGCTGGGTGCAACCCGAAGACGTGGGGCGATGGCTGGCGTTTGTCTGGACGCCGCCGCTGATCCTGTTTGCCTTCTCGATAGCTATCATCATGATGTTGGGAGTGCTGGGGCGCCACTCGATCGAAGGCGTGCGCGAATGGTGGAGCCGCCTCGGGGCCTGGCTGTCGATTTACGGCGTCGGCTGGATGGTGATCAGCGTGGCGGCGGTTTATGGGCCGGCGCTGAGCAAGCTGCTGACGGAAGAAAACTGGGATGAACTGCTCGGCGGCACGTGGATAGGCACGACGGTCGCCGGTGTCTTTGCCGGCAAATCCACGTCGACCGCGGGCAATGGAGGCAGCTCGAAGGTGCTCGAGGTCGTCGCGAAAATCGCGCCTTTCGTGTTCATTCTGGGTTTGCTGGTCGCGGTGTCGACGCTCGTGTGCGTTTTGATCAAGGCGGGGCCGGAGGACATAAGACAGGAGCATTGGGCGATTTTGCTGTTTGTCGCAGGCTGTGTGCTGACATTGCTGCTCGGCTGGCGCGTCGATATCAACGAATTCAGCTTCAACGCTTTTTACCGCAGCCGGCTCGCGCGCTGTTATCTCGGGGCGACCCGGCTCGGCGCCACCCAACCGACGCAGCGCCAGCCGCAGACCTTTACCGGCTTCGACGATCGCGACGATTTGCCGTTGTCCGATCTGGCGGATTTGCACGGGCCTTTGCATATCGTCAATTGCGCGCTGAATCTGGGCGGGTCGAGCGATTTGGCGCTGCATACCCGGCAAAGCGCGATCTTTACCCTGACGCCCTATGCTTTCGGCAGCCGCTATCGAATCAAAAGCGCAGGTGGCGGGGATGATGGCAGCAGGCCGGTCGGTTATTGCAATACGCGCGAATTTTGCAAACGCTTTGGCCAGCCGACGTTGGGGCAGGCGATTGCGGTATCGGGCGCCGCCGCGAACCCGAACATGGGCTTTCATACCTCGCCGGTGACCGCCTTCCTGATGACCTTGTTCAACGTGCGCTTGGGCTGGTGGTTTCCGAATCCGAGCAAACCTGACGTCAAAAGAACCTCGCCCCGGTTCGGCTTGTCCTATTTGCTGATGGAGCTGTTCGGTGCGGCGAACGAACGTTCCGATTATCTGTCGATTTCGGACGGCGGCCATTTCGAAAATCTGGCCGCTTACGAACTGATAAAGCGCCAGTGTAAGGTAATCATCATCAGCGATGGCGAGTGCGACCCCGGCTATCAGTTCGAAGGCTTGGGCACCCTGATACGGATGTGCGAGGTCGATTTCGGCGCGAAGATCGACATCGATGTGCGCTCGATCCAGCCGGACTCCGGGGGGCGCTGGAGCCGCAATCGCTGCGCGGTAGGCGATATCGCCTATAAGGACGGTTCTTCCGGCACCTTGATCTATATCAAAGCCTCGATGAACGGGCACGAGGATACGGCCGCGATGCAATATAAGGCGTCGCATCAGGCTTTCCCGCACGAGTCGACCAGCGATCAATTCTATGGCGAAGACCAGTTCGAGAGCTATCGCCGCCTGGGGCGCGAAATTACCCGGCGGACCTTCGATCCGGTGCTGAGGCGTATCGATCCCGATACCCGGCTTTACACCGAAGGCCTTTATATCGAGGACCCGGATTTTATCGAGTGCGCAATAAGGCTCCGCGACATCTGGTCGCCGATCCTGCCCGGCATCGCTCAATTTTCACGCCATGCGGACCGCCTGATGGAGCTCTGGTCGTCGATCAGCGCCAATAAAGACCTGCAATCCCTGGATGCGCAATTGGCCGCTTCTTTCCCCGAGCCGATGTCCGAGACCTTCCGGTCGACGTTTTATTTCTGCAGCGAATTGATTCAACTGATGGAGAACGTGTATTTGGATCTGGATTTTGAGGAAACCTGGAAACATCCGGATAACGAAGGCTGGCGGACCTTGTTCATCCAATGGGCGAAGGCGGAAGCCTTTCGGGAAACCTGGAAAAGAACGCATCGCAGCTACGGTTCGAGATTCCGTTATTTTTGTCATCGCCATCTGCATTTGCCGGTTTCCTAGGGCTCTTCGCTGGCTGAGCGGAGCCGAAGCCAGCAAATCGCGTCGACTTCTCGGCCAACGGCTTGGCTTAATGCCGGTGGGCCGGCGGAGGCGCTGCAACGAGGATTTAAATTTGTTTTACGCAAATCCTTACGGTTCCGGTCTGCCTGATTCTGTTATAATGCCGGGTTTATTATTCAGGCGCGGTCCGGCTCGCTCCAACAGCATTGGACAATCATTTCCCGGTATGTCCCGCCTTCCGTTCATCGGCCTCTACAGACTTAGCAGATACAGTGGATTTAAAACATATCAGAAATTTCTCGATCATCGCGCATATCGATCACGGCAAATCGACGCTGGCGGACCGTTTCATTCAGATTTGCGGCGGCCTTAGCGATCGGGAGATGTCCGCGCAGGTGCTCGACTCGATGGATATCGAGCGGGAGCGCGGCATCACGATCAAGGCGCAGAGCGTGACTTTGGATTACAAGGCGAAGGACGGCGAGACTTACCAGCTGAATTTCATCGATACGCCGGGGCACGTCGACTTTTCGTACGAAGTCTCCCGCTCGCTGGCCGCCTGCGAGGGTGCGCTGCTGGTCGTCGATGCGGCGCAGGGCGTCGAGGCGCAGAGCGTCGCGAACTGTTATACCGCGATCGAGCAGGGCCTCGAAGTGATGCCGGTATTGAACAAGATCGATCTGCCGTCGGCAGAGCCCGAGCGGGTGATCGCCGAGATCGAGGACGTGATCGGCATTCCGGCCGATGACGCGCTGAAGATCAGCGCGAAGACCGGCCTCGGCGTCGAGGAGGTGCTGGAGCAGCTGGTTACCAAGATTCCGCCGCCCGAAGGCAATGCCGAGGGGCCTTTGCAGGCCTTGATCATCGATTCGTGGTTCGACAGTTACCTCGGCGTGGTGTCGCTGGTGCGCATCGTGCACGGCAGCATCCGCCGCAAGCAGAAGATCACGATCATGTCGACCGGCAAGTCGTTTCTGGTCGAGAAGGTCGGGGTGTTCACGCCGAAACGTCTCGAAAAGGACATGCTCGATACCGGTGAGGTCGGTTTCGTGGTCGCCGGCATCAAGGACATTTTCGGCGCGCCGGTCGGCGATACGATCACCTGGACCGACAAGCCGGCCGTGGAGCAGTTGACCGGTTTTCAGAAGGTGCAGCCGCGCGTGTTCGCGGGGCTCTATCCGGTCAGTTCGGACGATTACGAGGAACTGCGCGAAGCGCTGAACAAACTGAATCTGAACGATGCGGCCCTGGTGTTCGAGCCGGAAACCTCGCAGGCCCTGGGCTTCGGTTTCCGCTGCGGCTTCCTCGGCATGCTGCACATGGAGATCATCCAGGAACGACTCGAGCGCGAATACGATGTCGACTTGATCACGACAGCGCCGACGGTCGTCTATGAGGTCGTCACCCACGGCAATCAGATCCTCATGGTCGATAATCCGGCCAAACTGCCGGAAGCGGGCCTGATCGAGGAAATCCGCGAGCCGATCATCCGCGCGAATATCTTCGTGCCGCAGGATTATCTCGGCAGCGTGATCAACCTGTGCATCGAAAAGCGCGGGGTGCAGAAAGACATGCAGTTCGTCGGCCGGCAGGTGTCCATTCATTACGAGATGCCGCTCAGCGAGGTCGTGCTCGATTTCTTCGACCGCCTGAAGTCGGTCAGCCGCGGCTTCGCGTCGTTCGATTATGAGTTTTTGCGCTTCCAGGAGGCTCCGCTGGTCAAGCTCGACGTGCTGATCAACGGCGACAAGGTCGATGCGTTGTCGATCATCGTGCACCGCGATCAAAGCCAAAACCGGGGCCGCGATCTGGTCGAAAAAATGAAGGATCTGATTCCGAAACAGATGTACGAGGTCGCGATTCAGGCCGCGATCGGCGCGAAGGTGATCGCGCGCTCGACGGTCAAGGCGATGCGCAAGAACGTGACCGCGAAGTGTTACGGCGGCGACATCACCCGCAAGAAAAAACTGCTCGAAAAGCAGAAGGCCGGCAAGAAACGGATGAAGCAGGTCGGCAACATCGAAATTCCGCAGGAGGCTTTCCTGGCGGTCTTGCAGTTGAACAAGGAATAGCGCGGTGTCTTCATTTTATACTCAGCACGGGATTGGATAACGATGGACTACGATTTTTCGTTTTTTCTGTTCGTGGCGACGGTCGCCACGGGCGTCATTTGGGGCGGCTATGTCGCATGGCTAAGGACCCAGAACAGACCCTACGACGCAGAAAACGAACCCTGGCTGGTCGAATATGCGCATTCGTTCTTTCCGGTCGTGTTGATCGTGCTGGTGCTGCGTTCATTCATTGCCGAGCCGTTTCGGATTCCGTCCGCCTCGATGATGCCGACCCTGTTGATCGGCGATTTCATTCTGGTGAATAAGTTTACTTACGGCATTCGCCTGCCGGTGATCAACAAAAAAGTCATCGAAGTGAATGAACCGCAGCGCGGCGACATCGTGGTGTTCCGCTTTCCGAAGGACCCGACGGTCGATTACATCAAGCGCGTGATCGGTCTTCCGGGCGACAAGATCGGCTATTTCAATAAAACGATTTTCGTGAACGGCGCGCCGGTCAGTCAGGCGGCCATCGGCACCTATGAAGGCCGCGGCCAGGGACAGGACATGAGCGGGGCGATCGAGTTGAACGAGAATTTGACCGGCGTCGAACACAAAATTCTGGTCCGGCAGGAGGCGCCTTCGGTCGAAGGGGTGTTTGTGGTGCCGGCGGGGCATTATTTCGTGATGGGCGACAACCGCGACAACAGTAACGATAGCCGTTACTGGGGCATGGTCCCGGAACAAAATCTGGTCGGCAAGGCGTTCTTCATCTGGATGAGCTGGGATTGGCAGCATAAAGGCGTCGGTTTTGACCGCATTGGCACCGCGCTAAAATAAACTAGACTTAGGAGATTCATTCATCAAGCCTGGGAGGCGTCATGCAAGCATTGCCCAAACATCAGCGGGGGCTGACCTTTATTTCCTTATGCATTTTGCTCGGTATCTTCGGGTTCTTCGTGTTCCTGATTTTGAAAATCGGGCCGATCTATATGGATCATGCCAAGGTCGCGAGCGCGCTGGAAGCGTTGAAAAAAGATTCGGCATTTCCGACGATGACCGAGCCACAAATTAGACGCAGCCTCGATAACCGCTTCACCATCGGTTATGTCGATTTTATCGCTCCGGAAGACATTAAAGTGAGCAAGAGCAACGATTATGTGAAAGTCGAGATCGCCTATGAAGTGGTCAAGCCGTTGGCTTATAACCTCAGCGTGTTGGTCGATTTTCACGACCAGATTGAAACCGGCGGAGACGGTGGCGTGTGATTAGGGACCCGAAGATCTTGTCCGCTAAGTTGGGGCTAACGTTCAACAACCCCGACCTTTTTTTGATGGCGCTGACGCATCGCAGCGCCGGCGCGAAAAACAACGAACGCCTGGAGTTTTTAGGCGATTCGATTTTGGGCTTCGTGATCGCCGAAGTTTTATATGACAAATTTCCCGGGGCTCCCGAAGGCGTACTGAGCAGGCTGCGGGCGAATCTGGTCAATCAGGGCTCTCTGGCCGAACTGGCGCGCGAACATCGCTTCGGCGATTACCTCCTCTTGGGTTCCGGCGAATTGAAAAGCGGCGGTTTCCGGCGCGAGTCGATTCTGTCGGATGCGCTGGAGGCGGTGATCGGCGCCTTGTATCTCGATCAGGGTATCGATGTGTGCAAGCAATGGATCAAGGGGCTGTTTCAGCAAAAAGTCCAAGCCTTGTCGCTGGATAATTGGCAGAAAGATCCGAAAACGCAGCTGCAGGAACTGATGCAGTCGAAAAAGATCGATCTGCCCGAATATACGCTGCTGACCATGTCCGGTCTACCGCACGAACAAACCTTCAAAGTCAAATGCACGATCCCGCTGCTGAAGGATCCGTGTATCGGCACCGGCGTCTCGCGAAAGCGCGCGGAACAGGCGGCGGCAGAAAAAATACTGCAATTACTGGAGAAAAAAGATCAATGAAATGCGGTTTTGCGGCCCTGATCGGGCGCCCGAATGTCGGCAAGTCGACATTGATGAATCATTTGCTGAAACAGAAAATCAGCATCACCTCGCGCAAGCCGCAAACGACCCGGCACCGGATTGTCGGGATCAATACCACCGAAGCCGGCCAGATCGTTTATCTCGACACGCCCGGCATGCACAACAGCGACAAGCGCGCGTTGAACCGCTATCTGAACCGGACTGCCGACACGACCCTGCTCGGCGTCGACGTGGTGGTCTGGCTGATCGACGGTCTGGCCTTTCAGGACTATGACGAAGTGATCTTCAAAAAGCTCGAACAGGCGGGCTTGCCAGTGATCCTGGCGGTCAACAAGGTGGACAGGATCAAGGACAAGGAGCAGATTCTGGCATTTTTTGCCGAGGCGCAGCACCGCTTTCCGTTCAAGCACCTGGTGCCGATCTCGGCGTTGAAAAACACCAACCTCGAAGACCTCGAAACCGCGATCTTCGAGTTGCTGCCCGAGGGCGGACTGATCTACCCGGAAGATCAGATCACCGATCGCCCCGAGCGTTTTTTGTGCGCCGAAATCATCCGCGAAAAGCTGACGCGCCGGCTTGGCGACGAGCTGCCGTATGCGTTGACCGTCGAAATCGAACTGTATCAGGAAATGCCGGGCATCACCAAGATTTATGCGGTGATCTGGGTCGAGCGTCCGGCGCAGAAAACGATCGTGATCGGCAAGGACGGCGAGCTGTTGAAAAAGGTCGGCATGGATGCACGTCTGGACATCGAAAAACTGATCGACAAGAAAGTCTATCTGCAACTGTGGGTGAAGGTCAAAAAAGGCTGGTCCGATAACGAACGCGCCTTGCACAGTCTCGGCTTTAATGACTGAAAGCCGTGTCTATCTACAGCCCGCCTATATCCTCCGGCAGCGCAGCTACCGCGAATCGAGCCTGATCTTCGAGGCGTTCACCCGCGATTTCGGCAGGATCTCGGTCTTGGCCAAAGGCGTCAGGAAAGCCAAATCGAAAGCGCAGGGCTTGCTGCAACCCTTTGTGCCTTTGCGTTTGACTTTTCTCGGCAAGGCGGAATTAAAGACGCTGACCGATGTCGAATTGGCCGAATCGTTCCGGCCGCTGAGCGGTTTCGCTTTGTATTGCGGTTTTTATCTGAATGAAGTGACCGCGGCTTTTCTGCATCCGGACGACCCGCATCCGGAGCTGTTTGCCGATTACCGTCAATGCCTGAGCGATTTACAGCAGCTAGGCGCGCTCGAAGCCGTGCTGAGAAATTTCGAGCTCAATCTGATCGAGAAGACCGGTTACGGTCTGCAACTCGCTTACGATGCTCATCACGGCAGGCCGGTCGATCCCCTTAAAAAATACCACCTCGATGCCGATTTGAGTCCGGTCGAGGCGATGGACGGGATTTATACCGGAAACACCTTGTTGGCCATGCAGTCCCGGAATTTCAGCGAGGCGGAAGTCCTGGCCGAGGCGAAAGTGCTGCTGAGACGTGTGCTGGATCAACTACTGCACGGCAAGCCGCTGAATAGCCGCAAGGTCCTCAACGAAATCATCAAACGTTTATAAGCCAATGGATAGCAGAGAAATTTTATTAGGCGTCAATATCGATCATATCGCGACCGTGCGGCAGGCGCGCGGCACCGTCTATCCTGAACCGGTGCAGGCGGCCCTGGTCGCCGAACAGGCCGGAGCAGACGGCATTACCGCGCATCTGCGCGAAGACCGTCGGCACATGCAGGACCGCGATCTGTTTTTATTGCAGGAGATGATTCAGACCCGGCTGAACATGGAAATGGCGGTGACCGAAGAAATGGTCGGCATCGCGGAAAAGCTAAAGCCCGGCGCCTGCTGTCTGGTACCGGAAAAGCGCGAGGAATTGACCACCGAAGGCGGACTCGATGTCGCCGGCAATCTGCCGACTATCGCCTCGGCCTGCGCCAGGCTGGCGGCGGTAGGCGTCGAAACCTCGCTGTTCATCGATCCGGAGGAGAGGCAGATCGAAGCGGCGGTCAAAGCCGGCGCGCCGGTGATCGAATTGCATACCGGCCGCTATGCCGATGCCGAAAATCCCGCCGCTCGCGCGCGGGAGTTGGAGCGCATCCGCCAAGCCGCGCGTCTGGCGCATAGTGCCGGTTTGCAGGTCAATGCCGGACACGGCCTGAATTATCATAATGTGCAGGCCATTTGCAGGATTCCTGAAATCGTCGAGTTGAACATCGGGCATGCCATCGTTGCCCGGGCCTTGTTCAGCGGCCTCGATCAGGCGGTTCGCGATTTGAAGCAATTGATGCTGCAAAGCCGTCTTGCAAGCCGATAAATGAGCGTATGAAACTGGTTCATCATCAATTGACCTCGCAGGGTGACCGGGAGATCAACCAGGACTGCATGGCCTATCGCGTCGAGCACGATTTTGCGCTGTTTGTCGTCGCGGACGGCCTCGGCGGGCATCATGCCGGCGAAAAGGCGTCGCGTTTCTTTTGCCATGGCCTGATCAAAAATGCCAATCTTTTCTTGGGCTTGATGGACAGCAGGCCGGTGGGGACGATGGCGTTATGGATAGATGCCGCGATCGAAGAAATGCGCGAACTGTTCGAGGACGATCCGGCGGCGTTCGAAGCGCACACGACCTGCGCGATTCTTTATCTCGATCAAAAGCAGGTTTTGACCGCGCATTGCGGCGATTCGCGGGTGTATCGGCTGAATCCGCGCGAGGTGGTCTGGCGGACCCGGGATCATTCGGTCCCGCAGGCCTTGCTGGAAGAGGGCAGGATCAGCGAAAGCGAAATGGGGGGGCATCCGGAACAGAACTGCCTGAGGCGCAGTATCGGTGTCGCGAAGGGGCATCAGAGCGAGATCGCCGTCTATCCGGCCGCGGAGGCGGGAGAGACCTTTATTTTATGCAGCGACGGATTTTGGGGGAATGTGAAAGCGCAGGAGTTTCTGCAACTGGCGCAGCCGGAGAGCGGCCTGAACGAGCTGGGGAAGGTGGCGAGGCTGTCACTGCTGCGTGCGAACGGCAAGAGCGACAACATTACCGTGCAGTGGGTCCGTTGTTTGCCGCTATGATGTAAGCGCGGGTGGATAAGCGTAGCGCATCCACCGGCCTATGGCTTATTGTGCGGCAAAACCGTGCTTGCGCATCCGGTAAAGCAGGGTGTCGCGGGACAGACCCAACAGGCGCGCCGATTGGCTGCGGTTGCCTTGGGTGCGATTCAAGGCCTGGTAGATCAGGTCGGCTTCCAGTGTATCCAGTTGCACGCCGCCGTCCGGCAGTTTGAAGCCGGTTTCGATGTGGCGTTCTTCGGTAAAGCCGCGGGTAAACTCAAACGGCAGGTTTTCAGGCTCTATCGTTCTGCCTGCCAAGAGAATGCACAGCCGCTCGCACAAGTTGCGCAATTCGCGGATATTGCCGGGCCACGGGTAAGCTTTCAGGATTTTGATCGATTGCCGGCTGAATTTAGGCGGATCGATCGCATGGGTGTTCGAGAAAACGTCCAGGAAGTGCTTGATCAGCGGCTCGATGTCTTCGGTGCGTTGCGCCAGTGACGGCAGTTCCATCGGCACGACATTCAGGCGGAAATACAGGTCCTGGCGGAATTCGCCGGCGGCGATTTGCTGAACCAGGTCGCTGTTGGTCGCGGCGATCACGCGCACATTGACTCGGTAAGGCTTGGTATCGCCGACCGCGAGGCATTCGCCGGAGTCCAGGAAGCGCAGCAATTTGGCCTGGATCGAAACCGGCAGCGAGTTGATTTCGTCGAGAAACAGGGTGCCGCCGTCGGCTGCATGGAACAGGCCTTGCTGATTCGCTATCGCACCGGTGAAGGCGCCTTTCCTGTGGCCGAACAATTCCGATTCGATCAGGCTCTCGGGGAGGGCGGCGCAGTTCAGCGTGATGAACGGCTTATTGGCGCGCGGACTGGCTTTTTGCAGCGCATTCGCCAGCACTTCCTTGCCGGTGCCGGTCTCGCCCTTGATCAAAATCGTGACATCGGTCATCGCCGCGATGCCGGCGCTGCGTAGCAAGGATTCCAATGCCGGGGACTGGCCAATGATCGAGCTAAATGGGTTCATAAGCTGTGACCTCAATGAATTGCTGAATGCGCCGTGTAAGCCATCGGATTGAGCCACGGCAGGGCGGCGAACAGTGCGAGCACGATCATGAACAAGCCTGCGGCCTGCTTGAAATAGCGCAATCTGGATAACCGCGTCAATAATCCGGTCATTATACCGACACCCATCACGGCCGGTAAAGTGCCAAGCCCGAAAAAAAACATCGTTAGCATGCTTTGCGGAATGCTGCCGGCGGTCGCGGCCAGGGCCAGAGCCGCATAGACCAGGCCGCAAGGCAGCCAGCCCCAGACCATGCCGAACAGAAAGGCATGCAGGCGGTTTTTGACCGGAATCAGCCGGCGCCCGTAAGGCTCGATCAGTTTCCACAGCTTCAGGCCGGCTTTTTCGAGATAGGCGAAACGCGGAAACCAGCCGGCGATATAGAGCCCCGACGCCGTCATGATCAGCGCGGAAAGTATTTGCAGCAGGCGGTAGCCGTCCAGTTTGCCGATCGACATCACGATCAGTGTGTCGATCATGCCGGCCAAGGCGCCGGCCAAGGCGTAGCTGGTGATGCGGCCGGCGTTGTAATTGAAGACGTAAGGAATCAGCGCGGCTTTGTTGGTGCGGATTTTGGCGTCGAGGCTGAGCGTCAGCGTGCCGATGATCGATCCGCACATGCCGATGCAATGCACGCTGCTCAGGAAGCCCATCAGAAAGGCGACCGGATAGGAGGTAGGGAAGGCGGGATCAAGTACCATAATTAGCCCACATTACCACAGAGCCGGCAAGATACAAACACGGAAACGCAAAAAAACCGCCGGCAAGACGCGCTTAGGGTCTAGCGGAATTGTTCGCGAATCTGGCCCTGAATTTTTTCGGCCATCGTTTTCGGATTTTCGGCATCACGAATCGGGCGGCCGACCACGATATAATCGGCGCCGTTTTGGAATGCGGTTTCGACGGTTGCGACGCGTTTTTGATCGTCTTCCTCGCGGTTTTCGACCGGCCGGATGCCCGGCGTGACGACCAGCAGGCGCTGGCCCAGTTCCGCGCGCAGCATCGGCGCTTCGAGCCCGGATGAGACGACGCCGTCGCAGCCGTGCTGCAAGGCGCGCCGGGCGCGCGACAGCACCAGTTCGCGCACGTCGCATTGAAAGCCCAGATCGTTCAGGTCGCCGCGGTCGAGACTGGTCAACGCGGTCACCGCCAACACCTTCAGCGAGCCCTTGTCCTTGGCGGCGGCTTCCATGATCGCGTCATTGCCGTGAATCGTCGCAAAATCGACGCCCTTGCTGCTCAAGGCCTTGATCGCGCGGCCGACCGTCGCGGGCACGTCGAAAAATTTCAGATCGACGAAGACTTTTTTATTGCGCTGTTTCAGCCATTCGATAAAACCGAAATAATCGCCCGACATGAACAATTCCATCCCGACCTTGTAAAACACGACGCTGTCGCCGAGCGTGTCGACCAACTGGCGCGCTTCTTCGAAACTCGGCACGTCCAGCGCCATGATCAGGCGTTCTTCGGATGGGATGGGTTTAGTGGAGAGAAAGGAGTCAGTCATCGGGCAAGTCAATCGGGTTGAATGAGATAAAAAACAGAAAATGTCCGAGTATCATACCATGCCGGCGGCGAACCGAGGCGGACGGGATCGACATCCCGTCCGACAAAAGGCCATAAGCTTTGTAAAACCGCTATTTGGTGAGATTCCACTTTCCGGTTTGCGGATCGAGACAGGCAACCCGTTTTTCGCGGATCTTTTTGCCGTCGGGCAGGGTGATGGTTTCTTCGAGATTCTGGCATTGCTGCTGGGTTTTGGCATTCAGACTGAGCTGGCCGATCGGATTGATCGCGACTTTACTGCCGGTCTGCGGGTTAAGCCATTGCTGCGACTGATTGAGCGAGCCTGACTGCAACAGACCGCCCAATTGCTGAAGCCGGAAGTTTTGGTCGACCGGCGCCAGCTGCGAGCCGATCGACCCATTGAAAACGCTGCCGGCCATGCCTTGAATGATCGCGGCAATCACCGCGCTTTGCATCGCGCCGAACGGGCTGCTGTTTGGGGCGCCGTTATTCGGATAGCCGCCATAAGGGTTGCCGCCGTACTGATAGCCGTTATTCGGGTAGCCGGCAGGCGGATAACCTTGATAACCTTGGTTGGGATAACCGCCCCCGGGGTAGCCGTTATTGTTATTGCCAAGGCCGCCCAAACAGCCCGAAATCAGCGTGACGGACGCAAGCGAGGCAATTTTTCCGAATTTGTCGAATTTTTTCATGGAGTAAAATAGTCGGTGAAATAAATAACACGATCGTGGGTGCGCTTTGACACGATACAGGCCCACGGCGGACACAGCATAACATTGACGGCTGAACTTTGCGCTCAAGGCTAACTTTATCGAGACAACAGCCTTCAACTGAATTGCAGGCTATTATCGAGAGCTAAACTTAATGCACCCTGAACGGTACGAGTCTAAATGCCGTGAGAAAATTCGACAAGCGACTGCACGCTTCGATTTCGCTCAGCCAACGGTTTAACGAAATGTCAGTAGGGGCGCGGGGCAAGCGCAGGCGTAAATTTAACTCTGGCGACAAAATCATCCCGCATCGGATCGCGTAACTTAACGGCATTGCTGATGCTCTTGAATCTACGATGCAACTGTCTGATATTTAACAGGCGATTGATTCATATCAAAAATCAAGATTTAAATCAGCGTGGCCGTCTACAATCTTTGAGGATGGCGTATAATTTTGATGCAATATTTAAGGCGTTATCTATAATACTCCGCCAATTTCACTGCATGGGTTCAAATATCCAATTATGAAGATTCTGATTCTCGGAGCGGGGGTGACCGGCTCGTCGGTTGCCGAAGCCTTGGCCAGTGAAGAAAACGACATCATGGTGGTCGATTTCAAGCCCGAGTTGCTTGACGCACTGAAACAGCGCTTCGATATTGCGACGGTCACCGGCAATGCGGCGCATCCGAGCGTTCTCGAACAGGCCGGGGTACACAATACCGACATGGTGATCGCGGTCACCGACAGCGACGAAACCAACATGCTGGCCTGTTTGATCATCAACACGCTGTACAGCCGTCCGAAAACGATCGCCCGGGTGCGCGCGATCGAGTATATGAAAAATCCTAACCTATTCAGTCCGGCCGGCATTCCGGTCGATATCGTGATCAGTCCCGAACAGATCGTGATGGAGTCGATCCGGAATTTGATCGAGTTTCCGGGGGTTTTGCATATATCCGATTTCGCGGGCGGCCTGGTGCGGCTGTTTTCGGTCAAGGTGGGGACGCACGGTTTCCTGACCGGCAAAAAGATCAAGTCGATCAAGGATGAGTTGGCCGATGCGAAAATCCGCGTCGTCGCCATATTCCGCAACGGCAAGCCCTTGATCGTGAACGGCGGCGCCGATATCGAGTCCGGTGACGAGATTTTTCTGGTCGCTCCGCGCGAGCAGGTCCGGCATGTATTGAAAGCGCTGCATAAACTGGAAGCGCCGCTGAAGCGGATCATCATCGCGGGCGGCGGCCATGTCGGCAAACGTCTGGCGTTGGCGCTGCAGGACGATCATCAAGTCAAGATCATCGAGAAGAACCCAAAACGCGCGAACAAGATCGCGAATGAACTGGAAAAAACGATCGTGTTGCACGGCGATTGCGCCGATGAAACGTTATTAATGGATGAAGCCGTCGGCAGCACCGATCTGTTCTGCGCGATTACCGAAAATGACGGCGTCAACATCATTTCCGCATCGCTTGCGAAAAGCCTCGGCGCGCGCAAGGCGATTTGCCTGCTCAATCACAAGTCTTATACGAAGCTGTTGACCGATACCGATATCGATGTCGCGGTGCTGCCGAACCAGGAAACCCTGGGCAGCATTTTAAAGCATGTACGCCGCGGCGATGTGGCGCAGGTGCGTTCGTTATGCGGCGGCAGCGCCGAGGCGATCGAGGCGGTCGCGCATTACAGCGGCGACAGCGATCAGAATTCGGTGGTCGGCAAGCGCGTGGACAGCATCCATTTTCCGCCCGGTATCGTGATGGGGGCCTTGATACGCAACAATCAAGTCATTCCGATCCATCACGACGTGATTTTCGAAGAAGGCGACCATGTAGTGATGTTTGCGATGGACAAAAAGCTGGTCAGCAATATCGAGAAAATCTTCCAGCCGCTGAATAAAACCTTATGAAGCAAATTTTCTCGAGGATTTTCATGGCTTGCGATTGCCGCAACTGCGCTTGAAATTTCCCACCGCGTTCTTTCTGCATTTTTTTTCAACCGGTATGGGCGGCGTGCTTTGTCACCCCGCGCGGTCATGGCTATGATTTTGACGATTTTGCATATTTTCGGCCTGGTGACGATGGGCTTCAGCGGTTTAATGACCACCTGCCTCATCACGTCGTATTGGGCCGGCGACGGGGCGACATCGGCTTTTTCCCAGGGCGTGCTGGTCACTTTCCTGGCCGGCGCGCTGCTGTTTTTTCCGTCCCTGCGCGTCCCGAAAAAGGTATCGCGGCAGACCGGTTTTTTACTGGTCGCGATCACCTGGTCGGTGACTCCGGTTTTCTGCACCTTGCCGCTGCTCTATTATTTCCCCGGCATGAGTTTCGTCGATGCGTATTTCGAAGTGACATCTGGCCTCACGACGACCGGCGCGACCGTGATGTCCGGGCTCGATCAATTGCCGATGTCGATCAATCTCTGGCGCCATGAACTGAACTGGATCGCGGGCATGGGCATCATCATTTTCGCGGTCGCGATTCTGCCGATCTTGGGCATCGGCGGCATGCAGCTTTACATCGCCGAAACCCCGGGCTCGGTCAAGGAATCGGACCTGCCGCCGCGCATCGCGCAGACCGCGAAAGCCTTGTGGATGGTTTATGCTGGCATTTCGGTCGCCTGCATTTTGTCGCTGAAACTGGCCGGCATGAGCTGGTTCGACGCGGTCTGCCATGCGTTCGCGGCGATGAGTCTCGGCGGCATGTCGACGCATGATCAGAATGTCGGGTTTTTCAACTCGTTGCCGATCGAGATCGTGCTGACCGTATTTCAGCTGGTCGCCGCGATCAACTTCGCGACCCATTTCGTCGCGATACGCAAGCTGTCCTTCAAACCTTATGCGGTCGATATGGAGGCGCGCAGCTTCCTGGCGCTGGTGCTCGGCAGTTGCGTGCTGGCGGCGTCGGTCTTGTGGCAGAACGGCACCTATGCCGACTTTTGGACCGCGCTACGGCATGCGACCTTCAATCTGGTCACGATCGCGACCGATTGCGGTTTTGCGACCCAGGATTTCAATCAGTGGCCGATTTTCGTGCCGATGTGGATGCTGTTTCTGAGCTGTCTTTCGGCCTCCTCCGGTTCGACCGGCGGCGGCATCCGGATGATCCGGACGATCATTCTGCTGAAACAGGCGCGGCTCGAATTGTTCAAATTCATCCATCCGCAGGCGATCCGGCCCTTGAAAATCGGCGAGCATGTGATCAACAACGCGATCGTGACCTCGGTGACCGGCTTCATTTTTCTGTATTTCATCAGCATCGTGATCTTGACGTTCACGCTGCTGCTGAGCGGGATGGACTTTGTCAGCGCCTTGTCCGCGGTGATCGCCTGTTTCAACAACGCCGGTCCCGGCTTGAACCAGGTCGGGCCCGCGACCAACTACGCCAGCCTGACCGATTTCCAGACCGCCGTGTGCAGTTTTACGATGTTGCTCGGTCGGGTGCAGATCTTTTCGATCGTGATCCTGTTCCTGCCCGAATTCTGGAAAAAATAGCAGAGGAATCGACTTCTCCGTTAGCTTACAGATCAACGATTTCGCTGACGAATTGCCCGTCGGCGATCCGCGTCTGAATCCTGTCGCCGACTGCAAGTTGCTGCACGGAGCGGACGATTTTACCGTTCTCGACCATCGTTACCAGCGCATAGCCCCGGTTCAATGTCGCGAGCGGACTGACCGCGTGCAGGGTCTGGCTGGTGTTCGACAGTCTGAGCCGGCTCTGCTCCAGCTTGTGTTGCATCGCCCGCTCCAGGCGCCGCGCGAGGTATTGTTGCCGATGTTGGTAGCTAAGTATCCGGACGGCCGGGTTGAACTGCGCTAATCTGGCGTTGGCGGCGGCGAGCAAGTGTTTCTGATGCTGCTGTTTTTTCAGCATGCCTTGCGTCAAGCGTAACTTCAATTCGTCCAGTCGCTGTGCATTGCGCCGCAGTTTTTGGCCGGGATGCTGCTGCGCAAGGCGCTTGTCCAGCCAGTCCAGGCTCTGCCGGGTTCTGATCAGTTTGCGCTGCCAGCATTGTTCGAGACGTTTCTCGTACTGCATGAAGCCGTGCAACCATTGCTGCTGATCCGGCGTGGCGTGTTCGGCCGCCGCGGTCGGCGTCGCGGCGCGCAGGTCCGCCGCGAAATCGGCGATCGTGACATCGGTTTCGTGGCCGATGCCGGAGATGATCGGAATAGCGCTCGCGGCGATCTCGCGCGCGACGATTTCTTCATTGAAGGCCTGCAGGTCTTCGAGCGAGCCGCCGCCGCGCGCCAGGATCAGGACATCGCAATCCGCGTGCCGGTTCGCGGTTTGGATTGCCTCGGCCACTTCGAATTTGGCATTGGCGCCTTGCACGGCGGTCGGGTACACGATCACCGGGATCGCCGGAAAGCGCCGCTTCAATACGCTGAGTATGTCCCGTAGCGCGGCCCCGGTCGGCGAGGTAATGATGCCGATCGCCTGGGGCAGGCGCGGCAGGCTTTTTTTGCCGGAGGCATCGAAAAGGCCTTCCTCGGACAATTTCAGCCGCAACGCGTCGAAAGCGCGCCGCAGCGCGCCGTCGCCCGCCGCCTCCATCCGTTCGACAATCAATTGATAATCGCCGCGCGGCTCGTACAGGCTGACCTCGGCCCGAAGCAAAACCTGCATGCCGTTCGCGGGTTTGCAGCGCAGCCCACGCTGCTGGTTTTTGAACAGCGCGCAGCGCACCTGGGCGCCGGCGTCCTTCAACGAAAAATACAGATGGCCGGACGAGGGCGCGCTGAGGTTCGAGATTTCGCCTTCGACCCAGATCATCAGAAAATGCTCGCCGAGCGCCAGCGCGGCCTCGCGGTTCAGCTCGGAGACCGTATAAATCTTGGGCGGGGTGTTGGTCTTGTTCATCGCGCGGCATTCTAGCATTTTTTAAAAGCGTTCAGTCTGGATTCAACTTGCCGCGGCTAATCTAGTGCCGTCATCAACAGAGGAGACAGACCATGAAAATTGCAAAGATGTTGACGTTGTTGGCCGGTTTGAGTTTGATCGGCGCTGCCGAGGCGCATTATGATCCGTATTACCGGGATTATCACGATCACGCCGGTTATCGCGTCCATGGTGCCGGCAAGGTGAACAAAGAGCAGAGCCAGCAGCGGCGACGCATCCAAAGCGGACTCGCAAGGGGACAGTTGACGCCTTATGAGTATGATCAACTGGCTCGGCAGCAGCAACATATCGAGCACGTCGAACGCCGCTTCAAACAGGATGGACGTCTGGATTGGCGGGAGCGGCAGATTCTGAAGGAAGAACTCGCGCGATCATCCGATGATATACGCTATTTCAAGCATAATGACCATGATGATAGAGACGGCTACTTTTATCGTTAAGTGACGTGGCTAAGCTTGTCCTGAGCCTGTCGAAGGGCGCAACGCGCCTTATGGAATTAAAAATCCGACAACGTTTTCGGCGGCAGCGCGGCCCGCAGCGCATTCAAAATCGCGAGCACATCGATCAGTTCCTGGGTCAGGGCGCCGGCGACGGGGCTCAGATAGCCCATGCCCGCCGCCCCCATGCCGACCACGCTCAGCGCCATGCCGCCGATCGCGCTTTGCAGGGCGATCTTGCGCATCCTTTCGCCGATATGGAACAGTTCGTCGACTTTCTGCAGCGAACTGTCCATGATCACCGCATCGGCCGCTTCGCCGGTGATGTCGCTGTTTTGCCCGAAGGCGATGCCGATCGTCGCAGCGGTCAACGCCGGCGCGTCGTTGATACCGTCGCCGAGAAAGACCGTTTTGGCCTTCCGGGTTTCGGCCCTGACCAGCGCCAGTTTCTGTTCGGGGCTTTGGCTGAAATGGACCTGTTCGATGCCGACCTGTTCGGCCAGATAGCGGACTTCGGATTCCCGGTCGCCCGACACCAGCATCACCCGGTCGAACAAATGGCTCGGCTGCAAGTGATTGATGAACGAAGAACTGTCCGCGCGCACTTCGTCGCGAAATTGCAGCGTCGCCGCATACTGGCCGTCGATCAGGGCGATACATTCCAGGCCGCCGTCGGCCTCGGGCAGGTGCGCGAGCGCTTCCGGAAGTCGTTCGGCAACGGCATGACGGCTGGTGATCGCGATTTTTTTGCCGGCGACGAGGCCCGAAATGCCTTGCCCCGGCAGTTCGGCAATCTCGGCGACCGGGAGCAAGGGCGAGGCGGCCTTTTCCGCCGCTTTCAGAATCGCTCCCGAAAGGGGATGCTTCGAATAGCGTTCCAGGCTCGCAATCAGCGTCAGAACCTCGGCTTCGTCGTGTTCCGCAGCGGTCTTGATCGCGATCAGGGAAGGGCGGCCGTAGGTCAGGGTGCCGGTCTTGTCGAAAATGGCGGTCCGGCACAGGCCGAGCGTTTCGAGGATGGCCGGGTTCTTAATGATGATCTCGCGCTGCGCGGCCAGCGAGATCGAGCTGATAATCGTAACCGGAATGCCGATCAATAGAGGGCAGGGCGTTGCGATCACCAGCACGGCCAGGAAACGCACGACGTCGCCGCTGTCATACCAGGCGATGCCTGCGATCGCGAGCGCGAGCGGCGCGTACAGGGCGCCGAGCTGATCGCCGAGGCGCCGGATTTTCGGGCGGTAGCGTTCGGAGGAGCGCATCACTTCCATGATCTTCGCATAGCGCGAGTCCGCCGCGACTTTATCGGCGCGAATCGTCAATGCCGCATCGCCGTTGATCGCGCCGGACAAAACCTGGGAGCCTGCGGTTTTCGACATCAGATACGGTTCGCCGGTCAAATACGATTCGTCCATCGTGCTGGCGCCGTCGAGCACGGTGCCGTCAACCGGACAGATCTCGTGCGGCAGGATCAACAGCGTATCGCCGATGCGGATTTTATCGGCCGCGATATCGGTCAGGGTGTCGCCGGCCTTTTTATGCGCGATCGACGGCATCCGCTTGGCCAAGGCTTCGAGCACCGAAGACGCCTTGCGCAGCGCATAGGTTTCGAGCACCGCGCCGCCCGACAGCATCAACACGACCAGGCTGCCGGCCAGCCATTCGTCCAGCCAGGCCGCGGTCACGATCGAAATTCCGGCCAACAGATCGGCGCCCAGATCGCCATGCAGCAGTTTCACGAGCAGGCGGTAGAGCAAGGGCAAGCCGCCCAACGCCAGCACCGCGAGCAGCGGCAATTGCGCCAACGCAAAGGCGTAAGTGAAGCCTTGCTCGAACAACGGCGCCGAGTCGGGTCCAAATGCGGCCGAAAGCGACAGCCGATAGGTCTGGCTGCCGATCGCGAGTCCGTAGCGGAGCGGAAGATAAGCGCCGATGCCGGCCAGGCTCAGGAAGGCGATCCAGTGTTCGGCGCTGAGTGTGGAAGATTTTGCGGGTGATGAATTCGGCGTCGGCATTCGAAAAGTTGCGAGAAGGTGTGGATGGATGGTGCCTATCGGATGCGGTAAGGATGTTGCGTATCCGGGTTTTGGCGAATATTGGTTATAATTTGCGCAGCTTTTTGATGAACCGCAAACCGCGGCATTGCGGCTTTCTTAGTGCAATTCCGCATCAGATTGATAATTATAATAAATTTATTATTGGGTAAAGAAACATGCGTCAATTCTTCATGACTTCATTGGTGGCCGCGGCCGCGTTCGTTGCATTTTCGGCGCATGCCGAATTGCTCGGCAAAGACGGTTTGCCGGCTCCGGTCGTCGATCAATTCGATAAGAAACATCCGAATGCGGCGAATGTCAGCGCGCTGGCCAAAAAGCATTTCAATCAGGACCTGTACGAAATCCATTTCAAGGACGGTGAGGAATCCTTGGTCGAATACTACCGCAAGAATGGCCATTTTTTCGTCAGCGCGCCGGTGATCGATCCCTCGGGCCTGTTGCCGCCGGGAACCCTGGATAACCTGAAGGCCGAGTTTCCGAATCACGAAATCAAGCAAGCGCTGCAGATTGTGAATCCGAACGGGGCGGGCGAGGAATTCGATTTCACGCTCGATGTCTCCGGCAGTCATTGGTCCGTGTCCGTCGATGGCGAAGGCAAGATTATCGGCAAGGAACAATATTGAATCAGTCGCTTCGGCGCGATAAATACTACGGGGCGATTTATTCGCCCCGTGGTCATTAAGCGCTTTGCTCTTCGACCCGCCCATCCCTAGCGCAAAACACCGCGCTCGTCAGATGGCTGAAAATGCCGTGTTCGACGACGCCAGGAATGCCGTTCAATACCGTATCCAGCGTGTGACTGTCGAACGCTTCCGCAAACGCCGTATCCAGCACCAGGCTGCCGTGCGAAGTCACCACCAGTCCGTCCTTGTTCTCGGTTTGCCGAAGTTCCGCCTTGCCGCCGATCGCAGCGAGACTTTCCTTGACCAGTTGCCAGGCAAAAGGCATCACTTCGACCGGAATCGGGAAACGCTCGCCGATCCGGCCGACGCGCTTGCCGGGATTGATCAACACCCAGAATTCCCGGCTCGCGCCGGCCAGCAGCTTTTCGCGCACCAGATCGAAGCCGCGGCCTTTCAACAAGGTCATGTCCGGCGCGACTTCATCGGCGCCGTCGACATACACGTCGAGGCCTTTGAGTTGTTCGACCGCAAGCAACGGCAGACCGAGTTCGCGCGCCTTGATCGCGCTGACTACCGAGCTGGAGACCGTTTGAACCTTCAAGCCTTCCTGATGATGGCGCTGGGCGAGTGCCTCGATGAAACAATTCGCGGTCGAGCCGGTGCCGAGGCCGACGATCATCCCGTCTTCGATTTTCCGCGCGGCATGCTGCGCAACTAATTCTTTGTCGTTCATGTTTGTTTCCTCAGGATATGGAGTCAGCCGAATGTCGAGCCGTTCCAGCCCCAAAATTCGGCCGGACAATTGCTGAATTCGATATAAATCCGCTCCGGCGGAATCGCCAGCGCCGTTTCGAGTAACTGGCTCAGCGCGGAGGACAAGGATTTCGCCTGCTTGGCCGATAAACCGATGCTCTTACATTCGAGATAGGCCAAGGGGGCGCTGCTGCCCGCGAAAAGCATCGTTTTTTCGGCGTTCAATTCGACCAGCACATAGCGCTCGGGCTTGCCGGTTTCCTTCGCCACTAATTGCGACAGTTGGCTCAGCAGTGGCGGCGCTTGCGCGTCGTCGAGCGCGAGGTTCGTATTCAGTTTCAGATAGGGCATGGCGTTTCAGGGACGGTGGGTGGGGGGGTGTCGCCGATTATAATCGCGTCGCTCGGGTTTGTTAATCCGCTTCGCTGTCGATCGGGGGTTGGTCTTCATAAGCCTGCCAGGTTTTCAGCACCCGGTAGGCGACCCCTTCCGGCGTCGAACAGGATTCGACCAGACAAAACGCATCGGCCTGCCAGTTGATCGGCGTAAAGGTCAACGTTGGCAAGCGGTTTGCCTTGCGGATCAGGGTCACATGCGCCTGATAAGGACGGTCGTCTGTCGGAATCTCCAGCGCCGCGGCGATCGTGTTCAGTTGCTCGACCAGCAATGCCGCCGCTGAATCTTCCGCTTTGCCGGACAGGCAAATGATGCGGGGGCGGCGCCAATAGTCCAGCTTATCGAAGTTGATCGAAACTTTCGCGAAACGGATCGCCGCGGCCGCATCGATCAGTTTCGCTTCGGTTGCCTCATCGACGCTGCCCAGAAACACCAGCGTGACATGCAGATTGTCGGGATGCACGGGCCGCCCAGCCGGTTTTAGCGCGGCGGATAGCGCGGCGCATTGCGCGCGGGTTTCCGGATCGGGCCATAGGGCAAAAAATAAGCGTTTCACTTGCGTTATTTCGGTCATTTAATCATCTCCAGTGTTTCTCTTTCACTGCGATCATTCGCTTCGCCTGCGCGCTGTCGCTGAAGATACAGGATCTGTTAAGACAAAGCCATCGCCTTTTGCTATGATGCAAATGCAGTGCGTTACTAAAATGCCGCAAGTTATCCGAACCGCGGCAGCCCAGTCAGTTCATTCGATTTCATAGGAGTCGTCATGACAGGTCCCACGCTTACCCCGCCGCCCGGCGGCAGTCCGATTAGCATGCGCAGCGGCAAGCTGCTCGTTCCGGACAATCCGATCATTCCCTACATCGAAGGCGACGGCACCGGTCCCGACATCTGGCGGGCGACCGTGCGCGTGCTCGATGCGGCGGTCGCAAGCGCCTATGGCGGCAGGCGCAAGATTCACTGGCTCGAAATCTTCGCCGGCGAAAAAGCCTTCCGCCAGTTCGATACCTGGCTGCCGGACGCGACGGTCGAAGCCTGCCGCGATTATCTGGTCTCGATCAAGGGCCCCTTGACCACGCCGGTCGGCGGCGGCATCCGCTCGCTGAACGTGGCGCTACGGCAATTGCTCGACCTGTATGTCTGCCTGCGGCCGGTGCGCTGGTTCAGGGGCGTGCCGTCGCCGGTCAAGAAACCGGAAGCGGTCGACATGGTGATCTTCCGCGAAAATACCGAAGACATTTACGCGGGTCTCGAATTCGAACAGGGCAGCGAGGAGAACCGGCGCTTCCTGGCGCTGCTGCAGGAACACTTTCCGAAGCAGTATGCGAAGATACGCTTCCCCGCGACTTCCGGCATCGGCATCAAGCCGGTCTCGGAGGAGGGCACCGAACGCCTGGTGCGCGCCGCGATCGATTACGCCCTGATCAACCAACGCAAGAGCGTCACGATCGTGCATAAAGGCAACATCATGAAGTTTACCGAAGGCGCGTTCCGCAATTGGGCCTATGCGCTCGCCGAACGGGAGTATCCGGGTGAGACCTATACCTGGCTGCAATGGGAAAAGACCAAGGCCGCCCAGGGCGAAGCGGCCGCGAACAAGGAGCAGGCGGAAGCCCTCGCGAAAGGCAGGATTCTGATCAAGGATGCGATCGCGGATATCACCCTGCAACAGGTACTGACCCGCCCCGACGATTTCGACGTGATCGCGACCCTGAATCTGAACGGCGACTACCTGTCCGACGCCTTGGCCGCGCAGGTCGGGGGCATCGGCATCGCGCCCGGCGGCAACATCAACTACCTAAACGGCGCGGCGGTGTTCGAAGCCACCCATGGTACCGCGCCGAAGTATGCGAATCTGGACAGGGTCAATCCCGGATCGTTGATCCTGTCCGGCGAGATGATGCTGCGCTATCTGGGCTGGACCGAGGCGGCCGACGCGGTGATTCGCGCAATGGACGCCGCGATCGCAAGCAAACAGGTCACCTATGATTTCGCCCGCTTGATGGACGGTGCGACCGAAGTCAAATGCAGCGAATTTGCGGATGTGATGATCGCGAGTTTGTAGCATTCCGCAAGTAAACGCTTCCTTTTAGGGTTCTCGCGTACTCTGCGGGAACCCTGTCCAAGGCGCTATGCCTATCTGCCAACTTGAATTCATGCAGGCAAATCGTCTGCTCATTTTTTCCTGAGAGCAATGCCTTCGGCTTTTCGCCTCAGGCTGCGTGCTGATTCCTGTCTTGAAACGGTAACGCATGAAAAAGGCCTGCAATGCAGGCCTTTAATGATCCCTTCTTAATAAGGTCGATGCTTAGAAAGTAATATTTACTACTGTTTATTTCAGAGTAACGGTCTTAATCCCTTCTTGATCAGGTCCACCAAAGATAGTCAATAAATGCGCTCGGTGTGCTGATTTTTGGCTCTTTAAGCACAATGATTGTGAAAAACATCCTACAATCCATCTTCAGTTATTATCGGCCGAAAAATACGACTTGGGAAGTGTCAAAGGGTTCCCTTGCAAGCCTATTTTTTTCGCGGCAACAGGCTGAATGCGCCGGATACACATTTCATTACATCAGAAGTGGTAGAATTCCCGCATGGATTCTCTCCTCCTCGCCTCGCATGATTTGGCGAGGGCTCACCTAGCCACCCAACGAGGTTTTTTGATGAATATGCAACCTGGAATGCCGCCCCGATTCGGCCTGGATGCCCTGAAGACAAATTGGCGCAGTGACCTGCTCGCCGGTTTTTTTGTGTTTTTGATCGCGTTGCCGCTGTGCCTCGGCATCGCCGTCGCCTCCGGTTTTCCACCGTCGGCGGGCATTATTACCGCGATTGTCGGCGGCCTCCTGGTCTCGCGGGTGAACGGTTCACATGTGACGATCAACGGCCCGGCGGCGGGCTTGATCGTCGTGATCCTCGGCGCGGTGCAAACGCTCGGCGACGGCGATGTGCTGGCCGGCTACCGCTATACCCTGGCCGCGATCATGCTGGCCGGCGCCTTGCAGGTGCTGATGGGCGTTTATAAGGCCGGCCAGTACAGCGCGTTTTTTCCGCCTGCGGTTGTACACGGCATGCTGGCGGGGCTTGGCATCATCATCATCGCGAAACAAAGCCATGTAATGCTGGGGGCGAGCCCGGAACCCGGCAGCATCTTCGCGACGATCGCGCAGATTCCGCATAGCCTGTTGAATCCCGATCCGGTGATCGCTTTCATCGGCCTCAGCGGTCTGGCTATTTTAATTTTCTGGCCCCGACTCAAGCATCCGAAATTGAAGGCGGTTCCCGCACCCTTGGTCGTGCTGTTGACCGGTATGGGGCTCGGACAAATATTCGGCGTGCAGCATGAGCATTGGCATCCTTTCCTCTCGGGCGCGGAGCTGCAAGCCGGCCATCCGCATGCGATTACGCCGAAGTTTTTGGTCGATATTCCGGACGATTGGTCGTCCTTTTTTCAGTTTGCCGATTATTCGAAGGCGCTGACCCTGGAGTTCTGGGGCGCGGTAATCAGCATCTGTCTGGTCGGCAGTCTCGAAACCTTGTTGGTCGCGAATGCGGTAGACAAGCTCGATCCGTATAAGCGCAAATCCGATATCGACCGGGATCTGGCCGCGGTCGGTTTGGGCAATACGGTCGCCGGTTTCATCGGCGGTTTGCCGATGATCGCCGAGATCGTGCGAAGTTCGTCCAATATCCAGTACGGCGCCAAAACCGGCTGGGCCAATTTCTTTCACGGACTGATTATGTTGGGATTTGTCGCATTGTTTCCGCATCTGATCCATAACATTCCGCTGGCCTCGTTGGCGGCGCTGCTGGTTTATACCGGTTTCAAGCTGGCCTCGCCGAAGACCTTCAGCCAGGTCTGGGCGATCGGTGCGGAACAGTTGGGCCTGTTCGTGGTGACGATGCTAGGGGTCCTCGCGACCGATCTGCTGATCGGCGTGCTGCTCGGCATCGCGGTCAAACTGGGCATCCACATCGTGCGCGGGGTATGGCTGGAAAACATGTTCAAGATCCATTTCACGATCGAGCGATCAGGAGCTGACACGATCGTGGTCAAACTGTCGGGGTCGGCGTTGTTCTCGAATTATCTGCCGTTAAAAAAGGCGCTGGCAGGTCTCGAAAATGGAAAAACGCTCATTTTCGATTTCTCGAACGGCTATCTGATCGATCATACCGTGATGGATTTCATCCATGATTTCAGCAACGATTACGCGGCGCAGGGCGGCAAGTGCCGCGAGGTCGGGCATGCCTTGGAGACATTTTCGGATCACGCCCTGGCGGCGCGGTTGATGACCGCGGATGACAGGAAGAAGTAAGAGACTAAATTTCTTTCAATCTTTCTTTCAATCCCAGGACTCTGACCAACACTCACGGCAGTGAAGACCGCAAAGACCTCGAAGGGGATAAAAGCCTTCGAGGTCTTCATCGGGCAAGCGATTTTCGGCCGCAGCCCCGGCTTGAAATTCAATGGTTCGTATGTTATTAACGCTAGAGAAGTTTTGAAGACTTGAGCCGTCGCCTCACGCCGGGCGTTTCTAGGCGGGCCGGATTGAATCGGGAAAGCTTCCAAGGGCTCGACATGGCTATTTATGTCGATAAAAACAATAACAAAAACACCTTCATAATGAGGCCTTCGTCATGACGATTCGACATCAGTCATTCGGGTTGAAACACCTTTCCCTCCTTTTCACGGCTACGGTTTGTGTATTGCCCGGCTTGCAGCCGGCAAGCGCCGCCTCCGCTCCGGTCTACACCGAACAAGGCAAACAATGGACCCACGCGGCGCGCCTGCAATATTATTCGCAGGATCAGGGCTCCCGGGTGATGCCTCTGCAATGGTTTCTGGCATTGAAACAGGCGAACGGCAAGCCGTTTTTAGACGACAGTCTGTCCCGTTACGGATATCTGCCGAATCCTGACAGCAAGACCCAAGGCTTGCCGGTCGGTTTCACGGTCAACGGCAACGCGGTCGGCATGACCTGTTCCGCCTGCCACACCCGGCAAATCGAGGCCGACGGCAAGGCCTACCGGATCGACGGCGGGCCGGCAATTTCCGACTTTCAGTCCTTTGCGGCCGATTTGGATAGCGCGGTCGGACGTATGTTGGATGATCAGCCGTCCTTCGACGCTTTCGCTGCCGCGGTTTTGGGTGGCTCGCCTTCGGCCGAGCAGAAAACGAAGTTGCGGAAAGAAGTCGAGACCTGGTACCTGCCTTATCATACGATCATGAGTATCGCCTTGCCGAAGGACAAGCCGTGGGGGCCTGCGCGCCTCGATGCGGTCGCGATGATCCTGAACCGGGTGACCGGCCTGGATATCGGCACGGCGCCTGATCATATCATCAAATCCAACATTCACTTGGCCGACACGCCGGTGCGCTATCCGTTCATCTGGAATGCGCCGATACAGGACAAGACCCAGTGGCCCGGCTTCGCGGACAACGGCAACGATTTATTGGGGCTGTCGCGCAATTACGGCGAAGTGCTGGGCGTGTTTGCCGATTTTTATCCGGAAAAAGCCCCAGGCCAGCTTCTCGGCTTCGATTATCTGAAGCATAATTCGGCCAATTTTGATGGGCTGAAGGCAGTCGAGAATCTGGTCAAAAAAATCGGCCCTCCGGCATGGCCGTGGAAAGAAGGCAAATGGGCGGTCAATGCGAAGTTGGCCGCGCAGGGTAAGGCGATCTATGAAAGCCCTACCCAAACCGAAAACGGTGGCTGCGCCGGGTGCCACGGTATTCGCGACGGGATTCCGCGCGCCTTGAACAAGACCTGGGCGACGCCGCTGTGCTATGTCGGCACGGACCCGAAGGAGTTCGAGTTGTTTGGCTTGACGGTCGATACCGGCGTGCTGGCCGGGGCGAAGATACCGTTCCTAGAAAAGCCGCTGAAGGCGAAGGACGAAAATGCGGTCAGAGTCCTGAGCATGGTCGGCATGGGCACCTTGTTGCAGCACACCAAGTCGCCGAAAACGCTGGATCTGGAGTTGAAGGCGCAGACCGATTTGGGCTTGATCGAGCGCCTGGCCGGCGAGGCGAGGGCGGCCAAAGACCGCAAGGTCAAGGAGATTAGCGAACGACTGCTCAAAAAACAGGCGGACATGGTCACTGCGGACAACGCGCAGCTGAAAGGCGCCTATCAGACCATGCAGGCGCCTCCGAGCCCGCAGCAGGCCGGGGGCTATGCCTGCAAGGACAAGTTCACCGATCCGACCCCGGCCATTGCCTACGAATCCCGCGTCCTGCAGGGCATCTGGGCGACCGCGCCTTACTTGCACAACGGTTCGGTGCCGACGCTGGCGGCGCTGTTGGAGCCGGCGCAGAATCGGCCCGTCGAATTTAAGATCGGCCCGGCCTATGACCCTGAAAAAATCGGGCTCGCGGTCGAGCAAAGCAAATTCGATTATGTCTTGAAGACGACCGATTGCGAAGGCGCCAACATCAAATCCGGCAACAGCCGCTGCGGCCATGAATTCGGCACCCGGCTGTCGAAACAGGAAAAAGCCGCGTTGTTGGAATATTTAAAGATTCTGTAAGGATTCGATCACTCTTTTTAACGTTCCCAAGCTCTGCGTATCTTGAGCCGCTTCGCGTCTCGGGGCGCAGGGCGTCCGTCTCGGCTCTAACTCGCGGCGGTAAATCCGCTTGCCTTCCATCACAAACCCTGCCTCAAGCCAAAAATTAAGTTATAATCGCCGGATTTTTACTGCATATCGTGAGTGTACCGTGGCGAGTTCGAATTACGATGTATCGACATTTCAGGGATTGATTCTGGCCCTGCAGGAATACTGGGCCAAGCAGGGTTGCGTCTTGTTGCAGCCTCTGGATCAGGAAGTGGGGGCGGGGACTTTTCATCCGGCGACGTTTCTCCGGGCGATCGGGCCTGAACCCTGGAATACCGCCTATGTGCAGCCTTCGCGCCGGCCGACCGACGGGCGTTTCGGCGAAAACCCGAACCGCCTGCAGCATTATTACCAGTATCAGGTGATTCTGAAACCGTCGCCCGACAACATTCAGGAACTCTATCTCGGCTCCTTGCGCACTCTCGGTTTCGATCTGCTCGAACACGACATCCGCTTCGTCGAGGACAACTGGGAGTCGCCGACGCTCGGCGCCTGGGGACTCGGCTGGGAGGTCTGGCTGAACGGCATGGAAGTGACGCAGTTTACTTATTTCCAGCAGGTCGGCGGGCTCGAATGCCGGCCGGTGACCGGCGAGATCACCTACGGCCTGGAACGGCTTGCGATGTATTTGCAGGGCGTCAAGAGCGTGTACGATCTGGTCTGGACGCGGACGCCGCATGGCGTCGTGACCTACGGCGACGTGTTTCATCAGAACGAAGTCGAAATGTCTTCGTTCAATTTCGACCATGCGAACGTCGATTTCCTGTTCAAGTGCTTCGATACCTACGAGCAGGAATGCCAGAAATTGATCCAGGCGAACCTGCCGCTGCCAGCCTACGAAATGGTGCTGAAGGCGTCGCATACGTTCAATCTGCTCGATGCGCGCCATGCGATCTCGGTCACCGAGCGTCAGCGTTATATCTTGCGGGTCAGAAATTTGGCCAAATCGGTCGCCGAGGCTTACTACCAGCGCCGGGAGTCGCTGGGCTTCCCGATGCTGGCAGGACAGGGAGAATCACGATGAGCGATACTAAACATTTACTTTTCGAATTGGGCTCGGAAGAGCTGCCGCCGAAGACCTTGTTGAATCTGGCCCAGGCGCTGCAAAACGGCATCGTCGCAGGGCTGAACGAGGCCGGCCTGGCCTTTTCCGGCAGTCAGTTTTATGCGACGCCGAGACGCCTCGCGGTGATGATCGAAAATCTTGAAACCGCGCAGCCGAACAAGATGGTTGAGAAGCGCGGCCCGGCCTTGCAGGCGGCCTATGCGCCGGACGGCAGCCCGAGCAAGGCTGCCTTGGGATTTGCGGCCAGCTGCGGCACGACCTTCGAGCAATTGCAGGAACTGAAAACCGACAAGGGCGCCTGGCTTTCCTACACCCAGGCGGTCGAAGGGCAAGCCACCGAAAAGCTGATTCCGGACATCATCCGCAAGAGCCTGGCCGCCTTGCCGATCGCGAAACGGATGCGCTGGGGCAAAAACACGACAGAATTCGTCAGACCCGTGCACTGGGCAGTGCTGTTGTTCGGCGGGCAAGTGATCGAGGCCGAGATCCTAGGCGTGACGACCGGCCGCGCGACGCAGGGCCACCGTTTTCATGCGCCCGAACAGTTGACGATCACCCGTCCCGAAGCCTACGTCCAAACGCTGCATGAACAGGGCAGGGTGATCGCCGATTTCGACGCCAGAAAGGTGATCATCCGCGACGCCGCGAATAAGGCCGCGGCACAGGTCGGCGGCATCGCGCACATCGAAGACGATCTGCTCGAAGAAGTCGCGGCGCTGAACGAATGGCCGGTGCCGGTGACCGGCAATTTCGACCCGCGTTTCCTGGAACTGCCGGCCGAAGTGTTGATCACCACGATGCAGACCAACCAGAAATATTTTCCGGTCAAGAGTCAGGATGGCGCCTTGCTGCCGCATTTCATCACCTTCAGCAACATCGAAAGCAAACGACCCGAATCGATACAGCGCGGCAACGAGCGGGTGATCACCCCGCGTCTGACCGATGCCGAATTTTTCTGGAAGCAGGACCGCAAGAAACCCCTGGCCGAACGCGTGTTGAGCATGTCCAGCATCGTGTTCCAGGAAAAGCTCGGCACCGTCGCGGACAAGACCGAACGGGTGATCAAGCTGGCCGAAGTGATCGCGAATCTGCTGCATGCCGATGTCGAACACGCAAAGCGCGCCGCCTTGCTCGCGAAAGCCGATCTGTTGACCGATATGGTCGGCGAATTCGGCAATCTGCAAGGCATCATGGGCCGCTATTATGCGCTCGCGGACGGCGAGCCGGCCGCGGTCGCGCAGGCGATCGAGGAGCATTATCTGCCGAAGCAGTCAGGCGGTCCGACGCCTAGCAGCGTGACCGGTCAGATTGTCGCGCTGGCCGACAAGATCGATACCTTGTGCGGCATTTTCAGCGCCGGCCTGATCCCGACCGGCGACAAGGATCCTTATGCGCTGCGGCGCGCGGCGATCGGCGTGCTGCGCATCATCATCGAAAACCGTCTGCCGCTGAATATCCGCGATCTGATCGATTTTGCGCTATACCAGTTTACCCATGCTTTCGATGTCGATGCGACGCGCACGCTGGTTACCGAATTCGTGTTCGACCGGCTGAAAGGCTACTGTCTGGATCAGGGCTACACGGCCGATGAGTTCGAGGCGGTCCTCTCGGTCAATCCGTCCGAGCCGCTCGACTTCGTTCAGCGTCTGGCCGCGGTCAAAACCTTCAGGCAATTGCCTGAGGCCGAAAGCCTCGCGGCCGCGAACAAACGCATCCGCAATATCCTGAAAAAATCGGAAACCGCGCCGGCTGCCACCGTCGGCGCGCTGGCCGAAGCGCAGGAGCAGCGCTTGCTGGAAGCCGCCAATGCGGCTGGCGACGCGATCCAGCCTTTGCTGGCGCGGCGGGATTATCAGGGTACGCTGAACCGGCTCGCGCAGCTTGAACCGGTGGTCAATGACTTTTTCGACCATGTGATGGTGATGTGCGACGATCTCGAATTGCGCGCTAACCGTCTGGCCTTATTGACGCTGCTGTCCGAACAGTTTTTGACCTGCGCGGATATTTCGAAATTGCAGTCTTGACGCGAAACCGTTATGTGCTGCTCGACCGGGACGGCGTGATCAACGAGGATTCCGACCAGTTCGTCAAATCGCCGGACGAATGGCGGCCGATTCCGGGCAGCCTTGAGGCGATTGCGCTGCTGACTGCGCATGGCTTCAAGGTCGTCGTGATCACGAACCAGTCCGGCATTGCGCGCGGCCTGTTCGATCTGGCGATGCTCGACGAGATCCATCAAAAGATGCTCCGCCTGGTGGCCGAAAACGGCGGCAGGATCGAGGCGGTTTATTTTTGTCCGCATGGTCCGGAGAGCGCTTGCGATTGCCGCAAACCGAAACCGGGCCTGCTCAAGACATTCGCGGCCGAGCATCTGGCCGACCTGCACGATGCGGTGCTGATCGGTGATTCGCTGCGCGACATTCGGGCCGCCGAAGCGGTCGGCGTGCGGGCGATCCTGGTCAAGACCGGCAAGGGCCTAAAGACGCTGAACACCAACCCCGATTTGAAGATTCCAGTATTCGACAATTTATATGACGCTGCCCACTCCCTCGTCGCGGGACAAGAATTTTAAGGTTTATTTCGGTTCGACGCTGCTGTTTCTCGGCATGACGCTGTCGCTGTTTGTGATCTGTCCGCTGGTGCTGCTGGCGGTTGTTTTGCCTTTCCGTATCCGTTACCGGATTGCCGGGCTCTGGGTCAAATGGGTGCTCTGGCTCGCGAGAGTCTGCTGCGGCATCGACCATCAAATCGAAGGCATCGAGCACATCGATCCAAGCCGGACCGCGATCGTTTTGAGCAAGCATCAGTCGGCCTGGGAAACGATCGCTTATCGTGATTTCCTGCCGATGCATTCGGTGTTGTTGAAACAGTCTTTGCTCTGGCTGCCGCTCTGGGGGTGGGCGATGGCGACCTTGAAGCCGATCGCGATCGACCGCAAAAATCAGCGCGCGGCGTTACGCAAGCTGCTCGACAAAGGCAGCGAAAATTTGAAATCCGGGCTTTGGGTGATTATTTTCCCCGAAGGCACCCGTACTGCGCCCGGCGAAGTCAAAAAATTCAACGCCGGCGGCGCGATGCTGGCGCAGCAATCCGGTTATCCGGTCGTGCCGATTGCGCATAATGCCGGTATTTACTGGCCGCGCTACAGTTTTTTGAAATATCCCGGCACGATCAGAGTCAAAATCGGCCCGCCGATCGACAGCAAGGGGCGCAAGGCCGCCGAGATCAATGCCGAGGCCGAGGCCTGGATTGCCAGGGCGACGCAGGAAATAGAAAATTAGGTCCAGGGTTCAAGTCGTTATTTTCCCTGAATTCCTTCGAATTGTTTAAAAATTATCAATGGTTTTACTTTAATGAAAAAAATTCTGCTTATTTCGATTTCTGCTTTGCTCGTCACCGCCTGCGCTGAAAAGGGTGAATATGAAACGGCTGTTTTGGAAGAAATGAAGAAGGAACAGGATGTGAAGGATTATAAAATTGATCCGGAAAAAATGGCTGATTGCGTGGTCGACACCACGACGCAGAACATGCCGGGTTATTTCGAATTTGATCCGGAGCGCCGTACGGCTTATAAAAATTACACCAAAATGCTGACCTTGATGAAGTCAACCGATCCGAAAAAAACGTTGGACGAGTTGCGCAAGGATTTCGGTTCCCCGAAAGCGCTGGCCGACGCGCATAACAACCTGACCGAAAGCATGATGAACTGTTATTCGGCAATCATGGCCCACTCAGAGGAGCCGGAAGAAAAGAAAACGGAAGCGGCAAAACCGAATCCTGAAGCGCCCAAAAGCGCCGATGCACCGGTGCAACCCGCACCGACACCGAGCGAGCCGGCGAAGTAACCATGATAAGTCAGCGGTGGTCTTTGCGTGATGCGGCCACCGTTTGTGTCGGAAAGCGATTAAATGGCCGCGACCCAAATCGAGTTAAGGCGCAAGAGCTTCTTTAATTTCGTCGAATGCGCGCTGGCGGCTTCCTTGGTTTTGAAGCCCGGCACGGCGAGCCGGTACCAGGTCGCATGCTGGATATCGACTTTCATCATTTTGACCGATACGCCTTTGCGCTGAAATTCCGCGGCTTTTTTTCTGGCATCGCCTATTTGTCTGAACGAAGCCAGATTAACCGTCCAATGGGCGCCGGTTTCGTTAGCGTTGGCGGCCGGCTTTGACAAGCCTGAGGTTTTGGCCTGACCCGTTTTAAGCACTGGCTTGGGTGCATGTGACTGAGTTTTTCGCACGGACGGGGAAACGTCTTTGCTGACCAAGAGGGGCTTCGGGGCTAGCTCTGCCTGTATGGGCTCAATTGTCGCCTTCGGCGGCACGTCCGCGACAATGGCTTTGTTTTCCGCGTTGGGTTCCGGGCCGTCGGAAAAATGGCTTGGCTCCGCCTCGCTGTCCTCTTCCGAATGGCTGTTGTTGTCCGATTTTTCGCTCAAGCCCCCCACATCTTCTTCAAGGATGGCCGTCATAGTCTTTAATTTGCTCAGCTCGGCACGCGTCTGGATATCCAGATAGCCGATTGTCAGCGCCGCGCACAGGGCGGTCAGGGCCAAAGCGAGCGCGGCGTAAGACAGGCGCCCGGCGTTTCTGGTTTTGTTTTCGAGAATCTCAAGCTTCCGCCCTGCATCTTCCTGCATCGAGAGTAAACGGCTCCAATCGGCCGGAGTCGCCGGAATGTCCGGGGTGATGGCTTTTTCCAGGTGGGCTGCGTCCACTTGCGAGGCGAGATCACCGTCGTTTTCGACAGTGGTTTCAGTAGTCGCCGCAATCGCAGCCTCATCGTCCTCGTGGCTTTGCCAGACGCGAAGCGGCTTGGGCTCCGCTTCGGCCTCGGGGGCTGAAGATTCGAAAAGCGTATCAGCCAATGCAAACGGCGCGTTATCGCTGATCGGAGCCTCAACCGGATCGATGGCGGCCACGGGCGAGCCCAGGTCGACAGGCTCAATCGCTTCGTCTGCCACAGCAGGTAAGTCGAAAGGAACGGGACTCAAATCGTTGAATTCGTCGGCATGGCCAGGAACCGTCCAAAAACTGTCATCCTCGATAGGCGCAGGTTCGGCATTTTCGATCAATGCTTCAGCACTGGCGAAGGTTGAGTCCTGTTGCAATGGCGCCGGGGTTAACTCGATGTCGGAAATCGGTGAGCCAAGATCGACGGGCTCGATAGGCTCGTCATCGCCGGTTTGCAGCGCGGCTAATATTTCGTCATCGCTAAACGCGTCGAAATCGGCCGCCCGATTTTCATGAGTAGCCAGGGGGATGTCCCGCGCTTCCGCATCCAGGCTGTCCTCCGAAAAAAAATCTGCCTCGGCGTCGAAACCCGTATGGATCAGCAAGCGGTCGATCGCGTCTTCGTCGCTGTCCAGATCGGTCCACGGCTCGATGGCCGGTTCGGCCTCGACGAGGTTCGAGTCGGCGCGGTAGCGCCCTTCTTTAGACTTTTTGTTGGCTGGCTCTGTCATTTGGGTGAACTTTGATAGTAAGATAACGCATTGTGAAAGGCAAGTGTATTGCTTGCCGCAGAAAAAATCCAATATCTTTCATTTGCTTATTCTATATTTAAGGTTAGGCAAATGTAATTTTGTCAAAGCGTCCCTACGAGTCGATAAAACCTAGAAAAAAATATGCAATTAGCCATTACCGTATTAGGACATAATCGGAACTATTTTGTTGCCGAAATATTATCCACCATCCGCGATTGCAAATGCAGTATTTTGGAAATCCGCTACACCCGTTTGAAACAGGTGGACGCCGCTTACTTGTTGATACAGGGCAACTGGAACCAAATCGCCAAATTTGAGAACCTGTTGGATGCCTTGCAAAAGCGGCTCGAAATTCAAATTCAGATGCTCCGTCCCGAGCATGAGCCTCATGAAAAAGAATTTCTTCCCTATTCGCTCGAAACCTTGTCGGTCGACCGCGACAATATCATCGAATCGGTTTCATCGTTTTTAACGATGCACGGGATCGAAATCGAGGAAGTTTCGGGCAGTTCCTATCAGGCACCCTATATCGCGACCTCGGTATTCGCGACCAAGTTTATCGTGCTGATTCCGCCGGAAGTGCGTTTGCTTTCGCTCCGCGAAGAATTTCTGGATTTTTGCGATCAGCTGAATATCGATGCGATTCTTGAACCGATTAAACGCTAGGATTCAATGATGACCGTTTTGACACTCGGCAGCGCGGCGCCCGATATTGAAATCTCGTCCACCGGCGACAAGACGCTCCGTTTGAGCGATTTGAAGGGAAAAAACATCGTGCTGTATTTTTATCCGAAAGACAATACCCCGGGCTGTACGCAGGAAGGACGCGATTTTCGCGATCTGAGCGAGCGCTTTGCCGCCTTGAATACGGTCATATTCGGCGTTTCGCGCGATTCGGTCAAAATGCACGAAGGTTTCAAGTGCAAGCAGGAGTTCCCGTTTGATCTGCTTTCCGATCCCGATGAAGCCCTCTGCGGCCTGTTCGATGTGATCAAGATGAAGTCTATGTATGGCAAGCAGGTGCGCGGCATCGAGCGCAGTACGTTTTTGTTCGATAGCCGGGGTAATCTGGTCCGCGAATGGCGCAAAGTGAAGGTCAAGGAGCATGCGCAGGACGTACTGCAGGCGGTCGAGGGCTTGAACTGAGGCCTTTCCCCGATTGCGGCCGAAACGCTGTGCTTAACAGAGCATGCGGTTTTGCCATGCCGAAACCTCTGCAAAAACCCGATTGCGCCCCTCCGCCTTGGCTTGGTAGAGCGCCTGATCCGCTTTTTGCAGAAGCGCGTCGATATGGATATTCGAAGCACTCACCGTGGCGACGCCGGTGACGCCGATCGATACGGTAAAACGCAGCGCTTCCTGATCATGCTCCAAGTGGACGGGCGCCTCCGCAATCATCCTGCGCAGCCGTTCGGCCACGTCGACCGCTTCCATGATAGCGGTTTCCGGCAGCAAGATCGCAAATTCTTCTCCGCCAATACGGCCGATCAGATCCACTTGGCGCAGGCAGGACAGGCAGAGGTCGCTGAATGTTTGCAGAACCCGGTCGCCGGTTGGGTGGCCATGCGTGTCGTTGATCTGTTTGAAGTTATCCAGATCGAGCATCAGCAGGGAGAGAGGGACGCCATAGCGCAGGGTGCGAGCCAGTTCCGCTTCCGCCTGTTGGGTGAAATGGCGGCGATTGGCCAGCCCGGTCAGATGATCGATCTGCGCCATTTGCTCATAACTGCGCTGAATCTGTTTGTGTTCGGTGATATTTTCGAGGACCGCGACAAAGCATTGACTGCCGGCGCTGTAAGCGGCTATCGAAAACCAGGTATTCAGCGGTTTTACAAAGGTTTCGAATTTTTCGGGAGCTCCTGCCTCCACAACGCCTCCGTAAATAGCAAACCATTCCGGATTCGATGCCTTGATGCCGGGAATCACTTCGCTGACTCTTTTGCCTAGCACATCCCGTAAACCGGTCAAACTGTCGAATGCCGCGTTGACTTCCAGAAAAATGAAATCCTCGGGCTGGCCGTTTTGATAAAGCATTTGGCAATAGGCAAAGCCGCCCAGCATATTTTCGAACAATGAGCGGTAGCGCATTTCGCTTTCTCGCAAGCTCGTTTCGATCGCTTTGCGGTCATCGATTTCCGCGGCTAAAACGGTATTGGTGGCGCGTAAGAGAGCCTCGGCGCGGATTAGGCGCCGGTTCAAGCGCAGCAGATAATAAGTCGCGGACAACACTGCGATTAGCACGGCGATGGCGATCGTCAGCGCGGGCTGTACCCATGCCGGCAGGTGTTTGGCCTCCGCGCTGTAAATGAAGCCGTCGAGCGGAGCGCTGGATTTGACCAAGCCGAGCTTCACGAAGGTGTCGGCCATATGCTGCCAGCGCTCCGGGTTCATATGGCCGATTTCGATCAGGTTCGGAAAAATCAGTTTGCGCACCTCCGCCGCCTCGAATTCGAGATGCGCCCGTGTTTTTTCGACGTGATATTTTTTGAGCAAAAGATCGATGGTTTCATCGGGGTGATCCATCGCGTATCGCCATCCCTTCAATGTCGCGCGGAGTACCTTTTCAACCCGGTCGGGGTGATTATGCAATTCTTGTTCGGAAGTGAACAGAATATCGCTGTAGAAATCGACCCGGTAGTTGCCGGGGGCGATGATGCTATACGGAATTTGGCGTTGCTTCAGGTAAAACGGTTCGTTGGTGGAGTAAGCGTTAAACGCGTCGATTTTGCCGCTAGTTAGGTCATCAATCCGGTAACTGCTCGGAATGATGTTGATTTGGGAAAGCGCAATGCCTTCATTTAAAAACATGGTCAAGAGGTCGGCGTCTTCGGTGCGGTTCATCAGCATGACCTTTTTGCCGGCCAGATCATGTACCGAAGCAATGCCGGAATCCTTACGCACCAGCAGTATCGACGGTGAATGCTGAAAAATCGCAGCCAGCGCGATCAGCGGTTTGCCCTGCAATCTTTTGTAGAGGACCTCGCTGTTGCCTTCGGCATAATGCGCGCGTCCGGACAAGACTTCCTGGACGGGTTGATGCGCGGGGTCGCCCGCATTCAGTCTGACCTCCAATCCTTCTTCGCGATAAAAGCCTTTTTCGGCCGCCGCGTAATAGCCGGCAAACTGGAATTGATGATGCCAGCGCAACTGAAGATCAATCACGTCCCGCGTCTCCTGGGCGGCAAACGCAGGGGCTATACTGTATAAAAACAGCAGGGCTGACCTTAAAGCGTGAATGGGTATCATTGCTTTGGGTTGGCTGCGGTGGTTGATGGGTTGTCTTGTTCTAGAGGCTGGAGTTAAAACTGATGGCTTTTCTGCGCAAATAGAGACAAAGATGAATTGCAATCATGATCCAGCCACTTTCAGGCTCCGATTCCAGTATAGTCGAGATCACAAAAATGAAAATATTCTGAGTCATATTTCGCAATTTCAAATTTTTATTTGTGCCGGAGATTTGGCCGGCTGCCTCGCCGATAGGAGCCGTGCTTTATAAATTTGCATAAAGCGATTATTCTTAAGCAGTGATCCAGCGCCGGAAGCGGGGCGTGTAACCGCTATGCTTTCATCAGACAGTCCTAAGGAATCCATGAATATTCAAACCACGCCCGACAAAAAGCTGTTCGTGCTCGACACCAATGTGCTGATGCACGACCCGGCCTGTATTTTTCGCTTTCAGGAGCATGACATATTCATCCCTATGATCGTGCTGGAGGAGCTGGATCGGGCCAAGAAAGGCATCACCGAAGTCGCGCGCAACGTGCGGCAGGCGAGTCGTTTTCTCGACGAGTTGATCCGCGATGTCGACCCCGGATGCATCAAGGACGGGCTGCCGTTATCGCGTCTGGAGGCGAACGGCAAGGGCGGAATGATCGCAAAATCGGGCCGCCTGTATTTTCAGACCAGCATCATGAGCGAGCTGTTGCCGGCGACGATGCCCGGCAGCCTCTCGGATAATTCGATCCTGAGCGTGGTGCTGGCGCTGACCAAGCAATTGCCCGGCATCCATGTGATTCTGGTGTCGAAAGACATCAACATGCGGATCAAGGCGGCGACCCTCGAATTGCCAGCCGAGGATTATCACAACGACCAGGTGCTCGACGATATCGAACTCTTGTACAGCGGTGCGATGGCGCTGGAGGACGATTTCTGGGACCTGCACGGCAGCAAGATGGATTCCTGGCAGGAAAAGGGCAGAACCTTTTACAAGCTCGAGGATCCCCTGGTCGCCGAATGGTATCCGAATCAGTATTTGTACATGGAGGATGGCTCGAATTTCGAGGCGATCGTGCGCACGTGTGATGGCCGCACCGCGATATTGGAGCTGGCCCGCGATTATCGCAGCAAAAATCACAATATCTGGGGCATCACCGCGAAAAACCGCGAGCAGAATTTCGCGTTCAACGTGCTGCTCGATCCGGATATCGATTTCGTGACCTTGTTGGGAACGGCCGGAACCGGCAAAACCTTATTGGCGCTGGCGGCGGGGTTGACCTTGACGATGGAGCAGAAGCTTTATCACGAAATCATCATGACCCGTGAAACGGTGCCGATCGGCGAGGATATCGGCTTTCTGCCCGGCACCGAGGAAGAAAAAATGGCGCCGTGGATGGGCGCTTTGATGGACAATCTCGAATTGCTGGGCAACCGTTCGGGCAATACCGAATGGGAGCAGGGCGCGACGCAAAACGTGCTGATGAACCGGGTCAAGATCCGTTCGCTGAATTTCATGCGCGGCCGGACTTTTTTAAACCGTTATCTGATCATCGACGAAGCGCAGAATCTGACCTCGAAGCAGTTGAAGACCTTGATCACTCGCGCAGGCCCCGGCACCAAGATTATCTGTATCGGCAATCTTTCGCAGATCGATACGCCTTATCTGACCGCGACGACCTCGGGCCTGACCTATGTGGTCGACCGTTTCAAGCGTTGGGAGCATGCGGCGCATATCACGCTCCGCCGCGGCGAACGCTCGCGGCTGGCGGATTACGGTTCGGATTATCTATAGGTCAAAACACGCGTTGTCCTGGTTCGGGTCGCCAAGCCGCGGCCAAGCCGACAGCACCGCCTTGACGACGGTCGCCAAGGGAATCGCGAAGAAGACGCCCCAGAACCCCCACAGACCGCCGAAGAACAGGATCGCGACGATGATCGCGATCGCATGCAGATTGACCGCCTCGGAAAACAGGATGGGCACCAGCAGCACGCCGTCGAGGGTCTGGATCACCGCATAGGCGATCGCGACATACATGAATTGATCGCTGCCCCAACCCCATTGAAAATAAGCGACGCCGAGCACCGGAAAGGTGACCAGCGTCGCGCCGATGTAGGGGATCACCACCTGCAGGCCCATGAACACCGCGAGCAGCATCGCATAGTTCAGGTCGAAAAAGCTGAAAGTCACGAAGCTGGCCGCCCATAGGATGAACACTTCGGCAAACTTGCCGCGGATGTAATTGCCGATCTGCATGTCGACTTCTTCCCAGACGCGCACGGTCAGGTGGCGGTCGCGCGGAAAGAACTGCAAAAACCAGCCGATCAGCTGGTTTTTATCTTTCAGGAAGAAAAACACCATCATCGGCACCAGGAACAGGTAAACCAGCGCGCTGACCACGCTGACCAGCGACGCGGCCGACAGCGACAGCATGTTTTGCCCGTAGGTCCAGACTTCGCGTTGCAGGATATGCATGATTTCCTGGATCCGGCTTTCCGAAATCAGTTTCGGATACAGCTTCGGTAGTCGCATGATGTTCATTTCCAGCCGGTAAACCATCGCCGGAATCTGCTGCACGAACTCGACCGCCTGTTGGGAAACGATCGGCAGCAGATAAAAGAACAGAAAGCCGACGCAGGCCATGAAGATCGAGAACACCAGATAGACGCCGACCCATCTCGGTAGGCCGGCCGCCTCGGTTTTGGCGACCAGACCTTCGAGGAGATAGGCGAGCACGACCGAGGCGAACACCGGCATCAGCATGCCGGAGAGCGAATAAATCAGCGCAAAAAGGACGATCAGTATCAACGCCAGCGAGATGGCCTGAGAGTTCGGCAGAATCCGATTGACTAAGCCTCGAAAAATGGGCGAGATAATAACGGTACGGTTTTGATTTGCCATGGTCATGACGGGCGAATTTTGGGATTGAATAATCGTTATTCTAACGCTATTCTGGCCTTGAAACCCGATGAACTTTAGCCGTTCATCAAAGATCAATAGAGTCAATAGTTTTGGCGTTGTTGCGAGGACGCATCCGCGCCGTCCATTTTATCCCGGAATCGAACCGGGAATCGCTTATGAAGACGATTTTCACGATCATTGCACTGATCCTTTCTTTGTTACTGGCCGGCTGCGTGCCGTCGATTTATCCTTCCGGTGCGAAAACGACCGCCGCACATCTCGATTCCGGAACGCAGGCTTTCATCACCGAGGACGGCGCCAGGCTGCCGCTCAGGGAATGGACGACCCAAGGCGAACCCCGAGCCGTGATCATCGCGGTGCACGGTTTCAACGATTACAGCCGTTTTTTCGACAAGCCCGCGCGCTATTTCAGCGAGCACGGCATCGCCAGCTTCGCCTATGATCAGCGCGGTTTCGGCAAGGCGCCGAAACGCGGGCTGTGGGCCGGTTGCGCATCGTATGAGGACGATCTGTTGACGCTGGCGCGCCTGGTCAAGGAGCGCTATCCCCGGAGCCCCTTGTTCTTGCTCGGCGAAAGCATGGGCGGTGCGGTGGTGATGACCGCGGTCAAAAACGATACGACCGATCTGATCGACGGCATCATTCTGGCCGCGCCGGCGTTGTGGGCGCGCAAGACGATGCCCTGGTATCAGAACAGCCTGTTGTGGGTGCTCGCGCATACCACGCCGTGGCTCAGGCTGACCGGCAAAGGTGTCGTGAAGGTGACGCCATCGGACAATATCGAAATGCTGCGCGAATTGGGGAGCGACCCGTGGGTGATCAAAGGCGCGCGCGTCGAAACGCTGTACGGCCTGGCCAATTTGATGGACCTGGCGTTCAACAGCGCCGATAAACTGAATGAAGACACCTTATTGCTGTATGGCGAAAAGGACGACATCATTCCGAAGCAGCCGACCTATGCTTTTTTGCAGCGGTTTCTGAAGGACAACCATGCCGCCGAGGAAAAAACTGTCGCCTTTTATCAACAAGGCTATCATATGCTGCTGCGTGATTTGCAGGCCGACAAGACCTGGCAAGACATCGCCGCCTGGATAGACTCCAGAGGCGCACGGCTGCCGTCCGGGGCCGACAAACGCGCCGAAATCGTACTCAAACCGGTGCTGAACTCGGCAAACTGAGGCCCGCATCCCTGGCCTCTGCCGGGCAGGCAAAATTCCCCGACAGGCTTTGACTCATTCATTATCCATTCATCGTTGACTTGTTAATGTCACGGTTTCTGATGCCGGCATGCCTGAACTGGGTATAATAACCGGACACGTTACGGAAAATTTACCTTATTAAAGCTTAAAAAGGCCATGACAGACAGACCGACCCGGCGAGGTTCCCCCCGGTATAACAACACGCCACCCAGCAAAAAATCGACATCCCATTGGTTTAGAAATAGCTTCGTCATCCTGATTGGCGTTGGCGCTTTTTTTCTATTCACCTACCTCGGTTACCTCGATTACCAAGTCCGCACGCAGTTCGAAGGCAAACGTTGGGCGATTCCAGCGCGCGTGTATGGAAACCCGGTTGAGCTTTATGCCGGTTACGGGATCAGCGCGCAAAAGTTCGAAAATTTGCTGGAGATGCTGCATTACCGGAAAGATCCGCAATTGGCCGCGGAAGGTACTTATTTCCGCAATGGCGGGCAAATTTCGGTCAAGACCCGTACTTTCGCCTTTTGGGATCAGCAGGAGCCGCAGCCCAGCGTGGCGATGCGCGTGGATTTTTCCGAAGCCGGCATCGGAGGCATCACCGATCTGACGAACGGCCAAAACCTGGCAATCATCCGGATGGACCCGGTGCAGATCGGCAGTTTTTATCCGACCATCAAGGAAGACCGCATATTGATCAAGCTCGAAGAAGCGCCCGAATTGCTGATCAAGGGTTTACTGGCCTCGGAGGATCGGGACTTTTATGACCATTTCGGCGTGTCAGTGCGCGGAATTCTACGGGCGATGGTCGCGAACATCCAGGCCGGCGACATGGTGCAGGGCGGTAGTACGATCACCCAGCAGCTGGTCAAAAACTTTTATTTGACCTCCGAGCGCAAACTGACCCGCAAGCTCAAGGAAGCCCTGATGGCATTGATCCTGGAATACCGTTACAGCAAAAACGAGATTCTCGAAGCCTATCTGAATGAAATCTATCTGGGCCAGGACGGCGGCAGCGCGGTGCACGGCTTCGGTCTGGCCAGTCAGTTTTATTTCGGAGGCCCGTTGAAGGATTTGTCGCTGGAACAGTTGGCTTCGTTGGTTGCGTTGGTGCGCGGGCCATCCGAATACAATCCCCGGCGTTTTCCCGAGCGGGCGTTGCAACGCCGGAATCTGGTCCTGGAAGAAATGGCCGCACAGGAGTACATCACCGAAGAAGACGCGGCCGCAGCAAAAGCCAAGCCCTTGAACGTGATCACCAGTTTGCGTCATTCGGCGAACCGCTATCCGGCCTTCCTCGATCTGGTCAAACGTCAGTTACGGCAGGATTACCGCGAGGAAGATCTGACCTCCGAAGGCCTCAGAATCTTTACCACGCTCGATACGCAGATTCAGGACACGCTCGAGGAAACGATCAAGCGCAAGCTGCCGCAGCTGGAGAAGCAGCCCAAGGCCACCAAAGCGCTCGAATCGGCCGTCGTGATCACGCGCCGGGACAGCGGCGAGATCGCTGCGCTGGCCAGCGGGCGCGACGACTCGTCGGCCGGATTCAACCGGGCCTTGGATGCGGTGCGGCCGATCGGCTCGCTGATCAAGCCGGTGATTTATCTGACCGCGCTGCAGTATCCGCGGCGCTACACGATCACGACCCCGGTCAGCGACGGCGCAATCTTCATCAAGGGCGACAACGGCAACGACTGGAGCCCGAAAAATTACGATCACAAGGAACACGGCACGATCGGCCTGCATACCGCATTGGCCAAGTCTTACAATCTGGCGACCGTGCGGGTCGGCATGGACATCGGTATCGGCAGGGTCGCGAAAACCCTGAAAGACCTGGGTGTCAACCGCAAGGTCGAGTTGTATCCGTCCTTCCTGCTCGGCGCGGCGCAGTTATCGCCGCTCGAAGTCACGCAGATGTACCAGACTCTCGCCGGCGACGGTTTCCTGACGCCGATCAAGGGCATCAAGGCGGTAGTCTCCGCCTCGGGGGAAAGGCTGCAAAGCTATCCGTACACGGTCAGGCAAACGGTCGATCCGTCCTCGACCTATATCCTGAACACGATTTTGCAGGAAGTGATGCATTCTGGCACCGGTTCTTCGGCTTACTCGGTGTTTCCGCAGGATTACGGCCTGGTCGGCAAGACCGGCACGACCAACGATGCGAAAGACAGCTGGTTTGCGGGCTTCACCGGCGATTATTTGTCGGTGGTCTGGGTCGGACGCGACGATAACAAACCGGCCGGGCTGACCGGCGCGACCGGCGCGCTGCAAGTATGGACCGCGTTTATGCGGCAGATTTCAAGACAGCCGGTCAATTTGACGCCGCCCGATAATATCAAAATGGTGCGGGTCGATCCGTATTCCGGTTTGGTGGCAGGGCCTGATTGTCCTTACGGCAAGGGTTACCCCTATGTCGAAGGCTCCGAGCCGACCGCCTATTCGGCCTGCGGCAATGCGGTCATCGAACAGGACAGGCCTTGGTTTGAGGAGTTTTTTCCGCAGAGCGAATGAAATCCCCGACCCTCTCCCTAAAGGAGAGGGCGCAGTGCGCCTAATTCAGGGCTCACTGACAGTCACAGAATTTAACGAGGTGTTTTAATGAGTCAACAAAAGAGGTTGGGTTTTACCCTGTTTTTATTATTTTTCAGCTATTTGCCGGCACAGGCGGACGACAAGCCGGTGCAGCAGCTGAAAGCCTTTTTGGCGTCATCCCGATCGTTGTCCGCCGATTTCAAGCAGGTCTTGATCGATGAACAGGGCAGGCCGGTCCGGACCAGTTTTGGCGTCTTTTACCTGCAGCGTCCGGGCAAGTTCCGCTGGGATTATCAAAAACCGTTTGCGCAACAGATCGTCGCCGACAAAGGCAAGGTCTGGTTTTACGACAAGGATCTGGAGCAGGTCACGGTCAAAAAGCTCGATGAATCGCTCGGTTCGACGCCGGCGTTATTGCTGAGCGGCGAGGTGTCCTTGGACGACAATTTCACGATCGAAGGCCAGGGCAAGGAGGGCGACATGCAATGGATCAAGCTGTCGCCGAAAAGCGCCGAAACGACATTCAAATACATCTTGATCGGTTTGGACAAGGATTCTCTCGGCGGCATGGAGCTCAGCGATAATTTCGGACAGTTGACCCGCATCTATTTTTCGAACGTGCTGATCAATCCGCCGATCAAGCAGACCTTGTTTCAGTTTGAAGTTCCGAAAGGCGCGGATGTGTTTGAGGAGTGATAGGCATCGAGGCATAAAGGCGCAAGGTATTCGATGTTGGACGATTTGACCCGGCCGCTGGCCGACAGAATGCGGCCGAGAAGCCTGGACGAGTATGCCGGACAGAAGCATATTTTGAGTTCCGGCAAGCCGCTCTATCAAAGCATCAGCGCCGGGCGCCTGCATTCGATGATTTTTTGGGGGCCGCCTGGCGCGGGTAAAACCACGCTCGCCCGGCTGATCGCCCGCCATGCCGATGCCGAATTCGCACCGATTTCGGCGGTGCTGGCCGGCGTGAAGGAGATTCGGGCGGCGGTCGGCGAAGCGCAGTTGCTGTTGCAGCAAAAGCAAAGGCGCACGATCTTGTTCGTGGACGAAGTGCATCGCTTCAACAAGGCGCAACAGGATGCGTTTTTGCCGCATGTCGAGGACGGCACGGTCTATTTCATCGGCGCGACGACCGAAAATCCGTCATTCGCGCTGAACAATGCGTTATTGTCGCGCGCCCGCGTGTATGTGCTGAATCCTTTGACGACCAAAGATTTACTGGCGGTCGCCGAACGCGCCTTGACCGATCAGGAGCGCGGGCTCGGGCGTCTCGGCATCGCCATGGACGCGGACATCAGGCAGCAGTTTGTACAGGCGGCCGATGGCGATGCGCGCAAACTGCTGAATCTGCTGGAACTGGCGGTCGAGCTGGCCGCCGCGAATAACGAGCACAGCATCGGCGAGGCCTTGGCCAGGGAAGTACTCAGCGGCGGCGTCAGACGTTTCGATAAACAGGGCGAGGAGTTTTACAATCAGATTTCCGCGCTGCACAAGTCGGTGCGCGGCAGTGCGCCCGATGCGGCGCTGTATTGGCTGTGCCGGATGATCGATGCCGGCTGCGATCTGGCGTATATTGCCCGCAGGATCGTCAGAATGGCGTCCGAGGACATCGGCAATGCCGATCCCCGCGGCCTGCAAATCGCTTTGGACGCCTGGCAAGCTCAGGAACGCCTGGGCAGCCCGGAAGGCGAGCTGGCGCTGGCGCAGGCGGTCATTTATCTGGCCTGCGCGCCGAAAAGCAATGCGGTTTACCGGGCCTACAATGCCGCGATGCAGGATGCGAAACGCAGCGGCAGTCTGAGCGTGCCGGTGCACCTGCGCAATGCGCCGACCCAATTGATGAAGACGTTGGACTACGGCAAGGAATACCGTTATGCGCATGACGAACCGGAGGCTTACGCGGCGGGGGAGAACTATTTTCCGGACGAGCTCCGGGGGACTTCATATTACCAGCCGGTGGGCAGAGGCCTGGAAATCAAAATCGGCGAAAAGTTGAAGCACTTACAGGCGCTGGATAAACAATACCGGCGCTGACGGCCGGCAATAGGCAAGTATCGGTTCAAGCGTCGGCGACGACGGAATAGCTGAGCCGCTGTTTTTTTGCATAATGCATGCTCGCATCGGCATATTGCAGCAGCATGCCGGGATTGGAGCCGTGGCGGGGATACAGCGAAATGCCGATGGTCACCTCCAGGTTGACCGATTTCTTGCCGAAAATGATCGGGTCTCTGAGATTCCTGATCAGTTTTTGCGCAACGGTCGCGGAGGCGTTCACATCGGTATCGGGCAGCAACAGCGCAAACTCGCCGTCGCCGAGGCTTGCGGCCGTGTCCGACTCGCGGAGGGTATCCACCAGCATTTTCGCCACGTGTTTCAGCGCATAGTCGCCTGCCGCATGTCCCATTTCATCAATGAGCGTTCTGAATTTGTCCACATGCAGATAAAGCACGGCAAACGGCATGCAACTGCGGCTCGATAACGCGATGGCCTGGCATATGCGGTCGGTTAACATGCGCCGATTAGCCAGCCCGGTCAATTCATCATGAAACGAAAGCCAGATTAATTTTTCCTCCTCCTGCTTGCGTTGGGTAATATCGAAGGCCAGGCCATCCACGCCGATACAGTTGCCGTATTCGTCGTATACCGGCGCATCCGCAATTTCAAGCCAGCGGCGCCTGTTTTCCGAATCAAGGAATTCAAGTTGATAGGGCGGGGCGGGAATACCCTGGCTACTGGATTCCAGGATCGTCTCAAGTCTTCGGTTTGCCGGATTATTGGTCAGGTAGCGGCGGAAATTCGCGGCGAAATTGCCGGGGTCGTAGCCGAGCACAAAGGCCACAGACGGACTGACATAGGTCATGCTGCCTCGGCGGTCGCGCTGATAGAAAAAATAGTCCTTGTTCGAATTTTCGACCAGATTGCGGAATTTTCTTTCGCTGTTATTCAATTCGGTGGTGCGCTTCAGGATCATCCGCTCAAAATCGATTTGTAACTGTTTGAGGTTTTGACTAGGAGATTCCTCGTACGGGGCGGCCTGCGCCGTCCTTTGGGGTTTAAGCCTCCAGTATACAAAGAAGCCGATGAGGGCGAGCAAGGGTGCCAGGAGTTTCAGCCAGTCAGGCGTGTTATGTTGCCACCATGCCGCAAGCGTGGAGTTCTTGCTCACGGAGGGGCGGGGCTGCACGCCCGGCATCTGGATTCCGGGTGGCATCCATTTGAAATAAATCGCATTCATTTCGGATTCGCTGATTGAATCCAGCCCTTTTTGCAGGATGGCGGTCAGCATCGGCCAGTCTTTACGCACTGCCATGCTCTCGTCGGCGGTATTGCGCTCATAAAAACCGGCGAACTGCAAATCGTCCAGACGATATTCGCGTTGCAAGTACTGTGCTGTACCGCTAAAAGTGATGCAGGCATCCGCCTTCTTTCGTTCTACCGCTTTCAAACAGGCCAGCATCGACGGCACGGTATAAGGTTTAACGGCAGGATTTTTTTTCGTGATTTGGGCGGAAAATTCAAAGCCATCGACGAATGCCACCTTTTTCCCGGACAGATGATCGCGGTCAGTGATGGTCGTATCGCTTTTATGGGCCATGATGACCAGCGATTTGGTCAGATACGGATGGGTGAAATTGAACCACTGACGACGGTCAGGGAGGTCGACCATCGTGGCGATAATATCCACGCGCTGCTCTGCCGCTGTCTTCGGATAGATCTGCAAACTTATGCCGAGTTTTTTACTGAGCTCATTCATGATATCCACGGCAATCCCCTTGAACTGACCATTTTTGTCAACAAAACTATAGGGGGGTAAGGAGTCGTCGAAGGCTACGCGGATTTTGGGGTGCGCCAGCAGCCATTCGCTTTCGTTTTGTGTCAACTCAGCTGCAGGGAAAGTTTGAGCGGAGACCTGAGGCGCCGTTGGGTAAGCCGCCGAAGCGGCACTGACAAACAAAAGCAACCCCATCAAATAATGTATTACTATGAATTGCTTCGTTAAAAGACAGTGCGTCATGACAGGATTGAACGGGCTCAATTGTGGCTCAATGAGTCGCATGGCACATCAGGTGTCGCACAGAATCGGAAAGACATCATCACCTCCGGTTTCCTCTGAGTCGGCCATTTTGCAACGTATAGGTTGTTATATCAAACTCAGCTTAAAAATACATTGCTAGTAAAAAAGTTGATCGCATCCAAAATTCGAACCGCCGCGAAAGGCTATTCAAGAAACATGACTGTTGCTGGTCGAGGCATACCGAAATAATTTTCGATTCGATAAGGATAGTACAAATACCGGGTCTTGCAATAGCTATTTCTTAGTAATTAACTAAGAAAATAATTCCGGCCGTTGCCGTTTTCGATGCATGCTGGCCGCCCAGCCAAAATGGACGGTTTCTGATAATTTTGAAAAAACCATAGCACGCCGTAGCGCAGGCATGATCGGCGATGCGCGGTGGTTGATTTTTTGGACTTTTATCTGTAACTTGCGTAAAGGTTGGTGACTTTAAAATCCTATTCCTCGACACGCCATTTCAACCCTACATCATGAATCCCCCACCTTTCATTTTTGATCAAATCCATATCGAAGTCGCGCGCAATGCGTCAGATGACTTCAATCTGTTTCATGACAAGCACAAATGGCTGCAGATTACCCATAACCCGTTCAAAGGCCCGATCGTGCTGGGATTTCAACTGAATACCCTGATCGAGTACCAAATGCGCCTGTACCGGGAAGCGCATCATGAAGACAAGGTCATCGCCGAAAACCGTCTGCGTTTCAGCAATTACCAGATGACCTTCATCAACGCCGTGCGCCCGCGCATGCCGATTTATCTGGAAATCAAAAAGACGCTGATCAACACCATTCCGCACCTGACGCTGACCAACCGCATCGCGATGAAATCCGACGGCAAAACCGTGCTGTTGGGATATAAAAAGGAAACGCCGTCGCCGCTGTTTTTGGCCGAGACCCCACTGGACAATCTGCCCGACCTGAACGAAATTCCCGACAGAACGATTGTTCCGGACACCGATTATTTCCTGAAGCGCAAATACATGAACAACGGGTCGGTCAAAAATTTTCTCTCCGGTTCCCTGGCCGAGCAATCCGATTATTTCGACGAACTGGCGCAGGTTGCGCACTATCCGGAGATATTTCCTTGCAGTCTGGCCTCCGGGGCCTTGCTCGAAAAAGCGCAATTGGAAAATCACGATTTCAAACTCAACCCGATGGTGTACACCTCGCATGAAATATCGGTCGACCGGGTTTATTTAGGTTATCTGAGAAATAACGACAGCCTGCATATCCTGGTCAAACAGCTTCCGGAATCGTCCGAAAACACGTTGAACCACACCCATATCAGGCTAAGAACCTATCATTGTTACGGCCTTCTGGAGAATAATGAAGTGTTATTCAGAATGACGATGAACCTGGTGCCTTTGAAGGAAATTCTTAAAAACCTGGGGCAGAAATAAGCTGAATTTATTGAGTCAGATGCCGCCGCTCTAACCGATAGCATATTGAACTTCTATTGGCTCGTCATTTCCAATCTGTCATCAACTTCGATGTGGTGGCATCGAACCCTGTGTTCAAGTTTGATGTGTTCTGTAGCCATTGACCTGCCCCGCCGTATTTTATGCTCCGGCAAAGTAAAGATAGGGTTCTCCAGGCAGTGCGCGTACAATGCAGTGCGGTTATTTAATATCAGAGGCGAATGATCATGAAAAAAATAAGTTTAGCGCCAGCATTCCTGGCTTTATCGCTCTTTACGGGCTCCGTGTTGGCTGATATTGAGCTGAAATCGGTAGATGATGTCCAGGGAACGTGGAAGCTGCAGTATACCAAACAGTCGGCATCGGCCAAGGAAACTATCCAGCGGGAAGATACCTGGGTATTTCAAGGTGGCAAGATCACGATCCGGAACATTCCGCGCGAAGGCGCGCATTATGACCAGCAGCCGGTCAATTACGAAATCGACAATGGCAAATTGAAAATTCCTTATGTCGGCAGATCCGGTTTTGATACCTTTTCTTTAGTCGAGAAGGACGATAAGACGATGACGCTGAAAGGAAAATTCGGCGAGCTTTATTACTTTAATAAAAAATAGGCCTTGATGGACGTGGCGTTTTGCAAGATTGCCATGCAGCCATCATCCAGGGCAGGTAGGATTCGCGAACCCGAACGGCTGACTGATTGCCGCATCAAGTTCGCGTTTTGAACTATTTTTCACGGCAAACCCGTTTTGCCGTGAAACCTGCAAGCGCATAATCCGTAGCGGTTAGGCTGCGGACAGTAGCACGCTAACGCGCGGTTTCCACTTCCTCAAAACCCGCAATCCGTTCGCGGGCAATCTTGGAGCCAATCAGTTTTTCAACCAGACGCAGCGCGTTGTTTTCGTCTTGAGAGATCAGCGACACCGCGAGGCCGCCCCGTCCTGCCCGTCCGGTGCGGCCGATGCGGTGCACGTAATCGGCGGAGGAACGCGGCAATTCATAATTGACCACATGCGGCAACTGGGCGATATCGATCCCGCGCGCGGCCACGTCGGTGGCGACCAGCACCCGGATGTCGCCGGATTTGAAATCGGCCAAGGCGCTGGTTCTGGCGCCCTGGCTTTTGTTGCCGTGTATCGCCTTCGCGGTGATTTGCGCGGAATTCAGCTTTTCGGTCAGTCGGTTGGCGCCGTGTTTGGTGCTGGTGAAAACCAGCACCTGCCGCCAGTCGTTGCTCTTGATCAGATGCGTCAACAAAGCGGTTTTCGCGGTCTTGTTGACCGTGTAGGCGATCTGTTCGACGGTGTCGGCGGCGGCATTTTCAACCGCGACTTCGATTTGCACCGGATTGACCAGCAGGTTTTGCGTCAGTTTGCGGATATCGGCGGAAAAAGTCGCCGAAAACAGCAGGTTTTGCCGCTTTTTGGGCAATAACGCCAAAATTTTGTTGATGTCCCTGATGAAGCCCATGTCCAGCATGCGGTCGGCTTCGTCCAGAACCAGGATTTCGACTTGATTCAATTTGACCGCATTCTGCGAGACCAAGTCGAGCAAGCGCCCCGGCGTCGCGGTCAAGATATCGACGCCGCCGCGTAAACGCATCATCTGCGGGTTGATTTTGACCCCGCCGAAGACGACATCCGATTTCAGTCGCGGCATCTGATGCGCGCCGTATTTGGTCACCGATTCGGCCACCTGCGCGGCCAGTTCGCGGGTCGGCGTCAAAATGAGCGCCCTAACAGGACGGTTGCTGCCGATATGTTTCTCCGCCAGACGTTGCAGGATCGGCAGGGTAAAGCCCGCGGTCTTGCCGGTGCCGGTCTGGGCGGCGGCGAGCAGGTCGCGGCCGGATAACACCGATGGTATCGCTTTTTGTTGTATCGGTGTGGGCGTGGTATAGCCTGAGTCGCTGATCGCGCGCAACAGGGGCTCGGACAAGCCGAGAGAAGAAAATGACATAGAAATTCTCGAGTGTGGGGATGAAATCCCGGTATAGGTTAAAACGGAGTGAGGTGACGGGACGACTCTGTTGCCATGGGATAAGCATTGAGCTTATCCCGGCCGAGATGTCGCCCCGAAACCCGAAAAAGTAGCGAAAGTTATTCGATGGCAGCTAGCGGCGTCTGCCTTTTTTACCGGTAGAAACTTCAAAACTGACTCTGAGCGGCTTGCCGCCGAACAGAATGCCGCTGAGTTTTGCGATGGCTGCCCTGGCTTCGTGGCCTTCCATGCCGACATAGCCAAAACCCTTGCATCTACCGCTAAACAAGTCGGTGACGAGCTCAATGGAATGCACTTTGCCGAACTCCGAGAATAAAGCCGTTACGCTGGCTTCGGTCGCGTCGCTGGGCAAGTTTCCAACAAATAATCTTTTCAAAAGGTGTCCTTAGTGGGGGTGAAGAAGGTTGTATGCGGTCAAGCCTTTTAACCGGCCATACAACGCGTGGCGCTACTCGGGTTAATTTGCCGCCGGTGACAGAGTTGACTGCCTTTCTGCCGGGACAACCGTAGCATGGGTTCCGGATTGGGGAGAATCTTTGTATTCAAGCATCTCGCCGACCTCCAGTGTTGAGGGGGTAATTTGAATTTTGTTGCGATGCCGGTGATCGCTAGATCAAGCCCGATCTCTCAGCCATTCATCATTATAAACGAATATGACGGTAGATTATTTACAAAGTTCAAAAAGAGCCCAATTATATGACACTTAATCTCTGCATATCAACATAACGGTGGAGCCGATTTGATGACACCGGCAAAGTCGGCGCTTGCTTCGGGCGATCTCGGAATTGCTCGGACGTGAGCGTTGACGCGAAATCCTTGATGTTTGAACCAGCAAAAGCCAAGGGCAGCAAGCCCTAAATGTCCATGTAGCCTCGACAACTTTATCTCGGGATTTCATTCCGGGGCATCAATTTTAACAGGGTTGCCATCCTTAGCTATCGATACAAGAGAGAAGGATGTCTGTGCGAAAGATAAGCCGCTTTTGCTGGTGATTATGGCTCGGGGATTATTCCCGGGTACCACGACATACAATAAATTTTTAGGCTTTGCTTGGTAGAAACGGTTGCCAACATGCGCTTTTATGGCTCCGGCTTTGCTGGCTTCAAGCAAACCCGCTCGTTCGATCGCAGCCGCCATTTGTTCAGCCGCTGTTCCTGTGCACCATTGGCTATAGCTGATAAACGCGTTGATGGCGATATATAAGGCAATGGTGCCAATAAAGATCGAGCGCAACCTGAACGCCCCTATGGGCAACGCCAGCACAAAGAATGGCAATACTAGCAGCAAGTAGCGCTGAGCCGGGCGGCTTAATGAAAATACCAACAATGTTAAGATCACGGCGAGTCCCAGGCATTTTTTCAGTTTGCCTGTTTGATCGCGCTCTGAAAACTGCAATAGGATGGGTGAGAGCAAACCTAAGCCGAGCAGTAAAAAAATCCCTGACGCCATCCTCTTGCTGATCCAGCGGTCAAGAGGACCGAAATTCATTTCTCCATTGGTTTGTAGCATAGACATCCCCGCAAGAAACAAAAATATCAACACTGGGAGCAGAAATTTCCAGAATTTCACTAAATATTGCCGGGCTTCAGGCACAACCAGGGATAGCGGGCCACTCAAGATGACCAGAAAGCCGGCGTAAGAGATGAAATTGCTGATGATCCCCGCCATCGCCACGTGGTGAACGGATTGGAATTTAGGCGGCGTAACCCAGAAGCCGAAGTGTGCATGCGCCGTGATCATATAGGCCGCAACGGCGGCTATCGCAATCGCTATCACGGCAAAGGAGGAAAGCAATACCCATCGCTCTTGCCTGCGGCTCCAGAGTAATGCGATCAGGAATACCGAGAGGCATAAGGCGTGGTATTTCAATATGGCGGCGAATCCCAGCAATATCCCTGACACCAAGGTTCTTAGCCGCGTAGGGTTTGCGCCAAGGGCGAGGGAAATTGCAAAAACGCCGACGGCTGCAGGTAAAAAATCCGCCGTCCCTCTGGCGGAGAAAATCCATACCAGAGGGTTCAATAGAATCAGCAGGAGAATGATGGCATTGTCTTGCCGGCCCATATGCCTGCATATATTGAGTATTCCGTAACCGAAAAGAACGATGCCGGCAACGGAAAGCAGGCGGATCACTGAAAGCATGTTCATGGCTGGCAGTATTTCAGACAGGATCCAGGCAAGATAGGGCATGCCGAGCGTATTGGCCTGATAGGTGAAATACTGGTCCAACAAGACTTGATCGTGGGAACTGAAATACCGGGCTGCATCCACGAATGCGAACTCAAAGTTGACAGGAGGCAGCAAGATAAGCAGTAGATGCACGACAGTGATGCCGGAAATGATCAAGCTTGGCGCGAATTTATGCTGTAGGAACATAGGGTGATTTTTACTATCGACGAATCAAAATTTTTAGAGTAACCCCAGTTAGCGAAATGACCAGCGTTTGTGTCCGATGTAGCTGGTGAAGACTGGAAACGCTACGCCGACAGCATGAGAGATTTCGGGTACGAATAAGGTGACCCCCAGCGATGGCAAAAGATAATAGGCCAACGCCATGCTGATGGCCCAGGTTTGCAGGATCGCAACCCCATTGACCAGGACAAAAAACACAGCAGAACGGTGTATTGACTGCCGGCTATCCTTGAATACAAACAGCTTGGCCAGCAAAAAGGCGGTAATCATCCCGGTGAGATAGGCGCAAATCACGGCGGAGGAAAAGTCCAGCCACTGGTTGTAAAAAATTCTGGCACTAAAGTTGACGGCCGCGGCCGTCCCCCCGGTCAGCAAAAAAGCCAGAAACTGCTTCGATATAAACAACCCGATCACGCCGTCGCTTGCCTCGCTAGGCTTCTGCCAAAATCAATGCTCTCGGAGATGCCTCTATCTTCCGGGTAATAATAAGACGTATCGGCCACCCATAGGCCTTTTACCGGCAGTGCGGCCGGAGGCAGTCTATCCAAATAACCCGGATCGCAAATCGGTTGTGCGTAACGGTAACGGCTGGAGTGCAGGGCGATGAAATCCTCGTCGATTAGCCCCGGATTAATTTTTTTCAAATAACGGCGTACCTTATCGTGGAAGGCTTGATCCGGTTCGGCAAATTTCGGATGTTCACCCGGCATGTAGAACGGAACATACACGATGTGTCTATCCAGGCGCCGCAAATTAGTGTATTCCACCAAGCCCGGAATATCCATTTCAGGGTCATTGATATTCAGCCAGAAGTTTTCGGTCACGGCCTTGCGGAGTTTGACGATCACACAGACAACCGCGATATTCTTGACGGCCTGGAAGCGCTCCAAAATATCGGGCGGCAAATCGGGTATCAGTCGGGGCACATAAGGCAGGGGAATGGTGCTGATCACCTTGTCGAAAATTTCGGTTTGGCCAGCCACCTCTAAGCCTCGCACTTTCCCCTCTTCGATAATCACTTGACTGGCAGGCGATTTGAGGCGAATCTGGCCGCCGTGCGCTTCGATAGCCGCGCGCATGGCTTGCAATAAGGTTTCCGACCCGCCCTCCAGGTAACCCAGCTTTTCGCGGAATAGGTTGTAGCGCGATCGGCCGATTCGGCGAATTCGGCTCCAAATCCAGGCCGCCGACAGGTTATTCGCGTAATCGTAAAACTTGTAGTCGAACAACCTGCGCCACAGGACTTCATACGCCTCAGCGCCCACCCAGCGTTTAATCCAATTTGTGGCTTCGATAGGATCCAGAGGTTTCCAGTCGTTGCGCTGGGTGGACAGAAAAGCATGGAGACCGTAGCGGAATTTTGCCACCAGGCTTAGTCCTCGGAACTTCAGGAGGGCCACGGGATTTCCCCAAGGTTGCAGTCGATCCTGGTACCAGTAGCCCATCTTCGTTTCTACCCAGCGCATCTTGTCGGCAATACCCAGCTCCTCCAAAATCTTCAGGAAGGCATGATCGGAGATACAATGGAAATGATAATAGCGTTCAATCGTCAAGCCGGAGAAATCGAATGCGGCGGTCATGCCGCCCACTCTGTCATCGGTTTCGAAGACGATCGGCTGATGCCCGTCACGCGCCAATTGATAGGCTACCGCCAGTCCCATTGGCCCTGCGCCCAGCACGGCAATGCGTTGCTTCATCTTTAGAACTCCAATACCACTTTGCTGTAAGCGGGATCGTTAAAGGTTTCATCGATGGCTTGGTTAAAAGGTGTGTAGGGTACGCCAAAAATACCGGGCCAATCGATCACTTCAAATTCATCTTTCGCGATCAGCGCGGCCAGTTGCTGGGTCGTGAAGGGAGGATGCTTATCAAACAGCCCCCAGATCCACAGCAAGCTATAAAACAAACGATAGGGAATCTTGGTAATCAGGGTTTTTGCGCCTGTCGCGCGCTTGATTTCGCGTATGAGGTCAATGTAGTCGACCTTTTCATGGCCGGAAATATTATAAATGCCATCGGGAATGCGGTTTTCTATGCAACGGATAATGATATTGCAGAAGTCGCCCACATATAGAGGCTGGCGCATGTAGCGGCCGTGTCCGGGAATGGGGAAAACCGGCACTTTTTTCATAAAGCGAGAGAGCCAGCCCAAGTGCTTGCGGTCAAACCAGCCGAACATCAAGGTCGGGCGCAATATCGGACAGGGGATTCCGCTTTCCAGCACCATGCGCTCCTGATCCTTCTTGGTGTTGGTATAGAAATCATCCGCGACCGATTCCACAACCGAGGAACTGATGTGAACGAGGTAGGGCACCTTGTTAGCCTTGATGGCATCAAGAATAAGACGGGTGGAATCCAGGTTGTTATGGACGAAGTCTTGATACTCATTGCCGCCGATCTGGGCCTGCAACATCACGACGACCTCGGCATTCACGAAATAGTGCTGCCATGCACCGGGTTCGGACAAGTCTGCATACTCCGCGGTGATATCCGGCTGAACCTGTTTCAGAACAGCCAAATTGGCACGATGCTTGTCGAGAACGACGATATCGTTGTATCCCTTTGCCTTAAGTCGGGCGACGAGGTTCTGTCCAACAAGACCGGCTCCGCCGGGTAGGATGATTTTTTGATTAGTTGGGTTCATTGGCGGCTTGGTATTTATATATCCATTCGGTTGAAAACAAATCGGGGCAGATGTCGAATGATCATCATGATCAAGGCCCATTTAGCCGGCGCATAAATAACCGGCTTACCTTGATTTATGCCATCGACGATTGACTGCGCTACCTCGGTGACACTGGCGAGAGGCTTCCCTTGCTGCTTTAGATGTTCTGTCATCGGCGTATCTGTCGGCCCCGGCTTGATCAAAACCACCTTAACGCCCGATCCTGCCAGACGATGTTGAAGTCCCTGGGCATAGCGAGCAACGAATCCCTTGGCGGCGCCATAGACATAATTCGACTTCCTCCCTCGGTCTCCAGCCACCGAACCGATTATCGCCAAAGTCCCCCGATTGGCTTTCTGCATAGGGCCTGCGAATGCTTCCGCAAACAGCGCAGGAGAGATGCTGTTCACTGTCAGGGCATCATGGCAGGCACTAAGGTCTCGCTGGCATACCGCTTGGTCAGGCAAAAAACCGTGCGCGATCAGTACGATATCGGTTGATTCACCCGTGACGATGTCAGTGACCAAATGATGAATGGCGACGGGATCAACGAAGTCCGCTTCACGTGCCCGAATAATGGATTGCGGGCTGCGCACCCGAAGGTCGGCCGCGATGCGTTCAGTTTTGTCCTGATCACGGCCGACCAGCGTCAGATCGACACCGGCATCCTTGACCCATAAGCGTGCGCAATGCTCGGCGATAGATGAGGTTGCGCCGATGATGACGATTCTTTTTTTGATGCTTGACACGATTAATGTCCCATGAGTCGCCGCGACAGCGCCGAACTGATGCCGGGGTCACGGTATTGCAGAAATTTGGAAAGGTTTGGATAGCCTGCCTCGAAAAGATCGCGAGGCATGCGCGCATCTTTGGCGAGATAAATGCGTCCGCCGGCCTCGCGCACGATGACGTCCAGACGCGCAAAGAGCTTCAGCGTCCGCTCCCCTCTATTGGGGAAGTCCAGAGCCAGGGTCACGCCAGGCTGCGGGAAGCTCATCATCCCTAAGGATTGGCGGTCGCCGAAGGTCTTCAATACGGCCAGGAACGATCCCTCACCCGATTTAGCGATTTCACGCAGCATGGCCCGCACCGCATCATGCCCCACTTTGCGCGGTATGACGCTCTGATACTGGAAGAAGCCTTTCGGTCCGTACATCCGGTTCCAGTCTTGCAGGTTGTCGAGCGGGTAAAAGAAAGGCGCGTAATGGACAATGCGGCTGCCGGCTTTCCATTTGTTGAGGTTGTAATACGCCAGGTTTAACGGTCGCAGCGTCAACCTGTTAACAATGGATATGGGAGGTGCGAAAGGCATTGTCAATTTCCGTCCGTGAGGTTCGGAATATGGGGCAATATCGGTCGGATTGCCGCGCATGAAGAGCCCACGTCCTTCTTCCCCGGCCAGGCAATCGATCCATGAAACGGTATGCTCCCAATCGGCTTCGGAATCGTCGGCTAAACGGAAAAATTGATCCAAGTTGTCATAAGGTACGGTCTCGGTGGTTAGCCAGGGGCCGGCTACCCGGCGTAATTGAATTTCTGTCTCGGTAATGACCCCGGTGAGGCCTAGCCCGCCGACTGTGGCGGCAAACCAGTCCATCCTTAAGTCAGGGCCGCATTCGATGGTCGTGCCGTCGGTACGCGTGAGCTTAATCCTTTGCACATGGTTGCCAAAGGAGCCAGATACATGATGATTCTTGCCATGGACATCGTTGGCAATGGCGCCGCCCACGGTAATCAGTTGCGTACCGGGGGTGACAGGAAGGATCCATCCGCGCGGAATCATGAGCCGCTGGATGTCGCGCAGGAGGACGCCGGCTTCACAAACAAGCCGCCCCAGGTTTTCGTCAAGGCTAATGAAGCGATCCAGCCCGGTCGTCTTCCACAACACCCCGTCCGGATTCAGACAGGCGTCGCCATAGCTGCGCCCCATGCCATAGGCGAGACCGGGGCGGCTGTTTTTCAGCTGATCAGCTACCTGATGTCGGTCGGTCAGATGCCTGACTTCGTGTTCCCAACGCCCCTGCCTTCCCCACGATGAAACCGCTACCATGGCCAACCCATCGTGCCAATCGCCAAGACCCCCGCAAACGCGATACCCGACAGTAGGCTGGCTTTGTCTTTAACGGCAAAGACCAAGGGGTCATCATGCATGTTGCCCCGGTGGGCTTGCATCCACATCCAACTGATCCAGAACAGCATCACGGGTACCGCCCCCCATATGCATTCGGGGGTCCGATAAAGCTTTACGACGGCTTCGCTATTGAGATAAAGCGCCAGAACGAGGACGGCCGCATATCCTGAAGTGATGCCCAGCGTTTGCACCAGGGGGGCGTCTGATGTGTAATAGCCGCGCCCATGCGCCTGTTGCTTTCCATTTAGCAACTGTACCTCCAATTCCGCATAGCGTTTGACGAAGGCTAACGACAAAAACATGAAAACGGAAAACGCAAGCAGCCAATAGGACAGCCCTAGGCCGGCAGCGGAAGCGCCTGAGATGATGCGCAAAGTATAAAGCATCGCGAGGGTCAGGCAGTCCAGCAATATCAGCCTTTTGAGCCCAAAGGAGTAAGCGCAGGTCAGCACGAAATAAAATTCCAGCCAGGGTAAAAAGGTACCGCCGGCTTGTTGACCTAAACCAAGACTAACCAGCAGTAAAAGAGGCGCCAGGGCCACGCCCATCCATACCGGGACCACACCCGAGGCAAAGGGTCTATTGCATTTGCGCGGATGCAGCCGGTCGCTCTCCAGATCGAGCAAGTCATTGACGATATAAACTGACGAGGCGCACAGGCTAAACGAGAAAAAAGCCAGAATGAGGGCCGGCCAAGCGCCCAGGTTTGTGAACTGATGCGCCGCAAATAGCGGGACAAACAGCAGTAAGTTCTTCAGCCATTGGTGCGCACGTAGCACCCGCCGCAGACTATTTAAGTTGATAGAGGGGGAGGGAAATATTTGTTCAACCTCGCAAAAAGCCTTCGCTTTTTGGATCAAGTCGGTTGACGCATTAACGATGATGGCCCGGCGAGCGCTTTGCCAAACTGGCAGATCGGCACGCGAATTGCCCGCATAATCGAAACCGGCAGGCCCAAAACGCTGTTCAAGCGCCTCTGCTTTGTGTTTTCCGGCTAGGTTGTTTATCCCGTTACTCGCCATCACTTCGTCAAAAACGCCGAGATGATCGGATATTGCGGTTGCGATGGAAAGATCGCTAGCCGTACACAGGATTAACTTTCGACCCTGAGTCCGTTGCTGTTTTAGCCAGTCCAGTAACTCGTGATTATAGGGCAGGGAAGCGGGGTCGAAGAGGGTTCGGTCAGCCAAACGCCGCTTGAGCGCGGCCTTTCCCCGCGCTAACCAAAAGGGAATTCGCAATATATTACATGGTCCATCACGCAAGACTTTCAATGCCGACTCGTGGAGCATGTCTGTGCGAATCAGCGTTCCATCTAGATCAACTACAAGGGGATGAATACTCAAAAAAATTCCACTCACATTAGCGATACTATTCCACTTTATCATTTTATCGGTTTGCAGGCTATTGATTCAAGTCATCATTCCTGACGGGTTTCGCCATAATGTGGGTTGGCTGTTTTGACCATAAGCATAACCCGGAAGCATCGGCACGATTATTTAACGCTATAATGGCGGTCCCGTATCACTTCATTAAAGCCGCCACGCCCCCAAAACGCATGTACCATCAAGGCATCAAGAAAACCATCATCAACCGTCCGTTGACGCAAAAACATCTGCCTGTCGAAGGTCTGCACCCTTTGCTCGAACGCATTTTTTTGGCCCGTGGCGTGATGTCACCGGATGATCTGGACCGCTCCCTGGCCAAGTTGCCGTCGCCGTGGCTCCTGGCCGGCATCGAAAAGCTGGTTACGCAGCTGATCACCGCGTTGGAACAGCAGCAAAAAATCGTGATCGTCGCCGATTTCGACGCCGACGGCGCGACCAGTTGCGCGGTTGCGATCAAGGGACTGCAATTGTTCGGCGCCAAACGCGTCAGTTTTGTGGTGCCGAATCGCTTCGAGTACGGCTACGGTCTGACGCCTGAAATCGTCGAACTGGTCAAACTCGAAAATCCGGATCTGATCATCACGGTCGATAACGGCATTTCCAGCCTCGAAGGCGTCAATGTCGCCAAACAGGCCGGCATCAAGGTGTTGGTGACCGATCACCATTTGCCGGGCGAGCAACTGCCGGCCGCCGATGCGATCGTGAATCCTAACCTGCCCGACGACAAATTCCCGAGCGGCGCATTGGCCGGCGTCGGCGTGATGTTTTATTGCCTGTTGGCGCTCAGAAGCCGGCTCCGGGAGACCGGCTGGTTTCAGGCCAAGGGCTTGCCCGATCCGAATCTCGGCCAGTTGCTCGACTACGTAGCGCTCGGCACGGTCGCCGACGTGGTCGAGCTCGACCGCATCAACCGCACGCTGGTGCATCAGGGCTTGCTCAGAATCCGGATGGGCAAGGCGCATCCCGGCATCCACGCGCTGATCGAAGTGGCGGGCCGCAAAGCGGCCACGCTGAGCGCCTCCGACCTCGGTTTTGCGCTGGGGCCGCGGCTGAACGCGGCGGGCCGTCTGGACGATATGTCGCTGGGCATTCAATGCCTGCTCAGCGACGATCCCGAAGAGGCCAGGCAGATTGCCCAGCAACTCGATGATCTGAACAACGGCCGTAAGGAAATCGAAGGCCAGATGAAACACGAGGCGATGTCGCTGCTGAATGAAATGCGCGCACTCGACGAAAGCCGTCTGCCGGCCGGCGTCTGCCTGTTCGATCAGAACTGGCATCAGGGCGTGATCGGCATTCTGGCGTCAAGGATCAAGGACCGCCTGCATCGCCCGGTGATCGCGTTCGCGCCGGCGGGCAAGGACCAGATCAAGGGCTCGGCCCGCTCGATTCCGGGCATTCATATTCGCGACGTGCTCAGCGACATCGCCGCCGCGCATCCGAACCTGCTCAGCAAGTTCGGCGGCCACGCGATGGCGGCCGGCATGAGCATCGCGATGCACGATTATCCGCCTTTCGCTTTGGCATTCGACGAAATGGTGCGAAAGCGCCTGGACGCCGTCGATCTGGAGCAAAAAGTGCTTTCGGACGGCGAACTCGGCGAAAAGGAAATGACCGTCGAATTCGCCGAGCTCCTGCAAAATGCCGCGACCTGGGGGCAGGGCTTTCCGGAACCGATTTTTCACGGCGAGTTCGAGGTCGTGCAGGCCAGCATCGTCGGCCAGAAACATCTGAAACTGGTGCTCAGAAATAGCGGCGGTTTCTTGATCGACGCGATCGCCTTCTTTATCGATCATCCCGAAAAATGGCTCGGTCTTCGCGCCTGCCGGGCGGCGTATAAACTGGACATCAACGAATTCAGGGGCAACCGCAGTGTGCAGTTGATCGTGCAGTATCTTGAAAAAACGGCTTAAATAGATTGGTTTGCCCGCGCAGTCGAGTGAGCCGCGCGGAAAGCGGGCAAAAAAGGCGAGAAAAAGTCGGCTATTATTGACAAGAGGGTTGTTTCTGTAATTAACATCTGGAGCCGGCTGCCTTGTCATGAAAGATCATATTCTCAGGTTCATCTTTGCCGCCAGCATTTTTCTTTCGGCATTTCTGCTATTTCAGATCCAGCCGATCATCGCCAAGGTCATTTTGCCCTGGTTTGGCGGCTCCCCGGCGGTCTGGACAACGGTCATGCTGTTCTTTCAGGTGCTGCTCACCGGCGGCTATGCCTATGCCTACTGGTTAGTCGACAGAGTCAAGATTCCACACCAAAGTCTCACGCATAGCCTGTTAGCGGTTGCGGCGGTCGCATTGTCGCTCGGGCTGGGCTGGCTCTGGACTTCACCGGTCACGCCGCCGGCCAGCATGAAGCCGTTGGCGGCGGCTTCGCCGATTTCCGAAATTTTTATCCTGCTGCTGATTACGGTCGCGCTGCCTTATTTCATTCTGGCGGCCAATGGCCCCCTGATGCAGGCCTGGTTCAGCCGCCTCTTTCCGGGACGATCCTATGCGCGTTTGTACGCGCTTTCCAACACCGGTTCGCTGTTGGGATTGCTGACCTACCCGACCTTGGTCGAACCCTACCAATCGCTCAAACACCAGGGCTGGACCTGGTCAATCGGATTCATCGTCTTTAGCCTGCTGGTCGTTTTTATCGCGATTCGGAATGCAGGAAGCAAGCCGCCGGTTCAATCGGGGTCAAAGGGAGACTCGGGTAGTTCGCCGCCGGCAACGGCCACAAAAGCGTTATGGATTGCGCTCAGCGGCTCCGCGTCTTTGTTGCTGCTGTCGACCACGAATCAAATCTCGCAGGAAGTGGCGGTGATCCCGTTTCTGTGGATTTTGCCGCTGACGCTGTATCTGCTTTCCTTTATCCTGACCTTTTCGGGCGATGCGGGGTATGGCCGCAAACGCTATCTGCTGCTGTTTGCGCTGTCGGTCGGCTTGCTGATCTATGTGTTGTTTCAGATGAAGTCTTTGCATGTCTTCGTGCAAATCTTCACTTATTGCTGTTATCTGTTTTCAGCCTGTATGCTGTGCCATGGCGAGTTGTACCGGCTTCGCCCCGAGGCAAGGCATTTGACCGCGTTTTATTTGATGATCTCGATTGGCGGCGCCCTGGGCGGTATCTTCGCCAGCCTGATCGCTCCCTTGCTGTTCAACGGCTATTGGGAGTTTGTGGTCGCCTTGGCGTTGGCATTGGCGGTATGGCTCAGGGTATTGCAACCGTCGCGTACGGAAAATCATGCCGAATGGGCGCGATTCATGTTGACCGTATTTCTGTTGTTCACGGCCTCGATGAGCCTTTTCGGCAGATTTTCCGGGGCCCTGTTTGCCGAGAGAAATTTCTTTGGCGTGATCCGGGTGGGGGAAGTTGTGCCCTTGAACACGAGGGAGCCGGCCTATCAGATGTCGCACGGCACCACGGTGCATGGCATGCAATTCATCAATCCTGCCCTGCGCAATCTGCCGACCACTTATTATGCGCGCGAAAGCGGCGGCGGGCTGGCCTTGTTGAATCACCCGCGGCATGGCAGGGGCATGAAGGTCGGATTGTTCGGACTCGGCGTAGGGACGCTTGCATCCTATGCACAAGCCGGCGACGAATACCGCCTGTATGAAATCAATCCGAGCGTGATCGCGCTGGCCGAAGGCAAGGGCGATTATTTTACTTACTTGAAACATTGCAAGGCAAAGGTCACAATCGTATTCGGCGATGCGCGCATCTCGCTGGAGCGCGAACTGGCGAGCGGCAAGCCGCAACATTTCGATGTGCTTGTCCTGGATACTTTCAGCAGCGATGCGATACCCGTGCATTTATTGACCCGGGAAGCCTTCGATTTGTATCTGAAGCATCTCGCGCCGGACGGCATGATTGCGGTTCATGTTTCGAACCTGCATCTCGATCTGCGTCCCGTCGTTTGGCAGCTGGCGAAATTCCATGGTTTGAGCATCGCCAGCGTCAGTTATCCGGGCGATGCGAAGGGCGGCTACCCGACCGATTGGCTGCTCATGGCGCGCGATACGGCCGTGCTGGATGTACCCGCGATCAGGGATCATGCCGATAGGATGGCAGGATACCGCACGGCGGTGCCATTGTGGACCGATGACTACAGCAATCTGTTTCAGATTTTGAAATAAGGAATGGCCAGGGCGATAAAACCGTTGAGACTGGGTTATGGACGGCGCCGATCCAGGGCGGGGGTGGAGGTTACGAAACGCCGTTATCCTGCCGCCTGTGTTTTCTTGAGCCAGTCGCCTACCTCCGCCACGACCCATTCGCTCGCATCGAGCGTCAAGTCATGCCCGCCCCAGGGATGGGTGTGGAGTTCCAGCTGCCATTTTTGCGCTATCGCTGTGGAGCAATGCGGCGAAACCAGCTTATCGCCGAGGCTGTTCAATAAGAGAACCGGCGGTTTGGGTTTGGCGCCACCGGGTCGATAGGTGGCTGCCGCATAGAGTTGGCGGTAGGCGTTTTTGCCGCTGACCGGGCGCGCTTTCTGAATCGCTATCCAGTCGTTGGCGGTTTGTCGATAATTGTCTTCGCGATTGCTCAGCAGTTTGAGCAGTGCCGGTTCCCGCGCTTCGATAGCCCGATTCCCGGCCGCGGCAAACAATTGGCCGTAGCATTGCCAGCGCAGGCGCCGATAAAAGGGGCTGAGGCCGCCCAGACTGGTATTGATCAACACCGCGCTGCTGAAATCCTTAGGATACCTCAGCAGCCATTCCCAGCCGACCATGCCGCCCAAGGAGATCGCAATCAGCGTTGCGGATTTGCCGAGCGCGCCTTTTTCGAGCGCTTGCATGCGGACGCTCTCCAGGATGCCTTTGACCGAGTTCGGCGAGGTCTCTTGAAAATAAGGACCTGCGCCGGGCAGGTCGAGCAGGGTCAGTTTCGCATGCGGAAACGCGGCTTGCAACTGCGGCACGAAATCGCCCCAGTGCGCGGATTCGCGGGTCAATCCGCGCAGTAAAACAAAATGTTGTTCAGTCATACCAGAGCTCCTGCGCTCTTTGCATATTCAGTTGTTTTTGCGGCTCGGTCAACTGTGTCCAGGCCGACGGATAGAGCAGGCTGCGGTGCAGGAAGTCGAACAGCAAAAAGTGCCGCCGGTAGATGCGTTGCTGGCGGTGCGGCAGGATCGGATGAAACAGCCCATGGCGTGAAAAAAGATGCAAAGGACTCTTGCGCAGCCAGAGCCAGGAACCCATTTCGAGCGTCAGCGGCAGGAACAGGCGCTCTTCCGGGGCTTGCTCGACGAATTGATCGAACAGATAATCCCATAAATCGCCGTTGATCAGGTATTCGGTGCAGGTCGGTTCGATCTTGTAGATATGATAGGGGTAGCAGCGGTCGAAGTTTTCCTTCAACGCCATCATTTCGGCCAGATGGCTGAACGGCGTCTTGCGCGAGGCATAGGGAAACCACAGGCGGTCGCGGATGCCGAAACCGGAGTGAAGATCCACCGCAATCGACAAGCGCGAACCGAAGAGATGTTTTTCGACGACACGACACAGCGCCTGCGCTTCCTGTTCCATTTCGTGTTCGCTGCCGCGGTACCAGGGCAGGCGGGGGCTGATGCGATGCCCGCAATAGAGCTTGGTGGCGCCGTCGCTGTCGACCGGCGAATTGCGCATCAGATCGACGCCGTTGCCGTTCGCGCGTGTGCCGACATAGACTCCGACCGGATTGACCAGCGGCATGAAGATCAGCCGCGATTTTTGCAGCCGGGAGGCAAATTCTTCATCCCAGTCGAGCAGGCGGCTGATTGTCCTCATCAACGACAGAATCACTTCCGAGCCGATTTTTTCGAGGCCGTGCACGCCGCCGAAAAACGCCAGTGTCGGCGCCTCGGGCTGATTTGAACCAAGCGTGATGCAATGGATCGGGAATTGGTGCTGCTTGTACGGAATGCGCGCGATGATTTCGCACTGCGCGCGGCTGCCGAATTGTTCGATGATGCGCTCGAGCTGGTCGAGTTCCGGTAAGTGAATATCTGCCATGATGAAGGTTATTCCCGTGGTGAATTGAGCGTAACCGCGTTGACCGGCAGGGCTGGCGCGGCGCCGGTCAAGGCGATTTTACTCAAACTTTATCCGCACTGACAACAGGCTGGGGCGTCTTTTGCTTGGGTGATTTTCTTGCCGAGGGAGGGCAAGGCGGTCACAATATTTGCGCACGCCAGGGCCGCCTCAAGGGTTCGGGAGATGCCAAGGCGGTTTCGATCAGGCCTTTGGTTTCGCCGCTGACCGCGTTGCGGGTTTTGCCTTCGCTGTCGATTACCGGCAGAAAGTCGAGCCTGACTTCGATCGTTTCGAGCGCCAGCATCTTGAACAAATGCGCGAGAAATTCGTCATCGGCGATGAAGGGCGCGGTTTCCTTCGCTGCATGCAAATAACGAATCGCCGCCGGTTGAATTGCGGCCTGGGTCAACAGGGCAGGCTGGAACAGCGAGGCGTGGAAATCGAGCACTTCGCTGCCGTCTGTGGTCGTTCCTTCCGGAAACACCAGGATATTGCCGTTCTGGCGCAATTGCCAGGCCATCGATTCGGTGGTTTGCAGGATCTGCTTCTTATCGCCACGGCGGATAAAAACGGTGCCGGCCTGACGCGACAAGTATCCGATCAGCGGCCACCCGGCAATGTCGCTTTTCGCGGCGAAACAGCCCGGCGCAAACTGGCCCAGGACGATGATGTCCAGCCAGGACACGTGGTTGCTGACGATGAAGGCCGGGCGCCGGGCGACATGGCCTTGCTTGATCACCTTCAGATTCAGGGTGCGGCTAAAAGAGCGCAGCCAGCGTATTTTGATCTGGTCCCTGAGATGCTTGGCCCTGATAGTCGGCAGCACCCAACGGATTGCCGGGAAAAGTCCCCCGGCAATCAAAAATCCCCCCAAGAACAACAGGGCCAGGCGAAATGCTCTAGAGTACTGCCGAATTTTCGCTTTCATTGGCAACTTGACCGTCTTTCAGGTAGTGCTTGCTGTAACGCTGTTCCAATTGTTCGAGCGGCATCAGCATCAAGAGGTCGATGCAGTTGAAGTCTTCGTCCCAGAACGGTTCGCCGCACACCAGCGCGCCGAAACGCAAATAAGCCTTCAACAGCGGCGGAATGCCGGACTCGTCGCGTTGGCAGCGCAAATGCTCGGGCACCTTGATCGTCGGCGTGGTTCTCAAGGCCAGCGGCGCGATGTTTTTGTCGTCGATATGGCGAAAAATCGCGTCGACCGCATAACCGCTCGGGCCCGGCGTGATGCTCGCACAGCCCAGCAGATACTGATAACCGCCTTCGATCGCGTATTGCGCGAGCGCCGACCACAGGGTCGTCAATACCGCGCCGCCGCGGTAGTCGGGGTCGACGCAGGTGCGGCCGATTTCGAGAAAACGGCCGGGCAGGGCCATGATCTTACTCAGATCGAATTCCGCCTCGGAATAAAAGCGGCCGAGTACCTTGGCCTGTTCATGATTCAACAGGCGCGTGTAGCCGGCGATTTTTTGCTTCAGATTGTCATAGACGATCAAGTGATCGCAATACGCATCGATTTCGTCATAATCCAACTCTTCGGAGGCAGATTTCAGTTTGGCGCCCATTTCCCGGGCGAAGACCCGGTAGCGGAGTTCTTGCGCGGCTTTTATCATCGCTTCCGAATCCGCGACAAAGCTGCTGAAGCGTTTGGCGGCTGGCTGGTTGGTCTCCGGATTGAGGTTTTTCATCGGCTGCTCTTGGTTGATAAAGGATGCCGATAAATTACGGGAGCAAGATGTCAGTTCCGCGACGGGTGCGTTAACGCTCGATGACAAACGGGTGACGTTTTGATGACATGGTGGAGGTGGAAATTAAGCCGTTAAGGCAAATCAATCCGAGTCGGTATTTTTCATCGTTTTGTAAAACGAGTGACATCCTGTTGTCATTTTCGTTTTTTAAAATTTCGAATTGCATTCTTGAACATTCCATAACCGTTGCCGCTTGACATCACGGCGACTTAACATCATTGCCTCAACGCCTTCATGAGATTTACGCCGGTTTATGTGCAGGCCGCCCTGATTATCACCGCGGGTCTGTTCTTGTCGAACTATCAAATACCGGGGTTTGCGACTGAGCACGAACCCGAACAGGTCGTCCTGACTTCCTTGTTCCCGGCTCCCGGTCTTCCGCCGGTCACCTTCGATCAGACCCTCATCGCATCCCCCTTGCTGTATCAAGGTCAAGATCAACGCTTGATCGTCGTTACGTCTTCCGACGGCATCATCGCGATGCTGGATGCCGAAACCGGCGCGCTGGATTGGAAACTGAAGGCGCCGGCGCCTGAAGGACAGCCGGTTGAACTGGTATCGACTCCGGTGCTTGTCGGGGATAAGCTGATTATCGTCTATCAATGCCTCGATCATGGCGTGCGCGTGAGCCATCGCCTCGCGGTGATCGACATGGCGAACAAGAGGCTGGATCCGGCATTTCCGGTACTGGAGGTCGATGCCGAAAAGCCGTCGGCCGACGGCCGGTCCCTTGTCAAATTCAATCCTCAGACCGCCTATTCGCACGCGGCCTTGCAGCATGCGGCCAATAAAGGCGGCGGCCTCGGCAGCGTTTACGCTTCTTTCGGCAATGCCGGCGATACCCAGCCTTTTCACGGCTGGCTGTTTGAAATCGATCTGGATGCCTGGCGGCAACGCGGCGCAAAACAGGCGGTTAGATCGACATTGTTGACGACGCCGGAAGCCGAATGTCCGGTCACGGTAGAGTACGGCACCCAGGAAATGATCTGCGGCGGCGGCATCTGGACGCCACCGGGTCCGCAGATTTACCCAGCGGGCGACAGTTATCAAATCTTCGTGCCGACCGGCAATGGTCAGGTGGATTTATCCCGGCACGATTATGCGAATACGCTGATGCGGCTGAAACCCGGACTCGAATTCGATCCCGGCTGCGATGCAGCGCTTTGTGCTGCTTTCGATCCGGTCAATCCGGACAAGGCCTGCATGGCGTCCTGCAAGAATTTGTTCATTCCGCGGCTGGCGGAACACAATGCGCCTTTGAAGCCCGCAAACGGGGATTGCGATAATAAAAGCTATGCGGAATGCCTGGCCTGGATGGATTATGATCTCGGCGCGAATGCTCCGGTCATGGCGGCCTTGCGGGACGGCCGCTCGGTGCTGGTTCAGGCGGGCAAGGACGGCTCCGTATCCTTACTGGATGCGGAGCATCTGGGCACGCAATTTGATCGTCTGCAAATCGCCGAAATCTGCGGCACGGCGGAAGATCCCTGCAAGATGTCATGGGCGGGCATGATCGTGACGCAGCCGGCGTTGAGTTATGTGGAGGGTGAACCGGTCGTGATGATTCCGACCTTTGTGCCGGACCACACCCATCCGGCCGGTTTGGTCGCGTTGAAGATCGTGCTCGAAAACGGCGCGCCGAAATTCAGACGTTTCTGGCAATATCCCGATCCCGCCAGCGCCGAAGCGAAACAAGCCTTCCGCTCCCATCCCTCGCTGCCGGTGCTTTCGAAGCTTGGCCAGGGCGGCGATGAGGCGGTCTGGATCATCGATATCGGCATGCAGGGAACGCTTTACGGCATTCGCGTCAGGGACGGCAAGTTGCTGGCCAAGACGTTGATGCAGGGCACCGGCCGGCCGTTGTCCGCGCCGGTGATCGATCATGACTCGCTCTACGCGGCTTCAAGCCTGCCAGCCACCCACCAAGCCATCCTGGAAGGCTTTAAAATCGAGGTAATGCCCTAGCGGGCGACAGTTAACGGATTTGCTTTTCCAGTGCCTGCTCTCTGCCGATCAATCCGGCAATGTCTCGCAACTGTTCGGTGGTCAACTCGATCAGATCATCCGCGGTGATGATACCGGCCAGCGCGCCGTGTAGATCGACCACCGGCAGTCTCCGTATACCTTTTTGACGCATCAGTTTGATCGCGTCGAATAGGCTGTCTTCTTCGCGCGCGAGCACCAGCTCGCGGCACATCAGATCGCCCACCGTGACCGAGTCGATCGCGATCTCCTTGGCGATCAATTCGATCACAATGTCTCTGTCCGTCACGATGCCGACCGGGTAGCGCGCGCCGTTGCGTTCTTCCACGATGATCACATCGCCCGCGTGATATTCGCGCATCAGTTTGGCGGCTTCGAGAATGCTGTCGTCTTTGGCGGCAACCAACACTTCACGATTGCATAGGGTTTTGAGAGTCATGTCGCGTCCTTATTTCATAGAATTACGGCAAGTAGGACCGTGCACGGCGGATTTGATTCAAATTGCGATCCATAGCACAAATCAAAACTGGCATCTATCAGTGTAATGGTTGGTTGTCAAGATAAACTTTCGAAACTGAACTATTCTGAAGCGGTAGGTGACTAAAAAGGTAAGTATTTCAGAGCCGGCGATTTTAGGTGGGCCGCAGTGAGCCTCTATCTGTAAGGGAAGCACTACGATGATTCAAGTTTTGTCATAGAACGCACTGCTTTGGTGCCAAGGAGATCGGCGGCGTACAATTGGTTTGAAGTTTTTGCTATTTGATGCTGTGAATCAGCATAGCAAATGAAGAAATGGCATGACAAATGCTAGATAACTGGCGTCAAGCAAACATGCTTGGCGTTTTCCTTTTAACGTATTAAGGAGACTATCATGGCGGCTTTTATATTTTCCTGCGTGTTATTGATGCTGATCGAAGTGCATCGGCGCGAACTGGCGAATCGTCAAAAAAGCATGTCAGCGGCCCGCTACCGCCCGCAACAAGAGCGCGACCGGCAGCGGTGACATATTCATTATCGAAAATGTTGCTTTTATGATCTATTATTTCAACTCTCCTCGCCAAACTTCGTTGAGATTGGAGAGGAGGGAAGCCCCATTCATTCGCCGCTGTTTCCCAATACAGCCTCTCTTGCTTTTCTAATCCTTTAATCACTGTTCGGCCTCGGCGGACAGGTTTGGCTGCAAGGATTCCCCATGTTCGACAAAATCCTGTCCATCATACTCGCCGGCGGCGCCGGCTCCAGGCTGCATCCCTTGACCGCCGAAAGGGCCAAGCCCGCGGTGCCCTTTGGCGGAAAATACCGGATCATCGATTTCACGCTATCCAATTGCCTGCATTCCGGGCTACGGCGCATTCTGGTGCTGACACAATACAAGTCGCATTCCCTGCAAAAACATTTGCGTGACGGTTGGTCGATTTTCAATCCGGAAGTTTCCGAGTACATCACCCCGGTTCCGCCGCAGATGCGCACCGGCAATTCCTGGTACGCGGGCACAGCCGATGCGATCCTGCAGAATCTGTATCTGCTCGAGCGCAGTAGCGCGACCCATGTGCTGATTCTGTCGGGGGATCATATTTACCGGATGGATTACGCCGCCTTGCTGCATTTTCACCGCGACCAGAGGGCGGAGCTGACGATTGCCTGCATGCAGGTGCCGCTCGCCGATGCGAGCGGCTTCGGGGTGATGTCGATCGATCCCACGCAGCGCGTTTCGGGCTTTCACGAAAAGCCCGAGCATCCCCAGGCGTTGCCGGACAATCCGCAGCAGGCCCTCGTTTCGATGGGCATCTATGTGTTCGATATGGATTTACTGTGCCGGGAACTCAAACTCGATCACGAACTGGCCGAATCGAGCCACGATTTCGGCAAGGACATCATTCCGCGCCTGATCGACAGGCAACGGGTTTTCGCTTACCGTTTCGGCGGCGAACAAGGGCGCGTGACGCCGGACCGCTATTGGCGGGATGTCGGCACGGTCGATTCCTATTACCTGGCGAACATGGATCTGTTGTTGCCGGTGCCGCCGATCAACCTATATCAGCCGGACTGGTCGATTCGGACTTATCCCGGCCAATATCCGCCGGCTAAGATGGTGCCCGGCGCTTCCGGGCGGACAGGCCAGTTCGATAACTCGATGATTTGCGGCGGCGCGGTGATCTGCGGCGGTACGGTCAGGCATTCGATCCTGTCTCCGCAAGTCCGCCTCGACGACAATGCGCTGGTCGAAGATTCGATTTTGTTCGACGGTGTTCAGGTAGGGGCCGGCGCGGTGTTGAAACGTTGCATCATCGACAAGGAGGTGAGGGTGCCGCCCGGCGAGAAAATCGGCGGCAATCCGGCCGTCGATTCGGCGCGTTTTACGGTTTCGGAAAACGGCGTGACGGTGGTGCCGAAGGGGTATTGTTTTTAGCCCGGTTTGGGCGGGTGTGCGGGCTGCGGATGGACCGGCGCGAAGCGGCCCATCCGAGTAAAGATGTATTTTTTCGATTAACGCTGCAAATTATAGAGCACGTCGTTCGCCTTATCCTTCGCATCTTCTTTCTTGACGGCGCCTTGCTGCGATCTTTCCTGGCCGAATTTGGAAATCATGTCTTCCCAGCTCGTATATTGCTCATAGCCTTTGAAGCCTGAATTCTTGCGCTGCTGGTAGATTTCTCTGCCCATATCGATGATTTCGAGCGGGGTTTTGCCGTCAATCGCGTCCAAAAATCCGGCGTCGGCCTTTTGCGCGTCGCGGATGGTCCAGAATGACACTTCGAATTCGATGCGTTTTTCGGCCGGCAACCTTTCCTTCAAGACTTTGACCGATTTATAGGCGGTGCGGATGTTGTGGCCGTTGACTTGTTCGCCTCTGCCGCAGGCCGATAAAAGGGCACAACTCAAAACAAAAACAAGGAATACGGAAATTTTTTTCATTAGGCTGCCTCTGTATGTTACGGATCGGTGTTAAGCAGTTATTGTTTACTTTTGTAGTTAATTTATAACGCCTGATCTTCGAAAAACTCGGTAAAATGATCGGTCATTATAACCCAAGCAAAGTCTTATGCTGGAATTTATCCAATTACTGAAGCAGCGTTATCAGACGATTTTACAGCAGGCTCATCTCGAATCGATCAAAGGGGTTTATCAGCAACGCATCGATCAGTTGCTGATGGCGGAAGCGTTTTTGCGCAAGGGCGCGCTGGTCGAATCGGCCCCGTTGCCGCCCTTGCAGATCGCGGTGGTAGGTCCCACGCAGGCCGGCAAGAGTACGCTGGTGAATGTATTGCTTCAGTCCGGCGCGGCCGGCGTCAGCCCCCTGGCGGGCTATACGGTGCATCCGCAAGGTTTTTGCCATCGGGTCAGGCGCGAGGATTGTGGTGGCCTGCAACGCTATTTCGGACGCTTTCAGCAGTTGCTGCCGACGCAGTTGAGCAAGGACCGGTACGATTGTTTTGCGTTGGCGGACTCAGATTCGCACTCTTCCATGTTGCCCGACTGCGTGCTCTGGGACACGCCCGATTTCGATTCGATCGATTCATCGACCTATCGCGAAGGCGTGATTAGGACCATCGCGTTGGCCGATGTCGTCGTGCTGGTGGTCAGCAAGGAAAAATACGCCGATCAGTCGGTTTGGGAGATGATGGCCGCCTTGGAAGCCTTGCGCCAGCCGACCGTGATCTGCCTGAACAAACTCAGCGAAGGTTCCGAGGCGCTGATCGTGCATTCGTTGCAGGAAAAATGGCAACTGGCCCGGAAAGACCCGTTTCCGGAGGTCGTGCCGCTGTATTATCAGAAACAATCCGGCCTGCCGTCCTGGCCTGTGGCGCAGCAGAACTTGCTGCAGCGCCTGGCCGGTCTGGTCTCCTATAAGAGGCATGCGCGTTACGAGCAGGAACTGCTGCAATATTATTGGCCGCAATGGCTGGAGCCGATCGCCCAGGAGCATCAGGCGCTGAAGGACTGGCAGCAGTTGCTCGATCACATGATCAAACAGGCGCTGGACAATTATCAGCGCGATTTCTTGAATCATCCGCATCATTACGAAACCTTCCAGGTCGCGATGGCCGAGCTGTTGACTCTGCTCGAAATTCCGGGGTTGGCCGGGATAATGGCCGGCACGCGCCGGGCTCTGACCTGGCCGGTCAGGCAGTTGATGAAGCTCGGCCGCAAGAAATCCGCGTTGACCGAAACCAGCCACGAAGTCGCGCTGTTGCATCAGATCGCCGAACATGCCTTGCTGCAGATGACCGATAAACTGCGCGACAAGGCCGAGGAGCATCAACAACGCCTTTGGTGGCGGGACATGAGCGCGCTCTTGCGCGGCCGGCGCCAGGAATTGTTGATCGATTTCGATGGCGCGGTCAGGCATTATCACCTGACTTTTCAACAGGATGTCGAAAGCGCCGCGCACCGACTGTACCGTAAACTGCAGGAGCAGCCTTTGTTATTGAACAGCCTGCGCGCGACGCGGGTTACGACCGATGCGGCGATGATCGCGCTGGCTTTGAATACCGGCGGCATCGGCGTGCACGATCTGGTGATCGCGCCGTCGCTGTTGACGGTCACCTCGCTGTTGGCCGAGAGCGCGATCGGCAGTTACATGCACAGCGTCGAGGCCGATCTGAAAAAGAACCAGTTGAACCAGGTCAGACAGGCGCTGTTCATCGAGGCGCTGCGCGATAAATTGTTGCTTTTGCCGACGCAATTGTCGGGGCTCTCGCATTTCAATATTTCGCCGGAACAATTACAGGAAGCGGAAAACCAGCTGAAGGAAAAACGCCATGGCTTACGATTACTCTGATCTGGTCGAAAACACCCGGCTCTGGGCCGAACAGGCCGCGGCCGCGGGATGGATAGATCAGGAGATACTGGAACAGGAAATCCCTTTACCGTCCGGCACCCCGAATGCGCTGTTTGCGGCAGGGCCTGGCCGGCCATTGTTGGTCGCCTTCATGGGCGGCACCGGCGTCGGCAAAAGCTCGCTGTTGAACCGGCTGGCCGGCAAACCGGTCGCTAAAACCGGCATCGAAAGGCCGACCTCGCGCGAAGTGACCTTGTTCCATCACCGCTCGGTCGAGCTTCGGCACTTGCCTGAAAATCTGCCGGTCGCCAGCGTCAAGATTGCGCAGCACGACGACGCGGCGAAAAAGCACATCGTCTGGATCGACATGCCCGATTTCGACAGCATCGATCAAAACAATCGCCATCTGGTGTTGGAATGGCTGCCGCATATCGACGTGCTGATCTATGTGGTCAGCCCCGAGCGCTACCGCGACGAGAAGGCCTGGCGGCTGTTGCTCGCCGAAGGCGCGCGGCATGCCTGGCTGTTCGTTTTGAATCAGTGGGACCGGGGGCAGTTAGAGCAATTCGAGGATTTCAAACGCCAGCTCGGCAAGGCCGGCTTTATCGAGCCGATCATCTTCAAAACAATCTGCGCCGAAGACCGGCTACCGGACGAATTCGCCGAGCTGGCCGAGACGCTGACCGCATTGGCGAACGATCATACCGTGCAACAACTCGAACAGCGCGGTTTGCAGGCGCGTCTCGATCAACTGCGGCAGACGCTCGGCCATTACCGGCTGGCCCTGGCCAAGGAGACGGCGTTCAAGGACGCGTCCCCGCTTTGGCAACGGCAATGGCAGCGCACGGCCGCGTTGTTGCAGGAAGGCTTCGCCTGGCCGGTGCAGCAATTGGCCAATCACTATGCGGAACACGCGGTCGGCCTGTTGACCCATCCTGCGACCGGCAAGTATCCGTCAGCCCAGGCCGACGCGATCTTATGGGACCCCTGGGCCAAAACCCGCTTCGACGATGCGCTCGACGAATTCGTGCTGCAGGCCGAGCAGCAGGGCATGCCCGCGCTGCCGCTGAAGCAGCAGTTGGCGCCGCTGCGCGACAAGGCGGCGAAAATCATCGAAACCCAGAGCGAACTGGCGGTCAGGCAGGCGCTCGCGAATCCGGGCAACGCACTCCAGCGAACCTTGTTGGGCACCGCGCGCATCGCCGAAATCCTGCTGCCTTTGGCGGCGCTCGCTTGGGTCGGCTTTCAGGTGTTTACCGGTTTCCAGCACAGCAACGAGACCCATTCGGCTTATCTGGGCGTCGATTTCCTGATCCACAGCAGCCTGATGGTCGCGATCAGCTGGCTGACGCCCTGGTTCATCGCGAAAAAATTGAAGCCGTCGCTGAAGGCGGCGGCGCAACGCGGCTTGCAAAAAGGCCTGACCCAGGCGTTTGCGCTGATCGAGGGCGAAGTCTTGGCGGCGATCGATCAGGTCAAGCGCCTGCACGGCGAGCAGCAAAAACAGCTGGACGAGTTGATCGGTCAATGCGCCGCGCTGGAAACGAGAGAGCAAGTCGCGATCGAAAGCAACAGTCCGTTGTCGCGTATGCTGATCGAATCGTGATAACCTGAACGAGGGGACGGGTGCCTCCTCGTTTCGGTTTGTTGACTATTAGCAGACGCATGTTACAGTATTGCTTTTAAGGCAGCCGTAACGAAATCTCAATGTGTCTGCCACGTATGTATTCCAGAATAGCGCTCGCATAATTATAACAACAGAGGCATTCATCGTGATTCAGCTAACCTATATCAGCATCCCGACACGCCCCATGAGCAACGAAGATCTCATGGGTATCCTGAATCCCTCCCGCCTGAATAATGCCTGCCTCGGCGTTTCCGGTATGCTGTTGTACACCGGCGAAGCCTTCATCCAGGTACTGGAAGGTGAGGAGAAAGTCGTCGATGATTTGGTCGCGGACATCAAGAAGGACCCTCGGCATAAAGACTTCCGCATCATCGAAAGAAAAAAAATCAATACACGTGAATATGCCGAATGGACGATGGGCTTCAAAAGAGTGGACAAGGAGGAACTGCGCAATGTGCCTGGATTGAATAAGTTTTTCGAGACCGACCTGAGCGGTAGCCTGAGCACCGACAAGTCGGACTTGATCAACAAACTGACGCACCATTTCCTGACCGAAAGCAAAAAGAAGAACGAACACGATGAATTGTCTCTGGAAGAGGATGACGCGTTTATTCGTTTTTTGCATACGATGATCCGCTTCGGTGTCAAGGTGCTGGCTTTGCTGATGATGCTGACCGTGCTCTGGTGCGTTTTTGACGTGATGATTGTGATATACCAGGAAATATTGAGTCATCCGATCAGCAGTCTCGGCAAATCCGAAATTTTGCACGTATTCGGGTCTTTCATGATCGTGCTGATCGCGGTCGAAATTTTCATCAATATCACCTTGTACATACGAAAAGATGTGATACCGGTCAAGATGGTGGTTGCGACCGCGCTGATGGCGGTCGCGCGAAAGATCATCGTCTTCGACTTTCACGAGGTGTCGGCTCTGCATGTGATCGGAACCGCACTGCTGGTGCTGGCCTTGGGCGGCTGTTATTGGTTGCTGGAGCGCGAATTCAAGGTGCATTCGGACGCCTAAGACCGAACTTGGTCTTTCCGACAGACTTCTATCCTTCGAGGCAAGCTGATGGAATCTTTGCAAGATACGCTGTTGTTATCGCGCCTGCAATTCGCGCTGACCGCAATTTTTCACATCCTGTGGCCGCTGTTGACGGTCGGCTTGTCGATCTTTCTGGTCGCCGTTGAAGTGCTCTGGCTGAAGACGAAGGACCCGGATTATTTTCATCACGCACGCTTCTGGGGCAAGTTGTTTCTGCTGAACTTCGCTGTCGGTGTGGTCAGCGGCATACCGATGGAATTCGAATTCGGCACCAACTGGGCGCCGTTCTCCCGCCTCACCGGCGAATTTTTCGGCAATATTCTCGGCTACGATGGCGCGATGGCACTGATGCTGGAAGCGGGCTTTCTCGGCATCATGATGTTCGGCTGGAACCGGGTGCCGGCGGGCATGCATTTGTTTGCGACCGCTATGGTGGCGCTAGGATCGTCGCTGTCCGCCTTCTGGATCATGATCGCCAACGGCTGGATGCAGGCGCCCACCGGCGGCCATATCGAGGCCGGACGCTATGTCGTCGACAGCTATGCCGAAGCCTTGCTGAATCCCTATCATTACTGGGGTTATGCGCATATGTGGCTGGCCTGCATCGAGACCAGTCTGCTCGTGGTCGGCGGTGTGTCCGCCTGGTACATCCTGAAGCAGCGCCATCAAAACCTGTTCCGCAAATCCTTGAAGCTGGCTTTGGCCGGTTTGTTGGCGGCGGCGCCGTTGCAGATTCTGGTCGGCGATGTGGCCGGCTTATATCTGTTCGATCTACAGCCGGCGAAGACCGCCGCGATAGAGGCGCATTGGGATACCAATCCGCCGGGGCAGGGCGCCGAGTGGCATGTCTTGGCCTGGCCCAACACGCATAACCAGGCCAATGACTGGGTGCTCTCGATACCCAATGCCTTGAGCCTGATCGCCACGCATTCGCTGGACGGCCAGGTCAAAGGCTTGAAGGCGTTCGCTCCCGCCGACCAGCCGCCGGCGATTGGGCTGATTTTCTACAGTTTTCGCGTGATGCTGGTCGCAGGGCTGGCGATCGCGGCGCTGACCGCGGTCAGCGCATGGTATGGGTGGCGACAACGTCGGCAGCCTATCACTCTGGCGTTGCCGCCATGGCTATTGAAAGCTTGGGTGGCCGCCATTCCCTTGGGCTATATCGCGACCGAATGCGGCTGGATAGTGCGCGAAGTCGGGCGCCAGCCCTGGGCGGTTTACGGTTTGTTGCGCACCGCTCAGTCCGCATCGGCCCTTTCCCCAAGCGCGGTCGCGACCAGCCTAGCTTTGTTCGCGGGGGTTTATACGTTGTTGTTGGCGTCATTTATAGTGTTCGCCCGGCGTATCATCATGGCCGGGCCGAATGTCGATCAGCCGTTGCCGGCATTCATGCCTTCAGTGAATACTCAAAAGGGTTAGCTATGGAACATCAAGTCTCCGAATTTTTGATCAACGCCTGGGCGGCGATATTCACCTTGATGTTGACGGCCTATGTGGCGCTGGACGGCTTTGACCTCGGCATCGGGATTTTGTCATTGACCGAACGGGACTCGTCCCGAAAGACAGTGATGATGGAGGGTCTGAGCGGGGTATGGGATGCCAATGAAACCTGGCTGGTGTTGCTCGGCGGCACGCTGTTCGGCGCCTTCCCGCTCGCTTATGCGGCGGTCCTGGAAGCATTGTATGTGCCGGTATTACTGATGTTGTTTGCGCTGATTTTTCGCGGCGTCGCCTTTGAGTTTCGTCTGTATGCGCGCCGGCCGGCCGGGTGGATGCTGGCTTTCGGCATCGGCAGCTTGCTGGCGGCGCTGGCGCAGGGCTTCGCGTTGGGTGCTTTGCTTGGCGGCAGGGTCATCGACAGGGCTGGTATTCCAGTCGAACTCTTCGCTTGGTGCAGTCCGTTTTCGCTGTTGGCGGCCATCCTGGTGGTTAATCTGTATGTGCTGCTCGGCGCCTGCTATTTGCTGCGCAAGGCTGATGGGGAACTGCTTGAGTCGGCTCATCGCTGGGCTTGGCGAGCCGCGCTCTCGTTGTCTTTACTGTTGCCGGTGTTTATTGGGTGCTGCGCGCGGGTCATGCCTTCCGTGGTAGCGCGTTGGAGCGCTGAACCTTTTGTCTTCGCAATCCTGGCCGGTTGTCTCGCTATACCCTTGTTGATGTTACTGCGAAGCCTTCATCAACGTCGTAACGGCAGTCCGTTTTTCTGGGCTTTGACAGGATTGATCGTGGCGGTCATAGGCTTGGTGGTAAGCCATTATCCGTTCCTGGTCCCGGGCGCGATGACGCTGCATGGCGCCGCATCGTCGACCAGTACGCTCGAATTCATGCTCTATGCGGTCGGCGGACTACTGCCTTTCATCCTAGGCTATAACGCTTATCAGTATTATGTGTTTCGCGGCCGCCTGCAATCGGAGCACTGATACTGAGCCTTTCTGTTAAAAACTGAGCGCATTTTTTTTCGGACCCGAACCGAGGCCGGATCGGCGGTCAAGTCTAATTCCCAAAGCCCACGGCGGATTGTCTTCGGTTCCATGGCGAATAGCCGCGCGATATAATTGATATCATTATGCCTCAGCTTGGCGGTTTCTATGCCCGCATAACGGCGGCTATCTTTCTCCGTTTATGAGATAATACCCATCTTTTGCACCCGGCACTGTCCGCACATGAAAACCATCAAGACCGATCTGGAACAGACTCTGCATCTTTGTAAAGGAACATTTTTGTCGGCAGCGGGTTTTAGCTTGCTGATCAATTTCCTGATGATTGTTCCATCGATCTATATGCTGCAAGTGTATGATCGGGTGGTGTCGACAGGCAATAAAACCACGCTGCTGATGCTGACATTGATCGTGCTCGTGTTGTTCATTACGATGGCATTATTGGAGTGGGTGCGGTCACAAATTTTGGTCAGGGTCAGCACCCGTTTGGAACTCTTGTTGAATGAACGCTTGTTCCGGGTCGTTTTTAAACAGGCCTTATACAGCGGAGGGCGGCAAGCGACGACACAGGCGCTCGACGACCTGACAGGCCTGCGTCAATTCCTTACCGGCAACGGCTTGTTTGCTTTCTTTGACGCGCCCTGGATGCCGGTTTATTTGGGGCTGCTGTTTATCTTCCACCCCTGGTATGGCTGGTTTTCCGTCCTTACCGCCATGCTATTGACTCTGGTCGCGGTGGCGAACGAAAAAGCCACGGCCAAAACGCTGAGCGAGGCCAACAAAATCTCCATCGCTACGCGAGCCTTGTTAGGCAAGAACTTGCGCAATGCCGAGGTGATCGAATCGATGGGCATGTTAGGCAGCTTACGCCGACGCTGGATGGAAGGTGCGATAAAAGTCCTGGACTTGCAAGCGCTCGCCAGCTCCCGTGCCGGGCTATTAACCGCGCTGTCCAAAGTCATTCGCATCTCATCGCAGTCACTCATCTTGGGCTTAGGCGCCTATCTGACGATCGAGCGCGAAATTTCAGGGGGCCTGATGATTGCCGGCTCCATCCTGATGGGCAGGGCATTGGCCCCTATCGATTTAATGATCGGCACCTGGAAGGGCTTTATCAGCGCACGCGACCAGTACAAGCGCCTCAACGAAATCCTGCAGCAAATCCCCGCCGAAAAGGAGCACATGCAATTGCCCGATCCCCAGGGCCGCATACAGCTCGAAAATGCGATTGTGACGCCCCCGGGCAGCAAGACGCCCGTTATTAAAGGGCTCAATCTGGTGATCGAAAAAGGCGACATTGTCGGGGTGCTCGGTCCCAGCGGTGCCGGTAAATCGACGTTGGCGCGCGCCATACTGGGCATTTGGCCCACAGCGAACGGCGCCATTCGCCTGGACGGTGCGGAAGTCTTCAACTGGGACCGCGAGCATCTCGGCCGTTTCATCGGCTACTTGCCCCAGGACATTGAGCTGTTCGAGGGCTCCATCAGCGAAAACATCGCCCGATTCGGAGAAATCGATCCGGAAAAGGTGGTCGAGGCTGCCAAAATGGCCGATGTCCACGAGTTGATTTTGCGCTTTCCTGACGGCTATGACACCGTCATCGGGGCGACCGGCGGCAACCTGTCGGGCGGGCAGCGGCAACGCATCGGTTTGGCGCGGGCCTTATACGGCAATCCGGTTCTGGTCGTGCTCGACGAGCCGAACTCCAATCTCGACGAGCAGGGCGAAGCCGCGCTCGAAAAAGCCCTGCTGCGGCTCAAACAAAAACAGACGACCGTGATCATCGTCACGCACCGAAGCAGTGTGCTGTCCCGCGTGGATAAACTGATGATCCTGAATGACGGCGCATTGGCGGTTTATGGGCCGAGAGGTCAGGTCATCGACTATTTGCAGCAACAGCAAAAACAGCAACAGGCCGCCGCTCCTGTCGCTCAAGCCGCCCTATAAGCCGCCATGACAGAATACACGCCGAAAAAAACAATGTCTTCGGATTTGCAGACCAATGACCGCTCCATCCGCCTGATCGGCGCGGTGGTCGTGACGTTGACCTTCGGGATTTTTGGGAGCTGGGCATGTCTGGCTCCGCTAGACAGTTCGGCATTGGCGCCAGGCGTCGTCGTCGTCAAAGCGCACCGAAAAACCGTGCAGCATCTCGATGGCGGCATCGTCGCGAAGATTCTGGCCAAGGACGGTGATCGGGTCGACGAGGGCGATCCCTTGCTGATTCTGGACGATACGCAAATCAAGGCGCAGATGGAAATCGCGCGCAGCCAGTTCATCGTCTTGTCGGCTCAGGTCGCGCGCTTGCGCGCCGAAAAAGACCAGCTCAAACAGGTGGTCTTTCCGGAAGTGCTGAACGATGGCGGCGATCAAAGAATCGCCGAGGCCAAACAGGCCGAAAACAATGTGTTTCATTCCAGGAAAACGACCCATGACGGGGAGATGGCGGTGCTCAAGGAAAGAATCAGCCAAATAGCCAGCAAGATAAAAGGCCTGCAAAGCCAGGTCGAGAGTAAAAAAATACTGGTCGCCTCCTACGGCGAAGAGGTCCATGATTTAAAAGAATTATTGGCGGAAGGCTTCGCCGACAAGCAACGCTTGCGCGACATGGAGCGTAGTCATGCCATGCAGAGCGGCGAAATCGCCGAGCTCACCGCGGAAATCGCCACCAACCAGATGCTGATCAGCGAAACGCGTCTGCAAATCCTGCAGGTCGAAAAGAAGTTTCAAGAGGAAGTGGCAAGCAAGCTCAGCGAAGCGCAAGCACAGCTTAACGATGTCAGCGAGCGGCTGTCCGCTTTTCAGGACAAATTGAACCGTATCGTGATCAAGGCGCCGGTCAGCGGCATGGTGATGGGTCTGTCGGTGCATACCCAGAATGGGGTCATTGCGCCCGGCAGTGCGATACTCGACATCGTTCCGAAAGACGCCGAATTGATCATCGAGGCGCAGGTGTCGCCCACCGATATCGACCGCGTCTCGGTGGGGCTGCAAGCCGAGGTGCGTTTCAGCGCCTTCAAACAGGCAACCACGCCCAAAATGAACGGCACGGTCATTCATCTGTCGGCGGACCGCTTCATCGAAGAAAAATCCGGCACGCCTTACTACCAGACCCGCATCGAATTGACCCCGGAAAGCCGAAAGGCTCTGGGCTCATTGCAATTGCTGCCCGGCATGCCGGCGGAGGTATTGATCAATACCGGCGAAAGAACCTTGTTTGAATATTTAGCCCAGCCCGCGACCAATGCGTTTGCGCGCGCATTGATCGAAGATTAGGCGGTACATGAAAAAATTTCACCTGTTGTTGGTGTTGGCGCTTGGCTTGCACGCCCAGGAGTCAGGCGCAGAGGATCTGCTGACCATTTATCGCCAAGCCCTGGAGGCCGACCCGACCCTCAAGTCGGCGGAAGCAAAACTGGAAGTCGGCAAGGCGCAAAAAGGCCAGGCGCTCGGACAGATGTTGCCGCAAATCACTGCCAGCGGCAACTGGTCGAAAAACGAGCAAAGAACGGACGCCGGTTTGAAGGCGGCGCATAGCACCTATAACGGCACGCGCTACTATGTCTCGCTGAGCCAGACCTTGGTCGATTTTGCCAAGTTCTGGGAATGGCGGCGCGCGTCCAAGGTGGAAGATCAATATGCAGCCGAGCAGATCGAGTCCCAGAATGAATTGATTTATAACGTGGTCGACCGCTATTTCACGGTGCTCGAAGCCGAGGATCAGCTGGAGCTGGCGCGCGCTGAGAAGGAGACGACCCGGCGGCAGCTCGAACAGGTGCAAAAACAGTTCGCCAAGCAGGTGCTGAAAATAACCGATGTGTACGCGGTGGAGGCGCGTCTGGATCAAGTCGCCGCCGACGAGATCAAGGCCGAAAGCCAGTTGGTGACCAGCCAGCAAGGGCTGCGCGAATTGACCGGGGTTTCGCCTGCAAGCTTGCAAAAACTGCAAGAAAACATCGAGTACAAGGAACTCGAGGGCGAATTGCAGCAATGGATCGATATGGCGCAAAGCCAAAATCCCGCCTTGTCCGCCAAACGGGGCGCGATCGAGGCGGCGGAAAACAATGTGGCCGTGCAAAGATCCAAATACCTGCCTGTCGTTGATATGCAGCTGAATTATTACGACACCAACACCGGCTATAACAGCCAGAATTTACATTCGAATATACAAACCCAGGTCGCGGCGATCAATGTCAACGTGCCGTTGTTTTCCGGTGGCATTACCACGCAGCAGATGTTTGAAGCGAAAAGCCGATTACGGATGAGCCAATACGATAACGAAATCACCTTGCGCGCGCTGATCAAGGAAACCAGCGACGCCTTTCTGAGCACCAATGCGGATGTCAGGCGCATCAAGGCGGGGAGAAAGGCATTCGCATCTGCGGCCAAATCGCGCGAATCGATGGAGAAAGGCCTCCACTACGGCGTCGTCACGGTCAGCGATCTTCTGAAGGCGCAAGAAGATGAGTTTATTGCCAAAAGAGATCTGGCGCAGGCCAAATACAGCTATATCAAAAATCATATCCGCTTTTTGTTGGCGATAGGATCTCTCGGCGAAAATCACTTGCTCGAGATCAACGATTGGCTGGAGGCGGCCACGAACCCTGCGCCGGCGAATCATAAGTTGGAAATAGGGGATAGGCCTGAATAAACACCATTGCAGCGGCCATCGCCGTCAGGGCGTTGGCTGCCGACATCATCGCTAATGACGGTCCCATTACCAGAACCGCTACCGACAGCAAGACGCTTTGTCGGTTACAACATGCGCACCTGCCGCGCCCAAGCTCCCTTCGGCTGAAGAGACTGAGTACGGCAGATGGCGTTTTCGCGCCGTTAAAACTTACAGGACGAAATTCGAATCCTGCAAGCTGGCGATACCCGAGAGCTCGATCTGGAAGTCCGCGCTACCGTCCCCGTTGACATCGCCTTCAACGATGGCGTTGCCATTCTCTTGAAAATAGCGGAGCTCCCCTTCGACCTTGCCAAATTCCGCATTGGCAATCCAGCTGAACGCATCATTGCCGATTGTCCCCGCTTTGGCGTCGATGCCGGAGAGATCGATCAGGTCTTTTTGGCTGGCAATGAAATCCATGATGGTATCACGGTCGGCGCCGACACCGCTGTCGGCGAGACTTTCAAAGACGAATGTATCGGCTTTTTTACCACCACTGAGCTCATCGACGCCTAGGCCGCCGATAAGTATGTCTTTGCCTGCGTCGCCGAACAACTTATCATCGCCTGCCAGGCCAGTCAGGATATTGTTGCCTTTGTTACCGGTCAAGGTATTGTCCAGATCATTGCCGGTACCGGAGCGGCCGGAACCGATCAACAACAAATTTTCCACGTTGGCGGCCAGCTTGTAATCGATGGAGGATTCGACCTTATCGATCCCTGCATCTTCGTTATTTTCGCTGATCACATCGCCGATATTGTCGACAACATAGGTGTCGTCGCCCGCGCCGCCGGCCATCAAGTCTGCACCTTTTTTGCCATCCAAGCGGTTGTTGCCGGCATTTCCGATCAAGTGGTTGTCCAAGGTGTTGCCTATAGCGTTTAAATCCTCCGTACCCATCAGTTCGATATTTTCGACGTTGTTAGCCAAGGCCTTTGCCAAAGTCGCCCAGCTTTGTACGGTATCGTTATTGCCGCCGTTGCCGGTTTCGGTGACTTTGTCGCCGCTGTTATCGATGATATAGGTATCGTCGCCGTCACCTCCTTTGAGTTTATCGACGCCGCTGCCGCCGTCCAGCGTGTTGTTGCCGCTGTTACCCGTCAATTTATCGTTGAAATTGCTGCCGATCAGGTTGTCGATGGCGACTAAACTATCCCGGCCGTGGCCGCCGGTATTTCGCTGAAAATCGCTCTCTAAGGAGACAGTGACCGCCTGGGCGGCATCCTCGTAGGTTACGGTATCGTTACCGGCATCGCCGGTCAATTCATCATTGCCTGGGGTGCTAAACAGCAGGCGGCCGGCGTCGAACAACGTGGCAGCAACGGTCAGCGGTGCGCTAATGCTTGCTCCCGCCGCGTCGGTAGCCGTGATGACCAAGGCATAGTGGCCTCGGTGAGCCTGTTTGGGGATGCCCGTAATGACGCCGGTCTCAGCATCGAGATGCATCCACGTCGGCAGAGGATCATCATTGGCAAGTTTGGCGCTAAAGCTCAGAACATCGGATAAATCGGCATCACTGAAGGCGGCTGCCGTATGATAACTCCAATTCGGGGAATCAATTTGCACCGCCTGAAGCGCAAGCGGTGCCACCACAATGGGCGCATCATTGACCGGATCCAGCGTCAGGCTGGCTCTGCTGCTGGCGGACAACTCGCCGTCGCTGACCGTGTAGTCGAAGGCGACATTGCCGTTCAGATTTGCCGCCGGTACGAAAGTCCAGCTGCCGTCCGCATTGGCGGTCAGCTGGCCTTGCGCCGGATCGCTCAGGCTTAGAGTGGTGGTATGCAGCGCATCGCCGTCGACATCGCTGGCGCCGGCCAGCAGTTGCGCGGCCGTGATCGTGACGCCGTTGCGTCTTCATTGGCATGGCCCAACGCCACAGGTTGAACCACCGGCGCGTCGTTGATCGGATCCAGCGTCAGGCTGGCGCTGCTGCTGGCGGACAAGGCGCCGTCGCTGACCGTGTAGTCGAAGGCGACATTGCCGTTCAGATTCGCCGCCGGTACGAAAGTCCAGCTGCTGTCCGCATTGGCGGTCAGTTGGCCTTGTGACGAATGGATCAGGCTTAGGGTGGTGATATGCAGTGTATCGCCGTCGGCATCGCTGGCGCCGGCAGGCAACTGCTCTGCCGTGATCGTGATTGCGCTACTGTCTTCACCGGCATGGCCCAGATCGACCGGTGCGGCTTGCGGCGCATTGTTGTCCGAGTTGATTGGCGTGATGCTCACCGTGGTGCTGCCATTGGCAGCCTGTGGTTTAGCCGCATCGCCATCGGAGAATAACCAATCGATCTGTACCGAGGCGGGTGGATTGGCGGAGATATTGCTATAGATAATATGCTGCAGGACGTCGTCGACCAGCGCTTGCGTTGCGGGGGTGCCGCTACTGGTAAAGGCAATGACCAGCATGCCTTCGATCCCATTGTTGCCGAAGGTGGCAAAAGTTTGACCGTCAGCTTGCAGTTCGTTGCCGCTGACAGTAAAGAGCGCAGAATTGCCAAAGCCAAAGCTGTCGTCGGCATTGGTTCCGTCATGGCGCACCAAAGTCAGGCTCGCTCCGGCATAGTCGTCGGCGTCCGCCAGCTCGACATCAAAAATCCGCACTTCGCTTTCCAGTCGCACAGGTTCGCCTTGGCTAGTAAAGTTGGGTTCACCGAATGTGCGATCCAGTGTGCCGTCCCGTCCACATTGTAGCGTGCCAGAGCAAAGTCGTAGTCGTTGCCGTTCCAGCTGTAACCTGATACCAAAATCTTGCCGTCGGTTTGCACGGTAACACTGCGGCCAAAGTCATCCGAACCGCCGAAGTCCGTGGTCACTTTGAAGGTTGGAACTGTCAAGACACCGCTGTAAGCCGCCGGTTGTATACTCGCCGATTCAATAGTTCCGGTTTGCGCTTCCAACTGCCAATTTCCGCCCAAATCTGCCGCGCCGGTCAAATCGGTAGACGCCTCCACATCAGCCCCGGTCACTTGCGCGAGTTGTTCGATAAACGCCAGCCCGCCCTCGCCCTGCGCTACATCGCTGCCGTAGAGCAGAATATCGCCGTTCTCCGTTAAATGGCTGCCGATTTCAGCTAGAAGTGCGGCTTGATTCGCCACGTTGTCGCCGTTCAGCACGCTCGAACCCAGCGTCAGAGATCCCGGCGATCCGGGCGAAAAGATGTCGATCGCGTCCAGATCGGACCGATTCACCAAGGACTCTGCGATCTGTTCAAGCCCATCGCGATCAGGGGTAAGGAAAAAATAGTCGGCATCGGCTGGCAACTCCGCAATCAGGGACTTATAAGCATTTATACGGGAGTCAATAAATACGATACGGGTGCTCATGAGATTTTTTCCTCAACGAATGAATAGGACAATGATAACTTCCACTTATGGTTCCAACGCTCTGCGTGGGAACCCGCTAAAGGACGCTCTGCGTCCCGAACCGCAGGAGCGGTTCAGGCGGTATTCCCACGCAGAGCGCTCATCGTTATACACATCTCGTAGAGACAAGCTGCTGAGCCTCCAGGGCGATGACAAAGTCGCGTAAGCGCTGCAAACCGATCCACATAGCTTTGGCGCCCGGAGGACCATCGTGTTTACGTCCGAGATAGCCACCCAAACTCGCTATCAGGAGGATCACTTCACCCAAACGAGGTGGCGTTAGCGGCGGCGGGCAGCGCTTAACCACAATATAAGCCGCTCGCCACTCTTGTGCGTCGAAGATAATCTCGCAATGCATGTCTGGCGTGGCACGCCCCAGCATCAGGGTGAATAGCACCCGCCACGCAATGACCATGTACAGGGCCAAACAAGGCAGTAGCCGTGCTTCCGTTTCCAGGTGTAGCCGCTTGATTTGGCAGCCGCTCTTCAGCACATGGAAGTAGACTTCAATGCACCAGCGCACGGCGTACCAATCCACCACGGTGGCGGCCCGCTCGAAACTATCGACCGGCAAACTGGTCAACAGGAGCCATTCCAGCGCTTCCACGCGGGGGGGCGGCGCCTCTTCGCGCGCGAGTACGACATTGACGGTGAGCGCTGCCAGTCGATACCCCACGCGAGCAGGCGGCTTGAGGGTCACCCTGGCGGCGCGTAACGTGATATGAGCCAGACGCGCCGCGCGATTTGGCCGCCGCTTCACATTAACCTTGGTGTAACCCAGTACTTTGGCTTGGGCTAAGGCGTCCCACAGATGTTTCATGCTGCTCTCCGCGGTGAGCAGACATCGGTTTTGCGCCGCACGGACGATCCATTGGGCACGCATGGTGGGTGCGTAGTCTTCGTATTCGGCAAACCATTCGTAAATATCGCCCTCTCGATCGGCAAGATTGACCAGCAAGGTCTCTGGCAATTGCGCCTGTAACGCGCAGCTGTCCTGATAGCTTTCGATCCAATGGTAACTTTCTTTCTCATCCACACCTTTACTACGCCGTTGCTGTCGCGGGCTGGGCGCTTCACGCGTCCAATACGAGGCTTTCACGACCCCCAAACAAATACGCGATGGGGTAAAGGCAACGGTCGGATGCAGTCGGTGCGACCGTTTTTCCACGTCCCTCAAGGTACCTAGCCTTTTGGGACCCAAGCTAATGTTCTCATCGTCTTCAGTGGTGTCTTGCACCAGCAGCACGGCCGGACAACTCTTCATGCGCTCGACAGTAGCGTCTCGATGCGGTGCCAGTATCTTCTCGAACGTCGCCTTGTCGTTATCGAAGAAACGATAAGCTCCTATCGTATCCTTCCAGCCTCCGCATGCTGACGGGATACTCAGTTGCGGGTGCTGGCCCAGTTTCTCATTACTGTTCTCCAAAACCTGTCTTTCCTTGTAGTTTAGTCTTTGGGAGACTTGTGTATAACGATGAGCCCAGAGCGTGGGAACGATGAGGGCGAATTTCGGGAAGTTACTTTTGAGCAAATCCTGATATGTATTGACCTGTCAATATCTAAAAACAATTTTTCAAATGCATCATCCAGTGTGTGGGTAGCAGAACGGGCGGTTTGCCGACGGTTGATCAGTCTGATATGCGCGGGTTGGTTACCGCATGACAACCGATTCGTCGGGGAGCTGCCTCGCTCTAAGTTCGAGGGTCATCCCGTTGCCGGGCGCCTCCTAGGATTACCGAGGATTCTCCCACCGTTGCCCCTTCTGCTACCGACACACTGCATCATGGCGAGTACTCCTTACGCGCGGGCCGTTGCCGGCGCTAGCGTTTGCCCAATCGCCCAGATAAACCCTGCCAGCTCACGGGCGATAGCGGTACAGACCTGCACCTTCAACTTACCCCGCGCCGCCAACAGCCGGTAACGCCCACACAAGCGGGTTTGCGCTTTCCAGGCGATATCTTGCACCGCGTCCGAGGCTTTCTCGGCCCGGCGCTGCAAGACCGCCGTCTTGCGGGCCGGGAAGCGATAACACCAGGCCGCTTCCACCAGCACTCGCCGCACATGACCATTGCCGGTCTTGGTGATGCCGCCGCGCGATTTACTGCCGCCGCTGGAATATTCGCTCGGCACCACGCCCAAATACGCCATCAGTTGTGGCGCGCTGGCGAAACGCTTCAAGTCGCCGATTTCGGCCACGAGGGTGGTCGCGGTCAACAGATTCACCCCGCGCAAGGCCATCAAGCCCTGAATCACCGGCCAGAATACCGATTCGGCTGCCGTACTGGCGATCTGTTGGTCAAGCGTATCGACCCGTTTGTTCAGGGTCTTGACCGTATCGATGTATTCCTGAAACACGATCTGCTGTACCGGATGCGCCAGTTTCACCGTTTCCAGCCAGCGATAATGCGCTTGCGTCCAGCGGCTTTGGCCAGCATAGCGCAGGCCGTGCCGCAGCAGAAACGCCAGCAAACGCTGTTTGGCTTGCCGTTGCAGATGCTTTAGGTCTTCCCGGGCCCGCGTCAAATCACGCAACGCTTCCTGGGCTGTATCCGGCACCCACACCGCCGTCAACTCGCCGGCTCGATGCAACCGGGCCAGCATCAAACTATCGCGGCGGTCGGTTTTGACCCGGTCGCCGGCCTTCTTCGGTATCAGCGACGGCGCCACCACTTGGCAATCCCAACCTTGCTCCGTCAATTGCCGATGGATGCCGTAACCACAAGGCCCCGCTTCGTAGCAAAACGATAGCGCCGCATCGCCTTTTCTGAGCTGCTTGATCAGTTTGTCTAGCGCGGCCGGCGTGTTGGCTATCTCGCCGTGATAACGAACTTCACCCCCTTCGGCTTCCGCCACCGCTACCGCGATCGTTTCCTTGTGTACATCCAATCCTACATATTTGTTAAACTTCTTCATGACCTACCCCCTCAATTTCGGCTCTGAGCCGATGGTTTTATGAAACCCCAAGCTTAACCCGTGCGCTTGAGGTGTGGTAGGTCAATACATGATGTCTAAGCAGAGATCGAGACGTCCTTCGACACCTAGTTTTTCGTAAACTGCGGAGATGCGGGCACAGGGCTTGCGCCATGGGGAAGGTTCGGTTGGAGGTTGCCCTGTGTTTGCCAAAGCCGCGTGGTTAAATTACGATCTATTCAAACCTGACCGGCATGAATGTGACCACATTCAGCAGCAAATCAAGCAAAACCATATCGGGTGTATGTGTGCTACCGCACCCAGGTTCCCTGCGACGGAAGAGGCTGGATACGGCAGATAGCACTTTTCTCCTGTCAAACTTACAAGACGAAATTCGAAGCCTGTAAGTCGGTGATGCCCACGAGCTCGATCTGGAAGTCCGCGCTACCATCACCATTGACATCGCCTTCAACAATGGCGTTGCCATTATCGAGAACATAATGGAGTTGTCCCGCTACGTGGGTAAATGCGGAGGAGCCAATCCAACTAAACGCATTATTGGTCGTTGTCGATGCTTTGGCGTCAATGGCGGCGAGGTCGATCTTGTCGCTTTGGCTGCTACGGAAATCCAATACGGTATCGCGGCTGCCTGCACCGATACCGCTTTCCGTGATGCTTTCGAATCTGAATTTATCGGCGCCTGCACCACCATTGAGTTGATCTACGCCTCGGCCGCCAATGAGTGTATCATTGCCGCCATTACCGAACAGCAAGTCAATCCCATCGAGCCCTTTAAGGGTATTGCTAGCACTATTACCCGTCAAGGCATTATCCTGAGCATTACCCGTACCGGAGATCGACTGAGTACCTGTCAGCACCAAGTTTTCCAGGTTAGCACCCAAAGGCTGAGTGAGGGCGATACTAGACTGAACGGTATCATTGCCCTCATCGGTGTTTTCGGTCGTTTTATCATTGACATTATCGACAACATAGGTGTCATCGCCGGCACCACCGGACATGTTATCGGCACCCGCTTTGCCATCGAGGATATTATTCCCGCTGTTACCGATCAAGTTGTTGGCCAGGGTATTGCCGTTGACGTTTAAATTCTCCGCGCCCAAGAGTTCGATATTTTCCACGTAGTTAAACAATGGATTTGTCAAAGTCACCCAGCTGTATACGGTATCGGCACTTCCTCCTGAGCTGGTTTCCGTGACCACGTCGCCGCTGTTATCGATCACATAAGTGTCGTCAGCGTTACCCCCCTGGAGTCGATCGGCGCCGCTGCCGCCATCCAGCGTGTTGCTGCCGCTGTTGCCGATGAGCACATTAGCCAGTTCATTGCCGGTCGCGTCGATATTTAAAGTACCGGTCAGTGTCAGGTTTTCCAACTCGGCAGCCAACGCCCACGATAGACTGGCGTTGACCAGGTCTGTGCCTTCGCCGGCATTTTCTACGACCTGGTCGCCCAGGCTGTCGACCCAGTAAGTATCATTACCCGCCTTGCCGGCCATGATGTCATCGCCTTGCAGGCCATTCAGCACGTTGGCGGCAGTATTGCCGGTGAGCTCGTTATTCAGGCTATTACCTGTCGCGTTGATGGCTCGGGTACCGGTGAGGATCAGATTTTCCAGGTTTTCACCCAAAGTCCGGGTGAAACTCGACTGCACGGTATCATTGCCCGCATCGGCGGTTTCGATGGTGACATCGCTGGCATTGTCGACAATGTAGACGTCGTCGCCGGCGTCACCGGATAGGGTATCGGCGCCTGCCTTGCCATCGAGAGTATTATTCCCGCTGTTACCGATTAATACATTGCTTTGACTGTTGCCGGTGCCGTTGATATCGGCTGTACCCAACGCAGTAAGATTTTCCACATTGGCCGCGAGTACGTAATCGACCAAAACCAGCGCGGTATCCGTGCCGGCCGAGGTGTTTTCGGTGATGGCATCACCGGCATTGTCGATAACGTATGTATCGTTGCCGGCGCCCCCTCGCAAGCTATCGCTACCCAAGCCGCCGTCCAGAACATTGGCGCCGCTGTTACCCGTCAAGCTATCGTTGTAATTGCCACCGATCAGATTGTCGATAGCGCTTAACGTATCACTTCCGGCGCCTCCGGTATTTTGCTGAGCGGTGGTGGCTAAGGAGACGGTTACCGCTCCGGCGGCATACGCGTAGGTTACGCTATCGTTATCGGCACTGCCGACCAAAACATCATTGCCAGAGGTGCTAACCAGCAACCGACCGGCGTCGAATAGCGTGACGGCAACGGTCAGCGGTAAGCTAATGCTCGCTCCCCATGTATCGGTGGCCGTTACGGTCAGTGCGTAGGTTCCACGGTCATCCAGTCCCGGTATGCCGCTGATGAGGCCCGTCGCGGCGTCGATCTGCATCCAGGACGGCAGAGGATCACCATTGGCAAGTACTGCGCTAAAGCTGAGACTATCGAACAAATCGGCGTCACTGAATGAGGCTGCCGCGTCATAACTCCAATCTGGGGTGTCAAATTGTACCGCCTGATCCACTGGGGGGACTGCCACGATGGGGGTTTCGTTGCTGCCGGTAATCGTTAGCGTCACTTGGTGTTCGTCGATCTCTCCTTGGAGATCGCGCACTTGCACGGTATAGGTCAGCGCCAGCGTTTCACCTTCGGCTAAGCCATTGAACGCTTCCAGGCCCGAATTGAAGGTCCAAGTTAATGCCACCGAGGTCGACGCCTGGCTGCCATCGAGTACCGGATCGGGGCTCAGGGTGAACATCGAGCGCAATGCTGCCTCGTCCAGTGCCAGCGTTTCGCCGCCGACCGCCGAGACGGCGGTGACGGTTGCCGAGACGACATCGGCGGGGTCTAAGTCCTCAACCGTTAAGGAGCCGTTAGCCAGGAGCGCACTGTCTCCTTCATCGAGATCGGCACTGTCGCTATCAGCGGCTTCGACACGGATGACGGGCGCACTATTAGTGCCGGTAAGTGTGATGGTGAGCGTTTGCTCGGCGCTGGCGCTTTGCACGTCGGTTGCCCGCAGCGTATAGACCAGTTCCAGCACTTCGCCTTCGGCGAGGGTGCTGAAAGTTTCCACACCGCTGTCGAAGTGCCATGCCAAGGTTGCCGCAGTTTGGGTGCCGTCCAATATCGGGTTAGGGGATATAGACAGCATGGCGAGCAGCTCGGCAGCGTCAAGGCCATGGGTGTCACCGATCACGTTCACGGAGTCAACGTTGATGGTGACGATATCGCTGTTATCGATGTCTTCGACGGTGATCGTGCCCGACGTCGTGAGCGGGGTGTTGCTTTCGGCCAATGCGGCAAAGTCAGTATCGCCCGCCTGCACTGTGATGAGCGGAGCATCATTGCTGCCGGTAATCGTGATCGTCACCGGGTGTTTGGCCGTCGCCCCTTGGCCATCGCGCACTTGTACTATATAGGCCAACTCCAGCGTTTCACCTTCGGCTAAGCCATTGAACGCTTCTAAGCCTGAATTGAAGGTCCAAGTTAATGCCGCCGCGGTCGATATTTGGCTGCCATCGAATATCGGATCGGGGTTCAGAGTGAACATATCGAGCAACACCGCGTTGTCCAGACCCAGCGCTTCTCCGCCGACAGTCGAGACGGCGGTGACTACGGCTGAGACGACATCGCCTGCGTCTAAGTCCTCAACCGTTAAGGAGCCGTTAGCCAAGAGCGCACTGTTCCCTTCATCGAGATTGGCACTGTCGCTATCTGCGGCTTCGACACGGATGACGGGCGCACTGTTAGTGCCGGTCAGTGTGATGGTGAGCGTTTGCTCGGTGCTGGCGTTTTGCGCATCCGTTGCCCGCAGCGTGTAGGCCAGCTCCAGCACTTCACCTTCGGCAAGGGCGCCGAAAGTTTCCAGGCCGCTGTCGAAACGCCATGCCAAGGCCGCTACGGTCTGGGTTTGCGTGCCGTCCAGTACCGGGTTAGGGGAGACGGACAGCATGGCGAGTAGTGTGGCAGTATCAAAGCCATGGGCGTCACCGATCACGTTCACGGCGTCAACGCTGATAGTGACGACATCGTTGTTATCGATGTCTTCGACGGTGAGCGTGCCGGACGCCGTGAGCGGAGCGTTGCTTTCGGTCAAGGCGGCGAAGTCTGTATCGGTCGCCTGCACGCTGATGATCGGAGCATCATTGACACCGGTCACGGTGATAGCAACCTGTTGTTCAACGACGCCGCCTTGGCCATCATCCAGCAGTACCCTGAAAGTTTCGACCGTATCGCCCGATAAGCCAGGTATGATGGACGGATCGAGATCATACTTCCACTGTATCTGGCCAGCACCCGTCCCCGTGCTGTCGCTAATCAGTTCAACGCTAAACAAACCGCCTAGCGCATTGGCAGGATCGGCCTCGAAAGAGACGCCGTGGGCATCGTTGATGTCTACGTCAGCAAAATCAAGGGTCCCGGTCGCGCCCAGCAGTTGGTTTTCTTCCTGAACAGGGTCGTCATGCAACACATGACCGCTATCGACCGCGCTGACAATAATAGGATTGTCGTTGCTACCGAGCAGGCTGATGGTGACCGGGGCTTCGGTGATCCCGCCCTGGCCATCGTCGAGTTGTACGGTATAGACCAATTCGAGCAGTTCGTCTGCGCTCAGTGCGTCGAAGTTCGCAGGATCGGTGTCGAAATGCCAGGTCAACTTACCGCTGGCGACGCCATCGAGTGCCGGCTCTGGCGCCAAGCTGAACATCGACAGCAGCGTAGTTTCATCCAGACCATAGCTTTCACCGTTCACGCTCAAGGCGATCACCGATGCGGTGACAATATCGCTGCCGTCGGTATCGCTAATGGTCAACGTGCCGCTCGCGGAGAGGAGCGCATCGACTTCCGTCAACGTCGCGGTGTCGCTGTCGTCGCCGGTCAACTCTACAGAAGGCGCCGCGTTCAAGTTGCTGATTTGGCCGGTCGGAAGGCTGGACACTTGTTCAGGCGTGCCTTGGTCATCGGTGTAACCTAGAATAACCGAGAGGCTGGCGCCGACATCGGCTTGAGTTAAGGTATAACTGTCTTCAACCGCGCCGTCGATATCCACGCCATCGCGCTGCCATTGATAGGCGATGACCGCAGTTTCCATGCCGTCGGGGTCTTCCAGCGTGTGTCCTGCCTGTAAGGTATCGCCCTCTTGCGGCGCGTCAGCGCCGCGATCGGCGTCGGTCAGGTTGTAGACAGTGACTTCTCCCGTCGGCAAGTCATTGACCGGAACAAGCGTCAGACTGGCGCTGCTGCTGGCGGATGATTCGCCGTCACTGACCGTATAACTGAACTCGACAGTGCCGTTAAAATCCGCAGCGGGAACGAAGGTCCAGCTGCCGTTCCCGTTGTCGAAGAGTTCGCCTTGCGTGGTATCGGTCAGGCTCAGTTCGGTGACGTTCAGCGGATCGTTATCGGCATCGCTGGCGCCGGCAAGCAATTGCGCTGCCGTAATCGTGATGCCCGTGCTGTCTTCATCGGCAGGATCCAAAGTCACTGGATTGGCCTGCGGCGCCGTATTATTGACTGCAGTGATGCTCACCGGAGTGCTGCCATTGACGGTTTGCGGTTGCTCTGCATCGCCATCTGAGAATAGCCAATCGATCTGTACCGAGGCGGGAGGGTTATCGGACGTGTTGCCATAGCTGATATGCTGCAGGACGTCGTTGACTAGTGCTTGCGTAGCGGGAGTGTCGCTACTGGTAAAGTTGATGAGCAGTGTGCCGCCGGTGTTGCTGAAGGTAGCAAAGGTTTGGCTGCCGGCTTGCAGTTCGTTGCCATTGATGGTGAACTGGTCCGAACTGCTGAAACCAAAGCTGTCTTCGGTACTGGCGCCACCATTGCGCGCCAGTGTCAGGTTGGCGCCGGCATAGTCGTCGGCGGCGGCCAGTTCGGCGTCAAAAATGCGCACATCGCCGTCCAGTACGACTGGGAGTTCGTTTTCGATAAAGTTGGGGGTTCCGTTTAGGGCATGGGGCTCACCGAAAGTGCTATCCAGCGAGCCGTCCGGATTGTAGCGCAGCAGGGCAAAGTCGGTGTTGCTGCCGTCGATATAGCTCGTGCCTGCCAGCAGAATCTTGCCGTCGGCCTGCACGGTGACACTGTAACCCTGGTCATATTTTGCACTGATGTCCGTGGTCAGCTTGCCGTCGCCGTCGAAGCTGGTGTCGAGGCTGCCGTCCGCGTTGTAGCGCACCAAGGCAAAGTCGCTGTCGTTATTGGCGATATTGTAGTTTATGCCGCTAAAGCCAGCCACCAGAATCTTGCCGTCCGCCTGCACGGTGACACTTTCCCCCCCGTCAGCCGGTCCACCGAAGTCCGTGGTCAGCTTGCCGTCGCCGTCGAAGCTGGTATCGAGACTGCCGTCCGCGTTGTAGCGCACCAGGGCAAAGTCATTGCCGCTATGGCCCGCCACCAGGATCTTGCCTTCCGCCTGCACGGTGACGCTGTTGCCCGCGTCACTTCCTCCATCGAAGTCAGTGGTCAGCTTGCCGTCGCCGTCGAAGCTGGCATCGAGACTGCCATCCGCGTTGTAGCGCACCAGGGCAAAGTCGAAGTTACCGGAGAGATTGCTAGTGCCCGCCAGCAGAATCTTGCCGTCGGCCTGCACGGTGACACTGTAACCCCAGTCATACTGGCCGCCGAGGTCTGTAATCAGCTTGCCGTCGCCGGAGAAGCTGGTGTCGAGACTGCCGTTCGGATTGTAGCGCGCCAGGGAAAATGCATAGTTGTCGGTGCTGAGAAGGCTCTGGCCCGCCGCAAGAATCTTGCCGTCAGCCTGCACGATGACACTCTTAGCAAATTCATGCCCGCCGCTGATTGCCGTGGTCAGCGTGCCGTCGCGGTCGAAGCTGGCATCGAGGCTGCCGTCCTGATTGTAGCGCGCCAGGGTATAGCCACGGTCGCTATGGCCCGCCAGCAGAATCTTGCCGTCGGTCTGCACGGCAACACTATAAGCCTCGGAACCCTGATCACCGAAGTACGTTGTCAGCTTCCCGTCGCCGGAAAAGCCGGCATCGAGGCTGCCGTCCGGATTATAGCGCACCAGGGCAAAGCTGCTGATGTGGTCTGTGCTATAGCCAACGCCCGCCAGCAAAATTTTGCCGTCGGCCTGCACGGCAACACTGTAACCGAAGTCCCTCGAACCTTCGATGTCCGTTGTCAGCTTGCCGGATCCGCTAACGAAGGTCGGCGCCGTGTTCTCTGCTACCAGGTTGAGGCTCAGGGCTGTTTGCGTCACACCCCCCTGTCCGTCTCTGACGTTGTAGCTCAGTATCACTGGGCCGCTGTAGTCGGGCTCAGGCGTTACCGTCCAGGTGCCGTCACCGTTGTCAGTGATCGTGCCATGGTCGGCCAAAATATCCGACACGGCCAGTGCATCGCCATCCACGTCGCTCCAGCCTGCCAGGAGGTCGCCGGCGCTGATGCTGTAGGCCACATTCTTTGTGCCATCTGCCAGTGTCGCCGGCGTACCGGTCAATTCAGGGGCGTCGTTAACGGCTGCCAAATCGAAATTTAATGCGGCATTTTGGATATTGACGCCATCGCTGACGCCATAACTGAGCGTGACGGAGCCGTTGTAATTTGCCACCGGCGTAAAGGCCCAGGTGCCGTCGTTATTGTTGACGACGGTGCCATGGTCTGCCGATAGATTCACTATAGACAAAGAGGCGCCTTCCGGATCTGTCCAGCCTTGCAATAGTTCAGCATCGGTCACGGTATAGGCGATATCCTCGGTTCCCGCCAGTAGTGTTGCGGCTATGCCGGTTAGTGAAGGCGCTAAATCGGTCGGTGGTTCGCTCTGGTTCAGAGCGAAGTTCTCGGCGGTCAGCGGTGTAACAAAATTGTCAATGTTTTGCAGGGTCAGTACGGTCTGCCAGACGGCCCCGACCTGGCCCAAATAGGAGCCGTCCTGGCTCCATTCCAGCCATGTGGATGCGCCATCACTTGAGAGACGCAAAAACTGATGGGTTTCATCGAAAGGATCATCACCTGCGGTATAACCGTTGCTGTTGTTCAGCAAGTTGCTAACGTCGATTACATCGCCCCCAGCGCCGACGGTGAAGTCGGTGACGGAGAGGGAGGCGAGATTGAAAGTGGCAAGGACGTAACGGTCGCTACCCGCGCCGCCGGTCAGCGTACTGCTGTCGGCCGCGTCATAGTAAGAGTAGACCTCGAAGGTATCGTTGCCGTCGCCGCCATCGAGTGCGTTGACGCCGGCATAGTCGGCCAGATAATCGTCGCCGGCGCCGCCTTCGAGCGTGTCGTTGCCGAATTCACCATAAAGGAAATCGTTGCCCGCAAGGCCGCTCAGGTGGTCGTTGCCGTCGCCACCGTAAAGATAATCCCATCCGTCAACGGATGCGCCCCCTATCAGCGTGTCGTTGCCTTGCTCACCGGAAAGAGTGTTGCCTGCAGTATCGGCGTTCGTGCCGACGGTGCCGCCGATCAGAACGTCATCGCCCGAACCCCCTAGCAGATAATCGGCATCATCTCCTCCTTCCAAGGCATCGTTCCCTGCGTACCCATAAAGGTTATCATTACCGCCCAGACCGGCAAGCTGATCGTTCCAAATCGATCCTTCCAGCACATCAGCATCGGGGGTGCCTGTTAAGTTCAAACCGTCTGAGCCATTGACGCTGGATACTTCCGAGGTATAGCCGCCTAAGCCGTCAGGCGTATAAGTGATCGTCAGACCCGCTTCAACCAATGCTTCGCTGTAAGAGTATTGAAGAGCCGCGGTACCATCGGCGTTTTCAATGCCAACGGTGGCGGAACTTCCCATCGGGGTGCCGCCCATATCCAAGTAGTTGAATTGAATCTGATTGGTGTCTTCCGTCAGGATGGCCTGGAAGGTCATTGGCTCAGAACCGCCAATTAACTGGACCGCGTTCCATTGCACCACCAAGAGGCCATGTCCCGTCGTGTTGTTGGGATCCCCTGGGGGAATATAGGTATAAGCAACGTTGCCTGACCCTGTAACCAAATCATCCCAAAAAACAAAGAGGGCATTGTTGGGCGTGTTTGCATTGGGTAAATCGGTATTGCTGTAATCGCCATTCGGATCGCCAAAGCCGATTACGCCGTTAGAGTTGACCCAAAATGAAGTGATGGCAGAACCGAAGTAATCAAATGCAAAATCCATTGCGACAGGTTGTGACACGACGTCATCGATATTGCTGGCTATCAAAACCGTTCCGGCATAATTCACGCCACCGTAAGAAATGACATCCGGTGGCACAATTTGACTACCATCTGGATTAACGACTGGATTAAAGTTGTCAGCTGTTATCGAATCGGTGGTTGTGTTCTGCAGGGTCAGCACGGTCTGCCAGCTTTGGCTGTCGGAGGCCGCTCCGTCTCGATCCCATTGCAGCTCGACATCGGCGCCGTTTTGCACCAGGCGCAAATAGCCCTGGACGGGGTCGAAAGGATTGCTCGAGTCGTAGCCGTTGCTGTTGTAAAGCAAGCTTTGGATTTCGATCACGTCGCCGCCGGCGCCGACGCTGAAGTCGGTGACGGTGAGGACGCTGAAATTGTCAGGGTTAAGGATATAACGGTCGCTACCCGCGCCGCCGGTCAGCGTGTTGCTATCAGCCGCGTCGAAGGAGTAAACCTCGAAGGTATCGTTGCCGTCGCCGCCATCGAGCGCATTGACGCCTGCATAATCGGACAAGTAATCGTCACCAGCGCCGCCTTCCAGCGTGTCGTTGCCAGCGTCACCGTTGAGGCCATCATTGCCAGCTAGGCCGCTCAGGTGGTCGTCGCCGTCGCCGCCGGAAAGAGAATCCCATCCGTCTGCGTAGTCGCTCCCGACCAGCGTGTCGTTGCCGGCTTCACCGTATAGACCGTTACCTGCGGTATCGACATTGGTGCCCGCGGTGCCGCCGATCAGCAAATCATCGCCCGAGCCGCCATAGAGAGAATCGTCATCATCCCCTCCTTCCAAGGTATCGTTGCCTGCGTGCCCATAAAGGTGATCATTACCGCCCAGACCGTAGATGGTATCGTCCAGTATGCTGCCGTTGAGGATATTATCGTTGTCGTCGCCGAAGGCGAGCCCTTCGGAACTGCCGTCCGGTGGAACCCGCGGCTCGAAGTTCTCGAAAGTCAACGGCGTGGCGGCGAGGTCGATGTTCTGCAGGGTCAGCACGGTTTGCCAGGACTGGCTGCCGGAGGTTGCCCCGTCTTGACCCCATTGCAACTCGACATCGGCGCCGTTTTGCACCAGGCGCAAATAGCCTTGCGCCGGATCGAACGGATTGCCCGAGGCGTAGCCGGCGCTGGCATTCAGAAGGCTGTAAATATTAATCACGTCGCCGCCGGCGCCGACGGTGAAGTCGGTGACGGTGAGGGCGCTGAGATTGGTAGACTCCAGTGCATAATGGTCCGTACCTGCGCCACCAGTCAGCGTGCTGCTGTCGGCAGCATTTTGAGAGTAAATGTTGAATGTATCGTCGCCGTCGCCGCCGTTTACGATGTTGCTACCATTGTAATCATGGAGCCAATCGTTCCCCGAGCCACCATCGAGCGTGTCGTTACCTTCATTCCCGTTCAGAAAGTCTCTCCCGCCTGAGCCACTAAGGCTATCATCACCATAGCCACCGGAAAGATCATCTATCCCGTCGCCACCGATCAGCGTGTCGTTACCGTCCCCACCGCTAAGCATATCGTGACCGTCTCCACCTTCCAAAGTGTCGTTACCTCCGTAGCCGCTCAGTTGGTCGTTGCCACCTAAGCCATAGAGGGTATCGTCAGCTTCGCTGCCTTCCAGCATGTCGTCATTGGGTGTGCCGGTTACCTCCAGCAAAATTCCGTTGTAATCGGGTTGCATACTCTCCGCTTCAATCGTGCCGGTTTGCGCTTCCAACTGCCAATCCCCGCCCAAAGCCGCCGCGCCGGTCGAATCGGTCGACCCCGCGACATCCGCCCCCGTCAGTTGCGCGAGTTGTTCGATAAACGCTTGCCCCACATCGCCCTGAGCCACATCGCAGCCGTACAACAGAATATCGCCATTGTCCGTTAAATGGCTGCCGATCTCAGCCAACAGCGCGGCTTGGTCTGCCACGTTGTCACCGTTCAGCACGCTCGAACCCAGTGTCAGAGATCCCGGCGATCCGTGCGAAAAGATATCGATCGCGTCGAACTGTGGCTGGTTTTTCAAGGCTTGTGCGATCTGCTCCAAACCATTGTGTTCAGGATCAAGCACGACATAGGCCGTTCCGGCCGGCAAATCCGCAATCAAGGTTTGATAATCGTTGATGCGGGAGTCGATAAATACGATGCGGGCGCTCATGGGATTTTTCCTCAACGAAAGAATGGGACAATACAATGGGGTATTACGTCAGTTATCAGTTGACAGTAATGCAGCGCCATTATGATTTGATCCTTTTAGGGAAGATAGAGAGGGTTGTCCCGAAATAAACGAGAAAATTGTCTGGCAAGTAGGACATTTGTCCCGATCCGGTCTCGCGCACTGACAATCAATTGTCAAAAACCCAGCGTTTTCGCTTTTAAGCAGAGATCGAGCCGCCCTTCGACACCGAGTTTTTCGTAAACGAGAGTCAGATGATTGCGCACCGTTTTTTCACTGATCCCCAGTTTTTCGCCAATATTTTTAGCCGAAATGCCTTTTGCAGCCAAATAAGCAACATCGCTCTCGCGATGGCTTAGGCTCGCGTGCTGAGATGCAGGCGAGGGGCTTGCGCTAGGGGGAAGGTCAGGTTGGGGGTTGCCCTGTGTTTGCCAAAGCAGCGTGGTTAAATTACGATCTATCCACACCTGACCGGCATAAACGGTATGGATGGCTTTTATCAGCAATTCGGTACTCTGGTCTTTAGCAATCACTCCGGCGGCACCGGCACGTAACGCATCTAGATGGGTTTGTTCATCAGCGATAGATGAAAAAGCCAATATTTTGCTTTTGGGTGATACGTGTAAGAGCAAAGGAATGTGTTGGAGATTTTTTTCCTCATCTAGCAGCAAATCAAGCAAAATCAAGTCGGGTGTATGTGTGTTGGTAAGCCGGTAAATATCATCACAGCCATTTGATTCGGCAACGACTTGAAATTCTGGCTGGCTTTCAAACAGTGTGCGCAACCCGATTCGCACGATCTTATGGCGCTCTAAAACGAGTATGCGTATTTTTTCCCTTGATACGTCTTCCATGCGCGATTTTTCTTATGGTTGAGGATATCAAAGCGAGGGGCAACTTCTCCAACCCGCGCCTAACGTCTAATCAGATTATTCTAACAAGGTGATTTTTCAAAAACATTAAGATTAGCTGACGCCGCTAAGGTAATGTGTTATGTCTTTTTTTTGAAGATCGATCTATATGCCGTTGGCTTTGGCTCCGCTCAGCCAACGTTATATTGGCAATCGATTGTCGATGCGTACTTGCTGAAGACCAGTCATGTTTTTAAAACAGGCTGGTCTTTGGGAAGGAAGTTATTTTTTGACCCAATTCATAGGCGAAAAAGTGCCGGAGGGAGGACTTCAGTAATTCGGCAGGGATTGGACGATCAGCCATTCTTCACGGTAAGGCTGGACATAGTCGGCCTGCAATTTAAATCGCTTGTTGACGGGATTTTGCGACGGGCCGATTGAAATCACATGCCCATGCGGATGCTCGTCCAGCCACTGCGGCATATCCTGAGGTTGGATCACCGTCATCGGCTCCTTCAGGCGCAGCAGGAACAAAAACTGGCCGTCATATTTGCCGGCCCAGGCGATCGGTTCGCCGGCCTTCAGGTATTTTTCGAGCTGCGCTGCCGCATCGTTCAAATGGAAGGCATTGCCGGTCGAGCTGAAAAAACCGGCCAGGCTGGTCATCAACAGAACGATCACGGAGGCCGACAGGGAATACGGCGTCAGCCGGCGGCTTCGGGTTTTCAGCACGATGCCAGCGATGCCGGTCGCGATGATCGCGAGCGGCCACCAGAGTTGCCGGTTTTGCAGCCAATGATAGGTTTTGACGTTCGGCAGCATCGGCAACAGCAAAAGGCCGAGGCCGAACAGGCAAATTACTGCGAACGGCAGAAAATCGCCGATGCGGAGGTCTGAAGGCGCCCTTGACGTCAGCGCCCGGCTCGTCAACAACGCCAGGGCCGGCATCAGCGGCAGCAAATAATGCACCTGCTTGCCGCTGATCGCGGAAAAACCGAGGATTCCCGCAAAAAACCAAATGGCGCAGAAGCGCACGGCCGGATCGGCGAACAGTTCCTTGCGGCAGACGGCCTGCCAGAACCGCGGCCAAAAAAACCACGGAAACAAGATCACCGGCGATAGTTCGAGATACCACCATAACGGCCGGCGGTGCGCAAAGCTGTTGACGACACGGTCGGCGGTCTGATGCCAGAGCAGGGTGCCGCCGAAGGCATCGCCCGCATTCAACACCGCGGGCACGGCCCAGGCCAGGCTGATCGCGATGCCGATGACCAGCGCGATGCCGCCTTGCAGATACCAAAGCGCGGGATCGCGCTTGGCCGTCTCGCTCCAGAAGCGGCCTAACAAAAAAGGTGCGAGGATATGCATGAAGACGACAGGGCCTTTCGCCAACAAGCCGAAGCCGCAGCCTAACGCATACCATGCCCAGTGCCGCCAATCCAAACGCTTGGAGGCTTTGGCCAGACCGGTCATCGAGGCCAGCACGCACAACCCGAGCAACATGTCGAACATCGAACCGTTCAGATAAGCGCCCCAGATCAGGCTGCCGAACAACAACCAGGGCGCCATGCGCATCGCTTGATGATTGCCCGGCCACAACTGGCCTGCCAAATAGCTGAGCATATACAGACTGGCCAGCGCGCACAGCGGCGATACCAGCAGCAGCCAGAGCTCATTCACGCCGAACAAGGCCCAGCCCAAATTGTCGATCCAGAACAACAGCGGCGGTTTGTGATGATAGGGAATACCGTTCAAATGCGGCACGAGCCAGTCGTGCCGAACCCACATGTCCCAGGCGACCGAAGCATAACGGGTTTCATCGAGGGGAATCAGGCGGTGAAAACAAAGATTGGCCACGGTCAGCAGCAGCCAGGCCGTAAAGATGCCGGCATGGCTCCGCATGATGGCTGTTGGCATCTTCAGGTGATCGGAAGAATCGAATTGAGGGTTTTCCATTGCAAGTGAGCTCAGCAAATTAGACGGTAGTTAGTTAACTCAAGAGTCGTGCCAAGTTTGTTTTGACAATCAATGTTTTTTCATCTGATTGATTAAGAAATAGTTTGTCCGGCATGGCTGAGAGGGTCAGTGTAGGGGCGGGTGGGTAAAACCACCGTGTGCGGGTGAAATCCACCGATTCGAGCCGATTATTTTAGGTTAAATAATAAGGGAATTGACATCGGATGATGCTTGAACGCCTCTGATCACCGGCAAACCGTGTGGGGGAGGAGGTCAGATCGTCAGCGTCTTGGCGTAAACCGCAGAGGCCACGAACAAAGCCGTCAGCCAGAGCGCCCCGAAGCGCACCGAAACATTGCGCGCGAAGAACAAGCTGTAGGCGGCTTTCAACAGATTATTGCTGCCGCTGGCCATCACGACGGCCGCGACGATGGCCGCTTCGGATGCCGGGAATTGTCCGCTCAGCAATGCCAGAATGAACGGGTCGATATCGGTCAGGCCGACCGCGATGGCCAGGATATTCAGGCCGTTGCTGCCGAAGTGGCTGGTCACGTAATGCGTGACGAAGGTAAACACCACGAACAGGACCGCGAACAGGGCCGCAGTCGATAATTCGAGCGGATGCTGAACGTCTACCGCATTCGCAAAAGGCAGTGACGGCTTCTGGTAACGGCACAAAACGGCGGCCGCGATCAGCGATAGCGCAATGATCAGCGCGAACGGCGGCAATAAGCGTACGGCGACATGCGGATTGAACAGAAAGATCAGCGCCAGCAAGCGCAGGTACATCATCGTGGTCGCGATAATCAGGGCGGCCGAAACGTGGCTTTCCGCGGCGGCCAGATTGCGGGCGCGCCGCCCGATCACCACGGTCGCCACCGTGCTCGAATAAAGTCCCGCCAATACCGCGGTCACCATCAGACCGCGGCTCTTAAAGAGATAGCTATGCAGCAGATAACTCAGATAGGAAAAACCGGAGACGATGATCACCGCCAGCCAGACTTTATCGTAAGTGACGGGCAGGGACGGGGCGATCGGCCGATCCGGCAATAAGGGCAGAATCACGCCGGAAATGATCAAAAACTTGGCCAAGGTGACGACTTCGTCATTCGCGAGCTGGTCCGAAAAACGATGAATCACCGGTTTCTCGCCGAGTATCAGGATCAGCACCACGACAAAAAGGATCAGGAACCAGTTCGGAAACGCAATCGCGGCCGGGCCGATCAGATAAATCAGTAAGGCCAGCAAAGGGCTAAAAATCGAAAAGATGCCTTTCGATGCCAGGTGCCAGTAATAAACCAGCAGCGCCGCGCCCAGCAACAAAAATCCCACCGCGAACAGGAGCTTGGCGGGATCGAGCGAATACAGTATGAAGCCCTGGATGGCGATCAATACAAACGTGCGGGTGCTGCCGAAATGCAGCTGGTATTGATTGATTTGATGGTAGCGCCGGAATTCCAGGCCGACCACGAACGCAAAGGCGACCGTCATCGCGAACTGGATCAGCAATGGGGGGATGGTGTCGGTGAATTCCATGCGGCTATCCTTTAAATTAGCGGCGCCCCGCTGGCGTTATGCCCGTTTCAAATATTCGCTTTCGGAAAAGATGTCCCGGTTGCTTTCGACCCGGTCCAGAAACACCAGACCGTCCAGGTGATCGACCTCGTGCTGAAAGACGCGGGCGATGAAATCGTGCAGGACCCTTTCGACCCAGGCGCCCTGTTCGTCGGTGTAATCGATACGGATGTCTGTGTATCGAGGCACTAGGGCGCGAATGCCCGGAATGCTCAGGCAGCCTTCCCAGCCCTTTTCCTTCGCATCCGACAGCGGCTGGAAGGAAGGGTTGATCATTACGGTGGGTTGCATCAGCGGCGCGTTTGGATAACGCGGGGTAGGGCGCGAGGCGACGATCACGAGGCGCCGGGACACGCCGATTTGCGGCGCGGCGAGTCCTACGCCCTGGGTGCCGGCCAGCGTGGTTTTCATCGCCGCGATCAGGGCGCGCGTATCGGCGCCGTTCACGTCGCCGACCGGTTCGGCGTTCTGCCGCAGCACGGCGGCGCCCAATTGGGCGATTTCCACAATTTCGTTCATTGCATGGTTCCGGAAAATTCAAAATAGGTCAGATTATCAGCCCTGCAACTCCAGCAACAACTGGGTCTGCGCCTGCACCGGGTCCTGGTCTTCGGTGCGTTTGATACGCTGATAATGACCGTCCGGCTGCAAGAGCCAGGCTTGCGTATTGTCATGCAGGTACAAATCCATCTCGCGCAGGATGCGGTTTTGCAGTTTCTTATTGCCGATCGGGAAAAACACTTCCACGCGGCGGAACATGTTCCGGTTCATCAAATCGGCGCTCGATGCATAAATTTCCTGATTGCCGTCATTATAAAAGATATAGAGGCGTTCATGTTCGAGGAAGCGGCCGATGATCGAACGCACTTCGATGTTTTCCGAGGCGCCGGGCACGCCGGGACGCAGGCAGCAAATGCCGCGCACGATCAGTTTGACCTCGACGCCGGCCTGGGAGGCGCGGTACAGGGCCTGAATCGCTTGCTCCTCGACCACGGCATTGACCTTGAACACGATTTTCGCCGGCTTGCCGCTTTTGGCATGGTTGATCTCGCGCTCGATTTTTTCCATCAGGCCGCTATGCAGCGTAAACGGCGATTGCAGCAGTTTGTTCAGCTTGGTCACCTTGCCGAGGCTGGTCAACTGGGCAAAGACGCGGCGGACATCCTCGCCCAGTTCCTTGTCGCAGGTAAACAGGCCGTAATCGGTGTAAAGCTGGCTCGTCTTCGGGTGATAGTTGCCGGTGCCGAGATGCACATAATTGATCAGTTCCTTGCCTTCGCGGCGCAGCACCAGGCACATCTTCGCATGCGTCTTGTAACCGACGACGCCGTAAACCACATGCACTGCGGCCTCCTGCAGCTTCGCGGCCAGGTCGATGTTGGCCTTCTCGTCGAAGCGGGCGCGCAGCTCGATCACGACGGTAACTTCCTTGCCGGCCCTGGCCGCCTTGATCAACGCATTCACGATCGGCGAATCGGCGCCGGTGCGGTACAGGGTCTGCTTGATCGCCAATACCTCCGGCGATGCCGCGGCCTGGCGCAGAAATTCGACGACCGGCGCAAACGATTCGAACGGATGGTGCAGCAAAACATCCTGGCGGCGGATCGCCGCGAACATGTCCTTGTTGCGCGCGAATTGCGCCGGCGTACTGGGCTTGAACGGCACAAACTTCAAATCGGGGCGATCGACCAGCCGGATGATCTCTTGCATCCGGTTCAGGTTGACCGGGCCGTCGACCAGAAACAGGTGTTGCCGGGTCATGTCGAAGCGGGCGAGCAGAAAGGCGACCGTTTCGTCCGGGCAGTTCGCGTCGATTTCGAGACGGACTTCGTCGCCGTAGTTGCGCATCGCCAGCTCGCCTTCGACCGCGAGCAGCAAGTCGTCGATCGCGTCGTCATCGACGAAAAAGTCGCTGTTGCGGGTGACCCGGAATTGATAACAGCCCTTGATGTTCATGCCGTTGAACAATTGATCGGCGAAGGCGTGGATGATCGAGGACAGGAACACGAAATCGTGCGGACCGCTTTGCGTTTCCTCCGCCGGCAACTGCACGATGCGCGGCAGTGCGCGCGGCGCCTGCAGGATCGCGCGGCCGCTGTTGCGTCCGAAGGCGTCCTTGCCGGCCAGCGAGATGATGAAGTTCAAGCTCTTGTTCAGGATGCGCGGAAAAGGGTGTGCGGAATCCAGTCCGACCGGCGTCAGGATCGGCAGCACTTCCTCGTTGAAATAAGTTTGCAGCCATTTGATCTGCGCCTCGCTCCAGTCCTTGCGGCGGATGAAATTGATGTTTTGCTCCCTGAGCTTCGGGATCAGGATCTCATTCAGCACCTGGTATTGTTCGGCAACCAGTTCATGCGCCTTGACCGAGATCAGTTCGAGCTGATCGGTTGGCGTCAGGCCGTCGGAGCCCGTCACCTTCGGGTCGATCGCGGCCATCTGAATCACCGAGGCGACCCGGACTTCGTAGAATTCGTCCAGGTTAGAACAGGAAATGCACAGATAGTTGAGCCGCTCGAGCAGCGGCATGTGCTCGTTGCGGGCCTGCGCGAGCACCCGTTTATTGAATTCCAGCAGGCTCGCGTCGCGGTTGATATAAAATTCGGGTTTTTGTAAGTCGATGGCGGGAATAGGGGCGGTGGGGTCCATGAATGTCCTTGCTGGGCTAACGCTTTAGGGAATAATGCCTTTGATAAACACGTGACGGTCGCTGATTTGCTCGATGTGTAACGGTAGTTCAGACTTTTTGAGTTGCTCTTCGATTTCTTCGAGCGTGAAGGCGGCCAGCAGCGAATGGTAAAAATCGCGCCGTAAAAGCTCCGCCTCTTGGCTGGCATAAGTCTCGACCAAGGCTTCTGCAGTCTTGCGGGAAGCGGGGCGCAGCAAATCCATCACCGCGACGCGGGCGCCCGGCCGGGCAGTCTTCTTGATCGTCCGCCACAGTACCTGCGGGTCGGGTAGATGATGCAATAAGCTGTTGCTTAATATTATTGCATAAGATTGTTGCGGCAATATGACAAAGGGCAGGCGGCCATGGATCAGGCGGATTCGGTCTTTGATCGGAGCGGTGAAGGTCTCAGCATATTCGATCATCGCCTCGGAGCCGTCGACCGCGTCGATCGTGCTGAAAGGAAAGGCTTTGGCGAAACGCACGCAGATGTCGCCCGGCCCGCAGCCCAAATCGAGCGCGGCACCGGCAAAGCCCGGCTCGGCGACGAACTCGCGCAGGCGGTCGATGAATTGCTGATGCGGAATCTCGAAATCGGCTTCGGCGTAGGCTTTCACCTGCGCCGGGTCGTCCATCAATTCGGGCTCCATTTGTCTATCCATCATTTCTTCTCATTTACTGATCTTACGCATTGTCCACGAAAAGCACGAAAGGCACGAAAAATTTCATCATGGAGTTTTAGATGGCGTTGAATCCGCGCCTGCCCTGCAAGCCGCCGGTATGCACCGCGATGATGCGCTGGCCCGGCGCAAACTCGCCCTTGGCGATCATGTCGAACAAGCCGTAGAGCATTTTTCCCGTGTAAACCGGTTCGAGCGGGATTTGCTGAGTTAATTCAAAAATGCGGATGAATTCGAGCAATTCGGGCGTCGTTTTCGCGAAGCCGCCGCAATGATAATTCTGATTGATCTGCCATTGACAGCGAAATTTCCCCCTCTCCCTCCGGGAGAGGGCCGGGGTGAGGGAGGATTTAGTCAACAGTCTTTCCACATCGCTCGCCAAAAAATCCGCATTTTTGAGCGCCGCAAAACCGATCGCCGTTTTCGCGCCGTCCAGCGCGGCGATGCAGCCTGCCAGCGTCGTCCCGGTGCCGCAGGGCAGGCACAGCACATCGAAAGGGATGCCGATTTCTTCGACCAGTTCGGCGACGCCTTGCAGGGCCAACGCCTGCGCGCCGCCTTCCGGCAGCCAGTATTGCCCTGGGCTGATGCCGGGCAGGTCGAAAGATTCACGGTATTGCCGAAGCCGCCGGTAATCGCTGCGCGAGACGAAACGCAGTTCCATGCCCCAGTTCCGGCAGTCCTCTAAGGTAGGGCTTAAGACCTGCGGCGGTTCGCCGCGCACAAGTCCGATCGTTTTAAGCCCCAGTTCTTTTCCCGCGTATGCTAAGGCATGCAAATGATTCGAATAGAAGCCGCCCATGCTGATCAGCGTATCCGAGCCCAGTTCAAGCGCGTGATTCAGGATGAATTTGAGCTTCCGCCATTTGTTGCCGGAAATGACCGGATGCAGCAAATCGTCCCGTTTCAGCCATAGATCGATTTGTCGTTTTTGCAGGAGCGGATCGGCGATCTTTTCGAGCGCGGAAGTCTTGAAGCCGCGTTCAAGGGCCGAAAGTTTTGCATGTAGGGTGCTTGGCATCGCAGGCGGATTTTTGTTTGATCGACGATCAAATTGGGTCGGGAGCGGAAGAGTCTGGCAACGATGCCGTCGTTGCCAGACCTGAGCGGTTTATCTGATCAAGCCAAACTCTTCACCGCCACCTCGTACACATCCTTCGAAATCGCCGGGGTCGAGATGATCCGCTCCAGCTGCGCCTTCATCAAGCCCTGCCGCTTCTCGTCATAACGCCGCCAGGAGGTTAAGGCGCCGACCATGCGCGAGGCGACCTGCGGGTTCAGGCTGTTCAGTTCCAGAATCCGGTCGGCGAGGAATTGATAGCCCTGGCCGCTGGCGGCATGGAAATGCAGCGGATTCGATTGCGAGAAGGCGCCGATCAGGGATCTGACCCGGTTCGGATTCTTGATGTCGAAGGCCGGATGGTCGAGCAGGTCGAGCACCTTCTCGAAAGTGCCCGGCAGCGGGCTGCTCGCCTGGGTCGTGAACCATTTGTCGATGACCAGCGCCTCGTGCCGCCATTGCTCGTAAAAGCTGTCCAGGCATTGCTGGCTGGCCGGATGCGGATGGTTCACGATCACGGTCAGCGCGGCGAGCTGGTCGGTCATGTTCTTCGCGCTGTTGAATTGTTGCAAGGCCCAATGCTGAACCCAGTCCGCATCGAGCCGGGCGAGGTAAGCCAGGCAGGTGTTTTTGATGCGGCGGCGGCCGATCGCGCCGGCATCGAATTGGCCGGATTCGTCGCGGTGATGTTTAAGATAAAGCGCTTCGAGCGGTTCGCGCAGCTGTTCCGCGAGCGCTTTGGCGACCGCTTCGCGCGCGTAATGAATCGCCTCGACATCGACCACGCGCATTTGTTCGGTCAGATAGAGTTCCGACGGCAGCGTCATCAACAATGAAAAATAGGACAAGTCCTCCCACGGGTGCGCCAGCACCTTTTTATAGGCGTCGATCAGCAGCGGATTGACGGCCAGTTCCGAACCGTCCTGATAGTCGACGATCAGTCCCGAGATCACCTGCACCGCCAGCTGCTGGCCGGCATCCCAGCGGTTGAAGGTGTCGGGGTCATGGCTCAGCAGAAACGCCAGTTCATCGAGCGGGCGATTCATCGCCAGTTTGACCGGCGCGGAAAAGCCGCGGAGTACCGAGACGATAGGTTCTTCGTTGAGGTCCGCCAGGACGAAGGTCTGTTCCGGTTGCGTCAATTGCAGAACGACCTGTTCGGCCGCTTCGCCGTCTTGCAAACGGCAAAGAGCCGGCGAGCCGTCCTTGTTGATCAGGCCGGTCGTGATCGGAATCAAGAGAGGCTCCTTGGCCGGTTGCCCCGGCGTCGGCGGACAGTATTGCGATAAGGTCAGCGACAGCGTTTTTTGCGCGGCATCGTAATGCTGCGCCACGTTGATAACCGGCGTGCCGGCCTGCGCATACCAGCGGCGGAACTGGCTCAAATCGGCGCCGTTCGCGGCTTCCATCGCGCTGACGAAATCGTCGCAGGTGACCGCCTGGCCGTCATGGCGTTCGAAATACAGATCGCTGCCTTTCCGGAAGCCGTCCGCGCCGAGCAAGGTATGTAGCATGCGCACGATTTCGGCGCCTTTTTCATAGACGGTCAGCGTGTAAAAATTGTTGATCTCGATATAGGCGTCCGGCCGGATAGGATGCGCCAGGGGGCCCGCGTCCTCGGCGAACTGGCGCGTGCGCAGCATGTTCACATCCTCTATCCGTTTGACTGCTTTCGATGTGCGGTCGCCGGTGAATTCCTGGTCGCGGAACACCGTGAAACCTTCCTTCAGGCTGAGCTGGAACCAGTCGCGGCAGGTGATCCTATTGCCGGTCCAGTTGTGGAAGTATTCATGGCCGATCACGCCTTCGATGTGCTCGTAGTCGGCATCGGTCGCGGTATCGGGACGCGCCAGCACGAACTTGGTGTTGAACACGTTCAGGCCCTTGTTTTCCATCGCGCCCATATTGAAATGGCTGACCGCGACGATCATGTACAAGTCCAGATCGTATTCGCGGCCGTAAACCTGTTCGTCCCAGGCCATCGCGTTCTTGAGCGACTGCATCGCATGGCCGCATTTGTCCAGGTCGTGTTTCTCGACGAAGATTTGCAGCGTGATGTCGCGGCCCGAAACGGTCGTGAAATAATCCTCGACGCATTCGAGTTGGCCCGCGACCAGCGCGAACAAATAGCAGGGTTTCTTGAACGGGTCTTTCCAGGTCACCCAATGCCGATTGTCCGGCAAGTTGCCGTGGCCGACCTTGTTGCCGTTGGACAGTAATACCGGAAAGCGGTCCCTGTCGGCGGTGATCGTGGTCGTGAAGTCGGCCATCACATCGGGGCGGTCAAGGAAATAAGTGATCTTTCTAAAACCTTCGGCCTCGCACTGCGTGCACAGCATGCCGTTCGACAGATACAGGCCTTCGAGCGCGGTATTGGCCTTCGGATCGATCCCGTTTTCGATCGTCAGCACGAAACTGCGCTGCTGCGGTACGTCATGAATGATCAACGAATCCGGGGTCTGCAGGTAATCCTTGTCTCCCAGCTCGTTGTCTTCGTTCAACACGACCCGGATCAGTTGCAGGTTTTCGCCGGCCAGGGTCAGGGACGTATCGCTCGAACGGCTGGCCGGATTCCGGCACATAGTCAGCCGGGAAACGACGCGCGTGTTTTCTTCGTCCAGCGTAAAGTTCAGATCGACGTGTTGAATCAGATAGTCCGGTACGGTGTAGTCTTTCAGGTAAACGGTTCTGGGATTGGCGTCACGCATGCTTTTACGGTCATTTTGGAATAAATACTGTGAGTGTAACGGAATCAGCGGTAAACGCAACTGTTTGCTCAGCGTCTATGAACAGGATTGCTGAGTATGGTCAGTTCCCGGGATTTGCTTAAGCGACATTGATCGTCAGATCTATGCTGAGTAGTCTAATAAGGTCATTATGAAATATATTCAATGTTGAATATATTCATGTATGAATATATAATCGATCTCATAAAATCAACGCGGGAGGTTTTTATGGCAATTCGAGTTGGCAATAAGGCGGAAGGAAATGACTTTTTCGATCGCGTTACGGAACGCGAGGAAATCTGGCGACTTCTGGAGGGCAATCATATCTTATTGAGCGGTCCTCGGCGCTTAGGCAAAACGTCATTGCTGCAGCGATTGGCCGAGGAAGCGCAGGAACAAGGGCTCTTGGCGAAATTGGTAGACGTTGAAGGCATTGATACGGCAGGCGGATTCATTTTAGCGCTGGAGCACGCTTTCCCTGATGTAACGATCACCGGCTATTTGCAGTCGGTGGGACAAAAAATTTCGGTGGGGTTGGATCGAATCAAGGGTGTCAAACTCAACTTACCCGGCGGAGTAGGCAGCGAGATAGAAATGCAGGCTAAACCCGACGCCGGTTGGGCTGATCAGGCAGTGCGCTTGCAGGAGCGGCTGTCTAAAGCGCCGCTGTTGATTTTTATCGACGAGTTTTCGGTATTCTTGGAAAAATTGATTGCCAAGGATGCCGCCGACGCGGAAAAATTTCTCGGCTGGCTCAGAGCCTGGCGGATGAATTCGAACGTCGCCTGCCGTTTCGTGTTTTCCGGCTCGATCGGTTTTAACAGTCTGCTCGACCGCTACAAGGCCGGTACTCGGTTCAACGATTGCTACGATTTCAGATTGGGTCCGTTCCGGCTCAAAGCCGCCTTGCAAATGCTCGCGGAAGAAGCGCGGCGGGAAGATTGGGAAGGCGAGACGCCCGTGCTCGAACACCTTTGCCGGCGCGTCGGATGGCTTTCGCCGTTTTATTTGAATCTGTTGCTGGTCGAGTCGATCGGCGCGGCGCGCGACCGCGAACTGGAAAGCGGATCGTCGTTACATCGATTGCAAATATCGGACGTCGATGACGCTTATGATCGCCTGTTGGCGACGCGTTCCCGTTTCATCCATTGGTATCAACGGCTCGAGCGCGATCTGGAGGCGCCTGATTTCGCATTGGCGCTTGCCGTTTTGAACGCCTCGGCTAAATCCGAGCACGGTTTAACCCGCAATCAATTGCTCAGCCGTCTGCAGCGCCTTGAGCCGGACCCGGACCGGCGGAGCGCGCAACTGAACCGAATCTTGTTGAAACTGGAAGAAGATGGCTATCTGAACCAGGCGGACGAACGCATCCGGTTTTTATCTTTCCTCCTGCGCGACTATTGGAAACGAAACTATGGTTGATGCGATCAACAGGGCGCTGGGCGCTACCGTCAAATACAATCCCCATCTTTGGTGCGGCGATGAATTGCGTTCCATTTTTGTCGCGCGTATGCGGGAGCTGGAAGACATCGTCGCACGCATACGCGGCACCGAGCTGGGCCGAGCGCCGCAACATCTCTTGATTACCGGTGCGCGCGGCATGGGCAAAAGCACGTTGCTGCACCGGATTGCCCTGGCGGTGGCGGACGATGCCGAACTGTCGCGGCAATGGCTGCCGCTGGTGCTGCCGGAAGAGCAATATACCGTTGCGACACTGGCCGATTTATGGCTTAACGTATTGGGTGTTTTGGCCGATACGTTGGAGGGGAAGGGGGCTTCTCCTACAGAATTGAACCGGCTCGATCAGGACGTCGCGCGCATCAAAAGGCTGGTTCCTGCCGCACAGGAGGCCGAGGCGCTTGCGCTGTTGCTCGATTGGGTAAAACGCGACGGCCGCCGATTACTGCTGCTGATCGATAGCACCGATCAGCTGTTCGGCAGCTTGAGCAGCGGCGAAGCGAAAGCGGAGCAGGCGAGCGGCAGCACGCAGCTTTGGCGTTTGCGCAACGCCCTGACGCATAGTCCGGAATTGTTTTGGATCGGTTCCAGTTATCAAGCCCTGGAAGTAACCCAGCAATATCACGACGCCTTTCACGATTTTTTCGAACTGATCGAACTGCGCCCTTTGACGCTGGACGACATGCGCAACGCCATGCTGGCGATGGCACGCACCTTCGGCATGAGCGGCCTGCAAGGCGAGGCGGCGGCAGCGCAAATGGCGCAAAACCTCGACGCCCGCCCCGAACGCCTGAAAACGCTGCGAGCGATCACCGGCGGCAACCCGAGAACTACGGTAATCTTGTACGATCTGTTTGCCGCGAGCGGCCAGAATGACACCCACGCGGACCTGAAAGCCTTGCTCGACAGCATGACCCCCTTGTACAAAGCGCGCATGGAAAATCTGGCCGAACAGCCGCGCAAGATTTTCGCGCACGTGATGGAACAGTGGGAGCCGATTACCTTGGGCGATCTGGCCAGGTTGTCGGGCATTCCGAATACGACCTTGAGCGGACAGATCAAACGCCTGGAACAAGAAGGTTTGATCGAAAAAGTCAAACTTCCGGGCACACGGCGCAGCGGCTATCAGGCCAGCGAGCGCCTATTCAACATCTGGTATTTGATGCGCTATACCTCGCGTTGGGTGCGCCAGAAATTGACCTGGCTGATCGAGTTCATGCGCCTTTGGTACAGCGCCGACGAATTGCGCGGCATGGCCTTGGGGAGGGCCGAAGCGCATGGCCGCGGCGTCTTGCGGGATGGCCCGCATCTGGAGCTCTCCATCGCGTATGCCGCGGCCTTGCCGGCCGACTGCCGTGAGAGATACCAGCTCGAACACAGCGTATATGCTTTGGCGCACAAGTTGGCTGCGGAACAAAAGCAAGCGCTGAACAGCATCGTGCCGGGCTTGTTCGACCTGGACGGCGACGACCGTCACTTCAAAACCGCCGAGGATTATCTGCAACGATTCGAGGCTTTGGATGAACCATTGGCGCGTTGCCCTTTTGCTCAGGACGGGGAGAGAAAAAATGCATGGATTTTGGCAATCAAGCAAAGCACCCGGCTCAATCTGGCGCAAAAAGAGCAGATAGCCACGATGGCCGAATCGTTAAAGGTCGATCAGTACGAAGAGTTACTTAAGATTCTTTACGATGAGGTAGAGGCGATTCATGATGCACTAGGAAAAGAGAATGCCGAACGTGTGCTGACTGCCGTGGTCCAGGGCAATTTTTTTCCGGATTGCCCGGATGCGGGATTAGCCTACCGGCAGATCATCGCCGAATTTGGGGATAGTGCTCATATTGTAGGGTGGTGCTCTGAATTGCTCAGAGCCAGGTATCAGGATCTTTGGTTGGAAAAAATCTATCGAAGGATAATAGAGCTTGATCCAAAAGCGGACTGGGCCTGGAATAACCTGGGCAACTTGTTGCAATATTACCTGAACCGCTATCCGGAAGCCGAAGACGCGTATCGTCAAGCGATTGCGCTCGATCCGAAGGATGCGGTGCCCTGGAATAACCTGGGCAACTTGTTGCAAAATCACCTGAACCGCTATCCGGAAGCCGAAGAAGTGTATCGCCAAGCGATTGCGCTCGATCCGAAGGATGCCATTCCTTGGAATAACCTGGGCAACTTATTAAAAAATTATCTGAACCGCTATCTGGAGGCCGAAGACGCGTATCGTCAAGCGATTGCGCTCGATCCGAAGTACGTACGCCCGTGGAATGGTTTGGGCAACTTGTTGCAAGATCACCTGAACCGCTATCCGGAAGCCGAAGAAGCGTATCGTCAAGCGATTGCGCTCGATCCGAAGGATGCATCTCCTTGGAATGGTTTGGGCAACTTGTTGCAATATTGCCTGAATCGCTATCCGGAAGCCGAAGAAGCGTATCGTCAAGCGATTGCGCTCGATCCGAAGTATGCATGGCCTTGGAATGGTTTGGGCAACTTATTGAAAGATCATTTGAATCGCTATCCGGAAGCCGAAGATGCGTATCGTCAAGCGATTGCGCTCGATCCGAAAGGTGCCATTCCTTGGAATGGTTTGGGCAACTTATTGCAAGATCATCTGAATCGCTATCCGGAAGCCGATCATGCGTACCAAAAGGCACAGGAATTGGAGCCGCAAGATCCTTATCCTTGCGCCAATCGCGCCCGCTTGGCGGCGCAGCTCGGACAAACGCAGCGGGCGAACGAGTTGTTCCGGCAAGCTGCGCAATTAGCCGCAGCACAAGCGGCACTCAATGAAGAAGGTATCGATTGCCAGGAATTGTTGCTGCAAGCCCATTTATGGCTACATAATTTCGATGCGGCCGGCTTGGCATTGGACCGTCTCGCGGAGGCGGCAGGCAAAGCCGATAAATGGGCTTTGTATAAACTGCGCGAACAAGCCTGCGAAGCCGGTGCGATCGGTCTGGGCAGGGCCCTCAGCGAATTGATGGCGGTGTCGCGCCATGCCGATTTTATGCAGCCGATGATTTTAGCCTTGCGGGCAGCGGACGGCGAGCCCGATGCCTTGGAGGGTGCGGCGGCCGAAATCAAGAATATGGCTGCCGAGGTGTTGGCCGATATTCGCGCGTATCGGAATCGCTGAAGGCGACGAGCCTCTCCTCTCGTCTCGACGCTTTTGGGTGTGTTGTTGCGGTATTCGGTAACGCAAAACGATTCGGACGGGATAAATATCCCGTCCTGCTAAGGGCTTAGGGGCAATTCGGGGCGCCGCCGTCGGCAGGCTTTTGGCTGAGAAAAAAGCGATTGTCAAGGGCTGGAACGGGTAAAATATCGGACCTCCCCACCTTCTCCAGCGCTTGTTTCGCACCTTTTCCGAATGAACGCATTATTCAATTTATCGACCAACCTGCAGAACGGCTTGCACCTGACGTTTTTCCGCCCATGCAGCCTGGAACGGTTCATTTACAACCGTGACCAGTTTTTGCTTCTGTTACTGTTCGATCTGCTGCTCGAAATCGGTTCCGGCTATTTGCTGAATTGGCCGAAGCCGGAATTTCAACTCTATGCGTTGCCGGTCTACACCTTCGATCTGGCCTGTTTATTGATCGCGATCTATCTGGCCGCGAAGATCATACGACGCGAGAACGCGGTGTTGCAGAGCGCCACCGTGATTTGCAGCCTGGCGCCAGTGTTTATTCTGCTGCAAACGGTGTCGCGTTATATCAATCAATATGAGTTTGCCGAATGGCCGGATATTGGACTGTGGCTCGGATACCTGACTGGCGTTTATGCTGTGATTCTGCTCGGCCGCGCGTTGTTTATGGTTTGCGGCCGGCTGCCCGCCACCGTGATCAGTGTTGCGCTGGTGCTGTTGTCAGCCGGCCCCGGCGAATGGTGGTTTGCCGATTACCGCGATTTTTGGTATCCCCCCGAAGAACAGGAAGCACAAGACGGCGACCCTTATGCAAAGTACAAGGCGCTGGATGCTGAAGCGCTGTTGTACCGGCAGCCGGTCCTGCTCGACGACACGCTAAACCGCTTGCGCCCTGAGCGCAAAAAGCACGTCGATTTGTTTTATGTCGGTTTTGCCGGTTTCGCGACCGAAGACGTGTTCGCGATTGAAGCGGACTATATCAAACGCTTGTTCGACGGGCGCTTCGGCACCTCCGGGCATTCGGTCAACCTGGTCAATCATCTCGATACGCTCGATGATACGCCGCTCGCGACCGCGACCAATCTTGAAGTGGCCTTGAAAGGGATCGGCAGAATCATGAACCGGGATGAAGACGTGCTGTTCCTGTATCTGACCAGTCACGGCGGCAGCGATCATACGCTCGCGGTCGAATTCTGGCCGTTGCCGTTGCACGATCTGACCCCCGAGCGCTTGAAGGCGATGCTCGACCAGGCCGGCATCAAATGGCGGGTGATCGTGGTGTCGGCCTGTTATTCCGGCGGCTTTGTCGATGCGCTGAAAGGGCCGAACACGCTGGTCGCGACCGCCGCGGCCGCCGACCGCACCTCGTTCGGCTGCGGTTCCGAATCGGATTTCACCTATTTCGGCGAAGCGGTGTTCAAAGAGCAGTTGCAGAATCGGTTTTCGTTGATTTCGGCGTTCAAGGACGCCGCGGTTTCGATCGCCAAGCGCGAGCAGCGGGAGCAACTGGAAGCGTCCAAGCCCCAATTGTCGGTCGGCCCCTCGATAGCGCCGCATCTTGCCGTCCTCGAAAAATCGCTAACACAGCTGCAATGCGGGGCCGAGCGGGGCAAGGCGAAGGCGTGCTGAATGTACGAACTGGCGTCGAGCATTGTGCCAAACAATGTTACAATAGCCGCCATTCACGACACGCGATTATCCGCTTTCATCATACCGCTTGCGCTTTTCCGCCAATCCAAGCCTCATTGCCGCCACGCCTGATTCCGAAACTTGCGGATGCGTTGCAGGAAGCACTGAACTATCGATGCCTTCAGATTACAAATATTCATCAAACCCGGCGTTATGCCGCATAATGCGGCCGATACCGGCTAAGTCCGTTTTTAGTCTTAACCGAGCCAGTCGCCTCAATGCCTCAAGCTAATTTGCACAAGGTTTCCTTGCCTTATTTCGCGGATAGCGCCGCGTTGTTTTCGTCGATCGCAGGAAAGCCCTGGGCGGTTTTTTTGGACAGCGGCTATCCGGCTTGCACTTTAGACCGTTACGATATACTCGCGGCCGATCCGGTGTGCACCTTGGTCACACGGGGAGGAATCACCGAAATTACCCGCGACGGTCACACCGTGTCATCGGCAGCCGACCCCTTCGATTTGGTCAAGCATGAGGTGGGCAAAATCCGGCAGACGAAGAATGAATTACCGTTTAAAGGCGGCGCGATCGGCTATTTCGCCTACGATCTGTCGAGACGGATCGAACGCCTCGACAGCATCGCCGCCGATCTGGAGCGGATTCCGGAAATGGCGGTCGGTATTTACGAATGGGCCGTCGTCGTCGATCATCGCGAGCAAAAAAGTTATCTGGCCGGCATCGCGCGCGACCCGGAATACTGGCAGAAACTGATCGATCAGTTCAGCCGCTTGCCGGATGACCGCTCGGCGGCCCCGTTCCGGGTGCTCGGCGAGATCAAGGCCAACATGGACAAGCCCGGTTATTTCCGGGCTTTCGATCGGATCAAGCATTATCTGACCGAAGGCGATTGTTATCAGGTCAATCTGTCGCAACGGTTTTCGGCGCTGTGCGCGGGCGATCCGTGGACGGCTTATCGTAAATTGCGCGAATTGAATGCCGCACCGTTCAGCGCCTATCTGAATCTGCCCGACGTGCAGGTGCTGAGTTCCTCGCCCGAATGCTTTTTACGTTTGATAAACGGCAAGGTAACCACCAAACCAATCAAAGGCACGCGGCCGCGCAAGGCGGATGAAAACGAAGACCGGCGGCAGATCGAGATACTGCAAAACAGTCCGAAGGACCGCGCCGAAAATCTGATGATCGTCGATCTGTTGCGCAACGACATCGGCAAGACCTGCAAGCAGGGATCGGTCAGGGTGCCGAAGATTTTCGCGGTCGAGACCTATGCGACCGTGCATCATCTGGTCACCACGGTCACCGGCTTGCTCGCGGACGGCAAGCATGCGCTCGACCTGTTGAAACATTGTTTTCCGGGCGGCTCGATCACCGGCGCGCCGAAAATCCGCGCGATGGAAATCATCGAGGAACTCGAACCCTGCCGGCGCGGCGTCTATTGCGGATCGATCGGCTATATCGGTTTCGACGGCAACATGGACAGCAATATCGCGATCCGCACTCTGGTGCATTCGGACGGCGAGATTCGCTTCTGGGCCGGCGGCGGCATCGTCAACGATTCGGTCGCCGAAGAGGAATATCAGGAATGCTTCGACAAGGCGGCGGCCTTGCTCGACCTGCTCAGGCAGTTTTCGGATACGCGATGATCGTCATCAAGCTCGGCGGCAGTCTCGCGGCGGCCGGCACCTTGGCCGATTGTCTCGATGCGATAGACCGGAAATTCGGGGGCAGGGCGGTCGTGGTGGTGCCGGGCGGCGGCCTGTTTGCGGATCAGGTCCGCAGCGCGCAGCAGCAATGGCGGTTCGACGACGTGACCGCGCACCGGATGGCGCTCCTGGCGATGCAGCAGATGGCGCTATTGTTCAACGGCTTGAAGCCGCATTGGCCTGTCGTTCCACGCGTCGCCGATCTCAAAGACCAGCCGGCAGCCCGGATCTGGTCGCCGGACCCGGACGAACTCGACCAGGCCGGGATTCCGGCCAGCTGGGACATCACCTCGGACAGTCTCGCGACCTGGCTCGCCGAGCAGCTTTCGGCGGAGGAATTAATCCTGGTAAAATCGGCCGCGATCGAAGGGAGCGAAAGCCTGGAGGAGCTGGCCGCGCGGCAGATAGTCGACAAGGCGTTTTGGGATTACGCGGCGGACGCGCTTTTTAAAATTACCCTCATCAATCAACACACATTGAATGGCTGAACCAAACAAACCCGCGGAAGGCGATCTGGTGGCTTATGCCTTGACGTTTATCCGGCGCTTATTCGTCAAACAAATCAAATCGGTCTATTACAACGCCAGGGAAACGATCGGCGGCGATCACAAACGCGCTATCGTGGTGCATCAGGTCGAACAGGCCTGCGTGAACCTGCAGGAAACGCGCAACGAATTCGAGGATGCCTTGCAGCGCTTCAAGATGCTGGTCAATGTGAACGATTCGGCGCTCGAACACCGCTACCATCAGTTGAACCGCAAATACCAGTTCTGCAAGTCGAAGTCCGAAGCGGTCAGCGTGCGGATTCGGGCGATCGAGGAAGTCAGCGAGGCGCTGTTTGCAGAATGGGAAAAGGAATTGGACGAATACAGCAACCGCGCCTTGAAAAATCACAGCAAGCAGCAGCTCAAGCTGGCCCGGCAGAATTACGCCCGGCTGATCAAGGCGCTGCGCATGGCCGAAGCGAAGATCCAGCCGGTGTTGTCCGCCTTCAAGGACCAGGTGCTGTATCTGAAGCACAATCTGAACGCGCAGGCGATCGCCGCGCTGCAACACGAGTTCATCGAAATCGGCATCGACATCGCGCAATTGATCCAGGCGATGGAAAAAACGATCGCCGAGGCCAGCAGTTTCGTGGCGGTATTGTCCGACCGGAAGGCGTTGCCGAGTCCTTAAGTTTGATGACGGAAGGCTTTCTCCTTCGTTCTTGCCGTTAGCTGAGCGGAGCCGAAGCGGCGTCATTGGCATCATCATTGCTGAAATCTCTGTAGCGCTTCGCACTTCCGTTTATCGAATCCCTTTTCCTTTACCTCATCCAGGGGGCAGTCATGGCTATCAGCGTCTTCGATATTTTTAAGATCGGCATCGGCCCTTCCAGTTCGCATACGGTGGGGCCGATGCGGGCGGCGATGATGTTTGCGGGCAAGCTGGAGCAGCAGGGTATCATCGGCGAGGTGGATAGGCTCCAGGTCGAGTTGTTCGGCTCCCTCGGCGCGACCGGCAAGGGACACGGCACCGACAAGGCGGTGCTGCTCGGGCTTGAAGGCGAGGCGCCGGATTTGATCGATACCGCGATCATTCCGGCTCGGCTGGAGGCTATCCGGGCGGCCGGAGCCATTCAACTGTTGCGGCGCTATCCGATCCGTTTCGACGAGAAGGCCGATTTGCTGTTTCACCGCAAGGTTCTGCCTTATCATTCGAACGGCATGCGCTTTACCGTGTTCGACGATACCGGAGCCGAACTGCTGCAAACCGATTATTACTCGGTCGGCGGCGGTTTCGTGGTGACCGGCGCGGCCGCGGCGGCCGACAAACTGAGTCATGACGACACCCGTCTGCCGTATCCGTTCACAACCGGCGCCGAACTGTTGAAGCTGTGCGCGGCGCATGACAAGCCGATCAGCGCGTTGATGCTCAGCAACGAAAGGGTTTGGCTGGGCGAGGATCAAATTCGTCAAAACCTCTTGAACATCTGGCGGGTGATGCAGGCCTGCGTCGAACGCGGCATGCGCGAAGAAGGCGTCCTGCCGGGCGGCATGAAGGTGAAGCGCCGGGCCGCGAACCTGTATCGGCAATTGATCGGCGAGATACCCCGGCAGACGCCGGGCGTGCCGGTCGGGACGCTGGACTGGGTTAACCTGTTCGCGCTGGCGGTCAGCGAGGAAAACGCCGCCGGCGGCCGCGTCGTGACCGCGCCGACCAACGGCGCGGCGGGCATCATTCCGGCGGTGCTGCATTATTACTGGCGGTTTTGCGAAGGCGCGAATGAAGACGGCGTGATCCGCTTTTTGCTGACCGCGGCCGCGATCGCGATTTTATACAAGGAGAATGCGTCGCTGTCCGGGGCCGAAGTCGGCTGCCAGGGCGAGGTCGGCGTCGCCTGCTCGATGGCGGCCGGCGCCTTGGCGGAAGTGTTGGGCGGCACGCCGGAGCAGGTCGAAAACGCGGCCGAAATCGGCATGGAGCATAATCTGGGCCTGACCTGCGATCCGGTCGGCGGTTTGGTGCAGGTGCCCTGCATTGAACGCAATGCGATGGGCGCAGTCAAAGCGATTAACGCTGCCAGGATTGCTCTGCGCGGCGACGGTACGCATTTCGTGTCGCTGGACAAGGTGATCAAGACGATGCGCGAAACCGGTGCGGATATGAAAACCAAATACAAGGAAACCTCGCGCGGGGGGCTCGCGGTGAATTTGATCGAGTGTTGAAAGTCGATTTTCAATCGGTGCAAGAGCAGCCTAATCAATTAAGTGTATAATTAAGATTTGATTAATGTCTGTAGTGGACAATTGAAAATAAGCGTTACCTGAATTAAAAATATGAGCGAGCAACCCTTAGAAAACACGAATATTGACGAAGATGGCGCTATTGCTTCAAGACGTAAGTTTCTGAAGAAGCTGGCTTTTGGATCTTTGCTGGCATTGGGCGGATCCGAGGTTGCCACGGCGGCGGTTCGGCATGTGATCCATCCGCATCGGCACAGGCACGGCCATAGCCATGGGCATTCACATGCAAAACCTATCCGCGCCCTTGAGCGTCATGTGCAGACGCGTTTTATGCAGAATACCCCGGAACCTTACTATCTGCATGCGGCCGAACACAAAACTCTCGCCTTCGAACATACGCATACCGGCGATAAATTAAAATTAACCTATTTCGAACGGGGCCGGTATATTACGGAAGCGCTGCAAGAAATCAATTACTTGCTCCGCGACTTCCGCACCGATGATGTGCATCCCATTGATACCGCGTTACTGGATCAGTTGTTTGTGCTGAAGCAAACCCTGGGCGTGAATAAACCTTTTCATATCATCTCCGGTTATCGTTCTCCGCTCACCAACGCCCAGTTACGCAGACATAGCCACGGGGTTGCAGATCACAGTTTTCACATGCAAGGCCGAGCGATTGACATCAGGCTTGAAGGCGTGTCCTCCAAAACGATCAGAAACGCGGCGCTGACGCTGGCTCAAGGCGGCGTGGGTTATTATCCTCGGGATAATTTTGTCCATTTGGATACGGGTGAGTTTAGAACCTGGTAGATAAAGGAAGACTATGCTTCATCAGGGCTAATCCAGACGCTCCTAAAATATTTCTGGGGATGATCCTTATCTTCAATGTCCTTGCAAGGCGTGCCTTCAATTCTCTCGATCGAACCGTCATCGCTGAGAAGGTGTAGCCGATTATCCCGATGCGGATAAAATAAAACGCTTTCCGGACGAAAATGATCGGGCAACCCCGTGACTTCAATCCGCTCGGGGTTTTCCTTTTCTTGCCCCGACCATTGGTAGAGAGAAAATTGATCGCTGCCGTCATAAGCGCCTGCGATGAGGATAAATCGCTTTTTTTCCGCCCAATATTCAATGCTTCGGATCCCGAGGCCATTCAAGTCCAGTTCGATAGGCGCGCCAAAAATGGCATGGGCCTGTTTTTTCTCAAGCAATGCTTGCGGATTTGTTAGAGGCAAAAGCAAGGCTTTGCCGCCAGGAATGGGATTGCGGAAACCGATCAGCAGCTCATGATGGGGCGTTACGGCTAACCCTTCGATGTTTAACCCGCCTTTGGCTTTAGGCGGCAGTTTTTCCGCGGCTTCAAGTTGATAAGGCTTTAACCGCTCATCCTTCAGCAAGTCCTCAAACAGTTGAGTATAGGCATGCCCGACTTGTTTGAAGCGCTTCTCGCCATCGTCTGTCACTAGTTTATTGGCAAAAAATTGATGCCGTTCCGGCTTGGATTCACCGTCTTTATTTCTTCCATGCGAGGTGATCCAGTAGAGTATTTCGCCAAGTTGAACAGCGCCTTCGATATCGACTTCCCTCTTTTTAGGGTTATTGTCAAAGTAGTCGTTAATATCCTTCCCGGAAATTCCGGGAATTGGCCCTCCCGACTCGTCGGAGCGATAGACTTTTAGGATATTGTCTTCGTCATTGGCCACAACAAAATGCCGTTCATCAAGGGCAATCGCCGCTGAGGCATCGCAGATTCCCTGATGTATGAGTTCTTTATCAACACTGAATCTGATTCTTTTCATCTGCGCCACGACTCCTGATTTTAGGTTAACAGCCCGAACAAATCCTTCGGGTCGGCAGGCTCCGGCAACAGGTCCAGATCCTGGCCCAAGGCATGCTCCAAAGCCAGTTGATAGAGCAGGCGGAGCGCCGAATAATCTTCCAGCGCAAAGCCGACCGAATCGAATAGGGTGATTTCAGCACCGCTTTCCCTCCCCTGTTTACTCCCGGTCGTAAGTTCCCATAACTCGGCATGGATGCGGATGGCGCCGCATTGCTGCACTTCGCCTTCGATCAGCGATTGCGGCAGGTATTCGACAACGATCTTTGCAGCATCGAGCAGTTCCGGGGGCAGTTCGGTTTTGCCGGGGCAATCGCAGCCGATCGCGTTGATATGGGTTCCGGGCGCGATGTCCTGCAAATCGAATAATCGATGCCGGCCGTAGGCGGCGGTCGCGGTAATCACGATATCGGCTTGCCGGACCGCTTCCTGAATCGTGTCGCAAGGAGTCAGCGTAAAATTACAGGTCTTTAGATTATGCGCGAATTTGATCATCGCCAGCGGGTCTTTGTCATAAAAGCGGATTTCCTTGAGCGGAAACAGGCGCTTGAAGCCCAGAACCTGAAATTCCGCCTGCGCGCCGGTGCCGATGATCGCGAGCGTTTCGGAGTTTTTACGGGCCAGGTATTTTGCCGCCAATGCGCAGGTTGCGGCGGTCCTGAATGCGGTCAGCAGGGTCATTTCGGCAAACAGCAGGGGATAGCCGGTCAGGGCATCGCTGAGCTGGCCGGTCGCGACGACGCTGAATTTGCCTTTGGCCGGATTGCCGGGATAGCCATTCACATATTTGAAGGCATAGTAGCGGTCGTCGGCGCAGGGCATCAGTTCGATCGCGCCATGGGAATAATACGTGGCATGGCGGGGAGATAAGCGAAAGTCTGGCCAGCGGGAAAAGTCGCGTTCGAGAGAAGTAATCAGCCGGCCAAAAAAGGCTTCGATGCCGATCGTGGCGATCAGCTTTTGCATGTCTCGAACCGTGACGACTTTCATGGGGAGGCCTTGACTAAATGTTGGCTCTGTTCTGGACAGGGACTGGCGAAGTCCATGTGTCTTGACCTTATGACAGGCTCTAGGCGAGCGGGTTCATATGCTAGTAGAAGGACGCTTTGCCTCACGCACCGCAGGCGCGGTGTGTGCGGCATCCCAACGCGACGCGCGGGGACGAGGGTAGGGTTAGCGGTAGCGCGTAGGATCTGCGATGCCCGCGGCCGCAAAACCGTTTTTGCGCAGCCGACAGGCATCGCAGAGGCCGCAGGCGCGGCCGTCCGGGTCGGCGGCGTAGCAGGACACGGTCTGACTGTAATCGACCCCCAAGGCCAGGCCGGTTTTGATGATGTCGGCCTTGCTCAGGGCAATCAGCGGCGTGTGGATCGTAAAATGATCGCCCTCGACGCCGGCCTTGGTCGCAAGGTCCGCCAGTTTTTGAAAGGCTGCGATGAACTCGGGCCGGCAATCCGGGTAGCCGGAATAATCGACCGCGTTCACGCCGATGAAAATGTCGCGGGCATTCAGCACTTCCGCCCAACCCAGCGCAAACGCCAGAAAGATCGTGTTGCGCGCCGGCACATAGGTGGTCGGTATGCCGTCTTGCGGCGTCATCGGCACCGGAATGTGATCGTCGGTCAATGCGGAGCCGCCGATAGCGCCGAGTCCCAACGGGATGATCTTATGATCGGCGACCCGATAGCGTTCGGCGATGCGCCGCGCGGCGTTCAATTCCGCGTTATGCCGCTGTCCGTAGTCGAAGCTGAGCGCGTGGCAAAGATAGCCCCGACTTTGGGCCAGCGCCAATGCGGTAATCGAATCAAGCCCGCCCGAGAGCAGGATAATCGCTTTTTTTTGCATGCGGGATCATTTGCCGCGGGCATCGGCCCACAGCAGTTTGTGAAGTTGAACCTGAAAGCGGACCGGCAGCCGGTCGGCGAGAATTTTATCGGCCAGGTCGGTAGGATCTTGCTGGCCCATCACCGGCGAGAACAGTATCTGGCAACGTTCCGGCAAGTGATATTCGTTCAGCGCGGCCTTCGACCAGGCGTAATCTTCTTCGTTGCCGATCACGAATTTGATCTGATCCTTGCGATCCAGGAAACCGATGTTTTGATAAAGATTCCGGCCCAGTTCGCCGGAGCTTGGCGTTTTGAGGTCCATCACCTTGATCACGCGCGGATCGACCTTCGAAATGTCGAGCGCGCCGCTGGTTTCGAGCGAGACGGTGTAGCCTTTGTCGAGCAGGCGGGTCATCAATTCCAGACAGCCCGGCTGCGCCAAAGGCTCGCCGCCGGTGACGGTCACATAGGGCGTGCCGTAGGCGTCGACCTCGGCGAGGATCTCGTCGATCGCGATTTTTTTACCGCCGGTGAAGGCGTATTCGGTATCGCAATAAACGCAGCGCAGCGGACAGCCGGTCAGGCGAATAAAGACGGTCGGCAAGCCGACCGTGTTCGATTCGCCTTGCAGCGAATAGAAAATCTCGGTGATGCGAAGAGAACTCACTGGCCTTGGATCGATTGCAGTTTCTTGGCCGCCAAACGCGCCGCGTTCGTGTTCGGATAATCGTTCGAAACCCGAGTCAGATACTCGCGGGCTTTCGCCTTGTTGTTCAGGTCGATTTCGAGATAACCGAGTTTCAACAACGCATCAGGCACCTTCGGGCTGCCGGCATAACTGTCCAGCACCTTGGTGAAGGCCGCGCGGGCAGAGCTGAAATCCTGATTGACCCGATAGGCTTCGCCGAGCCAGTATTGCGCATTGCCGGACAGAGGGCCGGAAGGGTTGCGGCTCAAATAGGCCTTGAATTCCTCGATCGACTGCGCCGTGCGGCCGTTTCTGAGGTCGTCGTAAGCCTGTTTGTATTCCTGATCTTCCGAAACCGCGGCGGCGGGCTCGCTCGGAGGCGGTGGAACGGCGGCCGCCGGGCTGCTGGCAGGCGCCGGCTCAGCCGCCTGACCTGCATCGGCAGGCGGTTCCGTGGCGCCCTGATTCGGCTCTGCCGGTTGCGCATCGCCCGAAGGCTGCAAGTTGTCCAGATCGGCAGGCGGCGCGGCATCGCCGGCTGGGGCTGCCTCCGGACTGCCGCCCGAAGCCTTGCTTTCGAGATTTTGCACGCGCTCGTCAAAATCCGAATACATCGTGCTCAGCCGTTTTTTCAGTTCGGCGTTTTGATAGGCCTGTTCCTCGACCTTGCCGGTCAGTTCGCGCACTTCGCTTTGCAGTTGGTCGATGCGGCTCATCAGCTCGTAAAGGGTCTTGCTGGATGCAGCCGCCTGCGGGATCGGAACCCCTGCCGGATTGCCGGGATCGTTGACCACGGGAGCCAACGCCCAGGCGTTTACAGAGAGGCTGCCGACCAGCGCCGACAGCAGCAAGGGACGTATGTTCATTTACTTATAAACCAGTTCGACGCGGCGGTTAAGTTCCCACGCAGACTCGTCGCTGCCGAAGGCGGCCGGTTTCTCTTCACCATAGCTGACGATGTCGAATTGGCCATCGGAGGCGCCTTGCGCCCGCATCAGGTTCGCGACCGATTTGGAGCGGTTTTCGCCCAATGCGATGTTGTATTCGCGCGAGCCGCGTTCGTCGGCATGGCCTTCCAGGGCAAGGCGTTGGCCGGGATGGCTCGCCAGATAACGGGCGTGCGCGGCGATGACCGGTTCAAAATCCGGTTGGATCTGGCTGCTGTCGAGCATGAAATAGATCGTTGATTTGGACAGCGGGTTGTTCGGATCGGAAAACTCGGGCCCCAAGCGGCTATTGGGATAATTTCCAGCACCGCCCGCACCGAATTGCGAACCGCCGAGACCTGCGCCGTTATTCAGGCCGCCGGTCGATGCATCGTTGATGCCGCTGGCGCCCATTTGCGAGCCATCGGTCAAGGCCTGATCGGCTTCGTCATCGCTGCAAGCGGTCAAAAACATGGCGCTTATCGCCAAAGCTAAGAGTGTTTTGTTCAGTTTCATCGTTAAGGTCCAGAAAAATAAGGTAATAATTCTACAAAAAAAAAGGGTTTGTGCCAATCGGGCAGGGCATTTATGTTAGCCCTGCCTCCGGATGGCCGGTCGAGGGTTTTAAGGCGCCCAGGACGGCTCGCGCACCGCGTTGCTGTCGAAGACCAGTTTTTGCTGCATCTTGCCGTCGAGCGAGACGGCCGCCAAGAAGCCGCCGCTGCCGCGTTGCGAGGCATACAAGATCATGTCGCCGTTCGGCGCGAAACTGGGCGATTCGTCGGTCGGGCCGCTGGTCAGGACGTTGATCGCTCCGCTGCCGACATCCATCACCGCGATCCGGTAGTCATTGCCGTTGCCGTGCACCATCGCGATATTCTTGCCGTCCGGAGAGAAGCTGGCACGCGCATTGTAGCTGCCGGAGAAAGTAATCCGCTTTTCGCCGCCGCCCTGGCTCGAAACCCGATACAGCTGCGGTTTGCCGCCCCGGTCCGAGGTGAACACGATGGTGCCGCCGTCGGGCGACCAGGTCGGTTCGGTATCGATCGCGGAACTGTTCGTGATCTTGCGCAGGGAATTGTTGACCAGACTCAGCACATAAATATCGGGGCTGCCGTCCTTCGACAGGGTCAGCGCGAGCTTGCTGCCGTCGGGAGACCAGGACGGCGCGCCGTTGATGCCGGGGAATTCGGCGACCTTGACCCGCTGGCCGGTCGCGAGCGTTTGCACATAGATCGCGGCGGTTTTTCTTTCGAACGACACATAGGCCATTCTGCGGCCGTCCGGCGACCAGGACGGCGACATCAAGGGTTCCGACGAGGTCGCGATCGTTTGCGGATTGAAGCCGTCCGCATCGGCGACCTGCAGGCGGTGCGTCGCCGAGGCGCCCTGGCCGCTGCTGGTGATGTAGGCGATACGGCCGCTGAATACGCCTTTTTTGCCGATCAGCTTTTCAAAGATCAGATCGCTGATGTGATGCGCGGTGCGGCGCAGATCCTGCGCGGTCGACGCCATCCGGTAGCCGAGCAGCTGACTGCCGCTATTCACGTCGAACAACTGGAATTGCACATTGTACTGGCCGCCGGCCGGCACCGCCTGGCCGATCACGATGTAATTCTGGCCGACCGATTTCCATTCGCCGAACTGGATCGCCTCGGGAGAGGTCGGCCGGCTCGGCATGGATTGTTCGCTCATCGGTCTGAAATAGCCGCTGCCGCCCAAATCATGGCTGACGACGCTGCTGATGCTGACCGGACCGCCTTGCTGGGCGAACGGCACGATCGCAATCGGCAGAGCGCTCTCGATCCCTTCGGTGATCTCGATATCCATTTCCGCGCGCAGCAATGGCGCAAACAGACCTAATAGACCGATGATGATGATTTTCTTTATTCTCTTCACGCGCAAGACCTCTAAAAAACAACTTCTCTTATGGTTCCCACGCTCTGCGTGGGAACCGGGATAAGGACGCTCTGCGTCCCGAACCGCAGAGCGGTTCGAATTGCGTTGCCACGCAGAGCGTGGGAACGATCATTCGTTTTCATTGCACTAGACAGGGTACGCGGCGCGTACCTTGCCGGAGTTTTCCAGGCTATCACTAAGCGCCGCGGTCCGGGTCGAAAGTAAACGTAAACGACCGGAAGGATTTCGCGAAAACGTCCTTATCCTGCGGCACCGGCAATGGCGATGCCTTATTGACCGCATTTTCGGCCGAACGGTCAAAAATTTCATCGCCGCTGGAGGCGATGACTTCCGCATCGATTACTGTGCCGTCGGACATCAGCCTGACCCGGATTCGGCATTTCAAGCCGGGTTGCATCGACATTGGGCGTATCCAGCTGCGGTTGACCTTCAGCCGAATCGCTTTGATCGCAGCATTGACCGCATCCTGCGAGGCGGCGGCTTTGGCTTTCGCTTCCTGAGCCGCTTTTTCAGCGGCTGCGGCCTTGGCTTGCGCTTCGGCAGCCGCGCGTGCAGCTTCGGCCTTCGCTTTAGCCTCGGCTTCCGCCTTAGCCTTGGCGGCGGCGGCTCTTTCCGCCTCGGCCTTCGCTTTCGCTTCGGCTTCCGCCTTGGCCTTTGCGGCGGCTTCCGCCTTGGCTTTCGCATCGGCCTCCGCTTTCGCCTTGGCGGCTTTTTCGGCGGCTAATTTTTTGGCTTTCTCCGCCGCCACCTTTTCCGCTTCGGCTTTTGCCTCGGCCTTCGCTTTCGCATCGGCTTCTGCTTTAGCTTTTGCGGCGGCTTCCGCCTTGGCGGCCTTTTCGGCCGCCAGTTTTTTGGCTTTTGCTTCGGCTTCGGCCTTCGCCTTGGCCGCTTTTTCCGCAGCCAGCTTGTTGGCTTTTTCCGTAGCGGCCTTCTCGGCCGCGGCTTCTTTTGCCTTTTCGGCTTTTTCCGCGGCGAGTTTTTGGGCTTTTTCTTCGGCGGCTTTTTCAGCGGCTAATTTTTTGGCTTTCTCGGCCGCCGCCTTTTCGGCCTCGGCCTTCGCCGCCGCGGCTTTCTCTTGCTCGGCTTTTTCCGCCGCGAGTCTTTTCGCTTTCAGGTCAGCCAGTTTCTCGGCTTCCGCCTTGGCTTTCGCGGCGGCGGCTTCGGCTTTTTCGGCGGCCAATTTTTGCGCTTTCTCGGCCGCGGCTTTTTCGGCTTCGGCCTTCGCTTTCTGTGCGGCTTCGGCCTTCTCTGCGGCGAGTTTTTTCGCCTTGGCGGCGGCTTCGGCTTTTTCGGCCGCGAGCTTTTGCGCCTTGGCTTCGGCCGCTTTTTCGGCATCGGCCTGGGCTTTGGCGGCGGCTTCCGCTTTTTCGGCGGCAAGCTTTTTGGCTTTCAGCGCCGCCTCTTCCGCTGCGGCTTTGGCTTTTTCCTCGGCCAATTTTTGCGCCTTGATCGCGGCCGCTTTTTCCTGAGCCTTCTTTTCTTCAACGGCTTTTTCCGCCGCCGCCTTTTCTGCCGCCGCCTTTTCCGCCGCCGCCTTTTCCGCCGCCGCCTTTTCCGCAGCGGCCTTGGCCTTCGCGGCTTGCGCCTGGGCTATCGCGGCTGCCTGTTTCTGCACGTCGCTGGCCGGCTCGACCGGCGGCTCCGGCGCAGGTTCGGATACCGGTTCGGCTTTTGCCTCGCTGGCAGGATGTTCGGCCGGTTGCTCGACTATCGTGGCCTGGATGATTTCGGGGGCAGGCGGCGCCGCATTGTCCGACTTTTTGAACAGCGTGCTGAGGATGAACAACAGCACGATCGAAAGATGCAACGTCAGGGCCAGTACGAACGGCCATGAATATTTTTTTCTGTCCATCCCGCTCAGTTTTCTTCAGGTCGGGTCAATAAGCCCACATTCGGCACGCCGGTATTCTTCAGGCCGGCCATCATCGTGACCACCGTGCCGTAATCGACGTCTTTGTCGGCTTCGATCAGCACTTGTGTTTCGGGTTTTTCGGCCAATACCGCCGACACCTTGACGTCGACTTCTTCAGGCTCGATCGGCTCCTGGTCTTTTTCGCAGCAGGTGATGTAATACTTGTAGCTGTCGTCGGCTTCCTTTTTGATCGAAAGAATCAGCGGCGGATCGTTTTTGGGCTCGACGACCGCCGATTCGGCTTCCGGAAGGTCGACCTTGACGCCGGTCTGCAACAAAGGCGTCGTGATCATGAAAATGATCAGCAATACCAGGGTGACGTCGATATAGGGTACGACGTTGATCTCGCCCATCGGCTTTCTGCGCCGGCCTTTTCGTTGTCTGCTCATTTTTGGTGCGCCTGTCTTTGCAGTAATACGACGAATTCTTCGACGAACAATTCGTAGCGGCCGATCAGACGGTCCAGGTTCGTCGAGAAACGGTTATAGGCGATAACGGCCGGAATCGCGGCGAACAGGCCGATCGCGGTCGCGATCAAGGCTTCGGCGATGCCCGGCGCGACCTGCGCCAGGGTGGCCTGTTTGACATTGCCGAGCGAGCGGAACGAGTTCATGATCCCCCAGACCGTGCCGAACAGGCCGACATAGGGGCTGGTCGAGCCGACCGTGGCCAGGAACGGCAGGTGTTCGTCGAGACGATCGATTTCGCGCGACAATTCGATCCGCATCGCCCGTTGCGCGCTTTCGACCTGGACCAAGGGTTCGACATTGCCGGCCTGGCGCATCCTCGAGAATTCCTTGTAGCCGGCCAGGAAGATTTTTTCGATGCCTTCGGGCTCGAAGCCTTTCGCGGTCAGTTTGCGGTACAGTTCCGCCAGCGCGACGCCGGACCAGAATTCGGCCTCGAATTCGTCGGTGATCTTGATCGCGCGGTTGAGCTCCTTGCGCTTCGAAAAGATGAACGTCCAGGAGGCGAGCGAGGCCGAGACCAAAAGCGCCATCACGAACTGGACGACGACGCTGGCTTCCTTGATGAGATGGAGTATCGATAAATCAGTGTTCATGCTTGAGTGGTTCTAACAAATGTTGAGGAATCGCTTTCGGAGTCATCGTGCCGGCATCGAGACAGGCAATGCGGATGATCCCTTTACATAAAACATCGTCGCCGCGCGTAATCTCTTGCGCGAAGACCAGGCTGGCTTTTTTCGCTTCGATGACCCGGGCGCTGGCGGTTAAAAGTTCGTTGAAGCGGGCCGGCTTCAGGTAATCGACCTGCACCGAACGCACGACAAAAATCACGCCGTAATCGGCGATCAAGGCATCCTGCTCATGGCCCAGCGCGCGCAGCATTTCGGTGCGGGCGCGCTCGAAAAATTTCAGATAATTCGCGTAAAACACCACGCCGCCGGCGTCGGTGTCTTCGTAATACACCCGGATCGGCCAGGTGAACATATCGATCGGTTGCTCGCTTTGCACCATGATAAGGTTAAATTTTATCGATTCAAGCCTAATTTATCGAGGCTATTCAAACAAATCTTGCGAAACGCCCATCGGCTGGGGCGGTTTCAGGCCGAAGTGTAGATAGGCATTCGGGGTCACGACCCGGCCTCTCGGCGTACGCATGATGAAGCCCTGTTGCAGCAGGTACGGCTCCAGCACGTCCTCTATCGTGCCGCGCTCCTCGCTGATCGCGGCGGACAAGGTATCGAGGCCGACCGGTCCGCCGGCAAAGTTTTCTATCATCGTCAAAAGCAATTTCCTGTCCAAGGCGTCGAAGCCGTTATGATCCACTTTCAACATGTCTAGAGCCTGAACGGAAATCTGTTCGGACACGATGCCGCCGCCCTTGACCTCGGCGAAATCGCGCACCCGGCGCAGCAATCGGTTCGCGATCCGGGGCGTGCCGCGCGCGCGTTTGGCGATTTCCTCGGCGCCTTTCGGCTCGATCTGGATGTTCAGCATATGGGCCGAGCGGGTGACGATCTGGGATAGCTCGGCCACCGTATAAAATTCGAGCCGCTGCACGATGCCGAAGCGGTCGCGGAGCGGCGAGGTCAAAAGCCCCGCCCGCGTCGTCGCGCCGACCAGCGTGAACGGCGGCAAATCCAGCTTGATCGAACGCGCGGCCGGGCCTTCGCCGATCATGATGTCGAGCTGGTAGTCTTCCATCGCCGGATACAGGATTTCCTCGACCGCGGGGCTCAATCGGTGGATTTCGTCGATGAACAACACGTCGTGCGCCTCCAGATTGGTCAGCATCGCGGCCAGATCGCCGGCCTTTTCGAGCACGGGCCCCGAAGTCTGGCGGATATTCACCGACATTTCGGCCGCGATGATGTTTGCGAGCGTGGTCTTGCCGAGGCCGGGCGGGCCGAAAATCAGCACATGGTCGAGCGCTTCCCGGCGCGCGGTGGCGGCCTGGATGAAGATGTCCATCTGCGTACGCAGTTCTTCCTGGCCGATATAGTCGGCCAGTTTTTTCGGCCGGATCGCGCGGTCCTGACGCTCTTCATCGAGCCGGCTGTGCGGCGTGATCAGGCGGTCTTTTTCGATCATCGCGCCGCGCCCTGCAAGGCCAGCCGGATGATGTCCTCACAGCGTTTGTCCTCGCCGGCGATATTCTGCACCATTTTGGCCGCATCCTGCGGTTTGTAGCCGAGTGCGCATAAGGCGCTGATCGCTTCCTGCTTCGGCGTATTCGTCACCGGGCTCTGGTTTAGACTGACGACCGGCGCGTCGCCGCCGCCGAACTCGGGCAGACGGTCGCGCATTTCGATGATCAGGCGTTCGGCGGTTTTTTTGCCGACGCCGGGCAGACGGACCAGGGCCTGCGTATCATTGTCCTGGATCGCGCGTTGAAATTGTTCGGCCGTGAGTCCGGACAGCAGCGTTAATGCCAGCTTAGGGCCGACGCCGCTGACCTTGATCAGGCTCCTGAACAGGGCGCGATCGGCCTCGGTCGAAAAACCGAACAGGATCTGCGCATCCTCGCGCACGACCAGGTGCGTATGCAGCTTCACTTCGGTGCCGACGGCCGGCAGGTTGTAAAAGGTCGTCATCGGCGCCTCGATCTCATAGCCGACCCCGTGCACGTCGAGCAGCAACAGGGGAGGAGCCTTATGGGCCAGAATGCCGCGCAGGAAACCGATCATCGCGCCAGGCTCCGTTCGATCCTGAGCGCGGTCTGCCGGTAGTGCGAATGGCACAGGCACAGCCCCAGCGCGTCGCTGGCGTCGATTTGCAGTTCGCCCTGTATGCCGAGCAGAATTTTGACCATGTGTTGCACCTGTGTTTTTTCCGCGTTGCCCTTGCCGACCAAGGCTTGCTTGACTTGCCGGGCCGCATACTCGAAGACCGGCAGGCCCGCGGTCTGCACCGCGCAGATCGCCGCGCCGCGCGCCTGGCCGAGCTTCAGCGCCGAATCGGCGTTTTTATGCATAAAGACCTGCTCGATCGCCATCTGCTCGGGATGGTAAAGATCGACGATTTCGCGTACCGAATCGAAGATCTGTTTCAGCCGGTCCGGAAAATAATCGGCCTTGACCCTGATGCTGCCGCTGGCAATGTAGCGGCAGCCTTTCGGGCCCTGTTCGATGATGCCGTAGCCGGTGATGCGCGAGCCGGGGTCGATGCCGAGTATCCGGGTGGTCTGACTATCCGTATGAATGGGATTCAATGCCGGTTAGCCTGCGAACTGCGCGATGATGTCCTCGCTGATGTCCGCGTTCGAATACACGTTTTGCACGTCGTCGAGATCTTCCAAGCGGTCGATCAGGCGCAGCATTTTTTCCGCGTCTTCGGCGTCGAGTTCGGTGTTGGTCGAGGCCTGCATCGTGACTTCGGCGTTGTCGGGTTCGAAGCCCGCCGCGACCAGCGCGGATTTGACGGCCAGATACTCTTCGGGCGAGGACATCACGTCGATCGAACCGTCGTCGTTCGTGATCACGTCGTTCGCGCCGGCTTCCAGCGCCGCTTCGATCAGCGCGTCTTCGTCGACGCCTCCCGCATAGCTGATGATGCCGGTTTTGGTGAACAGATAGGCGACCGAGCCGTCGGTGCCGAGGTTGCCGCCCGCCTTGGTGAAGGCATGGCGCACGTCGCTGACCGTGCGGTTGCGGTTGTCGGTCAGGCATTCGACCATCACGGCCGTGCCGCCGGGGCCGTAGCCTTCGTAGCGCACTTCTTCGTAGTTCACGCCTTCCTGCGCGCCGGAGGCTTTCTTGATCGCGTTGTCGATCGTGTCGCGGCGCATGTTCGATCCGAGCGCCTTGTCGACCGCGGTGCGCAAGGTCGGATTGCTGCCCGCGTCGGGGCCGCCGGATTTGACCGCGACGGTGATTTCGCGCAGCAGTTTGGTGAAGATTTTACCGCGTTTGGCATCCTGTCCGGCCTTGCGGTGCTTGATGTTAGCCCATTTACTGTGTCCAGCCATTATCTTTCTCTAATAACGTATTTCTTAAATAAACAACAATCGTAGGGTATGCTGCGCGTACCATTTTGAGTTTTTCAGACCAGGCAGACCTTGTTAAGGTACGCGCAGCGTACCTACAAGACTCCCCGGTAGGGTGCGCATTGCGCACCATTGAATATTTCCGTACACCAAATTCTGTAACCCGAGGCGTCCGAGAAAATAGGTATGAATTTGGTGCGCAGTGCGCACCCTACAGAATATGCGTCAGCACCGCCGCCAAACTCGGCCCCTCGACAAAATGATCGGCCAGCTCGCGGACGATCGGCCGCGCGGCCACGCCGCCGAAACCGATCACGCTGACGCCTTCCTGCTTGGCTTCCATGTCGGTCTTGCCGTCGCCGATCAGCAACAGCGGACTTTCCGGCCGTTTCAGGTCGCGGCAGATCTGCGCCTTGCCGCCGGTCCGGGCCAAGGGCGAAGTCTGGTCGAAATCCTTATAGCTGCCGTCGGCGTTGAAATAAATATCGACCGCGTGCACATGATTTTCCGGCACGCCGAGGAAGCCCGCGAGCGGCAGGATCGCCTGCCGCAGGCCGCCGCTGACGATATGCACTTCCTTGCCGTGCGCAGCGAGCGCCGAAAACACGTCCGCGACGCCTTCGACCATTTCTGTGATGTACAGTCCGGCCAGCCAGTCGATGCTGTCCGCATCCGGACGGATCAGCGACAGCCGTTTTTCATACACCGCCTCGAGCGGCACTTCGCCGTTCATCGCCGCATCGGTCAGCTTGGCCATCGCTTCGCCGAGGCCGACGCGGCCGGCCAGTTCGTCGATGCCTTCGATCCGGCTCAGGGTGCTGTCGCAATCGAAGCAGATGATGCCGAAGCTCATAAACGGATCTGGGTGACCTGATGCACCGGTTGCACGTTGTGCAATTGTTTCAACAAGTCCTCGCCGACCGGTTCGCTGACGCTGATCACCGCCATCGCCTGCTGCTGGCCGTCGGCCATACCGACCTGCATCCTTGTGATGTTGATGTTCGCATTGCCGAGCACCGCGCTGATCGCGGAGATCACGCCCGGACGGTCATCGTGCCGGGTGATCAGCAAGGTACCTTCCGGTACCACTTCGATGTCGAAATGGTTGATGCAGATCAGCCTCGGGTGGTGGCCGCCGAGCAGTACGCCGGAAGCGCTGATGCTGCCGTCCGCGCAGTGGCCGGTCACCTTGATCAGCGAGACATAGTCTTCGGTTTCGGCCGTTTTCGATTCGATCAGCGCGATGCCCTGGCGTTTGGCGATGTTCTCGGCATTGACCCGATTGACCGGCGTCGAAAACTGGCCGCCCAACACGCCGACCAGCGCCGCGACCGATACCGGCCGCGTCTCGACTTCGGCGGCGCGGCCGAACAGCGCGACTTCGAGTTTTTCGATCGGCTGGGTCGCGAGACCGACCACGACCTTGCCCAGAATGGTCGCAAGATTCATGTAATCGGCCGATTTTTTCAGTTCTTCCGCAGACAATCTCGGCAGGTTGATCGCATTGATCGCCTCGCCGGTTTGCAGGAAGGTGACCGCCTGGCGCGCGATTTCGACGCTGACCGCGACCTGCGCTTCGGTCGTCGAGGCGCCCAGATGCGGCGTGAACACGATGTTGTCGAGTTCAAGCAGGGGCGATCCGACCGGCGGCTCGTTTTCGAACACGTCGAGCGCCGCGCCGGCGATCTTGCCGTTCTTCAGCGCCTCATACAGGGCGCCCTCGTCGATCAGGCCGCCGCGCGCGCAGTTGATGATCCGCGCGCTCTTTTTCATCATGCCGAACTGTGCGGCACCGATGATGTTTTTGGTCTTTTCGATCAGCGGGCAGTGCAGGGTCAGATAGTCGGCGCGGCTGACCAGGTCGTCGAGGCTGACCGCTTCGACGCCGAGGTCGGCGAAGATTTCCGGTGCGACGAACGGGTCATAGGCGATCACTTTCATTTTGAGGCCGTGGCCGCGCTGCGCGACGATGCGGCCGATCGTGCCGAAACCGAGAATAGCCAAGGTCTTGTGCGCGACTTCCGCACCCATCAGCTTCGAGCGCTCCCATTTGCCGGAACGCACAGAGCTGTCGGCGGTCGGCAGGCGGCGGCTCAGCGACATCATGTGCGCGATTGCGAGTTCGGCGGTCGTGGTTGCGTTTGCGTCCGGCGTGTTCATCACGATCACGCCCATTTCGGTCGCGGCCGGGATGTCGACGTTGTCGACGCCGATGCCGGCGCGGCCGATCAGTTTCAGGCGCTTGGCGGCTTGCAATACCTTTGCCGTGACCTTGGTGTCGCTGCGGATCAACAGCGCATCGTAATCTCCGATAATTCCGCACAAGCCGTCTTCGTCGAGTCCGGTCTGGATGTGAACCTGGAGGCCGGATTGCTCGGTTAGGTAATTAATGCCGGCTTCGGATAATTTGTCGGAGATCAGGATTTTCTTCATAGTGCTCTGTTGGCCGCAGTGAGGCTTGCTAAAAAGTGCCTATTCTAACAGAATTGACCCTTTCCCGGTATCGGCTTTCGCGGATCCGATTTGCTTCGGCCCGGTTTTTGCCTGTTTGATACCGGCCGGCACGCGCTGCGTTTTGCGCAATCCTACAGCGAGCCGATTTGGTATAATCCGGCCTTTGTCAGTAAAAAAATGCCTGCCGTCGGCTGGGCGGTGAAGGGGGGGAAGTTGTCCAGGGCTAAATTATTGTTCGCGCTGCCGGTGTTCGCCTTGGCCGTGTGGCTCGTCTGGCAGGCCGTGCCCCGGATGACCGGCGCGGCGCCGGAGGTCGCCTTTACCACGATTACCGGCAAGCAGATCGCACTGCGGGAGTGGCGCGGCAAGCCGGCGATCGTGACCTTTTGGGCGACCGATTGTCCTTCGTGCATGCTTGAAATTCCGCATCTGCTCGATTTGTATCAGAAGTTTCATCCCCAGGGTCTCGAAATGATCGCGGTCGCGATGGCTTACGATCCACCTAATCATGTCGTCGAAATGACGCGCGCCAGACAATTGCCTTATCATGTGGCGCTGGATTTGAATTCGGCGCATGCGTTGGCGTTTGGCGATGTACAATTTACCCCGACGACTTTTTTGATAAGCCCCGAAGGCAAGATCGCCGAAAAATCGGTCGGCGTTTTCGATTATCCATCCTGGCAAGCCCGAATTGCCGCAATGTTGAACAAAGGATGAGCGATGCTCTGGTTAAAAGCGTTTCATTTGATATTCATGGTCACCTGGTTCGCCGGACTGTTTTATCTGCCGCGCCTTTTCGTCTATCATGCGATGAGTTCCGATACCGTCAGCCGAGAGCGCTTCAAGATCATGGAACGCAAGCTGTATTACGGCATCATGACGCCGGGCATGCTGTTGACCTTGCTGTTCGGCGTCTGGATGCTGGCCGATTACGCCTGGGACATGTACCGCAGCAGCGGCTGGCTGCATGCGAAATTTACCTTGCTGGCGTTGCTGGTCGGCTATCATGGCCTGTGCGGCAAGTGGCTCCTCGATTTCAAGCATGAGCGCAATCGTCATAGTCATGTGTATTTTCGCTGGATGAACGAAGTGCCGGTGTTGTTCCTGTTCGGCATCGTGATTCTGGCCGTGGTCAAACCTTTTTAATAGCTATTTTTTAATTCATGAAACACATCATCACCCTGTCCGGCGACATCGGCAGCGGCAAGTCCTCGGTCGCGGCGGAACTGCAAAAACTGACCGCCTACGACATCATCGGCACCGGCAAGATTCAGCGCGCGATCGCCGAGCGGCGCGGGCTGACCACGCTCGAATTGAACAAGATTTCCGAAACCGACCGCAGCGTCGATGACGAGATCGACAATTATGTGATCGAAACCGGTAAAACCCAGGATGATCTGATCATCGATTCGCGGCTGGCCTGGCATTTCATTCCGGCCGCGTTCAAGGTCTACCTGTCGGTCGATGCGCTGATCGGCGCGGAACGCGTTTTTAACGCCGGCCGCAGCGACGAGCACAATCCGTCGCTGGAAGCGACGCTGCAAAACAACCTGAAACGTCAGTCCTCGGAAGACCAGCGTTTTTACAAATTGTACGACGTGCATTTTAGGCGCTACGACAATTACGACCTGATCGTCGACACCTCTTATACCGCGCCCGAAGCGATCGCCCGCAAGATCTATGACTGCTTTGAACAGCGGAACCAGGGCGGGGAGTTTCCGGAACTTTGGCTGGACCCTCGGCGGTTGTTGCCCACGCAAAAGCTTGAAGCCGGCGAGAATAGCGAGTTCGATTTCGCTGCGCCGATCTCGGTATTTGTGCATGACGGCCTGATCTATATCGCCGACGGCCATCAACAAATGCTGGCCGCGCGCAAGGCCGGCCTCGACCTGATTCCTGCCCGGATATTGACCGAAGATGCAGCGAATTTCAGCGAACTCGCCGGTGCCGTGTCGCCGTCAATGCGGCAAGCCTGGGAAGCCGCGATGGATGTCAATATTTGATATGAAGGGCGAGGCTCATCAAAATTTATCGGCTCAAACCGGCCAGGAGCTGCCACCAAAGTTCGACCTGGTTTGACAGCAGTAAAATGAATACTGGCCATTCAGTTTATCCAAAGATGCTTGAGTGGAATACTTGCCCCTACATTTGTGCGACGCTGGTTGCTTGATTAGCCCGCTGCGACATTCGGCATGTTGGAAAACATGATGGAAGAGGATCACACGGTGGGGGATTGATGATAGAAAGGCAGGCGTTAATCGCTAGGAACCTGTGACCATTTGTTCCATTCGCTACACAGCTTTCTAAACGAGCGACTACGGTCAAACGCTAGTTGCAAGTCTATTTGCGCGGAAAATGCCGGTTGATCGGTAGTTTCGCCATACGAGCGGTTGGCCATGCAAGCCTCGATCCAGCCCTTGGCATCGCGCGGTCGTTCGGGATCTACGGCCTTTGCCGGGTCATAATTGAAGCCTCGATTTCCCTGCAACGATTCGGCGGCTGCAATAAACCAGGCTTCGTACTCTCTGTTTGCCAACACAACGGAAATTTTACGGTGAGGGACGATACTTTGGGCGCGACGCAAAATCTCTTGACCCAGTTCTGCGGGGCAGTCATCGTCCGCATCGAATAGGATTAATATCCAGCCTTCGTCGCCGCATTTGTTGGCGGCAAGACTGAGATGGCGGCGAAATTCGTCGTCCTTGTTTAGGAAACGGTCTCGGCGGACACGAATCGGATAGCCTACATCGACATATACTTCTGGGGTTAACCACTCGTTGAGTCGCCGTAATAGGACAGGTAAAGCGATGACTTCACCATCGCCTTCCACAATCGCAGTCACATTGATCACGGCTGGCTGTCTCCAAATAAATCGGTTTGTTTTTGTTCTTGCGCTTCCAGTTGTTTGCGGTCGGGAGCCAGTTGATTTAGACGCAGCAACTCGCCGGCAGAGAACAGTGAGTCTCGAATCGCTTGCCGAGACGCTTCGTCGATGGGGCCGATCCGGGTTTCGCCTTTTTCGGAAACCACCGACAATAAAGAATCGGCGCTCAATTGCCGATCGTCGAGCAGATCCGGACTGTGGCTGGTGACAATGATTTGAGTTTCTTGCGAAGCCCGATTCAACGCTTCGCGCAAAGCTGAACTTGCCGCCGGATGTAACGCCGTCTCCGGCTCTTCGATGCCTATCAAGGTGGGGGCGTAATCCCGGTTACCTTGAAACAGTGCAGCCAATATTCCCAATGCCCTTAAGGTGCCGTCGGACATGTTTTGCGCCAGAAAACGCCAGGGATACTTGGCGCCGGCCATGTCCTGACGAAATTCAAGGGTTTCCATCGGGCCAATGGACTTACGTTTTACACCATGAACCATAGGTACGACGGTTTGCAAATATTCCTGAATGATGGTCATGCGTTCCGGAGATACTCTTTCTAAGTGCCCGATGACACTAGCGATGTTTTCGCCAACCGGCTTTAGTAATCTACCCTCTTGCGGTTTCTGCAATTCGCGCATTAATTTGGGATTCAAATTGTAAAATCCCATTGTTGAGAACAGGTCGAAAACCGGACGAAATTCGGTCAAGCCGGAAGCAGCTACCAAGGCCAAGCGGTCGGAGGTCACGGTGGGGAATGTCGCTTCGCTACTGTTGCACAGTTTGCCTTTTTCGATCTGGAAAAACGGACCTTTACCGATACCCTCCAATACGCATTCCTCTGTTTGCACTTCGTAGCCTTGGCCGGAAAGCGCTCCAACATTGAATGCGTAATGTCCTTTTTGCCCATTAGCTAGTGAGAATTCCAGACGAATGCCGAAATGGCTTGGATGGCCGCTGGAATATCTGCGTACTTCCGATAGACCTCCACGTTCGTTTAATGCGTTGTCCAACGAACTTGTTAAGGCATCTCGTACCAAGTGCAAGGCATCAAGGAAATTGCTTTTACCGGAACCGTTTGCCCCTACTAAATAGGTGAGTTGGTCCAGTTTTACGTTGCAATAACCAATACTTTTGTAATTTCGTAATACGACGCAGGTGATACGGGCATGGGCCATGGGGTTAGGTTCTCTATATTATGATGTACGTTAACGGCAATCGAACTGCTTGGCCAGGCTCGGTAATTGACACCTGATTTTTCCGGCGCACTGTATTTTGAAGCCGTCAGATCAAGTCCAGATCTCTATCACATATCATTCTCGCGGATCAAACGGCGTTAGCCGACTAGGCGCTGTTTGAAGACTCGCGAATCGAGATTATCGTTGTTTTGGTGGCTTGCCACTCTTCGCAGCGCGGGACCCAGAAGCGGCCGGCGTTCAGCCAGTGCAGTCCGCGCAGCGGAGACTTGAGACGGTTCAAGATGCGGTTTTCGAGCCAATCGGGGTCGAAAAACTCCCATTCTCCCGCCACGCATACAAGGTTGTATTTGCAGACCGGATAAACCTCGTCGATCAGGATCTGCTCGATGTCGGCCAAGGAATAGGGCGATGCGGCCAGTTTTTCCGCCCGCCAAGTGCGGGCAAGCGTCACATCCGTATAGAGAAATAAATCGGACAGCGCCTCCCACACCGGCCGGCGATTCGGCAAGTCATCCGGGGCAGCTTTCATCGCGTTCGGGTATTGTGCAATGTCCTTCAGTTGCCGGGTTTCTTCAGCATTTTTCGCACTTCGCCCAGATGCATTTCTTCCTGCGCGATCATCCGCCGCGCGTATTCTTCCAGCAGCACATGATGGCCGCTGACCAGGTCGAGCAGGGTGTTATAGGCCGACAGCGCGAGCATTTCATGATCGAGCGATTCGCGCAGGATGTCGCCGATGTCGTGCCGGTGCGTTTCGAGCAGCGGGCCGATGCCGAGCGACGGATGCGCATCCAGCAGCGTAATCAGTTCGCCCGCTTCGTTCGCGTGCTGCAGCGATTCGGTGGCCTGTGCGCGCATCCAGCCGACGATCGGTATACGTCCGTAGCCGACCACCATCAAGGCATAATGGGTATAGCGCACCACGCCGGCCAATTCGGTTTCCAGAATCTTGTTCAGCACGGTGACGACTTCGTCTTTATCGAATCCGTTGTGAGCCATGGCTGCCTCCAAAGGCAAAATGAAGAAAGCCTTACTATATCGGGTTTGGCCGAATTTTGCGACCCGGGTCCCGTCCGATAGACAAGGAATTCATGATTTTGCCAGTAATGTAAAGGACTTGCGTGTTGCATTTCTGCGATCCTCATCTATTCTTCGGATGGAGAAGCGCGCAGAGTCTAGCCGTCTGAACGGCATTTTTACCTGAATCTCTGGATATTTTCCCATGATCTTAGTATTGCTCGGCATCCTACTGTTTTTGGCCATTCTGATCGTTTTTGCTGAACAACTCGCTGATCGCGAGGAATGCGGTCGGCAATGCCTTCGGCGCGATCGATGCGAAGATGAAAAAACGTTATGACCTGTTGACTGCCACAATGCCTGCGAGCAGTTGGCGACGAATATTTTGGCCGGTATGATGAATTTTTTGCTCAAAACTCCTATCGAAATATCGGACAAAGAGAGGAAGAGCATCGGCGCCTGAGATGTGTTCAAAAGCTGAGTCCGATTTGCCAACACGTACACGCCTGACGCCTATGAAATCGGTCGACAACTTTATCAAACACTACCGCAATAATGTGGCGCCGATATTACGCGATCTGGAGCCTGAGAGGAGAGCGTTGCTGCTCCTGTTTTGGACGGGCGTCGTGTTTCTGGCGGCCAGCGCGCCCGGCTTCGTGTTGTCGTTGCGTTCCGATCAGCCGGTTTATTTGCTGGCGGCCGCGCCGTTTGTGATCGTTGCGGTCTACCAGTTTTATCGTTTCAAGCAAAAGAAGCGAGCCTATGCGGACGTGTTCAAGAATTGCGTAATCCGCGAGTTGGTCGCATTGATCGATCCGCATTTCGATTATTTTCCGCACCGTCATATCGACGAAGCCGATTACCGGGAGTCCGAGCTCTTTAGGAACCGGATCGACCGTTACCGCGGCCGCGATTTGGTCGAAGGGGCGCTCGGCGCGACCCGTTTTTTCTTCTCCGAACTGATGCACGAGGAAATGCAGGAAACGACCGATGCGAAAGGATGCAGGCGGACGCGCTGGGAGACCGTCTTCAAGGGCCTTTTTTTCATCGCCGACTTCAACAAGCCTTTTCACGGCAAAACCTATGTGGTGCCCGATGCGCGCGGCAGCGTCTTGAATTTAGGCAAGTTATTCGAAAAAGGGAGCTTCGGCCGCGGCGACATCGTCGAACTCGAAAATCCCGAATTTGACGCGCTGTTTACCGTCTACGGCACCGATCAGATCGTGGCGCGTTATATCCTGTCATCGGCGATGATGGACCGCTTGGTTCATTTCAGGAACAAGGCAGACACCCCGGTCCATCTTTCCTTCATCAACTCGAAAATGTTCGTGGCGTTGCCGCTCAGCAAGGATCTGTTCGCGCCGAAGATATTTTCGAGCGGCGTACAGTCCGCCTGTTTGCGGGATTATTTCCGCTATCTCGCGCTGGTCGCGGGGATCGTCGACGACCTGAACCTGAATTTGAGGATTTGGGGGAAGGTGTAATAATCGATCCACTACAGGGTGGATGCGCTACGCTTATCCACCCTACAGATGCGGTTAGCCGTGTCAAACCGCGTTTCTGATCCGCTCCATCGCTTTTTCGAGATTCGCCATGCTGGTCGCGATCGAAATCCGGATGTGGCCCGGGGTACCGAAGGCGGAACCCGGCACCAGCGCGACGCCGGCATGCTCGATCAGATATTCCGAAAATCCTAGATCGTCGTCGATGCCGTCGAGCCGCGCGAGCAGTTTCTCGATGTTCGGGAACACATAAAACGTGCCGTCGGTTTCGATGCAGTCGATGCCGTCGATCTTGTTGAATTCTGCGACCACATAATCATGGCGCTTCTTGAATTCGACGCACATGTCGTCGATGAAGCTTTGATCGCCGGTCAGCGCGGCTTCGGCGGCGACCTGCGAAATCGAGGTCGGGTTCGAGGTGCTTTGCGACTGCACGGTGGTCATCGCCTCGATCAGGTCGGCGGGACCCGCCGCATAGCCGATACGCCAGCCGGTCATCGAATAGGCCTTCGAGACGCCGTTCATCACGACGGTCCGGTCGTAAAGGTCCGGATGCGCGTTCAGGATGTTTACGAACGTGCCTTGCTTCCAGAGAATATGCTCGTACATGTCATCGGTCGCGATGATGATGTTCGGATGTTCCTTCAACACGTCGCCGAGCGCCTTCAGTTCGTCGAGCGTGTAGGCGATGCCGGACGGATTCGACGGGCTGTTGATGAAGATCAGGCGGGTCTTCGGCGTGATCGCGGCGCGCAGTTGTTCCGGGGTGATCTTGAAGCGCTGCGCCTGGGTCGTTTCGATGATCACCGGCACGCCGTCAGCGAGCAGCACCATGTCCGGATACGAAACCCAGAACGGGGCAGGGATGATCACCTCGTCGCCCGCATTCAACAGCGCCTGCGTCAAGTTGAACGAGCTTTGCTTGCCGCCGCAGGAGACCAGAACCTGTTTCGGCTGGTAGTCGAGACCGTTATCCTTTTTGAACTTCTCGATGATCGCCTTTTTCAAACTCGGAATGCCGTCGACCGCGGTATACTTGGTGAAGCCTTTCGCCAAGGCCTCGACGGCCGCCGCCTTGATGTGTTCCGGCGTATCGAAGTCGGGTTCGCCCGCGCCGAGTCCTACGATGTCCTTGCCGGCCGCGCGCATTTGTGCGGCCCGGGCGGTAATCGCCAAGGTCGGTGAGGGTTTGACTGCCTGAACTCTGTTGGATAGTTTGATGCTCATGTTCCGCCGTGTAAAATCAATGTCAAAAATCGCCGTAAATTATACCCTTTAGCGACCCGTCAAATAAACGGTTTTGAGAAATAACGAGTGAAGAAAGAATTTAAGATCCACAGCCGCTTCCAGCCGGCCGGTGACCAGCCTGCCGCGATCGCAAAACTGATTGAAGGCCTGAACGACGGCGAAGTGCATCAGACCCTGCTCGGCGTGACCGGCTCGGGCAAGACCTTTACGATCGCGAACGTGATCCAGAAGGTCCAGCGCCCGGCGATGGTGATGGCGCCGAACAAAACGCTGGCCGCGCAGCTTTACGGCGAGTTCAAGGAGTTTTTTCCGGAAAACAGCGTCGAATATTTCGTTTCCTATTACGACTACTACCAGCCGGAAGCCTATGTGCCGGCGTCAGACACCTTCATCGACAAGGACGCCTCGCTGAACGAACACATCGAGCAGATGCGGTTGTCCGCGACCAAGGCGCTGATCGAACGCGAGGATACGATCGTCGTGGCGACCGTGTCCGCGATCTACGGCTTGGGCGAGCCGGAATCCTACTTCAAGATGGTCTTGCATCTGGTCAAGGGCGACCTGATCGATCAGCGCGCGATCATTCGCCGGCTGACCGAAATGCAATACACCCGCAACGACGTCGACCTCAGGCGCGCGACCTACCGGGTGCGCGGCGACGTGATCGACATTTATCCGGCCGAATCGGACTCGCAAGCGCTGCGGGTCGAACTGTTCGACGACGAGGTCGAACGCCTGTCGCTGTTCGATCCCTTGACCGGCGAAATCCTGCGCCATGTCGCGCGCTATACTGTCTATCCGAAGAATCACTACGTGACGCCGCGCGAACAATTACTGGAAGCGGTCGACAAGATCAAGGTCGAATTGAAAGAGCGCCTGGAGCAGCTGCGCGCGCTGAACAAACTGGTCGAGGCGCAGCGCCTGGAACAGCGCACGCTGTTCGACATCGAGATGATCATGGAGATGGGCTACTGTTCCGGCATCGAAAACTATTCGCGCTATCTGTCCGGCCGCGGGCCCGGCGAACCGCCGCCGACGATGTTCGATTACCTGCCCGCGAACGCGATCATCGTGCTCGACGAAAGCCATGTCACGGTCCCGCAAATCGGCGCGATGTACAAGGGCGACCGTTCGCGCAAGGAAACCCTGGTCGAATACGGATTCCGGCTGCCGTCCGCGCTCGACAACCGGCCGTTGACCTTCGACGAGTTCGAGCTGAAATCGCCGCAGCGGATTTACGTTTCGGCGACGCCCGGGCCTTACGAAAAGACGCATTCTGGCGTCTTCGTCGATCAGGTGGTGCGGCCGACCGGCCTGCTCGATCCGGAAGTCGAGGTGCGCCCGGCCACGACGCAGGTCGACGATCTCTTGTCCGAAATCAACAAACGCGTCGATAAGCAGGAACGGGTCCTGGTCACGACATTGACCAAACGCATGGCCGAGGATTTGACCGAATACCTGACCGACCACGGCATCCGTGTGCGCTACCTGCATTCCGACGTCGAAACGGTCGAGCGCGTCGAGATCATCCGCGACCTGCGCCTCGGCCAGTTCGACGTGCTGGTCGGCATCAACCTGCTGCGCGAAGGCCTGGACATTCCGGAAGTCTCTTTGGTCGCGATCCTCGATGCGGACAAGGAAGGCTTCCTGCGCTCGACCGTGTCGCTGGTGCAGACGATCGGCCGCGTCGCCCGCAACGTGCACGGCAGGGCGATCCTGTACGCGGACCGGATCACCAAATCGATGCAGCAGGCGATGGAGGAAACCGAGCGCCGCCGCGAAAAGCAGCGCAGCTTCAACGAAGCGCATGGGATAACGCCGGCGACCGTCTATAAATCGGTCACCGACATCCTGCAGACCGCGATCCCCGGCGCCGGCCTGGCGATCCCGAGCACGCAAAAACGCGTCGCCGAGCCGTCCGCGTCTTACATTAAGCCATTGACGCAAAAGCAACTGGCGAAAAAAATCAAACAGCTCGAGGAAGCGATGTACAAGCATGCGAAGGATCTGGAGTTCGAGCAGGCGGCGAAAATCCGCGACGAGCTGAAGTTGCTGCAAGAGCAGGTGCTGGTATAAATGCCGCAAGACCAACGCATCGAAAGCCTCGACGATTCGCTCAGGGCCAACATCGTCGACGTCGCCGCGAGACGAATCTTTTCGGCCGAGCTTTACTGGCGCGATGGCGTGATTACCGCGATCACCGAACTTGGCGGCGAAGATTCGTGCTTGCCTTATCTCTTGCCGGGCTTTGTCGACGCGCATGTGCATATCGAAAGTTCGATGCTGACGCCCGTCGAGTTCGCTCGTATCGCGGTCCGCCATGGCACGGTGGCGGCGGTTTCGGATCCGCATGAGATCGCGAACGTATTGGGCCTCGAAGGCGTGCGCTTCATGCTCGATAACGCCCGGCAGACGCCGTTCAGCTTCTGCTTCGGGGCGCCGTCCTGCGTGCCGGCGACGCCGTTCGAAACGGCCGGCGCCAGGTTCGATTGCGAGCAACTCGAAGGATTGTTTCAAGCCGGCGAGGCCTCTTATCTGTCCGAAATGATGAATTATCCGGGCGTCCTCGCGAACGATCCTGCCGTTCTGGCCAAGCTGAATCTGGCCAGGCGTTACGGTTGCAAGATCGACGGCCATGCGCCGGGATTGTCGGGACGAGAGGCTGCCGGCTATGCGGCGGCGGGGATCACGACCGATCATGAATGCAGCACCTTAAACGAAGCCGAAGACAAGATCGCCTCCGGCATGCATATCCTGATCCGCGAAGGCTCGGCCGCGCGCAATTTCGAGGCCCTGCACCCCTTGATCAGCCGCTATCCGGATAAGGTGATGCTGTGCAGCGACGACAAGCACCCGGACGAGCTGGCTTCGAGCCATATCGATCGGCTCGCGGCGAGGGCGCTTCAGCACGGCCATGCGCTGTTCGATGTGCTGCAATGCGCGTCGATCAATCCGATCCGGCATTATGGCCTCGCTATCGGACAGCTGCGCGTAGGCGACCGCATGGATGCGGTAGAGGTCGGCGATCTTAAAACATTGATGCCCCTGAAAACCTGGCTGGCCGGCCGCTTGGTCGCCGAACACGGCAAGAGCCTGTTGCCGGCCGTTATCCCCGAATCGATTAATCGCTTTAACGCCCGCAAGATTCAAGCTTCCGACCTGGCAATAACGGCCGGCAGTGAAAGAATACGCGTGATGCAAGCGATGGACGGCGAATTGCTGACGCGTGAGATTTTGCTGGCGCCGAAAGTCTCCGGCGGCCACATCGTTCCTGATAGCGACCGGGACATCCTACTGTTGACCGTGGTCAACCGCTACCGCCCCGAAAAGCCGGCCGTCGCCTTCATTCAGGGTTTCGGCCTGAAGCAGGGCGCACTGGCGTCGAGCGTGGCGCATGACTCGCATAACCTCATCGCGGTAGGGGGCGATGCGGAGGCGCTATGCCGGGCCGTCAACGGTCTGATCGATCAGCAGGGCGGCATCGCGGTCGTCCACAACGACCGTTTCGAGTGCTTGCCGCTGCCGATTGCCGGCCTGATCAGCGACAGGGACGGCGATTTTGTCGCGAGGCGTTATGCCGAATTGGACCGCATCGCCAAACGGATCGGATCGCCCCTGCGGGCCCCCTTCATGACCCTGTCTTTCATGGCTTTGCTGGTGATTCCTGAGCTGAAGTTGAGCGACCGGGGGCTCTTCGACGGCCGTACCTTCCAATTCACCGACCTGAGGGTATAAGCACGATGTCTGCTGCGAACGAAGCGATCACTTTCCTGCTGAATCGGGACAGAGTCGAGGAAAAGGCCGCCCCCGGCATCGTGTTGCTGGACATCATCCGCCGCGAACGCCATCTGACCGGTACCAAGGAAGCCTGCCGCGAGGGCGATTGCGGCGCCTGCATGGTCTTGCTCGGCACGCCAGATGCTGCATCCCGGATGCATTATGTCCCGGTCAACTCGTGTTTATTGCCGCTGGGCGCGGTTGCCGGTCGTCATGTGGTCACGATCGAAGGTATCAACGGCCAGTCACTGAATCCGATCCAACAAGCGCTGGTGGCTCAAGGCGGCATCCAATGCGGCTTTTGTACGCCGGGCATCGTGGTCGCGCTGACCGCCTTTTTTCTGAACGGGAGCGCTTCCGATGCCGCCGAAGCGGACGATGCGGTTGCCGGCAATCTTTGCCGCTGCACCGGTTACAGCGGCATCAAACGGGCCATTCATGAACTTTGCGGCCGCTTCGATTTGAGAACCTCGCCCTTCGAAAACCGCATCCGCGAATGCATCGACTGGCAATTGCTGCCGCCTTACTTTGCCTCGATTCCGCAGCAACTGGTCGCGCTGCCGTCGGTAAAACCGTCCGCTGGCGAACAAGATGCCGTCAGGGTGGCCGGTGGCACCGATCTGTTTGTGCAGCAACCGGTTCAATTATGCACCCAACCGCTGGCTTTTTTGCAGCCGGAGGACAGCCTTGAAGGCATTCGCCTGCAAAACGGCCAATGCCTGATCGATGCGGCAGCCACGATCGAACAACTGCGGACATCGCCAGAGATGCGGACGCTGTTTCCGGCAATAGTCGAAGATTTCAAGCTGGTCTGTTCCGCGCCGATTCGTCAGCGGGCGACCGTCGGCGGCAATCTGGCCAATGCCTCGCCGATCGGCGATCTGTCGGTGTTTTTTCTGGCGCTCGATGCCGGCGTTCGGATCGCCGGACCCCTTCGGGAACGCTCGGTCAAATTGCGGGACTTCTTCAACGCGTACAAGCAGATCGATTGCGGGCCGGACGAACTGCTCCGGGAAATCCTTTTCGATCTGCCCGATCCGTCTGCCGTTTTCAGTTTCGAAAAAGTCAGCAAGCGAACCTACCTGGATATCGCCAGCGTCAATTCGGCGCTGCTAATCGAAGTGTCGAACGGCATTATCCAAAAAATTCACCTGTCCGCCGGCGGCGTCGCGCCGATTCCCCTGTATTTGGCCGCGACTTGCGACTATTTGCTCGGAAAAGCGCCGCGTCCGGATGTCGTTATTGAAGCGGCCGGGGTCGCGCAAACCGAAATTGCGCCGATTTCCGATGTCCGCGGTACCGAAGGTTATAAACGCTTGCTGCTCAGGCAGCTGATTTTCGCCCATTTCCTGAAACTGTTTGCGGAGCAACCCGGCTGGGAGGCGCTGTATGAATCTTCGTGATGTCGAATTACATGCGCAGGGCGCATCCCAGTTTACCGACGACCTGCTTCTTCCGGAAGGTTCGCTGGCGGTTTTTCCTGTCGTTTCGACGATAGCACACGGCATGATCGAAAGGATCGATACCGCGTCGGCATTGGCTTGCTCCGGTGTCGTCGCCGTGTTTACGGCGGCCGATATTCCGGGCATCAATCAAATCGGCAACGTTGCCGCCGATGAGGTGTTGCTGGCCGAGACAGAAGTCGTGTATCAGGGGCAGCCGATCGCCCTGGTGGTCGCCGAAACCGTCGACATGGCCCGGCAGGCGGCGGCTTCGGTCGTGATCGATTATCGGCCCTTGCCTGCCGTATTCGATGCCCGGACGGCGGATAAAATGGGCCTGCACATCGCGCCGAGAAGGCTGTTTTCTTTCGGCGATATCGAGGCGGCCTGGGGCCAATGCGATCTGATCGTCGAAGGCTCGGCCGCGACCGGCGCGCAGGAGCACATGTATCTCGAAACCCAGAATGCCATCGCCTTTCCTCTGGAGAACAACGGGCTCAAGGTGCTTTCGGCGACACAGTCGCCGGGCTCCACACAGCGCATCATCGCCAGGGTACTGGGCTTGCCGATGCACGCGGTAGAAGTCGATGTGCTGCGCCTCGGTGGAGGCTTTGGCGGCAAGGAGGAACAGGCGACTGCATTTGCGGTGATGGCGGCCCTGGCGGCTCATCGCTTGCAACGAATCGTAAAAATATCGCTACGGCGGGATGAAGACTGCCGGATGACAGGCAAGCGCCATCCCTATGATGCGGACTTCAAGATCGGCCTGGACCGTTCAGGAAAAATTTTGGCTTACCGGGCCGATTTCTTCCAGAATGCCGGCGCGGTAGCCGACCTGTCTCCGCCCATCCTGGAGCGCTCGTTGTTTCATGCCTGCAACAGCTATTTCATCCCCAACATGCAGGTCAGCGCGGTCAGTTGTAGGACCCATCTGCCGCCCAATACCGCGTTCAGAGGCTTCGGCGGGCCGCAGGGAATGTATGTGCTGGAGTGCGCGATTTTTAAGGCGGCCGAGACCATGGGTGTCGACGCCGGCCGAATTCAACAGATCAATCTGATGCAGGAAGACCGGTATTTTTACTATGGCATGCAGGCGCGGCGCTGTATGGCGACGGCATGCTGGCAGGAAGCGGAGTCCCGTTTTGGCTTGCAAGATCGCCGAAAGGAAATCGATGCATTCAATGCCGCCCATCAGCTCGAAAAGAAAGGCATCGCGATCATGCCGGTGTGTTTCGGCATCTCCTTTACCTCGACTTTTCTCAATCAGGCCGACGCGCTGGTTCATGTCTACGGCGATGGCAGCGTCAGCGTCAGCTGCGGCGCGGTCGAAATGGGGCAGGGCGTGAAACAGAAGATCGCTAAGGTGGTTGCTGCGGTTTTCGGCCTCGACGAGCAACGCGTCAAGGTCGAAAGCACCAATACCACGCGCATCGCGAACATGTCGCCGACCGCGGCCAGCACCGGCGCCGACCTGAACGGTCAGGCGGCCCGTCTGGCCGCATTGCAGATCCAACAGCGCCTGATCGAGCTGGCTGCCGCACAACTCGGCGTCGAAGCTTCGGAGCTGACCTTCGAGCGGGAAGGGGTCTATCGGCAGGGCAAAGCGACAGAGCTAAGCTGGAACAAACTGGTCAACTTGGCCTATATGTCGAGGACGGCCTTGTCGGCCGAGGCGCACTACGCGACGCCGGAGCTGTTTTTCGACCGGGATAAGGCACAGGGCCAGCCCTTCGCCTACCATGTCTACGGCTGTGCGGCGGTCGAAATCACCGTCGATTGCCTGCGCGGGAGGTATCGCATCGATAGCGTCAAAATTGTGCACGATGACGGCCAGCCGCTGGATGTGATGGTCGATCGCGGCCAGGTCGAAGGCGGCGTCGTACAAGGGCTGGGCTGGATGACGCTGGAAGAGGTCGTGTTCGACGAGACGGGGCGCCTGTTGACCGATAACCTGACCGCTTACAAAATTCCGGACATGCATTTCGCACCGGCCATCGACGTGCACTTTTTGGAATCGGCGACGAATCCGCCGGGCCTGATGCATTCGAAGGCGGTCGGCGAACCGCCCTTGATGTACGGCATTGCGGCCTATTTCGCGCTCTGCAAGGCGATTCGGGCGTTCAATCCAGGCTGGCAACCCGATTTCCACGCTCCGATGACGCCGGAAAAAATGCTGTTGGCGCTGCATCAGAAACAACATCCCGATGCTTAACTGGCGCAACGTCGTGCACGGCAGTCTGGTTTACGCGAGCGGCGATTCCATTGCCGCCGCGATTGCGGGCGATTTTCAGATGAGCCGGATGCTGGGCATGACGTTTGTCGGCGGAACGCTTTATGCGCTGGAGATTCCGGCGTATTTCGTCTGGATAGATCGGCAGTTTGACCATCCCGGTCGATGGAATGCAATCAAGCGCATGCTCTGCGCGGAAGCATTTTTCAATCCGTTGTGGATCGCGCGGCATATTGCGCTGATTAATTTGTTTTCGGGACGCGGCTCGGAAATCAACTGGGGCTTGTTGGCAATCGGACTGGATTCCTTTCTGTACGCCTTGCCGTTTGCGCTACTGATCAATTACGTGATACAAAACGTGATATCGCTCAACTGGCGGTTTCTGGCCAGTGCGCTGTTTTCGGCTGCCATGGCGGTCTATTACGCTTTAAGCGAGGTGCTGTTTGGCTGATCCTGTGCAACCCTGGCAATGGATAGGCGAGAGCTTGGCTGCGGGCGAGCCGGCCACGTTGCTGCTTGTCGTCGACAGTTGCGGCAGTTCTCCGGGCAAGAGCGGCGCCAAAATGGCGGTCAGCGCGAACGGCGTGATCGGAACGATTGGGGGAGGGGCCGTCGAATATGGCTTGATTGAATCGGCCAGGGCAGCGATGGCCAAGGGAGAGTCCGAGCCGACGCTTGTTTCCAGAGCGCATCATGCCTCGGAAACGGGTACCGGTTCCGGCATGATCTGCGGCGGCGAACAAACGGTTCTAGCCTACCCCTGCCGGATTCAGGAACGGTCCTTATTCGAGCAGGTCGCCGAATGCTGCCGCCTCAGAATGCCAAGGCGCCTCGTCGTATCAAGGCGCGGCCTGCGACTGATCGACGCCGATGCGTCGGGTTTTTCTGCACATTTCGAGCCCGGTGCAGACTGGCATTACCAGGAAGTGATCGGGCTCCGCAAATGCGCCTATATCATCGGCGGCGGACATGTCAGTCTGATGCTGTCCAAAGTGCTCGATCTGCTGGATTTCGATTTCGTCGTGATCGATGAACGCGAAGGCCTCGAAGCGATGCAAAGCAACGACGTCGCCTGGAAAAAAATCGTTACCCCTTACGCGGAGATCGATCAAGCGGTTCCGGAAGGCCCCGAGGTTTTTATCGTCATCATGACGCACAGCCATCGAACCGATGCGCGGGTCTTGGCGAAGCTGGCCGCAAAGAACGTGCCTTATCTTGGCCTCTTGGGCAGCCGTAAAAAAATTGCCTCGATCAAGGAGGCCTTGTCCAGGCAAGTACCGGAGCAAGCCCTGCAAAGGCTGCATGCGCCCATCGGCTTGCCGATCAAGAGCCATGCGCCGGCCGAAATAGCGATCAGCATCGCCGCCGAATTGGTCCAATTTACCAATTCTGTCATGAACCATTAACAACATGGCCTTACCGATTTATCACCGATGGAGACTCTTTATGAACAGCGCCATTAAACTCACGAATGCCCGAGTAATTAGAGCAACGAAGGACGCGAATGCAGATAATAAAATCGCCACTGTCGATCTCGAAAAATTTGAATTTGTTTATCAAACCATCGAATGGACCGATGTGAAGTCGGGTGCAGTAAGCGAAGACAGTTGGAACGAAGGACCCGCTTGAAAAAGGCTTATGATGAATGTCGATTTCCTGATTCTGCTTTAAACCGATGAGATTAGTCGTTGCGTTGGGTGGCAATGCGCTACTGCTCCGAGGCGAAGCGCTGACCTCCGAAAATCAGCGCCGCAATATTCAAATTGCCGCCGCCGCGCTGGCGCCACTGACTGGCGACCATCAGATCATCATCACGCACGGCAATGGACCTCAGGTCGGACTGTTGGCATTGCAAGGCGCGGCCTATAAGTCTGACGAAAGCTATCCCTTGGACATTCTCGACGCCGAAACCGAAGGCATGATCGGTTATCTGATCGAGCAGGAATTGGGCAATTATTTGCCGCCAGAACGGCTCTGTGCAACCTTGCTGACGCAAATCGAAGTGGACCCCAATGATCCGGCTTTTGACTCGCCGAGCAAGCCGATCGGCCCCGTTTACTCCAAAACCACCGCGGAACGACTCGCCAATCAACATCGCTGGCGCATCGCGAAGGATGGCGAATATTATCGGCGTGTGGTGCCGTCGCCCAGGCCGCGAAGGATCGTCGAGATCGAGGTGATTAAGTCACTGATCATACGTAATGTGGTGGTGATTTGCGCGGGAGGCGGCGGCATCCCGGTTGTGAAGGACGTAGATGGCCACTGGCGCGGCGTTGAAGCGGTGATCGACAAGGATCTGGCCGGGGCGCTGCTGGCGATCGAGTTAGGCGCCGATCATTTCTTGATGCTGACCGATGTCGATGCGGTGTACCAGAATTGGGGAATGCCCAAGGCCCGTGCGATTCGCCGCATATCGCCCGGAGCGCTTCGGGAAATGGCCTTTGCCGAAGGCTCGATGGCTCCGAAAATACTGGCCGCATGCGAATTTGTCGAGAAAACCGGCCGCATTGCCGGCATCGGCCAGCTCAAGGATGTGGTCGAGATTCTCGACGGAACCGCCGGCACGACGATCGCGCCGGATGTGGATATCGGCTGGTGGGATTGACTGCAGGGTTTCCTTGCGCATTCAATCCGAAAGCAAATTCCGCTCTTGCAGAAATGCTTCCACCAACCCGCTCAACAACGGCTCGCCGATTTCGTCGAATTCGTAACTCGCGCGCACGACCGGTTTGTTGATCTCGATCAGCGCGCCAAGGTCGCACGGCGTCGCGGTCACGACCACATCGGCCTCGGCCGCATTGATCGTTTCTTGCAAGGCGCGAAGTTGTGCCGGATGATAGCCGACGGCCGGCAGCACCTTGCCGATATGCGGATAGTGGCGGTAAACCTCGACGATCTCGCCTGCCGCGAAATCGCGCGGATCGACAATCTCCGCCGCCCCGGCTTCCAATGCGGCAACATAGCCAGCGCCATAGGCCATGTCGCCGTGCGTGATGGTCGGGCCATCCTCGACCACGAGCACGCGTTTGCCACGCACCCGATTAGGATCAGACAGTTGCACGATCGAGGCGCCGCGCCCGACCTTAGCACGTGGATTCATTTGCCGCACGGTGTCTTCCACGCGCCGCACATCGTCAGGCGCCGCCGAATTGACCTTGGCGATCAGAATAATATCGGCCATCCGCAGCACCGTCTCGCCCGGATGATGCGAAGTTTCATGGCCCGGCCGCAACGGATCAACCAGCACGATGTGCAGATCGGGCCTTATGAACGAAAAATCGTTGTTGCCGCCGTCCCAGACAATGATGTCGGCTTCCCGTTCTGCGAGTTCTACGATCCTGGCATAATCGATGCCTGCAAACACCACATTGCCGATCGCCAGATGCGGTTCGTATTCCTCGCGTTCCTCGACCGTGCAGCCGGCCGCATCCAGATCGGCGCTTGCAGCGAAACGCTGCACGGCCTGTTGCTCCAGATCGCCGTAAGGCATCGGATGCCGGATCACCGCGACTTTCAGGCCGTGCGCCTTCAACAGTTTGGACAGCCAGCGCGTCGTTTGCGATTTGCCGCAGCCGGTGCGCACCGCGCAGCAGGCGATCACCGGCACGGAAGCCTGGAGCATCGTTCGCTTCGGGCCCAGCAGGATGAAGTCGGCGCCTTGGGCGAGTGCGATCGAAGCCGTGTGCATCACCCGGCTATGCGGCACGTCGCTGTACGAGAAAATGACCTGATCGATGTGCTGCGTTCCGCACAGGGCGGCGAGTTCCGCTTCATCGACGATAGGAATGTCCTCGGGATAAAGTTGGCCTGCCAGTGCGGCCGGATAGCGGCGGCCCGCGATGTCCGGAATCTGCGCGGCGGTGAAGGCGACGACTTCGTAGGCCGGATCGTCCCGATAGACAACGTTGAAATTATGAAAATCGCGGCCGGCGGCGCCCATGATCACGATTTTGGTGCGTTGTTTCGTAGCGGGCATAGAAAGTTCATCCTGACAGGGTGATCAGAGAATCCATTATGGCAAATCGTTCCGCTTATTATCAGGATGCTTTGCGGGTGTGACTATACAGGTTGTTGAAGAGCCGGATGACAACGGCAATCAGCGTCTGGGTGGTCTTGATTGCCGGTACCCGAACCGGATTTTCCGAAGCGAAATCATCGATCGTTTCGTTCATGAATTTTACCAGTCCCATTTGTCCGGTTTCATCGAGCGAGCGCTGCCGCAGGCGATCTTGCAGTTTTTCCCTGATCTTTTCGTCCATGAATTTATCCGCCAGCAACGATTGCAGCTCCGCATCCAGCAGCATCGCTTCTTTCTCAAGAAAGTCGAAGTCCAGGTCTTTGTGCGAGGGTAGGGGGCCGAAAGCGTGCTGATAGATGCAAATCACGTCGAAGCAAAGGTCCATGAACAAGTGCGACATGTCCTGGTTTTGCTCGGCGATGATGGCCGGAAACATGCCGAAGAAGGTTTGCGCCAAAGCGGTTTGATCAAGCTGGAATTGCTCAATAATCTTCCGGCCGGCGTTCTCGTCGATGCTTCTCGCATATTCTATTGCCTGATATAGCTCGCGGTCTGTCAGTTCGTGCATGATTGCCCTTTATGGATGAGATGATAGAGATAATATAACATTTCATGCGTTATTGAGCGCTTGGAATGAATAGTCGCAGGCGTCCGCTGGTTTTACTCAGGGAGTCTCAGTGCACTCGACCCGACATGGCTACACGGGGGAAATGTCACTCCCGATGCCGAAACCGGCGATATCGTATCCGTGACAACGCATGACCAGATTGGCCAGCAGCCCGGTCCAGCCGGTTTGATGCGCGGCGCCGAGCCCCTGGCCATTGTCGCCGTGAAAATATTCAAAGAACAACAGATGTTCGCGCCAGTCGGGATCGGACTGCCAGGGACTGTCGGCCGCAAAGGCCGGCAGGCGGCCGTCGGCATCGGGGCGGTAAAGGTTAACCATCCGCCGGGACAAGCAGTCGACGACTTCGCTCAGGGTCAAGGCCTTATCGCCGAGTCCGGGCGCAGAAACGGTATAAGCGTCGCCGAGAAAGCGGTGGAATTTCTCCAGCGCCAGGATCAGCGTGTAATTGGTCGGCAGCCAGATCGGGCCGCGCCAGTTCGAATTGCCGCCGAACAAGCCGGAATTCGACTCGCCGGGCACGTATTCGATCATGGCCTGGCCGATGCCCGGCAAAACCCCCAAATCGCGGCGCTCGGCATGGACGCGGCTGACGCTCCTTATGCCGTATGGCGAGAGAAACTCCTGTTCGTCGAACAGGCGGCGAATGATCGCCGGCAGCATGGTGTGATCGACCAGCGACAGCAGGTGTTCGCCGCGGCCGTTTTTACGCGCGGGGCAGGCGCAAATGGCATTTCCGTGGAACACGCCGCCGCCATGCTGGTTGAGCAAGGCGCGGAAGCGAGGGGCGTTCTTCAACAAGCGATGATCGACGATTTCGCAGGCGAATAGAGGAATCAGTCCGACCCAGGAATAGACGTTCACGCGATGGTGCTTGCCGTTGGGCTCCACCAGCAAATCCTTGAAAAAACCGTCCTCCGGATCCCAAAGCGAAACTCCGGTTCCGGCATGGCCGGCGAGGGTGTTGGCGATATTCAGAAACTGCGTATAAATCTGTATCGCCGCATCCTCATAATCGGGATCTTCGGTCGCCAATTCCAGCGCCATCACGGTCATGTTCAGCGCAAACATGGCCATCCAACCCGTCGCGTCCGACTGTTTCAGTTTGTAACCTTCCGGTAAGCGCTGGGAGCGGTCGAACACCGAAATGTTGTCGAGGCCCAAAAAACCGCCTTCGAATACATTCAGGCCGTCGCGATCCTTGCTGGTGATCCACCAGGCATAATTCATCAAGAGTTTGTGAAAGACGCGCTGCAGAAAATTGCGGTCGCCATGGCCGCGCTGTTGCCGTTCCATCCTGAATACCTGCAACGCGCCCAAGGCATGCACGGGCGGATTCACGTCGCTGAAAGACCATTCGCAAGCCGGGATCTGGCCGCTCGGATGAAAATAGGTTTCTTTCAGCAAGACTTCGATCTGATGTTTGGCAAAATCCGAGTCGATCGAGCAGAACGCGATGCAGTGAAAGGCCAAATCCCAGGCCGCAAACCAGGGATATTCCCAGGCATCCGGCATCGAGATTATATCGGCGGCCCTAAGGTGTTTCCAGTGCGCATTCCGCCCAGCCTTGCGGCTTTCCGGAGGCGGCAATTGATCGCCTTGCAGCCAGCGCAGCACGTCATAATGAAAAAACTGTTTTGACCATATCATGCCGGCCATGGCCTGGCGAAAAATCCGAAGATCGTCCGTGTCGGCATTCGGCAGCAGATCGGCATAAAACCGATCGGCTTCCTGTCGGCGTTGTGCAAGCACAGCGTTGAAATCGGCGAAAGGATCGGTATCGTCTTGCGCGCTCAGCACCATTTCGACGATCTTCTCGCCGCCGCCCGGAACGGTCAGCACATGCCAGGCGGCGCTTTTGGTACCTGTTTGTTCGGGATTGACTGCCTCTATGTCCCGATCGATTACCCGGCGGTGAAAGCCGTCCTTGACATGGGGCAGGGCATTCGGAATGCCCCAGAGGCGCTCGCCGTTGCTTTCATTTTCGGTAAACAACAGTTCCACCTCCTGCCTGCCGTGGAGACGGTAGCTCCCAAGCTCCGGGTGAGCGGCTTGGATGGTCCATCCGCATCGGTTCCCGTTTTCTCTTTTCAGTACGGGTCTATCCCTATGCTCGCCACTCCAGTTCCAGGTATTGCGAAACCATAGTGTCGGCAAGAGATGGAGACTGGCTAAATCGGGGCCGCGGTTGCAAACCGATAGGCGGATATGGATTTTATCCGTGGAAGCCTTGGCATACTCGATGCCAATATCCCAGTAACGCTTGTCGGCGAAGACGCCGGTATCCATCAGGCCGAAAGGCGGCTGATCGCGTCCTCGCCTTGCGTTTTCCTCCACCAGGCGGGCATAGGGAAAAGCGGCTTGCGGATATTTGTAAAGATATTTCAGGTAGCTGTGACTCGGCGTCGCATCGTCATAAAAGTAATATTCCTTGACGTCCTCGCCATGGTTGCCCTCGTTGGCGGTCAGGCCGAAAAGGCGTTCTTTTAGAATCGGGTCCTTGCCGTTCCATAAGGTCAGGGCAAAACACAGGCGCTGTTTTTCATCCGAAATGCCGCCCAGCCCGTCTTCGTTCCAGCGGTAAACGCGGGATCGCGCCTGCTCATGGGAAAAATGCTCCCAGGCGTTCCCGTCCGGGCTGTAGTCTTCGCGCACCGTGCCCCAGGCCCGTTCGGACAGGTAAGGTCCCCACAGGCGCCAGTTTTCTTTGTGTTGGCGTTGATTCTCAAGCCGTCTTTGTTCGGCATTGGTTTTATCGACAATCATGCTTTTTCTCCTTTTTATCTATTATCAAATAATAGAGACTTATTAAGCGCATCAATACCATGTCCGTATTCCTCGAATACGCCACCAGGATTAACCGGTGACAAATTTTCAACGCCATGGTTCATGACGCCATCATCATAGATCCGGCAATATCCGTGACCGGTGCGTGGGGGAGGGGTATTATTTTGTTCTTGCCTGACAGGATGCCCACTTGAAAAGCTAACGGGCAAACCCTATTGTAAGGGCATGAGACCGGACATCCGGTTTATCATCGACAAGATCCATTTGATTAATTAACGAGGAGACTACGATGGCCTACCATTACCAACCCTGGAGTTTGTTAAATCAATTGCAACGTGAGCTTGAGCGCGCACATGAAGGCGGCGCAGGTGAGGGCTCTATCGCGACGGCCGAATGGACGCCTGCGGTCGACATCAAGGAAGACAACGAAAAATTCGTGCTCTATGCGGATATCCCGGGCGTCAAACCGGAAGACATCGACATCAGCATGGAAAACGGCGTATTGACGATCAAGGGCGAAAAAAAGAACGAAACCCAGTCCGAACAGGAAGGTTATAAACGCGTCGAGCGGATCTACGGTTCGTTTTACCGCCGTTTCAGCCTGCCCGATACCGCCAATGCCGATGCGATCAGCGCCAAATCGAAAAACGGCGTGTTGGAAATTGTGATTCCGAAACGCGAAGCGGTCAAGCCGAAGAAAATCAGCGTCGAATCGATAGAGTGATGTAGCGTACGAGTCGCCGGTTTGACGATGAGGCGGCTTGACTTTCTTGTATGAGGATGGGGTAAGGTATTATGCCTTTCTTCATCCTCCGAGAACTCAGAGTGTTTTGCTTGTCAGCCACTCATTCCGGAAATTGACCATTCACCTCAACAGCATTATGAACCAAGAAGACATTCTGTTTCCTGTTTTTGCGTTAGGGGCGTTGACCTTCTTTGTTGCGCTTTGGATGGCGCGCCTTAGGTTCAAAGCCGTCAAACAAGGCGACCTTGACCGGCGTTATTACCAACTGAACCGCGGCTGGGAAGCTCCCGAATATTTGGTTAAGGTGAGTCGAAACTTCGAGAACCTGCTTGAAATTCCTATACTGTTCTACGTTGTCGTACTTATGCTCTACGCGACAAAGCGGGTAGATGTCACCTATATCGCATTGGCGTGGATCTATGTCGGCAGCCGTTTTATTCATAGTTATATCCATACTACCTACAATAATGTTATTCATCGCATGATCCCGTTCTTGTTCGGAAGCATCGTGCTTATCGGAATCTGGATACGTCTATTTGTTCAAATGATTTAGTCCGGCCAAACCAGCAGGTTTCACTACGCTTTGCGACAGCTAGGCGTTTTGGATTCGCTCAAAAATAACTTCCCGAAATTGCCCTATGGAAAAGCCCGATATGCGCACCGTGTTTGGGCTGACCGGCGTCGCTTTCTCGCCAGCGCCGGCCGATTTCGCTACACGACAAATTTCTCCATAAAGCGCCTTCGCGCACTTTGTACCCATTGCGGATATCGGGTCGCCGGCGCTGAAGTCCGCCAACAGGTCGAGCAAGTGAGGCTCCAACTGTGCGGATTGTTCCAGTGCTGTTTTTCCTGTCGTCGCCTTTTTTTCGAACCCGATCCGCTGCTGGGTCATCGGGCAAATCGAGCTCCAGCTGGCCTCGGCGGATGGTCTGGGGCCAAGGCGAATAGCATCTCTTATACGTATAGATACCTAGGTAATCATACCAATATGATTATCCATATAAGTTGTGGCCCAATTGAGCGGCCTTAAACAAGGCTAGGCTGGTACGGATGGTCAATTTTCACCAGGTGTCAGGACAGGCCAGTCTAATGGCAGTGGTCAATATGGATAGTTACTTTATCTCACAAAGGGGGCTATCTATTCGAGCCGTGCGCCCATCCTAATTTGCGCTCTTTCATAAAAATAGCAAGGAGAAAAACAATGAAACCTTCGCTCGTAATAAAACAAAGTCGACTCTTTTTCTATGGCGTTCGGTGCGCTGCGGTTGCTGTGCTGATGCTAGCACTGCCCTTGGGAGCATCGGCCGGCCAGGGAAATGTGGACAATCCAGGTATCCTGCCACCCCAATCACATGCATACGGAAAGACTTACGCCGAATGGTCCGCCGAGTTTTGGAAATGGGCCTATTCCTTGCCTGGGACGAATCACCCGCTATTTGATTCAACCGGCGAATACGTCGCCACGGGTCAATCGGGTAAAGTATGGTTTTTGGGCGGCACTTACAGCGCAACCGAATCTCAACTGCCACAAGGAGGTACTCAGAATATCGGAGAGGCCTCTCGAACGGCTACTATCCCCGAGGGGAAAGCGTTGTTCTTCCCGATATTGAATAGCGAAAATGACAACTTTCAGGTGGACAAGAACAACAATCAAATTGCTCCCTCCGAATACACTGAGGCTGAATTGCGCGAATTCGCTGCCTTTGGCTTCGAAAGCGGTTACGTCAATAACCTGTATTGCAGCATCGACGGTCGATCAGTAAACGGCTTGGAGGACGCGCGCACTACCTTATACCGCGTAAAGTCGCCCTTGTTTACATACTTTTTGCCATCGGGTGACAACCTTTTCGAAGCTCAGGGCTTCCACATTGCCGGGCCCCTCCCGCCGCCGGGGGCTGTCTCAGACGGTATGTATCTGATGGTGGCGCCGCTACCGGTTGGGGAGCATGTCATCAAGTTCGGCGGGGACTATTTCGTTCCTGGGGTTACTCCCGACATGGATTTCTTATTCAGTCTGGACATCACCTACAACTTGACCGTAGTTCCGAGCAAACAAAAATAAATAATTCAGTTGTTAGGTTGTTAGCAGGGAGGGGCAACATGGTCTGTCACCTGGCTTCCAGGAAATGCGTTAGGGATCGGGCAAGATTGGCGTATTTCGGCGGGCAATAAAAAACCCGCTAAACCGTGCGGCTTGCGGGTTTTTGGACTTCATTGATAATCAATGAATTTTGAATTGGTGGAGGCGGCGGGAATTGAACCCGCGTCCGCAAGTACTCCGCCGTAAGGTCTACATGCTTGTCCCGCGCTTTTGATTTAACTGCCAGCTACCCGTCGGGCCAAGAAAACTGTCAGCGATTCCGTAAGGTTTTAGCGCCGCCACACCGGACGGATTTTGGCGCGATCTTATGTGAATGACCTCTGAGCGTCCCGTTTGTCCCGAAGGACATTAAGAACTCTGCCCGCATAAGCACAAACAGTCAGAGGAATGGAGGCTGTTTTTAGGCAGCGAGAGCCATTGAGTAGTTTTCGTCGTTTGCGAATACTTTTTTTCTGTAGGTTTTACGAGGTGTACAGTCCTCGGCATGCACTTAAGGTTTCGCTACCCACGTCGAAGCCAGGTCGCCCCCTTAACTGTTTTACATATCAATAAGATATGGTTTTTTTCAAAAAATTCAACTTCTTGAAAAATTTTCTTTTAACGGGATTTTTTCCGATTGCGTTACGCTCTTGCAAAACGTCAAGGCAAAGCCGGAAGCACCGTAAAGCGGCATTATACATCATAAGACAAAATATCCCTATAGCCTTCTTGAATGAATCGATGCGAGGTGGGAGCGGTTTGCAACCGCGACTTCGCAGGACTCCCTCGTTCGCGCTTAAAAAGCGCTCCCACATGATAAATTTGTAATAAACTGCTTGACGAATCTCGGGAATGCTGTAGAATGCGCTCCTTCTAACGCGGAGCGGTAGTTCAGTTGGTTAGAATACCGGCCTGTCACGCCGGGGGTCGCGGGTTCGAGCCCCGTCCGCTCCGCCATCTCTCTTCTTCATTGGGTGAGCATTTTGCTCCCCCTCTCCTTTTTTTCTGTTAGGCTGTCATTTTTATTCCGGCAACGTCTTGGGATAGAGGATCTCGATCAGCTTGGCGCAATTCGTTTCCAGTTCATTCCAGTCATCGGGCATTTCGAGTCTTGCCAGGGCGGCTGTCGGCAACAGTTTTTCGGTGTCGGGCAGATTGTCTTCTCCGACCAGATCCGTCAAAAGTTCTTCGAAGTCAGGATTGTGTCCGACCAACAGGATGCGTTTTGTCGTGGCCGGACATTCTGCCAGCACGTTTTTGATGGCTTCGGTGCCCTGGAAGTAGAGGCGGGGCTCCTGTGTCGGTTGCTCATGCAAATCGAGTGCGTCGGAGACCAGTTGCGCGGTGTTCAGCGCGCGGCGGGCAGGCGAGGTGATGATCAAATCCGGACGCGAGTGTTGCTCATGCAACCATTCGCCAAGGCGTTGCGCAGCGCGTCTGCCGCGCGGTTTCAATGGACGGTCGATATCGGCACACGATACCTCGCGGTCCGATTTGCCATGACGCAGTAACCATAATTCTCTCATCGGTTTTTACCTTTTAAAATATTTATTCTTGCAATCTTATCGGTTATTTAAGGTCTAATGATCGGTTATGCCGGCTCGGTTTGCACGTTTGCCTATCGCTGGCGGCGTCATTAAACTGTCATAGAGAGCTGGCAGTATAAGGGATTTATGCATTTTATCTCAAAACTGTTTCCGGAAACGATTAGGCAATGATGGACTTACGATTCGAACTACCCGTGGGCCTGACCGTCGATAAACTGATGGAGTCTCTCGGCAGGTTTGCCGACGTGCAGCTGGTTTTGCAGGAGTATTGCCTGCGCACCTATTATGACAGCTTTGATTGGCGCCTGTACCAGAACGGCATTTTGTGCGAATTTAACCGCTCCAAAACGACTTCCGATCTGGTGCTGAAAAATTTGCAGAACGGCCGGGTGTTTGCGACGCTGGAAACCTCCGAAGCGCCTTCGCGGAACAGCCGCTTCAAAGCGGGCAAGGTGCGCACCACGCTGGAATCGTATCTGGACCAGCGCGCGTTGCTGCCGGTTTGCACGCTCGAATACGAAGCCTATCATCTGTTGCTGCGCAATCAAGACCAGCACATCATCTTGCGGCTGTTGCTCGAAGACTATGACCTGTTGAACGGCCAGCTGTCGTTTCAGACGGTCAGGGGGTATCTGAAAACCGCCGAACAGATCGCCGCGGCTTTGACCGAGGAACTCGGCATCCGGGTGCTCGATCGTCCGGTGCTGGAACTGGCGTTGGGCCTGGAAGGCCGCAAGCCGAACGATTACTCGTCCAAGCTTAAAATCGTCCTCGATCCGGTCATGCGCTCCGATCTGGCCGGCAAATTGATCTTCGGTACCTTGCTGAAAACGATCAAGGCGAACGAGCAGGGCGTGATTGCCGATCTGGATGCCGAGTTCCTGCACGATTTCCGGGTCGCCGTGCGCCGAACCCGTACCGGCCTCAGCCAGTTGAAGGGCGTGCTGCCGAGCGATGTCAACGCCTATTTTGCGGACTTTTTCTCCTGGCTGGGTCAGGTCACCACGCCGACGCGCGATCTCGATGTGTACCTGGCTAAATTCGAAACCTACAAACAGCAGTTGCCTGCGGATTTACATGCCGATCTCGAGCCGTTTTTGACTTTGTTGCAGGAAAAGAAGCTGAAAAATCAACAGGATCTGGCCGATAAGCTGCGGTCCCCGAAATTCCGGAAAGCGTTGGTCGAATGGGAGCAATGCCTGAAAAGCCAGGCCTACCCGAAATTGGCGAAAATGAGCCACATGGACATCAAAACCCTGGCCGACCGTCGGATTTGGAAGACCTACCGCCGCATCCTGGAAGAAGGCGGCGCGATTACGGTGAATTCGGCACCAGGGGATTTACACGAACTGCGCAAGACCTGTAAGAAATTGCGCTATCTGATCGAGTTTTTCCAGAGTCTGTATCCCAAGCTACAAATCAAAAAGCTGATCAAGCAGCTCAAAGGGTTGCAGGATGTACTCGGCGACTTTCAGGACTTCGATGTGCAGATGGACTTTATCGATCAATGCGCCAAGGACAAAGAGAATGCGCTGCCTTCGCCGACCATCAATGCCCTGGACGAGCTGATACGTCAACTTGCGGCGCAAAAAGCGCGCGCCCGCAGGCATTACCAGCCGGCATTCGAAGAGTTCGCGATGGCGAAGAACCACGCCTTGTTCAAGTCGTTGTTTGCGACGCATCGTTAGGACGCCTTCACCCTGTGGGAGCGCTTTTTAAGCGCGACCGGGGCCGGCCCATGCAGCCTGAGTCGCGGTTGCAAACCGATCCCTCCTTCTGAATCGCGGTTGCAAACCGCTCCCACTTTGCTTCATGGACCCTCCCGGTTTTCGGTCCTCTCGATTACAATAAACGGTTTTCCCTGGCTTCTGTGTCGTTGGCTTATGAATACCGTCCTGATCGGCATCATCGTTTACATCCTGCTGCAACTGCTGGTCGGCGTGTATTGTTCGCGCAGGATCGCCAGCGAAGACGATTATTTGCTGGCGGGGCGCAGCCTTGGCGTCGGCATGGCGAGTCTGAGCGTGTTCGCGACCTGGTTCGGGGCCGAAACCTGTATCGGTGCGGCAGGATCGGTCTATGAAAACGGGCTGTCGGGCGCGACGGTCGATCCGTTCGGTTATACCCTGTGCCTGGTCCTGATGGGGCTGGTGTTCGCGACGCATCTGTGGCGGCGCAACCTGACCACGCTGGCCGATCTTTTCACGCAGCGCTATTCGGCCAAAATTCAAAACTTTGCGGTGCTGTTGATCGCGCCGACCTCGATCATGTGGGCCGCGGCGCAGGTGCGCGCGTTCGGGCAGGTGCTGTCCTCGGCATCGGGGCTAGAAGTCGAGATCGCGATTGCGGCCGCGGCGCTGGTCGTGATCGTCTATACGATGTACGGCGGCCTGCTGGCCGATGTGGTGACCGATGCGGTGCAGGGCGTCGCGCTGATCATCGGTCTGTTGCTGCTGTTGGTTCTGGTGCTGGAGGCGGGCGGCGGCATCGAGGCTTCGGTCGCGCGCATCGAACCCGAACGTCTCGGGTTTTTCGGAACTTCCGCAAAGCCGGGGCTCGAAACGCTGGAGCAATGGGCAATTCCGATCTGCGGCTCGGTGCTGTCGCAGGAACTGGTCGCGCGCGTGCTGGCCAGCCGCTCTCCCGAAGTCGCCCGGCGTTCCTGCGTTTACGGCGGCCTCCTGTATCTCGCGGTCGGCCTGATTCCGGTCACGATCGGCTTGTTCGGCATCCAGTTGCTGCCGGGGCTGAATGAGCCCGAGCAAATTTTGCCGAACTTGGCGCAAAAATATCTGCACACGTTTTTTTATATCATCTTTGCCGGCGCGCTGATTTCGGCGATCCTGTCGACCGTGGACAGCGCCTTGCTGGCCGCCTCGGCATTGCTGTCGCACAACCTGATCGTGCCGATGCTGAAAATCGGCAACGACGAGGCGAAGGTCAAAATCGCCCGGCTGATGGTGTTGGCGAGCGGCATCGTCGCCTTTGCGCTGGCCCTGAACGCCGGCCGGGTCTATACCCTGGTCGAAGAAGCGTCCGCTTTCGGCAGCGCCGGCATCTTTACGGTGGTGATCTTCGGTTTGTTCACATCGTTCGGCGGCGTGATCAGCGCCGGGGTCACGCTGGCAGCCGGCATGCTGACCTGGATCGTCGGGCATCATGTACTGGATCTGGCAACGCCTTATCTGGTTTCGTTGTCGGTCGCTTTTGCAAGCTATCTTCTGGTGGGAAGTTGGGAAAGCATGCGCGCGGGAAATATGCAGGCGGGTCTTATAAGAGCGTGGTTGCGGAGTGATCGATGATTGACACTATTTTCGGATTGTCCGAGAGTATTCGCTACGTCGCGGTCTACAAGCATGGCGACCTGCAGTCGCGAGCCAAGGCCAATACGGAGGGGGCCAGCAGTTCCGAAAGCGATAAGTATGAGGAAATGTTGGTGAATCCAACCTTGCTGACACTGGCGTCGCAGCGCGGCAACATCGACTGCGGCGGCCTGGATTACCTGATCGTGCGCTATGGCAACTTCTTTCAGTTCGTGCTTCCGACAGACGGGGGGCATGTATCGGTCTGTATCGAGGCGGATGCAAACCCGATTGAGATTGGTGTTCGGGTCAGGAGCCTTGTGCAGTCCGTATAAAACATCGACAGGCGAGGTATTCATCCCGTCCGGCGCTTGTTTTCAGGCTCGCAGCAAAGCCCCGACATGCGCGGCAACGCTGCTTGCCAGGGCTTCCAGGTTGTAGCCGCCTTCCAAAGCCGAAATCAGCCGTTTGCCGCAGAATTCGGCTGCGATGCCGGTCAACTCCTCGGTGATCCAGCGATAATCCTCCTCGACCAATTCAATGTCCGCGAGCGGGTCGTCCTTATGCGCGTCGAAGCCTGCCGAAACCAGCAGCAATTCGGGCTTGAACTGGCGCAAGGCGGGCAGGGCGAGCGTAACGATCTTGTGGCGGAATTCGGCGCCCTCGGTGCCGGCCATCAGCGGAATATTCACGATATTGCCGACGCCGGTCTCGCTCGGGTGGCCGGTGCCCGGATAATGCGGCATCTGGTGCGTCGATACATAGAGCACCTCGGCCTGATGGGCGAACGCGGCCTGTGTGCCGTTGCCGTGATGCACGTCGAAATCGACGATCGCGACGCGCCGCAGGTGGTGCCGTGTCCTTGCATATTCGGCGCCGATCGCGATATTGTTCAAGAGACAGAAGCCCATCGCGCGATTCGGCTCGGCATGATGGCCGGGCGGGCGCACCGCGCAGAAGGCATTGTCGGCCTTGCCGGCCATCACCTGATCGACCGCGTCGCAGACCGCGCCGACCGCGCGCAAGGCCGCGTTCGCGCTGCCGTGCGAGAGATAGGTGTCCGCATCGATGTATTGATGGCTGTCTTCGGCAATCGGGCGTAACACCCTATCGATATGCGCCTGGCTGTGGATCAGCCGCGCCTGATCCTTTTGCGCGGGGCCCAGCGGCGGCGATTTTCTGACCAGCGTGGCGAACTCGGGCGCCTGCAACGCTCGTTCGATACTGCGCAGGCGATCCGGCGATTCCGGGTGACTGAAATGCGGCTGGTGCTTCAGAAAGTCTTCGTGGCAATAATAGAGTGTCGTCATAATAAGGCCTCGGTAGTCTGCAAAGCGGTGCAGCCGTGACGGTGCAGGACTTCATCGCAGTCATTCACTCATGTAGAATAACGGTTTTTATCAAAATAAAGCAAGAGGCGCCGAATGGCCTGGATATTGTTGTTTTCCGCGGGAATTGCGGAGATTATTTTTGCGTTGAGCCTGAAACTGAACGAAGGCTTTACCAAATTGTGGCCGAGTGTCGTGACTTGCGTCGCCGGCTTGTGCAGTTTTTACCTGCTGATGCTTGCGATCAAGACCTTGCCGCTGGGCACCGCTTATGCGGTCTGGACCGGCATGGGCGCCGTCGGCATCGCGGTATTGGGCATTATTTTGTTCAAGGAGTCGGCCGATGTCTGCCGGATCATGTCGATTTCTCTGGTGATCATGGGCATCATCGGGCTTAAATTGACCGAAAGCCATTAATGCTGCATCTGATTTCGGCTTCGCCGATTGCCGCGGCGGTATTGGAGCGGATCGATTCCGGCAGCAGCATCGTGTTTCTGGAAAGCGCGGTGCTGGGAATTTTGCGCAACGGCCAGTTAAGCGGTCGTCTGACAGGGATGTTGGCCGACCACCACTTATATGCGTTGTCCGCCGATTTGATGATCCGCGGCATCGAGGCCGATCAAATCGTAGAGGGCATCGAAGTGATCGATTATACCGGGCTGGTCGAGCTGACCGTCGCGCACCCCTTGATTCAATCATGGAATTGAAGATGAACGATGGGGTGTTGGCGACGACCGATCAGGGTTTTCTGGTCAATACGGCCGATTGGAGCGAGGCGGTCGCGGAAAAGCTGGCCGAGGCGAACCGGATCGAGCTGAGCGCCGCGCATTGGGAAATCATCCACTTTATCCGGGATTATTACCGGCAGTTCAAGCATCTGCCGAATGCGCGCGTGTTTACGAAGGCGATCGCGAAGGCGCTCGGCGAGGATAAGGGCAATAGCCGCTATCTGCATCAATTGTTTCCGGACGGGCCCTTGAAATATGCCTGCAAACTGGCGGGGCTGCCGAAACCGCCCACCTGTTTGTAGTCTCCTGAAGGCTTGGTAAGGCGAAAAGGCAAGGCGCGAAGAAAATAGAGAGCAATTGTACCATACCCGGTTGGGCGATGCGGCGCTTAGCCCATGCCCTTATACATAAATGCCGTCATACCCGCCGGGAAGCGGGTATCCAGGGCCAGGGATGGTAAGCCTAAAACGTCCCTGTGGCCTCGGCAACTGCTCCTGCGTTGCTCTACCTCCTGCATCCATGCAGTCGTGGATGCAGGCAATCCATGCCGGAATGACTGAGTTGTGTATAAAGGTATGCGCTTAGCCATGACCTTGACCTCGGCCCGCAGCATCTTATCTGGCAACATGTGACTCGGTAAACATCAACTCATTTGAGCTTAAATTCTGAATGAAAAAAAACAAGAAAAATAAAAATCTTTGGCTGAAAGAATCAGAGATTGCAGTTGGCGATTTGTATTTCACCACGGCAAATCAATATCGCGCGGTCCTGGCAATGAAAGGCAATTTTTTAATCTATGCGCCAAGCTCCGAAGGAATGGCATCTTTGAGTCCAGACTCAAAAATGCCATTCGATAATTCTCCGGTTAAGAAATGCCAAATCGCTACCTTTGCTCAAAAGGAATACCAAACATTTGATTGGCATAGTGTTACAGCAATCAAGCATCAACTAAATAACACACAACTCGCCGAAGCCATCGCTCAATGTAATGCGAAGGCCGCTATTGAAGCCCTGTTAGCCGAATAAAAGTTTAGAGCAGTTCAACGGCAGACTTTCCAGCTGGTTTTTTGTTTATGGAAAACCGGTTGAAAATTAACACTCTCTAACTGATGGTCTCTATAAACCATTATTGTTCTTTGATTCTGACAGAGTAGGTTCGGCCAATTTTTGACGACTGCGTTTCAACCATCAGTGACAGCAATAGAACCGATACCTGCTTGTCAATGTAGCTATTGATGCTTAACTGCAAAGTCTGTCTGAGTCTTTAGCCCTTTTGAGTTGGGCACTGTGAGTTGGGTAGTAAAACAAGCTGAAAAGAGGGGGGTAATATCAAATGTAAGGCCTGACCCCGATTTGTGACCCCGATTTGCGCGAAACGTTGGTTGTGCACCCATGTTGTACCAGGAAATGCTTCGGCAATTTCCTCCAAACCCGACTAATGCGTGGTCGCCGCTTTGCCTTCGAGGCCTGCATGCGCGATAACTCGTGCGCCCTCACAAATCGACACCACTGTCGCGCCCTTTTCGGACTGGGCTCGCACCCAGTCGAGCAGTACCGGATTTTCCGCTCTATCCATGGCGGGAACAATCAGAATGTCGGCTCCGGCCGGGGTTGATTCGTCGAATTGCCCTATCGTCATATCCGCGCGTATCCGTAGCGCAGGCATCAGCTCAACCGTACCCGGCTCAGTCGAAACCGTCACCACATCGGCTGCGCCGGACTCCTTCAAGACCCCGTAAGGGATGACAAAATCCGTGGTTTCTGTGCCGGCATTGTCGGCAAGTACGACGACCAGCGGACGCGCACGCCGGTCTTTCGGCGCCGGAAGGGTGAGCGAGTTCTTCGTCTGTTCAGCGATGTTCGCATGAGTGGAATCTGCGCCCTAGCATGATCGCGTGTAGTTCGCTGACGCTGTAAGCAGCACTATCGCGAAACTGGTAATTTTCATCAAAGCGGAACACTTCATTTGTTTTCCTCAATCATTGATTGACGTACAGCGAAAAAAATTCGCTAGTACTACAAACCTAAAAAATGAAGGATAATAGCAAGCCCGAAAATCATCCCGCAAGGAAGCGATGCGCCCACTCACTCCGCTTATTTTGACGCAAGCCCAACAATCGACGCTGGAAGCCATTGTTCGAAGTCGGCAACTGCCGCACAGTTTAGTGCAGCGGGCGCGCATCGTCTTAAATGCGGGAGCCGGCCGTCGCAACAAGGCCAGCGCGCAGGGTCTGAACATCAAGGAAGAGACGGTCGGTTTGTGGCGTCGTCGTTGGCTGTCGGCCCAAGAGGCGCTGGCTGCCTGCGAAGATGATCCCGAACGTTTACGCCGGCAGATCGAGACGATTCTGGCGGATGCGGAACGTCCGGGTGCACCACAGACCTTCAGCGCCGAACAGGTCTGCCAACTGCTGGCGTTGGCTTGTGAAACGCCGCCTTCACCCTTGACGCATTGGACGCGCAAAGATTTGGCACGGGAAGCCGTTAAGCAAGGCATTGTCGACCGTATCTCAGCGACCAGTATTGGTCGTTTTTTAAATGCAGGGTCAGCTAAAGCCGCATCGAACGCGCTATTGGCTGAATCCCACCATCGACGATGAAGCCACCTTCCAGGTCAACGTCGAAGCGGTATGCGACCTGTATCGGCAAGCCCCGGCGCTGCATGCGCAAGGCATTCACGTGATCAGCATCGATGAAAAAACCGGCATTCAGGCCCTGGAGCGCATTCACCCCGCACAGCCCATGCAACCCGGACAGCCGGAACGGATCGAGTACGAATACCGGCGCCACGGCACCCAAGCCCTGATTGCCAACTTCGAGGTGGCAACAGGCAAGGTCATTGCGCCCACTGTTCAGGACACACGAACAGAAGCTGACTTTGTCGCCCACGTGCAGCAAACCGTCGCCACAGACCCTCAGGGGCAATGGCTGTTTGTGGCCGATCAGTTGAACACCCATAAATCCGCGACGCTGGTGGAATGGATCGCCAAAGCCTGCGGAATTGACGAGGACTTGGGCGTGAAAGGGGAACGCGGAGTACTACGGGATATGAACTCCCGCGCGGCTTTTTTGCAGGACGAAAGCCATCGCATTCGCTTTGTTTATACGCCCAAGCATTGCTCGTGGCTGAATCAGATCGAGATTTGGTTTGGCATTCTATCCCGTCGCTTGCTCAAACGGGCAAGCTTCACCTCGAGAGCAGATTTGAAAGGACGTATTTTTCAGTTTATCGATTTCTTCAATGAAACCCTCGCTAAGCCTTTTCGCTGGACTTATACCGGAAGGCCTCTGGTGGTTTAAAAATTATTCGGAGAATTTCCGGTGCGTTGTACTAGTTAAAATGCAAGGGGCGTAACCGACAACGCCAGCACCTGAATCTACGCGGCTATTTGTGCCCCATTGGCGCCTTCTGGATTGCTCGAATATGCCTCGGATGTGCACAGATGGCGTAACCCACCCAGGTGACGGGGCCTTTTGAGCGCCCTGTCAACGCGCATTGGCAATGACTCTTGCATGCCGCAAAAGATAGGCGAGATATATGGCTGCCCCCCACATCGTAGGTCAGGCAAAACATTGGCCACCAACTAGGAACGCCTGGATTGGAAATGAGATGGCCGTGAAAGAAATCAAATAGGCCATGGGTGACCAACGCAGCAACGACAAACCACAAATTGCGTTTGAAGCCAAGAACGGTGGCACCTAAAAACACGGCCATAACGACTGACTCGCTGACGACAGCCTGAAGCGAGCCGCCCATCACCGCAAATAAACCATAGTAGGATGCAACCACTACCAACACAGTTGGGTAGAAGCTACGTTCTTTGTCAAAACCGACAAGTGTAGCGAACAACGAAACAACTAAGGCGATAACAATACCTGCGAGATACTCCATTTTTGGCTCCTGCTATCTAATGCTTTAACTGAGCGGCAATCGAAGGTCCGCTGTAATGAAAGGATATGTGTCTCCCGGATGACGATCTCGGCAGTGTGCTAAGAGACGCGTAGCGCAACATGTTGACTGCCAAGTCATGTCTTATAGCCATCTCGGAACGGACTGCGTGTAGGTGTCGAAATGTTTGCCGAACTTTGAAGACAGCGCTCTTTCCTCGGATGAAATTTGAAAGCGATTCATATAGATAACAAACGCAGGCAAGAGGATAAATCCCAGGGCATGCGCAAGAAAGAATGCCCAGCTACCTAGCGCAAATAAGAAGCCGACATACATGGGGTTCCGACTGAAACGATAGATGCCCGAACTAACCAAGGTAGACGCGGCACCCGGTCGCGTTGGATTAACCGTTGTCTTGGCCGCACGAAATGCAATGACGCCTGCAACAGCGAAGACGATGCCAATACCGTACAATGCAATCGATATGAAAAGACGCCCGGGTATGGCGAAGGACATAACCGGAAACTGCACTGATGCAAGCCACATTGCGCCTGCAATGAAAAGTGACAAAGCGACGGGTGGAATTCTGTGTTCAAGAGCGTTCATGAGATGTTTCCTGTCAAATTGAGTTGATGCGGAGCCTAGTCTACGGGCTCAAATCAGCTACGGCTTGAACGAAACGGCTATTCGCGCTGGAAGCTGGAAGGCGCAATCCCGAACATGCGCTTGAACGTCCGCGAAAAATGCGCGGAGTCTGCAAATCCGCCGGCGTGCGAGGCCTCGGTCAGATTTTTGCCAGACGCGAATGTAGTGAGCGCGACTTCGATGCGCAGCCACAGCACGTAGGGCCGATACCGCATCCCTGTTTGCTCGATGAAGAGATGGCGAAAGCGATCGGGAGAAAGGCAGGTGGCATCGGCAATCTCGGCGAGAGGAACCGTTTCACCGATACGCTCATGCAGTAGTTCCAAGGCTTGTTCAATCCGCTTATCCAGCTGTACCACCTGAACCGTGCTCATTGCGGCAAGTTTGGTAATCACGAAACGTGCGCAGATGACGAGTTCTGAATCGTGGACGGCCCCCTTGTAGGAGGCGGCGAGAGCTGCAAGTTCAAGCTCAAGCGTTTCATAGGTAAGCGACGAGATCCCCTCACCGAGACATATCTGGTGTAGCGCCCGTCCCTCGCGTGACTCCGGCTCAACAAAGATCATCGCAACAAACTCGCCGCGTGCTTCGAACGCATGAGGCTGGTGCGCAGCGATGATTGCCGCTTTATAGGTATTCCAGTTTCCACCGGGGTGTCTGAATCGCACCCCGCCTTCGGAGAACGACAACGTAATCTGGACTGCATGATGGGAATGAAAATCCGTGGGCTCTCCAGCTCGACCGATCCACAGACTCCCTCCGCGCCAAAGCACGATACGCCCGGTTCCTGTCGTCATCATTTAATACTACTCCGAAGCAGCCAGGCGGTCTCAGTTGATGCAACTTTTCCCTTCAAGCCGCCCGCGACACTCTTGCTTTCAACAAACTGTAATTGGTAGGTATCACCATAGTGTCGCTTTACTTCGCTCTCGTTAACAGAAAACGGAGGGCCATCCATCAGCAGTTGATCGTATTCATAAGAGATCAGTAACTGAGGCGCTGTGCAAGTTATATTTATCAGATGTGAGGTATAACGCTCTCGTATGCCGGAAGGCAGGGCGACTAAAGCAGCGCGATCGTATATCGCGCTTATGGCTCCAAGATATTCGGCAGACACATCGAAAATATCGCCCACGAATATGTCTATATCTTTAGCGCTGTAGCGGACCAATTTCCCGGTTTTAGAGATTTGCGGCTCTAAGCCAAGTTCCTTAAACAACTCGTTAACGGCTAGTTCGCTCAATTCTGCACCAACTACTCGATAACCGCAGGCAAGCAACCAGGAAAAATCACGGGTCTTGCCGCACAACGGCAGGAACACAAGACAGCCTTTTGTCAGATTTAATTTTTCAAAATGGGCTACCAAAAACGGGTTGGCTTCGCTTTCATGAAACGCAATCTCACCGCGCTCCCATTTTTGCTGCCAGAAACTTGCTTCCATATCGACTCCTTAAATTATTCAATTATAAAAATCACCACAAATTTAATGCTTCAGTGTTGCAACAAGGCGTGTTCAGGGCTAGGATAAAAGTTCAAGTCAACTTGAAGTCAAGTCTTAAATTACGACAGGTGAAATAATGGATATAACTGCGGTTGCAAAGGCAACTGGATTACCCGCCTCAACGTTACGATTTTATGAAGAGAAAGGATTGATCCGGTCAACCGGTCGCTTAGGTTTACGACGTTTATTCAGCGCCAATGTCATAGAGCGACTGGCTTTAATATCATTGGGGCGTAGCGCTGGTTTCTCGCTAGATGAAATTGGTGCGATGATTACGCCTGAAGGGCCTGACATCAATAGAACGCTGCTTTTGGCTAAGGCAGATGAGTTGGACAGAAAAATTAAAGAACTGACCTCTATGCGAGATGGACTCCGTCATGCAGCGGTCTGCAATGCGCCAAACCATTTTGAATGTCCAAAATTTCTTCGTCTCCTCCGTGTTGCTGGTAAGAATCGGTTTAGGCAGCCAAATAAATTGAAGGAAAACAAATTTAAGTGAGGCATGCAGAAAAGTAAGGAAGCCGAATCTAAATACCTGTCGATATACATACAGCTCGCCATAACCAGCGGCGAAAAGTGATATGGCAAAGGAGTGGCCATACATTTTATTTTGATAGGGTGTTTTGTTATGGCGTTCTGCGTGCCGGCGGCGGGTTTTTTTACGTTGGCAGCCACCCCTGATAATGAGTTCTTTCGGGTTGAATCCTACGGGGCGGTTTCAATAATCCTGCTTGAAACGGTGGATCATCCGTCGTTCCTTTTTGTTCGGACGGTGCTCCGGGCCGTTGTGCGGCATCAACGCGCGCCTTTCGCGCTCGTCGATGATTTGTTGCTGGCGTTTGGCGTGGCTTTCGGGATCTTCTTCGTACAGCAGCACGGCATCCTTGGCGGGGCGGCGCTGCGCGGAGAGCGCGGTGATCGTGAGTTCCCAGTGCAGGTTGTCCTTGGTGATCGACAAACGCATGCCCGGCTTCACTTCCTTGCCGGGCTTTACGCGTTGCTCATTCACATGCACCTTGCCGCCGGCGATCGCTTCCTGGGCGAGGCCGCGCGTTTTGAAAAATCGCGCGGCCCACAGCCATTTATCGAGGCGGATCGAGTCGAGTTCGGCCGGCAATTATTGCACCATGTGTTTTTTCAGTTCTTTCGGCAAGGAGAACACGACTTTTTCTTCGATGCCCGGCAGTTCGGCCGTCGACTTGCCGCCCCATTGTTTCAGCTGGTTGATCACTTCCTGCACCAGCACTTCCGGCGCGGAGGCGCCGGCGGTCACGCCGACCACGTCGATACCCTCGAACCATTCCTGTTTCATGTCGTGCGCAGTATCGATCAGATAGGCCGGCTTGCCGAGCTGTTCGGCGATTTCGCGCAGGCGGTTAGAGTTCGAACTGTTCGGCGAGCCGACGACCAGAATCACATCGGCCTTTTTGGCCATGTCCTGCACCGCATCCTGGCGGTTTTGCGTCGCATAGCAGATATCGTCCTTTTTCTGTTCCTTGATGCCGGTGAAGCGCGCCTTCAACGCATCGACCATGATCTTGGTGTCGGTCATCGACAGCGTCGTTTGCGTGACATAGGCCAGATTGTCCGGGTTGTTTACATGCAGATTCTCGACGTCTTCCGGCGTTTCGACCAGATAAATGCCGCCGTTTTCGGTGCATTTTTCATATTGGCCCATCGTGCCTTCGACTTCCGGATGACCGGCGTGGCCGATCAGGATCACTTCGCGGTCCGATTTGGCATGTTTGGCGACCTGGATGTGCACCTTGGTGACCAGCGGGCAGGTCGCGTCGAATACGGTCAGTTGCCGTTCCTCGGCTTCCTTCTGCACCTGCTTGGAAACGCCGTGGGCGCTGAAAACCAGATACGAGCCGACCGGCACGTCGTTTAAATCTTCGATGAATACAGCGCCTTTCGCTTTCAGTCCGTCGACGACGGTGCGGTTGTGCACGACTTCGTGGCGCACATAGATCGGCGCGCCGAAGGTTTCGAGCGCCTGATCGACGATTTCGATGGCCCGGTCGACGCCGGCGCAGAATCCACGGGGGTTAGCGAGTACGATTTGCATATCTTGACTTATGTAGTGGGTAAATATCGGGTTATTTTAACTCAACAATCGGTCCGAGACGACGATTCCATCATGATCGGCGTATAAAAAATGATCTTTTTTGAAATTGACGCCGGCAAAAGTGATCGGCAGATCATGGTCGCCTTGGTTTCTCTGATGGCTCTGCAAGGGATGCGCATGCAGCGCGCGGATGCCGATCGGGAGTTCCGCGAGCAGCGCGGTGTCGCGGACGCAGCCGTAGATCAGCAATCCCTGCCAGCCGTTATCGACCGCAAGTTTGGCCAGCTCAATGTCGATCAATGCGCAGCGGTGCGAGCCGCCGCCGTCGACGACCAACACGCGGCCTTCGGCTTTTTCCTGCAAGACGGTTTTGATCTGCACATTGTCTTCGAAGGCTTTCAAGGTGCTGATGCGTCCCCAAAATACGGGATGCGCGCCGTAGGACTTGAACAGCGGTTCGACGATCTGGAAATGCGCCTCCTGAGCATGGGCGTCGCAGAGGCGGGCGGTGGCAAAGGTCATCAAGTAAACTCCGGTCGGCTTTGTTTCGGTACGGGCTATGTTATAGTCTATCGGAAGCCTGGAGGCAACTAAATACAAGGGTTATCTTATGTGGATCATACTATTCGTTGTCGCGCTGCTGTTCGTCTTGGGCGGCGCATTGCTGTTATTGCGTTCGGCGAAGATTCCGAAAATTCCCGATCATATCAAATCCCAGCCTTACCAAGACGAGGACGACGATTGGTGATTTAGTGTGAACGCAGCGTAAACGTGACCGGGCCGTCGTTGACCAGCGCCACCTGCATGTCCGCGCCGAAGCGGCCGAATTGTACGGAGGGGTAGACGGTCAGCGCCCTCTCTTGCAGATAGCCGAACAGCTTCTGGCCGTGTTCGGGCGGCGCGGCCGAGGTGAAGCTCGGTCGGTTGCCTTTTTGCGTATCCGCGGCCAAGGTAAACTGCGGCACCAAGAGCAGGCCGCCGTCGATGTCTTTGAGGCTCAGGTTCATCTTTCCCGCCTCGTCCGGAAAAATCCGGTAATTGATGATGCGTTCGAGCAGGCGCTCGGCGTGTTTTTCGCCGTCTTCCTTTTCGACCGCGACCAGCGCCATGATGCCGGTAGCGATCTTGCCGATGATGTGATTGTCGACCGCGACATGGGCGGTCGTGACGCGCTGGATGATGGTGATCATGGGTGAGTCTTCAGATGGATGGGCTAAAATAAGCGAGGGTTTGTCACTGTCTGGGCGGTTTCGGACGCCTGTTCTTTTCGCCTGTTGAGGAAATTCATGCGGCGTATTTTAGCGCTTTTATTGTTCAATTTGGCCTATGGGGCCAACGCGGATATTTACGGCTGGCGGGACAGCGCCGGCAGCGCGCATTATTCCGACCGTCCGCAGGCCGCTTCGGCGAAAGTGCTCGACATCAAGCCGGGCTACGGCTACTACACCGTCAAAAAAGTGTTCGACGGCGATACGCTGGTGCTCGAAGACGGGCGCAAGGTCAGGCTGCTCGGCGTCAATACGCCGGAGATCGCGCATCGCAATCAGCCGGAGCAGGCGGGCGGCGAGGCGGCGAAGCGCTGGTTGAGCGACAAGCTGCAAAACCGCAAGGTCCGGCTGGAGATGGATGCCGAAGCGGCCGACAAATACGGCAGGACGCTCGCGCATGTGTTTACCGAGCAGAATGAGCATATCAACCTGCAGCTGGTCGAACAGGGCCTGGCGGCGGTCAATATCTATCCGCCGAATCTGCTCTATGCCCTGAAGCTGGTCAAGGCCGAGCAGGGCGCCCAAAACAGGCGTCTGGGGATTTGGGGCCGGCCGGAATACGATCCGATCCCGGTCGAGCGTTTGCCTGCTTCCGGCCATCCGGGCTGGACCAGGATCACCGGCCGGATCGCAGATGTGCGCAGCAGTCGGAAGTTCGTGTATCTGAAATTTTCCGACCAGTTTGAAGTCAGGATCGAAAAAATGGCATTGCCTCTGTTCCCGGATTTAAGCCGTTATCTGGGGCAAGCGGTCGAGGTGCGCGGCTGGCTGAACAAAAACAAGGGCGGTTATTCGATGCTGGTCCGCCATCCGAGCGCTGTCGTGTTGGAACCGCGGAATTGATTCAAGCGATCGCCAGCGCCCCCGGCATGAAAAACTCGTTGACCAAGAGCGGCTGCTGCATGATCGCATAAACGGTTCTTCGGCCCCAGACCGGCGCCTGGATCGCGCCCCATTCCAATGCGGCCTGGCTCCAGTCGGCCGGTTTCAGCCGCGCGACCTGGAGTTCCCTTCGTTCGAGATCCGGATATGAAAAAATCACTTCGCCGAGCGGGCGGGTGCCGAGATGCGAGAGATTCCGGTGCGCGCACCGGATCGTCGCTTCCGGCAGGATCGTGCGGGCCAGGATCAGCGGTACGCCGTCCGCGTGCAGCATCACTTCGCGGGTCAGGCAATAACGGTGTTCCGGTTGATTCAGCAGTTTGCGCTCGCTCAGGAAAGGCGTCAGCCAGCGGTGATAAAGCATCTTGACCTTGACCGCCGTGCCGTAATGGCCGCGCAGGCGCCGGGTCAGCGAGCCGGTTTCGAAAGTCCAGGAGGCCACGCTTTCGGGCAGGGTGTGGCGGAGGCCGGGACGGTTTTCGCGCCAGGTGGGTTCGCGGGTCAATAACAGGCTTTGGGTCGGCAAACGGGATTAAACCTCGGCGTAAGCGGTGGAGGCCCCGAGCCAGCGGTCGCACAGGGGCTGGATGGCGTCCGGAGCTTCCCTGAAGAACTGTTCGCCGATTTGCTGGATATTATCCAGCAAATCGGCATCCCTGGACAAATCGGCGATCTTGAAATGCACCGCGCCGGTTTGGCGCGTGCCGAGCACTTCGCCGGGGCCGCGCAGCTCCAAATCCTTCTCCGCGATCACGAAGCCGTCGTTGCTGTCGCGCAGGATGCCGAGCCTTTGGCGCGCCATCTCCGATAACGGTGCCTGGTACATCAACAGGCAATAGCTGTCGCTGTCGCCGCGGCCGACGCGTCCGCGCAACTGATGCAATTGCGACAGGCCGAGCCGCTCCGGGTTTTCGATGATCATCAGTCCGGCGTTCGGCACATCGACGCCGACCTCGATCACGGTGGTCGCGACCAAGAGGTCGACTTGATGCTGTTTGAAGGCCTGCATGATCGCGTCTTTTTCGGCCGCTTTCATGCGGCCGTGGATCAGCGCGACCCGCACGGAAGGCAGTGCTTCGGCCAGGAGTTCGGCGGTTTTTTCGGCCGCCTCGCATTGCAGCGCTTCCGACTCCTCGATCAGGGTGCAGACCCAATAGGCCTGTTTTTTTTGCGCGACCCAGCCCGAGATTCTGGCGATCACCTCGCCGCGGCGGTCGGCCGGAATCACGCTGGTCACGATCGGTTTGCGTCCGGGCGGCAGTTCGTCGATCACCGAAATATCGAGGTCGGAATATTGCAGCATCGCCAGGGTGCGCGGAATCGGCGTCGCGGTCATCACCAGCTGATGCGGCCGGAGGCCGGACTGGTGGCCTTTTTCGCGCAGCGCGAGGCGCTGGTGCACGCCGAAGCGGTGCTGTTCGTCGATCACGCACAGGCCGAGCCGATCGAACTCGACGCCGTCCTGAAACAAGGCGTGCGTGCCGATTGCGATCGGCGCCGAGCCGTCTTTCAGCGCGGCGAGGATCTCGCTGCGTTGTTTGCCTTTCAACTGGCCGGTCAACAGCACGACCTTGGTTTCGAAATGGCTGAACCACTGGCTGAAGTTCCGGTAATGCTGTTCGGCCAGGAGTTCGGTCGGCGCCATCACCGCGGCCTGATAACCCGAGCTGATCGCGAGCAGCGCCGCATAGGCCGCCACGACCGTCTTGCCGGAGCCGACATCGCCTTGCACGAGCCGCATCATCGGCTGCGGTTTGCGGCAATTGTCCGCGATTTCGCCGATCACGCGGCGCTGGGCAGTGGTCAACGGGAAGGGCAGACGGCGGATGAAGTGGTCGGCGGCGACCGGGTCGCCGGCCAGGATCGGCGCCTCGCAGGATTGGTTAACGCCTTTGGCCCGTCTGAGGCTCAGATAGTGGGTCAGCAATTCTTCGAACGCGAGCCGTTTCAATGCCGGATGGCTGCCGTTTTGCAGCGCGACAGAGGCGCCAGGCTCGCCGGGCGTGTGCAGGGTTTGAATCGCCTGCTGCAAGGCGGGAAAGCGCAGCTGTCGCAACAGCCGCTCGGGAAGCCAGTCGGTCAACAGGCGGCTGTCGTGCGTGCACAGCGCGAGCGCCTGTTTGACCGCCTTCCTGATCGCGTTTTGGCTCAGTCCTTCGGTCAACGGATAGACCGGCGTCAGGCGGGTGTCGAGCGCGAAATGCTCCGCATCGGCGACGATCTGGTAATCGGGGTGCGTCATCTCCAGGCCGGCGTAGCCGTAGCGCGCTTCGCCGAAGCAGCTGACCAGGACACCGGGCGCGAAGGCATGGAACTGATTGGCCGAGTAATGGAAAAATTTCAGCGAGATGAAGCCGGTGTCGTCGGCAATCCGGACGATCAGGCTCTTGCGTCCGCGCGGCAGGACGTCCGCGAATTCGACCCTGCCGGCGATCATCGCGGTCATGCCGGCGGCGAGCGAGCCGATCGGCGTCAGACGGGTGCGGTCTTCATAACGCACCGGCAGGTGGAACAAGAGGTCCTGAATCACGCGGATGCCGAGTTTTTCGAAGCGCCGCGCGGTTTGCGCGCCGATCCCCGCGAGCGCGGAAACCGGTTGCTGCAGCCGGTTCATCATTCAGGACTTCAGGACGCCGGATATTCCTGCGGCGGCAGGCAGACGATGCCGTCGATTTCGACCAGTGCGCCTTTCGGCAAGGCGGCGATGCCGATCGCGGCGCGCGCGGGGTAAGGTTCCTGAAAATACTGCCCCATCACTTCATTGACGATCGGGAAGTGTCCCAGGTCGGTCAGGTAAACATTCAGTTTGACGACATCGGCAAAGTTGCCACCCGCCGCCTCGATGACCGCGCCCAGGTTTTCGAAGACCTGGACGACCTGGGCCCTGATATCGCCGTCGACGAGGGTCATCGTCTCCGGCGACAACGGGATTTGCCCGGACAGGTACACGGTGCGGTCCACTCTGACCGCTTGCGAATAGGTGCCAATCGCCTGGGGGGCTTTGTCGGTGCTGATGATTTCTTTGATCATGATGGATAGTACGAACAAATACGGTTGGAATCGGGCTATCTTACCATGATTGCGGGGGCGATTTGAGAGTCGCTTCAGGTGGTTAAAGTGGCCCAGCCATTGTTAACTTGAGGTCGATGCGGCTATCAGGCCCTGACGCGTTCGATTTTGACCACGATAGGCAATTTCTTCAGTCTGCGCATGATCTCGGCCAGATGCACGCGGTTCTTCACGCTGAGCGTAATCAGGTCGACGCATACCTTTTCGTCCTGATCGACGACGCTGACGTTTTCGATGTTCGAATGCATCTCGGAAATCGCGCCCAGAATCGTCGCCAGCACGCCGGTGCGGTTCAGCACTTCGAGGCGCAATTCGGCCGGAAACTCGGTGGTCAAATCCTGGCTCCATTCGACATCGAGCCAGTTGGCCTGTTTTTTCCGGGTATCGTTGCTGTTGTGGCATTCATGATGATGCACGACGATGCCCTTGCCCGGATTGTAAAAGCCGATGATCGAATCGCCCGGAATCGGCCGGCAGCATTTGGCCAGCGTGATGATCATGCCTTCGGTGCCCTTAATGATCAGCGGCGCGACGCGGGCATGATGGGTTTCTTCCAGTTTGACCGCGCCGTGGACGTCGTCCTGGGCAATCCGTTTGGCGACCAGGAACGGCATCTTGTTGCCGAGGCCGATGTCCTCGAGCAGGTCGTCCAGAGACGCTTTGGCGGTGACTTTGAGCAGTGCCTGAATCCTTGCTTCGTCGATCTGTTCGAGATGCAGATCCATGGCCTGCAATTCTTTTTCGAGCAGGCGGCGGCCCAGCATGATCGCTTCCTTGCGGTTGAAATTTTTCAGGTAGCCGCGGATGCTGGAGCGGGCTTTCGCGGTAATCACAAAGTTCAGCCACAACGGGTTCGGCCGCGCCCAGGAGGCGGTAATGATGTCGACCGTGACGCCGTTTTCGAGCTTGGTTTGCAGCGGCGCCAGTTGCTTGTCGATACGCGCGGAAATGCATTGATTGCCGATGTCGGTGTGCACCGCATAGGCGAAATCGACCACGGTCGAGCCGCGCGGCACCTTGACGATGTTGCCTTTCGGGGTGAACACGAAGACTTCCTGCGGAAACAGATCGACCTTCAGGTTTTCGATGAATTCGAGCGAATCGCCGGCCGATTTCTGGATTTCGAGCAAATCCTTCAGCCATTCGTGCGCGCGTTTCTGGAATTTTTCGTTTTTTTCGTCGTCGGACTTGTACAGCCAGTGCGCGGCGATGCCCGATTCGGCCATGCGGTGCATTTCGTGCGTGCGGATCTGAATCTCGACCGGTACGCCGCCGGGGCCGACCAAGGTCGTATGCAGCGACTGGTAGCCGTTCGCCTTCGGCAGTGCGATATAATCCTTGAAACGGCCCGGTTTCGGGTTGTAGAGCGAATGCACGACGCCGATCGTCCGGTAGCAGTTGTCGATGTCGTCGACGCAGATGCGGAAAGCATACACATCGAAAATATCCGGCAGCGAGATTTTTTTCAGCCGCATTTTGGTGTAAATGCTGTACAGATTTTTTTCGCGTCCGGACACTTCGCAAACGATGCCCGCCTGATGCATCCGGCTCTTGATCGCGTTCTCGACCGTATTGATCGTTTTGAGTCCGTTGCCGCGCGTTTTCTTGACCGCGGCTTTCAGAATCGCATAACGCCGCGGGTACATCGCTTCGAAGCTCAGGCATTCGAGGTGCTGCTGGATATTGTTCATGCCCAGGCGGTTGGCCAGCGGCGCGTAGATGTCCAGGGTTTCTTTCGCGATGCGCCGTTTCTTTTCCGGCGGCATCACGCCGAGGGTTTGCATGTTGTGCAGGCGGTCGGCGAGCTTGACCATGATGATCCGCAAATCCCGGGTCATCGCCATGAACATCTTGCGGACGTTTTCGGCCTGCGCTTCGGCGCGCGAGATGCCGTCGATCTTGGTCAGTTTGGTCACGCCATCGACCAGTTCGGCGACTTCCGGCGTGAACTGGCTGGCCAGTTCGGCCTTGCTGATCGGGGTGTCTTCGATTACGTCATGCAGGATCGCCGCCATGATGCAGTTGGCGTCCATGCGCATTTCGGCGAGGCTGATCGCGACCGCGACCGGGTGGCAAATATAGGCTTCGCCGCTTCGGCGGAATTGGCCCGAATGCGCCGAGGCGCCGAATTCATAGGCGCGGACGCATTCGTCGATTTGCGGCGGTTCGAGATAGCCGTTCAGGATCTCGCACAAACGCCGGACCAGTTTGTCCTGGGGGCGTTCGAGTTCGATCGGATCGGCTATGTCCAACATAAGTCAGGTTCAGAAGATCGGATTAGGATCGTGGTGCTCGGTAGAGCGGTGCAGGGCATTCACATTGGCCGGCGTGACATGGCCCGCCGCGATTTCGCGCAGGGCGACGACGGTGTCCTTGTCCTTGCCGCGCGGCACAAATTCGTCCGCACCGCGCGCAAGTTGGCGCGCGCGCGTTGCCGCGAGCAACACCAGCTTAAAGCGGTTTTCGACATGTTCCAAACAATCTTCAATCGTAACTCTGGCCATCGGTATCCTTAAGTGTTGATGTCAATCGGTCTGGCTGTTTGACCAGAGCGAACGACAATGGGTTTCTTTCTTTTTTGATCAGTGCGTTACAAAACGCTTGCAGCCATTATATTAGCAATAATGGAATATTAGCAATATTGAACGTTTAATGATAGGACAGCCTCGATCGTGCACCGAGGCTGTGCATGCGGTTGAGCATCACCCCGCCTTCGTATCTACTGGGAATAAGGCCGGGTGATGCGGGTACAGCAAAGTACGAAGCGTTTATTCGCCGCGCGTTTTCAAAATCGCAACGGCCGGCAATTCCTTGCCTTCGAGGAATTCCAGGAAAGCGCCGCCGCCGGTCGAGGTGTAGGACACTTTGTCGCTGATGCCGTATTTGTCGATCGCGGCCAGCGTATCGCCGCCGCCGGCGATGGAGAACGCAGGGGACTCTGCGATCGCTTCGGCCAGAGCCTTGGTGCCGCCGCCGAACTGGTCGAATTCGAACACGCCGACCGGGCCGTTCCAGACGATCGTTTTGGCGGAAGTCAAAATCTCGGCGTACTGCTTCGCGGTTTCAGGCCCGATGTCCATGATCAGGTCGTCTTCGGCCACTTCGCTGACTTTTTTGACGGTCGCTTCCGCGGTTTCGGAGAATTCCTTCGCGCAGACCACGTCGACGGGAACCGGAATGTCGGAGCCGTTTTGCTTGGCCAGCGCGATCAGTTGCTTGGCTTCGCCGATCAGGTCGGGTTCATACAGCGATTTGCCGACCGGGAAGCCGGCCGCCGCGATGAAGGTGTTCGCGATGCCGCCGCCGACGATCAATTGATCGACTTTTTCGGACAATGTTTTCAACACGGTCAGTTTGGTCGAAACCTTCGAGCCGCCGACGATCGCGACCAGCGGTTTGGCCGGGGTTTCGAGCGCCCGGCCCAGCGCATCGAGTTCGCTGGCCAAGAGCGGGCCTGCGCAGGCGACCTTGGCGAACTTCGCGACGCTGTGCGTCGAGGCTTGCGCGCGGTGCGCGGTGCCGAATGCATCCATCACGAACACGTCGCAGAGCGCGGCCATCTTTTGGCCCAGTTCGTCCTTGTTCTTGCCTTCGCCGGCATTGAAGCGGACGTTTTCGCACAACACGACTTCGCCGGGTTGAATCTCTATGCCGTCGATCCAGTCTTTTTCGAGGCGCACCGGCTTGCCGAGCAGTTCGGCCAGGCGTTCTGCAACCGGCTTCAACGAGGACGCTTCATCATAGACGCCTTCTTCAGGACGGCCGAGATGCGACATCAGCATTACCGCCGCGCCTTTCTCCAAGGCCTCTACGATGGTCGGCACGCTGGCTTGAATGCGGATATCGCTGGTGACTTTGCCGTTCTTGACCGGTACGTTCAAATCCTGACGAATCAATACGCGTTTGCCGGACAAGTCCAGATCAGCCATTCTTTTTACTGACATATTACTCTCTCTTCGTTTAAGTAGGTGGCGAATCGGATTATTATAAAATATCGGGGGCGTATTCGTCTTGTTTGCATTAATTCTTGCATAACGCGAGTGTCGCAACGATTTTTTTGTATAATCGCCTGCTTTACCGGCAATCTTCCTGCAATGCGGACTTCCTTCGACACCATCGGCATCATCGGCAAACCCAGCGATCCCAGCATTGCCGGGACCTTGGCGCTGATTTACGAGTATTTGCTCCAGGCGGGTTATCGGGTGATCATCGCCGCGGACAGCGCCGAATTTATTCGCGGCAAGGCCGCCGTGGCGGTGGCGACGGAGCAAATCGGCCGGCATTGCGACCTGGTCATCGCGGTCGGCGGCGACGGCACCTTTCTGTCTGCCGCGCGCGCGATCGTGAATTACGGCATCCCGCTGATCGGGGTCAATCTCGGCCGGGTGGGCTTTCTGGTCGATATTTCGCCGGATGAATTGCCGGCACGCCTCGAAGCGACCCTGCAGGGCCATTACAAGGCAGAAGAACGCTATTTCCTGCGCGCGAAGATCATCCGCGAAGGTCAGGTCATTCACGAAGAGATCGCGCTGAACGAAGTCGCGGTGCACCGCTGGATCACGCCGAGCATGATCGAGATCGTGACCCAAATCGACGGCGTGTTCCTGAATTCGCAGCGTTCCGACGGCCTGATCATTTCGACGCCGACCGGCTCGACCGCTTATGCGCTGTCCGCGGGCGGGCCGATTCTGTCGCCGTCGCTGAATGCCTTGGTGCTGGTGCCGTTGAATCCGCACACGATGTCGAATCGGCCGATCGTGATCGAAGGCGGCGCCGAGATCGAACTGAGCTTCTGCCAGACCAAGCAGATTCAGGCCCTGGTCACCTGCGATCATTTGCAGATCCCTGACGTGTTGATCAGCGACAGGATTCTGATCAAGAAAGACCCGAAACCGATTAAAATTCTGCACCCGGAAGATCATGATTTTTTCCAGGTCCTCCGCACAAAATTGAACTGGAGCAACGGTTGAGAGCCCCATGCTGTTGAATTTGACTATTATCGATCTGGCCGTCGTGAAGGCGCTCGATCTCGATCTTGAAAAAGGCATGTCGGTGTTGACCGGCGAAACCGGGGCCGGCAAGTCGATCCTGTTGACTGCGCTCGGGCTTGCGCTCGGCGACCGCGCCGATTCCGGCTATGTGCGCCCGGAAGCGAAGCGCGCCGAAATCAACCTCGAATTCGATCTCGGCGATGCGCCGCTCGCGCGCGACTGGCTGGTCGAAAACGAACTCGATGACGGCGAGCATTGCCTGATCCGCCGGGTCGTGAACGAAGACGGCCGCTCGAAGGCTTACATCAACAACCGTCCGGTCACCCTGCAATCGCTTCAGGAACTCAGCGAAAAACTGGTCGAGATTCACGGCCAGCACGCGCATCTGCGGCTGCTCGGCGCGGACGAACAACGCCGCCTGCTCGATGCGTTCGCGAAAAACCAGCCCTTGCTCGACCGGTTGAATGCGTCATACCGGCAATGGCATCAGGCGCACCGGGAACTGGCCGCGCTGAAGAAAGCCAGTCTCGATCACAGCGAGCGCGAGGAACTGCTGCGGTACCAACTGGACGAGCTGAGCCAGCTCGATCTGGCGCATTTCGATTATCAGGCCTTGTCCGACGAACACAGCAAACTGGCCAATCTCGGCCAGATTCTCAGCGCGGGCCAGCAGCAGATCGATGTGCTGTATGAAAACGATCAGGTATCGGTGATCCGGATGCTCGGTCACTGCGTGAACGAACTGAATCATCTGTCCCGCTTCGCGACGGAACTGAACAGCGTCTGCTCGCTGCTCTCGGAAGCGCAGATTCAGATCGAGGAAGCCGCGCTGGAACTGCGCCGCTTTCTGGAGTCGCAGGAAGCCGATCCGAAACGCCTGGAAGACCTCGAAAACCAGATCGGCGTGATCCAGAGCCTGAGCCGGAAGCATCATGTCGCGCCCGAGGAACTGCCGGAACTGGCGCAAAAGCTCGCGCACGAACTCGACAATCTGACGCACAGCGAAGAAAGGATAGGAACGCTCGAAGCGGATGTGGCGAAATTTCTCGATCAATACCGGCAACTGGCCGCCGAGCTGAGCGAAAAACGCGGGCAGGCGGCGACCCGGCTCGGCCAGCAGATTTCGGGGATGATCAAGGAACTCGGCATGCCGCAAGGCGAATTCCGGGTCGAATTGACAGGACTCGACGGCAACGAACCGAAAACGAACGGCCTCGACAAGATCGAGTTTCTGGTCAGCGCGAATCCCGGCATGCCGCCGAAGCCGCTGGCGAAGGTCGCATCGGGCGGCGAGCTGGCGCGGATCAGTCTCGCGATTCAGGTCACCACGTCGAGCGACAAGACCACGCCGACGATGATCTTCGACGAGGTCGATTCGGGCATCGGCGGCGGCATCGCCGAGATCGTCGGCCAGAAGCTCAGAAGCCTGAGCCATAACCGCCAGGTCATGTGCGTGACGCATCTGCCGCAGGTCGCCGCGCAAGCGCATCACCATCTGTTCGTCGCGAAAAACCAGCAGACCGACATCACCTCATCGACCGTGCGCGTGCTCGAAGACGAGGAACGCGTGCTCGAAGTCGCCCGCATGCTGGGCGGCGTCAATCTTACCGACAACACCCTGGCGCACGCCAGGGAAATGCTAACCTTAGGAAACTCACACCAATGATCCGCTTTCCAGCCGAATGGGAACCCCAATCCGCCGTTTTGATCGCCTGGCCGCATGAGACCGGCGATTTCATTCATCTCGAAGAAGTCGAGACCTCTTACCATTTCATCGCCGAAACGATCAGTCAATATGAAAAGCTGTTCATCGTCTGCCGCGATCAGGAGCACGAAAGCCGCATCCGCGGACTGATCGAAAGCAACGACAACATCGTCTTCATCCACGCGAAGGTCAACGACATCTGGGTCCGCGACACGGTGTTCCTGACCGTCGAGGAAGACGGCAAGCCGCTGCTGTTGAATCTGCGCTTCAACGGCTGGGGCGAGAAATATCCGCACGACGACGACAATGCGCTGAATCAAAAACTGCTGGCGTCACCGGCTTTCGAAGGCGTCAGAAGTCTCGATATCGACTTCATCCTCGAAGGCGGCAGCGTCGAAAGCGACGGCAGGGATACGATCATGACGACCCGCCAGTGCCTGCTGAATCCAAACCGCAACAAGGAGCTCAGCAAACACGAGATCGCGCGCCAGCTCGGCCTGAGCTTCGGCGCAGCCCGTGTGTTCTGGATCGATCAGCCGAACCTGCCCGGCGACGACACCGACGCACATATCGACACATTGGCGCGGTTTTGCAGCTTTGATACGATCGCCTATACCGCATCGGATGACGAAACCAATCCGCAATACGACAGTCTGAAAAATATGGAAAACCAGCTGCAGGCACTGCGCACGCGCGGCAACAAGCCGTATCGATTGGTTCCCCTGCCATTGCCGAAAGCGCTCTTCGACGAAGACGGCCGCCAACTGCCGGCCAATTACTCGAACTTCCTGATCATCAATCAGGCGGTGATGGTGCCGGTCTACGACGACCCTATGGATGCGGTGGCGTTGGAACGTCTGGCCGGCTGTTTCCCCGAGCACAAGATCATCCCGACGCCCTGCCGGCCTCTGGTGCATCAGTACGGCAGCCTGCATTGCATGACGATGCAGTTTCCGGCCGGCGTATTTAAATAGGCGTTGATCTGTCAATGCTTTATCGACGGCAAACGCTCATCCGTTTGCCGTCCTGTCTTTTTGGGAGAGTCTCATGAAATTGCTGGCTTCAACCCTGATCCTGCTCGCTTTCCTCGGATTTCTGGCCTATACCAATCCGAGCATGGACAGCTATGACCAATTCATCAATCAGCGCATTCTCGATAAAGCCGGGCAAGCCAAAGATCCGCTTCAAGGCATGATCGGCTCCGTGCTGGGCGGGGTAGCGTCCAGGCTGATGGTCCAGCAAACGGAACGAAAGGATTATATTATTTTCAGCGCCTACGATACCGTGATCGGCAACAGCCATATCCGCGCGATCGGCCTTGTGAATCATTTTTACCTGACCGAAGACCAGGTTTTCAAGGATCAGGCACTTCAATCCCCATAAAATGAACCATCCTCAGCCGCTCGAAGTCGTAGGTCTACAGTTGTATCCTCTATTTCAGCGCTTTGCGGCAGCATAAAGCCCTCATTCAGGCGAGGAGCGGTCATGAACAAACATTTGCAATCAGTCAGAGAATACCGCGCAAAATTCGGCTTTCCGGCGGAAGGCCATATTTCCGACATGGCTATCGTGATGCGGCAGGCCTGGTTGATGGAGGCGGGCAAGCAGGCGCTGCTGGCGATCAAACAGGGCGACATGGCCGAAATTCTGACCCGGCTGACCGCTTTGGTCTATCTGGGCTTGAATGCGATCGCTCAGCAAGGCTGCGAATTCGAGGTGGACGAGCAGCCGGTATTCTGGCGGCATGACGGCACGGTGCTGTCGCTGATGCGAGTGATCAGCGAACGCATCCATGCCTGCTCCTCAGGACACTGCAAAGATTATTCTGAGCTGTATTGCGTCACGGCGCAATTAACCGGCAGCTTCTTGAATGCGGATTTCGACAAGGCGTTCAGCGCGTTTCACCTGCATCAAATGGAAACGGGGACAGCTTACGGGCAAGGTGTCGAAAATCGGGGCGAAGTCGACTGGACCAAGCTGCCCGATTTGAGCGATTGCCTTTATGAGTGACGCTCATTCAAAAGCAAGCCCCGCCTTTCTCCAGGCCTTGGCGCCGCCTTCCAGATTGAATAAGTTACGGTAACCCAATTCATAAAGCGATCTCGCCGCCGCATTGCCCATCGGGCCGCCTTCGCAATAGAGGTAGATCGGTGTGTTTTTATCTTGGGGCAGTTTGTCCTGGTATTTCGCGACGTCGTCGTAGGGAATGAAAAGGTCGGTGCCCATGATGTGCCGCTGCTGGGGCGTGTGCACGTCAACCAGCAAAATATCGGCATTTTGCATGGTCCGGTTTAATTCGTCAGCGGATATCGTTTTGACATAGTCCGGTTTTTGGAAATTGCATCCCGCAACGCAGACAAGCATCGCGATAACGGCACAGGATTTTTTCATTAGGGTCGTTTTGTCGTTCATAAAATCAATCTTTGCTTTGTCGAAGCGGCGACACCGCGATATTTCTTAGAAAGCCTTCCGCTTCCCCTTTCAGTTTATCATCGAGCGCCGCCGCGCTGCCCTGCGGCCTTCTTTCGGAATAGGAGGCGTCGATCATAAATTCGGACGATGCGTCGAGGCAAACGAAACCGTGCACCGTGATATTAAAAACGATGCCGGGCGTATAGGGATTATTCCGTTCTTCTTGTTCCAAATCATAGCGGGAGCAATAGCTGCCAGGAAGGCCGTAAGGGGCCGACTGAAGGCTAAGGAGGCGAAATCCCTCCCTATTCAATTGCGCTCGAAACAGTTCTTCCTGCGCTTTCGGAAACTCGGCCGCAAAATTAACTTTCTTGATTTCCGGCTGCATCACCATAACCGTGGCAACAAAAGTATGCATCAATTTTTTTCTTTGTGCGGACAGCGCTTTGCCAAAGACGGTGAGGTTAGGGCTTTGCTCAAGAAAGTGCCAGTCATTACCCTGCGGCGGCAACAATGAATAACCCGTTCCGAAATAGCGCTCGGTCGCGTCGGTCACCGGACGCGGCAAGGATTGCTGCGCGCATCCGGATAACATCATGATGATTAGGCACCATGGCATCCGCTTGATGTTCGTATTGGCTTGATTCATGACAACAACCTCATTATAGCGAATAGGGCTTGAATAGATTAATCGCCTTTGAAAGCGTTTGAAACTAACCGGAGGGTCGCGAAGGCAATCAGCCGTTTCGAAGCCTGTGGCTGTTGCCGGCGGATCGCTAAATACGGCTTTATCCTATCCCGGGCAGCCTGCAGTCACTTGAGGATCTTGGGGGTTGACCCGCTTGAAATTCCACTTGCATTGGCCTACTGTTTTCATGGCCTCCGGAGAGTCAGGAATGCTATAGATCGATGTTCCCGTCAGTGTGCCCGTACCGGTATTGAGATTTACGCTTGCGCTTAGTTTGGCAATCTCGGAAAAATAGGCGTTGAGTTCGGGACCGGTCGAGCAATCGGCTAAGGCCACCTGGCCCTTGGAGGAGGGCTTGTTCTGGTGGGCGATCACGGAGCCCGTAAAATAAGTTACCGTAGTATTATTAGCCTCGTCGACCCATTCAACAGAGACATTCTCTCCATACTGGCTGATATACAGGGTTTGCTTCTTATCGCTTACCGTGTTGTAGGTAAGGCCGTCGAAGTTAGAGCAAGTGAATTTACCGCTCCATGTTCCGGTGATATCAAGTGCGCCGGCAGGCGCCGAAGCGAAGGTGATAACGAGTGTTAGCGGTGCTAAGCGCGTCAATGCCATAAATTTCCTCTTTGCCATCTGCAAATGTATTGGTGTGTGTTTAATTTTAGTCTTTTCGCCGATATTATAGGCTTCAGGTTGCAAATTTCGGATGGATTGTTCAGGATATATGAAGACCACCTACGGTGGTTGCTAGCTTTTATTAAATTAATCTTGAATTTCTCAAATACTTGTTAAATTTTTTTATGAAAATTGTTTTTCGTCTTCTCCTCGCAGCAACACTACTGACGCCGACGCTTGCCGCGGCGGATCTGATCATTTACAAAGGGACACGCACCGATGCTTTCACCGGCGAAGGTCATGGCGGCTTTCTGACAAAGAAGCAAATCCTCATCGTTGATTATCAAAACGTTCAGGCATCCGTGATCCATTACTCGTCGGCGAACGGGGTTAAATCCTACAAGGTTGAGCCGTTGATTGATCCGCATTTTGTGCATGTTAGGGGAGCAAAAGGTGATTTCACTGCCATAGCGCGCACGCCATTGCAAAACGAGATCAACGCCGGGGTGGCTGGGGACCGCGCTTACTTTCATGGTGAGAATGCTATGTTAACAGTGAACAGCGCCGCGAACAGCAAGGTTACCATTCCTTTTCCGAAAGTCATGCACGGACATGTCGGTAGCAGTATTGCCTATTCCGATAGTACGGGGGAGGCGACTCTTACGTGGGGTGGCTGGAATGTTAGTTTTGACTCTGCCGGTACCTTGAAGAGCAATCACGCCGGGGAATCATTCGATGCTGCTCTGGCCAGATACTCTGCTGCGCTTGAATCATTGGGATATGTGCAGCAGGGGGGCATTGAAGATTAATTCGCTCATAGTTTCCATGCACTGCAACGAGCATTAAGTTAAGCGGTCGTGATTGACGGACTTCTGCCCGCAGATCAGCCTATGGTGCTTATGCGTATCCCACTGGGGTAAAAGAAGGTAGGCCGGATTTCGCCGAAGGCAATCCGCCATTTCGAAGCCTGACCCCGTTCCCGGCGGATTGCTAACGCGAATCCGCCTTGCGGACTTAAGATCCTGCTACGGCAATGTACAGGTGCCATCACCACCGTCGCGGACATAATAGTCGATGGATACATAGCCGTTGGCAGCCGAGATAACATTCGGGCCGGCGCTCAGAAAGACTGGCGTATGGGGACGGGTTGAACTGAGTTGTGTCAGCGCGACGCCATTGACGGAAACATTGAGTATGTAATTGCCATTATCGAACAGGTGGACATACGGTTGTGCCAGCCCGGTGGCTGGATTCAACGCACAACCGGGTGTCACGGTCGCGTATGACTTACCACTTGCGGCGTATTCGAGTGTGCCGTCGGCGCTGAACGTATTGCCAGAGGTGTCTGGAAGGTCACACATACCTGGCTGTACGTTGAACGCATAGCTATCTGCGGTTTTTTTACTTAGCGCCACAACTACCTTGTTTTCACCATCGGCGAGCCATACATTGGCGGCCGGATTAGCGGTTGTGACAGTTGCTATTGGGTTTTGGTTGAGCGACACGCTGGCGCTCGCCTTAATTGGCGGGTTATACAGGCCAGCTTCTACTACCGGCGATAATTCGCTTGTGTCTGGGTTAGCGGGGTCGGCGGCACATTTCACCACGCTTGATGCGTATGTTTTGCCGCTTGCTCCGACTTGTTCGGTAGTCGCCGCCCAAACCGACGCGTCTAGCGCCATAACAGCCACAAACGCGGCTATTCCCGAGGATAAGATTTTTTTGCTTTTCATACTCATATACGCTTTTTATGGAAAAGTATTCAATGGAACCGCGAAGCCGAGGCGGTAAAGCCCAGCATTATTTCCCTATAAAATTTAATTTATCTTGTGAAGTTAAATTCAACCTTAAAAGTATTAAGGTAAATCCAGGCGGGATTGGCAACCGCTTATTTTGGAAACCATAATATTACCTGATAATAGAATCTTTTAAGGCAATGCGTATCCCCTATAGTCAAAGACAAATGATAAAGGGTAGAGCGGATCAGCGCGTAATGCACCTCCTTAAGCACCGTGAAAACGGTGCGTAATTAGGCTTTCAATTCAGATTCTTTGAGACAACAAAGATGGCATTCCCTATTTGGAAGAGAATAATATTGTCTATCATCTGATAATAGAGCCTAATTGAGACAGGCTTTCTCCCAATCAATTATATTTAGGGTAGGGCGAATAGGATGAATACCATGCTTGATAAACAGCTACCGAGAAATCAACACTTCATTAAATTGAATTACCGGCTCGATATCGGTGTAGTTCGGTATATCGCCCTGGAGCAGGGCGGCGTGAGGCGTGAAAGCCGCGATGAAGTCTTCCAACGTGTCGAACAGGAAATGGCACATCGCGACATAGGCGGCTTCGCTGCCTGGAATGAGGCCGCCGAGGCCCTGTTCCACGGAAACCCCTTTGAAGCCTGGATGCGCGCCCAAGAGCTCAATGGACATCGGCATGTGCGTTTCGACATAGTATCTCAAATCGAACCGGCTGCCCGGATTGTTTGGGTAGAGGATGCTGATTTTTATCATTGTTGCGGTCTGTGTTTTATTGGGATAAATGCTTGTTGATCACGGATGGCAGTTGCTTCGGCGATTTAATGCGTAATTGCTTATTGACATTGAATCGTCCGAACACCACTTCAATATCATTGGCCGTCACCCCAAATTCTTTTGCCAGGAATCGAACCATATGGTCGGTTGCCCGGCCGCCAACCGGCGCGGCGGTGACGCTCACCTTGAGTTGATGGCCTTTGGGCTTGCCGATGGCATCCTTGTTTGCGCTCGGCGTGCCGAGAATATTCAGCACCAGGATGTCGCCATCCCAGGCGCAAAAAGAATCGATTACCAACCCTTTGCGCCCCGAGTTGCCTTCGGATGTTGCTTCAGACTTTGATTTTGTTTTTTTCGGTTTTGCCACGGAGTTGGGGGAGTCCAGGTTAAATATCCGGAGGGACTGAGTTGGTCCCGCAGGACGCGACGCGTATGCTTCAGTAACCGTTCACGCCCCCGAAGCCGAAGGCAAGCAAGCTAAAGCTGGGAATGGCAACCGGAAGGAGACATGCCCCTCCATCACCCCTTGCCAGCAAACCGTCCGCAGGGTCTGATAGACATTGACCTTGAGCCGCTTGCACGTCTCAATCAGGGACAACATCATCGGCCGAAACTGATTGCCCCGATGTGATTGCGTGAAGAAGCTGATTTTCCGCCAAATGACATACGGTCGCAGACTTTGCTCCGCAGCGTTGTTCGTCATCGGCACGCCTTGATATTTCAAAAACGTCCACAGCCGTGGGCTGTCGCGCAAAAGCTTGCGACAGGCGTGGCCGGTGCGCGTATCGCCATGGGTCGTTGCGGTGCGTTCCAGGGTGGCTTGAAAATGTTGGCGTAAGCGCTGCAAACGCCTTCGGTACAGCAAGGATTGGCAACCGCTGTGCTGCCAGCGCTTGCCGCAGTGCACCACCAGGCGGGCCAGGCGCAACAGGTAAGTGCCGTCTTCCCCGGCTTGTCCCGAACGTCCGGAGATTTTCTCCAGGTTGCGGATGATGTGTGCCCAGCAGTACTGATGCCGGTCGGCGTCATAATCGTTGTAAGCGCCGTGCCGGTCGGTGACCAGAATGCCGTCGAAATCGCCCAACAGTTCCCGGGCCGCCTGTTTGCCGCGCGAATAATGGGTCATAAAATAAGCCGCCTGCGGCGTGCTCAATGACCACAGCCAGTAGCGGCTCTTCCCGCGAAAATGGCTGGTTTCATCGGCGTGAGCCAAGCCCGCGTCACGCACCTGGTCGCCAATCTGTTGGTAGACGGGCAACAGCCAGTCGATCACCGGCGCTTGGGCTTCGCTGATCGCGCCCAAGCTGAAATCCAGCTGCCACTGCTCCGCCAACAGGCTCTCGAGTTGACGCAGACTCAAGTGGTATTGGCTGTTCAGCAGACTGATCCAGGCGATCAAGCCGGGGCCCATTTGCCCGCTCGGCACGTCGTCCGGCAAGGCCGCGCGATGACGCGCCTTGCACTGTCTGCAACACCCGCTATAACAACGGTGCTCGACCACTTGGTAACGCACTTCCGGCAAGTCGAAAACTTGATGTCGGCGATAGCCGTCCATGACGACCTCGCCGCCGCAAGCACACTGGCTCTGCGGATAATAATGTTCGATCCGATCCACCGCTGAGGCATCCAGCAAAGCGCGTTCGTGCTTGCCATGCCCCGGCTGCGCGCCTTTCGCACGCCCGGTCGGTTTTTTCGACGGCCGCTCTGCGCGTTGCTTGGGGCTGTCTTGCGACGGCGGCTTTGAGGAGTTCTCCGAATGCGTATTGAGCTGCTCTTCCAGCTCCGCTTGCCGTTTTTGCAGTTCGACCAAAAGCTGCCACAGCGCGGCAATGAGCTGCTGCGCTTCTTCGAGGCTCTGCGGGACTGGCGCCGGTTGACTGAGATCGATAACGAGTTTTGACATATCGCAATTTTCTAACAAGCGGCCGGGCTTTGGCAAGGGCGTGAACGGTTACTATGCTTCATGGTAAAAAAATAGCAGGGCAGGGCGGATTCGTCGAAGGCAATCCGCCTTTTTCGAAGTCTGCGCCCGTTTCCGGTGGATTGCCAACGCGAATCCGCTTTACGGACTTAATCTTTCTTGTTTTCGTTGAGTCTGGATTCCAGTTGATCAAGACGCTGATGTAGACGGACCAATTCTTTCAATACCTGGCTTTCTTCGCGTTCGATATCGCGTGTTTCTTTTTCGACGTTGCTCATTTCCTCCCTGAAAGAGCCTAAATTTCTGCCGATCAGCGCGGCGGAAAAGCTCGCGGTAAAGACTGCAAACATGCCGAGTCCAAAAAATATCAGGATTGCTCCCAGCAATCGCCCCAAGAACGATGTCGGTACAACGTCGCCATAGCCGACGTGCGCCATCGAAACCCAGGCGTACCAGATACCGTCGCCCAACGAATGAATATTAGGATCGACCAGGAATACGGCAAAACCGAAAATGAGCGCGGTGCTGGCTGCAATGATAATGATATATTCAAGAATCTTGACTTTCAATAAGTTGTCCTTGAGGCTAACAAGCCATTTGAACGCGTTGCCGTAAAGATCGAAGTTGGACATTGAAAACTTCCTATAAAGATTTAACAATTTAACAGGGGGACTCTGCGTTAGCAACCTGCCTTTTCGAAGCCTGAGCCCGTTCCCGGATTATCGCTAGAGCAAATCTGCCTTACTGAGTTTTTGCATATGCGTTTAGACATGATAACGCAGATCGAACTGGCAGCCTGGCATATTTCATGTGTAAAGATCAGGTTACGCTTCGCCTGTCACTTTCAAAAGTGTCGTTGAATCAGGCCACAAAAGGCACGCGATGCGTAGGCTTCATGGCAAAAAAATAACAGGGTAGGGCGGATTCGCCGAAGACAATCCGCCATTTCGAAGCATGTATCCTTTCTCGGCGGATTGCTAACGCGAATCCGCCCTCTCGGTTTAGGAATTACTTTCCTAGTCGATTGTCCGCTTGATTGGGCAAGGTCATTTTATGGCTGCTCAAAAATTTCAGACATCGTGAGATGTGTGCTAATGAATTTGCTCAACTGATCTTTGGCGCCCCTAAATGCCGTGAAATTTTCTTCTGGAAGTCCAATAATGTTGGATTCCTCATCAACTAGCTCCCTGAGAAATCTGATTTGAGACTTTACAAGATCCCGTGGATTACTCATGGCGGCGATCCGGTCTGAGCCCATAGCATAATTGTTCAAACGATCAGCGAGCTCTTGATCAAAGATTTTCAATGTGGGGTGTAAGTTCTTGAGCGTTGAAATCATTCCATCGACAGCAAAGGCAAAATTAGCAAAATTCTGCTCATTTTGGTCATTCTCGAAATACTGAAAAGCGATATGGCAGTTGAACATAGCCCCATAAAGAGTATTAATGGCTTTCGCTAAATTTTGTTTTGGAGTCAGGCTTTCGTGCCATCTAGTTTCGACGATATCAATCAATTTGGTCCACATATTACCTCCTACAAGGCAGCGAATAATCAGTTGAAGAGACTACCGCTGCCGAGTCTCTGCTCTGTTCTTTTGATAAAAGCCATTGATGAGGCTTTGTTAGTTTGCAAGAATTGCATCGTATGCTGTAAGCAATCTCTCTTGCCCGATTTCCGCTTTAATCGTGTGCTGCAAGTGGATGATGCATCACGTCTTCTTGGGAAATCACTTCGACAGGCGTCGGTTTTCCTTCGACTGCTCGTTTGATCGCCAGCTTTGTGGCTTCATAGTTCCAATCCTGGATTTTATTATTGTCCTGGGCATCCCAGTGAATATAGATACCCACGCAGATAAATACATCGTCGGCTTCTTCTATCGGTATGACTCCCTCTTTGACGCTATCGACCACGGCCTTCGCCACGCCGCGTTCTGCAGGTCCAAACATCTGATTTACCTGCTTCTCGTTTTTCATTTCAACTTTGTTGAACAGTAAAGTATTGGGCTTAGCCATAAGATTGGGCGCGACCAGCGCCAGTAAGGCATTATCGCCCCGTTTCTGATTGGTCAGCGTGTTACAAAACGCAATTTCCGCGGCGCTGCCGCGCGGCCCCATCACCAAATCAACGTGAGCCATCTCATTACCTTCACCGACCAGAGCTTCGCCCACCATTACTTTATCGATTTTTGGCATTTTCATGTTGGTTTCTCCTATAAAAAACCTCAAATCAAAAGACAAACGCCTGACTTAATAATTCCCTTACCTAGAAAATCCAGGCCGGATTGCTGGCGCTGATCCACCCAACGGTCCTGCAGAAGTACATTTTTAATGTGCCGCTTCCAGCCAACCCCCAAAAACCGAGGACAGCTGAGGACAGCTATGGCATACCGAAATTTCTCTGCCCATCTTACAAGTTATTTCTAAATAACGATTCGATTGACACATAGGCCATGCAGAGGCATAAAATAATGCTCCATTTTCAACTCGCCTAGGGGAAAGGTATGTGGGCCGATAAGAAGTGTAGAGGTATTGCGTTAATTGCAGGGTTAATGATCTCGGGAATGCTTCATGCAAAAGCGCAGCAGGAACTTGAATGCGACGTCGCCATCGTCGGCGGCGGTCCTTCCGGCGTATATTCGCTATACAGGCTTGCACCTGTGTTGCACGACCGAGTGTGTTTATTCGAAGCCAACGATTATTTCGGGGGGCGCGTCAAAGACGTCGAGGCGCCCAACGGCAAAGGCGTTTTCGGAGTCGGTGCGTTACGGGTACAGGAAACGCAAAATTTATTATTCAATTTAGCAAAAGAATTGGGTTTCGATTTGACGCAGCAAACCGGCAATTATAAAGTGCCGTACGGGTCGCAACGGGTCTTTGCCAAAGGGCATGTCACCGGTGACGTCAATAGCTTTTTACAGGATCCCAAGTTGTATCAAGCGCCTGTGCCGAACGCCGAATTTCCGGACCCGGCTTCCGGCTATGTCGATGGTCAGTATCCCGACAGCTCCACCGCATGGAATTGCGACGGCGATGCCAATTATAACGGCTGTTACAACGACGCCTATTATCACGCATTGCTCAATCCGAAATACACGCCCGCTCCCAAGCAGTACCGCAACAACACGTTATGGTTGAAGGACGTATTAACGCCTGAAGGTTTTCAATTTTTGACCGACGGTTTCCGTTTTCGGGGCGACTTTGAAAACAATATCGATGCGCTCAGCTATATTGGTTTTCTGACCGAGGATTGGGACGCTTGCTGCAATCCGACTTATCCGGAAGGCGGGATGTCCAGCTTTGTCAAAGGAATGATGAACAGCGCGGTTGCCAACGGCGCGAGGGCGTTCACTTCCGAACCGGTGCGTTCGATCGGTAAAGCAAAATCGCAATACAAATTGAAATCGGCCCATTATGCCGTGAGCGCGAACAGCGTGATCATTGCCGTGCCGGCGGAACCTTTCAAAAAAGTCGGCGGCAGCATTGCCGCGCGCATCAAAGCGCAACCGGAGTTTAAAGCGATCAAGGGCATTCGGGTCATTTCCGTCGACAACTGGTGGAAAAATGCCTGGTGGGACGGCACGCAGGCCGAAGGCGGCGGTACGCTCGACCGGGCCTGGGCGACGAAGGATGGCGTAGCAGGAGAGCTATTGTGTTTCAACGCGATGGAGTTCGGTCATACCCCTTATCATAAAAACCAAATGGTCACGCGTTCGGTTTATAACGACGATAAGGCGTGCGTCGAGTTTTGGGCAAGGTTGTACAAGAAAAAAGGTCTTGCGGGCATCAACGAAGAAATCATACGCGAATATAAAATCGTATTTCCCGAAGTCGCTGCGCAGTTGTCGGTCGATCAAATCCAGCAAACCGCTTATCAAGACTGGCCCGCTGCCTGGTATTGGTTGAAAGGCCCGACGACAATAACCAATGCGAGAGTCGCCGTTTGGGCCGTAGAGCCGCTGTCCGGTGAAAAAGTATCGCTGATCGGCGAGTCTTACAACCCGAACCGGTCGGGCTGGGTCGATGGCGCGTTGAAGTCTGCGATTAATTCGTTGAACTATAACTATTCCAACGCGCCTCAGCATAACGCGCGCATCACTGCTTATTTGCAGGCACCTCTGAATTGTTCGTCGGTAGACTTGGTTAACGGCTCGCTGGCTTATATTCCGTTCAACCAGGACGGCAATTTCAACGCCAACTGCCCGTTGCAATGATCGCGTCGTGACAAGCAGGGTTTTTGCCGGGCACTTAAGAACAGGCGACATTTAACCTTTGTTCGCCATTGCCGTAGCGGCGGCAATGGCGAACAAAGGCGTGCCGTAAACTCAACTACGGTCAAGCCCGATTCGATAAACGTCCGCCATTCGACAGGGTTGGAAAACGGTTGTGCGGAGTTAGATAACGCAAAACACAAAACGTCATCTTGGGCAGCGGCGCATCCGGTTTGGAGCTCGCGACCAAATTGGGCCGCAAACTCGGCAAACCGGGGCGTGCTGACGTCATGCTGCTCGATGCGACGTCGACGCATATATGGGAACCGTTGCTACACGAAGTGGCGGCCGGCACCTTGGACGAATCGGAACAGGTCGAATAGCGCGCGCAAGGCTGCCTCAACCATTTCCGTTTTAGGCTTGGCAAAATGGAATGTTAAGAGCTGTAGGGCGGATTCGCCGAAGGCAAGCCGCCATATCGAAGCCTGTCTCCGTTCCCGGCGGGTTGCTGGCACGAATCGGCCCTGCAGACCTAGTCTTTAAGTTCTTCCTGACTTGGCAACAATACTTATTTTCCCGTCACCTTCCAAGTAGCACTCCTTTACCTCTGTAATTTCTTCGATTCCTTGCTCTCTTAATTGGCTCATGAGCTCTTCTTTCGTTATCATTTCCTTCTGCAAGTTTCGCCGCATTAACACACCATTCTCTATCAATAAAAGTGGCTTCGGTCTGACTAATCCTTGAAACGCAGGGAATTTATACGCCAACCAATCCAGGGCATAGTTCCAGAAAAAAATTGTTCCGACAAGTACTATTCCTTCCGTGATCGACTCATATTTACTGCCCAAAGCATTTTGGGCAGCATCTGCTATCAGCACCACCACAAGCAGATCTGCTATTCCGATAGAACCTGTATCACGGCGAAGAAGACGCAAAAAGAAAAATAACACGAGATAGATGATCGTACCTCTTATCACTATCTCTATCAGACTTAAAGTTGGACTGAAGATTGAAGTCCAATCTATTTCATGCATATTTATATCTCCTGATTTGGTCTTCTGATGCCTAACATCGAGCTAACGGGACGAAGCAAGCAAATACATGGCAAAAAAATACCAGGACGTGGACGGATTCGCCGAAGGCAATCCGCCATTCCGAAGCATGAGTCCGTTTCCGGCGGAATGCCGGCGCGAATCCTCCTACGGTCCTATAGCTGTGGTTGCAACAAATATTATGCCATACCTTCAATACCGCGATGCTGATCGCTTGACAGCGGTTCACCCGAGAGGCATCATCGCCCCTGAAACGGTCAGTTATGCCCATTGTATTTCCTATCCTTAATGTCTGCTGCGGTTATTGGAAAATACCCGGCGCTGATCGATGGCTCATTTCATGGCCGGTCAACCGGAAGGCTTCATCATCATGCAGAAAATCGCTGTCCCCTCCCTTAATCCGCGCCGTTATGCCGAAACCTTCGCGGTGTTCGTGGAACACTCGCTGGAGTATCCGCAGATGCTCGACGAACTGGTTCGGGTGACCCAGTTCCTGCGCGACGGTTTCCGCCTGCTCGACATCGGGGCCGGCACGGGTCTTTTAATTCGCAGTTGGTCGGAGCGCGCCGGAAGCATACGACCTGGGCGCTACGTCGCATTCGAGCCCAATCCTCGGCATGTCGAATGCCTTTTGGCGACGGTCGCCGAATTGGAAATTGATCATGACATCCAAGCCCGACCGTTCACCCTGGATACGCCGCTGTCGAAGGAGTTCGACCTGGCACTGTTCTCCCACAGCCTCTATTGGATGCCCGACCCGGCCTTGCACATGTTGCATGCTGTCTCGGCGTTGGTGAGCGGCGGGGCGGCCCTGGCGTTTCTCGGCGGGCCCTACGGTGTTCACGCCATGTTCCCGTTGTTCGAGCCCTTCATCGAACGCACCACGCCGATGCTCCAGAATAACGCCATCAGCAGTCACGAATTGGTGCAGGGGCTGCGGTCGTACGGCGCCGAGCCCCAGGTACGCATCCTGCCGACGCCGATCGATCTCACCGGCCTGTTCGAGCCTTCCGCGGCGCCACAGTTGGCCGAATTCATTTCATTCTGCATGCAGCTCGAGTTCACTCAATTGCCCGCTTGGCTACAGGCGGACATGATCCAGTACGTGCAGGGCGGTTGCGTGCCCCAGAACGGCCGGCTTTATTGGTATCTGCCGACCGCCTCGGTGCTGCTTTCGCTTTCGAACGGATAAGGCCGGTCTTCGCTCAATAGTTAATTAGATCGAGCAATCCTCATTGAGGCCGAAGTCGATATAATCTCCGTTCCCGGCGGATTGCAGACCCACCCAACGGTCCTGCAAAAATACTTTTTAATTTGCCGCTGTCGGCTCGTGTGCAAAAATACGCGAAAAAGTCTTAAAGGCTTTTTTCAGCCTACCCCAAAAACCGAGGACAGCTATGGCATACCGAAATTTCACTGCCCATCTTGTTTGTTTAATCATCTGCATAGCATGGATTACAGGCTGCCAAACCAAACGCGATTCGGTGCTCGGAGCAGTTGAAGTCATCGATGAGGAGATTAAAGGCCCATGGCCGGCTGGCGTGCCCAAAACCCTATATGTCAGCGACTTTGCCCTCGAAGCCGAGAAAGTCGAAGTCGATCAAGGCGTTCGCGGCATTTTACCCAAACGCCGCCAAAGTCCGATAGGGCAACGGCTGCCGCATCCCATGGCGCATGCAGACCCTGAAGAACAGGCTAAGAAGATCATCGATACGATGAGTCGAAGCCTGATCAAGCACCTCATCAATAAGGGGTTGGCGGCGCAGCGCCTATCCCCCCGACAATCGCTGCCGCGCGAGGGCTGGTTAATCCAAGGGGTATTCACCGAGGTGGGCCAAGGCAACCGCATCAAGCGCGCCACCATTGGTTTTGGTCGGGGCGCGACCAGTATGGAAGCCCAGGTGGCGGTCAGCAATCTGGCCAGAGCCAACCCCAAGTCGCCTTTTCTCGTATTCGGCACCATGAAGTCTGCTAAAAAAATGCCTGGCGCCGTGGTGACCATGAACCCCTATGTGGCTGCGGCCAAATTTGTGTTGGAAAAAAATGCCTCGGAGAAGGATATCGACAAAACCGCCGAGCAAATTGTCGCCGAGATCCTGAAACACACCCAAAAATTCAAGGAGCAGGCTGAAAGCGGCAAGTGAAATAAGGAAAGAAAATCAGTTGCAGCAGGAAGTTTTCAATGACCCAATATCGTCGAGTTTACGCGCCAGGCGCCACATGGTTTTTTACGGTCAATCTCGCAGAGCGGAAACGCAATACTTTGTTAGTCGACAAAATAGACCCGCTGCGACAGGCATTTCGTAAGGTCAAACAAAGGCATCCGTTTGATATCAATGCGATTGTGGTTATGCCGGATCATTTACATTGCATATGGACGTTACCCGAGGTTGACACGGATTATTCCATTCGTTGGAACTTGCTTAAGGGGCAGTTTTCCCGTTCCCTTGAAAAGGGCGAGCGCATTTCGGCGAGTCGCATGAGCAAAAGAGAGCGGGGAATATGGCAGCGCCGATTCTGGACTCATCTGATCACGGATCAGGAAGATTTCAACCGGCATGTCGATTATATCCATTGGAATCCGGTAAAACATGGCATTGTAAAGCAGGTGGCGGATTGGCCTTATTCAAGTTTTCATCATTATGTAAGGCTTGGCGTTTACCCAGAGACATGGGGTCACAACGGCAAGTTTGATTTTGAGGCAGGAGAATAGAGATTGATAGGATGGGCTGACGAAGGAAGCCCATCGTTCGCGATTGATGGGCTTCGTGCCTCAGCCCATCCTATAGCTCTGCGTACCAGTTTCAAAGCGTTCCGGTGAATCAAGCCCCAAAAAGGTACGCGGTGCGTACCTTACATGGCTGGTTATATTTACGTATACTTTGCCACGAGCTTTGCATGACCGCCTGGAATTGTAACGCTGACATTTTCTGGGAATTTCCACAACATTCGAAACTCTTCTTGCCAAGCGTCTTCAACGGATTTTAAAAAATGGTTTCGTTGATGATCGGTTGTATATTGGCAGGGACCCATTGTGCCTTTCACACCCAGCTGAGAGTCAATTGCTTTTTTGAGCTCCTTAAGCTTTGATACCCTAACGCAACATTTTTTTCCGAGTCTCTCTGCTATGGCGGCGTTTTCACTGTCGCAGAACGATAAAATCAGGCCGTCTTCTTTGTAGTAAGAGGCATTTTGGATGTCCGGGACACGCCTACCGTTAATTACAACATTAGACATATTGAGGTTCTTGATATTATCTAAGTGAATTCCGGGCGATAGACTTCGAATATCAACGTTGGATTTGTGAATTAGATTTTCATCTGGAGTAAGAACGCCATTCCTCTCTGGATGCAAGTAGGTGCTTGCCAGCTTGATGGGAATTAATCCTCCTCCGATCCAGGTGTCAGCCCATTCGATTTCTGTCAGGTAGAGATACTTGAACATTGCTTAAGTAAATATAACAAGATATTAAACAGATCGGTATATCACTCATTTTTTCATGATAAACGGACAAACTTATCGATAAGTCTGTGCTGTCCTCTCACCCGCACTTACTCTCCCCACAATTCAAACAAGTCATACACCCATCCATCATCACCATCGCCTTGGTGCTGCATTTATTGCAGAGCACAGCCTTTTCGGGAAACGCCTGGCCTTCGGACGTTCCGTGCAGCGCTTCGAACTCGCGGCGTTTCTCGTCGAGCAGCTTTTTCTGATGGTCGGTCATCGCTTCCGGCTTGATCATGCCGATGTGCTTCAAGTGCGCTTCGATCGCATGGCCGATTTCGGCGACCAGCGACGGCATGAACACGCCGCCTTTCTTGAAATAGCCGCCGCGCGGATCGAACACCGCTTTCAATTCCTCGACCAGGAAGATGGCGTCGCCGCCTTTCCGGAACACCGCTGAGATAACCCGCGTCAGCGCCAGTACCCACTGGAAATGCTCCATGTTCTTCGAGTTGATGAAGATTTCGTAGGGGCGGCGCTCTTCGTGTTCGGTGCCCTGGTTCAGGATGATGTCGTTGATCGTGATGTACAGCGCATGCTCCGACTGCGGGGTCTTGATCTTGTAGGTCGAGCCGACCAGCACTTCCGGACGCTCGACGTTTTCGTGCATGCGTTCGAGGGCTTGCTGCTTGGTTTCGACCGCGATCTGTTCGGCGGCGGCTTTGTCTTCCTGGGTCAGCACTTTGTAGCCGACGATTTTTTTGCTGATTTTATGTGTCATGTCGGGTTCCTCAATCAAAACTTGCCGTAGTAGCCTTCTTTCAACGCGTCGAACAGATTCGCGGCGGTGTGGGTCTCGCCGTCGTATTCGACTTCCTCGTTGCCTTTGAATTCAACCACATGGCCGTCTTCGAGCGTGAACTGGTAGGTGGTGTTTTCGAGGTCCTTGTCCTTGACCAACACGCCCTGGAACACTTCCGGATTGAAGCGGAAGGTCGTGCAGCCTTTCAGGCCTTTTTCATACGCATATTCGTAGATCGACTTGAAATCCTCGTAAGGGTAGGCGGTCGGCACGTTCGCGGTTTTCGAGATCGACGAATCGATCCACTTTTGCGCGGCGGCCTGAATGTCGACATGCTGCTTCGGCGTGACGTCGTCGGCGGCGATGAAATAATCCGGCAGTTGCTGGCTCGGATCGTCGCTGTACGGCATCGCGTCCGGGTTGACCATCTCGCGGTAGGCCAACAGCTCGAACGAATACACGTCGACCTTTTCCTTCGATTTCTTGCCGGCGCGGATCACGTTGCGCGAATAGTGGTGCGCGAAGCTCGGCTCGATGCCGTTGCTGGCGTTGTTCGCGAGCGACAGCGAAATGGTGCCGGTCGGCGCGATCGAGCTGTGATGGGTGAAGCGGCAGCCGGTTTGCGCGATTTCGGCGACCAGGCCGGGTTCGACTTCGGCCAGTTGCTGCATGTAGCGGCTGTATTTCGCGTGCAGAACCTTGCCGGGAATCGTGTCGCCGATCTTGTAACCGTCCGCGATCATTTCCGGGCGCTTGTGCAGCATTTCGCCGGTCACCTTGAACGTCTGTTCCATGATCGGCGCGGGGCCTTTTTCCTTCGCCAGCGCCAGGCCTTCCTTCCAGCCTTCGACGGCCAGCACTTTGGTCACTTCTTCGGTAAAGCGCAGCGATTCGGCGTCGCCGTATTTCATGCCGAGCAGGGTGACGGTCGAACCGAGGCCGAGGTAGCCCATGCCGTGGCGGCGCTTGCTGAAAATTTCATCGCGCTGCTTGGACAGGGGCAGGCCGTTGATTTCGACCACGTTGTCGAGCATGCGGGTAAAGATACGCACGGTCTTGCGGTAAGTGTCCCAATCGAAATGCGCCTCGCCGGTGAACGGCTTGACCACGAAACGGGTCAGGTTGATCGAACCGAGCAGGCAGCTGCCGTAAGGGGGCAGGGGCTGTTCGCCGCAGGGATTGGTCGCGCGGATGTTTTCGCAGAACCAGTTGTTGTTCATCTCGTTGACCTTGTCGATCAGGATGAAGCCGGGTTCGGCATAATCATAAGTCGAGCTCATGATGATGTCCCACAAACGGCGCGCCGGCATCGTCTTGGTGATCCGGCAGGCGACCAGGCCGTCATTGTTCACGATGTAGCCGTCCTTGCCGGGCAGGTCGCGCCAGAGGATCTGTTTGCTGTCGCTCAAATCCAGCTTGTCGGTCTTGACTTCTTTCTCGGTGACCGGAAACGATAACGGCCAGGGCTTGTCGTTTTTGACCGCTTCGACAAATTCCTTGGTGATCAGGAGCGAGAGGTTGAACTGGCGCAGACGGCCGTCCTCGCGCTTGGCGCGGATGAATTCGACCACGTCGGGGTGGCCGACATCGAAGGTCGCCATTTGCGCGCCGCGGCGGCCGCCGGCGGAGGAGACGGTGAAGCACATCTTGTCGTAGATGTCCATGAACGACAAAGGCCCCGAAGTATAAGCGCCGGCGCCGGAGACATAGGCGTTTTTCGGGCGCAGGGTAGAAAATTCGTAGCCGATGCCGCAGCCGGCCTTCAAAGTCAGCCCGGCCTCATGCACCTTGGCCAGAATGTCGTCCATCGAATCGCCGATGGTGCCGGAGACGGTGCAGTTGATCGTCGAGGTCGCCGGCTTGTGTTCCAAAGCGCCCGCATTCGACACGATCCGGCCGGCCGGGATTGCGCCCTGACGCAATGCCCACAGGAATTCCTTATAATATTTTTCCTGCTTCGGCTTGCCGACTTCGACTTCGGACAAGGCTTTCGCGACCCGTTGATAGGTCTCGTCCATGCTCGCATCGATTGCCGTCCCTTCCTTCGTTTTCAGGCGGTATTTGGTGTCCCAGATGTCGAGCGAGGCATCCTGAAAAGGAATTTCGGTCACGGTGTTGGGGATGACATGAAGAAGTGCTGTCATGGCGATCTCTCTTTTAAGTCGTGGGTGAATAAGGCGTAAAATAACATTAAATCAGCAAGTTAGGTGGTAGGTGGATTGCTGGTCAAATGTCTATATGTGGGTTGTTGCGATTATATTAACACAACATATAGTGCTTAAAAGCAAAAAGAATACAAATTTAGAAAACGCCGAGACTGAAAAAATCGAAACCTTAAAAAAGGCTTTTAGAATCAAGGGGAGAGGGGGGATAGCTCGGATGCGGCTGAGATAAAAAAGCCTTTTTGCCGCCGCAGTCGGAGAAAAATTACCGCAGCGGCTGCGCCTGGAATGAAAAAATTGCGCTGAAAGGCTTGCAATAAAATTTCATTCGGTTATTATAGTGGGCTCACGGAGAGATGGCTGAGTGGTTTAAGGCAGCGGTCTTGAAAACCGTCGTGGGTTTGTAGCCCACCCAGAGTTCGAATCTCTGTCTCTCCGCCATCGTCTTATTATAAATCAATAGCTTACGCTATTTCTTGGGTTTCTGTCCACCAGTTTACCCACCACAAAGCGCCGGATTATGGCGGACAATGTGCCGGCAATAGTTGCGGTTCGCATCGGGCATAACACTCATCTGAGCCAAAAGCTCCTATTCCTTTGGTTTTTCTAGGCCCGGTCAATCTCTCATGAAACTTGGGCTCTAGGTCTTCAGGTTTCAAATAAGTTCTGATCGGTCCAACCTTAGCCGATTCCGCGCGATGTCCGGGTTACAGCTCCGACGACCTTATCGTTGACGTAGTGCTTCTCAATCAGTTCGATTACGACTGTCGACCGGAATGAATGAAAGGATAAATTCCTTGGCTTGCTCACGGTGATGTTTATCCAGTTACCTATGGTCTTTTCCTTCAGCTCTCGGAATCGACGGAGATATACGGGGAAAATCGCCGTGTGTCACTCGATCAATGACCTCAAAAAAATTGACGATAAAATAATTTATCTTAAAGGATTACCCTAGAAACGACGATCTCACCTCAGCCTATACCAACGTGCTGATCGCGTCTTCTCTGGTCATGCCTCGACGTATGAACGCATTCTCTTGCTCAGGCATGTCTGGGGACCGTTCGTGCTGGTACTTCAGGATCGGCAGGGGACTGTGTGTGGGGGGGGGGGGCAGTTCGTCGATCGGTCGAATGTTTAGGCTTAGATAGACACAGGACGAACGCGGGCTGCCGAAGGCAATTACCGCTAACTAATTTTTCGCTGCTGAAATCGGACGGATCCCAGTTCAGCTTTCGCGAAAAATGCTGGCGCTCCTGATGATTTCGTTTGTTGCATGAGAAACCAGCCAGCATAATTCGATACCCCGGTTTCGAAGTCCGTCTGGCGCTTGAAACCAATGTCTTCAAGTTTCTTTTGCGAATAGTTGCAATGCGGATTGATATTGTCTTTACCCAATGCTCGTAGCAGCAGACGCAAGACGACTAGCGGAAGAGAAATTTGCGGCAGCGGATAATCGGGCAAGCCATACGAACGTATTAAAAAACGCTCGACGTCAATAAAACTATTATTCGGAAAGGCATCGTCGGAAACAATAAATACGCTCCCCTTGAACGGTTTTGCATATCGAAGCAGAAACAGAATGGCTGCAACCACGTTATCGATATAGACCAGGTTCATTCGTCTCTGGCCGAAAAGGCAGGTTTTTAGATAGTTTCGCCAAAGACTGCCGTGAACCAGGTCGGTGCTCAGTTTATTCAACTGCTTCCCTCCAGGGCCAAAAACGGCGGTCGGACGCAGAATGACGGCCTCTAGATGCCCCTTGGCCGCGTCCAGAATCGTCTGTTCGATTTTGAGCTTGGTGATCCCGTATTCGGTGATCGGCCGGCATTCACTCGCCTCGGTGATTTGATCCGCCGAGTTGCGGCCGGAAACAACGGCGGTACTGCAGTGGATAAGCCTTGCGATTCCTGACGACAGGCAAGCATTAAGCAAATTTTGCATCATGGCAAGATTGCCTTGTTCGTCGGCTTCCGATGAATAAACCAGATTAATAACCGTACAACCGGGCTCGAGCAAATTGCGCAAGGAATCGACATCATTCAGATCGCCTTGGCTGACTTCAACGTTTTTAGGCCATTGAATGGAGTTTCTTTCTTGAAGTTTTGGCCTGACAAGCACCTTTATCCTTATATCTTTTATCGTTACAAGCGAGTCCAGTAAATATCTTCCTATGTAACCAGTAGCGCCTAAAATTACAATGGTCTGGTGCATGATGTGTAAGATTGTCCATTAAATGCGAAAGTGGAATCCCTGATCCCCGATTCGAAAGGGGTTGTCGTTTCTATTGTTCATTATTTAGTCCTTGACCAATCAAGGAATCGGTACCTTGATTGTCCAGGAAAAAACCAACCGAGATCGCGGACGCTTTGGATATGTCATAAGGTTTTGGGACTTTATGACGATGAGATAGCTGTTAAGCATTCAGCTGATTAAGCAATGCTATATAAATATACAAGCATTATTTGTGCCAAAATGCTCAAACCTGTCGAGCACAGCGTTTGCAGATGCCTAGATCGACTGAAGCACCTAGAAGAAAAGAGGGGCTTATCCGGTTAATTATTCAGGTAGCGGCGCTGGAATCGGAAGTTTAGGATAATTGAGGTTGCTACATTGCTCTTCTCAATCCAGCGTAACAACAGGAGCTAAGGAAACTCTGGTTATGTTCTTCGACAAGTTCTTGACGAGCAGTCAGTTGATGATTCCGCTCGTGGTAAATTTGTCGAACCATGAACGAAAGTAACTTATTCAGAGTCACCTTAATCTTTCATTGAATCAGTGCAAGGCGTCTTTATTTTAAGCAAAGGGTATTTGCTGTGTTTCTATATAAGCAAATAACCAGCAAATTGTGTCTATAAATCAGCAGAGAGCAACAGCCCGTAACCTTCAATCCCCCAATTTATAAGACAAATCTAATGTGGATCGATAAGGGCGTAGCAAAGGCTGAACGCATCGCAGAAAGCCACTCTTTGTCGACTTGGTCTGTAAAGTAGTGGCTATTCTTGCTTGTTCGTATTTATTAACTGATGTTACGCACCCACCTATGAAAAACCGGTATGCTGTCAGGATGAAAAAGCAGACCTAGAGATATACACCGACTATTTGATTAGCACGTTTGGTACAGCGACAGCGACCGGTTTATCGGCGATGGTTGAAGGAGATGTGAGCCATGATCGAGTCACGCGCTTTTTATCGGAACTCGAATATACGTCGCGAGATTTATGGGGACAAGTGAAATCGACGGTTCGGCAGATAGAGCGGGAAGACGGCGTATTGATTTTCGACGATACAATCCAAAAGAAAGCCTGGACGGACGAAAACGAAGTGATGTGTTGGCATTATGATCATTGCCAAGGGCGTTCGGTACGGGGAATCAACCAGCTCAATGCGCTGTATCACAGCGGAGGCGATTCTATTCCGGTCGCTTTTGAGCTGATCCGTAAGCCTTATCAGGAAGATGGAATGCTAACAAATGTGTAAGTGCTAGAAAAAGTTTAAGTCCCGATTGACATTGGCATTCATCAATCGGTCAACTGGTTTTTTCCATTTTGTGAAAAACCTTCAAAATTGCGAGAAAAATGGCTAGCGCAACCGAAACTTCGAGCGTTTTACCCATTATTATCAACGAAGTTTCATTCATGAACAACGGCAGATATGCCCCTGAAAGAGCCATGGAGCCAAGTAAAACGATCATGAATGACCTCATCGTCGGCCAGCGCATCGGATGTAAACGTTTTGCGATTGCCGAGGCGCAAAACAAATACACGCAAGCTGAAAGCAGGGAGACGGCAGCCATGCCGAATACGCCAAATCGAGGAACAACAAAGGGGCTGATCACGAGAAGCGTCAGCACGGCCAGACAGGAAACGAGTAAAAGCATTTTGGTGCCTGACTTGATGAAATAATAAACCGTGGCGACGTACTGGTAGGCGCCGTATATCGCCTGGCGCGTCAGCAGCAAGGGAACGATCGGCCAGGCGTCATAAAAATTTTTGCCCGCAAACAGAGTGATGACAGGTTCGGCCAATATCGAACCGATCACCGCAATGACCATAAACGCCGCGGTGACTAAAACCATCTTCTTGCGCAGCAGCGAAAAATCTTTTGCCTGCGCTGTTTCGAGCATGGCAAACATGCGAGGGCGCAACGCGGTCGTGAACGATGTCGTGATGATTGTCAACAGATTCGCAATCGAAGAAGCGACCGCATACAGGCCGGTGGTCTGTATGCCGGCGAAATAAGCCAAAAGGCTGCGCTCGATGGCCGGTAAAAATGCGCCGATCGAAAAATGCGGAACCAGCGGCAGTCCGTAAGCCAATGCCTGTTTGAGCTCGTTCTTATCCAGCCGGTGGGAGAGTTTTCGCGTTAACGCAAACACTGCCCACATCGCTCCCAGCCAATTCGCCGTTGCCAAGGCGAGAAGCACGCCGACGATGCCCAGTTTTAAGCCGACGACGAGGCCTAGATTTCCAAACAGGGTTACCGCCAGCACCACCGACATCAATTTGGCATACTCGGACAGTCGCGACTGCATTTTTAATGCCTCGCCATACACGCGGATGATCGGCAAGGTGACCGCGGCGCCGACGGTCAGCGTGATGACGATCGCCAGCGGCCGATCGAATTCGAAAAAACCGCACCAGGCCAGGATGCCGGTCGCGGACATGATTGCCAGCGCAATGATCAGGATAAATTTGATCGGCGTCAGCAGCTCGATCTGCCAGGGTTGCTCCTGCGTTCTGTGACTGAAAATGGACTGTACGACCGCCCGGCTGAAACCGAATTCCAGGACGGTTGCCGATCCTGTCACCATCGCGGTACATAACGAAATCAAGCCGTAATCGGCGGCCGAAAGAAAATGGGTATGCACCGGCAGCAAAATAACCCAAATCAGTGACTGAGCGATGCCGACGATCGAATAAACGCCGCCGGCTTTTAAGATTCCGCTGGTTTTCACGGCCGCATTTCAAGCCGGATCGGTCTCGCCGAGGACGGCGAGAAATGTCTTAGCAGCAGGCAAACGACAGCCAATGCGAAGCGCACGCCGGTTCTGGCTTTGCGGTAGCCATAGGCGGGCATTTTGCGCCCGGCCCAGTACACAAGCCGGCGCAGATGGATCGAGACGGCCGTGTCATTATCTATTGCTTGCGGGGGGAAGCCGAAACTCTCCAGCCAGGGACGCGTTAAATAAGGCGGCGATCCGGGCGGGGTTGCGCCAGCAAAATTAGGCGGAATTCCTGCGATATCAAAGCTTTGCCAAAAACTTTCGGGACGTTCGGCATAGCGATGGAGAAATTCAAAATCGATCATCCATAATTTATCGTTGGCATCGAAAATACAGTTGCCCGCATGCGCGTCGATCACCGCATAACCCGCATCGTACAATTGCCTGAGCGCCGCAATGATCTGCCGGATTTTTTTGACCGGTACCAGTTTCCAACCGGTCGGATCATAGTGCGCCGCTTGCCGGATGAAAGGCAGGATCAGGGAATTGCCGTCGATCGACAGAGCCTTTGGGATCGTATCGACCGTCTCCGCCAGCTGGCCGTAGGCCATTTTTTCCCGCTCCAATCTGTCGCGATAGCGGGGGCGGTAGATTTTTTCGACCGCGGGAGCCCCCTGGTAATCGATCAGATAAACCTTCGCGTAAATGCCGGTCCGGGTCAGCTCCCGCAGCACCGTATGCCGGCTGCTCACTTCACGTTCGCCTTCCGCGATCCGCTTTTCGATCCCTGCCAGTGCTTCAGGCCAGAGTTTTTCGAGGCATTGGCGCGCAGCCTTTGCGTTTGCGGTTGAGCAAAGCATATCGCCTGATTTGTGGCCGGAAAACCTTGCGCGGATCGCTCTTTGGCAATGATAGGCAAATAACAGCAGCCTGGCATTGTCGATTCCTGGATATAAATGCCGTTGGGTAAAGTTTGGCGGGGTGACCGCCAGATCATAGGCGCCGATCACTAGGCCGATGCGGGAGTGCTTAGCAGTGCAGAAAGCGCTGTGCCACAGCTCCGGTGCCAGATGCTTCGCCAATTCCTCCGCTTCATGCGGGGCGGGAACTCTTTCAAATTCGAGATGCAGGCCGTATTGTTCCATCAGACCGGTCAAAAATCCCGGCGGCAGTAAGCGAAGGCCTTCTTCCGATACGGCAAATACGATCAGCGACATCGGCTTTCTAACTAAGGGGTTTCGCTGGCGGTAAGTACGGGTTTAGGGCCGGAGACCGAACCGCCAAACGCCTGCAACGCTTGCCAATAAGGGGTGAATTCGGGATATTGGCGCAGAAGTTCCGGCACTTGCGCTGGGCAGGCGATGGCGAGGTAATCCAGTGCTTCATACACATCGTCGCTGCAATGCACCGTATTCGTCCACTGTCCACAACGCTTGTCGTCGTTCAGATCCTGCCGGATCTGATGCTTCAACAGGGTATGCGCATTGTTGACGAAAGGGTAGCGCTTTTTATGTGTCTCGGAAACCGGCACCGGCGCATGGTCAATCGCGACGATCAGCATGACCGGCAGGCCGCCGGGGTAGTTGTAGGGAAAATCCTCGCTGCCCCATTCGCCGCCTCGAATTGACTCCTTGATCAGTTGCCGGTTGGCTTCGCCGATTTCGGCGATCGTGAATATTTCCAGCGGCAGGCGCTTTATTTTTTCACCTATTGCCTCGATGTGCCCGCGTTGCGCCGCCGCTTGCCGGACCACAAACACCAGCAGGTCCGGCGTGATGACGCGATTCAGACAGGGCGCCGTGATACCGGTTCGAGGGCTTTCGGCCAGCAGCTTCCTGAGTGTATCGAACGGCGGCCGCCAACCGTTTTTGAACAAAAAGCCATCCAGCGCAGGGAAATTGATTTCACCGTTAAAACCCGCCGAGGCGGCGAGCTCCTTGAGCTTTGCGACATATTTCGAGTTTTCATGGCGCCCGTTGCTCTGCCCGGTAAACAGGGCCTCGTCCATCTTGTGGTACAACGTATGGTAGGCAAGGCTCAAAAAATAATGCCTCGGGGAGGGCACGAAGATGCCGGCTGGCGTACACTGCCGCGCGGCCAGCAGTTCGTAGGCCAAATGCGGAGGATAATACGGTAAATTTTTGTAGGTGAAGCCGTATTGGGCCGAGGCCGTATAAATGTCGAACGCGACTGCGGTGATGCGAGCGGTAAACAGGCCTTGCAGCAGATTTATATCGTCGTCGTGAATCAGCAGGTCAATATCGCCATCCTGCGGATTTTCGGGAAACTTCTCGTGCCATCGCAAGACGAGATAGCGCACGTTCCTTTGCTCCAGCATGCCGAAAAAATCCGCAAGGCTCAATTTTTCAGGCAGAAAATATCCCATTCCTCGTGGTATCGGAAACCGGTCCAGCAAGGGCGCCAGCGGCGAAAATTTGCCCAGCATCAGGTCCAGCCGCCTTAATACGCGCAGCAACAGCCGATAGCAGCGGATACAGAGGCGCACACCCTTGTAGCCTATCAGGATGAATTGATTGGTAAATTTGATCATGGGTGAAGGGTGAATGGTTGCTCGGATAAGGCGATGGGGCTGCAAGCTCTCAAAATTTGTTGCGCCCAGGCTCAATGATTCATAGACAGCGCTGAACGGCGCTGAGCAGGGCACCGTCGGAATTTCCCAACACGAAAAACTCCGGATTGTGCAAATCGGCCTTATTGTAACGTAGCGTTTCACCGGACAGTTCGCAGACCTTGCCGCCGGTCGCGTTGACGACCGCATGCGCGGCGGCGGTATCCCATTCCATAGACTCTTCCGAAAGAATCGGGATATTCGGCGTCAGCCGGGCCAATGCGCTGACGATGCTTTGATTCAAAATCAGGTCGGCTTTGGTCAACGGCGACTGGTCGGCCATCAAAACCACTCTGCCGGCCGACTGGTGGTAGACGGTCATGATGCCTTGGCCGGCGTCTTTGGCAATCGCGATGATTTGGGTTAACAAGGGTTCAAACACGGGATCTTGAATCTTCGGGTATTGAATAGCGTATAGGGGCGATGCAGCAGCCAATCCGGTAAAAATTCTCTGAGTTTCGCAATCAGAGTTGAGTTCGGGTTAGCCGCGATGCAGGCGTCCAGGCTACGAGGTGTAAACGCTTTGCGGGTTGCCCCTGCCTGCAAATAAAAGGTGTGATTATTGCATATTCCTTGCAATAAATCGTGCTTTTTGGGTTAAAGCTGGTGACTGCCACTTTGTTCGTTTCCCGATAAGCCCGACTCATCAAACAACAAAAATGAACAAGTCATTGATTTTACAATTAAAATCTTGTCGGACGGTTTCTTTTGGGGTTACATTCTGTCAATGCGGCTAATGATACCTACTAGTCATAAAACGGCAATCTCCATCCTCGCCATGGAGTTGCGTACTATCGTAAACATCAAGGGGAGCATTCATGCTGGTATCGATCGATATTTTACTCGGTTTTTCGGAGGTCATGTTGCTGCTCAGCATGGCGGTGACCGGGCTGGCGCAATTTGTGACCGGCGCGCTGAACAAGTCGGGGGCGACATTTGTTGTACGGCTAACTCTAAAATTAATTTGTTTCCAGATGTGTCTGGCATGGTCAATGCGCCGACGGTTTAGCTTTCTAGCGTTCAAGAAAATAATTGGAATCCAAAGTATAACTTAAGAGAAGGGGAATATACTCAAGCTTTGGATTGGCTTTACGATGAATATCAGGCAACACGTGGATAAGCGCGGCGTGATTCGAGAGATCAAGGCCTTGGTGGGCTTGGCCGGTTAGCTGAAAGTTTATTGCCTTGGCGATTTATTGCGAATCGAAATCGTAAATTTATGTGGAATGGCGGGGGCGGAGATGTCGGCGGATATAAACCATGATTTGATAGTCTCCATGCAAGCGGCATACATCGAATGGAAGCGCGGGATGCTAGGCAAATGGGAAATGGACAATGACGTTCTGATAAATCAAGCACGGCACCTTTTCGCTACGTTGTCGGTCGAACAGCATATGTTAGCCATAGATAACAAAGGGCGGTTCGATCGTCTTGAACACTTGGTAGCGCGCTCTTTTCGCCGTTATCAGCGCCGGTTGAATCGCTGCGCTTTATGTTACCCACATCAGATATACGACTGCAAACGGGACGGGCGGTCTCGATGCAAAAATACAACGCAAGGAAGCAGAGGATCTACCTCTGCTATTCCTCAAGGACTCATCGAAGCCGCCTCGCTATAAAGATGGCGAGGTAGGAAACAAGCACAAATTACCTATTCCGATCGTCCTTGTAGGGTCTGGATGATCGGGCATGCCGTCCCGGTGTTGCCGCATTTCTCCACCAGATTAGACAAAGCCGTTTCCATCGCACTCAAGCCTTCGATACGTTCTCGGATGAGATCCAGCTTTTTAAGAGCGATTTCTTTTGCTTCCCGGCAATGCCTTTCCTCCTCAAGGCTTAGTAACGCTGAAATTTCACCGAGTGAAAAACCCAGTTTTTGGCCTTGTTTAATGAACAGCACCCGCTGCACGTTGTGTTCGGAGTAACGCCTAACGCCCTCGGGCGGCTTTACCGGTTCTGCAAGCAGGCCACGCCGTTGATAATAGCGAATCGTTTCGACCGTTACTCCGGATTTTTCCGCCAGCACACCAATCGTAAAGTTATTTTGCGCCATTGCGCTTGACTCCGTATCCAGGTACGGGATTTATCATAACCGTATGGAGTTTATAAAAACATAAATTTTTGAAAAAAGAGCATCTTAACAATCTTCATGCTTTCACCCACTTTTGCGGAATATATTGAGCAGATGGCGCCTTTCGTCATGAACTTTGCAGCCCTCTCGGTAACCGGCGCTTTTATTGCCATGTTGCTGGCACGTTCATTCGGCAGAAACTCTTCAATTATGCGCCAAGCAATTTTTAGCATTGTCAGCTTTATCGGCATATGTATGGCGGCTTATTTGGTTTTATAAGCTATATGGCGTCAAAACACTACTTGTTTCTGTGTCTCGTCTAGCTCCACCCAATCCATTTGCTTTTCAACGATCGTGCTTAACTCCAGCCGACCCAGCGATGTGATCATCGAGAGTTCGGAATTGATTTGTTCCAACTGCTCCAGATGCGCCACCAGCTCGAATAAATCGGTTTGATTGGTATTTTTCGTAGATTTCCTTGCTTTTTTCATATCAAAACCCACTGCTATTGCGTCTGCAGCTTAGTTCCCTTGCAGGCTGCTTTTTCTTTTTATTGTAACAGATGCATTAGATAATGCATGTCCTACCGAGCCCCAGCCGGGCTGCAGGCAGAGGGCCGGATGGCGTTACCAGCCTCGGTCGCCATCAAGTAAATTCGGTATTTCGTCAAAGGATGATCGTAAGGATTCGTGCGAAAATGGGCAATAGCAGATAAATTCATGTGATTTCTGCATCTATGATTCAGAATTATCGTTTTTATCCTGCTGTAGGAGGGCCTTTACCATACTGAATATGAGCAATACTGACCGCCGTGAATAGCAGCAGTCGGCCATTTTGAGTCAGTCACGGGATCTAAAAAACAAATATCTGAGAGTCCGGATCCAAATATAAACCAGACAAGTAAATAGAATTGTGTCGAAGCCGCTGGGATAGCTCCTGCTGTTCGTTATTTAAAAACAGAAATTAGTTTTTGACGGAATTGTGGGATGTGCCCAAGGTAGAGTAGGCATCGCATAAAGCCAGGTACAAAGGCACCGGGTTCATTATTTTTGACGTTCCGGTAGCAAAAAAAGCTGTAGCCATCAATGGTATCAGGATTTCATGGCTGTTAGTCATTTCCATGACGATCACAAATGACGTGAGCGGCGATTGTAGCATCCCCGAGAAATAAGCGGTCATGGTTAACAAAATCATGACTGAAGCAGGCGCAATCGGAAGCCAGTGTGCCAGATCAATACCTAGCCCCGCACCGGTTGCAATCGAGGGCACAAAAATTCCACTCGGTATACCGCTGAAAAAAGTTGCGCAAGTGGCAAGCATTTTGAGAAATGGAAAGGAAATACCCAGAGGGGCAGTACTGTTTAAAATGGCCTTGGTTTGCTGGTAACCGGTGCCTACGGTTGCCCCATCGGATAAAAAATTTAACGCGGCTATCACGCCGCCGCAAGCAATAGCAATAACGACGAAGGGAAGCCCTGAACGCTTAAGTAAACGCCCCCCTACAATCGTTATTTTGCTGAACAAACCACCCAAAAAGCCGCCGGCGATTCCACATACCGGTATAGCCAGCCAATGTTGTCCCCATGGCATGCGCAGCGATTCGTCTTCAAAATAAATATAGCTGTTCAATAAAGCATAAGCGGTCACACCGGAAAACACGATCGCGGTCAAAACCAAACTGCTAATGCGCTCTTCCAACGTTCGGCCCATTTCTTCGACGGCAAAAACGATGCCGGCCAAAGGGGTGCTGAACATGGCCGCAAAACCGGCGGCGCTGCCGGCTATGATCAACCCTTTCTCCATGTAATGCGGCGGAAATTTAACCGCCCTGCCGAGTGACAGCATGATGGATGCGCCAATGTGAACGGCGGGGCCGCCAAAACCGACTGACGCCCCGGAAATCAGGCCCATGATCGGTAACAGCAGTTTCCCCAAAGCGATTCTCAAGGAGATCAATTGATTTCTTGCTTCCAAGTTGCCGGCAATTTCCAGTGCCGTTTTAACCTGTGGTATGCCGCTGCGTTCGCTGCCGGGAAAGAAACGAAATGTCATCCATGCAGTGAACCCCAGCCCGAAAGGCGGGGCGACAAAACGGAACCAGGAATAATGCTGTGACAGGATACGGTAGGTTTGTGCCGCCCATTCGCTGAGCAAGGTCATTGCCACGATGAGCAAGCCGACAAATATTGCGCCTAGCCAGAATACCAGGCGTTGCTTCCAAACGATTAAAGAAAGAAAAGACTGTTTTGGCATCTGATTTAAGATCGCATTGATGCGGCGTTTTTCGCGTCTGATTATGAGCAGGCTCTATTTTTTTCGAACTTCCCGCTCTGCCTGCTGCTCCCAGTCCTTTACTGCATGACCTTCCTGGCGACCCCGCTGCTCGTAGAGCTCATAGGCTCGCTTGGCAATCTGGGGTGTCATATCGGCAGGCACAGATTTCGCATCAATCTGCTTTTTGACCAATAGGGGGGCGGCAGTCGGATCAAACACCCGATAAGCAAGCAGTTTCACCCGGTCGTTCAATAGGAACCACACCAAGGCATAGCCCCAAACGAAGGCGACCCAGCCCCAGCCGAGCGGGGTCATGAACAGCCCATAAACCGCGATTAAGGTCGCCACGATTTGCGTACCGAGTACGGCTATCCATAAAATCGGCGCGGGGCGTATGGACCAGAATGGGCCGCGTGTGCGCGTCAGGAAAATCGTTAAATGTCCCGCCACGGACAGCTTCAAATACATCAGCGTCTGGATGTGCGCACGGTCAAGATGAAAAACGCGCTCGCCGAGATAAAACAAGCCGAAGGCGGAGACGACCCCGATGACGCCAAGCACCGTGGATACGCCCAGTACCATGTGCATGTTCCAGGCCTCGGGCTTATCCTTGTAATGAACATTGTCATAGGCAATGGACAGGATCGCCCCGTCGTTGAGCAACGCCAGCATTACGATCATCACCGCGGTTACCGGGTAAAAGTTAAATACCAGGATCGACAAGGTCATGAACAACAGCACGCGCAGCGTCTCGGTGATGCGGTATATGGCGTAACTGTTCATGCGCTGGAAGATTTTCCGGCTCTCCTTGATTGCGTCTATGATCACCGTCAGGCCGGTGGTCATCAGCACTATGGAGGCCGCCGCGCGTGCCGCATCCGTCGCGCCGGAAACGGCGATGCCGCAGTCGGCCTTCTTCAGCGCGGGGGCGTCGTTGACCCCGTCGCCGGTCATGCCGACAATGTGGCCGCGTTTTTGCAGGACATCAATAATGTGGAACTTGTGTTCGGGGAACACCTGGGCGAAACCGTCAGCTTTTTCGATGGACTCCGCCAACTGCGCCGTCTCGTGATGCTTGGCATCGCCGAAACCGCCGGCATCAAGGATATTTACCCCCATCCCTAATTTCTTGGCGGTTTCCTGCGCAATGGCCAGTGCATCGCCCGTCACCATCTTGACCTTCACGCCCATCTGCCGCGCGGTCGCGATGGTTGCCGTGGCTTCTTCCCGTGGCGGGTCGAACAGGGGCAACACGCCTAAAAACTGCCATTGGCCTTCCTGATCTGCCCGAGCCACACCCAATGAACGAAAGCCGCGCGCCGCAAATTCATTGATCGCTTTCTCGACGACAGGCTTAATTTCACCGACGTTGAGCGACAATGCCAGAATCACCTGCGGCGCACCCTTGGTCACCTTGAACACCTTGCCGTCTGCCCTTTTGACAGTAGCTTCGGTGCGCTTATGCACCGGGTCGAACGCCTGGAAATGAAGCACCTGATAGTCGTCCAGGACCTTATGATTTGTCAGTGCGCCCAGCACGGCCAGGTCGATGGTGTCCTTGTTGTCCGCTCGCGACGCCAGCGCGGCGTTGAGGATGACTTGCTCGGTAGGGATGCCGTCCACATTGAACGGGTCGCCCAATGTCAGTTTGTTCTGGGTCAGAGTGCCGGTCTTGTCCGCGCACAGCACGTCCACGCCCGCCAATTCCTCGATGGCCGCCAACCGGGATACAATCGCCTCTTTTTTTGCCAGCGAGCGCGCACCGACCGCCATGGTCACGGACAATACCGTGGGCATTGCCACGGGAATCGCAGCCACGGTCAGCACCAGGGCAAATTGCAGCGTGGTGAGCATCGGGTCGCCGCGGAACAGCGCGACAGTAATAATCACCGCCACCAAGGTCACCGCGAGAATGATCAAGTAATTGCCGATTTTCAACACCGCACGTTGAAAATGGCTGACTGTCTGCGCCTCCTGCACCAGTTGCGCGGTTTTGCCGAAGTAGGTATTCTTGCCCGTGGCGTACACGAGCGCATCGATTTCGCCGGTGCGGATGATCGAACCGGAAAACACCGCCTCGCCGGCTTTGCGCGTGACGGGCAACGACTCTCCCGTCAGTGCGGACTGATCCACCTCAACCGGGTCACCCTCCAGCAAGCGCGCATCCGCCGGCACAATATCGCCCAAACGCAGGAGGATCACGTCCCCCGGCACCAAATCGCGCGCCTCCGGATTGGTCCACTTGCCATCACGTTTCACCTTCGCCTTGATCGCCAGCTTGGCCTTCAGCGCGGCGATGGCGTTGCCCGCCTGGTGTTCTTCCCAGAATCCGACCACGGCGTTGGCCACCAGCAAAAGGAGAATGATGGCAAAGTCCGGCCAATGCCGATCTACCGCCGAGAGGATCACGGCCGCTTCGATCATCCATGGGATGGGTCCCCAAAAATAGCTGAGGAATTTCAGGAACGGATTGGCCTTATTCTCTTCAATCTCGTTCGGTCCATATTGAGTCAGCCGTTTCTGCGCCTCGGCTTGGCTGAGGCCTTCGGGCGACGCCCCCAATTTCGCTTGCAGTTCCAGCATGGGCAGGGCCTTCAGGTCGTCCTTCGCATCAGGTTTCTGTTCAGTAGCCTTGGACTGGTCGGTATTGGGTTTCATAATCGGTATGCCTCATTGTGGGATACTTATCGCCATGCCCGTGGCGTTGAATCCGTGCCGTTTCCGCCCGAAGCCGCTACGTCTCGCTCAACCACTTTCGCGCCTCGGAGGCATCGGCGTGGTCAAAGTATCGAACCTCAGCTTTCGTGAACGGCTTGCAAAGCATCGCCATGCCGTGCTGCCACTGCTTTTCCCCGACCATCGCGAGCCGTTCGATGTCGGCGAAGTGTTCGACGCCGAATTTGAAGTCCTCCCAAGCCGCGCTGGCTTCCCAGCCGTGAAAATCGGCCATATCGAACAACATGCGCAACTTACCGTGCCGCCGAACGAGCCGTTCGACCTCAGGCACAAATTGCTCGTAATCCACCTTTACCAGCTTCCCGCTGACGTGAACGACGAGCACCTTGCCGCCGTTTTCTTCATTGAGTTGAATGGTCATTTTGGACTCCTTTGATTCGATTCAGGTTATGAACATTACGGCGTGGGAGTGCCACGTCGAGGAAAGGTTCCTTTACCGCGAGCAAACGTAGTCCTATTGAAACAGCAATATCCGGATGACCAGTACCGCCAACAACGCTGCCCACAGACAGATTGTGGTATAGGCGGCTTTCTAAGCTTGATCTTTCTCCCACCAGGTTGCCGGATGAATACCCTGCACTAGAAGAGTGACCACCCCGGATCGGTTTATGCTGATCAGGTTCACCAAAAACAGCAACAACGCACCCATTGCCAATACCTGAACCAGCAGTCCAAACTCCACTAGCGGCGGCAATCTAGCTATGCAGGCGTTGGATGGCACTTCCCACGTGCGTATCCTATGGCCCTATTTAAAGTGAAGATTCACCAAGTCAAACTGAATTTCCCCCGCAGCTTCACGGCTAAGACAGGGAAGAGCAAGACCGAAAGCATACCCGCACACACCAGTATCGTTGCCCTGTCGGGCGACATCAGCCCGGCGGAAACGCCTATTTCGCTGATGATAACGATCAAAGGCAGGCCTGTGGCGGAATAAAACGCGAAGGGTATCTGCTCGTCGGCATCCAAATCCTTCTTGTATAAAAACACCGGGGCACCCCGGACCAATAGCAGCAAACCCAACAAAAGCACTACTTGGACGGGTGCCAGTGGGGCCGACCATAAGGCGCTGACTTCGAACTTCATGCCGGCGACAATGAAGAATATGGGTATCAGAAAGCCATAACCGATTGCATCCAGCTTTTGCCGGAGTGGTTCTCCCGCTTTTCCTTTAATGACGAGTCCAGCCACCATACCTGCCGCAAATGCGCCCATTACAATATTTAAGCCGAATTTGGCGGCGAGCGAGACGAACAGAATCTGAAGCAGAATACAAATTCTTACAGGAAGCTGACCGCTGCTTTGCATCGTGCGCGTCATGATTTCAATCATCCGTGATGAACGCGCATTAAGGGCAATATTCGCAGCGACAAAAGCGATGATGATAAAAGTCACCATGAACAGCCCATGTAGAAAGGAGTCATGCGTGGGGATAAGTAAAAGCGAAATGATTATCAAAGGACCGAACTCACCCGCTGCAGCGGCTGCAACCATATAGGTCCCAAAGGCGGAGTCCAACTCTCCCCGGTCACGCAAAATGGGTGCCAGTACGCCCAAGGCTGTGGTGGACAAAGCGACTGCCGCCAATAAAGGCGGAGTTTGAATCAATCCTATCGCGTGGAAAAAATACATGCAAACCATAGCCACGAAGAACGACAGAAACCAACCGCCTACCGCCAAGGACAAGGGTCTGCCGCGAATCTTGTCGAAATCGATCTCAAGCCCGACCATGAACAGTAGAAAAGCCAAGCCGAGTTCTCCGAGTGTACCGATCATGCCATCCGGACTGGCGAGGTGGAACATTTGAGGGCCGATCGTTATCCCCAAAATGATTTCAATAACCACAACAGGTAAGCGAAAACCAGTGGGCAACTCGGCAAGGAGCGGTGCAAGCATCGCAACAAAGGCGATCAGCAGAAGTTCAGAAGGATAGGCTTCCATAGATGAGCTCCGTTGTGGGTTTTACTATTATCGCGTGGATCTGAGTTTAAATGAGAAAGCAATCATAGACCAATATTTTTCGGTATTTTTAACTAACTAAATATGCTCGGGCCAAATATTGACTTAATGTTGCAAATACAGCACAGATATATTCAGTATGAAAATACTGAATATGAACAAGCTGACCCAGCCCACCGTCTTGAACAGACGAGTGTTTGGCCGATACAACAGACCAACAATGGCAACACCGGTCATCATGATGGCCGACTGTGCTGAAATCAGATGCGCAGACGAAACATCGGCAAGTAGGGGACCTTTAACATAAGCGACATCATCCAGGGCAATGATGACCAGATTAAACAGGTTGCTGCCGAACAGGTCGCTGATGGCCATGTCCAGGGCGCCGATTCTGAAAGCCGAGAACGTCACCGCTACTTCAGGCATCGAAGTCGCCAAGGCCACGAATACCGTGCCCACGAAACTACGCTGCCAATCCATGGCCTGGGCGACATGGTCGGCCGTCAATGGCAGACGGATACCTGCGGCAATGACCACGGCCGCGGCGACACAATAAAAAGCAATTGCCTTTGCCAAACTCATTTTAGGGTGACGCTCGGCAATTTCTTCCACGGCCTCCAGGTGCTGAGCTTTTTCGAAACGAAACACCGTGCGCATGGACACGATATAAAACAGTACTATGATCGGGGCATACAGCCCGATATGCCACAAACTCAAACGGAATCCGTTTCGATACAATAGGATGTTAAACGCCACGAATCCGAGCAATACCACACCAAACCCAGCCGAGAGGATGTGACCCTGACTGGCTCGGGTGTAAACCGAAGAACCTCGGTGCATAAAATCCAACATCACGATCAGCAGCAGATTGAACACGCAGCTGCCCAAGGCATCGCCCAATGCTATATCCGGAACACCAACATACGTTACCGAGCTAATACCCGTTACCAATTCCGGCAAGGAGGTCACTGTCGCCAGCATGGAAAAGCCCACCCAGCTTCCGCCCAAGCCGGTCTTTTCGGCAATGACATCGCCATAGAGGGCGAGAAAATAGCCAGCGATTCCGATGACCAACGCTAAACTGGCAAACTCAAGCAATAAAAGCCAATGTGACATCCGGTCCCTATGTTGATCATGCAATTAATATGCCGCGAGTCCAACTCGGCTCGTGTAGGCATGTTCAAGACAAAATTTAAAATGACGCCCATGCTAGCCGGGGGCCTCCCAAATAGGGAAAGCACACACAGTTTGCCTTCAACTCCCGTCGCTGATTGACACAGGGCTCCGACGAAGCGTTACGACGCAATAAGCAAGCCGGGTGAATCATTCGCGCTCTATTACTCGCCACAGAACCAGCGCAAGTTGGTTTTTTCAACCGTTTATACTTTCTAAATTTCTCGGTGATAATGAATTAAATATAAAAATCATAAGCTTATGAATTGGCACATTATATGCCTTATTTTTCATAAAAATAGTTGCATCAACATAGTTTTGGAATTCTTTTATGACCAAATTTAAAGCTACTGTGGTTTTAGGCCCTTTATTACTGACTCAACCGCTTTCCAGTTTTGCCGCTGACGACGGCACAAATAACATGTTCGGCGTATGGGGCTCGGCTACGTTGCAAGGGGATTTTACAGCTTTGTCGCCCAGCCTCAACAAATTTAATTGGCTCATCATGGATCAAAGCCGTACCCGCGAAGATTCGCCCAGTGGATCAAGGTATTCCGAAAATCTGTTATTCAGCCAAGTCGGCTATCAAATAAACAATAACGCATCGCTGTGGCTAGGTTATACACATGATTGGCTTCATCCGCTAAACAAGACTGCCTTTCAGGAGAGCCGTCCTTATGTAGATTTTGTCTGGAAACAGGATTTAGGTGATTTCAAACTCATGAGCCGAACCCGTATGGAAGATCGGATTAACCAAACCACCGGTAATGAAGGTTACCGTCCCAGACAATTATTGCAAATCAGTCATCCTTTACCCTTTATGAAGGGCTTAAGCGTCTATGCCGGCGATGAAGTTATGTTCTATTTGAATCAAACAGATTGGGGTAAGCAGGGCTTTACCGAGAACCGTGTTTTCAGCGGATTAAGTTATCAATTCACGCCTAAAATGGGAGTGGATTTAGGTTACATGGGGCAATACGTTTCCAATAAAACCGGTAACGATCTGTTCACACACAATTTACAAGCCAACTTACGTTTTAGTTTTTAGTCCGTAAACCGGTTGCGCCTTGTGGAGAGTCAGCTAAAGATCGCTCTACCAAAGCCTTTCGGGACTTATCCTTACTTTACGGCAGCAATGAATAAAAAACCAGTCAATCGCCATAAAGATTAGTGAACGGCAGCCTGGGTCGTTTTTTGCCAGTCGGCTTGGTATTTCCCAATCCTAATTACCTGAAATCTCAGTAGTGCAATCGACTTCTGATATTTTCAGTACTCGTCTTCTGAAAATACACAGGCTTATTGGTCATTGCCGACCTGTCGTAAAACACTTGTTTTCCGGTGGGTTCGATAAAGTACCGTCATTGCCGCTCAAACCACCTCATAAAATGTACGAAAAACACTGTCGTAATGATGTACTATACGCAAATCACTTATTATGGGTTTTTCGTACAATGCTTGTCGGTTATATGCGGGTATCGTCCGACTCGGATCGCCAGACAACCGATCTTCAGCGCGATGCGCTGATGGCGGCAGGCGTCGATAGTCGGCATTTATTTGAAGATCATGCTTCCGGTGCTAAAGATGATCGGCCTGGATTAGCGAAAGCACTGGCATTCGTTCAGCCGGGTGACGTTCTGGTGGTCTGGAAGCTGGATAGGCTTGGACGTTCGTTGTCGCACCTGTTATCCATCGTCAATGCACTGAAAGAAAATCAGGTCGCTTTCCGTTCACTCACTGAGGGCATGGATACCACGACACCCTCCGGCGAATTATTGTTTCATGTATTCGGGGCACTGGCCCAGTATGAAAGAGCATTGACAAAAGAAAGGGTCGTTGCTGGATTGGCGGCCGCCAAGAGGCGTGGACGGACCGGCGGGCGACCACCCGCCATTGTCGGTGAAAAACTGGAAGCGATTACCACCGCATTAAAGGGCGGTATGTCCAAGGCGGCTGTGTGCCGCAACTTTGGCGTCAAACGAACCACACTGATCGAAACTCTCGCACGAATTGGCTGGCCTGCTGGTCATCAATAAATTTAGTTCCCGCCATGCAAGCGAGCGATACTGCCTATCCCCGTCTAAAAACCAGTTTTAATGCCGGCGAATTGGAGCGATGGTATTCCCCCACACCTGAAGAGTGTGAATTTTGCGCAACTGTTGTGCGGGGCCAGAGTACCCGATTTGGTTTTCTTCTCACCTTGAAGACCTTTCAGCGTCTGGGCCACTTTGTGACATCGGATCAAATCCCTGACGCCATCATTGATCATCTGGCGAAAATCGAAGGGATACCCGTAGACCGGGAGGCGCTGAAGCGCTACGACATCTCACGCTCGCGGAAAACCCATGTCAGTCTTATCCGTGGCTATTTGAACGTTAGCCCGTTTGATAGCGAAGCGCACGGGTTGTTATGCCAAGCGTTGGCTGACGCCGCGCTGACCAAGGACGACTTGGCGGACATCGTCAACGTCGGAATTGAGATGCTGGTGAAGCATCGTTACGAACTGCCCGCTTTTGGGACGTTGTTACGCGAAGCCAAGGATCAGCGGGCAGCCACCTATCAGACGCTGTTTCGGGATGTCTATGATCGCTTGAGCGATGTCGACCGCTCTGCACTTGACGCCCTGTTTCTGGTTGGCGATAGTTGCCGAACCAGCCCGTGGAACGAGATCAAACTCGATGCGCCCAAGGTGACCATTCACGGGTTGCGGGAACTACTAACGCGCTACGACCAACTCTCTGCCCTGGCGGGCAATCAAGAATTGTTGCGGAATATCCCGATTGTCAAACGGCATCAATTATCCCTGGAAGGCCTCAGCCTGGATGCAGCCAGCATGGCTGACATGGAAGTGAAAAAACGCTATACCGCTTCATTGGCTTTGATCGAGCGACAATTAGCACGGGTGACCGATGATCTGTGCGATATGTTCTGCAAGCAGATGATGAAAGCCCAGCATCTGGCGGATGCAGAACTCGAACAGTACCTGACGGCCAATCAGGATAAAACCGATGAAATTCTGCGCCGCTTCGCCCAACTCGATACCCTGCTACAGTCAGACCAACCGGTAGGCGATCAGATAGCGATCGCGCGTCAGCTGGTCACTGCGCGTCCCGATTTATGCGAGTTCTCGCGGGTCCACTCTGAATTTGGCGGCAAGAACGAGTGTCGCTTCATGTGGCGCTACTTCAAAGTCCGTCGCGGAGAACTGTTCCGCATTCTGGCCAAGCTGCGCTGGGTGGCTACCAGTCAGGATAAAAGCTTTGAACGTGCCTTGGCCTTCGTTTTGGCTAACCACCGTCGCCATACCGACTGGCTTACATTGGATGGCAAGAGCGAAGCAGTCCTAACGCCGCAAGACCTGGATTGGGTGCCGGCGAAATGGTGGAAACTCGTTACCGGCGAAAATGACGACAAAGCGGAGCTCAGTCGGGTGAACCGCCGGCACTTCGAGGTGTGCGTCTGCCGGCAATTGGTTCAGGAACTGAAATCTGCCGACATCTGTGTTTCAGGCAGCGAGACCTACTCGGATTCGCGCGAGCAGCTGCTGTCCATGGAGGCGTGTAACGCGGCTTTAGCGGAGTATGGGGAACTGGTCGGCCTACCGGTTGAAAGCCCATCGTTCGTCGACCATGTGCGTACTCAGCTCCTTGATGCCGCCCATGCGGTTGACCGAGATTACCTGAGCAACACCTATTTCAATATCGTCAATGGCCGTCCGGTACTGGCAAGGCTTACCAGGAAGCCCGATCCCAAAGGGTTTCGGGTTGTCGAAGAAGCATTGACCCAAAAATTACAAGCACTCGACCTATCGATGCTCGATGTGCTTGGCGATACGATGCGATGGCTGAACTGGGGGAGGTTCTTTGGGCCATTAAGCGGACATGAAAGCAAACTGGAAGACGAGGAGCGGCGGCAAATACTCACAACATTCGCCTATGGCACAGGACTCGGGCCGACGCAGGTTGCAAAGAGCGTGTCCGGTGTCAGCGACAGACAGATAACATTCGTCAATCAACGGCATGTGACGACCGAAAAACTCGAAGCAACAATATGCGAAGTGATCAACGCCTATAATCGCTTCTGGCTTCCCAAGCTTTGGGGAGATGCAACACGTGCCGGTGCCGACGGCACCAAGTGGGATCTCTACGAAAACAATCTGCTGTCGGAGTACCACATCCGTTACGGTAGCTGGGGTGGTGTCGCGTACTACCATGTCAGTGACACTTACATAGCCCTGTTCTCGCATTTTATTCCGTGCGGCGTATGGGAGGCGATCTATATTCTGGACGGGCTGACCAAAAACAAGTCCGACATCCAACCGGATACGCTGCACGGCGATACCCAAGCGCAAAGTACGCCAGTATTCGGTCTTGCCTATCTGTTGGGCATCAAATTGATGCCGCGTATCCGAAACTGGAAAGATTTGAAGTGCTACAAGCCCACATCAGAAGCAAGTTATAACCATATTGGCGAGTTGTTCACCAAGGACAATGTCAATTGGGCGTTGATTGCCCGGCATCTACCGGATATGTTACAGATTGCGCTGTCAATCAAGGCTGGCCGCATCGCGCCGTCGACGATCCTGCGTAAGCTCGGCACTGCCAGTCGGAAAAACAAATTATATTACGCATTTCGGGAACTGGGCCGGGTTGTCCGCACCTGCTTTCTCCTGGAATACGTGAATAGCGAAGAATTGCGACGCCTCATCCAGAGCGCAACAAATCGATGCGAGAGTTTTAACAAGTTCGCCCAGTGGGTCTACTTTGCTTCTGACTTGATTCAGGAAAATGTACGGGACGAGCAACTGAAAGTCATCAAATATAATCATCTGATCGCCAATCTGCTGATCTTCCACAATTGTAAGAGCATGACGGAAGCGCTGAAGGAAATGCAGGATGAGGGTATGGCATTGACGCCAGACATTTTACGGGCGTTGAGTCCGTATCGGCAGCACCCCAGTCGATTCGGTATGTACGAATTACGGGACAGTGAGGTGGGGCCAATAGACTACGATGTACGACTTGATCTGGCGAATCATGAGGAAATGGCGCTATAGGAAAAAAATCACATGATCTTATCCGCTATTGCCCATTTTCGCACGAATCCTTGCGGTCATCCTCAAACAGTGGGCTTCGGCATTTGATTTTCTACGGGGGAAGATTTCTCTTCAGAGAATGTACGATCTGGCCAAGTTAGGCAACAAAAAATACCAAGATCAATATAACTATTATCATATAATAGATTCTTGTTAGCATATAACCACAATAGCCTTCTACTCCAAACTACCTACCAAACCCAACTCAAAAACTACTTTCTGGATCATCCATCTTAATAGCCTTCAATCCGCCAAAATTTTTAGTAGGATTTTCTGGCTCCCAGTATTTCGGCTCGCAATTTCTGTGTGTTATAAATCGCCATGCAAACCCGGTATGCCGATATGTTGAATGTGGAGGGCGTTCCGGCCTTCTTCATAGGCGAGCAGTTTGCCTTCCTCGCGCCAAATCCGGAAGGCCAGCGCATGAGACAAGACCCGTACCGGATAGCCACGCGGCTTTTCCTGTAAGTAAGGCTGGATGGTCGTGAAGTCCGAGGCGTGGTATTGGTTCATGATGAAACGCAAGCCGCCGTTGGCGGGGCCGATGTTGTAGGCCAGCAGCGCCAAAAACAGGTCTTCATGCATTTCGTCCAGATAATGCTTGAGCGTCGCGGCGGCGACAAAGGCATTGTGCTTGGGATTCTGCAAGTCCAATTTGTCGACCTGCAACTGATCGGCGGCTTCTTCGAGGGTCGCTTTCGGCACTTGTGTGATCTGAAACAGACCACGCCCGCCGTCGGCGCTGTCTTTCGGCAGGAACGAGGATTCGGCCGCGGCAATGCCGTGCAGAATATTCACGTCGACATCGAAAGCCTCGGCCGCGGCCTCGATCGCGGGCGTAAATCTCTTGGCCCGATCCAGCATTTTTTGCAAGTCCTTGGTGCCGTAACGCCGGTAAGCGGCATAGATCTGATGCGCCAAGGTCACGCGCCCGGCTTCTTCCTTGCCGCCGACCAGCGTGCGAAAACGCCCATAGGCCAACGCGAAATTATCCTGTACGGTAAACCAGCCGATAATGATGGCCAGACTGGCGGCGACCAACGGCGATAGGAACTCCGCCTTCAAATCCAACCATTGGCGCAATCGCCACCAGCCGAGCAGAGACACCAGCGCCAGCAGCACCAGCAGCAAGATGCCGAAAGCGAACGGCAACAAGCTGCCGAAAAAACTGGTGCCGGTGAAGCGGTCGGCGGAATACCCGATCAACACGATAATCAGCGAAATCGCGACGCTCGCGAGGCTGATCATTTCGACCGCGAGCATCGCCAGCTTGCGTTGCAAATAACCGGGGGGCGGCGGCGCTTTTTTCTTTTTTCGGGATTTCGAGGTGCCTTTCTTAGCTGACGTCGATTTCCGCTTCGGCTTGGGCGGATCTATCTCGGCTTCGGGGAGGCTTTCCTGTTTATCCATGAATGATCTATCGGGTCATTTGTGTAAATGATCGGCGGGACACACGCCGTTGCGTAGACTAATGATAGGCCATTTTGCCGATTCGGCGTGTTGCCGTAGGGTATCGTCGGGATCGACCGCGATCGGATTTTCGACCTTGCTCAGCAGGGGCAGGTCGTTATGCGAATCGCTGTAAAACCAGCTGTTTTGCAGCGATTCGTTCGAACTTTGCAGCCAGTTTTCCAGGTAAGCAACCTTGCCTTCCCGAAAGCAGGGCAGGCCGACGAAAGCGCCGGTATAGCGTCCGTCCTTGAATTCCGGCGTGGTTGCGAGCAGGTTGTCGATGCCGAACAATTTGACGATCGGTTCGGTCACGAAACGGTTGGTCGCGGTGATCACCAACAGCGTGTCGCCGCGCTTTTTATGTTTTTCGACCAGTTCGAGGGCCGGTTGCAAGAGCAACGGACGAATGATGTCCTCGATAAATTCGGCGCGCCATCGATGCAGTTGTTCTGGCGCATGCAGGGACAAGGGGCGCAGCGAAAATTGCAGGAACTCAACGATGTTCAGGGTACCGTGTTTATAGTCGTCGTAAAACTTGGCGTTTGCCTGCTCATAGGCGTCCTTGTCGACGATGCCCCGGTCCACCAAAAATTGCCCCCATAAATAGTCGCTGTCGTCGGCTATCAGGGTATTGTCCAAATCGAAAATTGCTAAACTCACGGCTATCCTGTCAATAAATAAAAGGCTCGTCGCCTATGGAAACTCGGTTGATTTTATGGTTCAATGAGGTATTAATTTAACTGCCTCGCCATCCCCGCAATTTTATCATACACACATCGGGGAGAAGGCAAGGCAAACAACAAGGTTTTGACATGATAGACTCGAAAGGATACCGGCCCAATGTCGGGATCATCCTTTGCAATGACGAGGGTCGCGTGTTTTGGGCAAAACGGATGGGGATGAATGCTTGGCAGTTTCCTCAAGGCGGAATCAATCATGATGAAGATCCAGAAACGGCGATGTATCGTGAATTGTGGGAAGAGACCGGCTTGCAGCAGCAGCATGTTCAGGTGCTGGGGCGCACCCGTTACTGGTTAAGATATAAACTGCCCGAACGTTACATTCGCAAAAACACGTTACCCGTTTGCATCGGACAAAAACAGATTTGGTTTATTTTACGGCTGGTTACGCATGAATCGAACGTGCGTTTCGACCATTGCCCCAAGCCGGAATTCGACAGTTGGCGTTGGGTCGATTACTGGGAGCCGCTGAAGGATGTCGTTTACTTCAAGCGCAAGGTATATCAGCGCGCGATGACCGAACTCAGCGAGGTTCTGGCGACCGAAGGGATGCCGGTCGAGGCGGCAAGCAAAACGGTCAAGGAGTTGCAGACCACCAGACCGCCCAAAAGCAGCCGGCGACCCAAATACAGAAAAGCCAGGGCGAGGGCATAACGGCTTCAATAGGGGCCGGCTTTCGACTGTAAACCGCTGAGCGCTTCCGGCAAGCGGTAAACGGCGGTTTTTAGGCCACCGTCCCGTTGCAGGCGTATCATCCGGTAGCCGGGCGCGGTATCGACTACGCTGAATCCCATGCTTCCCGGCTCGAACTGAAAGCAGGTCGAGGGTGCGCTGAAGAGGCGTATCGCATCAACCTGCTTATCCATCACCTGGTGTATATGGCCGCAGGTGACCGCCTTGACCCTTGGGTAGCGGCGCAGCACGGCAAGAAATTCCTCACTGTTTTTTATCATCATCGCATCGAGCCAGGGGCTGGCGATCGTTTGACAATGATGGTGCACCGCAATCAGCGCATGCCGATCCGGATAAGTGCGCAAACACGCTTCCAGAAAGTCCAATTCCTGTTTTTCCAGTCGGCCGCCGGGTTTGCCGGGTATTTGGCTGTTCAACGCGATGATCTGCCAGTTGCCGATGAATGTCTGTTTGTTGCAGCTGATCTGATCCACATTCAAAGCGCTCTGCATCTGCGCGAGGTCATCATGATTGCCCGGCAGACAGATGCAGGGAATACCGTAAGTTTGCAGTTTTTGGGCGATGCGCTGATAACTGGCGATCGTCGGATGTTGCGCCAGGTCGCCGGTAGCCAGGATCAAATCGATTTTTGGATTGGCCGCGAAGGCATGGTCAAGAACCTTGTGAAAATAATATTCCGTATCGACGCCGAGCATCGTCTCGCCAAGGAGAGGGAGAACATGCAAGTCGGAAATTTGCAGGATCGAATACTCAGGCATCAGGGCTTCAGTCGACCGTCTTGAAGAGAATTTTGGAGTTCCGCTGCGGATTATAAAGACGCTTCAGCGAATCCGGCAGGCTGTGCAAATCCGTCGGGGTGAATCCCCGTTCGATAAACCAGTGCATCGTTTGCGTCGACAAGGCATAGATCTTTTGCAGCCCGGAACGCTTCGCCTTAGCATAAGAATATTCCATCAGCCGGTTCCCCCTGGAAGCGCCCTGATAATCGGCATGCACGGCCAGGCAGGCGATCACGCCGCTTTGGCTCAGTTCATCCCGATGCAATGCGGTGCAGCCGATAATCAAGCCGTCGCGTTCGATAATGATGTAGTCGGCGATTTCCATCTCGATTTTTTCGCGCGAACGTTTGGCCAGAATGCCTTGCTGTTCGAGCGGCTTGATCAGTTCCAGGATGCCGCCGATGTCGTTCAACGTCGCCTGCCGCAATTCTTCGAACGGCGTCGCGCTGATCAGCGTGCCGACGCCGTTGCGGGTAAACAATTCGAGCAATAAAGCGCCGTCGGTCGTGCGGTCGATCAGATGCACCCGGCTGACGCCCGCGTTCGATGATTGAATAGCGGCTTTCAACGGCAGGCTGGCGATAATCGGAAGGTCTGGGTGCTGCTGCAAAAACGCGCCGGCTTCGAGCGTCGTCATCTGCTGGATCTGCTTGCCGCTGCCTGGGTCCTGAAAACCTTGCTCGGTCAGCAGAATCAGTTTCTCGGCCTTCAACGCGATCGCAACCTGGGTGGCGACCTGTTCGGCGGACAGATTGAAAACCTCGCCGCTCGGCGAATAGCCGATCGGCGAGATCAGCACGACAGCATCCTGATCGAGCTGCTGCGCGATCGCCGCGCCATCGATGCGCCGCACTTCGCCGGTATGGCCATAGTCGACCCCATCGATCACGCCGATCGGTTTGGCGGTCACGAAATTGCCGGAGGCGACCCGGAGGCCGTAACCCGCCATCGGCGTATTCGCCAGGCCCAGCGACAGCAGCGCCTCGATCTCGACCCGCGCGGTGCCAGCCGCCTCCTTCACGCATTGCAAAGCCAGATCGCTGGTGATCCGAAGGTTATTGTGAAACAGGGAAGGGGCGTCCAGTTTTTTCAGGCGTTCGTCGATCTGTGGGCGAATGCCGTGCACCAGCACCAGACGAATGCCGAGGCTCTTCAGCAACGCAAAGTCGTGCACCAGATGATCGAAGTCCGGGTCCAGCAGCGCCTCGCCGCCGAAATTGATCACGAAGGTTTTGTTGCGATGCGCGTGGATGTAGGGCGATGAATCTCTGAACCAGTTGACGAAGGATTGGTTGGGTAACATGAAGGGTCGGGTTTATTGATAGTTACTTTCGTGATTGCCAATAATTGGGTTCTTTTCTCAAGTGCATCACGGCGATTATTTCAATTCGTTCGGGTCGCGTGCGAAAAATAATCGCATAGGGAAAATGCAATAGCCGACATTTCCTGATGTTGACATCTATTTTTCGATACAACAATGGATTACGGCATGCTCTGCTAATGGCATCTTCCACGGCTTCAATAAATCGTTTTTCCAGCCCCGCTTGCTGTTGTTTATAAAATATGACAGTTTGTTCCAATTCCGTTCGAGCTTGAGGATGGAAGAAAAACTTCATAAATAACGTTGTTTGAGATCGGCCATAAATTGCTCGCCGTCAACAAGTAGCGACGGATTGGAATCTATTTCTCGACAGCGTTTTTGTATTTCTTGCTGCCAGGCTTCCGAAACCAGAAAATCTTCTTCATAATCCAAGCTTTCCAGCAAGATTTCGGCAATGTAGGCTCTCGCTGCCGGCGCAAGTTTTAGCGCTTGCTCGGTAATTGTTTCGATATTCATAAATGACCTCCATTCTTTTGAGGTTATTTGGATATTTTGTAGATTGGGTTAGCGATAGCTTAACCCAGCATTCGCGGCCTAGATGTGCTGGGTTACGGATGTCGCCTAATAGTATCTACGGCCCTTGTTTAACAAAGTGAGTCCGATTACGCTAATCGGAGCTACGCGGGCTGAGGTACGTAGCCCAATAGAAATATGATGTTGGGCAACGATAAAGCCGTTGCCCAACCTCAAGATGGAGCGTACCTTATACTCAGTCCAAATTATCCGTCACCGCGCCTTTCGATGCCGAGCTGACCAATTTCGCATATTTCGCCAACACGCCACGGGTGTAACGCGGCGCCGGCTGCTTCCATTTGTCGAAACGGCGAGCGATTTCGTGTTCATTCACATGCAGCGTCAACTCATTGGTTTCCGCGTCGATCGTGATTTGATCACCATTTTGCACGATCGCCAGCGCGCCGCCGGTATAGGCTTCCGGGGTGATGTGGCCGACCACGAAGCCGTGGGTGCCGCCGGAGAAACGGCCGTCGGTGATCAGGGCGACGTCCTTGCCGAGCCCCTTGCCCATTACCGCCGAAGTCGGCGACAGCATTTCGCGCATGCCCGGGCCGCCTTTCGGACCTTCATAGCGGATCACGATCACGTCGCCCTTGACGATGTCTCCGTTCAGAATCGCCTGCAAGGCCTGTTCCTCGGCGTCGAAGACTTTCGCCTTGCCGGTGAATACCAGGCCTTCCTTGCCGGTGATTTTCGCGACCGCGCCTTCGGGGGCGAGGTTGCCGTACAAGACGACCAAGTGGCTGTCTTTTTTGATCGGCTGATCCAGAGGGCGAATCATGTCCTGACCTTCGGGGTATGGCTTCACGTCAGCCAGATTTTCGGCCAGCGTCTTGCCGGTCACGGTCAGACAGTCGCCGTGCAAGAGGCCGCGGTCCAAGAGTTCCTTCATCAACGGCTGAATGCCGCCGATTTCGATCAGTTCGGCCATTGAGTAGTGGCCGCTCGGTTTCAGGTCGGCGACCATCGGCACGTGCTTGCCGATGCGGGTGAAATCGTCCAGGCTCAGGTCGACGCCGGTCGCATTCGCCATCGCCAGAAGATGCAGGACCGCATTGGTCGAGCCGCCGAGCGCGATGACGACCGTGATCGCGTTTTCGAACGCGGCCTTGGTCATGATGTCGCGCGGCTTGATGTCTTTTTTCAGCAATTCCAATACCGCCGCGCCCGCGCGTTCGCAGTCGAGACGTTTGTCATCGGAAACCGCCGCCTGCGCGGAACTGTTCGGCAGGCTCATGCCCAACGCTTCGATCGCGGAGGCCATCGTGTTCGCGGTGTACATGCCGCCGCAGGAGCCGGCGCCCGGAATCGCTTTCGCCTCGATTTCGGCCAGTTCCGCGTCGTCGATCTTGTTGTTCGCGCGCGCGCCGACCGCTTCGAAGACCGACACGACGTCGAGCTTCTTGTCTTTGTGGCAGCCCGGCAGAATCGTGCCGCCATAGACGAAGATGGCAGGACGATTCAATCGCGACAAGGCGATCATGCAGCCGGGCATGTTCTTGTCGCAGCCGCCGATCGCGACGATGCCGTCGAAGCCCTGGCAACCGGTCACCGTTTCGATCGAATCGGCGATCACTTCGCGCGACACCAGCGAATATTTCATGCCTTCGGTGCCCATCGAGATGCCGTCGGAAATCGTGATCGTGTTGAAGATCACCGCCTTGCCATTGGCTTGATTGACGCCGCGCGCCGCATCGTCGGCCAGCCTGTTGATGTGCATGTTGCAGGGCGTCACCATGCTCCAGGTCGAGGCGATGCCGATTTGCGGCTTATGGAAGTCTTCGTTGGTGAAGCCGACCGCGTGCAGCATCGCGCGGCTCGGCGCGCGCTCCATGCCATCGACGACCAGGGATGAAAAATGACGGGTTTTATCGCTGCCGGAATTGGCCATGTATCAGTTCCAGGAAAAATGTTGAAAAAAACTTGGAAGAAAAGGCAGCGCTTTTTTTTAGAGCAAGCGCCGGTTTGATGATTATTAAAAGGTATCCCAATTGCTCGACTTGCGCCGCCAGCTCAGTTTCGGCAGGATGAAGCCCAACAGCATGCCGACGGCGGCGACCATGCCACCATAGAGGAACCAGTCCTGTTCGCTGCGGTCCTTCAGCGCCGCGTTTTCACGCTCCAGTTGCTTGACTTCCTTTTCGATCTGCACATAACGTTCCTGATAGTCGTCCCGTTCTGTCTTGATGCGGATCGCTTCGGTCGAGGTTTTTTTGAGATCGCTGAGTTCGCGCGCCAGCTGGTCGCGTTCCTTGGTCAAGGATTGTTCGAGAGTGGAGCCGGGCGTCAGAAACTGTTTCAGTTTGATCAGTTCGAGTTTCAGCGCCGCATTTTCGGCTTTTAGCGTGGTGCTTTCCTTGGTGGCCGTTTCCAGTTGCGTCCGGCTTGGCGGTTCTTTCATCGTGTTGTGGGTCAGGATATAACCCTCGGTGCCGTCTTGCAGGCGAACACGGGTATAGCCGCTTTTCTTACTGATCTCGAGCACGGTCAACGGTGTGCCCGTCTCCAGCGAGCGTACCACGGCGCCTTTGTTGCTTTCCTCGCTACGCAGCGCGATGATGTGAGTGTCGGTCACATAGACTGTCTTGCTGGGCTCTGCCGCGTGGACGGCGCCGATGACCAGCAAGGAAGAGAGGAATAGACGTTTCACGATGGCATCTCTTGGGTAGGTGTGTCGCAATTTTAACGTTATTTTCCGCAGATGAGAAATTCCAACAAAGCTTTTTGCGCATGCAGGCGGTTTTCGGCTTCTTCGAAAATGACGCTTTGCGGTCCATCGATCACCTCGGCCGCGACTTCCTCGCCGCGGTGCGCGGGCAAGCAGTGCATGAACAGCGCATCGGGCTTCGCGGCGCGCATCATTTCGGCCGTGATCTGATAGTCCTTGAACGCCACTTCGCGCAATTTTTGTTCTTCTTCCTGCCCCATGCTGGCCCAGACGTCTGTGACCAACAGGTCGGCATCACGGGCCGCATCGATCGGCGCCGCGAAAAACTGCACATGATCGCCGGCCGCTTGGACGATGGCCTGATCTGGCAGGTAGCCGTCCGGGCAGGCGATATGCAGACGAAAGTCGAGCAGCATCGCGGCATGGATGTAGGAATGGCACATGTTGTTGCCATCGCCGATCCAGGCGACCGTTTTGCCCTTGATGTCGCCGCGCTTTTCGAAATAGGTCTGCATGTCGGCCAGCAATTGGCAGGGATGCTGCTCATCGGTCAGGCCGTTGATCACCGGCACCCGGGAGTTCAACGCGAAGGTCGTCACCATCTCGTGACTGTGGGTGCGAAGCATCACGCAGTCGACCATGCTGGAGATGACGCGGGCGCTGTCTTCGATCGGCTCGCCGCGGCCCAGTTGCGTATCCCTTGGCGACAAAAACATAGAACTGCCGCCGAATTGCGCCATGCCGGCCTCGAACGATACCCGCGTACGGGTCGACGATTTTTCGAAAATCATCGCGAGCACCTTGCCCTGCATCGGGCGATAATCGGAGGCGCGATTTTTTTTGAGTTCGATCGCCCGATTGATCAGTTTCCGGAACTCATAGCCGGTAATGTCGAGCAAGCTGATGAAATGTCTGACTTTCATAGTGTTACATCTTGTGCAGTGTAGTCTTTGATAAGACCGGATAAGGTGGCGGTGAGCAGTTCGATCTGCGCATCGTCGAAGATCAATGGCGGCAGCAGGCGAATCGTTTTTTCGTTGGTCACATTGATCAACAAGCCCTGCTTAAGGGCCATTGAGACCAGTTCGCCGCAAGGCCGATCCAGTTCGATGCCGATCATCATGCCTTTGTGGCGAATGTCGACGATGCCGGGAACGTCGCTCAGGCCTTCGCTCAACGCTGCATGGATCGCGCGGCCTTGCTTCTCAGCCTTTGCGATCAGGTTTTCCTGCTCCAGTGTTTCCAAGACGGCCAGGGCCGCGCTGCAGGCAAGCAGGTTGCCGCCGAAGGTCGAGCCGTGGTTGCCCGCGGTCAATACCTCTGCGGCCTTGCCGCGCGCGAGACAGGCACCGATCGGCACGCCGTTGCCCAGGGCTTTCGCGAGCGTGACCACATCGGGCAGGATGCCATTGTGCTGGAAGGCGAGAAATTTGCCGGTGCGGCCGACGCCGGTCTGGATTTCATCGAGCATCATCAAAAGATTATGCTGGTCGCAAATGGCGCGTATCCGGTTCAGATAATCGGCCGCCGGCACATTCACGCCGCCTTCGCCCTGCACCGGTTCGACCAGGATCGCGACCACGCCGTCATTATCGACCAGGGCCCGTTCGATCGCCGCGACATCGTTATAAGGCACGCGGATGAAACCTTCGACCAAGGGCTCGAAACCTTGTTGGACTTTCGGATTGCCGGTCGCACTCAAGGTAGCCAAGGTGCGTCCGTGGAAACTTTTTTCCATCACGATGATCCGAGGAACATCGATGCCCAGACTGTGGCCGTATTTGCGCGCGATCTTGATCGCGGCTTCGTTCGCTTCGGCGCCGGAATTGCAAAAAAACACGTTGTCCATGCCGCTCAATTCGGCGAGCTTGGAGGCCAGAGTTTCCTGCACCGCGATGCCGTAAACGTTCGATGTGTGCAAGAGGGTCTCACTCTGTTTACAGATCGCGCGGTGTACGGCCGGGTGCGCATGACCCAGGCTGCAAACCGCGATGCCGGACAAGGCGTCCAGATAGCGCTTGCCGTCGGTGTCCCATAACCACGCGCCGTCGCCGCGCGCGAAGGTCACCGGTAAGCGCCCATAAGTTGGCATGATGTGACTGCTCATTTCATTCGCCTGTAAACGAGAAAAACCGGCGCTGATCGCGGCCGGCAGAAAAAAAAGGCTCGATTATAAATTTCTATTGACTATCAGGCAAGTAGCGGCTTAAAGATTTGCTTTTTTAATACGCATAATCTTGCTAGAATCAGACCGTTTTCTTTATTTTGAGTGTTATCAACATGAGTGTGATTGAAAGAATCAAATCCCAGCTGGAATCCAATCCCGTAGTCCTGTACATGAAAGGCTCGCCCGATTTTCCGCAATGCGGATTTTCCGGCCAAGCCGTGCAAATTCTGGACGCCTGCGGCGCCAAATATGCTTATGTGAATATTTTTGAAGATCCCGAACTGCGGGAGGCGTTGAAAAGCTATTCGAATTGGCCGACCTATCCGCAGCTTTATATCGCGGGCGAACTGGTCGGCGGCTGCGACATCATGACCGACTTATATCAAAAGGGCGAACTGGCTAAAATGCTCGACGCCGTCGCTTCCGTTGCTGAATAAGTTTCAGGCTTTATTCATTCCCAGCAAAGTCCCGGCGGTTCGGCAGAATCTGACCGGGGCTCTGTTCCCGCCTTTTTACCGGCGTCATCTTCAACCCGTTTCCGTCTGAGTTGACCAAGCCGGCGTCGGGTCACGAATCCGCCGTGCTGAGTGTTTGTAAAGGAAAGTGCATGAAATTCGGGGCAAGCAGAATACAGGGCTTATTTGTCTTCCTGCTGTTGGTGGTGGTTGCCGATCTGCATGCGGCTGATCAGCCGCCGCTTGCGCCGGGTTATGGCAATCTGCAATTCGCTTTGCCGGAGCCCGGCACTTACCAATTGCCGCCCTTGGGCGAGGCCGCCGACGGCAACGTGCTGGACAGCCACGGCAAGGCGATCAAATTGCATGATCTGCTGGGCGACAAGATCGTGTTGCTCAGCTTCGTTTATTCGACCTGCAACGATGTGAACGGCTGTCCGCTGGCGACCGCCGTGCTGCATAAGATCAAACAACGTTTAGCCAAAGAAACGGACATCGCGGCCAAGCTGCGGCTGATCACGCTCAGCTTCAATCCCGAACACGACACGCCGGAAATGATGGCGAAATACGGCGAGTCATTGCAAGCGCCGGGCATCGAATGGCATTTTTTGACCACGCGCTCCGAAGCCGACCTCAAGCCTATCCTGGACGGCTACCGGCATACGGTGCAGAAGGTTTATGACGCCGAAGGCAAAAGCACCGGCACGTTTACGCACGTGCTGAGGGTTTATTTGATCGATACGAATAAACGCATCCGTAATATTTACAGCGTCTCTTTTTTGCACGCGGATACGCTGGTCAATGACATCCGAACCCTGCTGACCGCCGAACCGAAGAGGGCTGTGCAGCAGGCAGCGGCCGGCAAGCCGGCATTGTACCAAGCGGGCGATGACAAATCGCATTATGAAAGCGGCGATTACGAGACCCATTCGACCGCGATGAAGGAGCGTCAGGGCAAGGCAATCGATCTTCTGGCGCTCGCCCGGAAGCCGATGTTAGGCTTGCCGCGCGTGCCGGTCCCGGGTGACAATCCGTTGACCGCCGCCAAAATCAGCCTGGGCCGAAAACTGTTCTATGACCGCCGACTGTCGCTGAACAAGACCTTTTCCTGCGCGATGTGCCATATACCCGAGCAGGGTTTCACCAGCAACGAGATGGCGACGGCGGTCGGCGTCGAGGGGCGCAGCGTCCGGCGCAATTCTCCGACGCTTTATAATGTCGCTTACATGCGAACCTTATTCCACGATGGCCGCGAAACGACGCTCGAACAGCAGGTCTGGGGGCCCTTGTTGGCACACAACGAGATGGCGAATCCGTCGATCGGTTATGTGCTCGATACCCTGGCGCAAAGCCCCGACTACAAAGGTCTGTTTCGAAAAGCCTTCGGCAAAGGGGCGAGCATGGAGACGGTCGGCAACGCGATCGCCAGCTACGAACGCACCTTGAATTCGGCCGCTTCGCCCTTCGATCGCTGGTATTACGGCCAGGACAAAAAAGCGCTGGATGAACAGGCGCAGCAGGGCTTTAAATTATTTACCGGCAAGGCGCACTGTTCCGAGTGTCATACGCTTACCTCCAAGTTTGCCTTATTCACCGACAACGCTTTTCATAATACCGGCATCGGTTATAGCGGAGCGATGCAAGGCGCGAACGAAAAGCGCCGGGTGCAGATTGCGCCTGGCCAGTTTGTCGAGCTTGACCGCGAGGTAGTGGCGACGGTTTCGGAAACGAAGAGTAACGATCTTGGCCGCTACGAAGTCACCCAAAATCCCCAAGACCGCTGGAAATATAAAACGCCGTCGCTGCGCAACAGTAGTCTGACCTCGCCTTACATGCATGACGGCAGCCTGCAAACACTCGAGGAGGTCGTGCAATTTTATAATCGGGGCGGCCAGCCGAATGAAAATTTGGACCCCTTGATCAAGCCATTGCAGTTGAGCAGCGATGAGGTTTCGGCGTTGGTCGCATTTTTACAGAGCCTGACCGGATCCAATGTTCCCGATCTGGTCGGCGATGCCTATGCCGCACCGATCGGCGATACGCACTAAAGGAAGCCTGTCCCCCGGCTATTGGTATTTCTACCAATAGCCGGCATTCCGTCCCGGCACTAGAATTAATCCATTAGAATATCAATAGATTAATTGTTAGAGAGCATTCGAAAGACCATGGGCACTCGCGTATCCAAAAAAATGATGACTTCGTTTGAAAGCATTGGCGCTACCGGCGCCATCCTGATGGTCAATGCTTTCGATCCGCAGATCCCTACCAGTAAAATCTTTCTTGAAGCGATACAAAAAAACAACCTGCCGCACGTCGTGCTCGGCAACAAAATGGATCTGGTCAATCCCGACGAGTTCAGTCAACTCGAAGCCGAACTGGGCTGCAAGGTCATGCCAATGTCACTGTTGACCCGGCAGAATACCGATCATCTGAGCGAGTCGCTGAAAAAGACCTTTCCGGAGCAGGCGAGGATCTCGGTGCTGGGGATTTTCAACACCGGAAAAACCAGCTTGATCGCGCATTTGACCGGCAAGGCGCTGAAGATTTCGAATATGCCGGGAACCACCCTGGAATTTGAAGAGCATGACTGGGGTAACCGGGTATTGATCGACTCGGTCGGTCAATTGATCGATGTAAACAGGCCGTTCATGGTCGGTTACGATTTCACCGGGCTCGATCAACCCGATCTGATGTTCGAACATGCCTTGCGCCAGGAGGCCGAAGGCATTCTGTCGTCAATCCGTTCGGCCAAGGCAGGCTTCCTATCCGCGCTGGAACTGCTCGCCGATTGCATTGCCCAGGGCGGCAAGATTGTGATTACCGGAGCCGGCGCGTCGGCGCTGGTGGCAGAAGAGATTGCGGGCCAATTTTACGAGACCGGCATCACCTGTTTGCCGGTCACCAATGCGATGAGTCAGGCCAATCCGGTTTCATTCGCCAAGGGTGTGGCCGAGGAGGAGGGCGGATTGGCGCGCTATGTAGTCAGCATGGCCTCGCCGAATGACGTAGTGATCGGCGTTTCCGCCTCGGGCGGGACCGGTTTTGTCTATGAAGCCTTGCGCCTTGCAAGGATCAAGGGGGCTAAAACGATTGCGCTGACCGAAAACAAGGATACGCCGCTCGGCGCCAATGCGGACGTGATCATCAAAAGCAGCGCCAAACCGGAAGGCCCTTCGAGCACGAGGGTACAGACCGCTCACTTGTGCATAGGCCATACCCTGGTGTGTACGCTGGCAGCGATGCGCGGCTTGACCGGCGAGGAGTCGGTCAATTTCATGATGCCGGAACATATTGCCACCAAGAAAATGGGCATCAAATAACTGACGATAGGTCTTTTATCAGCCGAGTGCCTTTTTCAACAGCTCGGCGATTTCTTCGGCGAACTGACAGATTTGCGTCTTATCATTGCCTTCCACCAGAACACGCAGCAGCGGTTCTGTTCCCGAAAATCTGACCAAAGTCCGGCCTTTCCCATTCAATTGGGTTTCAATGCGCTTTATCAGTTCCGAATACCCCGGGATTTGGTCGAGACTGCTTTTCTTGCCGACCTTCACGTTGATGTGTTGCTGCGGAATGTCCGTGATGACTCGATTCAGTTCACTGACATTCATGCCGGTTTCCAGCATGACCGCCAGCACGTTCAATGCGGCGATACAGCCGTCGCCGGTGGTTGAATGGTCAAGATGGATCACATGACCGGACTGCTCGCCGCCCAATGAGGCGTTCAGGCGGCGCATTTCGTCGACGACGTTTTTATCCCCAACATCGACTCTGACCACATCGATGCCGTTTTCACGCAGGGTTTTTTCCAAACCGTAGTTGCTCATGTGCGTGACGACCAAGGTGTTATTGCGCAGCGTGCCTTTTTTCTTCATGTTCAGCGCGCAAACTCCCATGATATGGTCGCCGTTCATCACATTGCCGGTTTCGTCGACCATCACGACCCGATCGGCGTCGCCGTCCAGGCTGATCCCCACGTCGGCGCGATACTTTAACACCGCATCGGCAATCACGTCGGGGTGCAAAGCGCCGCATTCGCCGTTGATGTTGATGCCATTGGGCGTGTTGCCGATGTGGATCACTTCCGCGCCAAGCTCGGAAAATACCGCGGGCGCGATTTTATAGGCCGCGCCGTTGGCGGTATCGAGTACGATGCGCAAGCCGTCGAGCGTATATTGATGGGGTAGGGTGTTTTTGACATAGACGATATAGCGTCCCTGGGCGTCGTCGATGCGCCAGCTTCTGCCGATATGTTCGAGCTGCGCGAGATGGGGTTCAAAATCGTCTGCGCCGACCAGTCGTTCGATGGCTTCCTCCATCGCGTCCGGAATTTTGTAACCATCAGGCCCGAAAATTTTGATGCCGTTATCGTAGAAAGGATTATGGCTCGCCGAAATGACGATGCCGACCGCGGCGCGCATATTGCGGGTGATAAAACTGACGCCGGGCGTCGGCAATGGGCCGACCAATTGCACCTGGATACCGGTGGCCAAGAGTCCCGAGGTCAGGGCCATTTCGAGCATATAACCGGATAGGCGGGTATCCTTGCCGATCACCACTTTGGGTGTGGAGTGGGGCGGCGCCTGACTTTTTAAAATGATGCCAATCGCCTGGCCGATCTTGACCACGAGGTCGGGCTGCATCGGAAATTGGTTGGCCTTGCCGCGTATGCCATCGGTGCCGAATAATTTGATTTTTTGCGCTGTCGTCGACATGGTTTGATACCGATGTGGTTATCCGATAATCATTATAGACATCATGTATTGACCTACCACACCTCAAGCGCACGGGTTAAGCTTGGGGTTTCATAAAACCATCGGCTCAGAGCCGAAATTGAGGGGGTAGGTCATGAAGAAGTTTAACAAATATGTAGGATTGGATGTACACAAGGAAACGATCGCGGTAGCGGTGGCGGAAGCCGAAGGGGGTGAAGTTCGTTATCACGGCGAGATAGCCAACACGCCGGCCGCACTAGACAAACTGATCAAGCAGCTCAGAAAAGGCGATGCGGCGCTATCGTTTTGCTACGAAGCGGGGCCTTGTGGTTACGGCATCCATCGGCAATTGACGGAGCAAGGTTGGGATTGCCAAGTGGTGGCGCCGTCGCTGATACCGAAGAAGGCCGGCGACCGGGTCAAAACCGACCGCCGCGATAGTTTGATGCTGGCCCGGTTGCATCGAGCCGGCGAGTTGACGGCGGTGTGGGTGCCGGATACAGCCCAGGAAGCGTTGCGTGATTTGACGCGGGCCCGGGAAGACCTGAAGCATCTGCAACGGCAAGCCAAACAGCGTTTGCTGGCGTTTCTGCTGCGGCACGGCCAGCGCTATGCTGGCCAAAGCCGCTGGACGCAAGCGCATTATCGCTGGCTGGAAACGGTGAAACTGGCGCATCCGGTACAGCAGATCGTGTTTCAGGAATACATCGATACGGTCAAGACCCTGAACAAACGGGTCGATACGCTTGACCAACAGATCGCCAGCACGGCAGCCGAATCGGTATTCTGGCCGGTGATTCAGGGCTTGATGGCCTTGCGCGGGGTGAATCTGTTGACCGCGACCACCCTCGTGGCCGAAATCGGCGACTTGAAGCGTTTCGCCAGCGCGCCACAACTGATGGCGTATTTGGGCGTGGTGCCGAGCGAATATTCCAGCGGCGGCAGCAAATCGCGCGGCGGCATCACCAAGACCGGCAATGGTCATGTGCGGCGGGTGCTGGTGGAAGCGGCCTGGTGTTATCGCTTCCCGGCCCGCAAGACGGCGGTCTTGCAGCGCCGGCCGAGAAAGCCTCGGACGCGGTGCAAGATATCGCCTGGAAAGCGCAAACCCGCTTGTGTGGGCGTTACCGGCTGTTGGCGGCGCGGGGTAAGTTGAAGGTGCAGGTCTGTACCGCTATCGCCCGTGAGCTGGCAGGGTTTATCTGGGCGATTGGGCAAACGCTAGCGCCGGCAACGGCCCGCGCGTAAGGAGTACTCGCCATGATGCAGTGTGTCGGTAGCAGAAGGGGCAACGGTGGGAGAATCCTCGGTAATCCTAGGAGGCGCCCGGCAACGGGATGACCCTCGAACTTAGAGCGAGGCAGCTCCCCGACGAATCGGTTGTCATGCGGTAACCAACCCGCGCATATCAGACTGATCAACCGTCGGCAAACCGCCCGTTCTGCTACCCACACACTGGATGATGCATTTGAAAAATTGTTTTTAGATATTGACAGGTCAATACATATCAGGATTTATTTTGGATATTGAATTGGCATTTGATCGCCGCGACCGCAAGTCGTTCGATTGCAGTATATAGTTTACGAGACCCGTTTAATGGTACTATTTGACGATTTCCACTACCGGTACAGACAACTCGATCCGACCTTATGAACTCCAATCACCGAATCCTATTTGCCGGCGATCCGCATGGAAATTTTGAGCCGCTGATCAAGGCCGTGCGTAAATGCCGTCCGGAAGCGGTCGTACTGCTCGGTGACTATGATTTGGAGCGGCCTTTGGAATGTTATCTGGAGCCGATCATCGGCCTGACCGAGATTTGGTGGATTGCCGGCAATCATGACTTCCAGTCGCCCGGAAAATACCACAATCTGTTTCACTCCTCGCTGGCCGATAACAGCCTGCATCTTCGCGTCCAGGAAATCGCGGGAGTCCGTATCGCCGGACTCGGCGGCATTTTTTTAGGCAGAGTCTGGTATCCGCCCGGGAGGCCGAAGTGGATCAACAAGCGCCATTTCCTGAACAGCCAGAAACCCGGACCGCGCGACGATAGCCTGTCCTTAAAGTACCAGTCGGCAATCTGGCATGATGAGTTTGAGGCGTTGAAAGGCCTGAAAGCCGACATTCTGGTTACCCATGAAGCGCCTTCTTCGCACCGCTTCGGCTTTGCCGCGATCGGCGATTTGGCGGCGGCGATGGGCGCCAGAAACATTTTTCATGGCCATCTGCACGAAAATTATTCGAACACGATTCGGAGGCATATCCGCGTCGTCGGCGTCGCCGATCAGACCGTGTCCGATTTGGCGGGCAATTTGGTCGATGTCGACGATGAGTGATCGCAGGCGGCTTAGTCCTCGGAGGCATTGATCAGCTTTCGGTAACGCGCGAAATCTTCCGCGGTATCGACATCCCATTGCGGCTTCAACTCGACATGCCGCTCCCCGAGCGCCGCCAGCCGCGCCCTCGTAACTTCCATTACGGCCGAGGTTCCCCACGGCATCGCCGCAAACAATTCCGGCTGCGGCCGGTTTAGCCCGACCAACACATAACCGCCGTCTTCCGCGGGGGAGAAGACGGCATCAGCGGCCTTATCCAATGCGTTAATCGCCGCTTCAAGGTCATCCTCCGTCAGGGAGGGGCAATCACTGCCGATCAACACCGCGCAGCGATACCGGCAAAGCGCGCGGATTAGGGCATAATGCATGCGTTCGCCCAAGTCCCGTCCTTGTTGTTCACACAGGCGCACGCCGTAAGTGCGTGCCGCTTCGGCAAAAAACGGATGCTCAAGCGTTGGGGCGCACCAGAGTTCAACCGGGCAGAGACGATTCTTTGTCGCCAGGCGCAAGATGCGCCGGCTCAGCTCCAGATGCGCGGCCAAGGCTTCTTCCGCGTTCAATTCGGACATCAGCCGGGTCTTGACCTGACCGAGCAGAGGAGTTTTGCAAAAAATCAGCAAAACGGCATGCGGGTATTGATAGTCGATAGCCATTCAGTCTCGGTGTAAGGTCTTGAAGGGCAGCCGCAACAGGCGGAGAAAGCCCAGTTCTTCCGGCTTCCGGTAAGCGGCCAGACCGATGGACATGCTGATCTGAGGTTCTTTCGGGTCGGCGACATAGGTGCCGCACAGCCGGTCCCAGAGTGAAATCGAAAAACCGTAATTGCTGTCCATTTCAGCGCGCCGGGTCGAGTGATGAATCCGGTGCATGTCCGGCGTGATGATCAGCCAGCGCAGTTTTTGATCGAGCGTGGGCTGGATCGCGACATTGCTGTGATTGAAGGTCGCCGCGCCGTTCAGGATGATCTCGAAGGCGATCACCGCCAATGGATCGGCGCCGATCAGCAGAATCCAAAACACCTTGTAAAGCATCGACAACACGATTTCGAAGGGATGAAAACGCACCGCGGTCGTCGCATCGAATTCGAGATCGGTGTGATGCACCTGATGCAGGCGCCACAGCAGCGGCCATTTGTGCATCAGAATATGCTGGGCGTAGATCGCGAAATCCAGCAGCAACAGGGTGGCGGCAATCGCCAGCCAAGAGGGCAAGGGGGCCAGAGCCAACAAACCCCAGCCCTGCGTTTGCGCATGGACCGCGGCAAGATATCCCAAGCCGCCGAGGCTCGCGCGCATCAGGATCATATTCAGCGCGGCCAGGCCCAGATTGATCGGCCAACGCTGCGCGCGAGGCAGTTTCAATACGCGCCGAGGACGCCAGAATTCCCAGCCTATCATCAGCAAAAAAATACCGACGGCGGCGGATAAACGGATTAGGGTTTCCAAAATTGACCTCTTTGATAAAGTTCCGCCAATTCGGCCGGGTCGGCGCCGAAAAAATAGCGCAGACGCAATGACCACATCAGCAAAATCGTTCTGAGGACGCCGAATGTCTCCCAGCGCCGGCCCGAACTGGTGGCCTTCGCGCGCAGACAGAGCGGCGGGCCGATGGCTTTGAGCAATTGGGATAAGGCGATGTCTTCCATCAAGGAGATCTCGGGATAGCCGCCCACGCCGAAAAAAGCCTGCCTGCTCACAAAAATGACCTGATCGCCCGTCGCGATGCCGGTCAGGCGCGAGCGCCAGTTCATCATGCAGGCGATGACCTTCAGCGACACCGGCCGGCCGCGCAGGCGGATATCGAAACGCCCCCATTGCCCTCCGCGCGCGAGTCGTTGTTCGATCAGCAGCAAGGCATTATCCGGTAAAACCGTATCGGCATGCAAAAACAGCAAGATGTCGCCCTTCGCGAGCCGAGCACCGGCGTTCATCTGCACGGCGCGGCCCTTAGGCGTTCGGACGAGCCGGTCGGCCAGACCTTCCGCGATCGCCACCGTCGCATCGCGGCTGCCGCCGTCGGCGACGATGATTTCGGCCCGATGCCGCAAGGGCTGCAACGCCTCCAGGCAAGAGGGCAGCGTTAGCGCTTCATTCAGTACCGGGATGATGATCGAAAAATGCATAAGGTCTCGGGCTCTAAACAATGAGGGTTTACTATTCTCAAAGCGATAGCGCGGCGAGTCAATTTTTATCATTCCCGACTTAACAGCGAAAGTCAGGAAAGCAATTGACAGTTTCCTGAGGCCTGTCTATATTGCCTCGTCATTGTTGAAAAATAAAGGCGAGGTAATTGATTTTATTTCATTAACCGTTCGCAGGGAATTCGCGGTTGCCTAGAGCTTGAAGCCCTGAAATTGTCCGTTATTCATTTGTTCTTATTTTGTTTGTGCTTGTCCGCTATGGGTCTTTGGGTTCGTTACGGTTAGGAAACAAAGTAAAGGTAGGCGCACATCCGTGCCGTCCGACCTTATTTTCTTAACATACGTTGCAGGAGAAGGAACATGAAACAAATTGGCGCTGAGTTTTTTGGTACTTTTTGGCTGGTTCTCGGCGGATGTGGCAGCGCGGTATTAGCGGCCGCATTTCCGAATGTGGGCATCGGTTTGCTGGGGGTAGCATTCGCGTTCGGACTCACGGTGTTGACCATGGCTTACGCGATCGGCCATATTTCCGGTTGCCATCTGAATCCGGCCGTGTCGATCGGCTTGTGGGCGGGCGGACGCTTTCCGGCGAACCAACTGTTGCCTTATATTCTGGCTCAGGTAGCGGGCGGACTGGTCGGCGGCGGCATCCTGTATCTGATCGCGAGCGGCAAAGCCGGCTTCGATCCCACTGCCGGATTTGCGGCGAATGGCTACGGCGAACATTCGCCGGGTGGTTATTCGTTATTGGCGGCCTTAGTGACCGAAGTCGTCATGACGATGATGTTTTTACTGATTATCCTGGGCGCGACCGACCGCCGCGCGCCACTAGGGTTTGCGCCTATCGCGATCGGTTTGGGGCTGACGCTGATCCATTTGATCAGCATACCGGTCACCAACACATCCGTTAACCCGGCCAGAAGCCTCGGCGTTGCGGTTTATGCCGGAGACTGGGCATTGGGACAGCTTTGGCTGTTCTGGGTCGCGCCGATCTCGGGTGCGCTTCTGGGCGCTTTCATTTATCGATTGATCGCCGAGGGGGAGGATTGAAGCCTTAAACTTGCCCGCTTTAGCAATCCGTTTTACATCAGGGATGCTTCTCTAAGTCGCCTTGGCGAGAGGACGATTTGAGAAGCTCCCATACTCAATAATAACTATAAGATCATCTTTTATGTACGGGGAAAGTATGACAAATGAGCGATCCGCAACCCATTTTGCGCAAGTTCAACAGGATGAGTTGAACGTCATCAACAATCAACGACTGAACCGGGGTGATAATCGGCAGGGCGATGAGGCCAAGAAAATCACCGGTATTGCGATCAGCGGCGGGGGCATCCGTTCCGCTTCGTTTGCTCTGGGGGTCTTGCAGGGCTTGAACAAATCTAACGTCCTGCGCCATGTGGATTATTTATCGACCGTCTCCGGCGGCGGCTATATCGGTTCGTCGCTGACCTGGTTCAATTACTTGAACAAACGCAGCGGTTCGTCCTGGAGCTTTCCCTTCGCTTCCGAAAACGATCCTGGGCAGGACGCCGCCCATTCACCCTTGAATTACCTGCGGCAACACGGCAATTATCTGTTGCCGGACGGGCTGTCGTCCTTGTCATTGTTGGGTGTCCTCTTGCGTAACATGACGCTTGCGGCCTCGGTGTATTTGGCGGTCATCGTCAGCCTCTTTTTCCTCTGCTTCAAACTTCAACTGTTTCAGCCTATGCCCTGGATGCTGCCGTATTTGAGCCATTGGCAGCCGGCATCGCTGTTCGCGCAAGCCGCGCTGTCCATGGTGCTGCTCTTCGGTGTCACCAGCTTTATGTACGCCTGGATGACCTGGCGCAAATTGGGCACCGAGGAACGCGGGTACCGAGGTCGCTTCTGGTTTCAGCGCGCCCAGGGCAAGTTCATTTTCCTAGCGTTTGCCTTCGGCTTGTTGGCCTTGTTGCCGATCATCGATAAATTTATCGATGACCAATTGGCTGGAATGGCATACATGTCAACTTCAGTACCGGCGCTGTTCGGCGTGATCGGGTCGATCTTCGAGTTTTTCCAACAGAAAAAAGGCACGGAAGCCGGCAAAGGCCCGATGACCGAAATCCGGATTCTGCTCACTGCGCTGCTGTTGATCATCGGCATCCTAGCGATCGGCTATCAGATTGCTCAGGATTGGGGGCTGTCCGATAAGCAATGGCTTTACGGGGTGGTCATCCTCGGTGTCGTGTTGAGCGGATGGTTCGTCAATCTGAACCTGTTCGGCATCGGCCGAATGGACCGTGACCGGCTGATGGAAGCCTTCATGCCGAATCCTGCGGCAGTTGGCAACAACCACTGGGAACTGGCGACCCAGGCCGATGTGGCTTTCTTTTCAGATGTCTCGGGTCCGGATCAGTGGGGACCCTATCACATCATCAATGCGAATACGGTGTTGGTCGATTCGAACAACCCCAAATACCGAGGCCGCGCCGGCGACAATTTCATCATGTCGCATCTGTATTGCGGCGGCGACGCGATCGGATTTTATCCGATGTCCCGCCTGTCCGGCGGCGAGATGACGCTGGCGACGGCGGTTTCGATCTCGGGCGCGGCGCTGAATCCGAATGCGGCAAACTCCGGACAGGGCGCCACCCGCAACCGGCTGGTGGCGTTTCTGCTGGCGTTTTGGAATATCCGCCTCGGTTTTTGGGTCCAGAATCCCGCGGTGACCGGCTGGCGAAAAGTCTTGTCGGACATGAACAAGCGCCCGAACTTCTTTTATCCCGGCTTTTTTCAAGGGCTTTTGGGACAGGACCTCAGAGAAAACGTCGGCTATCTGGAACTGACCGACGGCGGCCACTTCGACAATACCGGGCTGTATGAATTGATACGGCGACGCGTCGATACGATCTATTTTTCCTCTGCCGGCGCCGACCCCAAGTTTACCCTCGACGATATCGGCAGCGTGTTGGTGCGCATCAACGTCGATTTCGGCGTCACGGTCACATTCAATGACGAACTGGAGGGGCTGATGCCGGGATCGGATGGGGAAAGCGTTTATGCCAAACGTTTCGGTTTTTCGAGAATGGGCTACGACAAAGGCACGATCCATTACCCGGCCCACGGGGGCGAACCCGCCAAACAGGGCACGCTGTATATCGTCAGGGCGACCCTGGTCAAGGATTTGCCGGCACAGATCTACAGCTATCGCGCCCAGCATGAAGAGTTTCCGAACCAGTCCACGAACGACCAGTTTTTCGATGAGACCCAGGTCGAGGCGTACCGGGAATTGGGGCTCCGGTTGACGGCGCAGATGTGCAACGCGCTGTCGCTTCCCTAGTACAACGCACCGGAAATTCTCCGAATAATTTTTAAACCACCAGAGGCCTTCCGGTATAAGTCCAGCGAAAAGGCTTAGCGAGGGTTTCATTGAAGAAATCGATAAACTGAAAAATACGTCCTTTCAAATCTGCTCTCGAGGTGAAGCTTGCCCGTTTGAGCAAGCGACGGGATAGAATGCCAAACCAAATCTCGATCTGATTCAGCCACGAGCAATGCTTGGGCGTATAAACAAAGCGAATGCGATGGCTTTCGTCCTGCAAAAAAGCCGCGCGGGAGTTCATATCCCGTAGTACTCCGCGTTCCCCTTTCACGCCCAAGTCCTCGTCAATTCCGCAGGCTTTGGCGATCCATTCCACCAGCGTCGCGGATTTATGGGTGTTCAACTGATCGGCCACAAACAGCCATTGCCCCTGAGGGTCTGTGGCGACGGTTTGCTGCACGTGGGCGACAAAGTCAGCTTCTGTTTGTGTGTCCTGAACAGTGGGCGCAATGACCTTGCCTGTTGCCACCTCGAAGTTGGCAATCAGGGCTTGGGTGCCGTGGCGCCGGTATTCGTACTCGATCCGTTCCGGCTGTCCGGGTTGCATGGGCTGTGCGGGGTGAATGCGCTCCAGGGCCTGAATGCCGGTTTTTTCATCGATGCTGATCACGTGAATGCCTTGCGCATGCAGCGCCGGGGCTTGCCGATACAGGTCGCATACCGCTTCGACGTTGACCTGGAAGGTGGCTTCATCGTCGATGGTGGGATTCAGCCAATAGCGCGTTCGATGCGGCTTTAGCTGACCCTGCATTTAAAAAACGACCAATACTGGTCGCTGAGATACGGTCGACAATGCCTTGCTTAACGGCTTCCCGTGCCAAATCTTTGCGCGTCCAATGCGTCAAGGGTGAAGGCGGCGTTTCACAAGCCAACGCCAGCAGTTGGCAGACCTGTTCGGCGCTGAAGGTCTGTGGTGCACCCGGACGTTCCGCATCCGCCAGAATCGTCTCGATCTGCCGGCGTAAACGTTCGGGATCATCTTCGCAGGCAGCCAGCGCCTCTTGGGCCGACAGCCAACGACGACGCCACAAACCGACCGTCTCTTCCTTGATGTTCAGACCCTGCGCGCTGGCCTTGTTGCGACGGCCGGCTCCCGCATTTAAGACGATGCGCGCCCGCTGCACTAAACTGTGCGGCAGTTGCCGACTTCGAACAATGGCTTCCAGCGTCGATTGTTGGGCTTGCGTCAAAATAAGCGGAGTGAGTGGGCGCATCGCTTCCTTGCGGGATGATTTTCGGGCTTGCTATTATCCTTCATTTTTTAGGTTTGTAGTACTAGTCAGGCATTTGTAGGTTCCCAACGCCTAAAGACTGTGAAAGAATTCGGAAAATGCACGACTAATCTTTTTAATCTTCAAGTCATTGTTTTTGCAAAGGTGCGGAGTGAAAAAACATGTTTTTTCACTCCAATCCATGAATACTTTCGCAGTCTCCCTATGTTGGGGACCTCGATCTTTCTCTAAAGCCGCTCGACCAAAACTTCCTCGATTTCCGCATCGGTCAGCACGATCGGATTGGTCAGCATGCTGCTGCCGCGGCTGTTCGCGACGATCAGCGGGAAATCCTCCGCGCCGATGCCGTAGCGATGAAGGCGCGGCAGTTGCAGTCTATCGCTCCATTCGGCCAGCAGTGCGATCAACGCCGCACGGGCTTCCGCGTCGTCTATTTCGTTCCGCCCGGTCAACAGCCGCCCGACTTCCGCATACTTGGCCAAGGCCGGATGATTCGGTTCGCGCGCCTGCATCGCCTCGATGTTGACTGCTGTCGCCGCGGCGACCAGGGTGCCGCAGACCACTCCGTGCGGGATCGGAAAATAAGCGCCCAAGGGCGATGCCAGCCCGTGTACCGATCCCAGCCCTACCTGCGCCAGCGTGATGCCGGAGAGCAGGGCCGCATAAGCCATCGCGGCTCGGCCATCACCGGCCTCCGGCTCGATGCCCTCCCAGGCCGCGAAAAAGCCTGCCTTGAAGGCCGTCATTCCGCTCCAGGCCAGGGCGTCGGTGAACGGGTTGGCTTTGATCGAAACATAGGATTCCAGCAGTTGCGTGAACGCATCCATGCCGTCGGCCGCGATCAGTTCGCGCGGGCAACTCGCGAGCAGGTCGGGATCGATCACCGCGTATTCGGGGATCAGACACTCGTCGCGGAACGACTTCTTGAAGCCTTCAGGCCCCTGGACGCTCAGCACCGAGTTTTTGGTCGCCTCGCTGCCGGTTCCCGCGGTCGTCGGCACCGCGATGAAGGGCGTGCTCGGGCCGCGGTAGGGGACATTCTTGCCGACGCCTTCCAGATGATCCATCACCGAATTGCCGTGCGGCAGGAGCCCTGCGACCGCCTTGGCCGCATCGAGCACGCTGCCGCCGCCGATCGCGATCACCACATCGACGCCCTCACCGCGAAAGCGGCTCACCGCGGCATCGACCCCCATCGGAGACGGCTCGCCAGAAACGGTAAAGTGCAGCCAGCGCAGGCCCTTCGCCTCCAGCGCCCCAGTAAAAACCTGCCAGCGCGGCGTCGCGCAGAATGACTGTTTGCCGGTCACCAGCAAGGCGGTGCGGCCATAGGCTGCCGCCAGCGCCGGAACCTCGTTGATACGGCCCCTGCCATAGTTGATGCGTGGCAGGCGCGAGATTGAGAAAGGAGAAAACTGCATACGATTTACCCCTTCGGAAACAGGCCTTCGTAACGTATGCCTTGACGCGGTGCGGCCATCCAGTCCGCGACCCTGTCGCGCCAGGCCAAATAATGCGCGGTTTCTTTGTGCAGGGCCGCATCCTCGGCGGATGTATAGGCTTCGTACAGGATAAACTGAGCGGAATTCTCGGGCGATTGCAGCACATCGAAACGGCGGTTGCCAGCCTCCTGAATGGAAGCTTCGTGGTTCAGCCGGGTGGCGGTAATAAAATCGTCGATGTGCTCGGGTTTGACTTGAACGTGGACCAGGGTAACGTGCATGATTTTTGCCTAAACAACAGTGGATAGGTCATCATTATACTGCACGCGGTCGGTTCGATCGGGCCGAATTTACGGCATTTACCCCTTCGGAAACAGGCCTTCGTAACGTATGCCTTGACGCGGTGCGGCCATCCAGTCCGCGACCCTGTCGCGCCAGGCCAAATAATGCGCGGTTTCTTTGTGCAGGGCCGCATCCTCGGCGGATGTATAGGCTTCGTACAGGATAAACTGAGCGGAATTCTCGGGCGATTGCAGCACATCGAAACGGCGGTTGCCAGCCTCCTGAATGGAAGCTTCGTGGTTCAGCCGGGTGGCGGTAATAAAATCGTCGATGTGCTCGGGTTTGACTTGAACGTGGACCAGGGTAACGTGCATGATTTTTGCCTAAACAACAGTGGATAGGTCATCATTATACTGCACGCGGTCGGTTCGATCGGGCCGAATTTACGGCAGGATGCCCATGCGATGGATGCATCCGAGACGCATCCATCGCACGGGATTTGCGGCAAGGCTATTTCAAACTTTGATAATAAGCGCCCAGTTCTTCGATTTCCTTTTCGGTCAGCGTTTTCGCGATCAGCCGCATTTTGCCGTAAACATCGTTGTGACGGCTGCCGTCCTTGAAGGCATTCAAGGTTGCGCTCAGGTATTCGGCTTTCTGTCCGGCCAGCGCCGGAATGTCCAGTTTCTGGCCTTCGCCGTCGTTGCCGTGGCAGACTTCGCAAGGGACGAGCAGGCGCTCGTTGTCGCCTCGGGTGACCAGGGTTTCGGCCTGTTTGAGGTCCGCCGAGCCGGAGGCCTCGGAAGATGCGGGCTGGGAGGCAAACCAGGCGGCCAGATCGGCCATGTCCTGCTTGCTGAGGCCCTTCGCGATGCCGCTCATGAGCGGATTGTCACGACTGCCGTCCGCATAATCCTGCAATTGCTTGAACAAATACGTCGGCAATTGTCCGGCCAGCGATGGGAAGGCCGGCGTTGCGCTGTCGCCGATGTCGCCGTGGCAGGAAGCGCAGGAGGTGGCCAATGCCTGGCCTTTCTGCGCATTGCCGGCTTTGACGAAATTCAATTGTTCCGCGGTCCAGGCGACCTGGGATGAAGGCGCGGCGCCTGCCAATACCGGCGCCGCCAAAATCAGAGAGAGCAATAGTCTGTTCATACTCAGTATCCCCAAGGGCTGGAACCGTAGGTTTTCATCAAAAAGAACTGCGCGATCGGATAACCGAAGGCGATCAGCATGAACGCGGCGATCACCCAGTTCCACATCGAAAAGCTGTTCAGATAGGCCGGCAGCGCTGTGACCGGATGGATCGGCTCTGCATATTCGACTTCGCCTTCATAGGTCTCGGTCACATGAAACTGGGTCTTCGCGAGGTTGTAGATCAAAAGCCCCGCCGATCCGACCAGGATCAGGCCGCCGAAGATCATCGTGATTTCGTAAGGCTCCCAGGATAAGGTCAGCAAATTGTTGTAATTGACCTTGTCGATCCGCCGCGGCTGGCCGAGCAGGCCGAGGATGTGCCAGGGCGTGGTCAGGATCACCATGCCGATGAACCAGGTCCACAGCTGGATCAACGCCAGATTGTTCGAAAACAACGGCTTGCCGGTCAACACCGGCCAGAAATAGTAGGCGATGCCGAAATACATGATGATCGTGGTGCCGCCGAAGATCAGGTGGAAGTGGCCCGAAACCCAGGCGGTGTTATGGATCATTGCATTCATCGCATAACTGGCGTTGATCAGTCCGCCGAAGCCGCCGAAGATCAGCATCAAAAGGCTAAGGATGATCGCCAGCACCAAGTGATTGGTCCACGGCAGCGAGCCGATCCAGCCGAACAGGCCTTTGCCGCCGTTCAAACGGCCGGCGATTTCGAGCGATGCGATCACCGTGAAGCCGGTAATGAAGGTCGGCAAAGTCACCACGAAGGTGCCGACCGCATGCAAGAGTTTCCAGCCGCTGGCTTGTTCCGGGTCCATGTACAAATGGTGAAAGCCGATCGGCAGACTGAACACGACCAGCAGGATGAATGCCGCGCGCGCCATCTCGTCGCTGAACACGTAGCCACCCGCCTGTTTCGGCACCAGGCAGTAAAACGCGGTATAGGCCGGAATCAGCCAAAAATACACGATCGGATGCAAAGTCCAGGCGAACAGGGTGCGCGCGAGTCCCGCATCGATCGTATCGACCCAGCCGAGCGCCCATGGGATCAGCTGGAACAACACTTCGGCCGCGACGCCGGCGCTGGTCCAGAGCCACAAAATCGCATTCGCGGCGGTCGCGAACATCGCGAGCGGCACCGGCTGATCCGGATTGGCTTTTTTCCACTGCATGTACATCACAATCATCGACACGCACCAGAACCAGGAGCCGACGACCAATAATGTCGCGCCGATATAGAACAGCACATGCGCCTGCATCGGCGGATAGAACGTGAACAGCACCGAGGCGGCGCCGCTCAACAAGGGCAGGGCGGCCAACACGACGCCGGTCAATGAGACCCAGAATCCGGCCCAGGCGAAGGTCTTGTTCCAGACCGGCAGTTTCAGCGTGGTCGTCGCGACATAATAGCCGAAGCCCATGATGAAAAAGGTGGTCAGCACGAACGCCATCAACACCCCGTGCGTACTGGTCGAGGCGTAATAGACTTCGCGCGATTGTATCCAGCCGATGAAGCCCGAGCGCTCGATCACCTGATAGATGCCCATCAGGCAGGCCAGCGCGAAAGCGCCGAAGGCGACCCAGAAATGGGTCAGTGCCAGTTTTTTTTCAATTGCATTATTCATGGCTCGCGTCTCCTTGAGGATGTTTGAGCGCATCCCACTGCGCCTTGCTGATCACCTTGATATTGTTCCACATGTGCGCATGGCCCATGCCGCAATATTCGTTACAAAGCAAGGGATAGGCGCCCGGATGATGCAGCACGGTCTTGACCTCGGCGACATAGCCAGGCACGATCATCGTGCTCATGTTCGTCATCGGGATGTGTACGCCGTGAATCACATCCTGGCTGACCAGCCGAAACGTCAACGGCGTCTCGGTCGGCAGCACGATGTCTTGCGGGTAAAAACCGTAACGGCCCGCGACGATCCGTACCGTGATATTGCCGTTGGCGCCTTCCTCGATGCCGAGCTTGTCCTCGGCAAACTCAGCACTCAAATGCAGGGAAGCCGAGTCGATCGTTTCGACATGACTCGGCGCATGGATGCCGTGAAAAAGTGCCGACGCCAGAATCACCGTCACAAAGAGCCCTGCAATACCGAGCGCGATTGCCGCCCATTTTTTTTCCAGTGGATCTATATGCATGTCGCCTCCTCAACCTATCGGGCCGCGCGGCAGAAATACGCCGTAATACATGAACAGCCAGGCCAGCGCCATCGCGCCGCCGACGGTCAGCATCAAGGCCCAGGTGCCGACCGGTGAACTGGCCAGAATTTTTTGTCGCTCTTCTTCGCTTAACTTGCTCATAAGCTGCTGCCTCAAGAGGGTTGGAAAGAGATAAACCGACCGAAATGCTCGGATTTTCAATACGCTTCGTAATGCTTTTATCTTACACGGAACCTGCTGACACCAATAGCTTTTGTCAGATTTTGAGCGTATTAAATTCCGCTGAATTTTATTGAACTATGTTAAATGAATGATCTGGCTATGTTTTTTTATTGTTAAATGCCAGGAAATAAACCATATCCCAATCCTTGCAAGCTAGGTCAGCTGAGAAAATGTCCAGGCGATGGCCTGTTCGTTGTCGAAGTCGATCGTTGACGTCAGTGCCTGCTCTTCAGGGTGCAAGGGTTCAGCGTTTTGCTGCTGCCGCTGCAAAACGGCCAGCGTCGCTTCGGAAGCATCCTGATGTTGTCGCTGCAAAATACGCTGAATCAATACCGAATCGGGCACCTGAAAATCCAGGATCCGAAACGGAACGCCGCACTCGCTTGCCAATTGCCAAAATTGCTTCCGCTGTGCGGTTTTCAAAAAAGTCGCATCGACGATCACCGTAAAGCCGGCTTCGAGCACGGTTTTGGCCTCGGCGGCGAGCCGGTCGTAGGTGAGTTGCGTCGCCTCCTCGCTGTAGATGCCGCCGCCGGTCGTGCTGCCGGTGTTTTGCTCGGCGCTGAAACCATAGAGGCGCTTGCGTTCGATGTCCGAGCGCAGCTGCACCGCGCCGATCCGTTCGGCAAGCCGGACGGCGTGATAAGACTTGCCTGAACCTGAAAAGCCGTGCGTGATCAACAGCATCGGTTTGGAAGGCTGGGTAAAGCGTTCGGCCAGATTGGCATAGACACGGTATTCGGCGAGATTTTGCTCTAAAAGCGCCGGATCGTGCTGTTGCTCGGAACGCAATAAACTGACCTTGGCCAGCACCAAGGCGCGGTAGACCAGATAGTAGCGCAGCAGCGCCACGCCCTGATAATCGCCGGTACGTTGCAGGTACCGGTTCAGAAAACGGTAGGCGAGGGCGTCCAGATTGAAGTGCAGCAAGTCGATGATCAGGAAAGCCACTTCGCTGACCACGTCGATCCAGCGCAGCATCGGATTGAATTCGATGCAGTCGAAGAGGATGATTTGACCGTCGATCGAGGTCATGTTGCCAAGGTGCATGTCGCCATGGCATTCCCGCACGAAGCCTGCGCGTTTGCGGTCTTCCATCAGGCCGGCTTTCAATAGCCACTCCACCTGTCCCCCGTCTTCGATTGCTTGCAGTTGTTTCAGTTGCCTATCATCCTTCAACCTGGGCCGCAGATGCGCAAAGTTTTCCTCAAACCAGTGTTTGATGTCCGCGCTGCCGCCATAGTGCGAAGCGGCTTCGGCCTTCGCGATATGCGCATGAAAATCGGCGAGCAGATCGGTAATCTGATCGATTTCCGTCCGATCGACTTGCCCGCATTTGACCCGGTCCTTCAAGGTCAATCCGGTCGGAAATTGCCGCATCTTGACCGCGTATTCGATCGCCTCGCCGTCTCCCTCGATATGGGGTTGTTCAAGCGAGCCGGTAATTGCTACGACGCCCAAATACCAGTCCTCGGCCAGCCGCCGGTTCAGGCGCAGCTCTTCCTGGCAGTATTGGCGGCGCAGTTCCAGCGTCGAAAAGTCCAGAAAGCCGAAGTTGACCGGTTTTTTGATTTTATACGCAAAGTCGCCTGTCAGCAGCACCCAGGAAATGTGCGTTTCGATCAAGCGCACGGCGGTAACCGGATGCGGATAGGCCTGCGGCGACAGCAAATGCTGAATCAGCGTTGATCCGGGATTCGGCGGTGTCGGCTCGGTTTTTGTCAAGGTCATTTAGGTATTTTTACGAATAGGATTGTGCGGCGGAATAGGCTACTTTACCGTTAGAAAAAATAGGCTGTCCATTGGTTTTTGACCAACCGCCGGATCGTCTTTTTTCGAACGTGTTGATCTATTGTCTTATCACATCAGGTAACGGATATGAAAGAAGAAAAAGAAAACAAAGAAAATAAAGCCAGCAAAGACATCATCAGCAAGGCATCCGATAGTGAAAGCGCGCGCGGCTTGATGCCTTTTGACGATCTGGACCGCTGGTTCGACGACATGCTGTCGCGGCGCTGGCTGCATCCTTTCGATCTCAAATTTCCGAGATTTCCGGCAATGCAGTTTCCTGCGGGCATCGAGATGCCGAAGGTCGACATCATCGAGACCGATGACGAACTCAAAGTCCATGCGGCGCTGCCCGGCGTCAAAAAAGAGGATCTCGACGTGACGCTGAGCAATCAGACGATCACGATCAAGGCGTCCTCCAAGAAGGAAGAAAAAAAGGAGAGCGGCGAATATTACCGGCGCGAGATCAGCCGCGGCGAATTCCAAAGAACCCTGACGCTGCCGGCGCAGGTCGATTCGGATAAGGCGAAGGCTTCGTTCAAGGACGGCATTCTCGAAATCGCGCTGCCCAAGCTGGAAAAGACCAAGCGGAAGAGTATCGAGATCAAATAATCGTGCGGGTTGGGCGCGGTTCAATCGCTGACCTCTGCCGGCGATTGAAATTGCCCTCCGTCTGGCATAAGCGATCATGAAAGCGATGGTCTTAACCCATCTTAGCAAGCTGGCTGGCAATCCGCGTCCGCTCACGTTGGTCGAGATGCCGGATCCGGTGCCTGACGATCACGGCGTGTTGATTCAAGTCTCGGTCTGCGGTGTATGTCATACCGAGCTCGATGAAATCGAAGGACGAACGCCGCCGCCACGTTTGCCGGTGATTCCGGGGCATCAAGTGGTCGGGCGGGTCGTTGCAATCGGCGATCGAGTCACTTCGGTCGCGCTCGGCGACAGAGTAGGGGTGGCATGGATTTTTTCGGCCTGCGGCAAATGCAAGTTTTGTCGTGCGGGCAATGAGAATCTGTGTACCGATTTCATCGCCACCGGGCGGGATGCCAACGGCGGCTATGCCGAACTGATGACCGTACCCGAGCACTTCGTTTATCCGATACCTTCGGCGTTCAGCGATGCGGAAGCCGCGCCCTTGCTATGCGCCGGCGCCATCGGTTACCGCTCATTGCGCTTGACCCAGATTCGGGACGGCGCGCGCCTCGGCCTGACCGGATTCGGCGCCTCCGGCCATCTGGTGCTGAAGATGGCGCGTCACCAATATCCCAACAGCGAAGTCTATGTGTTTGCCCGTAGCGCCGAAGAGCGGCGTTTTGCGCTCGAACTGGGCGCGGCATGGGCCGGGGAGAGCGATCAACTCGCGCCGCACAAGCTGGATGCGATCATCGACACCACACCGGCCTGGGCGCCGATCGTGCATGCCTTGGCGAATCTCGAAGCCGGCGGAAGGCTGGTCATCAACGCGATTCGGAAGGAGGACGACAAGCACAAATTGCTGGAACTGGATTATCCAAAGCACTTGTGGCTTGAAAAAGAAATCAAAAGCGTCGCCAACATCACCCGCCGCGATGTGAGCGAGTTTCTGGAGCTCGCGGCGGCCATGCGGATGCAGCCGGAAGTTCAGCGCTATCCGTTGAGCGATGCGAACCGGGCGCTGGTCGACTTGAAGGCCGGCAACATTCGCGGCGCGAAGGTCTTGCAGATTGCCTGATGATTACGGTGCGGGCTTTTGCTCCGGCGGCTGGCCGGGCTGCAACAAACGGCTGATTTGAACCAGATCTTCACGGGTCAAATTGCTGGCCAATTGTTTCAATCGGATACTGTTGATCAAATAATCATAACGCGCCCTGGAATAATCCCGTTTGGATCGGTACAGATTTCTTTGCTCGCTCAGCACCTCGACCATCGTGCGCGTGCCGACTTCAAGGCCTGCCTGGGACGCTTCCAGCGAGGCTTCCGATGAGGCGACCGCAGTTTTGAGGGCCTCCACACGGCTGATATTGCTCACCACGCCGCGATAGGCGTCCTTGACCTGCCGGGTGATCGAGCGTTTGATCGCATTCAGGTTTTCCTTGGCGGCATCGTATTCATATTGCGCCTGCCGCGTCCGTGAATTGACCGCGCCGCCCTCGAACAGAGGCACGTTCAAGCGCATGCCGACACTCTCATTTTCCCCGCGAAAACCAAACGAACTGTTCACGTCCGACTTCTCGTAAGAGGCAACAATATCCAATTGCGGCAAGTGGTCGCTGCGTTGAATCTCGATCGCCTTGCGCGCCGCTTCGGTCTGATTGTAAGCGGCGATCACGCCGAGATTGCTCGCTTCCGCGCTATCGCTCCATTGGTTGATATCGGCTGGCTCGGGCTTTTTCAGCGGCAATTCCTCGCCCAGAAGGTCGAGCACGACATCGTGGTCGCCGATGATCTCCTTCAAAGCTTCATTCTTGTTGTCGAGCTGGTTTGCCGCTTCGATTTCATTCGCATAGGCTTGATCGAATGCCGCCTGCGCCTCATTCACATCGGTAATCGGAATGATGCCGACCTCGAAGCGTTGTTTTGCTTGTTCGAGTTGCCTAGCGATCGCTTCTTTTTCGGCCATCGTAAATTCCAGATTATCCCGGGCCGACAAGATGTCGAAATAAGCTGTCGTCGTTTTCAGCAACAGGTTCTGGATTTCGGCTGCCAAATTGGCTTCGGCCTGTGCAATCACATTTTCGGATTGACTTAATTGCACCCAGTGATCCCAATGGAATACGGGCTGGGTAAAATTCAAATCGAAGGTATGGCTCCAGAAATCCTGGTCGACCAGATTGCCCGCTAAATTGAAGGCGGGAATGCCGATATTGCCGGAGGGGATGACAATCGCTTTTGCCTTTTGATTGTGCAGAAATTCCTTTTTCGAAGTCGCTGTTGCCGTGACGACCGGAAGAAAACGGGCCAGACTCTGGTCTTTCGATTCACCGCGGGCCAACCTTTCGGCTTCCACCTTTTTCAGATTGGGATCGTTCTGCAGTGCAAGATCAACAATTTCGGAGAGGTTCTGAGCCTGGAGAGGGGGGATGGCGAATAAGAAGACAACAATCAATCCTGTTAATCGATTAGCGAAGTGCCTGATCATAATCCTGTATAACTCAAAAGTTGAGTTCCGTATCAATTTTAAGGGCTAAATGATAGTATTTCTGCATCCCTTATCGCCACCACTATAACCGATGAAACGATTATTGAACATCCTCATTTTACCTTGCAGCGCAATTTTACTGAGCGGTTGCGCCGCCAGCCTGGGGAAGGGCATGGTCGAGGCTTTTCTGGAAAAACAGGAGTCAGTCGATACCCGTGCCTGCGAAATCTGGGGCAAGCCGTTTGCAGGTCTTGCGCCGCATCTCGACAATACCCATGGAAAAATGAAAGTGCTGATGGTGCATGGCGTCGGCGACCATCTGCCGGGTTATGCAACGCAATTTCTGGAAAAGCTCGCGCAAAAGCTCGACCTGACCGCCCAGTCCGCGCATCCGAAAAACATCACGCTGACCAGCCGGACCGATGCCAGCAAAAATCTCGGCAATTTGCGCATCCACCGTTTGCTCAGTAAGGATAGAAAAAATGAGTTACTGTTTTATGAATTGACCTGGTCGAAGATCACCGCGCCGCAAAAAGAAGTGCTGGCATACGACAATTCCGGAGAATATTCGTTTCGACGCGCGGAAGTCAACGATCTGTTGAAGAAATTTTCGAACGACACCGGCCCCGATCCAATCATTTACCTTGGCGAAAGCAGGGAAGACATTCTGGTGTCTTTCGCCCAGGCTTTCTGTTGGATGGCTCGCGATGGCTGGAGCAGCTTGCCGGACGATGTTCAGCAGTCCTGCTCGTTTAAAGATACCGCACTGGCCCAGAATGTCCGTAACGATGAATACGCGGTCATCTCGCATAGCCTCGGCAGCCGCATCACCATCGACGGCATGCAGCGCATCGCGTCATTGATCAATGAGCGCGATGTAGGTTTCCGTGAAGCCTTGAAAAACAAGGAGATTCCGATCTACATGATGTCCAATCAATTGCCGATGCTGCAATTGGGACGAAAATTGCCGGACGTCGCGAATCAAAAACACGCGTATTGCGATGCCACGGGAGACAAATATCAGGAGCGCCTGCTGTCCAAAACGCCGATCATCGCGTTCAGCGACCCGAACGATTTGTTGAGTTATGCGATCCCGCACGGTTTTGTCGAAAAATACCTGGATTCGCGGCTTTGCATCGACGTAACCAACATCAACATCAATGTCGCCACTATTATGGATGCCTTCGGACTCGGCAAATTCGCCAACCCCTTGGATGCGCATGTCGGATACGATACCGACGACCGCGTGATTGCGTTGATCGCGAAAGGTATCGGCAACCAAAAAACCGACAAGCTGGTCAAGGAGCGCTGTCGGTGGACTGAAATGGTGGATTGATTAGAATCTCGCCGTTCCTGCGTCTTTGCGTTGGAACGGCAGCAAAGAGGGCGTCGGGATATTTCGCATACTACTTAATTTAACATAATATACATTATGCGAAGTCTTTAAGTTAATCATAGCCAAAGCGGGTTCAGCTATCGTAAAGCTTTTTGAGGCATTGAAACATGGCGAAAAAGAAATCGAGCTTTTATCAGACCCGGTTCCATATCGCGGGCCTGAACGAAGATCGAGCGGCCGAATTGATCGGCGTGCCCGTCGAAGAGATTCGGCAATGGGACAAGGAAGGCGCGCCGGCGATGGCCGAGAAGCTTTTGCTCTTGTGGGATCGTAAACACGTAGGCCACGAAGACTGGGACGATTGGCTATTCAGTCGCGGCGTTTTACGGTTCAAGAATCGACGTTGGACGCCGAAAAGGATTTTAGAGCTAACAGGAACTTTACGCACTCCAGAACGAACTGGAGAGGATCAAAACGTGGCGCGAGTTATCCACAATTTTTGTGGAAAAGCTTGTGGACGCCCTGCCGAAAATCGGCTGTTTTTCTAGGTTCCCGCCAAAATGATCAGTTTTTAGTCAAATTTATTTTTCTCTTTAAATATCAAAATCTTATCAGAGCCCTCACCTTCGGCTTGGCCGCTGACTTTTAATGTAGAGTGACGTTTTCTTCGAAAACGTCACTTTTCTTTTATAGATCATGAGCTTAAGTCTACTTTTGACCCTCTTTAAATTGTCACTATGACACAAGAGTCCACTGGTTATAATGTGGACTCTCCACATCGAGATCATGCCGACCGGCAAGACGAAAAAAGAAAAGCAAAATGCCCCAGGCCGGCTCACATCCGAAGCGTTTTTTATCGGTGTTCGGCCGGACAGACGCTCAAAACATCAAGCGGCTTCAAGAGTTATATGAACGCGACGGCCTAGGGCAGCTGCAATGTTGAAAAGCGCGTCGAGAGAGAATTTAGACAGCTTGCCATTGAGCAGGTCGTTCATTCTCGGTTGGGTGATTCCGCAATGCTGGGCGGCTTCGGTTTGTGTCCAGGCGTTGGCTTGAATGATGTCAGTAATCTGCTGCATCAGCTCGGCACGAGCCTGGAGACTGGCGGATTGCGCCGGCGTGTCGGCGATAGCGTCAAAGACGCTGACAAAGGTTTGGTTGGTCATTGTGGCCCTCATAAGGTCGATGTATCGTTTGGCGGCAAGGTCAATGTCACGCTTGGCGGTCGTCTGGGTCTTTTTCTGGAAAGTATGAAGGACATAGACGGATTCGGGCCGGCGGGCGTAATAGATGACGCGGAAAGCGCCGGATTCATCGACGATACGAAGCTCTTCGACGCCCTGCCCTATGACCGGCATCGGCTTGAAGTCGTCGGGCTGTCGACCGCGCTGGAGTTTATCGAGTTGAAAGCCGGCATCCTGACGAACGTCAGCCGGAAAGTCACGTAATCGAGCCAGGGAGTCGCCAAGGAAGGTTATCTGTTTCATGGGTTAAATTATATCAGTTTTGATATAATTTACAAAATATATTTTGGCATGGGTTTTGCGGTGGAGAAAAAAATAGATTTGACTTTTTTAAATGTAAATATGGCTAATTTTATTATTGGCACGGGGTTTGCTAAATGATACGTTTTCCCTTTTTAAAATATTCATGCCGGCGGCAAAGCCGCGCACCGCAAGCTAAGCGCGGCTATTTGCCGCCGGCACCTAAAGGGACAAGTTGCGATGCAGTTGCAACCAAAGCATTTTGAGGGATTTGAGGTTCTGGTTTAGGTTTGGGTTCGCCGTACTTTCGGCAATCGCGACGGATGACCAAATCGGCGGAATCGACAGAAGCGGAGCACTCACCCAATAAATGAGCAATCAATGCCCACTTGCCTATCACCAACTTCCGCTATTCGCCATCGAAAGCCAAGGCTCCTGCGGTGGCAGTGGGCCGTCTTTTTGTAACAATTCGATCGAAATCTGGTCCGGCGAACGAGTGAACGCCATGTGGCCGTCGCGCGGCGGCCGGTTGATCAAGATGCCGGCATCCATCAGCTTTTGGCAGGTTGCGTAAATGTTGTCGACTTCAAACGCCAAATGGCCGAAGTTGCGTCCGCCGGTATAGTCTTCCGGGTCCCAATTGAAGGTCAGTTCGATTTCCGGGGACTGCATTTCTTTGGATTGTTTGGCGTCTTTGGGCGCGTGCAGGTAAACCAGCGTAAAGCGGCCGGCCTCGTGATCCAGCCTTCTGCCTTCGATCAGCCCCAGTTTATTGCAGAAAAAATCGAGCGATTCTTCCAGATCGCGAACTCGAATCATCGTGTGTAAAAAACGCATGGTGACTTACTCCTCCTCTAGCGATGGATATTGATTGATGATTTCGGCATGCCGGAAACAATCGACCGTGTGATCGTTGACCATGCCGGTCGCCTGCATGTGGGCATAACAGATCGTACTGCCGACAAACTTGAAGCCGCGCTTTTTCAGGTCGCGGCTGAGGATTTCGGACACCCGCGTCGAGACCGGCATTTGCTCAAGCGACCGCCAGTGATTCACTACCGGAGCGCCGTCGACAAAACGCCAGATATAGGCGTCGAAGCTGCCGAAGACTTCCTGCACGGCCAGAAAAGCCTTGGCATTGGCCACGGCGGCCTGAACTTTCAACCGGTTGCGGATGATGCCAGGATTTTGCAGCAGTTCTACAATTTTCCGCTCGTCGTAGCGAGCCACGCTTTCGGGATCGAAATGATCGAACGCCTTCCGATAATTTTCGCGCTTGCTTAAAACCGTCGACCAGCTCAGCCCTGCCTGCGCACCTTCCAATACCAGAAACTCAAACAACAGCCGATCGTCATGCACCGGCACGCCCCATTCGGCGTCGTGATAGTTTTCCATTTGCGGGCTGCTCAGCGCCCAACTGCATTTGCTCATAAATATCGATGTGTTCTCTGTTTTCCGTAAACTCTCATCCGGCGCGGATTTGCAGCTCCCTGCCCTCGGCGCCATTGAGTCTACCGGCCAATAGTTTACTATGCCATTCCATGGCTTGCCTGTAAAGCCGGCTAGTTGACAATAGGCCGGATTAATCGCATGATCGGCAAACGCTAACAATAACAACTGCCATGAGTACCGACACCCTGCAACTTCGCCGAACCGCGATCGATACCTATCATGAAAACGTCGCCTATATGCACCGCGAATGCGGCATTTACCGCGCGGAGGGTTTTCAGGCGCTGTCGAAGATTCAGGTCAGTTTGGATGACACCAAGGTATTGGCGGTGCTGAACGTGGTCGATGATGCGTCGATCGTGCAGCCCGGAGAGCTCGGCTTGTCGGAACAGGCTTTCGAACAATTCAGCTGCGAAGAAGGCTGCCTGGTCACGATCAATCATGCCGAACCGCCCAAATCGATGGATGCTGTGCGCCGCAAGATCAACGGAGAGAGGCTCGATCAGGCCGATTTCAATAGCATATGCAATGACATCGTCGAAAGCCGCTATTCGAAAATGGAAATTGCCGCTTTTCTGGTCGCGACCGGACAGAATAGCCTGGATCGCGACGAGCTGCTCTATTTGACCCGCGCAATGCTTCAATCCGGAGACCGGATCGACTGGGATGAGCCCTTGGTGGCCGACAAGCATTGCATCGGCGGTATTCCCGGCAACCGGACCTCGATGCTGGTCGTGCCGATCGTCGCCGCGCATGGCATGCTGATACCGAAAACATCGAGCCGGGCGATCACCTCGCCGGCCGGCACCTCCGATACGATGGAAATGTTATGCGAAGTCAATCTGAATCCCGAGCAACTGCATGACATCGTGCGCCGCGAACGCGGTTGTCTGGCCTGGGGCGGCACGGCCCGGCTCGCGCCGGTCGATGACATGCTGATCGCGGTTGAGCGTCCGTTAAGCATCGATTCGCAGAGTCAATTGGTTGCGTCGATCTTGTCCAAAAAGCTGGCTGCCGGCTCGACGCATCTTTTGATCGATATACCTGTCGGTCCTTCCGCGAAAGTGAGGCAAATGCGGCAGGCGCTCGCATTGCGCAAGCTGTTCGAATTCGTCGGCGACCGGCTCAACCTGCACCTGGAAGTGATGATCACCGACGGACGCCAGCCGATCGGGCGCGGCATCGGTCCGGCGCTGGAGGCGCGCGATGTGATGCTGGTGCTGCAAAACGATCCTGGCGCACCAGAGGATTTGCGCCAAAAATCCTTGCACTTGGCCGGCCGCATCATCGAATTCGACCCCGACGTGCGCGGCGGTCAGGGCTATGCGATTGCACGCGATATTCTCGAATCGGGCCGGGCCTGTGCGAAAATGAACGAGATTATCCAGGCTCAGGGTTCGAAACCGATCGATTTAACGCCGGGCTCGCTTTGTCATGAGGTGGTTGCGCAAAACGACGGCATCGTGACCGAAATCGACAATCTGCAGATGGCCAAAATCGCCCGGATGGCCGGCGCGCCGATGATGAAACGGGCCGGCGTCGATCTGCTCAAAAAATTGGGCAACCCGGTCAAAAAAGGCGATGTGTTGTACCGCATTCATGCCGAGTTTCCGGCCGATTTCACCTTTGCTAAGGATCTGGCCGCCCAAAACCACGGCTACACCTTGGGCGATAGTGTCGACTTACTCAAGCCGCTGATGGCCTTTTAGAGCGATGCTGATTCTGGCCTTTTCAGACTATCTGCGGCAGGCGCGCCGCCTGGCGACCCGCCTCGGCCTGCCGTTGGCCGAAGTCGATGTGCATCATTTTCCGGACGGCGAAAGTTTCATCGCCCTGCCCCCCGCTTTGCCCGAACATGTGCTGATTTGCCGCAGCCTGAACCAGCCGAACGACAAGCTGATCGAATTGTTGCTATCTGCCAGAACCGCAAGAGAACTTGGCGCAAAGCGCTTGACGCTGATCGCGCCCTATCTGTGCTACATGCGCCAGGACTTTGCGAACCGGCCGGGTGTCGCGGTCAGCCAACGTCACATCGGCCGGTTGATGGCCGACTTGTTCGACGCTGTGATCACGGTCGACCCGCACCTGCACCGGATCGACCGGCTGCAACAGGCGATCCCGCTCGAGCATGCAATTAGCCTGAATGCCACGGCCGCGATCGCGGATTTTCTCAAACAGCAGCTCGATACCGCGCTGTTGCTGGGGCCCGATAGCGAATCGAGGCAATGGGTGGCGACGCTTGCTAAGATGACCGGTTTTTCATTTCAGGTCGCGGAAAAAGTCAGGCTCGGCGACACTGAGGTCACGCTGACGCTGCCGGATGCCGATTACCGCCACCAACCGGTCGTGATCGTCGACGACATGGCCAGCACCGGACGCACGCTGGCCAAGGCCGCCGAATTGTTAAAGGCCAAAGGCGCGGATGAGATTCATGCGGTCGTGACTCATGCGCTGTTTTGCGCGGATGCCGAGCGCGTGATTCAAGAGGCCGGCATCCAGGCGCTCTGGAGCACCGACAGCATCGACCATGCGACCTCCTGCATCCGGCTCGATGCCTTGTTGGCCGATGCGGTCAAGGCGATGCTGACCGGGCATGGCGTGGGATGAATTCAAAAGTACAAAAATCTGCGAACGATTGCCGAATTGTTTTGTCACAACAAGCGAATAAAACGATTGGGGCATGGGTGTTTTAAGCCCCACATAGAGACTGTCTGAATTATCTCTGATCGAAAGCCGAATTGATTCGAATTTCGTGGACTTAAAATCGGCCGGTCTCCTTCTCATTCACGGTAAGATGAGGGTTCTGAATGAATGCCGAAGTCAGTCCTGCCGCCAATCTTCTCCCGCTGATCATTTATTTCGGGGCGATACTCTTGATTACTGCCGCGATGCTGGGCGGCGCTTATCTTCTCGGACAAAGACACCGCGCGCAGGCTGCCGACGAGCCTTTCGAATCCGGCATCGTCCCAACAGGCGATGTGCATATTCGTTTTTCGGTGCACTTCTTTCTGATGGCAATTTTTTTTGTGATCTTCGATATGGAGACCGTCTTTCTGTTTGCCTGGTCCGTGGCGGTGAAGCAGGCAGGCTGGATGGGCTTTTTCGAAGCATCGATGTTTATCGGCATCCTGATCGCGACACTGATTTACCTCGCCGCGATCGGCGCGCTCGACTGGCGGACCCGCCGGCAACGCCGCGATGCTCCCGTCAACAGGCCCTAGGGGATATGCATGCATTGGACTCTGACCCGCGCCAACGACGATCCTGCCCCGCAACCGGGGGCGCACGCCAATGAAGACGTCCTGCGCCAGAACTTCCTGCTCGCCAAGCTCGAAGACATGGTCGCCTGGGGCCAGGCCAATTCGGTCTGGCCGTTTAATTTCGGGCTTTCCTGCTGTTATGTCGAAATGGCGACCGCCTTCACCAGCCGTCACGACATTGCCCGCTTCGGCTCCGAAGTGATCCGCGCTTCACCCCGCCAGGCCGATTTGATCGTGATCTCGGGCACCGTTTTCCGCAAAATGGCGCCGGTCGTCAAACGCCTGTATGACCAGATGCTGGAGCCGCGCTGGGTGATTTCGATGGGCTCCTGCGCGAACTCCGGCGGCATGTACGATATCTACAGCGTCGTGCAGGGCGTGGACAAATTTCTGCCGGTCGATGTGTATGTGCCGGGCTGCCCGCCCCGCCCCGAGGCGCTGCTGCAGGGACTGATGCTGCTGCAACAGGCGATAGGTCAGGAAAGGCGCCCTCTGAGCTGGACCGTCGGCGACCAAGCCGTCGTCAAACCGGCCGAAAAACCGAGCTATCGCGACCTTCTGACCGAGGACAGGATGCGCACTCGGGAGTTAAGAAGCCCCGACGAGCTCTAGCCGGCCGAAATCAACGACGCCTTGGGGATAACAGTGATCGCTAATCCAGGCCCAATTGACCATCCTCAGGACATTGCGCAGGAACTTGCCGAGCGCTTGCGTATCGCCGACCTAATTGTTCAACCGACCGCCGACGGCATTACGACCCTGTGGATTCCCCGGCTGCAACTGCGCGCCGTTCTCGACTATTTAAAGCGCCACCCCTCCCCTTATCAGATGCTGTTCGACCTGACCGCCGTCGACGAGCGCCAGCGTGTTCACCGCCACGGACTGCCGGAGAGCGACTTCACGGTCATCTATCATCTGCTGTCATTTACCCGCAACGAGGACATCCGCCTGAAAGTCGCCCTCAGCGAGGATGACCTGGCCCTGCCGACGGTCTGCGGCCTCTGGCCTTCGGCGAACTGGTACGAACGCGAGGTCTGGGACCTGTTCGGCATCGTCTTCGAAGGCCATCCGCATCTTCGCCGCATCATCATGCCGCCGACCTGGGAGGGCCATCCGTTGCGCAAGGATCATTACGCCCGCGCGACCGAAAGGGAACCTTTCGGCCTTCCCGATGAACGCCAGGACATCGAGCAAAACGCCTTGCGTTTCGTTCCCGAGGACTGGGGCATGAGCCGGCGCAGCGAAGACACCGACTTCATGTTCCTGAACATGGGCCCGAATCATCCGAGCGTTCACGGCGCTTTCCGCATCGCCCTGCAACTGGACGGCGAAGAAATCGTCAACGCGTTGCCGGACATCGGCTATCATCACCGCGGCGCCGAAAAAATGAGTGAACGCCAGTCCTGGCATACCTATATCCCTTACACGGACCGGATCGATTACCTGGGCGGCTCGATGAACAACCTGCCCTACGTGCTGGCCGTCGAGAAACTGGCCGGCATCAAAGTCCCGGAGCGGGCCGAGGTGATTCGGGTCATGATCGCCGAACTGTACCGGCTGGCCAGCCATCTTTTGTTCTACGGCACCTTTGCCCAGGACATCGGCCAGATGTCGCCGATTTTTTACATGTTTATCGACCGCGAAAAGGTCTTCGATATTGTCGAATCGATCAGCGGCGCGAGGATGCATTCCAGCTATTTTAGGATCGGCGGTGTCGCGATGGATTTGCCCAAGGGATGGGATAGACGGATTCGTGAGTTTGTCGATTATCTGCCGGGTCGGCTGGACGATTACGACAAACTGGTCATGCAGAACAGCACGATCAAACGCCGGACGCAGGGCGTCGGCGCTTATTCGACCGAGGAAGCGATAGCCTGGAGCGCGACCGGCGCGGGACTGCGCGCGACCGGCCTGGCTTGGGATTACCGGAAGGCCCGGCCGTACTCGGGCTACCAACACTACGAATTCGAAATACCGACCGCGGAGCATGGCGACTGCTACGACCGCTGCGCGGTGCGGGTCGAGGAGATGCGCCAGAGCGTCAGGATTATCAGGCAATGCCTGGACAACATGCCCGAAGGCCCCTATAAGGCCGATCACCCGCTGACCACGCCGCCGCCGAAGACGCGCACACTGCACGATATCGAAACGCTGATTCAACACTTTCTGAACGTGAGCTGGGGGCCTGTCGTACCGGCCGGAGAGGCCTGCGTGACCGTCGAGGCGACCAAGGGCTTGAACGCCTATTACCTGACCAGCGACGGCGGCGGCATGTCCTACCGCACCCGCATCCGAACGCCTTCTTTCGCGCATTTGCAAATGATACCGATGCTGTGCCGGGGCATGATGGTCGCCGACCTGATCGCGATACTGGCCAGCATCGATTTTGTGATGGCTGACGTGGACCGCTGACATGCAGGAATCAACAAACCAACCGTTTGCAGGGTTAAGTGCCGCCGAAATCGACGAGATTCACCGCGAAATGAGCCACTATGAAGACAAGTCTGCCGTTTCGATCGAGGCGCTGAAGATCGTTCAAAAACACCGCGGCTGGGTTTCCGACGAGTGCCTGGTCGCCGTCTCCGCACTGCTGGATGCTTCACCGGCAGAACTGGAAGGCGTCGCGACCTTTTACAACCTGATCTATCGCCAGCCCGTCGGCAGGACCGTGATCCATCTCTGCAACAGCGTGACCTGCTGGATGCTGGGCGCCGAACAGGTGCGCGAACGTCTGTGCCGGCATTTGAACGTCGAACTCGGCGAAATGTCACACGATGGCGAGTACACGATTTTACCGATCGTCTGTCTCGGCGCCTGCGATCACGCACCGGTGGCGATGGTCGGCGATCAGCTGATAGTGGATCTCGCCGAACATGCGGTGCAGCAGATTTTCGGGGAATAAAGCGCGATGGATAGAATGGACAGACCCTTAACTCAAAACATCAAAGCGGATCGCCCTTTCGCCACGCTCTCGGATTATCTGAAAACCGGCGGCTACCAGGGACTCGCCCATGCGATCAATAATCTACAGCCGAAAGAAGTCCAGCAATGGGTCAGGGACGCAGGACTCAGAGGCCGGGGCGGCGCAGGCTTCAACACCGGCCTGAAATGGAGCCTCGTTCCGATGCCGGAGCCGAACGACGCTGACAGAAACCCGACCCACTATCTGGTCGTCAACGGCGATGAAATGGAACCCGGGACGTTCAAGGACAGGCTCCTACTCGAAAAAGACCCGCATCAATTGCTCGAAGGCATCGCGATCGCCGCCTACGCGATTCAGGCGCAAACCGCCTATATCTTTCTGCGCGGCGAATACCACCTGGCGGCCGAAAGACTGACCCACGCCCTAGAGGAAGCCCGCACCCAGGGCTATGTCGGCGAGCATTTACTCCATTCCGATTTCAGTCTGCAGATTCATCTGCACACCAGCGCCGGCCGCTACATCTGTGGCGAGGAGTCGGCGCTCTTGAATGCCTTGGAAGGCAAACGCGCCACTCCGCGCCCCAAACCGCCCTTCGCTGTGGTCAGCGGCCTGTGGGGCAAGCCGACGGTGGTCAACAATGTCGAAACCTTGTGCAACGTGCCGCATATTCTGCATTACGGCGTCGAATGGTATCGCAGCCTCGGACGCGGCGAGGACAAGGGAACCAAACTGTTCGGCGCGAGCGGGCGGGTCAAGCGTCCGGGCCTCTGGGAGTTGCCGATGGGCACGCCGATCCGCGAAATACTGGAAGACCATGCCGGCGGCATGCAGGATGGCTATAAGATGCGCGGCTTTCTGCCCGGAGGCGCCTCGACCGATTTCCTGCTGCCCGAACATCTCGACGTGCCGATGGAGTACGATGCGGTTGCGAAGGCCGGAAGCCGCATGGGCACCGGCACGATCATCGTGCTCGATGACCAGACCTGCCCGGTGCAAATGGTGCTGAATCTTGAACAATTCTTTGCGCAGGAATCGTGCGGCTGGTGCACGCCGTGCCGGGACGGCTTGCCGTGGACGGTCACCCTGTTGAAAGACATCATAGAGGGACGCGGACGGCTCGAAGATCTCGATACGCTAGCCGGCTTAACGCGGATGCTGGGGCCCGGCAATACTTTTTGCGCCTTGGCTCCGGGCGCTATGGAGCCTTTGCAAAGCGCACTGAAATATTTCCGCGCGGATTTTGAGCGCTACATTTGCTGCGGCAATACGATCCTGGAGTCCGGCTGATGGCCCGCATCGAAATCGACGGTAGCACTTACGACGTTCAGGACGGCGACAATCTGCTCGCAGCCTGTTTGTCTTTGGGACTCGATCTGCCTTATTTTTGCTGGCATCCGGCGCTGGGATCGGCCGGCGCCTGCCGGCAGTGCGCGGTGATTCAGTATAAGGATGCGGAGGATCAGCGCGGACGCCTGGTGATGGCGTGCATGACGCCGGTCGCCGATGCGATGCGTATTTCTATAGATTCCGAGCAGGCCCGGCAATTCCGCAGCGACAACCTCGAACTCCTGATGACCCATCATCCGCACGACTGTCCGGTATGCGAGGAAGGCGGCGAATGTCATCTGCAGGATATGACGGTGATGACAGGTCACACCGTACGCCGCTACCGAGGCCGAAAGCGCACCCATCATAACCAGGATCTCGGCCCGTTTATCAATCACGAAATGAACCGCTGCATCGCCTGCTACCGCTGCGTCCGTTTCTATAACGACTATGCCGGCGGCGATGACCTCCAGGTCCTGGGTATCCATAACAACGTGTATTTCGGCCGCTTCGAAGACGGTGCGCTGGACAGCGAATTTAGCGGCAATCTGGTCGAAGTCTGTCCTACCGGCGTCTTTACCGACAAAACCTTCAGCGCGCATTACGCGCGCAAATGGGATTTACAGACCGCGCCTTCGGTCTGCGTGCATTGCAGCCTGGGCTGCAACACCGCGCCGGGGGAGCGCTACGGCGAATTGCGGCGGATCGTCAACCGCTATCACGGCGAGGTGAACGGCTATTTTCTCTGTGACCGCGGTCGCTTCGGCTACGGCTTCGTGAACAGTGCCCTCCGCCTTCGTGCTCCACGGATTGCGGATCAAACCGCCGCCATTTCCGAAGCCGCGACAACGCATTTTCGAACGCTGCTGAAATCACCCAAGGGAGTGATCGGCATCGGATCGCCGCGCGCTTCCCTGGAAGCGAATTTCGCGCTGCGCTCCCTGGTCGGCGAGGACAATTTCTATCTGGGGTTTGACGACACCGAGCACACGCTGCTCGATACAATTCTGAATATCATGATTCACGGCGGCATCCATACCCCTTCCCTACACGAAACCGAACAGGCCGATGCGGTATTGATTTTGGGAGAAGACGTCACGCACAGCGCGCCGCGTCTCGCTCTATCACTGCGGCAGGCGGTACGCAACGCCACATTCGAACGAGCCCGCCAATTGAAAATCCCTCACTGGCTGGATGCCGCCGTCCGGCAGTTGCAGGATCAGGCGCGAAGCCCGCTTTTCATCGCGAGCCTCTGCGCCACGCGTCTCGATGATGTCGCCACTTCTACCTTTCACGGCAGTCCGGATGCGATCGCCCGCTTTGGCTTCGCGATCGCCCATTACCTAGATCAGGAATCCCCCCTTCCCCACGACCTTGGCGATGCGGAACGGGCGCAGGCTTCCACGATAGCCGCCCAATTAATGCAGGCAAAACGGCCTCTGCTTGTCACTGGAACGAGCTTGGCGAGCCAGGCGGTCATTCAGGCGGCGTACAATATCGCGAGGGCGCTGCCGGCTCGGGACAAAGGCTTGGTCTTTACGCTGCCCGAAGCGAACAGCTTGGGCTTGGCGATGATCGGCGGCAAACGACTGCATGAGGTTTTCGCGCGCGTGCACGACGGTTCGGCCGATACGGTGGTGATTCTCGAGAACGACCTGTATCGGCGCGCGCCGATGCCGCAACTGGATTCGTTCTTTAGCGCCGCTAGCCATGTCGTGGCGATCGACAGTTTTGCTAACGACACGGCCACCAAAGTCGAATTGTTGTTGCCCGCCGCAACATTTGCCGAATCCGAAGGCACCGTCGTCAGCAATGAAGGACGGGCTCAGCGATATTTTCCGGTTTACCCGGCGGAAGGACCGGTACAGGCCAGTTGGCAATGGCTTATCCAGGCGATCGAGAACCCTCAGTGGCGCCATTTTCAGGATCTGGCTTTGGCCTGCGCGGCATCAATTCCGGGTCTTGCCTGGTTAGACCGCCTCGCGCCGCTTCGAAATGCCCAGCCCATCGGCGCTAAAATCCCGCGGCAACCGCACCGCTACAGCGGGCGCACCGCGATGCATGCCGACATCAAGGTCAGCGAACCCGGCCAGCCGCAGGACACCGAAACGGCGTTCGCTTTTTCGATGGAAGGCGACACAGTCCATGTTCAGCCGTCTGTATTGCCGGTGATCTGGGCGCCGGGCTGGAATTCCAATCAGTCGGTCAATAAGTTCCAGGATCAAATCGGCGGACATCTGCGTGGCGGCGATGCCGGCATCCGCTTGATTGAAGCCTCGGGAACGCTGCCCTGGTTTAAGGAAATTCCATCGCCCCCAAAACAGGAACCCGGGCTTTGGCGGGTCGTCCTTTTGCCGAACATTTTTGGCAGCGAAGAGCTCAGCCTGCATTCGCAGCCGATCGTTGAACGGCTTCCCGCATTTTGCGTTTTAATCAATCGCGAGGATGCCCAAACTTTGGGCGTATGCGGCGGCGATCCAGTCGAGATCAACGATCCCAAGGGATTGCCTTTAGTGATAAGTCCTGTGCGCATTGAGGCTACATTGTCTCCCGGCTTTCTCGGCGTCACGGCCGGTCTGCCGCAATGTCTCCCCTTAAAAAACGGCGCCCGGGTTGTGCTGAAAAAAGTGGGGGCCGAACAATCGCCCGATACGGAGATTCGCTGATGAACGCTGAACTCGGTCAAGCAAGCGATATCGTCGGCATTCTGGCCTCGGTGATTTTTGTCGCGGCGATGCTGATCTGGGTGGAGCGGCGTCTACTCGCGATCTGGCAGGATAGGCTCGGGCCGAATCGGGTCGGACCCTTGGGGCTGATGCAGGTGGCCGCGGACATGATCAAGATGTTTTTTAAGGAGGACTGGATTCCGCCTTTTGCGGACAAAGGGGTGTTTGTGCTCGCGCCCACCATCGTGTTCATCACCATGCTGCTCGGATTCGCGGTGATTCCTTTCACACCCGGCATCGGCATCATCGACTTCAATTTTGGGCTGCTTTATTTCCTGGCGCTGTCTTCTTTGTCCGTGTACAGCGTCGTGCTGGCCGGCTACGCTTCCAACAATAAATACTCGCTGCTCGGCGGCCTGCGCGCCGCGGCGCAGACGGTCAGCTACGAAGTCTTCATGGGCATTTCGATCATGGGCGTCGTGATGCAGTCCGGTACGTTCAATTTGCGGGAAATCGTCGAGGCCCAGCGCGGATGCTGGTTTGTCGTACCGCAATTTTTCGGCTTCATCATCTTCCTGATTGCGGTGATCGCCGAGAGCCGACGCGCGCCTCTCGACTTGCCCGAAGCCGAACAGGAACTGGTGGCGGGTTTTCATACCGAATACTCCGGCATGAAATTCGGGATGTTTTTTGTCGGCGAGTATGTAGCGATCATCTTGAGTTCGGCGATCATCGCCACGCTTTTTTTCGGCGGCTGGCTGGGGCCATGGCTGCCGCCTTTAGTCTGGTTTTGTCTGAAAACCGGCATCGGCGTGGTGTTTTTTATTCTGATTCGCGGCGCGCTGCCGCGCCCGCGCTACGATCAGCTGATGGCCTTCGGCTGGAAAATCCTGTTGCCGGCGGGGCTCTTGAACCTGGTTGCGACCGGCGCGGTGGTGCTGGCGTCGTCGGGATAACAAGCGAAATGAGGAAAAGACAATGTTGAGTCAATTGCGATCATTGTGGGAAGTGTTAAAACATACCTTCGTCAAGGCGGATACGGTCGAATACCCGGAGCAAAAACCGGCTTTGTCCCCCCGCTATCGCGGCCGCATCGTGTTGACCCGCGACCCGGACGGCGAAGAGCGTTGCGTGGCCTGCAACCTTTGCGCGGTCGCCTGCCCGGTCGATTGTATCGCATTGCAGAAAACCGAAGACGAGCATGGCCGCTGGTATCCCGAATTTTTCCGGATCAATTTTTCCCGCTGCATCATGTGCGGATTTTGCGAGGAAGCCTGCCCGACCTGCGCGATCCAGCTGACGCCGGATTTCGAGATGTGCGAATACGACCGGCAGAACATGGTTTATGAGAAACAGCATCTGCTGATCGACGGCACCGGAAAATATCATGATTACAATTTTTACCGGGTCGCCGGCATGACGATCTTTGGCAAAACCAAGGGTCAGGCCGAAAACGAATCTCCGCCTGTCGATGTAAAAACACTGCTGCCTTGAAGGAGAGCATGATGACGTTGATCCTGTTTTATATCGCATCCGCGGTCGCCCTCTTCGCGACGATCATGATGATTACGCGGCTCAATGCGGTTCATGGACTGTTGTATCTGATTCTGTCGCTGCTGGCCGTCGGCGTGATTTTCTTCCTGATGGGCGCCTATTTTGCCGCCGTGCTGGAAGTGATCATTTACGCGGGCGCGATCATGGTACTTTTCGTTTTCGTGATCATGATGCTGAATCAGGGACATAAAACGATAGCCCAGGAACGTGCCTGGCTTGCGCCCGGGACCTGGATGGGCCCGTCGCTGTTGGCCCTGATTCTGTTCGCCGAAATGGTTCTGATCATCGCCCGGGGCGGCAGCGCCGAAACCGGCCATGCGGTCAGCGCCAGCCAGGTCGGCATGGCGTTATACGGACCTTATCTGATCGCGGTTGAACTGGCCTCGATCCTACTGCTGGCCGGTCTGGTCGGGGCTTATCATCTCGGCAAACCGAGATTGAAAATGTCCAGACCTGGGGGGGAGCCATGAGCGCGATTCCCGCCGAAATGGGGCTGATGCTGTCTGGCCTCTTGTTCGTGCTCGGCTTGATCGGGGTATTGGCGCGCCGCAATCTGATCATGATCCTGATGTCGCTCGAAGTGATGCTGAATGCGACGGGCCTCGCGTTTATCGTGGCAGGATCAAAATGGGGACAGGCGGACGGCCAAATCCTATTTTTGCTGGTCTTGACCTTGGCCGCGGCGGAAGTGGGTATCGGCCTCGGCCTGGCGCTGCAGATTTTCCATCGCTTCAAAACGCTGGACGCCGATTCGATCAATCAGATGCAGGGCTAGGAGACGACCGTGTTTGACTTGCTGGGCTGGGTACCGATCGTTCCGCTGCTGGGATTTCTGCTCCTGGTATTTTACGGCCGGCGCTTGTCTAATTTCCATGTCGCCTGGATCGGCGCCGGCAGTGTCGGGATTTCGGCAGTGCTGGTGGCGCTGCTCGGTTTCGAATTTCTGCAAGGGCCGATGGCCCCCTATCGTCTGACCTTGGGCTCGTGGATCGTATCGGGTGATTTGTCGATTCCGTTCGGCTTTTACCTCGACGCGTTGTCACTCACGATGCTGTTCGTCGTGACCGGCGTCGGCTTTCTGATTCATCTGTACGCGGCCGAATTCATGGAAGAGGACGCGGATTATGCGCGTTTTTTCGCCTATATGAATCTGTTCGTCGCGGCGATGCTGGTGCTGGTGCTCGCGGACAGTCTGCTGCTGCTTTACCTGGGCTGGGAAGGCGTGGGCCTCGGCAGCTATCTGCTGATCGGCTTCTGGTATCAGAATCCGACCAACGGCTATGCCGCGCGCAAGGCCTTCGTGATGACCCGCATCGGCGACACTGCGCTCGCCTTGGGACTGTTCCTGCTGTTTACCGAGTTGCATACGCTCGATATCCAGTCGCTGATGGGCCGGGTCCAGAGCCAATGGACAACCGGTGCCGTGTTGCCGATCGTCGCGGCGGCGCTGATTTTGGGCGGCGCGGTCGGCAAATCCGCGCAGCTGCCCTTGCAGACCTGGCTGCCGGATGCGATGGCAGGCCCCACGCCAGTCAGCGCGCTGATCCATGCCGCCACGATGGTCACCGCCGGGGTCTATCTGATTGCCCGCACCCATGCCTTATTCGTGCTGGCGCCTCCGGTGCAGGGCGCGGTCGCTTTGATTGGCGCGGTTACGCTATTGATGGCGGGCTGTTCGGGCCTCGTGCAGACCGACATCAAACGCATCCTGGCCTATTCGACGATCAGCCAGATCGGCTACATGTTTCTCGCCCTGGGTGTCGGCGCCTGGTCCGCGGCGGTTTTTCACCTGCTGACTCATGCCTTCTTCAAGGCCTTGTTGTTCCTCGCGGCCGGCGCGGTGATCTTCAGTTTTCACCACGAACATGACATTTTCAGGATGGGCGGTCTGCGCAAAGCGATGCCGCTCGCCTTTTGGAGTTTTGTGATCGGCAGCGCCGCGCTGACCGCGCTGCCTTTTACCTCCGGATTTTACAGCAAGCACGAAATTTTACTGGCCGCCTACGAAACCTCCCCTATCTTGTGGGGAGCGGGCTGCCTGGGCGCTTTGATCACCGGCATCTACAGCTTTCGTCTGGTATTTGTGGTGTTTTTCGGCAAGCCAGCGCGGGAGATCGAAAGGAAAATCGGCGGACGCATGAGCATTCCTCTCGTGCTGCTGAGCGTTTTGGCGCTGTGTGGCGGACTGCTGCAAATCCCCTTGGAGTCGGTATTTCCGGCGTTGCCTGAGCCAACGTCTAGGCACGCTTCTTCGTTCATTTCATTCATCACCCTGGCGGCACCGATTCTCGGCGCGGCGATCGCGGTATTGTTCTATCTGACCGGCACGTTTTCTGCACCCCATGTTATCGAGTTACAGTGGACCAGGCGGATAAGTCGCTTGTTTTTGACCGGCTGGGACCTCGACGCGATTTACGGCGCCGTGCTGATCCGGCCATTTAAAATCCTCGCGGCTCTGAATAAAGACGACGTGTTCGACAAGCTGTATCGCGGCATTGCCTGGCTCAGCCTGCAATTGCACCGGCTGGCCAGCGCCACGCAAACCGGACGCATCCGCTGGTATGCCTCGTCGATGGCATGGGGTGCGGTCGTCGTGATCGCGATAGGGCTCTTGTCATGATCTTGTCCGCATTGATCGCCGTTCTCGCGGTAGGCGGATTCGCCGCCTGGATTTCGGAACGCTGGCATCCGAATGCGCCGCGCTGGACCGCCATCGCCACACTCGCCTTGGAAGCGCTACTGGCCGCCTCCCAATTTTCCGGCAACCACGCCGCGGAAACCCCGCTTCCTGGCAGGTCCGCGGCATGGTTGGCCGAAGTCGATCTGCCCTGGATTCCCCGCTTCGGCATCGGTTTCCACCTGGCTACCGACGGCTTGAGCCAGCTTCTGATAGCGCTGACGATCCTACTCGGATCAATGGCGGCCAGTTGTTCCTGGACCGAGATCGGCAAGCGGACAGGGTTCTTCTACTTCAACCTACTAGCCTGCCTGGCCGGTACTGTCGGGGTGTTTCTGGCGGTCGACCTCTTCCTCTTCTTTTTGTTCTGGGAGGTGATGATCATCCCGATGTATTTTCTGATCAGCATCTGGGGACATGAAAACCGGACTTACGCTGCAATCAAATTTGTGATTTTCACGCAAGTCAGCAGCCTCCTGATGCTGCTTTCGATCATCGTACTGGTGCTGGTCAACTATCACCGTAGCGGCGCCTTTTCGTTCGATTATTTCGCCTTGCTGAATGTCCCGCTTGCCCCCGATCTCGCCGATTGGCTGATGCTCGGCTTTCTGATCGCCTTTACGGTCAAGCTGCCCGCCGTGCCTTTCCATACCTGGCTTCCGGATGCGCATACGCAGGCGCCCACCGGCGGCAGCGTGATCCTGGCCGGCGTGCTACTGAAGACCGGTGCCTACGGCCTGCTGCGTTTCGTGATCCCGCTGTTTCCGGACGCCGCGCACCGGTTTGCCCCGATTGCGATGACGCTCGGCGCGGTCAGTGTGCTTTATGCCGCAATGATGGCTTATGCTCAGTCCGATATCAAACGGCTGGTCGCCTACACCAGCGTCAGTCACATGGGCTTCGTCCTGCTAGGCGTCTTTTCCTGGAATCTTCTTGCGATACAAGGGGCGGTCGTCACGATGCTCGCGCACGGGCTCAGCGCCGGCGCCTTGTTCATGGTCGCGGGTTTTCTGCAGCAGCGTCTGCATAGTCGTGAATTTGGGGATATGGGCGGGCTGTGGCAGGCAGTACCTAGGCTGTCGTCGTTCATGCTATTCTTTGTGATGGCGACGCTGGGGCTCCCGGGACTCGGCAATTTCGTCGGCGAATTTCTGGTGCTCCTGGGCGCCTTTAAAGTGAATCCGATAGTCACCTCCGTGGCCGCCTTTGCGTTAATCCTGGCGCCCGTCTATGCGCTGGTCATCATCCAGAAAGCGTGCCACGGCCCCTGGCAAAACCGGCAGCCACTGACCGATTGCGGTTTCCGTGAGTTGGCGTCGCTGGGTGTACTGGTCTTTGTCTCGGTTTGGCTTGGCCTGCATCCCCAGTCCGTATTGGATGTTTCGGCGCCGGCGCTGCGGCAAACGGTTCTATACCTTAATGCAAGGGAACCCTGATGGATCTTGATTCGCTGATCGTTCTGGCGCCTTTGATAGCGATGACCGTCACGGCCGTCACCCTCATGCTCGCGATCGCTATCCGGCGGAATTACTTCCTTGTCAACGGGATCGCAGGCTTCGGCATCGTGTTGTCCCTACTTTTGATTGGCCCTGCCTGGCATAAATCGTCTCTCCAGGCGATTCCATTGCTGAACATAGACCATTACGCCTTGTTCTTTGTCGCCTTGTTGCTGTTGGCAGGCCTGGCGGTGCTGGGCCTGTGCCACGATTATTTCAAGCAGCGCGAAGGAGAAAACGAAGAACTCCCGTTGCTATTGTTAACCGCGCTCTTGGGCGGGTCGGTGCTGGCCGCCAGCAGCCATTTTGCGGCTATGTTTTTGGGTCTTGAAATACTCAGCATTTCGCTTTTCACGCTGATCGGCTATCCGGTCAATCGGCCTCGTCCGCTCGAGGCGGCGATCAAATACCTGGTCTTGTCCGGCGTGTCTTCGGCCTTCCTGCTGATGGGCATTGCCTTGCTCTATGCCGAAAGCGGCGAGCTCGACTTCATCGGCATTGAAGACTTCATCGACGCCCACCGCCCCCTAAATTTCGTAATGCTGAGCGGCGTTATTCTGATCGCGGCAGGGCTCGGTTTCAAGCTATCGTTGGCCCCGTTTCATTTGTGGACGCCGGATGTCTACGAAGGCTCTCCGGCGCCGGTAACCGCGTTTATCGCGACCGTCTCGAAAGGCGCTGTTTTCGTCCTGCTCTTACGTTTATGGGTGACCACCGGCAGCTACCGTTACGCTCCTTTGCTGACCGTGTTCAGTTTCATCGCGATGTTTTCCATCTTAGTGGGAAATTTGCAGGCATTGCTGCAAAAGAATATCAAGCGCTTGTTAGCCTATTCGTCGATCGCGCACATGGGCTATCTCTTGGTAGCCTTGATTGCCGGTGCCAGCATTGCGAGGCCACTAGTTATCGAATCTGCCGCATTTTATTTGGTTGCCTATTTCATTACCACGATCGGCGCCTTCGGGGTCGTTTCGGTACTGTCCACGCCGCAACAAGAGGCAGGTGATGTCACAATCTTGCGCGGTCTGTTTTGGCGACGTCCGTGGCTGGCCGGAACGTTTACGCTGATGTTGTTATCGCTGGCTGGCATTCCACTCACCGCCGGATTCATCGGTAAATTCTATGTTTTCACCAGCGGCGCCGATGGCCGACTGTGGAGCTTGCTGGCTAGTGTCATCATCGGCAGCGGCCTTGGACTCTACTACTACGTTAGGATCATTGTCGAGATGTCGATGAATAGTAGTGAAGAGGTGATGTCTGAATCCACCCCAAAATCCCGTGAATGGTTGTCTACCGTAATACTCGCCGCCTTAAGCCTGCTGCTGGTCTGGTTCGGCATTCTTCCCGGACACCTAATCGATCGCATTCAGTCGATAGCTATTTCGATGAGATAAGCGCTTATTGCCGCCTGACATTGAATGGAGCACTGGCTTGTTGCTTATCATCCTCTTTGAGCAACCGTCCAGAATTGCCATTCCAAACAAATAAACATTATCCGCTTTTAGGCTTGCTGGCCGATGCGGTCAAGGCGATTCTGAACGCATATTGACCGAGATAATTACGGCTGTTAGACTCTTGACTTTGCAAAAGCCCTTTTCTAATTCCCCGGAGATGCTCATGAGCCTGATAAAAATGATGCCGTTGCAGGCCTTGCTGTGCGCAAGCGCCTTACTGACCGGCTGCGCATCGAACGAGATATACCGGAGCATTTACGAACCGTGTAGCGTTTCACCAGGCAATGCGTGCGAGAAAAACTCGCTGCATCTTTACAATACGGACCAGGACAATGAATACACGCTGGGCTTTGTCGAGATCGACGATCAAGGTCAACTGCGCGACCGCAAACAGATGCAGGCTCTGCTCGATACCCTCTACAAAAAAGCCGCCGAAGAAAGCATCTTACTGAACGTCTTCGTGCACGGCTGGCATCACAACGCCCGCCCCGGTGATCCGAATATCGAAAGTTTCAAGGACAATCTCGCCAAACTCAGCGCGATCGAAAGCCGGCGCAGCAAGGAGCTGAAGCGCCCTGCCCGCAAAATTGCCGGCGTCTATGTCGGATGGCGCGGCGAATCGATCGACGTGCCGCCGTTCAACTATCTGACCTTCTGGGATCGTAAAAGCACCGCGCAGGATGTCGGCTATCTCGGCGTCAGCGAACTCTTGGTCAAGCTGGAGGAAATCGCGAATGTGCGCAATTCGATGATGCCGCCGATCAAAAGCCGGCTGGTTGTGATCGGCCACAGCTTCGGCGGCGCGGTCGTGTACAGCGCGACCTCGCAAATCCTGGCCAGCCGCTTCGTCGACAGTCAGGAAGGCAAAGGCTTTACCGATACCGCCAAAGGTTTCGGCGATTTGGTCGTGTTGCTGAATCCGGCGTTCGAAGCGCTGCGTTATGCGCCCTTTTACGATCTGGCCCAGGCGCGTTGCAGTTACTTTCCGCAGCAAGTGCCGCGTCTGGCGATTTTGACCTCGGAAGCCGACGTCGCTACCGGTACCCTGTTTCCGTTGGGCCGCGTGTTCTCGACTTTTTTCGAAACCCATCACGATATCGAACGCAACGACTGCAAACATCCGCTCGCACTGGATGAAGGCGAAGCCGACCGCAATACGGTTGGCCATTATCTGCCATTGATCAGCCATAACTTGACGTCTTTGGACAAGGAAAAAAACCTGCAGATCGCAAGCTATGACAACATGAAAAGCCTCTGGAGCACGCAAACGCCGGGCGGTTCCACGCAATACGGCTCCACCGTGCTGACGCACCTGAGCAGGACCAATCCGCAAAACCCTTATCTGAATATCCGGGTCGATGAAGACATCATCGCGGATCACAACGACGTGTTCAACGAAAAGGTGATGGAATTTATCCGCTTGCTGATCGGGCTGTCGACGGAGGATTGAAGCAGAAAGTTTTAGCCATGCCGCGTTAACTTATTCTTCAGAATGCAATAAACAGGCGTTAGACTCATGCGAGGTCGGAATGTGCCGGGCATTCTGGCCGGCGCTTTGAGCCTTACCTCGCACTGTTCAAATTCAATCGCACTATGGACAGCAAAAAATCAGTCTTATTTACCCTCTTGGGTACCATTCTCGTTACGCCATTACCCGCCGCATCAAAGCCACCGGTCAAGCATTTCAATCGTGGATCGCATGTCCAGCTGCGTGATCTTCCCGCAGGCCGGTTTCGGGATAGGCTGTCGGGACTTCCCGATCATGTTAGACACAGGACGTTGGGAAACCTTGACAATATCTCCTTTACTGAGTTGGATTTAGCGCATCTTCACACTAACAATCAGGGGGATGTGTTTTACGCTGATCTATTCGAAGCGCCGGATACTTCATCAGCAGTTGCTCAGCCGAGCGCTGCATCATCGGCAAACACCACCATTACCGAGTCTGATGTCTTTGCTTTGCATAGCTTGCCTGACTCAAAGAACGTGATTTACCTGGATTTCAACGGGCGCGATATTGCCGGCACAACCTGGAACAGCGATTATCCTAAAAACACGGTGTTAAAGGCCAAGGCGTTTACTTCCGATAACGACATTGCGCATTTTAGTCTGACGGAATTAAGCCAAATCGCCGAGATTTGGCACCAAGTTGCCGAAGACTTCGCCCCGTTCGATGTGGACGTGACCACCGAAGAGCCGTCTGTGCTCGGCCCGACTACCGGAACCATCCTGATTACGAGCGATGTCGATAGCAATGGCGTCGCGATGCCGGCATACCAGCAAGCTTCCGGCGCGTCGGCTGTCGATGTCTGGGGTAAAAGCGATTATGCCAGCTATTATTCGCCCGCATTCGTGTATTACAACGCTACGGGTCTGGAACCGGCGAATATCGCGCTGATCGCTTCGCATGAAATGGGGCACAATTTGGGTCTTGCGCATGACGGTTACTCGGATGGTGGTTCCCATCAGGACTATTACGCGGGCAGCGGCTGGGGGGAGTCTTCCTGGGCGCCCATCATGGGATCGGGTTATAACAAGAACGTCACCGAATGGAGTAACGGCGACTACCCGGGCGCCACGCAAACCCAGGACGACACCGCCATCATCGCCGAAAAACTCGGCTATCGCCCCGACGACCATGACGGCATTACGCCTTTGGTTATCGCTTCAGATGGCAGCATCCAGTCCACCACCCCGGAAACAGACCCGAATAATACGATACCGTATAACAAGGGCATTATAGGAACCCGCGACGATGTGGATTACTTCATGTTGGATGCGGCCGGCTCGATCAACCTGCTAGCAACACCCGCATGGGAAGCATTTTATTCGCCGGATCGGCGCGGAACCAATCTGGATATCAAGCTTGTCTTGTATGATTGGTACGGCAATAACATAGCCGAAAGCGATTCGCAAATCGGCACCGATGCCGAGATTACCACGTCGCTTCAGCCGGGTCATTACCTGTTAGCCGTTGAAGGGGTTGGCAATTTTGTGACCGCCTATTCCGATTACGGCAGTCTCGGCCAATATTTCATTACCGGCCATGTTGCGGTGCCGCCGCCGACCGCCAAGGCTTCCGTTTCAAGGCAAAAAGGAAAATCCAAATATACATTCCGTTTCTCTGGCGACGGCTCGGTTGATTCTGATAACGCGGCGTTAACCTACCTTTGGGATTTTGGCGATGGTTTTTCCTCGGATCAAAAGTACCATGAGCATGTTTATTGCTCTCCGGGCACTTACCGGGCCAGATTGTTCGTGACGAATACGACCACCGGCCTGACAGGCCAAAGCCTACTCACGCATACGATTGCAGGCAAGCCGACGACAAAGAAATCCGCCGATTGCAAGACGCATCAGGTTGGCGATGCTTACTGGTTGGGATTGGATACCCGTGGCGTGAACGACGCGCCGGTAGCCCGGGCTTCAGGCAGTAAAGTCCCGAAGAGGCCTAAATTCTCCGTCCTGTTTTCGAGCGAAGGCAGCGGCGATGTGGATGGCGATGCGCTGTCTTATGTATGGGAGTTTGGCGACGGTTTCACTTCGACCGAAAAGAACCATGAACACGCTTACTGTGCGCCGGGAAGTTACACCGTGAAACTGACCGTGACCGACCCCGGCGGCTTGTCCGGCCAGAAGATGTTTACGCAGGTGATCAAGGGTAGCAAGTCCACAGCCAAATCCCTGGAAGATTGCCAGGCCTATGCCAAGACATCAAGGGATGGGCATGTGTGAATTTTCATTGCGCAATCCGTTCAGCCGACGCTTTCGGATAACGGCCAAAGTTGGCCAGCAAAGCCAAGCATCCTCCCGTCAATTGGATAATAGCGATCCATAGCAGACGATACGGAAATCTAATGGGCTTGCGGATTACGCTTCTGCACGAGTTCGACGATCTCCGACGCCATGCTCAATGCATCGAAAGCCCGAACTGCCGGATGCGTCAGGATCGCTTCCCGGCCTATCAGGGAGAGAACCCGCCGCGTCGCGATGTCTTGCGCCTTGTTTTCGCTCACGAGTTTGAACAAGTCGGCGATCAGGCTGTTCTGACTGCGGTTGACTTCACGGCAGGTTTTTGCATCGCACTCGCTCTCGGCAAAGTTACCGTCCGCATCGGTCGTCAGCACGCGACCCAGAGGTTTCGCGCCGTCGAATCGGTCGGCGACGATCACTTTACCGTCTTTGTATAAAACGCCGCTCAGATAGCGGCCGTCCTCCCCGGCCAGCAAGCCTATAAATCTTTCTCCACTGGATAGTTGCGTCAACATGCCGGCGGCATAGCTGCCGTCGCCGTTGATTGCACCGTCGTAAAGGCCGCGTTTCGTATTCAGTGTGACCAGGATTTTGCCTTCAATAGCGGCAAATCGGCCCTGATTCAGCAGGCCGGTGGCCGCGCCATAAAACGCGCTGTCGTTCGGTGTGCACAATGTTGTAGAGTCACACCAGCGTGCAAATCCGCTGCCGTCTGCCAAGCCGTCGATGCAGCCGCAGTTGTCGCTTTGCGCACAGGTGGTTTTCCAAAAGCTGGTCAATACCTTCTTTTTCACGGAACGCATCAGGCTTCCTGCAGGTTGGACGTTACAGGAGATCCAATCTTTCGCATTCACATTAGCGCTGGTTTTCGGATTAATCGCTTGGGGAATGGGGGCGGAGTAATCAAAGCCGTCCTTCAGGTCAGATTGCGGTTCGTAAAGCGCGCAACCGGTCAAGGCGCTGGCCATCATGGCCAGCAGAATCCAAAGAGAGGATTGTTTATTCATTCGTTAGCGACGGGTGTCGTGTAATCATTCTTGATGTCCTTGCAACGATCACCGCATTGATCGAGCCTATCCTTGCGCGCTTTTTGCGCCGCGGCGGCATTGTGGCGGTATCCTTCAGTCGCACGTTTCTCCGCTTGCCGAATATCCTTGTCTTTGGATGACATGGCAAACAAAACAAGCAGGATGACAAAGATAAGCCAAGGCGGCATATGCGTCTCCAGGTGCTAGGTATTTCAGGGGTGTGCATTATGCTACGTTGATTGCGGAACTTCAAAAAAATTCGCGCCCTTCCCCGCTTTAACAAAGCTAATGGGATCTCCTACCCTACATTTTATCATCCCGCAAACCCTGTCAACACTTTGCTGGATACTTTTAGGTTGAAGCCGATTCAACTGCTTTCTTACTTACTGAAATACACTGCAATCATGCCGAGGATCGGAAAATTTAGTCCCTCAATAATAGACTCTATTATCTGATAATATTATAATAACGACAAATAATTTTTCCCTCCGGAGAATGCTATGTCGTCTAAAGAATCCGAATTAAAGGCCGAATTACTCACCGTTTTCACGGCGTATAAAGATGCGCATAATGAATTGGTTGCCTGCCTCGATGCGGATACCGCTTATCCTGCCTGGATTCAGCAGGTAGAAGGGGATCATGCCGCGACTCGGAATATGTTGAAAAGCATCGTACTGAACTGGTCTTACAGTGACGATGGTCAGGAACCTGGATCTACTATCCAATTCAACGGACTGGCTTCCTGCTCGATGAGCACCTATATGGCGATTGAACGGGTGAACGAGCAGCGGGATCTGCTGCATAAACAACTGATGAAGATGGATTCTCTAGAAAATGAGCTTGATTTATCAGACAACGAGGAGGATGACGACGGTTATCGCTTATCCAAACGCGCCATGGCCCGCCTGGGTTATCCTCGCTTCAATCGCCGGCAAGCGTGCCGAAAATTTACCGCACTCCCCTGCCCCGTGCTGTCGGCCGGTTTTTTCTGGAATCGGTACCGAAAAACCACGAAGCTGGACCGGACACAAGTTCAGGCCCGTCTGGATAAACTGTTGCAGCGGTCTCTGGCTGAAAATGACGCGATTTATCACGAGATCGAGCGCTTTCATGCGATTAACGATGAATGCTTGGTACAGGTTTTCCCGGAAAGTATCCATCGGCGAGTCAACCTATGCACCAATCAGGACGGTGTAGAGAAACGCATTCAGCGCTACGCCCACACGCCCATTTTTTATGTGTCCACGCCGGATCGCCCGCTGCCGCCCAAAACGTTGCTGCCGGATGAACCTGCTGCGAAAGAGTGCCGACTGGCAAAGCGCAATATCACCATCGAAAGCGAACCTTATTTACCTTTGCTGGATCTTTATCGATTATTGCCTAAGCACCGTAAATAGCGCATTTTTGCCAGCTCGGCAGTGGTTGGGGCGACTTGTCTGGGCCTGGTTCCTCCCTTCCTACTCCCACGAACTGAATCCCATCGGAATATTATGGAAGACGCACAGTCGAATAACTAAATAATTCTCCGGCCCTCGCGGAAATTGATTGATCTATAACGGCATCTCGCTACAATGAGTCAATCCCAAACCGTAGGAGACTAACGCAATGACCTACCCGACGCCCAAAATAAAGCCCTCAGAGATTACTCCACGCGACATCTATCAGGCTCGGCGGCAGTTCATGCAGCTGACTGCGGCAGTAGCCGCCGCAGCACTGTGGCCGGGAGAACTGTTCGCCGGCGAAAAACTCGCGACTGCCAAGTCTTCAAATTTCGCCGCCAAGGAAGAACTGACGCCGTACGACAAGGTCACGCAATACAACAATTTTTATGAATTCGGCACCGGCAAAGACGATCCTGCCGCCTATGCCGGCAGCTTGAAAACGCGGCCGTGGACGATTACGATCGAAGGCGAAGTGCATAAACCGATGACTTTCGACATCGATCAGATCCTGAAGATGGCGCCTTTGGAAGAGCGGATTTACCGGCTGCGCTGCGTCGAAGCCTGGTCGATGGTGGTGCCGTGGATCGGATTTCCCTTAGCCGAACTGATCAAGCGGGTCGAGCCGACCGGCAAGGCGAAGTTCGTTGAATTCATCAGCCTGCACGATCCCGAGCAAATGCCGGGGCAGCGCACTTCGGTGCTGAACTGGCCTTACAAGGAAGGCTTGCGCATCGATGAGGCGATGCATCCTTTAACCTTACTGACGGTTGGCCTGTACGGCGAAGTTCTGCCCAAGCAGAATGGCGCGCCGGTACGGATCGTAGTGCCCTGGAAATACGGCTTCAAAAGCGCCAAGTCGATCGTGAAAATCCGTCTCGTCGAAAACCAACCCGTATCCAGCTGGACCCAAGCCAACCCCAACGAGTACGGCTTTTATTCGAACGTCAATCCGGAAGTGGATCATGCCCGCTGGAGCCAGGCCAAGGAACGTCGTATCGGCGAATTCTTCAAACGCCCGACATTGCCGTTTAACGGTTATGCCGAACAGGTCGCACAGCTGTATGCCGGCATGGATCTGAAAAAATATTTCTAAAACCCATGGCGCGTAAAAACTTGCACGATAAGCGCTTGGCCTGGATAAAAACCGGGGTATTTTTTCTGGCGCTGCTGCCTGCAATCAAGCTGGCGATCGGCGCTTGCCTCGACGCGTTGGGCGCGAATCCGATCGAAAAAATCACCCGGACCACCGGCTATTGGACATTGACCCTACTGTGGGTGTCGCTGACGGCGACGCCGCTCCGGCTGCTGTTCAAATGGAACTGGCCGATCAGGATACGGCGAATGCTTGGGCTCTTTGCCTTCTTTTACGGCAGCCTGCATTTTTTGACTTATCTGATTCTGGACCAGTTTTTCGACTGGGAGGCGATCGCCGCCGACATCGTCAAACGCCCCTACATTACGGTCGGCTTCCCGGCCTTTGTGTTGATGATCCCGTTGGCGCTGACCTCGACCGACCGCATGATCAAACGCCTGGGCGGCAAACGCTGGCGCTGGCTGCATCGCCTGGTTTATCTGAGCGCGATCGGCGGCGTGGTGCATTATGCCTGGCTGGTCAAGAAAGACCTGACGAATCCCTTGATATTCGCGGTACTGCTGGCGGTTTTGTTCGGCATCCGAATACTCTATCGGCTCATCGGCGCTACGAAACCGGTCTTTACGCCGGTCAAACGAAAAACATCGCGTACAGATAAACCAACACCGAAGGAATCAAGACCAGTTTGATTTTTTCAAAAAAGGTAAGGCCCCGCCAATACTCAATCGGGTTGAATGGATGCTCGGACCAGAAGTGCTGCCATGCGGCTTGGCATCGGCGAAAGCTGCGATAGAAATAACGCCCCAGCCAATACAAGGGATAGGCAGCGATCGCCACCAAGATATAAAACACGATCGTTTGTGTCGAGTGCAAATTGGTCTCGAACAGGCCCTCGATCAGATGATCCAGTATCGATTCGAGCCCCTCGAACAAAAGATGGGAGAGTTCGAGGAACCATTCGAACAAGTAATGCAGCGTAGTGGTGGTCAAATCGAAAACGACATCAGGGAAAAACACGATGACCGCCAAAACTGTCAGTCCCAGAATCTTTAGATAGTTCCCCTTAGCTGAAGCATCCATAACTCTCTCCCGAATCGAATGGAGCAAGGCGGCCGAACGGCCGCCGCGACCCTAATTAAATCATGACCCAACCAGCCGCATTTTAACCGACATTGGCCCTGGCGTTCCTGAATATCCGCATCCAGGCGCCGTATTCGTTCCAGTCGTCCGGATGCCAGGAGTTTTGGACCGTTCTGAAGCAGCGTTCGGGATGCGGCATCATGATCGTGAAGCGGCCATCCGTGGTGGTCAGGCCGGTAATGCCGAGCGGGGATCCGTTCGGATTGGCCGGAAAGCTTTCGGTCAAGGCGCCGGTGTTGTCGACATAGGACAAGGCGACGATTTGCGCCGCGAGCGCCTTCGCATGACCGGTCGCGAATTCGGCGCGGCCTTCGCCGTGCGCGATCGCGACCGGCATTCTCGACCCCGCCATGCCGCTGAAAAAGATCGACGGCGACGGCTGCACCTCGACCAAGGCGACCCGTGCCTCGAATTGCTCGGAACGGTTGCGCAGGAAGCGCGGCCACAATTCGGCGCCGGGGATGATCTCCTTCAAGCCGGACATCATTTGGCAGCCGTTGCAGACGCCCAGGCCGAAAGTATCCTGCCGGTTGAAAAACGCTTCGAATTGATCGCGCGCGCGGGGATTGAACAGGATCGACTTGGCCCAGCCGCCGCCCGCGCCGAGCACGTCGCCGTAGGAGAAACCGCCGCAGGCGACGAGGCCCTTGAAAACGGACAAATCGACGCGGCCCGAGATAATGTCGCTCATGTGCACGTCGATGCTCGCGAAGCCGGCCCGGTCGAACGCGGCCGCCATCTCGACATGGCCGTTGACGCCCTGCTCCCTGAGGATCGCGACTTTCGGTTTCGCCGAGGTAGCGATGAAAGGCGCGGCGACATCCTGATTCGGATCGAATGTCAACTTCACGTTCAGCCCCGGATCGTTGTCGTCCCGAATGCGTTCGAACTGTTGTTTCGCGCAGTCCGGGTTATCGCGCAGCGCCTGCATTCTATAGCTGAGCTCGGACCACTGCGACTGCATGTCGGCGCGCGTGGCGTTATACGCGACGCGGCCGTCATGGATTACGGTCAGTTGTTGGTGTTCGACGACGCGGCCGATGATGCGGCTCGCATCGCCCAGACCTGCCTGTTTCAGGATGGCGAGCACGTCGTCCGCTTCGCTGGCTCTGACCTGAATCACCGCGCCCAATTCTTCGTTGAACAAGGCCGGCAGCAACGCGCCGTGATTATCCAGAATCAATTCGGCACCCAGACGGCCGGCAAAGATCATTTCCGCGACCGTGGACAGGAGGCCGCCGTCGGCGCGGTCATGATAGGCCAAGAGCTTGCCTTGAGCGTTCAGGCTTTGAATCGCCGCGAAAAACGCTTTCAATAAAGACGGATCGTCAAGGTCCGGACACGTGTCCCCGAGCTGCCGGTAAACCTGCGCCAGGACCGAACCGCCGAGGCGGTTTTGACCTTGGCCGAGATCGATCAAGATCAACACGGTGCCATGATGATTGCAGCACAACTGCGGCGTCAAGGTCCTCTCGATGTCGGTGACCGGCGCAAACGCGGTAATGATCAGCGACAACGGCGCGGTCATCGTTTTTTCGCCGTCACCGTCCTTCCACACCGTTTTCATCGACAACGAATCCTTGCCGACCGGAATCGCGATGCCCAAGGCAGGACACAGCTCCATGCCGACCGCCTCGACCGTGTCGAACAAGGCCGCATCTTCGCCCGGAAAACCGGCCGCGGCCATCCAGTTCGCGGACAGTTTGATGTCGCTAATCTTAGCGATCGGCGCGGCCGCGATATTCGTGATCGCCTCCCCGATCGCCATGCGGCCGGAAGCCGGCGCATCGATCACGGCCAGCGGCGTCCGCTCGCCCATCGCCATCGCCTCGCCGGTCCGGGCATGAAAGCCGGAGGCGGTAACCGCGACATCGGCGACCGGCACCTGCCAGGGTCCGACCATCTGGTCGCGGGCGACTAAACCGGTCACCGAACGATCGCCGATATGAATCAGAAAGCTTTTGTCTGCGACCGCCGGGAAAGACAGCACACGCTTGACGGCTTCACCGATTTCGATGCCGCTCAGATCGACCGCCTGCAAAGCGGCCTGCTGCCGCTGCACGTCGCGGTGCATCCTGGGCGGCTTGCCGAACAAGACCGACATCGGCAGATCGACCGGCGCCTCGCCGAGCAGATTGTCTTCGAGCCGCAGTTGCTCTTCCTGGGTCGCGACACCGATCACCGCATACAGGCAATGCTCGCGTTCGCAGAAGGCCTGAAATTGCTCCAGCGATTCGGGCTTGATCGCGACCACATAGCGCTCCTGCGCCTCGTTGCACCAGATCTGCATCGGCGACATGCCGATGTCCGCGTTATTCACTTGGCGCAGTTCGAAACGGCCGCCGCGCTCGCAATCGTGGATGATTTCGGGCACCGCGTTCGACAGCCCGCCCGCGCCGATGTCGTGAATCGAGACGATCGGAGAATCCTCGCCCAGCGCGTTGCAGTGGTTGATCACTTCCTGACAGCGGCGCTGCATTTCCGGGTTTTCGCGTTGCACCGAGGCGAAATCGAGGTCCTCGGAGCTTTCGCCTGAGGCCAATGACGAAGCCGCGCCGCCGCCGAGCCCGATCAGCATCGCGGGCCCCCCGAGGATGATGATCAGCGAGCCCGCCGGTATCGGCTGCTTGTTGACCAGCATCGGCCGGATCGAGCCCAGGCCGCCGGCGATCATGATCGGCTTGTGATAGCCGCGATAGCTGTTTTTATCCGCGCCCGGCGCCAGTTGTTCGTAGCTGCGGAAATAGCCGGCCAGATTCGGCCGGCCGAATTCGTTGTTGAAGGCGGCACCGCCGATCGGGCCTTCGAGCATGATGTCCAATGCCGACGCGATCCTGGACGGCTTGCCGTGGTCTTCTTCCCACGGCTGCTGAAAGCCCGGAATTTTCAGGTGCGACACCGAAAAACCGGTCAGGCCGGCTTTCGGGGTCGAGCCACGGCCGGTCGCGCCTTCGTCGCGAATCTCGCCGCCTGAGCCGGTCGCGGCGCCCGGATGCGGCGAAATCGCGGTCGGATGGTTGTGCGTTTCGACCTTCATCAGGATATGCGCGTCTTCCTCGATATAATCGTAAAGACCTGTCACTGGATCGCGGCGGAAGACTCGGTTGTTGAAACCCTCGATGACCGAGGCGTTATCGCTGTAGGCCGACAGGATGCCGTCCGGATGTTGCTGGGTCGTATTGCGGATCATGCCGAACAGGGTCCTGCCTTCCTGGACACCGTCGATCGTCCAGTTCGCATTGAAGATCTTGTGACGGCAATGCTCGGAGTTCGCCTGCGCAAACATCATCAGTTCGACATCGGTCGGATTCCGGCCCAGGCCTTCGAAAGCGGACACCAGATAGTCGATTTCATCGTCCGACAAGGCCAGGCCCAGGGTCTGATTCGCTTGCAGCAATGCCGGTTTCCCCTGTTCGATGATCGCGACGCGCTGCAGTGGCTGCGGTTCGTGGTGGCTGAATAAATCTGGGATGGTGTTGCCGTAGCATACGCTCTGCGTCATCCGGTCATGCAGCAAGGCCGCCAATTGCCGTTGTGTCGCCTCGGTCAAGGACGTCGCGACTTGCAGAGTATATTCGATGCCCCGTTCGATCCGGTTAACCGCGGCAAGGCCGCAGCGCTGCGCGATTTCGGTCGCCTTGCTGGACCACGGCGAGATCGTGCCGGGGCGCGGCACGACCAGCAGACGAACGTCAGAGTCGGACGCTTCGGCGGGGCCTGAACCGTAATCCAACAGTTGCTTCAGAATGCTGTGTTCGCAGTTCTCCAAATCGCCTTGCTGATCGACGAAATGCACGAAGCGCGCCGACACGGATTGAATCTGCGGTTCAAGCGCCTTTAAATCGGCCAGCAGTTTGGTGATACGGAAGTCGGAAAGTGCAACAGGACCTGGGATAATTAACATGAATCGATAAAATGAAATTTAAAAGTCGGTTGGAAAGCCTAGCGCATCCACCCTTGAAAGAAATTTTCACGGAAACGGGCCCGAAGCCATAATAAAAGACCCGTAAAGCGAATCCTATTTACCTTGAATGGTGCCGCCCAACAGCCGTAACAACTTGACTGCGGCCTCATCATCGGGCACCGGATTCCAGTCCTTGTCGGTGATCGCGAGGTCGGTCTTGTCGTCGACAGCGATCAACTTCAGCAAATATGCCTTTTCTCTCGTCTCGAATCCCTTGAACAGGAAGATCGCCTCATCCAGCAGCGACCCGTCCTCGGCTTTTCTCGCCTCGGGATCGTATTGCACAAAAAACAGCTTCTGCGTCTGATCGCGCTGGGTCACCTCGATCGAATTGCGGCTCAGCGCCTTGCTGACCAAGTGCCAAGCCTTGTCAGGCGAACTCGCGATTCTGAGGCGGCGCTCGCCGTCCGAAAAACGCACCAGTTCGACCGGCGTGCCTTCCTGTTGGGCGTCCTTTTTTTCTGCCTTGACTTCAGGCGGCTCTTCCGGAGCGGCTTGTCCGGATGCTTCGGACTGGGCTTCAGGTTGCTCGCTCTTGGCTTCCGCGCCGGCCGTTTCAGTGCCCTTAGCCGCATCTTCCGGAGCCTTCTCCTGCGGCTCGGTTTCGGCTGAGGCCGGCTGACTTCCCTCTTTTACCGCTTCGGCGTGCTGCAACGAAGGCTCTTCGACGGCATCGGCGGCAGCGCCGGCTTTCAAGTCATCGGGCAAAACCAACGGCGGGATTTCAGTCGTGTATTGGTAGTCCTTTTCCTTGTCCGGAAACAGGCTCTGGATATAGCCGCACGCCGAAAGATTCAGCGTAGCCGCCGTGATCAGTAAGAGTTGCTTTCTACGATGGTTCATCGTGGGTTAAATGACTCCAGCCTCACGCATCGCGGCGCGCACGGTCTCAAAGCAATCCGGGGTCAGCCAGGTCAATGGCAGGCGAATGCCGCGTGGCATCATACCCATTTCGGCAACCGCCCATTTGACCGGGATCGGATTGGACTGGATGAACAAGGCTTTATGCAGGCCGGCCAACTTCTCGTCGATCGCCAGCGCGGTTTCGGCATCGCCGGCCATTGCGGCCGCGAGCATTTGATGGACCAGTTTCGGCGCGACGTTGCCGGTCACGGTGATGCTGCCGTTGCCACCCAGCAGGCAAAATTCGCGGCTGGTCGCATCGTCGCCGGTATAAAGCGCGAAATCGTCGCCGCACAGATCGCGGATTTTTTTGACGCGGGACAAGTCGCCGGTCGCTTCTTTGACGCCGACGATGTTTTTGAGTTTGGACAGGCGACCGACCGTTTCCGGCAACATGTCGCAGGCGGTCCTGCCGGGCACGTTGTAAAGGATTTGCGGAATATCGACCGCATCGTTGATCGCCCGGTAATGCAGAAACAAACCTTCCTGAGTCGGCTTGTTATAGTAAGGCGTGACCAGCAGACAGGCATCGGCGCCGAGCTCTTTCGCACGCAGGGTCAGATGAATCGCTTCGGTCGTCGAATTGGCGCCGGTGCCGGCAATCACCGGAATGCGCCCGCCAACATAGGCGACCACCGAGGCCATCACATCGCAATGCTCGTCTTCATTCAGGGTTGCCGATTCGCCGGTGGTGCCGACCGCCACGAGCGCATCGGTGCCCTCCTCGATATGAAACTCGACTAATTTTTTCAGGCTTTCCTTGTCAACCTCACCGTTTTCAAACATCGGTGTGACCAGCGCTACGATACTACCTTGAATCATGAACTCCCTCGGTAAATATGGATATTATGAATATTTTCCCATTATACCAAGCAAATCAGTAAAACTCAGCTGGTAATTATCGGCGCCGCCAAAGACGCAAAGCATTGAAATGCTGCAAGTCGTTAAAAATTGTTATAGAATGAGCGGTTATATAGACATTTCTTGGCGGCAACGCCCCTCTCCTTGTACAGGTAAATTCATGACCCAAGCTGTTCCTTCATCACCCTCATTCCAGGATTTAGCGCTTATCGAGCCGGTGCTAAAAGCGCTGGAGGATGTCGGTTATGAAAATCCCTCGCCGATTCAGGCGCAAGTGATCCCCTTCATGCTGCAAGGCAAGGATGTACTCGGACAGGCGCAAACCGGCACCGGCAAAACCGCCGCGTTCGCATTGCCGATCCTCTCTCGCATCGACCTCAGACAAAAAGACCCGCAGGTGTTGGTGCTCGCGCCGACCCGTGAACTAGCAATCCAGGTCGCCGAAGCGTTTCAACGCTATGCGGCGCATCTGAAAGGCTTTCATGTGCTGCCGATTTACGGCGGTCAGGATTATAGTTCGCAATTGCGGCAGCTCAACCGCGGCGCTCACGTGGTCGTCGGCACGCCGGGCCGGGTGATGGATCACATGCGGCGCGGCACACTGAAACTGGATAATTTGAGCGTGCTGGTGCTCGATGAAGCGGACGAAATGCTGCGCATGGGCTTTATCGACGATGTCGAATGGATCCTCGAACAAACCCCGAAAAACCGCCAGATCGCGCTGTTTTCGGCGACAATGCCGATGCAGATCCGCAAGATCGCACAAACATACCTGACCGATCCCGAACAAGTCACGATCAAGGTCACCACCGCCTCGGCCGAAAACATCCGCCAGCGCTTTTGGGTGGTCAGCGGCCTGCACAAACTGGACGCCCTGACCCGCATCCTCGAAGCCGAAACCTTCGACGGCATGATCATTTTCGTCAGAACCAAAACCGCGACCGTCGAATTGGCCGAAAGACTCGAAGCGCGCGGCTTTTCGGCCGCCGCGATCAACGGCGACATGTCGCAGGCACTGCGCGAGCGCGCGATCGCGAATCTTAAGTCCGGCAAACTGGACATCCTGATCGCGACAGACGTGGCCGCGCGCGGCTTGGACGTGGACCGGATCACCCACGTAGTCAACTACGACATCCCGTATGACACCGAATCCTACGTTCACCGTATCGGCCGAACCGGCCGCGCGGGCCGTACCGGTGATGCGATCCTGTTTGTCGCGCCGCGCGAGCGGAAACTGCTCGGCAACATCGAAAAAGCGACCAAGCAAAAGGTCGAGCAGATGGACCTGCCTTCGACCGAAGTGATCAACAACAAGCGCATCGCGCGTTTCAAGCAGAACATCACCGATACGCTGGCGGCCGAGGAATTGAGCTTCTACAGCCAACTGCTCGAGCAATACCAGGTGGAACACAATGTCAGCGCACTCGAAATTGCCGCCGCACTGGCCAAGCTGGTTCAGGGCGACGTACCGCTCTTGATGCAGCAGCCGCCGAAAAAACCGAAGGAACACCGGGACGATTTCGCGCCGCGCTCCGATGAGAGCCCGAAACGCGAGCGCAAGGGCAAGCGCGCCGATACCGTGTCCGGCATCGAAATGGAAACGTACCGGATCGAAGTCGGCCACAGACACGGCGTAAAGCCCGGCAACATCGTCGGCGCGATCGCTAACGAAACCGGATTGGACGGCGAACATATCGCGCGGATCAAGATCGAGGACGATTACAGCACGGTCGAACTGCCGTCCGGCATGCCGAAGGAACTGTTCCAGGAATTGAAGAATGTGCGGGTCGCGGGTCAGCGATTGAACATCTCGAAGCTCGGCGACTCCACCAAACCCTCGGCGGAAGCGAAAAAGGTTGCGAAGAGCAAAAAACGCATGTCATCGACCTCGAAAAAAGGCAAGTCAGCCCATCAGGATTAAAGGACTCAGGGCTTGGCATTCGGCCGGAATATCAAGCCCTTTCGGATTCGGTTATTGCAACTGTTATCGAGCGCGGAAATGTCGAGCAACGACAGAGCCGCCGCCCACAACCTACATGACTGAGAACTTGCGCCTAAGTCATATATCAGCCGTGAAATGTTGAGCAACAATAAAGCCGTTGCCCAACATGGTTTTGGTTCAATTAGGGTCGCAAGGCGGGTTTACAGCTTCGGCATTAGTTGTCAACCTTAACCGATCTTCTAATCCGGATGATTCTACTGTTCCGATTTTAGTGATTTATACAACTCTAACGCCTTGTTCATCTCATCTGTAGCGCCTTTCAGGTCGCCGTCTTTTACTTTGATTTGTGCTTCAATGAGGCTTTCAGTGGCCTTTTTGACGATGTCCGGATCTCCCGTTACTTTCTCGGATTCCGCGCGCGCCGCTTTTAAATGTTCGCTGGGCGGCACGAAATCGTTATGCATGATTTCGACTTTAGCCTTTTCAATATGCATAATGGCTTGATTTGGGCTGTGAACTGAACTTTTGGCGGCTTCTTCCGCATTAGCAATACCGCTGATTGCGCCTAAAGAGAAAGCCAGTGATAAAATTAACGCGGTGTTTTTGATAATACTCATAAATAAATCCTCTGCTGTAATTTCCGGGCGCTGTCGTTAATATATTATTAAAAACAACTGCATTTATTAAACACATTAACTAATTAGTCTTTCAGAAAATTACCCTACATAAACCAAACACGCAATACGTATAAATACCTATAAACTTATTTCTAAACATATCAGATCAAACTTAGACTTTTACTCGTCATCGTCCCTGCATTTGCCGCAACGCATCCATTTCCTCAAGCAAATCCAGCACCAGCGCGATGCCCGGAAGATTCACGCCCAGATCCTGCTGCAAGCGCATCGCAATCTGCAGACGTTTCAGCGCTTTGGTGTCGAAACGCCAGCTATGTACCGAAGCCCCATCGGGCTCCAGGATGCCTTCCTCGACCATTTCGATCACCTGCTCCTGGCTGGTTTTGGCATACTCGCAAAGCTCCAGCAGCGAAAACTGGATCGTTTCATCCAGAACCACTCCTGTAATCACCCACAATTCTTTTTTCATCCGTCTATCCCCATGTCTAAGCGCGGATTCATCGGCATCAGCTCAGCCATTTTTTGATACAAGGCTTTTGCCTCCGCGCTGGCGGCGGGCGGCGTGACGATTTTCAAGGTGACGAACTGATCGCCCGGCGTCGCGGCTGGCAGGCCGCGCCCTTTTAAGCGCAACTGCGATCCCGACTGCGAACCGGGCGGGATTTTGACTTCGACCTTCCCTCCCAGCGTCGGCACCGGCACCGTCGCGCCCAGGGCCGCCTCCCAGGGCGTTACCGGCAGTTCGATAGCAATATCCTTGCCCTTGGCATGAAACAACCGGTGTTTGTTGAACTCGACCTCGAGGTACAAATCGCCGCTCTGCCCGCCCTGCATCCCCGGCATGCCCTGGCCGCTCAGGCGGATGCGCTGGCCGGCCTGAATCCCGCGCGGAATTTTGATGTTCAACGTTTTCTGGTTCGATACGATGCGCCCCTGCCCATCGATCTCCGGCATATTCAGCGCAATCATCCTCACGCCGCCGTGATACGCGTCTTCCAGATCGATCAGGATGCGCGCGTGCTGGTCTTCGCCCCGGCCCTGAAAGCCGCGATGAAACACGCCCTCTTGTGAGGCAAAACCGCCGAACAAGGTTTCGAAAAAGTCGCTGAAACCGGTAGCTCGACCGCCGCTAAACCCCTTGCCGAAATCGAATTCGCGCTGCCAGTCGGGCGGCGGCGTAAAGGGTTGGCCTTCCCGCCAGTTCTGGCCGATCCTGTCATAGGCCGCGCGTTTTTTCGGGTCTTTCAACACCTCATAAGCCTCGCCGACTTCCTTGAATTTGGCTTCCGCATCCCTCTCCTTGCTCACGTCGGGATGGTATTTGCGGGCCAGCTTGCGGTATGCTCTTTTGATCTCCTCCGGTGTCGCCTTGCGTTCGACGCCCATGATCTTGTAGTAATCTTTATATTCCATCGGATCGGCACTGGGTGAAAAATTCGAATTCTTTATGATAATCCTAAACCGGCAAAACTATATTGAAAACTTATTGTCTTTATCCGCAGGATAACACGCGTTAATCATCGGTCTCGGGTAAAATAAACACAGCACCAAAACGCCGTATTCAGTGAATTTAATCATAATGCCCCATTGACTGAGTCATACTAATGAAAATAACACCTCTCGATCCTTCCCAACTCTACAAGCCTTGTGATATTTCTGATTTGACCTTCGCCTCGACCGATGAACTGGAAGATATTGACCTCGCGGTCGGCCAGGAACGCGCGATAGAATCGCTGAAGATCGGCATCCGGATCGCCAAGAAGGGTTATAACGTATTTGCGATGGCCCCCTCCGGCACCGGTAAACTGACCTCGGTATTGCAACTGGCCGAACACGAAGCCAGCCGGCAACCGATTCCGGCCGATTGGTGTTATGTGAATAATTTCAACCAGCCGGCCAAACCGAGAGCAATCAAGCTCGCTCCCGGACAAGGCCGAATCTTCCAGGCAGACATGGACAAGTTGGTCGACGAACTCAGCATCGCGATACCGGCCGCATTCGACGGCGATGAATACCGCTCACGGGTCGGCGAACTGGAAAGCAAGTCCCGCCAACATGAAATCGACCAGCTCAGTCAATTACGCGACCAGGCCGCCGAGGCGCACATCATCCTGACCGAAACGCCGACCGGTTATGCCTTCGTGCCTTCCGACGACAAGGAGCAGCCGATCAGCCCTGAAGAATTCAATAAATTCGACAAGGACAAGCAGCACCAGATTCAAGACACGATTTTCGAGTTTCAGGATCGCCTGCAGAACCTCTTGAAAAAGTTTCCGCACTGGCGCAAGGAAACCAAGCGCAAACTGCAGGCGCTGAACCGCGAGGTCGCCGAACTCGCGGTCAATCATTCGATCGACGATCTGCTCGCAAAATACGCCAAGCAGGACGCAATCATGTCGTATCTGAAGGATATTAAAAAGGACATCATCGATCATATCCGCGATTTCGTGCCGCATTCCGAGAAAGTGATCTCGTTCATGGAGTTTCCGCAGGAACAGAATCCGTTCAAACGCTATCAGGTCAATCTGATGGTCGATCTGAGTCATAAGAAGTCCGCACCGGTCATTTTTGAACAAAATCCGAATTACAGCAATTTGGTCGGGCGGATCGATCATCAGGCCTTCATGGGCTCCCTGGTGACCGACTTTACGATGATCAAGCCCGGTGCCTTGCACAAAGCCAACGGCGGATATCTGATCCTCGACACGCAAAAACTGCTGTTCCAGCCCTATGCCTGGGAAAGCCTGAAAAGAACCCTGCAAATGGGCGAAATCCGGATCGAATCGCTCGAACGCGCGCTGAGCCTGATCAGTACCTCGGCGCTCGAACCCGAGCCGATTCCGCTCGACGTCAAAGTGATCCTGATCGGCGAACCGCTGTTTTATTATTTATTGAGCGCCTACGATCCCGAGTTTCATGACCTTTTCAAGATCGCGGCCGATTTCGACGATACGGTCTCCCGGGAAACCAAGACGCCCGACTATGCGCGCCTGTTGGCGACGCTCGCGCGCCGCGAAAAACTCAGGCCGCTCAGCCGCCATGCGGTCGCCCGGATCATCGAGCACAGCTCACGCATGACCGGCGATACGGAGAAACTGCTGACCCATTTGCGCAGCATCACGGACCTTTTGACCGAATCCGATTACTGGGCCAGCAGTAACGGCCATACCGAGATCACCAACAGTGACGTGCAGCAGGCGATCGACCACAAGACCAAGCGCCTCGACAAGATACGCGAAAAACTGTACGAAAACATCCTGCGCGGCATCCTGTTGGTCAACACCGAAGGCAGCGTCGTCGGCCAGATCAACGGCTTGTCGGTGCTGCAACTCGGCGATTTCATGTTCGGCCAGCCTTCCAGGATCACCGCGACGACGCGCCTCGGCAGCGGCAAGATCGTCGACATCATGCGCGAAACCGAACTCGGCGGCGCGCTGCATTCGAAAGGCGTGCTGATCCTGTCGAGTTTCATCGCCGCCAAATATGCCAGGAAAAGCCCGTTTTCGATGGCCGCCAGCCTGGTCTTCGAGCAAACCTACGGCGAAGTCGAAGGCGACAGCGCATCGCTGGCTGAACTCTGCGCGATTCTGTCCTCGCTGGCGCGGGTGCCGCTCAGGCAGGACCTCGCGATCACCGGTTCGGTCGATCAGCTCGGCCAGGTACAACCGATCGGCGGCGTCAATGAAAAAATCGAAGGCTTTTTCGACATTTGCGCCGCCAAGGGCCTGACCGGCACGCAAGGCGTGATCATCCCGGCCAGCAACCTAAAACACCTGATGCTGCGTTGGGATGTGGTGCATGCGGCCCAGACCAAACAGTTTTCGATTTATGCGGTAGCGACCGTCGATCAGGCGCTGGAAATTTTGACCGGCATCGAAGCCGGCGAAGCCGACGCTGGAGGCGGCTTTCCGCCCGCATCGTTCAATGCGAAGGTCGATGCGCAATTGCAGCAATTTACGACGATCAAAAAAGAGTTCAGCAAATCACAATCGTCGGATGACATCACAACAGGCGACCAATCCTCGGAGAAGTAAAGTATCATGAAAGCAAGCGGATTCTTTCGGCCCGACTTGGCCAAAAAACTTGACGGCCTGGCCGAACTGGCCGGCGATTGCAGTTACACCTGGGCGCACGGCGCCGATGAAATCTGGTCCGAACTGGATGATGAATTATGGAAGCTGACCCGCAACCCCTGGCTGGTATTGCAATCGGTGTCGCATGCGCACCTCGAAACACTCTCCGAGAACCCGGGTTTTTGCCAGAAACTGCGCACGATCGTGTCCGCGCACCGGCTCGCCTTGTCCGAAAATCGCTGGTTTCAGCACCATTACGAACAGCAAGCCGCGCTGAAGAAGATCGCTTACTTCAGCATGGAGTTCGGCCTCAGCGAGGCGTTGCCGATTTATTCCGGCGGCCTGGGGCTCCTGGCCGGAGATCACTTGAAAGCAGCCAGCGATTTAGGTTTGCCCTTGGTCGGTGTCGGCCTTCTGTATCAAAACGGCTATTTTCGCCAGGATTTCGATTCGGACGGCAATCAGATTGCGCTCTATCCGTCGAGTAATACCAGCGACCTGCCGGTCACGCCGGTGCGCGATGCGAACGGCGAATGGCTGCGCATCAAGCTGTTGACGCCCTATCAACTGTGGGTCAGGGTCTGGCAGGCGCAAATCGGCCGGATCGAGTTGTATTTGCTCGACACGAACGATCCGATCAATCATCCCGTCGATCGCTGCATCACAACAGAACTCTACGGCGGCGGCTCCAGCCACAGGCTGGCGCAGGAAATCCTGCTCGGCATCGGCGGCTGGCGTGTCCTGCAAGCTTTAGGCATCACACCCGACGTCTGCCATCTGAATGAAGGCCATGCGGCACTGGTCGTCCTGGAACGCGCCCGCGACCTGATGCGCGAGAAAGAACTCGATTTTGCGACCGCCTTGACGATTACCCGCGCCGGCAATCTGTTTACTACGCATACGCCGGTCGAGGCCGGCTTCGATCGCTTCAGTCCGGAACTGGTCAACAATCAACTGGGCCTGTATGCGAAAGAACTCGATATCAGCGTGGCGACGCTGTTGAGTCTCGGCCGGGCGCCCGGCAACACCGATCCTGCCGCGCCGTTCAACATGGCTTATCTGGCGATACGCGGCAGCGCGGCGGTCAACGGCGTCAGCCGCCTACATGCGGAAGTCAGCCGGGACATTTTCAGCCCGCTGTTTCCGAACTGGTCGCGCCATGACATCCCGATTACGAATGTGACCAACGGCGTGCACGTGCCGGCCTGGGATTCGAAGGATGCGGACGAATTATGGACCCACCTGTGCGGTAAGGGCCGCTGGTTCTGCGATCCCGAGATGCTCGGCCAGAATTTCAATCGGGTCGCAGACCAGGAACTCTGGCAGATGCGCGCGAAGAACCGGGCACGACTGGTCCATTTCGTGCGCGACGAATACAACCGCGAATTGAACATTCACAGCAATTTAACCGAGAAAGAACTCGAAAAACGCGTGCTGCGCGTGTTCGATCCGAATGTGATGACGATCGGCTTCGCGCGCCGCTTTGCGACCTACAAACGCCCTAACCTGCTGTTGACCGATCCCGACCGGCTGGCCCGCATCCTGTGCCATCCTGAGAGGCCCGTGCAACTGGTCATTTCCGGCAAGGCGCACCCTGCCGATCTGCCGGGTCAACAATTGATCAAGGCATGGCACCAATTCATGCGCCGCCCCGATATTCGAGAACGGGCGGTGTTTTTGAGTGATTACGACATGATCACTGCGGAATTTTTGGTGCAAGGCGTCGATTTATGGATCAATACGCCGAAACGTCCCTGGGAAGCCTGCGGCACCAGCGGCATGAAGATTCTGGTCAACGGCGGCCTGAATGTATCGGAACTGGACGGCTGGTGGGCCGAGGCCTATACCCCCGAAGTCGGTTGGTCGTTGAACGGCAATGAAGACGGGCACAGCGATCAGGAACAAGCGGAGATGCTTTACCGTCTGCTCGAGGAAGACATCGTGCCGGCCTTTTACGAGCGCAACGATAACGGCATTCCCGAACGCTGGACAAAGAAAATGCGCGCCAGCATGACCAAGCTGACGCCGTATTTTTCGGCCAACCGGATGGTGCGGGAATATACCGAACGTTTCTACCTGCCGCTGGCCACGCATTACCACGAACGGGCCGCGAAACAAGGCGAGCTTGGCAAAAAGCTGACACAATGGCAACAGCATCTGTATGATTTCTGGCCGAAAATCCATGTCGCGCAGGTGCAGGCCGAAGACCAGGGCGCACAGCAGCTATTCAAGCTGCATATTTATCTCGGTGATCTGACCGCCGATGATGTCGAGGTGCAATTGTTCTCGGAGCCGACCGTCGACATTCAGCAAGCCATCCATCCGATCCCGATCGATCACCCGATTCCTGGCGCGGTCAACGGATATGTGTACAGCCTCACGATTCCCGCCATCCGTCCACTTAAGGATTACACCCCCCGCATCATCCCCCGCCATCCAGGCTGTCAGGTGCCGATCGAGACTCAACATATATTATGGATCAAGTGAGTTTGGATAGGCGCAAAACCGTCAACCTGCCCTATTTCGACAATCTGCTGAAACTGCTGCATGAGGGCAATGCGGCGGTCGAACAAGGCTTCGGACGGCACGTACATTGGGGCTATTGGGAAAATCCGCACCAGGCCGATGCGACCGGAGCCGATTTTGCCGAGGCAGCGGAAAATCTTAGCAAGGAAATGTGCCTGGCGGGCCTAATGAAAAACGGCTTGCGCGTGCTGGACGCCGGCTGCGGCTTCGGCGGCACGATCGCTCACATCAACGAACATTACACCGAGATGCGGTTGACCGGTTTGAACCTGGACCCGCGCCAGTTGCAACGCGCCCGCACCCAGGTCGTCCCGTGCTCCAGCAACTTAATCGAATTCGTCGAGGGTGATGCCTGCAAGCTGCCGTTTACAGATCACAGCTTCGATGTGGTGCTCGCGGTCGAATGCATCTTTCATTTTCCGGGCCGCGAGGCGTTTTTTCGTGAAGCACGCCGTGTATTGAAGCCGGGCGGCACGTTGGCGCTCTCCGATTTCATTCCGGAGCCGATCATTGTGCCGTTCACCAAAATCAGGCTGCCGGAGCGGCTGAGCCGGGGATTTTACGGCAGGTGCAATGTGCAATATACGCGCGAGGACTATCGCCGTCTGGCCGATGACTCCGGCTTCAAAATTCTGGTCGAACGGGATATTACCGTCAATACCCTGCCCACTTACGCGTATATCCGGAAATTGGCGTGGCAGGCCTCATTTTTTAACGGATTCGCGATGATCGAGACTTCGGCACTGGAACTGCTCAGCCGGCTCCGGCTGATTACCTATCAGATTTATGCGTTTCAAAAAGCCGGCCACTCTTTATAACGGTATCTAATGCCCTACCAAATTATCTTTTTTTCTTCCTGAGCTGTTTCTTACCCCAAAGAACCCAAGGGTTGCTCCGACCTGATACTTTTTCGTTTGTGGAGACCAATGCTGAAACTGCCCCACTTGTAGTCATCCATGTACACCTCATAGAAATGATCGCCATACAGGATTATACCAACAAGAGCTTCTATTATCAGATATTAGTTATAAGTTTTGACAGATAATTCCTCTTACCGCACGCAGTCTCATGTCTAAAAATAGCTATGGACCGCCAGATTGATGACCCTTATGGCGGATTTTCAAAAAACCCAAGCGGCTTTGATTATCTATCTGAAACAGCAGCCCGATACAATGAGAAATTACCAAGAATCTATTATCATATAATATAAAATATGTATAAATAACAGTTCCCTCGCTGACCGAGGCCATCGAAAATGCGCTAGACCGCTCAACGCCTGATTCTAAAAGGGGCAATCGGCAGCATAATCAAAAAGCCGATGCCCGAGCCGAGCGCCAGCCATTTTGCGAGCGTAAAAAGCCGGCGCAATTTGCGGTTGGCCTTGTTGACGATCATGAATTCGTTCACGTAAATCGTCTCACAGGCGCCGTTACCGGTGTCTTCCCGGATGGTGCTGGTGCTGCGGTGGAAGCCATTGCCGGGATTGGCGTATTCGGCGAGCAGGCCGGAGAGGTGGATGTGGTCGCCGGGTTCGGCCTGCATCAGCGCGGCTTTCACCTGCTCCTGGTCGGCGAGCAAGTGATTGTTCGACAACGCGTCCATTTTAAACAGGTTGCCGGTTTCGCTGTCGGGCCAGGAAGCCCAGCAGGTCCAGGTATCGTTATGAAACTGAATCCTATGATAAACGCCCGACTGCACATTTTCGCCCCAGATCACGCATAAGTCGCGCAGGTTCAAAAAGTCCTGCCAGCTGCCGTGATGCCAGATGTCGTTCAGTTGATCCGCATCATGCAGGCTGACCACGACGCCGTCGAGTTGATAGGAAAATTTGGGCGTAATCGTGTAGTACTGGCCGTTCACTTCGGCCGTAAAGGGAGAGACGGCAGTCGGCTCCTGCAAGGGTGCCTGCAAGTCGTCGACGGCGTAATAGGAAGGCTCTGGCAACCTGTCCTTGTAACCGTACAGTAAAGCCAGCGCCAAGGCGCTGAACCAGAATAGCCGTCTAAAAAGTGTCTCGAGAACGGATGACCATACCATCGGAGTCCTGCGTCACTTGCCCATCGGCAAATGCAGCGCCATTTTTCTTAACGCCAACGCGCCTTCGTAGAGCGCTTCGGATAACGTCGGGTGCGCATGGATCGTTCTCGCCAGGTCTTCGCTGCTGGCCGAGAACTCCATCGCCAGCACCGCCTCGGCGATCAGTTCGGAAGCTCCCGCGCCGATCATGTGCACGCCAAGAATCCTGTCGGTTTCGGCATGCGCGATGATCTTGACCAGACCTTCGCTGCGCCCGATGGCCAGCGCTCTCGACGAGGCGCTGAACGGAAACACGCCGATCTTCAACGGTTCGCCGAGCCCCCGCAATGTCTGCTCGGTCTGCCCGACCCAGGCAATCTCGGGTTCGGTATAAACCACGCTCGGCAAGAGATCGTAGTTGATCATCGACTGCAGACCCGCAATTTGCTCGGCCACGAAAACGCCCTCCTCGATGCCTTTGTGCGCGAGCATCGGGCCGAGCAGCGTCAGATCGCCGATCGCATAGACGCCGGGTAGGTTGGTGCGGCAATTTTCATCGACATGCACATAACCCGAATCGTCGAGCAAGAGGTCGGCCTCGGGCGCCGCCAGCCCCTCGGAGCTGGGCTTGCGGCCGATCGCGACGATCAGGCGATCAACGCTAAGTGCATGGGAGCCTTCATGATCCTGATATTTGATCATGACCTCTTGATTGCCCTTCTTGGCCGAAATCACGCGCGCGCCGAGACGCATTTCCATGCCCTGCCCGGTGAAAATGGCGTAGGCTTCGCGCGAGATTTGCTGATCCGGCAGGTTCAAGAAACTTTCCTGCGCTTCAAGCAATATCACCTCGGAACCCAGCCGGTTCCATATGCTGGCGATTTCGAGCCCCTTGATGCCGGCGCCGATGATCGCCAGGCGTTTCGGCACCGAATCGAGGTTCAACGCGTCGCTGGTATCGATAATGTACTCGTGGTCGATCGGCGCGAAAGGCAATTCCAAAGGCGCCGAACCGGTCGCCAGAATAATGTGATCGGCGATCAGACAGGACGGCGCGCCGCCGTCCACCGGGACGACTTCGACATGGCCGGCCTGCAGCAATCTGGCCCGGGCATGAATATGATCGATCTTGTGATGGCTGAACAAGCCGGCGATGTGGCTGTTAATTTCCGCAACGATCCGATCCTTGCGACGGATCATCTGCCCGACATCGAGCGCGATATTTTCGGCGCGGATGCCGTGCTGCGCCAAATCGACGGTCAGCGCATGATATAACTTTGCCGACTCGAGCAGCGCCATCGACGCGACGCAGCCGGCATTCAGATAAGCCCCGCCCAGACTCGGCCGGCCGAATTTGTCGCTCAAACTATCGATGCAGGCCGTTTTCAATCCCAGCTGGCCGCAGCGCACCGCGCTGACGTAGCCGGCCGGACCCGCCCCGATGATGATTACATCGTATTTCGCTAGTAATTTCGGCATATTAAATGTTCAGTAGTAAGTGGGCCGGCGACTCCAGACACTCCTTGATCGTGACTAAAAACTGCACCGCTTCCCTGCCGTCCACCAGACGGTGATCGTAAGACAGCGCCAGATACATGATCGGCCTAATCACGATTTGGCCGTTCTCGACGACCGGACGCTCCTTGATCGCATGCATGCCGAGAATCGCGCATTGCGGTGGATTCAGAATCGGCGTCGACAGCATCGAGCCGAATATGCCGCCGTTGGTGATCGTAAAGGTCCCCCCTTGCAGGTCCTCATAGGTCAAGGTGCCCGAACGCGCCTTCTCGCCGAAATCGGCGATGGTTTTTTCGATGCCGGCAAAATCGAGTTGATCGGCGTCGCGCAGCACCGGCACGATCAAGCCGCGCGGCGTCGAGACCGCGATGCCGATGTCGTAGTAACCGTGATAGATGATGTCATTGCCGTCGATCGAGGCATTGATTGCCGGAAATTTCTTCAGTGCCTCGATCGACGCCTTCACGAAGAACGACATGAAGCCGAGTTTGGCATTGTGTTTTTGTTCGAAGCGGGTCTTGTACTGGTTGCGCAGATCGATCACGCTCTGCATGTTCACTTCGTTGAACGTAGTCAACATCGCCGCGTTTTGCTGCGCCTGCAACAGACGTTCGGCGACTTTCGCGCGCAGCCGGGTCATCGGCACCCGCTGTTCGGGGCGCAGATTCGAAACGCCGACGCTGCGCTCGGCCGCTTTCGGTTGCGGCGGCTCCGGCGCAACGGGAGCCTTCTGTTCGGTCGGCTCGGTTTCCTGAACGCTTTGTTTTTTCAGATGGTCGAGCACGTCCGATTTGGTGATGCGGCCGCTCTTGCCGGTGCCGGCAATCTCCTGAGGGTTCAGCGTCGTTTCATGCAAGAGGCGCCTGACCGATGGGCTCAATGGCATCTCCGCCTCATGCTGCGCTTCCGCAGGCTTTGCGGACGTTTCGGCGGGTGCGGCAGCGGCAGTGCTTCCGGCCGCTTCGATCACTGCCAACACGTCGCCGGCGGTCACCACCGAACCGTCTTCCTTCAGGATACTGGCCAATACGCCGGACTCTGGAGCCGGGACTTCGAGCACGACCTTGTCGGTTTCCAGATCGACCAGATTTTCATTTCTGGCGACCGTGTCGCCAGGCTTCTTGTGCCAATTGATCAAGGTGGCGTCGGCGACCGATTCCGGTAAATTGGGGACTAAGACTTCAATGCTCATATTAATTTCCTGCTGGGTTACCGTACAAAGCCGAATCGACGACGGCTTTTTGTTGCTTGATATGAACGTAAAAACTTCCGACCGCCGGCGCCGCGGACGCCTCGCGCCCGCTGTAGCTGACGCGGATATGCGGCGCCAGGTTGTCGTGGAAGTGATGGTTCGATTGATACCAGACGCCCTGGTTTTTCGGCTCCTCCTGGCACCAGACAAACTCCTTCAGGTTCGGATACTTGGCCAGCTCCGCCTTGAACTGGTCATTCGGAAACGGGTAAAGCTGTTCGATACGGGCGATCGCGACATGTTGCAGACCGGCCTCGCGGCGCGCTTCGAGCAGGTCGTAATACACCTTGCCCGCACAGAGCACGAAGCGGGTCACCTTATTCGGATCGATGTCGTCCACTTCGCCGATGATGGTCTGGAAATGGCCGCCGGTCAGATCTTCCAGCGTCGACACCGCGAGCTTGTGCCGGAGCAGGCTTTTAGGGCTCATCACGATCAACGGTTTCCGGTAAGGCCGGACCATCTGACGGCGCAGCAGATGAAAGATTTGCGCGGGGGTCGTCGGCGTGCAGACCTGCATGTTGTGCTCGGCGCACAGTTGCAGATAACGCTCCAGCCGCGCGGACGAATGTTCGGGGCCTTGGCCTTCAAAGCCGTGCGGCAGCAGCAGCACCAGGCCGCACAAACGGCCCCACTTGGTTTCGCCGGAACTGATGAATTGATCGATCAGGACCTGGGCTCCGTTCGCGAAATCGCCGAATTGTGCCTCCCATATCGTCAGCGTATTGGGCATCGTAGTGCTGTAGCCGTATTCAAAGCCTAACACGCCGGCTTCGGACAACAGTGAATCGTAAATATCGGCGCGCCCCTGATCCTTGTCGAGATGGCGCAGCGGAATATATTCTTCCCGCTTCTGCTGGTTATGCAGCACCGCATGCCGGTGCACGAAGGTGCCCCGGCCGACGTCCTGTCCGGTCAGCCGCACATGATATTTTTCCATCAGCAGCGTCGCATAAGCCATATTTTCCGCGAACCCCCAGTCCAGCGGCAACGCGCCGGCGGCCATCTTGCGGCGGTTATCCATTACCTTGGCGACGCGCGCATGCAGTTCGAATCCGGCCGGCAGGCGCAGCATCCGGTCATTGCAATAACGCAAGCGGTCGAGCGAGACGGCCGTATCGCCCGGCACCTCCCAATCCCGGCCATGAAAATGATTCCATTGATGGGTATAGGAATATTTCGGATTTTGCGACAATGGCCGTGACACCACCAAGCCTTCGTCCAGCATGCGCTGATAGTCGGTGACCATCGCCGCCGCTTGTTCGGCAGTCAAAACGCCTTCGGCAATCAATTTCTCGGCGTACAAGGTTCTCGTGCTTTTGAGGCCGCGGATCTTTTTGTACATCATCGGCTGCGTCGCCGCCGGCTCGTCCGCCTCGTTATGGCCCAGGCGCCGGTAGCAGATCAGATCGATCACCACATCCTTCTTGAAGGTCATCCGGTAATCGAGCGCCAGCTTGCTGACGAAGACCACCGCTTCGGGGTCGTCGCCATTCACATGAAATACCGGCGCCTGAATCATGCTGGCAATGTCGGTGCAATACAGCGTCGAACGGGAGTCTTTCGGATTGCTGGTCGTAAAGCCTATCTGATTGTTGATCACGATATGGATCGTACCCCCGGTTTCGAACGCGCGCGTCTGCGACATGTTCAGCGTTTCCATCACGATGCCCTGCCCCGAAAACGCCGCATCGCCGTGGATCAAGACCGGAATGACCGATTCCTTGCCGTCGATGCCGGCGCGGTCCTGACGCGCCCTAACCGATCCCTCGACGACCGGATTGATGATCTCCAGGTGCGACGGATTGAAGGCCAGCGTCAAATGCACAGGCCCTGTCGGCGTGTCGATGTCGGACGAAAAACCCATGTGATATTTGACGTCGCCTGAACTGACGCCCGGCGTGGATGCCCAGTTGCCGGCGAATTCGTCGAACAACTGCGCGGGGCTCTTGCCGAGAATATTGACCAGCACGTTCAAGCGGCCGCGATGCGCCATGCCGATCACGATTTCGTTGACGCCCCGGGTGCTGCAGCCCATGATCAACTCGTCGAGCACCGGGATCAGCGACTCGCCGCCTTCGAGCGAAAAGCGTTTCTGGCCCACGAATTTGTTATGCAGATAGACTTCGATGCCTTCGGCCGCGGTCAAAAGTTTCAACACCCAGCGCTGTTTTTCAGGATCCAGAGTCAGATTGCCCTTCGCATTTTCCATCCGGCTGATCAGCCAGCGCCGCGTCGGCGTATCGGCGATATGCATATATTCGGAGCCGATACTGCCGCAATAAATCTCTTTCAAATTCGCGATGATCTCGCGCAGCGGCAGGCGATCGACGCCGTGCAAAATGCCGGTGTCGAACCAGGTGTCCATATCCGGCTCGGAAAGACCGTAAAAGCCCGGGTCCAGGTCGGGCGGCTGCGGCTGCGGCATCATCGCGCCGAGCGGATTGTTATTCGCGATTTGATGGCCGCGCACCCGGTAATGATTGATCAGCCGCGCCACGGCCGCCTGCTTCTTGACGCTTTCCTCGGTGAAGCCCTGCAATTGCGCGAGCCGGCCCTGCGATTTCAACGCCAGTTCGGCAAAACGCTCGACGATCGGGCTGTGCGGCGTTTCATAACCGCCGCCGTTCTGCAGCGCACGAAAACGCTGTCGCCAATCGGGATCGACCGATTCCGGGTCTTTCAAATATCGTTCGTATAAATCTTCGATGAACCAGGCGTTGCTTCCGTACAGCGAGGAAGTTTCCCGGAATTTTTCAAGCAGCGAGGCCATGACGGTGTCCTGATGGGAAGAGCGTAAATGTCTGTCGGTCCAGATAACTATTCGCGCGAGAGAGCGTAATGGTATATTACCAGCATGCGCGGTCTTTGCTAACTAAAAAAGCAAGCGCAGGACCCGGAAAACAGTTTAGCTCAAAGCCCGATCGATAAAACGTATGACAGACTCGAAAAACATCGTAATCAAAGTCAAATACACGCCCACCAATACCGGAGCGGAATCTCCGGCATCTCAGCCGCGAATGATAACAGAATGGAATATCAAAAGAATAGTTAGCGCGTTAGCCGTTCTGATGCTATTGCTGGCAGCGCTGTTCTTTGTTTTGCGCGGTACATCACGTGATACCGACAACGCGCGGAATGCAGCGGCTTCAGGCCAAATCGAAGCGCCCGTGCAGGCCGCTCCCGCCGGCGCAGCCAAACTGGAGGAGACGCCCGTCGCGGCTTCGACTCCCGATGCGGCCAGCACCACAATCGAGGCCAAGCAATCGCCGCCGGAGCCCGCCAAAGCGAGTCAGGGCGGCAGAGTCCGCCGAGCGGTGCTTGCCTACCGCATCATCGACAAAGAGCCAGCCGATCTGATCGGCGCCACCGTCAGCGTCAGCCGTGCACAGCCGGTTCTGGTGCATTATTTTATCGAAGTCAGGGGCAAGACGGATCAGACCCTGTTTCACGAATGGCGCAAGGACGGTCAGCTGGTTCTGCGCCATCCGATGGCAATCTCAGCGTCAAGATGGCGCACCTCCAGCCAACGGCAGTTAGGCCCGGAAGACGTGGGGCTTTGGTCGGTACGCACGGTCGATGATCAAGGCGGCCTGATGAATGAAATGCAATTCACCGTATCCGCGCAATAAACCTATTCCCCCGCATTGACAATCAAGCGCATTTTTCTTTTGGAGCGGCTATCGAGTGCTGTCCATTGACGCGTTGCAGTATTACCGGTGGCTTTGTAAAAACCTGATCGTGGTCGTGACTATATCGACTTTGAATCCTTCCCGCTTAATCGATATCCTTATATAGCCTTATTCAAATCCAATATCTCAGCATAGCCACTGGACGCTCGATGAAATTCCGGCTGCCTAGCCGTATTTGATTTCACCCTCCATCGCATTGGTCTGCGTGTTGGCTCTCTCTGCTGGCTTAGACACTTTCTTTAAATGTGGCATCCATGTAGTCGCCCAGATTTCTTAGCATAACAACATTAATACCAGCTTAAATAATTAAGCGATGCACTCCATACAGAAATTTCGTTTGTCGAATAATAACCCTCCACGCTCTACTCGCCTAGCATTAATATTGAACAAAGTAACACCAAAAAGAGTCATTGGTATCGAGAACGGTCAAGTTTTCTAAATAAATACTGATGACCGGCGTTATTGACACCCTTAAAATACCTAATAGGGTATTTAAAATCTGTTATTAACTATGTTATAATTCACCGCTCGTTAATTTCAAGCCCATAAAAATATGACTGATTATCAGAATCTTTCTTTGAACGAATTACAAACCGTTATCGACAATGCCGAGAAGGCATTAAAAAATAAACTTGTGAATCATCGCAAGGAAGTTATTGCCCAGATTAAAGAACTGGCAGCTTCGATCGATGTTTCGGTAGAAATTACCGAAATCGATAAGAAATCGCCTCGCAGAGGCGTTAAAGTGCCGGTCAAATATCGCCATCCGAATGATCCCGATAAAATCTGGACCGGCCGCGGCATGATGCCGAAATGGCTGCGCACCCTGATCGACCAGGGTCACGACAGCTCCGAGTTTAAAGTTTAAACGGCTTCGTTTAATCTTGATCCATTGAGGCGGCCTCGGGCCGCCTCAATGCTTCACCGCGCGTTATCAGTCTCGATTTCACGCACATAGATCGTCGCAGCAATGACGGCCGCCGGTGCCACGATGATATTAATCAGCGGCAAAGCCAATCCCGCTGCCGCCAGCCCGCCAAAACTCAAAGCCCCCCACCGGACGCCGCCGATCAACTTGCGTTGCTCGGAAAACAGGATACCGGCATTCTCAAGCGGATAAGCCAAATATTCCAAAGCCATGCCCCAGGCGCCGAATAGTGCCCATAATACCGGCGCGAGCACATTAATGCCCGGAATGATCGACAATATCACTAGCGGTATGGCGCGGCTTCCCAAATAGGCCGCCCGATTCAATTCGGCCTTAATTACCTTTGGCCAGGGAGCCTCGGTAATCGTTGCCGACTCTCCGCTGAGTAGCGCCAGCGCCGCCGCCGACAGCATGCCGTAAAAAGGTGCCGCGATTAAATTGGCCAGCACCGTAAAGGTAAAGAAACCGGCGATAAAGAAACTGATAAAAAACAGCGGCCATAATATCCAGCGCAGCCATTGCAGCCACCCCGGAATGAATTGGTCGATGATATCGGCAAGATACAGATAACCGAGCGCGAAGGCGACGCCATACACTAAAAAATTAATCAAAACCGGAATGAGGACAAATTTTCGCAATTTCGGATTACCCAGCAGGCCGATTCCTTGCACGAAAGCCTTGACCGCCAGTAACGGATTATTCCCCTTTTGAATGAATACCATCAGCAATACTCCCAGGATTTAAATGCGCATTAAGCTATTTTCAACCGTGCCATGCTTTCTGCGGACGGATTCAATACCACGCCGCTTTCGGTCACGATCGCGCTGATCAGGTCCGCCGGCGTCACGTCGAAAACCGGATTCCAGGCCTTGACCAGCGTCTCCTGCTCGCGGTAGCAGGCCGGCAACAACTCCGCCGGATCGCGTTCTTCAATTTCGATGCGGCTGCCGTCCGCGATCGTCCAGTCGATCGTCGAATTCGGCGCGACCACCATGAACTTGACGCCGTGCTGCCTGGCCAACACCGCCAACGCATACGTGCCGATCTTGTTCGCCGCATCGCCGTTCGCCGCAATCCGGTCCGCGCCGACGATGACCCAATCGATCGCGCCGGAGCGCATCAGCCAGGCCGCCGCCGAATCGGCGATCAGGGTCGCAGGAATGCCGTCCTGCGACAATTCCCAGACGGTCAGGCGCGCGCCTTGCAGCCAGGGCCGCGTTTCGCCGGCAAAGACCTTGACTGGCTGGCGGGCGTACAGGCTGCGGATCACGCTCAGCGCGGTGCCGTAGCCGCCGGTCGCCAGGGCGCCGGCATTGCAGTGCGTCAAAACGCCCTTGACGCCGCCGATCAGATCCGCGCCGCGCTCACCCATCGCCCGGTTCGCGGCGATGTCGTCCGCATGGATAAGCTCGGCCTCGGCTGCAACCGCCGCCAACGGTTCGGCCGGAGAGGCATCGAGCACCGCTTTCATCCGGTTCAACGCCCAAAACAGATTGACCGCGGTCGGCCGCGATTTGGCCAGCATGTCGATGTCGGCATCGACCCTGGCCCGCCAATCCGGCGTCTTTTCGCCGGTATGTTTCATCACCGACAATACCACGCCATAGGCCGCGGCAATGCCGATCGCCGGCGCGCCGCGCACCCGCATCGAGGCGATCGCCTCGCTGACGCCTGCGGCCGAGTCAAAATCCTGATAAACGATCTGCTCAGGCACCTTTCTTTGATCCAGAACCTGCAATTTAGCGCCGGTCCATTTCAAGGCTTCGACAGATAATCTCATTTGTTTCGTCATTATTTGGTCAAATAGGTTGGTAAAAAGTTATAATTCCAGGCTCGATCCAAGGAACACTCATGCAAGTCGATACCCTGATCCACGCGCGCTGGATTATACCCGTTGAACCCGAATCCGTAACCTACGAACACCACAGCCTGGCGATCGACGGCGGCAGGATCGTCGACCTGTTGCCGACCGAACTGGCCAGGCAAAAATACACCGCGACGCATGTCGAAGAGCTCGCCGATCATGCGCTGCTGCCGGGCCTGATCAACTGCCATACGCACGCCGCGATGACGCTGCTCCGCGGCATCGCGGACGACCTGCATCTGATGGACTGGTTGCAGCATCATATCTGGCCGCTCGAACAGCGCTGGGTCAGCGAAGCCTTCGTCAGGGACGGAACGGAGCTTGCGATCGCCGAAATGATCCGCGGCGGCACGACCTGTTTTCAGGACATGTATTTCTTCCCGGAGGTCGCGGCGCAACAGGCGATCCTGCACGGCATCCGCGCCAGCATCGGCCTGATCGTGGTCGATTTTCCGACCGTCTGGGCCGAAAACGGCGACGCCTATATCGAAAAAGGCCTCGCCCTGCACGATCAATTGCGCCACGAACCGCTGATTACGACCGCGTTCGCGCCGCATGCGCCTTATACGGTTTCGGACGCACCGCTCAAGAAAATCCGCATGTTCGCGGACGAACTGGAATTGCCGGTGCACATGCATGTGCACGAAACCCGGCACGAAGTCGAACAGGAACAGGCCAAAACCGGCATGCGGCCGCTGCAGCGCCTGCATGAACTGGGCCTGATTACGCCGTCGCTGATGGCGGTGCACATGACGCAACTGACCGGCGAAGAAATGGACCTGCTCCGGGACGGCGGCGCGCATGTCGTGCATTGCCCCGAGTCGAACCTGAAACTGGCCAGCGGCTTCTGTCCGGTCGCGGAACTCCTCGCCCGCCGCGTCAACGTCGCGCTCGGCACCGACGGCGCGGCCAGCAACAACGATCTCGATCTATTCGGCGAAATGCGCACCGCCGCGCTGCTGGCGAAGGCGGTCGCGAACGATGCCAGCGCCCTGCCCGCGATGACGGCCTTGAAGATGGCGACGATCAACGGCGCCAAGGCGATCGGCATCGACCGGGAAACCGGCTCGCTCGAAATCGGCAAGGCGGCCGACGTGATCGCGGTCGATTTGAGCGAACTCGAAACCCAGCCCCTGTATTGCCCGGTTTCGCAGATCGTCTATGCGGCCAGCCGCCGTCAGGTCAGCGATGTCTGGGTCGCCGGCAAACGCCTGTTGAAACACCGCGAGCTGACCACGATCGATCTCGCCGCATTGACCGAAAAAATCGGCCAGTGGCGGCAGCGGCTAAGCGCTTGAATGCAAGAGCTATTGCCGAGGGTATCAAAATAAGGCTTTTTCCCTTATTCCCCCTCACCCCAACCCTCTCCCGGAGGGAGAGGGAGTTTAAATGCGCGCCCAACAAATTGATTTGCCCAAAATTATTAACCTAGTAAAATACTAAACTATAGCCATCATCCGACCGTTTATGACTGCTTCAAACAACGTGCATCAGCACGAAATCAACAAATTCGGCTCGAAAGCCGAGCGCTGGTGGGACCCGCAGGGCGAACTCAAAACCCTGCACGACATCAATCCGCTTAGGATTCAGTTCATCCAGCGCTTCGTCACCATTGCCGGCTCGCGCATCGTCGATGTCGGCTGCGGCGGCGGCATTCTGACCGAAGGCCTGGCCAAAGAAGGCGCGGAAGCGCTCGGCATCGACCTCAGCGAAGAATTGATCGACATCGCCGATCTGCACGGACTGGAGTCCGGCGTGCGCGCGCAGTACCGGAAGATCAGCGCAGAAGACCTGGCCGCGCAGCAGCCGGCCGGCTTCGACCATGTGACCTGCATGGAAATGCTCGAACACGTGCCCGATCCCGGTGCGATCATCAATGCCTGCGCGGCGCTGGTCAAACCGGGCGGCATGGTGTTTTTCTCGACCCTGAACCGCAAGCCGAAAGCCTATCTGCTGGCGATCTTCGCCGCCGAACACGTGCTGAACATGCTGCCGAAAGGCACGCACGACTACAACACCTTCATCAAGCCGTCCGAGCTGTGCCAGTCGGCACGCAACGCGGGCCTCGAACTGCAAGGCATGGTCGGCATCGAATACAATCCGTTCAGCAAGCGCTTCAGTCTCGGCAAGGACATCGACGTGAACTATATCGCCGCCTTCCGGCGTCCCGAGTAAGCGCCGTGGGACTTCGCTGCGTCATGTTCGATCTGGACGGCACGCTGGTCGATACCGCACCGGACCTGTTGCGCTGCCTGAATAGCGCCCTGGTTCAGCACGGATTTGCCGAGGCCAGCCCGATTGCGGTCAAGCCGTTCATTTCTTTCGGTTCGCGCGCGATGATCAAAGCCAGCCTGACTACGCCCGTCGATAAACACACCGAGGAAGCCTTGCTCGCCACGATGCTCGATTGCTATGAAAATCATATCGCCGATCACTCAGTGTTTTTTGCCGGCATCGAAGACACCCTGGACAAGATCGAGACGCAAGGCCTGAAATGGGGCGTGGTGACGAATAAGCGCCAACGCTTCACGAATCCGTTGATGGCGGCATTGAAGCTGACCGACCGGGCCGCCTGCATCGTCAGCGGCGACACGACCGCTTTCGAAAAACCGCACCCCGAACCGATGCTGGCCGCCTGCAGGCAGGCCGGCGTCGAACCCAGGCACTGCGTCTATGTCGGCGATGCCAGCCACGACATCGCGGCCGGCAAAAACGCGAACATGAAGACGCTGGCCGCGCGTTACGGCTACCTGAAGCCCGGCGACCTGCCGGAAACCTGGGGCGCGGACGCGGTGATCGAATCGCCCCTGCAAATTACCGACTGGATAGGAGCGCATCTATGCCGCTGAGCAAACAAGTGATTCTGATTACCGGCGCGGGCGGCGGCCTCGGCGCGACCGCCGCGTTGGCCCTGGCCAAGCACGGCGCGCATGTGATCCTGCTCGACAACAAGCTGCCGAAGCTCGAAGCGGTTTATGACCAGATCGTCGAGGCCGGCGCGCCCGAACCGATCCTGTATCCGTTCGACCTGGCCGGCGCGACCGAGAACGACTTTCAGGAACTGGCCGATCGGATCGAGGAAAAATACGGCTCGCTGCAAGGCATCCTGCATTCGGCGGTCGAATTCAGCGGCTTCACGCCGCTGTCGCTGCTCGGCACCAAGGAATGGGGCCATGCGTTGAACGTAAATCTGAACGGCCCGTTCCTGCTCTGCCGGGTGTTGTTGCCGGTGCTGCAAAAAAGCGAGTACGCGGCGATCGTGTTCACCTCCGACTCCTCCGCCCGCAACACGCCGGCCTATTCCGGCGTCTACGGCGTGTCCAAATGCGCGGTGGAAGGCCTGGCGCACATACTGGCCGAGGAAGTCGAGGCCTTCGGCAAAATCCGGGTCAATATCATGGTCCCCGGCCCCGTCGATTCGCCGCTGCACAAAAAAGCCTATCCGGGCGTCGACAACAGCAGGCTGCCTTCCATGGAATCTCTCGCGCCGGTTTACCTTTATCTTTTCGGCCCGCAAAGCATCGGCGTGAACGGCCAGATCATCGATGCGCGGACTTTTCATCTCTAACCACCTTTATGTCTGAACGAGAAGCCTTTGTCCTAACCCGCGACGTCAACATCATTACGATACCGGACGGCGTTCCCGACACCCTGAAAAAGGGCGAAACGGTCGTGATTCACCAGTCGCTCGGCAACAATTACACGGTCGTGACCGAGTTCGGCCACATGGTGCGGATCGCCGGCAGCGACGCCGACGCGCTCGGCAAGGAAACCCACGAACTGCATACGCTGGTTTCCGACACCAGTCCCGAGGCGGTCGAGAAAAACTGCTGGGAAGTGATGAAGACGGTTTACGATCCCGAGATTCCGGTCAACATCGTCGATCTGGGATTGGTGTATTCCTGCAAGGTCACCCAGGTCGATGACCACTTGAACGACGTGCACGTCCGCATGACCTTGACCGCGCCCGGCTGCGGCATGGGACCTGTGATCCAGAGCGATGTCGAAAAGTGCATCCGCGCCCTGCCCGGCGTCGATCATGTGATCGTCGAAATCGTGCTCGACCCGCCTTGGTCTCGCGAGATGATGTCGGAGGTCGCGCAGTTGCAGTTAGGACTGTATTAATTCAGACAGTATTTTCGCATCGCTCCCAGTTGTGCGCTTAGCGTGCGATCGGCATCTTTGCTAAGCGATGACTTGAAACGATACGGACGGGTTTACAAAACCAGTCCGGCAAAGAAGGCTTTGATCAATCTTTTCAAAGCTGCCTGCGCGGCAGCGAACAACGCATTATTTTGGCAAAAAAATACCCGCACGTTTCAAAGCTGCCTGCGCGGCAGCGAACCGGCGCGTCAAGCGCGACGTGCTGACGCTGAATTTCTAAGCTGCCTGCGCGGCAGCGAACTTCGACAGTCGATCCTTTAGCATGTTCTGTCTTTTCTAAGCTGCCTGCGCGGCAGCGAACTCACCTGGGAAAACTACCGCGGCACGGACGACTTTCTAAGCTGCCTGCGCGGCAGCGAACAGTATGGCATCACGAGTCAAAATATCATTTGATTTCTAAGCTGCCTGCGCGGCAGCGAACTGGGCGACACGAAACATCATCCGCCGGCGTTTTTTCTAAGCTGCCTGCGCGGCAGCGAACTCGGGAATTTATGCGAATACTACTTTAGGATTTTTCTAAGCTGCCTGCGCGGCAGCGAACGCCATCTCGTCCACGCGCAAAGGTTTGGACCATTTCTAAGCTGCCTGCGCGGCAGCGAACGCGCTTGGCGACCTGGTGGGCACTACCGCGATTTTCTAAGCTGCCTGCGCGGCAGCGAACAAGGTCAGGGCCGGCGGCAACAAGGCGCGCAATTTCTAAGCTGCCTGCGCGGCAGCGAACATGGCGTTTCCATCTCAGGGACATACGATGAATTTCTAAGCTGCCTGCGCGGCAGCGAACGAATACATCCCTGTCAAAGCCGAGCCGGTTATTTTCTAAGCTGCCTGCGCGGCAGCGAACAGTTCACGACGAACGAGGTAGCGAATCCATTCTTTCTAAGCTGCCTGCGCGGCAGCGAACGTTTCTCTATTGATCTTATGCGCCTCTCAATTTTTCTAAGCTGCCTGCGCGGCAGCGAACGCGAAGTCAAGGTCGGTTTCTGGCTTTGAGTTTTTCTAAGCTGCCTGCGCGGCAGCGAACATGGTTTCAGGCGCTGAAAAATGCCTGTTCATTTTCTAAGCTGCCTGCGCGGCAGCGAACAAATCGATAGTTGGACACACGAACAGGACTGATTTCTAAGCTGCCTGCGCGGCAGCGAACATAAAACGGCATGGAGAGAAATGGTTATTTCATTTCTAAGCTGCCTGCGCGGCAGCGAACCTGATGTTAATACTAAAGTAGCATTTGATATTTTTCTAAGCTGCCTGCGCGGCAGCGAACGCGGCGATTACTGCTGCTGGCCTCGCGTTATCTTTCTAAGCTGCCTGCGCGGCAGCGAACGCTCGCACATTGGCGGAGGAAATCATCGGACATTTCTAAGCTGCCTGCGCGGCAGCGAACAGCATCGCGTTGGTGATCACGCAATATCGGAATTTCTAAGCTGCCTGCGCGGCAGCGAACACCATTCCAGAATCAAGTTTTCCTTTTGGTTTTTTCTAAGCTGCCTGCGCGGCAGCGAACTGTGGTGCGCGTCTATACCGTCAACGTGCGCTTTTCTAAGCTGCCTGCGCGGCAGCGAACTATATTCAATTCCGTAATATATGCATTGAGGGCTTTCTAAGCTGCCTGCGCGGCAGCGAACATCTCCTATCTATTTTTTTCTCAGCTCATACTTTTCTAAGCTGCCTGCGCGGCAGCGAACGTCATCAAGAGCTTCAAGCAAATCAGGTGCGGCTTTCTAAGCTGCCTGCGCGGCAGCGAACCACCGAGAAATACTGGCGGAATAGTGGATGATTTTCTAAGCTGCCTGCGCGGCAGCGAACGCCGTCTCTGGCGTTAGTTTGATATTCCTGGATTTCTAAGCTGCCTGCGCGGCAGCGAACGTCGGGGATTTTTTGGCTAAATGAATCGAGTATTTCTAAGCTGCCTGCGCGGCAGCGAACTCCTGCTCGAATACTATATAGATTCGACAACATTTCTAAGCTGCCTGCGCGGCAGCGAACGTTTTTGGTATATCGCGCGACATAAGTTCCTCTTTCTAAGCTGCCTGCGCGGCAGCGAACTTTTTTAACTCTATGTTAAGATTTTTTGCAATTTTCTAAGCTGCCTGCGCGGCAGCGAACGCGCAATCTTTCCCTGTGTGATTTCATCGACATTTCTAAGCTGCCTGCGCGGCAGCGAACAGCGTTGCAGTCCGGTCATAGGCTTGCGCTATTTTCTAAGCTGCCTGCGCGGCAGCGAACCATAATAACTGTACAGTTCCGTGCCTGTTAGCTTTCTAAGCTGCCTGCGCGGCAGCGAACTGATTATAAAGAACTTCGAAGCCAGTTGCGTAGCGGTTTCAAAAGGATTTAACCCGATTTACCCATCCCGAAAACCGCATCACGCAACTAACTGATTTTTATCACATTTTTAAAGAGCGCAAAAAATTGGGTCAAAATTCCGGGACAGCGGTCGTGGCGCTTAGGCCGTAACTGCTGAAACAGGCACCCGAGGATTCCGAGACCAAGGTTTTTTTAATCCATAAACAAAAAGTTTGCTCGCTGCTCAAGCTTTTCAGACGAATATATGGCGTGGGAATGCGAATCGGAGCCATGTCTCCATAGTGCCGCAAAGCCTCGTCGTAGCTTACCTTATGCCGAACCGCATAACGGCGGGCCAAACGCTCTTTGTTGGTTTTGGGTTGCTGGCGTTGGTAAACCGCGTAACCCGCAAGCTTCTCCGGCACCGGGCGAATGCGCGTGCAATGCACGTAATCGCTCAGCCGATCCAGCCACTTTGCGGCGTCAAACCGATCCAGCGTGGCTTCGTCTTGAGCAAACAGTCGGCACTTACCGCCCAGCGCGCTATTTTTTTCACCTGTCACATATTCGGGAAAGCCAACCCCAATCGGCACCTGTTTCCGATCATCCTGCATTTCCACGAGTCCTAGGTGGATTTGTTGGAAGACTTTGGACCACAGGAAGTTGAGATTGACCTCGGGGTTTGGCAGTAACGTAATTTCACGATAAAAGCGCATAGCCTAATCCTTGCCGCTTTGCCCGAATACGCCGCCGCGGACTAACACCGCCATGACGTAGTGTTCCTGGTTTTTGTCAGCCAGTTTTTCGCCCAAGGCAAATCGATCGAACAGCGTGTAAAAATCGGCTTTTTCTTTTGGGCTGCGGAAAGCTTTACCTAAATTGGTCACGGCACCGTAAGGCTCTATGGCAATTGGGCCAATTTGCGCTTCGTCAAAATCGGGATACCAGGTGTCAATGGTGCGTATTGCGTTGCCGATTTTTTGCGAATGCATGGCGGCAACGTCGTTTACCTGATACAAAATTTTGCTTTTGTCGCCTTTGCCTTTATCCAACACCAATTCTTCGCTGGGATAGACTTCTTGGGCTTTACCGACCAAGGCGTAGGCATCTACCGTGATGAGCAAATACGGCAATTTACCGCTTAGGGCATCGGCAATTTTGTTTGTCAGGGTTTGCAGCTCCGGATTGGAAGAGTCGAAGTTACGTAACGAAAACTGTTTCGCATCGAAGGTTAAGGGACTGTCGTCACCGGTATTCACAACGACTTCAATTTTTTCCGCCCCGACGCGGTTACGCCACAAATAGCGGCCATTGGCAATGTTGCTGGCGTAGCGTTTTGCCAGTTCGTTAAAGCCTTCTTGTTCGATATACGCTTGCGCCACTTTCGGATAGGACGCGTTAAAATTGGGTCCATTGCTGGCAGAGGGTTTATCGACGCCGCCCAATACTTTAAGCGTGAAAGAAAGGTGCAGCGTGTCTTGATCCTCACCGAGGGCGCACGCATCCACTTTTTGCAGATTGGGTTTTTCGACTTCGGCGTTGAGTTTCAATGGGTCATTTTGGACAGCCGGCTTCAAGCGATTTGAAATCGTGCCGCGTACCGATTTTTCAATCAGTTTCAAGGGCGTTGAATTGGATGTGCGGCGTTCATGCCAGTGAGTTCCGTATAAGTAACCATCCGAAGGCACTAATTTTTTCTCGAAAGCCAATACGGTTGCATCGTTTTTAATCGCCATTTGTTAATCTCCGAGGGTATTTGCGGTTGTAAGGGTTTGGCAAAGGTACAAATTCTGTTCGGCGTCGACACGGTATTGCCAGAGCATGTCGTCCAAGGCCTTGATGCGGTAAGGCATGACAAATTCGCCAAGCGTAACCACGCTTTCGGCAAAGCGGTGCGGCGTTTGGGTATCGCGTTGATGTTTGGCGGTTACAAGCTCTGAAATGCCCTGAAAGCCGGTGGCAATCGGCACCAGCCAACCCGGCGTTTTGCGGGTGCTCGTCCAGGTCACCTTGCCATCATCATCCTGACTGGCTCGGTGCATGACTTTCAGGTGGTCGAGCAAGGCGTCCAATGCGTCTTTGCCCTCTTCCTGCATGGTTTGCACCATCAAGTCGCGGCGCTCGATCAGCACATGACCCAGCATCAGTTTTGTTAGCGTTCGTTTGATGTCTTGATCGTTGTCTTCATCAACCGCAAGCGTCTCAACGGGTTTAACAGATAACACATCGCCCCCGGCGAATTTCATGCGCATCAATTGGGTATTGACCACGTTTATAAACTGGTCCAGGTCATCGCTATCGAGCCCTTGATATTCGACCAAAAGCGATACTTCCAAGTGGCAACGGGCTTCTTCGACAAAAGCCGGGCGTTCAGCATTTTTAGGCTTCTCCTTAGTAGGCTTGTAATCTAAAGGATTAGATGTGCCGACAATAGAATGGACAAAATCGCCCGGCCCTTTGTAGGTCTGTAAATCGAACTGATGACAGCTCACCGCCACACCGGTAAGTTGCACATCGCGCAAACTCTGTCGATGCAAATGCCGCTGCAACGCATGCACGGCGCCCAGCCATGCAGACATCGCCGGAAAGCCGATGGTGTAGGGGCTGCTAATGGCGTTGGCGTTGTGGATTTTGATGTGCGGCAGTAATAAAAATCGTCTCATTTGAAAAACTCCCGGTCACTACTGATCGCTTCTTCTGCAACACCACGAATGTGTTTTAACTCGTCGTCACTGAGCTTGATATGTATGTCTTTAAATGAATATTCATAGGCATGGATTATCCAATGCCCAAAACTGCCAGCAATCTCATCAATCCAGTCGTGTTGACTTTCTCTTTGCTCAAAGTAAGCATCATCTAGCCAAATGCGTTGGGCAAGCGGCAACGATAGATAATGAGTTCTGTTAGACCAACCAACATCATAAGCTCTGATTTTAAATGCGCTTTGTAGCACTTGATCAATAATGAATTTGAGCGTGTTTCTGATACCATCGCGGATATGAACATTATTTACTTCTAAGCCAATTAAATTATGCAGCGTTTGAAAACTCTCTTCAAATTTCTTAATACGCAAACTATTTCTAAAAAAATCCTGTTTTGGCAAACGTATTTCTCGCCATTTTATTTCAGACGGTATGCTTGGCAATAAATAAGCTATGCCTTTATTCCTAACATTCAGATAGCTAACATTACCCATCTTGGTAAATTCATTATGACTAAAGCCAATTTCTGTTAAACCAAACACCTCATCGAATCCATCAGGGTGAAACTTATTATCTTTTTTTAACGCTCTGATTGGCAGCCCTTCAAACTTGTGGTTAAAACCATCGATGCGATTTTTTACCTCGAACAACAACATTGAAGGAGTTACTACAGAGAGTAAATGATAATCTTCGCTCTCAGCCTGAACCGGAAAGTAAACCTGTCTAATAAGCTCATGTGTTGCTTGCTGCCTATCTTCACCATAAAACACTGATAAACATAGGTCCTTAAATTTATCGTATTCAATATTAATCTTTTCAATAAATTCAATTATCTCAACAGAGTCATTCAAGAAAATATCAATTAACTGGCTACCATCTTTTAAAGCTATCTCCAACAAGGTATACAGCTCGAAAATTAGTGTATTTGTGGCCGCATTGCCAGAAACATCAACCTTTACCTCAAGGCGGGCATTGCCTGTTTTTAAATAACCATCGTCCTTGTGTTCACCGTAAAAAAGAAAAGAGGACGCATCTTTAACTTTTGGATTTGTGAATTTTGCCGGATGTGTGGTTACATTTGGCCTTGCTTTGCTAGACACATCATAAAACCACCTATTAATCTCATATTTTGAATCTGCTTCAGGTTGAAATTTAGCTACAGCTTTAGAAATTGCCTCATCTAACTTCTGTTTTTCTTGTGCCAACTTTTCATTATCAGATTCAGTATTTTTTGATTTTTCAAGAAATTGGTTATATTTTGCTCTTTTGTCTCTAGTTTCTTGAGCTACTTTCTTGTCTAAGAAATCCGCCCTTTGATCATGCAAAAACTGGTTTATTACATTAATTATTTCACTCATCTGCTTTTACCTTTACTTTAGGGAAAATATCCCAAACTGATCTGAATAAACCAGAGATTGGTTATCCCTATCAGGTATTGTGATTTCTCCAAACCGCCTGGATTTTATTTCCATAATTCTCTCGTCTTGTGTTTCTTCGTAACCGCTATCCAGTAGCTGACGAAGCCCGGTTTCATAGCTTCTTTCCAGCCATAACTTGCGGCGCAACACCTCTGCGATTGGCTTTGCCCGCTGAATGTGGTTGATCTGCTCACGCGGAATAAACTCGCCACGCTCGTTTTTTTCACAAAATACCGCCTTACCATCCTGCCAAACCAAATACAGCGTTATATCGGGATTGCTTTCACGGAAACGGTTTAGCTGTTGCGGCACAGCCGTTAGCCACCAACATTCACTTAGCCATGCTTGTAACCCTTGCGGGCCTTTGTCTTGGTATTGGGTCAGGCTGTTATGCATGGCCTGATGCTCCAGGTCTGCCAATTGATGTTTGGGTCGCAGGTTTTCGGGTTGCTGTATCCGGGGAATGGCGTTGATAGCGGCATTTAACGCCGCCTCATCGACCAACTGACACAAATCGTGCGAAACCAGCCTTAAGCTATTAACTTCATAGCCTGGGCGGCAATAAGCCGGTTTGCCTTCGTGACGTAACGCTCTCAGGTTATATTGCATGATCGAGATATTGTGCTGATCGACGCCGGCTTGCCGGTGGCGGCGTACACGACCTGCAAGCTGGATAATCGAACGATAGGAGGACGGCTCGATAACCGCCCAATCAAAATCATGGTCTCGTCCTACTTCTTCTACCGGCGTTGCTACCAGGATGAATAGCACATGCTGTGCTGCCGTTGTGGCAAGATGCTCTCGAATAACCGGATTGTTAAATGCATCCGGCATAGCGCCAGGTTGCTCTTTACGCTTTAGCACCGCATCCAAATGTTGTTCTTGTTGATGGCGCAACAGCAGAACTTGCCGACTGTGGTAAGCCATGATTTTGGGCGCCATCGCCTCGCCCCAATCGGCCTGAAGTAAAAAGTGGCTTAGTTCTATACAGGGAGGGATATTCGCTATGCGAATGACACCGAAAGACACCTGCTTACCGGTTTTTTCGTCAACCGTATAGTGTTGTTGGTGTAGTTCGATAGCCGTTTGTTTGATCTTTTCAAAATAGTGCAGTTGTAGAGAGGCTTGATCGGTTTTCTCTGCTAACAAATCGTCGCAACGGACAATATAGGCTTTGCGCTTGACGGGTTGCTTTTGCAAATTGGCTACCCGTTTGACGATGAATTGTCGATGATGCTCCCGGTAGTTTTGGCAGCGTAATATTGCGTCGTTTTTCTCCAGGCTGTGAACCTCAGTGCCAAATTCATCGACCCAGGCACAGGCGATATGCGGATGAGCTTCCTTAAAATGACTGTGTAGCGTCCAGCCTGCCTGATAGGCGTTGAAAAACCCTTCGGCTAATGCCGGCGGAATCGTAGCGGATGAAATCATCACCTTGCGCCCCAACATGCCGGCCAGATGAATCAAGCGGCCAATGGCGATTAAATCCTTGCCGTCAAAATCATCGACTTCATCAATCACCAAGTCGGAAGACAGCAAGCGCAAACAGGGCAAAATGTATTTGCCGCCGCGGATGGTTTCTGTTGCCGCAATGATATGGTCTATGGTGCAAGCTAAAACCGGCTTGTACAGAAAGGCTTTGTTTTTCTCGGCCAGCTTGGGGTTTTGTTTCGGAAACACCGCATCCAGAAATTCGGCGGTGGGTGCCTCGGCGTAATCCAAATCTTCTTCCAACAATGTTTCCATCGACTCGGAACCCGATTCTTCATAGGTCGGCTGCTCTTCGTGTTGCTGTCTGGCTTTTTCGTGCAGCTCTTTGACGGCTGACGAACCGATTAAAACCGCCAGTTCGTCGCTTTTCAGACCGATACGATCTCGGTATTCATCGCCGGTTTGCAAAGTCAAGGTGCGCAAACCCAGCGCTAAGATAAAGCGCAAACTTTCGCCATCGCTGGATAACGCCCTCATGACTTTGGCGTTGGCAACGGTTTTACCGCATCCTGTACTGGCCATATTGACAACAAACCAACCATAGCCTTTATCGTTAAACGCCTGCTGTTGGTTTTTAAAGCCTGTGATTTTTTCAACGACTTTGTCTTGCCATTCGTAGCCTTTAGGGCTTTTCTGTTTTAGATTTTTTATGTCGTAAGCCGCAGCCATATCGGTGGTAAACCGCGACATGGTTTGGCTGATATGCAAGGCATGATCGCTGACATGAACCAAATGCTCATCCAATTTTTGCTTGAGATTGCGTTGCTTGTCGGTGTTGGCGAAGAGCGAAATCTCGCTGTTCCAGATCTTATCGGCATCGCAAGAGGAATAGTAGTGATCGCCCAGCATCAAGCTGAGTCGGGCATGATGAAGCAGCAGTCGGTAAGCGCCGTTATCCATTAGTTGCTGGATTTGCGGCTGGGTTTGCAGTAATTTAACCGACCATTTTTTGAGTCGCTTGAGCCATGGAGTTGACTGGCTAAGTAGGCCTTCGGGAAACTCGAAACATGCTTTTAGTCTTTTTTCATCGTCGTTTTTATTTTGATAATTCCAAGCCGAAGTGATGCTTTTCAGCATTCTTTGCCGGCTTTCTCTAGTTTGTCCTGCTTCCTCCTTTGGATCATCCCGATAAGGCAAACGGTGGTGGGTCAGAATAAGCCATCCCACCAGCTGAGCAATAGGAGGTATAGCGTCTAATGGCTTGGGGTTGTTACCGATAACAACCTGTTTTAGTGCTTGCTCGTTGAGTTCTCCGCCAGCCAACAACTGCAACCAGCCTTCATCCGTATCTCCGGCATGCTGAACCAGAGCGTTTAATAGCAAACAGGAAATCCATTCATGGCGTAATGGATCGCCCAGTTTGGAAGAGGCTTTAAGCTTGCTTTGAAATAGTGCCGTAGCTTTGCCCCAATCATGCAGCAATGCCGCAATCGCCACCAAGGCTTTAATAGCAGGCAAATATTGCCAATCATTCTCCCATTGGCTATTCATCAAGTTTTTCTGAGTGCTATTCACCGGCACTATCCCTTCGGCATTAAACCGCTTCCGATTCCCCACAATCCAAACCAACTCGCTCCGGCTTCTGGACCGTATCCAATGACAGGCCACGGCGGTATTTTTGGTCGCGGTTTTGCGCAGCAGGGTTTTGACGGCGATCAAGCCGTCTTCGGTAATCACGGTCTGCCAGGTGTTGTCGCCGATGCGGTTGGCGAAGGCGTCGAGAACGCGGCGGGTGCGGTTGAGGGCTTTTTTCTGGCATTGGCTGACGAAAGTCACCATCATGGCTAGGACTCCCGCAATGCTTGCTGTTTGACTTGCTCGAACATGAAATCCAAGGCCTTGTGTTCGGTGAATTTCTGGAGGCATTGCTGGCGAAATTCCTGCTCGCTGGTCTTTTCCTTGGCGCTGATAAACGCCCAGGGCAGGATGATGGCATCTTTGACGAGGTCGGCGACATCGAACACCAAGGCGCCGCGCCGGGTTTTACCGTGCATGACCGCAAAGCCGTGCGGGATGCCCAACACCCACAACGTGGTGGCGGCCAGGCCATAGGCCAGGTAGTTGCCGTGGTTCAAAAAGCCGTTGGCAAGATCGGTGGCTTGATGATCGCGGGTAAACTCGCTTTGCTGGGTGGTTTTGGCGGCGTAGCGGTAGAGCTGTTTGGTCAGCAGGGCTTCGCGTTGCAGCAGATCGCCGACTTTTTCGGCGGCTTCGATGTTATTGGCATAATTGTCCAAGGCGCCGGTTATGGCGCTATCGTCGATGAAGATGTTCTCCGCTTTGAGTTCCCGGTCTTTGTCCCAGACACGCCGGATGTATTCAATGCGGGCTTGCTGGAAGGCTTTGCCGACGGCCAGGCGTTGGGCGTCGTCGAACCAGAATTTAAGCCAGCCCTGAATGTATTCGGTGGGCCGGTATTCGCTTTGCGGCGTTAGCCATTCGATTTCGCTGCCTGAGAACAACGGCGTGCCGCCGCCTCCGCAAAAGCCGACCAGCACGCCGGCGCTGGCCAGCATGCGCATCGCCGCTTGGGTGATGGAGGTGCCGGTGCCGAGCAGGATGACCGTGGTATTGGCTATGGGGATGTTCCAGTAGAGATTCTCGTCCTTGGACTCTGTCAGGTAGAGAACCCGGCCGTCTTTTTGCATCACCCGGCATTTTTCCAGGTAATAAATGTTGGCCCGTTTGGAGTGTAAGATTGCTTTTAAGTCTGTTAATTGCTCCATCAACTTCAAATCCTTATGCGATTACCATAATTTTTTCAGTTCTATTCAGATGACTAATCCACCAGTTCTGTTGACTCGACCCATGCGCCCCCCCTGTTGGGATATCTTGCATTAACACAGCGCAGTCTTTGAGTTGCGAAAGTCATTTGCCTTCAGCTATGCACGCAAAGACCTGCCGCAAATGTTAGCGTGCCGGTTCTGTCCAGATTATTTTCCCATGTTAGCGCCGGCTTTGCACGCGAACACGTGGATTCGCTCCGACTATGGTGAAATCAAATGCGACAGATTTTTAATACTTGCCAATTCAAAAATCCGAACTACCTTATTAATGATCATTCCTTAATTTATTCTTAATAAGGTGCCGCCATGTCTACGACTCAAATAGAACGCAATCTCGATCCGTATTCTCTGGGAGTACAGCGTTGGTACGAGATTCGCCAGTTTTGGAACGATTGGAACCCTCTAGGCGTTGCCTGTGAAGGCATTCAGGATGAATACGATGAGTTTGTCATGTCAACGCTTAAACTGTTGGAACATGACTATTCACGGGAAGATATCGAAGTCTTTCTCATCCACCTGGTAAGAGATTATATGGGGCTTGGAGATGAGGGCGTCAGGAAAAGCAATCCCGGCGCTTTCGTTCAGAAAATTATGGAATGGAATCAGGGAAATCATTGACGCAGGAATGGTCATGAGCCATATCAAAACCCGCTGCCGTAGAACTCAGCGAGGAGCGTAGCGTAGCGCTCGCTCCTCGTTTTAAGAACCAATCCACGCCGGAAATATTTATTAGGCAACGTTTTCATGTTTTTTGACTAAAGCAAGTCTCAAAAACCTGAAACCGACCCCATTTTTACCCGCATTCGGGATCATAGATCCGTAGCGATCGATAACGAGTCACGGGCAGCAAAACTCGTGCGAGCGTCTACCCTTCGCGAACAATTCGGATGCGCTCAAGCAGCATAGCATCGGCCCTGCGCTGGAATGTAGAGGACATGATCTTCATAATAGGATGACTCCACCATTAAGGAGCTGGATGCAGCAGGAACGTGTAGAAATTACCGCTGATGTCGTTGTAGCCGGTCAAGACCGTACCGGCATCGTTGATATCGGTCGAGTGCACATTCCAGGCGACTCCGTTTGCTGATGCGGGGGCGAAAGCCTGGTTCGCGTTCAGATCGATGGGGATCGTGTTCACGGTGCTGCCCGCCGGCCACAGGATGGCGGTATAGCCATCGGGCGCAAAGGCGCCCGGCTTGACAGCGGTGCCGACCGCTACGCCCTGGCTATTGACCGACACGACGCTCAGGTTGCTGCTGCCGGGGTAGCTCAGTTCAATCAGGCTGCGGTGAGTGTGCTCATAGAGGAAAGTGCGATTTCCCGCGCAATTGCCCGCCACCCAGACCTGGCCGGTTGCCGCATTGACTTGGCTGATGCGCACTGGCCGGCAGTTAATGTCAGCGCCGGAATTATCCGTCAGATTGGGGATATCGATCACATCAACGCCATCCGCGACGAAGCTCTTCTGGACCTGGACATTGCTAGGGTTCGTGTACGTATACCAGCCGGTGACCATGCCCGCGTCATTGATGTCGACCGCGGTCTTTCCGGGTAGATTGGCAGATGCTAGGCTAGCGTTGTTCGTGTAAGTGACAGGCTGGTAAGCCCCAGAGATTGTGGACATCCCCACGGCCACGTGATTATTGTTGACCGCAAAGAGCCGAGTGTTGGTACCGCCCGGACGGGTGACGGTGCCACCGGAATAAAACCAAGCCCCATTGACATCGGCGCCGACCAGTTCGAGCGAGTCATTGATGGCCACCGCCTGCGCGTTCGCGGTGCTGCCAAACTTACTGGTCAGCTTGGTGACGCCCTTGCCGTCGAACAGCCAGGGGGCATTGTAGCAATAGGTGAACCTCTCATATCCGTTGATCGTCGAGCACTTGGCGACGAAATAACCCGTTACGGCGTCATTGCCGTTCATGCGGATGGCCGGTCCCGGGGAGTTTATCGATTGCGCGGTAAATCCGGCGGCATGGGTGGGTCCCACAAGCCCCGTGAGCAGGGTCGCCGCCGTGGCGGTCAAGAGTCTATTTTTCATAATATTCCAGTTTTTCATTGATGTTGAATCCGAGTATTGACGTCGCATTGGTTATTGGCTGTATCCGGAGGCGTAGATTTGGGTGCCGGATTTTGCCGACTTCCAGATCGCCCGGGCTTGGGCCTGGGTTTTAAGCGGATCGGTATCGGATCCCGCATCCAGAGCCAAAACTTCCTGGAAAGAAGAAAAGGCGGTCGATTTGCCGATCGTGGTCGCTTTGCCCCAAAGGTTGCCGGTCAATTTCGAGACTTGCGCAACGCCATGGTAATGATCGATCCAGCCAACCAATGCCAGGTTGCCATTCGGCGAAATGGCAACCTGGGTGGCGTAGGCGTCGACGGGGACCGTTGGATCAGTAAGGCGCTCAGCCTGGCTCCAGGTGCGATCGAGAGAGCCCCGGCTAACCCAGACGGAAGCTCTGTCGACACCGGGTGTCGGGTCAAAGATTGAAACCGCGACGACAGCATTACCGCGCGCATCAACCGCAAGGTCCGGGCTCAAGTAAGATGCCCCTAAAACAATCGATTCGATGATGGATGCCGGCGATGTCCACACGCCCGAAGAGTCCTGGCGTGTCGCCTCAAGGCCATACCCCATATAGACGACGGTCGCCAGACCCGCCGCATCGAGTGCGACTTGCGGGCCCGTGATGTAGCCCTGACTCGATGGCATGGTTTCGGATATCCGCACCGGCGCTGACCATGCTGAGCTAGACCTGCTCCGATAAACATATTCGACGCCGGTCCCGCTAACGTAACCGGTATAGGGCGACAACGAATAAGCAACCGCCGCATCGCCATCTGCGTTGACGGCGAGACTCAAATAAAGTCCGTCGTCAGTCGATCCGGAAAGCACCGTTTTGTCCCAGGAAGAGCTGTTCTTTCGCAGCGTCCCGGCCTGCACTACGTGGCGCGCACCATCCCACAGGGTCCAGGCGGCGGTCACGTTGCCGTCCTTATCAATGGCCACGGGTACCGGCGGCGTGATCGCAACGCCGCCGACCGGAGCACTGGCCAGTTCGTATCTTGTCCAATTTTGAGGACCTCCCGGCCTCATCACCGCGACCTGGATTTTCTGCAGCGGGTTGGTGGCGGTCGCCGCATCCTGGTAAGTCCACGAAACCGCCATCGTGCCGTCCGTACCGACAGCCACTTTGGGCCCCATCGAAAATCCGGTGTTGTCTGAGATGGTCAACGGCGAACCCCAGCGGCCGCCCGTTTGCACCGCAACGCCGATCGTCGCGCCACCGCCAATGTCATAGCGGTATTGATCCCAGGCGGCCAAGGCCTGCCCGCTTGCATTCACCGCCACATCGTTCAATTGCGAACCTCGGGTCGGATCGGGTTGGCCCACCGGCGAGATCGCGGTCGCCCCCGACCAGCCGCTTGCCGCCGCCAGTACCGGGGCCACGGGAGCACTCACAAGCACTAAAGAAAGCGCCGCATGGCCCACGGCAGAGCCGACGTGGCGGCTTGTCTTATCCAACGATTTCTTTCTCACCAATATAACCCCCACGCTTACAAAAATAATGCCGGTTCGCTTTCTAATCAACGGACTGGAAGGTTCCGGTTTACGTGGTTTATACGACCTTAAGATAAAATAAACCTTAAAAAGCGTAAGTTTTATGTCCGGGCCGTTATCGCAAAGAAAGGGATTCGCTGGATGTTTGTGCCGGACGGATGCTGCGGCGCCGACTCAAAAGTAAACCCAGGCAGGTCCTATGGGCTCCCAGTCATGGTAAACTTCGGTTTTAAATGAGCTCCGGAAGATATTTTGATGCGCCTGTTGTTGGTGGAAGATGATCGGGACCTGGCCCGGCTTCTGAAAAAAAATCTGGAAAAAGCCGGGTACGCGGTCGATGTGTCGCACGACGGGGTGGAAGGCGAATATCTCGGCAACGAAGCGGTTTACGAGCTGGCGATACTCGATCTCGGCTTGCCGCAGCGCAGCGGCATTACCGTGCTGCAAAACTGGCGAGCGCAGCAAAATGCCCTGCCGGTGTTGATCCTGACCGCGCGCGACGCCTGGTACGAAAAGGTCGATGGCTTCAAGGCCGGCGCCGACGATTATCTGGCCAAGCCCTTCCATATCGAGGAACTGTTGGCCCGGATCAACGCGCTGTTGCACCGCTTTCATCAGTTGCCCGGCGGCCATCAGCTGCATGTCGGCGGTTTGACGCTGGATGAAGACCATCAGCAAGTGATTACCGAAAACGGCGAACGCATCGATTTAACCGGCGTCGAATTCAAACTGCTGCGCTATTTTCTGCTGCACCGCGGCCAGGTGATCAGCAAATCCACGCTGAACGACCAGCTTTACGACTTCGATTCGGACAAGGACAGCAATGTGATCGAGGTGTATATCAACCATCTGCGCCGCAAACTCGGCAAGGACCGCTTCGAAACCCGCCGCGGCCAGGGTTACGTTTTCAAGGAAGAACTGCCATGAAATCGCTGCAACTGCGCCTGGGGATCGCGCTGTTTATCAGCCTCGTTTGTGCGGTCTCCCTGTTATGGTGGCAAACCCGGCTCTCGATCCGGCAACTGGCCGAAGATAACGTCGCCGAACACCTCGAACATGACGCGGAAGCCATACTAGCCGGTGTTCATGCCGACAGCCCGGCAACCATCGCCCTGAACGACACCGGAATGGAGCCGGTCTATGCGAGACTTCATTCCGGCCAATACTACTGGGTCGCCAGCGGCCGGCAAATCATCAAATCGCCTTCGTTGGGAGAAGACCATTTGGCCATACCCACGGTCGCAACAGGAAGCCGCCAGCGAATTTATTTGAATGGCCCTCGGCAACAGCCCCTGCTGATCATGGCCTTCGGCTATCAGAAAGACGGCCGCCCGATCACGGTCGCGATCGCCGAAGACTTGTCGCCGACCTTCCTGCTGATCGATGCATTTCAACGACGATTTTCGATGATTGCGGCCGTCTTGCTGTTGGTGTTGGTGTGCGTGCAAATCGTGATCCTGCGCAGGAGCTTTCGCTCGCTGACGCGTCTGCAAACACAGCTGAGAGCCTTGGAACGCGGCGAGCTGAGCCAGATCGACACCGATGTGCCGCTGGAAGTCTCCGCCCTGGTCGGCGAGTTCAACCGCTTATTGACGGTGCTCGATCAACGCCTGCAGCGCAAGCGCAACGCCCTCGCCGACCTGGCCCATGCGCTGAAGACACCGCTGACGGTGCTCCAACAACTGCCCCGCGAAGACGCCTTCCGGCAGCATCCCGAGCTCAGCGAAATTTTGACCGCGCAAACCACCCATATGCAGCGCTTGATGGACCGCGTACTGAAACGCGCGCGCCTGGCAGGCGCGGGCCCGGCCGCGGCAAGATTCGACATGCATCAGGAAATCCCGGCCTTGATCCAGGTGCTGAAAAAAATGTACCGGGAGAAAAATCTGGCTATCCGCTTTTCCGCCCAGCCAGCCTGCATGCTGCCGGTCGACCGGGAAGATATGCTGGAACTGGCCGGCAATCTGCTCGACAACGCCTGCAAATGGGCCAAGTCCACGGTCAGCATTACACTCGAATGCAATCAGGCGATCCACTTGATCATCGAGGATGACGGGCCGGGCGTCGAAGAATCCTCTCTCGAAACCTTGATGCAGCGCGGCACGCGCCTGGATGAGTCGGTCAACGGCCATGGGCTGGGCCTATCGATCGCCAAACTGATCGTGGAGCAATATGGCGGGAAGCTATTGCTCAGCCGCTCGAAAGACTTGGGGGGATTTTGCGCGAAAGCGGTTCTGTTGCCCGCAGAGTCAAGTTCAAAACCCTAAGCGTTTATTTGCCCCACGTGAAGGCAAATCTTTCATCCGCACAGTTCTCGTTTTTGCAGAGTGAGGCCACCGCATGGTTCGCATTGATGCCGGAAAACCCACGGGTCTGATCGGCATCAGTAAGTTGCAGAGATAATTCTTGCTGGGATTTTAGCAAAAGCGACTTGATGTTCTGCGGGCTCAGCCCGGGCTTCAATTCCAGCAATAACGCGACAATGCCCGAGACTTCCGCCGCCGCGATCGAACTGCCGGAAATGAAATCATAGGCGCCGTGCGGCAACGTGGTCAGCACATTTTCCGCGGACGCCTCCACCCTCCCGTCCGGATTGTCCACGGTATCCTTGGTGCGGGATAAAGTCTGGACCGGAATCACCTGGTTAAGCGTGGCCGGGAAATTATCCTGTGCCTGCTCTCCCGCATCGGCCGCCACGACGATAATCCCTTGCTCGATCGCCTTGTTCAACAGCAATTCCAGCAAAGGGTCTTTGGGACCGGTCAGGCTCATATTCAAAATGTCGACACCCGCTTTGATCGCCGTATTGACCGCCAGCGCCAGCGTGTAGCTGTTGCATACCGCCGCCATCGCATCGGCTTTCGCCGGCCAGCAGGCTTTCAGCGCCACCAGACTGGCGTCGGGCGCGATGCCGGCGATGCCGACGCCATTGTCTTTCCGGGCGATCATCACGCCCGCCACCGCGGTGCCGTGGATGTCGCCCGCAAATTCCGGCGAAACTATGGACGCGAAATTTTCCTGCCGGCTGATTTGCCCGGAGAGATCTGGGTGTTCCGCATCGACGCCGGTGTCGATCATCCCGATCGTGACGTTACGTCCGGTAGCCAGATCGTGCACGCGGTCGAGTTGCATCGTGTGCAGATTGGACTGCAGCTTGAAATACGGGTCGTTGTATTCGTGCCGACCCTGCGTTTGAAACCAATGCATCTTTTGCACGATTTTGATCCGGCTGTCCTTGGCCATCCGCGCCAGCGTGTCAGCAATCGGGCCGGCGCTCAGGACTTTGTAGACCACGCATTGCACGCCGACCTCGGTCATCGGCCATTCTTCGAGCTTCTGCAAATGATAGTCCTCGGCGATTTGCGCGGATGTCCGCCGGCTCCAGGTGGAGCTCTGGTAGTCGCCGCGGCGGCGGTACCCGGACAGCGGCATCGGGGCGGAAGTACGCTCGATGGACTGATCGGCAAAACCGACCAGTATCATGCGCTCCGCCTCGGCCGGGCTGAATTGTTCGGGAAATGCAGAGGCGGCGGGTGTCACGCCGCCCTGTTCGGCGGCAAACGAGAGACTCGCAAAGCACAACAATAGCCACCCCAGTTTCATTGCGCTTTTCCCTCGGCCGAGAGCGCGGACGATAACGCATACGCCGGCTCGGCAAAAATGACTTGCGAATTTTTTCTGAGCGACGCCAGGGTGTCGAGAACTTGCCCCGCGGCTTGCACCTGTTTCAGACGGATCAGATAAACCCCCATCGCATTGGGGCCTTCGACGATGTCTCCGGCAATCGAGTCGACCACCGACTGTCTTTGTTCGCTATCGGCGCTTTCCGAAAACACGACCCGAATTTCATTCGCATGCGCCGCAGGGATTTCGGAATTGGCGAGGGTCCGGTAGTTGCTTTCAAATTCCCGATTCACGATCAAATAAGCGGGGATCAGCAAGAGGCAAAGCCCCAGCGCCGCAATCGCCTGATACGGAAAGCCCTGCATCGTGAAGCCGAACTTTCGCTGTCCCTTCAGCCTGGGCGAACGCGCGTCGACTTTGAGCGGTGTCTGCTCTCCACTATCGCCGCGCCGATGGATGCGCGCCTGCAAGCGGGAGAAAGAAGCCTGGGCGGCCGCGTCGAGGGTATCGGCCTGTTTTACCGCCATGGACAGCTTTTGCTGTTCGACGAGTTCGCGTCTGCAGGTCAGACAGACCCTCAGGTGATTTTCGACCGTCTTCAGCTCGGCATCGCCCAGGGTTTTATTGATGTACCACGGCAACAACAACATGATGTCGCGATGTGCGGTGTAAGGATTGAAGTTATCGTCTTTCATCGGATGATCCTGATTCATGCCCTTTGTCGTTCAAAAAGGCGGCCAGTTTTTTGCGCGCATAGTGCATTCTCGTTTTAACCGTATTTTCCGAACACCCCAGCAATTCGGCAATTTCGCTGTAATGAAGTTCCTGGTAGTAGGTCAGTTCGATCACGGCACGCTGCTCGGCCGAAAGACAGCCCATCGCAAATTCCAGCCAGTTGTCCAATTCGATTTGCAGCGGTCCGCCGTCTTCAATCGGCTGCACCCACGCATCGTCTTCCATATCGTCAAGCCATACCATGCCGTCCTGAGCCGCGTTGCGCAACGACTGCCGCGCCTTGTTGAAGGCAATGCCGAATATCCAGGTCGACAACCGGCATTGCCCGTTATAGGTGGACGCCTTATCCCAAACCACATACAGGGTATCGTTAATGATTTCCTCGATCAGCTCGGGCCGGCGCGTCATGCGCGCAACGAAACGGAACAAACGGCTGTAAAACCGGCCGTAAAGCCGCTCGAATGCCTGCTCGCTCCCCTGGACGATCAAATTCATCAGCTCGGCATCAGGGTTTTCCGAGTTTGTTGGATTTTCGCTGTTCAATGGCTTACCTGAATACATGCATCGCCGCCGGTAGTGTTTACCGATTTATTGCAATGCAGACGAAAAAGGTTCAATGGTTTGAAAAAAAGTCAATCGGATCTTAAAAGCCGGCGGAAATGCTGAACAAAAAAGTCGGGGCGATGGGCGGCGGGTAGTAATCCGAGTGATTATCGTCCCTCGTATTCGCGTTGTTGGCCGTATCCACCGCATGCACGTAGCGCAAATCCAGGGTGACAAACTTGTAAAACCCGCTCACCCCGGCATTCCAATACAAATAATCGTATTCCAAGGCTTGCCTCGCTTGCGTGTAACCGACGCCGCCGGAAAACTCCAGAAAGTCGGTGACCGGGCAGCGCCCGGTCAGTTCGTAATTCGCGGCGGCATGCCCGCGTTGATAATAATCCTCGGAGAAGGAAACGCTGGCGCTCAGCACGTCCCGGAAATGCACAAACAGGCTCATGTCATTGTAGTCGGACGACTGGCCGAAAATTTTCCCGTCGTAGAGATACCGCGACCATTGACCGTCAAACCTCCAGTCATCCGACAATTTGAAAGTCCAGCCGGCATAGGGAGTGATTTCGACACGGGCGGCATCGGAGTTGCTGTCGCCAAAATTGACGTAGGCTGTATTGGCGCCCGCATAAAAGCCGGAATCATGCTGATAATCGAGATTGGCTTGTCCGGAAAAATCGCCGGCGCTCTTGGAATAGCCTTTGCCGATGTACTCGCTCATCGCCGTCACCGATGCATGCACATCCGCGCCCGCATGCTGGAAGTGGAACAAGAGGATCGCCGCAGTGGGCAATCGCAGAAATCCGGGTAGGGTGTAGGGGATGTCCATGCCGAAAGTATACCAAACCCTTCGTTTTTTATGAGTAAAGCTTCAACCGTGCGGTGAATTTTATTTGCGTCATCGAATGACTGACATGAACCTTTTTTCGAGCCGCAGGAATTCAGTAACTAAAGCTTTTAAAATTTTTCTGCCCCCCAGCAAGCACGCGGCCGTCACGGTTAACGGCCGCGTTTTTTTTTGCCTGGAAAGGACGTTTTTGGGGTTCTTAAGCCTGATTGCGGTTGCCGAGGCTACAATGTACAACGATATACCTTAGGCTGGCTAACAAAATAAGTCTACAGAATCAATCATTCAGCTTGGTTTCATATTGGCAATGTAAATTACCCCCCAATCCCGATCAACCGACTATTACGAGGAAACTCCAATGAACAATCAAACCACCGTGCGAGTCTGGGACATTCTGATTCGCCTCTTTCACTGGTCGCTGGTCATCAGCTTCATTGTCGCTTATCTGACCAGCGAGGAAGAAAATTCCTGGCACATCTATTCCGGCTACACCGTCCTCGGCCTGATCATTTTCCGGCTGATCTGGGGCTTCGTCGGCAGCAAATACGCGCGCTTCAGCGATTTTGTCCGCTCTCCGGCCATGGTTTGCCAATACGTCAAAGACCTCCGCGCCGGTCATCCGCAACATTATCTTGGACACAACCCGCTCGGCGGCTGGATGGTCATTGCGCTCTTGTTGACCTTGTTCGCCGTCACCCTCAGCGGACTCAAAGTCTATGCGATCGAAGAAGGCAAAGGCCCGTTTGCCGGCGTTGAGTCTATCGAATTGGCGCCGATTGCCGCAGCTTATGCCGAAGATGGAGATGAAGACGAGGGCGACGAAGATCGCGAGCAAAAGCCCAACGAGGCCGATGAGGAATTCTGGGAAGAAATCCACGAAGCCACCACGAACCTGATGTTGCTGCTGATTGCCCTGCATGTGTTCGGCGTGATCCTGTCCAGCCGGCTGCACAAGGAGAATCTGATTAAAGCCATGCTGACGGGCAATAAAAACCGGCAATAAACCGCAGTCACTGGAATGCCTGGGATTCCTCGCAAAATAGGCGCCTCCAAAAATTTTTCACGCCGCTTGAACCTTTTTTCGAGAGTCTGGAATTTATTAACCGAAGCTTACAGACCCGATGCGTCGAAAGCTGTCTTAAATATATCCGAACAACTCAACGAAGGTAACACGATGAAAACAACCAAACACAAAGAATTGGCCATTTTATTGGTAGGCAGTCTGACGGTAGCGTCCCCGGCATTTGCAAAGAATGGCGCCGATGACGGTAATTCGGCCAGTTCGTCAGGCTCTTCAAGCGTTTCGGCTTCATCCAGCTCTGCATGCTCGTCTTCTGGCTCTTCCGGCAAATGTAAAAGAGCCTTTACGGTCAGCGGGGTCATATCAGGATCAGGACTGGAAACCGCTTTTACCTGTACGAATATGGAAAAATCCAAATCCGCCCTCTTGCGCGTCGAAATCTTTTCGGCAGGAGGCGCACGCGTGAATGACAATACGCCCGACAATGGCACCGTGGTCGTCGACGCGGGCGAAACGGCGACGATTGCGACGGGCGATATCGGCAGCATCACCGGGGAGTCGATCATTCTGCTGACCGGACCTGTGAATCCGCCGGGCGCTGCCTCTGTCACCGGCACCACGTCCAAGGTGGTTTGCAACGCGTATTTGGCGGGGAACGGCGCAACACCCACCGTCTTCATGCCACTGCCTCTGGTCAAAGGCACTGCGCAGAAGGGCGACTGACGCCGGCAAATCGTAAAAAATCGCGCCCCGGCGAGGGCGCGATTTTTTACGCAGTTAAACCGCAGCCGAATAGGCGAGGCTTAAACAAAGGATGAAATGGCTTCGATGACCCGACGTCCGCTGATACGGCGGGTGCACTCGAACCTGCGGGGCGTCCCGCGATGGTCTGGACACCAGTCCCAATCGCTGGCGTCCAGACGATGACGGTTGAAACAACCGCTGCAGACGTTTCCGTCCGGAAAAATCCGGATACAGTCCTGCATCTCCGTATAAGGGTACGAAAAGCCGCTGATCAGACAGGTTTTGCAGCCGCTTGCCCAGGCAAGCCAGCTCAATCCGCTGCCGACGCCGATAAATAGTTTCGCATGCCGGAGATAGTTGATCACCGTCTCCAAAGGCCCTTCTTCCAGGCATTTGACGCCTTGCGGAACCCTGTTGCCCCTGTATTCCCTGCCTTCTTTTGACAACAATACGACCGTGTAACCCTTGTAGCGCAGAAAGCGCACGACCTCATCCCAGCCTTTGGGATTGTTCCAGTATTTTGCCTGGCACGTGGCGTGTAAGCCGATACAGACATAGGGCTTATCCAACGGACTCGGCAAATCGGGGATCTTGATCAGCGGTTTGATTTCACGAAACGGCAGACCCAAAATATCGAAAGCCGGCTGGGCCAGCGGTTGTTCGCGAAAATCCGAGGGGTTTTTGCCGTAATCGTACGCGCCGTCTTCCTTATAAAACAAACCGATCCGATACATCGCATAAAGATCGTGGGCCGTTTCTCCCGGTTCGACGAATTCGATATCCGGGTAATTGTCCTTGAACAACCCGTTTAAAAATGTCGAACAAATCACCCGGCAGCCGTGCCGTTCGCGGAACGCCTCCACCGCCGGCAGCCAAGCCAGCGTATCGCCCAGCGAGCCCGACTCAAAAGCGATATAGACGCGTTTGCCGGTGCAATCGAAGACATGCCGGTACACGAGTTCGTTATCGCTTTGCCGATACACATCGACTCGCCAGCGCACAAAATAGCGGTGCGGCGTTCGCACCCAACCGCCGGCGGCAAGCTCGCATTGCATCGCGAGCGCCGGATCGTCAAGGTCCTCGATCAACACTCGATAGTGTTCGCTCCCCTCGCCGGCAATTTCCAGATAGGCGCCGTCGATAAAGTTGCAATGAAACATTTCTGCAGCCTCCATGCATTGTGCCGGCAGCGATGAGTCGGATTTAAATGTGGACATATTGCGCGAATCTGTTGACGCTGAATCTATCGAGGCGGACTCGCACTGGAATCCGGCGCCCCTCCCCCGAAAAACCCCGCGATCGCCCGAAAAACCTTCTTGATGCCGGCCCATAGCCTCGGCAACAGCCAGATCATCAAGCCAATAAACAGCGCCAACGCGATCAGAAAAAAGAACGGATGCTGGACCGCGGCCCAGACGCCGGTGATCACCGCCACGTCTTCGCCGATCGACGCCATCCAGTTGCTGAACGGTTCCGGCGAGGTGTTGATCAGCACGCGGCTGCCGGCCTTGGTCATATGCGAGCCGGCCGCGAGGCCGCCGCCGACGATCGCGGCGGCGAGTTCGACGGCCGGGTTCAGCTCGCCGACCGCGCCGGCCGCCAGCATCGCGCCGGCCGGGATGCGGATGAAGGTGTGGATCGCATCCCAGCCGGTATCGACGCCCGGCGTCTTATCGGCAAAGAACTCGACGCAATACATCAAACCGGCGGCGAGCATCACGGCCGGATTCGCGACGATCTGCAAATCCGGCGGCAGCGCGATATTACCGCTGTTCGCGAGAAAGCCGAGCGTCAAGAGGGTCGCATAAAGATTGATGCCGCTAGCCCACGCCAGGCCCATCGTCAACGCCAGCGTCGTCGATATTTGATTCAGTGCGTCCATAAAGGCACCTCCAGGATGATTGATTCGGCGATGGTAGCATAGCGCCATGAATGCCGACTTAATAAATCCGCATCGACCTGCCGGCATTTTTTCGCGCATACAGGCTTCAGACCATGTAAAATGGATGCCATTACCCCACCGTTTTAACTTTGGATTTTAAACGTGAATTTGAGAGGAACCACCATATTATCCGTGCGCCGCGGCAACAAGGTCGTGATCGGCGGAGACGGCCAAGTGACCCTGGGCAATACGGTCATGAAAGGCAATGCCCGCAAGGTGCGCCGGCTGTATCATGACAAGGTGATCGCCGGTTTTGCCGGTTCGACCGCGGACGCCTTTACCTTGTTCGAGCATTTCGAAGGCAAACTCGAAAAACATCGCGGCCATCTGATGCGCGCGGCGGTCGAAATGGCGAAAGACTGGCGCACCGACCGCACCCTCAGGCGCATGGAAGCGATGCTGACGATCGCGGACGCGAAAACCTCGTTGATCATCTCCGGCAACGGCGACGTGATCGAACCCGAACTGGATCTGATGGCGATCGGCTCCGGCGGCGCCTTCGCGCAGGCCGCCGCGCGCGCCTTGCTCGAAAATACCGAGTTGAGCGCCCGCGAGATCGTCGAAAAAGCGCTGACGATCGCGGCCGACATCTGCATTTATACAAATCACAACTTGCGCATCGAAGAACTGGACGCGGAACCGAACGAGTAAAGCATGACCCAAATGACCCCCAAAGAAATCGTCCACGAACTGGACAAGCACATCGTCGGCCAAGCGAATGCGAAACGCTCGGTCGCGATCGCGCTGCGCAACCGTTGGCGCCGGCAGCAGGTCGACGCCTCGTTGCGCGAGGAAATCACCCCGAAAAATATCCTGATGATCGGCCCGACCGGCGTCGGCAAGACCGAAATCGCGCGCCGTCTGGCACGCCTTGCGAATGCGCCGTTCATCAAGATCGAGGCGACCAAATTCACCGAAGTCGGCTATGTCGGCCGCGACGTCGAATCGATCATCCGCGACCTGGCCGATACCGCGGTCAAGATGATGCGCCAGTCCGAGATGGAAAAGGTGCAGATCAAGGCGTATGACGCGGCCGAGGACAGGATTCTCGACCTGCTGCTGCCCGAGGCGGACGGCGGCATGCGCTCGGAATCGCACGAATCGACCCGGCAAAAGATGCGCAAGAAACTGCGCGAAGGCGACCTCGACGACAAGGACATCGAAATCGACGTGCAGCTCGCGCCGATGGGCGTCGAGATCATGGCGCCTCCGGGCATGGAAGAGATGACCAATCAGTTGCAGGGCCTGTTCCAGAACATGGGCACCGGACGGACGCGCAGCCGCAAGATGAAGATCAAGCAAGCCTTCAAGGTCTTGCAGGAAGAGGAAGCCGCACGCCTGGTCAACGACGAGGAGATCAAGGTGAAGGCGGTCGAGGCGGTCGAGCAGAACGGCATCGTGTTTCTCGATGAAATCGACAAGATCTGCAAGCGCTCCGATAGCGGCGGTTCGGGCGGCGAAGTCTCGCGCGAAGGCGTGCAGCGCGATCTGTTGCCGATCGTCGAGGGCAGCACGGTCAGCACGAAGTATGGCGCGATCAAGACCGATCATATCCTGTTCATCGCCTCCGGCGCGTTCCATCTGACCAAGCCGTCGGACCTGATTCCGGAACTGCAAGGCCGTTTCCCGATCCGGGTCGAACTCGAGGCCTTGTCCGCCGACGACTTTTTCCGTATCCTGACCGAGCCGGATGCCTCGCTGACCGAACAATATTCGGCGCTTTTGGCGACCGAAGGCGTCAATCTGAGCTTTGCGACCGACGGCATCCGAAGGATCGCCGAACTCGGATGGGAAGTCAACGAAAAAACCGAAAACATCGGCGCCCGGCGTCTGCATACGATCCTGGAGCGTTTGCTCGAAGAGATTTCGTTCAACGCCCCGGACCTGCTCGAAAAGAACGTCGTGATCGATGCGGCTTATGTCGATCGCCACCTGGGCGAATTCGTCCACGACGAGGATTTGAGCCGGTATATCTTGTAGGCATGAGACTCAAGGCGGCGGGCGAAAACCTGCTGTCTTGCGTCCCCCTTCACCTTTCGTCTGACTGACTATGCGCCTCCATACCCACCCCTGCAACGCGCTGCCGACCGAAATCAAACTGCATCAGGTTTCCAGGATTCTGGAAATCCACTTCGATGACGGCAAGGACTTCATGCTGCCCTGCGAATATCTGCGCGTCTACACGCCGTCCGCGGAAGCCCTAGGCCATGCGCCCGGACAGGAAATCCTGCAGACCGGCAAGGAAAATGTCACGATCAGGGAGATACATCCGATCGGCAATTATGCGATCTGCCCGGTGTTCAGCGACGGCCATAACAGCGGCATTTACACCTGGGACCTGCTCTACCAACTCGGCGCCGAATACGACAGCCTGTGGACCAGCTACCTGGAACGCCTTAAGGCAGCCGGGTACCAACGCCTGGAACCCCAACATTTACAATAAATTATGACTCATCACAAAACGACCCATTTCGGCTTCAAGGAAGTCGCGACCGAAGACAAGGTCAAACTGGTACGCGGCGTTTTCGACTCGGTCGCCGAAAAATACGACATCATGAACGACCTGATGTCGCTCGGCATTCACCGCATCTGGAAACGGATTGCGATCCAGCTTTGCAATGTCCGCAGCGGCGAAAAAGTGCTCGACCTGGCTGGCGGCACCGGCGATTTGACCACACTACTCGAAAAACGCGTCGGCAAGGACGGCCTGGTCGTGCTCGCCGACATCAACTCGGAAATGCTGCGCACCGGCCGCAACCGCCTGATCGACCGCGGCCTGTCCGGCAACATCGACTATGCGCAGGTGAATGCCGAATGCCTGCCGTTCGAGGACAATACCTTCGACTGCGTGATCATCGGCTTCGGCCTCCGCAACGTGACCGACAAGGACGCCGCCTTACGCTCGATGCATCGCGTGCTGAAACCCGGCGGCCGCTGCCTGGTGCTCGAATTTTCGCATCCGATCGACCCGATCACCGAAAAGGTTTACGACTTCTATTCGTTCAGCCTGCTGCCTAAAATCGGCAAGCTCGTCGCGAAGGACGAAGACAGCTACCGTTACCTGGCCGAGTCGATCAGGATGCACCCGAAGCAGACCGAACTGAAGGCGATGATGGAAAACGCCGGCTTCGAACGCTGCGAGTTTTACAACATGACGCAAGGCATCGTCGCGGTGCATCGCGGCTACAAGATCTGAGATGGCGCTCAAACCGTTGTTGACCGTCGCGCTCGAAAACGCGCTGAACCGCTATATCAGGCTGGACCTGGACGTCGGCGAATTGCTGTCGCCGCTCGCCGGCAAGGTGATCGGACTGACCGTCGAACCGTTCGGCGAAACGCTGTATCTGTGCCCGACGACGGACGCGATCCAAGTACTGGATGCCTACCCCAGAGAGCCCGACACCCGGATCACAGGGTCGCTGTGGTCATTGGGCCTGATGGGAGTCAGCGCCAAGCCGATGCGTTCGGTGTTCTCTGGCGAAGTCAAGATCGAAGGCGACGTGTCGACCGGGCGCAAATTCCAGGCCTTGTTCGACAAACTGAACATCGATCTCGAAGAAAAACTGTCGCAATTTACCGGCGACGTGATCGCGCATCAAATCGGTAATCTTTTTCGCAAAGGTTTCGGCTGGACGAAGCAATCGATCAAATCTTTCGAACTGAATTTGAGCGAATTTCTGCAGGAAGAAACGCGCGATCTGCCGGCAAATCCCGAAGCCGATATTTTTTATCGCCATGTCGATGAACTGCGCGCCGATTTCGACCGTCTGAACAGCCGAATCGAACGCCTCGAAGCCGCCTTAACCCGGAAGCCCCTTGCGCAAAGCGAATGATGCCGAGCCTGCGCCCTCACCTGACCGCGACTAACTGAACGTGATCAATCCTAGAATCTTATTCCGCTTGATCCATATCAATTGGGTCCTGGTGTTTCACGGCCTCGATGAAATCGTGCTGAAAACGCACCTGTTCCGTCCTGTCCGCTTCCTGGCCGCGCTGTCGCCTTATTACTGGCTCAGAAGGCGCAACGAACCGCGCGGCGTGCGCATCCGCAAGACGCTTGAGGACCTCGGGCCGATCTATGTCAAATTCGGCCAGGCGCTGTCCACCCGCAAGGACCTGCTGCCGGACGACATCGCCGACGAACTGGTCAAACTGCAGGACCGGGTGCCGCCGTTCCCGAACGAGGTCGCCCGCCGGATCATCGAGCAGGAACTCGGCATGCCGATCGACGAGGCGTTCGCCGACTTCGATCCGACGCCGCTGGCTTCGGCCTCGGTCGCGCAGGTGCACACCGCCCGGCTGCCCAGCGGCGAAGACGTCGTGGTCAAGGTGCTGCGTCCCGACATCGAGGACCGCATTCATTCCGATATTGCGCTGCTCTATGAACTGGCCCGCTTCGCCGAACGCTTCTGGTCGGACGCGCGTCGCCTCAGGGCGCTCGAAGTGGTCGCCGAATTCGAAAAAACCACGCTCGACGAACTCGATCTGGTCCGGGAAGCGGCGAACGCGGCCAAACTGCGGCGCAACTTCGAAAACTCGGACATCATCTATGTGCCTGAAATCCATTGGCCGCTGTCCCGGCAGAAGGTGATGGTGATGGAAAGGATCAAAGGCATCCCGGTCGGCGAGATCGAACAATTGAAGGCCGGCGGCGCCGACTTCAAATTGCTGGCCGAGCGCGGCGTCGAGATCTTCTTCACGCAGGTGTTCCGAGACAATTTTTTCCATGCCGACATGCATCCCGGCAATATTTTCGTCGACCTGCCGGCCAAATACATCGCGGTCGATTTCGGCATCGTCGGTTCCTTGTCGTTGTCCGACCAGCATTATCTGGCCGAAAACTTCCTGGCGTTTTTCAATCGAGATTACCGCAAGGTCGCGCGGATGCACGTCGAATCGGGCTGGGTACCGAGTTCGACCCGGATCGAGGAATTCGAATCGGCGATCCGCGGCGTCTGCGAACCGATCTTCGAAAAACCGCTGCGCGACATCTCGTTCGGCCAGCTCTTGCTGCGCCTGTTCCAGACCGCGCGCCGCTTCGACATGCATGTGCAACCGCAGCTGGTACTGTTGCAGAAAACCTTGCTGAACATCGAAGGCCTGGGCCGCCAGCTCTATCCGGAACTGGATTTATGGCAAACCGCGAAGCCCTTCCTCGAAAAATGGTTCCAGGAACGAATGGGGCCGAAAGCCAAACTGAATCAGCTGATGGCACACTTCCCGGAACTCGCCCAGCAACTTCCCGAAGTGCCGTCGCTGCTGTACAAGGCGCTCGACAATGCCGCCTACGCGAAACAGACCAGCGAGGCGCAAACCCGCGAACTGGCGGAACTGCGCAAGCAGATCGAAGCCAATCATCAATCCACGCAGTGGATGATCCTCGTCAGCGCGGCATTGATCAGCGCGGCGATCTTTTTCGGCTAACCTCACACCCTCTTGGCAATCGGCTGAATTTCGCTGGCGCCGCCCAGCGAAATTCAGCCTAAGACCGGCAGTCCCCATCCCTGTCTTTTTTCAGAATAGCGCGAACCGCACCGCCGCAGGCGTTGCAGCGGCAGGCGCGCACATCCCGGTTGACAACTCACAGTCTAACTGCTAATTTGCCTTGTTGGCACTCGCCTCAATAGAGTGCTAAAAACGATTTCCGTTAGAGGTTAGTGTGAGTCATCCGCATCCATTAAATGAACGCTCGTTGCAGTTATTGAAGACCCTGATCGAGCGTTATATCAGCGACGGGCAGCCTGTCGGGTCGCGCGTGCTGTCGAAAGATTCCGATTTGAAGCTGAGCCCGGCCACGATTCGCAACGTAATGGCCGACCTCGAAGACCTGGGTCTGATCCATTCGCCGCATACGTCCGCGGGCCGGGTGCCGACGGTCAGCGGTTACCGGCTATTCGTCGACAGTCTGCTGACGGTCAAACCGTTGGAAATACGCGAAGTAAACCGCCTGCAGGAAAGCCTGTCCGCGATCGACGATCAGAGTCAGGCGCTCGGCACGGCTTCGCGGCTGCTCTCCGAACTGACCCAGATGGCCGGCGTCGTGACCCTGCCGAAGCGCGAGACGTTGTTTCTGCGCCATGTCGAATTCCTGCCCTTGTCGCATTCGCGCGTGCTGGTGATCTTCGTGACCAATGAACAGGAAGTGCATAACAAGATCATTCACACCTCGCGCCTGTTCAGCCCCGCCGAATTGCAGCAGGCGGCCAATTATCTGAATTCGATCTATTCGGGCCGCAGCCTGGCGTCCGTGCGCGATGCGGTGCTGCAGGAACTGCAGGACGACCGCGAACAGATGAACCAGTTGATGCTCGATGCGATCCAGATCGCACAACTGGCGTTCGACCCTGACGACAAGAAAGAAGATTTCGTGCTGAGCGGCGAAACCAATCTGATGGGCTTTTCCGAATTGTCCGACCGCGACCGCCTGCGGAGCCTGTTCGAAGCGTTCAGCCAGAAACAGGGCGTGATCCATCTGCTCGATCAATGCATGAAGGCCGACGGCGTGCAGATCTTCATCGGCGAGGAGTCCGGCTATCAGGCCTTCGATCATTGCAGCCTGGTTACCGCCTCCTATTCGGTCAGCGACGAAGTGGTCGGCGTACTCGGGGTGATCGGGCCGACGCGGATGGCGTACGAAAAAATCATTCCGTATGTCGATGTGACCGCAAAATTGTTGAGCGCCGCCTTGAATCCGAAATCCGCATCCCCATCATAACAACCATGATGATTTGGGTGCGCAACCATGCGCGTGACTAATTATTTTTCAGGAAAATTTTTGCATGAGTAACAATCAGGAAAACGCCGAAGCCCAAGTACAGGCCGAGGCGCAGGAAAACACCGAAAACCAGGCCGCTGCGGAAAACGAAGCGCCGGAAGTGGCACAGACCGAGCAAGAGGGGCCGACGATAGAACAATTGCAGGTCAAACTGGCCGAAGCCGAGAAGAAGGCGCAGGAAAATTGGGACAAGGCGGTCAGAACGGTCGCCGAGATGGATAACCTGCGTAAAAGAACGCAGCGCGACCTCGAAAGCGCGCACAAATTTGCGCTGGAAAATTTCGCGAAAGCCCTGTTGCCGGTGCTGGACAGCCTCGTGTTGGGCTTGCAGGCCGCGACCGGCGACAGCCCGGAAGTGCAAAAATTCCGCGAAGGCAGCGAACTGACCTTGAAACAGTTCGAAGCGGTGTTCGACAAATTCAACATCGAAGCGATCGACCCGCTGGGCCAGCCTTTCAATGCCGAACAGCATCAGGCGATGATGGTGCAGGAAATCGAAGGCGCCGCACCGAATACGGTCGTGAACGTCTTCCAAAAAGGCTATCTGTTGAACGGGCGCCTGCTGCGTCCGGCGATGGTGGTGGTCGCGAAGGCACCGCAAAAACCGGTAGAGAATCCCCCGATTATCGACGAACAGGCTTGAACTCGAATAAACAGGCCCCATATACAAGAACAAATTCAACCCTAATAAACAAATTCAAGTCTGGAGCATTCAATGGCTAAAATTATCGGCATCGATTTAGGTACAACCAACTCTTGCGTCGCGGTACTCGAAAACGGCGTCGCGAAAGTGATCGAAAACAGCGAAGGCGCACGCACCACGCCGTCGATCATCGCCTTCACCAGCGACGACGAAGTCCTGGTCGGCCAATCGGCCAAACGTCAGGCGGTCACCAATCCCAAGAATACATTGTTCGCGATCAAGCGTCTGATCGGCCGCCGTTTCAAGGACGATGTCGTCCAAAAAGACATCCACATGGTGCCCTATAAGATCGTCGAAGCCGAGAACGGCGACGCCTGGGTCGAGGTACACGGCAAAAAAATGGCGGCGCCGGAAATCTCCGCACGCGTATTGATGAAGCTGAAAAAAGACGCCGAAGCGTATTTGGGTGAAGAAGTCAAAGAAGCGGTGATCACCGTGCCGGCTTACTTCAACGACTCCCAACGTCAGGCGACCAAGGACGCCGGCCGTATCGCAGGCCTCGAAGTCAAGCGTATCATCAACGAACCGACCGCATCGGCGCTGGCTTTCGGCATGGACAAACCGAAAGGCGACACCAAGATCGCGGTCTATGACCTCGGCGGCGGTACCTTCGATATTTCGATCATCGAAATCGCCGAAATCGAAGGCGAGCACCAGTTCGAAGTGTTGTCGACCAACGGCGACACCTTCCTCGGCGGCGAAGACTTCGACGCACGCATCATCGAATATCTGGCGACCGAGTTCAAGAAAGAAAGCGGCGTCGATCTGCACAACGATCCGCTGGCTCTGCAACGTCTGAAAGAAGCGGCCGAAAAAGCCAAGATCGAGCTGTCTTCATCCCAGCAAACCGACGTGAATCTGCCGTATATCACCGCCGATGCGACCGGGCCGAAGCACTTGAACGTGAAACTGACCCGCGCGAAGCTCGAATCGCTGGTCGAGGATTTGATCCTGAAGACCAAGAGCCCTTGCGAAATCGCGCTGAAAGACGCAGGCCTCAAAGCCTCCGAAATCGACGACGTGATCCTGGTCGGCGGCCAAACCCGGATGCCGAAGGTGCAGGAAATGGTCAAGACCATTTTCGGCAAGGAACCGCGTAAAGACGTGAACCCTGACGAAGCGGTCGCGCTCGGCGCGGCGATCCAGGCCGGCGTTCTCGGCGGCGAAGTCAAGGACGTATTGCTGCTCGACGTGATTCCATTGTCTCTGGGCATCGAAACCCTGGGCGGCGTGATGACCAAGCTGATCGAGAAAAACACCACGATTCCGACCAATGCGTCGCAAGTGTTCTCGACCGCCGACGACAACCAAACCGCGGTCACCGTGCATGTGTTGCAGGGCGAGCGTGAAGTCGCTTCCGCGAACAAATCGCTGGGCCGTTTCGACCTGAGCGACATTCCGCCGGCGCCGCGCGGCATTCCGCAAATCGAAGTATCTTTCGACATCGACGCGAACGGTATCTTGAACGTCTCGGCGAAAGACAAGGCGACGGGCAAGAAGCAATCGATCGTGATCAAGGCGTCCAGCGGTCTGTCCGACGCCGAAGTCGAACGCATGATCAAGGACGCCGAAGCGCATGCCGAGGAAGACCGTAAACTGACCGAACTGGTCGGCGCGCGCAACCATGCGGACGGCCTGATCCATGCGACCGAAAAGTCGATCAAGGAACTGGGCGACCAGGTCGGCAGCGACGAAAAAGCCGCGATCGAAAAAGCGATCGAAGCACTGAAAGAAGCCTGCAAAGGCGACAGCAAGTCAGAGATCGAAAGCAAGACCAACGACCTGACCGAACTGTCAGGCAAACTGGCCGAGCGCGTCTATGCGCAAAAAGGCGCAGCCGAAGGCGGCGAGCATGCCGGCGCACATTCCGCCTCGAGCCATGCCGATGACGGCGTCGTCGATGCGGAATTTGAAGAAGTCAAGGACGACAAGAAAGGCTAAAGGCTGACACATCGCGGGGGGATTCGCGTTAGCGCTTATCCCCTTGCTAGCGTCATTAATCTTTGCAGGAACCGGCAATTGTCTGTTCCTGCAATTTTGTTTAAAGCCCATTAATAACAACACATGGCAAAAGAAGATTATTACAAGCTTCTCGGTGTGGACAAGAACGCCAGCGATGAAGAAATCAAGAAAAGCTATCGCAAGATGGCGATGAAGTATCATCCTGACCGCAACAAGGACAATCCCGAACAGGCCGAAGCCAAATTCAAGCAGATCAAGGAAGCCTACGAGATCCTGTCCGATGCGAAAAAACGCGCGGCCTACGACCAGTTCGGCCATGCCGGCGTCGATTCGTCGATGGGCGGCGGCCGTCACGGCGGCTTCGGCCCGGACAGTTTCAGCGACGTCTTCGGCGACATGTTCGGCGATATTTTCGGCGGCGGCAGACAACGCGGCGGCGCGCAGCGCGGCTCCGACCTGCGCTACAATCTGGAGTTGACGCTCGAGGAAGCGGTCGCCGGCACCGAAGCGAAGATTCGCGTGCAGGTGCTGACGACCTGCGGCGAATGTTCCGGCAGCGGCGCCAAGAAAGGTTCCTCGCCGGTGATCTGCTCGACCTGTCATGGCCACGGCCAGGTCCGGATGCAGCAAGGCTTCTTTGCGGTGCAGCAAACCTGCCCGACCTGCCGCGGCACCGGCAAGCAGATCAAGGATCCGTGCGGCAAATGCTACGGCCAGGGCCGCGTGCAGGATACCAAAACGCTGTCGGCCAAGATTCCGGCCGGCGTCGATACCGGCGACCGTATTCGCCTGTCCGGCGAAGGCGAAGCCGGCGAGATGGGAGGACCACCGGGCGATCTGTATGTGCAGATTCAGGTGAAGGAGCATTCGATCTTCACCCGCGACGGCGCCAATCTGTATTGCGAAGTGCCGATCAGTTTCCCGACCGCCTGCCTCGGCGGCGACCTGGAAGTGCCGACCCTGGACGGTAAGGTCAGCCTGAAAATTCCGGCCGAAACCCAAACCGGCAAGCTGTTCCGCCTGCGCGGCAAAGGGGTCAAGCCGGTGCGCGGCGGCCCGGTCGGCGATTTGTTGTGCCGGGTACAGGTCGAAACTCCGGTGCATCTGACCAAGGAACAAAAAGACCTGATCGCGCAGCTGAATGAATCGCTGATGGGCGGCGGCAAGCATCACAGTCCGCAGGAGCATTCGTTCATGGACGGCGTGAAAAATTTTTTCGATAAATTGACAGGATGAGCGAAATGCTTCGAATTGCAGTAGCGGGCGTCTCCGGCCGCATGGGTTCATGTTTGGTCAAGGCGGCCGATGCGGCGGCCCATGCCGAATTTACCGCCGCGGTATCGCGCCCCGAAAGTACAGCGGTCGGCAAGGATGCAGGCGAATTGGCGGGGCTCGGCACGATCGGCGTGCAGGTGGTCGACGACTTGTCGGCGGTGCTCGATAAATTCGATGTTCTGATCGACTTCACCCGCCCCGACACCTCGATGACGCTGATCGAACAATGCCGGGCGGCCGGCAAAAAGATCGTAATCGGCACGACAGGCTATACGCCGGAACAAAAACGGACGATCGAGCAAGCCGCCCGGGATGTCGCGATCGTGTTGTCGCCGAACATGAGCGTCGGCGTGAACCTGTCGCTGAAACTGCTCGAAATGACCGCGCGCGTGATGGGCGACGACAGCGACATCGAAATCATCGAAGCGCATCACCGCCACAAGGTCGACGCGCCGTCCGGCACCGCGCTCAGAATGGGCGAAGTGATCGCGGCGACGCTGGACCGCGACCTGAAAGACTGCGCGATCTACGGCCGCGAGGGCCATACCGGCGCGCGCGAGCGCAAGACGATCGGTTTTTCGACGATTCGCGCGGGCGACATCGTCGGCGATCATACCGTGATGTTTGCGGACGACGGCGAACGCGTCGAAATCACCCACAAGGCGACCAGCCGGATGACCTTCGCGAACGGCGCGGTGCGCGCGGCGTTGTGGCTGAAGGACAAACCGAACGGCCTCTATGACATGCAGGACGTCTTGGGCTTGAAAGCGCTCGGCTGAAGCCGAAGTCTTCTTCGACGACACGGGTGATAGGGACACCCTGTGGACGTCTATAGCCCGCGAAATAAGGGCTGTTGTTAGAATTGCCTTTTCAACTTTATGGACAGTTTTACGCAGACTGTCCCTATCCAATTTTAGTGGCTTCCTCGATCTCCGAGATAGCGGCTATTATGCTTTATTGTCGCCATGATCCCTGTGTTCACAGGGATCAATTCCTTGCCGAATGCCAAGATTTAGTCAGCCATTGGAGTTCGGCACACTGAATTAACATCAATCCAAGACCGTATCGGGTTAGCTATTATGTTTTATCTTGCAGTGCGGAATTAATAGTTGAATGTTTTATCATATGGTTTATGTTTCATGATTTCTTTGGAGCATTTTAAGCATTGACGGCAATACCGGATGAACTTTACGCGATTCAAAACTCAATCGGTTATCCTTTATTTTGACGCGCAACCTTATGGGTTGCGCTACGGATTGGCAGTGCTGGCAGTCGCGATCGCCGCTATAGCGACCCACACCATTCCGGTGATCGGCGAACGGGTAGCGTTCTTGTTATTTTTTTTCGCGATTATCCAGACCGCTTTCTGGCTAGGACCTAACCCGGGTATTCTCGCGATGGCTTTATCCTTGATCGCAGTGAATGCCCTTGTTTTGTTTCCAGCCAGGACAGGCGCTTACGATTTATTGATTTTAAACGCTGGATTTTGCTTTGTTTCTGCCGTTATGATCGCCACGACTAGTTTCCATCGGAGGTCGACTGCTGCGTTACAGGAAAGCCGGCAGCGCTATGCCGGGATTGTCGAATCGGCTTTGGATGCGATTATCACAATCGCTGCCGATCAACGTATTACTCTATTCAACGCGGCGGCGGAAAAAATGTTCGGTTGCACGGCGGAGGAAGCCATCGGGAGACCTATCGAAAGGTTTATTCCCGAACGCTTTCGTGCCGCTCATGACGCGCATATTCGCGCTTTCGGGAATTTCGGCGTCACCAGCCGTAAAATGGGTGAGTCGGCTTCTATTTCGGGCCTACGCGCCAATGGCGAAGAGTTCCCTCTCGAGGCGACCATTTCCCAGTGCGAGATAAATGGCGAGAAATCGTTTACCGCCATCCTGCGGGATGTTACGGAGCTAAAACGATTCGAAGACTCGTTAACGAAGAGCCAAGCTCAGCTTCGGACCTTCATCGAGCAGGCCCCCCTCAGCATTGCGATGTTCGACCGTGAAATGAACTATTTGGTCACTAGCCGACGCTGGATCGAAGAGTTTGGACGAGGGTACGATGATCTCACGGATCATAACCACTATTTGGTTAATCCTGATATCTCCGCCGAGTGGAGAGAGATTCATGTTAAAGCACAAGCAGGGGAGTTTCTGAAAAACGACGACGACTTATGGATCCAAGCGGACGGAAGCCGGCATTGGTTGCGTTGGGCCGCTTATCCTTGGACAAATCAAGTAGGAGGGATCGGTGGTATTATTATTTCCTGCGAGGATATCACGGCGCGCCGGACAGCCGAGGAAGAATTGCGCACTGCCCAGAAGCGACTCGCCCTTGTCATCGAAGAGGTGAAAGCGGGGTATTGGGACTGGGATCTGAATACGAGTACAGTCTACTTATCGCCTGAATGGAAGCGGCAAATCGGCTTTGATGAGAACGAATTGCTCAACCGATGGGAAGAATGGGAAAGCCGCCTGCATCCCGACGACCGGGCATTGGTATTGGCGGCAATTGAGAACTATATCGCTGGCCTTCTGCCCGTCTTCGAATTGGAGTTCCGCCTGCGTCACAAAGATGGCTTGTACCGCTGGATTCACTCTCGCGGCGGATTATTGCGCGACCAACATAACCGCCCCTTGCGTATGCTGGGAATAAATTTAGACATTACCGACTACAAGAAACAAAAGGAATTGAGAGAGCGACGCGATAAGATGGAGCAATCGGTCCGGTTATGTGTTGTCACCCAGACGGCGGCCGCCATAGCTCACGAACTGCACCAGCCACTTGCTGCGATCTCATCTTATTCCGAAGTGGTTTTACATATGCTGCGATCCGGCAACCAAAATCCGGAAAAGCTCTCTCCTCTTGTGGAAATTTGCGCCCAGCAAGCACAGCGCGCCGGGGACGTTATACGGCAATTAATGACGGTATTGCATAAAGACGAGACCCTCAGTGAGTCGATAGATATCAATTATTTGGCCCAGGAAGCACTCGATCTAGTCAAGGCGGACGGACATTTAGAGGCTTTTAACATAGAACTGGAGCTCGCAGCGGGCTTGCCGCCGGTTAAGGGCAACAGTCTGCAACTCGAAAAGGTACTGGTCAACTTGTTCCGCAATGGCCTCGAATCCATGCAGGAAAGTGGAATAAGCGCAGGAACGATCACGGTAACCACACATAGCACCGATGACACCCCGGCCATGGCGCAGGTGACGGTGCGTGACGGCGGAAAATGCGTGACGGATATCGCCACCTTGAAAAACATGTTCCAACCCTTCTACACGACCAAACCCCAAGGTTTAGGTATGGACATGGCTATCAGCCGCGCCTTGATCGAAGCTCACGGAGGAAAAATGTGGGCTGAGCAAAACGCAGACATCGGTATCAGTGTCCACTTTACCTTACCTTTCGTGACATGAGCACTCAATTCTGTGTTTTTATTGTCGATGACGAGTATCCGGTACGCCATAGTCTTGGACTGATTATGGAAACCGCAGGTTTTGCTTACCAGACTTTCGAGAGTGCAGAGGACTTTCTGCAAAACTATTGCCCGGGCCAGCCCGGCTGCCTGCTGCTCGACATCAACTTGCCGGGCTTGAACGGTGACGAATTGCAAGCCGAACTCATCCGCCGCAAAATACACTTGCCGATTATTTTTCTCACCGCTTTTGGTGATATTCCTATGACGGTCCGCGCGATCAAGGCGGGAGCGGTCGATTTTCTGACGAAGCCGGTTCCAAGGGACCTGTTGATCGAACGGATACAAGCAGTGCTGCAGCACGAAACTCAGATACACGAACAGACGGCGGAACAAGCGCTCTGTATGAGCCAATACGGTCTTACCTCCCGCGAAATGGAAATCATGTCTTTGGTTGTGGCGGGCCATCCCAATAAGGAAATCGCCCGGCAACTTGGCATCAGCTATCGTACCGTCGAAATTCACCGTGCCCGGATCTTAAAAAAAACAGGCACCACTAATCCCCTGGAACTGGCTCGCCTGTGCAAAGCCTGCAATTTCCCCCCCTGACTCAAGTCCTGAGCTTGCTGATCCTGATCTTGCCATTATTTCCTTAGCCGGAATTGAATACGTGATCCTACGTACGCGCACGCGCGTATTTCATCGCGCACCAATATCCGTTTTAATGTACCCCAATGGCGAAGCTCACTCCTCCAAATGTGCCCCCAAAAATAAAGGATTTGGCTGATCGTTAAGATCGAATGCTCTTTTTAGCTAGGTCGGGGGTACCTCGAGTTGCTTTTCCTGAGTTGTGGATCATCCTGTATAGGTTGCATCCGGTTTTGATTAATTCAATTACAAGGGGAACTACTCTATGGATGCGGATTACGATATTTTCGAGATTGTCGCAGTCATACGTGATTTCTGGCTCGTCGACGCGGAGTCTTACCAGCGAAAGTATTGCTCCAGCCATGGACAGGCCTTGGTGCCCGGCTATTATGTCGTCAACTGGCCAGAACAAATTCGGGTAAGACGATTTAACGATCACGCTGTATTTCATGGACCGTTCAAATTACGCAAGGAGGCGCAAGAAGCCCTCGAGTGGATGCACAAGGAGAAGGAACTCGTTTTGACAGAATCAGCCGAGTTATCGTCTGTTGCCGCGTTGAACGTTACCTCAATGGAAGTGAAGAAAGCCGATTCGCAAAGGCTACATCTGGTAAAGCCGCAAAAGCTAAGCAAAGCGGTTGCGGCTTAAAGCCAAACAGAATAACTGATTAACCCACCCAAATAAAGCAACTTAAAATTCTGAAGAGTTTAATTTTGCTCTGAAACATCACTCATTACTTATCTTGTTTTATCTTTCCCTTTGATAATACAGGCAGCTGTTTCGGCCGTTTACTTTATTAATTGGATACTCCATGAACCGTGACCACAATTTAAAAAATACAACCAAGCCAATCCTTCAAGAAGTGAGCAGGAAAATAGCTATCCATGAAGCAGGACATGCAAGCGCTATTTATCTTGGTAACCAGCAAAAAGGACTGCCGCCGATTTGTTTTCAGATTTTTATCAATCCGTTGAATAATATAGTTAAATCATCCGATTTTTTAGGCAAAGCCTCTGCTCACTATATCGCTAAAGTAGTAGGCGGTCGCTTAATTCATACCCTGCCCTCATCGCTTGATGAGGCCACCAAAGATTTTTCACCTGCACAAAAGCATACTTATCAACATGCCTTCGAAGCCGATATCATCAATCTACTCGCTGGGCCTTTAGCCGAAGCTAGATATGTCGCGCTGCGTGACAATGAACCCATTAGCCCGGAATTGGTGAATGTCAATGCACTGCAGTATTATGGCGGCTCATCCGATTTGGAGATTGTCAACGAGTATCTTGAGTGCTTTATCGACAGTGATGAGTTGAGGGAAATAAAAATGACCGAGTTATTTTTGGCGGCATTCAATTTTGTGAGTGAGCGGCCGAATTGGCTCGCAATTACAGCGTTGGCTGACTTTATTTTGGCGAATGAGAATAATGTGATTGAATGCAATGACATTATTGACGCAATTGAATCCGGCGTCCGCCGGACAGCTACTTCGCAAAGCCTATGAAACATTTCTGACGTATGAAACATTTCTGACGTTTGTTTAATCTCATCCCTTATTAAGACCTCCTCGCGAATCCTCTGGTTTTGGCCTGAATTTTACTTTACCATGCTCGGCATCACCCTGCGTTCGATAGAGCATATCTCAATTGATCGATACAACAACAAAAGAAAATCAACTGCAAAGCGCGCCTAAACTGGGCAACTACATCGTTACCGAAAAACTGGGAGAAAGCTTGCAGGCCGTGGTATTCAAGGGCTACCACAAACACGTCCCTGACCAGCCGTTGATCATCAAACTGCTGAAACTGCTGTCGAGCTGGGACGACCAGTCCCGGCATTTGCGCCAGAAAATTGAACGCCTAAAAGTGCTGCACGATCCGCGGGTTTCTACTCCGATCGCCCTGGAGTCCTATGACACCCAGCACTTTATCGTTCAGCCCTGGTTTGCCGGACAACCGCTGAATTGTTGGACGAAACAGCAAGACAAACTCGATCTCAACGATTTTTTTACGCTGGCCTGCACACTGGCCGGTACGCTGCAAGCGGTACACGATGCCGGTATTACCCACGGCGGCATCAAGCCCCACAACATTCTGCTACAACCGGGGACACTGACCCTGCGACTGACCGATTTCATCACACCGCTCGACATTCGTGATGTCAGCCATTTTATCTACGACCCGGAATTTGTACGCCACACCTTGGCCTACACCTCGCCGGAACAGACTGGCCGCATCAACTATAGAGTCGATTTTTCCACCGATTTGTATTCATTAGGGATAGTATTCTATGAATTACTGACCGGCCAGCTGCCGTTTTTTTCCAGTGATCCGCTGGAACTGATTCACTCGCACCTGGCCGAGGAAACGCCTAAAGTCAATCAGTTCAAGCCACAGATTCCCCAAGCCTTGGCCGATATTATTGCCAAACTCACCGTCAAACAGCCGGAAAAGCGTTATCAAAGCGCCCAGGGCTTGCTGGCCGACCTGAGCCGATGCAAGCAAGAATACGCCGACACGGGCAGCGTATCGGTATTTACCGTCGGTCAGCACGATCGCAGCCGCCGGGTCATCTTTATTTCGAAAATGGTGGGCCGTCAGGCCGAAAGCCAACTGATACAACAACAATACAATGAGGTCATCAGCGGCAAATTTCGCTCGGTATTTATTTCCGGTCTGTCTGGCATCGGCAAAACCCGACTCATTCAAGAGTTGCAAAAACCCCTCGTCAAAAATCGCGGCTACTTCACCTCCGGCAAATTCGACCAATACCAGAAAAACATCCCCTACAGTTCTCTGATTCAGGCCCTGCGCAATCTGATCTGCATCTTTTTGACCGAAAGCGATAGTCAGGTTCGGCAGTGGCGGGCCAAAATACTCGATGTCGTGGAAAACAACGGCAGCGTCATCATCGATGTGTTGCCGGAACTGGAATTCATCATCGGCCGACAGCCGGAAGTGCCACATCTGCCGCCAGTGGAAGCCCGCAACCGTTTTAATAACTTGTTCGGCCGATTTCTGGCCTGTCTGGCCAGCGAGGACAATCCGCTGGTGCTGTTTATCGATGACCTGCAATGGTGCGACAGCGCAACATTCGATTTTCTGCAAAACCTGTTCGACAACCATCACGAGCATCCCTTCCTGTTTTTCCTGGGCGCCTATCGGCATAATGAAGTCGACAACAGCCATCCGCTCAGTAAGCTGATCCGCAGGATTCAGGAAACCGACAGCCCGTTCGCGGAAGTTCGCGTAGAGGCCCTGACCGACGCCGACTGTCACGAGATGGTGGCCTATATCCTCGATTCCTCGCTGGAGGCCACGGCCAACCTGGCAGAATTTATCGCCCACCTCACCGAAGGCAACCCGCTGTTCGTCAGCGAAAGCCTGGCCTGGCTGTATAACGAGGAATTGCTGAATACCGACGACGAACATCACTGGCACTGGGACATCAAGCGGATTCGCGACACCCAGATGCCGACCTCGGTGGTGGAATTGTTCAGTTCCAAGGTGGGCAAGCTGCCCTTCAAAACCCTGTATATCCTCGACCACTGCGCCTGTATGGGCAACCGTTTCAGTGCCGAAGATGTCGCACTGGTGCTGGATATCCGCATCGAACAACTGTTTGAAGATCTGAAGCCGGTACTGAACCTGGGCATGCTGCTGGAAAACAAATCCGATCTGCAGTTCGTCCACGATCGGGTTCAGGAAGCGGTGCTGCGCCAGGTCGATCCCGGGGTAAAGCCTGCCATCCACTGGCGCATCGGCAACCGACTGCTGCAGGGGGTGCCGGCAGGAACCCCTCTGAAAACCCTTGACAACCTGTTTACCATTGCCGCCCACCTCAATCTGGGCCGTCCGGCGGACATGGATCAGGAACTGGCGTATCGGCTGGCCAATATCAACTTCCATGCCGGCAACAAGGCACTGGATGCCCTGGCCGGCGATGCCGCCAATGATTTTTTTCAGAAAGCCCACGACTATCTGCCGGACGATTGCTGGCACCAGGCTTACGATCTGACTTTTCGCATTTACCAGCGTCTGGCCAAGACCGAGCTGATGTGTGGCCGTTACGAAAGATCGGAAGTGCTGATCAACTATCTCATCGAACATGCCGTCAGCGATCTGGACAAAGCCGAAGCCCTGGCGGAACAGACCACGTCATTGTCCTCATTCGGCAATTTCAACAAGGCCATAGCGACCGCCAACCGCGGCCTTGCCTATTTCGACAAGTCAATTCCCGAACAACCCGAGATTGCCAAACAGCAGATGTTGTCTTTAATGGCGGAAATCGAACAGCAAGAGGATGTCTGGTCGACTATTTTGCATATGCCTTTTACCCAGGACCGCAAAAGCAAGATCGAGCTGGCATTCTACAGCGAGCTAATCCCCGACCTCTATATGTCCGGACTGGTGCCGCAGCTGTATCTGTCAGCGGCGCAATCTACCTTGCATTGCCTGCACGGCGGCATGGACGAATCAGTGATTTATTCGTTTTCGATCATGGGCCTCAACCTCGGCGAACAGGGCAGGTTCGAGCAGGCATTCCTGTACCAGGATATGGCCCACGACCTCTGTGCAAAACATCCCAACACCTTCGGCGCTACCCGAGGCATGAATGGCATTGTCTGGTGCAATATGCATTCGCGCAGTCATCCGGCCGAGATCGCCGATTACTGCCACAAAGCCATACAGTGCGGCAAGAATTGCGGCGATTTATATAACGCCGGCCTGTCCTATGGACCGTTGATGTGGAATTTGCAGGTACAGGGCAAAAATCTGCGTCTGGTTGAAGAAGCTGCCGAAGAATGCCTGCACTTCTCTCGCAAGAACCAGCTGTCTTTTTCGGTCGGCCTTGCCGAAGCCGTGCTGGCCGGCTGGGTGGCACCGATGAAACCCGATTACCAGCCGGTGGATATGACCGAAACACTGGTACGCTGGGAAGCCGACAATTATGTCGCCACTTCCGGAAGTTATTTTGCCCTGCTGGGTTTCGCTCAGCATTATCTGGGCGATTACGCGGCGGCGGCCGTGTCTTTGCAAACGGTGGAACGCTATCTGCACGGTCTGACCGATAACGTACTGAAACGCCTCTGGTATGCCTTCCGTATCGTCAATCGCCTGCGTTGGCCGGAGGGCGCCGACTGGCCGGCGCTTGAAGCGGAAATCGCACCGCTCTTGGCCGAACTGGAAACCTGGGCCCGTCTCGGGCCGCTGCTGAAACCCTTTCTAGCCTTTATTCATGCCGAGATCGCCCGCGCTCAAAACCAAATGCGCGACGCCCGTAACTTGTATTTGGATGCTATCGCGATCGCCCAGGCACAAAACTACGTCCTGCTCACCGGTCATTTATATGAAGCCTTGGCCGAGGTGATGGCCGTCGGAAATCTAGGCGATGCCGAACTTTATTACGGTGCGGCACGCCACATGTACCGGTTGTGCCGCGCCGATCGCAAAAACGCACTGTTGCAGCAGCGTCACCCTTACACTGCCCCTGATAACACAGTTCGCACCGAAAAGACCGTTGCCCACGACGCGCCGGCGACTCTGCCGAATCTTGACTTCAATTATCTGATGAAATCGGCGCTGGCCTTGTCGGCAGAAGTCGATCTGAATCGGCTCATGCAAAAAATCATGAGCGTGGTGCTGGAAAGCTCGGGTGCTCAGCACGGCTACCTGTTGATCAAGGAGACGGATGAACTGCGGGTCGCGGCCGAAAGCCATGTCGGCAAAAAACATATCATCAACCACCAGTCTCTCAGCCTTAACCAATCCCACGGCAGCATCAGCCGAGCCATCGTCAATTACGTGCTGCGCACGCGTAAAAAAGTGTTACTGCATGATGCGATGACCGAAGGCGAGTTTCAGAGTACCCCGGATGTACAGGCACTCAGGCTGCGGTCGGTACTGTGCCTGCCGATCATCAAACAAAACGAGCTGATCGGCCTGCTCTATCTGGAGAATCGGCTGTCTGCCGGTGTCTTTACTGCCGAAAAAACCGATATGACCGAACTATTGACCGCCCAGGCTGCGATTTCCTTGGAAAACGCCCGCCTCCTGGAACAAACCCGACTGGCCTACATACAACTCCAAAAAAACCAGGAACACATGCTACAGATGGAAAAACTTTCGGCATTGGGGACGCTGGTCGGCGGTGTGGCGCATGAGATCAACAACCCGCTTATGGGAGTGATGAATTTTGTCGAATTCGCCGCGGACAGAAGCACCGATAAAAAATCAAAGGAGATTCTCGATCAGGCGCTACAGCAAATCCACCGCATCAAGAAGATTGTCAGCAACATGCTGGTATTTGTCCACACCCGGTCGACCCCAAGCGGCAACAGCAAGCTTGCGGAGGTAATCAAGCAAACGCTGTTGCTGCTGGAAGGCGAATTGAGCAAAGACAGCATCGCTGTCGAGGTCGATGCCGCCGATGATCTGCCGGCCATCCGCTGTAGCGCCGACAGTTTGCAGCAGATTCTGGTCAATCTACTCCTTAACGCCCGCGACGCGCTAGCCGACGTCCGGCAACCACAAATCAAAATCATCGTTAGGCCTATCGAGGGGATGTTAGAATTGAGCGTAATCGATAATGGCCCCGGCATCCCGCAAGATGTGCAACCCAAAATTTTCGATCCGTTTTTTACCACCAAACCTCCTGGAAAAGGGACCGGTCTGGGCTTGTCGGTTATCCGTCGTCTGGTTCAGGATATCGGAGGCAATATACAGGTAGAGAGTTTACATGGACACGGCTGCTGCATGCGACTACGATTCCCCCGCGGTTGAGCCTTCAAATCCCCACTACACACGACTTGGACACGGCGGCTTTGTTTGCGGCTAAGATTTCCCCATGCTTGAGCATTTAAATTCCAATACACAAGAGACACGCTATATGGCAAGCAAAATTCTGGTAATAGACGACGACCCTGCGGTACGCAGCGCTTTCAAACTGATTCTGGAAAATGACAACTTCTCGGTTCGCGAAGCCGAGAACGGTTTGCAAGGCATTGAAATGGCCCTCGCCGAACGTCCAGACCTGATTTTTCTCGACCTGCGCATGCCCGGCATGGATGGCGTGGAAACCTTGCGCCGTCTGAAAGCCACTGACGAAACGCTGAATATTTATATCGTCACCGCCTTTGCCACCGAATATATGGAGCAACTGAAAGTCATCCATGAGGAAGGGGTTGAGTTCGAACTGGCCAGCAAGCCGCTGTCTTCCGACCAAATTCGTAATATCGCCCAGATTGCCCGTAACGCCCTTCCTCAGGAAGCACGGCGCGCAACGCCGCACAAACTGGTTCTAACCCTCTACGTGGTCTCGTTGAACAGCGAAACCCGCCGTCTGGTCGAACAGATTACCGTTGCGCTCGCCAAACTTTACGAGCCCGGACACTGGGTTTTAGATGTCGTCGAAGTACTGGGCATGCCGGAAAAAGCGCTGGAAAAAGACGTGTTTGCAACGCCGATGCTGGTGCGCGATGTGCCGGAACCCGTGCTGAAACTGCTCGGCGACCTGTCGCGGGTGCCTTCAGTCATCGCGGCCATTACCACCGAGGCTAAAGGAGTCGGCGTACAAACCATCATCGTTTAACAAACTTATCGACCATGACCACTCATCGTTCCAAGCTCGACCTGGTTCTCGGCACTATCACCGACGGCGTGTTGGTGGTAGATAGTCAGGGCGTTGTGCTCTATGCCAACCAAGCTGCCGAAAAACTGCTGGCACGCAGCCCGATAGTCGGTCAATCGCTGGCGATTCCAGTCAATCCTGATAAAAATAGTTATCAGGACATTAATCTGATCCGTCCGAATGGCCTCGCCTGGGCAGAAATGCGTTCCGCGCCGCTGGAATGGGACGGGCAACCCGGCTACGTCATCGCCCTGCGCGACATTACCGAGCGCAAGCACATTGAGCTCGAACGGCAAAAGTTCGTTTCGCTGGCCGACAACAGCATGGAGTTCATCGGCATGTGCGACATGAACCTTGCCCCCTTCTACATCAACGAAGCCGGTATGCGCCTGGTCGGCCTCGACAGCCTGGAGCAGGGCGTTCGAACGCCGGTCCAGGAATTTTTCTTCCCCGAAGATCAGCGCTTCATCCTGGATGAATTCTTCCCGCGCGTTGTACGCGAGGGTCATGCTGATGTGGAAATCAGGTTCCGTCATTTCAAGAGCGGCGCCGAGATCTGGATGCTCTACAACGTGTTCTTCATTAAAGACAGCACCGGCGAGCCAGCCGGTTTTGCCACCGTGAGCCGTGATATCTCAGCTAGCAAACAGGTCAAGGCTGCCTTGCGCGAGGCCAGCCAGCGTAAGGATGAATTCCTCGCCATGCTGGCTCACGAACTGAGAAACCCGCTGACTCCCATCAACAACGCCGCCCATATTTTGGATAGGCTGAAGCAGGAAGATCCGCGGCTCGGCTGGGCGACCGAAATCATCAAGCGGCAAGTGAAGCACCTCACGCACCTTGTGGACGATCTACTGGATGTTTCCCGTATCGTGCAGGGAAAAATTTCACTGAAGAAAGAAAGGCTCGACCTTGTAGAAGTGATTAAGGCAGTCTTGGAGACGGCGCGTGGCTTCATCTTGGCCAAACAACAACATCTCGATGTTCGTCTGCCTGAACAACCGATACTGTTGGAGGCCGATTCCGTACGCCTGTCTCAAGTGTTACTTAACCTACTCGACAATGCGAGCAAATACTCTTTGGAAAAAGGTCGAATCGAGGTTAATGTCCAACTGCTCGGGGCCGAAGTTGAGATCGAGGTGCGGGACAACGGCACGGGTATCTCGGCGGAACTGTTGCCGACGATTTTCGACCTGTTCCAACAGGGCTCGCGTACCCTGGAGCGATCTCAGGGCGGACTCGGCATCGGGCTGACTTTAGTCAAGCAGCTAGTGGAAATGCACGGCGGACGGGTAACGGCATCAAGCCCTGGCGCTGGACTTGGCTCCACCTTCAGCGTCCGGTTACCGACGATTATCGAAGCGCCCCCCTGTCCTGTCTCCGAGACCCCAACGCCATCGCCTAACGCCGGCATGCGGGTGCTGGTGGTGGACGATGATGCCGACGTAAGGAAGAGTACAGCCCTCCTTCTGGAGCTGAATGGCTACGAAGTCAAGATGGCTGATTCTGGTAAGCAGGCCATAACGCTGATCGACACATTTCATCCCGATGTGGTGCTGCTGGACATTGGCATGCCCGGAGAGAATGGCTATCAAGTGGCTCAATGCATCAGGCGCCTGCCCAATGGGAGCGATCTTCTGCTGATAGCAGTAAGCGGCTATGGGCAGGCGGAGGACTTAACCCGTTCGCAGGAGGCGGGTTTCGATCATCATCTGGTCAAGCCATTGAATTTAACTACGTTATGCAACCTGCTGGAGCCGAAATTTGCAAACAAGCTGAATTAACCGCTGCCGAGCTATCCCTGCAAATAAACAGGATTCGTCTCGGACCAATTTACGCGATAATCTTCCTCCGGATAAAAACCATAAAAAAATTGTTGCTTTTTGCCTCCAGCAAAACCATAATATTTGTGCGGTTAATAATAACAAAAAACAGAGGAGAAATATCATGGCTTTAATTACCTGGACAGCAGCCCAATTCGGCACCAACGTAGGCTTTGCTGACGAAGAACACCAAATTTTGTTCGGCAAGTTGAACAAACTGTACGACCTGGCGACGGGGGGCGCCGAACGTTCGGCAGTGGGTTCGCAGCTCGATGACTTGATCGCGTATGTGGTCGATCATTTTGCGCATGAGGAAAAAGAAATGACGGCGGCAAATTATGCGGGCTTTGCCGCGCATAAGGCGGAGCATGATGCGCTGGTCAACATCTGCGCGGATTTGCAGAAAAAGTTTCACGCAGGGCAAGCCGAAGTCACCGAAGAAGTCGGCCAGATGGTCAAAACCTGGCTGGATCAGCACATCCCGACCTTTGACAAAGGTTATTCGGTCGTTTTGAAGTAAAAACTCAACAAGCAACCTGAGTGGAGGCATAAAAGGCCTCCACCCCGGCAAAGCAATCCCATTGTTTTCAACCTCACCCCGGCCCTCTCCTTGATATGGAGAGGGAGGACGGCATCCTACCTGACAGACCTCTTATTGCCGTAAATCCTTGATCACGCGCACGACCTCGTTATCACCGGGAATTTTTTCGATGCTGAAGCCGAGCTTGCTGACGAATGACAGCATCGGCTTGTTCACGGCTAACACTTCGCCTTCGATAAACGCAATGCCTTTGAATTTGGCGGTGCGCATCAGGGTTTTCATCAGGCGGGTGCCGATGCCCATGCACTGGGAGTCATCGGATACGACCAAGGCAAATTCGACCGACTGGCCGTCCGGGTTCACGATGTAGCGGCCGACGCCGTATTCCTTTGGCGGGGTATCTTGCTCGGAAACCGCGATAAACGCCATTTCTCTGTCGTAGTCTATCTGCGTGAAACGCACGATCATTTCCGGCGTCAGTTCCTGCAGCGCCTGCATGAACCGGAAATATTTGCTGCGTCCTGACAGGCGGTGCACGAAATCCTTTTCCAGATCGCCGTCTTCCGGACGAATCGGCCGGATCGTGATGCCCATGCCGTTGGCCAGTTGGTAATGCTCGACCCATTCATGCGGATAAGGATGAATCGCCATGTGCGCATACGGCATCAATTGATGCGAGAGTTGCGCCTTGATTCGGGCATCGACCGCCATCACACCGTTTTCGTCCGCAATCAACGGATTGATGTCGAGTTCGAGGATTTCCGGCAGTTCGCTGACCATCACCGAAATATTCAACAAGACTTCGACCAGTGCTTTGCCGTGCGCGGGCGGCAATTGCCGGAATGCGGCCAGATATTTCGCGGCCTTCGTTTTCGCGATGATCTGCTCGGCCATGTAGGCATTCAACGGCGGCAGCGCGACCGCCTTGTCGCGTAAGATTTCGACCAGGGTGCCGCCCAGGCCAAAACTGATCGCCGGCCCAAACACCGGATCGCGAATCACGCCGAGCATCAATTCGCGGCCGCTCTGCGAGCCGTACATCGGCTCGACCGTCATCACGATGTCGCTGACTTCCGGATGCTTCTTGCGAATCGCTGCTTCCATTTCGGCATAAAGGTGCGATACTTCCTGCACACTGCGTATGTTCAGCCTGACGCCGCCGATGTCGGTTTTATGGCTGAACTCGGCCATGTTCACCTTCAATACGACCGGGAAGCCCATCGACTCGGCCGCGATCATCGCGTCCTTCGCGTTGGAGACCTTGATCGTTTGCGTAACCGGAATGTGGAACGCGGCCAGAATCGCTTTCGATTCCTGGGTCGTCAACACCTGCCGTCCTTCGGACAAGACCCGCTCGATGATCAGGCGCGCGCCTTCCACATCCGGCGCGCGCAGTTCTTCGGAAACTGAAGGAATCTGTTTGAGCAGGATCTGATTGTGGTGATAGGTCGCCAGAAACGAAAACGCATCGACCGCGACTTCGGGCGTGTCGAAATGCGCGACCCGGCTGTTTTCAAACAGCGCCCTGCCCTCCTTGACCTTGGCGCCGCCGGTCCAGGAAGCGAGCACCGGCTTGCTGCAGGTTTTGGCCGCCTCGATCACGCATTGCGCGATTTGCGTCGGATGCGTCATCGCCTGCGGCGTCAGAATCACCAGCACGCCGTCCACATTCGGATCCTGCAAGCAGACTTCGAGCGCCTTCCGATAGCGCTCGGCGGTCGCATCGCCGAGAATGTCGATCGGATTGCCGTGCGACCAGTGCGCCGGCAGCGCCTGGTTCAAGGCATCGATACTCGCCGGGCTAAGTTCGGCCATGGTCACGCCGACATCGCCGGCGCGGTCGGTGCTCATCACGCCGGGTCCGCCGGCGTTGGTGATGATCGCCAAACGCGCCTGTTTGACCAGATAATTGTTCGCCAGTATGCGCGCGGCCGAGAACAGTTCGGCGATGCTGTAAACCCTGACCACGCCGGCCCGCTCGATCGCCGCATCGAACACATCGTCGCCGCCGACCATCGCGCCGGTGTGCGACATCGCGGCCTTGCAACCAGCCTCATGGCGACCGGACTTGATCAGAATCACCGGCTTCAGACGCGCCGCGACCCGAAGTCCGCTCAGAAAGCGGCGCGCGTCGCGGATGCCTTCGACATACATCAGGATGCCGGTGGTTTTGGTATCCAGCGCCAGATAATCCAGCACTTCGCCGAAATCGATGTCGGCCGCGCCGCCCATCGACACGACCGTCGAAAAGCCGATGTCGTTGGCTTGCGCCCAGTCCAGAATCGCGGTGCAGACCGCGCCCGATTGCGACAACAGCGCCAGATTGCCGTCCTTGACCGGGCCCTCGCCGAAGGTCGCATTAAAATGGCCGCTCGGGCGAATCACGCCGAGGCAATTCGGGCCGATTATCCGGATGCCGTAGCGGTGCGCAATGTCCAGAATCTCATCCTGCAGGCGCTTGCCTTCCGCGCCCAGCTCACCAAAGCCGGCGCTGATGATGATCACGCTACTGACGCCTTTTTCACCGCATTGCCGCATGACGGCCGGCACCGCGGCCGCCGGGACCGCAATCACGGCCAGATCGAGATCTTCCGGAATCGAATTGATGTCTCGGTAAACCTTATAGCCGAGCAAGATTTCGTGTTTCAGGTTGACCGGAAAAATGCCGCCCTTGAACCCCGCCTCCTGCATGTTCAGCAAGAGTCGGTGGCCGACACTGTCCGGGCGCTCCGAGGCGCCGACAATCGCGACCGATCGGGGTGAGAAAAAACGGCTGAGATAATGAGGCCCCATGATGCTCCGGCAGTAAAAATCTATGAGTGGGAAAAATTTTAGCATTGAAATGGTGCAATACGCGTTTTCGATTGCCGCTAAAGCGCTATACTGAGTTAAAATGCATCAATCAAAATAATACGCACAATAAGAGAATTTATGTTTCAAAACAAATTGATGTTGAATTCCGTGCTGCTCGGCAATCTGGTCATTGGCATCTTGCTGGGCGGCTGCGCCTCCGAACCGACCCAACCCAAGGATGAGTGGGAGGGCTGGAACCGCAGCGTTCACGGCTTTAACGACAGTCTGGACAAGGCGGTGATCAAACCGGTCGCGAAGGGTTATCAAAAATATGTGCCGGAACCGGTCGATCAAGGGATCACCAACTTTTTCGGCAACATCACCGATATCGGCGTCACGCTGAACGATTTGTTCCAGCTCAAAATGCTGCAAGGCGGCATGGACCTCAGCCGTTTCCTGATCAATACGACCGCCGGCGTCGGCGGATTTATCGATGTCGCATCCAGGCTGGATCTGCCCAAACACAATGAAGACTTTGGCCAGACCCTGGGTTTCTGGGGCGTGCCTTCCGGCAATTATCTGGTATTGCCGTTGTTAGGCCCGAGTTCGCCGCGCGATGCGGTCGGCCTGCTCGGCGATGCCTTGCTGAATCCCTTGACTTATATCTCGTTCGGAAGCAGCGCCGCGGTCGGTGCGGCGATTACCGGAGCGAAAGCGGTTGAGGTCACCGATACCCGCGCCGATTTGCTGACTTCCGAAAAAATTGTCGATGAAGCCTCGGTCGACCGTTACGATTTCATCAAAAATGCCTACCAGCAAAACCGCGAATATCTGGTTTATGACGGCAACCCGCCGGAACAGAAAGACGACGAGGTCGACATAGACGAACTCCTCACCGGCAATACCGAAAGTACGCAAAATCCGGTCAGCGCCCCGCAAGCCTCCCCCCCCACCGGCACTGACACAGGATTGCCGCCGGTTACGCAGGGCGGCAACGACTTGGGCCGCCAAAACGATAACTCTGGCCCCGCGCCGGTCGTGAACCGATCGCGGCGATTACTGGAATTGTCGCCGCCGGAATAACAAGGTGCAAAGCCATGAGCAAACCGTCCTACCCTGAAAACTGGAACGACATCGACACCGGACTTTACTACCGGTCGGTCAAGATTTTCAATCAAGTGCGTAAATTGCTCAGCGTCAAAATGAAGCTGCACGCGGATGAACAGGTCGAAAAGGGCGACATCTTCCTGTTCAATCATTTTTCGCGTTTCGAAACCTTCATCCCGCAATTTTTGATCTTCGAACAGTCCGGCGCTTATTGCTGCGCGATCGCCTCCGGTGAGTTTTTCAAGGAAGACAATGTGTTGGCCCGCTATCTGGGCAATGTCGGCGTGTTTCCTCATAATCACCCGCGCTTGTTTCAATTGCTGGCCGCGCAGATTCTGCGCGGCCGCAAGGTGATCATCTTTCCGGAAGGCGGCATGGTCAAGGACCACCGGGTGATGGACGTGAAGGGCCATTACAGCGTGTATTCCAGAATTACCGGCGAACGCCGCAAGCATCACACCGGCGCCGCGGTATTGGCGCAGGGCGTGGAGATTTTCAAGGACATGGTCCGCACCGCCTACCAAAACAAGAATCACGCGCAGCTGCTGCGCTGGAAGGAAGAACTGAAACTCGACAGCCTCGATCAGCTCTTGACCTCCGCGCTGAAGCCGACACTGATCGTCCCTGCCAATATCACTTTTTACCCGATCCGCTCTTCCGAAAACTTGCTACTGACCAGTGTCGAATTGTTTTCGAACGGCCTGTCGATGCGCCAGACCGAGGAGCTTTTGGTCGAAGGCAATATCATCTTCCGCAATACCGACATGGATATCCGGATGGGCGAAACGGTCAATCCGCTGGCTACTTGGGACTGGCGCACCCGCTTGCTGCAAAAAAAGGTCGCGCCCGAACTGGATTCGCTCGACGATATTTTTGCGCTGCCGAGCAGGCCGAAAAACTGGAAACACAAGTTGCTCGGGGCATATTTGAAAAAGAGCGCGAATGAAACGCGCAACCAGTACATGGAGGAGATCTACGAGAACGTCACGATCAATCTGAGCCATCTGGCCTCGACCTTGATCATGCATTGCATTGAAAACGGCATGCGGTCGCTCGAGCGGCAGTTTTTTTATAACGCGCTCTATATCGGCGTAAAAACGTTACAGAAAAATACGTCGATTCATCTGCACCGGAGCCTTTTGAATCCGAATTATTACAGTAATCTGCAAATCGGCACCAACAAAAGCTTCGAACATTTCATCGAAATCGCCAAATCTACCGATTTGATCGAGGAAGACCGCGATTATTACCGATTTTTACCGAAACTGCTCGAGGAACATGATTTCGATCTGATCCGGCTCGAAAACCTGATCGCAGTTTACCACAACGAAGCCGAACCGATCGCCGCGGTCAGCAAGACAATGATCAAGGCGCTGGACGAGTGCGATACGATCGCTCCGGAAGCCATCGCCGCCTGGCAATTCGAAGACGAACTGATGGATCTGAAATGGGAACTGCACAACTACACCAAACCGATTTACGATGACATAAACGACCACGAAACCGCCTCCGAAGACCCGTCGCCGTTTTTTCTGCAACCGGTCGAGGACAACGGCATCGGCGTATTGCTGATTCATGGCCTGCTCGCCAGCCCGGCCGAAATGAAAGGCTATGGCGATCACCTCGCGCAGCAGGGCTATACGGTCATGGGCGTCAGGCTGAAAGGGCACGGCTCGTCGCCTTATGCGTTGCGCGACCAAAGCCGGGAAGACTGGTACGCATCGGTCAGGCAAGGCTTCGAAATTCTTAAGGCGCATTGCCGGCAAATCGTGGTGACCGGCTTTTCGACCGGCGGTGCGCTAGCGCTGAAACTCGCCGCCGAAAATCATCCGGAAATCCTCGGCGTCAGCGCCGCCGCGGTGCCGCTAAAATTCATCAATTCGTCCTTCATGCTGGTGCCGCTCTTGCACGGCACGAACAGATTCGTGGACTGGGTATCCTCTTATGAAGGCGTCAAACCGTTTTTTGAGAATATCTCCGAACATCCTCGCGTCAATTACCGGCATGTGCCGGTCAGAGGCTTGTACGAACTGCGGCTGTTGATCCAACAAATGGACGAGTTCCTGCCCAAGATCAAACTGCCGGTCTTATTGATGCAGGGCGATCACGACCCGGTCGTTTCGGTCAAAAGCGCGCCGGAATTGATGAATAAACTGAGAACGCCGGATAAACAGTTGAAGATATTGAAGTCCGACCGCCATGGCGTGATCATGGAAAATATCGACGGCGCCTGGCATCTTAACGATGAATTCATCCGCCATTGCGTGAATGAAACAAACACCCGCCCAATCAGTCGAACAGCACAAAGCAGGAGTTAGCGAGCAAAAAACCGCATAGCGCCTATCAACCCATTCCGTGCCCTACCCTTTTTGCCGCCGTGTCTTCGCCCGGCCGCAAAGCAATCTCATGAATGAAACAGGAGTCAGGTTTATGAAAAATGTGGTTATCTCCGGCTATTGCCGGTCGCCATTTACCCCGGCAAACAAGGGTTTTCTGGCAAGAGTCAGGCCCGACGACATTGCCGCCCAGGTGATTAAGGGATTGATCGCCAAAACCGGCATCGACCCCCACGACATCGAAGATCTGCTTCTGGGCTGCGCCTTTCCCGAGGGCGAACAAGGCATGAATGTCGCCCGGCTGATCGGGCAACTGGCCGGACTGCCGGTCACCGTGGCCGGCGCAACGGTCAACCGTTTCTGCGGCTCGTCGATGCAGGCGATCCATATCGCCGCCGGCGCGATTCAACTGAATGCCGGCGAAGCCTTCATCTGCGCGGGCGTCGAATCGATGACCAGGATACCGATGGGCGGTTTCAACTACATGCCGAATCCAGTTCTCTATGAAAAATATCCGGAGGCTTATATCAGCATGGGCGATACGGCCGAGAATCTGGCCAGGCAATACCATCTTTCGCGCGAAGAACAGGAAGCCTTCGCGCTGTTGAGCCAGCAAAAAACCTATACCGCGCAACTGCAAAATCTTTTTGCCGATGAGATCATTCCGATCACGACGCCGCTCGGCCCTGTCGATCAGGACGGCTGCCTGCGCCCCGATTCGAATGCGGCATCCCTGGCGCAATTGGCGCCGGCATTTCAGGCCAACGGCACCGTCACCGCCGGCACGTCATCGCCGTTGACCGACGGCGCGGCGGCGGTGCTGGTTTGCAACGAAGAGTACGCCGATGCGCACGATCTGCCGAAATTCGCGCGCATCAAAGCGATCGCAGTGTCGGGATGCGCGCCCGAAATCATGGGCATCGGCCCGGTTTCCGCCACCCATAAAGCCCTGCAGCGCGCGCGGCTCGATCTCGACGACATCGACATCGTCGAACTGAACGAAGCCTTCGCCGCCCAGGCGCTGGCGGTTCTGAAAGCGATGCCGGTGCCGATGCACAAGGTCAATATTGACGGCGGCGCGATCGCCTTGGGTCACCCGCTCGGCGCGACCGGCGCCCGGATCACCGGCAAGGCGGCCAGCCTTTTGTATCGCGAAGGCAAGCGCTATGCGCTCGCGACCCAATGCATCGGCGGCGGCCAAGGCATCGCGACGATACTGGAGGCGATCAGATGAACATTCAACAGGTTGCCGTGATCGGCGCCGGCGTGATGGGCGCCAGCATCGCCGCCCATATCGCGAATGCCGGCTGCAAGGTGATGCTGCTAGACATCGTGCCGGAAAATGCCGGGGATCGCTCGGTGATCGCGAAAGCCGCGATCGAAAAACTGCTGAAGGCCGACCCCGCCCCGTTCATGCACAAGGACAATGTGCGATTGATCACGCCGGGCAATATCGAGGACGATCTGGCGAAACTGGCCGAGGTAGACTGGGTAATCGAGGCGGTGGTCGAACATCCTGGCATCAAAAAATCGCTGTATCAAAAACTCGATGCGGTATGCCGGCCCGACTGCATCATATCCACGAACACCTCCACCCTGCCCCTCAGCCTCTTGGTCAAGGACCTGCCCGCAAGCTTCCGGCAGCGTTTTCTGATCAGCCATTTTTTCAATCCGCCGCGCTACATGCGCCTTTTGGAACTGGTTTCGAGCCCGGATACGCGTCCTGACGTGCTCGCAGCGGTCAGCCGCTTCGCCGATCAGAGTCTCGGCAAAAACTGCGTCACCTGCCACGACACCCCCGGCTTCATCGGCAACCGGATCGGCATCTACTGGACGCTTTGCGGCCTGCATGAAGCAATCGAGCTGGGATTGACCGTCGAACAGGCCGATGCGGCGATCTCGCTGCCTTTCGGGATTCCGAAAACCGGCATCTTCGGCCTGCTCGATCTGGTCGGCCTCGACCTGATTCCACACATCCTGACCAGCATGACCCAGGCCCTGCCGCCGGACGATGCCTTTCATCGGCTCGGCGCGTTGCCGTCTCTCGTGCAAAAGATGATCTCGGAGGGCTATACCGGCCGCAAGGGCAAAGGCGGCTTCTACCGCCTGAACAAGCAGGATGGCGGCAAGGTCAAGGAATCGATCGATCTGAAAACTGGAAATTACGCGCCTTCCCAGAAGCCCGACTTGAGCGCGCTGGTCGAAGCGCAAAAACAAGGCTTCCAGGCTCTCTTATCGAGCGCCGATCCGGCCGCTGTCTTTGCCTGGCGGGTGATGGCGAAGACGCTCGGTTATGCGGCGAGCCTCGCGCCCGAAATCAGCGACGACATCACCGCGATCGATGCGGCGATGCGCGACGGCTATAACTGGAAATTCGGCCCGTTCGAATTGCTCGATCGGATCGGCGTCGCGGGGTTCGTCGACAAACTGCAGTCCGAAAAGCTGCCGGCGCCGGCGCTGTTGGCAAGTAAACAACCGCTCTACAAAGCCGAGGCCGGCAAACTGCATTGCACCGGTTTTGACGGCGCTTATCATCCGGTGAAGCGAGCCGAAGGAGTCGAGTTGCTCTCCGACGTCAAACTGCGCGGCGCGCCGGTGTTGCAGAACCGTTCGGCCAGCCTCTGGGATGCGGGCGACGGCGTCGCCTGTCTCGAATTCCACAGCAAGATGAACACGCTCGACATGGAGATCATGGAATTGATCCGGCAAAGCATCGACAAGGTGCAAGGCGGGTTCAAGGCGCTGGTGATACACAACGAAGGCGAGAATTTCTCGGCCGGCGCGAATCTGGGCCTGTTGATGCACGCGATTGATCACAACGACTGGGCCGGCGTCGCCCGGTTGATCACGACCGGCCAGCAGACCTATCTGGCCTTGAAATACGCGCCGTTTCCGGTCGTCGCAGCTCCCAGCGGCCTGGCGCTCGGAGGCGGCTGCGAAATCCTGCTGCACTGCGATGCGATCCAGGCCCATGCCGAGCTTTACATGGGGCTGGTCGAAGTCGGCGTCGGCCTGATTCCGGGCTGGGGCGGCTGCAAGGAATATCTACGCCGCTGGCTGACCTTGCCGAAAAGGCCGGGTGGCCCGATTCCGCCGGTCGTGAAGGCGTTTCAGACGATCAGCCTCGCGACCGTGTCGAAATCGGCGATCGAGGCGAAAGAATTGCTCTATCTGGGCAGGAACGACGGCATCACGATGAACAAACTGCGCCTGCTCTCCGATGCGAAAGCGAAGGCGTTGGCGTTGGCCGAAAACTATGCCGCGCCGCAGCCGGCCGTGTATCCGTTGCCCGGCAAAACCGCCCGGGTGATGCTGAACATGGGCGTCAAGGCCTACCATGTGCTCGGCAAGGCCACCGACTACGATCTCGTGGTGCTCGGCCAATTGGCTAGGGTGCTGAGCGGCGGCGATACGGATATCACCCAGCCTCTGACCGAAGAGGCCGTCCTCGCGCTCGAATGCGAAGCCTTCGTCGAACTGGTCAAACAGCCGGGCACGCTGGCCAGGCTCGACCACATGCTGAAGACCGGAAAACCGCTGAGGAATTAGCCAACCTCGCGTAATGTAGGCCCTCGTGGGAGCGCGCCCACGTCGCGATTAAAGCCTCGATACGCGACGTGGGCGTCGCCCCCACCGTTAGCTCTTTGACTCGCATGGCAACCACCATGAAAATGAGGCATGGGCGCTCCATTCAAATGTTAGGAGAAACATCATGCTCTGGCTTATCACATTCATCCTGATCGTTTTGACGGCCAGTTACCACCGAATGTCGTTGCGACTCACGACAGGATTGATCGGCCTCTGGCTCGCCGCCTATCTGGTAACCCATGACCTAGACTCTTTCAGCCAGGGCCTCTGGGCCGCATTCCTGCTCATCTTCATGCCGTTGAACATCGATAGCCTGCGTCTGCGGCTGATCAGCCGGCCGATGTTCAAGCTGATGAAGAGCGCCTTGCCGCCGATGTCGCAGACCGAAAGGGAAGCGCTCGAAGCCGGCACGGTCTGGTGGGATGCGGAACTGTTCTCCGGCAAACCCGAATGGAAAGTGCTGCTGGATCTGCCTCCTGCGAAGCTTTCCGCCGAGGAACAGGCATTCATCGACGGCCCGGTCGAAACGCTCTGCGCGATGCTGAACGACTGGGACATCACCCGCAACCGGATGGATTTGCCGAAGGAAGTCTGGGACTATATCAAACAGCAAAAATTTTGCGGCATCATCATCCCGGAGCAATACGGCGGCCTCGAATTTTCCGAAATGGCGCACTCCGAAATCGTGATGAAGCTATCGAGCCGCAGTTCGACCGCCGCGGTGACCGTGATGGTGCCGAACTCGCTGGGGCCCGCCAAACTGCTGCTCGCCTACGGTACCGAAGCGCAAAAGAATCATTATCTGCCGCGCCTGGCCAAGGGCGAGGAAATCCCGGCCTTCGCCTTGACCGGCCCGCACGCAGGCAGCGATGCGGGCGCAATGCCCGACACCGGCGTGGTCTGCTACGGTGATTTCGAAGGCAAGAAGACGCTCGGCATTCGCCTGAACTGGGAAAAGCGCTATATCACCTTAGGCCCTGTCGCAACCGTGCTCGGCCTCGCCTTCAAACTTTACGATCCCGACCACCTGCTCGGCGATAAGGAGGCTATCGGCATCACGGTCGCGCTGATTCCGACCGACACGCCCGGCGTGTCGATCGGCCGGCGCCATTTTCCGCTGGATTCGGCGTTCCAGAACGGCCCGAACTGGGGCAAGGACGTGTTCATTCCGATGGACTGGATCATCGGCGGTGTCGATCAGGTCGGCAACGGCTGGAAAATGCTGGTGCAATGCCTCGCGACCGGCCGCGCGATCTCGCTGCCCGCACTCAGCGTCGGCGGCGCCAAATTCACCAGCCGCAATACCGGCGCCTATGCGCGCATCCGCAAACAGTTCAACGTGCCGATCGGCGAATTCGAAGGCATCGAGGAACCGCTCGCGCACATGGCGGGCCAGACCTATATCCTCGACGCCGCGCGCAAGGTCACCTGCGCCGCGCTGGATCAGGGCGAAAAACCCTCGGTGATCTCGGCGATCCTGAAATACGAACTGACCGAAAGGATGCGCAAGGTGATCAACGACGGCATGGACATTCAGGGCGGCTCCGGCATCTGCATGGGCCCCCGCAACTATCTCGGCCGCCTGTACCAGGTGATACCGGTCAGCATCACGGTCGAGGGCGCGAACATCCTGACCCGCACAATGATGATCTTCGGCCAGGGCGCGATCCGCTGCCACCCCTATATCCAGAAGGAAATGGCCGCGTTGAGCCAGACCGATGCCGAACTGGCTCTGAAGCAATTCGATCAGGTTTTCTTCGAACACATCGGCTTTTTCATGCGCAACTATGCCACCAGCTATTGGATGCGACTGACCAATGCACGCTTCATTCAAGTGCCTGGTGACGAAAATACCCGCCCCTATTTCCGCCAAATTGCGCGGCTCAGCGCCGGCTTTGCCGTGCTCGCCGATATTGCGCTCTTGACATTGGGCGGCGCACTGAAGCGCAAGGAAAGGATCTCCGGACATTTCGCCGATGCGCTGAGCAATCTGTATCTGTGTTCGTGTGTGTTGAAGCATTACCAGAATCAGGGCTCTCTAAAGGAAGATCTGCCTTTGTTGCACTGGGCGTGCCAGCAGACCCTGTACCAGTCACAGCAATCCTTGCTGGCGATCCTCAGGAAACTGCCGATGCCGCAGGGTATTTGGGTTTTGCGCGCGCTCTTCTCGAGACGGCCCATGCGGCCTTTGGCAGCGTTTTTGAGTGCGATCGCCTTCCCGCTCGGCAAGCCCTGCAATCCCCCCGACGACAACCTGATTCACCAATGCGCCTCTCTACTGCTGGCCGACAGCCCGGTTCGCGACCGCCTGACGCACGGCATCTATATCAACGATAAACCGGACGATGCAACCGGGCGGATCGAGGTCGCCTTTAAAGCGGTGCTCGCCGCGGCGCCGATCGAAGCCAAAATCAAGAAGGCGCAAAAACAAAAGCTGCTGACCAAAGGCGATCCGTCCCAATTGGTATCTGAAGCCCTGGCGAAAAGCGTTATCACGCAGCAGGAAGCCGATTTGATCGACAAAGCCAATCAGGCCAGACTCGCGGCGATCACGGTCGACGATTTCAGTCCGGAAGAGCTGACCGGCGTTAAGCGCTCCTGACATCGTCATCGGGCGCATTAACGTCAGCGAATGTTTTGCGTCATAAGGTTGTCTAATAATAAAAAAAGTGGAGGTAACTTATGTACTACATTGTTGAGACCGGCAAATCATTCGAACAGGCATCGGTGGACCTTGATTCAGCGGTTAAACGGCACGGTTTCGGGGTGCTGCATGTCCACGACTTAGGAACCACCCTCCGCAGTAAAGGCATTTCATTTGATGAGCAGTGCAAGATTTTCGAGGTCTGCAATCCGGGGCAGGCTGCGAAGGTTCTGTCAACCGATATGCGTCTCAACATGGCGCTACCGTGTCGTATCTCGGTGTTCACGGAAAAAGGTAAAACGAAGATCGGCCTGATCAAGCCGGCCGAAATGCTTTCGGCGTTATCCCAGGATGCCGCATTGGCGCAAATTGCCACAGAAGTTGAGGAAAAAACCAAGCAAATGGTTGACGAGGCGAAGTGAGGGCTCGCCACTTAACGAATAAGGTTAGATTGTGTGAGCGAAGCGAACCACAATCTGAACCGGTTGTTGGACGAACCCGGCGGTGGAAGGCAGACTTTATTATAAGAATATTGCCAACCAAACCTTATTCGGCGCCGGCGTCGATCCAATTGCGCAAGATGTTAAGCTCGCGTTCGGATAGCCTGTGGCTAGCCGCGAGCGCACCGCCGGCTTTCGGATCGGAAAGCATGCCGAGCAAAGGGCTCTCTTGGCTGTTGCCAGGAATCACCCAGGCTTTTTTGCCGTTCTTCCCCAAAAAATCTTCCTTGCGGTCAATCCGAAAGCCGCCCTGCGCCATGCCCGGGCCATGGCAACGAAGACATGAAACTTCCAGAATCGGATAGACGTCTTTCTCGAAACTGACCTGAGCCGGCTTGGCTTTGGCGGCAGGATCCTGCGTTATCGAAACGGCCGCTTTCGAGGGCGGACAGCAGGGAACGTCCCGCGGTTTGACGGAAACCTCAGCCAGCCAGGCAAACATTCCCACGATTGCACTCACAATCAGCAGCGTGATCATGCCGCTCCGAAAAGATCGGACCTGGCAGGCATTCGCCGCGCCGAATTGCCGCGCAACCACGCTGACCACCCACTGCCAGTGCAACACCAGATGGATCAGCAAAACGATGAGCAGCGCAAGACTGATCCAGAAATGCACCTCGCCCCACTGATGCCGGATCAATCCCCACAGAACCAGGGACTTGTTGGTGCCTGGGGGCAACGGAAAATGCAGGATGTAACCAGTTGCGATCATCCCGATAAAGCAGGATGCCGCCAAAAAGTCGATCAACAGATTCAATGCCGTGCGCTTCATGATGCCCTCATTTGGTATTGTGTCGTCTTCATTTGCAAGCGGGTCTCAACGCTGCCCGCCGACAGCATCGGTGAGTCCATGGTCAGTCGGCCGTATTGCTACCCAAGCCGCGTAGGGGGCGCACCGCGCCCCTTTTCGATGCCAAATCACTCCAGAACCCTTGGCAACTGGAATACATTATCTGTCGAAATGCTTTAGAATCGCTCGAATATTCCGCCGTTCGGATTTATTGAATGGTGCGCGGTGCGCACCCTACAAGGCTCAACTGAATTGATTAGGCTGTTAATCGATGATGAATTGTTTTATTCTGCAGCTGTGTAGGGGGCGCACCGCGCCCCTTTTCGATGCCAAATTACTCCAGAACCCTTGGCAACTGGAATACATTATCTGTCGAAATGCTTTAGAATCGCTCGAATATTCCGCCGTTCGGATTTATTGAATGGTGCGCGGTGCGCACCCTACAAGGCTACAGGCTAGTTAGCGGTAGATGACATCATGCCCTACAGCGCTGGACAATAAAAAACCCGCTAAGCCTTGCGGCTTGCGGGTTTTTTATACTTTGTCGGTTCGCTAAGAACCTTGAATTGGTGCGATGGTCTGACTCGAATTAAGCCTTATAATATTGATTTATAACTTAAAATAATAACAGCATAAGGCAAATACCGTCAATAATACCGTCAAACTGTTATTGCTTAGCGAGCATTTAATAATTTTTGAATCCCCCGCAATCGTTGCGCCAGATCGCCCTCTCCAAATCCCGCCAAGGAACAATGACGAACACAACTTAAATTGACAATGAAGCCACCTAGGGCATAAGGTATGTTTTTTCTGTCTTTGAGGTGTTCCATGTTATTTGTTTCATTGCTCATGAGAGTATTGCCGTCAGCGATTATCACTTATGCAATATGCGGAATATGTATAAGAGCAATGAAACTCCACAAGACCGGGATAGTAATCGGTTTTTTTTCAACTTGGTTCATGACTTCGGTAATCGCTCTTGCTCTTGCAGACGTACCAACTGTCAACACGGCAGGTGAAAAAGCCTTTCAGGCGGCTTTTATCGCGTCAATAATAAGCATTGGCTCCATTGTTTTTCTTGGTGGCGGCTTTAGGCGCACCAACTATTCGGCCAATCAAACTGATGACGATAAACGCACACCCCAATTTTTTAGAGGTTTTTTGCCTCAATCAAAAGCAGTTAAGGCGTTAGTGGCAGCCGCATTTGTTGCTCTAATCTCATGGTTAATTTTTGGACGGGGCAATTATAACGACTGCATTCTTGAAAACATGAAAGGGGTAAATAATACCCAAGCGGCTTACCTTATCAGGAAAGCCTGTTTAGACAAGTATACGGACTCTAATTCATGATCCTGAAAAAGCTCAAGTATCCATATCACCTATGGAGAATAATCCGGCACAGTTTCCGTTTCTTACGTATCGATCATTAGGCATAAAAAAACCGGCCTAAGGGCCGGTTCTCTTCGGGTCTTGCGCTTTAACCTAAACCGCCAATCTTGGCCGGCCGCGCGGTTTTTTCTCTTCCTTCGCGGAGCCATCGCCCAAGGATTCAACAAATGACTCAAGGTCGGACACTCTAAAAAGTACACGGCCACCAACTTTAACCGGCTTGATGATACCATCGTTGGTCATCTTCTCAAGCGTTCTCACACTCACGGATAGCGCGGCGCTGGCTTCGGCTTTATTGAGCAAGAGTTTCACCTTTATTTCCTGCTGGTTCATTTGACTGCCGGGCTCCGTGGATCTGGTAGGGTTACTCACTGTGCCGCGCCGTTGATTACCTTGACGGCTTCAAAGTGCGCTCTTATTGCCGCTTTCATATCGTTGATGTCATGAAAAACCGCATCGATACTGTTTAAGATTGTTTCGTCGTTTATCCTGCTTTCCCCTTCGAAATGTGAAGATAACAGCAGCAAGACGCCTTGAGCGCGGCCGGCCATAGCGTTAAACGCATCCTGAAGCGCGATATGGTCATGGGCTTGCGCTAAATCGAAACGATGTTTAAACGGATTGTTAGCAGGTAATGTCATGGTATTTTTCTTGTTTTGAATGGATAAACCGCCACCTACCTTTTCGACTGTATAGGGTGGCGGACTGCATGGGGTCGAAAAGCCGGGTACAAGGAACCGGCCAGCGCCGAACGCTGCCCAAACAGTCCGCCATAAACTTTTTGCACGACGAACCGCCGCGCAGTTTCTGACGCGCACAAAAAAGCCGCAAGGTTGCGGCGTCTTTCTCGCCTTGTACACAATCGGGTTTCGACGCCCGGCCTTGCTGTTGCAAGACGGCTGAATTCTGAAGCGTTTGATGGATCATGTCATTATGAATTTGGTCATGTGAATCTGATTCACAACCTATCCGCGCTCAAAATTTGCGATGATTGAATTCGCCTCGCAATTTTTTTCTATTCGTGAAATGTATTCACAATATTTTCCGCAATCGTTGCGGCTGAACCCTGACCGTTTTCGAACGAAAAGCCCAGGTATTCCGGGCTTTTCATTGCTGGCGGGTTTCCTCACCGGCCGCGCATCACATTCGCAAGAACCGGCGAAAGATCAGGCTTATTCGCAAAATGCGGGCTAGACTGTGCCGCTGGTCGCTGCGGCATATTGGCCGCCCGCATCGCCGCCTCGGCTGCCTGAATAATATCCGGCCTGTCCTTGAACTGACTGCGGTTATTTAGAACGTACTCCGCCTTTCTGCGCCTCTCGTCCAAACTCGGCGCATTGGCCGCCCACTTTGCCGCCTCGGCTTGATCCTCCTGCGCCTTCATCTGCTTTTCGGGATCGATGAATGACTGCCCGTTATACAGAACCTCCTTATCCCCAGCGGGCATTCCATTTGAATCGTAGACCGGCACCTTCACTTTGGTGATGTCCTTTTTTCCATCCTTTGCTTGGCTGCCGACGACGCCATTAACCGCGCGTACAAAGTCAGGATTGGATTCAAGCACCTTGCCGATAGCATCATAGCCTTCGATGCGCTGGATAATCTGATCTACGCCTACAACCCTAATCTGGTCGTCTGCCGGGCTCGATGATCGATACTGCGTCATTGGTCCTTCATCAACGAGTTTCTTGCCGCCCTTGTCAATTACGGTTCTGACATTGAACACAAAGCCTTTACCGTCCGGCGAAGGGTAAACATCTGAAATTTCCTTGCTTACGACCTTGCCGCCCTTGAACTCTGGATTGTCGCCGTCATAGTCGCCCAGGCCTTTGTTGATGTCTGATCCCTCGATGTCGTTGAACGCCTTCAGGACGGCCGGCTTGTTCTGCTGGAAGTAGCGCGGATCGGCTACCGCTGATTTGATATGTGCCAAGTCATTGTTAAAGGTTTGCAAGTCGCTTGAAATCTTGCCGACATTGACTCCGAGCGCGGTCTGAATATCGTTCAAGTCGTTTTGCTCATTGCCCTTGGTCAAGCGAATAGTGGTCAATCCGGTGTTTTGGTCCTGTGAAATCAGGTTAGCCATGACGCGCCGTTGAGCATCATCCCGGTTCTTTTGCTCCTTGGCGAACTGCGTTTCCAGTCTATAGCGCTCTGTTTGTGCTTGGTTCTCATCGATCGCTGATTGCGCCTGCATGCCCTGAATATCAATCTGCCGGGATTGGTTTTCGAGCTGTGCTTTCCGGTAGGTCTGATCATTGCCCGTATCAGCCTCGCGCAAACCGAGCTCTCGATTTTTTAACCCAAGTTCGTTTTGATATTTTTCTCTATCAAACCGTTCTTTGCGCGCCGCCGTTTCCAGGTCTTGATTGTGCCAATCCTGGTCACGCTGGTCGAGCGTCTTTTGCCGGTCAACCCTATCCTGGTATTGCGCGTTTTCGAGACCTATTTTCTGCTGTTCCATGTCATTCCTGCGGCGCCGTTGGATCGCGTCGTCGACCAAGCCAAATCCGGCACTAAAACCCTCTGAAAAACTGGTCATTTCAATAACTCCAGAATTGAATTTTTTAATTGAACGTCGTTTAACTCATCGATCACAACGCTGTAATGCCGATAAGGAACATGATCTTTCGATACTCGGATGCCTTCGAAGGCTATTACCATCAGATTGCCAGCCAAACCACAGTGGGAGAATTTAAAACCCTCTCTTCTTAACTGGTCCTTCAATTCCGGCGTTCGCTGGATGCCATAAACGCGCCCCGATTCATCCAGAACCAGAATTTGCCAGCTATCTTCCGGCGGCGGCTCAATGGCTCGATAGAATTTGTAAGGGTATGAAAGACTTTGCCAGCCGAGAAAAAAACCGCTAAGACTCTCGCCAAGTTGGGGCTTCCAAGCAGGAACTGGAACAGGGGTAGAGGAAATCGCCGCGCGCTCCCTCAAGCTGGATAACCGGGATTTGACTTCTGGATAAAATCCCTGCCTGGTTATGGTTTCAAGATCAACCGAATTGCATTCAGTTTGGGTATTTGGGGTGTGCATACTTGCCTCCCGGCAATTAAAGTTGAAAAGCCAATCAATCGATTGGCCGGTTTTGTCGGACCGGATCGCTGTCCTTTTCAATCAAGTCCAGATTGATGCAAGCTGCGTAAAGGTTCTGCGTGGCTTCACCAAGCAAATGCACTCCCTGCATCGTGCGTTGGTCTTTGGTTTTGACGATCTCCGGATTGTTGAGTAGTTGAAAAATTGTCTCTCGGAGTAGGTCGTAAATCGTTTTGATGTCTTCTTTCATGTGGCCTTTCTCCCTCCTGTTACAGGATCACAATTTGACTCTCATTCTCTCTTCTCCATAGAGACACCCCCACCGCCCATTTCAGAGTCATTTTCAAGGATGGGGGTGGGTTAGAGAGAATAGAGAATATATTTATAAAAATTTATATATATTATTGTTTTTGTTTGTCTTTTTTGGCTGCTTTCCATTCTCAAAAAAGAGAGAATGCAAGAGAATTTAGAGAAGATTTTCACCGTTTTCTGGTCAATTTGGCCGGTATTCTCTGGCTCATTCTCTCTTTGTTGAGAATCTTGTAACGGTCATTTAATCATTCGAGAGCCTGTAAATGGCGGCGGTTTTGTCAGTAACGCTCCCGATTCCATCACTGGCCACCTGGATCTGTTTGGATTGAAGCAAGTAATCAATGACGTTATCCAGTTCGTAAACCTTGAGCTTCATCAGCTTCATTAATTTGCTGCGAGGCATCCACCCTTTTTCCAAGTACTCGAGATAGCCTTGATCCTTGTAGCTGCCGGCTTTCTTGATGAAGCTCAGCGCCTTTTTGCATAATGACTCGAACTCACTGTCGGCCATATCGGCTTTAAGGCGGCCCTCCATGGACGTGATACACCATGACACGAAGAGCACAGCGAGTTCGGCATGGTCCCGTTGGATTTTGACCTGAGGTAAAAGAAACGGTTGGCAATCACCCAATGCAATAATGCCGGCGACTCTGAGCGCGTTATCAAAGCCGCGTACCCAAAGTTTGCCCATGCCGCCGCCATTGAGTTTCTCGTCGCATTCCTTGTCAAAAGCGTCCAGGATGGCCAAGGCCTCGGGCGTCATTTCAATGGGATGCACTCCCTGCAGATTCCCTTGGGTTGGCGCCGCCGAGCGGCACAACCGATTCAGGTAATCCAAGACTTCATTGGGCAGGTCATGCCGTGGAATCTGCTTGGGCGGACGCACTTGGTCTGTTTCGATGTAAAGAATGCGATTGAGAAATCCGCTATCAATCTGGGCGCCTGACATAGCCCCGGTTAATTCGTCGTGGGTTGTGGCCCCGAATAGGGAGAAGAATGGCCGATCGATAGGATCGATATTGTGCTTTTTCTCCGAATAGGTTTTGCCGCCATGAACGCCATTTGCCATTGAATAAAGGGTCATACCTTCCTTCAATAACTCTTTTTCGTGAGGGGATCCTTTATCGCTGAGTGCCACTTTCAGATACATACCGAACTCATCTGGAAGCCAGACGAGCGTATTCCGGTTATCGATCAAACCGCGTAACAAGGCCGGGCTTGATGCAATGGATTCCAGCGCTCGTACGGGGGTCTCCAGTTGATTAAGGATTTTTTTGATGACATTCCGCGGGTGATCTTTTCCGCATCCTGTAGCGCCGACGATCACGATGAACAAATTCAGTCCGGTACCGTAAGGCATAATCACAAATCGATTCAGGGATGCGGCGGCAACAATTTGTAGGGCTGCGGCCATCGCAAAGACGGGTTGCGGCCGGATGGCAGAGTTTATGATGTAGTCGATAACTCGGCCAGTGACGCCTGGAGGGTGCAGCAATCGTTCCGGAAACGGATTCTCATTGGCTTTGCCGCTTGGGGCGTCGATAAGGGCAGGCGGCATGGAATTTAAAACTTCTGAGGTCAGAATTACCCGAGGCACGCTTTCACGGATACTTGGCTCCAACGTTGCTTGAACAGCCTCGATACTATACCGAGTATGCTGGTCATTGAAGTCGCTTGATTCGGTATCACTTTCTGGAAAGTGTGGAGTTACCGGCACGGTTCCGGGCCCGGCCGCCTTGGCTGCCTTCTCCGCTGCAATCCGTCCGGTATTCATCGGCTCGCCTTTGGCGTTCTTGGTAAACCGATCGTTATCGCCGCACACGATCAGCTTGGCGCTTGGATGTCGGCGCCTTGCGATTTCGGTAACGGCCGGAAGATTGCCGGCGTTGAACGCGACATAGACCGTTGCGCCGCTGGCCATGTACAGACTGGTGCCGGTCGACAATCCTTCGGCGGTCAGAACCAAGGACTCAGAGCCTTGGATCACGAAGAAACAGCCCTTTACCTCCCCGCCCGGAGTGAACATTTTCTTGCCGTCGAAGTTAATCCTTTGCAGGTTGCGGATTTCGCCCGATTCATTAATCAAGGGGACAACAAGATTGATGAGTCCATCGAACTTTATGCCCGGTACCGGTTTGATCTGCTTGGTAACTAGGTAATGATGGGTTTCCGGTGCGTCTTGATAGCCTGCCCATTCGGCCGCGCATTCCGCCGCGACTTCATCCTGGATCCGTTTCCGCTCGGCTTCCTGCTGAACTCTGGCCAATTCCATCTTGGCCGCGTAATCCTGCCGCTGATCGTGGGACATTTCGGCATGATTGAATGATGTCCAGGTGGTTCGTGAATACGGATCCTTCCAATGACCGAAGCAGCCGGTCATGTAGTCCATGCTTTCGTGCAGGACATACCAAAAGTTTTTGGTGCGCGATTTGTCGTCTTTGTGCTTGACTCGATGGATCTGGCCATCTGCTACCGCATAGCCGGAAATCAAGGCACCGTTGGCTTCAAGTTCGCGCGTAAACTCGCCAAGCGCCCCGTAACGGTCAAAGCCGCCCGGCTGATCCTGATAGAGTCGCGCATCGAACCCCCCCAGCCCGAAGTCAGTGGTTAGGTTGGACATGTGATATAATTTCCCTTGTACGCGTCTCCGCGTTCAAAAATTAGAGAATCGTAAAAAACCTGGTTGTCTGGCGGTGACCGGGTTTTTTATTGCTTGGCGCTTTGCTCTGTCCGAGCGGCCTCGAGTTGAAGCACTAACGTCTTTATTTCATCTTCTGGTTTGCCAGCAATCCGCGCTGCATTGATCGCTGCGATTTCATGAGCTGGCCAGGCTACGCGCTCGCCGCCGATCTGTACCGGCTTGGGGAACAGGTTTCTGGCGATTTCTCGGTAGATAGTGGAGCGGCTTTTGCCGGTGGCCGCTTCGACGGCCGGACGGCGTAACAGGGGGGTAATGGCGGGTAATACGTTTGTGGAAACCATGTTTTCTTAACCTCTGCTTGATTCTGGTTAAGCCGCTGCGGGAATCGCTGCGACATGGTTACATCATAATCAGGTTCAAATCATAAAAATCGACGGAAATTTTATGATTTTTGGGTTCGAATGAAATTAGGTGCGACCGCATCAGCTAAACCAAATCGGTTTGCTTCGTGGTGTCTGTTTATCGCTTCCCGTTCTTTTATTCGAGCCTCCGTGTCCTTTATTTGAGCCTCCAGGTCCCTTGATTGAACAAGTAAGGCTTCAAGTGCGCTCCGTAGGTCTTTCCGGTTAGACACTTCATTCAGGACGGCGCGGTATTCTTTTTCGGCCCGCCATTTGCCTTTATTTCGTTTATTCAATTCATCCTTTAAAGCTTCCTTGGCGGTTAGCTTATTGCCCTCCAATTTTGCTGCGACTATTCGATACATCACTGCACCCACGAACTCTTTTGGGTGCTTGCGGGGGGCGCCTCTTTTTTTTGGTTTGCGCTTCAAATCCTTTTCAAGTTTGAGCGCGTAATTGCGCCAGTCGTCGATTGTCCAATGCTCACGGTCAGAATATGACATAACGCCTCCTTCAAAGCGTCGCCTTCAAAATAGGAATCATGCCGGCCGGTTGAAGGTGCCCGGTTTTCGCCCTGTCGGGCTAGGCGTGGTTATTCGGAATAATGCGCGTTTTGTGCCGTATATAAACAGAACATTGACCAATCGGTATGGCTCATCCCGCGTGCTTAAACTGAATCACCTCAGCGCCATTCTTCAAGCCGTCCAGGTAATCAGCCCACCACTGCATCATCTTGACGCGCTCAGGCAAATATTGCGCCCGGTGGTAAGCGGCTCTCACGCTGTCCCGCTCTCCGTGGGCAAGCTGCCGCTCAATGGCGTCTGCGTGAAATAAATGCGCTTCATTCAGGCGCGTCGATGCCATCGCCCGGAAACCGTGGGCAGTCATTTCGTTTCCAGTGTAACCAAGGCGTCTTAAAGCGCCAGTGATAGTATTCTCTGACATTGGCCGTTCATGAGTTCGAACGCTTGGGAAAACGTAGCGCCCGTGCCCGGTCAAGGGCCGAATCTCCTCGAAAATCTCAATGGCTTGCTGGGACAAGGGAATGATGTGTTCGTCGCGCATTTTCATTTTATGCGCGGGGATTCGCCATTCTTTACGTTCTATGTTGATTTCCTCCCACTCGGCCTTTCTCACTTCGCCAGGGCGCAGCATGACCAGGAAAGACAATCGGAAGGCGCAACGGGTAGCAAGTTCTCCTGTGTATCCATCAACCGCCCGTAATAGCTCACCGATCTTTACCGGGTCGGTGATCGCGGCGTAATGCTCGACGACAACCGGTTTTAATGCCCCCTGTAAATCGGGAACGGGATTCCTTGATGCCCTGCCGGTAGCGATGGCAAACCTAAATACCTGCCCTATGGTGCGCTTTACGTTATGCGCCAGCTCATTGGCTCCGCGCTGTTCAACTCTTCGTAGAACGGCCAATATCTCCGGAGCCTCTATATCCGCCAATGGCCGCGCCCCCATCCAAGGAAAAACATCCTTTTCCAATCGCGTTAGTGTTCGCTTGGCGTGATCTTCGGTTTTGTCGGCCATGTGGGTTTGATGCCATTCGCGGGCAATCACCTCAAAACTGTTCGCGGCGCGTTCGGCATTTGCGGCCTTGATCGCTTTACGCTGTTCGGATGGATCGCCGCCAGCCGCTATCAACTTCCGGGCGTCGTCACGTTTGTCGCGGGCATCGGATAGGCTAACGTCAGGATAAACGCCTAAGGATAGCGTCTTTCTCTTGCCTTCATATCGGTAGTCGAAACGCCATAACTTGCCGCCTTGCGGTGTAATGTAGAGATAAAGCCCTTTCTCGTCAGCAAGCTTGTAGGGCTTGTCTTTTGGTTTTGCTTTTCTCGCTTGAATGTCGCTTATCATGCGGGCTCCAGAGTAGTTTTACGGTATTGAAAACGCCGTCTGACGGTATGGGGTACGGTGTAAGAGCCAGATACCGTCAAGGATACCGTCACGGTTGACGGTATTGCATGATACTAAGTGAGAATGTTTGAGACAACAAAAAACCCGCCAAGCCTTGCAGCTTGCGGGTTTGTGAGACTGTTTGAGACTGTCTGAGTCTGTGATTTGGTGCCGATGGTCGGATTTGAACCGACACGACTTGCGTCACCACCCCCTCAAGATGGCGTGTCTACCAATTTCACCACATCGGCAAATTTTTGGATCAGGAAGCCTTATTTTTTCGCGGCTTCTTTTTTGGGTTCTTCTTTTTTCGGCTCAACGGCTGGCGCAGCTTCCTTTGGCGCAGCTGTTTCAGCGGCTGGTACAGTAGTTGCTGCCGGTTGAGCCGCGGCAGGTGCTGGTGCCGCTTCAGTTGCCGGTTGAGATGCAGCAGGAACCGTAGTATCGACTTTCACGCCTTCAACAGGCGGCAATGCCACGCTTTCTTTATCGCTGGCTGCACCGCTCATGATGTCGGTTGCGCCGCCACGATGCCCGTTGAATACCGCAAGACCCAGGCTGGTCGTAAAAAACAGCGTTGCCAGAATCGCGGTGGTTCTGGACAGAAACGAGGCTGCGCCTTGTGCTCCGAAAACCGAGCCGGAAGAACCGGTGCCGAAAGCCGCCCCTGCGTCGGCGCCTTTGCCTTGCTGCATCAGCACCAGGCCAATGATGCCTAAGCCCAGCAGGACATGAATTATTATAATAGCCTGATACATAGAAAGTCTAAAAAAATTCTTAAATCGAGTGATAAATCTTCAGGAAAGAATCGGCATCCAATGACGCGCCGCCGATGAGGCCGCCATCGATGTCGGGCATCGCGAACAGGCCTTTGGCGTTATCCGGTTTGCAGCTGCCGCCGTACAAAATCTGCAGTTTCGCTGCGATGTCCGCATTTTGCTTTGCAAAATAATTGCGGATATACGCGTGGACTTCCTGCGCCTGATCGTCGGTAGCGGTCTTGCCGGTGCCGATGGCCCAGACCGGTTCGTAAGCAATTACCGCGGCTTTGAAGGCTTCGATACCGGCGGCTTTAATCACCGCATCCAGTTGTTCATCTATCACCGCGAAGGTTTCGTTCTGCTCGCGTTGCTCCAGGGTTTCGCCGACGCACAAAATCGGGATGATGCTTTGCGTTTGCGCCTGAATAAAACGTGCAGCGACCGATTCGTTGGTGTCGCCGTAATAGCTGCGTCTTTCGGAGTGGCCGACGATCGCATACTGAACACCGAACTCCGCCAGCATCGCGGCGGAGATTTCGCCGGTGTAGGCACCGGAAGCCTTATCGGCGATGTTTTGCGAGCCAAGACCCAAATGAGTGCCTTTGACGAGTTCACTGACGGCCGGAATTTGAACGTAAGGTGCACAAACCGCAATATCGCCATCGGTGTTACCGAGACCAGCAAGGATGCCTTGCACGAGCGATTTTGCGCTGGCAAGCGAGCCATTCATTTTCCAATTGCCAACAACCAGAGACCGACGCATCATTTTCCCCTCAATGAACTAAATCGCGCATGATATAGTAAATCGCGCCGGTTTTCAAGCCTGCATTGAATTTCTAACCACGTCGGCGAGTTCGTTCGCATACTCATTGACCGTGTCCGTATAACGGCCTTCGACCATCACCCGAATCAACGGCTCGGTCCCGGAAGCGCGCAGCAGCACCCTGCCCTCGCTGCCGAGCTTTTGCTCGACGGCCTTGACCGCTTTTTGAATCGGCTCGCTCTGATCGGGATTGATCCTTTTCTCGGTTTTGACATTGACCAGCACCTGCGGAAATTTTTGCATGCCGGATTTCAACTCGTAGAGCGTTTGTCCGCTGTTGTGCATTTCGGCCAACACCTGCAAAGCCGAGATGATGCCGTCGCCGGTCGTGGTCCTATCCAGACAGATGATGTGGCCGGAGCCTTCGCCGCCGAGCAGCCCCTCGTGTTCGACCAGCATTTCCATCACGTAGCGGTCGCCGACATTCGCGCGCAATAATTTGACGCCCAGATGCTTCAAGCCGATTTCCATGCCCAGATTGGTCATCAAGGTGCCGACCACGGGCCCGTAAAGCAGGCCTTCCTGCAAGCGGGATTTGGCGATGATATAAACCAGCTCGTCGCCGTCGACGATTTCGCCCTTATGATCGACCATGATCAGCCGGTCGCCGTCGCCATCGAGTGCGATGCCTAGATCGGCCTGCTCCGCCAGAACGGCCTGCGCGAGGTTGTCCGGATGCGTCGCGCCGCATTTCTCGTTGATGTTAAGACCGCTCGGTTCGCCGCCGAGCACGACCACGTCGGCGCCGACTTCGCGGAACACATGCGGTGCAATGTGATAGGTCGCGCCGTGCGCACAATCGATCACGATCTTCAGCCCCTTGAAGTCGAGCCTTGGCGGCACGCTGGCCTTGCAAAACTCGATATAGCGACCGGCCGCATCGACCACGCGCTTGGCCTTGCCGAGACTCGACGAATCGACCGTGGTCATCGGCGCATCCAGGTAGTACTCGATCTGTTCTTCGACTTCATCGGGCAGTTTGGTGCCCAACACCGAAAAGAACTTGACGCCATTGTCGTAGTAAGGGTTATGCGAGGCGCTGATCACGATGCCGGCCTTCGCGCGCAGCGTACGGGTCAGATAGGCGATGCCGGGCGTCGGCATCGGTCCCAACAGGCGGGTGCCGACGCCGGCGGCAGTCAGCCCCGACTCGATCGCGGACTCGAACATATAGCCGGAGATACGCGTATCCTTGCCTACCAACACGAAACCGGAGCCTTCGCTCGCAAACACCTTACCGGCGGCCCAGCCAAGTTTCAGAAAAAAATCCGGCGTAATCGGATAGTTGCCGACCGTACCGCGAATCCCGTCGGTTCCAAAATATTTTTTAGCCATGTTCAATCATCCTGCGTGGAAAAGATTCAGAGTCAACTTATACAAAAAAGAAAGGAGAGACTACGGGCAGGCAGCCTCTCCTTGTTGATCAAACAATCGGTTCGTTCAGCGACGCCTAATTTTGTTTGGCGGTTTCACCTACGGGCCCGAGTTTGTCGTCTTTCGAATTGGTATCGCCGAGCGAAGGAAACGAAGACGGAGTGGAATCGTCCCAGCCCTGCGGCGCTCTGACCGGTTGCCGCGCCATCAGATCGTCGATCTGATATTTATCGATCGTTTCGTATTTGATCAACGCCTCGGCCATCGCATGCAGAATGTCGATGTTTTCCTTCAAGATGTTTTCGGCGCGCTCGTAGTTGCGGTCGATGATCGAACGAATCTCTTCATCGATTGTATGGGAAGTTTCCTCGGCAACCGTCTTGTGTTGCGTGACCGAACGCCCCAAAAACACTTCGCCTTCTTCCTCGCTATACGCCAGCGGCCCCAAACGTTGGGATAAGCCCCATTTGGTGACCATGTTCCGGGCCAGTTCGGTCGCACGCTCAATGTCGTTCGAGGCGCCGGTGCTGACCTGTTCCCAACCGAAGATCATTTCTTCGGCGATGCGGCCACCGTACAGGCTCGAAATCATGCTGTCCAGCTTTTGCTTGCTGGCACTGTACTGATCGCGTTCAGGCAGGAACATCGTGACGCCCAGAGCGCGTCCGCGCGGCATGATGCTGACCTTGTAGACCGGATCATGTTCGGGCACGATTCTGCCGACGATGGCGTGACCGGCTTCGTGATACGCGGTCATCTTCTTTTCCTTGTCGTTCATCACCATCGAGCGCCGTTCCGCACCCATGATCAGCTTATCCTTGGCTTTTTCGAGGTCGACCATATTGACCACACGCTTGTTCGAGCGCGCCGCAAACAATGCGGCTTCGTTGATCAGGTTCGCCAGATCGGCGCCGGAGAAACCCGGCGTGCCTTGCGCGATATATTTGATCTCGACATCGGTGTCAGTCGGCACTTTTTTCAGATGCACTTTCAGAATTTGCTCACGGCCTCTGACATCCGGCAGACCGACGGTGATTTGCCGATCGAAACGACCCGGACGCAACAAGGCCTTGTCGAGCACGTCGGGACGGTTGGTCGCCGCGATTACGATGATGCCTTCGTTGCCCTCGAAACCGTCCATTTCGACCAGCAACTGGTTCAGGGTCTGCTCGCGTTCGTCGTTGCCGCCGCCGAGACCGGCGCCGCGCTGACGGCCCACCGCATCGATCTCGTCGATGAAGATGATGCAGGGCGCATGCTTTTTCGCCTGGTCGAACATGTCACGTACCCGCGAGGCACCGACGCCGACGAACATTTCGACGAAATCCGATCCGGAAATCGTAAAAAACGGCACCTTGGCTTCGCCGGCGATCGCGCGGGCCAACAAGGTTTTACCGGTGCCCGGAGGTCCGACCATCAACGCGCCGCGCGGAATTTTGCCGCCGAGGCGCTGGTATTTGGCGGGGTCCCGCAGGAAATCGACCATTTCGACGACTTCTTCCTTCGCTTCGTCACAGCCTGCGACATCGGCGAAAGTGACCTTGATCTGATCTTCCTCGAGCATGCGCGCCTTGCTCTTGCCGAAGCTCATCGCGCCGCGCGCGCCGGCGCCGCCGCCCTGCATTTGGCGCATGAAAAAGACCCACACCGCAATCAACAGCAGCATCGGCCCGAACGACACCAACAACTGCATCAGCAGCGAAGGCTGCTCCGGCGGCGTGGCCTTGATATCGACACCGTTAGCCAGCAAGTCGTCGACCATGTGCGGGTCGTTCGGCGCATAGGTCCTGAATAGCTGTCCGGTCTGCAGTTTGCCTTTGACCACCTGCTCATCGATCATCACCTGACTGACCTGGCCGGATTTGACCGCCTCGATGAACTGCGAATAGGACAACGTCGAATCCGCACCTTCCATCTGCGGACCGAAATTGTTAAAAATGGACATCAGCACGACGGCGATGACCACCCATAGAATTATATTTTTCAACATTTCGTTCAATTTACACGACCTGGGCCGCTAGGGCTCTCGTAATAAAACAAGTCTCATTATACCAGCACACCGGCGCATTGCCTGCCGATATTTCCTGTATTCGCATCGCAAAAAACCATTTCGGCGCAATTTCCTGCCATTTCTACTGAAATGAGGATGTTTTCTGTCATTTAAAGCCTCGGGCCAGCAAATAAACCTCATTGCTGCGGGGGCGCGAAGCCTTCGGCTTTCTGATCAGCACCTTCGCGAATGCCTGCTGCACCTGTTTGCAATACGCCTCGAAGCCTTCGCCCTGAAACAGCTTGACCAAAAACACTCCGTCTTTTGCCAGCACGGCCTGTGCCATTTCCAGCGCCAATTCGCCGAGATACAGCGCACGCGGCTGGTCGACGCCCTTGCTGCCGCTCATGTTCGGCGCCATGTCCGACATCACCAGATCGACGCGCTTGCCTTCGAGCGCCGCCATCAACTGATCGAATACCGTTTGTTCGCGGAAATCGCCCTGAATGAACTCGACTCCGTCGATCGGCTCAATATCCAGAATATCCAGCGCGATGATCTGGCACTGATTGCCGAGCAGCTGTTTGGCATATTGCGACCAGCCGCCCGGGGCGGCCCCGAGATCGACGATACGCATCCCCGGCCGCAGGATATGGTCTTTCTCCTGTATCTCCTTCAGCTTGAATACCGCGCGCGAGCGATAGCCAAGCTTCTGTGCCATTTTGACGTATTCGTCGTCAAAATGTTCCTGCATCCAGCGACTGCTGCTTTTTGTTCGGGCCATGGCAAAAATTTTTGGTGTAGAATAGGCTTTTTGTTTAGGAAAATTGAGTGAACTCAACGGATAAGAAACAACTCCGGGCCGAGGCGCACAGCCAAAAACCGGTCATCATGATCGGCCAGGCCGGACTGACGCCCGCGGTCCTGGCGGAGATCGAAATCGCGCTCGACAGCCACGAGTTGCTTAAGGTTAGAATACGCGCCGAAAGGGAAGATCGCCAAACGATCAGTCAGGAAATCATCGCGTCGACCGGCGCCGAACTGATTCAGATGATCGGACAAATTGCGGTGTTATACCGACCCAATCCCGAAAAAAGGATCAAAAAAGCGGCGCCAGCCAAGAAGCCAAAGCCGAAAAAGGCCTTCAATAACCGCCGCTAAAAACCACAAGGTTCAAGGCAGACGCATGATGATCCCGGCGCCTTGAACCCTGTCTTCGCACTTAAATATACTCGACCGAGATAATTTCGTATTCGACATTGCCGCTCGGCGCCTTCACCGTGACGACATCGCCGGTTTCCTTGCCGATCAACGCACGCGCAATCGGCGAACCGATCGAGATGCGGCTCTCCTTGATATTCGCTTCGTCTTCGCCGACGATCTGGTAAGTCACCGTCTTGCCTGAATCCAGATCCTCGATCTCGACGGTCGCGCCGAACACGACCTTGCCGTTCGGGTCGAGCTTGGTCACGTCGATCACTTGCGCATTCGACAATTTCGCTTCGATTTCCTTGATGCGGCCTTCCGCGAAACTTTGCTGTTCGCGCGCCGCGTGGTATTCGGCGTTTTCCTTCAAGTCACCGTGTTCGCGCGCGGTCGCGATCGCCTGAATGATGCGCGGACGGGTCACCGTTTTCAGTTCTTCCAGTTCCGCGCGCAGTTTTTCCGCGCCTTTCACGGTAAGAGGTACTTTCGTAGTCATTTAATTTACAACTCCAATCACTTTAAACATTCCTTTTTGGGAATTCAAACTTAGTGCGATTCCGCAACGCTTCGATGCAAATCCTGCAAGCAGTTCACACTGCCCGCATCCAGTTCGCCTAACGCATAGCAGGCCGCTTTCGCGCCGGCCATCGTGGTGTAATAGTTGACCCGGTGCTGCAAAGCTTCGCGGCGCATCGTGAACGAATCGGCGATCGCCTTCTTGCCCTCGGTGGTGTTGATGATCATCTGAATCTGGCCGTTTTTGATCATATCGACCGTATTCGGGCGGCCCTGATTCACCTTGTACACCACCTCGCAAGGAATGCCCGCCTCCTGCAACACCTTCGCGGTGCCGCCGGTCGCAACGATTTCGTATTTCTTATCGGTCAGCATGCGAGCAATCTCGGGCAATTTCGCTTTGTCCGCATCCCGGATGCTGATCAACACCTTGCCGCTGTGGTTCAGCTTGACGCCGGTCGCGCGCTGCGACTTCGCGAACGCCTCGCCGAAGGTCTTGCCGACCCCCATCACCTCGCCGGTGGATTTCATTTCCGGCCCGAGCAGCGGATCGACGCCGGGGAATTTCACGAACGGGAAGACCGCTTCCTTGACCGAGAAATAATCCGGGATACGCTCCTCGGTCACGCCCTGCTCGGCCAGCGATTTACCGACCATGCAGCGCGCGGCGATTTTGGCCAGCGGATAACCGGTCGCCTTCGACACGAACGGCGCGGTGCGCGAGGCGCGCGGATTGACTTCCAGCACATAGATGTCGGTGCCCTGAATCGCAAACTGCGTATTCATCAGGCCTCTGACGCCCAGGGCTTCGGCCATCGCCCGCACCTGCTCGCGCAGACGGTCCTGCAATTCCACCGGCAATTCATAAGGCGGCAAGGAACAGGCCGAGTCGCCCGAATGGATGCCGGCCTGCTCGATGTGTTCCATCAGGCCGCCGATCAGCACGTTCTCGCCGTCGTAGATCGCATCGACGTCCATCTCGACCGCATCGTCGAGGAAACGATCGAGCAACACCGGCGAATCGTTCGACACGCTGACCGCCTCTTTCATGTAGCGCTGCAGGCCTTCTTCGTTGAACACGATCTCCATCGCCCGGCCGCCCAATACATAGGAAGGCCGCACGACCAACGGATAACCCAGCTCCTTCGCCGCATTCAAGGCCTGCTCGACCGAGCGCGCGGTCGCATTCGGCGGCTGTTTCAGATCCAGGCGTTCGAGCAACTTCTGGAAGCGCTCGCGGTCTTCTGCCAAATCGATCGAATCGGGCGAAGTGCCGATGATCGGCACGCCGGCCGCTTCCAATGCACGCGCGAGTTTCAGCGGGGTCTGGCCGCCGTATTGCACGATCACGCCCTTCGGTTTCTCGATATGCACGATCTCGAGCACGTCTTCGAGCGTCAAGGGCTCGAAATACAGCCGATCGGAGGTGTCGAAGTCGGTCGAAACGGTTTCCGGGTTGCAGTTGACCATGATCGTCTCGTAGCCGTCTTCGCGCAGCGCCATCGCCGCGTGCACGCAGCAGTAGTCGAATTCGATGCCTTGCCCGATCCGGTTCGGACCGCCGCCGAGAATGATGATCTTTTCGCGGTCCGACACGCGCGCCTCGCATTCTTCCTCATAGGTCGAATAAAGGTAAGCCGTGTCGGACGAAAATTCGGCCGCGCACGAATCGATGCGCTTGAAGACCGGGCGCACGCCGAGTTTGTGACGGACGTTGCGGACTTCGGATTCGGTCGCTCCGAGCAGTTTCGCCAGGCGTTGGTCCGAAAAACCCTTGCGCTTCAGCCTGAACAACTCGCCTTCTTTCAGCGTCGCCAACGTCTTGGTCGCCAGCGATTTTTCGGTCACGATCAAATCCTCGACCTGCGCCAGGAACCAAGGGTCGATCTTGCTGGCCTCATGCACGGCTTCGAGCGACATGCCGCTGCGGAACGCATCGGCGACGTAGCGCAGTCGGTCCGGGCCGGGATGGCGCAGTTCGCGCTGCATGTTTTCGGCTGCATCGACTTCCTGCATGTCGATGATTTCGTCGAGTCCGCTGATGCCGATTTCGAGGCCGCGCAAGGCTTTTTGCAGCGACTCCTGAAAGGTGCGACCGATCGCCATCACCTCGCCGACCGATTTCATCTGCGTGGTCAGACGGTCGTCGGCCTGCGGAAACTTTTCGAAGGTGAAGCGCGGCACCTTGGTAACTACGTAGTCGATCGTCGGCTCGAACGAGGCCGGAGTCTTGCCGCCGGTGATTTCGTTCTTCAGTTCGTCGAGCGTATAGCCGACCGCGAGTTTCGCGGCAACCTTCGCGATCGGGAAGCCGGTTGCTTTCGATGCCAGCGCGGACGAGCGCGACACGCGCGGGTTCATTTCGATCACGACCATGCGGCCGTCTTTCGGATTGATCGCGACCTGTACGTTCGAACCGCCGGTATCGACCCCGATTTCGCGGAGTACCGCCACCGCGACGTTACGCAAGATCTGATATTCCTTGTCGGTCAAGGTTTGCGCGGGCGCGACCGTGATCGAGTCGCCGGTGTGCACTCCCATCGGATCGAAGTTTTCGATCGAGCAGACGATGATGCAGTTGTCCTTCGAATCGCGCACGACCTCCATCTCGAACTCTTTCCAGCCGAGCACCGATTCCTCGATCAACAGTTCGTTGGTCGGCGACAGATCGAGCCCGCGCTCGCAGATTTCGATGAATTCCTCGCGGTTATAGGCAATGCCGCCGCCGCTGCCGCCCATCGTGAACGACGGCCGGATGATCGTCGGATAGCCGACTTCCTGCTGCGCGGCGAGCGCTTCTTCGAGCGAGTGCGCGGTCTTCGACTTGGCGACCTCGAAACCGATCTTGCGCATCGCCTGATTGAACAGTTCGCGGTCCTCGGCCTTGTTGATCGCTTCCTTGCTCGCGCCGATCATCTCGACGCCGTATTTTTCGAGCACGCCGTTCGCATCCAAAGCGAGCGCGCAGTTCAAGGCGGTCTGCCCGCCCATGGTCGGCAAGATCGCGTCCGGGCGTTCCTTTTCGATGATCTTCTCGACCGTCTGCCAGTCGATCGGCTCGATATAGATCGCATCGGCCATGTCCGGATCGGTCATGATCGTGGCCGGATTCGAATTGACCAGGATCACCCGGTAGCCTTCCTCGCGCAGCGCCTTGCAGGCCTGCGTGCCGGAATAATCGAACTCGCAGGCCTGGCCGATCACGATCGGGCCCGCGCCGAGTAATAAAATCGATTTGATGTCGGTTCTTTTTGGCATGGTTTCAATATAGGTGCAGGGTTCAAGGCCCAAGGCGCGGGACTAAGAGATCACTCTCCTTGAACCTTGCGCCTTGTATCCTGAACCTCAAAATCATTTATTCATTAATGCGATGAAAGCGTCGAACAACGACTCGACATCGTGCGGACCCGGACTCGCTTCGGGATGGCCCTGGAAGCTGAACGCGGGACAATCGGTGCGTTCGATGCCTTGCAGACTGCCATCGAACAGCGAATGGAACGTCGGAATCACATTGGCGGGCAGGCTGTCCTTGTTGACCGCGAAGCCGTGGTTCTGGCTGCTGATCATCACGCGCCCTGTCGCCTTCTCCTGCACCGGATGGTTCGCGCCGTGGTGGCCGAATTTCATCTTCTCGGTTTTCGCTCCGCTGGCCAGGGCCAATAATTGATGACCGAGGCAAATGCCGAATACCGGCGTTTGGGTTGCGAGAATTTTCTGGATCGCTTCGATCGCGTAGGTGCAAGGCTCCGGATCGCCGGGGCCGTTCGAGAGGAACACGCCGTCCGGCTTCATCGCCAGCACCGTCTCGGCAGGCGTCTCGGCCGGCACGACCGTGACGCGGCAGCCGCGATTGGCGAGCAGGCGCAGAATGTTGCGCTTGATGCCGAAGTCATAGGCGACCACATGCTTGGCCAGATGTTCGGCCTTTGTGTGCCCCTTGCCGAGTTGCCAGGTGTTTTCGGTCCATTCGTAAGTCTCGGTTGCCGACACGACCTTCGCCAGATCCATGCCCTTCAAGCCCGGAAAACCGTCGATCGCAGCTTTCGCGGTGTCGACATCGACCGTTTCGCCGGCAATGATCGCACCGCGCTGCGCGCCCTTGTCGCGAAGCAGTCGGGTCAGTTTGCGGGTGTCGATATCGGCGATCGCGACGACCTGATTGGCCTCAAGATATTGCCGCAAGGTCTGCTCGGAACGAAAATTGCTGGCCAGCACCGGCAAATCCCGGATGACCAGGCCGCTCGCGAACACGCGCGCAGACTCATCGTCTTCGCCGTTGCAGCCGGTATTGCCGATATGCGGGTAGGTCAATGTCACGATTTGTTTGGCATAGGAAGGGTCGCTCAGGATTTCCTGATAACCGGTCATCGCAGTATTGAATACGACTTCACCTACCGAGCAGCCGTCGACGCCGATCGACACGCCATGAAATACTGTCCCATCCTCCAAAACCAATAAAGCGGGTCTAGTCAAACACGTCACCTCTAAATGCACAAAACGGGATGAATCCGTACGAACGCATCCCGTTATAAAATTGAAATCGTGCCATTTTACTAAAAATCACAGGGCTTGGTCATTAACAATTTTTCCAAATGGACGTCTTAGCCCTATTGCCCCGAGGCTTTCTCGCGCCAAGCAGACCGAAACGTCTGCCGACGTTATATTGGGAGGGAAGCCGGCAGACGTGTATGAAAAATTGGCCGCAGGTAGGCGCCAACTTCAGGAGTTGATTCGGCAAGCAGAGCAAACAGCTTTATCGCTTGCCCGTCATTATGCTGGGAAGGCGGACAGATAAAGCGCTGCCCGCATTGATTGACTGGCGCGTTTCAAGGCCAGAAATCATTTTCCGACCATGGCCGCTCCGAAAAAGCCCAGCACCTCGCCAATCGGATTGGCCACAGCGATCGTACTGCTGCCGGCGAATAACAGTCCCACGGCTCGGGGATTCGTAGTGACATCTTCCACCATCAGCGAACCCGAGTCGCCACTATCAAGGAATTTACTCAAATTATTTCCTATCAGGATTTGACCTGTGAAGGTCTTAGTAAACGCGACACCGCCGGCGCACTCGCTATCATAGTCCACCGAAATCGTGGCGTTCAGACCGGAAACCTTACTTCGGGTCAGTCCGGTGGTGCGGCCGCTCTTCTTGACCGCCTGGTTTATCGAGGCCGTAATGGTGGAGGCAGAGAGCGTGCCGATTTCGAGGATGGCGCCGTCGCTTCGAACCGCTCCTGAATCAGCCTGAGCGATCGCCGCATCGACATTGGCGTCGGGTAGGGAAGCGCTTCCCGCCAGCGCCGCCACATTCTGCGTTTTGTTTGCACTGCAGCTTGCATCAATCAGGCCGGGCTGGACAATGGCATCCCCATTGGTTGCAACGATGCTATTACCGCCAGGAACGATATCCGACCGCAGCACATGGTAATTGCTGAGGATATATTTGTTGCCGCCTGTTTGTATCAAGGAGCCGAGCGTGCCGCCGCAGCAGTAGCCGTTCGCCTGATCATCCCCCCACCCGCCTGACGTACCGAGTTGAATAGGCAGACTCTGTTTCGCCTTGTGATCGACACGACTGCCGCCAAGAGGAAGATTTAATCCGGGTATCAACCGCACCATCGAACGAAAAGGTTCAGTGGCTTGAACCGACACCGGAACTCCTTTGATATACTCCGGAATAGCCCGCACAATGTCCGCTATGTTCGGGCGTCCAGAATTGACAAACACCAGCAAGGCGAGCTCTCCCAGAGGACTTAGACCCACCGCAGTGCCGAGGACACCGTCTGTCGCCATCAGCCCATCGGTCACCAAATCCTGCACGGCGATAATTTCCTTTACCCTGGGATTGGCGGTCGTCAGCAGCGCATCCTGCCCTTTCGCGGATGCCGGCATCGGCACCGCCGCAGCGATCGCTGCGGCGGCCAATAACGCCGCTTTAAGCAAGCTATCTTTCGTTCTCATGGTATTTCTCCTCAAGGAGTATGGAAGGAATAGACTTCTCTTGATTTAATTATTGAAGTCAAGAGACATCATATTACCAACGCATTACCATTCGGTTAAGAATCGATGAACGACAACGTATTCAGCGAAGCATAGACCGATTAAACTCCATCAGAACAAAAATTCACGAAAGATTAGCTCACCCTGCCATGGCACTGCTTATACTTCTTGCCTGACCCGCAAGGGCACAAATCATTCCGGCCGACCTTGTCGCCGTAACGGACGAACGGCTGTGCGGCCAGCGGATCGCTTTCGGCCTCTTCAGGCTCCAGCTCCGAGCCATCCAGAGCCGGCGCCTCGGCATGTTCGAAATGCATTTCCTTCGGCGCCTGCGCCTGGCGTTGGGCGTCGATCGCCTGCACATCCTCTTCCTGTCTGACCTGCACCTTGCACAGTATCGTGATCACTTCGTATTTGATGTGATCCAAAAGATGCGTGAACATTTCGAACGCTTCGCGCTTGTATTCCTGCTTCGGATCTTTTTGCGCGTAGCCGCGGAAATGGATGCCCTGGCGCAGGTAATCCATCGCCGCCAGATGCTCCTTCCAGCTGTTGTCCAGCACTTGCAACATCACCGATTTTTCGAAATGCTGCATGACGCCCTGAGTGATCTTCTTTTCCTTGTCCTTATGCGCCTGCTCCATCGCCTCGACGATGCGCGCGCGCAGCGACTCTTCCTGAAGCTTGCTGTCCTCGTCGAGCATTTTCTGAATCTGAATCTCGACATGGAATTCCTGCTGGATATGCTCCTCGAGCCCGGCGATATCCCATTGCTCTTCCATCGAACGCGGCGGAATGTATTGGGTGATCACATTGTTGACCACGTCTTTCCGAATCGCGGTGATGATGTCGGAGATTTCGTCGGCCGCCATCAGCTCGTTGCGCTGCGAGTAAACGACTTTACGCTGATCGTTCGCGACATCGTCGTAAGCCAGGATTTCCTTACGGATGTCGAAGTTGCGCGCCTCGACCTTGCGCTGGGCGTTTTCGATCGCGCGGGTCACCCACGGATGCTCGATCGCCTCGCCGTTGCCCATGCCGAGCTTCGCCATCAACGCCGCCACGCGGTCGGAAGCGAAGATACGCATCAGGTCGTCTTCGAGCGCCAGATAAAAGCGCGTGGAGCCCGGGTCACCCTGACGGCCGGAACGGCCTCTGAGCTGGTTGTCGATACGCCGCGATTCGTGGCGCTCCGAGCCGATCACATGCAGGCCGCCGCTCGCGATCACCTGATTGTGACGATCGAGCCAGGCGCCGCGCACATGCGCTTTTTCTTCGTCGCTCGCATCGGGCCCCAAGGCTTTCAGTTCGGCTTCCAGATTGCCGCCGAGCACGATGTCGGTGCCGCGGCCCGCCATGTTGGTCGCGATCGTGACCGCGCCGGGCTGGCCCGCCTGTTCGACGATATGCGCTTCGCGTTCGTGCTGTTTCGCATTCAGCACTTCATGCGGAATGCCCTGTTGTTTCAACAAGTTGGAAAGCAATTCGGAGTTTTCGATCGAGGTAGTGCCGACCAGGACAGGCTGTTGGCGCTCGACGCAGCGCTTGATGTCTTCGGCGACCGCCTGATATTTTTCCGCGGCGGTCAAATACACCAGATCGCCCATGTCCTTGCGGATCAACGGCCGGTGCGTCGGAATCACGACCACTTCGAGACCGTAAATCTTGTTCAGCTCGAACGCTTCGGTGTCGGCGGTGCCGGTCATGCCGGAGAGCTTGTGATAGAGACGGAAATAATTCTGGAAGGTGATCGAGGCCAGCGTCTGGTTTTCGCTTTGAATCGGCACATGCTCCTTCGCCTCGACCGCCTGATGCAGGCCTTCGGACCAGCGCCGGCCCGGCATGATGCGGCCGGTGAATTCGTCGACGATGATTACCTGATTGCTCTGCACGATGTAATGCACGTCCTTTTTGAACAGCGCATGGGCGCGCAGCGAAGCGCTCAAATAATGCATCAACCGGATGTTCGAGGCGTCGTAAAGGCTGCTGTCCTCGACCATCAGGCCGTGCTCGACCATCAAGCGCTCGACGCGTTCATGACCTTCCTCGGTCAGATGCACCTGCCGTGTTTTTTCATCGACAAAATAATCGCCGGGTTCGCCTTCCTTTTCCTGTTTGGTCAGATAAGGGATGATCGCATTGGCCTTGACGTAGATTTCGGAGCTTTCCTCGGAAGGCCCGGAAATGATCAACGGCGTCCGCGCCTCATCGATCAGGATCGAATCGACTTCGTCGACGATCGCAAAATGCAGTTCGCGCTGTACCTTTTCTTCGAGACTGAACGCCATGTTATCGCGCAGATAATCGAAGCCGAATTCGTTGTTGGTGCCGTAGGTGATATCGCAGGAATACGAATGGCGGCGGGCGTCATAATCCATCTGACTGATGATCACGCCGGTGGTCATGCCCAGGAATTCGTACAGGCGCCCCATCCATTCGGCGTCGCGGCGCGCCAGGTAATCGTTCACGGTGACCACATGCACGCCGCGTCCCGGCAAGGCATTCAGATAAGCCGCCAAGGTCGCCATCAGGGTCTTGCCTTCACCGGTCTTCATTTCGGCGATCTTGCCGTCATGCAGGATCATACCGCCGATCAACTGCACGTCGTAATGACGCATGCCGAACACCCGCTCCGAGGCCTCCCGAACCGTCGCGAAGGCTTCCGGAATCAGATTGTCGAGCTTTTCGCCCTGTGCAAGCCGGTCGCGAAATTCCTGTGTTTTCGCCTTTAAGGCTTCATCGGACAGCTTTTTAAACTCATCAGACAAGACATTGATCTTCTTGACCAATTTTCTTTTCTTTTTAATCAGCCTGTCGTTTCGGCTCCCTACAACAAATTTGACCAGCTTACCCAGCATGTTATTTCCGAAATTTAGTAATTGTGAATCAAAAACCCCGATTATAACCTTTTTGCCGTTTTTTTTATAGCGATAGGGTACCCATCGGCAACAGCGGCGATCGGCCTGCGCTAAAAACAACTGCCGTAATCCAGCAGCAGTTCCTCGCAATTGAAGAAGAGGCGCGGATATTCGGCGCGGATGTACAGCTTCAAGACGTACTCCAAAAACACGGCGACCGTGATGAAACGCGCTCCGGCGCCATAGAGGCGGAAGCGGGTATTCGCCGAACAGCGCCAGATCGACACCGTCCACCATATAATGGGCAGCAGCAGGACAAAATGCACGTCATCCCAACTCGACACGGTCAGCTGTCCCGACTTGACCAACCAATCCGCGCTGAACAACACGGCATTCAATACCAAGAAGAACGGCCAAAACACGGTGCTTAGCCCCTGCCCTCCGATCCAGCTCGAAAACAAATAATTGTCGTAAGACAATGACCGAAAACCGATGTCCGGGTCCGGAGCCAAAATCCACACGACCACGAACAGCCCGGCCATCATGAACAAGGCCTCGGCCGGACTCAATAAATTGATCTGATTGAACAGGATGGTCAGCGAATAAATAAACATGACGAACGTAAGCAAAGACGCAATCAATCCGGCGCGTAATCCCAAATCAGCACTACCCGAACCGGTACCCGTATGTAATAATACTGCATTTAATTAAGCGGCACTTCGTTAAACCACGACATCACAGGACATAGGCAATGGACGAAAACAAAAAGAAAGCGCTCGGCGCGGCATTGATGCAGATCGAGAAGCAGTTCGGCAAAGGCTCTGTGATGCGGATGGGCGATGTGGCGGCGTCTCGGGATATCGAGGTCGTTTCGACCGGCTCATTGGGGCTGGACATTGCGCTCGGCTGCGGCGGCTTACCGCGCGGACGGATCGTCGAGATCTACGGACCGGAGTCGTCCGGTAAAACCACCCTGACCCTGCAGGTGATCGCCGAAGTGCAAAAACTCGGCGGCACGGCCGCTTTCGTCGATGCCGAGCACGCGCTCGATCCCGGCTATGCGGAGAAGATCGGGGTCAATGTCGACGATCTCCTGGTTTCGCAGCCCGATACCGGCGAGCAGGCGCTCGAAATCACCGACATGCTGGTACGCTCAGGCGCGGTGGACATCGTCGTCGTCGATTCGGTTGCGGCGCTGACGCCGAAGGCCGAGATCGAAGGCGACATGGGCGACTCGCACATGGGCCTGCAGGCGCGGCTGATGTCGCAGGCTCTGCGCAAACTGACCGCGAATATCAAGCGCTCGAATACGCTGGTGATCTTCATCAACCAGATCAGGATGAAGATCGGCGTGATGTTCGGCAACCCCGAAACCACGACCGGCGGCAACGCGCTGAAATTTTACGCCTCGGTACGACTCGACATACGCCGGATCGGATCGGTCAAGAAAGGCGAAGAAGTGATCGGCAACGAGACGCGGGTAAAAGTCGTCAAGAACAAGGTCGCGCCGCCGTTCAAGCAAGCCGAATTCGAAATTCTGTACGGCGAAGGCATTTCCTTCCTCGGCGAACTGGTCGATCTCGGCGTCAATTTCGGATTCATCCAGAAAGCCGGCTCCTGGTACAGCTACGGCGATGAAAAGATCGGCCAGGGCAAGGACAATGCGAAGCTGTATCTGAAAGAGCATCCGGACAAGGCCAAGGAAATCGAAGCGAAGATTCGCGCGGAAGCCTTCGGCAAGGCGTTGCCGATTTCGGACAAGCCCGAACTCGACGACGATTGAAACCCAATCTAACTTGACGTGGATCAGGCGGACGCCAAAATCAGGACCGAATGCCTGCGCCTGTTGACCGGGCGCGAGCACAGCCAAAAAGAATTGCTCCAAAAACTGGCCGGCAAAGGCTTTGCGATAGAAAGGATCGAATCGATCCTCGACGAGCTGGCCACCGAAAACTGGCAAAGCGATGCGCGTTACGCGGAAAGTTATGCGCGCTCGCGGATTCTGAAAGGCTATGGACCGGCTTTTATCGCCTATGAGCTGCGACAACACGGCATCGACCTCGGCAACACCCCCCTGTTTGATCTCGAAGCGCTCGCCGAATCGGTCGCCGGCGGCTGGATGGCGCTTTTAGAACAGGTTTATCGTAGGAAATACGGCGACGGCCCGGTTCCGAACCGGAACGAATGGGCGAAACGCAGCCGGTTTTTGTTGCAGCGCGGCTTCACCCACGCGATGATTGCCGATTTATTGAAAAACACCTCGAACACTTTTTAGCCTTTTAATCGCACAACCTATGAAAAAGATGACCAGCGCAGAACTGCGCGCCGCCTTTCTGGAATTTTTCCGCCAACGCGGGCACACGATCGAGCCTTCCAGTTCGCTGATTCCCGGCAACGACCCGACCTTGTTGTTCACGAACGCCGGCATGGTGCAGTACAAGGACGTATTTTTGGGCCGCGAGCACAAGGGCTTCACCCGCGCCGCGACCAGTCAGCGTTGCGTGCGCGCCGGCGGCAAGCATAACGACCTGGAGAACGTCGGCTATACCGCGAGGCACCATACCTTTTTCGAAATGCTCGGCAACTTCAGTTTCGGCGATTATTTCAAGAAGGATGCGATTCATTTCGCCTGGGAATTTTTGACCCAGGAAATGGAGATCCCGCCGCAAAAACTCTGGGTGACCGTGTTCGAGGAAGACAGCGAAGCCGAAAGCATCTGGCTGAACGATGTCGGCGTCGACCCTAAACGCTTTTCCCGCATCGGCGCGAAAGACAATTTCTGGTCGATGGGCGACACCGGCCCTTGCGGCCCGTGCAGCGAAATCTTCTACGACCACGGCGAATCGATTCCGGGCGGACCTCCGGGCTCTCCCGATGAAGAAGGCGACCGCTACATCGAGATCTGGAACCTGGTGTTCATGCAGTACGACCGCGCCGCCGACGGCACCCTGACGCCGCTGCCGAAGCCTTCGGTCGACACCGGCATGGGGCTGGAGCGGATCGCGGCGGTCTCGCAAGGCGTGCACAGCAATTACGAAATCGACCTGTTCCAGAAGCTGTTGCAGGCGGCGGCGAAGCTGGCCGGCATCGACGACTTGAACCAAAGCTCGCTCAGGGTGATCGCCGACCATATCCGCTCCTGTGCGTTTCTGGTCGCGGACGGCGTGCTGCCTTCGAACGAGGGCCGCGGTTACGTGCTGCGCCGGATCATCCGCCGCGCGATTCGCCACGGCTATCGGCTCGGCATTCACGACATCTTTTTCTATCGACTGGTCGCGCCGCTGGTCGAGGCGATGGGCGATGCCTACCCCGAATTGAAAAACGCGCAGGCCCAGGTCGAACGCATCCTGAAAAAAGAGGAAGAACGCTTCGCCGAAACCCTGGGGCAAGGCATGAAGATCCTCGAAGCCTGCGTCGCCAAGCTCGACGGCAAGGTGATTCCGGGCGACACCGTGTTCCAGCTTTACGACACCTACGGTTTCCCGGTCGACCTGACCGCCGATTTCGCGCGCGAACACGACTTGTCGGTCGATCATGAAGGCTTCGAAGCCGCGATGGCCGCGCAACGCGACCGCGCGCGGTCGGCCAGCCATTTCGGCGCCGATTACGACCAGGACATCAAGCTCGACATCGAAACCGAATTCTGCGGTTACGACCATCTTGCCGATCAATCGCATATCGTCGCCTTGTATGCCCAGGGCCAGCCGGTCGAAACCTTGCAGGTCGGCCAGGAAGGCGTGATCGTGCTGGACAAGACGCCGTTTTACGCCGAATCGGGCGGACAGGTCGGCGACAAGGGCACGATCAGCGCGAACGGCGCGGTCTTCGAAGTGACCGACACCCAAAAACAAAGCGGCAACCTGTTCCTGCACAAGGGCAAAGTCATCTCCGGCGCGTTCACGACAGGCCAGGATTGCGCGGCCCATGTCGATGCGAATGAGCGCAAAGCGACCGCATTGAATCACTCCGCAACCCATATCCTGCATGCCGCGCTGCGGCAGATTCTGGGCGACCATGTCGCGCAGAAAGGCTCCTTGGTCAATCCCGAGCGCCTGCGTTTCGACTTCTCGCATTTCGAACCGGTCACGACCGAGGAAATCGCCGAGCTGGAACGTATCGTGAACGAACAAATCCGCCTGAATACGCCGGTCACCGCCGACATCATGGCGAAGGACGATGCGGTCAAGGCCGGCGCGATGGCCTTGTTCGGCGAAAAATACGGCGCGGAAGTGCGCGTATTGAAGATCGGCGATTTTTCGACCGAGCTTTGCGGCGGCACCCACGTCGAGCGCGCCGGCGACATCGGCTGCTTCAAGATCATCGGCGAAACCGGCGTCGCGGCCGGCGTCCGCCGCATCGAGGCGGTCACCGGCCAAGGCTGCATCGACTGGATCGCCAGCCGCGACAAGGCGCTCGCGTCGATTTCCGGGTTATTGAAAAGCTCGCCGGACAAAGCGGCCGAAAAGGTCGAACAATTGCTCGAAAAGACCCGTTCTCTGGAAAAACAGCTCGAACGTTTGAACGCGAAACTGGCCAGCTCGGCCGGCGACGAACTCAGTGCCGGCGCGGTCGAAGTCAACGGCATTAAGGTGCTGGCCGTGAAACTGGACGGCGTCGATCCGAAATCCTTGCGCGATCTGGTCGACCAGTTGAAAAACAAGCTCGGCAGTTCAGCGATCGTACTCGCGACCGTCGAAGGCGACAAGGTCAGCCTGATCGCGGGAGTCTCGAAGGATCAGGTCGGACGCGTCAAGGCCGGCGATCTGGTCAACTTCGTCGCGACCCAGGTCGGCGGCAAAGGCGGCGGCCGCCCCGACATGGCGCAGGCGGGCGGCAACGATCCGTCCGGATTGACCAAGGCCCTGGCCGGCGTTCCGGCGTGGATACAAGAACAAACGGCAAAATAAAGGATCCAGCGAATGGCATTGTACGTATTTAAATTCGGCGGCACCTCGGTCGGCTCGGTCGAGCGGATCAAGGCGGTTGCCGAGAAGGTCAAAAAGGCGCACGACCAGGGCGATCAGATCGTGGTCGTGGTATCGGCGATGAGCGGCGAAACCAATCGTCTGATCGGACTGGCGAAGGACATTCAGCAGCAGCCGAATGCGCGCGAGCTCGACATGCTGGTCTCGACCGGCGAACAGGTCACCGTCGCCCTGCTCGCGATGGCGCTCGAAGAAATCGGCTGCCCGGCGTTCTCGTTCACCGGCGGCCAGGTCAAGATTCTGACAGACAGCAGCCATACCAAGGCGCGGATTCGCGACATCGACGACAGCCGGATGCGGGCGAAACTGAATCAGGGCAAGGTGGTCGTGGTCGCAGGATTCCAGGGCGTCGATGAAGAGGACAACATCACGACCCTGGGACGCGGCGGCTCCGACACCACCGCAGTCGCCCTGGCGGCGGCACTGAAGGCCGACGAATGCCTGATCTATACCGACGTCGACGGCGTGTACACGACCGATCCCCGCGTCGAACCGAAGGCACGCAGGCTAGAGCGGATCACGTTCGAGGAAATGCTCGAAATGGCCAGCCTCGGTTCGAAAGTCCTGCAGATTCGTTCGGTCGAATTCGCCGGCAAATACAACGTGGCATTACGCGTATTATCATCATTTACAGAAGGTAACGGCACGCTGATTACCTATGAGGACACACAAATGGAAAGCGCATTGATTTCAGGCATCGCCTTCAACCGGGACGAAGCGAAACTCACGATCACCGGCGTACCGGACAAGCCGGGCGTCGCCTCCAAAATCCTCGGCCCGATCGCCGATGCGAACATCGAGGTCGACATGATCGTGCAGAACATCGCCGAAGACGAAACGACCGATTTCACCTTCACCGTGCACCGGAACGATTTCCAGCGCGCGAAGGCCTCGCTCGAAAAGACCTGCGCGGAACTCGGCGCGAAGAAAGTCACCGCTGACGACAATATCGTCAAAATCTCGATCGTCGGCGTCGGCATGCGCTCGCACGCTGGCATCGCGAACACGATGTTCCAGACGCTGGCGGCTGAAGGCATCAACATCAAGATGATCTCGACCTCCGAAATCAAGATCTCGGTCGTCGTCGACGAGAAATATCTGGAACTGGCGGTCCGGGCGCTGCATGCGGCGTTCAAGCTGGATCAGGCGGCGTAAGCCAGAATGTTGCTCCGGCTCCGTTTCATAGTGAAACGGAGCCGTTATTTATCGGATCGACCTTTGACTTCCGAATGTCCATCGATTTGTGTTGTTTGTTGAGTTGAGCAATGCCTTCTGATCCCGTCCGAGCCCCAGGCAAGAAACGCTGTCAGCCATGTTCGCAACCGGGGCCGCGATGAAAAATCAGCTCATCGACCGGCACGCCGCCGAGCAAATGCTGCTCTATGATGCGATCGAGATTGACGTCGGTCACATGGTAGTACCAAATGCCGTCCGGTTGCACGCAGACGATAGGCCCGGCTTTGCAGGTGGCGAAACAGTTAGTGCGGGTGCGTTTGACCCGCAACGCCCCCTGATCGAGCCCCACCGCCTTGAATTTTGCTCCCAGGCTGTCAAACAACGCTTGCGATTCGCCGTCTTGCGTGCAGCGCGGACCGGTGCATACCAGCAGATGGCGTTTGTAATCTCCCATTTTGGGCTTTTCTGGCAATGGCATGTCATTCATCGCAGGTACTCTCTTCGTCGGATTCGTTGTCTGTAGCGCTATCGATCACTTGACCATACTGTTCAAAGGCTTGCTGAAAACTATCGAGCCTCCCCTGGCCGAAGTGATCGCCCGCTTTGACCAGCAGCAACGAAAATATCAATGCGCCGTAGGCGTCGACAAAATACAGTCCATGCTGTTGGCCGGCCTGACTGAAAAACCAAGTGCTGGCGATCCGGCCGGTATCGACATGCAAATGGCAATGCTCGCTGATTAGATTCAGCCATGGACCATTGCGGCTAAGGTCTTTTGCTTCCAGCAAAACTTCGGCGATGGCCGCGTCACTGCGCACCACGGCCCTGAGTCGCCCCCAGACCCGGGCTGCTGTCAGCACCCTATCCAGATGCTCTTCCACGACCAGCCGGGCCTGCATGTTGCCCGCTGTGTCATCGGGCCTGGCTTCGGCAATGGCTGCCAGCAATTCACCCAACGGCGCATCGAAATGGGCGCAGGTTTCGCGCAGATTGACCTCAGGATTTTCCCGCAAATGACGCCGCACACAGGCATGCCAGCCATTCAAGCCCATCGCCAGCGAACGGCCAGCCTGTTCGCCGTTTTTAGCTTCGCCAGTCAGCGCGTCGTATTTGTTGGCATAGCCGCGCGGCGTGACCATCAAGCCTTCGCGGACGAAGGTGCTGCCGTTGCCGATTAATACCGTACACAGCATGCCGATCTCGCAATCGGCCATCTGTGCCAGCGTGGTCATTTGAATGGCTTGCCGACGGCGGTAGCCGGATTTGACGATCGCCACCGGCGTATCCGGCTTGCGATGCAGTAACATTATCCGTTGCGCCTCGACGATTTGCCGGGTGCGACGGCCGCTTTTGGGGTTGTATAGCGCGACGACAAAATCGGCGCGCGCGGCCGCTTCCAGTCGGCGGGCGATGATCGGCCAGGGGGTTAGCAAATCCGACAGCGAAATCGAACAAAAATCGTGGGTTAGCGGTGCGCCAACCAGGGCCGCACAGGCATTCAACGCGGTTGCGCCGGGAATTACTTCGACGGTGATCTCACTGTTCGGCGTCCAACCGGCCTGGAACAGCACTTCGTAAGTGGGGCCCGCCATGCCATAAATGCCAATGTCGCCCGACGAAATCAGCGCCACGGTTTTTCCCTGTCGCGCCTGCTCGTAAGCTTCGACGCTACGGTCGATTTCCTCGGTCATGCCCTTACGGATGACTTCCTTACCGTCGAGCAGTTCCTGCACCAGCTTGATATAGGTGGAATAACCGATGACCACATCCGCCTCGGCGATCGCGGCGCGGGCGCGATGGCTCATGTGCTCCGGGGCGCCCGGACCGAAGCCGACCAACAAAATTTTTCCTTTGTTCATTCAATCGTCTCTCATGCTCGCAATCGAAACCGTGGCGTTCTTGCCGTCTGCGCCGCGGTATTTGTGTTTTTCCAGCAGCAACGCCTGCATCGTCGCATTGGCCGCTAGCAACGCGGCAGCCTCGGCGACCGCCGGCGTCCCCATGTATTTGCGCACGGTTTCCGACGGATTCGGCACCGGCACTTGCGCCAGTCGTTCGGCGCTATAAAAATGCAAGGGCCAGCCGTGGTCGGCCGCCAACCGCAGTATCGCTGCTTCGTCGTTTTTTTTGTCGATGGTCGCTACGCCGGCAACGGCGGACAGGTCGAGACTGGCCAACGCCAAAGCCTGATCGACGGCGGTTTGCAATGTGGCCAAAGAGGTATCGCGGTCGCACCCCAGTCCCAACATCACGGCCATCAATCTTGTCCTGCCGGCGGGCGATACACCACCAGGCGTTCGGCGAGATCGTCCCAACAGGCCTGAACGATGTCGCGTCGGGTGACCCACAACACGGCGCGATAGCGGTCAAGATCGACATCCTCGAAACGTTCGAACAAATGAATATTGCCCGGCAGCGGTGTCGGCCGCGTCCACCAGTTTTTAGCGCCGGTTTCCTGCACGAAAGCAATAGGTTCTTCGTTGACCACATGCGCCGAGACGCGGGTGATGTTGATTTTTGGCGCCTCGACCTGCCAGCCCAGTTCCCGCCCTAAAATGTCTACCGGAATGGTCTTGCCGACATCGGATGCCGTGGTCAGCACCGCTTGCGCATCCAGCAAGGCGGCCAGGTGTTCGGCAAAGGCATTGGCACCGCCGACATGACCGGACAGTACCGGAATCACATAACGCCCGGCATCGTCGATGACCACCACGCCGGGATCTTCGTCCTTGGATTTGAGATGCGGTGCGATCAGCCGCACCACCGCGCCCAGCGAAATGAACATCACCACCTGATCGTAGCGCGCAAACAGCATGCCGATATTCGCGCTTAATGCGCCGGGCAACACCTCGACCGGGTTGGCGATGACCGGCAATCCGGCGGCGAATTTTTCCGAGACCGCCAGATGTGCGTGAGGCAATTTTGCGGCCAACTGCAAGGCTTGCGACAGGCCGTGTTTGGTGATCGCGACCAGCACGACGCGGGGTTCTTGTATTGCCTTCATGTTTATTCCGGATTCGATGTTTTTTTGCGGCAGCCGCGAATGATTTCGCCGCGCTGGCGGTGCGGATTGCGAATCAGCAGTAACGACAGGTAGTTGACTTTTTCGCCGCGCAAGCGCTCGACATCGCGTTCCACGCGCTCTTCCGGCGTGCCGGCTTTTTCGATAAATGCGGCCTGAGACAACAAATCGCGGCGTTGCAGCAGCTCGATAATGTCGTCCAGCAACGGTTTGACTTTCAGTAACACCAGGGTGTCGAAATCGTTCAGCAGGCGTTCGACCATGTCGATTCCGTAACTCGCGGGCACGATCGCGACGGTCTCGTCGGTGTCGGCCAGCGGCATCGCCACCCGCGCGGCAGCCGCGTTGTATGAGGACACGCCGGGGATAATTTCGATGCCTACTGCGGCATCCAAGGCCTGTACGGTGCGCGCCAGATGGCCGAAAGTCGAATAGGTGGAGGCATCGCCCTCGACCAGAAACACCACGTTCCGGCCGCTGTGCAGTTGTGCCAGCACGGTTTCGGCTGCGCGCAGCCAGTAACCGGCCAGAATCTCGGCATCGTGGGTCATTGGAAAAATCAGCGGCGTGTGTTCTGCCGGCAGCGGCAGACCGCCCCGCAAGGCGATTTGCAGCGCATGGCTTTCGGCATGCTTGCGCCGGACCGGATAAGCCCAGTGGCAATCGTTACGCTGCAGCAACTCCCAGGCGCGCCGGGTGATCAGGCCCGGATCGCCGGGACCGAGCGAGACGCCGAACAGGCGGCCGTTACTTTGAGTCATGGGTGTCTTCCGTATTTTTTTCGCTACCGGGTTGCGCAGCCACGATCCAGATCGGGTTTTCCGCCTGTAACCGGTGCATGTCCAATATCGGTTTGCTGCGGGCGGCTTGCAGTTGTAAGACATCCCAATCCGCGCCAACGGTTTTTAGCGCTTCGACCGCGGTGGCGAGATTTTCGATCGTCGCAAAGTTCATCACCAAATGGCCGCCATCGCGCAAGCGTTGCAGGCAAAGCGCAATCAGCTCGCGTAACTCGCCGCCGGAGCCGCCGATGAATACCGCATCGGGATCGGGCCAGGTTTCGAGGCCGTCCGGCGCACGGCCGTGGCGCAAACTGTAATTGCTGATCCGCAAACTGGCGCGGTTGGCGAGCGCGATGGCGGTATCGTCGGCGTTTTTTTCGATGGCGTAGACATGGCCTTGCGCGCACAGCCGCGCTGCTTCCAGACCGACCGAGCCGGAACCGGCGCCGATGTCCCAGACGATGCTATCCGGCTTGAGGGCCATCCTCGCCAGCGAAACCGCGCGCACTTCGCGTTTGGTAATCAGCCCTTTGTCGGGTTTGCGCTGTAGAAAGCGATCGTCAGGCAGGCCAAACAGCGCTTCATCCCCGTCACGTTTTTGCCGGATCAATACGATATTCGGATCGGCAAAACGGCGGCCGGCGGCTTCGTCGACGGATAGCCAACGGGAAATGTGTTCGTCCGCTTGCAGCAGCCGGGTGGCCACCGCGATGTCGTAATGATCGGCCAGCGCTTCCTGTTGCAGCATGCGGGCGATACGGTCCGGCGTATTGTCAGGGCTGGTCAACACCGCGGTCAGCGGCGATTGCCGCAGCAATTGCAACACTTCGTACAATCCATGTTGGGCATCGGCGCCTGGGGTCCATTCGCCGGCATCGCGGCTGTGCGCCGAACCGATGCGCACAGACTGCCAAGGCTGCCCCAGTCGGGCACAGGCCAGTTGCAACATCGACAGGTTGGGCAGGACTTCCACATTGCCGTGACCGAGTTTACCGATCAGGAAGCCGGCGATACCGTGACACAGTGGGTCGCCGGTAGCCAGAACCACGACTTTTTTTCCTGCGCTTTGCGCGTCATTGATCCAGGCCGGCACCCGGCTCAATTGGCCGGTCAAATCGTGACATTCGGCATCCGGTGCAATCGCATCGGCCAACAAGGCCAACAGGCGCTGGCCGCCGATCACGACCTCGGCGCCGTTCAGATGCGCCAAGGTTTCGGCCGTCAGGCTGCGGCTGCCGTTATCGAGTATGCCGATGATCCGACAGGGGGGGGTCATATCATACCTCTCCGGCCGCTTCGGCCAGCTTGTTGCCATCGAAATCGCACATCAATACCCGTAAATGAAATTGGCCGGCATAACGGCCGTGTAAAGTTTGAATGACTCGTTGGCCCAATGCCCGGTAAAAAGGATCGATCAGGCCCAGTTCCTCCATCCGCTCGCTGGCATAACGCGCCATTTCCGATTGGCGGATGTCGTTGCAGACCGCGCTAGGGGCGCCGATGTCGGCGGCAATGTCCGCCAGAAGATCGGTATCGACCGCGCTGCGATTGGCATGGGTGATGGTTTCGCCTTGCGCAATCTTGGTCAGTTTGCCGACCATCCCGCCGATCACGACTTCACGTATGCCGCACTTGACCACCGTATCCAGTGCGTATTTCAAGAAATCTCCCATTTGCACAAAGCAAGCCGGCGCGAGTTCCGGCAATTCGCGCATCGTGAATTTTTCGGTGCGGCCTCCGGTGGTCAGTACCACGACCGATTGGCCCTGATTGGCGGCGACTTCAATCCCCTGAATCACACTGGCGCGAAACGCCGCCGTCGAATAGGGATGCACGATACCGGTGGTGCCAAGGATAGAAATCCCGCCGACGATACCCAGCCGGGAGTTGAGGGTTTTTTTCGCCATATCCTCGCCGCCCGGCACCGAAATCGTCACTTCCAGGCCGCACTGTTCCAACAACTGCGCGGCGGCGGCACGGACATTGGCTTCGATATTGCGGCGCGGCACCGGGTTGATTGCCGGCCCGCCGACTTCGAGTCCAAGGCCTTGCATCGTGACCGTGCCGACGCCAGCGCCGCCCTTCAATATCACGGCCCCCGGCGCATCCGGCAGCAGACGGACATCGGCGGTCAACGGCGCCTTGTCGGTCACATCCGGGTCGTCGCCGGCGTCCTTGATCACCACCGCATGCGCGCTCAGGCCATCGCAGTGCGCATCGCTCACGTCAAATCGCGCCTGCTGCCCGTTCGGCAACTCGCAATCGACCGCCTCCGGCACCGCGCCAGTGACCAGACCCAATACCGCCGCCCGCGCCGCCGCAGCGGAACAGGCGCCAGTGGTGTAGCCTTTGCGAGTGCCTTTGGCTTTTTTTTCCACGCCGCCTGTCAATTCCGCGCCGCTTGTTGCGCTTCGGCCAAAGCCAGCAAGGCATGAATTGCCGCCACCACGAGCGTCGAGCCGCCTTTACGGCCATCGATCACGATCCAGGGGATGGTGTCGATTTCGCTGAGCAGCGCCTTGGACTCCGCCGCCGAGACGAAACCGACCGGCATGCCGATCACCAGGGCTGGTTTCAGATCGTCCTCTTGCATCATGCGCACGACTTCCAGTAACGCGGTCGGCGCGTTGCCGATCGCGACGATGCCGCCGTCGAGCAGATTCAACCGTTGCGCCTTGCGCATCGCCTGTACCGCGCGCGTGCTGTTTTCTGCCTTGGCCTGGGCGATCACATCGTCATCGGCGATAAACTGATGGGTGCCTACGCCAAAATGATCCAGACGCGGCTTGGACAAGCCAACGCAAATCATTTCCACGTCGGCGACTATCGCCGCACCGCGCAGCAGGGCCTGCATGCCGGCAGCGACCGCGCCGGGCGAGAACCGGGTCAGGCCGTTGAATTCAAAATCCGCCGTGGCGTGGATCATCCGCCGCACGACCTGCCATTCATCGGCCTGATAGGCGTGCGGACCGGCTTCCGCATCGACGATCGCAAAGGAATCGTGTTCGATGCGGCGGCCGGCGTCGGTGAGTTGTTCGGTGATGATGTTGTGATTCATGCTACGAACTCAGCCATGATGGTGGTGACCCTGGCCATGATCGGCGGCGAACTCACGGTATTTGCAGCCATCGCATTCCATCATCAACGGCTGGCTGTTGGCTGTGGCTTCTTGTATGCGCTGTTCCAGTAATCGGTAGATCTCGTCTTCGAATCCCAGATAGGGGCCGAGGACGAAGTGGACATGCGGATACTGGCCCTGCAAACGCGTCACTTGGCGGCGAATGCGTTCGATCAGGGTGCCGGTGAACAAATAAAACGGCAGCACCATGATTTGCCTCATATCCAGCTTGATCTGACGCTGCACCACCGACTCCAGCCGCGGGTGGGTGATGCCGGTAAAAGCGATGTCCACCAAATCGTGATCGGTTTCTTCGTACAGCCAACGCGCCATTTTGGCGACTTCCCCGTTGGCAACCCGGTCGGACGAACCGCGTCCCAGCACGATTACACCGGTATTGCGCGGGTCGGGGACGTCCAACGAGTGCATCGCTTTGCGCAAATTGCGCTGCAGTATGGTCAGGATTTCCTCACAACTGCCGAGATGACGACAATAGACAAACTTCACATTCGGATGCCGCAGCCGGGCATGTTCGATATGTTCGGGAATTTCCATCTTGACGTGCCCGGCGGCGTTGAGGATCAACGGTACGACGACGACCTGGCCACCGTGACGTGCGGCAAGATCCAGGCCATCGTCGAGCAGCACGTCGGCAAATTCAATAAAACAAACTTCGATGCGGTGTTGCGGTGCGCGGGCACGCCATTGATCGGCAAAAGCCTGAATTTCCTGATTGCCGGAAACTTCGCGCGAGCCGTGGCCGACCAGCAGGATGGTTTGTGCTTGCATGTTTGGATTCATGATTGGGTGGCTTTACGAAAACGATGCGAAAACCCGGCATCGTAGAGTTTGGAATGCCGGATCTCGGGCCAGTGCCGGGCGCCTAGCGCCGGGCTGGCGATGATCATCGCCTGACTGTTGATTTTTTCCGCCCGGCAGCGGTCGCGAATATCTTGCAAGGTGCCGCGCACGATTTTCTCCTCACCTGGCCAACTGGCTTTTTGCACGACCAGGATCGGCGCATCCGCCGGCCAACCGGCTGCCAGCAAGGCTTTTTGCACATCGGCCAACAAGGTAATCGACAGAAAAATGCATAGCGTGGTGCGATGGGCGGCCAAAGCTTCCAGTTCTTCGCCGGGCGGCATCGGCGTGCGCCCCGCGACACGAGTCAAAATCACGGTTTGCGTGACTTCGGGTAGCGTCAGCGTTTCGCCGGCCGCCGCAGCGGAAGCCAATGCCGAGGAAACTCCCGGCACCACCGCCCAATCGATGCCGGCCTGATCCAGTGGTCTGACCATTTCGGTCAATGCACCGTAAAGCCCGGGATCGCCGGTTTGCAGGCGCACGACGGTGTCATGCTGACGGGCCTGATCGATCAGCCAGGCGGTGATGTCATCCAACGTCATGTCTTTTGAATCGCGAATCAGGCTGCTAGCCGGCGCATAAAGCGTGGCGGCCTGATTGACCAGGGAACCTGCATACAGCACCGCGCCGGCTTGTGCCAGTAAGCGCTGCCCCTTGACGGTAATCAGCTCGGGATCGCCGGGGCCTGCGCCGACAAACCAGACTTTAGCCATGCCGATTCTCCGGCGATGGCAGCCCTGGATTTTTATCAGCCACACCGAAATGGATGGCCAAAGCCGCGGACAGGCCGCCCAATACCAGCCAGAACAACAGATTGCTGAGTGCTGACGCCAGGATGAATTGAACTTGCAATGCCTCAGGCGCCAGACTTTCTGCAATCGCCGGCTGCGGAGCGCCGAGCAGATGCGGGATCAGCAACAGCAAACCGCCTGCCAGTCTCGGTAGAGGTTTGCTTTGCAGAAACAGTAAGCCCAGTCCGATTGCCGTGAAGCAGACCGTACCCAGCCACCAATACTGCCGAGCCAGCAGTTCGGGGACTGTCGTGCCGGGCAATTCCGGCGGCAGGCCAAAACTCGGCGCTACATAAAATACCGCATAGCCGGCCAATCCCCAGCCGAACCCGATAACCCAGCGAGACGGCCGCCGCAAACAATAGGCGCCGGTCAACATCGATGCAAAACCGATGGCCATGACCATGTTGCTGCTGATTGTCGCCAGGGTTCTTTGCCAGCCGCCTTCGGGCTGCCAAGCCTTCGGCGAATGCTCGTTCCCGGCGGTTTCTTCGACAATGTGGATAGGTGCTCGCGACTCTGCCGCCGTTTCATAGGTTTCGGCTTCGAGGATCAGCGGCGTAACCCACAGAATTTGCATCAGCGACAGCAACAGAGCTGCCACTGCCCCCGATATTCCAACGGACAAAATAATGCGCGGGAGCATGCCAGCCATCAATGACAAGGGAAGCCGGTGGCGTGACGGGTGTCGTGAGTGGCGTTGTGCACGTCGGCAAGCGGCGCAAAACCTACAGCCAATACCAGTGTCACACCCAGCAGGATCATGGCCATGCCGGTCAAAACCCGTGCATCGACCGCACTAACCAATGTTGAGCGTGTGGATTGAATAAACATGACAGTCTCCTCAAGTCAAAATGGATTTCGGGAGCAGACTGGATTTAGAGAATACGCTTACCGAGACGGATGTCGGAATGTCTCAGGCCTGCGCTCTCCCTCCGAGAGTCAGCAACCATACAGTTGAATCAGGCCGGTCTTCTGGCTTACCTTCATCTGAATTCGCCCACCTTCCCACGCGAAACGCGCAGTGGCATCAAGACGATTCATCAGGCTTACAGCAGCGGGGGCTGCGCCGGAATAGATGGAAAAAATATCCATCGCACCGGACTTCCCGTTTAACTCTGGCACATAGAACGCGCACCAAAGCACCTAATCGGAGGCGAGTATAATTCATTCAAGGAAACAATGGCGATACTTTTCTACCGAAAACGCAGTTTTTCTGTGTGCCTAACTCATTCGAAGGTTCGCCCAATTGGCGAGTTTCCTTCTTTTACTCAAATCTTCCGCGGTCATACTAGGGCAGCCGCAGCCGATCAAAATCGCTTGCTTTTAATGCCAAAGCGCTTCAACAAAGGCGTTTTGCATGCGTTCGCCCAGATCATTACCGCGTTGATCGATATGTCACGGCCTATCTGTGCGCAAAAGCCGGCGAGGCGGCATGTGCGCCGACAATCGTCACGCCAAGAATCTTGTTTTTGCCGGGCCGGGTTAATACTTTGACGCAACAGTATCTCACCCTGGACAGCCTGAAAGCCCTTACCTTTTACGGGGGAGATGCTCCAAAACTCCTGTTGCTTTAGGGCGGCGGCTTCCGGATCGTTCCAGGTACTGGGACCGCCATTCCAGTGGCCGTTGCGCATGAAAAAGTCGTCCTCGTCGGTATCGCCGTCGCCGTTATCGTCTAAGTCGACTTCCGAAACGACGACTTCACCGGCGCTATGCCGCCAACAAGGTTTCCTGTACGGCATCGTCGGCCAGCGCATCGTCGCACAATTGCAGCAGCGCGTAGCGGAACAACACCGGCCGATGCTCTGCCGGTAGGGTTTCAATCAACTGGCTGGCGGCTTCGGCCCCGGCTTTCAACAGCATGCACCGTCCGCCTGGGGGACGTCGCTGCGCGCTCCGGGCGCGCAATCGAACAAGCCGAAGTGGCGGGATTTATCGCCCAACACCTGAAAGTGCTCGCCATAGCGGCTGCCGGCCAGCATATCGGCGGTATTGCCGCAGACCCGCAAGGGCCGGCCGGTTTCGAAATGGTGATGATCGTCCAGATCGAAACCGTGCGGATGCTGATCGATGCTGCCCAGGTAGACAGCCACCTGGCCGAAATCTTCGCAGCGGTCTTCCAACGGCATTTTGAAGGCGCGGACCGTGACCGATTGGAATTTGACCATGCCGATTTTGGCATACACCTCCGGATCATCGAGGCTGATGGGGTTTTGTTTGACGGCGCGTACGTCCGGACAGCCTAACTCATGCAAAATACGCCGGAAGTCCTCCCAGTACAGCGCCCCGCCCAGACACTCGCCCAGTAGCACCGGATCCCGGCGCAATTCGGCGGGGATGCGGCGATCGGCAAACACATCGGAAAAGTACAGCTCGCCTCCCGGTTTCAATACGCGGAAGATTTCCGCCAGGACACGGGGCTTTTCCGGCGACAGGTTGATCACACAATTGGACACCACCACGTCGATACTATTGTCGGCAATTGCTCCCTGCATTGCTCTACCTCCTGCATCCATGCAGTCGTCGGCAATCCCGATAGCGGCCAGATTTTCGATGTGCCCGTGCAGAAACTCGACATTCGCATAGCCAAAGCGCTCGGCGTGCCAGTCGCGGTAGCGGACAGCCACTTCCAGTTGCTCGGGGGTCATATCCACCCCGATAACCCGTCCCGTGGGACCGACCAGCTTCGACAGCAAATAGCAGTCGCGGCCGCTACCACAGCCCAGATCGAGGACGGTCTTCCCTTCTAAAGCCGGCGGCAGGGGCGAGCCACAGCCGTAAAAGCGTTCCAGCACTTCCGGATGCAGACCGGTCAGCAAGGCTTTCAAATAACCGGGCATGGCATCGATGCTGCAACACGCACTGGTTTTCAGGTCGCTGCTGGATTGTAGAACCTGGCCATAGTAATGGCGGACCGATTCGCTGATTTCTATACGGGTAGTCATGAGAAGCCTCTTGTTTTTATGATGGGTTTAGTTGCCTACGGCAATGAAGTAAATGAACGCGGCTAAAACAGCCGCACAGGGCAGCGTCAGTAACCAGGATAACGCAATGGATGAGATCACCACGGTTTCGCGTTGCCACTGACCAAGCCGATACCGAACAAAGACGCCGCCGAGAATTGAATGCGCCTCCCGCCAACATCGCCAAAGTTACCGCGATGATGATGCCTTGTACAGTAACATTCGACGCCAGCAATAATAAAGTCGCAAGTAAACATGACTGGATTAAGAACCTGTTAAAAGCGGTCAGGGATTCTTCCACTTCACACGCCGAGGGACCTCCATCAATAGAGAGAAAAGGCATCAGAACGGTTTTCTCTGAAGGTCTCATCGTATATTATGTGCGTATCCTGAACGCCCTTACCAACGCGCCTTCCATCGATTTATAAAACAATAACCCATGAAGATTCTCAGCATTCACTTCAAAAACGTCAACTCGTTGGAAGGCGAGCATCGGATCGATTTTGAGCAATCTCCGTTCGCCGACACCGGCGTGTTTGCGATCACCGGCCCGAACGGTTCGGGAAAATCCAGCATTCTGGACGCGATTACGCTGGCCTTGTACGGCGAGACTTATCGCTTCGACCGCCCGGCCGAGCATGTGATGACCCGGCATACCGCCGAGTGTTTTTCCGAGATCGTGTTTGCGCTGGGCCTGGATAAATACCGCTCGATCTGGCGTGTGCTGCGCGATGCGAACGGCGAATTATTGCCGACCGAGATGCAGCTTTTGCGTCTGAGCGATCAGGAGGAAGTACTGGCGGCGACGCCGCACGAAGTCAATGCCCGGATGACCGAAATCACCGGCATGAATTTCCGCAATTTCACCCGTTCGATCATGCTGGCGCAGGGCGATTTCGCCGCGTTTCTGAATGCGCTGGACAGCGAGCGGATGGACATACTCGAAAAAATCGTCGGCAGCGATATTTATGCGGATCATAAGCGCGATATCGAAACCCGGCTCGCCGAGGCCAAGCAGAGTCTGGAGCGGGTCAGCCAGGAACTGACACGGGTGCCGATCATGGACGCGGCGAAACGGGAAGCCTCCGAGCATGACTTGCAGGACTTCAACGCGCAGTTTATCGAATTGCAGGCGGAATTAAGCCGCCTGCAGGAACAGCAGCTCGCGCTGCAAAAGATCGATGCCCTGCAAGGCCGGATCGAAGGGCAACAAAAGGAATTGCAGGACTTCGAAAACGAGCATCAGCGCATTCAAAAAATCCTGACCCGCCTGGATACTTTAGAGGACTTGAAGCCATTCGCGAATGACCTGGAGGCGCTTCAGCACAGCAATCAGGCGGTGCAGGAGAGCCAGTCGGCATTGACGGCGTTGACGGCCGAATTGAAACAACTCGAAGACTTGCTGGCCGGCTACGGTCAGCCCCAGATAGCGCCGGAAGCCCTGGGAAATCAGTCGCTCGAAAATCAACAGCAAGCGCTTTACGACCTGCAAGGAGAAATGAGCCAGCTCGATCTGGCGCGTTCGATGCAAACGGGCAAATTACAGGCCCTGGCCGCGCAAGGCGTCGAAAAGAAAGCCGCCTTGCAGGAGGTCGACGCCTGGCTCGAACAGCATGCCTCCGATGCGCCCCTGGTGGATAACTTCCCCGAGACGATCAAACTCAAAAATCTGCGCGCGGAAATCAAGGAACTGAGCCAAAAGCAAAAGGCGTTCGACGATTGGGCCAAGAACGCTTCGGCGGCGCTGCGGAATACGCAGGCCGCGATCGACAAGGAAACCGCGAATGTCGCCCGTTTGCAGGAGCAAATCGCCGCCGAGGAAAGTACCGTCACCGCGCTGCTGCAAGGCAGAACGCCCGATGATCTTGCCGAATTGCACCGTGAACAACAGGAGCGCGTCAAGTCGTTCAAGGCATTGCAGGATATGGCGATACAGTACCGGAAGCTCGCCGGCAACGGCTCCGGCCTGTTCGGGCTGTTCAGAAAAGCGCCGAGCGAGGCGCCCGATCCGGATGCGCTGGCGGCAGAACTCGCGGAACTTCGCGAAACGATCAAACGCGACGAGAACATCCGGCTGATCCTCGAAGGCGCGGTATACCGCGAAAACATGATGAAACGGATGGAGGCCGACCGCCATCATTTGATCGACGGCAAGCCCTGCCCTTTGTGCGGCGCGTTGCAGCACCCCTATGCGAAACAGCAACCCGCCATCGGCAGTTCCGAGAAGGCGCTGGTCGATCAGCAGGCGCGGGTACGCTCCGAAACCGCGCGGGCCGAGCGGCTGGAAATCGAGGTCGAAGATGCGCGCAGGCTGGCGGAAAAATATGCGCTGACGAATCAAAAGGCGCGGCAGATCCAGGCGCAATGGGGAACGCTCCGCAACCGGCTGAACATCGGGCAAAGCCTCGAAATCGATCAGATCAAACGCATGGGCGAACTCTATGACGAGGAAGACAAGCAATTCAAGGAAATCGCTTTTCTGCTCGGCAAACACAAGAACAAGATTCAGAGCATCGAAAAACTGAAGGCCCAGCTCGTAAAAAGCAACGCCGCGATCGAGCAACTGACCGCCACCTACCAGAAACTCGAAGCGGAACGGGAAGATCAGCCGCAGAATCCGTTTGAAGTCGTCAATGCGTTGACCGCGGCGGTTCAGGAAGAAAAGGAACTGGCGGTCAAGGTCGATCAACAGCTGGCCCTGATCGGCGAAAAAATGCCCGGCAAAGGCAAGGAAGAGCTGTTTTATGACAAGCTCAGCCGCCGCCGGCACGATTATCACAGCCAGCTGATTCGGAAACAGGGCCTGGAGGAGGACCTGGCAACGTTGGCGGCCAGCGACAAGGCGCTGCGCGAGGAGCTGAAGGGCTTGGAAGAAAAGCTTGCCGGGTTCAGCCGCAAACTGCAAAAGGAAGAAATCGTCGCGCTGCATTTGGCGCTGCTCGACAAACAGAAGCTGATTGCGGCCGAGCGCATACGGCTTGCCGAAAAGCAGGCGCAAGCGAACTTGCTGGAGAAAAATCTGCAGGCAAAAATGCGCGAAGCCAATTTCTCCGGCGTCGAAGAGGTCAAGGAGACTCTGGCACAGCAGGCGTCCCGCCCCGAACTGGAACAGAAAGCCGCTTATATGGCCCAGCGGGCCGCCGAAACGTCGGCGAGGCTCGAGAGCAACCGGCAGCAACTGGAGGCCGCGGCGCTCGAAAAAGACACCGAGCTGTCGCTCGACGACATCGGAGCCCAGGTACACGACGTCTCGCAAAAACTCGAAATCGCGCATTTCGAAGTGCGGCATCTGGACAACCTGCTGAAGGAGCAGGAGCGCCTGCACAGCAAATACGATGCGGTACACGCCCAATACGAAGAACAGGAAGCGATCGTGAAGGCATTGACCGAAGAGCAGCAACTGATCCATGCCGAAAACGGCATGGCGTTCCGCCGCCGCGTGCAAGAGAAAATCGCCGACCAATTGCTCGGCAAGACCAACGCCCTGCTCGAAAAGCTCAGCGGCCGTTATTACCTGCGCAAAATGCCGAGCGAGAAAGGCCTCGCGCTCGAGATCGAGGACACCTTGCAAGGCAACGCGCGCCGCCTGCCGCGGAGCCTGTCCGGCGGCGAGAGCTTCGTGGTCAGCCTGGCCCTGGCATTGGGGCTTTCCGAACTGGCCAGCAACGGCAAATCGGTCGATTCGTTGTTCCTCGACGAAGGCTTCGGCAGCCTCGACGCCGACACCCTGTTCAGCGTGATCAGCACGCTCGAAAGCCTGCATACGCAGCACGGCAAAACGGTCGGCGTGATCTCGCATGTCGAAAGCGTGCAGAAACGCTTCAAGGCGCGCCTGCAGATCGTCAAAAAACCGAACGGCATGGGCATGCTGAAAATGGCTTCTTGACAGGGCGATGCCGTTGCGCGAAGCCTTTTGCGCGGAGTGTCTTTTTCGGCTTCGCCCAGGAAAACCTGCGCGAGCCCTGCGCTTTTTAGCCCATTCCCTTCCCAGCCACCCCAGGAAAACCGATCTTTTAGCCGGACCAATTGGCGAGCCGCGCTAAATTGATTATACTGGCCGCAACAATTTTGCCTTTGCAGCTGGCGCGCCCGCTGAACAGAGCCGAAAAAGGATCATTTCGCCGGATGCGGTAAAAAAATCCCGGTAAAGTTTAAACACCGTCTATGCATGTTGATGACTTTTGAAGATGTGGAACCTCGTTCTCCCATCGAACTGACCCGGGATGAAATGCTGGCGATCAGCACGGAGATCAGTCTTAAGTTCTCGCCGGATAAGGCGGCGCTGACTGCGGCCCGCTCTTGGCCGCCGGCAAGCATGACGTCACCGCAGCAGGCCGCCGCTTTGCCCGATGAGACGCCAGTGGGTGGCTTCAGCCATCGGGAATTGCAGGCGATCGGCCAGGACATCAGCCAACGTTTCGCGCCGAAAGCTTCGAACAACATGCCTGAGTTATTGTTGCTGCCGGTCGACCCCCATCACCTCTATGCGTTCTGGGAAACCGGAGCCAACGCCCAAAAGTCGGCGCCTGCCCAGCAGCCTTTGACCCTGCGCATATACTGGCGGCCGGACGCGGCACAGGAGATCACCCGCTCGAACATCTGGTTCGACATTCCTGCCGACAACCCCGCAAACCGGAAGAAGGTGCGCCTGCCGATCGACGATACGTACTATTCCGCCACCCTGGGCACGTTGAAACAGGACCGTACGCTCGACGTGCTCGCCCAGTCGAATCTGATACATGTACCGACCGCGCCGAACAGAAATCAGCTTGCCCTGGAGCATCCGGCCACGGCCGCCAAGGAGCCCGCGCTTGCGGTGAACCAATTGCAGGGCATCTTGAGTGCGGCGCAGCAGGAAGGCGCGCATTTCCCGGAAGGCTGGGCGATCAAGCTGCATCCGAGCCATCAGGCCACCCCAACCCGCGATCTTGCAAAACTTTATATCGAATTGATGACCATCTTCAAACTCAACCGAATCGACGCGGAACTGATTCCCGAACACGCACCGTCTGTCGAACCGGAAATTGCTTCCGGAAGAGCTTCTGGACTCGGACTCTAAGGCATTCCGATGCAAAAAGGCTTCCTCAGCATCATCCTGCATGCGCATCTACCCTTCGTGCGCCATCCCGAACACCCAAGTTTTTTCGAAGAAAACTGGCTGTTCGAGGCGATGACCGAATGCTATATCCCGCTGATCGGCATGCTCGACCGGCTGGAAGACGATCAAATCGACTACCGTTTGACCTTGTCGCTGTCGCCGCCGTTGATTTCAATGCTGCGCGACGAACTGCTGCAGAGCCGTTACCTGAAGCATCTGCACCAGCTGATCGAACTGGCCGAAAAGGAAATCGTCAGGACCCGCAAGGCGCCGGAATTCAATAAACTGGCGCGGCTGTACCGCCGTTTTTACCGGCATGCGCTGGCTGTTTATCAAAACCAGTACCACGGCGATTTGCTCGGCGCGTTCAGCAGGCATCAGGCGCTCGGCAAGCTCGAACTGATCACGACCGCCGCGACGCACGGCTTTCTGCCCTTGCTCAGCGTCAGCGAAGCCGCGGTGCGCAACCAAATCAACGTCGGCGCCGACACCTTCCGCGCTCACCTCGGCACCGCGCCGAGAGGATTCTGGCTACCCGAATGCGGGTATTATCCGGGGCTCGAAGCCTTCCTGAAAGACGCCGGCATCGCGTATTTTTTCGTCGATGCGCACAGCCTGCTGAATGCCAGCCAGCCGCCGGTCAACGGCGTCTATGCGCCCCTGGCCTGCGACAACGGCGTTGCCGCGTTTGCGCGCGACCCCGAATCGTCAGAGCAGGTCTGGAGTTCCAAACAGGGCTACCCCGGCGATTTCGATTACCGCGAATATTACCGCGACATCGGTTTCGATCTGGACCTGGACTATATCGGCCCGTATATTCTGGACGGACACATTCGCGCGAATACCGGCATCAAATATTACCGGGTAACCGGCGAAAACCAACCGAAGCAGATCTACACTCCGAAAGCCGCGCGGGCGAAAGCGGAACTGCATGCGCGCGATTTCATCCAAAAACGCCAGCAGCAAATCGACGCGCTGGCAAGCCGCATGGACCGGCCGCCGCATGTCGTCGCGCCCTATGATGCCGAATTGTTCGGCCATTGGTGGTTTGAAGGCCCCTACTGGCTCGAACAGGTGCTGCGCATCGCGAGCGAAAAGTCAAACGGCATCCGGACGGTCAGTTGCGGCGATTATTTAACCGAAGTCCCGTCGCCGCAAGTCGCCACGCCGTCCGCCTCGACCTGGGGCGCGCAAGGCTATTCTAGCTACTGGATCAACGAGACGAACGACTGGATCTACCCTTTCCTGCACCAAGCCGCCCGACAACTGGAAGACTTCGTCGCCGAACTGGAAGGCGTCTCGGTCAATCCGCTACAGAAAAGGGCATTCAATCAGGCGGTCCGCTCGCTGTTGCTCGCGCAGTCTTCCGACTGGCCGTTCATCATGAAATCGGGCACCACGACAGAATACGCGAACAAGCGAATCACCGACCATCTGGCCCGTTTCAATTATTTATACGACAGCCTGCGCAAGGGCAAGATCGACGAGCGCTATCTGACCGCGCTCGAAATCATGGATAATATCTTTCCTGACATTGATTTTAGGCATTACCGCGCATTGAAGCCGTCGTAAACTTAACCCACACGGGTACAGCCATGCGGAAACTTTCACACGCTCTCTTGTTCGCCGGCTTGATCACCGCATCCCCTCTCGCCACGGCGGCTCCGGTCAAGGATGACTGGGGCATGTGGCTCAGCAATACCTATCAGACCGACTTCGGCGGCAGCAACTATCTGGCTTTTCTGGAGTTGGCGCCGCGTACCAAACACGACAACGGCGAATTCAGCCAGATCATTGCCAGGCCCCTGCTGGGCTACAAATTGACCCCGAAGCTGCAATTCTGGCTCGGTTACACCTGGCAGGGCGAATACGGCAAGGATACCGACTTCGACCTGGCCACCCACGATTTCATGCAGCAGGTGCAATGGATCGACAATTGGACGCCGCAATTGAATTTTCAATACCGCTTCCGCCTGGAGGAGCGTTTTTTTGCGGACGAGGATACCGCCTTCCGGATGCGCCACCGTTTCCGTTTTGTCTACACGCAGCCCGAAACCAAGACTTATCTGATCGCAGCTGACGAGTTGTTCGTGTATTTCAATTCGCTCAACGAGGGCCGCCTGGCCCATTCGGTTCAGCCCGGCATCAACCAGAACCGAAGTTATGTCGGCATCGGCTACAAGATCACGCCCAAGATCAATATCGATACCGGCTATCAGTTTCAATACGTGAATAATTTCGGCGCGCCGGATGGAGCCAATCACATCTGGCTGACCAATTTCAATATCACTTTTTAGGAGCCGAAGCCAGTATCTCCAACGCCAGCGCGGCCATGTTTTTCGAACCGCCGCCCTGCCCTAACCTCTCCTTGACGCCTTGCAGATTATCATGCATTTGCCGGGCGTAAGCCGCGTCGGTCAGGATAAGGCCGATCTCGACGGCTAGATTTTCGGGGCTGGCCTCGTGTTGAATCAACTCCTTCACGATGCCTTTGCCGGCCACGATGTTCGGCAGGCCGATGAACGGCGTTTTGACCAGCAATCGGCCCAGCCAGTAGGTCGGAGGCGATAGTTTATAGCAAACGACCATCGGCACGGTCAGCAAGGCGACTTCGAGCGTTGCGGTGCCGGAGGTCGTCATGACCGCGTCGCAGCATTGCATCACATCATACGGTTGATCCTTGATCGCCTTGATTTTCGCCTTCGAGGCTTGCAGATAGCTTTGCAGCACATCGTCGGCAATCGATCCGGCTTGCGGCAGGATGAACTGCACGCCTGGAATACGTTCCGCAAGCAATTCGGCCGCCGCCAGCATCACCGGAAGCATGCGTTTGATTTCGCCGCCCCGGCTGCCCGGCAACAGGCCGACGACCGGTTTTTCCGCATTCAAGCCGAAGCGCAGAAAATCCTCGCTTTTGCTGTAGTGAGGACGGACCCTGTCGACCGAGGGATGGCCGACATAGCGCACCGGCACGTTCTCGGCCTCGTAATACGCCGTTTCGAACGGAAAGATCACCGCCATCATGTCGATCACCCGCCCGTACTTTTTGACCCTTCCCGGACGCCATGCCCACACCTGCGGGCTGACATAAAACAGCACCTTGATGCCGATCCGTTTGGCGTAAGTCGCCAGCTTGAAATTGAACTCCTTGTAATCGACACAGATCAGCAAATCGGGGCGCTCGGCCGCCAGCAGCGCCTGCATCAATTTCAGCGCGCGGCGGATTTCGGCATAATGCTTGATCACCTCGACCACGCCGATCACCGCGATTTGCGATGAATCGTAGCGCACATTGATCCCCGCCGCCGCCATCTTCGCGCCGCCCATGCCGATGCCGCGAATGCCGGGCTGGAGTTTTTTCATTTCGATAAATAGATGGGCGGCATGCTGCTCGCCCGACGCTTCGCCGGCGCTGAACATGACTTTATAGGGCTGGTGATCCGACAAGACAGAATCCTCGTTTATGGGTTTGAAGGCGTCTATTGTAAGTCGATTTCAGGCAAATCATATACCCGATACGCGACAAACCTGTGACCCGTTCTGATATGACAAATCGCAGCCTCTGCCGCAAATTGCATTGCCAATTTCGCTGATGCCGGCCTTACGGCAAGCCAAACGCCAGGCCAGCCTGATGCCGTCTTGCGCCTGCGTCGGGGACGCCATCGCTTCGGCCGGAATATGATGTAAAAATTGGCCGTATCGCAAAAAACTCATTTTTGCTACTACGGCGTCAGCCCAATCATCCACCCAAATTGACGCCACGTCCCGCTTGCTCTCGCAAATGACCTAAAATATGCGACGAAATACCGGTTTCACCAAATAAAAACCCCACATTAATTGGATAAACTTGCTAATATAGACCTAACGTTTTTTATACGTCTTCTGCGCCCGTGAATACTCCGTCGATCGAAATATTCTTCCATTGGCTGGCCAATACGCCAGAACTTTTGCAGCGTGCCTGCGTGGTCATCGTCGTGACGTATATGGCGATCCGGCAGCCTTGGTTCAAGCAGGCAATGCGCGGCGTTAACCAGTTTTGGCGGCATCGCCTGGTTGCGGCAGTCTATTTCGGCGCCTTGGCGATCGTCGGCACCCATAACGGCATCGTGCTGGACATCAGCCGGAACGGCGCGGTAATCGAATATCTCTCCAGGCAACCGGCAGGCCTGCAACAGATGCAAGCTATCCTCAGTTTCCGCGACATGTTGGTGCTTTCCGCCGGTCTGTTCGGAGGCCCCTGGACCGGGCTCGGCGCGGGCTTGATCGCGGGCGGCGAACGCTGGCTGCTCGGCGGCTTCGTAGGTTTTGCGAGCGGCATTTCGACCGTATTGCTCGGCTTGGGGGCGGGTTTGGCAAAGCAGGTTTGGCCGCATATCAACAGCCGCCAGGGCACCCTGGCGACGGTCTTGGTCGGCACGGTTGTGCAAAAATATTTGATCGTTTCGCTAAGCGACCCGCACGTTCTGGCGATTGCGACGATCAGGGAAACGATCATCCCGGAGATCACGGTCAATTGCCTGGGCTGCCTGCTGTTTCACTCGGTGATGCAGGACATGGAACGCGACCGGCTGAAAACGCAGGCGCAGCAAGCCGAACTGAGGGCATTGCACGCGCAGATCGAACCGCATTTCATCAACAATACACTAAACTCGATCAAGGCGCTGATCCGCCGAGACCCCGAGCAAGCCTCCGATTATGTGGTCAAACTGGCGCGTTTTCTCGACGATACCCGGCAGATTGCAAGAGCCAATTCGATCAGCCTAAGCCAGGAACTGGCACAACTGGAAAACTATCTCGATTTCCAGCATCTGCGCTTCCCCGGCGCCTTCCACTTTGAACAAGATATCCCTTCCTCGTTGCTGGACTGTCAGATTCCGCCGCGCAGCCTGCTGACGCTCGCCGAAAATGCGCTGCTGCACGGGCGCGGCCATTCCGGTATATTAACTCTGCGGGTTGCCGGCGCCGATCTCGGCAAGCAAATGGCATTAAGCATCGAGGATGACGGCCGCGGCATCGCGCCTAACCGCCTGGAGTTGCTGGGCAAGCAGCCGGTCAATTCAGAACGGGGCAGCGGCAACGGCCTTTTTCAATTGCAAGAGACCTTGAAAATCGCCTACGATGGCGCCGCTACAATCGACATAACGAGCCAGGAAAAAATGGGAACAGAAATTACCTTGATACTGCCGAAAAGGAGTCAGCCATGGTAAGGAATCGACGCGTGATCATCGTGGATGATGAGGCCTTGGCACGCGACGAATTGGCCGCGATGCTGCACAGCCGGCATCTCGATATCGAGGTGATCGGCGCGGTGGACGGCACCGTCAAAGCGTGGGAGCTGGTCCAGGCCGATGATGCGATCGAAGGCATTTTTCTCGACATCGACATCCAGACCGAAAGCCGCCGCGCGGGTCTCGATTTTGCGCTGAATTTGCAGCGCCTGGAAAAAAAGCCCTGGATCGTTTTCGTGACCGGCTACCGGGAGCATGCGGTCGAAGCCTTCCAGTCCTTCCCGGTCAACTATCTGGTCAAGCCGGTTGACAATGCAGCAATCGACCGAACGCTCGACTGGGTGCGGCGCAACTTCCCGAGCGCAAAATCCGAAGCGGAACGCCTCGCGGTCCGCCACCGTATCGACGACCCGTCGGGCGAAAAACTTTTCTGCACCGAATACCTTGATCCCGACGAAGTGCTTTACGTTCAGAAAAACAACGGCGTGAATACGGTCAAAATCGGTCTGGTCAGCGGCGGCGAATTGGACGGCATCGACGGAACGCTGAAGGAATGGAAAATGCGCGGGTTTTTCCAAATCCACCGGCGCAATCTGATTAATCTGCAACATGCACGTCGACTGGAGCCGCGCATCGGCGAAAATAACGTCTATAAAATCGTTTTCAAAAACAGCCCGGTTAAATTGGACATCGGGCCGGACTTTTTACCGGCGCTGCGCGAACGCCTGAAAGCCCCTTGATTTGTCATCGTCAAACCGCGATTATTCCGGCAATCGAAATCAGCGGGCAGGTATAATTAACCTTTGCCCAGCCCAAAGCCTGCCGTTGATGCCTAAAACCTTATCCGCCCGAACGCCGCGCCGAGCCGCCGATGCGCCGCCGTTGCCTACCGGCACGATCCGCTTCATCCTGTACTGCCTGTCCAGTTTCAAGGGCTGGATATTGTTGATGTTCATCTTCGAGACCGGCCAGGCGGCCGGCAGCATCCTGGTGCCTTATGCGATCAAAGCCATCATGGAAGGCGTCTCGCACGGCCTCCCCGATGCCCGGACCGCGCTCGATGCATTGCGAGGGCCCTTGCTGCTCTTGTCCGGGTTGAATATCGCCGAAATTCTGTGCAGCCGGGCCAGTGGTGCGGTCTTGATCACGATCGGCCCCAAACTGCGCCAGCGCACGACGCGCGCCTTGTTCACCTATCTGCAATGCCATTCGGCGCGCTATTTCAGCAGCCATTTCGCCGGCGCGCTCGCGCACCGGATCAGCGAAACCGCGATCAGCGTGAATCACACGACCTGGGCGGTGCTGTGCGATTTCTGGCCGATCACGGTCACCTTCAGCGTCTCCGCCGGCTTGCTGCTGGGCGTGCATCAGGGCCTCGGGTTGTTCGTCACAGCCTGGGTCTTTCTGTATGTCGCGATCTCGTTCTGGCTGGCCACCCGCTGCCGGCCTTATGCGCAAAGCTATGCCGGCATTCGCAGCATGGTCAACGGCAAGATCGTCGATTCGGTCACCAACAGCCTGAACGCCAAGCTGTTTGCGCGCCAGCGATTCGAACGCGATTATTTGCAAGGTTTCTTGGACACCGAACTGAAAGCCGCGCGCCGAACTTTCTGGTATATGGAACGGGTGCGCTGGTTTCAGTTCATCTCCGCCGCCGCGTTGAAACTGGGCACGATTTATTATGCGCTGACGCTCTGGCAAGGCGGACTGATCGGGGTCGGCGATTTTACGATGAGCGTCGGCCTGGCGCTGATCATCATCGGCGATGCGCGCAATCTGTCGCGCCATTTCCTGGAGTTTTTCGAATATGTCGGCAATATCGCGAACGGCGTCGAAACGATCGTCGAGCCGCACGAGATCATCGACGCGCCGGACGCGAAAGCGCTAAAGGTCACCGAAGGGCGCATCGAATTCCGGAACGTCACCTTTGGCTATGATCAGGATCAACCGGTTTTCAAGAACCTGAATGTGGTGATCGAACCCGGCCAGCGCGTCGGCCTCGTCGGCTTTTCGGGCTCGGGCAAATCGACTTTCGTCAGCCTGATCTTGCGTAACTTCGAGCCGCAGCAAGGCAACATCTGCATCGACGGCGCCGACATCGCCGAAGTAACGCAGGAATCGCTGCATGAACAGGTCAGCCTGATTCCGCAGGATCCGACGCTGTTCCATCGCAGCCTGAAGGAAAACATCGGTTACGGCAAGCTCGAAGCGAGCGATGCGGAAATCGTCAGTGCCGCCACATTCGCGCATGCCCATGACTTCATTCGGGCGATGGCCGAAGACTATGATTCGCTGGTCGGCGAACGCGGCGTCAAACTGTCCGGCGGCCAAAGACAAAGAATCGCGATTGCACGTGTGATCCTGAAGGATGCGCCGATCCTGATCCTGGACGAGGCCACGTCGAGCCTCGATTCGGTCACCGAAAAAACGATCCAGGAAAATCTGACCCGGCTGATGGGGCATAAGACCGTGATCGCGGTCGCGCACCGGCTATCGACGATCGCCTACCTCGACCGCATCCTGGTTTTCGACCGGGGCCGTATCGTCGAGGACGGCACACACGACCAATTACTGGCGCAGCAAGGCTATTACTACCGCTTATGGAGCATGCAGGCCGGCGGCTTTCTGCCGGAAGGCTGAATTCAGGGCTGTTCCTTTAGCAAAGTGCGTTTCGCGAACACGATCGCCGCGACCGGCATCATCAAGTTCAGTCCCATCACCACGATCAACAGCCAGCCGAGTTCGCTGTAATCCGCGGGCGTCACGATTTGGCCGCTCGCCGCGTCGCGAACCTCGCGGGTGATCTCAAAGCCTTGATTCAGCCATTTGGTCAACAGTTGCGACAAGGACAGCGCCAGATTCACGAACGCCGCCATCACCGCAAAATAAGTCGCCTTCAGCTGTTTCGGCGCCGAATGGGCGATCCAGGCCAGCATCGGAATCATCGCGATCTGGCCCAGGGGCGATTCGAGCGCGGTATCGACCAGCGCGATGAAGCGGGCATCGACGACGCCGCCGGTCAGTGCTGCGGTCCAGTGATGCAGCCCATAATAGAGCGCGATATTGGGCAGATAAAGCAAGGTCAGCGCGATAGTCAGCGCCGCGATAATATAGGTAATCGGCCGCTCGGCCATGAAGCGGCGAAACACAAACATGCCCACCAGGGTCAACGCGCTCGAAATCAGCGACAGTTTCGAGATAAACTGCTGATCGAAGCCGAGGTCGTCGATCATCCACCAGGTCTCCCCCGCGCCGGTGGTCGGCACCGCGCGAAACGCGAAGATCACGAAGGCGGTGCCGTACAATTGATTTCGGGTTTTGCTTTCGAGGTCCATCGTCAACCGCCACATCAAAAACAGCACGATGGCCAGCGAGCCGATGAAGACGATCTCTTCGCTGTTCGAGAAGCCGCCCAAGCCCATCACCGCCGCGAATAACGCAAATCCGAGCCCGCCGCCCAACAGCGGCCAATTGACCACGGGCGCTTCATGCGCGCCGGTAGCGATGATCCGTTCAATATCCTCAAACTCGAAACCTTGCGCAGCGAGCCGCCATTCCTGCTGCGAGCGCAAATAAGACGACAATGCGACGCCGAGGACCGAGATCACCGGAATCCAAAGCGCCCAGCGGTAAATCGACAGATAAACCGCGGCCTTCTCGGCCGCGCCCATCGCTTCGACGCCGCGGAAAAACAGGACGTTAACGCCGGCCACGAGCAGGCTGCCGCCGATGATCGCGACCCGACCCAAGGTTTGCATCGTGGTATGCGCGGCCAGAATTTGCGGTTCGGGAAGCGGCCGGCCTTCGTCATCGAAACGCCGTACAGCCTCCACGGTCATCGCATCGGCCACGATATCCTGAATCACATAACCGATCGGAGCCAACAACGCCGATAACACAAACCAGTTTTCGACCGGCCATAAATGCCGCATGTATTCAATATCGCCTAACAGTTTGATCATGATCAGCAAACTGGTGGCGATCAGCGCCGCGCCCAAATAGACCAGACCGGCCTTATAGCGCCATAACAAATCGACCAGATGCCCCATCGGCATCTTAAAAGCCCAAGGCAGCATCGCCCAAAACCCCAAAGCGGCCAAAAATTCGGCAGACAAACCGAGAGATTCCTTCACGAAAAAAGTCCCGACGATGCCGGTAAGCCCGGCAACGCCCGCCGCCAGATAAACCATCAAGGGAGGCAAATAGCTGATGCGCATCTGCCTGCCCAGATCGAGCACATTGCGGTCCAGCCATTGTAAAAATAAGGTAATGATCGACGCGGTACTCGATTGATGATTGGTCATGGAAATCCCCATCAGATGATGCAACGTTCAAATGCTAGGCTATCGACTCTGATGGCGTGCATAAGTTCGCGGCCTGATGGCAGGCAATTTTATTCCCGCAATGTATGCACTGCCCTATTTACTGACTGTGACGGTTACGGTCGCCGATGCAGTGCCTCCCTTACCATCGCTGACGGTATAGGTGAAGGTGTCGGTTCCTAAGATCAGCCCTTTATAGGATATGCTCTTGCCATTGACAATCGTGCCTTTTGTTGAAGAAATGATCGTCAAATTATCGCCATCGACATCGCTATCGTTACCCAGCACATTGATGCTGACAGATCTTTTTAATCGCACCGTATCACTATCCGGCAATGCAATCGGCGCATCATTGACCGGATTGCTCGAAGTGACCGTCAACGTTGTAGCGCTGGCCATCGATGAAGCAGGCGTTTGATTGCCGGCGGCATCCCGGGCCACGACTTGAAAGGTATAGCTGGTTCCGGCGGTCAAACCGCCAATCACATAATTTGGACTGGATTGCCAGGCGCTATTGACGCACCCATTACCGCCTGCAACACAGATGAACCGATACTCGACCACGCCGGAAGCATCGGTTGCAAGTGTCGATGTCATCGCAATACTGCTTTCGCTTTGCGCAATTGGCGCGCTTTGCCAGGCCGGAGCTGGCGACGGCGGCGTGGTGTCGGCGACGAAGGAAGGCGGCGGCACTGCACCCGTAATGAAAAACTCGCCTTCGCTGCCGTAGCTGGAATACGGTGTCGATGAATTGCCCACGCCGGTGATTGCGAGATAATACCGTCCAGCGTTTACGGAAGCGCTAATCACGGCGTTGGTATCGTCCAGCGGATCGCTGTCGGTCACAACACTACCCGATGCGTCATAGAGCGTCGCCTTGACATCGAGATTGGCGCCGCGCGATTGATCGTTCGTATCGCCGGATCGGGTGAATGCGGCCCAAGCCGGCGTAACGGTAATATTGACGGTACCACCATCGGCATCGAAAGCAAAAACATCGATATCGCCCTGTTTTTCAATGATACCTTTGTTCAAGGGATCGCTGTTTCCCGGATCGTTTTGCGGGTTTGTCGCCAGAATGCTGCCGTCGCTTTCTACGGCGAGCAGACTGGCAGTCCCTAACGCATTGCCGTGATCGTCGGCTCTAAACGTCAGTTTATTCGCAATGATGCTGATGTCATCCTGCGTGTTATTGGCGTCAGGATATTCCCCCTTGCTCCATTGCGTCACATTGGTGTAGTAATCGAGGCCCATGATCGGACCCCAGGACGAATGGCCGCTGCCGAGGCCTGAATAATACCCCACATCGCTGGTGCCATCGTGCGATAAACCCAGATTATGTCCGAATTCGTGCGCGGCCGCCTCGGCCACATAAGGCGCATAGCCTGAACTCAAATTGTTGTAGTAGACCAGCGCGGGCGAATAATAACTGGCGTATTTGCTGCCGCCGAAAACATTGATATAAGCCACGCCACCGGCATATTGGGATGGCATCGCGAGGCCCGATGCATCGGTGCTATTGGTAAACAAAACCCTTCCAACCGAAGGGCCGAAAGTCGACGGCTCCTCGGTCGTCACATCGATAGCGAAAGGCGCATAATCCTCGGCAACCCGATGCCAGATTTCATGGATCCGGTTCAATTCTTCGGCGTTGAACGAATTCGGATCGCCGTCGATGTCAAATGGCAATGCGTTTAAAGTTGGGTTGGTCGAATTCCAGGCCGTGCCGCTGATCACGTGGCCATCAAAATCCAGAAATACTTTTTTGGCTGCACCGGGAAGGCTATGCAGCTTGAATACGTCGACCGGCGGCAGAGCAATCGTTTCCGAGGTAGCCGCAGCGGAGTTGCTGGCTACCGGCTCGGGTATTACGGTATCGCTGTAAAATACGCCGCCTTCCTGATCGACCTCTAAAGACTCAATATCGGCTTCCGGAAAAGAAAATTCATGCAGACGTCTCATCGCTTTGAGTTTGCCCGCTCTTGAAAGTCTTTCGAGAGCATGGCGTAGATGGCTTCGCGCCGGCAGATCTTCGATCTGGAAAGGCGCGCCTTTGCCATACATCTTGCCCGAATGTGGACCGGCTTGGGTTCTCGGATCGTGGCGGGAAGCCGGTTTTGCGATAGCGACTTCGGTCAATGCGATCAGCAAGGCTAGCGTAATGGCTACGGACAAATAAAAATTGATCTGGCGCATGGTGACTGCCCTCCAATATGGCGATATAAAATCGGCCGATATCGCCAAAGGCGGGACAACGGACCAATTTGAAGTTCCTTGTTAGTATTGCAGAAATGCGCCTTTGTTTTTGTGATAGGGTTACCAATACATAAATATTACATAAATCAGATACAAGTTTGACTAAAAATGAAATTTTAACTTACATATTAAATAAGCCGCCTTTACGAACACCCCCGTTTAGTCTCCAGCCCATGGTATTTGCGGCGGCAAGACCGTGACCTAGAACGTCCTTCAGACTACAAAGCAATCATGCCGTTTTTCAGATAACTTTCCGCATAATTGAACACGATGTCGGTATCGGGAAGAACCAGGGCTTCGTCTTTGTCCTTATAGTCGAGACGAAACAAAATGTCTTTGATGATATTGATTCGGGCGGTTTTTTTGTCGTCGGCTCGCACCACGGTCCAGGGCGCATCCAAATGATGCGTTCTTGCCAACATGATATTGCGAGCGAGGCTGTAGTCCTCCCAATGCTTGACCGCTTCCAGATCGACCGGGCTGGTTTTCCATTGTTTCAGCGGGTTCCGTTCACGGTCTTCGAGACGCCGCTTTTGTTCTTCCCGACTGATGTCCAAATAATATTTCAAGAGTTTGATCCCCGAGCGCACCAGCATCAATTCAAAATCCGGCACGGTTTCGAGAAACTCGTGATATTCCTGGTCGCTGCAATACCCCATCACGCGCTCCACGCCCGCGCGGTTATACCAGCTGCGGTTGAATAGCACCATCTCCTGCGCCGCCGGCAGATGCGGCGCATAGCGTTGAAAATACCAGCTGCTCTTGTCCCGGTCGGAAGGCTTACCTAACGCCACTACTCGAGTTTCGCGCGGACTCAGATGCTGAATGATGCGCTTGATAGAGCCGTCCTTGCCGCCGGCATCCCGGCCCTCGAAGATGATCACCACTTTTTCGTCATGCTTGATGATGTGCTTTTGCAGCTTGACCAGTTCGATCTGCAATTGCGTCAACGTGGCTTTGTACGCTTCCTTGCCGATTTTTTTCTTGTCGCGTTTATGTTTGATGTTCATCCGATCACTCGCCGATATTGACCAACCAGCCACCGCTGCCCTTGCACTGGCTTGCCCCTTCCGCGCTAATATTGATCCGTGCAAAAGTCCCATGCAATGCGGATGGCAACATTCCGCTAACCTGATAGCCCTGCGGAACCGGTTTGACTGCAATCGATGCAGACAAGTCTTTGACGACCACCCTGATCGTGTCCGGCCGGGTATTGGGCGAAGCCAAAAAGGAAAATTTGGCGTTTGGTACAACGTCCGCCTTGTCTGGCGGATAAAATTGACTGAAGCCGGGTTTGGCGCAAGCTTTTGAGCTATTGCTGCTGCCGTAGCCCCAAACCGCGCCACACATCAACAGCAACGGGCCTAGTCCAAGTATTTGCCATGCCTTCATCAGCGTGTCTCCCAATATTTTCGTGTGGAAATGCCGTATTATTGCAATTGCTCGAGCCGTTGCCTAGCCGCCGCGCCGAAAGCTGAATCCGGCTCCTTTTCAGCGATGCGCTCCAGTGTCTCCAAACTTTTGTTATTCAACAAGGCGATCGCCTGCAACCGCACGGCCGGATAATGCGCCCGAAGCGCCGCCAGTTCCCTGAGATAAGCATTGGATTCGTTCAGCAATCGGAGCAGGATTCTTTCAGGGTCGCCGGTAAAAAGATCGCGGACCAGATTATCGTAATGCTCCTGTTCCCTCAGTACGTCGCGGGGATCGATTCTAGGCGGTTCGGTGGGATCATGGCAGCAGGAGCTCATGGCTTTTCTCCGCGTGTTGAAGACAGACTGCGGACATGTTACACCCAAACAGGCCGCAACAAAATGGCAACACACGCGTACGGCTTGGCGAAACCCTGATCCGTCACCCCAAAGGCCCGGCTTGGATCGCAAAGCGTTTATCGTTGCATTACACAGAGTGTTACACTGCCCCCCGAAGCAATTCCGACCCTAAAATTCTAGCTCAAGAAGCAACTTATGCATAAATTCAGCCTCTCTGCATCGCCCTTATACGTTCGGGTCATCATCGGCGTCATTTTCGGCGCCGCGCTGGGCGTCCTTTTCGGGACCGAAAATTATGGCTTCGGCTTATTGAACAATGCGACACTGGGGCAATCAGGCCAATTGGTGATCCGCCTGTTAAAAGCCCTGGCGACACCTCTGGTCTTTTTCGCGATCCTGGAAGCAATGGTCAATACCGACCTTTCATTCAAGCATGGCCGCCGTCTGTTGACTTTATGCTCGATGAATCTGGCCGTGGCAATCGTGATCGGCTTGACCTTGATGAACGTCCTGCGCCCCGGCCGCGCTTGGGAAGGCAAACTGACCGACATGACCACCCAACTGCATGCCGGCGCAACCGCCATTGCCGCCAAACCGATACCGGAAAATCTGTCGCTCGATCCGCTGAAAACCATCATCGGCACCATTCCCGAGAGTTTGCTGGAACCGTTTGTCAAAAACAACGTGATTGCGATCATATTACTGGCCTTGCTGACCGGCGCTGCGATCCGCCGGTTCAAGCAGCAAAGCGCGGACCAGGACCAATCCGGCCTGCACCTGCTCGAAAAACTGATCGGCATCTGTTATCACTTGCTGATTCAGATGCTGCTCTGGGTCGTCAAGGCGATTCCTTTCGCGGTTTTTGGCGTGGTCGCGCAAGTGGTCGGCAAGGCGGGCCTGAACGTTTTTGCGCTGGTTGCGGTGTTTTTGGCCACCATGCTGACTGGCCTGCTGCTGCATGCGCTCGTCTATTATCCCTGCATGGCGAAATGGGGCGGCAAGATGCCGGTCAAACGCTATTTCGGCGAAGGCGCCGATGCGATCATCACCGCGATATCGACCAACAGCAGCCTCGCGACGATGCCGATCACCCTGCGCTGCCTGACCGAAAACATGGGCGTTTCGAGCCGGTCGGCGCGCCTGTCGGTCTGCATCGGCACCAATCTGAACAATGACGGCATCATCCTGTACGAAGCGATGGCGGCGCTGTTCCTGGCGCAAGCGATCGGCTTCGATCTGACGCTGGCGCAGCAATTGATCATCGTCGCCGCGGCGATCATGGTCGGCGTCGGCATCTCGGGCATCCCGGAAGCCGGTTTGATCGCCCTACCTCTGGTACTCAGCACCGCCGGCCTGCCGGAAGCGCTGGTCGTTACCGCCGTGCCGCTGATCACCACGATCGACTGGATGATTGCCCGCTGCCGCTCCGGGGTGAATGTGATGAACGATATGCTGATTGCGATCCTGCTCGACCGCCTGGAAAGAAACGACCATTAACCGGCTGTTCCGAACTTGCGCTGTTTAATTCGATCGAATTGGGGTATTTTATGATATCCGAGCCATCGTGAGCTTTTGCGAATATGAGTCATAACGCCACCTTTGCCAGAATCAAATGGATGATCGTTCTTTTGTTGGTCATGTTACTGGATACATTACCCTTTCCTATCCTGGGTTTTATCATGCTGTATATTCTCATTTTCCGGCCGCAATGGTTCATTAACGCGGTGCTGGAGATATACAATCATAGCGGCCGCGGCAATCAAAACGACGCGAATGATCTCAAATAAAGCAACCCGCCCCATTTATCATGAGCACATTTAAAGATTCCATCTCCTTTAGACTGGTGTTATGTTTTATTGCGTTAACCGGTCTGTTCATCCTGCATGTGACTCCTCTGCCGATATTGGAAACCTTGGTGCTGTATGTTCTGATCGCACGGCCCTACTGGTTCAAAGATTTGGTCGATCAAATTTACCGTAGTAAAAAACCGAGAGCGTCAACTGATGAATAGGAATAAAGTCGCCTTTCTTCCCACACTGATTTGCGCCCTGATCTTGGTCATTTTGATTATCATCCATGTGATTCCCGTGCCCATTCTGGAACCTCTGATCCTGTATGTGGTGCTGAGTCGTCCACGCTGGTTTAAAAAAGTCGTGGATTCGATTTATAGCAGGGAAGACATTAAACAGAACAATCATGCGGCCTAAACCCACATAAGCGAAAGCGCCGGATTTAAGCAAGCAAACAGCGGGGTTCGGAAATAGGTGGGCGGAAAAAACGCGAGGCAATAAAAAAGGGCTATCCTTTCGGATAGCCCTTCGAATATGGCGTCCCCAAGGGGGTTCGAACCCCTGTTACCGCCGTGAAAGGGCAGTGTCCTAGGCCGCTAGACGATGGGGACAGAATCTGGTCTGTCTCTGGCATGCCGTTCTAATATATCCTGGCACACCTTTGGTCTTTACTTATTCTCTATCTAAAATCAACCTACAATGTTGACTTGACTAGTGGCGTCCCCAAGGGGGTTCGAACCCCTGTTACCGCCGTGAAAGGGCAGTGTCCTAGGCCGCTAGACGATGGGGACAGAATAAGTGTCAATCATCTGATTTGGTGGAGCCAAGCGGGATCGAACCGCTGACCTCTTGCATGCCATGCAAGCGCTCTCCCAGCTGAGCTATGGCCCCAACATCATCAGTTGAGAAAGCCCATTATACAGGATCTACAAACCTTGTCCAGCATTAATTTAAATTTTTTATCACATCGATCGCTTTTTGTATTCTAGACAAGGTCTTATCCTTGCCGAGCAAAGTCAAGGTCACATCGATCGCCGGCGATACGGCCGTGCCGGTTACCGCCACACGCAACGGCTGCGCAACCTTGCCCATGTTCAACGCTTGCGCTTCGGCCAGATCGACAATCACTTGGTGCAGCACCTCCCCTTGCCAGTCCTCGACCTTTGCGAATTGCTGATAAAGGGCAGCCAACACCGCCGCGGCTTCGGCAGTGAAGTTCTTTTTGACCGCCTTTTCATCGTACTCATCAAACTCGCGGTAAAAAAACGCACTAGCCCGGGCCATCTCGACCAAGGTTTGGCTGCGTTCCCGCTGCGCCTTCACGACCTCGACCAGGTCCGGCCCTTCCGAAGGATCGATGTCCAGCTGACCGATGTGCCAGCTCAAATGACGCGCGACATGCGCCGGATCGCTGTTCATGATGTATTGATGGTTCAGCCACAACAGCTTCTTCGTATTGAAGGTCGATGCGGAAACATTGACGTTTTCCAGCTTGAAATATTCGACCATTTCATCGACCGAGAACACTTCCTGATCACCGTGCGACCAGCCGAGACGCACCAGATAATTCAGCAACGCTTCCGGCAGATAACCCTCGTCGCGGAACTGCATCACGCTGACTGCGCCATGACGCTTGGACAGCCGCGCGCCGTCCGCACCCAAAATCATCGGCAAATGCGCATACAACGGCACCGGAGCGCCCAGGGCACGCAAAATGTTCATTTGCCGAGGCGTATTGTTGATATGGTCATCGCCGCGAATCACATGCGTGACCTTCATGTCCATGTCGTCGACTACGACGGTCAGATTATAAGTCGGCGAACCGTCCGTCCGCGCGATCACCAGGTCGTCCAGTTCTTTATTGGCGACCACGATGTCGCCTTTGACCAAGTCGTTGATCGTGACCGCGCCGTCCACAGGATTTTTGAAACGAACCACATAGTCGCGGCCATCGTCGCCTTTATGCCCCGCATCGCGGCACTTGCCGTTGTAGCGCGGCTTTTCCTTGTTGGCCATTTGCTCATTGCGCACGGTTTCCAACTCTTCCTTGCTGCAGCAACAATAATAGGCATCGCCTTGTGCAAGTAATTGCTGAATGACTTCTTTGTAGCGATCGAAATGGTGTGTTTGGTAAAACGGCCCCTTGTCGTATTCGAGACCCAGCCAGGTCATGCCCTCCAAGATCGCATTGACCGATTCCTGAGTCGAGCGCTCGAGATCGGTATCTTCGATGCGCAAGATGAAATCGCCGCCGTGCTTGCGCGCGTAAAGCCAGGAAAACAGTGCAGTACGGGCGCCGCCGATGTGCAAATAACCGGTAGGACTGGGAGCGAAACGTGTGGTGATTGTCATTGAATTCCGTAATGTGTTGAGCAAAAAGTTCGGTTCATTTAATTGGGTTGGCGCCTATTTTAGCGTTTATCCGGCATTCGCTTCAAAATTCCGCTCCATCACCCCGCGTTCCTGGTCACGCAACAGGCCCAGAAACGGCGTAATTGTCGTTATCGCGGCACGAGTGATCCGCATCACACGTTGGATGCGCCCGCCGTAATTCATGGCATTGTGTTAGGAAAATCTCAAAAAGTTCAACCCCATAAAAATAAGCTACTCAAAACATACCGACAATGTTAGAATCGGAGCTTGGTATTGATACTGCAAATTCCTTTATCTTCATCGTTTTGTAACAAGGAGATTTTTTCAATGAATAAACCACTCATCGCCGCGGCGTCGCTTGGGGCGCTGCTCATTTCCGGTTGCGCATCAACCCCTGTGGGCAATTTTGATCCGTTTCAGGCCAGAGATCTTAACGAATTACTGACTTCCGGGCAGTATCAACAAAAAACCGACAATTTTTTTGTGATTAACGACTCGTCTTCCTCGATGGGAGAAGACTATCAAGGCGCGGCTTTTGCTTCCGGCCATACACCGGAAAAACTTGCGGTGGAAAAGGAAATCCTGTCCCGCATCAACCAAACCATCCCCGACCTGAAACTGACCGCCGGCATCCGCAGCTTTGGCTTCGGCCCTTGCACGAACTGGGGCAGCACGCTGTTGAATCTGCCGCCTGCCGCCTACAGTAAAGGCACGTTCACCTCCGGCATCGACGCACTGACCTGCGCGAGCGGCGGCTCACCGATGCATGAAGCGGTCGAAGCCGCAGCTTCCGACCTTTCCAGCACATCGGGCCGTATCGCCTTGCTGATTCTGAGCGATGGCCACGAACTCGAAGCCAGCCCGGTTCCCGCGGTGCAAGCCCTCAAACAACAATACGGCGACCGTCTTTGCGTGTACTCAGTCTGGGTCGGCAACAAACATGAAGAAAGCGGCAAATTATTGCTGAACAGCCTGTCCGATGTCGCCGGTTGCGGCTTTCGCGCAGATGCAGAAAATATCGCCTCTCCGGCCGGCATGGCTGAGTTTGTCAAAAACGTTTTCCTGAAACCTGCAGGCCCCGTGGCGGCTCCAGGCTGTGAAGCGACCGACAGCGACAGCGATGGCGTCAACGACTGCAACGACCGCTGCCCGAATACATTGAAAGGCGCGCATGTCAATCAGTTCGGTTGCTGGATCATCGATGTCAAATTCGACAATGACAAGAGCAACATCAAGCCGCAATACTATGGCGAACTGGATAGCGCAGCCGAAGTCATCAGCAACAATCCAGGTGTGACGATCGAAGTCCAAGGCCACACCAGCAATACCGCATCGGCCGAGTATAACCAAAAGCTTTCCGAACGCCGTGCTACCGCCGTAGCCAAATACCTGTCGCGTAAAGTCGGCGCTGGCGCGACACTGATACCGCAAGGTTATGGCTTGACCACCCCGATCGATACCAATGACACCGAGGAAGGCCGCGCCAACAACCGCCGCGTCGAACTGAAGGTTATTCAATAGCTTTTAGCATTGCTCTCGATACCGGAAGGCCTCTCTCGGTTTTCCGGCATGCGGATCGTACTTGGCCGCGTCGATGATTCATTCTTTTGCAGGAATCATCGACGCGGCTTTTTTACGTCCAGCTTTTTGGATTTTCTCTCGATCTGTGCCCTAACATTCCGCCAATTTTTGCAAGGCGAATTGCAGATTTTTCCGAACGCGTTCGGCATCGCCAGCCGTCAGAGGACATTGCAGGATTTTTTCACAAGCCTCCCGGCTTTCCTGATAGCGCCCGGTCCAGTAAGCCGCCACCGCCAATTCATCAAAAATTCGCCACTGATAAACGGCTTTTTCGACAAACAGTATGTCGCTTGGGAACGGAATCTCGCTGCCCGCTTTCGCGAATAAATAGGCCTGGGCATACCAGCCCTGATTACGGCAATAGGCCGACAGTTCATGTAAAGGCTCGGCGCCCCGGCTTGGCCGCATTTCATAAGCTTTCAGCAATTGCGAGACAATCTCGCCATACGGCTTATTCATAACCACCGCCAATTTTCCGGCCTGATATTGGGCGACGAAGTTTTCCTCAACCCAACCCGGCATCTCGGCGCGCTGTAAATAATTCGCGTAAGCTTTTTGAAATTGTTTGGCATCCCGGTAAGATTGCGCCAAATAAAAACGGCTGCGGCAATCCTCGGGATTTTTTTTCAATTCGGTTTCGAGCAAGCGCGCATCCTTCAGAAATTTTTCCTCGGCGCTGACGCCACGAGAACGCACCCCTTCACCCTCATGAAAAATGATCCAGGCATCGGCTAAAGACTCGATGACAGGCGAACCCTCGGGTAGCAAATATTCATGCACAACCCCCTGCCATTGCCACCGTGTTTGCGAAATATCCACCAAATTGCTCAGACTGTAACGCAAGATTCCATGATGCTTTTGAAGGCGATAGGAAATACCGGGCTGTAATTTACGGTAAAACTGCGGATCGGAATAAGCCAGTTCTTCGTCGGCGTCGATAATCAGCACCCAATCGGCCTGGCCTGATTGATAAGCATATTGCAATGCCTGATTTCGATTGAATCCGAAATTGACCCATTCATGGCTATGAACCTCACCCGGTATCCCCGCCTTCTCCATCCAAGACTTGATAAATTCAGGCGTGCCATCGGTCGAACCGGTATCAACGATCACATAATAGCCAATCACATCCTTGACCGAAGCAAACAAGCGCCCGAGCACGGGCGTTTCATTTTTTACGATCATATTCAGACAAATGCGTTTTTTCGTCATGACACTATTTCCTTGAGCCTATGGAGCGTTTCATTGCGCAAACCGGTGCAGGCATGGCAGTGAAACAGGTGAACAAGCATTTTCGGAATATTATGTAAAAAAATGATCCTGATGTGAATCTCAGGAACGCGCATAATGGCGCAATTAAAACGCATATGACCTTTTATTGATCCGCCTTGCATCATCTGGACGTAAGATCAAAATTGAAAATGTTATAAATCTGAAGCCCATCAACAAAGAACCCATCGCTAGGATGGGTTCTTTGATCGGCAAGGTTGGAGTTAAAAAACGCCCATCATTAAAGACTAACCCGGATTCGGGACCGCACAAACCACATAAACGGTGTAATCACCAGCGGTCGGAGGATTATTGCCGTTTGACGACGTCCATGACACCCCCCAGCCATTCGGCGTGACCGAGCCGTCAGTTCCGATTACAGCCTGATTAAATAAGGGTAGGCTCCTTACGACCTGTGCACTGGTTACCGCTGGCGCACCGCCGCCGCCGAATGCGACTTCGGACCCAACACAATTGGCAGCCACCACAGCGTTATTACCGGGATTAGTTTGCGTGTGATATCTGACCACCACTGTGCCTAAGACGCCTCCGGTAAGGCCATTGTCACCCTTTGGACCTGTCGGACCTGTTGCGCCATCCGCACCCGCCGGCCCCTGAGGTCCTGTTGCGCCATCCGCACCCGCCGGCCCCTGAGGTCCTGTTGCGCCATCCGCACCTACCGGCCCCTGAGGTCCTATTGCGCCATCCGCACCTGCCGGCCCCTGAGGCCCTGTTGCGCCATCCGCACCCGTCGCCCCCTGAGGTCCTGTTGCGCCATCCGCACCCGTCGCCCCCTGAGGACCTGTTGCGCCATCCGCACCCGTCGCCCCCTGAGGACCTGTTGCACCGGTTGATCCCGTCGCACCTGCCGCTCCGGTATTATCCCAAATGATCTCCAGTTTCGGCTCATGAGCCGTGGCTTTACCTTCCTTGCTGTCGAGTCGAATATTGAGGTCGTCGCTGCCTTGCAGTGCAAAACTGACCGCCGTCGCGCCATTTCTCAAGCTTTCTTTGACATAGTCGGTGACATCAAACTCCACCCATTGATAAAGTTGTGGAGTCGCGTCCCCAATTAGCGCCCCAATGTTCAGGTCGGCATTTTTAATCGTCATCTCACCAACAGTTGTGTTTGACTGAAACAAGCTCAAGGTACCCGTCGTGCCTTTCCTCTTCGGCACGAACAGCTTTAACTTGGCCTGAGTCAGCGTACCGGTTGGCGCGCCATTCAGACTAAATTTCAGATAACCTGTTTGCGTTGTACCGCTCACAAAAATGTATGCGGCCTTGCCAAAATTTTTCTTCACCTGGGCAGATGACACGTAACTGTCGTCAGTCAAGGTGAAGTCCGCCCAAGCAACAGGCATCGCCGTTAGTGCGGCAACGGTTCCCATCAAGGTTAACGATTTAATCTTATGCTGTTGTTTATGAACGTGATGTTTTTGATTATTCATGCTGCCCCCTCATTTATAAAAAGTTAAATTATTCTATCCAATAGAATCAGTTGAACACCGCATTCATGCTTCACGAACTATAAAACCACAGTCATCTTCCTTTTCTCTTCCTTAAATATATAATGTAGTTACGACAGTTCCTTATTTTAAAAGCCGATCGATGTTTGTGATAAATATAGCAAAGCTTAAAAAACAATTAAGAATTGCCATGCTGCAAATTTAAATTTTGAGAACCGTCTCGCAAATTTAAAAAAAACTCAAGCTTACGGGTAAGGAGGGTCGTAAGCCGGCCACAATCAGGATCTGGCGATCCAGCAAAAAACGCGAAAAAAAAGCGCCGTCAAGAAATGACGGCGCTTTTTATTTTGGACACGCCAAAGGCGTTAGAGAATGGGGAGAAAAATAAGCCTGTGCAAATTAGTCGATCACGTCGATGCCGCCCATGTAAGGCAGCAAAGCCTCCGGAATCCGGATTCGACCTTCTGCATCCTGGTAATTTTCGAGTACCGCGATCAAGGTTCTGCCGGCGGCCAAGCCCGAGCCATTCAAGGTATGTACGAGTTCCGGCTTGCCGGTTTCGGGATTGCGCCAGCGGGCCTGCAGGCGGCGCGCCTGGAAATCCTTGAAATTGCTGCACGAAGAAATTTCGCGGTAAACACCTTGCCCCGGCAGCCAGACTTCGAGGTCGTAGGTCTTCGCGGAAGAAAAGCCGGTATCGCCGGCGCACAGCAGCATGCGGCGGTACGGCAGGTTCAGTTTTTGCAGAATCGTTTCCGCATGTTGTGTGAGTTCCTCATGCGCCCGCGCCGAATCTTCCGGCCTGACGATCTGCACGATCTCGACCTTCTCGAACTGATGCTGACGGATCATGCCGCGCACGTCGCGGCCGTAGGCTCCGGCCTCGCTACGGAAACACGGGCTGTGGCAGACCATCTTCAACGGCAGGTCTTTCGTATCAAGGATCACGTCGCGAACGATATTGGTGACCGGCACTTCCGCAGTCGGAATCAGGTATAAAGGGGGATTATCGCCGGCCTTGAACAAATCGGCCTCGAACTTCGGCAACTGGCCGGTGCCGCGCAAACTGTCCGCGTTGACCAGATACGGCACATAGGTCTCGCTGTAGCCGTGCTCGCCGGTATGAGTATCAAGCATCAGCTGGATGATCGCCCGTTGCAACCGGGCCAGCGCGCCGTTCAAGACGACGAAGCGCGCGCCGCTGAGCTTGGCGCCCAACTCGAAATCCATGCGTTTGTTTCTGGCGCCCAGATCGACATGATCCTTCGGCGTAAAGTCGAACGCGGGCAAGGTGCCCCAGCGGCTGATTTCGACATTGCTGTCTTCGTTCTTGCCTTCCGGCACATCGATGTCGAGAATGTTCGGGATATACTCCAGCAGCGCGGTGATCGCTGTCTGAATCTCGGCCAGTTCGGTTTCGGCCTGTTTCAACTGATCGCCGAGATGCTGGACCTGATCCATCAAGGGTTGAATGTCCTCGCCCTTGGCCTTGGCCTGCCCTATCGCCTTCGAACGGCTGTTGCGCTCGTTTTGCAGTTCCTGCGTTTTGACCTGCACGTCTTTTCGGCGGTTTTCGAGGTCGGCATAAGCCTGCTTGTCGAAAGCAAAGCCGCGTCTTGCCAATTGCTCGGCGACATAATCGAGTTCGGTTCTAAATAACTTGGGGTCTAACATGATGAATACGTTACTATTAATATCAAGAAAAAATCTAGTCTAAATGCGCCTGGGCCGGCCAACTGACGATATGCTCGAAATGCAGTTCGGCCTGCAAGGCGGCGATCGCCTGCATGACCCTGTCCGGCTCGTCATAGAACTCCAGTATCAACGGCAGTTCGAGCGATAAATCGACCAGCGACGAGGTATGGATTTCGCGCGAGGTGCCCATGCCCTCGATGCCGCGAAACACGGTCGCGCCCAGAATTTTCTGCCGGTCGCGCAACAGGTTCAGCGCCTTTTCGATGCGCATGTCGCCTTCCAGCACGTAAACTCTGGCAAGCATTATCGGTTTGATGCTCATATCCGTTCACCCGCGCTCAGGCCGAGCCATAACAACAATAAACACAACAAGCCGTTGCCGGCAAACACGCCCACGATCAGATTCAAATGGGTCTCCAGCGCAAAGCCATGCTCAAGCAGGTATAGCACCACATAGAGACCCGACAAGGTCAAAAAGACGCCGGCCATGATCACCATCATCGCGGCGCGGTATTCGACCGCGATCTCGACGCGCTGCAACAGGATCGCGGCGACGATGCCGATCAGGAATGCGACCAGCGCATTCGCGAGCATGATCGCATAAGGAAACGCGCCGTCCTGCCAATGGATCATCCCGGCCGAATAATAATAGAGCGACCTGCCGGCTAAAAGACCAAGCCAGACCGCCAACAAACAGGCGCCTACGCTGAGTGCGATATTGATCGCGGCCTTCGACAGTGCGCCCTGTTCGATCAGATAAATCGTTTCGAGTGAAAAACTCGAAAAGGTCGTAAAGCCGCCGAGAAAGCCGACCAGGATCGCGGCGCGGTATTCGAGCGCGAACGTGACCTTTTGCAGAATCAAGGCTTCGGCCAACAGGCCGATCAAAAAGGAACCGATCACATTCACGGCCAGCGTGCCGAAAGGAAAGCCCCGCCCCAGCCACTGGTAAACGCCGCTCGATACCAGAAAACGCACTACCGAGCCGCAGGCGCCGCCGAGTGCAATCACGATCAACTGATTCATGTGAACGGCTTATGACCCGCGCTTGGCCGCAAATTGGGGCGCGATGAAATGCTCCCGGTAATATTGGAGTTCGTCGATCGATTCTTTGATGTCGTCCAGGGCGCGGTGCGAGGATACCTTGTTGAAGCCGTCCTTGATTTCCGGCGCCCAGCGCGCCGCCAATTCTTTCAGCGTCGAAACATCGATGCTGCGGTAATGGAAAAAAGCTTCCAGCTTCGGCATGTAGCGGACCAGGAAACGCCGATCCTGCCCTATCGTATTGCCGCACATCGGCGAGGTCCTTTCGGGAACCCATTGTCGCAAAAATTCGAGCGTCTGCCGTTCGGCTTCCGCCGTATCGATTTCGGAGACCCTTACACGATCGATCAAACCGGATTGGCCGTGATGTTGCTGATTCCAATCGTCCATCTCCGCCAGCACCGCATCGGGCTGATGCACGGCCAGCACCGGTCCCTGCGCCAATATCACCAGATCCTTGTCGGTGACGATCGTCGCAATCTCGATAATCACATCCCGGTCAGGATTTAATCCGGTCATTTCGAGGTCAATCCAGATAAGACGATCCGAATCCAGTGCCATTTAATATCGCTCCATTATGTTCATAAAGTTCCGATTAGTGTAGCATTGGCGAATCTCAATGGCTATTTCTTAAAAGCTTCGATTATAACCAGATATCCATGAACATTTTTACCGTTATTTTCATCATCGCGCTGATTATTTCCTACTCGCTGCAATTCTGGCTGTCCAGACGCCAGGCCGCTTACGTGCTGGCGCACCGCGGCGAAGTCCCCGCGGCTTTCGCGAAGTCGGTGCCGCTGGCAGCGCACCAAAAGGCGGCAGACTATACGATTGCGAAAGGCAAACTCGGCGACATCGACGGCATCTTCGGACTCGTCGTCCTGTTACTGCTGACCCTCGGCGGCGGCATCAATCTCGCGTTCACCTTCTGGTCCTCGGTTATCGAATCTTCAATCCTCTCCGGGGTCGCGGCGATCGCAACGATCTTTCTGGTGATGACCCTCCTGGAACTGCCGACCAGCCTGTATCAAACCTTCGTGATCGAAGAAAAATTCGGCTTCAACAAAAGTACTCTCAAACAGTTTTTCCAGGATCATGCGCTGCAGCTGGCGTTGGGCGCGGCGATCGGCATGCCGCTGTTGGCATTGATTTTGTGGGTGATGGACAATGTCGGCCCTCTTTGGTGGCTCTGGGCCTGGGCGATCATGATGAGCTTTTCCCTGCTGATGAGCTGGCTGTTTCCGACCCTGATCGCGCCGTTGTTCAACAAATTCACGCCGATGGAAGACGGCTCCTTGAAAACACGGATCCAAAAACTGTTGGATCGCTGCGGCTTCAGCAGCCAGGGCATTTTCGTGATGGACGGATCCAAACGCTCCGGCCACGGCAATGCCTATTTCACCGGCCTCGGCAACAACAAACGGATCGTGTTTTTCGACACCCTGATCAAATCGCTAGACGATGAAGAACTCGAAGCGGTGCTGGCCCATGAACTGGGGCATTTCAAATGCAAGCATGTGATCAAGATGCTGGTCGCCACTTCGGTGATGAGCCTGATCAGCCTCGGCATCCTCGGCTGGCTGATCGATCAATCCTGGTTTTATACCGGCCTCGGCGTACAGCAGCCTTCGCATGCCGCCGCCTTGTTGCTGTTCATGCTGGTTTCGCCGGCATTCACCTTTTTCATGCAGCCGATCAGCGCCTTTTTCCAACGCAAGTTTGAGTTTGAAGCGGACAGCTTCGCGTCCGAGCATGCGCAGGCGGCCAAAATGATCAGCGGCCTGGTCAAACTGTATGAAGAAAACGCCAGCACGCTGACTCCCGATCCCTTGTATTCGGCTTTTCATTACAGCCATCCGCCGGCAGCGATCCGCATAGCGCACCTGGAAGCGAAAATGGCGGCCGAGTAGTGTCTGAGCTCAAAGAAGGCCTGGCGGTAGCCCATTTAGGCCAGGGCATCGCGGTCGAGCATCGCGGCCAGATCGTTCTCTGCCAAACCTTAAGAAAACTGGATACGGTCGCGGTCGGAGACAAAGTGCTCTGGTCCGAGGCCGGCCCCGGCCAGGGCCGCATCGAGCAGATTCTGCCCCGGCACTCGCTGTTGATGCGCCCGGCCCGGAACGGCAAAACCCGGCCGGTCGCGGCGAATATCGATACGGTGATGGTGATTTTTGCGATGGAGCCGCATTACGACTGCCTGTTGATCGATCAATATCTGGCGATATGCGAAAACAGCAAGTTCAAGGCGGCGCTGGTTCTGAACAAGGCCGACCTGGCACTGACGGAGGAGGCGGAACATGATCTTTCGGTGTATGTCGCGCTGGGCTATCCCTTATTCAAGGTCAGTGCGAAGACCGGGCTGGGCATGGATCAGTTAAAACAGGCGTTACAGCATCAGGTCAGCATCTTTACCGGCCAGTCCGGCGTCGGCAAATCCTCGCTGACCAACGTGTTCATCCCGGACAAGGACATCAAGATCAACACGATTTCTGCATCCGCAAAACTCGGCCGCCACACGACCACCGCCGCGACCTTGTATCATCTGAAGGAAGGGGGCGATCTGATCGACAGCCCCGGCGTCGCGATTTTCGGACTGGCGGATTTATCCGCAAGCGAACTGGCTTATGGCTACCGGGAATTCAGGCCGTTTATCGGCCACTGCCAGTTTAACGATTGCCGGCACGAACAGGACAAGGGCTGCGCGATACGGGCGGCGGTCGAAAATGGTACAATAGCCGCCTCCCGTTACCAGCGTTTTCTGAAACTTAAAGAAAAAATTCCGTTAAAGCATTAACTAATCTTTCGGACAGCCTTCCAGCTTGTAAATCGCATAGCCTCTCTCGTCGATCTGCCGTCGCAGTTCGGCCGGTGCTTCGGCGCTATGACAAAAGTAGCAAGTCTCCTGGGTAACCACCGCGTCGGCATGACCGATGCTTTCGAGCCAATGCCTGGCGCATTGCAGCGCTTTTTGCGGGTCCTGCTCGTCGATGACCACATCGAAATGCATGATGCCGCCTTTGGTTTTTTTCGCATAAGTGTCAAATACGTGTGAAATGCTCATATGGATTCGATAAAAAACCGGTGGACGGGCCACCGGCGCAACAAGAATGCTTTAATAAAGGATATTGCCTGAAGAATTTACAAGGCTTTACAAGACAATCGAAGCGCATTTGCCTACTAAAAAATTCCCTTAGGAAAAAAGTTATTTTTTATATAGTATCGATTCGATATGCTGCGAGATTATGGTATAATACAAATAATGTCAAGAAATTTTAAATTTTAAGCGTGATGGAAAGAATAGCCATATTTGAAGTCATCGAACGCATGTCGGCACTGATCCGTTCCGAGGAACGCAAAAAATGCACCGAACTCGGTCTGCAGCCAGTCCATTTCCAGGTTCTGGATTATCTTTCGCGCTGCAACCGCTTCAGCGATTCGCCAGCCGCATTGACCAACTACCTGGGCATGACGCGCGGTACGGTTTCGCAAACCTTGCAGCTGTTGGAAAAAAAGGGCTACATCAGGAAAACCACCGACAGCAACGACCGGCGCATGGTGCATCTGAGCCTTCTTAATGAAGGTGAGTCGATGCTGTCCGATGCACGCTCGACCGAATTGTTCAGGGAGGCCTCGACCTTATTGAATGAAGACGCCGACACCGAAAAAGTCTTCTCGCAAACGCTGCTGGCTTTGCAAAAAGCGCATAAATCGCATACCTTCGGTTTATGCAAGACGTGCAAGTATTTTACCCGCGAAGCCGACGGCTTTGTTTGCGGCTTGACCAAGGAACAACTCAGCCAGAGCGACAGCGAAAAGATTTGCCAGGAGCATACGGTCAACTAGCATTCCGATTGTCTGGCTAAAGCCCATCCCACATGCTCTTTGACCAGTTCGGACGCGTGTTCGAGCTTCGCCGTCAAGGCGGAGATAATTTCCGGTGAATGGCGCGCATTGCCGAGCGCGACCGCGATGTTTCTGAGCCAGCGCTCATGTCCTATCCTTCTGATCGCCGAGCCCTCGGTCTTGGTCAAGAAAGTCTGTTCATCCCAAGCGAACACATCGAGTAATTGCTGCGTATTCAGCCTATGCCGCGGCTTGAAGTCACCTTCAGCGGTTAATTTGGCAAATCGGTTCCACGGGCAGACCAATTGGCAGTCATCGCAGCCGTAAATGCGGTTGCCAAGCAAAGGCCGCAACGCTTCGGGGATAGCCCCATGCAGTTCAATCGTCAGATACGATACGCAACGGCGCGCATCGACCTGGAAAGGGGCCACGATCGCCTGGGTTGGACAAACGCTCAGGCAGGCGGCGCAGGAACCACAATGCGCCGTGGCCGGCGCATCGATCGGCAACGGCAGATCGGTGTAGATTTCACCCAGAAAAAACCAGGAACCGGCTTTGCGGTTGATCAGATTGGAATGCTTGCCGATCCAGCCGAGCCCCGCTTTTTCGGCCAGCGCCTTTTCGAGCACCGGCGCACTGTCGACGAAGGCGCGATAGCCGAAGGGGCCGATTTCAACCTGGATCTTGTCGGCCAATTTTTGCAGGCGATGACGGATCAGTTTGTGATAATCGCGGCCGAGCGCGTAGCGTGAGACATATGCCGCGCTCGGATCGGCAAGATTTTTATCCATCGCGGCGGCGGGCTCCGGCAAATAATCCATCCGTACCGAGATGACGCGTAACGTACCCGGCTGCAAGAGGTCCGGTCGGCTGCGCTTGAGCCCATGCCGCTGCATGTAGTCCATTTCGCCATGAAAATTTTTGCTAAGCCAGGCATGCAAATGCTGCTCTGCCTGGCGCAAATCGGTGTCGGCGATGCCGACCTGCTGGAAACCCAACTCCAGCCCGCATTGTTTGATACGCGCGGCCAGTCGCTGCATTTCCTCGCTCTGAGCGGCTGACAGCATCATTAGAATTGGAATATCGCTTTCAATTTGAGTCAAAAAACAGACAGGGGCGACCGCAGCCGCCCCTGTTTAATGGTTAAGATAACTTACCTTACCTCAGTGCAACGCCAAGAGGCAAGCTCTTAACCGACATCAAATATGTCCTCCCACAGGACTGCCGATATTGACGCCTCTACCATCGCCTATATCCGGCTTTTGCAAGTTGCTTCGCCCGGTAGTATCGCTATCGTCCATCGGTGGACGCGGATCGCGTCCGGCCATCAAGTCGTCGATTTGATTTTTGTCGATCGTTTCCCATTTCATCAGCGCATCGGCCATCTTGTGCAGTATTTCGATGTTGTCCTGCAACAGCTTTTCGGCGCGTTGGTAGTTGCGGTCGATCAGCACGCGGATTTCCTCGTCGATCAGATGCGCGACTTCGTTCGAAAACGATGAACCCGGCGACGCATAGCCCATGAACGGCTGACCGCTTTCCTCGCCGTAGACCTGCGGCCCGAGCTTGTCCGAAAAGCCCCAGCGCTTGACCATGTTGCGCGCCAGTTCGGTTGCCCGTTCGATGTCGTTCGAGGCGCCGGTGGTAACGCGGTCGCCGCCGTAGATCATCAGTTCCGCGATGCGGCCGCCGAACAGGCTGGCGATCTGGCTTTCGAGCTTGCGCTTGCTGGCGCTGTACTGGTCGCGTTCGGGCAGGAACATCGTGACACCAAGCGCACGTCCCCGCGGCATGATGCTGACCTTATAGACCGTGTCATGGTCCGGCGACAACTGGCCGACGATGCAGTGCCCGGCTTCGTGGTAGGCGGTCAGGCGCTTGTCTTCTTCGGTCATCACCATCGTATGCCGCTCGGCGCCCATCAGGATCTTGTCCTTGGCCTTCTCCAGATCGGCCATCGTGACTTCCTGCTTGTTCGCCCGCGCCGCGAACAGCGCCGCCTCGTTGATCAGATTGGCGAGATCCGCGCCCGAGAAGCCCGGCGTGCCGCGCGCGATGTATTTCAGTTCGACGTCGGCCGCGGCCGGCACCTTCTTGATGTGCACGTTCAGAATTTGCTCGCGGCCCTTCACGTCCGGCAGACCGACGTTGACCTGACGGTCGAAGCGGCCGGGACGCAACAGCGCCTTATCGAGCACGTCGGCGCGGTTGGTCGCCGCGATCACGATGACCCCTTCGTTGCCGTTGAAGCCGTCCATTTCGACCAGGAGCTGGTTCAGCGTCTGCTCGCGCTCCTCGTTGCCGCCCGAAAAACCGGCACCGCCGCGTTGGCGGCCGACCGCGTCGATTTCGTCGATGAAGATGATGCAAGGCGCATGTTCCTTCGCCTGCGCGAACATGTCGCGCACCCGCGAGGCGCCGACGCCGACGAACATTTCGACGAAGTCGGAACCGGAGATCGTGAAGAACTTGACGCCCGCTTCGCCGGCGATCGCTCTGGCCAGCAGGGTCTTACCGGTGCCCGGAGGCCCGACCATCAGAATGCCGCGCGGAATCTGGCCGCCGAGTTTCTGGAATTTTTGCGGATCGGACAGGAAGTCGACCAGTTCGACCACTTCTTCCTTCGCTTCCTCGCAGCCCGCCACATCGGCAAAATGGATCGTGCGCTTGTCTTCTTCGAGCAGTTTGGCCTTGCTTTTGCCGAAACTGCCGGTTCCGCCGCCTCCGCCCTGCATCCGTTTCATATAGACCACCCAGAGCGCAATCAACAGCAGCATCGGGAACCAGGACACGAATATTTCCATCAGAAACGATTGTTTGGGCGGCGCGACGGTGCGGATATGCACGCCGGCGGCCAACAGATCGTCGATCATGTGCGGATCGTCAGGATTGTAAGTCTCATATTCCTGACCCTCAGTGGTGCGAATCTTGATATGGTCACCCATGATCTCGACGCGCGCGACCTGCTTCGCCTTGACCTGGTTGATAAAGTCCGAATAGGCGATGGTATCTTCTGGCGCCGACGGTCTGGAATTGAACTGATTGAAAACCAGCAGGCAACCTATCAGCAAGGCTGTCCAAAGTAGCAGATGAAGTAGACTTGTTTTCATGATACGTCTCCTGCGCCCGCATGCGTCCGGGCAATAATCATGGGATTGACCGGCAGCCAAACCTTTATTTCGCCTGAATGCTTGCCGGCAAGAACCGTCCCTGGAGGAATGTTGAACTCGGGGCGGAACCACCAATTCCCGCCGCCTATCCCGATAATCCAGTGATGACCGGGACGCAAATCCCTTTGCCTCGCGGCAACTGCTGAAAAGGTTTTCCAACAGGCCGCGATACAAGTGACGTTGATTATTATTGTAGGGAGTACGCCAAATGATTCAATTTAAGCCGCGTATCCGCTTTAAATTAAATATCCGCTGACTTTCATCATAATGCAACAATTAGACTAATTCAAATTCTGATGGGTTCACACCCAGTTCGCCGGCGATTTTGACCGCGATTTTTTTCTCGTTCGCATCGAAATTGCCGTCGGACGATGCGATCGCGATGATCATCCGCATCAACAGGCGCGCGGCGTCGCTGTTCGATTTCATCTTGCCCAGGGCCTGATAAGCCTTGGCTTCGCCGATGTCCTTGTCGAATTCGATCTGGCCGACAAAGTCCTGAAACGCCTTGATCACGTCGCTGGTCGTAAACACCGACAGCGCATCGTTGCTCTCGATGAATTTGATCATTTTTTGCTTTTCTTCGCCGGTAATGCTGCCATCGGCCATCGCAATCAATGCGGAACCGGCCATCGCCGCGTTCAGAAAATCCTTGTTCTTGAATTTCATCGCTTCGGTTTTCAATTCACTGGCCTTGCTTTTCAGTTGACTCAGGAAACTTTCAAAACTCATGGGTTAACTCCTTTGTTGGTGACATTAATTTAAAATCGACTGACTAGGCGCTTCATCGCACGCTTATTTACTGCCCGCCACATAATTCAGCCCCCAGCCATAGGCTTGGTCCATTTGTTGGTGGCCGGAAAAATAATCGATCAGTTTGGTAATGCGCAACTGACCGTTTTCGTTTTCGAGCATCGCGATCGCGCACATGAATTGATCGTTGCGGTGGCTGTCGAGGCGCACTTCGATATCGGGCTGATTTTTACACTTGATCGTGATTACCGCATCGACGTGCGACCAGTTCGGCACGCCTTCATAAATGAAGGCAAAGAGCAGCACCCGGCTGAACTCCTGCCATTGGCTGCCGTTGATGCGCAGCGTTTCGCCGCCGACCGAGCGGCCGCTGCGGTCATCCTGATCGAGTTCGATGAAAGGGAACTGCCGCAGATTGCCGAAATGCCCGCCCAAGGCCTGCACCGCGCCGCGTGCGCCGTCCTGAAATTCCCATAGACAAGCCAAATCGAGGTCGATGCCTTCCGCCTTCCGGCCGAAAAGGCCGGCCGATTTGACCGGCGTCGCGTTCCAGTTTAGATTGACCAGGATTTCGCCGAGACCGTCCCGGTTTTTCTCCAGCGAGATCGACTGACCGCGTTTTTCGAGCGTAATCTTGCTCAAATTGAGCTTCGGCGGCGGCGCAGGCTCCGTCGTAGGCACCGGCGCCGGCGCAGGGCTCGATTCGCCTTCGCCGACGTCGACGCCGTAAAACTCGGCCAAGGGCTGCAAGCCGCCGATGAAGCCCTGGCCGACCGCGCGCAGCTTCCACTTGTCCTGATGCCGGTAAAATTCGGCCAGGATCAGCGCGGTTTCCTGATTTTTGCTCGTGTCAAGTGCAAAGCCCGCGATTTCGAATCCGGTCAGAAAATCCTTGACCAGCACGGTCACCTGCTGAATCTCCGCAAAACTCTGGCCTTTCGTCTGCCCGTCGGTGATCGTGATCGTCAGCGCAATTTTCGTAACCTCCGGCTGCGTCCTGTCCAGATGCAGAGTCAGACGGTTGTGTTCGGGTTCGAGTTCGACACCCTGATCGGCGCGGACCGGCTGATTGTAAAAAACGAAATCGTCATCTCTGGACACCTTGTTTTGCGCATTCAACAAAAAAACGCTCACATCAAGGTCGGGGCCCGAGATCTTGCGTCCCGTCATCACGGTCACATGCAAGGCTGACGTCGGCAGCGGGCAGTTTTGCCCGGCAACCAAATCGATCCGATTATACATTGAGCCCTCCCGCCAAGCTGCGCGTTTGATTAGATGGTAACTTCTTTATAATCCGGCAACGACACCAGTTCCCGCTTGCCATAACAGGCATGCCGGGTGATGATGTCATCGCTCCATTGCCCATGCGTCGCGACTTCGCACATCGCATTGTGCATTCTGAACACGGCCGGCACGGCGCTGTCTTGCATCGACACCGCCATGTCGTAATCCGAGCGTTCGACTCGATAGGCATTTTCGATCGCCGGCACCTGATCCGGATGAATCGCGGTCTTACCGACCAGCCCGTGCGCCAAATCCTGGCGTATCTCCTGCTGCAAGGTCTCGTAGTCGTCCAAATATTCGAAAACCGGCGCGGACAGCGCAAAACCGTAAGGCTTGAACTGCAAGGCCAATTGCGCGATCACATGCCCCAACGGCGTCTGGTAGACCGTCATGTTGCGTGGCCTGCGAATGCCCAACAGATTCATCAGATCGTTGCCGCCGATTCGGAGCATCAAAATGCGCTGACGGGCCTCGTCCTGCTGCAAGACCTGACGAAGCTCGCGCATCGCCCCGGTATCGAATACTTCGCGGGTTTCGAGCGTCGGCATCACCTTGAAAGGCGTGCCCTGCAATTGCTCGAAGTAGGCCGAAAAATTGTCAAGCGTGAACTTCGGCAGCACGAAGCCATCGATGCGCTCGATATGCGGCAAGTCCAACAGCCGCGAGAGAATCTCGGGATTGCGCGCGCGAATGAAGCGGAAGCGCCCTTGGGTTTCTCGAAAGCCCTGCATGCACAGGCCCAAATGGCGGATGCAGCTGTCGACCTCAAATTTCAATACCGCATCTTCGGTACAAAAAATCATCGACCGCAACTGCGGCAGTTTATCACCATTCGCAATGTCGCGGAGGTCGAGCCGGTGGGCGGGCATATACAGCGGCGCCCCCAGTTGCCAAGGTGAAAACGGCCGATTTTGATCGGAAACTGGGAACATGGGGTTCATTTGACCTCTTTGATTAAAGCCGCTGCGAGATACGGCAAATCCTTGCATATTTCGACCGGGATAGATTTCGATTCGGCCAGCCATAGCAAATGCCGGGTTGCTTCCGAATCGCTGTTTCTGAGCAGCAAGCGCCCGGCCTCGCGCCTCAGCAAGACGCGAGTCGCCTCGCCGATCCCGGGTTTGATGTAATTATAATGACTCAAGCGATAGCGTTCAGCAACGCCCCGCAAAAAATCCAGCGACGCGGCCTGCAAGGCCTCTCTATCGGGCGGCGTTTCAGGCTCCCGAATGCCGGACTCCCGACACACCGCTTCAACCTGACTCAGCATCGCCTCGATAAAATACTGCGATAAGTCGTGTGGCTCGAATTCCTTATAGTACACACAGCCATGAAAAGCGTCCGCATCGCCTATATTCTGCCGCCAGATCGAACGGCTGATCAGCCCGGATACGGTAGAGTTCAACACACAGGACGGGATCAGATAATCCTCGTTTGATGCGGCGACGGCCGCCGACCCGGACAGGTCGGTCAGCACGAACAGATCGGCCGGAATACGGATGCCGTCGGATGCGGCAAACTCGTCCAAACTGGCAGCCAACTGCCTGGCGATCACGCCCTTGCCGGTCCAGCCGTCCACGAAAACCAGGGACTTATGCGCATGGCGCCGCAAAATAGTGCGTAACGCATTTTGATCGATGCCTCTGTCGCGCAGGATAGAAATCGAATAATGTGCGGCTTCGCGGTCGAAATGGCGTTTCAGCACATGCTTCAGCAACACGCCGACCGGCGTGCCGGCGCGCGCGAGCGATACCAGCGTAATACTGTCCTGGCGCAAGGCATCGATCCGTTTGGCCAGCAGCAACAGATGCTCGGCCATGCGCCGGCCGTTCAAGACAATGGCATCGTGAAACAGTTGCAGATAAGCCTCTGAGGGCAGCGACTCGTGCGACAGCATTTCCGAATAATGCCTCTGCCCCGACTGGATCAGCGCTTCCTTGAGCGCGACCGGGGTATCTTCGATCTCGATCGGCGTCAGCAAAAATTCGACATCGCTGGCTGAATAGCTGCCTGTAAACGGAGCCGTCATCTCATTGCACCGCCGCGAGCGTCTTGAACAACTGCGTATTTTTCGGAATCAGCGCATAATCGCAGAGCGTCAGGAACGGCGCATCGGTCCGGCTGTCGCCCGCGCCGAAAGTCAGAATTTCGGGATGTTGCTGCCGGTAATGGTCTAATAAATACTGCACCGCATCCTCCTTGTTGATGATTTTCGGCAATAGCGCCAGATTATTGCCGTTCAAATGCGTGTATAAACTGCCGTCCCGAACGAAGGGATGCGGTCTGACGATGTCTTCGAGCAAAGCCTTCAGCGGCGCCTCGAGGCCCGATTGATGTTTCACCACGCCGAACCAGTCGATCTCGAAATCGCGGACCAGACGCAATTTGTAGCCTTCGTGCCGACCCGCGAAAACCTGCACGTCCTCCCAGACCGCCAGCAGCTTTTGATAATAATCGGGCAAGAGATCCCGCATCCGCTCCATCCACGGCGGGTCGAATTGACGATTTTTATCCAGGATCACCGCGCCGTGATTCAGCACGACTTCTTCCCGAAACGGCAGATTCACGCGCGCGAAGGCTCCGGCATCGCGCGCGGTGACCGGCACGATCTTGAAGTCTTTCTGAAACCATTGCCAAAGCCATTGCTGCTTGCGTGTCGCAAACGAATTCGGCGTGCCGTCGGGCAAAAATGCCCTGACTTCCAGCGCCGGATCGTTGGGACCGTGCTCGCACTTGCGCAGGGTCTGGAACAGCGTGTCATCCAGGTCTAAAAAAATGTAGTTTTGCATGTAAGGTTGCAGGATCGATCGCGATGCGGGCGCTGATCGCTCGCCAGGCTGCGAGGCGTTCTTGAAGAGGCGCGTTCAGCGGCGTTTCGTGACAGAGGATGATCGCTTGGTAGGCATCGGTATTCAGGTTGTAGAGGAAATTGTCGATGCCGTCCTCGTAATTGTCTTCGAAACGGCAGACCGAAGCAATGTCGTTGCCCTGATGAATCGGCGAACGGGTCGTGCTTTGCACCTTGACCCGGTGCCCCCGGCGCTCGAGTTCTCGGCCGAGCAAATAGGCCGGCGCATTGCATTCGCCGCTGCCGAGCGCCAGCAGCGGGCGCGAATCGGCCGTATTCAGCAGTTCCTGGAGCTCCAGCATGTCCGCATCGGCCAGCGTCACCGGCGACTTGATTCCCAATCGGCCGGGCCAGGCCAGCAAATGCTTCTTGCAGAGGCCGTTGCCGATCGCATTGACCGCCACCTGCGGCAAGGCCGCCTCGCCGGCGTCCTCGAAACGTAATCGGCCCGCGCGCAGCGCAACCCATTTGACCGGCACTCCGGCCTGCGCCTCGAGTTTTACGCGGTCTTCAGGACTCGCAAAATTGACCAGGCTAACGATGAACACTTGCCGCAGCCCCGAATTGACCGTTTGATACGCCTGAATCAAGCGCAAAAACGTGCGTCCGGTGCTGATCTCGTCGTCGATCAACACCAAGGTTTCGGCGCTCGCAAACAGCTTCCGCTCTTCCGCCCCGCTTGGATAATACACAAAAAAATCGGTCGCATGGCTGTGCGCCTCGTCGAATTCGAGACGCGGTACGCCTTCCAGATGATAGCGCGTGGTCTGCACGAACAATCCGTTTTGCATGCCTTCAAGGCTGGCCGCCTCGAAGACGCCGTAGCCGAGGCCGGTCGCGGTTTCGGCCATGCCGATCCAGAGCGAGCCCTGCCCTAGTCCGCTTTTCAGCACCGGCCGCGCCAACGCGCGGTAGGTCCAGCTCATCAGCAGCGGACTGACCGGATAATGCTTGCCGAGCACCTTGCTGACCAGGAGAAACTTGCGCTTGCTGCCGATGCGCGAGGCGAAGCCGAGCAAACGCCGGAGCGGCACGCGACCCGGATCGATGTCGAGGTGCAGAATGCCGGTGTCGAGTGGAATGGAAAGGGTTTCGGTCATCGGGAGTTGTTCAATGCAAGGAATGGCGCAACGATTTGAGGTAGCTTTAACGCGAGGGACGGACCAAGCCGCCCCGTAAGTCTAGCGCATAAATATTACGAACGGATGATGCCAAGCCGTCAGACGACAGAGGCTTCCTCCAGCAAAACCACCGGCGTATTGATTTCGCTGACTTTCAGCCCGTAACGCAGCGGCGGAATCTCCGGCGTTTCGCCGTTGAAGGCTTCCAACGCAATCTTCGCCAGATTCGCGCCGGCAAGACAGGCCATGCCGAAACCGCCGGAAGGGCGCGGGTTGATCTCGAGCAGACGCGGGCCCGACTCGCCTTCCTTGTATTGAATATTGACCAAGCCGTTCAAGCGGTAATGCCGGATCAAGCGCTCGGTCATACCGGCGATGTCGGGATGATTGTCGATAGCCTGGCCATGACCGGCCAAAGGCGATTTTTTGCGCTGCGCCGCGCACAGCAACTCGCCGTGCCGGGCCGCGCAATCGACGCTCCATTCGGGGCCGCCCAGATGCTCCATCACCAAGAGCGTCTCGAAGTGCGGCGTATTCGCCATGCCGCCCTGCAATTCCCGCAGAGGAATCTGGTATTCGACACCTTTCAACAAATGCACGATGCTGTCGCGCTCCGGGTCCAGGATCCGAAAACCCAGGCCGTATACCGAAACGGCCGGCTTCACGCACAAACGGTTGTGTTTTGATGCCAGCGTCTCGACCGCCTGATCGAAGGCTTCGGCAGTATTCACCGCGATGAAGTCCATCGCCAGCGCGACGTCCTTCGAAAGATCCTGATAAAAATGCGCCTTGTTGTTCAGCAATGCCAACGTATCGTGATCGGCCGCCGCCATCAGCTTCACGCCGGCAGACGCGAACTGCTCGCGATGTTGGCTGGCTAAAGCCGCTTCCTTGCCCGGCCAAAACACATCGATTCGGTGCGCGCGGCAAAAATCCAGGCACCAAGCGACATAGTCCAACCCATGCAGTTCGGAAGGTTCCAGATAGGTCTCATCGCTCGCCAGAAAGGCGGTCGCGGTCCGATGCGTATGCGTGCAAACGATCGTGACTTCGCCGTTCGGATAGCCCGACTTCAGTTGCCTGAATACCGCGCCGATCGTCGAAAAGGTCTTGTTGAACCAGATACGCATGCAGCCTTACAGATTCGCGGTGATTTGCGGCAGCAGGCTGTCGATCGTGCGGCCATGGCCGTTTTCGCCGATCGCGTGCATCTTCCATTCGCCTTCATGACGATACACCTTCGCCATGATCTGCGCGGTATGCGAACCTTGCCCGCTGAGCGTATAGCGGGCGATTTCCTTGTTCGTGCCGCTATCGACCAGGCGGCAATAGGCATTTTCGACCTGATCGAATGTCTGATTCGTGAAGGAGTTGACCGTGAACACCAGCGACTTCACATTGGCCGGCACCTTGTTCAAATCGACGATGATCTGTTCGTCGTCGCCATCACCCGCGCCGGTGCGGTTGTCGCCGGTGTGCACGACGCTGCCATCCTTGCTTTTCAATTGCCGGAACCAGACCGTATCGACGATCTTCTTTTGTTCGTCGAACAGCACACAGGATGCGTCCAGGTCGATCGAGACGGCGCCACCACCGCCGAACACGCCCTTCAACAGGCCGCCGCCGGCTTTTTTCACGTCCCAGCCGAGGCCCATGATCACCTTGTTCAACGCACCACCCGCTTCCTTGTTCAGCGAGATTTTCTGGCCTTTCTGTAAACTGATACCCATTGCTTTGCCCTCTGTGTTTAGAGATTCTTGGTTATTGATTGGTTGATTCTAGCGCATCAATGGACGATGCCCTTACTTTTGGCCGCCGCGAGCCACTCGGGAAACTCGCCGAGCAAACGATCATACAATGCTTGCTCGTCGATACTGTGCAAGTCGTCCAGCGCAAAAAAGCCGCAATTGTCGACCACGCGCCCGGCCATCGTATCGAGTTTTTCGAGGATGCCGTATTGTCGGCCGCCGATCCCGACAAATTGCCAAAAAATCGGCAACGATGCGGCCTCGGTCAGCAATTGCTTGATTTCCTTGTTTCGGCTGACGCCGCCGTCGCTGACGAAGATCACCAAAACCGGCAACGGCGTGCCCCGGTAATGTCCAATCACCTTTTCGATCACGGCCGGCTCGTTGTTGATGCTCATCAGGCCCCAATGGCGCCAGCCGCGCTCGGTGCCGTTGATGTAATCGGCATAATTGGCCAATGTCGCGGGCGGCAACGCCAGCGCTTGGCGCGAAAACGCCCAGACATCCAGTTCGCCGTCGTCATCGAAATGCACCGCCAGCGGCAACAGCCGCTCGATCACTTCCTGCACGCGGCCTTTACTGTACTGGCCGCTCATCGAACCGGAGGCATCCAGCACCAGGGCGACCCGGGCTATCGTTGCGTGCAGGCGATGCTTTTCCAGCGAGACGGCCGCTTTTTTGGCCAGATCGACCAGTTTCGGTGCATGGGCCGCGATTTTCTTTTCGAGCGACAGCTTGGCGCTGGGCGGCGGTGCCGGAGTCTCCTCCGCGACCTCGCCGCCGAAATGCCTGACCAATGCCGCCAGGCCGCCGTTGAAGCCCTGACCGGTCGCGCAGAAGCGCCATGCGCCATCCTTCCGGTAAAGCTCGCCGAGCATCAGGGCTTTTTCGTCCTGAAAATCCTGACCTGTAAAGTCAAAGAGCGCAGACTCCTTGCCGTCCTGCAAAAAGCGCAGATGGCCGGAGCGGATTTGCCTCATTGCGCCGTTGCCGTCGATGGCGGCGGTAAATACCAGACGGTCGATCGAAGCCGGCAAACGGTCGAGCCGACACAGAAACCCCGCCTGATCGCCGGCAGGGACCGCCAGCTCGACACCGCCGCAAGGCGTTTTCGGCTGATTGAAGAAGATCATGTAGCGGTCGTCGGCCAGCTTTTGCTGCGCATCCAGACCGAAACAGGCGAAATCGAGTGAGGCGTCCAAGCCGCTGATCTGCAGTCCGATCTGAATGGTCTGGGGAGCGCCGACACCGGCGAAAAGCGAGGACAGCGGCAACCGCTGTCCCTTGGAGATTTCCATGCGGCCGAATTAGACTGTGTTAGACATTCACGCCGAAGGAAGAGGCCAATGGTCCGAGGCCGCCGGCATAGCCCTGGCCGACCGCCTTGAATTTCCAGTCCGCGCCGACCCGGTAGATTTCGCCGAAGATCATCGCGGTTTCGATTGAGGCATCCTCGCTGAGGTCGTAACGGGCGATTTCCTGGCCGCCTGCCTCGTTCACGATGCGGATATAGGCGCGGCTGACCTGGCCGAAATTTTGTTTGCGGGCTTCCGCATCATGGATCGTGACCGCGAAGACGACCTTGTCCAGATCGGCCGGAATCTTGCTCAATTCGACCTTGATCACTTCGTCGTCGCCCTCGCCGGCGCCGGTCAGATTGTCGCCGGCATGCGCGACCGCGCCATCGGCGACCGATTTGTTGTTGTAGAAGCAGAAATCGTTGTCCGAACGGACCTTGCCGTCCAGCTTGACCAGGAAAGCGCTGGCGTCGAGGTCGAATGCCGCACCGTCGGTCGCGCGCGCATCCCAGCCCAGTCCGACCAGAATCTTGTTCAAGCCCGGGGCTTCCTTACTCAAATTGACATTGCCGCCTTTGCTCAGTGAAATCGCCATCGTGATGTTCCTCTTCTTGTTGATTTAAATAGGGTTCGTTAAACGTTAATGCCGTATTGCCGCGCCAGAGCGCCCAGGCCGCCGGCATAGCCCTGACCGACCGCGCGAAATTTCCATTCGCCGCCGTGACGATAAATCTCGCCGAAAATCATCGCGGTCTCGATCGAAGCGTCCTCGCTCAGGTCGTAACGCGCGACTTCATTATTCGTGTCCTTGTTCACGATGCGGACATAGGCGCTGGCGACCTGACCGAAATTCTGCTTGCGCGCCTCGGCGTCATGTATCGTGACCGTGAAGGCAACGCGTTGAATGTCGGCGGGAACCTTGTCGAGCAACACGACGATCGATTCATCGTCGCCGTCGCCCGCACCGGTGCGGTTATCGCCGGTATGCTCGACCGAACCGCAGGTCGATTTGGTTTGATTGTAAAAAATGAAATCGCTGTCGGACCGTACCTTGCCGTCTTCCTTGACCATGAATGCGCTCGCATCCAGGTCATAATCGGCGCCGTCGGTGGCCCTGACGTCCCAACCGAGACCGACCAGCACATTCTTTAGCGTGGGATCAGTCTTGGACAGGCTGATATTACCGCCCTTGCTCAGGGAAATTCCCATGGTTACCCTCCTCGAAGCGTTGTAGGATTGAATCGTCGCGTGTTTTAGAAGTATGAATCCGTAATAGGATAGAAGAAACTCGCGAAGTTCACAAAACTTAATGAATGGCGAACGCCGTTTGACAGGAAAATCAGGCGGTTAGAAATAACCGCCTGGAAAGACGAGGATGAGTTAATCACCTGCCGATAAGAATAAGGTCAGAACTGCACCTCCTGGTTTTGATTAGATTGCCAGCCGGCCTGCGCACGCGGCGCTTCCTGAGCCTGCGGCATCGTCCGCTCCTGCTGTCCCTTGATCAGGATGCGCGCCAGCTTGCGCAAGCCTTCTGAGGAGATTTCCAGACCGAACGGCCGGCCCAGGCTTTCGAGCTGATAGATCACGTCGGTCGCCGCGATGAAGGTCATATAACGCAGGCCCTCGATTTCGGGCAATTGCTTGGCCAAGTTCTTCAACTCGGGCGCGAGGCGTTCCCAGGTATCGGTAAAAAATACCCGCACCGGGTCCTTGCCGCCCGGCTGCTGGCCTTTGACGGCGGCCTGGAACGAACTGCGGGCTTCGAGCAGAATCTCGGTCAGCGAATCGCGCAGTTGCTCGTTGTTCGAATCAAATGACGCCTGCTGAATCGCCTTGCTCAAAAACTCGTCCCACGCCTGCCAGGCTTGCTGCCATTGCTGCTGCTCGGCGGCCGACAACGGTGCGGTAGGCGTATTCGACAACGGCTTCACCGGCGCCTCGAAACCGAGATGCACCGAGATGCCCTCTTCCTTGGCCGCCGCGCCGGTAAATTTGAGCGTACTGATCACCTGATGCAGTTCCGCCTCGTTTTCCTTCGGCAGATAGTCGGCCAGTTTGCGCTCGATGTCGCCGCGCGATTGGTTCAAATCGACTTTCAGGCTCGCCAGTTGCGGCTCCGCATAGCGCCTCAGCAGATCCTGCAACTTGTCCACATTCAGCGGAATCCCGGACTGATCGTAGGCCTTCGCCTGGGTGACCGGCAGGCTGAGTACAGTCTGCTGCGGATTGATCGTCGGCTGCTGCCAGGTTTCGAGCAGACCAGTCCACTCAAAGAGCGGCAGGCACTGGCCGTTCATGCCGGTGCCGAAGCGGACATGCACGTTATTTTTCATATGCACCTGCCCATTCTGCCCGTCTAGTTGTGGGTTGGCGAGCTGCAAAAAACTGCAATTCTGCCGGTCTTTCCAGACGTTCGCGGTCTTGCCGGGGCCGGTAAAAAGCTGCGAGACCAGCGCATTTTTGATCAGGCTGTAGTCCGCAGAAAGTGGCAGATTAAAGGATTCGGCCCAGCTGTTTTGGCTCATGGCGCCGAATAAAATAACGACTGAAGGGATAAGTCTGAGGGTCATGGGTTTGAGTGTTCCAAATAAAACCGTATTGTAGGACTCGCTTAAAATCGCAAGGAGAAATGCGAGAATTTGACAAGACGCGATTAAAAACCGTTCACCCTGAATCCTCGATGAATCCAAGACCCATGGACAACAATTTTTCGGGCTCGACTATCCTATCAAGCATTTTAGCCGATAAGAAATCGGTTAATTCCCTAGTCGAAAGACCAACGCATCCGCGTCAAAAAATCTGTACAATGCGCTGATGATCCACGCCGAATCAGTCCGCGTAACTGCTTACCGTTCGTTATGAAAAGAATCACTTCCTGTCTTTTATGCTTGGCGCTATTTAACCCGATTTCCGCTCGTTCCGGAAGCAATCCGTGGGCCGGCGTCAAAACAACTGCCGCGCTCGGCCCAGGCGCCGAAAGCATTGGCTCGTATACGGCCGGCTGCCTGAGCGGCGCGGTCGAACTGCCACCGAACGGCGCCGGCTACCAGGTGATGCGCCTCTCCCGGCACCGTTATTACGGACACCCTCACCTGAAAAAGTTCATCGAAGCCCTGGGACGAAGCTCCGCGGCCGAACATCTCGGCGTGCTGTTGATCGGCGACCTGGGACAGCCGCGCGGCGGCCCGACCCTGACCGGACACCGCAGCCACCAAACCGGACTGGATGTCGACATCTGGTTCCTGTTGTCGAAGCAGGCCGAAAACCGGACTCTGGCCTATAACGAACGCGAAAGCTGGAATGCGCCTTCGGTGCTGCGCGATCATTCCGACCTGATCGACAGCCGGCAATGGTCGAAAGCGAATGAACGAATATTGCAAATCACTGCGGAAATGCCGGAAATCGACCGGCTGTTCGTGAATGCCGGCGTCAAACGAGAACTTTGCCGGACTCACGCAGGGCAAAACTGGCTGCGCAAAATCCGCCCCTGGTGGAAACACGACGACCATTTTCATGTCCGCCTGAAATGCCCGAAGGACAGCCGCTATTGTGAAGGACAGGAACCGCTGCCCGCCGGCGACGGCTGCGATGCCTCCCTGGCCTGGTGGTTTTCTGCCGAAGCCAAGGCGCCAGCGAAAAAACTGCCGCCGCCGAAGGCGCCGGTTTTACCGGCGCGATGTGATCAGGTCTTGTACCACTAAGGCTGATTGATGTCCTATCCGATCGACAAAAAATTCGTGATCGCGGTCTCATCGAGCGCCCTGTTCGACCTCGGCGAATCCGACCGAGTCTTTCGCGAAGAAGGCCCCGTCGCCTACAAAGCCTATCAGGAACACCATCAAAATGCGATACTCGACAAAGGCGTCGCCTTCCCGTTCATCCGCCGTTTTCTGAACATCAACGCCCGCTTCGGCACCGAACAACCCGTCGAAGTCGTGCTGCTGTCCCGAAATTCGGCCGCGACAGGCCAACGCGTATTCCGCTCGATCAGGCATCATGGCCTCAACATCAGCCGGGCCGCGTTTACCGAAGGCAAATCGCCCTACCCTTACATTCCGGCCTTCAACGCTTCGCTGTTTTTATCGGCCAATGAAAGCGATGTACTGCAAGCGATAGACGCCGGCTATCCGGCTGGCGCAGTGCTGCCCTCGATCGTGGTCGACGATCCGGACGATGAGGAATTGCGCGTCGCCTTCGATTTTGACGGCGTGCTCGCCGACGACGAAGCGGAAACGGTTTACCGCAACGGCCAATTGCAGCAGTTCCATCAGCACGAACAGGACCGCTCGCATATCCCGCACAATCCGGGTCCGCTCGCCGATCTGTTCCGAAAATTGGCATTCATGCAAAAACTCGAAGATCGGGCAATCGAACAGGACCGGAGTTATAAAAGAATCCTGCGCACCGCGATCATCACCGCGCGCAACGCACCCGCGCACGAACGCGTGGTCACCACGCTCGAAAGCTGGGGCGTTAGCGCGAATGAAACCTTCTTTCTGGGCGGCATGAAAAAAGACCGCATCCTGACCGTATTCAAGCCGCACATTTTTTTCGACGACCAGAAAAGCCATCTTTCGACGAGCGGCAGGGATATTCCGATGGTGCACATTCCGTTCGGTATCGCCAATCGCGGCGAACCAGCAGAAATGGTTTAAATGACTGCCGCCAAGAGGGAGCGCCTTCATATCCAGCTTGATTGTACAAAATAATCATCTTCGTTTTCTTTGTCGAGAATGGATTCTGCAACAGGGGCTTCATTTAAACTTACAGCGGAAACACCCTTCCCTTGCCCCCCAAATAATACTCCATTGAAGCCTCCAGGCCTTCCTCTCACTTTCCGGGCCATGGCTTCCCCCCGCATCTCCTTGAAAGAGCCCGCCATACTCGCCATGGATTTTTTTTCATTACTATTCATATAGATATGAACGCAACCCCGAATCAAATGGCCTTCAACTACGGTAATTCCCTTTCGTCTTGTCAGCTCATATAACATTTCAGCTAAATTTGTTCTTACGCTGCCATCGATTATTTTGTTCATTTTTTTCGGGATAATAACGATACGGCATTGGGAATCCCAGCGCTTATGCGGAAAACGCCTAAACACCCTCATATTTTTCCTCCTTTCCAATCTATGGTGAGAAAGTCATGCGTGCAAGAAAAACTCTCGCATAAGTAAAACCTATACGAGTATTCCCGTGGAGAGGTAGGTGTGTTAATGGCTAATGCGTTGTCGGTACGGCAGTAACGCGCTTAAAGCCGCCATACTTTGATCCCTGCTTGCTCAAATTCAATTGGATTAAAAAAGGACTTCACATCGATAAAGCACCCTCCCTTGATCAGCTTTTTCTGGAAGTCCTCAACAGTGAAGGAGGTAAATTGCTTATGGGATACGGCAGACACAATGGCATCCGCTCTTGGCAGATCTTCCCACGGAAGTAGATGCACTCCATATTCATGCATCGCCTCATCGGGATCAGCATGAGGATCATGAACAAATACTTCTACGCCATAACTTTTTAACTCCTTAATGATGTCCGTCACTTTGGAGTTGCGTAAATCGGCACAATTCTCTTTAAAAGTTAGCCCCAATATGTTTACCCGCGCGCCTTTCACATAACTTCCGCACGCAATCATGCTTTTGAGGGTTTGTTCAGCGATAAACTTACCCATGCCGTCATTGATGCGTCTGCCGGCAAGAATGACTTGCGGATGATAGCCCTGCATCCCGGCTTTATAGGTCAAATAATAAGGATCGACGCCAATACAATGGCCGCCAACCAGTCCCGGTTTAAACTTCAAAAAATTCCATTTCGTGCCGGCCGCTTGCAACACCTCGGTCGTATCGATGCCACACGTATCAAAAATGATTGCCAGCTCATTCATTAATGCAATATTCAGGTCGCGCTGCGTATTTTCGATCACCTTGCACGCTTCAGCCACCTTGATGCTAGAGCAGCGATGGACTCCAGGCTCCACGATTTTTTCATAGAGTGCTGCCACTTTCTCAAGTGTTGCCGGCGTATCGCCTGATACCACCTTAAGAACTTTAGTCAGGGTATGTTCGCGGTCACCGGGATTGATTCGCTCAGGGGAGTATCCCACAAAAAAATCTTCTTTCCATTTCATGCCCGACTCGCGCGCCAAAACCGGAATGCAAACTTCTTCGGTTGCACCTGGATAAACCGTGGATTCATAAACCACCAGTGCGCCTTTCTTCATGTTTTGGCCCGCGCATCGGCTTGCTCCTATTAAAGGGCTAAAGTCCGGGTTATGTGCCGCATCAACCGGTGTGGGCACGGCCACGATAATAACGTCCGCTTCAGCCAAAATACTGGGATCAGTGGAATATTCCGCATGTATTGCGGCACGCATTTCCTCATCGGGCAGTTCACGCGATGGATCAACACCCTTCCTACAGGACTCGACTTTAGACTCCGCAATATCAAACCCAACAGTACGAAAATGTTTTCCCAATTCAACGACAAGCGGAAGACCGACGTAACCGAGACCTATCACAGCAACCGTTTCAATATCCAAATTCTTGCTAAATCGTAGATCGGTATCCCCCTCTTGCGGCCCAAGGCTTTCATCATTCAGATCACACTCGCCTACACAATAACTTTCATTTTCTAAATAGATCATGTTTGTCTCCTTGTTCAAAATTAATTCTCAGCCATCAATGCGGTTAACTCCACCCCTATCTTAAGGTAAATATAAGACTAAATTAAATCGGTACGGTTCCGCACTTAATAAGTTTTTGCTCCGCAAGGAGGGGTGGCTTCTGAGCCACTTATAAGGTTGATGCCCGCTGGCTTCCGCTCAGCCATCGGCAATATCTCGTCGAGTAAATTCATTCACGTAAATCATTAGCAAACCCAATTGGCATTTGATGGTGAAGATACGCTCTAGACTTGCTCTGGCCGAGACTACTATGGGTTTGAATAGTAAAAAGATGTATGTTTCTTAAAATTTTGTTAAGATTACATTAAGATAGCAGCTTTAATCCGCTTTGGCTGTTTTTGTTGGTTTCCAAGTGCTAGAGACGCAACATGTTATGGGATTCGTAGCGGCAAGCTCCTCTTCGCTCCGGCACAATTCTCGGGATTTTTTATGTGCCTTGAATGCGGATGAATTGGAACTTACCTTTCGCCATCACACAAATGATGAGGCATCGCCCGAGGATGGGACGAAACCCAGATTTGACGCGAAGATAGCGTGCTTGATTTATTGGAAAGAGGGATTCAGATTTTAGCCAATTGGTAAAATTGTTTATGAATGACTTACATATTCCTCGCCAAAACCATATTCTCAACTGCCTTCCTGCCGCCGAATTCGAGCGGCTTCTGCCTAATTTGAGTCTGGTCCCGATGCCGCTAGGTGAAGTCATTTATGAGTCGGGAGAAAAGTTGCAATATGCTTATTTTCCAACCGACAGCATCGTCTCCATACTTTACGTGATGGAGAATGGCGCATCGACCGAGATTGCTGTTGTCGGCAACGACGGTATCATCGGCGTCCCGCTCTTCATGGGGGGGCTGAGCATGCCTAATCGAGCCGTTGTGCAAAGCGCAGGCTATGCGTATCGCTTGAATGCGAATATGCTGATGAAGGAAGTCGACCGCTCCGGGGGGCGTCGCTACGGGGCGCTGAATCATTTATTGCTGTGCTATACCCAGACGCTCCTTACCCAGATGGCACAGACAGCGGCCTGCAACCGGCATCATTCGGTGGACCAGCAATTATGCCGCTGGATATTGCTCAGTCTCGACCGGCTCTCTTCGAATCAGCTAAATATGACCCATGAATTGATTGCCAATATGTTGGGCGTTCGCCGTGAAGGCGTTACGGAAGCGGCGGGGAATTTGCAGCGTGCAGGCTTAATTCACTATAGACGAGGACACATCACGGTTCTAGACAGACCGGGATTGGAGGCACGTGTCTGTGAGTGCTACCACGTAGTCAAAATAGAATCTAATCGCCTGCTCAATCTTCCTCCTCGCAAAGCCATTTGACATCGTACTTCCGCACATCTGTCATACATACCCATCAAAAGTTAACTGATTTCCCGGCAGCAGATCGGAGTCAATACCAAAATCCCGAGGGATTTTTCCCATATTCAGCGCCCTACCTCGAATTTACTCGCACCCGCAACATAACCACAAGCCACTGAAGTCATAGCGGTTTATATTTTTTCCAGCGTGATGCAGGACGGCAATGGTCGTTCATGTCGATGGCTTTGACTCGCACGGAAAATTCCGCCGGAGGACACAGGAAAATTTCCCTATGCGCTCAAACGCATGAAACGAGAAGCTAAATTACATATAATGGTCTGACCAAACGGCAGCTAGGCGCTTTGCTGTCATCAAGCCGCCTACCCTACTATCGCGGTTGAACCCATATCAGAGATGCCATGCACAAATGACCGATATCCGGCTTGAACTAATTATCCATTGATGTTAATATCGATTCGATACCACACCCCGGGAGAATAATAAAGAATGAAAACCGCCAAACTGCTTTTATCGACCACGCTCGCCGCTAGCATTGCGGCGATTTTGTTTCCGCTCGGTGCTCAAGCCACAACCGATGATGCGAAAAAATACCATCAGCTTTATCAGGACAATTGCGCAAGCTGCCACGGCTCCGACCACGGCGGCTTCCTGGCGCCGGCCTTGAATAACGAAACGCTGAAAGGCCGCAGCCCGACCGCGCTGCGCACGATCGTGATGGCAGGCAGCTTCGACACCTTGATGCCTCCGTTCTACGGCAAACTGTCCGACGACGACATTCGCGGCCTAGTCAAGCATCTGCAATCGACGCCTAAGCTGGACAATCCAGCGTGGACGATCGACGACATCAAAGCCTCGCTGAAGGTGAATGTATCCGACGAAAGCAAATTGCCGGAAAAGCCGACCTATGCGATCGACAACATGGATGACGTGATCGGCGTCGCGGCGCGCGGCAAATACGGCCGCGGCGAAGGTTCGAAAGCGGTATTCATCAACAGCAAGACCCATCAGAAAATCGGCGAAATCCCAACCGGCGCGGCCGCGCACATCATCGACTACAACCCGGTCAATCCGCGCTGGGCTTACGTGAAGAACGACACGGCCGAAATTTTTAAGGTCGACCTGTATTCGATGCAGGTGGTGCGCAGCATCAAGACCGGCTTCAACGGACCGGGCCTCGGCGTCTCCCGCGACGGCAAATACCTGATGGCCGGCTCCTATGTGCCGCACAATGCGGTGATCCTGAACGCCGACACCCTGGAACCGTTGAAAACGTTTGAACTGGAAGGCGTCGATCCGGACGGCAACCTGGTTTCCTCCGACTCCGGCATGGTGATCGGCACGCCGTACGCCGACGTGATGGCGATTGCGCTGGAAAATGCCGGCCAGGTCTGGATCGTCGATCTGAAAGACGATTTCCCGGTCACCAAGATCGAAAACGTCGGCCGCCACCTGCACGATGCGTTCCTGACCCACAATGGCACCAAGCTGATGGTCGCATCGTATGACGACAGCATCGTGACCGCGATCGACCTGAAAGAGCGCAAGATCATCAAGAAGCTCGACGCGGGCTGCGTACCGCATGTCGGCGGCGGCGCGGCGGTCGAAGTCGACGGCCGCACCCTGGGCTTCGGCACCAACTTCGGCGACTGCGACAAGATGGTCGTCAGCGTCTGGGATCTGGACAAGATGGAAGTCGTCAAACAAGTGCCGGTATCCGGCGGCACCGAATCGCCGGCCGCGCATCAAAATGCGCCTTATGTCGCGGTCGACATCATTTCGAAGGATAAACGCGCGCGCACGATTCAGTTGATCGACAAGAAATCCTTGGAAGTGGTCAAGACCTTGGATGTCGGCGGCCATGCCTACTTCCCTGAATACAGCGCCGACGGCAAATATCTGTATGTCAGCGCCGGCTACAACGGTGATGAAGTGGCGGTATTCGACTCGACTTCGCTCGAAAAAGTCGCCGCGATTCCGATGGAAAGCCCGGCCGGCATCTTCTCGCACGGCCGCGTCAAATACATCACCCGCGGCCTGTCGCCGGAAGAATCGAAAGGAGCCAAGCAATGAGAGCGTTGATCATTACCGGCGCTCTGCTGTTGGGATCTTTCGCCGCGTCTAATGCGAGTGCCGCGAGTATTTATGCGGGGCAGGCGCGCGCGGCCCAGGTCTGCTCGCATTGCCATGGCCTTAGAACGCCGTCAGCCGATGCGCCGTATCCGTCCCTAGCCGGACGTGACGTCGAGTATTTGCAGATGGCGTTGAAGCAGTATCGGGACAAGACCCGCAAATCGGATATCATGAACGCGATCGCGGGATCGATGTCCGATAATGACATCGAGAATGTCGCGGCCTATTACGCCCGGCAAAAAGCCAATCCATGATCAAAAAACTGCTGCCGCTGCTGCTGGTGACATTGCCGTCATGGGGCGGCGAGATTTCGGCCGAGCGGCAGCAAGCGCTCCGCGATCTGTTGAAGCAGGATTGCGGGGCGTGTCATGGCCTGACCTTGAAAGGCGGCATGGGCCCTGCCCTGCTGCCGGAAACCCTGGCCGGCAAACCGGACGAGTTTCTGGCCGATACGATTCTGAACGGGCGCCAGGGCACCGCGATGCCGCCCTGGCAGCCTTTCATGAATCGCGATGAAGCGTTGTGGCTGGTGAAGCTTTTGCGTGGTAACAATTAAAATTTTTTATACAAACCTCCGAACGAGTAAGGGCAATGAAAATTGATTACCACGACGTCATTACCCTGGAACCCGGAAAAAGGGGAGGAAAACCCTGCATCAGAGGATTGAGAATAACCGTATACGACGTGCTTTCTTGGTTGGCCGACGGTATGACGGAAAGCGAAATCCTTGAAGATTTCCCCGAACTGACGGCAGCCGATATCAGCGCCTGTTTAAGTTTTGCCGCGGACCGGGAACATAATTTGGGCAGCCTTAGAACATCGTGAAACTGTTATTGGATGAAAACTTATCGCGCCGAATCGTGCCCTTCATCCAAGACAATTATCCCGGCTCAACTCAAGTCGCCTTACTTGGACTCGAACATACCGGGGACAATATCATCCGGCAATATGCAATTGACAACGATTATGTCATTACGACCAAAGACGCCGATTTTTACGAAATGAGCCTGCTTTTCGGGCAACCGCCTAAAATCATCTGGCTAAAAACGGGCAATCAATCGAAAGCGGCGACTATCAATGCATTACGGAATAACAAAGAAGCCATCGAACATGCTTTATTACTGGAAAACAAAGCCTGCATTGAAATTTTATAAAAGTCGGAAAGATTGGGCAGCTTTTTTCTGCCCGGTCTTTCGATCTATCAACAGGGCGATGTGTTTCGGATTTTCCCTGATACAGCCTCATCATCGGAAGAGCTACGCGTCAGGCAACGATAAAGCCATTACCCGACCTGCCTTAGCGAGCATTTTTTTGCTCTCCAGCATTGTTGCATCATCCGCCTTTGCCGAGCTCCGCGCCACCGGCGACCTCGGCGTCGTGATCGAGCGCGAGAGCGGCAGCGCGGTGATCGTCAATACGACTTCCCATCAAGCTCTCGCCAAAGTCGACGGCCTCGGCGACTTGTCGCATGCCTCGGTGGTGTTCTCGCGCGACCAGCGCTATGCCTATGTTTTCGGCCGCGACGGCGGTCTGAGCAAGATCGACCTGCTCCAGGACAAGCTCGACAAGCGCATCGTGCAGGCCGGCAACAGCATCGGCGGCGCGATTTCGCAGGACGGCAAACTGATCGCGGTATCGAATTACACGCCCGGCGGCGTGAAGATTTTCTCGGCAGACACCTTGGCATTGGTCGCCGACATTCCGGCAAGCTATGCCGACGGCAAGCTGTCGAAGATCGTCGGACTGACCGATGCGCCCGGACAACGCTTCGTGTTCAGCCTGTTCGATGCGGGCGAAATCTGGACCGTGGATGTCAAAAATCCGCAAAAACCGGTCATCCAGAAATACCCGAACATCGGCAAGGAGCCTTATGACGCACTGATGGCACCTGACGGACACTATTATATCGCGGGGCTGTTCGGCGAACCCGGCCTGGCTCTGCTCGATTTATGGCAGCCGGAACTCGGCGTCAAGCGCATCCTGCCCGATTACGGCAAGCACGACGAGAAATTGCCGGTCTACAAGATGCCGCACCTGGAAGGCTGGGCCGTGGCCGGCGACTATCTGCTCGCGCCGGCGATCGGGCACCATGAAGTGCTGGTGATCGATAAAAAAACCTGGCAACTGGTCAAGGCGATTCCGGTTCCGGGGCAGCCGGTGTTCGTGATGGCACGGCCCGACGCTCGGCAAATCTGGGTCAATTTCGCATTTCCTGATAACAACCAGCTGCTGGTGATCGACGCGAAGGACTTGTCGTTGACGAAACTCTTGACGCCGGGAAAAGGCGTATTGCACATGGAATTCACCCCGCGCGGCGAACAGGTCTGGGTCGCGTTGCGCGACGACAATCAGGTCGTCGTTTACGATACCGAGACGTTGCAGGAAGTCGCCCGCCTGCCGGTACAAAAACCGAACGGCATCTTTTTCAGCGCCCGGGCCCATAAAATCGGTTTGTAAGCATGTTGACCGATCTGCATAAGCACCTGTTGAACGATTTTCAGCGCGACTTTCCGCTGGTCGAGCGCCCTTACCTGGAAATCGCGAACCGGCTCGGCGTCAGCGAAGACGAGGTTTTGTCCGCGTTGGCCGAACTCTGCGACAGTCAGTTGATCAGCCGCGTCGGCCCGATCATTCCGCCGAACCAGATCGGCGCTAGCATGCTGGTCGCGATGGCGGTTCCGGAAACCGAATTGCAACGGGTGGCGGACATCATCAGCCATTATCCCGAAGTCAATCATAATTACGAACGCGAGAACCGCTTCAATCTCTGGTTCGTCGCGCTCGCATCGACGGCCGAACATCTCGCCAAGGTACTCGATGCGATCGAGCGGGAAACCGGTTACCAAACCCAACGCCTGCCGTTGATCAACGATTTTTTCATCGATTTGGGCTTCCGCCTCGATTTGACCCATGCTTGATGCACGCGACTTTGAACTGTTGACCGAGATCCAGTCCGGCCTGCCGATCAGCCCGAGGCCGTACCATGACATCGGCCTCGCGCTCGGCATGTCCGAAGCGGAAGTGATCGAGCGTCTGGCGGTGCTGAAACAGACCGGCCTGATCAAACGGCTCGGCGTGATCGTCAAACACCGCGCCCTCGGCTACCGCGCGAACGCGATGATCGTCTGGAACATTCCGGATGCGCTGGTCGAAACGCTCGGCGACCGCATCAGCCGATCGTCCTTCGTGACCTTGTGTTATCAGCGCCCGCGCACATCCGAGTGGCCTTATAACCTGTATTGCATGATCCACGGCAAGGATCGCGATACCGTGCTCGCGCAGCTCGAACAACTGAGCGTCAACTGCGGCCTGCAAGCTTTCGACCGGGAAATTTTGTTCAGCCGGCGCTGTTTCAAACAGCGCGGCGCGCTTTACCTGCCCGTCGCCCCTGCCCAATCCGCCGAATACTCCCATGGATGAGATCGACCGCCGGATCATCAACGCGCTGCAGACGGGCTTTCCGATTTCGGAAAGGCCCTATCAGGAGGCCGCCGAGGCTTTGGGGCTCAGCGAACAGGAACTGCTCGACCGCCTCGGCCAACTGTTAAAGGATCATACCCTGTCCCGCTTCGGACCCTTGTACGATGCCGAAGCCATGGGCGGCGCGTTGACCTTGGCCGCGCTGCAGGTGCCTGACGAACGCTTCGAGGAAGTCGCCGGCATCGTGAACGCGTTTCCCGAAGTCGCGCACAATTATGCGCGCAGCCACGCGCTGAACATGTGGTTCGTGCTAGCGACCGAAACGCCCGAACAACTGCAACAGGCGCTGACCGGCATCGAGCGCGAAACCGGCTTGACCGTCTATAACATGCCGAAGATCACCGAATATTTTGTCGGCCTGAAGCTGGAAGCCTGATGTCGAATCTGGACGAAGTCGATTTGCAGATCATGCGCGCGACCCAGGCCGGCCTGCCGTTGACCGCCAGGCCTTATCACGCGATCGCAGAACAGTTGGGATTATCAGTCGATCAGGTGATCGAACGCATGCGCCGCATGCAGGAACTCGGCGTGATCCGGCGCATCGGCGCGGTGCCGAACCATTACAAGCTGGGCTACCGCTTCAACGGCATGACGGTCTGGAACGTCCCGGACGAAAAAATCGACGCGCTCGGCGAAAGGATCGGCAGTCTCGATTTTGTCAGCCATTGCTACCATCGGCCCCGGCATTTGCCTTTGTGGCCATACAATCTGTTTGCGATGGTGCACGGCAGGAGTCAGGAAGATGTCGATCGACAGATCGGGCAGATCGCGGCTATTTTGGGCCAGGATAATCTCGGGGCGGATGTGCTCTATAGTACGCGGATTTTGAAAAAGACCGGGTTTCGGAGCAAATGATTTTCCTAATCGGGTGAATATTGTTTTAACATCAGTCCGTCAATATGCGCGAAATGTTTGATATTGCTGGTGCACAATATTTCTCGATTGGCCATAGCAGTGGACGCGATCAATGCATCGCCCATTTCGACGCCATGACTCAGCGCGTACTCCCTGGTCATTTGCCGAGCTTGATAGGAAATCGCTTGATCGATTTCATGAATGCTGAATTGCAAAACATCGAGCATTTTTTCGAAAACGGCACGTATTCCATGTAAGTGACTGCCGATATGGACCGCTCCGGCGTATTCATGATCAGCTCTTTTGCCGAAACGACGCCACGATCCGCATAAATCAAAATATTGGTGTCAAATATCACGCAATGTATTCCGGCGTCCCTTGCGGATTTCGCGCAGCTCGTCTTCGACCGTAGCGGTGCCGAGATTGCGGTGCATACCGAAAAAATCGGCCATTGCACTTTCCTGTTCCTGAATCGTTGACGACGTCTTAGCCGGATGCACAACGCCCAACAATTGGCCATGATAAGTGATTTCGACCGATTCACCACGTTTCAACGCATCGATCAGCGCTTTATGATGGGATTGCAGTTGCGATGCGGTAAGCTGCATGATGTTATTAACCATTAATCTAAAATAGCTATTTTAGATTAGATATTTTTTCATATAAAAGCAATTACTCTATCATTAAGCCACCATGTTCAGACTCAGCCACTTCATGCGGGAACTGCTCGACCCGACACCGATAAAACCCGCGCGCAAACCGGCCGCGCCGGTCGTGATCTGGAACCTGATCCGCCGCTGCAATTTGGCCTGCAAGCATTGCTATACGACTTCTGCCGACATCGATTTTCCGGGCGAACTAAGCACGCAGGAAATCTTCACGGTGATGGACGACCTGAAAGCATTCAAAGTCCCGGTGCTGATTTTGTCCGGCGGCGAGCCGCTGCTGCGCCCGGACATCTTCGATATTTCCCGGCGCGCGAAGGCGATGGGCTTTTATGTCGCGCTTTCGAGCAACGGCACCCGCATCTCGGAACAGAACATCGACGAAATTGCGGCCATCGATTACCAATACATCGGCGTCAGTCTGGACGGCATCAAGGAAACGCACGACAATTTCCGCCGCATGCAAGGCTCGTTCGATGAAGCGCTACGCGGCGTCGAACTGTGCCTGAACAAAGGCATCAAGGTCGGCATCCGTTTTACCCTGACCCAGGATAACGCGCGGGATTTCCCGGCCTTGTTGCAGTTGATGGACGACTACGACATCGACAAGTTTTATCTGTCGCACCTGAATTACGGCGGCCGCGGCAACCGCAACCGCAAGGACGACGCGCACTATCAGATGACGCGCGAGGCGATGGATTTGCTGTTCGACACCTGTTACCGGTGGCTGCAGGAAGGCAAGGACCGCGAGTTCGTGACCGGCAACAACGACGCCGACGGGGTGTATTTCCTGCACTGGGTCCGAAAGCGCTTCCCTGACCAGGCCGGCCACATCCAGGACAAGCTCGAACAATGGGGCGGCAATGCCTCCGGCGTCAATGTCGCGAACATCGACAACCTCGGCAATGTGCACCCGGATACGTTCTGGTGGCATTACGACTTGGGCAATGTCCGCCAGCGTCCGTTTTCGGAAATCTGGATGGACCGCAGCGATCCGCTGATGGACGGTTTGAAGCAATCGCCGCGTCCGCTCGAAGGCCGCTGCGCGACCTGCGATTATCAGGCGATCTGCAACGGCAATACCCGCGTCAGGGCCGCGCAGACGACAGGCAATTTCTGGGCCGAGGACCCGGGCTGCTATTTGACCGATGCGGAAATTGCCCTGCCTGGATAATCCTCTGAAAGTCTGATCGTAGTAGGAACGCGTTATCGAATATAGTGATAGCGCGCTTGAAGAAAATCCACCCGATCGTCAGTAACCAAATAGACCAAGCGATGTTCTTCCGTGATACGGCGCGACCATGCGCCCGGAGCGAGATGCTTCAATGGTTCGGGTTTGCCGATCCCCGCAAAAGGGTCTCGCATGACAGCTTCGAGCAAATCCAAAATCTTTACGGCCACCCGATGATTGGTCTGCACCCAAAAGCGAAGGTCTTCTCGGAACTCCGGTTGAAAGACGCTAACCCGGTCGCCGGCTTTAGCCAAGGCCAACCTCTGCCCGCAAATCAGCGACTGATTGGGGTGGGGTGGTTTGTTGTTGCGCACGCGTTAATGCCGTCAATAAGCGTTCCGCATTGACCGGCGAACGCAACAGATGCGCGGTTTCCAGCAAGCTCTGGAGTTCATCGGCCGCAATCAGCGCGACATCCGCAGCGCCGCGCCGCTGAATGATGACCACTTCCTGGTCGTCTGTTACCGCGTCCAGCAGGGTGGCAAGATTAGCGCGGGCTTGCGTATAGGTGGTTTGAATGGTCATGGACATTTTGGAAGGCGTTGTTGTACAGAGATACTGTACGCAACATAACCATTCCTGTCAATTCGCTTTCAGCGACAACCTCGATGCGATCTCCTGCCCTTCCCGCGCCGGATTGATCGCGGTATCGAGAATGAACACCCGCTCCGGCACAATGCCGCCCTGCTTCACGACATACTTCGCGATGGCTTGCGCTCTTTTGGCGGCCAGGTCTTTCAAGCGTTCTTCTTCCGGCTTGATGATCGTGAACAGTTTTTGTTTGGCGACCTCGTAAAAATCACCTTCCTTAGAATCCTTCAGGCGCGGCGTCCCAAACAGCGAGCGTTCCGCGAGCAGCGGAAATTTGTCGATGAACATCTGCGCCAGATAGTCCTTGTATTCGTCATCCGAGAGTTCGACATATTCCGCGCGCACTTTTTTACCGCCTTTCTTGGCAATCGCGGCCGCCTTCAAGCGTTTTAACTGGTCATAGAGCGCCGCATCCTTCAATGCCGGCCAGTCCTGCTCCTCGTAGGCGGAGCCCTTGATTTCAAGGCTCAACGCCGACCGCTCTTTCAGGGCCTTCGCCAAACCGTCCAGTTTGTCCGTTTGCGCCTTGTCGAGTTCAGCCTTGCCCGGTTTGAAATCGATATGATCCAGGTCTTCGCCGCCATCGAACAGCGAAGCGATCGCGGTGAATGGCGAGGTGACGACCTTGTTCAGCACATTCAACAGCGCATCGGCGACGATCGCCCTAATGCTGAATTTAGGATCGTCCAGGCTGCCGGTGACCGGCACGTCCAATTTGATTCGGCCATCGCCGTCCTTCAGCAAGGCGACCGCCAATTCCAGCGGCAGCGACACCGCATTCGGGTTTTCGACCTTCTCGCCCAGTTCAAACTGATCGATCAGAATCGTGTTCGATGAGGTCAGAACGCCCTGCTCAACCTTATATTTCAAATCCAGATTCAATTTGCCTTTTTCGACCTTATAGCCGGCAAATTGCACCATGTAAGGACTGATCAGCGGCATCGGCAAGCCGTGGAAACTCACCTCCACGTCGAACGCGCCGCGGTAAGGACTCACTTCACCGCTGACATCAACCGGCGCGAGGTCATAGGCATTGCCTTTCAGCGATACTTTGACCTTGGAGTTTTTTTCCGAGGAAATGCCCGAGGCGCCGCCATTCAATTCCTGAATTTCGGCCGCGAACGGCAGAATCAGCGACAGATCTGAAAAATCGGAAAAGCCGTCATGCACCAGCACCTGATCAAGCTTGAAGAACGGCGATGCGTGCCCGGCATCCTGTTTCTTGGCCGTTGCGGTTACGGCAGGCTTGTTGCTGACGGCTTTACCGGTCGACAACACTTCATTCACATTCACCGTTTTGTCTTTTTTGATCAGGATCCGCGCATACGGCTTTTCTAGCTGAAGGCGCCTGGCGGTATAACGGTTAGCGGCGAGGTCGGCGTCGATATCGCTCAAGGTCAGTTTTTGCCATTTGATGAAATCCTTGTTCTGGATCTGGTCGCGCGTTAATAGATCATCGACGCCAGCAAGTCCTTTAAACTTGATATCGGGTTTCTCGGGCTCTTTAAGAACGACATCCAGCTTGCCATCGACAAATAAACCGCCCTCAATCACATCCAGTCGGGCAAATTGATCGACATAGGTTTGAAATTTTTCAAGCCCAATGTCCTTGATAGAAACGTTCAGCCGGGACGAAAACGGGTCGATCACGAGATCGCCATCCAGTTTGATGAGGCCGTCCCGATTGAAACCGGCACTCAACTGCACCGGCAATGCCGCGCCGTTTTTATTGGTAAAATCGCGCAGCGTGAAATCGATCGGTTTGACTTCTACGGCAACGGGTTTGCTCTGAGTTCTGTCTTCGAAATGCAGGCCGGAATCAGTCAAGGCGACCGACTTGAGCGCAAGCGCCCACGATGCTGAGGCCTTTTCGACCGGCAAAGCCTTTGCGTTGGTTGACGGCTTGTCGTTCACCGGCAACAGCGTCTGATAATTGAGCTTGCCTTCTTTGGTCAGCCAGGCCTGAACATCGGCATTTTCGGCTTTGATCTCTGCGGCGGAAAAAGACCGCTTGAGCAGATTCAAGGCCATCCCCTCCCCAACTATCCTGCCGATTTTGACCAGCGGCTTATCCTGCAAGCCATCCGAGAACTCGCTGCCGCCAATCGTCGCTTGCCCATCCCGAACCGTGACATTGAATTGGCCATCGGCATTGCCGGTGTTACAGGCTGCGGTCAACGCAATTTCAGGAATGCTCAGCGCCGCCTGCGCGAGACCAAAGCCGGCCAAAGTAAGATCATGCGCCTTGGCTTCGGCTTTTGCGGCCGTTACCTGCCATTTTTGACCGGCCTGGGTGATTTTATAAGCGGACTCCAGCGTGATCGCGGAGGATTTGACCGCCAGACTTTGCGGCTCGGCAGATGCGTAAACAAAATCCTTCAATTCGAAACGGCTTTTAGGAATCGCCAGCTCCAGGCCCTTGGCCGGGGAATAGTTCAGGCGGTATTCCGCCTCCAGCACCTCGCTGCCCTGCAAATCGAAACCAAGCGCATCCTGCAACGCGACCGCTGTCAGCTTCTGCAACTTGAGCTGTTGCAGTTTGATGCTGCCCTCTGAAAACATCGGCTCGACGCCGGCCTTACCTTGCCAGTCCAGGACGCCGCCCGACTTCAAGACCAGCGTCAGATGCAGCGGGAAAGGCTGATTTTGCGCCAGCGAAAACTGTTCCACGGTCAAATCGATCGGATCGATTTCCTCTCTGACTGGATTTTTGAAATGTTCGTCGATCCAGAGCAATTTGCCGCCGGCCAGCGACACACGGCCGATCTGCACCGGAAAGAGTTTACTTTCGCTTTTGGGGGCTTCCTGTTGGGCGGGCAAGAGATCGTTGAAATTGAATTGGCCTTTTTTATTTTTGGCCAGATAGACGAACGGTTTGGCCAACTGGACATGATCGATCATCAGCGCGGATGCCTTTAGCGACTGCCACAATTCGATGTCCGCGGCAAAACGCTCGAAACTGACGAAAGGCTGGCCGTTCGCTTCCTGCAGCGAAAAGCCATGAATAGCGAAGCGGAACACAAACGGATTCAACTCGACAGCGCCGATCGTTGCCTGCCTGCCGGTCAGCTCCTTCAGTATGGACGGAGCCCTAGACTTCACAAGATAAGGCAAGCCATAAAATCCGGCCAGTGCATAAACGAGCAGCACGCATCCTACGACGCCAAATCCTTGCAAAATCTTGATCAATAGGGTTCGAGCCTTCATACGATTCCTTGAGCCACTCACCCGCTTAGCATAGCGTTTCCCAATAAAAAAGGCGACTGTGAAGCCGCCTTTTTATCTTGCCGAAACGCTGTCAGGCTATAAATTGACGTAGCCTGTTTCCTCGTGCAAAACCTGATCCAAACCCTGCACTTCTTCATCGGCTGTCACGCGCAGACCGATGAATAGATCGATCAGCTTCAACAAGGCGAAACTGAATACCCCGCTCCAAGCCATCGTGACCCCGATCGCCAACGCCTGCACTCCGACCTGACCGGCTATCGTGACGCCTTGGGCCAGTCCCAGGCCGCCGAAGCTGCTTGAGGCGAACACGCCGGTCAACAAGGACCCGGCGATGCCGCCGACGCCGTGCACCGGAAACACGTCCAATGAGTCGTCGATTTTCAGCGTGCGTTTGACATACTGGGTCGCAAAGAAACAAACCCCGCCGGCCACGACGCCGATCACCAATGCGCCGATCGGCCCGACATAACCCGAAGCCGGCGTGATCGTGCCGAGACCCGCGACCATGCCGGTCACGATGCCCAATACGCTCGGCTTGCCGAAACGGCCCCATTCGATCACCATCCAGGTCAATGCGCCGGCGGCCGCGCCGATATGCGTCGCCAACAGCGCCATCCCGGCGCGCCCGTCGGCGGTCAGCGCGCTACCGCCGTTGAAGCCGAACCAGCCGACCCAGAGCATGCCCGCGCCTGTCACCACCATGGTCATGTTGTGCGGCGGCATCGGCGTGCTCGGAAAGCCCTTGCGGCGGCCGATCACCAACGCCGCGACCAAGGAGGCAATGCCCGCGTTCACATGAATCACGATGCCGCCCGCGAAATCCAGAACGCCCAACTCAGCCAGCCAGCCGCCGCCCCAGATCCAGTGGCAAATCGGCACATAGACCAGACACAGCCACAACGCGCTGAACCAGAGCATCGCGGAGAATTTCATGCGTTCCGCGAAGCTGCCGACGATCAGCGCCGGCGTGATGATCGCAAAGGTCATCTGGAACATGAAATAAACCGCCTCGGGCAGTTCGCCGACCTGAGAGGCGGTGCCGATGCCGGGCAAAAACGCCTTTGAGAAATCGCCGATCAGCTGCTGCCAGTCGCCGCCATCGGCAAAGATCAGGCTGTAGACGCCGGCCAGCCACAAGAGCGATACCAGGCAGGTGATCGCAAAGCACTGCATCAACACCGACAGCACGTTTTTACTTCGCACCAGGCCCGCATAAAACAGCGACAAGCCCGGCAGTGTCATAAACAGGACCAGACCGGTCGATGTTAATATCCAGGCAGTGTTGGCCTGATTGATCGGCGCGGCCTCCGCCGCGAACGGCAACAGCAGCAGGCTGAAAAAGAGTCGTTTGGATCGCATTCTACTCACTAATTAAATGGCATCCTCGCCGGTCTCGCCGGTTCTGATGCGGATGATTTGTTCAAGATTGGTCACAAAAATTTTGCCGTCGCCGATTTTGCCGGTATTCGCTGCCCTCACGATCGTTTCGACCGCCTTGTCCAGAATGTCGTCCGACACCGCGATTTCGAGCTTGACCTTCGGTAAAAAATCGACCACATATTCGGCGCCCCGATACAATTCGGTATGCCCTTTCTGGCGGCCAAAACCTTTGACCTCGGTCGCGGTGACTCCCGCGACGCCGATCTCGGACAGGGCTTCCCTGACATCATCCAGTTTGAACGGTTTAATGATTGCTGTAATTAATTTCATAATGTCTCTCTGTCACAAATAACGAAAAAAAAATGGCTCCTCGATTCTGCAATCATACACAATCCCTATCGATTTACAATTTTTGCTCGAATACAAAACAGCCTTACTCCGAACGCTAACAAAAAGGGACGCCTTAGTCCCTGAATCTGAAGCAATCTTTCATTTCGCGAGTGACTCATCGGCCATGTCATTCATCCGCTGAAAAAAAATCGCCAGTCGGCCGACTGGCGATCATCACATTTTTATACCTTATATATGGTATGCCGTTTCGCCGTGGCTCGATACGTCCAGACCCACGCGTTCGAATTCCTCGCTGACGCGGAGCCCGACCAGCATATTGACGAACTTGTAGGCGATGAAAGAGACGATGCCCGACCACACGATCGTGATCACGACGCCTTCAGCCTGGACCAGCAACTGGCTGGCGATCGAGAAATCCTCGCCCCCCGTGCCGCCGAGCGCGGGCGAAGTAAACACGCCGGTCAGCAGAGCGCCTAAAATTCCGCCGACGCCATGCACGCCGAACACATCGAGCGAGTCGTCGACGCCAAGCAAGCGCTTGAGCCCGTTGACGCCCCACAGGCAGAGAAGCCCCGCCGCCAAACCGATGATGATGCCACCCATCGGACCGACCGAGCCGCAGGCCGGCGTGATCGCGACCAGACCGGCCACGGCGCCGGAGGCCGCGCCCAACATCGAAGCCTTGCCCTTGATCACCGCTTCGCCCGCGGACCAGGACAATACCGCCCCGGATGTGGCCAGGAGGGTATTGATGAAGGCGAGGGTCGCGCCGCCGTTGGATTCCAGATTCGAGCCGGCATTGAAGCCAAACCAGCCCACCCACAGCAGGGAAGCGCCAACCATCGTCAAGGTCAGACTGTGCGGCGCCATATATTCCTTACCGTAGCCGATGCGCTTGCCGACCAGAAAGGCGCCGACCAGACCGGCCACCGCTGCGTTGATGTGGACCACGGTGCCGCCCGCGAAATCCAGCGCGCCCTTGCCCAGCAGATAACCGCCGGCGCCCCAGACCATGTGTGCGATCGGCAGATAACTGAAGGTAAACCAGATCGCGCAGAAAATCAGCACCGCGCTGAATTTGATCCGCTCTGCAAACGATCCGACGATCAGCGCACAGGTAATCGCGGCGAAGGTCGACTGGAAGGCGACAAAGATAAATTCGGGAATCTTGACGTTGTCGGTAAACGTATCGGCCAGCGAAGCGGTCGTGATGCCTTTCAGGAATACCTTGTCGAAGTTGCCGATGACCAGGCCTTCGCCGCCGAACGCGAGACTGTAACCGTAAATGGCCCAGAGCACGCAAATCAGCGCAAACACCACCATCACCTGCATCAGCACCGACAGCATGTTCTTGCTGCGCACCAGGCCGCCGTAAAACAGGCCCAGCCCCGGCACCACCATCATGATCACCAGCAAGGTCGAAACCATCATCCAGGCCGTATCCCCCTTATCGGTCGTCACCGGCACCGAAGCCGCGGGTTCGGCGGCCGGCGCAGGAGCCGCGGCCGGAATTTCAACCAGCGCGGGTTTAACCGGGTCCGCGAGCGTCTGCGTTTCGACAGCCAGGGTGATGTTTTCGGCAAGCGAGAGCCCGGCAAAGCCCAGCAGGATCAAAAAAGCCAAAGTCGATATCATGTGTTTCATAATTCGGTCCTTATTTAAATGCTTAGAGGGCGTCATCGCCGGTTTCTCCGGTACGAATCCGGATCACTTGTTCCAGAGTGGTCACAAAGATTTTGCCGTCGCCAATTTTTCCGGTTCCCGCCGCTCGGGTGATCGCCTCGACCGCCTGATCGAGCAAGCCGCTGGAAACGGCCACTTCGACTTTGGTTTTCGGCAAAAAATCGACCACATATTCAGCGCCGCGATATAACTCGGTGTGCCCTTTCTGGCGGCCGAAGCCCTTGACTTCGGTAACGGTAACGCCGGTCACCCCGATTTCTGAAAGCGCCTCGCGGACATCATCCAGTTTGAAGGGTTTAACGATTGCAGTGATCAGTTTCATAAATTGCCTCTTGCTGAATAAAAATAACGATTCCAGATCGAATAAAGCAATGATTATGCCAAGCCGCTTTTACCATGACGCGCTGAGCGGAATTTTGCATCATCGGGCAAGCATCCGCCTTATCATCGAGCGACTGGCGTAAAATGAGGCAAGCTGGAAATGCCTGAGCCCACTATGGAACATCCCACATGACGCCTTGGCGCACTAAAGCAGTTCGTTTTACCGAGAACAGTTCCATTATGGTGCACCCATGGAATGCACGCGCGCCATCTCCAAGTACGCTGTTTTGCTTGGGCTTCCGCAAACAAAACTTCTCACTAAAAACCTGGCAGGTCTAGGGTAGTTATTGCCCAATGGCCGCAACTCCATCAAGGCCGATAGCCTAAACACAAAATGCGCCCTGAGGCGCATTTTGTTGTAGCAAAAATTGTCTTGCTGAATCAAAAACTGACCGTAAAATCCGCCGAAAACAGGAATTGATCGAGCTTGCCGGTCGTTGCCCCGCCGTCGCCGAAGGGCCGCGCGCCGTCCGCCCAGTCATAGCGCACGTTCGGACGCAAATTCAGCCATTTGACCGGCTTCCAGTTGATGCCTGCCGTCACCGCATAATAGCTGGACGGCGCACTGGTCGCGACAAAATTGCCCGCCGCCGCGAAACTGTTGCCGCTGCCGTCGGTTGCCGCCCCCACCCGGCCGGGAGCGAAAACCCGAAAGCCGTTTTGGTCGCGGAACCATTCGCCGCGGACGCCTGCGGTCAGCGTGTCGCTGATGTCGTAATACAGATGCGTGTTGATACCGTACCATTCGGCATCTTCAAGACCCTTCGCGGTTAAGACGCCATCGGCAAAACCGTGATCGTGTTGCAGCACCCAATGGGTCTTATCGCCGAAATCCTGTTTCAGCACCACGCTGTACATACCCCAGGATTTATTACTTTGCTCGGAAGTGGCGCCGTAAGTCCCGGTCACGTTCAGTGACGTTCCCGAATCCGCGTTGGTCCAGGTCGCGCCGGCAAGACCCGCCCAGTTGCCCAGATGCTTGTCCCAACCGCCATCCCAGCCGCCGGTCGCACTGCCGGTCACGACGCCGCCGACCACCGACCAATGATCATCGACCGTATAACTGCCGAGGATACCGGTATGGGTGAACGGCTCGCCATATTGCATCGTGTAGGCGTGCGTGTAGAAGAAATTATCCGGCGCCGGCACCGTTTCGTATCCTATCGGCGTATAAAAATGACCCGCTTTGATATTGACACCGTTGCCGATCGGCAGATAGGCTTCCAGATAGGCTTGCGGAAAGGCCAGATCGTAAAAGCGGTTGTCGTTGCTGCCGAGCAGATTGAGATCCCAGTGATTTCGATTCAACGGCACGCCCGAATTCACGTCAAACGCCGGCACCCCGTAGGCCTGCGTGAAGATCGCATCGGTGCCGAACATCACGTCGAAACGGAAGCCGACATCAAAACTGTCGCCTTCGGTCGCTACCGCGCGTTGCAGGAACAAATTCAATTGATTCAACTGAAACTCGGCCGACCGGTCACCGAATGTGACCGGTCCGTTGAAATTGTTTTCCGGACTGATCGAGTTGTAGGTGATACCTGCATTCGCCCAACCGCCGACCATGAGCCCCCAATCTTTCATGAACTTACTCTCATTCGGGTCGCCCGCAGCCTCCAGCAAACGCTCGGCCTCGAGCAGGCCCTTGGCCTCCGCGGTGTTCAATGTGCATACCAGGGTAATGCCCACCACCAAGGGTTTAAGGCTCAAACGAACATTGCATCTGTCATTTTTCATAGCAATAACCTTATTTGATGAGTCTATAAGAAATTAATAATTTGTATTAATTTTTATGCAAATAAGATGCCATCCAAGATTTTATTAATTCAGTCAGCAAGATAGCATCAGCAGGGTGCAAACAAATCCCCTAAGGCGTGCGACGGGAGGAATATAAAACTCATCTCAGCACTATTTTAGCGCATAATTTGCACCAATATGATGCAACACTAATGAATTTTCTCTGCGGCTTCGTAAACGCACGGACGAATGATTTTTTTGTGGATCATCCGGCAAAAAAAATGTTATCGTAATTGAGTTTGGCTAATCCATTTGACACAAATCGACCCTAGGAGGCTCACTCAATGTCTGTAGAAAATGTACTGAAAATGATCAAGGAAAACGACGTCAAATTCGTCGATTTCCGCTTTTGCGATACCCGCGGCAAAGAACAGCACGTCACCTTCCCGGCACACTCGATCAGCGAAGACACCTTCGAAGAAGGCAACATGTTCGACGGTTCTTCGATTGCAGGCTGGAAACACATCAACGAATCGGACATGATTTTGATGCCCGATCCCAGCACCGCGGTCATGGACCCTTTCTATGACGACGCGACGCTGATCCTGCGCTGCGACATCATCGAACCGAAAAACATGCAGGGCTATGAGCGTGACCCGCGTTCGATCGCGAAACGCGCGGAAGCCTATCTGCAATCCACCGGCATCGCCGACACCGCCTTATTCGGCCCGGAAAATGAATTCTTCATTTTCGACGACGTGCGTTGGGGCGCGGACATGAGCGGCGCTTTCTTCAAGATCGACTCCGAGGAAGCCGGCTGGAACTCCGAAAAAGTCTATCCCGACGGCAACATCGGCCACCGCCCCAGCGTAAAGGGCGGCTACTTCCCGGTCCCACCGGTCGACTCGCTGCAAGACATGCGCTCCGCGATGTGCCAAGTCCTGGGCGAAATTGGACAGATCGTCGAAGTGCATCACCACGAAGTCGCGACCGCGGGCCAATGCGAAATCGGCGTCCGCTTCAACACTCTGGTCAAAAAAGCCGACGAAGTGTTGGGCTTGAAATACGTGATTGCGAATATCGCGCACGCCTATGGCAAAACCGCGACCTTCATGCCGAAACCGATGGTCGGCGACAACGGCAGCGGCATGCACGTTCACCAATCGCTCTCCAAAGGCGGCGTGAACCTGTTCACCGGCAACCTGTACGGCGGCCTGTCCGAACTCGCACTTTACTACATCGGCGGCATCATCAAGCATGCCAGAGCCCTGAACGCCTTCACCAACGCCTCGACCAACAGCTACAAGCGTCTGGTTCCTGGCTTTGAAGCACCGGTCATGCTGGCTTATTCCGCGCGCAACCGTTCCGCATCGATCCGTATTCCTTTCGTGAACAACCCGAAAGCCCGCCGCATCGAAGTGCGCTTCCCGGATTCGACCGCGAACCCTTACCTGGCATTCTCCGCGATGCTGATGGCGGGCCTCGACGGCATCCAAAACAAGATTCATCCGGGCGAAGCGATGGACAAAGACTTGTACGACTTGCCGGCCGAAGAAGCCAGAAACATCCCGCAAGTCTGCCATGCATTCGACCAAGCGCTGGAAGCACTCGATAAAGACCGCGAGTTCCTGACCCGTGGCGGCGTCTTCACCGACGACGTGATCGACGGTTACATCGACCTGAAAATGGCCGACGTGACCCGTCTGCGCATGAGCACCCACCCGGTCGAATACGACATGTACTACAGCCTGTAAAAAGCGATTTACACCGCTGTCTAGCTCGCCAAAAAACGCCCCATAATGGGGCGTTTTTTTTGCCCTGCTCTATAATAATCTCCTGATCAGGAGGCAAACGCGTCCTCAACGTTCTTTTTTCGCACTTTTTTGTACCTTGGTCTGTAAATTGCTTATCTCTAAGGTCGAAAGGCTATGAGTTAATTTTTAAGGGCAAGCCATGCATAAAAGGATACTGGATCACCTGAATTCCGCGATTTTATTGTTCGACCAGGACCTAAACCTGGCTTACATCAACACCTCGGGCGAAGTGTTGCTGGCCGACAGCGCCAATCAATTGCTCGGCCAGAATGCCCAAGACTTATTCAAGACCTCCGATCCGGCTCTGCTCGCCAATTTGAAACTGTCGCTGACGATGGCCGAGCCGTTGCTCGATCGGGCGCTGACCTTAAACCGGATTGGCCAAACCGTAACGATCACTTTTAGTGCAACGCCAATCTTAAGCGACGACGGGCGCACCGAAGTACTGGTCGAACTGTTGCAGGTGGACAATCACCTCCGAATATCGAAAGAGGAGCAGCTCTTATCGCAACAAAACACCGCCCGGCTGTTGGTCAGGGGCCTCGCACACGAAATCAAAAACCCCTTGGGCGGCCTGCGCGGCGCGGCGCAGCTTCTGGACCTGGAACTGATCGATCCCGATCTGAAGGAATACACCGGCATCATCATCGCCGAATCGGACCGGCTGCAAGGCTTGATGGACAAGATGCTCGGCCCTAACAAACTGCCGAACAAAAAACTGTTGAACATCCATGAAGTGCTGGAGCGTGTCAGACAACTGGTCGAGGCCGAAACGAGCGGCAATCTGTTGATCCTCTGCGACTACGATCCGAGCATCCCCGAACTGAAGGCGGACAAGGACCAGTTGATTCAGGCGGTATTGAACATCGTCCGCAATGCGGTGCAAGCCGTCGACGGCACCGGCGTGATCAGGGTCAAGACCCGCATCAAGCGCAATGTCACGATCGGGCGCAAATGCCACAAACTGACGGTCAAAATCGACATTACCGACAACGGACCCGGCATCGACGCCGAAATGATGAATCAGATTTTTTATCCGATGATCACCGGGCGCCCCGAAGGCACCGGCCTTGGCTTGTCGATCGCTCACTCGCTGATCAGCCAGCACAGCGGCCTGATCGAATGCCAGAGCGAGCCTGGCAACACCACCTTTTCCATCCTGTTACCGATAGAGTCCGGCCATGACTAAACCCGAAACCGTATGGATCATAGACGACGACAAATCGATCCGCTGGGTCGTCGAAAAGGCGCTGCAGAAAGCCAACATGCAGACGATGAGCTTTGCGAACGCGAAGGAACTGTTGAACGCGCTGCAACACGACAAACCCGACGCGCTCTTGACCGATATCCGTATGCCCGGCATGGACGGCTTCGAACTCTTGGACCGCGTGCAGAAAAATTATCCGGACTTGCCGGTGATCATCATGACCGCGCACTCGGATCTCGAAAGCGCGGTATCCGCCTTTCACGGCGGCGCCTTCGAATACCTGCCCAAACCCTTCGACATCAATGAAGTCGTCGAACTGGCCCAGCGCGCCTGCACGCACAGCCGCCAGCAACAGGAAAACCAGAAAGAAGCCGCCGCGCTGGAATCGGCGCCCGAAATCATCGGCGCCGCGCCGGCGATGCAGGAAGTATTCCGCGCAATCGGCCGGCTGGCGCGCTCGAACATCACCGTGCTGATCAACGGCGAATCGGGCACCGGCAAGGAACTGGTCGCCAAAGCCTTGCACAAACACAGCCCGCGCGCGAAGAACCCGTTCATCGCGCTGAACATGGCCGCGATCCCGAAAGACCTGATGGAATCGGAGCTGTTCGGCCATGAAAAAGGCGCCTTTACCGGCGCTCAGGCGCGGCGGGCCGGGCGTTTCGAACAAGCCAACGGCGGCACGCTGTTTCTCGACGAGATCGGCGACATGCCGGCGGAACTGCAAACCCGCCTGCTGCGGGTGCTCGCCGACGGCGAGTTTTATCCGGTCGGCGCGCACCTTTCGGTCAAGGTCGATGTCCGCATCATTGCCGCGACGCACCAGAATCTTGAAGTGCTGGTCGAACAGGGCCGCTTCCGCGAAGACCTGTTCCATCGTCTGAACGTGATCCGAATACACATTCCGCCGTTGCGCGACCGCAAACAGGACATTCCGCTCTTGCTCAGACATTTTCTAACCCAGGCCGCGCAGGAGCTGAACACCGAGGTCAAGACGCTGCGGCCGGATGCGGAAAGCTATCTCGGCAGCCTGGACTGGCCCGGCAACGTCCGCCAACTCGAAAACTGCTGCCGCTGGCTGACTGTGATGGCATCCGGGCGCGAGATCCACCAGCACGACCTGCCGCCCGAATTGTTGAACAAACCTCAGGAAAAGGAAGCGGAGAGCGGCAATTGGGAGTCTATGCTCAGATCCTGGGTCGACCGCCAGCTGCAGACCAAGGAACACGAGGTCGCCAAGCAAACGATTCCGACGGTCGAGACGATCCTGATCCAGGCCGCGCTAAACTTCACCCACGGGAGGCGGCACGAGGCGGCCATTTTACTGGGTTACGGACGAAATACCCTGACTCGTAAAATCAAGGAATTGGGCATCGAGGAATAAAAAAGCCCTGTGTTTTGATGATGCCACGGAGATATTTTGCGATTTCTTGCCGTGTCATCATTCACATAGGGATAAATCTTTTTACGTTGATGGCAGTTTGATGTGCGGATCGCCCTACAATTTATCGGCCGTGGCTCTTACTCCGCATGACACTGATGCCCAAAATTACCCATTAGAGGCATAGATGCTCTCATAATTCGAATATGGCCCAAGAGTTCCAGTCAATGGATCAGGCCAGGAACCATATGTTCTAGTAAGGTACCTGGCTGTCCCTCCAGTCGTCTGACACTTGGGGGTATAATTTACATTGGCCCAAGCCGCTAACCAATAGTAACTTCCTGTCGTTATGACATAGCCGCTTGTAAGCGTAAACGCTACCCAGCCGGACGCTGGGTTGGTAATTTCATTTGTCGTCATCAATAAGGCGCCAGGACTGCCATTATTGTCAGCATAAATTGCCAATTTCATTCTTCCGGTAATTGCAGATGCCAAATTGATTCTCATAGTATTGGCAGTAAAGCTCGAAGTTGCTTGAAACCTCCAGCAGTTAAGATCATTCCTTCCGCTGACATCATTCGAGGATCCGACAAGATTATTTCCCAAAATGCTGATTCCTGACATCACGCTGATATTGGCTGTCCCGCTGATGTCATTGCTCGTTGCTGTCACCGTGAACGGACCGCCGACTGTGCTTCCCGCAGAAAATAAACCGCTATCATTGATCGCACCGCCGCCGTTTACGCTCCAGGTGAATGTCGGCGGCACTATCAGACTGGCAGCGAACTGATCCATGGCCGTTGCTGTGAACTGCTGAGTTGCTCCGGTTACCACGCTCGTACTTGCCGGAGAAACAGAAATAGCCGTTAACATCTGGTTGACCATTACGGCGACATTGCTGGTTACTGTCAGGTTTCCCTGATCTTTTATGGTGACCTGGAAGCTGTAACTGCCGGCCTTCGTAAAGGTTGCAATCGTGTTTTTCGCTGCATTCGTTCCGTTGACACTGAAGGTCACCGGCGCAGGAGGTGATCCTGTGGTTGCCCACGTATAGCTAAGGTTTGCTTCGCCGCCATCATCCGCTCCAAGCACACTTAAACCGACCGCTATCCCAGTCACTGGATTGGGATTGGCCGAAGCGGCTATTGTTACAGTCGGCAGGTTGTTGACAGCAGTGACAGTTACGCTTGCTGTCCCGCTTATGCCTCCGCTTGTTGCTGTCACCGTGAACGGACCGCCGACCGAGTTAGCAGTAAATAGGCCGCTAGTACTGATCGCACCGCCGCCGTCTACGCTCCAGGTGAATGTCGGCGGCACTATCAGACTGGCAGCAAACTGATCCATGGCCGTTGCTGTGAACTGCTGAGTTGCTCTGGTTACCACGCTCGTACTTGCCGGAGAAACAGAAATAGCCGTTAACATCTGGTTGACCATTACGGCGACATTGCTGGTTACTGTCAGGTTTCCCTGATCTTTTATGGCGACCTGGAAGCTGTAACTGCCGGCCTTCGTAAAGGTTGCAATCGTGTTTTTCGCTGCATTCGTTCCGTTGACACTGAAGGTCACCGGCGCAGGAGGTGATCCTGTGGTTGCCCACGTATAGCTCAGGTTTGCTTCGCCACCATCATCCGCTCCAAGTACGCTTAAACTGGTCGCTGTTCCTGTTACCGGATTGGGGCTGGCAGAAGCCGGGGTTACTAGAGTGGGTGGAGGATTGGAGCCCGAACCTACATCTTCTGCATAAATGCAATACCGATACGAATTGCCTCTTACAGTTGTAATAGGATTTGGCCAAGTACCGTAGGTTAGCGCGCTGGTCCACCGGGTTGTGGCTCCTGATCTATCACAATATATCCCTGCGTTGTTGCTCCTGACATTCGACCAAATCGCAAGCCAGTAATAAGCACCATTTTGGATGCTTTGCACAGAGGGTAGATTAAAGGTCTGCCATCCGGTTGTCGGGTTAATAACTTCCGTGCTTTCCTTAAGTAGATTCCACGGACGTCCATTACTGTCGCTATAAATGGCACATTTGTATCTGCCGGTAATACCGAGCACCTTGGCCTTCATGGTTGTAACGTTGAGATCGGCGGTTGCCAGAAAACGTGTAGCGTTAATGTAACAGCCCTTCGCATCGCTGATATTGTCGGTTGTGGTTCCAGAACCGTCATACCCGATTATGCCGCCCACGTTGATGACACTGAATGAGGCCGCTATCGTATGGTTTGCAGTTACACTGGTGAATGTATAGGTGGCCACTGCTCCCACCGAAACTTCATCGACCTTGACATCTGCAATTGCATATCCGCTGTTCGCTGCAATGGAGAAGCTTAGGTTTGCCTGCTCATTGACTACTATGTTTCCCGAGGGGGTTATGGCTCCGCCTGTGCTTGCTACTGCTGCGATAGTAAATGTTATGGGCAAGCCGCCTGAGGAAAACACCACATCGCCAATCCTCGCCCTTTTAAGAACTACCGCATAGTCGCCATTTCCCAGTTCCTTTACCGTGTAACCTTCTGCGGCCAGGTCAGAGCGCAACGAGAGCGTTTCGCCGTTCACTGTCACTGTGGCAGGCAAGAATGCCAGACGTAGATATTCTATTCCCTCCTCATCCGTGGCCGTGAACTGTACGCTGGTTGGTGTGTAGATGACATTCTTCAGCACCGTCTTCGAATAGAGAATATGATTCTCCCGGGGTGGCGCCCATTCTGGAACCGCCTTGAATCCGTAGAAGAACATACGGGGGCCTTCCCCATAGCAATCCCCCCACCAGTATCCGACATTGTCGGTCGGACCATCCGATGATTCTCCGCTCGACTTCATCATATACGTCGAGTAGTTGAATCCGCGATAAGCCTTGTCCTTGTACGTCTGATTGCCGGTCAGCGCATAGTATCCAGCATATTCCGCCGCCTGCCGAGCCGTCTGATAGCCCATCCGCATCATGTAGGCGAATTGTTCGGCCACCACGGAAGCCCCGTAATACTGCCCGGACAACCCATCGTTAGTATTGACATTCACAAAGTTATCTTCGGTCCACTGCAAGAGTCTCAGCACGTCTGCTTGGAAATTCGGATCGAAGTCAGGATTATCCAATAGGTACAAGTTCATGTTGCTCTTAGTGGTATTGCTCCAATTAGTGTTTCCATCAATATGGACGTCGCTGTGCCCGCAGACCCAATTACCGTTCTGCATAGGATACTGCAGGATCCAGTCTTTCAGCGTTTGTCGGGCCGTTGTGTATGCCGCCGCATTGGGCTCTCCATGCTCGATAAGAAGATCGAAAAGAGTGAGCGCTCCGGCGAAGTGTGAGGTGTATCGCGATCTGGACTCTCCCGTACTCGCATTGACCACGTAGGGCCACGGCGAATTAGTAGCGCTCCCCGGCTGGATATTGATTGCCAAGGTGTCGGCAACGTTGATGGCGGCAGTCCGGTAGGCGGGAGTGCCATAGAAGAGATAAAGTTTGTAGAAGCTCATTCCGATATCGCTTCCGAGATCGATCAGAATGTCATTCAGGTCCCAGGCCACGTTGTCGCCGTTGATTTCCGTGGCTAGACCATCGGCGGTACCGTAAGGGAAGTTCGGCCACGCATAATTCGACGAGGTCATTCCGTGGGCGAGAGCATAGTCTGCAAGATTCTTGGCAATGTCCAGCGGGACCATGTTACCCGTGTAGGCATAATACAATCGAGCGAACTCGACGAAGTTCGGGATCCGTTCGCCCCAATCGTTCTCGTAGTAGTAGGGGGTTATGGGATTGCCGGGATTAAATCCACAACTGAGATAATACATCGGCAAGGAAGTCCTGGGATCGTTCGGAACGGTAGGCAGCCATGTCCAGAGTTGATCGAGGTAATTATCGTAGGCGTTCTCGATCGGCGTATACCATGGAAGGATTTTATTGTTTTCGTCCACTATCACAGTGTGGTAGCGGAGAACCTCTGTGGTTTGGACAGCAGACTGCGCGGCGCTTTCCGGAAGCGTTTCGGGGGTTATCACCAAGGCTTTTGCAAGACTGAAACGAGGGCCCAGCAAATAACCTCCCAGCGCGGTAAATGCCGCCGCAGCACGTTTCAGAAATGTACGTCGGCCAAGCGCCAAGGCTTTACCTGGTAAAAATGGCTTAGAAGACTTCATAATTCCCCCATTTTTTCAGTAAAATTGATGCGGTTCTGTCTTAAAAATTCAAAGGACTTACTTAACCCTCGCCTATTTGCAGACAAACTTATCCGGCTAAAGCCATAAACTACTGATAAGCCGACATTCTTAACAAGAAGATGAGCCTTTCGAATCATACGCCCCATTTCGCTCCCATCTACGGTGGCCTTTTCTGAAGGGAAGGATTTGAATCCTATCATCGGTTGCGTAATTTTATTAATGAATCGATGATCCTGTTTGTCTATCACTCCAATTTTTGGCTTGGAATATTTCAACAAAGTTCAATCAACATGCCAACATCAGCAAGAAATTAATATTCTTCACCCCAAGATATTTGGCACCACTTTTATCCACCCCCACTTTTTCATGGCAATCATAAGTATTGAACGCTTGTTTTGAAGTTGAAAAACCTCCCCTCGCATCTGCATGCCAATTTGCCTGCGTCATAGATAGTCATGCCACTGTGACCTTTGCCAGCGCACGAGATTATTAGGAACTCAATTCATTCAGGTTCGGTCATTGTAGTGGGTGTGTTGCGGTCGGTAGGTCGGCGTGAATAGCTTCTGCCCAATAAAGCGATCGGCGCCGATGCGCTCGGTGCCATCATTCAAGCCGTATCAAGACCCAGCCAGAATGAGACATTATTTCTTACATTACAGCGGAAATTGGGAGAAAGGCATGCATGTTAGTTACGAACAAGCGGAACAGGCGATCGCCGCAGCGATTGCGGAAGCGAAGAAATTAGGTACACAAATGTGCATCGCCGTGGTTGATTCCGGCGCCGATTTGAAAGCGTTTACCCGAATGAATGGCGCCTGGGTCGGCATTATCGATATTGCCATCAAAAAAGCCAAGACCGCCTGTTACTTTGGCATGAATACAGGACAAATCGGCCAATTATCGCAGCCGGGCGGCCCGCTTTATGGCATCGAACATTCAAACCAAGGGCTGATTACTTTTCCCGGCGGCGTGCCGATTGTCGATCAGGACGGTGTGTTGATCGGTGCCATCGGCGTAAGCGGCAGTTCGGTGGAAAACGATCATCAGGTGGCAAAAGCCGGAGTCGATGTGATCGGACTTGCCGATTTGCCTTCGCATCCTTGGCGAACCTGAGCCGCGATTGTCGCTCAGATCGTATGGAGCTTGCGGGCTCGTATCATGCATACACCTAACTTCCCTGTCGATAACCTGCAAAGGATTGTCAATAAGGCGGTTACGGTTTCCATTGTCAAGTGAGAGGGAGCATTGTGCGCGGCGGCGAGGATCATGACCCACGGCCGCATCGTTCTGTTGCTGCTGACGCTGACCGCGTGCTCGGGCAAGCCCTACGTCGTTAATCCGGAACAGAAGGGAAAGGAGGCTCGCTTAAACCGGTTGTTTGTAGCCAGCCATGGCTGGCACGCCGGGCTCATCATTCCCGCCCGCCACCTGAACGACGCCGTTCCGGAACTCAAGAGCCGCTTCGGGTCTGTGCCTTACTATGAAGTGGGCTGGGGCGACAAAAATTTCTATCAGGCCCGCGAAGGCACAACGCGTCTGACGTTGCAGGCTATAGCCTGGTCGGAGGGCGCCGTCCTGCATGTCGCCGCCCTACCGAGCCATCCGCGCGTGTACTTTTCAGGAAGCGAGGTAGCAGAGACTTGCATCTCGGAAACGGGGCTCAGATCCCTTAAGGCATTCCTGGCCAACAGCTTTGCGCGGGATGGTGCAGGCCAGATTATCGCACTTTCAAAAGGCATCTACAGTGACAGCCAGTTCTATGCCGGCGAGGGCCGGTACTACCTGCTGAACACCAGCAACAAATGGACCGCTAAAGCGCTGAGGAGCGCAGGCTTCGACATCGCACCCACCTTCAAGCTGACTGCCGGGAGCATAATCAGCTATCTCCGATCAAATCAAACGCACTGCGATTCAGAGGCGGATGATGCCCCATAATCGATCCCGGGGACGCCCCCGCTTCGTGTGGTCGCACCGAACCTAGCGCTCATCCTTTCAAAATGTTCATACTCCAAAGTGATCAGCAGCGCATTACCCGGCCCCTGGTTGCGGCCAATGCCGCGCATGAATAACGGCTCGTCAGCCCACCCCATAAGCCGTCGGAATTTCATCAATGCCCTCGTCAGCTTCTTTTCGGCATGTTGAAGATTCTCAACTCGCCACGAACAAGATGATCTCTTCTATAAGAAGCTGAAATCCAGGAAGATGCCTGAACATCAATCAATGTCAGCCCATAATCGGCATCGGTATCATCATCAAAGCGTCCTATTGATACAAAGGCACCGGTATCCAAACAAATATGAGATAACGCTTGCCGAGGCCTCGCTGCATAAGTATGACCGCAAAACGTGGGCGATAGATCGGGTTGAAACCTGGCGTGACTTTGCATCACTAACTGACTCGACATGAGCGTTCGGCTCCACAGTAAACGTTCTGCAACGGCTGATGGTATGGCGTCTTCGTCTAACCAACGATCGATATCACTATTTAGCCAAACGGGAGACTCCGCTGCCCGGTAACCGGGTTTGACCAAGTCGGCATGGATCACATGAAAGCGATTTTCACCTTCCCCCACCACCCAGATTAAAGGCAAATCCTCTATCAATGAGAGGCATCGATCGAACTCCGAGGACATACGGTGTTTGTCGGCCTGAAAATAGTGTTCAACCCACTCACCGCCGTACAACAGAAACCCTGTGTGATTAACATCTTTCAAATGCTCAAGATGGCCATGACGTCGATAGGACTGGAAAAAATCCAGCATCATAATTTCATGATTACCCTGGACTGCATAAAACCATGGCTCAGCCAACAACTCTATACAGGGTAAGGAGTCGGGGCCTCGATCGATCAAATCACCGACAGAAAACAGCCGGTCATGGGCCTCATTAAAATTAACCTCGTTCAGAACACGCTGTAACAAAGCAAAGCAACCATGCAGGTCCCCGACGACATAATCTTTACCGGCTGAATTGTTGGGTAAGCTTCGAATTGTTTTTTTCATTCTTTTTTAACAGAGAGCAAAATTGCGCTTATAAACGTACTCGTTTGAGGCGCAGGGCGTTGGCAATAACCGATACCGAGCTGAGGCTCATTGCCGTCGCGGCGATGATGGGTGACAACAGCAAGCCGAATGCCGGGTAGAGCACTCCGGCGGCGATGGGCACTCCCAAGGTATTGTATAGGAAGGCAAAGAAAAGATTCTGGCGAATGTTGCGCATGGTTGTCCGGCTTAGCCGTATCGCCCGCACAATACCGCGCAGATCGCCCTTCACCAAGGTAACTCCAGCGCTTTCCATGGCCACATCGGTGCCCGTGCCCATCGCAATACCCACTTGCGCCTGGGCCAGAGCCGGCGCATCATTGATACCGTCGCCCGCCATGGCGACTTTACGGCCTTCATTCTGTAGCCGCTTAATCGTCGCAGCTTTCTGGTCGGGCAACACTTCCGCCTCGATCCGATCGATACCCAAACGGCGCGCTACCGCTTCCGCCGTGAGCCGGTTATCTCCAGTCAGCATGACGATGTTCACTCCTTCCCGGCGCAGCGCCGCAATGGCTTCCGGGGTAGAAGACTTGATCGGATCGGTCACGCCGAGCACACCTGCTTCCCGCCCCTCTATGGCCACCAACATCACGGTCTGCCCTTCCTGGCGCAGCGCTTCCGCTGTTTCAGCCAGGCTGTCAAATGGAACGCCCAAATCGTCCATCAGCAACGCGGTGCCGAGCGCGACCGCATGGCCATCGACTTTACCCGTCACTCCCCGTCCAGTCAGGGACTGAAATTCTTCCACGGATACCGCCCGAATGTCACGCTGTTCGGCTCCTTTGACGATAGCCGATGCCAGGGGATGCTCGCTGCCCCGTTCCAGGCTTGAGACGAGGCGCAATAATTCCTGTTCATCCACGTCTTTCGCGGCAATGACTGAGACCAGCTGTGGCTTGCCTTCGGTCAGGGTGCCCGTTTTGTCCACCACCAGCGTATCGATTTTTTCGAGGACTTCCAGGGCCTCGGCATTCTTGATCAGGACGCCCGCCAGAGCGCCTTGCCCGGTGCCCACCATGATGGACATGGGCGTCGCGAGACCCAATGCACAAGGACAGGCGATAATGAGCACGGCCACGGCGTTGACAATGCCGTGGGACAGGCGCGGCTCCGGTCCCCAAAGGGACCAGACAATCAATGTGACGACGGCGATAGCCACCACCGCTGGCACGAAATAGCCCGAGACGGTGTCGGCCAGTTTCTGGATAGGCGCGCGGCTGCGTTGCGCCTCGCCGACCCTATGGATGATTTGCGCCAACAGGGTATCGGCCCCCACCTTTTCGGCGCGCAACAACAGGCTGCCGGTGCCGTTCACCGTGGCGCCAATCAACTGATCACCAGCCCTTTTTTCTACGGGAATCGACTCACCCGTCACCATGGACTCATCGACGGCGCTGACGCCTTCAAGAACCGTGCCGTCCACCGGCACTTTCTCGCCGGGACGCACCCGTAGCACTTGGCCTGATAGAACCTGCTCCAAAGGCACATCGCGTTCACTGCCGTCTTCCAGCACACGGCGCGCCGTCTTCGGCGCGAGTCCCAACAGCATTTTGATCGCGGCCCCCGTGCGGCTACGCGCCCGCAGCTCCAAAACCTGCCCTAACAGCACCAAGGTCGTGATGACGGCAGCCGCCTCGAAATAAACAGGCACCCTGCCCGCCATGCTACGCAAGCTGTCTGGAAATAGACCGGGCCAGACGGTAGCCGCCAGACTATAGAGCCAGGCAACGCCGATCCCCAAGGCAATCAGCGTAAACATGTTGAGGCTGCGATGGATTAAGGATGCCCATCCACGCACGAAGAACGGCCTGCCTCCCCAGAGCACAACGGGCGTGGCAAGCGCTAATTGAAGCCATTGCAGCCTTCGTGCATCCAGAAAACCGGGCATGGCGGCCGGATATAGATCATGGCCCATGGCCAGAATGAACAATGGCAGAGATAATGCAGCGCTAACCCAAAAACGCAGCGACATGGCCTTTAGCTCGCGGTCTTCGGGCTCCACTTCGGCTGTCCGCGGTTCCAGGGCCATACCACAAACCGGGCAGTTCCCCGGTTCATCGCGCACAATCTCAGGGTGCATGGGGCAGACGTATTGGGTCCGAGATACAGCGATCGGCTCGACCATTAGTTCCAAGGCCATTCCGCATTTGGGGCAACTGCCAGGCTGCAACTGACGGATTTCCGGATGCATCGGGCAGGTGTATATCGGCGATTTCAAGGCCGCTTTAACTTTTGTAGACATTTTAAGTTCTCCATTGCCGATTATTTAGGGTCGGTTTTTTCCTGCCAACTCATAAAAGGGCTTCGTAAAAAAGTATTTTCAATACAATCGCTCATAAACCGTCAGTCGATCAATCAATCGAAACTTTATGACTGTCTAAAAGGGCAGAACATCCAGATTACTGTATAACCATACCGCTGGCTTGTTACCAAGGCAAAAAACATCATGCACATGCACGAAGAAAAAGAGACAGGACGGATAGAAGGGTTTAGTGATCACGTCTTCGCTATAGCCATGACGCTGCTTGTAATCGAAATCAAGATACCAAGCCATGAACTGGTTGCAGCAAAGGGGTTGACGCAAGCCTTAGCCGCGCTTTGGCCTAGCTATTTGGCGTTCTTGACCAGCTTCTTCACAATCCTTGTCATCTGGGTACACCACCACTGGATCTTCGGGTTGATCAGAAGAATTGACCATCCCTTCCTTTACTGTAATGGTCTATTACTGCTCTTTGTTGCGTTCGTACCCTTCCCAACGGCGCTAATAGCGGAGTATTCGCTCCATCCCGACGCAAGGGTGGCCGCAAACTTGTATACAGGAACATTTCTGGCCATTTCGCTCACCTTCGACATGCTATGGCGATATGCCTCGAAAAGACTACTGTCAACAAATTCAACCCGCGTAAAAAACGACGAGGCCGCGCAAATTACTAAGCAGTATCGGTTTGGCCCCCTTCTCTATTTCGCAATATTCGGGTTATCGTTCGTGTCTGAAACATTGAGTCTTGCTCTGTGTTTGTTGCTGGCATTGCTTTTCGCACTTGGGGGCTGGCCAATCAGAAGGCAGTAAGCGATACCGCCTTTGAAAGGAGAATGTTCTCCGAAGGCCTGAAAAATTGGTGAAAAATGGCTTCACACTCGATGCTTTAAAAATGTAGGGGCTGTTGCCGTTTCACATCGGTAGCCAGATGAAAGCACAGGCCAAGGCGATGACGCTTTCAAAATTGCGCTTCAATTTGTCATATCGTGTGGCGACGGCTCTGAAATGCTTTAGCCGCGCAAACAGATTTTCAACGAGGTGGCGATATTTGTAGAGACACCAATCCATTTCATCACTCCCGATGGTTGAATTCTGTTTTCTTGGAATGACCGGCACAGCCTGTTCGGGACGCTGAAATATACCCCATCTTATCCGTCGCAACCGTTCGCCAATCTGGACGCCGCGAGAGGATGGGTCAACGATTTTGTCCGCTGGTATAACCACGAGCATCGCCATAGCGGTATTCGCTTCGTGACACCCGCTCAGCGTCACTTGGGCTTGGACAAGGCGATTCTGGCCGCGCGCAAGGGCGTCTATGAAGCCGCCAAGCAACAACGGCCGGAACGATGGAGTGGTGAAACCAGAAACTGCTCGCCTATCGGTGAGGTATGGCTGAACCCGGAAAATACACCCGTGGCAAATGAAGCCATTAGAAAGGAAACTGCATGAAAAATACGACAACTATCTTGAAAAACATCGCGGTGATGACGTTAATCATGATGATGTTTTATAGATAGGTTAAGGTTTTGCCAGCCAGTAATCATTGCCTGATGACCATGCTCATTCGGTTGATGATTGAACCGTTATCTGGCCGCTCACTAGCATAGCCAGTCGCGTAGCGCCACTAATTTTTCATTCTCCTGCTCTAAAATATCTTGCCTTGCAAAAATAGCGGATACTGCCGCTGTATATTTTTCAGATACACTTTTCGGCGGGAGTACGATCTTTACTGTTTTAAGAACGCTGGCCGATACTTCCTTGAAAGTTGAACCGGAAGCATACTGGGTAATTGCCTTCAAGCTACGGTTTACTGTGTAAAAGATAAAGGCTGAGGAATATCCTTTACTGACAAGCATCGAAACGCAGGACAGAAAACCCGCAGTGATGCGGGTTCCATAGACAATTTTTAACAAATTATCACTTGGCAGGAATTAGAACGGAATATCGTCGTCGAAATCATCATAATTAGACGGAGACGGCGGCATCGAGCCCGAAGACGTCGGCGCATCCGACCGTTGCGCTGGAGCCGACGGCCGGCTCGAAGAGGCATAACCCGATTGCGCTTGATCGCCGCCAAAGCTGGCGGTGCCGCCGCTGCGACTGTCTAACATATGCATTTCTTCCGCGACGATTTCGGTCGTGTAACGGTCCTGGCCGTCCTGTCCTTGCCACTTCTGGGTCCGGATGCGTCCCTCGACATAGACCTGGCTGCCTTTTTTCAAATATTCGCCCGCAATTTCGGCGAGACGGCTGAAAAACACCACGCGGTGCCATTCGGTCTCTTCCTTGCGTTCATTCGTCTGTTTATCCCTCCATCTTCTGCTGGTGGCCAGGCGAATCGTCGTGACCTGACCGCCGCTCGGCAGGAAGCGAACTTCAGGATCGACCCCCAACCTTCCTATCAACATAACTTTATTCAGCATCTTTTACTCCCAATGAATTTTTCCCAATGCGGCTGACGGCGCAACGGGTTACCGCGAATTTTGATAAAATAACAGTATATCAAATCAAGGACGCTTGCCCTTCATAATCATCACCGACTCTTTTATCTTCCGATTAGATGCCTGACAGCCTTAGCTTTCCGCGCGACTACGCGCACGACTCTTTAAAAGTTCCTCCCAATTCGATCCAGGCCGAACAAGCGGTGCTGGGCGCCCTGATGCTCGACAATCAGACCTGGGACTCGGTCGCGGACAAGGTCACCGCCGACGATTTTTACCGCAAGGACCACCGGCTGATTTTCCGAACGATCGAGAATCTGGCCGACAAACAGATTCCTTTCGACGTGGTCACGATATCGGAAGCACTGGAAGCCATCGGCGAACTCGACAATGCCGGCGGCCTGGCTTATTTGGGCATGCTCGCGAAGGACACGCCGAGCGCCGCGAACATCGTCAGCTATGCGAACATCGTACGCGACCGCTCGGTGTTACGGCAGTTGATTCATGTCGGCACCGACATTTCGGACTCCGCCTTTAATACCGAAGGCCGCGATACCGCCGAACTGCTCGAAAACGCCGAACGCGAAGTGTTCAGGATCGCCGAACAGCGACAAAAGGGACAAAGCGGCTTCCAGCCGATCAAATCGCTGCTCGCCAAGGCGGTCGACCGGATCGAGGTGATGTTCGCGCAGGAAGGCACGGTCACCGGCGCGAGCACCGGCTTTACCGAACTCGACCGCCTGACCTCCGGCCTGCAACCGGCCGATTTGATCATCGTCGCGGGTAGGCCGTCGATGGGCAAATGTTTCGGCCAAGGCACCCGCATTCTGATGTACTCCGGCGAACTGAAAGCGGTAGAAGAGATACAAGTCGGCGATTTGTTAATGGGGGATGATTCCACGCCCAGACGCGTGCTGTCCCTGGCGCGCGGACAGGAAGCCATGTATTGGGTGCGGCAGAATAAAGGCATCGATTACCGCGTCAATGCCTCGCACATCTTGTCGCTGAAACGCAGCCGCAATGAAAACAAGCACAAGATTGGAGACGTACTCAATCTGCCTTTGACCGACTACCTGGCCGCATCGGCCAAGTTTCGCTCCAATTACAAAGGCTACAAGGTCGCGGTCGAATTTGCCGAACACCCCTTGCCGGTCTGTCCGTATTTTCTCGGTTTATGGCTGGGCGATGGCGTCAGCGCCGCGGTCGATATTGCCACCACCGACGCCGAAGTCGTCGATTATTTAAGAGGCTACGCCGCCAGCTTGAACTTGCAGTTGACCGAAAAACCGGCGAAAGACCCGCACGGCAAGGATAAATGCCCGCTTTATAGCATCAGTTCCGGACAACGCGGCAACCATCAAAATACTTTTTCATTGCAAAAAGTCCTACGCGAACTGAACTTGCTCAACAACAAACATATTCCGGAGTTATTTCTAACAAACTCCCGCGCCAACCGGTTAAAACTCCTGGCCGGCTTGATCGATAGCGATGGCCATTATGCGGCGAAGTACAAAGTGTACGAAATCACCCAAAAAAATCCGGATCTGGCGAAACAAATCAAATTCCTCTGCGACAGCTTGGGCTTTAGAACTTCGCTGATCGAAAAACAAGCCGGCATTAAATCAATCGGTTATTCCGCAACCGTTTACCGGGTAAGGTTTTCGGGCAACATCGATGAAATTCCGGTCAATATAGCGCGTAAAAAAGCGGCGCCCTGGACATCGCACCGGACCTGGCAACACACCGGCATACAAATCGAATACGATAAAGTCGACGACTACTACGGCTTCGTCTGCGACGGCAACCGCCTGTTTTTGCTGGAAGACATGACTGTCGTCCACAATACCACCATCGCGATGAACATGGCCGAGAATGTCGCGATCAAAAGCCGAAAGCCGGTCGCGGTGTTCAGTATGGAAATGCCGGGCGATGCCTTGGCGATGCGGATGATGTCGTCCTTGGGCCGCATCGACCAGCATAAGGTCAGGACCGGCAAGCTCGAAGACGACGACTGGCCGCGGCTGACTTCCGCGATGAGCCTGTTGGCCGAGACCAAGATGTTCATCGACGACACCCCCGCCTTGACGCCGACCGAAGTGCGTTCGCGGGCGCGGCGACTGGTGCGCGAGCACGGCGAGCTGGGCCTGATCGTGCTCGACTACCTGCAGCTGATGCAGTCGCCGAGCAGCGGCGAGAACCGCGTGCAGCAGATCTCGGACATTTCGCGCGGCCTGAAGGCGCTGGCGAAGGAGCTGAATGTACCGGTGATCGCATTGTCGCAGTTGAACCGTAACCTCGAACAGCGGCCGAACAAGCGGCCGGTGATGTCGGACCTGCGCGAATCGGGCGCGATCGAGCAGGACGCCGACTTGATCATGTTCGTGTACCGCGATGAAGTCTATAACGAGGACAGCCCGGACAAGGGCATTGCCGAACTGATCATCGGCAAGCAGCGTAACGGCCCGTTGGGCACCGTGCGCCTGACCTTCCTCGGCCAGTACACCCGTTTCGAGAATTACGCAGGCAGCCAGTATGACCAGGACTTTTATGAATAGCCTCACGAAGCTTCCGGCGGGGAGAACAAAACGATGACGCCCGCCGCCTATGCCGTGCTGAATACCGAGGCGGTCGCACATAACGTGGCCGTCGCCAGACGCCATGCGCCCACAGCGAAACTCATGGCGGTGATCAAGGCCAACGGCTACGGCCACGGCCTTTTGCGCATCGCCGACGCGCTGGCCGGCGTCGATGCGTTCGCGGTCGCGCGGGGCGACGAAGGGATCAGGCTGCGCAACGCCGGCTTTACCCAGCCGATCACGGTGCTGGAAGGCTTCCGCAACGGCGAGGATCTGGATGCATTTTTGCAGCAGCGCCTCGACACGGTCGTGCATTCCTTTCAGCAGCTCGAAATCCTCGAAACCCGCGTGGAAACCGAACAACTCGGCGTCTGGCTCAAGATCGACACCGGCATGAACCGGCTCGGTTTTCGCCCGGCCGATGTCGCCGGCGTCTATCAACGCCTGCGGCAATGCCGAATCATAGCAGGCCCGATCCGCTTCATGACACATCTGGCCAATGCGGACGACAAGGCGGACCCGAAAACGCCAGAGCAGATCGCCTTGTTCAACGCCACGCTCGAAGGCTATGCAGGCGAGCGCAGCATCGCGAACTCGGCGGGCGTACTGGGCTGGCAGGAAGCCTTGGCCGACTGGGTGCGGCCCGGCGTGATGCTCTACGGCATCTCGCCGTTTCCGGAACTGACCCGCAGGGAGCTCGGCTTGCAGCCGGTGATGGGCCTGTATTCGCAGTTGATCGCGGTCAAGCCTGTGCGCCAAGGCGAGACGGTCGGCTACAGCGGCACCTGGCGCTGTCCCGAAGCGACGCTCCTTGGAGTAGTCGCGGTCGGTTATGGCGACGGCTACCCGCGCTATGCGAAGACCGGCACGCCGGTCTTGGTGAATGGCCGCCGCGTGCCGCTGATCGGCCGCGTGTCGATGGACATGATCACGGTCGATCTGGCCTCGCAGCCGGACGCGAAACCCGGCGATCCGGTCGCGTTATGGAACGAGGCGTTGCCGGTAGAGGAAATCGCGCACTGCGCGGACACGATCCCTTATACGCTGGTGTGCGGCATCACCCAGCGCGTGCAAATCATCGAGCGAGAAAACTAATGTCCGATAGACACCCCGAATTTCCCTTGGCCGAAGACCTGGTTTATTTGAATCATGCCGCGGTCGCGCCCTGGCCGGAAAGAACGCGCCAGGCGGTGGCCGAGTTCGCCGAGCAAAATTGCACCTACGGCGCGGCGTTTTATCCGGACTGGCTCAAAAAGGAAGCGCTGCTGCGCGAACAATTCAAGGCATTGATCAAGGCGCCGAGCGCCGACGACATCGCGCTGGTCAAGAATACCTCGGAGGCGCTGTCTTTCGTCGCCTATGGCTTGGAATGGAATGCCGGCGACAACATCGTGACCAGCAACGAGGAATTTCCGTCCAACCGCCTGCCCTGGCAGTCGCTCGCGACACAGGGCGTCGAACTGCGCCAGGCCGACCTTTATGCCGCCGCCTCGCCCGAAGACGCCTTGTTCGAGCTGGTCGACCGCAACACACGCCTGCTGACGATCAGCTCGATACAGTTCGCGACCGGCCTCAGGCTCGACATCGAACGGATCGGCGAATTCTGCAAGCGGCGCGGCATCCTGTTCTGCGTCGATGCGATTCAAAGCATCGGCGCGGTGCGTTTCGACGTTGAGGCCTGCCAGGCCGATTTCGTGATGGCCGACGGCCATAAATGGATGTTCGGCCCGGAAGGGCTCGGCGTTTTCTATACGACGCCGGAAGCGCGGAACCGGCTCAAGCTGACCCAGTTCGGCTGGCACATGATGAAGGATACGCACAACTACGAGAACAAACCCTGGGAAATGCATCCGGGCGCCCGCCGCTTCGAATGCGGCAGCCCGAACATGATCGGCATTCATGCCTTATCGGCCAGCCTGTCGCTGCTGCTCGAAACCGGCATCGAGACTATCGAAGCCGCGCTGTTCGAACGGATCGACTATCTTCGGGAGCGCATCGAACAGCATCCCGAACTGGAACTGCTAGGCCCTGCCCCGTCGCATCCGAAATCCGGCATTGTGGTTTTCCGGCACAAAAAAATTCCGAACCCGGCGCTTTATCCGTATCTGATGCAGCAAAAGGTGATCTGCGCGCTGCGCGGCGCCGGCATCCGTTTTTCGCCGCATTTTTATAACGGCCTGGAAGAGATCGACCGGGCGCTCGCGATCATCGATCATTATCCGGCCTGAGCCGCCTTTTCCGCGCCCTGCAAGCCATGCATCCGGTTCGGCGTTCGTTGCAGCGACGCCTTATATTCTTTCAAAGCTTGCTTCGGCTTCCGCATGTTCAGCAGCAAATCCCCCAACAATTCGCGGGCCGGGATGATTGCGCCCGGCGTGACATTGTCCTTTTCGGTGGCATCCTCCAAATCCGCCGAGGCGCGCATCAGCCGTTCCGCTTCCTGATCCTGCTTGTCCGCATGCGCCAGCCAGGCCGCGACCGCCAGACGCTGAATCTCGATCTGATCCGCCGCATAGGTGTTGTTTGCGACTTTGGCCGCATCCCGCAGCGCCTCCAAGCGCCGTAGGCTTGCCCGCGCCGTTGCCGGATCGCCGCTCCGGGCCGCGCCCAGGCCTTTCGCAAAATGCGTGACTGCCTCGCACCAACCGAATTTTTCCCATGGAAAGGCCAGCGGACGAATGCCCAATCGGGCCGCTTCGGACCATGCCCGGCGCTCGACCGCATAACGCGCCGGAATCGCGGCCAACGCATAAGCGGAAGTCGTATTGTCGGGATGTGTTTTGTTGATCGCCGCCGTTTCCCGCCAAATCGTTTCCGCCTTGTCGAACTGGCCCGATTGCAGATAGGCATAGAGCATATAATCCATGTAATGCAGTTGCTGATCCCAGACTTTGCCCGGAAAATTGCTTCGCGCATAGTCTCTCGCGGCACGGTAGGCGGCCAGATTCGAATCGGCCGCATCCTGCCAAAGCCCCAGGCGGATGAAGATATGCGAAGGCATGTGCAGTGCATGCGGAACCACCGGCGCAATGCGCGCATAGGAGCGCGCGGCGGCCAGCCCCAAGGATGCGAGTTCAGGATTGTCGCTCGCGTGGATGAGGTAATGCGCGACGCCGGGATGATTCGGAACCGCATCCAGCACCTTTTGCAACAGCGCCAGCGCATTTTTCTGCTTCGCGTAGGTCTTGTCCTGCGGCGCTGCGGTCGAAATCAAGGCCAACGCGTAAAAAACGGCCGCTTCGAGATCGTCCGGAAACCGGGCCAGCACCTTCGCCATCGCCTGTTCGTAAGCGAGCTTTCTTTTGCCATAGGCCGGTTCTTCGCTCCGGTATAAGGCATCCAGCGCCGCCAGGTAAAGCTGTTCGCGCTCGGTCTTGACGCTCAGCGCTTTCGCTTTCTGCAAGGCATCGCGCCCCTCATGCAATTCGTCTTCGGTCGGCGGCGTCGCCCACAACTGACGGTACAGACTCATCGCGGCGCCCCAGTAAGCCATCGCGCAGTCGGGATCGGATTCGGCAATCCGGCGAAATGTCTTGTTCGCCTCTTCATACCAGAACGAATGCAGCATCGCGACGGCCCGGTTAAACTCGCCTTGCGCCGCCGGCGAACAGGATATCGGAAAGTCGATGGCGCCGAGCTTTTCCTGCCCGGTGCTATCAGGATGATGCTCGCCGTCGGCCGCTCCCTGGGCCGAGACCAGCAATGCAAGCAAGAAAATCAAGGATTTCATGATTGACCTCCGAATTTTTCGTGATGATGATTCCGCGATGCGTGTTGTCCACCTGAATCGCCGATCGCGCACTCGCCGGCCAGCGAATCCAGAATCGGGCACTCGGGATGCTCGCCGCCATGACAATGGGACACCAAGTGCGACAACGCGGTTGCAATCGACTGCAGTTCAGCGATCTTCTGCTCCAGTTCCGCCAGATGCTCGATCGCCAACTGTTTGACCTCGCGCGCCGGACGTTCACGGTCGCTCCACAGCGACAACAGCTTCCTGATTTGCGTGGTGCTGAAACCGGCCGCGCGCGCCCTTCGTATGAAGCGCAGCAGATGAATATCGCTTTCCTGATAATGCCGGTACCCCGAATATGACCGGCTCGCTTTCGGAATGAGCCCGACGGCTTCATAATGCCGGATCATTTTCGCGGATACGCCGGATGCCTCGGCGGCTTGACCGATGTTCATATCGGCCTCCAAAGGTAGTGATGTGATGACTGCTCTTTCATGGCTGACTCCTCTTTGAATTAATGGGGAGTCATCATGCTAAACCTTCCCATCATTGGAAAGTCAAGCGTGGATTTTTTGAACCGCTTTATCTTCTGCGGACGGCGGAATCGCTATTCCTGCCTTGCACGGATGGCAGAGCCTCGCCCATGCTCACGTTGATGACCTGAACCTCGTCAGAGGACAAACTGCAGCGGTCTCTCATCCAGTCTTCAAAGTCGCCGAAACATTCTTGTACAGAGGGAAAGGTCGAGCCGGTTTTAATGATCACGAAGGCTTTCATAACGTTATCTGTGGTAAGTTTCAATCTACTTTGTCCATAGTTTAACGGTTTGCGCCATATAATAAGCCCTACCGAATCAATCAAGAACTCGAATGAAAGCGCTCAGATCCTGGCATGACTTTCCAAAGATAGGCATTCTGTGCTTCCTGCTGGCATTACCCATCGGTACTGCCGTTGCGGACGAGCTCCCACCGATGGCTACTGCAAACCAGGCGTCTTCCGGTGCGATGCAGACGACGGTCGATCTCGAAGTATTCGTGCGTACGGGCTGCCGCCATTGCGAGAAGGCCGAAGCCTTCCTGTCCGCCTTGTCGGCCGAGCGCCCGGAGGTGCGGATTTCGATACGCGATGTCGGCCAGGACGCCCTCGCGCTAGAGCGTTTGCGGCAGTTGTCGAACGCCGAAGGCCTCCAGCAATTGAATGTGCCTGCCTTTTATATCAATGGACAGTTGATCGTCGGCTTTTCGGAAGAAGCTGACACTGGGAAGCAAATCCGGGCCGCGCTGGCTCAGGCACTACAGAGCCAGCCCGCCATCGCGTCTACACCCGGCAGTTGCTCCGTCGATCAAAGCCTGACCTGCGAAGGAGAAACCGCCACGCCTTCGGAGCCGGAAAGTTTCAAAGTCTCGCTGTTCGGCCATACCCTGTCGCTCGATCGGGTCGGCCTGCCGCTGTTTACGCTGGCGATGGGCCTGCTCGACGGCTTGAATCCGTGCTCGATGTGGGTATTGGTCCTGATGATCTCGCTGTTGGCGCCGATGCAAAATCGCTGGCGCATGCTCGCTGTCGCGGGAACCTTTGTCGCGGTCGAAGGGCTCGCCTACCTCGCTTTCATGGCGGCCTGGCTGAACCTGTTCCTGCTCGTCGGGCTATCGCGCAGCTCGGAGGTGATCATCGCGGCCGTGGCGATCCTCGCCGGCACCATCCATATCAAGGATTTCCTGGCCTACGGACGCGGCATTTCGCTGTCGATACCGCAAAGATCAAAACCCGGCATCTATGCGCAAATCCGCCATATCCTGCAAGCCGAAAATCTGCTTGGCGCGATGCTCGGCGCCGTGGTTCTGGCCGTCCTGGTACAGATCGTCGAGTTTCTCTGCACCTCGGGGTTTCCGGCGCTTTATACCCGTATCCTGACCTTGCAGCACTTTGACGTCTTCAGTTACTACGGCTATCTGTTGCTGTACAACGCGGCCTATATGTTTGACGATGCGGTCGTGCTCGGCATCGGTATCTTGACGCTCAGCCAACGGCGGCTTCAGGAAAACGAAGGCCGCTGGCTCAAACTGATCAGCGGCGCGGTGATGGTTGGCCTGGGCGTCTATTTATTGGCGATACGTCAGGGTTGACCCATCATCAGCGCCCCGAAAAAGCCTGCCTTTCTGCAATCGCATTTCAGTCTTTACCCACCGCGCATACAGCGCATGATCCTGATCAGGATTGCCATCAACCTTGCCTCAGCAGGCACAGAACTGCCCTGCGGTTCTCATCTCATTATTTGATATACATACCCAATAATATCGTTTCAATTTATAGGGCATCCCGATTAACCTTAGCTCAAGGTTATCAACTAAGCCCCGCCAGAAACAACTCCTAAAAATATCCACTCAATCATCAGGAAAAAAGATGCCGCATTGGTTTGAAGACAACGCCAAGTCTATTGGCCACACGCCTCTGGTAAAGCTCAATCGAATCAGCGTTTATGCTAACGCGACCATTCTCGCCAAGATCGAAGGGCGCAATCCCGCCTATTCCGTTAAGTGCCGCATCGGCGCCGCGATGGTCGAGGATGCCGAAAAACGCGGGCTTTTGGGGCCCGGCAAGGAACTGATCGAACCGACCAGCGGCAACACCGGCATTGCACTGGCGTTTGTCGCGGCCGCCAAAGGCATCCCGTTGACCTTGACGATGCCGGAAAGCATGAGCCTGGAGCGCAGAAAATTATTGATCACCTACGGCGCGAAGCTGGTGCTGACCGAGGCGGCGCGCGGCATGAGCGGCGCGATCGCCAAAGCCGAAGAAATCGCCGCGTCCGATCCGGATCGCTACGTCTTGCTGCAACAATTTAAAAACCCCGCGAATCCTGCGATTCATGAACAAACCACCGGGCCTGAAATTTGGCATGACACGGACGGCAAAATCGACATCTTTGTTGCGGGCGTCGGCACCGGCGGCACCATTACCGGCGTTTCACGTTATATCAAGCAGACCCAGGGCAAGCCGATACTTTCTGTCGCGGTCGAGCCCGCCGCCAGCCCGGTACTCACGCAACGGCTTGCCGGCGAGGAGCTGAAACCGGCGCCGCACAAAATACAGGGCATTGGGGCGGGCTTCGTGCCCGACGTACTGGATTTATCGCTGATTGACGAAATCGGACAAGTGACCAATGAAGAGGCGATTGATTATGCCAGGCGCTTGGCAAGAGAAGAAGGCATTCTCTCCGGAATATCGAGCGGTGCTGCCGTGGCCGTGGCGGTTCGTCAAGCCAAGCTGCCCCAGAATCAGGGCAAAACGATCGTGGTGGTGTTGCCGGATTCCGGAGAGCGTTATTTGAGTTCGGTATTGTTCGAAGGACTGTTCGATCAAAACGGACTGCCGACACCGCAGTAACACCGGATCAGGATAAGAAACTCTTAGCGAGAAACCAGATGACACAGCATTTCCCTCCTTTCAAAATCAAAACCTACAACACGCTATCGCCCAGCGGCCTGGAAAAGTTTCCGTCCGACCGTTATCTCATTGGACCGGGCATCGAACACCCCGATGCGATCCTGCTACGCTCCCATGATCTGCATCAGGAAGCCATTCCCGAGACGATCAAAGCGGTGGGGCGGGCCGGCACCGGCGTGAACAATATTCCTGTCGCCGAATACTCCAAGCGCGGCATTCCTGTCTTCAACGCGCCGGGCGCCAATGCGAACGCGGTGACCGAGCTGGTCATCGCGGGGCTGTTGCTGGCGGCGCGCAATATTCCCGATGCCTGGTATTTCACCAAACATCTCGAAGGCGACGGCGAAGAACTGGAAACCTTGGTCGAACAAGGCAAAAAACGCTTCTCCGGCTTTGAACTGTCCGGCAAGACCCTGGGCGTCGTGGGACTCGGCGCCATCGGCGTCAAGGTCAGCAATGCCGCGGCCGCGCTCGGCCTGAAAGTGATCGGCTTCGACCCGCAGTTGACGGTTGAAAGCGCCTGGCAGCTATCGTCGGATGCGATTGCCGCCGGCAGCCTGGATGAACTGTTGGCGCGCGCCGATTTCGTGACCCTACACGTGCCGCTGAACGATCATACCCGTCATTTGATTAACGCGGCGCGTCTCGCCAAGATAAAGCCTACAGCGACTTTATTGAATTTCTCGCGCGCCGCCATCGTCGATGAAAGCGCCGTTTTAGCCGCGCTGGAATCCAGCACGCTTCATGCCTATGTTTCGGATTTTCCGTCGCGGGCGTTGCTGAATCACCCGCGCACGATCGTATTGCCGCATCTTGGCGCTTCCACTGTCGAGGCCGAGGACAACTGCGCATCCATGGTTTCGGAGCAAGTACGCGATTTCCTGGAGAACGGCAACATTCGCCGTTCGGTGAATTTTCCGGACGTTCATTTGCCCCGCACCGAAGGCTTGCGACTGGCGATCGCCAACGAAAACGTGCCCGGCATGGTCAGCCAAATTACCGGCATTCTGGCCGAGCACAAGATCAATATCGTTGACTTCTTGAACAAGTCCCGCGGCGATTACGCCTATTCGCTGATCGACATCAACGACCACATTCCGCCTCCCCTGCTTGCCCGAATCAGTTCGATCCAAGGGGTGCTCTCGGTGCGGGTCGTTTGACATGACAAGTCGCCGAGCCGCCCTCCTGGCTCGACGCTATCGACGACTGACTCTCTTCACTCAATAAGGACATATCATGAAAACTTTAGCCTCCCCAAAAACTTACTCCCGGATCGCCTTGGCTGTCGCAGCCACTTTATCGGCAACGCAGGCTTTTGCCGACGCGGTGACCGACTGGAATGAATACACGATTCTGGCGACCAAAGGCGCGACGTCTCTCTCAACCGGAGACAAGAAAATCGCGCTTAACTCGAATGTCGCCACCCGTCTTCATGCGATCGAGGCAAGGGCGGTCTTCGACGCGGTCAATGCGGTCGATCATTTTAGCCGCAAGAGCTATTACGCTCAGGAAAGCGCTGCTCCCGGCGGTTTGACTGCGCGTTCAGCGTCGGCTGCGGCGGCGCAGGCGGCGTATGACGTACTGATCGGCGCCTTGCCAAACAATGAGTCCTGGGCCGCAACCCGCCAGTGGTTGCAGGATCGGTTAGAAAGCGATCTGACGGGGGTTAACGCCAGCGATCCCGGTATCGCGGCAGGACACCAGGCCGCAGCCGCCGCATTGGCCGCCAGGCAGGGTGACAACGCGGCGATCAGGACAACCTATACCCCATCGACCAATCTCTTTGTGAACGAAAGCGGCGCCGTCGCGCCGAATGCCACGGGCAATCCGGGTGTCGGATTATGGCGGCCGAGTAACGGATCGGCCGGCGACATCGATCCTAGCACTGGCTCTCCGACCGGATTTGTGGGTGGAATAATACAGCCGGCGGCGGCCATCGACTTCAATTGGAAAAACGTCGCACCGTTTAGCTTGAGCCTCCTGAGAAAACAACAACTGGTTGCCGAGGTCCCGCCTTCGCTGAAAGTCGGCAGTGCCGAATACGCTCAGGAGGTGGATTTCGTAAAGACCCACGGCCAGGATTCGGCGCATCCGGGGAACCGCAGCGACGATCAACTGCTCCAGGCCTTGTATTACAAATCGGATGCGGAAGTTTTCGTCAACGAAGCGGCGCGGATCGCGTCGGCAGCGCGTAACCTGACGCTGGATCAGAACGCCAAGCTGTTCGCCGCGCTGGATAATGCTCTGGCCGATGCCCGCATTGCCGCCTGGCAGTCGAAATACGATCTGGTTTTCTGGCGTCCGATCACCGCGATCAACGCCGATGCGTCCGGCGCGGTGGCCAATTATGATTGGAAGCCGTTGGCGACGACGCCGTCCCATCCATCCAGCACCAGCGGCCATAGCGCCACCGTCGCGGCGGGTACGGAGATACTGCGGGCATTTTTCCGTTCCGATAACATCAATCCGGGAAATACGCCGGTGACTTTGACCACACTGCCTTGGCTGATTGGCACCAATAATGGGACCGGTCAGCTGCAAACGCCCATTGGCGGCCAGGACGGCACCACGCGCGATGTTTCGACATTCTCCGAGCTTCAGTTGGAAAACGGCCAGAGCCGGATTTACCTGGGGGTGCATTTCGGCATCGACAATTATCAGGGACAAAGCCTGGGTTTGGCTGTCGCCGATGCGATTATCCACGAGCATAAAGACCCGGCGACGAAGGGCTTGGCCATCTACAAGGGGAAGCCTACCGTCGCTTCGGCGCGTAATTTATATTCACTTTTGGTGAAAGACTCGGCTAACTCGGGATTCTTTGGCCGTGATGATTACGAGGGAAAGCCTGTTCATTGATGTTGCCTCTAAAAAATGGCGTCTCCCTGTTAGGCAACAGGGGCTAACGGGGAGACCTTTCGATCTATTTGCCTTCTTGCCGCCCCTCCCCGCTTCGCTCCCATGCCATTGCAAAATATAGTTTGACATCGCGGAATAATAAGCACATACTGACCCCAGCTTGAAAAGAAGATTTACCCTCTGTTTACCATTTCGACGTTTCTCTCGTAGTTTCTCGTCCTGTTTTTCATTTAGTAAGTTCCAATTTTACCAGCTAGACCACGCCTTCTTAAGGCTCAAAATCAATATATATTTATACAGGACTTACTATGTCTACACTTACTACCGGCACCGTCAAATGGTTTAACTCTGAAAAAGGCTTCGGTTTCATTGAACAAAGTTCAGGCCCCGATGTTTTCGTTCACTTCAGAAGCATCGTCAATGCAGGCGGCTACAAAAGCCTGGATGAAGGCCAAAAAGTCGAATTTTCTGTTACCCGCGGCCCTAAAGGCCCGCAAGCGGAAAACGTAAAAGTCGTCAACTAATTGACTTGACAGTCTGCGACCGCAAATGCGGTCGCAGACTGTTTTTCAAACCTAAAATCCCGCGATAAATTAAAACTGGGGCGTTCTGAATAGCCTTTGTCAACTCATCATGAGAGCTAATGTCTTTACCCATCAAGCCCGCCTACCCCCCGATAGCGTCGTTAGGTCATAGCCCTCTACAGCGGATTGTCCATCGGCGAATCCAGTTTTCGAGCCAACTCCGCGAAAATTCGATCGCAGACTCGCCTTATTGCAGTCTTTGCAGCGACAATTCCCGACACAATCCCCGATGCCTCAATTCCTCGCGCATCTCTTCAAGCCGCCGGGTACCGGCGCAGTTCTCGCTCGACCGGAAGCTGAGGATCATCAGCAACCGCGTAGGCGAGCATCTGGACACCAAAAAATTCAGCAAATCCAGGGTGAACTCATCGCTCCAGTGCGAATTGTCCAGGATCAGGATTAAAGGCTGATCATTCCCCAGCTTTTCAAAGAAATCGGCGCGTTCCCGCAACATGCGACCGGTACTGAGCTGCGAAACTTTCGGCTGCAGTGCGGCGATTTCCTCTGGCTCAAGCATATTCAACATTTGATACAGCCAAGTCGGTGCAACCCGATGCAGGGATTCGATCAGCCGCTTACCTGAGGGCTCCTGACACCGACGCTCCAGGGCTTCCAACAAGGGCAGAAAGGGTTCTGCGGCTCCGCCTAATTGCACGCAACGGGCGCGCAGCATAGTCAGATCGGAATGACTGATTTTGGCCAGAAACCGCTCAAGTAAAGCCGTTTTACCTATCCCCCTATCGCCATTCAAAAAAATCAGGCGCCTGTTGCCATCGGCGGCTTGTTCAAACGCTTCGAGCAACTGTTCCAATGCGGCATCATATTGCCATGCGGTATCGGAATATTCGGTTTTTGACTGGTAGGGCAACCCCTTCGTTTGAACCGTGCTGACCTTGTCCTCAGAGGCATAGGCCACCGCGACGTCAGGGAGAAAACGATAGCCGCGTTTGCAAACGGTCAAGATATAGCGCGGCGTTTTGCTGTCGTCGAGCAAGGCCTTGCGCAAGGCGTTAACGGCCTGCCGCAAGGACGCATCCTCGACAACAGAACCGCGCCACACCCCATCGAAAAGCTCCTCCCTGGCGATCAGGCGGCCCGGATGCCGCAAAAAATACAGCAATAAACGGTAAACCTTAGGCTGTAAACGGATGCTCTCGCCTTCATGGCACAGGATCTGGGTTTTTGTTTCCAGGCGAAACGGGCCGAATGCGTAAATCACGTTCTGTTCCATATGAAAAACCCTCAAAATTATTATTTGTCTTATGGAGGGAGTGCTAACAAACCCGTCACGGTTTGATCACATCTTTACCAGCCGCGCCAGTATACTAAGAAAAGAATTAAGCCAACCTTGTTCGTGGACTCAGGCTTAGGTTTTTTTGGCGCGAAAAATCGAGCCGCACAGATTGATGTAATCGGAGGGCAATCAATCCTTCTGAGCTTCTTTTTTCTCTCTTTTTCAAACAGGAATCGAAAGTTCACAGGCTCTCGGTACGCTACCGTACAGATTTTTCTTTGATCTAGCGGCTACCATAAGCCCAAGGCAATATCGACAGTTTCCTGACTCCAGAGTTTTATGAGCCATCCTGGGTTTCACTCCTACGGGATCAGGAGCTGGCAACCGCTGCGCCTTCGACGAGCTACTTTCCTGTTTGCGAATTGGGAGTCCACCATGCCCTTCATGACGATGCCGCACTTCACGACGCTTGGCTTTTCTCTGCTGTTAGCCTTTTGCCTAGTGCGCACGACTCTGGCACAGGAGCGCGACTTCACTCCCATCGACGTCCCCGGCGCAAGCGCCACGCTAGCGAATGGCATCACCCCCAAAGGCGACATCGTGGGTTCTTATTCGGACGAAGGCAGTCCACCCACGGTTCATGGCTTTCTGCTCAGCCAAGGCAAACTCGCTTCGATCGATGTTCCGGATGCGATATCCACCTTTGCGACCGGCATCAATCCCAAAGGGGACATCGTCGGTCATTACCTGGATTTTAACAAACGCTTCCATGGCTTTCTGCTGAGCAAAGGCGAGTTCACTTCCATCGACGTCCCAGGCTCGACTTACACATTTGCCAATGGGATCAATCCCAGGAGCGATATCGTAGGCCAGTACCAGGACGCATCCCCGCCTTTTAAGACGCACGGTTTTCTGCTGCGCAAAGGCGAGTTTACCACCCTCGATTACCTCGGGGCGACCTCCACGTTGGCGAATGGGATCAATGCCAAAGGCGAAATCGTAGGCCAATACCAGGACAGCGGCCCCGCTTCCAATACGCACGGATTTCTGCTGAATAAGGGCTTGTTCAGCACCATCGACGTCCCCGAAGCCCCGTTAACCGCCGCTCGCGGAATCAACCCGCGCGGTGAAATCGTGGGCAATGCTACGGACACCAATGGCAACCTGCCCGGTTTTCTGCAGAGCAAAGGCAATTTTACTGCCATCCGGGTATCCGGCTCCGCGCTGCAAGGGGACGTGGGAACGGTAGCGACAGGAATCAATCCGCGCGGTGACATCGTGGGTTACTACGAAGACAGCGCTGGCAATGTGCACGGTTTTCTAACGAGCAAAAAACTGATCGAGCCCTGAACCAGCAAGCGCCTGCGTCGCAGCCATGCGAAAGCAGGGAAAAATCGAAGACATAATTCATTCGAATCCGTTAGCCGTCATTGCGGCAACTCACAGCCCCAAAATCGGCTTGAATAATAAAAACCTATGAATACAGGTGGAGGGAATATGAAGTGAACAAATTAAAACTAGATCAGAAATAGGCAAAGTGACATACCAATTTACATGAGGATTTAGCCATGAAAAAAAAGACAATCTTATCTGTGCTAAGTGTGGTCGCGGCGACTGCCATAGCGCAGCCGGCATTTTCCGAAGCAATTTGGACATCGCTCGTGGACGGCAGCGAGGTAAACTTCAACATTTACGCTAGCAAAGAACTTGTTTACCTAAACGGCGGACCAGGCAAGGGCGCCGGTACTAACGCTAAGGGCTTAGACGACGGGATCTACGTTTTTATGGTCACGGATCCTTCAGGAAAGACCCTGTTGTCAACGGATCCTGCTGGATGCCGTCAGGTTAAAGTAGTCGGCGGTGTTTTCGCGGGTGTTGTGGCGACTGGCGGGTGCGTGCAGCACGCTACAGGAAGCACCCCCGGAGGTAGCGTCCCCGTCCAGCTCTTTCCTTATGACGATACCCCCAATAATGGCGGCGAATACAAGGCCTGGTTGACCCCCATAGATAACTACGGTTGCGCAGACCTATCTATTGTCGATTGCGACCAAAACACACATGGGTTTGTCCCGAGTGATTCCAAGACCGACAATTTCAAAGTCGGGCCTAGAGCGCCTCATGAAATCGACACGAGGTTCTATGACGAAAATGGCGCCATCATGGATGGGCTAAGGATCACCTGGACTGACACACTCGGCGCCAGAAATAAAAAATATTCGTACTGGGCGCCTGAAGTACAGGTAAACCATGAGGCACACGTTGAAGCTCCAGAGCTTGGTATTCACCAAATCGAAATTGTGGATCAGCTGGGATGCTCGGTTCAAGAGGTTTATGTGGCCGGTGTAAAGACCAGGCAAAACGGACCCCAGACAATATCGGTTCGTGTCACCCAACCATTTATAAAGAAACAAAATACAACTTTCGTAGACGTACACTGCACTAGATAGAAAATAAAACTTGCTGGCTTTGGGGTTTATCTCCTTCCTTTTTCCCAAGGAAGGAGCATTTCCTTACCCCGACTCGAAGAACATCTCTTCCATTAATGAACAACCAGCCAAATTCACTGAACTTAAAAACAAGGCAATGGACGAATCTCAGGAAGCGATCAGCGATATTCGTGCGGCAATTGATGAATTGGAACCCAAACTCGAACGAGCCGAAGCGAAAGCCATGGAAATGGCCGACACCACGGATGACAAATGGGATGACGCAAAAGAATCCCTGAAGGCGGGTTGGGACGAGGTTTCGGCGAAATCTGAAAAGGCTAGGACAGTTTTTCCGGCAGCAACGGACCTATTGGCTGCGCAAAGGCATGGAAAGTGGCGATATTGCTTCTTGTGACATATTTTCGGCGGCGGCAAAGAAATAATCTAAAAATTTACCCGCTTTATTGCGGCGAAGTTAAACAATCTGGCAATCAGGTACAGTTATGACCAATTACGATCGCAAATCAACGCCCCCACACCGCACGGCTCTGTTATCCGGAAGTCAGTTATGGTTGCAACGCCTGATCCGAGTATGGATTGCCGCAGCAATATTTCAATTTCTTCTCCTGGGCTTAAATTCTGCGGGAATAGCAAAAGCCGATACATTGAACGGTCACACTGTCGTCTTGGACAGTGACAATCAGATTATACCGTGGACGCCTAAACCGGCGGACGGATATGGAAAGGTGATCGCCAATGCCTGGGATTACTTCCTTAACCGGATCCCCAATGACCCTGCTACAGGGGAGCCCGCCTACTTCAGCCAAAGTTATCTGTCACCAGATACCCAACAGGTGGCGAACTGGCCGCACAATCCGGCCGGACTATACGCCATGCTGATAGAATCGGCGTTGAAATACTATGCGTATTCTGGCGACATGACAGTCGTGCAAAAGGTCGAGGAATTGGCTACTCATCACCTGGATAATGGCATGACTCCATCCACCTGGCTGTGGGACGATGTCCCTTACGCCAGCGGCGATGCCGGCTCTCTGCTCTATCAGGGAGCATCCTACGGTGATGACTCAGGGAGCGGTGACGGCCGCTATTACCTAGAACCGGACAAAATTGGTGAGTTGGGGTATGGCTGGCTACTGCTGTATAAATTCAGCGGCAATCCCCGGTATCTGGATGCCGCCATTCACTCGGCCGACGTCCTAGCCACCAAGGTACGAACCGGTAATTCCAGTCAGTCGCCATGGCCGTTTCGCGTCCATGCCCAAACCGGACAAATCAGGGAGGATTACTGCGCTCATGTGGTCAGCCCGATTGAACTTTTCGACGAACTGATTCGACTGAAATTGGGGAATACGGCCGATTATCAGAATGCTCGCCAGAGCGTGTGGACCTGGATGATGACCTATCCGATGCAAAATAACGTCTGGGCCAACTATTTCGAAGACGTCCCGATTCAAACAGATCTCGGCAACATCAACCAACTGAATCCGATGATGCTGGCCCGTTATCTCATGGAACATCCAGAAAACGACCCGAACTGGGAAACGCATGTCCGAGGGCTGATTGCATGGGTCGAGGAAAACTTCGCAGCCCCTCAATATGGTGCCAACGCGATAAAAGAGCAGAATGCATTCCCGCATGTGATGGGCAGTCATACCTCCCGATACGCCTCCATCAACGCCATGCTTTATGCGCGAACTGGCGATGTGGCTGCCAAGGAGAAAGCCTACCGAGCCTTCAACTGGGCTACCTATATGGCAAGGTCTAACGGCATCGTCATTGATGGCCCAACCGTGAACAACCAGTGGTTCACGGATGGGTACGGCGACTATATCCGCCACTTTATGACAGGTCTGCATGCTATTCCCGAATGGGCGCCAGCAGGCGAAACACATATCACCGGTTCGTCGTCGGTCGTGAAATCGGTTTCCTACAGTCCTGCAGGGGTTGGCTATGTCACCGCGGACGCCGCATCGACCGAAGTATTACGGGTTGCCTTTATGCCATCCAGCGTGCTAGTTGACGGCCAACTGCTCAGCCAACGCACGGACTTGGCGCAGCCAGGCTGGACTTTCGATCCAGCAACTGGCGTGATGCGCGTACGGCACGACAACGGAACTTCCGTGAAAATTAATGCAGCTAATAGTGATGGTCTCTCCGGGGGAGGAGATACCTACGAGGATGGGGCAAGCGAGAGCAGTGTCTGGACCTTAACGTCGGTGCCGCAAGATTCGATTCATGCGGATGCATCTTCTGTTGAACTGGGGGTAAAGTTCAAGTCGGACGTGAATGGTTTCGTCACCGGCATCCGGTTTTACAAGGGTGGCAATGCTAACAATGGCACCCACATTGGGAATTTATGGACCAGTGACGGAAACCTTATTGCGACCGCGATTTTCAGTAGTGAAACTGCCTCGGGTTGGCAGCAGGCGCGCTTCTCAACGCCTGTAGCAATCTCCGCTAACACTGTCTACGTGGCGTCCTATTATGCTCCCAATGGACATTATGCAGCGGATACCGGGTATTTTGCTGAGAACGGAACCGATAATGCGCCCCTTCATATGCTTCGGGATGGTGAAAATGGAGGTAACGGTGTATATAGTTATGGTCCAAGCGCGTTTCCGACTAAGACTTGGCGTTCGAGCAACTACTGGGTCGACGTGACTTTTTCGAAAAGCCTCGCCTTACCCTCGGGTTCTAATGCGCCGGCAACGTCGACAGGCATCAACATCGACCAAGTGGTTTCGAAGGACGGCCAAGGTACCGTCGTCACCCCTTTGTTTAGCACCTCGGAACCCAATGCGTTGTTGCTGGCGTTTGTCGCTTCAGACGGGCCAGCAGTCACCGGTGGACAAACAGCGACGGTCAGTGGAGCTGGCCTTAACTGGACGCTGGTTCGACGGACGAATACCGAGGCCGGCACATCGGAGGTTTGGAGTGCGTACGCCAACACGGGACTTTCCAATGTATCTGTACAATCCGTTCAATCAAACGAGGAGTACGACCAGTCACTAACGGTTGTATCCCTATCCGGCGCAGGCGGAGTCGGCGCAAGCGTTGGAGCATCCTCTCCTTCAGGAGCACCCAGTGTCTATTTGACCACCACTAAGACCAATGCCTGGGTGTTCGGAGTTGGCAACGATTGGGACAACGCCATCGACCGCACCTTAGGCACTGCCCAGACTATGATGCACCAGTGGGTAGATACAGGTGCGGACGACACGTTCTGGGTACAACGATCGCTTACTAGGATTGCAGAGGCGAATACGACAGTTACCATCAACGCTCCTGCGCCAACCGCTGATCGATGGAATCTCACTGCCGTGGAAGTCGTGCCGAGATGATGTCGGCGCGTTCAACATCCCATATATTGGGTTTTGTAGGCTGATACTGATATAAGGAAGCCCAACAATTAAGCACATCAAATTTTGGGCTTCGCACCTCATCGCCAACCTGTAAATATTCATCCACAGGATCGTGCGCAACATAACATATCGCCTTAACAAGTTATCGCAACGAAATTAAACAGTTAGACAATAAGGAGCGGTTATGAACAATTCCGATTACACGTCAGCGAACCCACACCGCACGGATCTGTTATCCAGAAGTCAGTTATGGTTGCGACGCCTGAGCCGAGCATGGAGTGCCGCCGTAATACTTGGGATACTTCAATTTCTCCTCCCCGGGTTAAATTCTGCGGGAATAGCAAAAGCCGATACATTGAACGGTCACACTGTCGTCTTGGACAGTGACAATCAGATTATACCGTGGACGCCTAAACCGGCGGACGGATATGGAAAGGTGATCGCCAATGCCTGGGATTACTTCCTTAACCGTGTCCCCAATGATCCTGCTACAGGGGAGCCCGCCTACTTCAGCCAAAGTTATCTGTCACCAGATACCCAACAGGTGGCGAACTGGCCGCACAATCCGGCCGGACTATACGCCATGCTGATAGAATCGGCGTTGAAATACTATGCGTATTCCGGTGATATTGCAGTCATGCAGAAGGTTGAGGAATTGGCCTCTCATCACCTGGATAATGGCATGACTCCATCCGCATGGGTTTGGGGCGGTGTACCCTACGCCAGCGGCGATGCCGGCTCTCTGCTCTATCAGGGAGCATCCTACGGTGATGACTCAGGGAGCGGTGACGGCCGCTATTACCTCGAACCGGACAAAATTGGTGAGTTGGGGTATGGCTGGCTACTGCTGTATAAATTCAGCGGCAATCCCCGGTATCTGGATGCCGCCATTCACTCGGCCGACGTCCTAGCCACCAAGGTACGAACCGGTAATTCCAGTCAGTCGCCATGGCCGTTTCGCGTCCATGCCCAAACCGGACAAATCAGGGAGGATTACTGCGCTCATGTGGTCAGCCCGATTGAACTTTTCGACGAACTGATTCGACTGAAATTGGGGAATACGGCCGATTATCAGAATGCTCGCCAGAGCGTGTGGACCTGGATGATGACCTATCCGATGCAAAATAACGTCTGGGCCAACTATTTCGAAGACGTCCCGATTCAAACAGATCTCGGCAACATCAACCAACTGAATCCGATGATGCTGGCCCGTTATCTCATGGAACATCCAGAAAACGACCCGAACTGGGAAACGCATGTCCGAGGGCTGATTGCATGGGTCGAGGAAAACTTCGCAGCCCCTCAATATGGTGCCAACGCGATAAAAGAGCAGAATGCATTCCCGCATGTGATGGGCAGTCATACCTCCCGATACGCCTCCATCAACGCCATGCTTTATGCGCGAACTGGCGATGTGGCTGCCAAGGAGAAAGCCTACCGAGCCTTCAACTGGGCTACCTATATGGCAAGGTCTAACGGCATCGTCATTGATGGCCCAACCGTGAACAACCAGTGGTTCACGGATGGGTACGGCGACTATATCCGCCACTTTATGACAGGTCTGCATGCTATTCCCGAATGGGCGCCAGCAGGCGAAACACATATCACCGGTTCGTCGTCGGTCGTGAAATCGGTTTCCTACAGTCCTGCAGGGGTTGGCTATGTCACCGCGGACGCCGCATCGACCGAAGTATTACGGGTTGCCTTTATGCCATCCAGCGTGCTAGTTGACGGCCAACTGCTCAGCCAACGCACGGACTTGGCGCAGCCAGGCTGGACTTTCGATCCAGCAACTGGCGTGATGCGCGTACGGCACGACAACGGAACTTCCGTGAAAATTAATGCAGCTAATAGTGATGGCAGCACTGGAACTGGAAGTACCAACGAGAATAACGCTCTTTTTGCCACTAGGTGGAGCACCTACAGCAAGACAAAAATGACGGTCAGACGGCTCGGTTCCAGGTCAGGCGCGAACGATTCGACGATGATATTCAATGACGATGGAACCTTTACGCTTACCGAAGTGGAATCGCCACAAACCTATGTTTATACCGGTCATTGGAAGCTCATCAAAGGAAAGAAGCTATTTTTAGATTTGGATGCTGCGGGCCAGTCAGAATTTATGCGCATGTGGACGAACCGGCTTGAAGAAATAGCAACTGAAAAAGGCATATCTATTGACGGCATCAACTTCTCGGAAATACGCTTTACCCTATCCCAACCCAAAATACCCAAGAACAAGCTCGTGCCCGGAAAAGCTACCATCAAGGCCAAAGGCTGGATCAGTGCCTCAGCGAATGGCCAAGATATCATGCGAAGGTTCACATACAAAAATAGGGTGACCTTTTTGAACCAACTTTAAGGCGGCACTACTCCCCATTGAATCTAAAAAAGTGAGTTGAGAGCGCTTCAAGTCACGGTATCAAAAAATGGGCTAATTTTTTATTTTTCCATCGTTTTGATAAAGGCATTGGCTTCATTGATGGACTTTTCCATAGCAGCAATCAGGTTTGAAACATCCGTTTTTATTGAGCCCAAGTCGGTTTTCAGAGAGGCAATGGCTTGGGCGTTAAGATTATGCTTCATAAACATCACTTGATCTTTGAAAACCACCAGAATAGGATTGATTTTTGATTCGGCGCTCTTCATGGCCCTAATCAATTGCTGATATTGGATTTTTGTTTCTTTGAGCTTGTTTTGACTGCTGCGCTTGAGAGAAGCGCTGCTGTATTGGGTTATTTCATTTTCCCATTCACTGAACAAGGCTTCCGATACGTCCTCGATATCCTTGATGCGTTGCTTGACTTCATCCGCCTTATCAACACTGGCCTCATACTCATGGTTTAGCTTGTTGTAAGTCGCCTCCAGATCGCCGCCTTTAAAATGAGTGACCGCCGTAAACTGCTCCAGCGCGGATTTGAATTGCTCCTTCGTTTCTTCCTGAGTATCCCGCGCCTTTTCGACCCGATAGACCATCACGTCCCGTTTAGGTATTCCTATTTTCTCCAGGCCGCTGTAATACACGCTGGAACAGGCACTTAGGCCAAAAATCAAAGGTAAAGACAGTCTCGATAAGTAGTTCATCAAATTCCCCATTGGCGGTTTTGCAACATTATAGAGTAAACAACAGCGTCGATAATACCGGTAAAAACATGCTGTTAAACACAAGACCGCCATTACGTCAGGGATTACGGGACCGCGGCTTAGGATCCCCTCCCTCCTCGACACCGCAGAGTTGGCAGTCGATTCGCATATCATTGACGGCTTTGAGCATGATCCCCATCGGTCACCGTCAGTTGTCTGCATCAGATTACCTTGGCCCGGAAAAATAGCGAGTGCAATGCCGGCCGGAGTTTATTACCCGCCCTGATTTGCCATGTCGGGAATAGCCGGATCGCCGCAATTGCGGAGACGCCCGCTTTGAAAGATCGATTAAGCGGCGTAGATGAATCGTTAAAAATTTATGCCGCCATCAAGCCTGAACTGTTAAATCATAAACCAGATTAGAAAGCATGTACGTTAGATCATGTAGTTTAATCTCTGGAAAAATACGCCTAATTTTTAGCGAAAATAATGGAATTATCTGTCCCTAGAAATCCTATCCCTACATCATTATGCCTCCCAAAGACTACGCTATTGAAAAATAAATTTAAGCGAAAGATAATCTGCTATATTTGTCATTACTCTAGAGGAAATACAATGCACCTTTCCATAAGGAATTCGGCAAAAAGCAGCGTCGTTGTTCAGTCCCAGCTGCATAGGTTGAGTTTTATTACAAACTGCCTTGTTTGGCGGCTTTGTTTGCTCATGGTTTGATCTATTTCATGACAAAGGGGAATTCAAATGTTCCGACCAGAAAGAATTTTTAATCAGCTTAACCCTAAAACAGGAAGAACCGAATGGTTCTTTTATGCTCGGGAAGGCATCTTTGGGCCATTCATCAGCAAAGAATCCGCGACTAAAGAGCTCACGGTTTTTCGTAATCATTGCATAGCAACCGGCAATGATGGCGGGCGCAGCAAGACTCCTAATAAAACCCTCACATTAAGCCTTTTGCCGATGAGCGACTTTGCAATTAAACGCAGGGGTTAAAAGCCAATACTCTCCCGCTCGCTAACGAATTGGCTCCAGGCGAAAGGTTCGATAGCTGGCGCAGTATGAGTACCGCCTACGCAGCGACAATTCCTTCCCTCCCCCCGGATACCGCAACGCCTTGCGCATCCCATTAATCTCATACCTTGATACACAACTCCGTCATTCCGGCAGGGATTGCCGGAATCCACGACTGCATGGATGCAGGAGGTAGAGCAACGCAGGAGCAGTTGCCGAGGTTACAGGGACGTATCGGGCTTGCCATCCCTGACCCTGGATACCCGCTTCCCGGCGGGTATGACGGCATTTGTGTGTAAGGGCGTGCACTAAGCTCCCAGGTGCCGCCGCAATCCCCTTAACGCCAAGACTGGATCGGTACGGCGGAGATACTGTTTTTCGGCGAGCCTTTTAATACACGGTCGCTATAGACCATATAAACCAAAGTGTTGCGATTTTTATCATAGAACCTGACCACCTGCATCGACTTGAAAACCAGCGATGTGCGTTTTTTGAATACATCCTCGCCATCGCGGTCGCCTGTTTTAATTTTCGGATCAAGATTCACCGGTCCGGTTTGATGGCAGGACAAGGAGGCGTCGGAAGTGTCTTCCGCTACGCCGACGGCTCCGGAAACTCCCCCGGTTTTTGCGCGGCTGATATAACAGGTCACGCCGGCGACATCCGGATCGTCAAATGCTTCAATGACGATTTTATTGTCGGGGCCAATCAGTTTGAATTCGGTATCCACGGAGCCGATCACATCGGCCAAGGCGGGAGCACCGAAAGCCAGCAACAACATGACAATAAAAAATTTATTTTTCATAGGGTTATATACCAATAATAAGCAGGAAACATGCAAGGACAGGACATTAGGGGTTTACTAACCCAATATATCGGTGGATGGCAAGTTTACACAATACCCGGATATTATTTTTCGTCAACATCCCTGTTCAATGGTTAATTCAAAGGTAATAAATCCAACCCCGTCCTTAAAGATCCCGCTAGAAATGGGGTTAACATAGTGCCTATTTGCAAAACATGTTTATGCCATGAAAAGGTAAAACCATTGTCGTCAAGCCATGCGGAAATATCGGTTTGGGGTGACGACAGGACCAGATAAAGGCTCGTTCGATAGCGCCAAAAATACACGGCAGTGGCATAGAAAGAGATCAGGATCAACGAATAGGCAATTCCCCAAAATTGAGAGATGACCACGAGAGAAGATTGCACCTTGTCTTTGATGTCGGGGGCTTCAATCAACTCAACCGGCCACTGCATCCACACGTCCATGTGTATCAAGCCAAATAATAAAATGAGCGAACCAATCATGATGCCTTGTTTTAAATAATTCATACGATCAACAAAAAATTTCAAATCCAGATTTTCCGTGTCCGTCGGCGAGGCAATAGCGCAGGAAATCGCAATCAGGATAAATACGGGCGCAACCGTAGCAAGCAAATTGATCAGTAAAATAACATGATGGACCATGTTGAGCATCGTCAGGGAAATCAGAGGACATACCCTGAGAGCCTGATAAGTCGTGTCGAAAATATGATTGTAAATGGCGTTTGTCGAATCGGCTTTGATCAGAAGCAGCAAGTTAAACGAGATGATTGCAGTTCCGGCGACGAGCAGATGAATCGAATGAGCGGGCCGGCAGCAGCGTGCGAATATAATGGAGCTCCAGATCAAAGCGACTCCATACGCAATGATCGACAATAAACTACTGCTCAACCAAAGTATTTGAGATTTATATTCAATGAATGCATAAGAAATCGTTGAGGGGTGTTTTTTGACCTCATCGACTATCAGGTTTTTGATGGTCAGACTGCTTTTACCGTTCAGCTCAAACAAAAAACAACTGACGAAATATATCAGTACGGGGACCATGGCTATCAGAAGATGAGCGTTTCGATTTATCAGCTTTTTCATGAGTTCCACGAGTCTACTCCTAATCGAATTAATTCGAAACATGCCGGGTAGCGCATTTTTAGAGACGCTATAACGCCGTAAAATAGATATTCCTGTGATAACCATGTTACCGCGACAAGTTAACTACTAAAACCTCAGATCGTGGCTTCGAAGAAGCCATGTTGAATCAAGAAAAAATCAAATTTGATTTTTATAGTCTCCTGACCAATGTCAATTTCTGGCTCACTTCCCGATGCCGTAACTCCTCGCGCATCTCTTCAAGCCGCCAAGAGCCGAAGCAATTGCGAAACTTTCGGCTGGAGCGAGGAGCGTTTTAAGTTCGGGAGGCTGATTTCGGCCAGAAATCTCTGCAGTAAAGTAGATATCCTCTCCCCTTGTTCCGTTCAAGAAAACCCATCTCCGTTGCCATAGGTAACGTTCCGTTCCACAGGGCCAACCCCATAAATTCATTACATGAGGGAATGCTAACAAAACCATCACACTTTGCTCACAACTTAAAACAACAGAGCTAGTAAACTAAGGCAAAATCAAGTTAACACCGTGCTGGGGGTTGGGCAATGCCGTTAAGTTAAGAAGAAAGCTTCCTCTCCTGCTGGAGAGGGTTGGGGTGATGAGGATCAAAAATAAGGAAAAATACTTTATTTTGCCCCCCTCATCCCAGCCTTCTCCCGGAGGGAGAAGGAGCGAAGCTACTCTTAACTTAACAGCATTTGTGTGTTGGGGATTGGGTTTATGGAGCTCTGCGATGCCGACTAAAACCACAACGTTTGGTAAAAATAACCTGGTATTGGATGCGCGGCCGGATCGTCTGGAGTTGCGCGATATCGTTTACCAAGCTCCCTTAGGCAATCTTCCGCCGGTGTATCCCAGCGAACAAGCGATAGGCAAAATACTGCCGGCGTACCTTAAGAACGGACTGATTCTTGACCAAGGTGCGAAAGGCGCTTGTACCAGCTTTGGTTTGGCCGCGGTGGTTAATTATTTGCTCTGGCTGGACGCCTTTCGGGCCGGTAATTCTTTCGCGAAAAAGGACTTGGTCAGCACCCGTATGCTCTATCATCTGGCGCGCTTTTATGATGAATGGGAAGGCGAGGATTACGAAGGCTCCAGTTGCCGGGGGGCTCTGAAGGGCTGGCATCGTCACGGCGTCTGCCTGGAAACCTTGTGGCCCTACAAGAAAGGCAAGTTCGTGCGCCCCAAGAGCGGTTGGGACGAAGACGCCCTGACCCGGCCATTGGGAGTCTATTACAGGATCAACAAGGACTCCGTGGTCGACATGCAGGCGGCGGTCAAGGAGGTGGGGGCTATCTATGTTTCGTCCCAGGTGCACGCAGGCTGGAATTTTAGCGTCGATAAAGGAGATATCAAATCGCATGCTGATCTTCCCCCCATCGAACATAGCGAGGAAATTCTTGGGGGGCACGCTTTCGCGATAGTGGGCTACAACCAGAAAGGCTTTGTGGTACAAAACTCTTGGGGTGCGAGCTGGGGCCGGAATGGCTTCGCCATCCTCACCTACCAGGATTGGGTTAAATATGGCAGTGATGCCTGGGCCGTTTCGATGGGGGTGCCGGTAGTGCATCCTACAACCCAAAAACCCGCGCTCGCAGGCCTCCTGCGCCGCGGCAATCTTCTCGCCTCTATTTCCATTCTAGGGTTTGACGGCGCCCCCGATTCGCTTGCCAAACGCACCGATGTCTGGAATTCGGCCCAAGCTTACCAGCACACCTTGGTCACGGGCAATAACGGCCTGATTATCAACCGGCTGCCGCAGTTGGAAGATGCCGCCGATGCGGTCAAATATTTAGGCTATGAGCAGCCGCTGAAATGGTTCAAAAAGCAGACGGGTGACGGTAAATGGCGGCTGGCGATCTATGCCCATGGTGGACTGAACTCGGAAGCGGACTCCATCCAGCGTATTAGAGTGCTAGGCCCTAATTTCCAAAATAATGGGATTTATCCGCTGTTCGTTACCTGGAAAAGCGGCTGGAGCGAGATTCTGGCGAACATGCTCGAAGACGCCTTAAAAGGTATCTTCGGAGCGGCGGGCCTGCCACAGCAGGGTCTTGGCGATGCCTTCATCGAAGCCAGCGACCGCGCCTTGGAATCGGCTTGCCGGTATATCGTTGCGCGCGGTCTGTGGTCGGAGATGAAGGAGAATGTGGAGCGTTCGGCAGACACGGGAGGCGGGTTAAGCGCGCTAGGAAAACAAATCAATGCACTGGCCGAGGCCTCCGGCGGCAAGCTGGAGGTGCACATGATCGGCCACTCGGCAGGCTCTTTCGTAACCGGACGGCTTCTCAGCGAACTCGCCAATCAGCAACTCAATACGGCAAGCTGTACCCTGTTCGCCCCGGCCTGCGACTTGGCTCTTTTGCTCTCCGCCACTACCGGAAGGCCTTGGACAATGGCAACCTGGCCAGCGCCCAATTCAAGATTCACGCGCTTTCGGACAGCCTGGAATTGGACGACACCGTAGGCCCTAACCGCAAATCCCTCCTTTATCTCGTCAGCCGCGCCCTGGAACGCGTCCACAAGACCCCGCTGCTGGGCATGGAGAAAGCCTTCGCATCCAAGGAACCCATCGAGGAATTATGGAATAAGGATGCATCTATCCTGGAGGATGTAAAGGAATGGCGGAAATTCTATGCAACAACGGCCCAAGGGACATTGACTATCCTCAAAGACAAACAGGTCAACACGGGAACACGCCTCATTGAGAGTAGTCATGGGTGTTTCGACAACAGCCTAATACATATTCAGGACGCGATTGAACGCATCCTGGTAGGCGGTTTGATAGCACCTCTGTCGTCTTTAGATTATTGATTTTTATATTTATCGGTGATGAGACTTTACAGGAGCGATCAAACCCAGCGCACATTGCCATTTTAAATCATAGAAATTGTCGGACATAAAAAACATGCCCTACCTACCCGAATTAAACAGATGTGAGTATGTCAACTGTATTCAGTTTAACGACAGGAACGAACTACCATGAGGTATGCCATATTTAACAAACCAGTTTCAGCTCACGAAAGGGCATTACTATTTTCTTGTTTTCTTTTGTTCAGTGGATGTAATGCCAATTACCACTCTATCTTTCGAACTACAAAGGGCGACGGATACAAAATTGCATTCACTGATGCCAAGCAATCCGCCACAATTATAAAAATGGGCAAGGATGGGGTTATGAGAGCCTGCGCTGCCAAGAGCCCCGATGTATTTCAGGCCTTAAGTACAGCGTTCAGTGGCAACCTAAGCGCCGAAGAAACAGCAGGCATTGCGGCAAAAATGGCAGGTGCTGGCTCTTCAGCTGAATCAGCCGCATCATTCCGTCTGCACACCCAGCTTACCGATACCCAAAATGAATTGCTCTATCAGCTCTGCGTGAATTCACTAAATAACACGATTACCGGCGATCAATTAGCAACTGAGCTGCATCGCTATCAAAACACGATGGTAACGATGCTTGCTATTGAGCAACTAACTGGCTATGCTAGACCCGCTCTCGTCACTTTAGGTGGCGGCAAAAGTACGACGGGTTCTGCCGAGGACATTGCCAAAATACAATCATCTCTTGATGCTGCTCGTACAAATGAAGAAAAGTATAAAGGTAGCTATGAAAAAGCAAGCGCTACGTTATCAGAAAAACAAGGCGTTTATGATAAAGCTAAAGCAGAGAGCGAGTCTGCCCCGACTGATACAACTAAAAAGGCAGCCTTGAAGAAAGCAGAAGATGACCTAACGGCGACGATGAGTGAAAGAACTAAATTTGAAAAACTATGGAAGGATGCGACTGATAATAGAAAAGGCATCGAATCGGCAAGAGATCAAGTGCTAACAGATTTATCGACAAACAGCGGCGGCGCGACAGCTAGTTTTAGCCAACCAAGCATTATTTCTATAGGAACCGATGCGAATACAGCGGAAAAGATTACATCCGCTATCAAATCTTTGCAAGATATGCACTTGCACCAGACATTTACTACTGATGAATGTTTGTCTTTCCTTTTTCACCCTACCAATAAAAGCTTGCAAAATGATTACCTTATTACAAAGCTCAATGATTTCTGCTTTTCGCATATACAGGAAGTTGATAAATATAAGTTACTAGACCTGTTGATTACTAAGGGCTGCGCATTCTCTACCAATAAGGAGGGTAATATCGAAGTCAAGGAATGTAAAAATCCTGGAAACGACATCCCAAACCCTCCTAATTATGCTCCTCCTAACTATTATCCTGGATAGCGGATATCGTATTTTTTTGTGTGAATCAATTGTCATATCGCTTTAAATGAGGCTAGCTATGCTCAATCATTGGTTAAAATTAACTACATTTTCATATGCTATGTTAATTAGCCCAGTTATAGCTGAGCAAATGATTTCCGAACAAATCCTTGGGAGTATTCAGCTAGAAGGACTTAAAGCAGGGGCGCATGTCCTACCCTCCAAGGGAGACAACTATGCTGCCAGAGAGCGGGTCGGAAGCATGGAACGATATGTAACCCTACAGGGGCCGGGCCCATCCTTCGACAGAATCTTTCCTGGCGCCGTCTGGATTCAAGGCCGACTGGTTTATTTTGCAGCCAAAGGTGGCAAAAATTATCTTGTAGATGGCCCCAAGAGCATACTTATCAATGGCTCGCCTATATCACCACTAATTTCACAAAGAATATTACCGTCTTCCGACTTCAATCACTACGTAGCCTTTTTCTCTGATTCAAAAACAGTAGGATGGTACAAAAATGGTAATTTGCAGCCTTCAAGATTTGATCGATTGCATGATGTTCCAACTAATTCCCCAACATCAACACCCATTTTCATCGCAGCAAAGAACTGCTTAATGTCGGTAATTGGAAATCCAGCTTCAGCTAAAATGAATTGGGACCTTCTGCGTTGGATATCATCGACAGATGATGGTGTTGCAACCTTCGTTTATGGCGACAAGGCGGGGCGTACTCTTCTCCATCAAAATGGGAAAGAAATTTTTGACGAACCAATTGAGGCCTTCGTATTTAGCAGGGATGGAAAGCGATGGCTAACAGTTGTCGATAGAACAATCGATGGAGCCGATAAAGTTGAGCTTATAGACAACGGCAAGCCAGTGGCCGAGGCTGATGTCGACAAATCACGTCAACAACTTTATTTATCTTCAGACGGATCAACATGGACGTGGATAATTTATTCAGAAAATGCTCTTTCCGCAACTCTCAAACAATCTGGAAAGCCTGATCGAAAGTTGCCATTCGCACCAATAGAATATGAATTTTACCTATCAGACGACGGTCTTCGCGAGGCGTATCCTACTCGAACGGCGGATAATCCCCCCCGTATTCAGTTTGTCGTCAATGGGATTAACGTTGCGTCTTCTCCGGCATTGATCGGTAAATCCTTTCGCTTTGGCCCGGGACAGTCATTCGCCTACAAAACCGGAGAAGGTGATTCCAAATGGATTGTTAGTCATTTAGGTACAGGAACGAAATTTGATGAAGTAAGCAGCGTGTTATTTTTGCCAAATGGGCGACCTGTATATGGTGCAAGTAATAACAGCGAACATTTCATAGTCCTCGGATTAACTGTGTTAAAAATGCCTGTTGACGATCTTTTTTACACAAGCACACTTCGAATTGAAGACTCTAAAGTTAAAGTTCTAGGAAAACGTGGTAATGACATTGTTGCGTTGACTATTGCTGATTAATTAGTTTTACGGTTATTTCGAAACAAACGGCATAGATTGGTTTGCGACTTTTTCGCAATCTATCGAATACCTGAAAATGTTGAATTACCAAAAAAAGGTAATTCAACCTTCAGAATTAGAATCTCATAAATTAAGATGAAAGGAGATGGCTATGACTAAAAAATCCACTATAGATAAACCGGAAAAAACAATATCGTCAGTGACGACTCCACGTTATTGTCGAATGCCTGAGGATATTGAAAAGCCATTCGATCCCGGTGTTAATCCACATCGAGCTCGTCTCATCAGGGAGTCGGCTAAGAAATGGGCAAACGGCACCATACTTCATTATTATTTCTTCGATAAAGCTACCGATGGCGAAAACATAACATTAGCAAACGGTACCAGCAAATGGGTTAAATGGGCTACCAACGAAGCTGAAAAAAACGTTGTTCGTGCTGCGTTTAAGCATTGGAAAGATGTAGGTATCGGTCTTGAATTCATGGAAGTAACAAATCGTCAGGATGCCGAAATTCGTATTGGTTTTATGCTGGGTGATGGAGCATGGTCTTACATTGGGCGTGATGTGTTGACTCATGGGGCCGACGAATGAACAATGAATTTTGGTTGGAATTTAACGGAAGCTGCCTCAGAAATCGATACAGCAATACATGAAATCGGTCATACCCTGGGTTTTCCTCATGAACATCAAAATCCCAATTCTGGCATCGCTTGGGATGAAGAAGCGGTTTACCACTCGCTGGCTCAGCCTCCAAACAGCTGGTCACGCGAGGTTACTTTTTGAAATATTATCCGCAAGATTTCACCTGATACAGTACAAGGTTCTAACTGGGATCCGGACTCGATAATGCATTATCCATTTGAAGCTGGATTAATCAAAGAACCGACAAAATATCGTAACGGACTAAATCCTGCCGGAGGGCTTTCTCAACGAGATTTAACTTGGGTGCGGACATTTTATCCTCCGTTGACCGTCGCAGACTATACCGATTTGAAACCATTTGAATCGGTTCAACTCACAATTGAAGCAGGGCAACAAAAAAATTTTTATATTAAGCCAAATGCGACACGCAAATATGAATTAAAAACTTTTGGCGCATCCGACACGTTAATAGTGCTTTTTGAAGATGACGGTGGGCAATTGAAATATGTTAGCGCCGACGATGATAGCGGTGAAGATCGTAACGCCTACTTGAAATTACAGCTTTTTAAAGATCGCAAGTATGTTTTACGTATCAGATTATATTACGCGGAAAGGAGAGGCGAGACGGCTGTGATGATGTGGTGAAATACTATCAGACTGATGACATAGTCGACATAACCAAGAATAAGCTGTCGAAAACACACCGTTCGCGGTTAATGAACCTCATATCATAGCCTATCTAACCTACTTACAGTGGAATTAAGTTACCTTATTTAAACTGAGTGATATTGTACTAAACAACCACCCGCTAAAGGTGGGTTGGTTCGAATTTCTGACTGAAAGCCAGGATATGCAGCCAGGATAATGGAGTCAGGTTAAATTACATAAATTAACCTGACTCCATTATTCAAGTTGCCGTTAAATAAGAGTAATTTTGTGTAGTCAATAATTATCAGGAAAAAACCATGAATAAAGAAGATCATTACAAACAATTAGTATGGAATACATGGGCTGAAAGAATAAAAAAATCTAAATATAAGACAATTTTTTTACATGGAATAATGGGGGGTGAATTGTATGATGTTGCCGATGATAATACTAGGTGGATAGATTTAGGTGTGTTTGGAGAGGTCGATAGTCTAGAATTTTCAAAATTAACTCCAGAAGGAGCGGTCGATCTATATGGTCAAAGTATTATTTCGCGCTCGACTATATCGCCACCTGTACTTGGTGACCATTATGGAGATTTTTTTTCCGATGTGGGGAGAGGTTTGTTTTGTTATGACTGGCGTGACAGCATACCCTTAGAAGCTAAACGGTTATGCAATTTTTTGCGCGAGTTATTAGACCAGAATGGGCATAACATGCAAAAAGTGTCTTTTGTAACCCACAGTATGGGTGGTTGCGTGTTAATGAACATGCTTTCTAACACAGCAGAATTTGATAATTTTATAGATAAAATTATTTTCTGCGCGCCGCCGTTTTACGGCGCCTTAAAGCCTATCGATGTAATCGAAAAAGGTGTTGGCACCCCCATTGACTTTCTGATTAACAATGCTGCATTGAAAAGATCGGCAGCCACCATGCCAGGCCTGTTCCAACTCCTTCCCGCGCATAGCGGGGTGTGGCCATCAAATCCGGTTAATGGCATTAATGTAAAATATCCCGTCGCAGGTGAAACATCATTGTTTTATCCTGATGCTTTAATGAATAACGAACGTAAGGATTTACGCCAACAAATTTTAAGTTCGGCTTGGAAATATTACGATGATTTGCATAAAAACATTCCAAAAATAATCTCACGATTAAGTAATAAAATTAACGTAATTGTCGGACTTAATGGAAAAACAGCCTACATGGCGAAAAGATATTCTGGAGAATGGCGACTACATACTACTGAAACCCAAAGTATACCACCCGGAAAGATTTCGAATGGGGACGGCACTGTACTTTTCCAATCATCAACTTTACCAGGATTGCCAAAGACTCAATATTGGGCGCATATACCACAAACACGGGAAAATTCACATGGTGGCTTAGTAAATGTGCCGAACGTTAGAGAAGGTATATTAGATTTGCTTAATAATCAGTCTCCACAAACATTACAGGCATTCAATCAATTCAGCGGCGATATATATTTTGGTGATGAAGTCGCTGGAGCAACGGATCCAAAGCCGACACAAGGTCTCAATTATCTGGAGAGAGCGAAGGTCAGACAAGTTACGCCAATTACACATTGGGGTAAGAAGGGTTTGAATCCTGGCGGTAATGATGATCATACTTTCTTCCTTACACGGCAAGCAGCCTATAAGGTGCTTGCAGGTGAAAGCTTAACTCGAGCAGCAGAGAGAATAAATTGTACGCCAAATTTTTTAAGGGAACATATTAGGGATTTATTACTACCATTGCTATAAAAATTCGATAATGGGCTCAGGTTAAATTGTACGGTTTATAATACAGAAAGTTTCAACTTACTGCCCAACAGCTCTAGCCCGTCTTCTTCGCCTTGACTTGCTGCATGTACCGCAGCGAGTAGATGTAATAAAGCGGCCCGCTGTCATCCTGCACCGAAACGGGTGGACAGTTTGAATAAAAAGTGTCAGCCTCCGAAAGTTGATTAAACAAACACGGGGTCATCCGCAAAGGAAGCCCCAAAATAACCGGAGGCTGACATGAACTACTGTGGCATTGATTTAGCAAGCAAAGCAAGCGCTATTTGCCTGATGGATGGAGCTGGCGGCATTGTGCGGGAAGAAGAGATACCGACCGATGCGGATGGTTTCCGCATCTGCCTTGGCGGTGAGGAGGCGATGAAGTGCGTCGTGGAGGCGTCGCCCTTGGCGGAATGGGCGGTGCAGGTGTTGGAAAGATTAGGTCACGAAGCGGTGATTATTGATGCGAGGCGCGCCAAGGCGGTGGTCTGTACCAAGAAGAAGACCGATCGTGTGAACGCCCGCGACCTCGCGAATATGGCACGCACGGGTTGGTATACGGCGGTGCACCGCAAATCAGGAGCGGCACGGGAGTTGTGTACTTGGCTGGCGGCGCGGGCGGGGCTAGTCGAGACGGCGAATGCACTCAATGCCCGCATCCGAGGCTTGTTGCGGGCGCATGGGATCAAGTTGGGGAAGGTGGCGGAGCGGGAGTTCGAGATGAAAGTCCAGGCCGTGGTCGAGGCGCGCGAACCTGCCTTGGCGGGCGCTTTAACGCCATTATTGAATCTGTGGCGGCAGTCGATCGATGCGGCGGAAGTGTTACGCAAAGAGATCAAGGTGCGGATCCGGCAAGACAGCGTTTGCCGGCGATTGATGAGCGTACCGGGCGTCGGGCCGTTGACGGCGGCGGCTTACCTGGCCACTATCGACGATCCTGAACGTTTTCAGCGCAGCGACCAAGTCGGCGCTTATCTCGGCTTAGTCCCGAGCGTCTATCAATCCGGCGACATCGATTACCGAGGGCGGATTACCAAGGAAGGTGACGGTTTACTTCGCTGGCTGCTGGTGGAGGCGGCGCATAATCTCCTGAGCCATACGCAGCGAGATTGTGCCTTGAAACGTTGGGGTGAGCGGCTGGAGGCACAAAAGGGCGTCGGCAAGGCGCGGGTGGCGGTGGCGCGGAAATTGGCGGTCATCCTGCACCGCTTATGGATCACCGGAGAGACATTCGACTGGCAACGGGTTTAATGCGAAAAACCGAAAGTGTTGTTCAAAATAACTTAGATTCAACGCCTTAAGTGCATTCGAAGGGTTAGGAAAGGAGCGGCATTTTTAAAGATAAAAGTTTTCGGAAGGTTGGACCTCGTTCCGGGCTTGGATACAATCCGTCACAGTAGATTGAGGCCAACCCTCCGATTACATCGTGCGGCATTGACCGCGGAGAGAAGCCTGAAAACCTTTTGTCTTTAAACATAAACTGATCGAAATTTCCGAGGAATGAAAAACTGATATAAATACAGGCACGGAGACTTGACAACAAGGGCCGCTTTAGAGAAGCCTGGATGGAGCTTGCGGAATCCGGGGTTCGAAGGCGCCAAATTCGGATGTTCAATAACCTGCATCGAGGTTTAAAATGTCCGATTCCGATCAATCGACATCATGACTTATCCGCTTGCCAATGATACGACTTCAACGGGGTGTGGAATCGGTTATGGCTGCTTGCGGCTTCGATGTCCCGTATTCCGCATTGCTTCATACGGGCTACGATTTTATTTCTTGAAACGGCATGGTGCATTATCGACGCAATCGGCTCGCGGGCAGGACTTATTTCTTTACGGTGACTTTGCGCGACTGGTCTTCGGATAGGCTAGTTTGCCACGTTGGCCTGTTACGGGACGCATTTCGCTCGGTGCGGGCGGAACGGCCCTTTACCATCGACGCGATCGTGATCTTGCCGGATCATCTGCACGCCATCTGGACATTACCCGCTGGCGACCCGGATTATTCGGGGCGCTGGCGGGCGATCAAATCCCACTTTACACACGGGCTTCGCGCTTCTGGAATTCCGTTGTCCCGCGACAACGGTGGCGAATATCGGTTATGGCAGCGGCGATTTTGGGATCATACGATACGCGACGATGACGACTTTAACCAGCACGTCGATTATATCCACTGGAATCCGAACACGGCTTGACGCGCCGCCGATTGGCAGTATTCTTCCTTGCATCGTTACGTTCTCCTTGGCCTGCTTACCGAAGACTGGACCGTCGGAATCGACGAGGAAACGGGACAATACGGCGAATCGGGGTAAATTGGGGTTTAACGAGTTGCTCGGATGCAGCTTGCGGAATCCGGGGTAATCGAAGCCACGGACTTAGGTTGTGCGATAACCTGTATCGAAGCAGAAACCGCGGAACTACGATCAATCGACGACCTGCTCTATGCGCTTGAGAATGACAGGGATTCGAAGGGGTGCGGAATCCGTTTTGACTGTTTGCGGTATCGATACCCCGTATTCCGCGTTGCTTCATACGGGCTTCGTTTTCTTTTGCCATCCTCATTAAGGGACGGAGTAGGAGCTAAGCCAAAACACATCACCAAATTGATATATCGAAAAGCCGGGCATAGAATATATAATCTACCTTCCCGGATACTTCTAATAATTATGCATACCAACTCCCCCTAAGCACGCCTAAATGGGTGCTGCGCTGTTCCGAGGCATCCATCTCCACCGGGAAAATATCGCTGTTGGCGATCGCCGAAACCCTGTTGGTTCTTACTGCTTATATCTGGCTGGCTTTTCATTGCGAAAGGCAGTGGTGGCTGCTACTGAGCGCCTTAGCCGCTCCCATTCTATTACTGCGATCAGAAAAATCAAAGGAACAGGGGTTAGCACTGGCAAAACAATACAAAGAATATTGGGGAAACACAACCGGGCGCGAAAAAACGCTTATCTTCATGTTGGTAACTCCCGTTACACTCTTCATAACTTACGATCTTGCCGGTGATTGGCTCTATGGGTATGAAGGCCTAGCGTTTTGTTGGCGTGCTGCAGAGCTAGGTGCTACTGTATTTGTATTTACGGTTGTGTTTGCGGTTGCGGTAACAGCTGCGATTAGGGGATTGGTTGATGATGCGGTTTTCGTGTTAATGGCGGCTGTGGTTGCGATTACTGTTTCTGGAATTAGTGTTAGTGTCGGTGCGGGTTTAATTGCCGGTTTTTCTGTCAGTTTGATTGCCGGTTTGTCTGCGGTTTTGGCAGCAGGCTTAGTTGCGATTGCGATAACGGTTGCGGCAATGGGTGGGATTGCAAGTTGGATAGAGAAAGCGACTCAGTATTTCTTGTATTCCATTCTAATTCCGTTTATGGCCTTGGGCATTTGGACCAGAAGTTTATGCATCCGAATCTATTCCACACTACACCATCCGATAGCCGGATTGCTTTGTATGCCTTACAACTGGCGGGAAAACCTGCTAATGGTCGATTTCACTCACCTCCCAGAATTGCTGCCCGACGCGGGGCGAGTCGATGATATATTTACGGTAAAGGGGTTATGGTCAAAATTAAAATCAGCAGAGAATGTTGGCTTACGAGTAGCTTGGTTCGTGATAATTCTGTTATGGTACTTCCCAGCCTTGCTTTGGCGCTGGAGTCTGAAAGCTACCGTGTGGCTCTGGCTCCCCCTAGCTTTGTTGTTTCAACCTCCTCTTGATGGCTTGCCAGCCGACCAAGTACGAGATCATGCAGCCAGCCGTGTTTACGGCTTGGGCCGGTTACAAATCTGGATAGTAATGCTGGTGCTGATCTGGCTGGCAATAAGCTACTTGCCGGGGTTGAAACCGTGGGTAGACGCCGCCTTGGATGAAAAACTCCAAAAACCCTTAACACAATTGCTGACTCTCCCACCACCTAAGCCGGGCTTGCGCCTAGTGGCGCTGTTGCTGTACTGTGGTTTGTCTTTAGCGGTGGAAAATCAAAGAGGATGCCTGAAAAACATGCACAAGCAGGTACTGGATGAAGAGCAAACCTTTCACGAACAGCCCCACGATAGGAAAGACTTGTTCGTTCACCGTACTCGCCGGTTGGAACGATGGTACACTTCACAGGTGGTTGCCTTTATTGTCTTTGGCTATTCCGTCGCTATATGGCTTGGCCACAAATATTATCCTGCCGGGACTGAAAAACTGATTTCGGCTTGGCTGCTATCTTATTTATGAGCCTTAATCGCCCAGTACAAGAATCTCTCGCAAATCGCCAACTTGACGCTTAAGTAGTCTTACCCTTGTAGGTCGGACAACAGTTTCATCGTTGCCCAACTTTTGAGAATCCAATTAAGCGCCAGATCGGAGAAAAACGAAGCAAACTGTGGTTGTATTTTGAAATGTCGGGCACAAAAAGCGTGCCCGACCCACATGGCTGCGAAAAGTTTAGAGTGGCATTCCCTTTGATTAAATGTCTGGGTGATCGCACTTAGAGAACTGAGGACCTGTGCCGAGCACACTGGCAAGGCAGTCTTTGGCTCCCTGTGGAACTTGATCAGTGTCCACTAGCTTCATCGTGAGACCTGGACCGGAGGTACCGATAATTGTCTTCGGGCCCGATAATTGCTCAAAATAAATAGTGCTCCCGTCAACAGGTGTCAGCAGTTTAACCGTTTTGACGTCTCCAGCGTTTGTCAGACTTGTCATTAAATAGAAGGATCCGCCAAAGCTAATGCCTTTAGTAGCAGAATCGGCAAGCTGCCCTGCTTGTGGCAACGTGAATCCGTTTCCCGGGTTTAGCGAAGTCGCTATAAAAAGAATACTGCCATCGTCGTATTCAACACTCTGGACGTCCTCATTTGGAGAGGTGTAATTTTTAAAGTCACCCGCGCTATCTTTACAAATAGCAATCAGGGAATATCGCCGACTACCTGCACCCTGCCATTTCAAGGCTGAGTAGCAAGTGTCTTTACCGCTATCAAAGTGAATGGGATTTTTATTGAAGACGGCCGAGGAGGGAGGGAAGACACCCGAAGTCTCAGCACCATGATTCTTTTTTATCGTCGTTTTAATCCGCGTATTAAACCAGAAATTATCCAGCTCGCCTTCCGCGTAAGTTAGCGAACTGACGCTTGCCATTCCCGCGAAGACAACAACTGCCAGTACAGTTTGCATTTTCATAAAGATCCCCTTAGCTCATTATTGGTATTATTCCCGATCCGCCTGCTAGATGGATGAATATTCGCTCCGTCAGGCAGGATCATTCTATCACGCGGCCAATGCTGCTGGCACTTTTAGCAATTGAGCAAGCCTCGATGTAGCCATGCGGAATCGAGGCTACTCATTGACCGGAGTCACCGATAAAAATAAAACCGCTGAAGGCAATGAATTTCGTTATTGATCGAGAATGATGCAGCCGTCGCGTCAAGTTTTCATTGCAGCGCTTCCACCTGCACCAAATTATCCGAAAACGACGGCGCATTGCCCATATTGACCAGTTCCGCCGAACTGATGCTGTTCACCGTCCCATCATTCAATTGTCGCCAGTAGCCCAACGTCGCGACGACCAATCCCGGCTTCACATCCTCGCTGATCTTCGCAACGCCCGCAAAAGCGCCCCGCCCGTTAAAGACCCTGACCTTCTCGCCCTGCCGGATGCCACGCTGATCGGCATCGAGGGCGTTGATCAGCACGAATTGCTCGCCCTGCCCCTGAATCTTGTTTTCCATGTTCGCATAACAAGAGTTCAGGAAACCGTGGCTCTTCGGTGACACGATGTTCAACGGATAGCGTTTGGCAAGCTCCGGATTCGTGGCCGCCGTTTCCCGGGAAGGCACATAATCCGGCAACGGGTCCAGCGCTTCGCCCGGTTGCAAGCCATCGTACATCTGCCGGAAAGGTCCCGGCACGAAATTGGTCGCGCCATCGGCGATCAGCTGGCATTTGCCGGACGGCGTCGGAAAGTTGCCTTCCTTGTGCGGCGCCCGATCGTCCTTGGTGCCGACGTTCAAACGAGCGAAACCCTGCTTGCGCAAAATCGCCAGATCGATGCCTTTACAAGCAGGGGCATCCCAGTCGATATAATGTTCCAGGCATTCGGCATCGGACCACTTGAAATTGTCTTCCTGAAAACCTAACCGCGCGGCCAGACGCCGGAAAATCTCGTTGTTCGGGATCGCCTCGCCAGGCGATTCGACGCATTTGGCATTGTAAGTCAGGTACAGATGGCCCCAGGACAGGATGACGTCTTCCATCTCCGCGCCCATCGACGCCGGCAACAGGATGTCCGCATACAGGGCGGTGTCGGAGATGAAGTGTTCCGCCGAAACCAGAAACAGATCCTCGTTCTTCAAGCCTTCGACGATCCTATCGGTTTCCGGCGCCTGGGTGACCGGGTTCGCGTTCCAGCACATGATCGACTTGATCGGCGGGCCAGCGGGCGGATCGATGGTCAGGGCGCGGCCAATCTGCAAGGCGTTGATCACGCGCGTGCCTTCCGGGATCAAGTCCGGCCGGCAGATCACGTCGAACCGATAAGGATGCTCCCAGACCGGAAACTGCAGGATGCCGCCGCCGACATGACGCCAGGCGCCAGTCAAGGCGGGAAGACAAGCCACAGCGCGAATGGTCTGGCCGCCGCCGTGATGCCGCTCCAGCGCGACGCCGATCCGTATCGCGGCAGGCTGCGTGACCGCGTATTCGCGGGCCAGCTCGCGGATGTCGTCGGCCGGGATGCCGGTGATTTCGGCCGCCCATTCCGGCGTCCGCGTAAGCGCGCGTTCCGCCAGCTCCGGAAATCCGACCGTGTAGTTATCGACATAATCCTGATCGATCAAGCCCTCTTCGATGATCGTATGGATCATCGCCATCGCCAGCGCACCGTCCGTACCAGGCTTCGGCGCGATATGCCAATCGGCTTCCTTCGCCGTGCGGGAGGCATAGGCATCGATCACGACGACCTTGGCGCCCTGTTTCTGCGCTTCCTTGACGATGTGCCAGTGATGCAGATTGGTGCTGACCGAATTACAGGCCCAGATGATGATGTATTTGGCATGGATGAAGCTTTCCGGATCGACCCCGGCGGTCGGCCCGACCGTCAGCAGCCAGGCGGTGCTCGAACCCTCGCCGCAGAAGGTGCGCTCGGTGACCGTCGCGCCCATGCGGTTGAAGAAAGCATCGCCGCCGTTCAGTCCATGCACCAGGCCCTGATTGCCGAGGTAGCTGTAAGGCACGATCGCCTGCGGGCCGTGTTCGGCGATGATCGCCTGCCAGCGGCTGACGATCTCGTCCAGCGCTTCATCCCAACTGATCCGCGTGAACTGCCCACTGCCTTTCGGGCCGCTGCGGCGCATCGGATACAAGAGGCGATCGGGATGATAATGGCGTTTTTCGTAATCCTTCAACTTGACGCAGAGCCCTCCCCGCGTCATCGGATGATCGGGATTGCCTTTGACGCCGGTCAGCTTGCCGTCCTCGACTTCGAATATCATCGAGCAGGTATCGGGACAATCGTGCGGGCAACCGCCGGGATGCGTGGTTTTGATCGGTTCGGCCATGTTGGATTTTGCGCTGAAAAAAAGCTGATCATAACTCATTCGGAGGGGGCAGTCATGTTTGATAAACCTCATCATGACTGCCGACATTGACCAAAATGATTTCCTTTTCGGTAATCACCATTTCCAGGGTGATTCGATAACTGATATTGATCGATACCGACTGTAAGGCAGCCAATTTGCCTTTCAAGGGATGCAAGCGCAACGATGGATGATGGGGATTTTGAGACAGCAACAGCAGTGTTTTTCGATATTGCTCCTTGAGCTCCGGATGCTGCCGAGCAAAGCGTTTGGCGCGTTTTTTATAGCTGTCGGTAAAGATTAAGGTGTAGCTCATTCGGTGAACAAGTCGGCGACATGGTGATCCACAGACTCCTTGCTGAACCGGCCAGAGGCAATATCCTGCTGCGCCTCATACAGCGCGGCTTCCAGTTCCATTTCGCGCAGATAGTGGTAATGCTCGATCTTCATCACCACATAACATTCTTTCCCGCGCACCGTGATAACGGCTTCCGGCTGATTGGCAAGGTTTTCTTCCAGACAGGCGATGCCTTTGGTTTTTAATTCGTTTGCTGTAATCATGCTATATCACCCGATTAATCGTACGCTTAACTATATGATTAAATGCATTCTTCGTCAAATAGTCGAGTTTCATCGCATTCCGGCGCTCCCACAAAGACGCATAGGCCATCAGAAATTAATCGGTATTTCATTTTGTCGCGATTCCCATTAGAATGCGCCCCCTTTGATCATTCAAGATTCATACATAAGGAAAATCGCTTTTGGAAATTGTTTTCGTTTTTGGCCGCTTGTTTCTGTCGTCAATCTCCAACGTCTTTCAAAAACAGCTGACTCATCAGGGCCTGCATCCGTTTTACATCGTCGCCACCACCTACGCGGTACTGTCCGTCCTCTCCCTGCCCTTCTTTGTCAACGCCGCCTTCGCGCAGTTGAGCCCGTTATTCTGGCTCAATGTGTTTCTGGCGTCGCTGTTCGACGTCGGCGGCTGGATGTTTATGGTGATGTCGTTGTCGAAAACCGATCTGTCGGTGTTCGGACCGCTCAATGCCTATAAGGTCGTCATGTCGATGCTGTTTGCGCTCGTCTTTCTGGGCGAAGTGCCGACCGCGCAAGGGCTTGCCGGCGTCATCGTGATCGTCGCCGGCAGCTTTTTCCTGATGCCGCCAGGGAAAGACACGGGGCAAGGCCGGCTCACCGCACTCCTGCAGGACCGCGGCGTGCAGGCCAGATTCCTTTCTATCCTGCTGTTTTCGATCGGCACGGTGTTCCTGAAAGGCTCGCTCGAACAGTCCGCGCCGCTCGAGACCTTGATCTTCTGGTCGTGGTTCGGCTTGCCTTTAATCCTGCTCGCGAATACGTTTTTTCACACCGAGCGCCTGGCGGACAATGTCAAAAAATCGCAGCCGCATCTGTTGCCGATGACCGCGACCGGCCTGACGGTCTTCGTGATGCAATATCTGACGCTGGTGCTGATGTCGCAGATGCTGATCGCCTACGCGGTGGCCCTGTTTCAACTGGGCATGTTGCTGCAGGTATTTCTCGGTCACCGGATTTTCAACGAACCGCATCTGCTGCGCAGGCTGATCGGGAGCCTGGTGATGGTGGCGGGAAGCGTTCTGGTCTTGCAGGTTCGTTAGGAAAAAAACGGCGGCGGTTTTCCGCCCGCTCCCTGTCTAAGCAAATGGCGGGCAACGGCGAAGGCCGCTTGCCACCCCGCTGTGCTATTTGAAGGGAGAAAGGCCATGACCACTTTGATCAAATATGTCACCGTTTCCATACTTTTTCTGCTGCCGATGGTGTTAAAGGCCGAAGTCCGCTTCAAGCAAATCGCCCAATTCGATATTCCGGAAGCCAAACAGGGCATTGCTGTTGACCGGGATTATTTTTATGCAGTCGACAATCGCGCCATCGCGAAATACTGGAAGCACAGCGGCAGACTGGTCACGCGCTGGGAAGCTCGGCCCGGCGGGCCAATCATTCATCTCGATAGCGCCGTGGCTATCGATGGCAAGATTTATGCCGCCCATTCGAACTGGCCTCACTTGCCGATCGGCAGTTCGGTTGAAATATGGAACGCCAGCACCCTGCAGCACATTCGGACTCACCGGCTCGACCGTCCGGAATGGGGTTCATTGACCTGGCTTGATTACCACGACGGTTGCTGGTGGGGAACCTTTGCCCATTATGACCGGGTCGGCCCCGACGGCAAACCGTATGGCGGCGGTAAAAGCAAGGCAATCCTGGCCAAGTTTGACTCCGACTGGAACCTCCTCCAGAGCTGGACTTTTCCCGCCGACGTCCTGCAGAAATTTGGCGCCATGAGCAATTCCGGTGGGTCGTGGGGGCCGGACGGTTTTCTGTATGTCACCGGCCACGACCTGGCGGAAATCTATAAAATGCAGATTCCCCATGCCGGCACCGTCCTTGACTGGGTCGGCACCCTCCCGCTCAATATTCGCGGCCAGGGCATCGCCTGGGACCGTCACGCAGGCAATGCCTTGTACGGCATCATTCGCGCGACGGACGAGGAAGTCAGACGGGGCGTGTCCAATCAGGTCGTCGTCTTTCGGTCCGGCATAAAGTCTAGGTAAAGTCGGCGACAGGCCTGTACGTTTCTTTCCTGCCGCTCATTCCTCATCGAAACCTAAGACCTTCATCTCCAGACCCTCGATCTCCTGCAACGATTTCCCGGCAATCCCCTGCAAATCGCCGTACATGCCGACGGTCGCGTTCATCACCCGCTCGATCTGCGCCTCGCGCTTGGCCCATTGTTTCATGATCGCCTTGCGCTCCTTGTCGAGGTCTTCCTGCATCGTCGAAAAGGCTTCGACGATCGCCTCGACGCGCTGACGGAAGCGCGGGCCGGTCAGGTACTGGTAGATCATCTCGGTTTTGGTGTGCTGGCCTTCGGAAGCCTGCCGCGCCATGCTGACCTGCAGCAGGGTGTGGCGCAGGATCGTCGCGACCGGCAGCGCCGCGCGCGGGCCGGTGACCCAGATGCCGTCGATCACCTCGAAGGTTTCGACGCCTTTCGGCAGGGCCTGGCTGACCAGGACCGCCACTTCGGCCTTGGCGCTGCGCTGGTCTTCGCGCAGCTTGACCAGCCAGCCGTCGCTCCAGTTTTTGGTGCGCTTGGATTCCCAGAGGATGGCGCCGCAGTCCTGGCCGCTGTGATTGACCACGTTCTGCAAGACGTCGCCGCCGAATTCGCCCTTCGGCACCGGATCGATCGCATCGAACGGAAACCGGGTTCTTAGCAGGTTTTCGAGCTCCAGTTCCAGCACCTCGCCCTGCAATTGCTGGGAGCCCTGCTCGGCCTTTTGCTTCAGTTCCTCGATTTTCTGCTGCATCGAGGCGATGGTCTGGTCTTTTTCCAGCACTTTGAGCTTCAGGCTTTCCTCGGCTTCGCGCCTGGCCAGGCTACGGACTTCGCTGAGTCCATCCTGCACGCGCTTTTCGACGGTCAGTTCCAGTTCGCGTCTGGCGTCGTCGAGCTCGCGCTGTTTTTTGAGCATATCGGCCTGCGCCTGTTGCGCCTCGGCCAGTTTCGCATCGCGGCCTTTCAGAAGTTCCTGCAATTCGGCCAGTTCGCGGCTTTTGCCTTCGAGTTCCTGGGCGGCGGCCTGTCTGGCTTTCCGGCTTTCCTCTTCGACCACCCGCGCCCTCTCGGCTTTCAGTTGCGCGGCGACCTGCTCGGCGACCTGGTCTTCGAGCCGGCGTTTTTCCTCGGCGATCTGCTTTTCCCTGTCGCGGACGCCCTGTTCGCGCGCGGCGATTTCCCGATCCTTTTCTAAAAGCTGCCGTTCAAACTGCGCGCGGGTCGCGGCGAGCAAGGGCGCGGCCAGGGATTCGGTCAGGCGGATTTCGGTTTGGCAATGAGGGCAGGTAACGGTCGGTTCGGTCATGATCGGTGTCTGTTTGTTATCAGAGTAATGATACCCTACAACGATTTTCTAGGCGGCAAAAAAAAGGCCGGAGCATGTCCGGCCTTTTTGGGTCCTTCGCTTAGCGCAAGAGGCCCTGCAACAAGCCGTTCAGCTTGTGCACGAACGCGGACGGATCGTCGAGCTGGCCGCCTTCGGCCAGGATCGCCTGGTCGAACAGGATGTGGGTCAGGTCGGCGAAGCGGCTGTCGTCCTGCTCGGCTTTGAGGCGCTGTACCAGGGCATGGTCCGGGTTGATCTCGAAGATCGGCTTCTTGCCGAAGTTCATCTTCTGGCCGGCTTCCTTCATGATCCGCTCCATGTTCAGACTCATGCCGTACACGTCGGAGACCAGACAGGCCGGGGATTCGGTCAGACGGTGGCTCAAGCGTACTTCGCTGACTTTGTCGGCCAACACGTCTTTGATCTGGGTCAACACCGATTCGAAATCCTTGCTGACTTCTTCCTGATGCTTTTTCTCTTCCTCGTCATCCAGCTTGCCCAAATCCAGCTGGCCCTTGGCGACCGATTGCAGGTGCTTGCCATCGAATTCGTCCATGCTCGATACCAGCCATTCGTCGACGCGGTCGGACAGCAGCAAGACTTCGATACCTTTCTTGCGGAAGATTTCGAGGTGCGGGCTGTTCTTCGCGGCCGCGTAGCTGTCCGCGGTCACGTAGTAGATATGCTCCTGACCTTCCTGCATCCGGCCGACATAGTCCTCCAGGCTGACCGACTGCTTGTCGCCGTCGCCGTGCGTCGAGGCGAAGCGCAAGAGTTTCGCGATGCGATCCTTGTTCGCATGATCCTCGATCGGGCCTTCCTTGAGCACCGCGCCGAATTCGGACCAGAATTTTTCGTATTTTTCCGGCTCGTTCTTCGCCACGCCTTCCAGCATGCCGAGCACCTTCTTGACCGCGCCGGATTTGATCGTGCTGATCTGCTTGCTTTGTTGCAGGATCTCGCGCGAGACGTTCAGCGGCAGCGAGTTCGCGTCGATCACGCCCTTGATGAAGCGCAAATAGCGCGGCATCAACTGCTCGGCGTCGTCGGTGATGAAGACCTTGCGGATGTACAGCTTGACGCCGTGTTTGTTGTCGCGGTCCCACAGGTCGAACGGCGCGCGCGATGGCACGTACAAGAGCAAGGTGTATTCGTTCGTGCCTTCGACCTTGCTGTGCACAAAGGTCAAAGGATCCTGGAAGTCGTGGCCGACATGCTTGTAGAACTGGTTGTAGTCGTCCTCGCTGATGTCCTGGCGCGCCTTGGTCCATAAGGCCGATGCGCTGTTGACGGTTTCTTCCTCGACTTGCGCGGCCGGCTTTTCGGCCTCTTCATTGCCTTCTTCGTCGTAGGACGGCAGGGCTTCCTTGTCCATCACGATCGGCAGGGAGATATGGTCGGAGAATTTCCGGACGATCGAGCGGATGCGGTAGCCGTCCAAAAATTCGCTTTCGGATTCTTTCAGGTGCAGCGTGATTTCGGTGCCGCGCGTGGCCTTTTCGACCGATTCGAGCGTATAGTCGCCCTCGCCCGCCGATTCCCAGCGCACGCCTTCGCTCGCCGGCGCACCGGCCTTGCGGGTGACCAGGGTCACCTTGTCCGCGACGATGAAGGCCGAATAGAAGCCGACCCCGAACTGGCCGATCAGCTCGCTGTCCTTGGCCTGATCGCCGGTCAAGGCTTCGAAGAACTGCTTGGTGCCGGATTTCGCGATCGTGCCGATATGCTCCTGCACTTCCGCGCGGGTCATGCCGATGCCGTTGTCGATCACCTTGATCGTGCGTTTGTCCTTGTCGTATTCGAGGCGGATCTTCAGGTTGCTGTCGCCTTCGTACAGGCTCTCATTGGACAGGGCCAGGAAACGCAGCTTGTCGGACGCATCGGAGGCGTTCGAGATCAGCTCGCGCAGAAAGATTTCCTTGTTGCTGTACAAGGAATGGATCATCAAGTGCAACAGGTGTTTGACTTCGGTTTCAAAACCCAGCGTTTGTTTTTTTGCTTCTACTGTCATATGTGCTCGTTCCGGTTACAAAGAATGGATGAGCACTGAACTGGGGACCGGCGATTTGTTTTTCAAGCCCCGGCTTCGGCAACAAGTGATCGAAAGCTCAATTAATCAGACTCTTCTGCTTCGGCTTGCCGATATTTTTTCTCTCGGAGCACAATAGATCGGTCATTTTGTGGCCAGGCAACGGCGGACTGAAGAAATACCCCTGGATGATGTCGCACTCGCGGCCCACCAGATAACCCAGTTGTTTCTCGGTTTCGACACCTTCCGCGATAATTTTCTGTCCCAGCGAATGCCCCATCTCGATGATCGCGCGGACGATATTCGCGTCACGGGAATCATTCGTCATCTCCCGGATGAATGACTGGTCGATTTTGAGCACATCGATCGGAAAATTCTTCAGATAGGACAAGGAAGAATAACCGGTTCCGAAATCGTCCAGGGCCAGATGTATGCCCATTTTTTTCAGGCGCTTCAACTGTAACTCGATGCGTTTGATATCGCCCACCAGCATCGACTCGGTAATTTCCAGTTCGAGATGTTCGGGCGCCAGTTCGGAATCGCCGAGCGCGTTTTCGACCATTTCCAGAAAATCGGGATCAGAAAATTGCCGCGCCGAAATATTGACCGAAACCTGCGGCAACGGGATGCCCTCCTGCTGCCAGGTCTTGAGCTGTTTGCAGGCCGTGCGGAGAATCCATCTGCCGATGTCGACGATCAGCCCGGACTCTTCGGCAACCGGAATAAAATGGTTCGGCGGCACCATTTTGATTTGTCCGTCGACTTGATGAAACCAGCGGATCAGCACCTCCGCCCCACAGAGGACTCTGTCCTTCGCCCGGTATTGCGGCTGGAAGTACAGTTGCAACTCGTTCTTAGCGATCGCATTGCGCAAATTGATCTCCATATTCAGCCTGTCCTGGATCGCCGCGGTAAAGTCTTTGCGATAAAACTGGTAATGATTGCGCCCGGCGTTCTTCGCTTCATGCATCGCCATATCGGCATGTTTGACCAAGGCCTCGGCCGAAGCCCCGTCTTCCGGGGAAATCGCGATGCCGATGCTGGCGCCGACATAGACATCGCGGCGCCGAATGAAGAATGACTGTGCAAAACATCCGGTGATCTTTTTGGCGATCATCGACGCGGCGTAAACCGCATGCTCCTGCAACTTGTCGTTCAGCAGCAGGACCGCAAATTCATCGCCGCTCAAGCGGGCGACCAGATCGCTTTTCCGGGTAATGTCGGTTAATCTTTCGGCGGTTTTCTTAAGCAGTTCGTCTCCGGCTGCGTGGCCGAGCGAATCATTAATCGACTTGAAGCGATCGAGATTGATATACAAGACGATCACATGCAAATGATAGCGGGCAGCCGTCGACAAAAACTGTCCCAAGCGTTCGAAGAATAGCGCCCGGTTGGCCAAACCGGTCAATTCGTCAAAATAAACAATTTTCTGTACGCGGTTTTCGGCTAATTTTTGCTGGGTAATATCGGATAAACTGAAGAAAAAATGATTATCCCGGCTGCCGTCCTTGACCGCGGTCACTTCCAGCCTGGCCGGAAAAACCCCGCCATCTCCCCGGCGACAATTGCACTCAGCAGTCCAGCGCTGTCCGGCGTTTCCGCCGCATGCGGTTTCCAGAGCGGACATCGCCCTTTCCGATTCGGCAGGGGCGATAATCATGGCGATGTTTTGATTGTGTAAAGCGTCGGGCGGATAGCCGGTCAATTCCTGGAAAGTCTTATTGCTGTCGAGCACCTGAAACTGTTGATCCAGCAGCGCGCAAGCGATATGACACTGATCGACCGCCTGTTCCAGCAACTCCAGACGGGCTCTTTTTCGTTCATACTCTCCGGCCGGAATACCGGTCACAATCAAGCGATAGCGTTTTTGTTCGAGGTCGTATACCGGCGTGCGGGTCACCTCCATCGTGACTTCCGGCGATATCCGCCGGATTTCCTTCACGGGGCGGCGCAGCTTCCAAGCAATTTTGTCCCGGGCAGCGCCAGCTTTCAACGCCTCGATATCGCAGTCGGCCTGCTGGGCAAGCTCGAAATAGGTTTTCCCGAGGTAGTCCACACCGGCCAAATTGAAACTGGCCAAATATGCCGGCGACGCACTGAGCCAGCGCCCGTTTTTATCCTTCAAACAGAGAAAATCGGGAGAAGACTGAATGAGTATCCTATCGGAAAGCTGCAGCGCCTCCGCCTCCAGAGCGACCGGCAACGGCAGTTTGTCGTGAAAGCTAAAGCTATTTTGGCTCGCCTGCAAGAAAGCGGCGGACGTGTAGAGACTGAATGCACCGTTCAGCATCATTAACGGGACTTCGTAATCGAGCCGAGGATAATAATGCGCGGCGAGAAGATATAAGATATTCGCGAATACGAGCAATATTGCCAGAAACAGAAGTATCTTATGTTTCATAGGATCCCGGAGAGGATGTTAATGGGATTAACCAGCAAAGCGCTTATTGCTCTGCCGTCCTGCGGGAAGCCATCATAGAAATGACCGGGAGCTTCTAACAACTCCCTATTCTTCAGAAAATGGATAGGACTGGGCAATAAGTCATTGATAGTTTAGCACCATCTCCGTCTTATGCCAGAATTAAGAAACGAATTGCCTACTGTTTTACTGCAACCACCGAAGTAAACTGCAAACAAACCTGCAACAAGGTCTGCCACGGATCGCCCGGCTGTTGCCCCTTGATCTCGCGGTCGGCTTTGGCGCTGATGACCAGGATGCGGTGCAAGGCCGCTTCGGTCAATCGATCCAGCGCCTGTGCGACCAGCGCCTTGCGTTTGTCCCAGATTTGCTGAGCCTGCATCGCGGCATCGCGGTTTTTGCCGGCGGCCAGATCCTGCTTGAGTTTGCACAGCGTGCGGGCTTCGCGGGTGATCGCCCAGAGCACGACCGGCGCGGCGACATCCTCGTCCTTCAGCCCGGCCAGGATCTTCGTGATTCTGCCCGGATTGCCGCTCAGCAAGCTGTCGGCCAGTTTGAAAACATCATAGCGCGAACTGTCCGCGACCGCATCGGCGATCTTGGCGGCATCCAGGAAGCCTGCGCCGTAGAGGATATAGAGCTTTTCGATTTCCTGGGCGGCGGCCAGCAAGTTGCCTTCGATTCGGGCGGCCAGCAGCTTCAAGCCGTCCTTGTCGGCGCTGATGCCGCGCTGCTGCATACGTTGTTGCAGCCAGCGCAGCAGATCCTCGCCTTCGAGCGGCCAGACCTGAATAAAGACGCCGACGCGCTCCAGGGCCTGAAACCAGCGCGTTTTCAGGGAGGCTGACGCGAGCTTGCCGGTCGAAATCAACAGCAGGGTGTCTTCCGGCAAGCGTTCGCAATACGTGGTCAGGACTTTTGCGCCTTCGGTGCCGGGCGCTGCGGAGGGCAGCCTCAGATCGATCACTTTCTTTTCCGCAAACAGCGAGGTCGCATAGGCGGCCGCCGGCAGGTCGTGCCAGGAAAAACCGCTATCCGGCGAAAAAATCTCCCGCTCCAGATAACCGGCTTCCTGGGCCGCCTTGCGGATCGCGTCGGTGATTTCGGCGATTTGCTGCGGCTCATCGCCGCTGACCAGATAGACCGGGGCGAGGGGTTTATTGCGTAAATGCTGCGCCGTTTGTTCCGGCTTCAGGCGCATCGTTATTTGGCGCTCGCCTGAACTTGCGCCTGGGCGCGTTCCAGGATCGTGCGCACGGCCTGCTGGTATAATTCCCGGAGGATCACTTTTTCTTCGTTACTCTTCGCGAGAATGTCCTGCTGGTCATTGAAATATTCACGAATGATCTGAATCGGCTTGCCGGCCGGCAGCGGCGCATTGCCGGCCCCGACCAGCTGAACTTCCAGGCGGTAACCCAATTCGAACTCATTGGAACGGCCGCTGAAATTCAGCGAAACAGACCGGCGCTTGAGTTTTTCCTCCACCACCTTGACCTGTAAATCCGCCTCTTTCGCTTTTTTGACCACGCGGGCGGAAGACAGCCTCAGGACTTCGTCGAAGCCATCGCGCAAGGCCCCCGAAGCTCCCTCCAGATAGACTTTCTTGAATTTGACCGTCGTCTGACCGGCGCCGCGCAAATGGTAACCGCAGGCGCTCAGCCAGCAAGCCAGGAAGATAATGAATAGCTTCTTCATCAAATGACGATGTTCACCAGTTTTTTAGGAACCACGATGATTTTCTTGACCGCCTGCCCTTCCAGCAAACGGGCGATATGCTCGTCGCCGAGAGCCTGCGCTTCGATGGCCTGATTCGAGGCGGCCGCGGCCACCGAAATCTTGCCGCGCAATTTGCCGTTGACCTGCACGACCATCTCCAGCGTATCCTGCGTCAATGCCGACTGATCGACGACCGGCCAGGCCGCGGTGATCAATGCATCGGTGCGTCCCAAATCCTGCCACAGCTGATGGCAGACATGCGGCACGATCGGCGACAACATCAGCACGACCGCTTCGAGTGCTTCCTGAAGCAGCGCGCGCCCATTGTCGGACTCGTCATTGAACTTGTACAAATGATTGACCAGTTCCATGTTCGCCGCGATCGCGGTATTGAAGGTGAAGCGGCGGCCGAAGTCGTCGCTGACTTTCGCGATCGTCTGATGCAACTGGCGGCGCAGGTCGGCCTGCTCCTTGGTCAGGGCGGCCTTGTCGAGCGCCTTGACCGCTTGGCCCGACTCGACATGCTGATAGACCAGCTTCCACAGCCGTTTCAGGAAGCGGAACGCGCCTTCGACGCCGCTGTCGGACCATTCGAGCGATTGTTCGGGCGGCGCCGCGAACATGATGAACAGGCGCACCGTATCGGCGCCGTATTGATCGATCAAGGCCTGCGGATCGACCGTGTTGCCTTTCGACTTGGACATTTTGCTGCCGTCTTTCAACACCATGCCCTGGGTCAGAAGATTCTTGAACGGCTCGTCGGCGACGATCAAGCCTTCATCGCGCAGCAGCTTGGTATAGAAGCGCGCATAGAGCAGATGCAGGATCGCGTGTTCGATGCCGCCGATGTAATGATCGACCGGCAGCCAGTGGTTCGCGCGCGCATCGAGCATCGCTTCGGAATCCTTGCAGGCATATTTCGCGAAATACCAGGACGACTCCATGAAGGTATCGAAGGTGTCGGTCTCCCTCCGAGCCGCCTTGCCGCAGCTTGGGCACGTCGTCTTCGAGAAGGTCGGATGCGCGACCAGGGGCGACTGCGAGCCGTCCAGCACCACATCGCGCGGCAGTTCGACCGGCAGATCCTTTTCCGGCACCGGTACGGTGCCGCAGTCGTCGCAGTAGATCACCGGCACCGGCGCGCCCCAGTAACGCTGGCGCGAAACGCCCCAGTCGCGGAGCCTGAAGCGCACATGCTTGTCGCCGAGGTCCTTAGCTTTCAAATCGGCCGCGATCGCATCGACCGCCTGCTTGTGGGTCAGGCCGTCGTATTTGCCGCTGTTGACCAGCACCAGCGAGTCTTCTTTCGACCCATACCAGTCCTGCCAGCCAATCGTGTCGAACGGCTTGTCGTCTTTACCCGGCGCTTGATTCTCCAAAACCTGGATGATCGGCAGATCGTATTTCTGCGCGAAATGAAAATCGCGCTCGTCATGCGCCGGTACCGCCATCACTGCGCCTTCGCCGTAACTCATCAGCACGTAATTACCGACCCAGACCGGGACTTGAATACCTGTCAAAGGATGCGTGACACTGATACCGGTCGGCATGCCCTTCTTTTCCATCGTCGCCAGATCGGCTTCGGCGGTGCCGGTCTGCTCGCATTCGTGAATGAACGCGGCCAGTTCCGGATTATTCCGGGCGGCACGCGCCGCCAAGGGATGCTCGGGGGCGACCGCGCAGAAGGTCACGCCCATGATCGTGTCGGCGCGGGTCGTATAAACCCACAATAAATCCTGTTTGCCGTCCAGTTCGTAAGGAAACGCGAAACGTACGCCATAGCTCTTGCCGATCCAGTTGGCCTGCATCGTCTTGACCTGCTCCGGCCAGCCGTCGAGCGTATCCAAAGCTTGCAGGAGTTCGTCCGCGTAGTCGGTGATCTTCAAGAACCACTGCGCGATCTCCTTGCGCTCGACCTGGGTGTCGCAGCGCCAGCAGCAGCCGTCGATCACCTGCTCGTTCGCGAGCACGGTCATGTCGTTCGGGCACCAGTTGACCGGCGCGGTCTTTTTGTAGACCAGGCCTTTTTCGAGTAGCTTCAGGAAAAACCATTGCTCCCAGCGGTAATAGGACGGGTCGCAGGTCGCGATTTCGCGCTGCCAGTCGTAGCCGAAGCCGAGCCGCTGCAACTGGCCCTTCATATAAGCGATATTGTCGTAGGTCCAGTCGGCCGGATGCACGCCGTGCTGCATCGCCGCGTTCTCGGCCGGCAGGCCGAATGCGTCCCAGCCCATCGGCTGCAATACGTTCTTGCCGAGCATGCGCTGATAGCGGCTGATCACGTCGCCGATGGTATAGTTACGAACATGCCCCATGTGTAGTTTACCGCTGGGATAGGGGAACATCGACAGGCAATAATACTTTTCTTTCGGGGACGATTCGGACACGTTGAACACGCCCGTCTCTTCCCAGATTTGCTGCACTTCTTGCTCTATAACCAACGGCTTGTAATTTTCTTGCATCCTTCTCGTCTTTTGTCGGTCAAAAGCGTTAGAATACCACAGTTGCTCGAATCAAGAGTGTCATTTTCAGGAGAGGTAAGTATGAACAAAAACAAATGGGTCGCCGCATATAACGACATCGTGAAGCACCTTTACGAAACGATGGACGAGGCCCTGCACACGCTCGGCGAGGCGCTCGAGATTTCGACCGAAAAAGCCGGCAAGACCAGCGATTTGAGCAAGGAAGACCTGGACAAGGTATCGGGCTACGTGAAACGCGACGTCGAAAGCGCCGCGCATGGCCTGAGCGCGAAGAGCGACGATGAATCGCTATCCGAATGGTTCAAATTCGATATCGAGCTGATCGAGAATTTTACGCTCGACGCCTTCTTGAGCGTCGCGGACAAAACCCGGATCCAGCTGGCCGAACTCGAAGAGCACGCGAAGGTCCACAAATACCAAAGCGGCGAAATCACGATCCCCGGCACCTTCATCTGCGACAACTGCGGCAAGGAAATCGCGTTCAAGACCACCAGCGAAATCCCGGTTTGCCCGCAATGCAAGGCAACCACCTTCGTGCGCATGTAAGCAAGCGAAACCCTTAGCTTTTGTATTATAATAAGATTTTAGCTAGCGGATTTCACGGAGCACAACTAAAAATGCGCAGAGTCATTTTCAATCAAAAAGGCGGCGTCGGCAAATCAACGATTACTTGCAATCTTGCCGCGATCAGCGCCGTCGAAGGCAAACGCACCTTGGTGATCGACCTCGACGTTCAGGGCAACTCGACGCAATACCTGATGGGTCAAAAGGTTGCCGAAAGCGGAAAAACGCTCGCGCAGTTCTTCAAGGACACCCTGAGCCTGTCGCTGTTCGGCGGCGGCTCGGGCTCCGGCCTGGAAAGCTTCATTCATGAAACGCCGTTCCCGAATCTTTACGTGGTGCCCTCGCATCCCGAACTGGAGTCCCTGCAAAGCAAACTCGAATCGCGCTTCAAGATCTTCAAGCTGAAGGAAGCGCTGGAAAGCCTGCAAGGCTTCGACCAGGTCTACATGGACACGCCGCCGGTATTGAACTTTTTCAGCCAGTCGGCGCTGATCGCGGCGGACAAATGCCTGATTCCGTTCGACTGCGACACCTTCTCGCGCGAGTCGCTGTTGACCCTGATGAACACGATCCGCGAAGTGAAGGCCGATCACAACCAGCACCTCGAAATCGAGGGCATCGTGGTCAACCAGTTCCAGAAACAGGCAAACCTGCCGCGCCAACTGGTCGACCAGTTGATCGCCGAAGGCCTGCCGGTGCTCGCCGCGATGATCTCGCCTTCGGTCAAGGTCAGAGAATCGCACAGCCAGGCGCAGCCGCTGGTGCATTATGTGCCGGGCCACAAACTGACCGAGGAATTCAAGGCACTGCATTCGGAGATTCACGGGGAATCGTAAAGCAAAGCCCCCGCCGCAGGCGGGGGTTAAAATCCTGTGCAATTAAGCCGCTCACTGACCGGGGCCGAAGCGAGCGGCTTCGACCCCGCCCAGCCGGCACCGCCCTTCCCCTTCAATACAACAAGCCGTATAAACCGCCGCTTCTCACCTTCGCTTCGGCACTTTCGATCAACTTGTCCCGCTCGAACTCATCCGCGATCGTTTTCAACACCGGCGCCGCCTGAATGAGATTCATGCCGGGCCTGATGCGCGGATCGTAGAGCATCTTCAGCAGCAGATAATCCAGCCCCGACAGCAACGAGTTGACCGATCTATCGTTGAATATCGAGGGAAACACCTGCTCGGAATCATTCGGCAAGCCCAGTACCTGCGTGATTTCCTCGACGATGCAATCGACCAGTTTCGCGTGCGCGCTGGCGCGGTCGACCGGAATGATCACGACCGCCCGAGCAATCGATGCATCGCCGGCCACGGCAAAGTTGCCGAGACAAACGCTATGGCGGAACAGACGCTCCCGCTGCGCCTTTGAGCGAATCCCGAAGTCTTGCAAGAGTTCGCTCCGCAACCGACCCTCGGTCGAAAAAATGATCAGCAGATTCGCGTCTTTCTGCGCCGCCGCCGGCCTGATGCGCAAACCGGTAATCGCGGACAACTGTTCGATGTGCAGGCGCGCCAACCTTTCGTGCAATTCCTGATCGCCCACCCGGTGTACAAAAAAATAGTTGATCGGCGTCGTCCACTTGCGGATGCCGACGGGACGGTGGTCCGAATGTTCGTTGAACATTGCGATCTCGATAAAGCTTTTCAGCACATAGCCCGGCGACTTCCAGGACTCGAACGGGTCCGCCCGCGCCGGCGATGCAGCGAGCAGCCCAAGCAAGCCTAGGCCGCACAGCGCCAAGCGAATTTTACTGTCATGGCTATTCAACATGTACGCCCCTTCAGCGCATGAGATGATGGATTAGGCAAGACCCAAAAACCAAACCGCACAGTTCGGCAAAACTTCTGTACAATACCGGCGCCTGAAACCCAGCCTGGAAACTCCGCCACCCCTATGAAAAATCTCACCGCCACGCGCCTCGCACCCTGGCTGTTACCGCTGTTGTCCGGCATATTTATCGGCACCAGCTACATTCCGTTCCCGCCCTGGGCCGCGCTGTTTTGTTTCGTGCCGTTGTGGCTGTTCTGGCAGCGGCAGACCCGCCTCATGCCCGTTTTCCTCGGCGGCTTGCTGACTTCGTTCGTGTTCACGCTGATCGGTTTCAACTGGGTCACCTACACGCTGCACGAATTCGCGCATCTGCCCTGGCCGCTGGCGGTGGTGGGGATGCTATTGTACGCTCTGCTCGCGCATTTGTTCGTGCCGGTTGCGGGGATGCTGTGGTTTTGGGGCAAAAGCCGGTTCGGCTGGAACGACAAGCTGTCGCTCGCGCTGATGGCGATGATCACGGTGCTGTGCGAGGCCTACTCGCTGACCCTGTTCGACTGGAATTTCGGTTATTCGTGGTACGGCGCGGGAACGCCGATTTTTCATTGGGCCGAAATCATCGGCTTCAAGGGGCTCAGCGCGCTGACGCTGCTCGCGAACCTGCCTTTGTATTGGGCCTGGGTGCGGCGCCGGGAGATTCGCGGCAAGTTGCTGCTGGCCTCGGTCAGCGTGGTGTTTGCGCTGCTCAATTTCGGCGGCCTCTGGCTGAAAGAGCGTCTGCCGGAGCCCGATGCGTCGCTGAACGCGCTGCTGGTGCAGGCCAGCATCGAAAACTCGGAAAAGCTCGCCGCCGAACTCGGCAAGGGCTTTCGCGAGGAAATTTTCAGGCGTTACATCACCTTGACTGATCAGGCGCTGGCGGCGCATCAGGACAAGAAGATCGACGTGGCCTTATGGCCGGAGACCGCGTTTCCGGCGATCCTCGGCCCCGAGTTCATCGCTCAGGAGTATCCGTCCGCGCTGCGAGAATACCTGCATGAGCGGCAGTTGCCTTTGATTACCGGCGCTTACGGCTATAACATGCAGCAGCGACTGCCGACCAATTCGCTGTTCGTGCTGAACAAGGACGGCGAACTACAGCCGGCGCATTACAGCAAGACGATTCTGCTCGCGTTCGGCGAATACATTCCGGGCGAGGAAACGTTTCCGCAGATCCGGCAATGGCTGCCCGAAACCGGGCAATTTGCGCGCGGCAAGGGGCCCCGCGAGTTACTGACCTGGAACGGCTTCAAGATCGGCGCGCAAATCTGCTACGAAAGCCTGTTCCCCGAATTTTCACGCGAACTGGCCGGCCGCGGTGCGGAGTTCATCGTGAATGCGACCAACGATTCCTGGTACGGCGCCTGGCAGGAGCCTTACCAACACATGTACATGACGCTGGCGCGCGGCGTCGAATTCCGGATTCCGGTGCTGCGGGTCACCAATACCGGCATTTCGACCGTCTCGCTGGCATCTGGCGAGATTCTCGAGCGTTCGCCGATCTATCGCCCCTGGAGCGGCTTGTATGAAGTCCGTTACCGGAAAAATCCCGAGCCGACTTTTTATCAACGTTGGTTTTGGCTGGTTCCCGCCCTGCTCTGGTCGTCACTGGCGGCCTTACTGCTGGCGGGCTGGTTTTCCGGGGTCAGACAATCTGACCGGTAACACCGTCAGGCCTAGATGATATCGAAAGCAGTGTAAGACAATTCCGGTTCGAGCTCGGTCACTTCGATGTTGTCAACGCGCGCGGTGACCGGCCCCTTGCTGCACCATTTGATGAATTTATCGATCATCAAATGCTCCGCCTCGGCATAGATTTCGACCCGGCCGTCCGGCAGGTTCCGCACGGTACCGAGGATCGCCAGATGCTTGGCCTTGTTCTGAGTAAAAAGCCTGAAATAAACGCCCTGTACGCGGCCGGCAACCACGATTTTTACTCTGCGCATGTTTTTTGTATTCTCCAACAGTAATGGATTTTCGGATTACGGGAAAAATCTTCCGGGACGGTCGCCGCGCTGATGTCTTCGATTCGCAAATCGGACAAGGCCTGAGGGTCCATTTTAAAGCGCCGGAAGTTGGTCGAGAAATAGAGTACGCCGTTCGGAGCCAACAGGCTGGCGGCGTGTGTGATCAATTGTACATGGTCTTGCTGAATGTCGAAAACGTCTTCCATCCGTTTTGAATTCGAAAAGGTCGGCGGATCGAGAAAGATCAGGTCGTATTGGCGGCAATACGGTTGCGCGGCCTCCTGCGCCAGCCATTCCAGGCAGTCGGCCTGTATCAATTCGTGCGCGCCCTCGATCTGATTCAGCGCCAGATTCCGTTTCGCCCAGTTCACATAGGTATTCGACATGTCGACCGTGGTGGTCGCAATAGCCCCGCCCTTCGCCGCATGCACGGTCGCGCTGCCGGTATAGGCGAACAGGTTCAGAAAGCGCTTGCCCTTCGCCTCTTGTTGAATCCGGAGGCGGATCGGCCGGTGATCGAGAAACAGACCGGTATCGATATAATCCTCGAAATTGACCCAAAACTTGCAGCCGCCTTCCTCGACGACATGAAACTGGCCGGTTTCGCCGTGTTTTTCATACTGGTCGGTACTTTTTTGCTTGCGGCGGATTTTCAGGAACACGTTTGCCTTGGGGATGCCGAGCACCTTCGGAATCTCGGCGAGCACGCCGGCCAGCCGGCGGTCGGCCTTGAACGGATCGACGCTCTTCGGCGGCTCGTATTCCTGCACGTTGACCCAGGTTTCCTCGCCCTGATAGATATCGACCGCGACCGCGAATTCGGGCAGGTCCGCGTCATAAACACGGTAGCAGGTCACCTGGTTTTGCTTCGCCCATTTCGCGAGCTTTTTCAGGTTCTTTTGCAGCCGATTCGCGAACATGTCGGCGCCGACCGCGTCTTCGGCGGGCTGCTGGCTGCCTTCGACCGCGCGGCTGATGCGCTCCTCCGGCGTCTTCGCCTTCGGGACGAAAAACGCCGCGGGTTCGATGCTGAAGCGCAGCAGTTTGCATTCGAGCGCGCCGTTATACAGCGTGACCGGCTTTTGCGAGCGGATGCCGAGACGGAAACCCAGTTCCGGATCGCTGATGATCAGCGCGGCCTTCCAGCCGATAAAACGGGTTTTCAAGATCTCGCCGAAGCGCTGATACAGATCGGCGGTTTCCTGAGTATCGCCGAGCCGTTCGCCATACGGGGGATTGCAGATCACCAGTCCCGGCGGCCAGCTCGCGGCCGCTTCGGCATCGGCGATGTCGCGGCGTTCGACATGGATTTTGTGTTGCAGACCGGCATTCGCGATATGCGCCAAAGCCGCATTGACCGACTGGCGGTCGAGGTCGAAACCGGCGATCACCGGAATCTTGTCCATGCCGGCCAGTTTCCGCTGGCGCGCGTCTTCGCGGATCGCCAGCCAAACCTCCTCATCGTGCTGTTTCCAGCCGAGAAAGCCGTAATAATCGCGCAGCAGACCGGGCGCGAAATCGCCCGCGATCATCGCCGCCTCGATCAACAGCGTGCCGGAGCCGCACATCGGATCGATCAGCGTGCCGCCGGCTTTGGCGATGTCCGGCCAGCCGCTTTTCAGCAGCATCGCGGCGGCCAGGTTTTCCTTGATCGGCGCCTGAATCGTGATGTCGCGGTAGCCGCGCCGGTGCAGGCTTTCGCCGGACAGATCGAGACTCAATTGCGCGCTTTGGCCCTGCAAATGCACATTGACCCGAATGTCCGGCCGCTCGATCGCGATATTCGGACGCTTGTGAAACTTCGCCCGCATCTGGTCGACGATCGCATCCTTGACCTTCAAGGCGCCGAAATGCGAATGCGTGATCACTTCCGAGTTTTTCGCGCTGAAGGTCACCGCAAAGCTGTCTTCCGGGCCCATGTGCTCGAACCAGTTGATCCTTTTGACACCGTAATACAGATCGTCCTGGGTTTTGACGTCGAAGGTGCCGAGCAACAGCAGAATACGATTCGCGGTCCTGGACCACAAACAGGCCCGGTAAGCCGTCGCCAGATCGCCCGCGAAGGCGACGCCGGCGAGCGCGGGTTTGATGTTTTCCGCGCCGAGTTGCTTCAATTCTTCGCAAAGAACGGCTTCCATCGCCTTCGGAGTCGTGGCGAAAAACTGGTAGTGGGACATGTTTTAAAAGACTGGGGAGAAAGACAAAAGAGCGTATTTTACGCCGGATAGGCCGGGTTAGCATAGCCGCTTGTGTACTTTGCGGGCATAACCCAATCTTGGGGGAGGGAATTTGGGGTTAGACCTTGCTGGCCTAACCCACGCTTCTGACGAGTTTATTGAATTTTGATCAACTCGACATCGAAAATCAGCGCTTCGTTCGGACCAATCGGGCCCGCGCCGCGTTCGCCGTAAGCCAATTCGGATGGAATATACAGGCGGAATTTATCGCCTTCCTTCATCAGCTGCACGCCCTCGGTCCAGCCCGGAATCACGCCATTCAAAGGGAAAGTGATTGGCTCGCCTCGGCTGTAGGAACTGTCAAACTCTTTGCCGTCGACCGTCGTGCCCTTGTAATGCACGGTCACGTTATCGGTTGCCGAAGGAAAAACCGTGCCGCTACCCTTCGCCAATACTTCATACTGCAAACCGCTTTTGGTCGTCACGATATTCGGCTTTTTGCCGTTTTGCGCCAGAAAAGCCGCGCCTTCGGCCTTTTTTTCCGCCGGCGTGGTCGCATTGGCCAAGGAAACAATCGTTAAACCGACAAGCACCACCGTCACAAATGAAATGATTTGAGTTTGAAGTTTACCCACGGTATCCCCTCTTAAATTATTATTGGAGCCTATAGTGTAACAAACAAATAGCGATTCAACCGCAATAGCGCGGCGGCTGCGGCAATTTGTCTCACCCATATCGCAACGCGGCGATTATCTCGCCATTTTTGGCTTCTGGTAAAATAGCCCCATTAAAACCCTGTAGTTACCCGGATATGTCCATTCCCATTATAACGACCATCAGCCTGCTCTTGTGCAGCAATGTTTTCATGACCTTCGCCTGGTACGCGCACTTGAAGAATCTCGGCAACAAGCCCTGGATCATCGCCGCGCTGCTCAGTTGGGGGATTGCGCTGTTCGAATACCTGCTGCAGGTGCCGGCCAACCGGATCGGCTACACGCAATTGTCGCTAGGCCAGTTAAAAATCATTCAGGAAGTGGTGACCCTCTCCGTCTTCGTGCCCTTCTCGCTGCTGTACATGAAGGAACCGTTGAAACTGGATTACCTCTGGGCCGGATTGTGTTTAATCGGTGCGGTGTATTTCATGTTTCGGGGAAGCCAAGCATAGGCGCCACGGAGGCGTTCGCCCCCCCCCCCTGTTGAAGAAAGGTCAGGCCGCGAAGCGCACGGCCTGACCCATCAAGCGGTTTTATTCGACCAAGAAATCGCGCATCATGCCCATATCCTCATGTTCGAGGTTATGGCAGTGATACATGAACAGGCCCTTGAAATCCTGGAACGGCTTGATGATACGGACCGTTTCGCCGGGCATCACCAGGACGGTGTCCTTTAAACCATTTTCGATAAAGCCGTGGCGCACGCTTTCGTAGTCCTCCTCGTTGCCGGCGGCCATGCTGCGGCTGACGATCTGGAACGACTGGCCGTGCAGGTGGATCGGATGCGCCATGCTCATCATCATGCCCATGCCTCCCATACCGCCACCCATGCCCATGCCGCTTCCCTCTCCGCCGCCGTGCATGCCGCCCATCATGCCCATGCCGCCTCGGCCATGACCCATCATGCCGCCGCCCTCGCCGCCGCCATGCATGCCCATACCGCCGCCCATCATGCCCATGCCGTGGCCACCCATGCCTCCGTGCTGCATGCCGCCACTTTGCTCTGAACCCTGATGTTCCTTGGTCTCGCCGGAGGCTTTGCCGCCATGGCCGCCGCCTTCGCCATGGGCATGAAAGATCTCCATCAATTGCACCGTGTTCAGGCGGATGCGCTCGTTCGGCTGCACGTCGTCGAACGCATACGGCCTGCCGTTCAGCAGCATCGCCATGTGGCCTTCCGAAATGCCGATCGGCACCGGCTTATTGGCATTCGCGGTATCGGCGACACTGTGCCAGTGGATTTTCGATAACTGCTTCGGCAGCGCCGGACTGTCGCTGACCTTGCGTTTGACCCGCGCGGTAAAGATCGGATAATCGCTGCCGACCGGCAAAGCCAATTCGTGCATCATGCCGCCCATCATCCCCATCTGGTGACCGCCGCCCATACCGCCCATGCCTCTCTGCATCCGTTCGGCCATTTTCGGCAGCACCCCGGAGAACGGGAGACTGCGCATGACCAGCTGCGAGCCGACCGCGCGGCCGGTAAAATCGACCCAGACATCCAGGCGCTCGCCCGGCGCGAGCATCACATAAGGCTTGTGTTCCGGCGCCTCCAGCAAGCCGCCGTCGACGCCGAGCACGGTGATCGGCGTGCCGTCGTCCCAGCCGAGTTTGTAGATCCGTGCGGTCGAACCGTTCAGAAAGCGTAAACGATAGGCGCGGCTATCCACGTCGAGCGTATAATCGGGGCGTCCGTTGACCAGGATGCGGTCGCCGTAGTAGCCCATCATCCGATCGTGCATGCCGTGCATGCCGGCGACATACACCAGTTGATTCTGGTCGTCGAAGCGGCGATCCTGAATCACGATCGGAATTTCATACTCGCCGGACGGCAATCCGAGCGCCGCTTCCTCGGCGTCATGCACGAACAGCGCGCCGGCCAAGCCATGGTAAACCTGCTTGGCGGTGATTTCATGCGGATGCGGATGGTAGATGTTCATGCTGGCCCGGTTCAGCACCTCAAACTCGTAGACGAAGGTTTCACCGGGGGCTATCGTGTAACGCGGATGGCCATCCATTTCGGCCGGTACATGCAGACCGTGCCAATGCGTGATGGTCGGCTCGGCCAGTTTGTTGTGCAGATGAATGCGCACCTTCTGGCCTTTCTGCAAATGAATCAAGGGCCCCAGATACGAGTTCGGAATCTCGACCAACGACTCGCTCGGCCCCTTGAGCAGATTGCCGGTGTATTGCTGCACCAGGGTGGATTGGCCCGACAGAATCGGCACCGAGGCGGAACGGCAATTTAACTCGAATTCGACATCCGGCTTAAAATTCGGCGACGCCTTGTTCGGCGCCAGTTTCGGCATGGCCTGCATGCCCTCCATCGCGCGCAGCATCACCGGCGTGCCAGCAAACGCCAGCAAGCCAAGGCTTGATTGCGTTAAAAAACGGCGGCGGCTGTAATGGTTGCTCTTCGGCATAAATCCTCCTCAAACCTTGTTATTATTAAAACCCTGATCGACATAGGGAGTTGGCATCGAGTTTATATTAGAGTTTCGTAATACTCAAGTATAAAACCCCAAGCCCGATGATCCATTGCCATTATACGGCGAGATAACGGAAGTATTGATGACATCCTGCATGTTTCGTCCTGCCCGCAAATCGAAAAGTTCAGTAAACAACCCCAGCCTTGCTGGCGTCCTCGTGTCGGCTCTAGCTGATTTAATTGTTCGCCTGGCGTAAAAATGCTATTTTTAATATCAACCTTCATCACGGATTGCAAATATGCTGATCGGACTGCCCAAAGAAATAAAAGATAACGAGTTCAGATCAGGCCTGACCCCCGGCGCGGTCAGCGCGTTGACTCGGCAAGGCCATCGCGTCAAGGTACAGAGCGGCGCCGGCATCGGCAGTTCGTTCACCGACCTCGAATATCTGTCCGCCGGCGCGGAAATCGTGATGCACGCGGAAGAAGCCTGGGCCGCGGACTTGGTCGTCAAGGTCAAGGAGCCGATCGCAGCGGAATACGGTTATTTGAATAAGGATACGATTCTCTTCACCTACCTGCATTTGGCCTCGAATCCTACCCTGACCGAAGCCCTGTTAAAGAGCGGCAGCACCGGCATCGCCTATGAAACGGTGCAAATGCCCGACGGCAAGCTGCCCTTGTTGACGCCGATGAGCGAGGTCGCCGGGCGCATGGCGGTCCAAGCCGGCGCGACCTATCTGCAAAAAAACCACGGCGGCCGCGGCATCCTGATGTCCGGCATTCCGGGGGTCCCGCCCGCCAGCGTCGTGATTCTCGGCGCCGGCATCGCAGGCTCCAATGCGGCGCGGGTCGCGGTCGGCTTCGGCGCCGCGGTCACCGTGCTCGACGTGAACTACGACCGCCTGAAAACGCTGGACGATATTTACCGGGGACAACTGCAGACCCGCATCAGCAACACCTACACGATCGAGGAAGCGGTCTATGAGGCCGACCTGGTGATCGGCGCGGTGTTGATTCCGGGCGCCAAAGCCCCCTGGCTGGTCCGTGCCGACATGCTGAAAAACATGCGCCCGGGCGCGGTGATCGTCGATATCTCGATCGACCAGGGCGGCTGCGTCGAAACCGCGCGCCCGACCACCCACAGCGAGCCGATCTATACCGTCGACGGCATCGTGCATTATTGCGTCGCCAACATGCCCGGTGCTGTCCCCCGCACCAGCACCCTGGCTCTGAACAACGCCACCCTGCCCTACGTGCTGAACCTGGCCAACGAAGGTCTGGACGCGCTCCGCCGCAACAACGCACTGCAACTTGGCCTGAATACCCATCGAGGCCAATTAACCAATGCGGCCGTAGCCGAGTCATTGGTACTCGGCTCCATCGCCCCCCAGCAAGCCTTGGCGTCCAACGCCTGATAAATGCTTACCCCCCGCTGAACACCATTTTCTTTTATTATCAATATCTTTTACGAGACACTATCTAAAAAACAGTATTTTTTCAAATCAAAGACAAAAAAAGGTCTTGCCAAAGACCAAAGTTCACTTTATAATTCTATTTTTTTGTTGGGTCGTTAGCTCAGTCGGTAGAGCATCGCACTTTTAATGCGGTTGTCATTGGTTCGAATCCAATACGACCCACCAACTAAACTGCAAATAAATTAAGGGCTTATTTTGACTGACAGCCCTTTTTTTATGCCCGATTTTTTTCATTGCTGAATAGTTGCCGATTCCGTAAAATTCAGCCCGTGATTCGATTTCTTTGTTGGGTCGTTAGCTCAGTCGGTAGAGCATCGCACTTTTAATGCGGTTGTCATTGGTTCGAATCCAATACGACCCACCAACTTTAATTCTACAAAAAAGCAGCTCGCGATTGCATCGCAGCTGCTTTTTTTATGCCTTGCATAAAAAAAGCTACGATTTGTATCTGAGCGCATAGCCTAACCGGCTCATACCAACTGCGCATTCCGATAGTCTGCAATCGCCTGCTCAATTTCATCCAGTGTATTCATGACAAAGGCGCCGGAACAAAATAAACCTGCCATAAATGTGAAGAAAAACCTTCTCTAATTTCTCTCACAACATCAATAGTGGCAGAGTTATTTTGTTACAACCGCAAAGGGGCCATACTGGACAATCGGCTCGCGTAATGGACCGGCGACAAGCACCAGAAAAGCAGCCTCCTCCTGGCCTGCGTGAACTTCGACCCGATCTCCATCGGACAGCACTCCCGCGGCATGCGCTTCCAGAGGATGTCTTTCTGCCATCGGACCGATTTCGGCCTGGCCCTCGTAAATATACACCAATGCGTTATGGCCTTGAGCAATCGGGTGAACAAAATGCCCGCCTCCAGGAAGTCGAACATCGAGGAACAACGGCTCGGTGCTCAGGCCCTGGATTTACCCGGATATGACCCGGTCATCAATTTCTGCTGTCCCGGCTATAATTTTAGCCCGGCCACCGCCATGCAGGTGCAGCGAGGGAATTGCCTCGGGTTGAATTATCCTGGTACGCGGCCGGTTTCATTTTCTCGGCTGCGGGCAAGTTCACCCAAAGCTGGAAACCGCGCATGCGCCCGCTTTCCTGCATCGGCATTTATTTTCTGGAATGCCATATTCATGCCGCCAAGGTGGCGAGTTGCTGTTGGGCTTTGGCCAATGCCGCATCCTTGCTTGCCTCGCCCATATTCAGCCCTTCGGCATAAACGAACTCGACATCGGTGATGCCTAAAAAGCCGAGGAAGTTCCGCACATAGCCAGTCTGGCTGTCGAGCGGCGTGCCGGCGTACAGTCCGCCGCGCGTAGCGAAGACATAGGCCTTCTTGCCGGTCAGCAGACCTTCGGGGCCGTTTGAGGTGTAGCGAAAGGTCACGCCGGCCCTGGCGATATGATCGAAGTAGGCCTTCAGCGTCGAAGGAATGCCGAAGTTATACATCGGCAAGCCGATCACGATCACCTCGGCCTGTTTGATTTCCTCGATCAGCGCATCCGACTCCGCCACTAAAGCCTGCTGTTCCGGGGTTCGCGCTTCCGGCTGCGCAAAAAATGCCGTCACCCGCTGCGCGTCCAGGTGCGGCAAGGGATTTTGTGCCAGGTCGCGAACGACCACCTGTGCATCCGGATGATTGGCGCGCCAGGCGTCGACGAATTGATCGGCGAGTTGGCTGGACTGGCCGCCGGAAGAGAAAATGCTGGAGGTGATTTGTAACAGGGTTTTCATGAGGTTTTCCTCCTTTGTTGAATGTGACACCATTAAACACCCTGCTAATTCGATAAAAAAGCATAATATTTTGCTCATTTCGATCTAATATTTAGATTAATTATGAAGACACCTCATATTACCCTGGAACAATGGCGAGCGCTGATCGTGGTGGTGGACGCCGGCGGTTATGCCCAGGCGGCCGAAATCATGAATAAAAGCCAATCCGCGGTGACTTATGCGGTGCAAAAAATCGAAGTGCAGTTGGGCGTGAAGGCATTCGAGATTCAGGGGCGGAAATCCGTGCTCACGCCGACGGGCCAGATGCTTTACCGCCGTGCGCTGGCCTTGGTCGAAGAGGCCCGCGATCTGGAGCAAGCGGCGCACATGTTATCGGCAGGCTGGGAGGCCGAGATTCGCATCGCGGCGGAAATCCTGTTTCCTTCACGGCTGTTATTGGCAAGTCTGGATCGCTTCGGCCAGGAAAGCCCACGCACACGGATAGAATTGATCGAATCGGTGCTCGGTGGCACGGACGATGCGCTGCTGAAGGGTGCAGCCGACTTGGTGATTTCGCCCCGGCTGCCGCCCGGTTTTCTCGGCGAACTGTTGATGCGAATTCGCTTGATCACCGTCGCGCAGGCGGATCATCCCTTGCATCGCGATGGCCGAGAGTTGACCCGTCGCGACTTGCGCGCCCATCGGCATTTGGTGGTCCGGGATTCGGGCAGCAAGCGTGACCGGCGCACGGTATCCATCGAAGTCGATCAGCGCTGGACGGTGAGCCAGATCGCCACGTCGATCCAGGCGGTTTCGATGGGTTTTGGCTTTGCGAGGCTGCCGGAAGAGCATATCAGGGAGGAGTTAAAATCAGGGCTGCTCAAGCCGCTGCCTTTACGGGAAGGCGGAATCCTTGAAGTCCCACTCTATATGATACTGGCCAATCCGGACCTCGCTGGCCCGGGTGTGCGGCGTCTGGCCGAGATCATCAGGGAAACCTGCAATCAATCGCTATTAGACGAAGGGGAATGATGACTGCTAGAGCGTTTCTCCGAAATACCCGTCAGTGGAACGCCCCAGGTTATCTATTGCTAATCCATAGCCGAGCCGACTTTCGGGCGATAGGAAACAGCATCCAGGGCGCTTTGCTGGATGTGCTCTACCCGCTCGATGATTTGCTGGTCCAGCATGAAGCGCAGTTCCCACTCCATCGCCAGGTCGCTAGGCAAGCTGTCGATGCGATGGTGCTCCGTGTAGCTTTGTTTCAGCAGCGCATGAATGTCGGCCGCCTCCATCCCGGCCTCCTGCGGCTCGCCTTGCAGCACTCGCGCGGCATTTTCGAGGTCGTTCGCCAGCGCCGCATCGAACGCGCGGCTGTATTGTTGCAGTTCGTCGGGAAAACGGCTGAATTGTTGGCCGCTGAGCAAGCGATAGCGCCGCCGAATCTGCAGCAAGCCGGACAGGTTTTCGGCGGCTTCGAGTACCTGACTCAGCGCGGTTCTTTCGTTGGCTTTGTCGACCGATCCGGCATCCGGTTCCAGTACCGCATGCATCACCAGATCCCGTGCCGCCGTCAGATCCTTTTCTGCGGCCAGGCGCAATGGCAAGGTATGTTTCAACAGCAGGCTCAAATCCGGCAGCCGGCTGGTGAATCCTGCGAGTGCGTGCAAGGCCGCGGCGCCATGGTGGCGGGCCAGCCCGATCGAACGCCGCGGCCACAGCGCATAGTCGATGACGCCCATCACGATGACGCCCAGCAAGATGCCGATCACCCGGTCGCGCGGCAGATACAGATCGGCGACCGGGCCGAAGTCGTGCAAGACGAACAGCGCGAACGAAAACCCGAGCTGCCTGCCCAGGTAGGCGATCCGCTCGCTGCCGGAGGAAATCCAGGCCGCCATGGCCCAGAACGGGGCCGTCGCCAACACAAAGCCGGCGATCGTGTCGAGCTGGGATTGAAATACCAGCACATAAAAGTAGGCGCAAAGTCCGCCGATGGCCGCGCCCGACAAACGCAAAAGCGAGAGCCGGTAGTCGGCGCCGAGGCTGGTTTGCGCGGCGACCAGACAGGTCGGTATCGCGGTATTGATGCCCGGCCAGGCTAGGCTTTCGATGATCAAGGTACAGAGTATCGCGCCGAGCGAAAATTTGATCCCGAATTGCAGGCTGTCGGCATGCCTCGCCCAAAACTCATAGCCAAACCTGGCCGGAAACCAGCCGTCGGTTTCCTTAGCGTCGGTTTCGTCTTCCAGGGCTTTCATGTCGGGCCTGGGGGCCGGCTGATGCAAGTCATACAGCAAGCTGGCTATACGTAGCTGCGCGCGCCAAATGGCGGTCAACAGCGAAGGGTGGGTTTGCAGCGAATAACGGTGCAGCACCTCGTCGGCCAGCAGCGTTTCCACTTGCCCGGACACATCGCGCGATGCTTCCACGCCTTGCCGCAGCGCTGCGCAGGCGCTTTGCAAAGCAAGATAGACATCGAGTTTTTCCTGAGTCATCGGCTGCGCGCGATACTCCGCCGCCAATACCTGTTCCAGCCAGAGGACCATCTGGCGCAGGCCGTCGATTTCAAGCAGCAGAGCAAGGTAGGTGTCATGCCGTTTATGCGTGGCGGGATGGATCAGCTCCGCGTTGGCCAGCAAACCGATCACTTTGCCGAAGCTGCCGGGGCTCGATAGTGTCGTTATGGCCCGGTCATGGATCATCACGCCGCTGTCGGCCAGGCGCGTACTCAAAATGGATTCGACCGCCGCCAGTTGTTCCGCGATGCTCGCCTTCAGCAGCTTAAGCGGGTCTTGCGGCTTGATGGCCAGGTGCACCACCGTCCATGAACCGATCGCCAGCACGCCGATGATCGGGATATTCCACAAGGCGTTGTAGACGCCCTGCTCGGGATCGCTCGGGCCATACAGCACCGCCACCGAATACCAGAGCGCGATGCCGGTGGGCCAGGCGGTCAGACGGGCATGAAACAGCGCGGCCGCCATGATGACGAAAGACAAGGGCAAGAGCAGCCAGGCCTCATTGCCGGCCAGCATCAGCGTCAATACCGATAGGAGGGTGGTGACGATGATATAGCCCAGCTGGCGTATCCCGAACATGAGGGACTGACCGGCATTCGCATAGGCGTCGTAACTCAGACAGATCAGCAGTGCGATCGCCCCCAGCGGCGGCACATGCAGGGCCTGGCTGACCAGCGCAATGGTTAGTGACACGATGAACAGGCGGAATGCGGCAACCCGCCGCCCTGGAAAATCTTTCAGTTCCGCCGTCAGGAATTGAATCAGCCCGCTTCCGAACCAAAGGCGGCTTCGATTTTTGTCCAGAAACGAAGCGTCCTGCCTATCGCCGTTGTTCATTGCGGCATCCTGATTTTACCGACTCCTTGCTGATTGGCCGGCGCAAGCGCCGGCACTTCGGCCGGGCGATCCAACACGGTGACAAAGGCGGTCATGCCCATGCGTAAGGGATGCTCGGGGTCGCGCTCCTTGATCTCGATCCGCACCGGAAAACGCGATGCCAGCACGACCCAGTGCAGGGTGCGCTGAACCTCCGGCAGCACGCCATCCTGCTTCACATTGTCGGGCGAGTTGGCCCAGCCGATGCCGGTCACCACCCCGCTGAAGCGTTTTCCCGGATAGCCGACCAGGAAGACTTCGGCTTCCTGGCCCGGCCGGATCGAATCCAGATAGGTTTCCTTGAAGTTGGCGATCGCATACCAGTGACGGTCATCGACCAGGGCGAACAGTTGTGTGCCGATCTTGGCGTATTCGCCTTCGCGGGTGTTCAGGTTGGTGACATAGGCATCGAAAGGCGCCCTGACCGAGCAGTATTCCACGTCCAGTTCGGCCGCGGCGACGACCGCCTTGGCGGCTTCGATGCGGGCATTGACGTTGCCGACCTGGGCGATCAACGACACGGCGCGGCGGCTCTCGCTTTTGGCTTCGGCGATCGCGCTCCGGGCCGAGAGTACCTTGGCGCGCGCATCCGCCAGTTGCGCACGCGATGCCGCGTACTTGGAGCGGGCCTGCTTGAGCTCATCTGTGGTGACGTATTGTTTTTCCGCCAAGGGTTCAATGCGTTCCAGATAGTTATGCAGATATTCATCCTCGGCCTCGATCCGGTTGACTTCCGCTTCGGCGGCGGCGCGCTGGTGTTCGAGTCGCTCGATCGCAATCTCTGCGGAACCGCTGGAGGCGCGCCGTGAATCGACCTCTTTTTCGGCCAGCAGCAATTCCGCCCTGGCCTGGTCCAGTTTGGCCTGATAGGGGCGCGGGTCGATCACATACAGCAAATCGCCCTTTTTGACGTATTGATTGTCTTCGACATGCAATTCCACGATACGGCCGCTCACCTCGGGTGCGATGCCGACAATGTTGGCCCTGATCATCGCGTCGTTGGTGCGGGGGTGCTGGTAGTTGATGCGCCAGGCCAGCGTTCCGGTGATGACCGCCCCCAGCACGATCAACGTTCCGAGGATACGCCCGAGCAGTATGCGGCGTTTAAGAGGGGTCACGTGATTATCGGTTTGACTGTTTTCCATCATGGGCGGCACCCGCGTTTACGTCGCGTAAAATAACAACCAGATCAGAAATGTGCACAACGCCCACAGGCTCGGCACGATCAACAGCGGCGGTCCGAGATGCGGCGCCAGCCTGAACCTGACCAATTGCCACATCAGCACCATGCTGGTGATCAGCCCGGCAAGAATACAGATGATCCAGGCCGGCCAGAATGAACCTTCGATACTCAGCATCGGGTCGCAAGCCGTCAAAAAAACCGCGGAAATAACCGGGGCAGCCGTTTTTCGTAAACTCGACAGGAACGTCATCATTTGCGCCTGGGTATGGAAGAAAACTTCAATAATTTTCGTAATATCATGGGATTGATTTTAGGGTGAATTCGAATCTCCCCGGCTTTGCCCTCCGGAAGCATAAACCAGGGTTGCCGCGGAACGCAGCAAGGTGGCGCGGCTGTCGATTTCGGTATACCGGGCGCGCGCCAGATCCTTTAGCGCGGACAAGAGTTCTATCACCGTCGAAAAGCCGTGGGTATAGGATTCTTCAGTGGCGGCATAAGACTCTTCGGCGGCCTTCAGCAAGGCTAACGCAAACTCGCGTTTTTCCAGCGCGGTTTTGGTATCGGCATAGGCTTTCCAGATATCGCGCATGATTTCCAATCGCAAAGTCTCAAGCTCAGCCCTGGAAGCCTCCTTCCGGGCTTCCGCTTCATGCACCGCATTGCTGCGTTCAAAGCCGTCGAACAAAGTCCATTCCACGTTCAGCATCGCGGTGCCGACCAGATTACTGGCCGAATAAGTCTCATTACCGGGCGGATTTGTGCGCACATTTCCCCAGTATTGATTGCCAAGCGTGCCGCCGAGGGAAAACTTGGGCCAGAATTCGGCCCTGGCCTTCTTCACCTCCGCTTCGCGCGCGCGCAATTCTGCTAGCCGCGCCATCAGATCGGGACGTTGCTCCAAGGCCTGATCGACAATTTTTTCGACCGACGGCACAAGGCCCGCCGGTAACGGCAGCTTGCTCAGGTCGATCAGTTTCAGGGTATAAGAAGGCGAGATGCCCAGGTTCGTCGTCAGATCGGCCTTTGCCTGAAGCACAGAGCCTCGGGCATCCTGGAGATCATAGCTGGATTTCGCCTGCTCCTGAAGCGCCAGCAGCAAATCGGGACGCGTCGCCAGCCCCTTGCCGAGTTTCGCCTGCACCGAAGCCGAGCTGGCCCTGGCGGACTCAAAGGTTTGCTGGGCGGCGGTGACCTTGGCCACCGCCGCCTGATAGGCGAAAAAACTGCTTGCAACCCGGAAGGCTATTTCCTGGTGTTTGCGGTTGAAGGCAAAATTGGCGGCGTTCAAGCGTTGTGCTCCCGCATCGACCAAGGCCTCACGGCGTCCGAAATCGAACAGCGTCCATGCCAGATCCAGGCCGCCATAAGCGGAGTGACCATCGCTGACCAGCGCGCCTCCGGGGATCGGGAAGCTGGTCTTGAAATATTGCCCGAAAGCCATCGCCGTCAAGGTCGGATACCAAGCGCTGCGATTCCTTTCGAACCCGGCAGCGGCGGCTTTCGCCTCCTCCCAGCTCACCCGGGTTTCCGGGTTGGCGTGCAAGGCCAGATCGACCAGCGCGGGCAGGTCGTAGGTTTGCCGGGTATCGATCGGGCTTTCCTCAAGCGGCCGGCTGGATAGAAGAGGTTGCTGCGTGCCGGTTGAGATCCGATCTTCATGCCAGTCAACGGCAGGATCGGGCGGAGCCTCCAAATAGGGTTCATCAAATTGCACCGCGCTCGGCGGCACGCAAGCCGTCAATACCAGCGCTATGGCTATCGCCACACCGCTGACACTTATCGGCAGACATGCCCACAATGAAAGCAAGTGATAGCATTTACGGCGTAGCGCCTCTCGCAGACTTAACACTTTGTTCAAACGCTAATTTTGTTATGGAATGACCGCATTTTCGAAAACCTAGCAGGCGGTTGAAAAACTCATTTTGCAAAATTCGGCACCGATTGGATACTACATACAGCAATAAATCCTGCTTTACAAGATTAACATAATGTCTATAGACCGAACTATTACTACATTAGTAACTTCTGAATTTCTCAAAACAGACCGAATCTGCATTCAAGACGCCGCTGGCCCGGTTGCGTTTCACATCGAGCACGTTATTGGCGATATCTTTTTGCGTTTGGCGGGCGTCGGAAACCATTTTGCCCACCTCTTCATTGTCGGTACCCTTGTTCAGGGCCGTAATCGCGTCTTCGACTTTTGCTGGCGTCGTATCGATAGCCGTTTTAACGTCTTCATACGTTGGATTGACGACCGCAAATGCGCTTCCTGCGCTTTGAATTACTCCCGCCGTTGCCAAGCCTGCGTAATCCGTGTAGATTTATGCTTACAGGCACCCGTTCCCACACCCTCGCAGCGGCTTTCACGCTAATTTAATCTCATTGGGTTTGTTTTTTGCTTATACTGATTTGGCGAGGAGCCGAGTTGCCTTATGCATTAGCAAAAGGAAATATCCTAATTTATCTCACAAAATCCAAATAACGCCGGCCACATCCGCGCTCGTCGGTTAAAAGCGCATGGCGTTAATGCAAATTCGATAGAAGGAAAAGTTCGTTGGCCGAAATTTATAATATCAAGACAGGTTATCCTTACCCCGCCGGCGCGACGGCAAATCCAAACGGCGTCAATTTTTCGATTTTCAGCCGTCATGCGACAGCCGTTGAGTTGCTGCTGTTCGAAACCGCCGAAAGCCTGGAGCCGTTTCAGTCGATCCCGTTGCAAACGCAAGTGAACCGGACGTTTTACGCCTGGCATGTATTCGTCGAGAAGTTGCCGGCCGGCATCTGGTACACCTGGAGAATGGACGGACCGAACAACAGCCCTGAAACGGGACAGATGTTCGACAAGAACAAACATCTGCTGGATCCGTGCGCGCGCGCGGTCAGCCAGAAACTTTGGGACAGAAAGGCCGCCTGTATGCCGGGCGACAATATCCGCACCTCGATGCGCAGCATGGTGGTCGATGACCATTATGACTGGGAAGGCGACGTGCCGCTGGCGATACGCAGCGAAAACGCGATCATTTATGAATTGAACGTGGGCGGCTTTACCCGCCATCACAGCTCCGGCGTCAAACATCCGGGAACTTTTGCCGGACTGATCGAAAAAATTCCTTACCTGCAGGAACTCGGCATCACGCATGTCGAATTGCTGCCGGTGATGGCCTTCGACGAACAGGACGTGCCGCCCGGCACCGCCGACCTGGGCCTGTCGAATTACTGGGGCTACAGCACGCACAGCTTTTATAGCCCGCATCCGAGTTACTGCGTGACGCCGGAAATGGGGACGCACATCCAGGAGTTTCGCGACCTGGTCAAGGCGCTGCACAAGGCCGGCATCGGCGTGATCCTGGACGTGGTGTTCAATCACACCGCGGAAGGCGGTACGGGCGGACCGATCATCAATTTCAAGGGTATCGACAGCGAAATTTATTATCACATCGATGCCTTGAACAAGACCGTATTCCGCGACTACACCGGCTGCGGCAACACGGTCAATGCGAATCACCCGTTCGTATCCAATTTTATCGTCGACTGCCTCGAATACTGGGTCGAAAACATGCATGTCGACGGCTTCCGCTTCGACCTCGCCAGCGCGATGGCGCGCGGCGAAGGCGGCATGCCGCTGCGCGATCCGCCGGTGTTATGGGCGATCGAATTGTCCGAAAAGCTGGCCAGAACCAAACTGATCGCCGAAGCCTGGGACGCGGCCGGTCTGTATCAGGTCGGCAGCTTCCCGGGCTACCGCTGGGCCGAATGGAACGGTATCTACCGCGATGCGGTGCGCCGCTTCCTGCGCGGCGAAAAAGGCCTGATCGGCGATCTGGCAACGCGCCTTTGCGGCAGCAGCGACCTCTACCATCCCGAAGGCCGTCTGCCGATCAACAGCATCAATTTCATCACCTGCCACGACGGTTTTACCCTGCTCGACCTGTTCAGCTACAACGACAAACATAACCTGGCGAACGGCGAAAGCAACCGCGACGGCTGCAATCATAACTTGAGCTGGAATTGCGGCGTCGAAGGAGCGACCGACAACCCAGTCATCAACGAGTTTCGGATCAAGCAGGTCAAAAACGCGTTTGCGATTTTGCTGCTGAGCCAGGGCGTACCGATGTTCCTGGCCGGCGACGAACTCTTGAAAACCCAGCACGGCAACAATAACGGCTGGTGCCAAAATAATGAATTGACCTGGTTCGACTGGAATATCAGCGCCGACAAGCGCGGAATTCTGCGCTTCGTACAGCGCATGATCGCCCTGCGCAAGCGCAATCCGTCGTTGATGCGCCGCCGCTTTCTGAGCGGCCAGAAACACAACGAGAATAACCTGCCCGATATTTCCTGGCACGGCGCGAGGATCGACCAACCGAACTGGTACGACCCGGAAGCCCGCGTATTGGCGTTTACCCTGGCCGCCGCCAGCGAAGGCAGCGGACATCTGCATGTAATGCTGAACATGTCGGACAGCAAGGTCGAAATGGAACTGCCACCGCTTAAACACATGAGCTGGCACATGGCGATCGATACATCCAGGCCTTCCCCGCAGGACGCGCCCGATCCCAAGGACCAGACCAAGCATAAGCGCAAGCATTACACGGTCGAGCCGAAATCGGTCGTGGTAATGGAAAGCTCGCCCCCACCTTGAGGGAGTTTTAAACCCGCCGCCACCCCAAAAGGGCGTTCAAACGCCCTTTTTTATGCCTCCTGTCGTTTTAAAACCTGTCCGGCAAGCGATTTCGATAAATTAAAAGGACTTGCAGACAGATGCGGATAGGCTCGATCTTCAAAAACCTCTTTTCATCACAGAACTCATTCCATCCCCCGGCCCGCACCCAAACCAGGCATTTAATTTTCTCTAAATAATTTTTGTTTACCCCTATGTAAAACAAGTACATATTGTTATAATTTAAACGAAATTATCATTGATGTAGGCGGCGGCCATGAGACATCTCGCTAAATCATTCTTTTTGCTGGCGTTACAACTTTTTTCCAGCCTCGTCCTGGCGGGACAGGTGAATGTCAATTCGTTGCATTTCTGGAGTTCGGCGAAACAAAGCCGAATGATGATAGACGTGTCCGCCATTCCCGAGCACAACATTTCATTGGTCAACCAGCCCGACCGGCTGGTGATCGATATTGACAACGCGAGCCTGAAAGGCAAGTTGTCGCAGCCGCCCGCTTCGCATCCTTTTTTTTCGAGCATCCGCGCGAGCCAGAAACAGAAAAGCCTAAGAATCGTGGCCGACTTGAAAAGACAGGTCGGTTATGAAAGCTTCACGCTGAATCCGAACAAGATGTATGGCCACCGCCTGGTCGTTGATCTGACCGATAAAGGCCCGCTCTCCGATGGCGATGCGGCAGCGGAGAAGCCGATCGCGCGCGCCGCCAAAACCGAAGCGAAGGCATCGGCTCCGCAAAAAGTCGCTAAGAAGGCCTCCGAAGACGGCACCTCGGCCAAACCGGCCAGCGAAACGCTGCCGACCGGACGTAGCGGCAGAAACATCGTGGTCGCGATCGACGCCGGGCACGGCGGCGAGGACCCGGGCGCACATGGCCCCGGCGGCACCGAGGAGAAGCGCGTGGTGCTCGCGATCGCCAAAAAACTGGCGGCGCTGATCAACAGCCAAAAGGGTATGCGCGCGGTATTGGTGCGTAAAGGCGATTATTATGTCGACCTCAGAAAACGTATGGAGATTGCCCGCGCCGCCAATGCCGATTTGTTTATCTCGGTGCATGCCGATGCCTATCAGAAGGCCGATGTAAAAGGCGCATCGGTGTTTACACTGTCCAACCGCGGCGCTTCGAGCGAAGCGGCGCGCTGGCTTGCCGACAGCGAAAACGCGGCCGATCTGGTCGGCGGCGTCCGCCTCGACGACAAGGAAGAGGTACTGGCTTCGGTGCTGCTGGATTTATCGCAAACCGCGACGCTGGAGGCCAGCAGCAATGTCGCCAAGCATGTGCTGAAAAGTTTTCAAAACATCGGCGGCCTGCATTTTACGACCGTGCAGCAAGCGGGTTTTCTGGTGTTGAAGTCACCGGACATTCCGTCGATCCTGGTCGAGACGGCGTTTATTTCCAATCCGGGCGAAGAGCGTAAACTGAACAGCGCGGATCATCAGTCGACTATTGCGACGGCGATCTTCAAAGGCGTGCGCAGTTACTTCAAGCAATATACGCCGAACGACACGCGGGTGGCGGAACTGTAAAGGGTTTCGCCAAGGATGGAGGCACGCCTCTTTCGTTGCAAGGCTCCACATGACTTCCAGACCTGCCAGGTTTTAAAAATTTGGCAGGTCTTCAGCATCCTACACGCCACAGGGATTGCCGAAATTCCCAGCTTAGGATTTCGTCAAAAACAGGCAAAAACTTCCACCGGATTGAAGGTCACGGTGGAGGTGTTGGCGGGCGTTTATGAGACCGGGAAAAATGCGCCGCGGATTTTCTCGAAAACATCAGGATCGTTTTTGATAAACATCTTCCTCGTTGGAATTATCGGGCTTTTCCGTAGCGGATTTCGGGAAGTTATTTTTGAGCCAATCCTTAATCGTCCCTGATCTTAAACGACTTTAACGCCCTGCATCAAAGCCGTTTGAGGGCGCAGAAAGCCCCGCGACCCACCTTTCCATCTGGTTGCAAAGGACGAGATAGGGGTACAAATGCGTCGGCGTGAGATCGCCAACCTCTTCGACAAGATCGAAATAACGCCTCATCTCGCCAGGCTCTTTGCATGCTGCGAAATACGCATCGCACGAAGGTGCCGAACTGGCGACGCTATCGAGCAACACATCGCCGGTCAGCGTCATCAGTTTTTCCCGCAAGGCACCGCCGACCCTGGCCTGCCAGACATCCTGGCTCGGCAACAGATTTAGCCGCTCGAAGACGGTATCGAGCCTCAGCAGCGCGGTGATTTCCCGATAGCGTCGTGAAACGGCCGCAAAATCCTGTTGCGCCTTTGCCGCCAGATCAACCAGCCATAAAAAATCATCCAGGCCGGCGATGAAAGCCATTCGGAGAGCAAGCTCACGGTCCAAGCCCCGGCCTTCATAGTGCGCCAGACGCGCTGCGGCCGGGGTCGCATTCAAGTCGACCTGCTCGCCGAAATAGCGCCATGCGTCCTGCAAATAACGCCGATAGCGCTCCATGGATGCCGCATCGGACCGGATTCGGCGCTGATGCCGCAACACCCAGCCGCAGAGGCGGTCGAGCCTGTTTTCGATGTCGAGCAGGCATTGATATTGCTGCGCCGCCGGAACCTGATTATCCAGACGTTCGATACGCCGCCGCAATTCATCCGCATCCAAGAGGCGTTCAAAGCCGAGATACCAATGGATCCGCTCCGACAAATCGTTTTTATCGCCGTCGGTAGGCGTACTCAAAAACCGGCAGCCCGCCTGATTGATGATCTTGTTGCTGATGAAGGTCGCCTTGATCTGCTCGGCTAACGGGTGCAGGGACAGCGCGTCTTGATAATCCTTCACGATCGGATCGGGAAAATAAGCGCTGAGATAGGCATCGCAACACGGATCGCCCAGCAGCGCCGAGCTCTCCTGAATCTCTCCGGTCAGAAACATTTTGGCGGCCGACATCAACACCGCAAACTCGGGTCGGGTAATCGCCTTGGCCGGCCGGCTCTGCACGTCTTTTTCGCCGGGGAACAACTCGCTGGCGCCTTCGAAAAAGCCCGCAGCCTCCAGACGCTCGGCGACCTGAAAAAACGGCGCCGCGCTTTCGGCCGCGCGCAATTGTTCCAGCGACAGGCATTGGCTCTGCGCATAATTGTCCGCCAACACCAACCGGCTGACCTGCTCGGTCATCTCGGCAAACAAGGCCTGGCCGCCGACCAGCCGGTTCTTCTTGGTCAGCAGCGTCAGAAAGATTTTCAGATTGACTTCATGATCGGAGGTATCGACGCCGGCTGAATTGTCGACCGCATCGGTATTGATGCGGCCGCCCTTCAGGCCGTATTCGATGCGCGCCAGCTGGGTAAAGCCCAGGTTCGCGCCCTCGCCTACCACCTTCGCGCGCAGCAGGGCCGCATCGACGCGCACATTGTCGTTCGCCCGGTCGGCGACCTCTTCATGTTTTTCGCTGCCGGCCTTCACATAGGTGCCGATACCGCCAAGCCACAGCAGATCGGTCTCGGCGGTCAGCAAATAGCGTATCAGCGATTCGCCGTCGAGCGAGCGGTAATGCACACCCAGCCATTTTTTGACCTCGGGCGACAAGGGAATGTCTTTCGCGGCGCGCGAATAGATACCGCCGCCTTGGGACAGCAGCGTGCGGTCGTAATCGTTCCAGGTGGAGCCCGGCAGTTCGAACAGCCGCTTGCGTTCCCGCAGCGCCGCCTCGCCCTCCGGCGGATTCGGATCGATGAAGATATGCTGACCGCTGAATGCCGCGCGCAAACGGATAGCTGGCGACAGCAGCATGCCGTTGCCGAATACGTCGCCGTCCATGCTGCCGACGCCGACTACGCTAAACGCCTCGCTCTGGATGTCTTTGCCGAGTTCGCGAAAATGCCGTTTGACGCACTCCCAGGCGCCGCGCGCGGTAATGCCCAAGACCTTGTGGTTATAGCCGTGCGAACCGCCGCTCGCGAACGCGTCGCCGAGCCAGAAGCGATAGTCTTTCGACAGCGCATTCGCGATGTCCGAAAACTGCGCGGTGCCCTTATCGGCCGCGACGACCAGATAGGGGTCGGGATCGTCGTACACGACCAGATGCGGCGGATGCGACACCGCCTGCGCCTCGTCATAATTGTCGGTCAGGTCGAGCAGCCCCCGGATCAGCGCCAGGTAAGCCTGTTTGCCGGCCTCTTTCACATCCACATCGCCCCGCAAACCGATGCTGGTCAACACGAAGCCGCCCTTCGCGCCGGTCGGCACGATCAGTGCGTTTTTGCTGATCTGGGTCTGCATCAGGCCGAGAATTTCGCCGCGAAAATCGTCTGGCCGGTCGGACCAGCGGATGCCGCCCCGCGACACCTTGCCGGCGCGCAGATGAATGCCCTGCATCGTCGCCGCATGCACATAAATCTCGTATTGCGGCTTCGGCGGCGGCATTTCGATCACGCCGAGGCTGTCGATCTTAAACGCGATCGCATAATCGGGAGATTGCCGGCGCAAATGGAAATTGCAGCGCATCGTCGCGTCGATCAGATTGAACAGGTTGCGCAAAATCCGGTCGTCATTCAGATCGGCGACCTTCTCCAGGCTTTGCAGCAATTCCAGATGCATCGGCAGCAGCGCCTGCTCTTCCCTGGTCTCGGCATCCTCGCCGGCCTGATAAGGCCTAAAACGCGCATCGAAATAATGAAACAGCGACAAGGCCACGCCAGGATTGCAGAGCAGCGCGCGGTGAATGCTCGCGCGGGTCGTGCGGTGGGCCAATTGCAGATAATAGTTTCGATAGGCGCGCAGCACATCAATTCCCTGCCAGTCCATGCCGGTCAGGATGATCAGCTTGTTCAGCGCATCGTTTTCGACGCGCCGCTCCAAAATTGCCTGAATCGCCGCCAACAGGCGCGGCCGGAGGCGCGCGATCGGCGCGCAGGGATTTTGCGCGGCCTTGATCGTGAAGCTTTTGATAAAATAAGAAGAACCTTCGACATCGGCGATGAATTGCACCTGGTCCATCGCCCGGAGGTTCAGGTTTTCGAGCACCGGGATGTATTCGTCAAGAAAGCGTTCCTCGCGGCTATAGAAATGCAGGCGGTAATGCTCGACTTTTTGGCACGGATTCAGCAATCCTGCCGACGGACAAGCTGCCGTCTGCAAGCGCTCCAGGTGCAGCATGTCTTTCAGCGCAAAGCGCGGCGGGACCAGCGCCTGATAATTCTCGGTCGCCAATGACCGATATTTCGCGCACAACGCGCGCCCCGCGTCCTTGCCCAAGGCGCGCTCGGCCAGTTTCAGCAAGTCATGCAGCCAGGTTTCGCCGGTTCCCTTCATCGCTGCCCCAGTCATTTCAGATGCTTGATGATTTCGAGCACGTTACCGTCGTTGATCCGATTGTAGGTGACCGAGTCCATGAACGTGCGAATGAAAAAAATACCCATGCCGCCTTCCTTCGGATGCTCGAAATCCGGAATGTCGACCTTCTCCAGATCGAAGCCCTGGCCATGGTCGTACACCTTGATATTCAATTCCTGATCGTCGATATGAATCGTGATTCGGACCGTGTCCTTCGGATCATTGTAATTGGCATGCTTGATCGCATTGGCGGTCGCCTCGGTCAACACCAGATTCAGATGGTAAGCCAGGGCCTCGCGATCGCCGGCATATTCCTCCAGATCCTTCGCAATCTGTTCACCGATACTGCCGATCAGATTCAGATACTTGGTCTGCGTCGGGATGATCACTTCAACCTGGATAATGGGATCGCACATGGTCAACCTTCAACTGTCACTTCCTAGGGCTTCTGTTAGATCACCATAAATCTCAAAAATTCGGTTCAGCCGTGTTAATTCGAACATCGACAGCACCTGCTGCTTACAGCCCGCCAAAATAAAGCGGCCCGACTTCGCCATCACGTTCTTGTGCCCGGACAACAGAGCGCCGAGCCCCGAACTGTCGATGAAGCGCACCTTGTCCAATTGCACGACGATATTGACCTCGCCCTGCTCGATCAGGCGCAGAAACATCTCTTTCAAGCCGGCCGAATTGTGCGCATCGATGCGCTCCTCAAGCACATTCAACACACTGTAGCCGTTGATTTTCTCCAGATTCGCATTCATCGCTGCTTCCATTTTATCGTTGTTCTGATTAAATCCCGCCTCTTGCCGGACCACGCCGGCAGGCTTCCCCGATTTCCCGCTGGCGAAGCCATTTTGAGCGGCCGGATCGTGACCATCGCTGGACTTTCGTTTCCCGGCTGATTATCATGCGAAGGACATCGTCTGTAAACGGTGTTCCGCTCCTAATCGCTCAGACAAACAAACACACTGTCTTGCTCATCGGCCATCAGCGCCGGAGCGTGGCCTTTCGCTGAGTGTACCATAATAACTATAAAGCTATTTGAGGTGTTCGATGTTAGAAAAACTGCAACCCGCCCCGATGTTCAGAGCGCTGAACCAGAACGGTCAACTGGTCAGCCTGTACGATTTCGCCGGCGACAAAAACATCGTCTTGTATTTCTATCCGAAAGACGACACCCCCGGCTGCACGATCGAAGCCAACGACTTTACCGCGCTCGCCGACGAATTCGCCAAGCTCGATACGGTCGTGATCGGCGTCAGCAAGGACACTTGCCAATGCCATGTCGATTTCATCAAGAAATATGACTTGAAAGTGGAACTGCTCGCGGACACCAAGGGCGAAATGTGCGTGAATTACGGGGTCTGGCGCGAACGCGAGAAAAACGGCGTTAAAAGCATGCACATCCTGCGTTCGACCTTCATCATCGACAAGGACGGCATCCTGCAGGACGTCGCCTACGGGGTCACACCGGAAGGCCATGCCCAGGCGACGCTGGACAAGCTGAAAAATCCGCAGCCTGAAGAACAGGAAGCGGCGGGGGAGGCAGAAGCCCCGACTGAATAAGCACTCTTCGGCCGGATGGTGGGCGGAAAGTCTCCGCCCACTAAAGGAATATGACTACCCCGTTCCTGCGCTGTGTGATGCTGGAACGTCACGGGCTGCACTATCACGCCGGAGCGCGGGAACGATGCAAAATACCTCGCTGGCTGAGCGAAGTCGAAGCCGGCTAGCCGTTCACCGACCCTTGCAGTCGGGTCATCCACGGTTCTTTCGTATGCGGATCGACATGGAACGCGAGCGCTTCGGGTTTGTGCAACAACCCTTCCTCGCCGGAGGCATGCGGATTGAGCTGGCGTTTTTCGACGAAGTCGATCAGCCGGCGGGTGTTGTAGATCAACAGCACCCGGTTGCCGTTTTGCACCGGATAAATCTGGTAGGCCACGTTACTCTCGTCAAACGCCGGATTGCGCGCGAGCAATCCTGCCAACCGGTCCTGGTCTCCCAGGGACAGCACGTTCAACAGCGAATCATAGCGCCAGGCGATGATCAGGCGCAAATGCTCGGCCAGGCCGCCGTCCCCCTGCTTCTCCCGCAAGATTTCCACCTGCTGGTCGGACAAGAGGAAGCTTTCGGCGACCAGATAATGCTTGCCGCGCTCGCCGTCGTTCGCGAACAGCGCCAGTTTGTCGAGCGCCGGGTCTTCGAGCGCGTTCAGAAACGATTCGGGCGAACGGATGTGCTTGTAGACGGTGATCACCCAGGGCAGCGCACGGCCGGCTTCTTCGAAGCGCGACTTCACGCTGTCGATCACGCCGGAGCGGAACAGTTCTTCCTCGCGCCCGTGCGGCTTCACGATGAAGGCATCGACCGCCGCGATCTGGGTATGGAAGCCGGCTTCCTTGAACTGCTTGACCAGGTTCGAATAACGCGGATGATAGGGGATGCTGGTACCGTCATAGAGCAGGTTGTAGCCGAAGGTGCGCGCATGATCGGCGACCATGTCGCGCAGGCGGTTCGCGAACGGCTCGACATAGACATAATCGTCGCTGTGATGGCCGGCGGTGGTCAGCACCAGGTATAAATCGCTGACCTTGCGGAACTCGTCCAATGACGCGATCACGAAATTGTCGCCGCACTGGGCTTTGGCGATCTCCTCGACCGCGGTCTTGCCGGAGCCGGCGCCGCCCATGCACATGAACAGCTTCGGGTTCGCATCCGGGGTTTTGCCTTCAAAAATGGCCGCTTTGGCCGCTTCCAGCTTCGCGATGATGTGGCCGAGCCGTTCGTAGGCGATTTCGACGCCGCGTTTCAGTCTCTCGTCGCCATCGGCCGCGATCAGCAAACGGATTTTCAATGCCTCGTTATTGGCCAGCTTGAAAATCGGCGTTTTGACGCCTTCGCATTGCCTGAGCAGTTCCATCAGCTCGGTATGGCTCGGCAGACGCAGACCGGTCAGCATGTTGATGTCCAGGCAGAACAGCGGCGCCACCTCATCCGCACCGACACGAACGCCGTCGATATCGTGTTTTCCCGCCTCGCGCAGCGATTCGGTGCCCGGCAAATAACCGATCACCCGCTCGGAAACCCGGCGCGGAAAATCCGCGAAATGTTTGCCCGCCACGAAGTCTTCTTCATGCACGCTGTCGAGCGGCACCAAACCGCCGTCGATTCTGACCAGGCAGTCGATGCCGTCCTCGGTGCGATGCGACAAAAACGGAATACCGCCGACGAAGGTTTTATGTTCCGGCCATTTGCCGAAAGCGTTCGGCTGGTTTTGCAGGCTTTGCGTACGCGAGGGATCGAGCGCATGTTCAAACGCGGTCGTCAGCGCGTCCAGCGAACTGCTCTGATCATGCAACGCCTGCGCGTCCTCGGCGCTCAGCCGGCGAAAATCGATGCCGGCCTCATAAACGCTCTTGAAGGCCGGCAGCTTGCCGAGCACGGTCATGAAAAAATCGAGCGTGATCCGGTTGCCGTACGAAAACGGCCGAATCCTGCGCATCTTCAGATAGAATCCGGCCAAGCGCTCGGCGATGTCGGCGGTGCGGATCACGAAGCCGTTATTGTCGAAAACGGCCGTGTCGCGGCACTTTTCATCGTCAAGCACGAGCCCCGCCACCGCCTTGCGGAATTGCTGGCGCTTGCCCGGATCGAGCATCGAGCCCGGGCGGTGCCTGACGGTCAACTGTTCCTTCCAGTCCTGATACATCTCCCGGTGAATGTGCGAGAACAGCTCGGTCAGATAGGTCACACGCTTGGTCTGATCGTGCGAAACGGTCGCCTCGTTCTCCTGGCGCAGCGCCGACAGCAGCACGCAGCCGCGCGCAATCGCCAAGACCGTGCGCAATTTCTTCAGTTGCTTATATCCCGGAATAGGGGGAAGGTCATTATTATTCATAAATCACGAAAGAAGGCGGGAAAGACGAAGCCGCGGAAAAACGCCCAAAACGGCCAATGGCCGCTTATTTTTTGCGGATATAAAAGATCTGCTGTCCCGCGTGCCGGGCAAACTCGATGATCTTATGCCCGGACTGGTCCGAATAAACGCCGATATCCAGATGCGCGGCCGGGTCGGTCGCGATCATTTTGACCACGGCGCCGCTGTCCATGTCCAGCAACGCTTTTTTCAGGCGCAGGAGCGGCAGCGGGCAATGCAGGCCCGTCGCGTCGACTTCGATATCAAATTCAACCATCGTTCGATTTTAACTGTAAAGACTCGGTAAAGACGCCCTATAATACCATTCTCCCAACTCTCCGAGAATGATCGCAGCGAAATGGATTATTTCCCTCTTTTTATCAACCTCAAGGACCAGCCCTGCCTGGTTATCGGCGGCGGCGAAGTGGCCGCCAGAAAGATCGAACTGTTGTCCCGGGCCGGCGCCCGCATCACCGTGGTGGCCGAGGAAATCGGCGGCAGCGTCGCCTCGATCCAAACCAGCCCGCCGTTGACCCTGCTGCAAAAGCGCTTTGCGGCCGAGGATCTGGGCGATTTTCGGCTGGTCGTATCGGCGACCGACGACGGCGAAACCAACGCCTGGGTCTCCCGCCTCGCTCGGGAACGGAACATTCCGGTCAACGTGGTCGACAACCCCACGCTATGCAGCTTCATCTTCCCGGCGATCATCGACAGGTCGCCGGTGGTCGCGGCGGTCTCCTCGGGCGGCGCCTCGCCGGTGCTGGCGCGGCTGCTTCGGGCCAAGATCGAAAGCGTCGTGCCGCCGAGTTACGGCCGCCTGGCCCGGCTTGCCGAAAAGTATCGAACTCAGGTCAAAGAGACGATTGCAAAGCCCGCGCTGCGGCGGATATTCTGGGAAAACCTGTTCCAGGGTCGCGCCGCCGAACTGGTGTATGCGGGCAAGGACGAAGAAGCCGAGCGCACTCTTCGGGACAGCCTGGCGCAAACCGATACCCAACAAGCTACCGGCGAAGTCTACCTGATCGGCGCGGGGCCAGGAGCCCCCGATTTATTGACCTTTCGCGCCTTGCGGCTGATGCAGCAGGCCGACGTGATCGTTTATGACCGCCTGGTCACGCCGGAGATTCTCGATCTGGCGCGGCGCGATGCGGAAAGGATTTATGTCGGCAAGCAGCGCGATGACCATACCCTGCCCCAGGAATCGATCAATGTCTTGCTGGCAGACCTCGCCAAAGCCGGCAAGCGCGTCGCGCGGCTGAAAGGCGGCGACCCCTTCATTTTCGGCCGCGGCGGCGAGGAAATCGAAACCCTGATGCAGCAAGACATCCCTTTTCAGGTCGTGCCCGGCATCACCGCCGCCTCCGGCTGCGCGACCTATGCCGGCATTCCGCTGACGCACCGCGATCATGCGCAGTCCTGCACCTTCGTGACCGGCCATCTGAAAGACGGCACGGTCAATCTGAACTGGACGCAACTGGCCGCGCCGAACCAGACGGTCGTGATCTACATGGGCTTGGTCGGACTGGAACAGATTTGCGCGGCGCTGATCGCCCACGGCAGCCCCAAAGACCTGCCGATCGCGTTGGTTCAGCAAGGCACCACCGAGCATCAGCGGGTGATTACCGGCACGCTCGCCACGCTGCCGGCCCAGGTCGCCGACGAACAGATCAAGGCGCCGACGCTGATCATCATCGGCACGGTCGTGAGCCTGCACAGCAAGCTGGAATGGTTCAAGACGACATAAAGGCGCCGCTAGTTGAATCGCCTAGCCCCAAACGGGCGTAAATCAACGGATTTTCGCCCGGAACGCTAGCCCTGATCGTCAATCCTTGCGATAATAACGCCGGTTCAATTCAGTCTGTGTTCATTGTCGGCAGCGATAATGGTTCGCAACGAATTGATAGCGCCGAGCGAAAAGAATAAGAATTGAAATTTCCTGTTAAATTCCTTATCCTTAGCGAGTTTAACCATTCATCGGACTGTTCTGCAGTCCTTTCACCATCAAGAGAGGTCAACATGAAAAAATCATTAGCCACATTCGCGGGTATCGCTTTGATCACATTGAGCGGCCAAGCTTTCTCCAGCGAAGCTAACGAAATCGGCAAAAAAATCTATGATCGTTCTTTCGGCCGTGGCTGCGGCACTTGCCACGACATCGCTTCTAACCCACAATTGCCTGCTTTGATCAAAGCCGGCACCCTGGACAGAGCGAAATTCGAACAAGTTCTGCGTGACGGCAGAGGCGGCATGCCAAAAGCGCTGGATGAAATCATGAAAAACCCAGCCGTTAAAAAAGCCGGCCTGACCGAAGAACTGGCGATCGACGATTTGTACGAATATCTGAAAAACAAATAAGCCTCTGCGCTTGGCAGGGTGTTGTATGACACCCTGCTCTAGGCCGCGAGTGGATTTTCGTAAACGCCAGTTTGTTTACCCAAATTCATCAGCCAATAAAAAAGCCGCGTCTGCCAACTGGCACACGCGGCTTTTTTATTTTCCGCAACAAACGCTTATTGTTTGTGCAGATAATTCTTGATCGTTTGACGGTAAGCCAAAAGATTCAGATTTTTAAACCAGATACCGGCGACCGCCGCGAGCATCAAGCCGCAGGACGCCAGACTGACATAGATCAGGCGCTTCAACTGCGACATCTCTTGCAGCACCTGCGCGTTGGTTTCGGCCGCCTTCTCGACTTTTTGCGCCGGCTCCGAATAAGAGCGCAGCACCTTCACGTCGTTTTTCAAATCCTCGATCGTGCCCAAAGAGCTTGCCGCCGTCCCCGTCTTGATGCTGTCTTCGAGCATCCTGAGCTTGCTTTCGATCGAACCGCTGACCAGACCGATCACTTGGCCTTTCAACGCATTCACTTCGGAGCTCAACACCGAATTGCCCTCGCCCGCATTCGCTGTCATCTGCTGTTTTTTCAGATAAGCACCGGACGGATAGGGCGGAACCACAAAATAACCGAGCACCGCGACCAAAACCGTCAACAGGCAAACAGTCCGCAGCAAAAATCGATTAGTCTTGATCAAAGCCTGAGTCGAGGGGATGCTTTGCAGCCTGCCTCGCACCTCGATGATCTGTGAATGAAATTCTTGATTTTCGCTCATCAAATAACGCCTCTTGAACCGGATAGTTGGCCCCCCTCTATCCGGCCCCATTCTTTTTATAGTTATGAAAAGATCGTAATGCTATGACTCGGCACGAATTATACAAGCTAATCGATCATCGCCGCATATAATTTTTGCGAATCAGCGCAATTGTTTTGCCGCCGCGATCCGCATCCGGAGCGCATTCAGCTTGATGAAGCCTTCGGCATCCTTTTGATTGTAGGCGCCGCCGTCATCCTCGAAAGTCGCGATGCTTTCATCGAACAGACTGTCGGTATCCGACTGACGGCCGACCACGATCACATTGCCTTTGTACAATTTGACCCTGACTTTACCGTTCACATTGACTTGCGACGCGTCGATCATCTGCTGCAGCATTTGGCGCTCCGGGCTCCACCAGTAGCCGTTATAGATCAACGACGCATAACGCGGCATCAACTCGTCCTTCAAATGCGCAACTTCGCGGTCCAAGGTCAATGATTCGATCGCGCGGTGCGCTTTCAGCATCACGGTGCCGGCCGGGGTTTCATAACAACCGCGCGACTTCATGCCGACATAGCGGTTTTCGACGATATCGAGCCGGCCGATACCGTTTGCGCCGGCGATCTTGTTCAGTTTTTCCATCACTTCGGCCGGAGAATGCGGCACATCGTCGATCGCGACGATGTCGCCTTGTTTGTAGGTCAATTCGAGATAGGTCGGCACGTCGGGCGCGGTTTCAGGCGAGACGGTCCAGCGCCACATGTCTTCTTCCGGCTCTGCCCACGGATCCTCGAGAATACGGCCTTCATAGGAAATGTGCAGCAGATTCGCGTCCATCGAATAAGGCGAGGCCTTGCCTTTCTTCATTTCGACCGGAATGCCGTGCTTTTCGGCATAGTCGAGCAGGGTTTGCCGCGAAGTCAGTTGCCATTCGCGCCATGGTGCGATGATGTGGATGTCGGGGCGCAAGGCATAGGCACCGAGCTCAAAGCGCACCTGGTCGTTGCCCTTGCCGGTCGCGCCGTGCGAAATCGCATCCGCACCCGTTTCGTTCGCGATCTCGATCAACCGCTTCGCGATCAATGGGCGCGCGATCGAGGTGCCAAGCAGGTATTCGCCTTCATAAATGGCATTGGCGCGGAACATCGGGAACACGAAATCGCGGGCGAATTCTTCGCGCAGATCATCGATATAGATTTCCTTGATGCCCAAAGACTGCGCCTTCGCGCGCGCGGGCTCGACTTCCTCGCCCTGCCCCAAATCGGCCGTGAAGGTGACGACTTCGCAGTCATAAACTTCCTGCAGCCATTTGAGAATCACGGAGGTGTCCAAGCCTCCGGAATATGCCAATACTACTTTTTTGATTTCCGACATAGCGCCTTAAATTTCTTGGTTAAAAATACCGCTAATTATACCGAAAGCGGGCTCAGGATGACAGGACCGCGAGATCGGCGATCTTTTTCCGCCAGATCACCGGCGCGGTTTCGTGCACCGAGACGCCCCGACTGTCGACCGCGACGGTGACCGGCATGTCTTCGACAATAAACTCATGGATCGCCTCCATGCCCAAATCCTCGAACGCGACCACGCGGGACTTGCGGATCGCCTTCGACACCAGATAGGCCGCGCCGCCGACCGCCATCAGATAGACGGCCTGGTGTTTCTTGATCGCGGCGATCGCTTCGGGGCCGCGTTCGGCCTTGCCGATCATGCCGAGCAAGCCGGTATGCGCGAGCATCGTTTCGGTGAATTTATCCATCCGTGTCGCGGTCGTCGGGCCCGCGGGACCGACCACTTCACCTTGCACCGGATCGACAGGCCCCACGTAATAGATGAATTTGTTCTTGAAATCGACGTTTTGCGGCAAGGCTTCGCCGCGCTGGATCAGGTCGCTAAGGCGCTTGTGCGCGGCATCACGCCCGGTCAGCAGCGTGCCGCTGAGCAGCAAGGTTTCGCCCGGTTGCCAGGAAGCCACCTCCTCGGCAGTCACCGCATCCAGATTGACCCTCCTCGCCGTAGCGCCCGCATCCTGGGTCACGGCCGGCCAATCGCCCAAACTCGGCGGCGTCAATTCGGCAGGCCCCGAGCCGTCCAGCACGAAATGCGCATGCCGGGTCGCGGCGCAATTCGGAATCATCGCGACCGGCAGATTCGCCGCATGGGTCGGATAATCGAGGATTTTAATGTCGAGCACGGTGGTCAGGCCGCCGAGCCCCTGCGCGCCGATGCCGAGCGCATTGACCTTATGATACAGGTCGAGGCGCAATTCCTCCAGCGCATTGCTCGGGCCGCGCTCTATCAGTTCGTTGATGTCGATGGATTCCATGCAGGCCTGTTTGGCCAGCAGCATCGCTTTTTCGGCGGTGCCGCCGATGCCGATGCCGAGAATGCCGGGCGGACACCAACCCGCGCCCATCGTCGGCACCGTCTTGAGTACCCAGTCGGCGATGCTGTCGGAAGGATTCAGCATCGCAAATTTGGACTTGGCTTCCGAGCCGCCGCCTTTCGCCGCGACCTCGACCTCGACCTTGTCGCCCGGCACGACTTCCATATGGATCACCGCCGGGGTGTTGTCTTTCGTGTTGACCCGCTTGCCGGCAGGGTCAGCCAAAACCGAGGCGCGCAATACGTTGTCGGAATGGAGATAGGCGCGCCGAACGCCTTCGTTGACCATGTCGGCGACGCTGATCTCCGCATCCCAACTCACCTGCATGCCGATCCTCAAAAACACCGTCACGATGCCGGTATCCTGGCAAATCGGCCGACGGCCTTCCGCGCACATCCGGGAATTGATCAGGATTTGCGCCATCGCGTCCTTCGCGGCAGGATTCCGCTCCTTCTGATAAGCGGCGTCGAGCGCCTGAATGAAATCGAGCGGATGGTAATAAGAAATATATTGCAGCGCATCGGCGATGCTTTGGATGAAATCGTCTTGTTTGATGATCGTCATACGGGGTGATTGCCGGAGGGATGGAACAGACATTAAATTTTTTTGACAGGTTCGACCGCGAGCGAAGCCGTCGAAAAGATTGAATCAAAACCGGGTGGATGCGTGCGCTTGGCGGCGCGATTGACCTCAACCTGCCAGGGTTCTTAAAACCTGGCAGGTCCGGGCCCTATGCGCCGTTAAATCGACTCGTCCATTTCTTCGATCGTCAGCGCCGATTTTTTCCGGTAATGCGGCAGGATGCTCATCAGCAGCGTGATCACCGTCGCCAGATACGGCACCGCCTGTACCGACAGCACGCCCATCCACAGCTTGCCGCTCAGATTGTCGAAATGCTCCAACGAGTTCATGCCGACGACGCCGGCGATCAGCAGCAACAGCAGGAACAATTCCTGGCGCACCACCATCAACCCTGCGAACAATGGCCCCTGTTTTTCATACTTCGGCGTACGCATGAAAGGCTTGCCCGGCACGAACATGCCCTGCCAAACGCCCCTGGCGACCGTATGGGTCAGCGCCAGGCCGGACAGCGAAGCGCCGATCGACTCCCAAACCGAGCACGGCACCTTGGCTTGATAGAGCCACAGGCTGCGCAGGATTTTAAAGCTAAACAAACCGATCGTCGGCAACAGGAACGCCGTCACCGGCAATTCGCTGTGAATCGGATCGAGGAAGATCACGCCGGTTAAAATCAAACTCGCTATCGTAAATATCAGCGCCAGCGCATCGGAAAACCACGGCAGCCAGCCGGCGACGAAATAGTAGCGCTGAGCCGAGGTCAACGGCGACTTCTTACTTGGCGTGAAGCTCTTCCAGTGCGCCTTGATGATCTGCATCGCGCCGTAAACCCAGCGGAAACGCTGCGTCATGTAACCGGACATGGTATCCGGCATCAGACCGCGGCCGAACGAATCCTTCACGTAAACCGAATCGTAGCCGGCTTCATACAGGCGCAGACCCAGTTCGCTGTCCTCGCAGATGCACCATTCGGACCACTTGCCGACCTCGAGCAGCGCCGACTTGCGCACCATCGTCATCGTGCCGTGCTGGATGATTGCATTGTATTCATTGCGCTGCACCATGCCGATGTTGAAAAAGCCGGCATATTCCCAATAACAGAAGCGTTTGAAGGTGTTCACATGACCGTCGCGGTAATCCTGCGGCGACTGCACGAAACCGACGTTCTCGTTATCGAAATAAGGCACCATCGCTTTGAGCCAGTCCGGCGACAGAATGTAATCGCTGTCGATCACCGCGATGATCTCGGCATCCGGCGCGGTCTCGGCGAGCGCATGGTTGATCGCGCCGGCCTTGAAACCGGGCCAGTTTTCCAGATGGTAAAAGCGGAACTTCTCGCCCAGCCGCTCGCAGTCCTCGCGTACCGGTTCCCACACGTCAGGGTCCTTGGTGTTGTTGTCCATCACCATGACTTCATAATGCGGATAATCGAGCTTGGCCAACGCTTCCAGCGTTTTCCGCACCATCATCGGCGGCTCGTTGTGAATCGGCAGATGAATGGAAACCTTCGGATAACGGAAATCCGGCGACGGCGTCAGCGGCTGAAAAGTGCGCGTGGTACGGCGGTGCCAGACCACTTCGACGATTTCCATCGTTTCGATCAAGAGAATCGTCAGCGCCAATATCTGCATCAGGATCAGCAAAATCCAGAAGGCGATCGTCAATTCGGTCTGATACTGTTGCGCGCCGATCGACACGGTCCAGAAGATGAACGATGCGGCCAGGTTCGTGATCACGCCGAAGAAGACGATACCCGGTAAGGCCAGTGTTCGGCGCGTAAACAAAAACAGCCCCATCAACACCGCACTGACGCCTGCCGCGCCGGTCGCCCAGTGCTTCCAGCCGGGTAAAGCCACGACCGCGCCGTCCATCGGGTATTTGGGCTGGCGGTCGGCATTGAAGATGCCCCAATAGGCGCCGGCCGAGCCTTCGATTTCCATTTTCCACGGCTGATCGAACGCTTCGACGATGTAGTAAGCGATCTTTTGCTCGGCGGCTCGGTTCAGAAACTCGCGCAGGAAAAACGCCTGATTCGCGCGCGAGGCGGTCGCATGTTTGTACGGTTGTCCGTCCGAAGGCCAACCGACCTCGGTAATCACGATCGGTTTGTCCGGATAGGCCTTCTTCAGTTCATTGTATTTTTCGAACACAAAATCGACCGCATCTTCGACCGCGATGCCGTTCCAGTACGGCAGGATATGAGCCCCGATGAAATCGACTTCGGCGACCAGTTCCGGGTGCTTCAGCCAGATGTCGAAGGTTTCGGAGGTACTGACCGGACGCCAGGTGCGCTTCTTGACCTCGCGGATATAGTCGATCAGCTGCTGTACCGGAATGTCGTTGCGGAACAGCACCTCGTTGCCGACCATCACCCGGACGATCTTGTTGTTGTTTTCGTTGCTGACCTGCAGCAGGGTCTCGATTTCCTGACGGTTTTTTTCGAGATCGCCGTCGATCCAGGCGCCGACGGTAGTATTCAGATTGTGCTTGGCGGCCAGTTCGGGGATCTTGTGCAGGCCTTTCAGCACGCTGTAGGTACGCACCGCATGCACCTTGTTTTCGAGCAGAGCCAAATCCTGATCGATTTCGGCCTCGGTCGGGAATTGACCGTTTTTCTGGGTGTACTCTTTGCGCCGGGGATCGAAAGTCACCCCCATCGTGGTCTTGGTCCAAGACTTCAATTGCAGCGGGTTGTTGATGTGGCTCCAAATGCTGAAATTGACCATGATCAGCACGGCCAAGGTTAGCAAAATCGTTAGTGTTCTTTTCATCAAGATACTCGAAAGTATTTTATAGTGAATGCGGTTATTGGGAGTGAAGATTTGGAAGGGTCGGCGGGCCAGTATTGATGGCGGCAACTCGATAAAACTCTCCTTGCCCGACCCTTTGGGCCGGCCAAATTATAAAGCAAATCGCCTTCGGCCAATGATAATTTTGAGAGACTTGCCCCGAGGCGGCTGTAAAGCCGCCTCGAGGGGAGAGATGGCAATCCTCTAGCTAATCATAGCCACAGCAAATGCCTTAATTTTAAGTCTTTTTGATATACAGATCGGTAATCGTGCCGTTGATCATTTCGGCAGCGAAACCGAAAGTCTCGGACAGGGTTGGGTGCGGATGGATCGTCAGCGCAATGTCATCCGCGTCGGCCCCCATTTCGAGCGCCAAGACCGCTTCCGCGATCAACTCGCCCGCGTTCGGACCGACCATGCCCGCGCCGAGTATCCGGCCGGTCTGCTTGTCGCAGAGGATCTTGGTCACGCCTTCCTTGCGGCCGAGGCTCAGCGAACGGCCGCTCGCGGCCCACGGGAATACGGCCTTGTCGTATTCGATGCTCTGCTGCTTGGCCTGAGTTTCACTCAGCCCCATCCAGGCGATTTCGGGATCGGTATAAGCGACCGAAGGAATCGTCAACGCATCGAAGCCGGCTTTATGGCCGGCCGCGACTTCGGCCGCGACCTTGCCTTCGTGCGCCGCCTTATGCGCCAGCATCGGATTGCCGACGATGTCGCCGATCGCGAAAATATTCGCCACATTCGTGCGCTGCTGCTTATCGACCGGAATGAAGCCCTGCTCGTTGACCGTGATGCCGGCCGCTTCCGCGCCGATCAGCTTGCCGTTCGGCCGCCGTCCGATCGCGACCAGCACCGCATCGAAAATATCCGACTCGGGCGCACCCTTGCCTTCGAACGAGACTTTCAGGCCGTCGGCCTGCGGCTCGATCGCCGTGACCCGGGTTTCGAGCCAGAGATTTTTGTATTGTTTCTTGATCTTCAGTTGCAGCGGTCTGACCAGATCCTTGTCGCAGCCCGGAATGATCTGATCCATCAATTCGACCACGCTGATTTCGGAGCCGAACGCATGATAGACGGTCGCCATTTCGAGGCCGATGATGCCGCCGCCGACGATCAACAGTTTCTTCGGGACCTGTTTCAGTTCCAAGGCATCGGTCGAATCCCACAAGCGCTCGTCATCGTTCGGGAAGCTCGGAATTCGGGTCGGATGCGAACCGGCCGCGATGATCGCCTGATCGAAAGTGATCGTCTTGACGCCCTCCGGCGTCTCGACTTCGACCGAATTCTTTGATGTAAAGCGGCCGGTGCCCTGGACGAGATTGATTTTACGCTGCTTGACCAGCCCCGCCAGCCCGTCATTCAACGATTTGCTGACGCTGGCTTTCCAGGCGCGAATCTTATCGATGTCGATTTCGGGCTTGCCGAATTTCAAACCGTGACTCTGCACATCTTCCGCTTCATGGATCAACTGCGCCATGTGCAGCAGCGCCTTCGACGGGATGCAGCCGACATTCAGACAGACGCCTCCCAATACCGGATAACGTTCGATCAAGGTGACCTGCTTGCCGAGATCGGCCGCGCGAAACGCCGCGGTATAACCGCCGGGGCCGCCGCCCAAAACCAAAACTTCCGAATGCAATGTTGCGTCGTTCATATCGCGATGAGTCTCCGGATTTCTTTAAAGTAACAGGCGGCGAAGATCGCCAAGATAATTTTTGATCGCGGCCATGAAGCGCGCGCCTTCGGCGCCGTCGATCACGCGGTGATCATAGGTCAGGTCCAGCGGCAGCATCAGGCGAGGAACAAATTCACTGCCATTCCAGACCGGCTGCATCTTGGCACGGGTGACCCCGAGAATCGCGACTTCCGGCGCATTCACGATCGGCGTGAAGGCGGTGCCGCCGATGCCGCCGAGGCTCGAAATGCTCATGCAGCCGCCCTGCATGTCGCCCGGCATCAGCTTGCCCTGGCGCGCCTTCTCGCTTTTCTCGGCGAGTTCTGTGGCCAATTGGTTGATGCTCTTCGTATCGACGTTGCGCAATACCGGAACGACCAGGCCGTTCGGGGTATCGACCGCGATGCCGATATTGTAATATTTCTTCAGGATCAGGCTCTCGCCGTCGCTCGACAAGGAGGCGTTGAAGCTCGGGAATTGCTGCATCGCCGCGACCACCGCCTTGATGATGAACATCAGGCCGGTGATCTTGACCTCGCCGTTCTTCTTTTCGGCATTGATCTGATTGCGGAACGCTTCCAGGTCGGTGATGTCGGCCTCGTCATGGTAGGTCACCATCGGCAGATTCAGCCAGACCCGGCCCAGATTTTGTCCGGTCAGGCGCTTGATCTTGCTCAATTTGACCGTTTCGGTGTCGCCGAACGGCGAGAAATCGACCGCCGGAATCGCCGGAATGCCGCCGCCAACCACAGCCGGTTCGGTCAGCGCCTTTTTGACATAGGCCTTCACGTCATCTTTCAGAATACGGCCTTTGCGGCCGGTGCCGGCGGTGACTTTCGCGATGTCGACGCCCAGCTCGCGCGCGAACAGGCGTACCGACGGCGAGGCGTGCGCGGCCACGGCGGCGCCGGTTTCCGAAATCGCGACCGGAGCGATCGGCGCCGCCTTCACGGGAGCGGGAGCGGGAGCCGGCACAGGCTCGGGCGCCTTTTCGACCTTCGGCGCTTCGACCGGAGCTGGCGGCGCTTTCGGCTCTTCCGCCTTGACGGCCGGCGCCACTCCTGCTGCCGCGGCGACCGTCGCAATCAAGGTGCCTTCGGACACCTTGTCGCCGCGCTTGATAAAGACTTCCTGGATCGTGCCGGCCGCGCTCGACGGCAAATCCATGCTGGCCTTGTCGGTTTCGAGCGAAGCGACCGTCTGCTCCAGTTCGACTATGTCGCCCGGCTTGATCAACACCTCGACCACATCGATATCGGCGACATTGCCGACATCGGGCACTCTAATTTCAACCAAATTCGTCATCTTCTTCCTTCTGCTTAAACTAACCAGGGCGCTTTGATCTCGGGATCGATGCCGTATTTGGCGATCGCGACTTCCACCTTCGACGCATCGAACTGACCCAAATCCGCAAGGCTCTTCAGCGCCGCAATCGTCACATGGTAGCGATCGACCTCGAAGAAACGGCGCAGATTTTCGCGGGTATCGGAACGGCCGAAACCGTCGGTACCCAACACCGTGAACGGCGCGGCGACATAAGGCCGAATCTGCTCGGCAAAGGCGCGGTTGTAATCGGTCGCGGCGATCACCGGCCCCTGCTGATTCGCGAGGCAATGGGTCACATGCGGAATCCGGGCCGGCTCGGTCGGATGCAGGCGGCTCCAGCGTTCCGACTCGCGGCCGTCGCGCGCCAGTTCGGTAAAGCTCGGGCAACTCCACAGATCGGCTTCGACGCCCCAGTCGTTGCGCAGCAATTCGGCCGCCGCCTCGACTTCGCGGAAGATCACGCCGGAACCCAGCAACTGCACGCGCGGGCCCTTCTTCTTTGCGCCCTGGCGGAAGCTGTACATGCCCTTCAGGATGTCCAGCTCGATGCCCTTCGGCATAGCCGGATGCTCGTAGTTTTCGTTCATCACGGTGATGTAATAGAAAATGTCTTCCTGATTCACATACATCCGGCGCAGACCGTCCTGAACGATCACCGCCAGTTCATAGGCATAGGTCGGATCGTAACTGATGCAGTTCGGCACGGTCGCGGACATCAGATGGCTGTGTCCGTCCTCGTGCTGGAGGCCTTCGCCGTTCAATGTAGTCCGCCCTGCGGTGCCGCCCATCAGGAAGCCGCGGGTCCGCTGGTCGGCGGCCGCCCAGATCAGATCGCCGACGCGCTGGAAACCGAACATCGAATAATAGATGAAGAAGGGAATCATCGGCACGTTGTGCGTCGAATAGGAGGTACCGGCCGCGATCCAGTCGCAGATGCCGCCCGCCTCGTTGATCCCTTCCTGCAGCACCTGACCGTGCTTGTCTTCCTTGTAGAACATCAATTGATCGGCATCCTGCGGCGTATAAAGCTGGCCGACCTGAGACCAGATGCCGAGTTGCCGGAACATGCCTTCCATCCCGAAGGTCCGCGATTCGTCCGGCACGATCGGCACGATGCGTTTGCCGATGTTCTTGTCTTTCACCAGGATGTTCAACAAGCGCACGAACGCCATCGTGGTCGAAATTTCGCGGCCTTCGCCGGTCGCTTCCAGCAGCCCTTTGAAATCGCTCAGTACCGGTACGTCCAGCGCATAAGACTTCGCTCTTCTGGCCGGCAGATGGCCGCCCAATTCGGCACGGCGCTGCTGCATGTAGGCCAGTTCTTTCGAGCCTTCCGGAAAAGTCAGATAAGGCAGATCGTGCAATTGTTCGTCGCTGACCGGCAGATGGTAACGGTCGCGGAAATGACTCAATGAGCTTTCGCTCATCTTCTTTTGTTGGTGGGTGATGTTTTGCGCCTGGCCGGACTCGCCCATGCCGTAGCCCTTGATCGTTTTCGCGAGAATCACGGTCGGCTGGCCTTCGTGCGTGACCGCCGCCTGGAATGCCGCAAACACCTTCGCCGAATCATGGCCGCCGCGGTTCAATTCCCAGATGTCGCGATCGGACCAGTCGGCGACCATCGCCCTGAGTTCCGGGGTATTGAAGAAATGCTCGCGCACATAGGCGCCGTCCTTCGCCTTGAAGGTCTGATAATCGCCGTCGACGCATTCCATCATCCGTTTCGCGAGCAAGCCCTCGGTGTCGCGCGCCAGCAGCGTATCCCAGCGCTGTCCCCAGACCACCTTGATCACGTTCCAGCCGGCGCCGCGGAATTCGCTTTCGAGTTCCTGAATGATCTTGCCGTTGCCGCGCACCGGACCGTCCAGCCGCTGCAGGTTGCAGTTGACCACGAAGATCAGGTTGTCGAGTTTCTCGCGTCCGGCGAGGCCGATCGCGCCGAGTGATTCCGGCTCGTCGGTTTCGCCGTCGCCGAGGAAGCTCCACACCTTCCGCCCTGAGGTATCGGCCAGACCGCGTCCTTGCAGATAGCGCATGAAGCGCGCCTGATAGATCGCCATGATCGGACCGAGGCCCATCGATACGGTCGGGAATTGCCAGAAATTCGGCATCAACCACGGATGCGGATAAGACGACAAGCCTTTGCCGCCGACTTCCTGACGGAAACTGTCGAGTTGCTCTTCGGTCAAGCGGCCGAGCAGAAACGCGCGCGCATAATCGCCGGGCGTCAAATGGCCCTGGGTAAAGATCAGATCGCCGTCATGCTGATCGGAGGGCGCGCGCCAGAAATGATTATATCCGACTTCATATAAGGTAGCCGCGGACGCGAAACTCGCGATATGACCACCGACATTGGTGTGCTTGTTCGCCCTGAGTACCATCATCATCGCATTCCAGCGCACATAGGCACGGATTTTTTGTTCGATGTCATGATCGCCGGGGTATTTGGCCTGTCTCGCGACCGGAATCGTATTCAGATAGGCGGTATTCGCGCTGAACGGCACGTCGAAACCGCAATGGCGCGCGACCGCAACCAACTGCTCGATCAGAAAATGCGCACGTTCGTTGCCGTCTTTTTCCAGAACGGCCTGCAAGGCCTCAACCCATTCCCTCGTTTCAGCCGGATCGATGTCGTTCTGTCCGGTAATTTCTGAAATTAAATTGTTGGCCATTCTATGTTCCTGTTCTTGCGAGTGGTGTTTGAATTCGTTGCGAGTGAAATTGATTCATTTCCGGGGCATCCCCCCCAAGGTTCCGTCCCTATTTGCAATTGCAAAATCGCTTTAACAGACAGCGGAGCCATCAGACCTCGTCTTAAAAAGGCGCATAGTATATAACAAATGGGAACGCTCACAGAACCTGTTTTAGCAATTCCGGGCGGTTTAAGGACGAACGAGAACGGTCCATCATGCATCGATCGAACGTTGCCTAAGCGAAACATCCACTGACTGCATTCACGTCCTTCCCATTAGGATATGTTGTTTTCGCTAAATCAACGGGCGGGATCAGAATGGCCTATATAAACGTTTGAATGAAGACCGCATCTTCCGGCAATGGTTGCCGGACTCCTGAATCCACGCCTGTGAAAAATTCACTTTTTTACATCCGTTAGCGGGTGTATCGTCTGATCACCCTGTAACAGAGCCTGATTTTGAGAGGCGGATGTTTCAGGGCAACATTGATGATGCAACTCATTGATAAAGTGACTGAAACGCCAGCTATTTCCGAACCTGTCGATAAGGACACATCATCAATCATTGTAATTCCCGCGCCAGAGCTCTTGGGGCGTTCCGTTATCGACTCTACCACCCTCTAGCCCGGCGAATACAGAAAATATTTCACCATTTTGGAGAACAACCATGAAAGTCAAAACCAAAGTCAAAGCGGGCGCTTTAACTCAGAACCGCTGCGAAACCTTTCGCCGCTAAACCTTCCGTAGCGCCGCCGTTTTTTGGATCGAGTCAGCCAAGGAAACGGCGGCTTAAATTTTCTTATTGTTCTGGAGAACAGCCATGAAAGTCAAAAGCAAAGTCAAAGCCGGAGCTCTAACTTCGAATCGCTGCGAAACCTTCCGCGGCTAAGCAAAGCCTTCTGTAGCGCCGCCGTTTTTTGGGTCGAATCGGCCAAGGAAACGGCGGCTTAAATTTTCTTATTATTCTGGAGAACAGCCATGAAAGTCAAAAGCAAAGTCAAAGCCGGCGGCATCTCTGTTAACCGCTGCGAAACCTTCCGTCGCTAAACCTTCCGTAGCGCCGCCGTTACCTTGATCCAATCGACCAAGGTAACGGCGTCTTTATTTTACCGGTATCACGTCAAGAATACCCCGCCACTCATTAAGGTAACCGATGTCTCTTGAATCGACCGCTGCGCCAGCAGAGAATTTGACCTCCGTTTCTCGGACCGATGCCGAGCAAAGCGTGTTGCGGAGACTGATCGCCGAACTCGAAAATCTGCCGGATGCCGCGGAGGATTTGGCGTCCGCGCTGAACGATCTGGGCGATGTGCTTGCCGCCCAGGGCCGCTGCGATGAGGAAGTGCTGGCATTGTATCGGCGCGCGCTGCAACTTTTTATAGCCGCCGGCGGCGAGGACCAACCGGATACCGCCAATGTGCTGAACAATCTGGCCTGGGTACATTACGACCGCGGCGAATACCGCGACGCCGAACAGTTGAGCGCGGAGGCGCTGGCGATCATGGACGCTTTGTTCGCGCAGGATGATTTGGCCGCGGAAGCCAACCCGGACAGCCTCGATGCCTGTAGGCGTATCCAGCGCGGCGCACTGTCCCTCTATGCGGGCGCCCGGCGCGCGCAAGGCGATTATGCGGCGGCGGAAGCGCCGCTGCTGCGCGCCCTGGCCGTGGTCGAGGAGCACTTCGGCGAGGACAGCGAGGACATGGCGCGCAGCCTGAATGATTTGGGCATGCTTTATAAATACTGGGGGCGCTTTGCCGACGCGGAACCGCTCTACCGCCGGGCGCAGGCGATTTTGGCCGCGCTCTACGGCGAAAACGCCCCGGAACTGGCCGGTATTTTTTATAATCTGGGGGGGCTTCAGCACGCCCTGGGCGACTACGCGACAGCGGAAACCTGGTGCCGACGGTCGCTGGCGCTGCAGGAGCGCATCCATACCGAGGGCCATCCGCAACTGGCAGTCATCCATGGCACCTTGGCCGCGATCCTTGACGGCCTGGGCCGTTACGAAGAAGCCGAAGACCTGTACCGGCGCGCCCTGGCGAGCCATGTCGCCCGCCACGGCACCGAACACCCGGAAGTGGCACTGAATCTAAGCAATCTCGCGGCGATTGCCGAAGCCCGCGGCTGTCTGGCCGAAGCCGAAGCCTTGTACCTGCACGCCTTGCGCATCCGCGAGCGCTGCCTCGGCCCGGTGCATCCGCAGGTCGCCACCTGCCTGAATAATTTGGGCATGCTGGCACCCTTGATCGGCAAGGGCGCGGAAGCCGAGGGGCTGTTCCGGCGAGCGCTGGACATCCTGGAACGCAGCGCCGGCGCCGATCATCCGCACACGCAGATTTGCCGCGCGCATTGGGAAAGGGCGAGCGGCAAAAATCCTGCCTAAAAATTTTCGCTTTTTATTATGATCGCCGGCACCTATTGCCGGTTTTGATTGGTTGCCTCAATGCCCTCCCCTTTTTCCTCCACGACCCGCGCTTTGACCTCCGACACCGCCTTGCCCAGCGGGCTGTGCTGGCTCGTGTCCGGCCTGTTGGCTGCGGCGTGGCTGGCCTGGTTTTTTTTCGCCCGGATAACGGTCTACGAAACCAGCGCGAAGGCGCGTCTGGAAGTCATGCATGCGGCCAATCCGGTCGCCGCGCGCACCTCCGGCAGCATCGCATCGGTGCATTTTGCCCTCGGCCAGACGGTCAAGGCGGGAGACGTGCTGATACAACTGGACGACCGCGTCGAACGGCTCCGGCTGGCCGAGGAGGATGCCCGCAAGCAGGCCCTGCCGAAACAGATTCAGGCCCTGGAACGGCAAATCGAGGCGCAAAGGGCGGTACTGATGCAGAGCGGGCGGACGCTGACATCCGGCGTGGCGGCGGCGCTGGCGGATTGGCATAAGATGCAGAACTCCGCCGAAATCGCGAAACAGCATGCCCAGCGCAGCGGCATTCTGCACGACAAGGGCATGATCAGCGAATACGAATGGCTCAAAATCCACGGCGAGGAACAGCAGGCGCAACTGGCGGCGGAAAGCCAGGCGGCCGAGATACGCCGGCTGGAAGCGGACACGCTGGGGCGAGCGAATCAAGCGCACGCCGATTTGGAAGAAATGCAAAAAGACCTGGCCGATTTGCAGGGCCAGCTGCATCACTCCGAAGCCGCCGCCCTAAGGCTTGCGGCAGAAATCGAAAAACACCGGATCATCGCGCCGACCGGCGGACGCATCGGCGAAATCGTCCCGGAAGCGCAGAGCGGCGCCTTCCTGGCCGAAGGCCAGGCGGTCGCCAAAATCGTGCCTTTGGACGGTTTGAAAGTCGTCGCGCAGTTTTTACCGAAAGACGCCCTGGGGCGGCTGCGTCCCGGCCAGCATGGACGCCTGCGCCTGGATGCGTTTCCGTGGGCGCAATACGGCAGTGTCGAGGTTGCCGTCGCCCGCACCGGCGATGAAATTCATCAGGATTACCAACAGGTCGAGCTGACGATCCCCGCCTCCTCGCCCCTGCCCTTGCAGCACGGCCTGACCGGAACGGTCGAAGTGGCCGTCGAGACCGCAAGTCCCGCTTATCTGGTCTTGCGCGCCGCCGGCCAGTTGCTCACCCGCCCTGCTCTCGCGGCGGCGCGGGCCGAGGAACTGGCGCGCCGATGAAACCGAAACGCCGCTGGCTTGTCCCCGAACTCGTGCAAACCTCCGCGATGGACTGCGGACCGGCGTCATTGAAAGCGTTGCTGGAAGGTTACCGCATACCGGTCAGCTACGGACGTTTGCGCGAAGCCTGTCAAACCGACGTGGACGGCACCTCGATCGATGTGCTCGAAGAAACCGCGACGCTGCTGGGCCTGGAGGCGGAACAGGTGATGTTGCCGCTGGACCATCTGTTGCTGACCGTACCCGACTCGTTGCCGGCGATCGTGGTGACGCAGCCGAACGGCGGCGATACGCATTTCGCCGTGTTCTGGCGCCGCTGCGGGCCGTTCGTGCAAGTGATGGACCCGGCCATCGGCCGGCGCTGGCTGCGCGCGGAGCGATTTCTCGCCGAAATTTACCGGCACAGCCAGGCCGTGCCCGCGGAAGATTGGCGCGACTGGGCCGGGTCCGACGATTTTTTACCCGGCCTGCGCTCCCGTCTTGCCGCGGTCACCGGAACGGAAGAAACGCAGTTGATCGAGTCCGCGCTGACGGACGCCTCCTGGTTTTCGTTGGCCGCGCTGGATGCCGCCACGCGCATGGTGGAAGCGCTGGCGCGAAACGGCGGCGTCAAACGCGGACGCGAAGGCCGGGCGATGCTGCGCGCGCTGTATCGGGCGGCAGCCGAAGCCCCTTCCGGCGGCGTCATTCCGCCGGCGTTCTGGCAGGTTTCGGTGTTGGCCGACAGCGAAGACGGCGAGCAATTGCTGTTGAAAGGCGCGGTGTTGATACGCATCAACGGCGTGTCGGCATCCCCGCCGGAAGCCGAATTGTCGCCGGATTTGGCGGCGGCGCTGGCGGCCGAGCCGGATAACGCCTGGCGTATTTTTGCCCGCTTCATGCGCGACATCGGCCTGCACACCCCATTGATCCTGACCGCCGCCCTGCTCGTGGGCGGCGCGGTGCTGATGATCGAAGCGCTGCTGTTTCGCGGCCTGGTCGATTTGGTCCATGATTTCGACAGCAGCGGCCAACGCCTGGCTGGCATCCTGTGCGTGGCCTTGCTCGCGTTTGCGCTGCTGCTGGCCGAGTATGCGAACGCCAGGGAACTGCTCCGCCTGGGGCGGCAATTGGAAATCCGCATGCGTCTGGCTTTTCTGCGCAAGGTCCCGCTGCTGAACGACCGCTTTTTCAACAGCCGGCCGATCTCCGACATGGCCGAACGTGCGCATGTCGTGCAGCAGTTGCGCGCCCTGCCGCAATGGGGCGGGCAGGTGTTGCGCTGCGGCGTGGAGTTGGCGATGACGACCGCGGGCATTGCCTGGCTGTTCCCCGGCCTGGCCCCCTGGGCAGTATTGACGGCGTTGGCCGCGATTGCGATCCCCTTGCTCGCGCAACCGGCGTTGAGCGAGCGGGATTTGCGCGCCCGCGTCCATAACGCGGCGTTGGGCCGTTTTTTTCTCGACGCCCTGCACGGCCTGGCGGCGGTGCGCGTGCATGGCGCGGAACGCACGGTGCGGGCGCAGCATGAAGCGTTGCTGAGCGAATACGCGCGCGCGCGTTTGCAGGAGTTGCGGGTCGCGCTGCTGACCGAAGGCGCGCAAGCCCTCATCAGCACCGGTCTGGCCGTATGGCTGCTGCTGCGCCATTACCAGACCGTCGGCGACAGCGGCGGCTTTTTGCTGCTGGTTTACTGGACGTTGAAACTGCCCGCGCTGGGACAGCAAATGGCCATCCTATGCCGGCAATATTCCCCGCTGCGCAACGTTGCCTTGCGCGTGATCGAGCCCTTGGGCGCGCGTGACGAAACGAACACGCCGGCGGACAATTTGGCGGAGACTCCCGCCATGCAGAGCCCTGTCCATCCGGGCGTCACGATCGATTTTCGCGGTGTCAGCGCGCATGCCGGAGGCCACTCGATCTTAAACGGCCTCGATCTGACCCTGCCGGCCGGCAGTCATGTCGCGATCGTCGGCGCGTCCGGGGCCGGCAAGTCGAGTCTGGCCGGCATGCTGCTCGGCTGGATGACGCCGGCCTTCGGTGAAATACGGGTCGACGGCGAAACGCTCGACGCCGCGCGTCTGGACGCATTACGCCGCGACACGGCCTGGCTGGAGCCGGCGGTCCAGTTGTGGAACCGGCCGCTGCTGGACAATCTGCTCTACGGCTCGCCGCAGGAAGCGCTGGCCGGCGTCGGCGAGGTTTTGGAACTGGCCGACCTGCACGAAATTTTGCAGGATTTGCCAGACGGCCTGCAGACCTCGCTCGGCGAAGGCGGCGCCTTGCTGTCGGGCGGACAGGGGCAGCGCGTCAGGCTCGGCCGCGCGCTGCTGAAACGCGATGCGCGCCTGGTGATTCTCGACGAGCCGTTCAGAAGCCTGGAGCGGAAACGACGCGAGACGTATCTAGCGACACTGCGCGCGGTCTGGCCGGAGGCGACGCTGCTGTGCATCACCCATGACATCGTTTCCGCCCTGGATTTCGAGCGGGTCCTGGTGATGGACGGCGGCCGGGTCGTCGAAGATGCGGCGCCCGCCGCCTTGGCGGCGCTTCCCGATTCCCGTTTCCGGGCTTTGTTGGATGCGGAAAATGCCGCGCTAGAATCGCTTTGGGCGGATTCGGCCTGGCAAAACCTCTGGCTGGACCGAGGCCGTTTACGCACCGATCAGGAGCCGGCCGGATGACCACTTTGGCACAGGTTTGCTGGTCGCTGCCGCAATTGCCCGGCGCGCTGACCGCGCTGGCCAGCCGAATGGACTGGCCAGCGGCGTCATCGAGCATCACGACCCCGCCGGCGAATCATGCTCAAACGGCGGATTTTGGCGCTTGGCTGGATTGGGCGGCGCGGCGTTTGGGCATCGATGCCGACGAAACCGAAACCGCCATCGCCGAACTCGAACCCGTGCTGCGCCAGGCCGGACCGGCGCTGGTGCGTTATCTCGACGGCGGCGAATCGCGTTTCGTGGTTCTGCTCGCCGGCGGACGCCCAGGCAAGCTGAATGCGCTGGGGCCGGACCTACGCAAACACCGGCTCGATGTGTCGCAGTTGCGTGATGCGTTGTGCACCGAACAGGAACGCGCCCTGACGCCGGAAGTGGACGCGTTGCTGCATCATGCCGGCATCGCCGCCGCGCGTGTCGCGCGCACGCGCAAAGCCTTGTTGAACGAGCGCCTCGCGGCGCGGACAGTGGCGGGTATTTGGCTGTTTCGCCTGCCGCCGGAAACCGATTTCATGCGCCAAATGCGCGATCATGGGCTCTTCCGCCGAACGCTGGCGACGTTGGCCGTGTTTGCGGCGCTGTACCTGTTGGAGATAGCCGGCTGGTGGCTGATCGGCCGAGGCGCGCTGCAAGGCCGCCTCGATCCGGGCTGGCTGTCGGCTTGGGGCCTGGTGTTGGCCGCGCTGATCGTATTGCGCTTGCTCGGCGGCTGGCTCGGGGGAACCTTGGCGATTCGCGGTGTCATGTTGCTGAAAAGGCGATTATTGGCGGGCGCCCTGCAGATGCCTTCCGAAACGATCCGCAGTCAGGGCGTCGGACAATTGCTGGGGCGGATGATGGAATCAGCCGCATTGGAGTTCTTGGCGGTAAACGGCGCAATCACCGTGCCGATTGCCTGCCTCGAATTGTTGCTGGCCGCTGTCGTGCTACACAGCGGCGCGGGCGGCTGGCTGCATGTCGCGTTGCTGGCCGTTTGCTGCGTCGTGGCTATCCGGCTCGGCCGGCGCTTGTTGCGCTGCCTGCGAAACTGGACCGGGACTCGCCTGGAACTGGCGCATGACCTGATCGAACAAATGGTCGGGCACCGTACCCGTTTGGCTCAGCATGCCCCGGAAAGCCGGCATGACCGCGAAGATCAACTGTTGGCCCGCTATCTGCCGGTGTCCAGGGAGTTCGACGCGGCAGTCGCCGCGATTAACGGCTTGCTGCCGCGCGGATGGCTGCTGCTCGGTATCGCCGGCTTTGTGCCCGCGATCATCGGCGGCGGCGCCGATGCCTTGCAATTGGCGATCGGTCTAGGCGGCGTTTTGCTGGGTTATCGGGCGATCGCCGAAATCTCAGCGAATTTGCCCGGTTTCGCGCAAGCGGTGGTGGCGTGGCGGCAAATCGCGCCGATTTTCAATGCGGCGGGTCCGACGGAGGTCCCCTCGACATTTCATACGCCAGCTCGGCATCAAGACAGCGCCAAGCCCTCTGCGGTGATCCTGGAAGCCAGGGAACTGATGTTCCACTACCGTCCGCAGGGCGCCGCAGTGTTGAACGGTTGCGGACTCAAGCTGGCCCACGGCGACCGGGTGTTGCTGAAAGGCTCTTCAGGCAGCGGCAAATCCACCCTGGCCGCCTTGCTGTGCGGATTGCGCCAGCCCGACTCCGGACTGCTATTGCTGCACGGTTTGGACAAAGCCGCCTGGGGCGTCCAGGCATGGCGCAGGACCGTGGCGGCGGCGCCGCAATTCCATGAGAATTATATTTTCTCCGCGCCTTTTGCCTTCAATTTGCTGATGGGAAGACGCTGGCCTCCAACCTGGGAAGATCTCCAGGAAGCCGAACAGGTTTGCCTGGGTTTGGGACTGGGCGATTTATTGGAGCGTATGCCGGCGGGATTGATGCAAATGGTCGGAGAAACGGGCTGGCGGCTGTCGCACGGCGAACGCAGCCGTGTCTTTCTGGCCAGAACGCTGCTGCAGGAAGCTCACGTGATTATACTCGACGAAAGCTTCGGGGCGCTCGATCCGGAAACCCTGGGTCAATGCCTGACCTATGTGATGCAGCGCGCGCCGGCGTTGGTGGTGATCGCGCATCCGTAACAGGGCGTTAGTTCAGCGCCTTGGTTTTCTCCGGCGGGCCGACAAACTCCTGATCCGGCTGCGACGGATGCTGCGGCCGCGTTTGCTGCCGGCCGATGAACAGGTCGTTGCTGACGGTATTCACATTGCGCAGCCATTCGGCCGATTTTTGGCAGGTTTCGCTATAAGGCGGTTCCTTACAGACTTCGACACTGCCGCCATCGAGCAGATCGAAATGCAGCCCCGGCAAAGGGCGGATGCGCATGCCCGATGGCGGTTGCGTGTAATCCATGATCGCGGGCTCGTCGTAATTCAACAGTTTCAGGATCAACGCCGGCACCTGGTACAACGGCAGGCTGCCGACTTTGACCGGACCTTTGCGGCCATCCAAAATCAGCATCGGCGTGCTGACATAGAACTTGAACATCTCCGGCGTAAATTCGCTGCGGTTGGTCGCCAGCACGCCCGAATCGACATAGCCCGCGAAATTCTCGCCCAAGAACGGCAGATGATCGCCGAACAGAACGATGATGCCGTCCGGGTCGCGCTTCTGCATCTCGGCGATGAATCCCATCAACTCCCGCGATTTGTAATACACCGTGTTCGCATAGGTGGTGACTTCCTCGACCGGCGACGTCGAGGAGACCTTGAACGGACGGCTTTCGCTGAGCGGATAATTCCAATGGCCGAAATAAGTCACGATGTAATCGAGGATCGGCTGTTTGGCGTCCAGGGTCGGTTGGATTTTGTCCAACACCTGACGGTATAGAGAAACATCGGACAGGAACTCCCGGTTCATGTCGTCCTGCAAAAAATCGGCGAGCGACCAATAGGTCTGGAAGCCCATCCGTTCATACGCATTGACCCGGTTCCAGAATACCGGCACGTTCGGATGCGAAGCGGTGGTCTTATAGCCTTTATCGGCCAATATATGCGGCAGACAGGGCGCCTGATTCAATAACTGGCGCTCGAATTTGACATTGTCCTTCACGACCGGAAAGCCGCACAGCACTTCAAATTCCGAATTGGCGGTATAACCACCGAAGACCGGCGCCATCGCATGCGCGTAATCGGCGTTTTTCCAGAGTTTGCGAAAATCCGGGGCCAAAGGATTCTGTTTGTAGTGCGCTTTTTTCAGGCCGTTCGGGTCCCAAAACGATTCGAGCAGCACCAGATGCACATTGCGCGGCGTGAACGGCTTGCCGGCATGATCCGACGGCGTTTGCACAGACAGCAAATTTTGCGCCGCTTCCTGTGCCTCGTCCATGTCCGGCGGCACATCGGCCATCAGAAAATAACGCGAGCCTTCCTGCAGGCTGTACATCGTCGCGCCGTGCCAAAGATAATTCGAACGCTGATCCCAAACCGAATTGCCGAAATGTTTATCGAGCGGCTCCACGATCATCGCCGGCTGATAAACGACCGTCATGCCGATCAGAATCGCGGCCAGGCTGGCCAGATAGGCGCTCCAGTGCCGCATCGTGAAATTGAACAGGAACAGGCTCGCAATCGCCGCCAACGGGACCGCCGCCGCGAAAAAGCGCCAGCCTTCCAGAATCAACAGCAAAGAACGCAACGCAAACACATCGTCCGGCATGATCGGACCGCCGAAAAACGAGATTTTGACCGCGTTGCCGATGTACAAAACGCCGGCCAGCAAGGTTTGCAGCACCAAAAATATCCATAGCCGCCGCGAGCAGGCGAACAGCATGTAAGCCACGAACAACTGCAACAAAAAGTCGTACGGAATCGCCACCGCCTGCAACTGCACGTCGAACTTGAACGTGCTAATCAGGTAAAACACCAGATAAAGCAAGGTGGTTGAAAACAGCGGCGCTAAATATTTATACGGCATGATCGGACAAAAAATGGCTGATACGACAGTATCGGCCCATCGGGCTGAATGAAAAATGAACGCGCCATCTTATCACATCATGTCAATCAGCTTGTCGACCTCACATCCAAGTTCTCACCACCTCTCAATTTCGCCTAACTCCATAAAACGCCGGTAAGGGTAGTTCATTCAGTAAACAGCGCATCAAACGGCGTATCCAAGCGCTCGGGATGTTCAAGCGGCGAGTCTTCCAACTGGAAACCTCGCTCCTTGAAAGCCGAAAACATCGGCTCGATACCTCAACGCGCGCCCTAATCACGCAGATTCGGCAATGCCTGGCTCAGACCCTCCTAGACGGCTTCTGCCATGAGTTTTACCGTTCCCAGTCGTTCTCCCGCCAGCAAGTTAATCTAGACTGGCAGTCTACACGAAATTGACAGGTGATGAGATCGGAATCAGGCGGCCAAGCGGGCGCCGAAAGCCAACGCGCCCAATAATCCGACTTCCTGATTGACGCAGACCTTGACCGGAATTTGCTGCAAGGCCGCGCGGTAGCGCCCTTTGGCCAGGTAGCCTTCGATGAAGTCGCCGCGCGTCATGAACGGCAAGATCTTCGCGGCGATGCCGCCGGCCAGATAGACACCCGCATAAGGCAGGCATTTTAGTGCCATATTACCCGCTTCCGCACCGTAAATACGGCAAAACAGCGACAATGCCGCGACGCTCAGCGCGTCGGTTCCGGCCACGCCCGCTTCGCCGATCACCGCCGCCGGATCGTATTCGGTCATCTGCCGCTCTAACTCGGGCTGCGCCGGCGCATGGCCGGTTGTCTTCAAAAACTGATAGAGTTGGATCAGTCCATCGCCTGACAATAGCCTTTCATAACTGACATGGTCCGGATATTTTTCCCAAAGGTACTGCAATAAAGCGATCTCCTGCACACTGCCGGGCGCAAAATCACAATGCCCACCCTCGCTGGCCAGCACCTGATGCTTTTCTCCATCCCAAGCCATGATCGCCTCGCCTAGGCCTGTGCCTGCCGCGAGCACCGCGCTGTTGCCCGGACGGGGTGCTCCGGAATTCAACACCACAAAATCCGCCTCCGGCAAATTCAGGATGCCCCAGGCGGTCGCCTCGAGATCGTTCAACAACCGGACATTCCGGGTGCCGATGCAATCGCCGATGTCGCTCCGATGCAGCACCCAAGGCAGGTTGGTCGCGACGCAGTCGCCATCGACGATCGGGCCTGCGACGCCGAGACAGGCCGAAGTTATCGCCAGATCCTGACACTCCGCCAAAAAATCCTGCAGCAGACCGGTGAACGTTGGACGGTCGAGGCTCGAATAGCGCGTTTTTTTGATACACCGCCAGCCGTCGCCGTCCGCCTCATACAGCGCCAGTATCGTCTTGGTGCCGCCAACATCGCCCGCCAGGATCATGCTTACTTGCCTTCGTAATGGTTGAAAATTTGAAAGTGCTTTTCCTTGTCGAAACTCATCACGTCATAAGGATCGACGTGCCCGCCCATTTCCATGCCCGGGCTGCCGGTGACCATGCCCGGCACCGCAAGCCCCGTCACTTTCGGTTTGTCCTTCAACAACTTGATGATGTCCGCGGCCGGCACATGCCCTTCGACCACATAGCCGTTAACGACCGCGGTATGGCACGAGGCCATTTCTTTCGGCACGCCGTATTGGGATTTGATCGCCTCCATGTCGTCGGAGACATTGTCTTTCACATTGAAGTTATTCTGCTTCAAATGGTCGATCCATTTGCCGCAACAGCCGCAGGTCGAGCTGCGGTAAACGGTGATGTCGACCGGCGCGTCCGCCGCGTAGCCGGCGGACGCGAAAAGCACCGTCACTAGAGCCCCTATTTGCATTGCTTTCATAATGATCACCTCGAATGGTGTTGAATGGTGTTTTTAGGGCCGATGATAGGCCGGACTGAAACGATGCACCGCCTCTACCATCGCGCCGACATGTTCCGGATTGATATCCGGCAGAATGCCGTGCCCGAGGTTGAACACGTGGCCCGATCCCGCACCGTATTTTTCCAAAATGGTTTTGACTTTCTCGGCAATGATGTCCGGCTTGGCATAGAGCGCGACCGGATCCATATTGCCTTGCAAGGCCACTTTATCGCCGACCCTGGCGCGCGCCAGGCCAATATCGGTTTGCCAGTCCAGTCCCAGCGCATCGTAACCGGCCTCGGTCATCGTTTCGAGCCACAGCCCGCCGCCCTTGGTAAATAAGATGGTCGGAATCCTTTGTCCGTTCACCTCGGTTTGCAATAATGCCGCCACCCGGCTCGCATAAGCCAAGGAAAACTCCCGGTAATCCTCGGTGGTCAGCATGCCGCCCCAGGTGTCGAAGACCATCACCGCCTGCGCGCCGGCCGCGATCTGCGCATTCAGATAGGCCGCGACAGACTCGGCGAGCTTTTCGAGCAAGACATGCATCAAGGCCGGCTGTTCGTACATCAAGGCCTTGACCTTCCGGAAACTTTTACTGCCGCCGCCTTCGACCATGTAGGTCGCCAAAGTCCAGGGGCTGCCGGAAAAACCGATCAACGGTACGCTGCCGTTCAGTTCGCGCCGGATCAGACGCACCGCGTCGATCACATAGCGCAGATCGGTTTCGGGATCGGGAATGCCGAGATTGTGGATATCGGCCGCCGAAGTGATGGGTCTTGCAAACTGCGGCCCCTCGCCTTCGCTAAAGCTGAGGCCCAGGCCCATCGCATCGGGAATGGTCAGGATATCCGAGAACAGAATCGCCGCGTCGAAGGCAAAGCGCCTCAGTGGCTGCAACGTCACTTCGCAGGCCAGTTCGGGATGGGTGCATAAATTGATGAAACTGCCGGCCTCTTCCCTGACTTTCCGGTATTCTGGCAAATACCGTCCTGCCTGACGCATCATCCATACCGGAGTGCGCTCGACGGGCTGTTTTAGCAGGGCTCTGAGAAACGTGTCGTTTTTTAATGCTGTCATTCGTAATGAATTGTCGGTTGGTAAGCTGCAGGTCAGCTCTGATAATTATGGTTGGGGCTTCGGCGCCGGAGGCAATGCCTTTCTGCCGGCTTCCTCCAACGGCTTATCCGCCGGCGCAAGGACGGGAGACGGAGCCCCTTGCGGGTTAGCCACGGCTTGGCCGCTTGGATCACGCGCCACCGGCATTTGATCCTGAACGCCGGGTAAAGCGGAGTCTTGCGCGTATTTCAATAAATCGTCAAGCGGAAGACTTAAAACCGGCTGCCGAAAATCAAAATGCACCGAGTGTCCAGCATTTGGCTGAACCGCGGCGGCGGTGATCTCCTCCGCCGGCCTCGCAGCGGTATGCCACTGCATATAAAGCGCCAGCGACACCAGCGCGACCACGGCAATGATCAAAATCGTCAAGGGGTCGGTACTTTCCCTGGGTTTATTCAATTCCGGAAAGTGCGCCATGATTCTGGACGGAATACCGTGCGACTCCCGGTAGACCGCATCGATCCTGTCGTCCGTCAGTGCTTTGCCGTGCCTTTGCGAGGTCGTCAGCGAGGCGATGTACTGGACAAATTCGCGGCATTCCTTGGGGCCTAGCGGCCTGGCTTCGACGACGTAGCAATTTTCGATGGCCGGATCCGAGGCGTTTTTGATATGCCATTGATCGTGTGTCAAGACCAGAAGCAGGTGCAATTCCGGATGATCTTCGACGAACTGAATAAACCGCGTCAAAAGACCCGGAGCCACTTCGCCCGCATCATCGATGACCAGAACGACCTCCTTGTGAGCATCCTGCGCATGACCCTGCCGGGTATGTTTAACCGACGCTTCAGGCCTGTGCTGCCTTAATAGGGAGCCCAGGCTGTCCTGGACCGCCTCAAAGGTGATCTCGCTCTGACCATTCACCATGCACCAGCGCCACCGATCCTTTAGGCGCTGCTGTAAAACCTCCAGCAAGGCGGTTTTGCCGACACCTTCCGGCCCGCACAGCACGATGGCCTGATGCGTATTGGCAAGCAAATGCTGCAATAGATCGAGGCTCTGGCTTCTCTCCGGGGTGATCAGAAAGCGGGACGCAACCGCCTTGTTCTCGACCCGCACCGTTTTGACTTGATAGGTGTCACTATCAATCTCGACCATAAGTATTCAGCGTCAATTCCAGAAGGGAGCGGTCCACATAAATCGGCAATGTCGCCTTGCCGATCTTTTCCAGCAAAATCAAGCGAATTTTCCCGTCCAAATTCTTTTTATCGACGGCCATCAGTTCAAGAAAGCGCTCGGCATCCAAAGCCGCGGGAGGATTTACCGGCAAACCGGCGCGCCGGAGCAACGCGATAATTCTCTCCACATCCTGCCGACTCAGCCAGCCTTTACGCAGCGACAGATCGGCCGCCTGACACATGCCGATCGCCACCGCCTCGCCATGCAGGTAGACACCGTAGCCGGCGCCGGTTTCTATCGCATGACCAAAGGTATGACCGAGATTCAAAGTCGCCCTGACGCCGCTCTCGGTTTCGTCTTCGGCCACAATTTCGGCCTTGTTCCGGCACGACTGTTCGATCGCATAAGCCAGCGCCTGTTTATCGCGGGCGCGCAACGCATCGATATGACTCTCCAGCCAGACAAAAAAACCGGCATCCCGAATCAGGCCGTATTTTATCACCTCCGCAAGACCCGCGGCCAATTGCCGGTCATCGAGGGTATCCAGCACATCGGTATCGGCCAGCACGCATTGCGGCTGATAAAAAGCGCCGATCATGTTTTTGCCGAGCGGATGATTGACGCCGGTTTTGCCGCCGACCGAGGAATCGACCTGTGCCAGCAAGGTGGTCGGGATTTGCAGAAATGCGATGCCGCGCTGATAGCAGGCCGCCGCGAAGCCGCCCATATCGCCGATCACACCGCCGCCGAGTGCGATCAAGGTGGCGTTGCGGCTAAATTTGGCGGCCAGCAGTTTGTCGAAAATCCGGCTGAGATGCTCCAATGTCTTGAACTGCTCGCCGTCCGGCAAAATCACCGTTTCGACTTGATAAGGCTGCAAATTTTGCAACACCTGATCCAGATACAGCGGCGCAACCGTTTCATTGGTTACGATCAAAACTTGCTTGGATTTGATATGGCCGGCGTATAAATCCGCCCGCTTCAAAAGCTGTGAGCCGATATAAATCGGATAGCCGCGGTCTCCCAACTCGACGTGTAATTGTTTCATTCTTTCTCGGAATTTAGGGTTCTGTAGTGTTCCAAAATGCGATTGACCACCGCCTTGCTCTGCATCACGCCGGTATCGACTTTAAAGTCCGCGCAAGCCAGGTAGAGCGGTTCGCGCTCGGCATAGAGACTTTCCAGACGCGCGCGGGGATTGTCGGTTCTGAGCAACGGGCGGGAAGTGTCTTTGCGCGTCCTTTCCAAAATCCGTCCGACCGAACACTTCAGATACACGACGAAACCGTTTTCTTTCAATAAGCGGCGGTTTTCTTCGCGCAGGATCGCGCCGCCGCCAGTCGCCAGCACGATGCCCTGCATCTGGGTCAGCTGCTTGATCATCTTCTGCTCGCGGTCCCGAAAGCCTTCCTCGCCTTCGAACTCGAAAATGGTCGGAATATTGACCCCGGTCGCCTCCTCGATCGCCTTGTCGCTATCGTAGAATGGCAACTTCAGCGCTTTTGCCAACTGCCGTCCGATCGTGGTTTTGCCCGCACCCATCAGGCCGATTAAATAGATGTTTTCAGATCGCATGACATGTCGCCGCGGTATTCATTTTGCCTGTTAAAAAAACATGCCATTATGCCTGCTTTTTTTTGGCAAGATCAATTGCCGAATTCAAATTTGTGCAAAAACGGCCGGTTCAGGTGAGAAACTCCATAGAGGAGCTCCTCTGAAAAATACCCTTTGCCGATCGCATAAAAAAGGGGGCTTAACGCCCCCCTCATTTCTTTATTTTGCGCAAAGGCTAATGATCATTGACGGAGAGCAGTTCCTTGACGATTTTCGGCGTCACAAAGACCAACAGCTCGCGCTTGTCCTCGGACTTGTTCGTCTTCTTGAATAAGAAACCGATAGCCGGCAGATCGGCAAAGAAAGGCACCTTATTCACCGTGTTTCCGGTTGTATCCTTATAGATTCCACCCAGCACCACGGTCTCGCCATCGTTTACCAAAACATTGGTTTTAACGCTATTGGTTTCAACGGTTGGACCTGCGCCTTTGGTGAGCTCCGGACCTGGATCATCCCGCTTTATTTCCAAATCCATGACGATGCTTCCGCTCGGGGTAATTTGCGGCGTCACGTCGAGCGACAGCAAGGCATCGATGAATTGAATATTGGTGCCGCCATTGCCGCTTTGCGTTGCAAAAGGAATCGACGTACCCTGCGTAATCGTCGCCTGGCAACGATCGGTCGTCATCACGCGCGGATTGGAAAGAAGTTGGCCGCGGCCCTGATCTTGCAACGCCGACAGTTCCAGATTGAGTACATAATCTGCGGCTCTAGCCAAGGTCATGCCCAAAGTCCCATAAGGATTACTCGCGGCAAGATCGACCAAAGTCGACGTGATATCAGTGGTACTGCCATCGGCAGAGAGTTCCGAACGAGTACCCTCGCCTCCTAAGCCAAAAGTTTTGCCGTGTCCGACGTCCGCTATCTTGGCCACGCCAAATCTGACGCCCAATTCCCTGGCGAAAGTATCGGAGGCAATGACGATTCGAGATTCAATCATGACTTGTTTAACAGGTACATCCAATCGGCGTATCAGCTTTTTTATGTCTTCAAGCCGCTTAGTGGTTTCCCTTACGATCAAGGTATTGGTTCGCGAATCGACAACGACCGTACCGCGCGGGGTGAGCATATTTAATTTTGCGCCTTGATTCTGCTGCGATGCTGGACCGCTTAAAGCCCCGCCAGGACCCATAGCGCCCAATCCCATGTTACTGAATTGCTGCTGCGACTTTTGATTGTTTGCCTGACTCGAAACCGAAGATTGCGCACTTTTTGACGATCCACACCCATTCATAACGCCGCTATCAAAGCCATACAGCAGATTTCTGAAATTTTCAGCCCTCGCATAGTTGATCTTCAAATACTCGGTCGCCAGGGGATCGAGCTGTTCGATAACGACTTCTTTTTCTTTTTGCTTCTCTTTGTAGTCCTTGATCTTGCCGACCGGCGCAACCAGGGTGACGTTGCCGGTTTCGTATTTTTCCAAGCCTTTGGTCATCATGATGAAGTCCAATGCTTCGTCCCACGGCACATCGTCCAGTTTGACGGTGACGGTCCCGGTCACATCATCGCCAGCCACCACATTCTGTCCGGTAAATTCGGCAAGCACCGCGATCACGCTGCGGATATCGATATCCTGAAAATTCAGCGACAGTCTATCACCGGTGTATTTGTTACGTTGATTATCAATCGCCTCTTTCTCTGCACTGGTCAGCGGCCGAAACTCGACGGTCAACAAGCCTTCCGACTGAAACAATGAATAATCGTACAGGGTATTTTGCAGCGCCACGCTGACCGTGGTTTCCTTGGTCGTGGAAGCTGCGTCGATATATTTGACCGGAGTCGCGAATTCGGATACATCCATGCGCTTGGTCAAATGGCTCGGCAATTGAGTATTCATGAAACTGATGATGACATTGCCCCCTTCCTCGCGTGTATTCACCACCGTATTCGGATTCGCCAGAGAAACCAGGATCCGCCCTTCGCCCTTGTCGCCGCGTTTAAAATCAAAGCCGGTGATGGCTTGCTGCGGAATCAATTGACCGGCGACAGAAGGCCTTGTTGCCACAGGCTCGGCAACGGCGGAAGGAGCCGCATTGGCATGTCTCGCATTGGTCAGCGTCAATAAGACTTTCCTGCCCTCCGTTTTCGTATCAAACGCTACCGATTCGGTCAAATTGAGCACCACGCGCACTCTATCGGCCGCTTCCGCCACATAAAGACTGTTAACCACGCCTTGATTGATCGGATAAGTTTTTTGCGGCAGACCGTTTTTTACGCCCGAAAAGTCCAGCGCAATCCGTGCGGGGTTGTCGGTTTTAAACACCTTCGGCGCAATGGCGGGGCCGCTCATTTCCAACTGGATCTGTAATTTGTCTCCCGCCTGCGTCGCGACATCCATTTGAGTAATGGCCAGTTCGTCGGCTTTGACGGACAAAATCTGCGCTATGAAAAAAATCAGGCACGCACTGAAAATTCTGACCGTCTTCATCAATAAGCCGCTTTGTTTATTAATCATCTTTATCCCCTCAAAATCATTCGGCCAAAGCCAATGATGCTTGTTGTTCGCGCCATGATCCCGGTTTATCGGAAATCAATTCCATCAATTCTATTTTGTCGCTGAGAATCCGAATCACTTTCCCATAATTCTTGCCCAAATAATTTCCGACTTTCACACGATAAACCGTACTGTCGCCCGCCTTGACCAATCCCCATAGACCGGTCTTCGCATTGACCGTCCCTACCATTCTCAAACTATCCAATGAAAAGGCTTCCAGCTCTTCCTTAGGGCGCGTCAAGTCCGGTTTGATGCCGGTGCCGGCTTCCGCTGCCGAGTCTGAAGCCTCGGCGGTTTGCTCCAGAGGAACAAACGGATCTCTGAGTCCATCCGGGTTAAAGATAAAAGGCTCCACGACCTTGATTTCCGGCAGGGGCTCGATCGTGCCTTTGGGTTTGGCTTTTTCGGCCGCGATAAAGGCATTTAAATCGGATAAATCGTCATTTGCGCAGCCGCTCAGTAAAGCGATACTGCCTGCACAACATATCGGCATCCATAAGGTTTTACTCAGCAACAATGATCGTCTTGAAGATTTCATCACTTGGCCTCTTTTCTTTTCTTCTTGTCAGCGGCGCCCGATGCGGGCTTGCCCGCTTCTTCCTTGTAGGTTTTAACGACCGCATTCATCAGCATCACCCCCCCCTTGGTATTATCCAGAGGCGAAATCGCCACATTGTGTACCGTCACGATTCTGGGCAGCGAGGCCAAACCGCTCACAAATAAGCCTAGCTCCTCGTAGCGGCCAATCACTTGAATGTCGATCGGCAATTCCGAATAAAAATCTTTCGCAACTGGGGACGCCGGCTTGAATAAACGGAACTCCAGACCGCTCGCCAACCCCGTTTGTGAAATATCGACCAGGAGACTGGCGACTTCTTCCTCGGTAGGCATCTGCTTGAGCATTTCGCCCAGCGATCCCTGAATCTGCTCCAGCTGCTTCACATATTCCGGAAGATTGACCGCTTTCCGTTGCTTGTTTGCAAAGGAGGTTTTCAATTCGGCTTCCTTATTTTCCAAGCGCTGAAGCTCGTCCAACTGGTCCATCGTATCGTAATAATAACCGCCCCCCGCCACCAACACACACAAGACCAGAATCACGGCAACTTTTATGGGCTGCGGCCAGGTTCCCGATGCTTCGAATTCCCAGTTAATTTCGGAAAGATTCATAATGGTTTCTCCGCATTCTTGCTACCCTGACTGGCATTGAGAGTAAAATCACTGAGCTTATCCACACCCTTTTTCTCCTGAGACTGGATCACGACCACCTTGGGAGACTTTAGCCAATTCGAGGCATCAATGGAGCGCATGAACGCCGACACGCGCGCATTGGATTCGGTTTTGCCGATAAACGTTAAGGCGGCGCCCGTTTGCGTCAATTGGGTCAGATAGACGCCATCCGGCGTGGTTTTGGGAACTTCATCGAAAAGGTGCACAATTTCGGGCCGGCTTTCCTGCAGTTTTTGAATCACATCGATCTTGGCCAGCAGCTTCGTCTTGGTGTCCTCGATGTCGCGAATTTTAGCGATTTGCACGTCCAATTGCCGGATCTCTGCTTCCAAAAGCTGATTACGCTGGGTTTGATAATCTTTCAGTCCGTCGATATAGAGATGCACAGCGACCAAGGCGCCGATGGTGGCTAACACCGATGCCCCTATCGCAATAACGAATTCTTGTTGTTTTTGTTTGCGCAGTTCTTCGCGCCAGGGGAGTAAATTAATTCTTGCCATTAGTCGAAACTCCTCAAAGCCAGGCCGCATGCGATCATCATCGCAGGCGCGTCGTTACTCAATCCCTGGGGCCTTACCCGGTTCGACAGCGACATGTTCACGAACGGATTGGCGATATAAGCCGGCACACCGAGACTTTGTTCAACCAATTTGTCCACGCCGGTAATCGAGGCACATCCCCCCGCAAGAATGATGCTGTCTATGCCGCGGTTGGCGCTGGACGATACGAAAAACTGCAACGACCGGGCAATTTGCTGCACCATCGCCTTTTTAAAGGGCTCCAGCACGTCAACCGCATAGCTGTCCGGCAATCCCCCCTGTTTTTTCGCCAATCCCGCTTCTTCATAGGAAAGGCCGTAGCGGCGTTGAATTTCCTCGGTGAGTTGCTTGCCGCCGAAAGCCTGTTCACGGGTATATACCGTGCGTCCATCCTGCAAGACATTGAGCGCCACGACCGAAGCCCCGATGTCCGCGATCGCGACCGTTTTCCCTTTCACCGACTCCTCAAACTGATCGGCAAGCAAGGCAAACGCATTTTCAATTGCGAAAGCTTCCACATCGACAATCTTTGCCTTCAGGCCAGCCTGATTTAAGGCGCCGACGCGATCATCGACATTTTCTTTTCTCGATGCCGCCAGCAGCACGTCGACCAATTCGGGATTGCTTTCATTGACTCTTTGCACTTCGAAATCGAAATTAACGTCATCCAGCGAATACGGCACATACTGATCGGCTTCCATCATGATCTGCTCCTCCATTTCCGCATCGGACAATGAAGCCGGCATCGTGATGATTTTAGTCATCACAGAGGCACCGGAAACCGCCACCGCCGCTTGTTTCAGCTTGGTTCCGGACTGTTTGATCGCCGCCTTAATCGCAGCGGAGATAACATCCGCATTGGCGATATTTTTATCGACGATCGCGTCTTTCGGCAAAGGGGTCACCGCATAGCTCTCAACCCGGTAACGCGAGCCCGATTTGCTCAGTTCCAGCAACTTTATCGCCGCCGTACTGATATCGATGCCAAGAACCGCACTCTGTTTCTGATTAAACCAGTTCATGACATGTCCTTAAAAATTAGATCATTAACTTCACTCATATAGCGAAATGCCCGTATACATTGAATTCAACAACCCTAAGGGAACTTTTGGGGATCCCTCATGGCCCTATTTCCTGGGAAAGTATAGTTGCGATTTTTAAATTGACCGGGAAAACGCCTGATTTTCTGGGTTGAGGGCAACTACGTGTCTTATCCTGCCGCAAGACACGCTATTGTTGTGGAGATCGACTGTATTTTCTGGGGGATGTATCACACTGTCGATAACGCTAACCGCCGTATTCACGCCTAATCGAAACGAAGATAAGGAAAATGGCGATCATGGATTCACGGGCTCATTGTATGCGTTCAGGTTTGATTTGAACTTAAATACAATGCCTAGCGTTCGAATTCATTTCCGGTGAGTCTTTTTCGTCTTGTCGACCCGAGATTTCGTAGGGCGATGCCGCAAACGGGATTCGAACGTTGAAATCAGGCGATAAGGAGGCGTCAATAGCCCGTTGGCTACCTGATGAAGAAAGGGATTTCCACAGGCTCTTCAGCCCGGAAAAATGATCGTGATGATGCATCCCCATGACTTCGGACACACCGAAAGAACGGCGCTAATGGGAGACAAAGCAGGGAGAAGCTCGCCCCGAACGGGGAGCCTAATGTCGGATGAAAAGCGTGGAAGTAGAAAAAATGATCGAGGAAGAAACCTTACCCGCAATGAGCACGGCGGTCTCTCCCTGTCAGATTTGAACGGCTAAAAACCGTACGAGAAAATCTATGCTGAGGCGGCGTAGTGACGTCAAAATCAACGATACGCCTAAAAGCAAGGGTTTAAAAGTCAAAAACCCGCGGTGCAATTTTTATTGCAAAAATTGCCAAAGCCGCCACCCTGCTTATTTGCCGTACTTTTTACGGAACTTATCTACACGGCCTGCGGTGTCAACGACGCGTTGCTTGCCGGTGTAAAAAGGATGGCATGAAGAGCACACTTCGATCAACAGGTCTTTGGAAAGAACGGAACCCGTAACGAACGTGTTGCCGCAGCCGCAAGTCACTGTAATTTGTTTATAATTTGGATGAGTTTCTGGTTTCATAACGCTTCACATTACCCGCGAGGGCCATATACCGGTTAAAAAGCAGACTATGATAAGGCTTCTATAGCCATTTATCAACCTGATTTTAATGCTTTATGGGCTCTGCGTAGCCGCTACCATGCGCCGCTCGCGGCTGATCAGCAACAGGACCAGCGAAATCGCCGGCAGTCCGACCACGGAAGCGTAGATAAAAAACACATAATAACCGTAATGATCGACGACGAGCCCCGCAAAACCGCCCAAAAACTGCGCCGGCAAGGTCATCAGGGAACTGAACAAGGCATATTGGGTAGCGGTATAAGCCTTGCTGGTCAAACTGGAAAGATAGGCGATGAAAACCGAGGTGGCGAGCCCGCCGCTCAAGTTGTCCGCGCTGATCACCCCCGCCAGCAAAATCTTGCTGGGCGCGCTCAATGCCAGCACCGCGAACAGCAAATTGGTCGCAACGACCATCACCGAACCCAACAATAACGGCCGCATCAGGCCATACCTGACCACCAAGGCACCCCCCAAGGCCGCGCCGGCAATCGTCATGAAAAAACCGAAAATCTTGCTGATTTCGGCAATGTCTTTCTTGCTGAACCCCAGATCGAGATAGAACGGATTGGCCATCACCCCCATCGTGATGTCGCTCATCTTGTAGAGCGCGATCAACAACAGAATAATCAGGCCGGTTCTGCCGTTGCGGCTAAAAAACTCGACGAAAGGACTCAATACCGCATCGGTGAAGCCGGCCAACATTCGTTGCCAAAGCGAATCCCGCCCGGACACACCCAGGGCGGATTGCAGCCGGCTTTCGACATGGCGCGCCGTTTCGGCCGGCCGATGTTCGGGCTCACGCAAACACAACGTCGTCAACATGCCGACCGACATGGCCGCCGCCATCACCGAATAGGCCGTTTTCCAGCTTGAATATTCGGCGATATAAAACGCGCCCGCGCCGGCCACCAGCAAGGCGATCCGGTAACCCAGCACATACGCCGCCGCCATCGCGCCCTGATAACGCGCATCGGCCGTTTCGATACGAAACGCATCGATCACGACATCCTGGGTGGCCGAACAAAACGCAACGCCAACCGCCAAAACGGCGCAGAGCTGCAATTGCGAGTGCGAATCCAGACCGGCCATGGCGGACAGCCCCAGCGCAATCCCGAGCTGAGCAAGCAGCATCCAGCTCCGCCGCTTGCCCAGAAGCCGAGTCAAAATCGGTATTGGCAGCCGGTCGATCACCGGCGCCCAAAAGACCTTGATCGAATAGATCACGCCGACCCAGCTGAAGAAGCCGATCACGGTGAGTTCGACTCCCTCATCCCGGAGCCAGGCCGACAGGGTCGAAAATACCAAAAGAAAAGGCAAGCCAGCGGAGAAACCGAGAAAAATCATGCTGACTACACGCGGCTGCAGATAGATTGCAAAAGCGGTGCGCCAACTTTTTTCGGTCGTCACGAGACTTTACCAGGAAAGACGCGCCGCACTCGAGGTGCGGCGCAAGGAGATGTTAGCCATTGATCAGATAATGTACGACGATACTGCCGACATAACCGGCCGCAATCGCGGGCGTCCATTTCAAATGACTGAAGAAGGTGTATTTATGGTTCGACTGCCCCATCAACGCGACACCTGCCGCAGAGCCTACCGACAGCAATGAACCGCCGACGCCGGCCGTCAAGGTGACCAGCAGCCATTGATACAGACTCATGTCCAGGTTCATGTTCAATACCGCGAACATCACCGGAATGTTGTCGACGATGGCCGAAATCAAACCGACCAGGATGTTCGCGGTCGTTTGACCCAGACCGTCATACATCGCCCCTGACAAGAGTTCCAGATAACCAATGTAACCCAAACCGCCGACCGCAAACACGACACCGAAGAAGAACAGCAGCGTATCCCATTCGGCATGACGCACCTTGTTGAAAATGTCGAAACTTTCTTCGCCTTCGACGGTAAATTTCTTTTTGATCCGGTAGCCATACAGCATCAGTACCGACAAACCGGCCATCATGCCCATGAACGGCGGCAAATGCAGAACCTGCTTGAAGCTGACTGCGGTCGCAATGGTCAACAGGAACATTACGCAAATCTGGATTGCACCCGGCTTCAATTGCACGGCCTCTTCTTCGGATGCTTGCGGCTGCTCGTCCGGCACCGCAAAATACATCACCGCGGCTGGAACGCCGTAGTTGATCGCCGAAGGAATGAACAGCTTGAAGAAGTCGAAAAACTCCGCATAGCCCGCCTGCCAAACCATCAAGGTGGTAATATCGCCGAACGGACAGAATGCACCGCCCGCATTCGCGGCGACCACCAGGTTCACGAAACCGATGCTGACGAATTTCGGGTTATCCGCGCCGACCGCCATCACCACAGCGCCGACCAACAAGGCGGCGGTCAGGTTATCGGCAACCGCGGACAGGAAGAACGTAATGACACCGGTGATCAAAAACAGTTTACGGTAACCGAACTGCCGTCTGACCAGCCAGGAACGCAGCGCCTCGAACACGTTACGCTCGGCCATCGAATTGATGTAGGTCATCGCGACCAAGAGGAACAGCATCAACTCGGCATATTCTTTCAAGTTGTATTCAAACGCTTCGTGCATCGCATCGACCGACACACCGGCTTGCGACGCCAAGATGGCCGCATGCGACCAGATGATCGCGGCCGCCAAAATGACCGGCTTGGATTTACGCAAATGCGTAAACTCTTCGGCCATCACAAAGCCATAGGCAATCAAAAAGATCAGCACGCAATAAATGCCGCGCTCGGTCCCGGTCAGCCCAAGGCTTTCAATACCGCCGGCCATCGCGAACTCTGGCACCAGCAGCGTCATCAACAAAACAAAAAGAAACCTCACAAAACCCCTCCCATTGATGATTTTTATTATCGAAAAATTAAATGATTAAAGCCGTCTTCAACCCGATATACTATCACTTCGGAATAACCTTTGTCATTTTATGACGCAACGTATATGATTAGTGGTCAAAATTCTGCGCTAAACCAGCAACCACTAATCACCTTATGTACCAGTACAACGAACAAGATCAGACCCTTGTCGAAGAAAGGGCCGCGCAATACCGGCGGCAAACCGAAGATTTTCTGAAAGGCGAGCTGACCGAGGACCAATTCCGCGCCTTGCGCCTGCGCAACGGACTCTATATCCAGACCCATGCGCCGATGCTCCGGATTGCGGTGCCCTACGGCCTCTTAAACTCGAAACAACTGCGCAAACTGGCGCACATCGCCCGCGAATACGACAAAGGCTACTGCCATTTCACGACCCGGCAAAACGTCCAGTTCAACTGGCCGGAACTCGAACGCGTGCCGGACATCCTGGACGAACTGGCCAGCGTGCAAATGCATTCGATCCAGACCAGCGGCAACTGCATGCGCAATACCACATCGGACCATCTGGCCGGCGTCGCGGTCGACGAACTCGAAGACCCGCGCCCGTACTGCGAAATCATCCGCCAATGGACGACCCTGCATCCCGAATTCGACTATCTGCCGCGCAAGTTCAAGATCGCGGTCAGCGGCGCAAAGCAGGACCGCGCGGCGACGCAATTGCACGACATCGGTGTGCACTTGGTCAAGAATGACCAGGGTGAAACCGGCTTTAGAATCCTGGTCGGCGGCGGCCTCGGCCGCACCCCGGTCATCGGCCAGGTGATTCGTCCGTTCCTGGAAAGACAGCACCTCTTATCCTATCTCGAAGCGATACTGCGGATTTACAATCTGTTCGGGCGCCGCGACAACAAATACAAGGCGCGCATCAAGATCCTGGTCAAGGAAACCGGTCTCGAAAAGTTTAGCGAAATGGTCGAGGCGGAATGGCGGCAGATCAAGGACGGCAGGGAGCTCAGCGATGAACGAATCGCCGAGATTAAGTCGCATTTCACGCCGCCGGCTTACGATACCGATGCTGCCCAGGACCAAAGCCTAACCGCGCAGTTATCGGCCAATCCCGCATTCGCCACCTGGTACAAATACAATACCGCCGCGCACCGCGTGCCGGGCTACCGCGCCGCGTTCATTTCCCTGAAAGCGCCCGATTCGCCGCCCGGCGACATGACCGATACGCAATTGGATGCGGTCGCCGACCTGGCCGATCGCTACAGTTTCGGCGAGATTCGCAGCACGCACCGGCAAAACCTGATCTTGGCCGACGCCAAGCAGGCCGACCTGTTTAGCCTGTGGCAGGCGCTGACGGACTTAAAGCTGGCGACGCCGAACATCGGCACGGTCACCGACATCATCTGCTGCCCCGGCCTGGATTTCTGCTCGCTGGCGAATGCCGGATCGATCGGCGTCGCGAAAGAAATCAACGAGGCACTCGACGATCTCGACTATGTGCACGACATCGGCGACGTGAAGATCAATATGTCCGGCTGCATGAACGGCTGCGCGCACCAAAGCGTCGGCCATATCGGCATCCTCGGTGTCGACAAGAAAGGCGCCGAATGGTATCAGATCACCCTGGGCGGCTCTTCCGAGAACGAAGCGGCGATCGGCGAACGCCTGGGCCCTGCGGTAGCCCGCGACGAAGTCACGCAGGCGATCACGACGATTCTGGATGTTTATGTCAAACAACGGCAGGAAGAAGAATCATTTTTGGACATGGTAAAACGTGTTGGCATTACCCCTTTCAAAGAACGAGTCTATGCAGATCATTAAAGACAAAGCCATTACCGAGGACACCTTTACAACGCTGGCCGATGACGCCGAATTGACTGGCGGCGACATCAGCGTCTCGCTCGCGCGCTGGAAGCGCGACCGCGAATCGTTGCTTGCGCACCCCGGCAAAGTCGGTGTGCGCCTCCAGGCGAGCGATGCGGCGGCCGATCTTGCCGAAGACCTGAAGCACATCGACCTGATCGAACTCGACTTCGCCGAATTCGCGGATGGACGCCTGTTTTCGCACGCCTGGCTGCTTCGTGGCCGCTATCATTATCAAGGCGAGATTCGGGCGACCGGCCATTATCTGATGGATCAGATTTTTTATCTGTCGAGGGTCGGCGTCAATGCGTTTAAGCCCGCCAAAGCCGAGCAACTGGCGACGATCCTCGCGAATTTGGACGATTTTTCGGTCAAATATCAACCCTCGATCGTTTAAATCCGCATCCTCTGCAACAAAAAAGCCTTGCCCGGCATGACTACCGGGCAAGGCTTTTTTATGTCTAACGAAAAAAATCTGATCATCCACCAGGACAGACACCGCCGCCCTGCTGAAAGCTCGCGGCAAAACCTCGGCTTTGCCGCGAGACATGCAATCCGATCAGTGTTTCATGATCGCCAGGCCTTTCAACAGGGACAACGCTTCAAATACCGGATAATCGCTGACTTCCAGTTTTTGCTCCTTCTCCTTGTCGGTCTGCTTTTCCTCGCCGGTTTTCAGCGGTTCCACCTTCTTCTTGCCGTTTTCCAGATGGTGCGACAAGTCGGCTTCCTTGACCGGCGTAAAGTCCGACTTTTCGACCGATTCGAGCTTGACCGGAGCCAGCGCAATGTCGGGCTCGATGCCCTCCGCCTGGATCGATCTGCCGGAAGGCGTATAGTAACGCGCGGTCGTCAGCTTGACCGCCGCACCGTTACTGGTCGGCAATATCGTCTGCACCGAGCCCTTGCCGAAGGATTTCTCGCCCATGATCACCGCGCGTTTTTGATCCTGCAGCGCGCCGGCGACAATCTCGGAGGCGGATGCAGAACCCGCATTGATCAGCACGACCATCGGCGCGCCATTCAATAAGTCATCGCCCGCCGCCGTGAAACGCATTTCGGAGTTTTCGATCCGTCCTTTCGTATAAACGATCAGGCCGCTTTTCAGGAAGGCGTCGCTGACTTCGACCGCCGCATTCAAGACACCGCCGGGGTTGTTCCGAAGATCGAGCACCAGGCCTTTCAGAGCGCCCGCATTGTCTTTTTTCAATTGCGCCAGACTTTCGAGCAGACTTTCGCCGGTGCCGGATTGGAAACTGCTGATCCGGACATAACCGTAGCCTTTTTCCAGCAGCTTGTTTTTCACGCTCTTGACCTTGATGATGTCGCGGGTCAGGGTGAATTTGAGCGGCGCTTCCTCGCCTTCCCTAACCACGGTCAGTTCGATCTTGCTGCCCGGTTCGCCGCGCATCGTCTTGACCGCCTCGACCAGACTCATGCCCTTGACCGGCTTGTCGTCGAGCCGGATGATCAGGTCGCCGGTTTTCAGCCCGGCCCGTTGCGCCGGCGTATCGTCGATCGGCGATACGACCTTGATGAAGCCGTTTTCCATCGTGACTTCGATGCCGAGACCGCCAAACTGGCCGGTCGTGCCTTCTTTCAATTCCTGGTATTCCTCGGGCACCAGATAGGCCGAATGCGGATCGAGTCCGCTCAGCATGCCGCGCACCGCGTCCTCCAACAGCTTTTTGTCCGACACCGGCTCCACATAATCGCGTTTGATCCGCCCGAAAATTTCGGTGAATGTCCGAAGCTCTTCAAAAGGCAAAGCCTCCGTTTCATTCTCGGTGTTGGGCTTGTTCAGTTCGGCCAGCACACTGCCACCGATGCTGATGAATATCCCCAACATGATCCCTAAGGACAAGATAAAAAATGTCTTTTTTTTCTGCATGCGCATTGCTACCCCAAATGCTCGATTCCTAAATATGTTTCCATTGTCTGGCTAACTTTTTTCATGGCTTATCCCGGATACCATGCCAAAGGGTCAACCGGTTTTCCATTCTTGCGAATGCCAAAATATAAACCCGACTGCGACCGCCCGCCGCTTTGCCCCGCGCCGGCGATCACGTCGCCCGCCTCGACCCAGTCATCGACCTTCTTATAGAGGCTCTGATTGAATCCGTAAAGGGTCATGAAGCCGTTTCCGTGATCGAGGATCATCAATAACCCGTAACCGGACAGCCATTGCGAATAAACGACCCTGCCGCGGGTCACCGCGCGCACGTCCGCACCTTCCGGCGCCTCGATCAGGATGCCGTCCCATAGGCTCTGCCTCCCTTGGGAAGCCGACTTTCCAGAAACCGGCCAGGGCAATTGTCCCTTGAGGCGCTCAAAATCGACCTTGACCGCGGCCTGCGTCTGCGGTTGAGACCGCTCATCCGCCCCCAGAGTTTCCGCCTCCTGATCATCAACCGGTTGATTCTCCCATTTCGCCTGCGCGTCAATCAGGGACTTCAGTTCATTCTCGCTTTCTTTCAGTCGATTGAGTTGCTGCTCGCCGGACGAATAGTCCTGCTCGATTTCGGCGAGCAGTTTGTTTCTTTCATCACGCAGCAGTTCGAGCGCGCTTTGCTCGAGGCGGTTCTTATCGACATCGCGCTGCATCAGCATCGCCTCTTCCCGCTGCCGGCTTTCCAGTTCGGCGAGCCCGGCGACCGACTTTTGCATGACCGCCAGCTTCTTCAGCCGCTGCCTGCGCAAATAATCATGATAGACCACCATCCGGCCCGCCTTCGCCAGATCCTGATGATTCAGAATCAGCTTCAATTTTCCGCTCCGGCCCATCACGAAATCGGCGCGCAGCTGCGCCGCCAGCGCCTTGTGATGCAAGGCGATCTCATCCTTTTGCAACATAATGTCCTGGTGGATCAGCTTCATCTGGCGGCGATTTTGCGCGATGTCATCCTGCAACCTTTTCAATGCCGCCGCGCTTTCTCCATAGCGGTTCTCGATATCGGCGAGCTGATCCGCCACCGCTTCCTTTTGCAGCAGCATCGCCTGAATTTTTTTCTTGACCACGGCGATGCCGGATTGAACCACGCCCAAGTCGCCCTTGAGCGTGACCTCTTCGGCAGCGCATTCCTTCGCCAGCACCCCCAAAACGATGCAGGTTACAATCCTTGCCCGCATCTCTCGTTTAGTGGGCGGCCAGCAAGGATCTACCCGTCATTTCCACTGGCGGCGGAATGTCCATGGCGCGGTATTCCTTTTCGAGCGAGTCCCCGAAGCCGTCAAGAATTAACAAAACTAAGGGCTTTGGCCGAGTCAACATCTTTAAAATTTCTCCAGTCACAAACACAAAAATCGAGATTCGCGCCGCTATCGACCCGGTAGGCTGCACAGAGGCAGGATTGTTTCAAATCCATTACCCTCTAAAGGTGAAACTAATGTATCATAGTGCCGCTTACTAGGCTTTCATGCGTAAGGTTTACGCAAAACAAAGGCTACAAAGTGTCCATTATATTAATACACGTTGGCAATTCTTGTGTAAAAATAATTCATTGCAGCCGCCTTTTTTTCTAATAGCAACAAGAACCTTCTGAAGGTCGGATTTATGGATACGCATAACAAACACACGGCATACGACGACAACGATATCAATCGGGCCGCACGATGTATCAAGGCAATGTCGCATCCTTTGCGGCTAAAGATATTGTGCGTCTTGGGCACCAATTCGGTCAGCGTGCAGGACATCGTCGACCAGGTCGGCACCTCGCAAAGCAACATCTCGCAGCATCTGGCAATCCTACGTGAAAAAAACATTCTGGGCTCCAAAAAAGAAGCCAACCGGGTCTACTACTACATCGACGACAACCGGACGCTGCAACTGATCAACATGATGCGTGAAGTCTTCTGCACGCGACACTGATTCACCCGTTTACCTTTCATTTGTTTCAACTCATCACCCATCCATGCAACGTCTTTTTGAATTTATCTTTAATCACTACGTTTATTCGCTCGCCCTGGCGGTCGTCACCTATCTGTTGATTCAGGAATTTTTCGATACCGCTTTCAAAAAATTCAAACCGATCACGCCGATGCTCGCGGTCGCGAAGATGAACGAAAGCGACATCGACATTATCGATGTACGCGAACCGACGGAATACGTGGAAGGCCACATTGAAAACGCAATCAGTGCGCCACTCGGCAAACTGAGCGAGCAATTGCCCAAACTCACCCGCGACAAAAAAGCGCCGATTCTGGTCGTCTGCCAAAACGGCGCCCGCTCCCTGAGCGCCGCCAAAACCCTGGCCAAGGCAGGCTACGAGCAAATTTTCGTGATCACCGGCGGTATGGACGCCTGGACCGAAGACTACAAGCTGCCGATAGCCACCCGCCGCAAGCAAAAAGCGCAAGCCTAGGCAAATTGCTCCGGCCTTAAAAGCGCCGCTCCGACTCCCGACAAAAATGCGAGTTACGGGCAAGCCGTCAGCCGCATTTTTGAACGGGATCTTTTAACGCTGCCGCCATCTAGGCGGCGCATAATCATCAATACCCATCCACCATTCATTAAAAGCTATCATGGCAGAAGAACAACAAAACGTCGAAAAACAATTCGCAATTCAAAAAATTTACACCAAAGACCTGTCTTTTGAGACCCCGAACTCGCCGAAAATCTTCATGGAGAAGTGGGAACCGGTTGTCGATTTCAACCTGAGCACTCGCGTCGAGACGATCGATGCCAACCTGTACGAGATCGTGCTGACCACGACGATCACGGTCAAAATCGCAAGCGCCACCGCCTATCTGGTCGAAGTGAACCAGGCCGGCATCTTTACGATCGCCGGTTTTACCGAGCAGGAATTGGGGCCGATGGTCGGCAGCTTCTGCCCGAACGTGCTGTTTCCTTATGCCCGCGAAGTGGTGTCCGACCTGGTCGCCAAAGGCGGCTTTCCACAGCTCTTATTGGCCCCGGTCAATTTTGACGCCTTGTACGCACAACACTTACAACAGGTGCAAAACCCGGCTCCCGCCAAGGAAAGCCTGAACTAAGCGATGACGGCAAGAAAAATCGGCATTCTGGGCGCCGGCTCCTGGGGAACCGCGCTGGCGATCCAGGCGGCAAGAACCGGCTGCGACGTTCTGCTCTGGGGACATCATCCACAGCACATGGATGTGCTCGCCGGCGATCGGGAAAACAAACGCTACCTGCCCGGCGCCGCGTTTCCGGCCAATTTGTCGGTCACGGCCGACCTACGGGAAGCCAGTCGCTTCTCCGATCTGTTATTGATCGCGGTGCCGAGCCACGCGTTTAAGGCGACGCTGGAGCAATTAAAGCCGTTTGCGGCGGACAACATCAAGATCGCCTGGGCAACCAAGGGCTTCAACCCGGATAACGGTTCTTTGCTGCACGAACTGGTGACATCGCTGTTCTCGGCAGAAACTCCTGTCGCCGTGTTGTCGGGTCCGACTTTCGCGCATGAAGTCGCGGCCGAATTGCCGACCGCGATTACGATCGCCTCCCCCCAGGATAATTTCTCAAATGAGTTGACTCATCTCTTTCACAGCAACCGCTTCCGGACTTATACCAGTACCGACATCATCGGCGTGGAAGTCGGCGGCGCGGTCAAAAACGTGATGGCGATCGCGGCGGGCATCGCTGACGGGCTCGGCTTCGGCGCCAACACCCGGGCGGCACTGATTACGCGCGGACTGACCGAGATCATCCGGCTTGGATTGCGTCTCGGCGGTCATCAGGAAACCTTCATGGGCCTGGCAGGCCTCGGCGATCTGATCCTGACCTGCACCGACAACCAGTCCAGAAACCGGCGTCTCGGAATCGCGCTCGGACGCGGGCAAGCTTTGGAACCCGCGATGCGCGAGATAGGCCAGGAAGTCGAAGGCGTGCTTGCCGCCAAGGAGACTTACCTGCTCGCCCAAAAGCACGGCATCGACATGCCGATTACCGAGCAGGCTTTTAAGGTGTTATATGAAGACTTATCCCCGATCGCCGCGGTGCAGAACCTGTTATCGCGCGAATTGAAAAGCGAATCGACTGGGCAATAGAGAGACCACGCATCACGCCGGCTCCCAAAAGCCGGCGTTTTTTCTACCGTATTCAGGAGCCGTGATAATAGCCGCCCGGAGAGCCAGAGCCAGAGCCAGAGCCAGCGCCACCGGCTTCTCTCGGCATCGCTGCCGGCTGTTCCTGCTCCAACGACGGCAACCTTTCATAAATCGGCGTCGGTTCGCCGTCCAGCACATGCAAGGCCTGATTCAGGGCTTTTTGGTCGAAGTCGGGCATCTCCTCCTGCGTGGCCTTCCTGATCAAATCGAGCGCGAACGCATAGCGCTGATCCTGACTCATTTCCTCGCCTTCGAGATCCGGATGCGCCTCGATGTACAAGGTATTATCGAGCCAACCGACCTTGATCGGCTGTTTGACGATATAGACCGGCGTGCCGACCTCGGCATGCCTGTATAAGGCCTCAATATCTTCAGGATACATCCGCACACAACCGTGCGTAATCTGCATGCCGATGCCATAAATCTTGTCGATGTCGGTGCCGTGAATCCGGTAGTCGCCCGGCAAATTCAGATACAACGCATAGGCGCCGAGCGGATTGTGCGGACCGGGCGGCACGACTTCGGGCAGCGGATCGCCCATCGCGGCGTGTTCACGGCGGATCGACTCGGGCGGATGCCAGCTCGGGTCCTTCACCTTTTTGATGATCTTGGTTTTACCGAGCGGCGTCTTCCAGTCCTGCCGGCCGATGCCGTGCGCAAACGACATCACCTGCCGTCCTCCTGGCGGATAATAATACATCCGGTATTCCGACAGATTCAGCGTGATGCCTTCGTGCGGCGTATCCGGCAGAATGCGCCGGTTGGCCAGGCGAACGAGTTCCCCTTTTTTGACATGCCAGCGATCGACTTTTTGATTCAGGCGGACGATTTCCATCTGCCCCATGCGGTAACGCAATGCGACGTCCAGCAAGGTCTCATCCTGTTCCGCATGGACAGCCGCTTCAGGCTGAACGTATTCTTGCACGACCGTATCGCCATTAGCCGACAGATCGTACGTTGTTGCAAACGCCGAAGCAGACGTCAGCAAACCCCAAGTCAATAAAGCATTAAGAGCTCGAATTCTCATTACATTAATTCGCGAAAAATAAAAAATTTATCGATTTTATGACTACAAATGAGATTTTAGTCAAAACAGATAGTTCAGTCAGAATAACCCAGAATAGCGGGTTTTAGCGGGCAAAACCTGTGAAACCGATCATAAATCCGTGGTATTGTATCACACCGATTCGAACTGTCGGGCCATTCGCTCCGGTCAGTTGCATCTACCGTTGACACTGTTTACAGAATACGGTCGAACGTCCGGACAAGCGGACTTCGGTCAAAGTCTCGCCGCACACAGGACATGGCAGCCCTCCGCGGCCATAAACCTTCAGCTGCTGCTGGAAATAACCGGGCCTTCCGGCCTCGTTCACAAAGTCGCGCAGGGTCGTGCCGCCCTGTCGGATCGCCTCCTCTAGCACGAGGCGTATACACTCGGCCAGCCGTTGATAGCGTGCCCGCGAAATTTGACCGGCGTGCCGGGTCGGCAGGATGCCGGCCCTGAACAGGGCTTCGTTCGCATAGATGTTGCCGACGCCGACCACGACATGGCTGTCCATGATGAAGGATTTGATCGGCGTCTTGCGGTTTTGCGCCCGCGCATGCAGCAGTGCTCCGTCAAAATCGGGGCTCAAGGGCTCCGGCCCCAAATCTTTCAGCAAAGGATGTCCGAAAACCGGTTCGGCGGTCCACAAGACCGCGCCGAAACGGCGAGGATCGTTGAAGCGCAGCAGCGTCCGATCGGTAAAAATCAGATCGACATGGTCATGCTTGCCATGCGCCTGGCCTGCCGGCAGGATTCTCAGACTGCCCGACATGCCCAGATGCACGATTAAAGTGCCCTGCTCCGTGTTCAGCAACAGATATTTGGCGCGCCGGTCGACCGACCGGATGCTTTGCCCTTTGAGCAGTTCGGAGAGGGATTCGGGCACCGGCCAGCGCAGGCGCGGCTGACGCACGATGACTTGCTGGATAGGGCGGCCCTGGATTGCGGGCGCGATGCCGCGGCGGGTGGTTTCGACTTCGGGTAATTCGGGCATCGGGCGAGGGGAAAATCTCGGGGTTTGATCGTATCAGGTCCCGCACAGTGTAACACAGAAGTCGAGCCCGGCCGCAGCGGCGATCCGGCCATCTCAACAGTGAAATGACCGAATGCCGATGCGTTGCCCTTAAAAACTGACGTTCGCTTGAAACCAGATTTTCTGTGTATCGGTATTGATCGGAGTAGAAAGTCCGCTATCGGCGTTGTAATTGGCGTATTTCGCCAACAACGAATAATGCTTGCCAAATTTCTTCACTACCATGAAATCCCACTCCTTGCCGTAGGCCATTTTTCCGGTATCGTCGCTGAAGTCATGATAAACGCCGGTCACCGTGGTTTGATAGCGCGGAAACTCGACCATGATGGTGCCGAAAAGATCGCGAATCCCGTTGTTCGGCGTGACCAGAAAGATATCCGCCCAGCCCTGGAAAGCATGGTTCGTGCCAAGCGGCGTATCGAAGGTTTTGTTCGCGCCATAGCCGTTCAACTGCTCCCAGGCCCCCATCACGCTGACATTGAAGGCCTTGACGCCGCCCATGAAGTTGAAGCGGTCGGCTTCATACTTGGTCGGTCCGTGCCCGTAATCCTTCTGGTCGGCCCATTCGGCGGTATACAGCAGATTGAACGTGTCCATGATCTTCGGCGACGCGCCGTTGAAGCGAATGCCATAGGTCTGATTGGATTTTTCCAGGAATAAATTTCGCCCCGCCGCAGGCCCCGGGTTCACATCCTGGTAGTCCAGCCAATAGCCGTAGGCAACCAGATTGCCGTAATCGCCGACCTTGTAATTGATATTCAGGATCGGCGCCTCGATATTCTCGGTCGTCGAGGTAAAGGTTTGTACATTGCCAATATAACCGGCATTGATCGTGAGCCCGAAAAGCTGCTGGTTGTTATGCGTCACCAGAATCGAATCGTAGGTTGTTTCCAGTTGCCGCCAGCCGACGTTGCCGATATAGCGGTCGTCGTCGAACTTGATCCGCTGCCGGCCGCCCTTCACAATCGTATCGGGAATGCCGGTGTAAGCGATCCATAACTGGTTCAGCTCGGTTTTCTCGGGGTCGGCGATGATTGAATAGGGCGTATTTTTGTTCCGGGTGCTGTTGTAGTCCTCCTGCATCGCCCAAAGCCCTTCGAACTCGGCATATCCCTGGATGTCATAAAGCTTCGGCGACAGAGCCCCCAAGCGAAATCTCGCCGTATTCGCGTTGGCCGTTTTCGGATTCGGCGTGCCGCCCTTGTCCTGATCGACGTTTTCCCAGCGGTAATTGATATCCGCCTTGATCGCTCCCCTATTGCCGTAATGATAAAAATTCAGCGCATCCTCGATTTCCTGAGTCACGTCCGCGCCAGCAGATCCGCTCAGTAACGACAGCGACAAAAAGGTAATTTTTCCTGTTGGATGTGACATGATTCCCCCTGATTTTCTGTAATTGGCGTGCATTAATGCGTGTGATCGCATTCTGAAAGGAAGGTCAGCAGGCTTTCCCGGTAGCGGTAATAATCCGGATGGGCCAGCAAGGCCTTGCGGCTGCGCGGCCTCGGCAGATCGATGTCCTGAATCTTGCCGATTTTGGCGTGCGGGCCGTTGGTCATCATGACCACCCGGTCGGCCAATAAAATCGCCTCGTCGACATCGTGGGTCACGACGATCGCGGTCACGTGCGTCCGTTCCCAAACTTCCATCAGCACTTCTTGCAGTTCCCAGCGCGTCAAGGAATCCAGCATGCCGAAAGGCTCGTCGAGCAGCAGCAGTTTGGGCGACAACGCAAACGCCCTGGCGATGCCGACCCGCTGGCGCATGCCGTTCGACATGTCGGCGGCCTTTTTATGCAGCGCATCGCCGAGTCCGACTCGGGTCAGATAGTATTCGACGATGTCGTCGCGCTCCGCTTGCGTCGCATGCGGATACACCTTGTCGACGCCGAGGGTCACGTTTTCGAACGCGGTCAGCCAGGGAAACAGGCTCGGCGCCTGAAACACGACCCCGCGGTCGGGACCCGCGGCATAAATCTCCCGGTTGTCCAGGATGATGCCGCCGTCCGAAATCTCGTTCAGGCCGGCGGTCATCGACAACACGGTCGATTTGCCGCAACCGGAGTGCCCGATGATCGAGATGAACTCGCCCTTTTTCAGCTTCATGTCGAAGCCGTCGACCACCTTGACCGTGCCGTTGCCATCCGGGGTCGGGTAGATTTTCGACACCTGCGAGAATTCCAGATAACGCGGCCGCCCGAGATCCTCCTGCGCCGGTTTCAGCGCGGACGTATCCGATTGCCAATCGTTGCTGGTGTTCGGCCTGACGTTCGGCAGCACCAGGCGGTCTTGACCGCCCTGCTGGTTCTTTTCGATGCCGACCTGCATCAGATAGTGGGTGATGTCCGCGCGCAGACGCTTGAATTCCTCGTTATGGTTCAACGCGGTCCGATCTCTAGGACGTTCGAGGTCGACCTTGAAACCCGGCCCGAAGGTCGCCTCCGGCCCCGGATTCAGCGGAATGACCCGGTCGGCCATGTAGATCGCCTCATCGACATCGTTCGTGATCAGGATCATCGTTTTCTTGTCCTGATCCCAGATTTGCAGGATTTCGTCCTGAAGATTGCCGCGCGTCAGCGCATCGAGCGCGCTGAGCGGCTCGTCGAGCAACAAGATGTCAGGATTCGCGGCCAGGGCCCGCGCGACATTGACCCTTTGCCGCATGCCGCCCGACAGCTCGGCCGGTTTCTTGTCCATCGCGGCGCCGAGGTTTACCATGCGCACATATTTCTCGGTGTGCGCCTTGCGCTGTGCGGGCGTCCAGTCCTTGAAGATCTGATCGACCGCCAACGCGACGTTCTGATAGACCGTCAGCCACGGCATCAACGAATAATTCTGAAACACCACGCCCCGGTCAGGGCCCGGCGCCGCGATGGGCCGGCCCTGCTTCAACACCTCGCCGCTGTCGATTCCGCACAATCCGGCGATGATCGACACCAACGTGGTTTTGCCGCTGCCCGAAAAGCCGACGATTGCGATAAACTCGCCTTCCCGGATCGAAAGATTGATGTCCTTCAATATGGTAGTCTTCTGCACGCCCTCGCCGTAGGATTTGCAGACGTCTTTCAACGCGAGCAGCGTCTTGGCCGCCGGTTCTTTCATGTCTTTGGGTGACGACGCCTGGGTTTTCATCGGAAGTTCCACCACGTTATCCTTCGGGTAAGAGGCGATACCGCTAGGGCTCGGTTTTGCGTTTGCTGAATTCATGCCGCCCTCCCCTTAGCGTCCGAACGAGAAGACATTTTGCAGCGACTGCATGACCCTATCGAGGATGAAGCCGATAATCCCGATCGTGAACACCGCGACCATGATCCGGCCCAGCGAGTTCGAACTGCCGTTTTGAAACTCGTCCCAGACGAATTTGCCTAGGCCCGGATTCTGCGCGAGCATCTCGGCCGCAATCAGCACCATCCAGCCGACCCCGAGCGACAGCCGCATGCCGGTAAAGATGAACGGAATCGCGGACGGCAGGATGATCTTGTTGATCTGCGTGCTCCAGTTCAAGCGCAGCACCTTGCCGACATTGACCAGATCCTTGTCGATCGACGACACGCCGACCGCGGTATTGATCAGCGTCGGCCAGAGCGAGCACAGGGTGACCGTGATCGCGGAGGTCAGGAACGATTTTTCGAACCAGGAATCGTTATCGGTCACATACAAAGCACTAACGACCAAAGTCACGATAGGTAGCCAGGCCAGGGGTGAGACCGGCTTGAAGATCTGGATCAACGGATTGATCGCGGTATTGATCGTAGGGCTCATCCCGCATAAGAGGCCGAGCGGCACCGCGACCAGGGTCGCCAGGAAGAAGCCGGTGAACACGGTCATAAGACTGGTGCCGATCTGATCCAGGTAGGTGCCCTTGCCGTTGAACGGGCGCACCTTCGGCGGCAGCTGGTCGGGATGCTCCGCCTTGGCCTGTTGGATCCGCTCCTGCTGACGTGCGTAATATTGGCGCTCTTTTTCGCGCTGCGCATAATGCTCGTCCACCAACCCGCCGGCCTCATGCCAGACCGAGACCGGCCCCGGAATCGCGCCGAGACTGGTATTCACGCGGGCCGCCGAAAAACTCCACAACCCGAGGAAGAACAGAAAAGCGATGAACGGCACGCCTATCATCAACCATAACTGCCGTAACTGCTGTACCGGATTCTCGCCGGCCGCGATTTTGACGATCGGGATAAACCAGGTCAATCCGGTGATATTCAAAAATTTGATCAGTTTATTATTCATAATCCGCTGCATCACGCCCGGGTACCGGGGTGCCTTAAAAAGGAGTCTTGAGGGAGTCGTGCCGAAAAAAATGTGCGTCCTTGCACGCAGTCGACATCCGTTGTACACATCAGAGGCACATCTAGAACAACATGGGTAAATCTTTCAAATCAAGCAGTCAGATCATTTCTCGACGACTTTGCCGCCGGCCACCTTTTGCTTGCCTTTCAGACCAATCGGGAATTTGGTCAGATAATCATTCGGCTTGGTCGCATCGAAGGTGATGCCGTCGATAAAGTCAGCGCTCGGCGGCTTGATGCCGGTCTCGCTGTCACTCGGAAAGTCGCTGGCCTTGGCCTTGCCTTCGGCGATCAACTCTTTCGCCGCCGCCATGTAGATGTCGGGACGGTAAACTTTTTTCGCGGTTTCCAAGTACCAGGAATCCGGCTTTTCTTCGTTGATTTGGCCCCAACGGCGCATCTGGGTCAGGTTCCAGACCGCATCGCTGTAATAAGGGTAGGTGCTGTTATAACGGAAGAACACGTTGAAGTCGGGCAGTGAACGCTTGTCGCCCTTTTCATATTCGAAAGTGCCGTTCATGCTGTTTGCGATCACGTTGTAATCGGCCCCGACATATTGGCTTTGCGACAACATCTCGACAGCCTCGTTGCGGTTTTTGTTGTTTTCCGCATCCAGCCACATCGTTGCGCGAATCAAGGCCTTGATCAGCGCCTTGTGTGTATTCGGGTGTTTCTCGGCCCAGGCTTTATTCACGCCGAAAATTTTATCGGTGCTGTTCTTCATTAATTCAACATCACCGATTACCGGCACCCCGATACCCTTGAATACGACTTGTTGGTTCCAGGGCTCGCCGACACAGAAGCCGACGATCGTACCGGCATCCAGAGTGGCCGGCATTTGCGGCGGCGGCGTTACTGACAGCAGCGCTTCGGCATTGATCTGCCCGGACGTATCCTGAGGGGGTGAATAGTAGCCGGGATTGATGCCGCCGGCCGCCAGCCAGTAACGCAGTTTAAAGTTGTGAGGGCCAACCGGAAAGGTCATAGCCATGTTAAAGGGTTTGCCGGCTGCTTTATATTTTTCCAGTACGGGCTTCAGCGTGTCCGCCTTGATCGGATGCACCGGTTTGCCGTCCTTGACCGGCACCTGCGGCTTCATTTCTTTCCAGACGTCGTTCGATACGGAGATCGCAACGCCGTTCGAAGACAGCGTCAAGGCGCTAATAATGTCGCCCTTGGTGCCGTAGCCGATCGCCGCGCCGAAAGGCAGCGACACCAGCATATGCGCACCGTCGAGTTCGCCGCTCAGTACGCGATCCAGCACGACTTTCCAGTTCGCTTGCGCTTCCACTTGCACGGACAAGCCTTCGTCCTCGAAAAAGCCTTTTTCGAACGCGACCGCGAGCGGCGCCATATCGGTCAGTTTGATGAAGCCGAGCTTGACGGTTTCGGTTTCCAAATTCTCGGTCACCGCGAAGGCCGAGGCACTGAAAATGATTGTCGTAGCAGCCGCAGCCTTGGATAAAGTGGCGGCTAATTTTGTTAAGGTAAATTTTCCGTGTTTCATAAAATTCGTCTTGGGGTAAATTTTAAGGCCAAAAAACGTCTTTCCCGCTGGACGCCGGTATTGCCGCATCCGCTGTAACTGACGCCTTTGTCAGATCGCTCACCTTTGAGCAAAAAATTTTGACCCCACCGTTAGAGTCTTCATTTTAGTTTCAGCATAATTTATGCCAACACCGATTGAAGACTTATCTATGATATTTTCACTTGAAAATCATATATTTGATAAATTAGCCGCCTAGTTTTCCTGACTTACCGGAGAAATCGGGCAAACAGGAACAAATTCACCGCCCTATCAGCGTGCGCTAATGATGCGATTTTGCACCAAACTAATACAGGGTTGTTTTCAAGCCACAAGAAACCGGCTTTGCGGGGAGATTATCAGCAGAATTTAGCACCTGGGTCTCGACTCTAGACGCGATGACTGGCGCTGAGAGGGATATTGCGAGGCTTGAGGCAGCTTCTCTAAGAAGCGCCTAAAACAAAAACGTGACGATCGCCTTCAATCGCCCTTGTTCGATCACCGGAATCGCCAGCATGCGGCTCAGATCATCCAATTCCTCATTATATGACTCGTCCTGATTTCCGGTAATCAAGGGCATGCCGGTCAGCCAGACCCGGCCCAAAGCGCCGTCGCCCTTGTTGACCGTCAAGGTTTCGAAGATTTCCGCGAGGTTATTGCTGTTTTTGCTATGGCTTTGCCGGCAGAGCAGTTGCCTACCGTCAGTGTCGGGCATCCAGATCTGAATACGCTTCGCGATCGGCGTCGCTTTCGCGGAAAGAAAAGTGATCACGTAAGCCTGCTCGTCACCATTCACAAACGGAATCCCGAGAACCGTCGAAATCCCTGCTTTCAGCGCGTCGCCGGAGCGAACATACTCGTCAGCCTTACCCAGGTCCTCGACCAGGACCGGCATCGCCGTCTCCCAAGACCTTCCGGGGATGCCCTGCCCTTTCGGCAGACCGATCTGTCTGGAGTGTGTTTCAAATTGCGTCAGAGAGCCGTAATAACCGTCCAACAAATGCAGCGCATGATCGGCGGCCCCTTCATTGCTCCAGACCTCGATCGCTCCGGCCTGCTCCCGGTCGTCCCCGCAGAGAAACACCACGACCGCCATTAAAAAATCGCCCGAAAAGATCGGTATCGCAATGCCGCAGGTCAGCCCCGCCTTTTGCGCCGCGGCAGTGCGTTTAAAGTAGGACTTTTCGAATCGGTTCAGCACGATAGGGTGCCGCGCCGCCCAGGCTTTTCCCGGCAGACCTTCATCATAGGCAAAATGCTGCTTTTCGCTGGCGTGCTTAAAATCGGTCAAGCCGCCATACAGGCCCGAACCGAATTCCAGTTGGGTGCGTTCTTTATCGGGAATCCAGATTTCAATCACTTTGATAAACGTTTTCATCGCGGCTCGTTTCCTTGGGGTCGGCGTTCTATTTCAGCAATTCCGCCATCGCAATGACGTTTCTGGCCATCTGACCCAGCGTAATATTCCGGTCCATCGCCAGTTTTCTCAGGGTATGGTAGGCGTCGTTTTCGGTAAAGTTTTGCGTATTGATCAAAATGGCTTTCGCGCGGTCTATCTGTTTTCTGTCTTCGAGCTGGGTTCTGGCTTCCTGCAGCGCATTTTTGAGCGCCTGTTGATGCTTGAAGCGGGCCAGGGCTACGTGAATGATGCCGTGGAGGCGATCGGCATCCAGACCATTCACCTCGAACGCGCTGACCTCGGCTTGCATCGCCTTATGAATCGTTGCACTGCTGCCGTCGGTAGCAAACATGATCACCGGTAACGGACATTGCCGGTTTAGCATGCAGAGGTCCGCCAAGAGCTCGTCAGAAGGCGTCTCGAGATTGAAAATAATCGCATCAGGCCGCATATCCTTCACCTGCGCGATGAATGACGGACCGTATTGAATTTTGACCGTTTCGACGTTATCGTCAGCCAGTGCATTTTCCAGCGTGGTATTATCGATTCCGCTTTCGACTATCAATAGATTCAGCATGGCTCTGATGGCTTGCAACTGGCAATACTCTATAAAGGGAGAACTTGTTGAAATGTTTCGGCGCGCTGAAAGCGCTTCATCGCATTAGGCAGATAATAAAGAAATCGGCGTAGAATAGGAAGAACCACGGAGCGTGTTTCAAACTCCGGCCCGTCGAATCGTCCGGGCATCCGATTGATTCGAAGGCAATTTCGGATTTTTTAGGCCACGGGCTTTTTTCCCTCCGCCCGAAGCACTACAATGTCGGCCCGACCCGCCCAGACGCTCCAGGCGTTGGCGAGCTGCCGGAAAAGTCACAAACCCACTGATTCATGACCAAACTGAACCCGCAACAACAAGCCGCCGTCAAGGCCATCGACCACCCGTTACTGGTGCTGGCCGGCGCCGGCAGCGGCAAGACCCGCGTGATTACCGAGAAGATCGCCTACCTGATCAAACAGGGCACGCCCGCGCGCCATATCGCCGCGGTGACCTTCACGAACAAGGCCGCGCGCGAAATGAAGACGCGCGTGTCCAAATTGCTCGACGATACGCAATTGCGCGGGCTGCGCGTCTCGACCTTTCATTCCTTGGGACTCGACATCCTGCGCGCCGAGTCGAAGACGCTCGGCTATAAATCCGGCCTGACCCTGTTCGACGAACAGGACAAGCTGACCCTGCTGCGCAACCTGATCACGCACAGCTCGCAAAATTTTCAAATCGACCAGTGCGACCGTTATTCCTGGCAGATCGGCCAGTGGAAAAACGCCTTCGTGACGCCCGACCAGGCGCTCTCGCGCGCCACCCAGGAGCAACATCACGCCGCCCTGCTCTACGCGGACTATGTCCAAAGCCTGAAAGCCTACAACGCGGCCGATTTCGACGACCTGATCCTGATTCCGGTCTTGCTGTTCCAGCAACATCAGGCGATCCGGGAAAAATGGCAAAACAAGATCCGTTACCTCTTGGTCGACGAATACCAGGATACCAATTCCACCCAATACGAATTGGTGCGCCTGCTCGCCGGTAACCTCGGCCGCTTTACCGTGGTCGGCGACGACGACCAGTCGATTTATGCCTGGCGCGGCGCGCAGCCGGAGAATCTCGCGCAACTGCAAAAGGACTACCCACGCCTGCAAGTGATCAAGCTCGAACAGAACTACCGTTCGACCGGCCGAATCTTGAAAGTCGCGAACCAGTTGATCGCGAACAATCCGCACGTTTTCGAAAAACGGCTCTGGAGCCAGCTCGGCTACGGCGACCCGTTGCGCGTGCTCAGCCACAAAGACGAGCTGACCGAAGCGCAGCAGGTCGTCTCCGAAATCGTGCACCACAAGTTCAAGACCGGCGCCTCCTACGGCGATTATGCGATTCTGTACCGCGGCAACCATCAGTCCCGCCTGTTCGAACGCTGCCTTCGCGAAAATAATGTGCCCTATTTCATCAGCGGCAGTACCTCGTTCTTCGCTTATACCGAAATCAAAGACATCCTGGCCTATCTGCGCCTGTTGGTGAACCCGGACGACGACGCCGCGTACCTGCGCATCATCAACACCCCGCGCCGCGAAATCGGCCCAGCCACGCTCGAAAAACTCGGCGCCTATGCGAACGAACGTCACATCAGCCTGTTCGCGGCCAGCGGCGAATTCGGCCTGAAACAAAAGCTGCAGGACAACGCCGTTCACCGCCTCGAAAAATTCCGCGACTGGATCGTCGACACCGCCGACCGGGTCGAACGCGGCGACCCCTTCGCGGTGCTCGAACAAATGATCGACCAGATCGGCTACCGGCAATGGCTACAGGAAAACAACAACAGCCGCGACGCCGCCGAACGCAAGCTGAAAAACGTGTATGAACTGCTCGACTGGCTCAAGCGCATGGCCGAGAAAGAGGAAAGCGGCAACGCCAAGCTGTCGGAAATCGTCTCGAAGATCCTGCTGATGGACATGCTGGAGCGCAACCGCGAGGAACAGGCCGGCGACCAGGTCAGTCTGATGACCCTGCACGCGGCGAAAGGCCTCGAATTTCCGCACGTGTTCCTGATCGGCATGGAAGAAAACATCCTGCCGCACCAAAACAGCCTCGAAACCGGCAATCTCGAAGAAGAACGCCGCCTCGCCTACGTCGGCATCACCCGCGCCCAGCGCACCTTGACCTTCAGCTACTGCACGCATCGGAAGCGCTACGGCGAAGTCGAGGAATGCGAACCGAGCCGTTTTCTGGGCGAGTTGCCCGAGGACGATCTCGAATGGGCAAGCAAAAAGCAATTGGATCCTGAAGTCAAAAAAGAAAACGCTAAGTCATTTTTTGCTGCAGCAAGGGCAATTACATCATAATCATTTCGCTCCCTGAAACATTGTTGTCGCAATCATTTCAGGATTTGGTTATAATAATCGGCTCAAAGCGCCCGTAGCTCAGCTGGATAGAGCGCAGCCCTCCGGAGGCTGAGGTCAGAGGTTCGAATCCTCTCGGGCGCGCCAGTCGGCAAAGGTCAATCAGGCCTCCCCATGAAGCATAATGATGCTTCGATCAAAAAGTCCCGTTTCCTTTTTTTCAGCGCCTTATGCGCATAGAACAGAATTTTCGTTCGGTGCCCATATGGGTGGTGTCCGCCGCTTTTTTTAGCGGCATAGGCATAATTCCAAAAGTCCCAAGCTTAGGATTATTCTGGTGGTCATTAGAGAAACTTTGGATAAGATGCACCTAAAAATCCTATTGTCATGGCTAGGAATCGCTGACCTGAAAGCAGCAGGCCTGATTTCCGGTAATACCAGCGAGCCTATTGGCGACGGTCCGATATTAGGCGCTCTCAAAAATCTCAGCTTTGATGAGCTCCATTTATTACATGACCACAGCCAGCAAAAAGCGACCGCGTATATCAACTGGTTGGCTCAGTTTAACAGCATAAAAGTTGCCTCCATTCCTTGCTCGTTACGTTCCCCTATCGATTTCGGCGACATACACCATGCGGTAGATGGTTATTTGCAGAAGCTCACTGCCAGTAACCCTAACCTGGATATCAGCATCCATCTCTCACCCGGCACACCGTCGATGACGGCTGTATCGATATTGCTGGGTAAAACCAAGTACAACACGCGTTTCGTGCAATCGACCAAAGACAAAGGCGGTGAGTTTGTCAGCATCCCTTTCGACATCTCGGCCGAGTTTGTGCCGCAGATCGCTAAACATGCCGATAAAAAACTCTCCGAACTGTCGTCAGCCCCAGCGCCGCCGTCTGCAGCTTTTTCGGATATCGTGACGCAAAATCAAGATTTCTTACGCGTCATCCAAAAAGCCGAAAAAATTGCAGTGCGAGATGTGCCGGTTCTAATCATGGGAGAGTCGGGTACTGGTAAGGAGTTGTTTGCCAAGGCCATTCATAATGCCAGTCAACGCCAGGGAAAACCGTTTATCACCGTCAATTGTGGCGCCATTCCCAAAGATTTGATCGATTCAGAACTGTTCGGCCATATCAAAGGGGCTTTCACGGGGGCTGTGAGCAATAAGGCGGGATATTTTGAAGCGGCAGATGGTGGCACACTGTTTTTGGATGAATTTGGCGAATTGCCGGAAGATGCGCAAGTCCGCTTGTTGCGTGTACTCCAGTCCGGCGAAATCAGCAAAGTCGGAGATAGCGCTATAAAAACCGTCGATGTGCGGATTATCGCTGCGACCAACCGAAACCTCGCGCAAGACATCGTCGCCGGCCGCTTTCGAGAAGACTTGTTTTATCGTGTGGCTATCGGCATTTTGATTTTACCACCCTTGCGCGAGAGAACTGGGGACATCGCCTTGCTCGTCGATCATTTGATGACTGCGATCAACCGCGAAGCGTCCAATCAGCCAGCCTTTGTTGATAAAAAACTTTCTGTAAAAGCAAAAAATATTATCCTGAACCATACTTGGCCGGGTAATATACGGGAATTACACGGCACGTTATTGCGCGCTTCGATCTGGGCTGATTCGGATACCATTACCGATCTTGATATTCAGGAAGCCATGCTTACCCGGCCAACCAATAGTAACTCAAGCGAGCTGCCAGACATTGGCGCAGGCCTTGATATTCAAGGCCTTCTGGATGATATAAAACGTAAATACATTGCTCAGGCGCTGACTCAAGCAGCCGGCAATAAGAAAAAAGCCACGGAGTTATTGGGCCTGCCCAACTACCAAACCCTAACCAATTGGATGGACAAATTAGGCATCCAATAAAATTGGCACACTCTTCGCTACAGAAGGGGCATGGATAGAATCGACATCATGCAATCACAGAATTTTGAGTTCCTGAGAAGCGTCTGGCCGGAATTGGCCAGCTTGGCGGGATTTGCCGAGCACTATGCGTCTCTCGACCCGCAAAGTGCGCAGACCAAATTGCGCAACTTTGCCGAGCGTTCGGTTGCGATTGTCTATTCCCAGCTGGGTTTACCCAGACCGCCGCAAGCCAACTTCATGGAGCAGTTGACCAATGCGGCCTTCGAAGCGGTGACGCCCAAAGTCGTCATCGACAAACTGCATGCATTGCGCATTCACGGCAATAAAGCCGCTCACGGCGATAAGGTCAGCGAACAAAGCGCCCAGTTGTTATTGAAAGAAACCTTCGACATCGCGCGTTGGTTATTCATTACCTACGCCAGTGGCGATCAAAACAGCATAGCGGATTACCAAGCGCCTAAACCGGCGCAATCGGAAAAAGCCGACTATAAAAAAGAACGCAAAGCCTTGCTGGAGCAATACGCCAAGCAGGAAGCCCGCATGCAGGCCATGCTGGCGGAATTGGAAGCGGAACGCGAAAAGGCCGCGCAACTCCAGCGAACCGCCCAGGAATTGGAGCAGCTTACACAACAAGCCACCAGCAAAGGACAAAAAGCGGCGCTGGATTTACATTTCAACGAAGCAAGCACCCGCAAATACCTGATTGATCTGCAACTAACCCAAGTCGGTTGGTCACTCGAACACAGCGACGAAGTTTCTCTGGAAGAAAAAGTTCTGCATCAACCCACCACCAGCGGCGAAGGCTATGCCGACTATGTGTTATGGGACGACAACGGCAAACCGTTGGCGGTGATCGAAGCCAAAAAAACCGCCGTCGATGCCGAAACCGGTCGCCATCAAGCCAAACACTACGCCGATGGTCTGGAAAAAATGCACGGCCAGCGTCCGATCATCTTTTACACCAACGGTCACGACATCTGGCTATGGGACGACCATCAGGCGCAGAATTACCCGCCACGTCGTTTGTACGGCTTTTATTCCAAGTCCAGCTTGCAGTATCAGATACGCCAGCGCACCGAGCGCAAACCATTCAATACCGTCTCGCCCAAGCCGGATATTCTGACCGACCGCTTATATCAACATGAAGCCCTGAAACGCATCACCGAACGCTTCGAGACCAAACAGCGCAAAGCCTTGGCGGTGCAAGCCACCGGCACAGGCAAGACTAGACTGTCGATTGCCCTGGCCGATGTCTGCATGAAAGCCGGCTGGGTGAAGCGTGTGCTATTCGTCTGCGACCGGCGCGAATTGCGCAAACAGGCCAAGAATGCCTTTAGCTCCTTTCTGCCCGCCCCGATTACCATCCTGACCAGCAAAAGTGTACAGGATACCCACAATCGCATCTTCGTCGCCACCTATCCGGCGATGATGAAGGTGTTCGATGCGTTTGATCCCGGCTTTTTCGATCTGATCATCGCCGACGAATCGCACCGCAGCATCTACAACATCTACGGCGACGTGTTCCGTTATTTCGATGCCTTGCAGGTCGGCCTGACCGCCACACCGGTGGAAATGGTCAGTCGCTCGACTTGCCAATTGTTCGGTTGCGACTTCAAACAACCCACCAGCAATTACGCGCTGGAAACGGCCGTCGAAGAGGGTTATCTGGTGCCGTATCAGGTTGTCAAACACACTACACAATTTTTGCGCGACGGCATCAAAGGCCGTGCCTTGTCCGCCGAAGCCATTGCCGCCTTGGAAGACCAGGGCATAGACCCCAATAGCCTGGAGTTCGATGCCCAGGAAATAGACAGTGCAATTTTCAATAAGGACACCAACCGCAAGATCCTGCAAAACCTGATGGAACACGGCATCCGTCATGCCGATCAGCAAACGCTGGGTAAAACCATCGTCTTCGCCCGCAACCACCAGCACGCCAAACTGCTGGAAAAGCTGTTCGACGAGTTGTATCCCCAATACGCAGGTAAGTTCTGCCAGGTCATCGACAACTACGATCCCCGCGCCGAAGAACTGATCGACGACTTCAAGGGCGAAGGCAGCAACGATCAGCTGACTATCGCCATCTCGGTCGATATGCTCGATACCGGCATCGATGTGCCGGAGATCGTCAACCTGGTGTTTGCCCGCCCCGTCAAATCGCCGGTCAAATTCTGGCAAATGGTCGGACGGGGCACCCGGTTGTGCCTTAATCTGTTCGGTCCCGGCCAACATAAAACCCACTTTCAGATTTTCGATCATTGGGGCGTTGTCGAATATCATGGCTTGAAACCACGCGAGGTCGAAATCAGCCAAAGCAAATCGCTGATGCAGCGCCTGTTCGAAGCACAACTGAGCCTGGCTAAAACCGCCCTGCACTACGCCGAACCGGACTTTTTCGATGTGGTGATGCAATCCCTGCACAAAGCCATCAACAGTCTGGACGACAAAACCATCGCCGTGCGCGACAAATGGAAGCTCAAACAGCAGATGAGCCAACTGGACGTGTTGCGCCAGTTCAGCCCCAACACCGTCACGCGGTTGGAAACCGACATCGCTCCGCTGATGCAATGGCTGGATGTGCGCGGCCACAGCGATGCCTACCAATGGGATTTGCTGCTCTGCCAAATCCAGCAGCACAAATTGCAAAACACCAAAGCCTTCGACGATCTGGCCGGCGAAGCGATCACCCAGCTCTGGCAATTGCAAATGAACTTGAACCAGGTCAAAGCCAAAGCCGCAATCATCAAACAATGCCGCGAACTGAATTGGTGGCAAAGCGCGTCACTCGATGAACTGGAACAAGCGAGAGTCGAACTGCGTAGCATCATGCAGCACCGTGATAAACCGACCGGGCCCAGCGTCGATAAACCCATCGTCGACATTCCGGACGGCGACGAAATCCGCGAAAAACAAAGCACTTACCTCAATGCGGTGGATATGGCTAGCTATCGCCTCAAGGTCGAGCAAGCTTTAAAAGAACTGTTCGAACAGGACGCCGTACTCAAGAAAATCCGTGCCGGCGAAGCCGTGACCGAAGCCGAACTGGCTAATCTCAATGCCCTGATTCACACTCATCATCCGGATGTCGATTTACAAGTGTTAAAAAGCTTTTACGACACCGCCGCCCCGCTGGAGCAAATCCTGCGCTCTATCGTGGGCATGGACGCGGACAAGGTCAACGAGCGCTTTGCCGCCTTCATTCAACAATACCCCAGCCTCAACGCCCGGCAGGTGCAATTTTTAGGTTTGCTCAAACGCCAAATCGCCCAAAGCGGTGCGATTGAAATCGACCATCTTTACCAAATGCCGTTTGCCGCCATCGGTGAACTGGACAGCCTATTCAATAACGAAACCCAAATCGACGAATTGCTGTCAATTGTACGAAGCTTTGGTAAACAACCGACACCACCGAATTAAGAGGAAACAGCCGTGCAAATCATGGTTAATGTACCCGACAATTTACCGATGATCATAGCCACCCAGCGCATCAAAGAATTGGAACAAAGTTTGCGTGACGAAGCCGGTTTTTTATCCAGCGTATTGGCAAAAAAATCCAGGTAAGACCGACAAGCCGCCTTGCTCAAAATTGCCCATGACTGCGCCGCGCTACCCACCTTAGATGAACGCAGCCCCGATGAAATTTTGTACAATTAGATTACATGGAACACAAAGTACCTCCCTGTTCACTCGCTGCCATTAAGTTAAGAAAAACACGTCGTTCCGGCAGGGATTGCCGGAATCCAGGCTACAGGGACGTATCGGGCTTGCCATCCCTGGCCCTGGATGCCCGTTTCCCGGCGGGTATGACGGCATTTGTGTATAAGGGCATGCGCAGAGCGTGGGAACCATAAAGGGACGTTATTTTTTGCCAAATCCTTACTCAAAGTCGCTACCCAGCGCATCAAAGTTATTGATTGGGAGATACTTTTAACCATGAGCAATCCATAGGTTATGCAAACCGCTAATTAAAATCAAAAACGGTGACGGACACGATTATTTAAAAAATATCGTCTTCCCCCATTTTTCCTAGACAAATTTGGAGAATAAAAATGAAATACGCTACCGCCAAGGCCAGTGCCGTCGAAGCCCCCGAGGTAGTCCTGAATTTATGGGCATATGTCGATGAAGCCGGCTACATTCTCCGTTTAGCTGGAAAATCCTACGTTATGGAGGGAGATGACGATGAAAAGTTGGCTTTATTGCACGCATTATCAAGAACTGATTTCTTGTCGGCGGCATGGTGCAAAGTGCCGGCCAACTTCAAGATTTTAGAACCCAATGGCCAAAGGATGACTGGTGTTGCAACGGCTTCGATGCTATCAGACCCCATTTCTCATAGCCATCTTTTCAGCACTTTATTGGAAGAGCTGGCCAATTCATTGCCCGATCAGCTACGCAGCCATGACGGTGGCTATGAGCAGTTCCGTTTAAATTTACCCCAAGCCCCGTTATGTGTCACCACCGTGGTTATGGAATATGACGACGGCATTCTGGTTCCGATGGTATCGGGTAGGTAAGAGTATTTATGGAAAATTTAGCGTTGAGCGCCCTGCAATTGGATGTCAATCTCGTTCACTATTCGGTTTACCGATATCAGATCGTTTATCAAAAGTTTGATGAAACCGCATCTGGTGAGCAGTTGGCCCGAAAGGTGGCTTATGAATTACAAAGAGTCAATGGTTTTGCGGTGCTTACCAACCTGGGTAATCGCAGCATTATTTCCTTAAAACCGATTTCACAACTCGTCATCGATTTGCCTCAGATGCAAGCTAGCCTAGAAGATGACGGTAAGCTGGAACTTGATTGTGGTGAAGAACAGCAACAACAGGCTTTGCAAAGACTGGTCAACCAGGATATCAACAAAGCCGCCTGGAAGCTGGCACAAGATAGTCAAGGCAAGTTAGCTTTTAAAAAAGCAGCGAGTGGCAATACGGAAATTTTCGAACCCTCACACTCTGCCCGTATTAAAGCACGCAGCACCTATCTGGAAGCTTTTTGTTCGGTACAACTTAGTCCAGAAGTTTTAGCGGATGGCACAGTTTTGATTGGTTTGCATCTCAAGCACAGTTTGTTGGCCAAGCCGGATATTTCGCTGCAATGGGTCATCGACAAAAGACCTGACTGGATTTCATCCATTAACAAGGTGCGCCACCGTTACTTTGAGTCCGGCAAAGCGCCTTTAGTCGCTGAATTCCTGAGAGTTGAAGAGTCCCTCAAGGGCGATAGCCCATTACCTCACTTGGGTAAGTCGCTGGTCGAGTATCATCGTGAGAAAGGGTTGCTGTCCGATGAACAGCTGACAGAAGCGGCATCGTCTTCTCTGATAAAAGTCAAATACGGGCAAAACGAAGCAGACCACGTCGCCAGTTTAGTTGAGCCGATGTTTGATTTTGACACGTTGAGCAAAATCGATTCAGTCTTTTTGAATAATCTGGCCAAAGATTTGAAATGGTCATTAGACGACAGAATCAAGGTCAGCGCTAAAATGGTAAAGGGGCTTTATCTGCCGAATTTCAACTGCCGATTAATACCGGTGGATTATCAAAATCTGAAAAAATCCTGTTTACGGTATGAACAAATGATCAGATTTGCCAATGGTGCCAAATCCAGCCGGGAACAAGATGTTTTAAGATATAAGGCCTTTGGCGACATGACCCGAACCCAAGTTATTCCGCTCATTATCGGCAAACAGAACAATACTGAACGGAATCAGCGATTGCTATGCAATGCTTATAAGGCCTTGGGGCAGCTGACTAAAACGGAATTGCCACCCCTTACAAAATTTCCTGACCCCGTTGAAAACGCCAATGAATTAGATGCCAGACTGAATAAAAAAAATCCCAAGAACGCTATTTTGTTGATCGGTTTAACCGACAAGTCCGACAAGGTGGCAATACGCGATACCGCGTTCAGTTATGGCTTGGCGACCCAGTTTATGCGGCTCGATCACAGGAGCAATGTTTATAGTCCTTCCTATTTCAATAATGTCGCTGCCGGGGTATTCAGCAAAGGCGGTGGACAGTTGTGCGCAATCGATGACATGCAGGGAGAAACCGATTTATTTATCGGGCTGGATATGGGGGGCATTAATGTTCGCGCTCCTGGTTTTGCATTTCTGTTTCTAAGTTCCGGCGCTCAGTTGGGCTGGCAATTGGCCGATAAACAGCAGGGCGAGCGTATGCAGGATGACGCTCTAACGAACCTGCTTGAGAAAAGTTTGAAAACCTATTTACGTTCATCCGATGGTGTATTGCCCAGACGAATCACATTGCATAGGGACGGCAAGTTTTACGAATCAATCGATGTGATTGAACAGTTTGAACGCAAGAATAATGTAAAACTTGATGTGCTCGAAGTTTTGAAATCGGGCGCTCCGGTACTTTATCGTCGGGAACAGTTAGCCGATTGCACAAAAAAATTCAGCAACCCCAATGTTGGGGATGCCTTATTTTTAACGGACCGGGAACTGATTCTATCTACTTATAGTGGTGCTGAATTAGGCCAATCCTGGGGTGATAAAGTCAGCGTCAGGCCGTTGCGTTTACGAAAGCGCTACGGAGAGACATCCTTAGAAGTTCTTGCCCAACAGGTGTTGATATTGAGTCGAATTCATGGCGCCTCGTTATATCGCCATCCGCGCCTCCCAGTTACGACGCATCATGCAGATCGGTTTGCGACACTGAGACAGGAAACCTGTATCGACGCGCTTTCTAAAATGGACAGGCTGTGTCCAGTTTATCTTTAGGTCCCTCTTCAATTTTATGACAAGGAAGTCCACTCATTCAAATCGCAATCTCCCCGGCTACTAACATGAAAATGGCCATCATATAGAGCGCATATCGAAAACCATAGGAGGCATGGATTCTTTCGGTGTGATAAAAAGCAGACACTTCTACGCAAAACGGCGTGCAAAACTTTCCAGGGTTCTGGGGAAAAGGGCGTTGAAAAGTTTCCACCCCAGGTTGTTCAATGACCGGCTTTTAGTCGGAGAATCCTGGAGTGATAAAAGTGGAAGACTTCACCGAAATTCGACGGTTGCATTTTGTCGAGAATGCCACCGTCAGTGAGTTGGCCAAACGGTTCAAGTTATCCCGCCCCACCATCCGTAAGCATCTCAAAACGGTCGAAGAGCCCGTTTATCCGGTGCGCAACTATCAACCCTATCCGTAGCTGGGTAATTATCTGGATCGGCTCAATGATTGGTTGGAAGTCGATGCTACATTACCAGCCAAACGCCGCCGCACGGCGAAACGATTATTCGAGTGCCTGCAAGTCGAAGGCTATGTGAGTGGTTATTGTGCGGTGCGGCCTTACGTAAAAGCCTGAAAGCGAGGCAAGACTTCGGTGCCGGCGGTAACTCAGGTTTTTGTTCCGTTGTATTTTCCGCCGGGAGAAACCTGCCAGTTCGACTGGAGTCATGAAACGGTCATGATGGGCTGTGTTGAACAGGTTGTGAAAGTGGCTCAATTTCGCCTCACCTATAGCCGCCAGATGTTCATAGTGGCCTATCCCCGTGAAACGCAGGAGATTGCTGGACTCCCATAGTAAGGAAGGCTCTTTATGGATTTCCGGGTCTTTTGATAAGATGCCCCGATGGAAACTGCAATCATAACAATCAAACACTTGGTCAGCGAAGCCCAATGCTACGCGGCTATCCGCCAACTACGCTGGCAAGAAGGCGTCACTTGCCCCCCATTGCGGCGACGATCAAACGATCCGACGCGGCTTTGCTGGGCCGCAACGCTTCGGCCAACGCTATCAGTGCAAGGCGCGCAACAAGCGCTTTGACGACCTGACCGGCACCGTGCTGGCAGGTCATCACCAGCCGTTGTCCGTTTGGGTGTTGTGTCTGTACTTCATGGGTTTGAACCTGTCCAACGCCCAGATTGCCCAAGAATTGGATCTGAACAAGGATGATTTACAGTTCACGACCGAACATCTGCGCACGGGGATCGATAAAAAAAAGCCCCGATAACCCTGTAGGGTAAGGTCGAATGCGACGAAGTCTACCTCGTCGCCGGGCATAAAGGCCAACCCGACAAGGTTGCCGAAGCGAGGCGCAAACCGCGCCGTCGCCGGCTGAAAGGCGCCCGTGGGCGCGGCACGCTCGCCACGGAGAAGCCGCCCGTATTAGGCATCCTCCAACGCAGCGGCGAGGTCGCTATCCGGTTGCTCGACAATGTCCGGCAGGCCACGATCAAACCCTTGATCTTACATATCGTGGCACCGGGGACGTTGATATACACCGATAAATACAGCATTTATGATCGCCTAGAAACCTGGGGCTACCGACACAAGACGGTCAATCATTCGGCCGGGGAATACGCCCGCGACGAGGATGGCGACGGCTTTTGCGAGGTCCATTCGAACACCATCGAGGGCTTCTGGTCGCTACTGCGCTCGTGGCTGCGTCCGCATCGCGGTATTTCTCAAACCAAATTGCCGCTCTATTTGAGCTTTTGATGGACTTTCAAGCTCCTTATTTTATATTCATATAAATGAATGACTTAGAATTTTTTTCGTGTACAGAGCATATTCTTCTCAGGTCAATTGCGCTTTCTCGCTTCTGACAGGTGAAGGAGGTTACAATTATCAATTTGCAGAGCGAACAAGGATTTAGGCCAATCCCCCGGCGGAATCCATCAATAAAGCTAAAATCACCTAGGAGCCGAGATGTTGACATGGTCCACCGTTTTCGAAACCAAACTCGAACTCATTGATAACCAGCACAAAACCTTATTCGAAATGGTCAGCGCGTTGACCGATGTCGCGCCCGCCGAACGCACCGAACAACGCCTCGATCAAATCCTTGATGCCTTGTTCGATTATGCGCAAGAGCATTTCGTCGACGAAGAAGTTCTCATGACGCATTACAAATTGGACGAGCAATATATGAGGCTGCAACACATGGAGCACAAATCGTTCATTTATGACATTACGCAAATGCGCAATCGTGTTACCGACGCCGAAGGCCTGTCGGTACAGTTTGACAAATTGGCGCGTTTTGCCGCGTCCTGGCTGGTTTACCACACGCTTCGGGTCGATTTGATGATTCCCAAGCAAATTGCATTGATAAGGCGCGGCAAAACGCCCGCCGAAGCGTTTGCAATGGTCAAACAGGGCGGATGCTCCCCGGACGTATCGAAACTGGTCCTTGATGCGGTACTGCATTTATGGGACGAGGCCATGGAACGGGTGCATGCCCTGGAAGGGCAATTGGAAAAGACAAAAAACCACACGGATACCGCCCGTCAAGCCTAAATGACATCATTGGGTTGACGTTTTCAAAACACCGGAACACAAATTTGCTATAGGCCGGTTTACCTGACGGAACCTCCAAAGAATTGAGGCTAGTTTCAGTCTAAAGGTTAGGCCAAAGGCTGCCCCATAGGCGCCAATGGACTTTGCTCGCCGTCCACGCTCAGAGATAAAAAGGGCGTTGCAAATTTCGGCGTCTCAGAAGGTTGTCTGATCACCCATTCGCTGACCCAAGACAGTGCAGGATCGTATAAATCGATATAGGCTTCCGGTTTTTCTTTCAGGACAACGCTTTGCAAAGGTGAAGCGGGTTCCGACATGAATCGGGCGATGCTCGCCAAACGCTGGCGAAGTTGATTCGCATTACCCAGCGGCATCAGAAAATCGTAGGAACGCTTACGCGATAAGGTAGAGCCTAGATAACTGGGATTAAGCCTCGCGAATTGATCATGCCGTAAATCGGCCAGCTTGGCGATCGTGGCGATTTCTTTTTCTGCCAGATAGTTCACGTCGAATTCATGGTCAATTTTAACTTTGACGAAATATGGCTCGTTTTTAATGGCGGGCAATTTGATTCCATAGCCGGCGGGACGGGCGAAGATTTTGGACAGCGCCAGCAAGCGCGGAACATAATCCTGCGTTTCTGCGGGTAAATTTAACGACCAGAAATCGGCCGATAGACCTTCGGCCCGATTACGGCTGATCGCATCATCTACCGTGGCTTGGCCTGAATTATAGGCCGCCAAGGCCAGCAGCCAATCCCCGTTAAAATGGTGACTCAAACCGCTCAGAAAACGAATGGCCGCCTGGGTGGATTTTGGAATATCCAGCCGTTCGTCATAATCCCGTCTTTGCACCAAGTTGTAATCCATGCCGGTGCTGGGAATGAATTGCCACAGCCCTTTCGCGCTTTTAGGGGACTCCGCCGTGGGCTGATAGGCGCTTTCAACAATAGGCAGCAATGCCAGTTCCAGCGGCAATCGATATTTACTGAGTTCTTCGACGATATGGTAAAGGTAGGGTTGCGCGCGTTCGGCCACGCGATAAAGAAACTCAGGATTTCGGCTGTAAGCTACGATGAATTTATCGATGCGCTGATTAATCGCGGCTTGTCGACTTTGCGGTCCTGACTGACTATCCCCTTTTTCGGGGAGGTTGTCTTTGCGCTTTTGTTGTTGACTATCCGCCTTGACCGCGGCCAGTTGCGACACTACGCAGGGCGGTGCCGTTTTTTCAGACTCCCCCCTAAGAAGGGATTTCGATAAGAGTGTCGAAAGCTTATGGCTGTTGAGCCCGCTTGTTGATTCCCCACCAGTCTTCCTCTGGCGAAAATCTTGCTGCACCGCCTCGATTTCCGGTTGCCCCTTCAGTTTCTTCAGTAAAACAATTTTGTTATCCGTTTTGAGCGCGTTTCCATCATGCTCTTTAACAGAAGGCGGCGCGCAGTCGCTATCATTCGTTACGGAAGTTTTCGCGCCCAATAGTTTCCTGCCAAGCTCGGTATAGCGATGCGGGCCGAATTTCGCGCGGCCTAATTCCGTATAGTGGTTAATAGGCGCGGTCACCGTTTGCGGAGAACTGTTCAGTGTAGGTTTTGAATAGCCTGCTATCCCGTCAGAACCTTTGCGCATTTTGATCGCGGCCGCCGAAGAACGGGCACCCTTCAATCCGGCTCGCGCGTTATCTGCCGGGTCCAGTGTACTTACCGCGACGTGACTGGGAATTTTCATTCCCGAACGAATACGCGCCCACACATCGATCGCGCCGGCGGACGCCTTCTTTCCGGAATGGGGCTTGTTTTTGATGATTTTTGACGATGTCGCGGCGCCGGCATCGGGAACATGCGAGGCTAAGGAGACGCCGATCACAAGAGTGAAGATTCGCAGTAATAATCGCATAATCGTTACCTCGACTCATAGCACCTGGCCGATATTGGCGGCTTGGGTCATTCAAGGTCCAGGCGCCTTATACTCAGGTTGCTAGATCAAAAAGCGGCCATTGGCTAGGGTAATGCAAAAAGATTTCCCCTTTGCGTCTATTGTATCGATAAAACAATAAACACATAAGATATTTTTAAGAATTCTATCAACAAGACCTCCTTAACCATTACCAAAACCGCGCGGCGCTATCGCCAGAAAATCGTCAATTTAGGCCGCATTCAAGCCGGAATTCGGCCCGTTGAGAGTATCATTCCGGCGTTTTAGTTAGAAATTCGACTGGAGATCGATATGAAAGTTGCGGAGATTTAGCTCCATCCGGGTAAGCCGGTATTGCGGGCAAAGCGCTGCTTGATCAGCCGTCGCTCCTGTCGTCTTACTGGTTCCGGCAGGAAAAGCGGCTAACCTGCTTCCGCCACCAAACCAGGGTAATCGGTGTAGCCCGTCTCCGGCTCCTTTAGCCCATAGCCGTAAAACGTCTCGGTATGATAAGGATTGAGCGGTGCATTGAGTTGCAGGCGGCGAGGCAGATCCGGATTGGAGATGAAGTCCTTGCCAAAGGCCACCGCGTCCGCCTCGCCTGCGGCGATCACCTGTTCGGCCGTTTCTCGGTTGAAGCCCTCGTTGGCGATCAAAACGCCGCCAAAGCGTTTTTTCAAGGCGGGACTGATGCGGTTTTCCCCCAATGACTCGCGAGTGAAAATAAAGGCGATACCCCGCCGGCCCAATTGCTCCGCCACGTAGCCGAAGGTGCTCAAGGGGTCCGAATCGCCCATTGAATGGGCATCGCCCCTGGGCGCGAGGTGGACTCCGACCCGGTCAGCTCCCCAGACCGAAATCGCGGCATCGGTGGCTTCCAGCAGCAAGCGGGCACGATTTTCGATCGGACCGCCATAAAGGTCGGTGCGCTTGTTGGTACTGTCCTGTAAAAACTGGTCGAGCAGGTAACCATTGGCGCCATGCAACTCGACCCCGTCGAAACCGGCCCGTTTGGCGTTTTCCGCGCCCTTGCGATAGGCTTCGACAATGCCGGGAATTTCAGAAGTGTCCAAGGCTCTCGGCGTCACGAATTCCCTAAGAGGCCGCAACAGGCTGACATGGCCCAGCGGTGCAATCGCGCTCGGAGCGACGGGAAGTTCGCCGTTCAGGTAATCCGGATGGGAAACCCGGCCGACATGCCACAGCTGTAAAAAAATTCGTCCTCCGGCGGCGTGTACGGCCCGGGTTACCTTGGCCCAGCCCTGGACTTGAGCATCCGACCATATCCCCGGCGTGTCCGGATAACCGACTCCCTGCGCAGAAACACAGGTCGCTTCGCTTAAAATCAGCCCGGCACTCGCCCTTTGCGCATAGTATTCAGCCATCAGCGCGTTAGGGACTCTGCCGGCGCCGGCACGGCAGCGCGTCAGCGGCGCCATGACGATACGGTTAGGGAGCGTAACCGCTCCCACAGTGATGGGTTCAAACAGGTTGCTCATTTTATCCTCTTACTTTAATGGCTGACTAGCCTACTTTTCCGTGCTTTTAGCACATCGACATGCAGGTATTTTATCTTGCAGGCCGGATTCAGGGCCAGCAACTTCCATACCGCTTTCAGGATGAAATGACCTAAGTGAGCCGCTCTATGGTAGACTGCCGGCAAAAAACAGAGAGGTCATTGAATGCAGTGTCGGATCGGCTGCGGCGCTTGTTGCATTGCGCCCTCTATTTCTTCGGCAATCCCTTTACATCCTTTCGGCAAACCCGCCGGAATGCGTTGCCTGCATCTGGATGTTCAAAATAAATGCTCGATTTTCCTGCATCCCAGCCGCCCGCTTGTGTGCCGCGGCTTTCAGGCGACCGAAGATTCCTGCGGCAGCAGCGCGGAAGAAGCGATGGCTATTTTGTCCGAATGGGAGAATTTGACGGGTAGTCCGTAACGTGGCGTATGAGCATTTTTGCCCCGCTAATCGTCTTATCAGGTAGCTACGGCAACTGATTCGATTAATAACGCCGAGCCGAACCCCTCGAACGACAAATCTAGCGACCCAGTAGTCTTATGCGCAACGAATACAATCATCTCGTCTGGCATCAATCGCAAGTCACCCGCGCCTGCCGGGAAGCGCTGAACGGCCATAAATCGGTGATCTTATGGTTCACGGGCTTATCCGGCGCCGGCAAATCCACCCTTGCGCATGCGGTCGAAAAGCGGCTGTACGAGCGCAAATGCCGCACCTTCGTATTGGATGGCGACAATGTCAGGCATGGGCTTTCCAGCGATCTCGGCTTTGATGAGGCCGACAGAAAGGAAAACATTCGGCGAATCGCCCAAGTGGCGAAACTGATGCTCGAAGCCGGCCACATTACCCTGACCGCCTTCATTTCGCCTTTCAGATTGGAGCGAAATCTGGCGCGGCAAATCGTAGCCGAGGGGGATTTTATCGAAATTTACTGCAAATGCGCCTTGACCGTCTGCGAGCAGCGCGACATCAAAGGCCTCTACCAAAAAGCAAGGCTCGGACACATAGCGAATTTCACGGGCATCTCCTCCCCTTATGAAGCGCCCGAGAATCCCGAGTTAATCGTCGATACCGATCAATGGAGCATCGACGAATGCGTCCAATGCGTGCTGGACTATCTGCAAGAAAAAGGCATCATCCATTAACGCGGCAAAACCGGCCGCGCCCCAAGCGTTCTCCCATTGCGATCGGTATTAGCCGACGATCACCAGCCAGTCGGTCAAATAAGTCATTTTGACCGCCAGGGTCTTTTGTAGGACTTTCAACATGTCGCCGGACTCCCTGATGCTCAGGCGTCCGTTGATTTTCATCGCGCGCAGCGAGTCGTCTTTAAACAGGATCATGCCGGTGCGGTAGCGGCGAATCTGCTTGACGACGCTCTCCAAGGTTTCATTTTCGAACACCAGAAAACCATCGACCCAGGATATCGAGAGCGCCGAGTCCAACATTTTAGGTTGCCCAAGCGCGGTGGAATTTACCGAGACCGCCTGCCCGTCGTGCAAAACGACAGGATCCTTCCAGTGCCCGTTTTCGGACACTTCAACGCGCCCGGACAATACCTTGATCTCGTCGCTGTCGCCATTCCGCCCCACAATAAAATGCGTGCCCAACACCCGGGTCGTCGAATAATCGGCTTTGACGATGAACGGCCGGTCAGGGTCGGGCTTGACGTCGAAATACGCCTCGCCTTTCAATAACTCCACCCAGCGCTGCGTCCCGTCCATGCTGAGCGCAAGCGCGCTGTCGGTATTCAGCATCACCGTGGAACCGTCTTCCAAGCGCACGGATTTACGCTCGCCCACCGCCGAGGTGTAGTCGGCATTGATCAGCATACGAAACTGTCCGGAAAACGCCAGCGTCAGCACCAGGCAGGCCGCCAACGCCAGGGGCATTTTCGAGCGCATGAGGCGTTTTTTGTCGGATCGAGGGGCGATGCGGTGCTTTTGGGCACTTGCGGTCAAACCCTTCAGCAAATCGGGGTCGCCCCACAGCGCGCTGATTTCATCAAATGCCTTGCGGTGCGCATCGGTCTGTTCGAGCCATTGGAGAAAGCACGCCTCATCCTGCCGGCTCACATTGGCGGCGCGCAGACGAATAAACCATGCCGCGGCTTGTTCATCTACGGTGTTGTCGAGATCGGATTCCAAAGCGTTTTCCCAGTTGGCAAAGAAGATGAGTATAGACTTTTGGTACTGCAAATTTCGGTTATTGGCAAGCCCTCGGCAAGCGTTGCAAACAAAGTTCCACGCCCTGTGCCCCTACTCTCGCTTGGCATGCTTTACCTTGCATTTTACCGAATATCAGCGCCATTTACCCGATTTTGTGCCGGTTCGTCCGCGGCTTGCGGGCTTAACGACAGTTTGTGTTCCGGCTTTCCGCCCGCAAAGGCCAGCGGCAATCCTGCCACCCAGAACGCCTGTTGATCGCTGTAATAAGCCGATAACGGATGACCGGATTGCCCGCCCGGCATATGCAGTATGCCGTCCTCAACATGGCCCGGCGAAACCACCAGCCTTTCGCTGGCGCCAAAATCGGGTCCTGTGACCCGCACACAATATCCTCCGCAACCGGCCACCGGCTGGTGCGGCATATCCAGCGCCGCAGACAACAAGGGTAAGGCCTTCGAAAAGGGATGCGCATGGCCGACGATGTTTTGCTTGCCCCAGGTCAACTCCGGCCATTCCGCGCCGGGGCTGCGCGCCATGACCTTGGCCGCGCTCTTTTCCAATTGCGCCAGGATGAAACGGTCCCAATTTTTATGGTGCCCTGCATCCGGCAACAACGCTGCCGGCTTCGCGTCCAGCAAGGCCTGCAAAGGCGTATCGGCATAATTCCACGCATAAACGAAGTCTTGGTCCGCCTGTTTGCAGGCCGATAGAAACGGCGTAAACACCGCATCGATCAGCTCTCTGCGAAATTCGATCAATACCGGCAAACCCAGGCTTGCGGTGTCGGCCCTGCCGTTCCAGCTCAACAAATAATCGCGCAGCCCGCTCAATTCCGGTTTTTGCGCCAACACGTCCGGGGTCAACACCTGCAAGGCCAATTGCTGGTAATAACTATAAAATTCGCTTTCGGTATCCTGTTGCAGGTTAAACAGCGACCATTCGCTATGGCGTGCCGCCTGCTTGAGCTTCTGGTTAATCCGGTAAGCGCGATAGCCGTTCACGAACTGATGCCCGATCACGTAGGGAAAATCGGCCGCAAAGCGCCGTTCGTTGGCGGTCACCAAAAAGCCTTCCGGCGGATCGATGATGCGCGGCAAAGCGGCGGGGTTGACATAGCCCTGCCAACCGGTTTTGCCATCCGCCCAGGATAGGCTGACCGAACCGTCGCCGCCGAAGCGTTTGGGGATTTTTCCGGTCACCGTCCAGGCGATGTGGCCCTTTTCATCGGCCAGCAGCACGTTTAATTGCGGCCCGCCGGCCCGATTGGCAATAGCCAGCGACTGCGACAACGTTTGGCTCTGTTCCAGTTCCAAAATATCGACATTGACGGCATCCGCATCCAGGGCAACCCAATGGATGGCCACCGGCTGCCCCTGGAGAGGCTGGAGAGCGACCGGTCCCCATACGGTTTCCTTGACCGCCACCGTCTTGGAACCGCCGCCCTTGATGTTGATCACTTCCTGCCGCTGAGCGAAGGTTTGCCAACGCTCGCCGACCCTATACTGCCCGGCGTCATCCGGATTGATCTCCAGTTTGACCAAGTCCAGAAAATCGCCCGCCAGGTTGGTCATGCCCCAAGCCACATGCTGATTACTGCCCGCGATCAGAAAAGGGGTGCCGGGCAGGTTCAGGCCTATCGCCCGTACTTCGGGATAATTGACCTCGGCACGATACCAGATATTCGGAACGCTAATCCCAAGATGCATATCGTTGGCCAATATCGCCCGGCCATCCGCGGTTTTGCCGCCGCTGACGGCCCAAGCATTCGAACCCGCCAAGCTTTCTCCTCGGGAAGCATCCGCCAACTGGGAGAAATCGCCCATGCGTCCTGCCAGCAATGTCTGCATCGCATTGACCGGCACAGGCTGCGCCGGCCTCAGCGATTTCGTGTGATTCATCAGCTGATCGGTAAAACGATCGGTATCCGGAGTCAAAAACGCCACGGCTTCGGCGGGCAGCGCGCTCTCCATCACGCTCAGCATGCGTTCGCCCTTTTCAACCCAGGCGGTCAAATTTTCGAACATTCCGAAGACCACCAGCAAGCTGTCTTCCGCCTGCCATGGCTCCGGCGCATAACCCAGAACCTTGAACTCAAAGGGCAAGGTCGGATTTTGTTCGAGATAGCCGTTAACGCCCTCGGCATAGGCCTGCAAATACTGGCGGTGAAGCGGCGGCAACTTGGGCAAAATTTGCTTGGCCTTCTGATTGAAACCGTAAATCCGCGCCTGGACGTCGCTGTTCACCGCCGCGCCGCCGAAAATCTCCGCCAAGCGTCCGGCGTTCTTGCGCCGCATCAGATCCATCTGAAACAGGCGGTCGCGGGCGGTAACGTAACCCAATACCCTGGCCGCATCGATCCGGCTGCCGGCGGTAATTCTTGGAATGCCGTGCGCATCGGTATCGATAGTGGCCGGAGCCGCAAGCCTTGCCAATCGGATGTTGCCGTCCAAAGGCGGCAGCGATTGCAGCCACCACCCATATCCGACGCCGGCCGCAGAGGCGATCATCCCGATCGCGCCTAGGCCCGCATAGAGCCATGATTTTTTAAGCTTTGCCATGGTTTGATACCGGTCATCAAGAGGTTATCGTTTCCGCAGCGGCCGAATCCAGCCGTTCCCGGTGCGCGGCCTGAGGCCGCTTATCGACCGGCGGAGACTCGACCGCGGTAATCCGGCCTTCGTCCAGCTTGATGCAGCGGTCGGCCAAATGGAAATATTTATCGTCGTGCGTAATCGCCAGCACCGTCTTGCCGCGCGCCTTCAGCGCCGGCAATAGTTCGGTGTAGAACAAATGCTTGAATTCGGGATCCTGGTCGGCCGCCCATTCGTCGAACACATAAAACGGCCTGTCCTCCAGATAGGCCGCCAGCAGCGCCAGCCGTTTACGCTGGCCTTGGGACAGACTCACCGAAGAGAAGCGGCCATTCACGATGTCCACCTTGTGATGCAGATGCAGGCGTTGCAGATAATCCTCTATCGCGCCACGATTGTTTTCTAAATCAACGCCATAGAGTTCGTCGAACAAATAAAAATCGGAAAAAATCACCGAAAAATTCTGCTGGTAGGCATCGCGGCTGCCTGCATCGACGGGGCGACCGTTCCAGTGGATCATGCCTTGTTCGGGATGATAAAGACCGATCAGCAGCAGGGCCAAGGTGGTCTTGCCGCTGCCGTTGCCGCCGATCAAAAACACCAGTTCGCCCGGATGGAATTCCAGGTCGATGGGTCCCAGGGTAAAGTTACGGTTCTCCTTTTCCCGATGAAAACTGTGGGTCACCCCATGCAGGGCCAATGCCTTGAAATGGCGCTGAGCCGGTAATTTGGCCGAGCGTTGCGCCGAATTTTTCCCTCCCAGCTTATCGTCTAACCGAAGCACCTTGTTCAAGGCCACTTTGGCGCGGCTGAACACCGGCAGACTGCCGGTCAAGACCGTGAGCGGCGACATCATGAACAAAAACACCAGGACGTAACCGCTGACGACTTCTTGGCTAATCGCCTGCCACGCCGGAAACACGTACAATATCGCGGCGATGGTCAGATAATACAGGAGCTGTATCCACTGGTTGATCAGTAAATAAGCCACGGTAGCCCGGAAAGAATAACGGCGGTAGGATTCTGCGCTAACCGCCAGAGACTGGGAAACGAATGCCTCGCTGCGCTGGCGATGCAGTTTCAATTCGCGAACCCCTTCGGTCAATGCAGAAAAGCCACGACTCAAGTTGTCGTATTCGTCCCGCGCGCTCCGTACGGCTCGCATCGGCACGTGATTGAACAACTGGAAAGTCGCGACGCCGAACAGGATCACGCCGGCCAAAACACAGGCCAGCTGCCAGGACAGCCAGCTCAAATAAGCCATGCACCCCGCCACAATCGCAAAATTGATGCAGAGTACCGGAAAAAGCTCGCTGGCAGCCGCAATGGCGGTCACATCCTCGGTCAAATGACTCAACAAGACGGATTTTCCCAGCTTCTGCAAATTCGGATAGGGCGCGTTCAAGATCAAACGACTGACATGCAACCGTAAATCCCGAGCCAGTTTTGTGCTGAATCGGTTCAACAAATAATGCGAAGCAAAGCGGCAAACCAATACGATAGAGGCCAACCCAGCAAACCATACGGCAGGCGTCAAGCCGGCAGACCACTCGAAAGTCAGATACTGATCCACTCGTCCAGCCAAACTGGCATTGATGAATGCAATCAAGGCCGCATTGCTTAAGCCGCTGACAATGCCTGTCAGCAAGACACCGGTAATCGTTATCCAAGATGAGCGCCATAGAAATAACAGCATATCGACTCCATTATGCGGTTAGGCCGAGTGAAAAGATCACCGGCGGGTATCTATCTGAAGACGCCTTGCCCGCTAAATCACCTCAGCCGCAAAAATGGCGAGTTCCGCCTTGGGGAACGATAGCGGCCGGAATTAATTAATCTATGTTATTTAACACAATGCTTTTGTGTCATTACGCCTGTTCCTTTATTCCATGCCTTCCTCTGTATTGAGACTAAGCCATTGAAATAACTGGCGCAAAGGAGTTGGCTTAAAAATTGCTGTACCAAAGCAAACATGTTAGATGTTTTCTCTACATTAATGTTATATAAGAGAATAGTAATACTTATAATACTATTAATTTAGCTACATTACCGAACCAGGGCTTAGCTAACCAATACAACAACAGGGAACCCAGCGTGAATCTTGAAGCGATTTATCTCAATCATCAATCCGAACTGCAGCTCCATCTGGCTCGCATCGTCGACTGCCCGGATATCGCCGCCGAATTGGTCCAGGAATGCTTCATCATCTTTTCGAAGGAAATCCAAAAACAGGTGATCGAGCATCCACGCGGATTCTTATTTCGCACCGCCAGAAATCTCGCATACGATCACATCAAGCACCGCAAAGTCACCGAAAGGCATCTCAACACGACCGACCCTACCCTGTTGCCAAACGAAGAATCCCCCTCGGCCGAAAAATTAGCGGTCATCGACGAAAAGCTGACGATCTTTTCGTCGATTGTCGACGAACTGCCCGCCCGCGCGCGCGAAGCTTTTGTTTTGAACAGGGTTTACGGCATGACTTACGCGGAAATCGCCAAAGAACTGAACATTTCGGACAGCGCGGTGGAGAAACTCTTAGCGAGAGCGCTGTTGCATTGCCGTCAGCAATTCAAAAACCGCCGTTCGGATTTAATCGGCGACTGAGGAAGATCAAGGCGTGACTCGTCTCCCCAAGGAAACCTGAAACCCAGTGTAAACGCACTGACCTATCTTCCCTCATCATCTTAACATCGGAGAACCCCATGGCCTGGGACCAAGAAGAAGACACCACCATTTACCAAGTCGTCGTCAATCACGAAGAACAATATTCGATCTGGCCGGAATACAAGGACATCCCCGGCGGCTGGCGCGCCGTCGGCCCCAAGGGGATGAAACGGGAATGCCTGGACTACATCAAGGAAGTGTGGACCGATATGCGCCCATTGAGTCTGCGGCAACATATGCAGCAGGCGGGTTTGGGCTAACCCGGATATTTCACCATTAAAAGCAAGAGCACCTGCCCGAAGCTTGGCCTTGGCTTCCGACGAAGCTGAGGTCAGAGGTTCGAATCCTCTCGGGCGCGCTAGTCGGCGAAGGCCAATCAGACATCGCCATGAGGCATAATGATGCTTCGCTCAAAAAGTCCCGTTGCCTTTTTTTCAGCACCTTATGCGCAAAGAACAGAATTTTCGTTCGGTGACCATATGGGTGGTGTCCGCCGCGTTTTTTAGCGTCATAAGCATAGTTCCAAAAGTCCCAAGCTTAGCTCTCTGCCAATAATCTTGGAAATAGAAATTCGCCAGTTTCGTTACCGAAATGCAGCGATACCGGTCCTTTCGGTGTTGTTGACTGTAGATTCCGGCACATCATGGCAAAACTCGGCATGGATTTCATTCCAAGCAAACGCATATCATATCTACACACAATAATCCTGAAGCTCGACTGACGATGGTTGGGCTCTGATTAACCAATTTAGTCACGTAGATAAAGAATTTCCGGCAAAACTACTTCCCATTGCCCACACCGAAGACCCTCTTCCTCTTGCTTTTTTTGTCGTGCCAAAATGGCCGAAACCCGTACCGCGATAATTTCACCTTGCGGAGGCTTAAATGCCTGAGACATCCGGGATACCGTCAGACCGTTTTGATCGGCCAGTTCCCAACCGGCTTTACCGTCGCTTCGTGGCCGTAAGATTAATTGACTACCATAGTCCAATTCTGCAATGGCTCGATGAATGGGTTTATCCGAAGCAAAATAGCCTGGCCACGATAAGATGACTTGCCCAGGATCTGCAATCCAGCTGCGTTGATTCAATACTTGGCTCTCGTGTTGAAGAGCGGGACGCGATTTCAAACAGAGATCTTCGCAGTCCCGGATAAAGGGATGCGGCTTGCCTAATCGGGCGCATAAGGTAAGCGTTTGGCGCGCCCGGGTCATCGCGACATAGAACAAGCGCCGTTCTTCGTCATTCGCTGCCTGCCACCCGCCTGCGTCCAGAATCAACACGTGGTCGAACTCCAAGCCTTTGGCGCGATGGGCGGTCAATAACAGGAGCGGCGCATGTTGACTCGCACTGGCGCCTGATGAGCTTCCCGTACGGAATTCATAAAGCGCCTCGACCACATCAGATATCACGAGCGGACAACCCGGCGCCATCGATTCGCAACCGATAATAAACTGGGCCAGCATGGCCTGATAAGGGTGCTCGATCAGGTCATTGACCGATTGCCGGTAGCGCCGCTTGAACCAACGAGACAATGCGCCCCAGCGTAGCAGCACATGCGATCTTCGCGTCTGCTTGAGCAGCGACAGCAGGCTGTGGCCTTCCCTTGCGCTATGCAAATCGAGCAAAGTTTCGTCCCGCATCAGCCGCACGGGAATGCCTTTATGGCGGCATAAGACCGCCATCGGCTCCAGAGCATCCCAATGCCGGGCAATCACCGCAAATCGTCCCCAAAAAACCATTTGGGTGGCATTTTTCAGCGCATTCAGCCGCATCAGTTCCGCCTGGGCTAACTCGACTTCGCCATACAGATGCGAAGGCGTTTCGAGTATGTGAACCCGGCCTTGGGTTAAAGGGTCGAGCGCGACAAACTCACCGCCTTCCGGCGCTTCACGGCGCGCATGATTGACCCGAAGGGTCTGGCGGGTCTTCATCCGATCCTTCAGCGGCGCAATCACCCGGTTGGCGCAGTGAATGATGTGCGCGGTGGAGCGATAGTTCTCGATCAGGTAATAGGTCTTGGCCTGATAATCCGTCGTGAACTGTTGGATAAAACGCACATTCGCCCCACCAAAGGCATAAATATTCTGGTCGTCGTCACCAACCACCATCAACGCTAACTTGTCTTCCTCGCTGTTCAGGGAACGCCCTGCCAGCGCGCTGATCAAGTCATAATGCTCGGCATTGATATCCTGGTATTCATCGACCAGCAAATAGCGCAGTCCCGACAGCAACCGGTCGCGCTGCACCGAAGGACCGAGATCGTCGCCTGTTTCAGCTTTTTTCAGCTGCGCCGTCGCCTTGTTGATCACGGCCGAAAAGTCGATACTCTCCCCCCGCTCCGCCGCTACCGCATAGCTGGTGCCGGTCAGTCGCATCGCCAAGCCATGCAGCGTTTGCACACTCACGCCGGCCGCATCGGCGCCGACCAAATCCCACAAGCGCCTACGAATCTCGATCGCCGCCGAGCGGTTGAAGCTCAGCACCATGATGTCTTCCGGCGCCACCAGGCATTCACGCAGCAGCCAGGCGACCCGATGCACGATCACCTTGGTCTTGCCGGAACCGGGACCCGCCAAAACCAGTTGATTCCCCTCCTTCGGCGCTGCCACAATCGCCTGCTGATCCGGATTTTGCAGATCGGTCAAAATGCGCCGGTGCGATGCTTCGGTAGTGGCCATTTCCAGAATCTCCTGGCGACCGGCGAAATAGCGACGCACGAATTCGTCGCGATCCATCCCGAAATAATCGACGATAAACGCCATCGCCGCCTGGATCTTCCCCAATGCCAGGCGGGCGTACTCTGCCATCACATGCACCTGGATGATTTTATCCTGATAGTGCAAAGCCAGTTCGGCATAATCGGACTTCTTGAATTGCCGGCGGCGCGCCTCGGCATTCAGTTGAATGCTCATCGCAGACCGGAATATGGCCTTGCCACGGGCCAGATGCAATACCTCGTTGCTGTCCAGATAAAGCAGCGCCGCCGCCAGCGCCGCATTCCAATCGCGGATGACCACATCCTTCAACGTCAGATCCGCCTGCAGCGCCGCTTCCAAATCGCCCTGCTTGCAGACGACCAGTAGATTATTGCCTTGGCGCTGCTCGATAAAGTGAGTAACCAGCGCCTGCGCCAGTCGCATACGTTTCTGCCGAATGAGTTCGATGTCCTGCCAACTGCGCAGCAATTTGACATAGCGGTTGTCCTGCCCGGCCGGGCGCAAGGCGAAAAAACCGCGCTGGCCGGCGCCACTGCCGAACGCCTCCGCGAACGATTTCATTAGCCGGGACAATCGGTCCGGCTCCAGGTCGACGCCGGCATCGCGGCGCAGGGTATCGCAGAGCCTGCGGACATTCAGTAGCTGACAGTCTTCACGGTCTGCGTCGGGCGCCAACTCGCGCAAATTCGCGATCAAGGCATCTTCCAATTTATGCAGTTTTTCCAGGCGTTCTGCCGTATCCGGATCGCGGTACAGCGTCACCCCGATTTCGGTATCGTTGGACACCAACTTCAAGCGATCGAGTTCGCGCAGCATCTGTTGGATTTCATAGGAAGTCCGCCCGGTCGCCAGCATCAAATCGTCGGTGCTGATGCCTTCGACCTCCCCGCAGGAAAACAACTGGGTCAGCAGTTCGATATAAGGTTCGATATTCGTCTTTGACCCAAGCTTTTTTTCCAGTACCGTACGGGCTTCCTCCAGACTGGCCACCAAGAGGCTACCGGGAAAGACGCGCGTATGGTTTTCCTGGCGCTCCAAGAGGTGAGCTTCTTCAAGCCAAGCTACCGCGATCCGAACTTTCGTATCCGCATCGGCCGCGTCCGGATCGATGCCGTGTTTGTCTGGAATCTCGAGCAAGATCTCGCCGCTGGTTACGACCACGGCGCCTTCGCTGCGGTCTTTCTTCTCGATGCTCCGGAGCGCCTTCAGAATCGCGTGAATGTCATGTTGAGTCAGCCGGGAGTTGCGCAGCAGGCGAAACTGCACATCCAGATCGGCATCGTCGTACAACAGGACACACCGGGCTGGCGCCTGATCGCGTCCAGCCCTACCCGCTTCCTGCAGATAATTTTCCAGCGAGCCCGGCGTATCCAGATGTATCACCAAGCGCACGTCAGCCTTATCAACGCCCATCCCGAACGCATTGGTCGCCGCGATCACCCGCACGTCCCCAGTGATGAACGCCTCCTGCACCTGGCGCTTTTGTTCCGGCAGCATTCCGCCGTGAAAAAAACCGCAGTCCAGCCCCGCCTGCTTCAGAAAATCGGCCATTTCCTCGACCGTCTTCTGGCGCGCACAAAATACGATCGCCCCGCCCGGCTCGCGCAAGGCTTCCTGCAAGAGTCGCAATACCTCCGGGTATTTGGCCTGGGCGGGCACGGCATGGACTTCATACAGCAGGTTCTCGCGGCTAATGCCCCCACTCAAGGTTTCCAAGGTGATGCCCAAGCGCTTGTGAAAATGCTCGACAATGTCCTGGACGACATCGGGCTTCGCCGTCGCGGTAAAGCAGAACACGGGCGAAGGTTTGTCTTTCTGTCGCGTTTTGATGAAGCGGGAAACGTACAGATAGTCCGGACGGAAATCGTGTCCCCATTTTGACAGGCAATGAACTTCATCGAACACCCAGGCGCCGATCTCGCGGTGCGTTAAAGCGTTCGTAAATGCAGGGCTCCGAAATTGTTCCGGCGCCACAAAGATCAAGCCGAGATCTCCGAGCCGCAGTTTATCGAGCATGGCGCGCCGTTCAAGGGGATTCAGCAGGCTGTTCAAATAGCCGGCGCAGGTAATCCCGCGTGCTTCCAGATTATCGACCTGGTCCTTCATCAACGATTGCAGCGGGGACACTATCACCGTCAGGCTGCCGTTCCGGTAAAAGCGGGCCAGCGCCGGCAACTGGTAACACAAGGATTTGCCGCCGCCGGTCGGCAGAATCGCAAGAGAGGGTTTACCGGCAAAGCCGTGTTCGACGATCGCTTGCTGGAGCGAGCGCCCGTCGGCCGTCGTAGGCGTATCACGAAATCGGGTGATCCCCGGAAAATAGTGCGGCAGCAGCTTGAGCAAGTCATGCTGTTCTCGGCACCAGGCACAGGTCGGATCCGTACAGGGCACATCGCGCAGCCTGGTGATCAGCTCGCGCGTTTTCGGAAATGACAGGCTGACCCAAGGCGGCAGCACCGAATTGCCGCCCGCGACCCGCAGCCAAGTCAATGCGTAAGCCAACGGCTTGCGCCATTCCGGATCGGCCAAATAATCATTAACGACCGCTCGCTGACCGACTCGACAGACCTTGCCGTCGGTAGCGCGACACCAGGCCGCCTGTGCTTCACCTAACGAAGGCCGCAAGGCGGCGCGCAAGGTTGCGAAGAAATTGGCCACGCCCTTGCCGTTCTCGGAAGCGAGTAAAAAATGCAGGCATAGCATTTCATCGGGATGGTCAGCGACACGTTGACGTAAGGCATCGGCCTGATCGAGAAACAACTCGTAGGCCAGCTCGGCATCCCGCACCGGGTCGTTCCGGGTTGTTGTGCAGAGTTTGTAATCCTTGACCAGGCGGTGATAGGGATTTTGCGGAAAGGCGATCGGCGATAATTCGAGCGTGTCAACCAACGGCAATTGATGCAGGGCCAGATCGGGATGCAGGAGCGACAAAGCCGGCTGATCGAAGGCGATCACGTTATGGCCCAGCACAAACGCTGCTCCTTCGGCGACTTGATCTAAGCGAGACTTTAAATCAGGCGCTTTGCCGGCGATGCGAAAACGTGCATCCGTATCCGGGCGATAAACACCGACCTCCTTTAGCCTCAAACGGTCATCCCGGGCGGTTTCGATATCAATGCACAGGCATCTAGCCCGTTTAGCATTTGATTTTTCTGGCTGTTGTGCCATGGTGAGATCAACCAGATTTAAGCCAGATTTTAGGATGGGTTTCGAATTGGCTGCGAGCAATCAATACTGACCATCATTAAACTTCCTGAAATTTAGCATTTCAGCTTATACGTCCATAAATAAGGAAAAGCAGAGATCCTTTCAAATAAAATCTCTAAGGCCACAAATATCATTCGAACCAAGATAGTGCAATCGGACTAAAAAGTCCACCTCTCTACCGCATGTATGGCGGACAGTTGCTCAACTTCTTTCCTGCGCTTCGATTGTTGACTCAGAACAAGGCCAGCGCGCGGGCCTTGGGGCTCGCCGCCAAACGGTGATATTCCTCAGGTTCCGACAACCAATCAATAGTACTTACTGCAATAGGGTGCCGGTGACTTGATCAACGGTAGACCGATTGCATTAAACCGGAAACCCCGGAGGAGGTTTCGCCTAATGCCAACAGGTGAACGTGGCTGGTCATCAGGACAAAGGCATAAAGCCGGCAGTTGTTCTTTACCAAGGCGTCGCTTAAATACGCCATAATCATCTTCGTGAAAGAAAATGGGCTGACGGTTGTTGCCGCTCTGCACGATGTGCTGCGGGACATACGGCAAGTCGAGGCGAGGAAGACGGGCTATAGCTGTTGGGCAGGTAGTAAGAAACTTTCTTCATTATAAACCCTAATTTAACCTAACCCCATTATCGGCTTCCCTGCCTGATGCCTCAAATTGCCATCAAACTATCAAGTGTCAATAAGTAATATTACTTAAGTATATTTACTAATTGTAGAAGTTAGTTAAAGCATAAGACAATGCATAACTGAGCCAGGTTTTGTTGCTAAATAAAGGCTAGCTTACTTGAGTTAATAGGAAACCATCGGCACGGAACTTGAGCCTTAGATCGCGAGAGTGCGATCTACATCGATCCAATTATTAATCAGAGGTGAATAACATGAAGAACCTATCGATCGGAATTTGGACGCGCTTTATTTTGGCTATCCTTGTGTTTGGCCTACCGGGCATGGCGAGTGCCCAATTGACATTCAGCAGCATCGTGACCTTTGGTACCAGCGTGTCCGACCCTGGCAATGCATTCTCCTTGCTGGCTCACCCAGTATCGGGCTTGAATCTGGAGGGCAATGTGAGTCAGTACACGCCGCCTTATGATGCGCTGCTGGACGAGTCTCTCATTCCAAGCGCCCCCTATGCGAAGGGCGGGCATCATTTCAGCAACGGCGCGACATGGATCGAGCAATTCGCCCACGGGCAAGGCTTGGCGGCATACGCCGGGCCTGCCTTCCAAAGCAACAGTCCCAAGGCGCGTAACTACGCCGTGGGCGGGGCACGGGCCACAATTTACCCGGATAGGGTCAATCTGCCGCAACAGGTGCAAGCTTTCCTCGACGATGTTGGGCAAACGGCCCCGGCAGATGCACTGTACGTCATCGAGTTTGGAAACAATGACATTCGTGATGCCTTGGTGGAGTTCTTAACGGTGTTTCAAACGACGAACGATCCAGTCCAGGCGGCGGCTGCGGCGAACGCCGTCATAACTGACGCCCTGAGCGGCATCGCCAACAATATTCAAGCGCTTTACGCTTCCGGGGCGAGGAAGTTTCTCGTCTTGAATGCGGCAAGGATAGATTTGCTTCCTGCTGTGACAGCCCTGGGGCCGGACGTGATAACGGTTGCAGGCACCCTGACGGACGGGTTCAATCAAGGGCTGGCCCAAAGTGTATTGACACCACTCAGCGTTCTGTCAGGCATCCAGATCGCGCAACTGGATATCGCTGATCAAATGGCGACTATTATCGGCTCTCCGAGCGACTTCGGTCTGACGAATGCCACGGATCCTTGCGTAACGCCGAATACTCCGCCTTATACCTGCAAAAAACCTGACAGCTTCTTCTTCTGGGATGGGATCCACCCCACTAAGGCCGTACACGCAATCATCAAGCAGGAGGCGGAGAACGTGTTGGCTGACTATCCCTAGCCGGCAGCCTTGATTCATCCCCAAAATGGGGCCGCTTCGAATGTCCCTTGCCGCTATGGCGCGAAGGTCCAGAGGCGGCCCCATTATCCGATCTGAGCCCAAAGGCTATTTCGCCGGGTAAGGACAAGGCATTACTGCCTTGTCCTCCCCTAAGAACGGTGCGTGACAGTTTCCCGTCACACCGCTCAAGCCTTTATAAAAGCCGAGTTAACGACCCGGCAACCTGATTACCGTACTGAAGCTATTCTGCTTGTGCTACCATTCCAGACCACATGAACGGATTTACCCGGCGTGATGCTTTACGCTGGGCAAAATAGTCGTCATAGGCGGGATCATAGGGCGATGCGTCAGCTTTGATCTTGATATGCCGAACAATCGCCACCGAGGCGGCACTGAACAAGTCCAGCGGTATGGATGCTCCTTGCTTATCCTGAATCCGTGTTGAAAACAGCCAATTTTGCAGCCCTTGGCGGCGGAAATAGCGATTCCGTTTCCAGCGGGCCGATTTGTTCGGATGTCTCCGGTTGATCCAAGCGATTAACATCAGAAAAAGCTGGTGATCAATCCTGGAAAAGCTCTTTTTGGCTACGCCATGGCGGTAGTAGTTGGCCCACCCTCTCAGTTTCGGGTTTAAAAGCCGAATCAGGTGTTCCGTCTTTACCGTGGGGTTAGTTTTGATAATGGCTCTTATATCCGCTAACAAGGACTGAATCGATTGCTTCGCAGGCTTGGTCAGCAATTTGCCTTGGTATTTGCGAATATTAAACCCGAGAAAATCAAATCCCTCACTGATGTGCGTGATCTGCGTTTTCTCCGGCGAGAGCGTTAACCCGCGCTCCAATAGAAAGGCTTCCACGGCTGGCTTGACTTGCATCTCGAGCACTTCTTTCGAAGACCCGGTAATCACGAAGTCATCCGCATAAATCACCACATTGATTTTGTGATGACGCGGTGCTGCCTTGATAGCGACTTGTTCCAGACCGGCTAACGTCATATTAGCCAGCGTTGGCGAGGCTATCCCTCCCTGTGGCGTTCCAGCCAGCGTAGGAAACATCTCTCGCTCTTCCACATAACCGGCGTCCAGCCATTTCTCCAGGATGGTTTTATCCATCGGAATGTTGGCTTTCAGCCAGTCATGACTGATTTGATCGAAGCAGGCTTTGATATCGCCCTCGAGTATCCATTGCGGTGATTGTTTGCGTGCCAGGGCGTTAAAACATTGACTGATCGCATCGGCTGTCGACCTTTTCGGCCGGAAACCGTAGGCGTTGCGATTCCCTGTCATTTCCGCCACCGGCTCCAGAGCCAGCAAATACAGGGCTTGCATGGCCCGGTCGCTCATCGTGGGGATACTCAACGGCCGTTGCTTGCCGTTTTTCTTGGGGATATAAATGCGCCGCAAAGGCTGAGCCTGATAGCCTCTGCGCCTTAACGCCAAAGCCGCCTGCAATTTCTGTTGCGGCGTCTTCCAGGTGACGCCATCGATACCGGCCGTGTTCCGGCCGCGGTTTTGCCCAATCCGTTTGACGGCTAACAGCTTTGCCGCTAACGAATGGGTGAGCAGCCATTGTAAAGCTTTCACTTTACCCCAGCGCTGCTCTCGGGTTGCCTTTGCAATACGCAGCTGCAGCCGTCTCACCTGCATTGCCACAGCCTGCCAGTCGATGGCATCCCATGATAATGCGGCTGAGGATGCACCAACAGGCATCGCTGCCGTCATCATTTGCTTTTCCTCATAGGGTCGGTTCTACCTCTTCTCTTGCAATAAAAGACCCGTCGGACGTGGGCGCACTTTCGTACCGGGTAACGTTTAAACCCGTATCCGTGCCATTACAGCACGGCTTTCGCTTCTTCCGACATCCCAAACCCGCACCGCCCTAGGCGTACCTCACGGCACGCTGTCCCGGCCAAGGCCGGGAGCGATACGGGGTTTCCACGTTTCCCTTGGGAAGTACGCCGGGTTAGGTGCCTGCTGTCGACCGGGAAGCGTGTGGGTCACGAGAACGCAGCAAATAATCGTTCTGCCCGCTTCCAATACCTTTTGGTCAAGCGTATAAACCACTTCCGCTTGTCATTAATAACGATCTTTATTACAGGTTCAGATATCTTCACCGTACCAGCTATCTAGCACTCACCTGGTTTGTGGTTACCAGGAGGGTACATCTCTCGCGATTGGTACCCCACATGACTACCGTCATGCTTCGTTACGTTGTCAAGGCAGCTCTTTATTCATGCCCCTAGATTCACCCGGTGACACGGGTGGTTTCCAACAGCCTTGTGGAAACAACTTCTCCAAGCGACCTCGTGTCGCAAATTTGCCGTTAATTCGAGCCGAAATCGGCGTTAAAAGCCAGCCCGGCCGATTTCCAACGCGAGCCGCTACACCTAGGCTTGCGGATTGATGAGCATGCGAAGGCGTTCCGCGCCTACCGGTTCTTCTCTCAACAGCGGAACCACCGCATAGCGCTGCGCATGATCATTGGCTACGGCGTTAATTTCACGAAGTTCGTTCGCGGCTCTCTGCCGCAGCAAAGACGATGTGGCCGACGTCGCCGCGATACTATGGTTAATGATCCAGGCCCATGGCTCTATGCCGGCTCGTTTGAGGTCTTCCTTGAGGCTGGCCGCTTCCAGGACCGGTGTTGTTTCCGCCAGGGTAACGATCAGAACCTTGGTCAGTTTCTGATCTTGCAGCCGCATCAACGGCGTGGTGTAGTGCAAGCCCGTGCCGCCCATCTGCCGGCTGATTTCACGGTGATAGGCTCCTGTCGCATCGAGCAACAGCAAGGTATGACCGGTCGGCGCCGTGTCCATCACCACATATTTTTTGCCCGCCTCGCGGATGATCTGTGAGAAAGCCTGGAATACGGCAATTTCCTCGGTGCAAGGGGAGCGTAGGTCTTCTTCCAACAGGGCTCGGCCCTGAGCATCCAGCTTTGCGCCTTTGGTCTCCAGGATATGTTGCCGGTAACGTTCGGTTTCGACGCGCGGATCGATCCGGCTGACCGTCAGATTATCCACGGTGCCGTTCAAGGTTTCGCTCAAATGCGCCGCCGGGTCCGAGGTGGTGAGAAGTACCGGCAGTCCGCGTTGGGCCAGTTCGACGGCGATGGCAGCTGCCAGCGTGGTTTTGCCGACCCCACCCTTACCCATCAGCATAACCAAGCCATGCCCATCCCGTGCAATGTCGTCTACCAAATCCGACAAGACAGGTTCATCGAGTTCAATCGATGAATCGACATTCACATGCGCCTCGGGAGGCGTATCAACCAGCAATTGCCGTAACGCCGCGATCCCGACCAGGTTGAAAGGCTTGAGCATGACATGATCGCAGGGGAGTTCTCGCAACACCTCCGGGATGGCCTGGAGGGCGGATTGTTCGCGTTCGTGAATGGCGGCGGCCAACGGATCGTTTTCCGCTTCGATGCGCGGCAGAATGCCGTTGATGATCAAGTACTGCTGCAACAGCCCAATGGCTGCCAGTTCTTCATGGGTGTGAGCGACTTCGCGCAAGGTCGCCTGCTGGGCGCGGGCCACCAAAATCAAGCGTGTCCGCTCCGCGTCGGCCAACGCGTCGACCGCTGCCTTATACTGAGTGCGCTGTTTTTCCAGCCCGGCTAACGGACCCAAACAAGAAGCGTCGCCTTTGCCTGCTTCCAGAAAGCCGCTCCAGGCGCCGGGCAGTTGCAACAGGCGAATGGTATGACCGGTAGGAGCCGTGTCGAACACGATATGGTCGTAGTCGGCGGTCAGTGCCGAGTCGATCAGCAGCGCGGTGAATTCGTCAAACGCCGCGATTTCGGTGGTACAAGCGCCGGACAGCTGTTCCTCGATGCCTTTCAGCACCGTTTCCGGCAGCACGCCGCGTACCGGGTCGACGATACGGTCACGGTAGGCTTGGGCGGCGGCCTGGGGATCAATTTCCAGTGTCGCCAGTCCCGGCACACCCGGGATCACCGTAATTTGGTTGCCGATGGTGATGCCGAACACTTGACCCACATTGGACGCCGGATCGGTACTGACCAGCAGTACGCGGCGGCCGGCATCCGCAAGCTGTATTGCCGTGGCGCAGGCAATCGAAGTCTTGCCGACGCCGCCCTTGCCGGTAAAAAACAAAAAGCGCGGCGCGTGATCGAGAAATTTCATGTCAGCCATGGCGAGAGTCCTAAATGGTGATTAGCAGCATTTACTGCCGCTGCAGCAACTGGATTGCGGCTTTGCTTCCGCCTGGACAATACCGGCCCAACGTGCCAGTTCGCTACGGTTGGGGTAACGGCCGGCCAACGCGACTTCGCCGTTAACCAGAATCAATGGCAGCGCTTCCGCGCCGGAACGTTCCAGAAAGGCTTTTGCGGTGGCGTTTTCGGCGAAGGCCATGGGTTGCTGGGCCAGATTGAAACGCTCGATCTGGGCACCATTCTGTTTGGCCCAATCGACATCGGCGGAAAAGTCGACTAATTGTTGATCCACATCCACGCCGCAAACGCCGGTGCTGCAGCACAAGGCAGGGTCAAATACTTGAATGTTTTTCATGAGGGTTCTCCTTAAAGTTTAGGGTAACAAGGTACCGATGTGATCCAGTTCCGCTTTCAGGCGTTCGTGGTCGATTTGTAATTCGTTGAGCGGTAGCGCCAGAAAGGTTTCGATGCGGTAACGCAGAATACGATAGGCGATCATAAAGGCGGCGTCGATTTTCTCGTCGCTGCCGGTGACATGGGCTGGGTCTTCGACGCCCCAATGGCTGCGCAGCACCGGTCCGAGATAAACCGGGCAGGTTTCGTTAGCGGCGTTGCCGCAGACGCTCAGCACGATATCGGGCGTGACCGGCAGATCATTCCAGGATTTGCTGTAATACCCTTCGGAGGCAATACCTTCTCGTGCCAGCAAGGCGAGTGAACGAGGGTGAACTTGCCCCGTGGGTTTGCTGCCTGCGCTCATGGCTCGCCAGCCTGCCGGCGCCAAGTGGTTGAAGGTGGCCTCGCCGAGAATGGAACGGCAGGAATTGCCGGTACAAAGAAAAAGCACATTCATAAGTAAGAATCTATTTGATCAGAGGGTGAAGGATTCGTATCAGATAAGACCGCTGTTGACTGGCTTTCAAAGCACTGCTCGGGATGGCCGGCACAGCATTCGGCGGTCATATAAACAATCAGATCCTGCATGACGGCCAGATTGGCGCGATAACGCTGGTAACGACCTTCTTGGGTGACGCTAACTAAACCGGCATGTGTCATCGCTTTGAGATGAAACGACAGATTAGTCGGTGGCAGGGCCAATAACGAGGAAATCTCCCCGGCGACCAGTCCGGTGGGCGCGCGTTTAACCAATAGGCGGAACACATCCAGCCGCACGCCGGAAGCCAGCGATTCAAACAATGTTGTTGCAAGTTGCTTATCCATACGACAATTATACAATAATTGTTGAAATATTGTAATGATAGTGACTAAACTTTGCGTTAGTAGGTCGGAAAAAGCCCTGGCTGTTCTAAAATTTGTTTATTTTTTCAGCAGCGACAGAATTAGAAGTGGTAATGCGCTCCCAAGCCGATATACTCCACTTTATCTTTATAAAACTGCCCGCTCGGAGAAAAACCGTTATAGTATTCCACAAGAACCTGAAGCTTCCGACTCAGGACTTGTAAATTATCGAATTCTACCCCTGCCCTGGCTGAGACATCGGTATTCCAGTTATTTTCCTCAAAATTCTTGATGTCAACCGCAACGATGGGGCGCATTGAGGCAACATCGATGCGCCACGGGCTTCGAAACTCAATACCGTATTGCGCCGACCACGGCTTAAGCGCCGAAGGCTCGGTATGGAACAGACCGCCCCCGCCGCCATACAAGCGCACGCCATAGGGAAGCTCATAAGAGAGTCTCAGATCGACTCCTTCGTAACTGAGGTTAACGCGCTCGAATTTAGTATCTATCTTGCGCAGCAGAAACTCGTCGCCAAGATGTGAGCTCTGATGATAAAGTCGGCCAAAAGCGGAAAATTGACCGGCGCGCACGCTTGAATAAATTGATGCAATAAAATCGGTATTGACCAGATCGGACGATGACGCATCCAGATTGAAGTCACTAAAGACCCCGGCCTGAATTCCAGCTTCCCATTGCACAGTGGATTGTCCGAAGTTGCCGCGGTAAAACGGTATGGTTTCACCGAAACTCACGGAGGCTATATCTTTTCCATCAAAATTGTCACTCTGGAAATTACGGAAAGCCGCCGAGAAATGAGCCCAGCGCGGATCCGCCAATAAGGGCTTGAATAAATGACCGGCAGGAAGAAGCCCTGTGGGTAAAATAATGGATTCAGTCGTCGACTCAGCCTCATCGGCGGGAACCTGCCCTCCCTCTGCAGAAGAGTCCATAAGCGGTTGAGCCGTGGTTCCCGTTGTCTTTACCGCATTAACCCCGGGGATTTTCGCTAATAGCTGTACAGCCCTAGCCCGGTCGGCGGCTTCCAGGCCGCCTATCGGGAAATGAATGACGCCATCGCGTACGCTTAATGACTTAATCTCAAGGTTTAAGTCATGTTTTAACACGCCGGCAGCATAGCCTGCAATGTAGGCGTCATCCTGAGCCGCGGCATGCGCAAAAGATGCCGGCACCACCATCACGCCCAGAACCGCCATCAAGCGACAATAAGCCATTAATTTGTACCCGGCGCACTGGCTTTGACAGTCAGTTCCGTTTGCACTGATTTTACATTTGACTGGCTCTTGGCCGCTTCTATCGCTCTGCCGATATTTAGCTCGGAATCCACCGTGCCGCTCAGCTTCACTACGCCATTCACCGTAGTCACTTCAATTTGGGAAGACTTCAGGAAGGGATCATTTAATAGCGCCGCCTTAACATTCATGGTAATCACAGAATCATCGATGTATTCTCCCGCGGACTGGGTTTTGTCGGTCACCGACTCCTTTGCATTTTCCAGTCGTTTTTCTGTCTTTTCCGTCGCTTGCTCAATCTTTTGCTCGGCATTTTCAACCGCTCGATCGATTTTTTGCCCTGCCTTTTCTGCCGTTCCTTCTTGTTCGCAACCGGCCAGTCCGAGCACAGCGGATAAACAGGTTATCAGAAGAATTCTAGGGGCTAATACATTTTGCATGCATTCATTTATCGTTTTCATGAGCGATCCCTTATTGTTGGGTTTTTAAAAGTCCGCCAAAAGACATAGAAGGACTCACCTTCTAAAACATCGGAGGCAAGAAAACCTCGTTATTTAGATTAAGAAAATATTCGTAGAATGCTAGCGTTAAGATCAGGCCCTGTCTGTATGGTATCGCACATGAAGCGGCTAGTATCGATACTTGTGACCCAGGCTTTAGAACCCATACCCCAGGCAGGAAAAATTGTCCGCTTTCAACATGCAAGACCCGATCAGCGGATATCCGCCATCTATTTGGAATAACGGTGTCAAAATACCCTCGCCTTCGGAGTTGAAAGACGGGATCCCTTTCCACTTTAGGAAACCTGTTCTGTCCGTATGTACACTACCGTACCGACTACGGCTTATTTTATAGCTAAAGTGGCTCCAAGGTTTTTGGCGCGTACTTCGGCATCAGATGTGTAATCGTTTGCTTTAATCCATCGGATTAGACACCTGACGAGGGGTTGAGTCATGCAATACCTTATTTTGATTGTTTATGGTTTACTGGGAGAGTTAGTCATGCAAAACCTTATTAAATTTATTTCCACATTCTTTTTGGCCCTGACGTTGATGGCTGTTGCAGGTTGCGCATCGACGCCAAGACATGAGGGATCCGGCGAGTATGTTGACGACAGTGTCATCACCATGAAGGTCAAGGCGCAGTTATTCGATGAGCCCAACCTCAGATCCGGCCAGATCAATGTAGAAACCTTCAAGGGCGTGGTTCAATTGAGCGGTTTCGTGAACGCCAGGTCCGATATGGATACAGCGATCGAAGTTGCGCGCCGCGTCCCGGGCGTGAAGTCGGTCAAGAATGATATGCGGCTCAAATAGAGGAGAATGTCGCCATGGAAACCGTAGACAAAGCATCTCATTCCGCACATGAGGCGGTCGATATGATCGCCAATGCGACCAATCAGGCCGCAGATGCGCTTGGCGAAAAAGGAAATCAGCTGAAAACTGCCGAGAAGCAATTAATGGAAAATTGCCGCGGTTATGTTCGCGATAACCCCATAACGTCGCTGGGTATCGCGGTAGCGGCCGGCTTTCTCTTGAGCCGGCTGTTGAGCGGCCGTTAGGCTTTCAAACACCATGGACCCGGACGCCGAAAAAGATGAAACGCCTGGGAGTACTGCCACGTGCGACGCTACGGCAAGCGATTCCGGCGTGCTGGAAGATGCCCGGTCATTATGGCATGAGCTGCTTGAGTTAAGCCATGATCGCTTCCGGCTCGCCGCGCTGGAGACGCAGCGGGCGGGCGAGAGCCTGGTGGCCATGATCATGGTGGGAGTGATGGTCGCCGTTTTGCTGAGCGCCGCGTGGCTGGGACTCATGGCTGCCGCCGTAGCGAGGCTGGTCGAGTATGGCGTCGTGATGAGTAGCGCCATACTGCTTGCCGTCGCTGCCAATTTGCTGCTCGCTCTGATCCTCTGTGGCGTAATCCGCCGCAACAGCCGTTATCTACAATTCCCTGCGACCCTCCGCAGTATTCAGCCCATCCCCCCAGGACGTCAGGAAGCCGAGAAATCATGATCAAGGCCCCTCGTCTAAACCCAAGCAGACCCAAGTCTCTGACGTCTCAAATCAGGCATGCGGAGCGGCAGGTGTTGGAACGTCGACGGGAAGTCGGTGTTCGCACCGATAGGCTGGTACGGAAGATACACCAACAGATGACCGCTCCTGCGACCTTACTGCTGGCGGCCGGCATCGGATTTGTCATCGGCGAAATCACCAAGCGCCCATCCCCAAGATTCCGTGGCGACGCTGCCGATAAACCACGCAGCGACAGGGCTACACCCTTGAGGACCGTGCTGAACCTTGTGACCTCGGTCCACTCTTTTTACAGAGCATTGCCTCTCGTTTGGATGATGCAGTCCTTCCGTCAACCGGGCGCGTCGTCGCAAGCGCCCGGACGGCGATATTACCCGACGGCAGCGGCATCCCATCGCTGACCTCAGCGGATGGGTATAAGTTTGATACCGTACCGACTGCGGCTCGTTTTACGGCTAATATGTTTATAAGATTTTGGCACTACCCAGGATCGCCACGAATCTGGGTTCCAGGTCGAGATGACGCGGACATCTTTGTCCGCGCTTGTTTTTAGCACAGGAGAATTCCATGACCCAATTAGCCCACACCCCCTCTGAACACGCCACGCAAGCCTGTATCGAGGCCTGTAGTCACTGCCATCAGGTCTGCCTGGCAACCGCGATGAACCATTGCCTGGAGGCCGGCGGCAAGCACGTTAAACCCAAACACTTCCGCCTGCTGATGAACTGCGCCGAGATTTGCCAGACATCGGCCAATTTTCAGCTCAGCAGCTCCCAATTTTCGCATCACCTATGCGCGGTCTGCGCCGAAGTCTGCGAGGCATGCGCGGCGGATTGCGAAAAAATCGGCGACATGGAGGAGTGCGTCGAGGCATGTAAGGAATGTGCCGAGAGTTGCCGGCAAATGGGGAGCGCCCTGCACTAAGCGTGAATCGGGTTTTTGGGTCATGTACTCGATGAGGAACGGCGTCGAATATTTACCAATTCGTAGCATCAAAACCGACCGGAAACAATTTATACAACATTGTTTTTGCTAATTTTTTTACAATCCTAGTAAAAATTGGACGCCGATTCACAGGACTATGAAATGCATCTCAAATCTGCTTAATTATGTGCCCTGAATTAGTGTTGAAACAGCAGTGATGAGCAATAACTATAGTCGCACGGCGCAGGCTGATGCGCTGGTGATCTTCGGCGTGACGGGCGACCTTGCCCACAAGATGATTTTTCCGGCGCTCTACGCGATGGCCAAGCGCGGTGTCCTCACCGTGCCGGTTGTAGGCGTCGCCTCCTCGAAATGGAGCCTCGCGCAAGTGCGCAAACAGGCGACGGACAGTATCAAGCAAGCCGGCAAGATCGATGACCGGAGCGCCCTCGACCGCCTGCTTTCTCTGCTCCAGTATGTGGGCGGTGATTACAACGACCTAGACACGTTCAAAGCGCTCAAGCAGACGCTGGGCGATGCCCGGCTCCCGGCGCATTACCTCGCCATCCCACCCGCGCTGTTCGCGACGGTTATCGAAGGGCTCGGTGCGGCGGGCCTAGCCGATCAGGCGCGCGTTATCGTTGAAAAACCCTTCGGACGCGACCTGGCTTCGGCCCGAGAGCTCAACCGCATCGCGCTGTCGGCGTTTGCGGAAGACTCGATCTTCCGCATCGACCACTATCTCGGGAAGGAGGCGATCATGAATATCCTCTATTTCCGGTTCGCCAATTCATTCCTTGAGCCGATTTGGAGCCGTAACTACGTGGCCAGCGTGCAGATCACGCTGTGCGAGGATTTCGGTGTGAAAAGTCGCAGCGCATTTTACGAAAGTGTCGGTTGCCTGCGCGACGTTATCCAGAATCATTTGTTCCAGATTGTCGCGTTGCTTGCCATGGAGCCCCCGGCTTATCAGGGCTTTGGGGCAGTCCACAGCGAGAAAGCCAAGGTGTTCCAGGCCATGCGTCCCCTGCATCCTGACGATGTGGTGCGTGGACAGTATTCAGGCTACCGGAAAGAGCCTGGCGTGGCAAAGGGTTCGGACGTCGAAACCTTCTGCGCCCTTCGGCTTTTTATCGATTCGTGGCGCTGGGAAGGAGTGCCGTGGTATCTGCGTTCCGGCAAATGCCTGGCTGCAACAGCGGCCGAGGTTCTGGTGGAGTTAAAACCGCCACCGCAAAAGCTGTTCGACGATTCCGCTCCCGTGGCCGGGCGCGCCAATTACCTGCGTTTCCGGCTCTCTCCCAACTCCGCCGTCGCCATCGCCGCGCGCGTCAAGCGCGCAGGCAAGGAGTTCGTCGGCGACCAGCGTGAACTCTACCTGCTGGATGAACAGCCTGGACAGGAGACACCCTACGAGCGACTTTTGGAAGACGCCATGGCTGGCGACGGAGCGCTCTTTACCCGCGAGGATGCGGTCGAGGCCGCCTGGGCTGTAGTCGATCCCATTCTTAATACCCACCACAAGGCTCACCGCTACAAGCCCGGCAGCTGGGGGCCGAAACAAGCTGATGCGCTCATTGCGGCAGACGGAAGCTGGCATAACCCAATATCGGTCACGGTGGCAAAATGACAGCGGCGAACGAGGTGGTGTTCCTGCTGGAATTGACAACACATATCCGGCTGCCGATCTGACGGTCGAGCGTATCAGCGACTTGATCAATTGTGACTTACCGGCCTTGAGATTTCGCCCGCGCGAGTCATTCCGAAAATGAGCTCACCATGTCAGCCAGCGCCACAGCAGCCATTGGAGTCTCGGCGTCAGACGCGTGCGGTTGTAGGCGTCCGCTGCCTTCTTGATCGCTTCAGCCTGGGTCGGATAAGCGTGGATGACATGGGCGAGGGTACGTAATCCGATCCCCGCGACCATCGCCAGGGTGATCTCGTTGATCATATCGCCCGCATGACGGGCGACGATTGTTGCGCCGAGAATCCGGTCCGTCCGCTCCTTGATGTGGATCTTCACGAAGCCCACCTCCTCGTCGTCGGCGATCGCGCGATCCACGTCATGCATCGGGATGGTGAAAGTCTTCACCGGGATGTTCCGTTCGCGCGCCTGCCGCACATAAAGGCCGACATGAGCGATTGCCGGATCGGTGTAGGTGCACCACGGAATCGTCAGTGCACTCAGACGCTGACGACCGAGGAACAGCGCATTCTGAACCACGATGCGCGCCGACGCGTCGGCGGTATGGGTGAACTTGTGCTCCAGGCAGGCATCGCCGGCGGCATAGATGCGCCGGTTGCTGCTGCACAGGAAATCATCGACCCGAATGCCGGTGGTCGTATCGAAATCGACGCCTGCGGCCTCCAGATGCAGGCCATCGACATTCGGTAACCGGCCTGTGCCGATGAGAATGGCATCGACCGCTACCGTGCTTTTGTAGTCGTCGCTGACCAGATCAACGAGCTTCCGCTCACCTTCCACGCGCACGTTGACAGCTCGGGTGTTCAGGCGCACCTCGATGCCGTCGCGCGCAAATGCGTCCGAGAGGAGCTGTGCGGCGTCGCGCTCTTCCCTGGGCAAAAACAGCGGCTTTTCCTGGGCAATAATGGTCTGCGCTCCGAAGCGGCAGAACGCCTGCGCCAGTTCGCAGCCGAGCGGGCCGCCGCCGATGACCAGTAGGCGGCGCGGCAGCTCGGTCAGGTCGAAGATGTTCTCGTTGGTCAGATAGCCGGCCTCGACGAGGCCGGGAATACAGGACGTGTTCGGCCGTGCGCCCGTAGCGATAAGTGCCTTTTTGAAGCGCAGTTTCGCGCCATCCACGGTCAGCTTATCGGGTCCGGTGAAGCGCGCCTGGCCGAAGAAGACATCCACGCCGGCCGCGATCAGCCGGTGCACCGAATCGGAACGGCTGATACGGGCGCGAATACCGCGCATGCGCTCCATTACGGCAGCAAAGTCAACGCGGATATCGCTCGGGACTTGCGCGCCATACTGCTCGGCATTGCGCATTTCGGCGTACAGCCGCGCCGTGCGGATGATTGCTTTCGACGGCACGCAGCCGACATTCAGACAGTCGCCTCCGAGCAGGTCGCGCTCGATCAGCGCGACCTTCGCGCCCAGTGCCGCTGCAGCGTGCGCCGCCACCAGTCCTGCGGTACCGGCACCGACGACCACCAGGCTGTACCGGTCTGCCGGCTGCGGATTGCGCCATTCGGCTGGATGCACGTTTTCCAGCCGCTCGCGATCGTGAGCGTCCGGTGGTGCTGTCGAGTAAGGAGCGTTGCGCTGCTGCATGGTTGTGATCCTTGAATAAAGGCAGCGGCTAAAGCCAGCCGCCTCGGAATCCGGCGCGCCGTAAACCGGCGCCGACATAGGAGCAGTCCCGCATCAGCCGCCAGATCAGTTGGGTGCGATGGTTTTCGATCATCATCACCACGATGCCCTGATCTAGTCCGAAATGGCCGGCCGAAACCCAGGCGCTACAACCGGCGCTGGCGAGAGTCGGATTGAAACTGCTGGTGTATTGCTGAGCGGTCAGCATCTCGGGATAGCGTTGCAGCATGTTGCCTGCGGCGCATAAGACGATCTCGGGCGCGAACGGCAGCGATGCCAGCGCCGCCCACCCGCTGAGAGTTCCGTCATCGGGCCCGTACGGCACGCCACGCGCGGCATAGCCGAACAAGCGGCGCCGCTCGGCCAGTTCGGGCAGCAGATTGCTCGGGCCATCACAGGCCGTCAGGCCCCAGCAGTTTTCGTCATAACCGGCGAAGCCGTGCGGGTTGCGCCGCGCATACTCGCGTTGAACCTCAATGGCTCGTCGGCTGTTCTCGAAATAGTCGCAGCGCTTCTCGCGCATGAAGCGATCCCGAATGCCGCGAAAATCGATCCATGCGTGAGAGAACTGGTGCATGAACAGTGGTCCCGCATACAGATAATCGTAGCCGTATAGATGCTCCCATTGATAGGTTGCCGTCCAGGCCTCGTAGCTGTCGTCCTTGAGCGGATGTGTCGGCGAACCCATCGCGAGGACGTAAAGGATGATAGACTCGTTGTAACCATCCCACCCGTAGTGCAGGAATCCGCATTCCGGCTTCCAGCCTTGCCTGATCGTTGCAGCTCCACCCTGCGACCATCGCCAGTCGACGCGAAAGTATAGCGTCTCGACGAGTTCGCGCAGTTCGGTTTCCTCAGGCGTATTGGCAGTGAAGTACATGCTGGCGGTCAGCGCGCCGGCAATCAGCAGCGCGGAGTCAATGGTCGACAGCTCCGAACGCCAGACGCGGACGCCGGTGTGCATGTCGAGAAAGTGGTAGTAGAAACCCTTGAAGCCGGTCGCCTCCGGGCTGCCGCTTTGGTCGCTGTCACGAAAGAAACGCAACACGGAAAGACTGCGTTTGGCCGCGTCGGCCCGCGCCATCCAGCCACGTTCCACCGCCACCGGATAGACCGACAGAGCGAATCCGACGGCGGCAATGCTGGCCGGCGAATTCCTGCGCGAGGTGTCGGCGATCAGTCCGTTGGCCGGATTTACGGCTTGCAGGAAGTAGCCGAACGCGGCACGCTGGAGCTGGTCGAGACTCTGTTCGTTCATCAAAGCGTCGCTGTTCATGCGGCGGAGCGACAAGCTGACGGTTCGCGTATGCGATCTGGTGTAACCGCCGTGACCGCGTGCGGGGAAAAGTCGACATCCAAGCGCACCTTATGCTCCAAGTTGTGCTTCATGAGTGCGTTTGGTTTCACGGTTTAATCTTCTTTAGGCATGATTTTCGTGATGGGCTGCGGCCGGGCGTGTTTGGCCGAATGCTGCGTTTGTGTATTCCCAAACTCCTCGGATGGATAGGTGATCGAACGGTCCCGGACGATGGCAAACGACGTGAGAGTATGAACCTGACGGTGAGTTGCGCTCATGATATCCTCGATGCGAATACCACGGACCAGCAAGGCATCTGCGATGAGTGAGCGATGACAGCGCCACGGCACCGCTTCAGCGCACATCAAGACGATTCGGTATTGGTTCGCCAGGCGAATCAATTCTTCGAGACTCTGCGCAAACTCGGGTGTTTGCATGTAATCTGCAAATCCTCGAAAGGAGGCATTGCGCCAGCCCATGTTCAGCGAATCGACTTTCGCATGACGCAGTCCGCCGAGTCCAGGCATGTGAACATATTCCAAGCCGACTTTCTTTAGCGAACAGAGCAAGGTAGCCTTGTTGAATTGCGGATTGTGCCGGGAACACGGAATGGTGCGCACATCCACTACGCACGTTGCTCCGTGTGCCTTAAGCAGGCGGATGAAATCCTCTAACGTGCGCGTCGAATGGCCTATCGTCATTACCAGCGGTAAAGGTTTTTCCTTTGGCATGCTTTATTCCTCGTACTCGGCAACTTTTTTATTCCCTGCGGCCTCTCAGACGGGGCAACACACAGACCGAGAGACTCGGTCGGAAAGGTGATATGGGCTCCAGCAAAAACGAATCCGGTCTCATGAGTGCGGTTTCGGATTTGAAGTTTTAGCCGGCAACCGATCTTTGAGATCCTTGAGCGTGAACGGACCAGGCTCGGCAATCAATTGGCGAGCGGCTTCCACCTGTTCCCATACATTCCATAACAACACGCCTCGCACTCTACCGTCCTGTAAATAGTAGATGACGCCTTCCTCGTCGGGTCGCCTCCAGTCGGCAAAAGTCTCCAAACGTGCGTCCACTTCGCCTACTGCTTCGTATCCCAAATCGAACATGTCGGAGTAAAAGAATGGCAGGTGGTGATAGGGCTCAGACTTGCCTGCCATGTTCAGCCCGGCCAATCGTCCCATGGAATTGGCGTTGTCCTCGTGTTCGACCCGGATGCGCTTTCCCAACGCAGGGTTGTAGAATGCGGCAACGTCTCCCGCTGCATAGATGTCGGGATGGCTGGTGCGCAAAAACTCGTCCACGACGATTCCGTTTTCCACTTCGAGTCCGATTGATTGGGCAAGCTCTACGTTCGGCGCGATGCCGACTCCTGCCACCACGCCGTCGACTATAATTTCGCGATTAGTACGCGTTTTCAAAACTTGTTGGTTACCTCGCGTTTCCAAACCAACAATCTCTTCGCCGGCCAACACTTCAACGCCCTTTTGCTTGTAGAAATTGGACACAAAACGAGCGAGAGGACTCGGGAAGACGCGATCTCCAATATCTTTACCGGGGAAAATCATCACCACTTCTCTCCCGTTCAGAGCGAGCGCCGCTGCGATCTCCGAACCGATAAACCCGCCGCCGATCACGGCAAACCGCCGCCCCGTTTCGGTCAGAGCACGAAGACGCCGGTAGTCCGGCAGGGTCCGGAAGTAAATGATCTTGTCGTCGCCGAACGGAAGGCGTCGTGGCTTGCCGCCCGTAGCCAGTAAGAGTTTTTGATAGGTGAAAATATCCCCCTTGTCGTCCACGACACGTTTTTGAGTGGGAACAATTTCTTTGACGACACGGCCAAGGTGAGGCTTGGCCTCTTTGCTCTCCAGCTTGCGCCAGATGCTATCCAAGGGCTTGCCCTTCCAGAGCGCCTTTGACAGAGGTGGCCGATCGTACGGAGTGTCAAGCTCCGCGCTGATCAGCCCTATGCTGCCGGTTGGATCAACTTCGCGGATACCATCCACCGCAGCGGCTGCGGTCATCCCGCCGCCGATGATTAAATACTGGTAGTTCGCCATAGTTTGTGCCTCCTATCTTTCGCTTACTCTTTCCAGCGTTGTCAAAAACAAGACTAACTATAAAGTCGACCGCAGTCGATGCGGTTCCGCACATAAGCTGATGAATGATGGTGACTCTTTCAACAGCCGGGTATGCGCGCCAACGTACTGACTGCGGCTAATTTAAACAATAAGATTTTCTAAGGTTTTGACGAAACCTCATTTCGTCCCGAAGCTGGGTTCCAGGTCGAAATGACGTGTACATCTTTGTCCGCGCTTGTTTTTTTAGCACAGGAGAATTCCATGACCCAATCAACCCACACCCCCTCTGAACATGCCACGCAAGCCTGTATCGAGGCTTGTAGTCACTGCCATCAGGTCTGTCTGGCAACCGCGATGAACCACTGCCTGGAGGCCGGCGGCAAGCACGTTAAACCCAAACATTTCCGCCTGCTGATGAACTGCGCCGAGATTTGCCAGACGTCGGCCAATTTTCAGCTCAGCAGCTCCCAATTTTCGCATCATCTATGCGCGGTCTGCGCCGAAGTCTGCGAGGCATGCGCGGCGGATTGCGAAAAAATCGGCGACATGGAGGAATGCGTCGAGGCATGTAAGGAATGTGCCGAGAGTTGCCGGCAAATGGGAAGCGACAAGTACTAAGGGTGAACCGGGTTCTTTGGCTGTGTACCCAAGACCCTTGTTGTTCACCGTGGCAGCGATAGCGCTAACAGCATGTGGCGAGGTGGCGCAGTTGCCGGTTGCGGCCGGCGTCGGCCCTCACCCCCAACTGCCGCCGCCCAACCCCACGTTGATTCCCACGGTGAATATCGCACAGGCCGTGGGCTGGCCCGCGAATGGAAAACCGCTGGCGGCGCCAGGGATGGCCGTAAACGCCTTTGCTGGCGGACTCGATCACCCACGCTGGTTGACTGTGCTTCCCAACGGCGACGTATTAGTCGCCGAGACCAATGCGCCGTCTAGACCAAAGGACGCACAGGGCATCAGAGGCTGGTTTATGAAGCGGGTCATGAACAAGGCGGGCGCAGGCGTACCCAGCGCCAATCGCATCACATTGCTGCGCGATGCCGATGGTGACGGCGTGGCCGAAACACGGTCGGTGTTCATCGAGGGGCTAAGCTCGCCCTTTGGCATGGCTCTGATTGGCAACGACTTCTACGTGGCCAACTCCGATGCGGTGGTGAGATTTCCCTATACCGAGGGCGAAATCCGGATCGCTCAGCCAGGGACCAAGGTGCTGGATCTGCCGGCGGGCCCAATCAATCATCACTGGACCAAGAACCTCATAGCCCGCCGGGACGGTTCACGACTTTATGTGACGGTGGGATCGAACAGTAATGCCGCCGAGAACGGCATCGACCAAGAGGTCGGCCGCGCCGCCATCTGGGAGGTGGATCCGAAGCGCGGAAGCTACCGCATCTATGCGTCCGGTCTGCGCAATCCCAACGGACTCGCCTGGGAGCCGGATGGCGGGGCACTCTGGACCGTGGTCAACGAACGCGATGAAATCGGCAGCGACCTGGTTCCGGACTACCTGACTTCGGTACCCGACGGCAGCTTCTTCGGCTGGCCTTACAGCTACTATGGCCAGCATCCGGACGAACGGGTGCAGCCTCAGCGGCCCGACCTGGTCGCCAAGGCCAGGGTTCCGGATTATGCAATCGGGCCACACACCGGTTCGCTCGGACTGGTTTTTTCCAAGAGCGGAGCATGGCCGGCGCCATTCGACAACGGAGTTTTCATTGGTCAGCACGGTTCATGGAACCGTAAGCCGCGCAGTGGCTACGGGGTCATCTTCGTACCTTTTAGAGCGGGCAAGCCCTTCGGCGATCCGATCGACGTGCTGACGGGCTTTGTTAGCGCCGATGGCGATGCGTTCGGGCGCCCCGTGGGCGTCGTGCTCGACAAGCATGCGGCGTTACTGGTCGCCGATGATGTCGGCAATATCGTCTGGCGCGTGACAGCATCGACCATGAACCCCGATTCACATCGGGGGCAGCCAACAGAAAATTAAGCGACGGACTTAGTTGCAGATATCGACTTTGCTGCAAGCATCCTAGCGGAGGTAGGACATGCCCTATAAAGACTTGAACGATTTGCCCGAACCAGTGCGGGAACATTTACCGAAACACGCCCAGGAAATCTACCGTGCGGCTTATAACAGCGCTTGGGACGAATATGGGCAAGTCGAAGAGCGGGCGAGCCGGGTGGCATGGAGTGCGGTCAAAAGGAAATATGAAAAGGATGAGTCCAGCGGGCAATGGAAACCCAAGGATTAAGGAGCAAGACGAACAAAACTCAAGTTAGTCTTCAGACCCAAAGGTTCTCGCCAGTATCAATCTCTATGCGTTGCCGCACCGACTGCGTTCAGCTTCGCATGTTGTGTTGGCCTTTAGCGGCAGGAAACATCATCGCGCTCGGCCCGGGGGTTCTGGTGATCATGAAGATGACCGTAAGCCCCCTTTTTTCTTAATGTCATTTTGACAGGAGATTAACATGAACTACGAAGATCGAGATACCTACGGTATATACAAACGCAAATCCGGCCACGAAAGGGGACCCGGTCCTCGGCTGATGGGCGCCGACACCCTGATTGGAAATGAGGTCTTTAATCCAAAAGATGAAAACTTGGGTGAAATCAAGGAAATTATGTTGGATACGTCCAATGGCAAAGTGTGTTATGCGGTGTTGTCCTTTGGCGGTTTCCTCGGAATGGGGGAAAAGCTTTTTGCGGTGCCCTGGAGTGCATTGAAGCTCGATACGGCGAACAAGCGCTTTGTGCTCAACGTGGAAAAGGATCGACTCAAAAATGCACCGGGATTCGATAAGAACGACTGGCCCGACATGGCAGACCAGTCTTGGGTTGATAAAATTCATTCGTACTATGGAACTAAGCCATACATGGACCCGCCGCGCATGTAACGACTGCATCCGGTGTTGAATCATTCCTATAACAAGAGGAGCTAATCGATGGATGCGAATTATGATAGAGCTGCCCCGGATATTAGTGAATGACGGTATAGCAGCCAAACATATCTTTATTAATCATTTGAGGAGTTCAAACATGAAGAAATTCATTATTGCATCCATTGTGCTTATGGCCATGCCGGTCGCAGGCATGGCCGCTCCAGAGCAAGCCACGGGTCATACTGCCGGATCCCCCATTGACCAATCTCATCCGGGATCCACTCTGTCCGCTTCTGAAAATGCCTCCGCGAAACATTTGGCGGCGGCCGCGGCTCATGAACAAGCAGCAATGCATCATAAGGCCGCCGCTAACGCTCAGCAGCCGGAGCAAGCAAAGGAACATGCCATGGCAGCTGAAAAAGCCTCCTTAGCGGCTTGTGAAAAAAGCAAAGAAGCCTTGTCGTCCCCGCCAGGCAAGTAAGGATGCGGTCAAAAATACCTGCAGTCACCATGGACCTGCCAGGTTTTTAAAACCTGGCAGGTCTTCAACCGATTAGCCAAATCATGCTCCCACAGCATCAAAACCAATACATTGGAGATAAACGATTATCTCCAATGTACGACACCGAGCAGACTCTAAAAAGCCTTTCCAGTACACTTCTCATCTACTTACTTTGAGTGGAGTTACGTCATGAAAATTGGTAGATATTTAATTGGCTGGCTGTTGGGTGTGCCGGTAGTTGTTCTGGTCATTATTTATTTGTTGTTCAATTAGCCGCTCATAACTTTGGGCAATCCGCCCACATTCATTTAAAAAATGAGGAGTTTACTATGTCTGCACGATTATCGTTAATTATGTTCACTTTAACGGTCGGTTTAAACATGATGGCCGGTACCGTTCGAGCCGAACAGAATGCCCCAATCTATTTGGCGGCCGGTGACCCGGCATTGGACAATACCGGGCGCAATGTACGCGACAAGGGTGACGCTACTTTAACCCCGGAAGATCAAATGGAAAACGAAAGTGATATCACTATCACCGCTACCATACGTCAAGCCGTGGTTAAAGATGAGTCGCTGTCAGTCAATGCGCAGAATATAAAAATCATCACACGGAATGGGGTGGTGACTTTGCGCGGGCCTGTTAAAAGTGAAGCCGAAAGCATGAAACTGCAACAAATCGCCAAGCAAACGCCTGGTGTAGTGCGGGTAGATAATCAACTTGAAAATATAGCGCCATAAAGGCTTGGGAGAGTGTCATGAGTAAAGCAGTTTTTTGTATCGCCCAAAGTATCGATCAGGCAGAGAGTATTGTTAATGACCTGAAGAACGCGGGTTTTTCCACCAATGATATATCCGTGCTACTTCCCGATAAATCCTCCACCAAGGATTTTGCTCATGAAAAGCACACCAAAGCGCCGGAAGGGGCGGCTATCGGTGGGACAGTGGGTTTGGGCACTGGCGCTGTGATCGGGTTATTGGCCGGGATTGGCAGCTTGGCTATTCCGGGTGTCGGTGCGTTTATCGCCGCAGGCCCCATTATGGGTGCGTTGAGCGGTGCGGCAGTCGGCGCCGCCACGGGCGGCTTGGCGGGAGCCTTGATCGGGATGGGTATTCCTGAGTATGAAGCCAGACGCTATGAAGGAAAAATCAAGGGAGGAAGCGCCTTGATTTCTGTTCATACTTCAAGCAGCGATGCGATTCATACGGCAAAAGAAATCTTCGAGCGGGCTCATGCGGAGGATATTTCCTCGACTGAGGAATCCTCAGTAAATACTTAAACTTGATGTTGCTAGTGCACGTAATGCAGTTTTTAATTTAAGAATTATCAATTCAATTCGCTCAGACTTTCAAATTGAGCCAACCGGAGAAAACCTATGATTAACACCAACCAGATTAAACCTGATATGCCCGTTATCTGTTCCCAGGACGGCCAGTTTGCCACTGTCGATCATATGGAGGGTGCGGGTACCATCAAGCTGAAGAAAGATAAGACCGGTCAGCACCATTACATTCCGGTAAGCTGGGTAACCTCAACCGAGGGCGGCAAGGTTAAAATAGATCGTCCGGGAGATCAAGCAATGCAGGAGTGGTCGTCAACTTCGCCAAATGATGTAGGCCAATGACTTTAATTGGAAATAAAAAAATGAAGCCGGTCAGTAAAACCTTTTTCAAAGGGTTAATCGCTATTATCCCCCTTATACTCACCCTTTATTTGCTCTTCTGGCTTGCCGACACTGCAGAATTGGTGCTGGGAAATATCTTCAAGTTTTTCTTACCTGACAGCTGGTACATAAAAGGCTTGGGGTTTGTATTGGGTCTTGCTGTAGCCTATTTTTTCGGAAGCTTTCTGGAGACTCGAACTTTTCCCAGACTGTTCATTAGCTTTGAAGAGCTTGTGCTCCAGATTCCCGTTGTTAAAAGCATATATACAGCGATACGCGATTTTATTTCTCTTTTTTCCAGTGAACAGAAAGGGAAATTTAATAAAGTAGTTTTGGTAAATATACCTCTCTTCAATGGTCAACAGATAGGTTTTATTACAGTTTCTGATATCAAAGAGCATTCACATACTTTTATTGCCGATGACCAAGTTGCCGTATTTTTGCCATTCAGTTATCAGATGGGCGGCAACACGGTCATTATGTCACGGGAAAATATAGTAGAAATAGATATGTCTGTTGAGGATGCTCTGCGTTTTATCGCAACAGCCGGCGTTGTGGGCAGTGTTAATGGTGAGAAAAATAAAAGTTAAAGGCTTTAAATTTCACTAAAAAGAAAAAATATACCGCGGTCAAATCCGGCTATGACATAACAATCCGTCATACAGTTGTTTAAGCGTTGCGGCCAGCTCATTTAGGCCAACCGGGTTCCAGCAGGGCAATAGCTGGCGTGGCAAATTTAGCCGCCAAGATCGTTAAAAGCATGCACGCGGGTTAAATGGATATTCGTTAAGATTCATTAAACTGATTACCGCAATTGTTAAAAACTGGCTTATTACCTGCTGAACCGGCTACTTCAGAGTTAGGCTTCATTATATGTTACTTGTTTTGTTATATTTTCCCATTATCTCCCAACAAGTAACGAATAAAGCCGCAATGATGGGACCTAATACAAATCCTGTTAATGAAAACCAGGTTAATCCACCCAGAGTTGACACCAGCACAAGATAATCTGACATTTTACTGTCTTTACCTATCAGGCGCGGCCGTAGAAAATTATCCATCATGCCAATGACTAAAATACCGACTGTAAAAACGATAGTCGCTTTTAAAGTTCTCCCTTGTAATAATAGAATTACCGCGGCGGGCCCCCAAATTAGAGTGCTGCCTATCGGCAATAAAGATAAAATTATCATTAACAGACCCCATAAAAAAGCGGCTGGAATGCCTACAAACCAAAATAATATTCCCCCGATACTTCCCTGAATGACAGCGACTATTAACCCGCCTTTAACAGTCGCTCTGGCTACGCTGGTGAAACGTTCAAATAATTCCGTTTCGATGTTGTCTCCAATTGGAACCAGAGAAATGAGTTTTCTTATCAAGAGATTACCATCCCGCAATAGAAAAAACAGAATGTAGAAAGCCAAGACAAATTGAACGATAAGATTTAACAAGTTCTGGGTCAATGCGGGGAGTTGTTGTGCTATATATTTTACTGCTTGTGTAAAGGAATCCCCTACTGAGACGCTTATCTGCTCAACGCTCAATGCTTGTATATGTGAAAGCTTATTGAATTTTGGCAAAAGAAGCGCGAGAGTTTCTTGAAAATAGACCTGAGGGTTTATTTCCCCGCTTTGAATTTTTTGATAAAGGATTGTACTTTCCTCCGTTATCATCAAGGTAATGGTTAACAAAGGGATCACAAAAACCAGGATAATCATCATCATGGTTAAAAACAACGGCAGTATTTCCGAATTTTTAAAATATTGCCTAACCCGCTGATAAACAGGATCAAAAACTACCGCCAGAATAATGGCCCAAAAACAGGCTAATAAAAAATCTTTAATCAATAGAAAAAAAGAGACCGTTACTAACAATACAAAGGCCAGAAAAAGAATATAAGGGGTATTTTTTTGCATGAAAAACAAGATTAAAAACTGAATCGGTTTGGCATCCTATCATAGGGATGATGTGTTCCCAAAACCGGTGGAATCGAGAGTGAATGCCATGAGTCCACCGCTGTCAATTCAGGCGTAATAAAGATATCACGCCTGAAATTAAAAGGGAGTTGACGCCCACAAGAGCAATAATATCCTTATCAAGCGAGTGTTCTGATGCTCGCTTCCCTGCCCCACTGACGTGTCTTGGCTGCGGCAATGAAGTGATCCAGGTTACCGATGGCAATCACACCGGCGTCTTGTTCGATACCCGCTGTTTTCACTAAGGCTTCGCCGCCTTTGTCAACGCCGATCGCTTTCAGATGACCGAAGGCGTCGCGTACGAATTCGATGGCGGCGGCTTCTCTGCCCAATAACGCGGCGGCTTCGCTGGAAAGAATGATGGCGACCGCGTCGAACATAACCGACGGCGTGCCGGCCAATTGGCCATCGATTTTCAAAAGCGAGCCGTTGGCGAGTTTCGCTTCGCCGATTTTCGCGGCGATAAACTTCACTTTTGCGCCTGCAGCGGCGATTGCCTGATTGACAGCGTCGATGCTTGCCGCGTCCGATCCGTCCGCGATCAATACCCCGATAGCGCGACCTTCGAGCGTATCCTTCATCTTGCCTATAAGCTGCAGCGCCGGGGATAGGTCTAACTCCTGAACTGCAGCAGCAGTAGTTGGCGCCTGCGGCAGTTCGCTCATACCGAGACCAGAGGCGACCCGTTGTGCGAGGTCCTCTTCGATATGACGCAGGTGACCGACCATAGCTTCACGAATATGCGGATGCTCGACCTTCGAGAGCTCAAATACCAAAGCGGAGGCAAGATGTGCCTGTTCGTAAGGAGACTGACTGAGATAGAATTGCCGTGCCTGGCTGTAATGGTCGGAAAAGCTCTCCGCCCGAATCCTTCCCTTTGCGCCGGTCTCGTCCATCGCTGCGCCGCGAAAACCCCTCTCCGGTTGTTCGCGTGGGGAGTCCGCTGCCAGGGTATTCGGCTCGTAGGACACGCGTCCGGCCGGTTGCGCCATTTGCATATGACCGTCGCGCTGGTGATTGGCGAACGGGCATTTCGGCGCATTGACGGGTATCTGGTGAAAATTCGACGAGCCCAGGCGGGATAACTGCGTGTCCTGATATGAGAACAGGCGCCCCTGCAATAACGGATCGTTCGAGAAATCGATGCCGGGCACGACATGGGATGGGCAGAACGACACCTGTTCGGTCTCCGCAAAAAAATTGTCCGGCCAGCGGTTGAGTACCATGCGCCCGATAACTTGCAACGGCACGAGTTCTTCCGGTATCAGTTTGGTTGCATCGAGATGATCGAATGGGAAGCCATCGGCTTCCTCTTGCGAGAACAACTGCACAGCCAAGTCCCATTCCGGAAAATCGCCGGCGCTTATCGCTTCGAACAGCTCGCGGCGATGAAAGTCGGAATCGGCGCCGGCAATCTTGACCGCCTCGTTCCAGAGGGTGGATTGCAAACCGAGTTTCGGCCGCCAATGGAATTTCACGAAGGTCGATTCGCCGGCTGCATTGACCAGACGAAAGCTATGAATACCGAAGCCTTCGATCATCCGTAGCGAACGCGGCAAGGTGCGGTCGGACATGATCCACATCACCATATGCATCGATTCCGGAGTCAGTGAAATAAAGTCCCAGAAGGTGTCATGCGCCGACGCTGCCTGAGGAAAGCCACGATCGGGTTCCATTTTGACGGCATGAACGAGGTCGGGAAATTTGATGGCATCCTGAATGAAAAACACGGGGATATTATTGCCGACCAAATCCCAATTGCCTTCTTTCGTATAAAACTTGACGGCGAAGCCGCGAACATCGCGCGGGGTATCGGCAGAACCTGACCCGCCGGCTACGGTTGAAATACGCGTGAACAGCGGCGTTTGTTCGCCCACTTCGGTGAGCACTTTGGCTGTTGTGTATTTTTCCAGGGATTGGGTCAGTTCGAAAAAGCCGTGTGCGCCCGTACCGCGGGCATGGACGATGCGCTCTGGAATTCGCTCGTGGTCGAAATGAGTGATTTTTTCACGCAGGATGAAATCTTCCAGCAGCGTCGGACCGCTCGGATTGGCTCTCAGGGAGTTCTGATTGTCGGAAATCGGCAAACCCTGATTCGTCGTCAACACAGGCTGATCGCCGGAGGCCGTCTGGTGCCACTCTCCACCGCTAGCGACTGAAACTGTTACTTCTTCTGGCCCAGACTGTGTCGATTTGCTTTTGACAGATGGAACCTCTGTTTTGGCTTTGGTCATCATGAATCTCCAGTTGATTTTGCGCGACGGCAACATGTTGCCGCGGCGCTATGGGTGATAATAATGTCACTTTATAAGAAAAGCGCTCTCGCGTTGGGAGTCCAGCGGCGACGATTGTTAAAGCTTGCGTAATGGATCACGCAGCTTTGATGGAACTACCTCGCTCAAAAATGACCTGTTATGTCGGATGCAAGCTGTTATCGCTTTGACCTTCGGCGGGGCTACTGACTGCACCTGAAGCCGCTACCACCGGTTGGATTTGCCGTTCGAACGTGTGATCCGACGCGTCCTGTTGATAGAAGGACTTCATCATCCAGGCTAGAGGCAAGGCCGTGTATAAGGTATGGATCGAGGTCATGAGGTTCAGCGCAATCCTCAAGGGTGTAGTCTCGCTAGTACGTAGCTTATCGGCGGCGCCACGTGATTTGATAGTTTGACGCTGGGTAAGTTCGCCAAGGATAAAACCGATGCCGCCCGCCAGCAGCAAAGTGGCCGGAGCGATCATCTGTTGGTGTATGTTTCGGACCAGCGTAGCGGTGCGAACACCGACCCTTTGTTGACGGTTCAATAGCTTTCGCTCCTCAGCCCTGATTTGAGCCCTCAGTGACTTGGGTTTGTTTCGCTTTAGAAGGTAGCCCTTGATCATGTCTTCTCCGTATCCCGTCGCCCAGAGGACGTGGTCTGAAAACTGCGAAGGGTCGCGGGAAATTGTAGATAGCGACTCTTACGGCGTATCACACCAAAGAGTAAAAGTGTGAGCATCAAATTGAATGCAACGGCAAGCAGTATGTCGCTACTCGTTGCCACGACGTCATGCTCGACCAGTTCCAGCACGGCGAAGGCATGAGTCCTAGCCAGGCCCCGATCAGCAACACGCCAACCATCACTCCGGCCACAATCATGTCCACCAGGCTCTTGCCCACCCCCTGCGTCTCCAGCGCGGCAAGCCGGAAGCGATCGTGGGTTAGCCCGCACAGCTCATACCATAACGACTGAGCCTCTTCCAGCACACCGAAACCGCTCACCGGATCGCCGCGCGTTGCAGCTTGCCCGGGATTTTCATCCCCTATGGCATCCTGATTCATGAGGTTTGACGGTCTACCGGCCGCTCACCACGCGGCTAGCAGAAAGCCGGCCGCCCCTGCGGTACCCTGGTGTTGTCGCGAATATAAACGCGGCAATCCTCCATCAATTGCTGCTCGGCATTTTTCAGTTGTTCTCCTTTTTCGCCAAGCGCTTCTGCAGCCTGAATGGTCGCACTAACTAGCGACCTTATCGACCGTCTCATGTGCGGAATGAGCTGCTTTGTCTATGGTTTCCATGATAAATTCATCTCTGTTTGAGCCGCAGGTCATTGCAGCGTTCAGGTTTATGATATTTGCCGATCTAACGGCCGCTCACCAATCGGCTCAGCAGAAATCCGATCGCTACCGCGATACTCACCGACGTTATGGGGTTGTCGCTGATAAAACCTGAGCAATTCTTCATCAATTTCTGCTCGGTTTTTTTCAGTTGTTCGCCTTTTTCGACAAGCGTTTCCGCAGCCTGGCTGGTTGCATCGGCGATCTTATCGTAAGCCGCATGTGCGGAATTGGATACTTTGTCTGTAATTTCCATGGTAGTTTTCTCGTCTATTTAAGTTTATTTGAATTGTATTTCATTCTTGACTGACTTCGCTCATCCCGTGCCACTGCCACCACTTTGGTAATATCGACTGGTGTCATGGCCTCTAGTTGCGCAATAAGGTTCTTGGCTCCGGCATGCTCTACGTCATCGTCCATCAAATCGTTGTCCTTGATGACGGCGCGAGCCGCCGGGTAAAAGACTTCTTCCCCGGCTTGGGCATGGATGGTCAGCTCAATGCATATCTGCCGAACCACTTCTGCTTTTGCTTTATCGTTGCCATCGCCCTTGGCGAGTTTGGCAAAATCCGCTAACAGTTTATTTAACTTCTTGTGGTCTTCAGTAAGTAACGCGATGGCGTCCTCTCCGTGCTGCATGGCGGGTTTAAGTGCGGTCTTCGTCAAAACTTTGTCCTCAAAAATTTTAAAGATCAAACTTGGAGGTTCCAAGTCACGCGGCTGTTTACGGCTGCGGAATGTCGCGGGTTGCCAACCTGGACTGACTCAGAAGCTATGGCCCTGGGCGATGGTTCGTCTCGCTTGTAGCCATAATAGGTTCATCAGTTCGATAAATCGGTTCGTTACCTTACACAGCGTAGGATTTTTTTGCGGGCTCGGAATCCCCTGCGCATCGGTGATGGCAGGCAGCAGGCTCCGGTTTTATGAAATGATCATCGATCGAGATTGGCCCGGTGGCATTGCAGGCATATTGAAGAACCAACCGGACAATGGACCGTGGTTTTTGAAAATGGCGGGCTCAGAGCGTCGGTTTTCAAAAGCAATCCTGATTAGCAATTGACCATAAGACAAACCCACGGCAACGCTGTATCGAAAACAGCTCACATCAATACGGACTCGAAGTTCAATAGAACAAGACGCTTTCATTGATCAATTCTGAAAAAAAGTCATGGAGGCGGATCTTCCATCCAGCTCGTCTGCAATCAGAGCCCCGGCTTCAGCATCATTCCGGCAAGTGCGTTGGGAGTTCAAAATAATTTTCAAAAAATCTGAGTCTGGTCAGATAAAAATAGTTTATCTCCAATGTACGACAACGCCCAGAATCTAGGACGCATTTCCATTAGACTTTTAATCAACGTGCATAATCATGTTTTTTGACAGCATGTTTGAAGGCAAGCCAAATCAACTAACAAATTATTACACGAATATTTTAGCGGAGATGCGTCATGGGTAAATATTTTATAGGCTGGCTCGTGGGCGCGCCGACGATTGTTTTTGTCATTATTTATTTGGTGTTCAATCATAAATCGTCAGTCCACCTGCAGCCATTTAAAATGGTTGTAAATGTCAGTTTTCCATCTTTGGTTAGCATGGTTTTGAAAGCATCAGATTTTAAAACCTAACTAATCCTTTTTCATTTTTTACAAGGAATCCATTATGAAAGCAACAGAGAAGACCAATACAGTCGATGATAATGAAGAAATAATCACATTGGAGTTTTATTATGCATAACATTGAAACACTCAATAAATTGCTGAAAAATGAATTAGCAGCAACGAAAACTTATCAACAGGCGTTGGACAAACTTCGGGACGATGCCGGACTGGGCGAATCGAAGGAACTAAGGCCCATTTATGAGGCTCATAAAGAGGCCGTTTCCAGTTTACAGGCACTCATCAGTCGACTGGGAGGAACTCCCTGTGAGGACTCAGGAGCATGGGGAACTTGGGCGGAAATAGTCCAGGGAAGCGCTAATCTGCTGGGTAAAGAAACGGCACTAAAGTCTTTACAGGCCGGAGAAAAAAGTGGAGCAGAAGCTTATGAGGAAGCGTTGCAGGAGACTGAGCTGTCTTCAGATATTCGCTCTTTGATTAAAACGAAGCTGCTGCCTGCTCAACAAGGGCATATACGCACTTTGAATCGGCTTTTGGGCGCGTAAACTGATTAGTTTTCAGCCGCCTGATATGCGGTTTTATTTATGTCAGCTATAGCCATAATTTGACTGGGCTGGATTAATTTATTCCGTTGCCGGATTTTAAATAAAAGTCCAGCTCACATTTAATAAATTTTAATCCTGATTAGCAAGGATCATCTCTGCTAAAAAATCCATGCCGATCAGACGGCTCTTGAGGAATTTATGAGTTCGGATGAAATTGTACGTAAACTGGAAGTGGCAAAATGTTAATTCTATTAATGTAGCTGAATAGAAAGAAACAGCTAAAAACAAGTAATGAACAGATATCGCTGTGATTATGCGGCGAAATCTTGTTATTGTTTATTAATTTGGAGGCTCATATGTCTATATTTAATGCTGAAGATTCAACAAGATCAAGCCTGGATCGCGTTCGTAGCTCCACCGCTTCCCATGTGAACGAAGAAATAGATCTTCAAACGGATATAAATATTCAACGTTATAACGGCAAAAGCAAGGCGGAAATTCTTGAGCGCATTCAAATGCTGGATAAGGAATGGGATATAGAGCGAGTGCTTGAGGTCAATGCCTCTACTTTAGCCCTAACTGGTCTAATTCTTGGCTTAACCAAAAATCGAAAATGGCTATTCCTGCCCGGCATTGTTTTGCCGTTTCTTTTGCAGCATGGTTTGCAAGGATGGTGCCCTCCCTTACCCCTATTACGCCGGCTTGGTATCCGTACCCGGGGAGAAATCGACCGTGAAAAATACGCGCTTAAAGTCCGACTGGAGAAAAGCTGAGTTGATTCTATTTAAAACAAACTTTTGTTACAACGAATACTGCTAAAAACCTAGCTGATGAGCAATAATCTATAGCCAATTTGTAACAAATACATAACTCACATTCATATTGCCTCGATTATACCGACACAAATCTGTCTGTAACAGATTTGCATTAATTACTAGCCCTTCACCCCGGATTATAGTTATTTGTTTAATTCCTATTATCAAACCGTTGGCAATATGCATGCGTGTGAGCACGTGATTTATTGTCCCGTCCTACTGTTGAACAGATCTACCATTATCGTTCTGACATAGATAAGCGAATGATAGATTTGCTCACTGGGATTGATGAAAGCCAGTGGCAAAAAATCGCTTTCCGGATTGCTTAGGGCTGCACCATGAACAGCAACACTCCTGTACACAACAAAAATTGCTGATAACCAGATTGCCGTATTTCTGCCATTCAGTTACCAGATGGGTGGAATCACGGTCATTGTGTCACGTGAAAATGTAGTGGAATTAGATATGTCTGTTGAGGACGCTCTGCGTTTTATCACAACGGCCGGCGTTGTCGGCAATGTCAATGCCGATCAACGTGTTGACAGGCTTTCTTAGCGCTCTAACTCAAACAGGAAATCCTACCATGGTCACCATCACCGCCAGTCCCAAAGAAAACTCATCATCTATGTTCTGTGCCGCACCGACTGCGTTCATCTTCGCGAGTATGTTGGTTCGAGTTCGATTAAACATCATTCACGTTCTGATCATGGGGCTCTGGCGATCGCAAGGATCGGCGTAAGGACCCTCATCAATTTCATTAATGATAGGAGATTAACATGAACTACGAAGATCGAGATACCTACGGTATATACAAACGCAAACCCGGCCACGAAAGGGGACCCGGTCCTCGGCTGATGGGCGCCGACACCCTGATTGGAAATGAGGTCTTTAATCCAAAAGATGAAAACTTGGGTGAAATCAAGGAAATTATGTTGGATACGTCCAATGGCAAAGTGTGTTATGCGGTGTTGTCCTTTGGCGGTTTCCTCGGAATGGGGGAAAAGCTTTTTGCGGTGCCCTGGAGTGCATTGAAGCTCGATACGGCGAACAAGCGCTTTGTGCTCAACGTGGAAAAGGATCGACTCAAAAATGCACCGGGATTCGATAAGAACGACTGGCCCGACATGGCAGACCTGTCTTGGGTTGATAAAATTCATTCGTACTATGGAACTAAGCCATACATGGACCCGCCGCGCATGTAACGACTGCATCCGGTGTTGAATCATTCTATAACAAGAGGAGCTCATCGATGGATGCGAATTATGATATTTTCGAGATTGTCGCAGTCATAAGTGATTTTTGGCTCGTCGATGCGGAGTCTTTTCAGCGAAGGTATTGCACCAACCACGGCCAGACCTTGGCGCCCGGCTATTATGTCGTCAACTGGCCGGAACATATTCGGGTAAGGCGATTTAACGGTCACGCCGCGTTTCATGGGCCGTTCAAATTACGCAAGGAGGCGCAAGCGGCCATCGACTGGATGCGCACAGAGAGGGAGCACTTTTTGACCAAGTCATCCGGGCTATCGTCTGGGGGCGGTCCGAGTGCTAGCCGAATGGAAGTGAAGAAAGCCGGTTCGCAAAAGCTGCGGCCGGTCAGGGAGCACAAGCCAAGCAGACCGTATGCGGCTAAAAACCGTGGCAATCGGGATTACGGCCTGTCGATTGGCGGAAAGCCGTAAAAACGATCGTGCACTCATTGGGCTGCCCCGGATATTAGTGAATGACGGTATAGCGGCCAAACATATCTTTATTAATCACTTGAGGAGTTCAAACATGAAGAAATTAATTATTGCATCCATTGTGCTTATGGCCATGCCGGTCGCCGGCATGGCCGCTCCAGAGCAAACCACGGATCATACAGCCGGATCCCCCATTGACCAATCTCATCCGGGATCCACTCTGTCCGCTTCTGAAAATGCCTCCGCGAAACATTTGGCGGCGGCCGCGGCTCATGAACAAGCAGCAATGCATCATAAGGCCGCCGCTAACGCTCAGCAGCCGGAGCAAGCAAAGGAACATGCCATGGCAGCTGAAAAAGCCTCCTTAGCGGCTTGTGAAAAAAGCAAAGAAGCCTTGTCGTCCCCGCCAGGCAAGTAAGGATGCGGTCAAAAATACCTGCAGTCACCATGGACCTGCCAGGTTTTTAAAACCTGGCAGGTCTTCAACCGGAAAGTTATTTCTAACGAAATTAATGACCCGCTGTTGTCCTCGCCAGAGGTATATCGCAGCAGGTTCATTCGCGCCCCTGGCGACCCACGTGGCAGCTTATCACCCTTCCCGATCCCCCTTCTGAGGACAGCCCCCAACCGTATCAAGTAAGCGATTCCACATCTTACCCTCCTATGGATTGAATTTACGATTGCGCTTCGCCCTGTTCTGAATCAGCGGGATTAGCCAAATCATGCTCCCACAGCATCAAAACCAATACATTGGAGATAAACGATTATCTCCAATGTACGACACCGAGCAGACTCTAAAAAGCCTTTCCAGTACACTTCTCATCTACTTACTTTGAGTGGAGTTACGTCATGAAAATTGGTAGATATTTAATTGGCTGGCTGTTGGGTGTGCCGGTAGTTGTTCTGGTCATTATTTATTTGTTGTTCAATTAGCCGCTCATAACTTTGGGCAATCCGCCCACATTCATTTAAAAAATGAGGAGTTTACTATGTCTGCACGATTATCGTTAATTATGTTCACTTTAACGGTCGGTTTAAACATGATGGCCGGTACCGTTCGAGCCGAACAGAATGCCCCAATCTATTTGGCGGCCGGTGACCCGGCATTGGACAATACCGGGCGCAATGTACGCGACAAGGGTGACGCTACTTTAACCCCGGAAGATCAAATGGAAAACGAAAGTGATATCACTATCACCGCTACCATACGTCAAGCCGTGGTTAAAGATGAGTCGCTGTCAGTCAATGCGCAGAATATAAAAATCATCACACGGAATGGGGTGGTGACTTTGCGCGGGCCTGTTAAAAGTGAAGCCGAAAGCATGAAACTGCAACAAATCGCCAAGCAAACGCCTGGTGTAGTGCAGGTAGATAATCAACTTGAAAATATAGCGCCATAAAGGCTGGGAGAGTGTCATGAGTAAAGCAGTTTTTTGTATCGCCCAAAGTATCGATCAGGCAGAGAGCATTGTTAATGACCTGAAGAACGCGGGTTTTTCCACCAATGATATATCCGTGCTACTTCCCGATAAATCCTCCACCAAGGATTTTGCTCATGAAAAGCACACCAAAGCGCCGGAAGGGGCGACTATTGGTGGAACAGTGGGTTTAGGTGCTGGCGCTATACTCGGATTGTTGGCCGGGATTGGCAGCTTGGCTATTCCGGGTGTCGGTGCGTTTATCGCCGCAGGACCCATTATGGGTGCGTTGAGCGGTGCGGCAGTCGGCGCCGCCACGGGCGGCTTGGCGGGAGCCTTGATCGGGATGGGTATTCCGGAATATGAGGCCAGACGCTATGAAGGAAAAATCAAGGGAGGAAGCGCCTTGATTTCTGTCCATACATCTAGCAGCGAAGCGATTGATAAGGCAAAAGAAATCTTCGAGCGCGCTCACGCGGAGGATATTTCCTCGACTGAGGAATCGTCAGTAAATACTTAAACTTGATGATGTTATTGAACATCACCAAGAAATAATCACAGAGGAGTTTTACGATGCATAACATTGAAATACTCAACAAATTGCTCAAAGATGAATTAACAGCAACGGAAACTTATCAAAAGGCATTGGATAAACTACGGGAAGATGGTGAACTCGCCGAATCGGAATCAATAATGCCTATTTATGAGGCTCATAAAGATGCGGTTTCCAGTTTACAGGCACTCATCAATCGACTGGGAGGAACTCCGGCTGAGGACTCAGGAGCCCGGGGCACGTGGGCGGAAATAGTCCAGGGCGGCGCTAACATTCTGGGTAAAAAAGCTGCACTAATGGCTTTACAGAAAGGAGAAAAAAATGGCGCAGAGGATTATGAGGAAGCGCTGCAGGATACTGAGCTGTCTTCGGATGTTCGTTCTTTGATTCAAATGAAGCTGCTGCCTGCTCAACAAGCGCATATAAGCACGCTGGATCGGCTTTTGGAGGCGGCCGCTTAGGGCTTGCCACAGTCTGGTCTGCAGTTTTTAGTGATGCCAGCGAGGATCCTAGTGGGTTCGCGCTGACATTATTTATTGCGTTACCGGATTTTAAATAACAGTCTAATCCAGACTGCAACACATTATCTAGTAGCTATTAAAATGGGAAAATACCCATTAATGGCCAATAAAAAGCGGCACTCATATATTAATACACCCAGGAGTTTCAACATGCTTTCAACTGTCCCTGATGTGATCTTTAAAACCCGTGTTCGCGACGAAAGTATCGGAGGCGACAACCCGTTTCGCTGGCAGGATGTCAGCACAGACGATATTTTTAAGGGGAAAAGAATTGTTGTTTTCGCGCTTCCCGGCGCCTTCACACCGACCTGCTCAAGCAAACATTTGCCCGGCTATGAGGCCAAATATCAAGAACTCATTGATCAGGGTATTGATGAAGTTTACTGCATGAGTGTCAATGATGCCTTTACCATGTTTCAATGGGGCAAGCATCTGGACATCAAGCATGTCAAAATGCTGCCCGACGGCAATGGCGATTTTACCCGAGCCATGGGCATGCTGGTGAAAAAAGAGAACTTTGGTTTTGGCAATCGTTCATGGCGCTATTCAATGCTTGTCGAGGATAAAAAGATTATCCAATTATTCAGCGAACCCGGCCGCGTTGATAATTGCCCTGATGACCCCTTTACTGTAAGCGATGTCGATACCCTGCTGGATTATTTAAAGCTTAACAAAAAATAACCTGCATTGCCCTTCATTCCGTACCTTTTATTGATCAACGGGAATCTCCAGTGACTCAATACGACTACGACCTGTTTGTAATTGGCGCAGGCTCAGGAGGCGTGCGTGCAGCCCGTATGGCATCCGGTCGTGGCATCAGGGTAGCCATCGCTGAAGAGCGTTATTTAGGCGGCACCTGTGTCAATGTGGGTTGTGTTCCCAAAAAACTGTTTGTTTATGCCTCCCAATTCAAAGATCAGTTCAATGCGGCAGCGGGTTTTGGCTGGACAGTGGGTAAATTGACTTTCAACTGGACAAGCTTGCTCGCCAACAAAAATCAGGAGATTGAGCGCCTACATACTGTCTACTACAACCTGCTGCAAAAATCAGGCGTCAGTATTATCAATGGCAGAGCAAATTTGCTCGATGCTCATACTGTCGCTGTCGGTGGTACCGAATACAGTGCCGAACGCATACTGATTGCAACAGGGGGCTGGCCGTCTGTTCCCGACATACCCGGCAAGCAACACATCGTCACATCGAATGCCATGTTTTTCCTCGAACATTTGCCCAAACGTATCGTTATTGTCGGTGGCGGCTATATCGCGGTGGAATTTGCCGGCATTCTTCATGGCCTTGGAGTGAAGACGACAATTTGTCATCGTGGAGACAAATTGCTTCGTGGTTTTGATGAGGATATACGTGATTTTCTGACTGATGAAATGACCAAGAAGGGCATTCATATTCTTCTCAATACCGATATTGAAACGATAGAAAGATCGGGCGATTGCTTCTCCGCGCGGTTAATTGATGGCGGCAAAGTGAGCACAGACCTGGTGATGTATGCCACTGGCAGAACACCCAATTCAACCGGATTCGGACTAGAGACGCTTGGCGTCGAACTGGACACGGAAGGTGCGATTAAAGTCAACAGTGACTATCAAACCAATGTGCCGTCGATCTATGCACTGGGTGATGTGACTAACCGGATGAACCTGACTCCGGTAGCGATAGCAGAGGGTATGGCGCTGGTGAATCAATTGTATGCCAATCAACCAAGGCCGGTAGACTATGACAACATTCCTACTGCAGTTTTCAGCCAGCCCACGATTGGTACGGTAGGCCTAACCGAAACACAGGCGCGCGAAAAATACCCGGACATCGACATTTATAAAACCAGTTTCACGCCGATGAAAAATACGCTTTCCGGAATGGATGAAAAAACCCTGATGAAGATGGTCGTGGTACGCAGCTCGGACCGGGTTGTCGGCATACACATGGTAGGGCCTGACGCCCCTGAAATTATCCAGGGCATGGCGGTTGCCATTCGAGCCGGCGCAACCAAGTCGGTCTTTGACTCGACAATCGGCATACACCCTACTGCTGCCGAAGAATTTGTTACTCTGCGTGAAGCCGCCCAAAATTCACCATGAGGACAATCAAATGTCCACGTTAACAAATCTTCCTGACAGTCAGAAAAGATAACACTTTCTCTTTTGATTTTCGCTAAAGAGCCGGTGTATGGCCGTGCTTAGGCACTAGCGCTCCCTTGCTGAATGGCCGGAGCTTGCACGATTGAGTTCCCAATCAGGAGATTGGGAACCGGCAAATCGTACCTTAATTATTTTGTCTCGGTTGTAGTGGAGGTCGATTCCCGAGTTTTGGTTGTAGCTGGCTGTTCAGCCGGAGCCGGAGCTGGTGTTGTAACGCTTTCCGTGGTGGAGGTCGATTCCTGAGTTTTAGTTGTAGCTGGTTCTCCCGACGGAGCTGGTGTTGTAACGATTTTCGTGGTGGAAGAGGTGGACTCCTTTTCTTTGCTGCAGCCAGCCAGCAATGCCAAAGCCACTAAACCAATCGCTATAATTTCTTTAGTTTTCATAGTAGTATCCTATTGTTGTACGTTTTGTTAGAGGGTTTCTTTGATTACTGCATAATAATCAGGATATCCGTTAAATCGACCTCGGTCGGTGCGGCGCAGCACATAAGCTAATGAATGATGATGACTACTGAATTTTTAGCCAAGGGTTGAAAAATTATCTTCCGTCAATTAGCGTCCGATGTTTTCCCCTTTGAAAAATTTGCAACAGAACCCTGTTCAGTTATTCATAGGCTTTGATTTTCAAAAGCTGCTCTACAGTGACAATTTTATAGCCATTTTGTTTCGCAAAATTAAGCGTTTGTTTTAATACCTGGAGGGTTTTATCCGAACGATCGTGAAACAGAATAATGGCGCCCGGTTTTATTTGCGTTTGTACGCGCCGGGTGATGAATTGTGCGGAGGCGGCCGTTGTATCGAACGAGCGGATGCTCCAGCCGATGACGCTGTAATTCAACGCCTTTGAGGCTTGCGCAAGTTTGGGTGTGGTGACGCCATAGGGCGGCCGAAATAACCTCATCCGTTTGCCTATGATATTGAAGACACTCTCTGCGGTCTGATTTAGTTCATCCTTAAAGCCTTGCAAGCCATTAAAATCCATAAAAAAAGAATGCGTATAGCTGTGGTTTCCAATACTGTGTCCGCCTGAATCTATCTGTTGCAAAAGGCTTTCATTGCCCTGAATGTTTTTCCCGATCACAAAAAAAGTTGCCGTTGCACCGTACTGAGCCAATATCGAGAGCACCTGAGGGGTGTACTCCCGGTTAGGACCGTCGTCAAACGACAAGGCAATGACTTTTTCTGACGGATTGGCATGACAATGGGCTTGAACGTGAAAGTTGGATTGAATGATGACCGAACCATAAGTAACTAATGCCAGATAAACGATGACCGGCACTCCCAGCCACCCCAGACTGATTCCAAAAAACGCAGCCAACAAACCCATAATGCTGATCGCGATGAAAAAACAGTTGCGGATTGATTTATATGTCACAGGAAATCAATAAAGTGGGTGGTATTTTTGTTATTCATCATCATGCGAAACACGCCAAAAATCGAAAAAATTGAACCACTGTAGCGGTTCTTTTAAACAATAAGTCTGCAAGCGTTCCGCATAGCGCTGGATTATTTGCTGCATGGCTTGCTCGCGCGTTTTTCTGGGGAAGTTCAGCATGTCACTAAAGTGGTCGAAATAAATGACATGCTTGCCCTGCTGTTTGAGACAAAACACGGTATAAACCGGACATTTCAGCAAGCCGGCCAGGATGAACGGTCCTTGTGGCATCAACGCTTCGCCCCCCAGAAAGTTAACCTTGGCGACATGCTGCCGGCTGCCCGGCAGTGATCTGTCGGCGGCGATAATGACGAGTTCTCCCCCCTCAATTTTATCCTGAAGCAACATCGACGTAGCCGCGGTAATTTCAGTGATCTGAATCAGATTTAACTGGCTGCTGTCACTGGTCTGCTTTAACAGCCGATTAAATTTTTGGGCATGTTTGTTGTGGATTAACACATTAATGTGTAGCGTTTTATCGAAATCCGCAATCACCCGACAAACTTCAAGATTACCGAGATGAGAGCCCAGCAATACAACGCCCTGCCCTTTGCGGATTTGCGCTATGATTTCATTTCGACCATGATACTGCACATCAGCCCGCGTAAGCGCCCCGGACCAGGCGGCAAGCTTGTCAATGATGGCATTGGCAAAACTGATAAAGTGCCTGAAGCTCCAAAGGAAACTTCCGCTCAGTTTTAATGACGGCGCAAAAGCCGCCAGTCTGTTCAGATAAGCCTGGCTGGCCTGCCTGGCCTGCCGGTTAATGAGCCAGTAATAAATCACGACCGGGTATAAAAACAGTTGCAGAACCGTGCGACCAAACAGCAAATAGATACGCAACAGAAGCCTCATGCCCCAAATCACGCCGCCCTCTTCCATTTGCGTCCAATGCAGTGTTTTTTTCATCGCCAGTGTCTTAAGAGTAATTGCGGAATCCGTATCAACATCCCAAAAAACAATTTGGCATGCGTTTTTGCAATCATGACATTATCACGCCATAACCTGAAATGTGACACGCCATCGTAAGGGTAGTGTACGGCTGTCGGCAGATTTATGGCCTCGACGCCCTGCCAGTACAGGCGCACGGCGATGTCCACATCATAATTCATGCCTTGGCCGATGGGTGTCGTGCTGATTAACTTGTCTACGGCGGCCAGCGGATAGAGTCGAAAACCGCACATGCCGTCGGCTATTGCCAAGGACAAGGTGTTTATCACTATACACAGATTCGTTAAAGAGTGTCCGTACATCCGGCTTATAGGGACGGATTCATCGAAAACAGGTTGGCCTAAAATCATTGCCTCCGGATTTAGCCTGCCGGCTTCAAGAAAGCGCGGAATGTCATCGATATTATGCTGTCCATCGGCGTCGATTTGTAGCGCATGCGTGTATCCCAGCCGTATAGCCGCGTTGAAACCATCAATAACCGCCGCACCTTTGCCGCCATTTTCCGCCCGGTTTAACAGGGTAAGCCAGCCTGATTCCTGCCGGGCGCAGGCTTCCAGCACCTCGGAGCATGCGGCTGAACTGCCGTCATTCACCAGCAGGCAGTAAATGCCGTATCCTTTTAATCTGGATATAACCCGAGGAATCGCATGCTCATGATTATAAACAGGGATGATGATGCAGGTTTTCATGCGTGTTCTCGATATTGGGTTGCGTCAATGCATTAACCCTGTACTGATTTGATGTAATCGGCTAACGTCGAAATGGAAGCAAAAATCTTCTTCACATCCTCTTTTTCAGTATCAATTTTTACATTGTATTTTTTACGGATAGCCAGACCTATTTCAAGAGCATCGATGGAATCCAAGCCCAGGCCGTCCTTAAACAGGGCCTCGTGACTATCAATATCGGCCACGCTAATATCTTCCAGCTCCAGCACATCAATAATTAATTGTTTTAATTCATTTTCCATACGATTTACAGACCTCTCTGCTGAGTAAAATAATCCTCTAAAAACTGATTAAAGCGACGCGCAGCAATCGATTTAGGCTTAATTGTTATAAATTCATCCAGCGCAATATCCTCGCCAACATCCATGGTGAAATGAAATCGTCGGTAAGGAATTTGATACCATGGCTCTGCCTTTGTTAAGGTACTGGGATAACAGGACAGTGTGACCGGCGTTACAATCTTGTTGGCCTGCAAGGCTATGGTAGCGGCTCCCCGCTGAAAACGACACGGTTTGCCCGGCACCGAGCGCGTTCCTTCCGGAAAAATAATTAGGGTCCCGCCGGACTGCAACCACGCTACACACTCGGTGATCATTTTTTTAGGATCGCCGTTACTGATATAGCCGGCGTTTAAAATAGGCCCGCGCATGAAAGGATTACGCCACAGGCTTTCTTTGACAATGCAGTTTGCCTGTTTAATCCGGCTAATTAAAAACAAAATATCTATCAAGGTTGGATGATTCGCAATGATCATTTGTCCCGGGCGGTTAAGCTTCTCCAGGTTTTTGATTTCGTAAGTCATGAGGCCGAGTCTGTGCATCAACCCGATGAACACATAAGCGCCGTAATGCACAACGCGCTGTCCACGGCTTATTCGCTGCAAGCGATTGCCGGGCAAAACGGACAGCACCGGAAAAACCAGAAACCTCAATAACAAACCGATCAGACCGAAACTGAAAAAGCTGAAGCCTGTAGCCAAAAGACGCCAGCCGTATGTTAGCTTTTTGATTATTTTTTGTGCCATGTTCAGCTATACCTTTGATTGCCCAAACCATTACGAAACCGCCTCTTCCAATACAAATAATATATCTATTGGGGAATACTGCAAGCGTTGCACTTGGTCGAAAATGGTTTCTTGACAAGATTACACTAATCGTCGTAAAATTTAATTGGAGTATTACGCCTATAATACCCAACAAACACGACATTGGTGTCTGAGCCCATTGAATTTCCTATCCAAAATAAGGAGAGCGACAATGAACTATGAACAAAGCGAAGAAGTACGCAAAGAACGATTTGCAGATAAACACAGTCTTGAATACGCAAATACACCGATAGTAAAACGAAAGAATGTATGCTCGGCGCTAGGCCTGGCTATCCTGACAACCAGCCTGAGCGGGTGTATGATCGTCGATTCGCCGATTAAGGGTATGCTGGGTACCGAGGTTATCTGGGGCGATATAGCGACCGGAGAAGCCGGTTCTGGCACCCCCGGCGTGACTAAGGAAGGCAAAGCCTGTGCGGAGTCCATCCTGGGCTTGCTGGCGCGTGGCGATGCCAGTGTTCGCGCGGCCAAGGAAAACGGCAATATCACGGAGGTCACTACAGTGGATCACTCGGCGAGGAATTTCTTAAATATCGTCGGCGAATGGTGCACGATAGTAAAAGGCCGCTAGGCGATCTATCGTTTGACCCAAAGCCGGGGTCACCCATTAGATTAGCCGACTCTGTCACATTAACCGAAAAAAGGCATAATTTGTACCAGCGAATCAAGCGGAACGCTATTTTCACCAAAGCTTGCTTTGGGCACATCAGCCCAAAGCAAGCGGTGAAAAATTTCGCAACTATTAATGTCCTCGACTACCCCAGCAGTTCTGTCGCATTAACCGAAATAAATACATCATTCGGACAAGCAAATCAGTCGTTCCATCAAACCGGATGATCCTATCCTGCCAAGGTATAAAATTGCCCCTCCGAAAGACATTTGATCTTTTGCAATGATCATTTGACCTTTGCGAATCATGCGCATCAGTCTCGTAACCAGTCACACATGCAGTGGTTACACTAGAAATTGACGGAAAAGACGAAGGCGCCCGCCGGATTGAAAGTCGCCGTGGCTATTTTGGCGGTCGTTTATAAGACAGGAAAAAAGCACAGCGCGGATTTCACCGAAAACATCGGGATCGTTTTCGATGAAATCCGCGCTAAAATTCCGTGCACCCTCTCAAGACGGGTGTTTTTGGGAAGTTATTTTTGACGAAATCCTTAGCGTAGGTTGGCGTCGCTAGACCCTTCGGCCTTGAATCACACGCAGCACGATTATAATGATCGCGATAACCAATAGTATGTGAATGAACCCGCCCAGTGTATACGAGGAAACCAAACCCAGCAGCCAGAGGATAATTAGGATGACCACTAATGTTTCAAGCATGTGTGCTTCTCCGTAAGAGGCCGTCACTTGACGGCGTTATGATTCACAAATAAGAGCATAAACTTTATACCTTATAGCGATTAGGTTAGCTTCATGCTCATCTTCTGTGAGAAAGTTATTTGATGCCGCATGCAGACTAGCCTATCCGGCCTCGTCTGCACAACTCAAAACTCATCGTTTCAGTCGTCTTTATTAATGGCATCCTTAATATCCTCCTTGAGATCGGCAAGACCCGCCCGCGCCTTGCCGACGTTCTTTTGGACATTGCCTTCTATCTCCATGCCTTTGTCGTCCAGCAACACCCCGGCGGCTTCCTTGACTTTACCTTTGGCTTCTTCGACTCGGCCTTTCACTTGTTCTTTGCTCATGTCTGTCTCCTGATGATTGTTAGCCATGACCGCATGGTCATAACTTGAATATTGAATGATGTTTTCCATCGCTCGATTAGCACGATACTCCTTTATCCGTTCAGAGTCGGTTCGTCAGCAAACATAGAGCAGGGATTTTCATCATGAACGCGGTCTTGCCTATGGGCGGGATTCATCGCAGCAATGCGGATAACTGATTTCGAGGTATATCTCCGGTAGGTTATGTGCAGTGCCGTACCGACTCTATATGGTGAGTTGGTTAAACTGTTTTTGTGTTCGTGAAACATCGCACCGTATCAAGTAAATCTCGAAATTTACCGAAATACCGGATATTTGAAATAATTAGGAGGATAGTATGAAAACATTCATTTCCATTGTAGCTGTGTCTTTTTTGAGTGCGGCATTCATGGGTAGCTCCTTTGCGGGTGGCGTTCAGGAGAAGCAACAGCAGCTTCAGGAGAAACAACAGGAGGTAAAAGAAAAGCAGCATGAACTCAAGGAAGAGCGCCAAAAGGAATCAGCCGAGCGTACCGAGGAGGCCAACAAGTCGATGCAGCAGGTGAGTCGCGCCAGCAAGATCATCGGTGCCAAAGTGAAAAATCTCAACGGAGAAAACCTCGGCGACATCAAGGACTTGGTGATCGACCCGGAGAGAGGTCAAGTGGTCTATGGCGTTGTTTCCTTCGGCGGCGTATTGGGCATGGGGAACAAACTGTTTGCCATTCCATGGGACGGGCTGAGTTGGAATCCTGATAAGCAGTATTACATCCTCGATCTGGATAAAGAGACCTTAAAGAAGGCTCCCGGTTTTGATAAGAAGCACTGGCCGGACACATCAAATAAATGGCAACGGTTGCGTGAAGAGATTAATCAATTTCCTTTCTATCACCCCAAGGGTTGACGGAAAGCTCGGCTGGCGTTAGCGATCTTTGAAATGGCGTGGCAATAATTTTTAACCTCAATTGGAGAACAGAAATGAGCTGGAATCGTATAGAAGGTAATTGGAAACAAATCAAGGGTAAGGTTAAGGAAACATGGGGGGATTTGACCGATGACGAACTCGACCAAATCGCCGGCAAGCGCGATATACTCCTCGGCAAGATACAAGAGAAATACGGAATCGCGCAAGACGAAGCCGATAAGCGGATCAAGGAATTCGAGAAGTCTTTCGATTGATCGTTTGTTTTCTGGCCAAAAATGAATGGATGCACAGCCGTGCCGCTCGCATCACGAGCGGCACCTTCGTTAAGAACCCCGCAGAGCGCCATCCCCCAGATCAAACTAAAGACCTGCCAACCCACGCTATCGCGATGGCCAGTTGATCGAGTTTTGACAGAACGGCCTTGCCTTGACCATTTGAGCCATGAGAAGCGTCGCGAATACATAAACCGAGATGAGGGTCAAAGGGTACTCCCCTAATAAAACGTTAGGGAAGTGCCTCGTTGAGATCAAAACTACCTTTTCCCAATGTAAATCTGTGGAATTCCACTGAAAACGCCGAATACGCTCAGCAACCACAGCACCACCGCAATAAGTACTACGATGTTCAATATCTGCTTGACACGCGCATCCATTGGAATGTAGCTGTTGACCACCCACAGCAGAATGCCGACGACGACGAGGCCCACCACCACCGAAAGCAATACCGGCGGAATTGCGCTCATGACACCAAATATGTTCAGCAACCATAGCACCACCGCAATAATCACGACGAGGTTCAGTATCTGCTTGATTCGTGACTCCATCGGGATGTAGGTATTGACCAGCCACAATAGCAGACCCACGACGATCAGGCTCACCACGACCGAAACCAAGCCGATCGGGAGTACGCCCAAAACGCCGAACGCACTCAGCAGCCACAGCACCACCGCGATGATCACCACGATGTTCAGTATCTGCTTGATGCGGCCATCCATCGGGATATAGTTGTTGACCAGCCACAGCAGCACGCCGACGACGATAAGTACGACTACAAGTGAAATTAAGTCCATGGCCTTGCTCCTAAAATTAAATCAAATGATTGATGTAAAAAACAAGTTGTTAACCCAGTACCACCCGCACCCGATGCAGTCGTCCGTCATCCTGCAAAATAATGCTATTGCCGTTTGGCTGGCGTTCTCCATCGAGTTCTATTGTGACCACACCGCGTGTCACTCCGTTAGGGTTCTCAACCGCGATTTCATAGCGCGTATTTTCGTGCTGATAAGAAATGCTGAAACTGCGCCAAGCCCTGGGGATACAGGGATCAAAGACCAATTGGCCGGCGCGGACCTGTAAGCCCAAGACCCATTCGACTCCGGCACGGTAATACCAACCCGCAGCCCCTGTGTACCAGGTCCAGCCGCCACGCCGCACGTGCGGTGGCTCGGCATAGATATCCGCCGCCAGCACATACGGCTCGACCTTGTAGGCGTAAACGCCGGTGCGGGTAGACGTACGCTTGATCGGATTGAGCATATGCAGCAATTCCGCGGCCTGATCCCCTTCACCGAGCATGGCATAGGCGATGACGGACCAGATCGCCGCGTGGGTATACTGCCCGCCGTTCTCCCGCACGCCTGGCGGATAGCTTTTGATATAACCGGGATCGCGCTCGGTCTTGTCGAAAGGCGGGGTGAACAGCAACACCAAATCGTCGCCGTAGCGAACGAGATATTCCCGCACCGAATTCATCGCCCGCCGCGCGCGCTCGTCCTCGGCGGCACCGGAAATGACCCCCCAGCTCTGCGCAATCGAATCGATGCGGCACTCGGCGTTGGCAGCAGAACCCAAGGGGCTGCCGTCATCGAAAAAGGCGCGCCGGTACCATGCACCGTCCCAGCCTTCCGCTTCCACGGCGGCTTTCAGTTGGGCGGCGTGTTCGCGCCAGCGGCTGGCACGCTCCTGCTCGCCCCTGCCCTCCGCCACTTGAGCGAATTCGGACAGCGTGGCGAGCAGAAACCAGGCCATCCAGACACTCTCCCCCCTGCCCTGGTTGCCGACCCGATTCATACCGTCATTCCAGTCGCCGCTCCCCATCAGGGGTAAACCGTGCGCCCCCGTTTTCAGGCTTAGGTCGAGCGCACGCGCGCAGTGCTCGAAAAGGCTCGCGTGCTGCATCGACGGGGTCGGTTCGTAATAGGCGTCATCCTGTTCCGGCTCAAGCTGAGGGCCCTCAAGAAACGGCACGACCTCCTCGAGCACGCCGGCATCGCCGCTTACCTTCACATAGTGAGAGACGACATAGGGCAACCAAACCCGGTCGTCGGAAAAATGGGTACGCACCCCGCGGCCTGTGGGTGGATGCCACCAATGTTGCACATCACCCTCGACAAACTGGCGCGAAGCGGCGCGAAGAATGTGGGCGCGGGCCAGATCGGGCCCGGCGACCGCCAGTGCCATGCTGTCCTGCAGCTGGTCGCGAAAACCGAATGCCCCACCCACCTGATAGAACGCGGCCCGAGCCCACATCCGGCAACTCAGGGATTGATACAGCAGCCAGCGGTTCAGCAAGAGATCGAGCTCCCGGTCCGGCGTTTTCACCTGAATTTTGGCAAGCACTTGCTCCCACGACTGCTTCACCCGGGTAAACGTTGTGGCTACCTTGGTTTCCCGGTAGCGCCGGACCAGTTCGCCGGCATGGGCGCGATCTTTGCCTTGCCCCAACAGGAAAACAATCTCGGCCCGCCCGTTGGGTTCGAGTTCGATGACCGTCTTCAGCGCCGCGCAAGGATCCAACCCTGCACCGACGCGTTTTTTCAGGGCCTTGGGGCTCAGCAAGCCTACCGGAGCATCCAGGCTGCCGTTAGGACCGATGAACTCAGTCCGGTTTGCAGTCCACCCGGTTTGCCGTCCGGCGAGATCGGCGAAAGCGATACGCTGGCCGAATTCCATGTCCCAGGGATTGACCGCAAACAGGGCCCCGGTTTCCGGGTCCATCTCGGTGATAACGTGAGAGGCGGTCACCGTGCGCGAAGAGCCGAGCACCCACTCCACGTAAGCCGCAACCGTCAGACGGCGGGTTCGCCCCGAAACATTCGTCAAGGTCAAAGACGAAATCTTGACCGGATCGTCCGGGCTGACGAATTGCAGCAGGTTGCTATGTATCCCGTGGGAGGCATGCTCGAAACGACTATAGCCCTGCCCGTGGCGAATCACATAGCTCGTATTCTCGACCCGGATCGGCAGAGCGGTCGGGCTCCACAATTCATTCGTTTCATCGTCACGCAAATAGAATACTTCGCCGGGTGGATCGCTGACCGGGTCGTTCGACCAGGGCGTCAGCTGGTTTTCGCGGCTGTTACCGCACCAGGTGCAGCCGCTGCCCAACTCCGACACCGTAAAGCCAAATTCGGCATTGGCGATCACATTGATCCAGGGGGCCGGCGTCCACTGGCCTTTATCGAGCACGATCACGTATTCGCGCCCGTCTTCGACAAAACCACCGAGCCCGTTAAAAAATTCGAGCGGAGGGAGAGACAACGGTACCGAATCCATGCGGGGAGTGGTCAACGCTTTCGGCGCAACGAAAGCGGCCGCCGGCCTCTGGTGTCTCAACAGTTGTTCGGCCAACGTGCCGCGATTGCTGGCCAGCACCGCGCGCGCGACCGTTTGCAGCATACGCCGTTCTTCGACCGAGAGCTGATCGCCGCGCAAGACAAAAATTGCGCCCTGAATTTTATGTTCCTGATGAAACCAAAGCGCCTGTTTTTCCCGCACCATGCCCTCCAGCAAGGTCTGCAGGTCTCCAGCGTAAGAAAACTCTTTTTCATTCAAAATCACGACGTCAGCGGCGAGGCCTTTCATGCGCCAATACTCGTGGGCGCGCAATAATTGTTCGACGAGGATTCGATCTTCCGGTTCTGATACGCGCAGCAACACGATCGGGCGATCGCCCGAGATGCCATGCCGCCATAGCGAGGTGACATTCAACGTATTCAGCTGCATCATCCTGCCGGTTGGCCGAAGCGAAGGATCGGCGTAGACCAAGCGGTTGGCCAGATCCTGGAATAGCTGGGCTTCGTCGGGCTTGGTACGCAAATAATGCAGTTGCACATGGGCGTGAGTCCACGCCAGGGAAGACACGCGGTCGAACGCCGCCGCGTTGTGATATTTGTCGGCCAGCTCCTCCAGACTCTGGCGTGACGCGGCGACCAGAGTAGTGAACGTGACGTGTTCGGTTGCGCCTGCCGCGATACGAATCCGCGTGCGCAAACTGAAAATCGGATCGAGAACCGAGCCGACCGTGTTGGTCAACGGGCGCCCATCCATCACCGCGATCGGCTCCCGCAGCGTATGCCCACGTCCGATAAAACGGGCCCGGTCGGTTTCGTATTGGAGACCGTCTCCGGCTCCGACACAGGCCAGCACATGCGCCGCCCAGAGGTTCGGGTCTCCTTCCGCACGCTGGCGCCGCTTTGCTATCAACGCACAGGCCTGGGGAAAATACTCGGTCCGGACGAACAGGTTGGAAAAAGCCGGATGCGCGATGTCGGCCGGCAAGGGTGCGAGTACGATCTCCGCGTAGGAAGTGATCTCGATTTCCCGAGCCTGCATCCCGTTATTGGTCAGACTCAGGCGGCGGATTTCCGCATCATCCTCGGGCGAAACGAGGATCTCCAGCGTGCTGACCATGCTGCCGTCCGTGCGGATGATACGGGCGCGATCTTCGGCAAAAACCACCTCGTAGTCATCGGGCGCCATCGTCGTCGGTTGATACCCGGCAGACCATACCTGGCCGGTTTCAATATCGCGCAGATAGATATAACTCCCCCAGGCATCCCGCGTCACGTCTTCGCGCCAGCGTGTTACGGCCAGATTCTGGCAAAGGCTGTAACCCGACCCGGCGGCCGTGATCATCACCGCGTAACGGCCGTTGGAGAGCAAGTGCGAGGAAGGGACCAACGATGTGGGCGAAGGTACGCGCCGGACGGGCGGCTGCGCCGATTCCTTGACTTCGGGAAGCTCCTTGAGGAATGGCAGGCAGAGGGTATCCGCGCCGCGCGGGATGCGTTCCTGCAGTAACAGCTCGGCAGACTGGATCAGCGGTGCCTGATGGAAGCGGTGGCGCATTCTACCGTCATGGACTGCATTAGAGAAGGCCACCAGGGACATGCCCTGGTGGTGGGCCATGTAGCACCGCACCATCGCCATCCGCTGCCCACTTGCAAGCCGGATCGGGGTGAAATCCAGCGCTTCATAGAAGCCGAAGGGACCTAATGCGCCCTCCTTTTCCAGGCGCTGGAAGTTTTCCACGGCGGCATGCGGCAGATACATGGAAGCCAAAGCCGTCGCGTAAGGGGCAATGACCAGATCTTCACCGAGCCCTCGCTTCATTCCCAAGCCGGGTACCCCAAAAGCGGAATACTGATAGGTGAAGAAAAGATCGCGTACATTGAAAGCTGACTCGGAAACCCCCCACGGCACGCCGCGTTCTTTACCATATTCGATCTGCCGCTTCACGACCAGCCGGCAGGTCTGATCGAGCAAACTGTAACGCGGCGTATAGGTCACCAGAGAAGGCATCAGATATTCGAACATCGATCCCGACCACGACAACAGCACGGTGCCATGCGCCGCACGTGTCACCCTGCGCCCAAGGTGGAACCAGTGCAGGCTCGGCACATCACGCTTGGCGATCGCGATGAAACTGGAGAGGCGTGCCTCGGAGGCCAATAGATCGTAATAGCTGTCATCGAGCGCCCCTTCCGTCACCCGGTAACCCAGCGCAAACATATGCCGCGCCTCATCATAGAGGAAGCGGAAGTCCATTTCGTGGAATAAGGCATCCAATTGTGCAGCCATGGCTTCCAGACGCTTCGTGAGCGTTTCGGCCTGCTCTCCGGCGCGCCGCAGCATCATCGACAGAGTTTCCTGTTCACCAGACAAAGCCAAAGGCTCTTGTGGCAATGTCTCAAGGTGAGCCAAAGCCAATGCATAGGTGTCGGCTAAGTCACACAGGCGAGTATCGAGACTCAACTCTTTCCAAAACGCCTCAAGCTGAAGGCCTTGCACCTCCGTTTCGGCCCAAGCGTCCAGTTGGCCCGCAAAATGGATCCAGGGCACCAGACACTCCACATCGCGTACATGAGAACGAATGTCATCGCGCAGCAACGTAACCCACACGAGCACTTCGCTGTCGCCGGAATCGCCCCGTTCATCGGCATAGGCGCTTGCCAGATCCTGTAGCGTGTCAACGCAGACCGTCAACTGCCCCCACAGGCGACTCCAGTCTTCGTAGTCCATAGGCTGGCTTCCCAAGAGTTCCCCTAGGGCTACGCCTTTTTGCCGCAGCTCTTTCAGACTCACGGTAAGCGTACGCCGGTCATCGGAAATGCTGGCGAGCGAATCCATGAGTAGTCGATGCGTATCCGAAAGGCCCATCAACGCCGTGGAGAATGAAAGCGGTCGCCTCAAAGTTTCCCGGCATGTCTGGGCCAGCGCAAGCAAATGCCCAGCCAGGTTGCCGCTGTCAACGGTCGAAACATAACGGGGTTCCAGCATGTGCAGATCGCGGGTATCGTACCAATTGTAAAAATGGCCGTGCAGGCGCGGTAGCGCGATCAGCGTCTTCAGTGTAGCTTCGAGTCGGGCGACGGTATCACTCAAGCCTATCCAGCCGAAATCCCGGGCGCTTACCACGGACAACAGATACAGGCCGAAATTGGTGGGCGAACTGCGATGGGCGATGACGGGTTGCGGGGTTTCCTGAAAATTATCGGGCGGTAGATAGTGCTCCTCCCGGGTCACGAAGGTCGTGAAAAAGCGCCAGATACGCCTTCCGATCAAGCGAAGTTGAACGCTATCCTCGGGCTGTAGCGTTTCAGCCAGATCCAGTTTGGGCGGAAGGCTCAATGCGCGGGCGATGACCGGCGCCAGCCACCACAATAGCAGGAAGGGTGTCGCAAACCTGATGCCCGCCGGATTGAACAGCACGATTACGACACCGAAGGCAATGGCGACCGTAGACGAGATGCTCAGGGGGCGAATCAGATTCTTCATGGTATGACTTGCCGCTGCCTTTGCCTGCAGGGCGGTGGTCCATGTCAGCAGTCGACGCCGGGTAATGAACAGCCGAACTAGGGTTCTGACGATAGCGTCCGTCATCTGCCAGGCGTGCTGGGCAAGTAAGGTCAGCTCCACCAGACTGCTGCCTAATCCCCATAACACATTCTCACCCGTTGCGCGGAGATGGGTGACTAGCGAAGTGCCTCGACGGGGCAACGCGAACCCGCTTGTAATTGCCAGGATGGCGGGAAAAGCCAACGCCGTCAGGAAGAAACCCATCAGGACCCCTTGCGGTGCATTCGGGATAGCCCAGGTTGCGACCAGTGCGGAAAAGGTTGCCGGGGCCGATAGGGATCGGCGTAAATTGTCGAGCATCTTCCAGCGCCCGATCATCGGCATATCCTTGCCGCGAGGCCCGAAAATCCAGGGTAATAGCTGCCAATCACCGCGCGCCCAGCGGTGCTGCCGCGATGCCGCCACCTCGGCATGGGAAGGAAACTCTTCAAAAAACTCGATATCGCTCACCAGCGCGCAACGCGCAAATACGCTCTCGAACAAGTCATGACTGAGCTGGGTGTTTTCCGGCACGCGCCCGGCCAGAACGGCTTCAAACGCATCCACATCATATAAGCCCTTGCCGCTATAAGTGCCCAGTCCGAATAGATCCTGATAAAGTTCGGATACCGTGCTGGCGTAAGCGTCGGTGCCGGAAGCGCCGGCAAAAATCCGGTGAAACAGCGAACGTTCCTGCCGCTGCGGCAGGGTTGCCGTCACGCGAGGCTGGATAATGCTGTAGCCATCCACGGCGCAATGGGTTTTCGGATCGATCACCGGCCGGTTCAGCGGATGGGCGGCCACACCCACCAATTGTGATACAACGCCCATGGGCAACTTGGTGTCGGCATCGAGGGTAAGCACATAACGAACACCGGAAGGCGCAGCCGCTGGCTTGCCATCGATCGGCAGAAAAGACGTATCGACAGCGCCGCGCAATAAGCGGTTAAACTCGTGCAACTTGCCGCGCTTGCGTTCCCAGCCCATCCACTTGCCTTCGGATGGATTCCACAAACGCCTGCGGTGAAACACAAAGAAGCGTTGGTCTCCATACCTGGCGTTGAGCGCCGCCACTCCGGCAGTGGCTATGCTCAGCAGCCGGGCGTCGTTCGGCATCGTTTCTCGCTCCGCATCGCTCCAATCCGACAACAAGGCAAAGCGCAACTGGCCGTTAGGATTGGACAGATAGCGGATCTCCATTTGCCCGAGCTGCTCCTTTACTCCGGTCTCGGTCACGAACATTGTCGGCACGACGACGAACGTACTCAGCGCCTCGGGCACGCCGTCCTTCAGTTCGAGCCGTGGCAGGTGGCTCGGTGGAAGGCCTGCAATAATGAGCCGGTTAACGAGGCCGACCGCGATATCCGATGCGGGAAACACGCCGAATAAGGCAAGCAGGAACAATTGAAATCCGCCGACCCCTGCCGCTATACATGAGTTCAAGGGAAGTGCGAGCAACAGCCCTGTCAATAAGGCAAGACTAACCGCATAAGCGAGCCCCGCGTAGGCGACATAGGCACGCAGCAGCCATTGTTTGAACGAAGGTCGAAAATCGACTTCCTTTTCGAACGCGTAGCGGCCGGCGCCGATCAAGTAATAGCCCGGATCCCGCTGTCGTGCGTCGGTTGAGTCTTGTTCACTGGCGCGTTGAACTTTGGCTATTACCCGGCGTGCGATCTCCACCTCCGCATGCGGAGAGCGTTTGGCGAGATCTTCGACGGCGTGGCGATAGCGGTCGCGTGTCAGAAAATCCATTACCCCATAGCCGTCGTGAGCGCGCAGGCGCTCGTCCACCAGGCTCGCGTCCTCGACGAACTGGGGCCATTCGAATGCGGAAATGGCGCGCATGCTGAGGATGATGTTGCGGACCGTCAGGTTATCGGCGATCTGGTCGGCGTGTTCCCGGTGCACGATTTCATCCAGACTGACACCTTGCTCGCTAAGCCATTCATTCAGATAATCGAGGGAGAGTTCGGCGCCAGGATGCGGGTCATGTAATCGCTGCAAGATCTGTACGGCGTATGCCTGCCGCAGCGAAGCGGCGGGTAATTCCGGCGCGGGGAGAGGCGATTCCAGTTTATCGGTTTGAGCGATGATTTGTTCGATCCGATCGACGAACTCGTCCGCCAGCTGGCGACCTGTTTGAGAACGCATGGTGCGAACCGCCAGACGGCGCAGATTTTCGACCAGCAACACGCGTAGGGTACTCGGTATCGCCCAAAGTTCACCGAGGGTGAGAGGATCGACGCTTTGATACGCCCGCACGAAAAGCGTCAGCAACTCCGGTGCAAAGCGGCTGTCGGTATGGGCCACCAAGGCCCAGGCGATGCCGTAGACGCGGGGATAGCCCTCGAGTACGCCTTCGGCCAACTTGGGCAGCGCCCGGTAATAACTTTCGGGCAAATCGACTTGGATGTCGCTGACCTGCTCCTGGATCACATGAAAATTATCCAGTAGCCATTCCGCCGCCGGCGTGATGGCGCGCTGCTGACTTACCGCCTTGGCGACGGCTTCATAGGCATCGGCCAGCACCCGGCAATTCTCGCGCACCCGCGGGATCAGTTTGCGTCCTTGCTTGCGATCACTGACTTTTTGCGCTTGCGCCAAACTGACCGCATGCTGTTCGAGCCGTTCGGTGCTGAATAACTCGAAGCGGATGGGCGCCTCATCATTCCCCGGATGATCGATCCTAGCGTATCGCCTTTGTTCTCTCCGCTTCGCCATGGTTTTATTCTCCGAGCCTAAATTAAAGCTTCCTGCCTCGCAAAGCGGATAGAGTCTTTCTCACACTGTAATGAGGCGACTCGTATCGGCTTTGACTCAGAAAGTGAAAACGGAACGGTAAACTATTAAGGCTATAGGATGCCCAATAAGACCAGAACCAGTAAGATGATCAAGATCGTCCCGAGCCCTCCGGTGGGGCCATAACCCCACCCCCGGCTGTGTGGCCAGACTGGAATGACGCCAACGAGAAGAAGGATGAGAATGATGAGTAAAAGTGTGCCAACTGACATGGTAGCTCTCCTGCTAGACAAAGAAAGTTAATCTGAAATCGGTTCCGAAACTGCGCGGCCTTGGCGCCTCCGGCACCACTCCTCATACGAGGCTTTGGCGTATAAGGCCCAACAGACCCACGACGTTCAAATACACGGCCACGAAATAACTGAAAACTTTCGATGCCCGCATATAATAAGGTTCGGTCGCGATAGTCAGGGTAGTATTGCTTAAGTAAAAAAACTTCAGAGACAGAATGGCATTAAGATCGGACGCAGTCTGTACACTATCGTACATAATGACTCTGTCGGCGACTCCTGAAGCCCTGACTCGGGCAAAGCCGCATAGGCTGCAATTGTCCTTTGTCTTGACTCCAAGAATTAATATAAATTGATGAGATGGATTCAAAAATTCCGCGTAATCCTCTAATTTCTCCCGGGAGTCGTGACCCCTTTGAACACGCTTAATGACCACGAACTTCTGGTAGCGAACCGGAATTTCTATGAGCCCCTCTGGCGTGATGCCCAACTGGTTGAACCGGAGCATTTCAACACTTGGCCATTGATCAGCCCGCTGGCGGCCAAGGCGACTCGTCGCCTGGAAGTGGCGCCCGGGTTACGGCCACGGTTGCCCGTTGACGGCACGGATTTTGTCGACATCAGTATGAATGCGTTGACAAAACTGGCCGCCTGCGGAGGGAGACCGGTGATGTCCCCCATTGGCAGATTGCCCTTTGCCGACGGAACCTTTGATTTGTTGTGTGCCCTCGATATTATCGAGCACGTGGATGATGATCGGAGGGCCATGGCGGAATTGGCGCGTGTCGCCGCAAAGGGTGCAACCCTGTTGCTGTCAATGCCGCTGCATCCCGAGATGTGGACGCCTTTTGACGATTTCGTCGGCCATCGACGACGCTATGAACCGAAGGAGATCCAGACGCTGTTGCAACATCATGGCTTTACCATAGAACGGAGTGCCGTCTTCGGCATGCAGCCCAGTTCCTCATGGTTGCTGGATCTCGGTATGTGGTTTTTGACACATCGCCGGGAGAAAGCCATGAAGTGGTATAACCGGATCATGCCGTATACGATACGTTTGCAAAGCCCCCTCCAGCTTCATGAAGGCCTGATCAATACGGATGGGGTCGGCGAAATCCTGATCGTCTGCCGCAAGGGCATGTTTCCCGGTAATACTCGATAAGGTCTGGCGCTATAGGATTACTGCTTTGATGATGAGACAAAATACCCGCTGATTAAGTATTTGCACTAATTGTAAATTATCTTTTTTTTTCATATCGTAGAAGTCAGCACTCAAGGGGCGCGCTATAGCCATGAACGATGAAGGAGAGAGACCATGTCTAAAAGTAAAAAATTTTTGTTTGTGTTAATGATGATGGCGATCACACCTATCGGCATTTTTATGATGCCGACAACAGCCGTCGCCGCGAAAGCTTGGCCTACGCCTACGATAGAGTCTTTGGGTTTGGCCACGGCTACGTGCGCCACAGGGTCGGCACAGAATCCGGAGCTTATTCGCTTGCGTGATGCCATTTCAGCAGCAGGCAATCTCAATGAGGCCCGTACACTGGCCCTGACACCGACGAACGATGCAATCGACGCACTCAGAAATGCTCGTTCTATTATGCCTTTCAGCGAGGATCTTCGCTTGGCCGAAACCCGTCTTAGTGATGCCCGCTCACGTATCATTGTGGCATCCTCCCAAGAACAGGTCGCCGATGCATTCGACGGCATGATGATAGCGGGACTTGATGATGACAGTGCGGTCCGGGCAAGCGCCGGTGGTGGGAGTTGCAATTACTCAACGGGCGAGATTATCGCCATCGTGGTCGGTTTGATTCTGGGAATCATCCCTGGCTTGATCTTGCTCGTGGTGCTCTGCTGACGAACTCGTCACAAATCGACTCAGGCCTTGCAGCCAAGCGAATCCAGCCACGAAAATGATGGATTGCAAGGCCTGAACGCCAATTCCGCGGCCCGCAAGGTCGATTGTGTTTATTCAGACTCCCCGCCCCCGAGCACGGCCAAATGAGTTTTCGCGCTTTTCGACGTTTTCGTTTTTTAAAATAAAGCAGTGAGTATCGGCCATCTTAAGACACTCAGCCAATTGAAAATTTAAATCACTGAAGGTCTGATTTCAATTTGGAACCAGACCAAACAGTTGCATAAGTTGTAATTTCGTCGAGGGGACTTTCTTCAACGGTTTTTTGCCACTGCTCCGGCAATATGGGCTGTAATGGACCCGGAGCGTTCCCCATGACTTACCAGACTTGACATTAATTCCCGTTCCGCTTCAAGCCAATCCTCAAGCTCGTGCCCCGGATCGAATCCCCGTCTTTCTGCCTTGTAATAAGCAAGTTCGGAAATCTTGGCCGTGTTATCCAGAGGGTCAAGTGTTGTGCCGGATTCATCTGGAGTCAAAATTTCTGTGGTTTGATGTATATTTTGATTACTATGTTTCACGACTTTAATTCTCAATGCCAAGGAATACTAAGAACGTCTCGAGCGAGATCTTTCACCCGCCAGCAACAAAACGCCTGTTAGCAAAGCTAGCGCAGTGGTTCCGGATGCGGCATCAATTTCTGGTGCCTTAAAACCATGACTCTTGCCGGAATTGCCGTTCCCATGATTTTGCGGCCTATCGTGCGACCTGAAGTGCGGCAGATCATGGGAGCTGTCGTGGGGCTTGGCGAAAGCACTGCTCGTAGTCAACAATATAACCGCTACACCCGTTATTAATAGTTGTCGGATTTTCATAACACACCTCTCTTTTTGTTAACGAAAAAAGCCAAGCTATTGTCTGTAAATTATCGATTTAGCAAACAACAATTCGATTATTCAGATACTTGGCCACTTGGAATTAAATCTTGCATTCCGACATAAGTTGTTAACGTCGATTGCAAATTGACCACCTTCATTTACAATCGCATTATTTCCGTTCCTCTCGAGGGTGTCTGTTCGAAAGCATACATAAAACTGAACAATCGCCCCATTATTACGCCAGACTTGGTCAGTTGATGATTCACTGTGTCTTTGACAGCACTCGATAGACATCGGCTTTGACAATCCGCTGAAATCGGTAACCGCTCCTTCGTCCAGCGTGCATCAGTGTCCTTATGACTTCGCATCGCCGCTTTCGCCGTCATTCCCCGCCACCAGATGCGCGCGAATGGCTGAATAACACCATCATCAGCTCCAGCCTTTTACCCTATTGTTGATTGTCAGTGCTAAAGAATTACCAGCGGAAAAGCTGGGATTACGTTAGGTTCCAACCCTGCTTATGAGCTTATGAACTTTAGTGGCTACGATGACGTCATATTTTCCAGTTAAGAAATATTTAACATCGCTATTCAGGGCGGTTGGCAGTATTTAACGTTAGACCGGAGGAGGGCTTTGTATGCGTAGACTATTTTCAGCGCCGGTGCGTGATCAATCGCGACAGGAAGAAATCGCGAACAGCGTCAGCCACGGTCTTGGACTGGTCGCGGCCCTGTTGGGAGCACCTTTTCTGATCAGGCATGCCGCACGCCACGGCAATTCAGACTTCATGATCGGCGCGAGCCTCTTCGCATCGACCATGGTGCTGCTTTATCTTCTCTCGACCTTCTATCATGCTTTACCGATAGGGAGGACCAAGCGCGTATTTCGCGCATTCGAGCAAGCGGTGATCTTCATCTTCATCGCCAGCACCTATACACCGTTCACACTGGGGGTTCTTCACGGCACCTGGGGCTGGACGCTTCTCAGCCTTATTTGGGGGCTTGCCACGATCGGGGTTGCACTGGTGGTATTCGATAAAATGTCCCATCCGATGGTCCCTACCGGTATTTATCTGCTCATGGGATGGCTGATCGTGATCGCATTCGATCCCTTGTTTGCGGCTGTACCACAGTCCGGCGTACTCTTGCTGGTTGCGGGAGGCGTGGCTTACACCGTCGGCGTAGCTTTCCTGGCAATCGATTCTCACCTGCGGTATGGGCATTTAATCTGGCACTTGTGCGTTATCGCAGGTACTACCTGCCACTACTTCGCAGTGCTTTGGTACGCAGCCTAGCGCTTACCCGTCCGCCAGTGGTGTCATGCCGGATTCAACTGTTATGAGACATCCGCCTATGAGACATCCGCCAATTTTTTTAGCCTATTTAGAAAATTGTTCATGAATGACTTTGATAATCCTCGGCAAAATCATCTTCTCAACTGCCTGCCCGCTGTCGAATTCGAGCGACTTCTGCCCAATCTTAAGCTGGTCCCGATGCCGCTCGGTGAAGTCGTTTACGAGTCGGGTGAAAAGTTGCAACACGCTTATTTCCCAACGAACAGCATCGTCTCCCTACTTTATGTAATGGAGAATGGCGCGTCGACCGAAATTGCGGTTGTCGGAAACGATGGCCTCATTGGTGTCCCTCTCTTCATGGGGGGGCTGAGCATGCCTAATCGAGCCGTTGTGCAAAGCGCAGGCTATGCCTATCGGTTGAATGCGCCTATGCTGATGAAGGAATTTAGCCGCTCCGGGGGGCGCCGCTGCGGGGCGCTGAGTCATTTGTTGCTACGCTATACCCAGGCGCTCATTACCCAGGTGACACAGACAGCGGCCTGCAACCGGCATCATGAGGTGGAACAACAATTATGTCGCTGGATATTGCTAAGCCTCGATCGGCTTTCTTCGAATGAGTTGAATATGACCCATGAATTGATTGCCAATATGCTGGGCGTTCGCCGTGAAGGCGTTACGGCGGCGGCGGGGAATCTGCAGCGAGCAGGATTGATTCATTATAGACGGGGGCACATAACGGTTCTGGATAGACCGGGATTGGAGGCACGGGTCTGTGAGTGCTACCAAGTGGTCAAAATGGAATCCGATCGCCTGCTCCATCTCCCCCGTAAAGCCATTTGACTTCGTTCGTTCGAACGCTTGAAACAAATCTTTGTCCACTGAATTTATCGGATGGCCAGGTTGTCAGACCTAGATAAAAATTTGTTAAGCTCCGCATTCTCGCCGTAAACACCGACGGCAGCGAGGTCAGCATCACTGCCGTTCTGGTATGCCTGGCATACCAGAACCCGTACATTCTCTGAAATTCGAGGAATTTGAAATTATGAAGCCATCACAATTTCGTCCGTTTACCGGATTATCCGTCTGCACATCGCTGCTGGCGTGGGCATGCTTAGCTACAGCGCATGCGCAGGAAACTGAAATCCCACTCGAGACTCAAAAGAAGCAGATCGAACTCGATAGACAGCAGCTCGAGCTGGATAAGAAGCAGTTGGAGTTGCAACGCAAGCAACTTCAGATCGAGGAATCCGCTCGCAAGGAGCTTCAGTTGAAGGAAACAGAAAAAGCCGTCACCATGAAACTCGAAGGCGACGTGGTTTTTGATTTCGGTAAAGCCGATATCAAGTCCAAGGCGGAGCAGACTCTCGACAAGGTCGGGACGGTGATCGCACAGTTTCCCGAGGGCAAGGTGCTCATCGAAGGATATACCGATTCCAAAGGCTCGCAGAAAGTAAACCTCGAGCTTTCAAAACGGCGCGCCCAGGCGGTGAAAGACTGGCTGGTCAAACAGAAAGGCGTTGCCGAATCGGTCATCACGACCGACGGTTTCGGTGAGACGAAGCCCGTTGCGCCGAACACCAACCCCGACGGTAGCGACAACCCGCAAGGTCGCCAGCAGAATCGGCGCGTCGAGATCACGGTCGAAAAGAATTGAGCGAAATTTATGCGGGTGCCGAGTCAAACGCGTCATGGCGGCAGCAGTTGACGGGCGGGCGGTAAGCAAGGAAGCGCGTTGCTCACCCTAACTGACTTACGCCACTTTGTTAATTACGGTTTTTGTTTTTTGAAGATTTGGGGCAAATCCAACAAGGGCTTGCTTGAATAAACTTGATCTATCAAATTTTTAAACCAGTAGGGACGAAATAGCAAAATATAGAGGGCAGTTAAAGTCGTAATGGGGACCGGTTGAATTTCGATTAAAGCGAGAAGCAGCAAGCCAACCAGGCACAAAAAGCGGATAAAGTAATATTTTTTTAGAGGGGGCATTTCGAGTTTTCTTAAAGTGGGTATGGGTACGTTTTATCCATGCCCTTATACACAAATGCCGTCATACCCGCCGGGAAGCGGGTATCCAGGGCCAGGGATGGCGAGCCTTAATACATCCCTGTAGTCTGGATCCCGGCAATCCATGCCGGGATGACGGCTTAACTTAATGGCAGTGAGGGCCAGGGATGGCAAGCTCAATACGTCCCTGTAGCCTAGTACAACGCACCGGAAATTCTCCGAATAATTTTTAAACCACCAGAGGCCTTCCGGTATAAGTCCAGCGAAAAGGCTTAGCGAGGGTTTCATTGAAGAAATCGATAAACTGAAAAATACGTCCTTTCAAATCTGCTCTCGAGGTGAAGCTTGCCCGTTTGAGCAAGCGACGGGATAGAATGCCAAACCAAATCTCGATCTGATTCAGCCACGAGCAATGCTTGGGCGTATAAACAAAGCGAATGCGATGGCTTTCGTCCTGCAAAAAAGCCGCGCGGGAGTTCATATCCCGTAGTACTCCGCGTTCCCCTTTCACGCCCAAGTCCTCGTCAATTCCGCAGGCTTTGGCGATCCATTCCACCAGCGTCGCGGATTTATGGGTGTTCAACTGATCGGCCACAAACAGCCATTGCCCCTGAGGGTCTGTGGCGACGGTTTGCTGCACGTGGGCGACAAAGTCAGCTTCTGTTCGTGTGTCCTGAACAGTGGGCGCAATGACCTTGCCTGTTGCCACCTCGAAGTTGGCAATCAGGGCTTGGGTGCCGTGGCGCCGGTATTCGTACTCGATCCGTTCCGGCTGTCCGGGTTGCATGGGCTGTGCGGGGTGAATGCGCTCCAGGGCCTGAATGCCGGTTTTTTCATCGATGCTGATCACGTGAATGCCTTGCGCATGCAGCGCCGGGGCTTGCCGATACAGGTCGCATACCGCTTCGACGTTGACCTGGAAGGTGGCTTCATCGTCGATGGTGGGATTCAGCCAATAGCGCGTTCGATGCGGCTTTAGCTGACCCTGCATTTAAAAAACGACCAATACTGGTCGCTGAGATACGGTCGACAATGCCTTGCTTAACGGCTTCCCGTGCCAAATCTTTGCGCGTCCAATGCGTCAAGGGTGAAGGCGGCGTTTCACAAGCCAACGCCAGCAGTTGGCAGACCTGTTCGGCGCTGAAGGTCTGTGGTGCACCCGGACGTTCCGCATCCGCCAGAATCGTCTCGATCTGCCGGCGTAAACGTTCGGGATCATCTTCGCAGGCAGCCAGCGCCTCTTGGGCCGACAGCCAACGACGACGCCACAAACCGACCGTCTCTTCCTTGATGTTCAGACCCTGCGCGCTGGCCTTGTTGCGACGGCCGGCTCCCGCATTTAAGACGATGCGCGCCCGCTGCACTAAACTGTGCGGCAGTTGCCGACTTCGAACAATGGCTTCCAGCGTCGATTGTTGGGCTTGCGTCAAAATAAGCGGAGTGAGTGGGCGCATCGCTTCCTTGCGGGATGATTTTCGGGCTTGCTATTATCCTTCATTTTTTAGGTTTGTAGTACTAGATTCCGGCAATCCGCCGGAATGAAGGAGTTGTGTATAAAGGTATGCGTTTTATCGGTCCCACCCTCTTTACACATGGGACCGTTTAACAAGTCGTATAGGGTTTCCATCTATCATCCCTGATTGCCACTTTCTAGGCAATAAATTCTGGAATTCTTTCAGGACATTACCTGTATTTCTTTACGTGTCAGAAGAGAAACAGGCGCTTGCGCTCGTGACGGTAGCGGCCAAGCGCCCAGAGCGGAAAAAATTTATCGTAACCGTGGTATTTCAGATAAAAAACTTTGGGAAATCCGGGAGCATTGGAACCATCGTCTTCCCAGAACCCATCGGCCTGCTGGTTTGTGAGCAGGTAATTCACTCCGCTCTCGACTTCAAGGCAGTCTGCCTCACCTGCCGAGAGTAACGCCAGGAGGGCAAGAGCGGTATGGAATGCCGTGCTGGTATGGAATTGGCTGCGGAATTTTGGATAGCTGTAACTGTAATTATCCTCGCCCCAGCCGCCGTCAGGACGTTGCTTCGATTTTATCCAGGCGACGGCTTTGCGAATGCCGGGGTCGTCCCTAGGCACGCCTGCGCTTTCAAAACCGGTCAGAACCGACCAGGTGCCGTAAATATAATTTGTGCCCCAGCGACCGAACCAGGAGCCATCCGTTTCCTGCTGACTGCGCAAGTAATCGATGCATTTGTCGATGGTCGCCCGGTATTCCGGATGCCGATTTAAAAGTTTGCCCAGCAGCATGATAGAGCGACCGCTGACATCGGCGGTGGGCGGGTCGATCAGGGCTTCGTGGTCGGCAAACGGTAGCTGGTTCAGATAGTCATGGATGTTGTCGGCGTCATAAGCACCATAGCCGCCATTGCGGGATTGCATACCGGCGATCCAGGCGCCGGCGCGCTCGATATTTCCGGCATACTCCCGGTCGCCGGCCTGAACCATCGCAAAGGCAACCACCGCCGTATCATCGGCGTCGGGGTAATAGCTGTTGCCGAACTGGAAAGCCCAGCCGCCGCCCGGCAGGCTGGGACGCTGGATTTGCCAGTCGCCCGCTTCATCCTTTAACTGCTTGCCTGCCAGCCAGCGCAGTGCCGATTTAAGCGCTTGTTGTGTGCGTGGATCACGTTCGTTGCGGTCGACTTCCTGCAAGGCCAAAGCAGCGAGGCCGGTATCCCAGACGGGAGAAACACAGGGCTGGCAATAGGCAATATCCTCCTTGATAACCAGCAACCGGTCGATCGCTGCTCTGGCGATCCGTCGCCGTTCATTGTCGGGAGGGAGCCCCAAGTAATCCATGGCCTCGTAGGCGTTGACCATGGCCGTGAAGATCCCCCCCAGACCATAGTAACCATTCAATCTGGCCATGAACCAGTCACGCGCCTTGACGGTAGCCTTGCGGCGGACGAAAGCGGGAATCAAAGGCTCCAGTAGGCGCAGCAGGCGCTCGCCGGCCAGAATGGCCTTGCCTAGAGGCGTTTTGACGTAAGAAAAATAGTTCTTTTCTTTATCCGGCGGGGTAACGAACAATTCTCCGATGCCTATTTTGTGTGGATTACGGGCCTTGACCTTATAGGTACAGAGGATGGACAGCGGAACGATCACGGTGCGCGACCAGTACGATACTTTGTCGATATGAAACGGAAACCACTTGGGCAGCAGCATGATTTCCACCGGAATGAAGGGGACCCCGCGCCAGGGGATTTGCTCAAACATGGCCAGCATGATGCGAGTGAACACATTGGCCTTGGCCGCGCCGCCCCGGGCAAGTATCCACTCGCGCGCCTTGACCATATGCACGGCCTGCACGGAGTCGCCGGCCATTTTCATCGCGTAATAAGCTTTGATCGTACAACTGATATCACCCGCGCCGCCTTTAAAAAGAGCATAACTGCCGTCCGCGCCTTGTTGTGCGCGAAGATAATTGGCGATCTTGGCCTGAAGCGCTTCGTTGATTTCGTCCATGTAATGCATCATCAGGATGTACTCGGAAGGTATCGTGCAATCCGCTTCGAGTTCGAATACCCAATAACCTTCTTCATTTTGCAGGGCGAGAAGTTGCGCACTGGCTCGGACAATCGCGCTGTCGAGTTTTGCGGATGAAACAAGGGTGCCGGTGAAGTCTTGCTTTGAACCTGAAAGTGAAGATGTCTCTTTCAACATGGCTTGTATTTCCCTCACTTTTTATTTGATGTTCAAGTTGGTTATAAAAATTCTAACCTGACGTAGACTTAACCCCTCTCGTGGTTTTCAGCTACCTTCACCCAGGCGCGAAGAATCTCCGCTACGCTCCATGCCTGAGCGATACAGCCGCGCGGGGTGAATGAGCCTTCGGCATCGAAAACTTCGCTGACGGAGCCGATGCAGGCTTCATGCAGATGTCTCGCCAATAATCGATCAAGAAAGTCGCGCGCGTCTTTTCGCTGTTCGGGATAAACGCGTAACCAGGCATCGATGTAGGGTCCCAGCAGCCAGGGCCAGACCGTGCCTTGATGATAAGAGGCATCGCGGGCGCGAAGGTCGCCATGGTAAACGGCTTTATAGTCTGGATGATCCGGGGATAATGTCCTCAGCCCCACCGGCGTCAACAGCCGATCTTTGATAATCTGAAATACGGAATGCCAATGCGCTTGATCCAATACCGGATGGGATAACGATAGCGCGAACACTTGATTGGGCCGGCACGCCGGGTCGTTTTCACCGTTTTCACCGTCGACCACATCATACAGGTATCCTGTCCCAGCATTCCAAAACCGTTGATTGAAGCTAAGCCGGGTGACATCGGCGCGCTTTGCAATCTCGCTCACGTTTGGGCTTAAGTTTTCCTCCTGCATCCACTTTTGCATCAGGCGCAACGCGTTGTACCACAAGGCGTTGATTTCAACCGCTTTGCCGCGACGCGGGGTAACGACCCAATCGCCTAGTTTGGCATCCATCCAGGTCAACGCGTAACGCGGATCGCCCTGGACCAGCAGACCGTCGCCGGGATCGCAATGAATGCCGAAGCGGGTGCCCCGAATGTGATGGTCAATGATATCCAGCAGCTTGGGCAGCAATTCCTTGAGCAAACCCCGATCTCCGGTATATTCGAGATAACGCTCCAGCGCATGGAAAAACCAGAGTGTCGCATCGGCGGTGTAATACACGCCTTCGCTTTCACCTTCCGGGAACAAGTTGGGAATCAGGCCGTCACGCAGATGATGGGCAAAAGTACGCAGAATATGTCCCGCCTCCGTATATCGCCCTGTCGTCAAAGTCAGGCCTTCGAGGCTGATCATGGTGTCCCGTCCCCAATCGGTAAACCAGTGATATCCGGCGATAATGGTGCGCACATCGCCGCCGGTTGCACAGATACGGGGCGTTTCGACAACCCGCTCGGTCGGCGCGATAATAAACTGATCGGCTGCCAGCACCAACTGCTTGGCCAAGCCTTTAGCCAATTCCGGACGCGCCGCCGCCAGTAAACGTCGACGCCGTTCCAGTTCGGCCTGAAATGTTTCCGCGGGAGACAGCGCCATGGTGCTTTCCCGGTTTTCCGAAGAAGCGATCAAGGTGACATCTTTACCGGCCGCAAGATCAACACGAAAATAGCCGGGGCTCCATAGATTGCCCTGGGCTTCATAGCCTCTTTGTCCTTCTATACGGTAAAGAATGTCGCTAAAGCGTTTGGTTTCAATCGTGAATGCCGGGTTCTCGCCATCGACGTAAAGCCGTAAGGGCGGAATTGAAAACCCATGAATTTCAAGACGTCCGGCAGAGGCTTTAAGATCGTAGGAATCCATCGGAAACCCTTCGGCCAAAGAAGCCTCATGACGACGAAAATGCACGGCCAAGCGAATCTTGAGCCGTACCGGCCCTGTGCCTGCAACCAGTCGGTAGCGCACAAGAACCGTATTGCTCATATAAGGCATCACGATCCATTTTTCAATCACATGGTTTGCCAGTTCATAGCGCCATACCGGCAAGCCGGATTCCAGGCGAAATTCGCGCAGACTGGACATGCCGTGTAGATCGAGCGCTCCGCCCGCCAACTCGATGCCGCCTATTTTCTGGCTGCTGCCATCGGGAAACCGAACCAACTCACTGAGTTGATTGAGCATCACGAAGCGGCCTCGAGGATCGGAAAGCGCGGCGGTTAAAAAGCTGTGGAAACGGCGGGTGGGCACGCCCGAGATCGTGCCGGACGCATAGCCGCCAAGACCGTTAGTGACCAACCATTCGCGTGTTAGCAACGCTTCCTGCTCGGCAAGATCCCCCGTCCAATGCGTTCGAATAACCATATCACTGTTCATGATCAACACTCTCCTTTGCCGGGTTAACAGGATGCAGTACAACGGCAGATTCGCCTTGAAGATACCAATTGCCTTGCAGGGGCCAGGGCGGCATGCCCATGCCCCCGTATCGAGGATCGTCGCTGAACCACATGGCATCCCAAACGCAGCCCTTCGGCGGAGCCAATAGCGGTTCCGGCGCCGGAACCAGATGAAGATCCCGGCTCAGGTTGACCAATAAAAGACGGTCGTCACCCGGATTTTCCCCGAAAAAACGTATCACCCAGGCATCCGGGCTTAACACGGCGCCATCGATACGGTGGCTTTGCCGGCTGACCTGAAACGCCGGATCATTGCGGCGCAGGCGTAACAAATCGCAGTGTAAGGCATAGGCTTCCTTATGCAGATTGCGTTCATTTAAGTTCAGTTTTGAATGGGTAAACGTTTGCGGGTCGCCCGGATCCGGCAGTCGGGCCTGCATTTCTGGCGTGGCCAAGGCACGAAATTGGGCCAGAGACTCAGCGCGTCCTCGCGCCACCCAATGGGCGATTTCAGCTTTATGGTCGGCAAAATAAAAGAACGGACTGGTGGCGGCGAACTCCTGGCCTTGAAACAACATAGGCGTCTGCGGAGCCAATAAAAACAGGGTTGTCAAAGCCCGGTAGCGGTTAGGGCTGGTCAATGCATGTACACGCTTACCACTGCCGGAATTGGCCAATTGATCGTGATTTTGGATGAAGTTGACGAACTTGGCCGGAAGCATGTCCAGCGCTGGAGTTCCGCGTGTATTATCTTGCCATGAGTACCATTGACCCTGATACAAAAAACCTCGCTTCAACGTAGATATAAATTCCTGAGCGACGCCCCGGTAATCGCTATAGTAAGCATCCGCGCGCCCTGTCATCGCTACCATCGCGGTATGGTGGAAATCATCGTTCCATAATGCGTCCAGGCCGAAGCCTCCGTGTTCTGGAGGTAAAAACAATGTTGCATCCTGCGGCTCATTCTCGCCGACAATAAAGGTCAGGCGCGGAGCCCCGGCGCTACGCACTGCCTGCACGATGGCGGCGATAATATGTTCAGCGGAGCTGTCATAAATTTGCTGAGTTGCATCGAGGCGTAGGCCGTCAAGGTGGAACTCTTGAATCCAATACGCGCTATTGGCGAGCACATACTCACGTACGGGGTCCGAGTTCGGCCCGTCAAAATTTAGCGGATCGCCCCAATCGCACCGGTAGCGAGTAGAAAAGTAATCGCTGGAGAATTTCCCCAGATAATTGCCATCCGGGCCCAAATGATTGAATACCACATCCAGAATGACGCCGAGACCCACGGCATGAGCCTGGTTAACGAAATAGCGAAATTCGTCCGGGGTTCCATAAAGCCGTGTCGGCGCGAACCAATTGACACCGTCGTAACCCCAGCCGTACCGGCCCGGAAAATCGGCCACCGGCATGATCTCCAACACCGTCACGCCCAATGCGGCCAGCTCTGGCAGTTCTTTGGCCGCCGCGACCCAATTGCCTTCATCAGTAAACGTGCCGATATGCATCTCATAAATGACCTGGCCTTGGGCTTCGATTCCCGTCCAGGCCGTGTCCGTCCAGTCGAACGTTGAAGCATCGACCACTTGCGACGGTCCATGCGGACCCTGGGGTTGAAAACGCGAGGCGGGATCCGGGTACGGTTGCGGGTCATCATCCAGCAGGTAGCGGTACAAGCTTCCTACACAAGCCTCTTGCACCATGACCGAAAAATAACCGTTGCCTTCATTTTGCAATTCGATTTCAGCCGGCGGATGGGGAGGATCAATCGCTTCAGCCTGAGCATTCATGACCAGTCTCACTGTCTTTCTTTCAGGTGCCCAGACCCGAAAATGCACGCCTTTTTCGGGCACTCGCTCCGCCCCAATAGGAAATCGGCGGCCATTGACTAATTCTGTAGTTATCTGTTCGCTCATCTTTATTGCTCTCCTCAGTCTCCGGATGGCACGGTCTCACCGATAATCAACCCCACCGGAAATTCCGCCAGCACTTGAGCGACGGACATATGCCAACGAGACTGCTGCTTCTGAGGTTTCAGAACCTTCCCGGTAAAGACGCAGGTGTACTGCTTATCGGGCCGATGAAAAGGCAGTTCGACTGTTGTCGCCCCCCAAACCTTTTCTCCCAGAGGCAGCCTATCGGTGTTACCCAGCAGTTGCGCGAAGAAACGCGCCGCCAGCGTGATGGCGATACGGCCGCCGGCAATGCGCGCATAGGCGCACAGATGAGCCGCATGTTCTCCCCTGACAGAAAGGGGCAAATAGCTTCCTTGCTGAAACACTTCCGGCCAGCGCTTCCGCAACGCCAGCGCCGAGCTAACGACCCACAGTTTGGCCCGGCCGTCTTCCAGTGTGTCGCACATGGCTCTTACCCCTGCAAGGCGTTCCTGTAATGTCTGTGCGGCAAGATTCTGCAAGGCAGCCAGCATGATCTTCCGGCTGCCGAAATCAACCGGGCGCCGGTTATCGGGATCCACCAAGCTGAAATCCCAACATTCGCAGCCTTGATATATATCCGGCACACCCGGCGCCGTGAGCTTGATCAATGTCTGCGACAGGCTGTTGAACATCCCGAGCCAGGCAATCCGCCGCTGCAAAGGCCGAAAATCGGTCATGAACACGCTCTCCGCCGGCGCATTGATCAGGGCAATCGCGAATGCGACGACCGCGTCTTCATAGGCTGTATTGGGGTTTATCCAGCTGGTATACACCTTGGCTTCGCGCACCGCCTTGACCAGGTATTCCTGCAACCGGACGCCCAAACGCGCTATTTCATTGCCGTCCGGCTCGCCAGGCGGCCAGATGCCCAGCAAGGTCTGATAGATGAAATATTCATCGTTGAGGGTCGGCACCCGCATGCCGTCCACGCTGCGTTTAAGACTTTGGTTGGCCCGGCTCCAGTGTCGTAGCGCCAATCGCCAGGCCGCCGGTATTTCAGACAGCACATTCAGGCGGGCGCGCATATCCTCGCTGCGTTTTGTGTCGTGAGAGGAAGTGGTCAACATCGAATGGGGTCGACGTTCCGCGCGCACCCGATTGGCCCGATGAAACGCGCTACGGGTCGCGCCGAATCGACGCGGATCGCCGCCCACTTCATTCAGCGACAGCAAGCGGTGGTAGATATAGGCGCTGGTGTCCTCCAGGCCTTTGGCCATCACCGGGCTGGTGAATTGCTGGAATTTCATCGAAAATACCAGCACCTGCTCGGCGTACACGGGCGATTTTCCATCTGCCGCGGCAAGGGTCAGCACCTCGCGCAAAAAATCGAAAATGCTGGGATCGGCTGTCGCGCTTCTGCGTTTAGCCGCTGCGGTTGCCTGTTCGATGTTGCGGCGATCTTCCGGCGCCACCTCGCGGGCGCTGATGTAGCCACGGTAAACAGGGAAACAGGCAACGATCTCAGCCAATGCCGTAAGCAATCCGTTCAGCGTGTAATCGCAGGTCTGGCGGTCGGCTTCGGCGATTTTCGAGAGCAGGTTGGCCAACACATTCAGTTCCCCCGACAGCGCGGATTTCATGATCAGCTTCTTGGAGCGGTAGAGCAGATCGTCGAAGTTGACAGGCTCTCCGATGAAGCTTTTATACACGCGCTCCATACTTTTGGCGGCGCTGGTAGCCACAAACAGGCCGTTGAGTAGATTTGTGAATTCGTAACCCGTAGTCCCCTGCACCGGCCAGCTGCCGCGCAAATTCTCGTCTGCCGCCAGGATTTTTTCGACCACCAGATAGGGCGCACGCCCGGCGCGGTTGCAGTGTTCGACCAGCCTGTAAAAATACGCTTCAGGATCGTACAAACCATCAGGATGATCAATACGCAGGCCATCCAGTTTGCCTTCCTGAACCAGCCGCAACACTAACCGATGGGTCGCATCGAAGACCTCGTCGTTTTCGATGCAGAGCCCGGCAAGATCGTTGATATCGAAAAACCGCCGGTAATTAATCTCGTCCGAGGCCACCCGCCAGAACGCCAGCCGGTAAGCCTGCTTCTCGATCAAGTCGTGGAGCAGGTCGAAACTGGATGACTCCCCGGCCTTGCCGTTCAAGATGCGCAAGTTCTCTTCCAGAAACCGGGCAATGGCGGAGGATTGGGCAACGAGACCTGCAAGGTGCCGCTTATGCACTTCCTTGTCGCGCCTGCGTTCAAGCTGACGCTCAGACGATCCCTCATCCCGGGACGGCAGATTGTGGAACGCGGTGACCAGACTCTGATAGTCCATCAATAACTGGCTCCCCGCCCCCAAGCATGCGCTCAAGGCCTCCATCCGAAACGCCAGGATACACGGGTATTGCGCCGGGTCCACAGGAAAGTGATGCTCGAAGTAATAAATACCGAATTCCCCGCGCTCCGCATCGAAGCGTAGTTGCAATTCGGCATTTTCCAGCACCGCGCCGTAACGCTCACCCAACACCGGCAATAGCACCTTGCCGTGCAGTTTAGCCTTGCTCGGCGCCCAGTCAATATCGAAGAATCCGGCATGCGCGGCGGTCTGACCGTTTTCCAGCACGTCCAGCCACCAGGCATTATCCCCGCCCAGCACGCCCATATGATTAGGCACCACATCCAGCACCTGCCCCATGCCGTGCCGGGCGAGCGTTTCGCAAAGCCGCTCAAATTCGTCGTCCGTGCCGATCTCGGGATTCAAGGCATTGTGATCGATGATGTCATAGCCGTGCCGACTACCCGGACGCGCCTTCAAATAGGGCGAAGCATACAGGTGGGAAATGCCCAGCGCGCTCAGATAGGGAACGATTTCGCGGGCCTGATTAAAAGTGAAATCGCCGTTGAATTGCAGCCGATAGGTGGACAAGGGAATGCGTGGCTCAAGATTCTGCGGTATACCTGTGTGCTGTGATTTATTTTTCATGCCCGCGCCTCCTCTATGAACCAAGCGGCGCACCAGGGCGGCATGCCCCCGGCGGCGAAAGCTTCCGGTAGGTCGGCTTGGCTAAGAAAAAATGCCGTGCCGGCAACATGCAGGCTTCCTGCGACCGAACCCTCGCCCAGATTAGCCAATAGCATCAACCGGTCGCCGCCACTCAGATGCCAGCGCACAACCAAACCCGATTCTCCGACCCGTTCGAATTCTCCGCCGCCCATCGCCGGCAAGCGCGGCGTAATCTGCGTGCGCCGTAACGCCAATAAATTGCGGTAATATTCAAGGCTGGCCTTGTGCGGCGGCTCATCCAGGCAGCCCCAATTCAGCTTGCAACGATCAAATGTCGCCCGATCATTCGGATCTGGAATACGTGTGCGAGCGGCCGGATCTGCGAATTCACGGAAACTGGCGAATTCGCGGCGTCGCCCCTCGGTGGCCGCAGCGGCCAGTTCGCCGTGAAAATCGCAGAAAAACAGGAATGGCGTTGCCGCGGCAAATTCCTCGCCCATGAACAATAAGGGCGGCGACGGCGCCAGCAGCAACACCGCTAGTGCAACGTGCAGTGGTTTTGGTTGTGTAAGCAGGGCAATGCGCTCGCCGTAAGCGCGGTTTCCTATCTGGTCGTGCGTCTGGCAAAAATTAATGAAAGCGCCGGGCGGCAGGTGTCCGCTGGGTTCGCCGCGTAGCCGGCCATTGCGAAACATTGAAGGCTCGCCCTGAAAGGCAAAGCCCTCGGCCAGACAGCGCGCCAGATGCCGTGTCGGCTGATCGGCATAATCGGCGTAATAGCCGTCGACTTCGCCGGTCAGCAGCAGGTGCAGAGCATGATGAAAATCGTCGTTCCATTGGGCGACAAAGCCGCCTTGCTGCAAGTATCGCGCTTCATTGCCGTCATTCTCCAAAACCAGATGGATCTGCCGACTGCGTCCCGGCCCGGCCTGTACCGCCGCCGCCAGTTCTTCCAGTATGTTTGGGCGGCTATTGTCTAAAATGGCGTGCACGGCGTCGACCCGCAGACCGTCGAAATGGTATTCCTCAAGCCAGTACAAGGCGTTGTGAATGTAAAAATCGCGCACGATACGGCTGTCCTTGCCGTCAAAATTGATCGCCGCTCCCCAAGGCGTGTGTTGGCGCGCGTTAAAGAACTGCGGCGCATAGAGATGGAGATAATTGCCGTCCGGCCCGAAATGGTTGTATACCACGTCGAGCAGCACCATCAATCCGCGCGCATGCGCCGCCTGCACCAGCGCCTTCAGTTCGTCCGGGGTGCCGTAACTGTGGTCGGGCGCAAACGGCAGCACGCCGTCGTAACCCCAGTTGCGCGTTCCCGGAAAATCCGCCAGCGGCATCAGCTCAATGGCGGTGATACCTAATTCCACCAAGTAATCCAGACGCTGCATGGCGGACGCGAAGTTACCTGCGGCAGTGAACGCCCCCACATGCAGTTCATAAATGACCGCTTCATGCCAGGAACGGCCATGCCAGCCATCGTCCCGCCAGGCGAAGGCCTCGGCGTCAACGACCTGGCTGGGACCATGTACGTCCAGGGGATTTGATCGCGAAGCCGGATCGGGGACCTTCTGGCCGCCATCTATCCGATAACGGTAAAGGGTTCCCTGCCCTGCCTGTCCTACCGGTGTTTCGCGCAGGAACCAGCCGTCCGGGAGCCGGTTCATCGGCAAAACGATTTCTTCACCCGCACGATTTTCCAGGCAAAGCTCGACCGTGCACGCCGTCGGCGCCCACAAACGGAAGCGCACCTTGCCATCGGAAAGCAAACTCGCCCCAAATAGCATTTCATGCACCCGTTTCATATCGTCTACGCCTGTTTCAGCAGCACCAGCGATCGTCCGCCCAATGGATAAGCTTGCTCCGTCTGGTAACGTGTAACATCCGGCGTACCGATAGCATCCCGCGTGTCGAGCAGCACTTCCCAATATTCATGGTCCTCGAATTGCGGTAGCATAAATGCGATCTCCCCATGATAAGCATTCAGAAGCAACAACAGATTATTGTCCTTTAAACGCCGTCCGCGCCCGTCGGTTTCGACCAGTTTACCGCCCGCAAAATATAGGCCAAGACAATGCGAAGATGCCTGATTCCAGTCGTCATCTCTCGTTTCGGATCCATCGGAATTGAGCCAGACGATATCTTTTATCTCGCCGCCATAATTGGGGCTTCCCTGAAAAAAATAACGTCGCCGAAACAAGGGATGCTGGTTGCGCAAGCCGATAATACGCCGAGTGAATGCAAGCAAATCCTGATCCTGTTTCTTCAGTTCCCATGAGAGCCAGCTAATCGCGTTATCCTGACAATAGGCATTGTTATTACCCTGCTGGGTACGTCCGATCTCGTCGCCTGCCTGCAGCATCGGAACCCCTTGCGAAAACAGCAGAGTCGCAAGAAGATTGCGCTTTTGCCGGGCACGCAAGGCATTGATCGCGGGATCGTCGGTTTCCCCCTCGACGCCGCAATTCCAGGAATGGTTATTGTCAGTACCAGAATTGCCTTCTTGGTTGGCCTCGTTGTGCTTGTCGTTATAGGTCACCAGGTCATGCAAGGTAAATCCGTCGTGCGCACTGAGGAAATTGATGCTGGCATGAGTTCGCCCACTGCGTTCGTAGAGGTCGCTGGATCCGGTCAAGCGTTGCGCCAGCTCCCCGATCAACCCTTCATCGCCTTTCCAGTAGGCACGAATACAATCGCGATACTTATCGTTCCATTCCGACCAGCCCAGCGGAAAATTTCCGACTTGATAGCCGCCTTCGCCCAGGTCCCAGGGTTCGGCAATCAGCTTGATGGTGCTCAGCACAGGATCCTGACGGATGGTATTGAAGAAGGTGCCAAGCTGATTCACTTCGTGTAACTCCCGGGCCAGTGAGGATGCCAGATCGAAACGGAAACCGTCCACATGCATTTCCAGCACCCAATAACGCAGGCTGTCCATCATCAATTGCAGCACGCAGGATTGCTGCATGTCCAGGGTATTGCCGCAGCCGGTGTAGTCCATATAAAAGCGTGGATTATCACCCGCAAGGCGATAGTAGGAAGCATTGTCGATGCCCCGGAAGGACAGTGTCGGCCCCAGTTGATTGCCTTCGGCAGTATGGTTGTACACCACATCCAGAATCACCTCGATACCGGCTTTATGCAGTGTCTTTACCATGGTTTTAAATTCACTGATTTGACCGCTGGCCGAATAACGGGAGTCGGGCGCCAGAAAGCCTATCGAGTTATATCCCCAGTAATTGCGCATGCCGCGTTCGACCAGATGGCGATCATCAAGAAATGCATGCACCGGCATCAGTTCGACGGTCGTCACGCCTAGCCGTTGGAGATGCTCGATGACGGGGTCCATCGCCAATCCGGCATAGGTGCCGCGCAACTTGGGCAGAATATCTGGATGTTGCATGGTAAAGCCTTTGACGTGCAGCTCATAAATCACCATGTCGCACCATTGAATGTCGGGGGGATGATCATTCCCCCAGGCGAAGGCCTGATCGATCACCCGGCACTTCGGCATCACATTGGCATTGTCGCGACGACTAAAAGATAGATCGTCATCCTTGGCGCCTATGCGATAGCCGAAATGGGCGTCGCTCCAGAGCGGCGTCCCCACAATATCTTTTGCATAGGGCTCTATCAGCAGCTTGTTCGGATTGAAACGATGCCCCTCCTGAGGACGGTAAGGTCCATGCATCCGAAAACCATAAAGCAGTCCGGGACGGGCCTCGGGCAGATAGCAATGCCAGACTAAATCGCTACGCTCTTTGAGTTCGACGCGCTGGACTTCGTTCTTGCCCTTGGCGTCGAACAAACATAACTCGACTTTATCGGCATGCTCGGAAAAAATGGCAAAATTCACCCCTTCGCCGTCCCAATGGGCACCTCGCGGATAGGGACGCCCAGGCCATACCGCCGTTATTGTCTTCGCCATCTTGAACCTCCTGGTCTGAATGATTCACCTTATAAAAGCGACAGGATGCCGCGCAACGGCATGACGACCCAATCCGGTCGATTGTCGAGTTCGTAGCGCACCTCGTAAAACGCCTTTTCCAGCAAGAACAGGTCTAGCAAGCCGCACAGACTTGACTGCGGCGCGATCAATCCGGAACCGCGCACCGTTTCATCGTAGGCTTTGATGAAAACTCGCCCAACCTCTACTTCCCAGTCGCGCAGCAAAGGCTCAAACCTAGCCGCGTCCTCGGCTTTTTCGGAGCTGTGGTGCGCAACTGCGGTTTGCGCAGCATAGTTGAAGGAAAGCAGCATGCCGGCCACATCCCTCAAGGGCGAGTGTTTGTGGCGACGCTCGGCGAGCAGGCGTGTCGGCTCACCCTCAAAATCGATGATCACGAAATCATTCTTGGTGAGCAGAACTTGCCCCAGATGATAATCGCCATGGTAGCGCGTCTTGACGGCTTTCAACTGCCCGGAAATACACCCCTGGAGACGGTCCGCAAGGGTATTTCGCTGGGCGAGCAAGGCTTGTGCTATCTCGCGAACGTTCCCGGCAAGCCCTTCCTGCCGCCGTTCGAGTTGAGCCAGCGTGGCTGCCGCCTCCGTTTGCACCCGTAATATCCAGTCCGCAAGATCGGTGTCGGTTACCGGTTCTGGATCGAAGGCGGAATCACCCGTTGCGGTAGCCAGCGCATTGTGCAGTTCGCCTGTACGCTGACCGAGCGTGCGCATCAAAACCAGATAGGCGCCATGGGCTTGCGCCGCGGGTACGGGCTGTGCGGCTGTTGCGCGGCATTCCTCCAGGAAACGCCGCAGGTAATCCAGCGTGTAGCTCCAGCAGTCGCCCTGGTTTTCGACATAGCCCTGCAGCAAGGCAAGCGTCATGCAGTTGCCGTCGCCGGCCTCATACTCGACTGCGCCGGCCACTGCCGCCATATGGGGAAACTTGGCTACCTCGGTTAAAAAACGTCCGATGTCCAACTCAGGGTGGGTACCGACTTGTAGATGCCGATAGCCTTTCAAGAATAGCCTTTCACCCATTACAACTGCGGTATTGCTCCCCTGCATCGCGGCAGGACGTACCGGGAGGTCTGCGGATACCTTACCGGCTAGAACCGCATAAGCGCTGGTGGACGAAAAGCGGATCACGCCCCGTTCGCAGGATAGCGTTTGATTCGCACCGATGGCTTGTACCAACGCCCGGCAAAACGCCGCGTCTGCAAATGCATCGCCCAGAATTCCAACCTGTGCCTGCCGGCGCACCTTGGCGACGGTAGTCGCCGACATTGCGCGCAGGCGCTCCGGATTCCCATTTTCCCATGCCAATGCGAGGGGCAAAAAACAGTTCATCGGCTCGCCGGCCGCGGCTTCGATGCGGAACAGGGCTACCAGCCAGTTATCGACCTGACCGCCCCATTCGGCATAATCGCTGATGACCACGCGGCTTACCACCTCACCCTTGCCTCCAAACCAGCGTTGCGCAGCGACAAAGCGCGGCAGTGCGTCTTGTTCGAGCAAGATACGCAGCTTCTCGGCCATCGCCATGCGCCAGGACACAACCCTGTCCCGGAACAAACTGCGCCAGCCGTCGAACAGCACCAGCGTCGGCAACTCCTCGGGAGGCAAGTGTTCGCCGTACCAGACCGGAAGCTCTTCGCCCCTGGTCAGCCGAAACCAGTAGAAGTTATGGCCGGGCAAGGTGAGCACATAGGGCAATTCGCCTATGGGCGGAAAAGCCGAGCGGCCCATCAACTCCACCGGCACGCAGCCCTTATACGCCGAAAGATCGAGTTCGACCGCTTGCGCGGCGCGCGACAGATTGCTAACGCAAAGAATAATGTCGTCTTCGTATGTTCTGAGATAGGCGAGTATCTTTCGATTGCCTGGGTGTAAAAACACCAGTTTTCCGCGCCCGAATGCCTGATGATTTTTGCGCACCGCCAGTACTCGCTGCATCCAGTTCAACAGCGAAGCTCGCTCGCGCAGCTGCGCCTCCACATTGACCGCCCCGTAGCCATATACCGGGTCCATGATAGGAGGCAGATACAGGCGTTGCGGGTCGGCGCGGGAGAAGCCGGCATTACGGTCCGGACTCCACTGCATGGGGGTGCGTACACCGTTACGGTCGCCCAGAAAGAAATTGTCCCCCATGCCGATTTCGTCGCCGTAATAGATGATCGGAGACCCCAGCAGGGACAGCAGCAAACTGTTCATCAAGCGGATCTTGTTAATCTCATTGTCCATCAACGGCGCCAGCCGGCGGCGGATGCCGATGTTCAGCCGCGAGAGCGGATCGCCGGCATACATCTGGTACATATAGTCGCGTTCCTTGTCAGTGACCATCTCCAGGGTCAACTCGTCGTGATTGCGCAAAAAAATAGCCCATTGGCAGGTTTCCGGTATGTCAGGCGTCTGGCGGATGATGTCCACGATCGGATGTCGATCTTCCTGAGCAATCGCCATGTACATCCGCGGCATCAGGGGGAAGTGGTAAGCCATGTGACATTCATCGCCTTCACTGAAGTAGTCGCGCACGTCTTCCGGCCACTGATTGACTTCGGCGAGAAACACGCGGTTTCGGTAGTGCTGATCGAGGACCGCGCGCATTTGCTTGATCACGGCATGCGTTTCGGGCAGGTTTTCGTTCTGGGTGCCCTCACGCACGCACAGATAGGGAATCGCGTCCAAACGCACGCCGTCAACGCCATGGTCCAGCCAAAAACGCATCAGTTTGATAACCGCCTTCACCACCCGCGGGTTATTGAAGTTGAGGTCAGGTTGATGGGAGAAAAAGCGATGCCAGTAATAGGCATGGGCTTCCTCATCCCAGCTCCAGTTGGATTTCTCGCTATCGGTGAAAATAATCCGCGTTTCGGGAAACTTCCGGTCGGTATCACTCCACACGTAGAAATTACGCTTGCTAGAACCTGCCGGCGCTCGCCGAGCAGCCTGAAACCAGGGATGCTGATCGGAGGTGTGATTAATGACCAGCTCGGTAATGACCTTCAGATGGCGGCGATGCGCAGCCTTCACGAACTGCCTGAAATCGGCCATGGTCCCGTAAGCGGAATGGACTTTGCCATAGTCGGCGATATCATAACCGTCGTCGCGCATCGGAGAAGGGTTGAAGGGCAATAACCAGAGCGTGTTCACACCTAAATCCTGGAGATAATCGAGCTTCTGGATCAGGCCGGCAAAATCTCCGACGCCATTATTGTCGCTGTCAAAAAATGCTTTGACGTGCAGTTCGTAAATAACGGCGTCTTTATACCAGAGCGGATCGTCCATCCATTGCTTGTTTTCCACGAGCGTTTTGTTTATCTCGCTGGCTTTTGTCTCGCTCATGGTTCCCTCTTACAGAAAGTAATCGAAGTCGTGTTCGGTACGCACGCGCCGGCGCAATTTGAAAATATGCGCCGGCGCCACCCAGGGATTGATCTCAACGAAGTTGCGCGCACCATTCCACAAATAGCGGGCGCCCGTCAGTTGATCATGCATTTGATAAGGGCGGGCTTCCAGGCCAAGCACATCCGGCGACAGCGTGACCCAGCCGGTCTGGGTATGCTGCGGATCCAGATTGGCTACCACCAGGATGATTTCAGCGTTATCCTCCGTGGTTTTTGCGTAACAAAGCAGATTCTCATTGTCCACCGCAAAAAAGGTCAGACGATGATCCTGCTGCAATGCCGGGTTTTCCCTGCGTATGCGGTTCACCCGCGCGATAAAATCCTTCAAACTGTCTGCACGGTCAAGCTCCCAGCGGCGCACTTGGTATTTCTCGGAATCGAGATATTCTTCTGCGCCAGCATCGCGAGGGACAGCCTCCATCAACTCGTAGGCCGGTCCATAGATGCCATAATTCGCGCCCAGCGTGGCCGCCAGCACCAGGCGCATCATAAATGCCGGGCGGCCTCCGAATTGCAAATACTCGGGCAGGATGTCGGGGGTATTCGGCCACAGATTGGGCCGGAAATATTCCCGCACTTCCGTGCGGGTGAGTTCGGTGAAATAGGTTTCGAGTTCGCTTTTCGTATTGCGCCACGGGAAATAATTGTAGGACTGGCTGAAGCCCAGTTTGGCAAGACGGTAAATGATTTTCGGACGGGTAAAGGCTTCAGCCAGAAAAATCGTCTCGGGGTGCCCGCGCTTCACCTCGCCTATCAGCCATTCCCAAAACGGAAACGGTTTGGTGTGCGGGTTGTCGACACGGAATATGTGCACCCCCTGCCCGATCCAGAACAGGAACACATCCAGCAGTTCCTGCCATAACTCACTCCAGGCGCCGCTGTCAAAATTGAACGGGACAATGTCCTCGTATTTCTTCGGCGGATTCTCGGCATACTGAATACTGCCGTCCGCTCGCCGGCGGAACCATTCCGGGTGCTCGTGCACGTAGGGATGATCCTGCGAACACTGGAAGGCGATGTCCAGCGCGATATCGATACCCAGTTCATGCGCCTTCACCACCAGGCACCGGAAGTCGTCCAGCGTGCCCAGTTGCGGATCGATCGATTTGTGGCCGCCATCCGCCGAACCTACCGCCCACGGACTGCCCACATCGGTCTCGGCCGCTACCGGCGCGTTATTCGCTCCTTTGCGTTTAGTCAGCCCGATCGGATGGATAGGCGGCAAATACACCACGTCGAATCCCATCGCCGCCACATAGGGCAAGCGCTTTTCGCATTCGGCGAAGGTGCCGTGATGCATGCCCTCGTCCACGCAGGAGCGGGGGAAAAATTCGTACCATGTGCTGTACCGTGCTTTTACCGGCTCTACCCATAGGCTTAGCAACCCAGGATAATCTGTAGCCAGGCTTCGATCCGAATGGCGCCGCATCAGGCTCGCCAGGTTTTCGGAAAGCGCCGCTGCAGAACCTGCATCCGGTTTGGCAGTTCGCAGTGCTTCGGCAAACTGCTGTAGCTGCAACTTATTTTCGCCGGCTGCGCGCGCCGCAGCCTCTGCCACCAGCACCCCACCGGCCTGAAGCGCCATGGCGATATCCGCCGCATCGCTTCGCCGGATAAATTCTTGCCTCCAGGAAAAAAAAACATCACTCCAGGCGGTAATGGTGTAGACATACCGGCCAAGTTCGGTGACCTGGAACGATGCACGCCAACGATCATTACCCAACGGCGCCATGGCGACCTCGCGCCAACCGGTTTCCGATGCGTGCCGGTAGCGCAACACGCAGGCTAGCGCATCCTGTCCGTCGGTGAATGCATCCGCTTCCACATCCACGCTCTGACCGATGACGCGCTTGATCGGAAAGCGCCCGCAATCGATTGCCGGTTGCACATTTTCGATAACCACCCGGCATCTGCCGTCGAGGCGTTGTGTGCCTGTCATGATGCGCTGCCTTGCCGCAAAAACAGGACGCCAAGCGGCGGAAGATGCAGCATCAGGGAATGATACATGTCACCGGCAGAGACTGGGCTCGCTTCTACGGCGCCAAAATTCCCCACGCCGCTGCCGCCATAGCACTCGGCGTCGCTGTTCAGCACTTCATGCCAGACACCGCCGCTCGGCGCTCCGACCCGATAATTCTCGCGGACGACCGGCGTAAAATTGCATACCACCAAAACCGTATCGTTCGGGTGTAGCCCTCGGCGTACAAAGCTCAGCACACTTTTTTCCGCATCGTTGCAATCCAGCCATTGAAAGCCGTCAAGACTGAAGTCTTGCCGATACAGCGCCGGTTCACTGCGGTAAAAACGATTGAGATCAGCGACCCAACGCCGTAGCCCGTAGTGATGAGAATATTGCAGCACCTGCCATTCCAGGCTCTCGTCGTGCTGCCACTCGCGTTTCTGTCCGAATTCGCAGCCCATGAACAATAATTTCTTGCCCGGATGGCCCCACATATAGCCATACAATAAGCGTAGATTGGCGAATTGTTGCCATTCGTCGCCCGGCATTTTTCCGATCAGCGAACCCTGGCCGTGCACCACTTCATCGTGTGAAAAAGGCAGCACGAAGTTTTCCGAGAAGGCATACCAGATGCTGAATACAAGCTGGCCGTGGTGATATTTCCGATTCAGCGGATCTTCCGAAAAATACCGCAGGGTATCGTGCATCCACCCCATATTCCACTTCAAACCGAACCCCAGCCCTCCCGCCGATACGGGCCGGGAGACCATGGGCCAGGCCGTGGATTCTTCCGCGAAAGTCTGAGTATCGGGGTATTCACGATAGACCGCCTCGTTCAGGTGGCGCAGAAAAGAAACCGCATCCAGGTTTTCCCGGCCGCCATTGCGATTGGAAATCCATTCCCCTTCCTTGCGTCCAAAATCCAGGTAAAGCATCGACGACACGGCATCGATGCGCAGGCCGTCAATATGATATTTATCAAGCCAAAACATCGCACTGCTGGTCAGGAATGCGCCCACCTCGTGCCGGCCATAATTAAAAATCGAGCTATGCCAATCCGGTTGATAGCCCTGACGGGGGTCGGCGTGCTCGTAGAGATAGGTTCCATCGAAATGACCGAGGCCATGGGCGTCACCTGGAAAATGCGCAGGCACCCAGTCCAGGATCACGCCGATACCCTGCTGATGCAAGGCATCCACCAGAAACATGAAGTCCTGCGGCGTGCCGTAGCGCGCGGTGGGCGCAAAATAGCCGGTGGTTTCGTAGCCCCACGATCCATAGAAAGGATGCTCTGTCACCGGCATGAATTCGACGTGGGTAAAATTCATCTCTTCGAGATAACGCGGCAGCCATTCCGCCATTTCTCGGTAGCTCAGGAAACGGTTGCCGTCTTCCGGTACCCGGCGCCAGGAGCCCAGATGGACTTCGTAAATGGAAAAAGGCGCGTTCAGCTGGTTTTTCCCTCCTCGCCGCGCCATCCACGCAGCATCATTCCAGGCATAGTCCAGTTCCCAGACACGGGAAGCGGTTAACGGCGGCATCTCCCAGCAGAACGCAAAGGGATCGCCCTTGTCGGCAATGTTTCCGTCGCGGGAAACTATACGGTATTTATAGCCTGCCCCGACCATCACATCGGCAACGAATCCTTCCCAAATCCCCGAGCCGTCGTCACGAAGACGCAATGCATTCGCTGTTGCCTCCCATTGATTGAACTCACCGATCACCGAGATGGCAGAGGCATTGGGCGCCCACACGGCGAAGCTGCAACCTTTTACGCCATCAACGGTGATCAGGTGCGAGCCCAGTTTTTCATACAGGCGAAAATGACTGCCTTGTTTAAACAAATAAATATCGAGATCCGTAAGCAGGCTGGCGTGAAACACGGCTTCCACGGGAAGATTCATTAACGTGGACATTCGCTTACCCTCATTGTTTTTTTGCGAATTGAACTCTTGGGTTCACCGCCTCACATAAGGGGATGGTGCATTAGCCCCCAAGATACCCACAGCAATCAAATACACGACCACGGATAAATTTAGCGCCAGCAAAATTAATACCCCTTTCATTAAGACGCCAGAAGGGGTTCGATCGCGATATTCATGGTGGCCCTCCTTTAAGTAATTTATCGGGAAGATCGGACGTCGTATGTACGGTGTCGTACATACGATCACTATCAGGGATCCCCCATACGCGCCAACTTAACTTCGATCAAGTCCGCCTCGGCAATTTTGCCTTGTTATCCCTGCCGCCAACGCGAAACCATAGTGACTTGATCGCTACCAATAGCAGCAAGCTGAAGAAGCCGGCGGCTGCGCTTACCGCCAGATCGTCCCAATGCAATCGGCCAAAATGGAAAAGCAATTGCGCCGGGCGCCAGAATACAGCCGTCGCCAGGAGCACAATGACACTGCCTAGGAGAATCCAGAGCGAGCGGTTGGGCCGCAGAAACGCCCGAAACAGAGAAGCTTTGAACGAGCGATTGATCAAAATCAGCCCGATGTTCATCAGCACCAGAGAGGTGAAGACCAGCGCGCGCAAATCCGCCTCAGGCATTCCCATGCGCGACGCGCTGATCAAAACGCCCGCCAGGATCGCGAGAACAATCAGACCTTGCAGGATCGCCCATAAAATTCGCTTCGGCAGCAGCAACGGACTCTCGGGATCACGCGGGGGACGCTGCATCACGTCGTCCTCCTCCTTTTCGGCTTCAAACACCACCGAACACGCCGGGTCAATCACCATTTCGAGAAAGGCGATATGAATCGGCGTGAGCATCAGCGGCAGCCCCATTAAAAGCGGCAGAAGCGCGAGACCGGCTATCGGGATATGCACAGCGATGATGTACTCAATCGCCTTGCGCAGATTATCGTAGATGCGCCGCCCCAAGCGGATCGTCGTCACGATTGAGCCGAAATCATCGTCGAGCAGGACGATTGCGGAGGCTTCCCGTGCGACGTCAGTGCCGCGCCCGCCCATGGCAATACCAATGTGGGCGGCCTTGATTGCCGGCGCGTCGTTAACCCCATCCCCGGTCATGGCGACGATTTCGCCATTTGCCTTCAGACTCTGGACAATACGAAGTTTTTGATTGGGCTGGATGCGCGCAAATATCGATGTTGATTTCATGCGCACGGCAAGACTATCTTCCGACATGGCGTCAATTTCTTCACCGGCCAGCACCTCCGTCGAGTCGAGCCCGGCCTTCAGGCCAATGGCGCGGGCCGTGGCCGGATAGTCTCCGGTAATCATCACCACCCGGATGCCTGCAGAACGGCATTCGGCGACGGCCGCTGGTACATTGGCGCGTATGGGGTCGGCAAATCCAATCAGTCCCACATATTCAAACTCAAAGCCGCGAGGCGTTTCCGGCAGGTCGTGTTGCTGCGCGGCATTTAGGACGGTCGCCTTGGCGACCCCCAGTACGCGAACTCCATCATGCGCCAGTGCATCAACCTGTGCGCGAATTTTAACCAGGCGCTCAGGGGGCAGTTGACACAGCTCCGCTATGGCTTCGAGAGCGCCCTTGGCATAGACCGTGCCGTTTGCATCGCCACCGCTGGACAGTATGTTCGCAACCGCGAACAAATCCGGCCGGAGACCGTAAGCGCGAATCAGGGTGCGCTCGGCGAAGCTGGCCTTGCTCGACCCCCCTTGCGCCTCCCAGAGCGCGTGCACGGCCATGTCCATCGGATCGGTGGGTTCGCGCGGACAAGCGAAAAGGGCCGCTTCCAGGATTTCTCGCGGCTTATCCGATAGCTTATTTTTTTCATCTTGATCCCAGCGTGCCTCCTCGCTGCATAGGGAAACGACCGTCATACGATTTTCGGTGAGCGTGCCGGTCTTGTCGGTGCATAATACCGTGGTGGCTCCCAGCGTCTCTATCGCTGACGCGCGGCGGGTCAGTACGCGGACCTGGGAAATACGCCACGCGCCCATCGCCATGAATACGGTCATGACGAGAGGGAACTCTTCCGGCAGCATGGACATGCCGATCGCGATGCCGCCCAGTATGGCCTCAAGCCAGGAGCCGCGCAGCAGCCCAAACAATAATACCGTTAGCGATCCTACGAGAACGCCGATAAGGGCGAAGGTCCTCACAAACGAATGTATCTGGCGTTGTAAACGCGGTTGTTCCGTTTCGATGGCGCCAAGGGCGCGTCCGATTTTGCCCATTTCACTGCGCATGCCGGTCGCGTGCACCAGAGCTTGTCCGGTACCGCGCACCACCAGCGTTCCGGCAAAAATATAGGGTAAGTCTTCACCGCCCGGCTTCGGCACGGCGCGCTGATCTGGAGTCGTAGCTGAGCCATCCTGAGCCAATTTGCGCACCGGCATGGATTCGCCGGTCAGCAGCGATTCATCGAGCAATAGGTCATGCGACTCGACCAGAGTGGCATCTGCCGCAATCCGGTCACCCTCGGAAATGACGATCAGGTCGTCTCGCACCACCTCCCGGCCGGCAATGAGAATCCTCTTGCCGTCCCGGATGACCAGCGCCCGGGGACTCGCGAGATTTCGCAGCGCTTCCAATACTTTTTCACTGCGCGTCTCCTGAACCAGGGTGATCATTACCGAGAGGGATGCGAAGATAAGCAAGAGTATGGCTTCGATTCGATCGCCCATTAAAAAATAGACGATACCTCCGCCTATTAGCAGCGCAAACATGGGTTGGCGCAGCACTTCGAACAAGATGCGCCAAAATCCCCGCTTGTCTGACCTCGGCAACTCATTGTATCCGTCCAGTTTCAGATGTTTTGCCGCCGCTGCACTACTCAGGCCGGTAATGGGTGCATGTTCTTTCATAGAGGGTTCCATATGCCACGGTTCTTTATGCGGCGACTAGGCGCTCGTTGTGCAAATAATCGATGCAGCGGCTGCTGACAATGCCCCCCGGCCTCCGCCCTGCATATTGGGGCGCTGGATCTGCCAATCGCCCGGTTCGTCCCGCAACTGCTTGGCGGCCAGCCAGTAGGAAAGCACATAAAGCCGCTCGACTTAGCCATCGCTGCATGTCGGAGTATGGACGGTGGGAGCGCATTTTAAGCGCGACGTGACCGCACTACCGCGAGCACGTAATCTTTGGTCGCGGATCCAAACCGCTCCCACTATCCACATAGCCGACCAGTTTCGGGAAGTCATTTTTGGCAAAATCCTTATTGGACGGTAAACTCCGATGGCTAGGCCGACTGTGGACTGATGCTTAGGGCTGCACATCAGCTTCCCAGGAAACGCGCGCCGGACACCATTGCCAGACGCCCAGCGTCACGATCCGGGTCAGCGCGGTTGGGAAACACATCGCGCGTCCGATGCTCACATCTCGGTTGATCAACTGGTTGCCCTCCCCGCACCGCTTGAGGTAATCATCGCTTTTGATCTCATTCAGGTCGGTGTGTGGCATAAAAAACGCCACCACGGGGATTGGCAGCACAGCCAGGGAAGAGTCATCCACCCACTCCGAACCTGAGCAATGACTGGTGCCTTCAGTGGCATCGCGCGTGTCATCCTTGATCAGGGATTGGCTACAACCCGACAGAACCAACATAGCCGACAGGGTCAGCAGACTCAGTTTGGCGTATAACGTGATATGTTTCATAAAACCTCCGGCGGTTATGCCGCAATCAGGATATTAAGGATAAATAATAGAAAATCAGTACGTTAAGCTCTCCATTTCAACCGACTAGACGCTCCGCTCTTTCAGTTCCGAAGCCAGACTTTTTATGTACGCGTCTTTGGATTCCATGGATTTATCTTGGGTGCCGCAAGTCATTTGCTCGTCGTTACAGACGCTAGAAAATATCTTAGCCGCAATATTAGGCGCCGTCGGTAGGGTAACGCACATAAAGCCGTTGTCGGTGATAAGCGGCACCAAATGCCGATTAACTGTGTCTGAAAATACACCCCTTACCTTTACACCAGCAGGTGATAACATGCCATATCAACCAGTACAACCCACCGATGTATCGCCCGACGGCGATAAACGCCGCTTGATTTCCGGTTTACAGCGCTTGTCCTGTAAAGTCAGGATAGCGCTCAGCAGTCTCATGACCCTCCGTAAATGGCTTTTAGGTGCCTCGCGAATAACCCTGATCGGCGCCTTGGCTATTGCCGGCTGTTCCTCCGAACACTCGGACGGGAAAGACAAACTATCGCAGCAAGAGAAGGGGCGTTCCGCGGCCAAATCTGTTCATAAGGAAGTGGGCGAGGCGTCTTGGTATGGACCGGGATTTCAAGGTCAGGAGACCGCCAGTGGCGAGACCTTTGATCAAAAAGAGATGACCGCCGCCCATCCGAGTTTGCCGATGGGGACCAAGGCCACAGTGACCAACCTCGAGAATGACAAGAAGGTCGTTGTCAGGATCAATGACCGTGGGCCCTATGCCGAGGAACGCGTCATCGATCTCTCCCGCGCAGCCGCTAAAAAGCTGGGCATGAAAGAGGACGGCACCAGCCAGGTCAAGATTGAGACCAAATCTATCAAGAAGAAGGGATCAGCCAACCAATCCAGCAAAAAATAGGGCGCAAAATAAGACCCCACCATCGAATTGACTTATCTTACCTGCTTTCACGGACACGCCCCTAAGCGACTTTTTTAGCTTCAAAAGCTCCGGTCTGATATACCCTAATTTGGAGTCGCCCAAGTGAGTCAGTTGGGTGCAGGCCCGCATCACCGGGGGCTGGGCGTTGACCAGACCTCTCCAGCAGTACTAGTGACTACCGAGTGACAAATCCCACCATTTCAGCAAGATTTCAAAGCTTTCCTTATTCACCTCTGACCTCGGAGACCAACACAGGAAAAACTCATCCTTCGTTTTGCCCGCATTCTGCTGTAGTTGATCATCACTGGATTACATCATTACCTGACATTCCCATATTTTTTTTAGTCGCATTGAACCTTCTTACAAGCCGGCAGAATTAACAGGACAACTTATTAAGTTAAATTTAAGTTTTTTGATTCTATGGTCTGAAGTCAAAACTTTAGATTGAGAACTTCTGTGACTTTATTTTTCGGATCCGGTTCTTGATAGGGACAAAACCCCGCACATCGGCGTAATCAAGTAAGGCATCGAGCCATTGCAAGGCTGGGGAACATGTCCGGCGTTAAGAAACCCCACCTATATCGCCGAATATCTTTACTGGATGGAGACCAACGGACAGCGACCCAATCTCAAAAAATTGATGGGTTAAATAGCTGATGGATTAGTGCCGATGGTGATGACAGGTACGAGTTGGAGGCATTATAGGGTGAAAACTTTATGCCATCCCAATTTGTAGTTCAATCATCAATACAGCACTACTGCGCATGAAAATGCATTAAATCATGGAGTTTAGTTAGACGTTAATCAATCCTTACTTAAATGGTGAATCATAATGAAACTGTCACAGCATAAAGTATTAATCCCCCCCTTGGCAAAGCTAAACCCAAGAACGGCATTGCCGAAAGGGGCCGCCTTATTGATCCTGGGCATCAATTCAGCTGCATCTATTGCCGCAACGACAACCACCATGGTTCCCAGTGGAATAACCGCACCATTAAATGGTTTCGTCGCCAGTGGCAGCGCCATCAATCCCAGCACGGGTACGCCGTTCCGCCATCTATGGGTTTCCGACCATTTGCAAGGCTTATGCCGCATCGACCCAGATCTGGATACCGCGGCCACGCTCCCCCCAGGCAGCGCGGCCATCAATTCGGCAACGTGTACAACCGGTGGCCCGGCCGTTTATGATCCGCAAGGGCAGAAAGTCTACATTGCCGATGACGTGGCGAATAAGCTGAATAAAGGCGTGGTGCGCCAAAAATTTCTGCCGACCGGTGGCGGCGGTCATGGAACGGTTGACGGGCAAGCAACGCGTCTTGGCGACGCTTCAAGTTGCGGCGTTCCCAGCAACCGTCCTTCCTCCATGGCAATGGGGCCAGATGGCAACCTTTATCTGGGATTTTTTAAAAGCGGCAATATTTTACGCATCAGGGGACCGGGCGATGCTACCGTGCCTTGCAGCAGTTTCCAAACGATCGGGGCAGGTACCGACGGCAAGAGAACGCTGGGACTTGCTTGGATCAATCACGCTTTGTACGGCCTGGACGGCGGCTTTCCCTGGATAATAGCCAACGCCGATAAGTGCGTCACGGCCGCTAACCCCGGTTCTTGTACAGCATCGTCTATATTTACCACCGCAGCGATCATTCCTTCCGGAATCGGCAGCAATCAATTAGGAGCCACACCAAACGGCACGACACTGTATATTTCTGATGCCGCTTCGGTTACTAAAATCGATGATCCCAATGGTACGGCACAGATTACGAAGAATTGGGCCACGGGCATGTCCCTGCCCTCCAGCATCAATGTAGACACGGCTGCCGTCTCCGTCCCTGATGTGTTTATAGCCGACGATCCAACGGCCGGAGCTGGCCAGCTTCAGGGGCGAATATACACCGTCAGCGAACAAATCACTCCCACCGCGCCGGGAACGCCGACTAACGTCAGCGCGAAGGCAGGCGACAGTGTGGCCGTCGTGAACTGGACTCCGGGCCCGAATGGAAGTGCACCGACATCGAGTTATACCGTTCATGAGTTTGTGCCGCCCGATTTAGTTAATGAGGTCGGCAGCCAGACGACAACTGCCGCATCGCCTGTGCCTACCACGTTAACCGTAACCGGCCTCGCCAATGGAACCGCTTATGCATTCAAAGTCAGCGCCACCAATTCAGTTGGAACCAGCGCCCTTTCAGAGCCTGCCACCCCGCCAGTCACGCCGCAAGCCGCGTTGCCGCCGGACGCACCGCAAGGCTTGACGGGAACGTCTGGCAACGCGGCCGCAGCGTTGGCATGGCAACCACCGATTTCAGATGGCGGCAGCCCGATCACTTCCTATACGGTTGAATATACAGATAGCATTACCTTGAAGACGCTCAGTGTCCCAGGCAATGTGACCGGGACAACCATCACCGGCTTGACCAACGGTACACTCTATACCGCGCAAGTGCATGCGGTGAATGCCGTTGGCCCAGGCCCCTATTCAAATACGGTGAACCTAAATCCAACGGGGGCAGCCGCCTCGCTGGACTTGGCGCTTTCGATGAGCGGCCCGGCCGAAGTCCAATCCGGCGCTGACGCCGTTTACAGCTTGTTGGTCACCAACACCGGCGGCCTGCCTGTACCACAAGTGCGCGTCGACAATATCTTGCCAGCCGGCGGATTCGGCTCGGCGTCTTTCTCAACCACACGCGGTGCATGCTTGCCATTGGCCGGAACGAATCTGACCTGCAACCTAGGTCCGATGAATCCAGGTCAAACCGGCACGGTGACGGTAACTTTAACCAATGTGACAACGACTGTCACCGACAACGCCAGTGTCGCGGCTTATCAAGCCGATGGCCTAACTCAATTGGACGATGCGCTACCCGTCGACAACACCGGATCGGTCACCACTTCCATTGCACCTCCACCGCCCGCGCCGCAAACCACAACTGACGTGCAGATATCCGGATCCGCGAGCAATGGCGGCCCCCAGGTGAATACCGGAATTTCTTATACCTTCCAAGTGAGAAACGGAACCGATGTCGCCAATGATACCGTTTTCAACGCGCAACTGCCGAGTACCCTGAAATTCACCTCGGCAAGCGCTGGTGGCAATGTTTGTGGCGGGACGACAGTGGCCGGCCAACTGGGCGGATCGGTAGTCTGTAATCTGGGAAATCTTGCCGCAAAAGCCCAGTCAAGTATCACGATTAACGTGACACCAACGGTGGTAGGCGATGTTTCGACGACCGGCTCGGTGACATTCAACGGAACCGATCCTAATCCCTCAAACAATTCTAAAACAGTGACCCTTACCGTGAAACCTTAAGTTCGCTCTGTCATCATGTACGAAGCGACTTGATGGCGAGCCAAATGGTAAATCCGCCCATCATCCTGAAACACAAGGATGATGGGCAAGGAAAACACACCCAAACGGGCCGGATTCCATCTTGAATTCGGCCTGAATTGACGGTTTAGAATCGATAGCTCCTGATGCTGTTTGGCGAGTACTTTTGACGATCTCCTGATGGACGCGGATTTAAGCATCGGCTTGATCTAATTTTGTGCAACCACCAATTGGATAGGAAAAGCTATGGATAATGAATGCATCGTATTTTTGGTCGACGACAATGAAGTCATCCGAGACTCATTGAGCCTTTCCTTGCGACTCGCTGGATTTACAATCGAGACTTATGCATCCGGACCGGATTTCTTGAACGCCTATGGCGAGTATCGTCCAGGGTGCTTGCTGATAGACTTACACATGCCGCGAATGAACGGTCTGGAGGTGCAGCAGGAACTCAACAGGCGCAACATTCAGATGCCTATTATTTTCATGACAGGATACGGGACGGCTCAGGATGCCACAGCCTCTTTAAAGGCCGGGGCAGTTGATTTTCTGATTAAACCCATTTCAGGATCGATTCTATACGCACGCATCCATGACGCACTAAGCCAAGTCTGCCCGACTCATACAGTGCCAGCACGTCGCTTGCAGAGAAAATAGTTCTGAAGAAATCATCGCATGAGCCGCTCAAGAACTCAGATAAACCAGTAATAATATTTCGGTCAATTTTCCGTAATTCCGCATTTCCGCGCTACGATAGAGCATTCACCCGATGCCTTGACCGCCGCGACCATGCCTATCGAAAACAACAGCCTGACAAAAAGCGAAGCCGTGCTTGATTACCACCAACGGACCAAGCACCAGTTCAATGCGTATGCCAAAGGGCCGGAATCATTGGATTGGGACGATCAACCCAACCCATTTCGCCGTTTTGAAGGCTGTGAAACCGTCCCGTTGCCAATGCCGGGTGAGGATGTCGCATGGCTGTTCGGCGACCTGGATCGGCCCGGCAAGATTGCGCCTCAGCCGCTTAACCTGAAGTCGCTGGGCTTATTCCTGGAGTTGGCGTTGGGCTTGTCCGCCTGGAAACGCTACGGTCCGGATCGCTGGGCGCTGCGCTGTAATCCCTCCAGCGGCAATCTCCATCCTACCGAAGGGTATTTGGTCTGCACCGATGCCTCCATTCTGCCCGCGGGCGTTTATCACTATCTTAGCCACGATCACTTGCTGGAACGGCGCTGCGGTTTTACCCCTGAAACAATAGAGTCCGCGCTCTTCATCGGCTTGACCTCCATTCACTGGCGCGAAGCCTGGAAATACGGCGAACGCGCTTTCCGCTATTGCCAACATGATATAGGCCATGCCCTGGCGGCCTTGAGCTATGCCGCGGCCTGTTTGGGCTGGCGGATAGAATTGCTCGGCGAAACCGCCGACGCCGACCTGGCAAGCTGGCTGGGCTTGGATCGAAGTGAAGATTTTGTCGAACATGAACAAGAAGCGCCGGATTTGTTTTGCCGCCTGCATATCGACACACGTCATGGCAATTTCGAACCCGCTGATTTGTCGGCAAGCCTGCAAAATGCGCAGTGGTTCGGCAAGGCTCAACGTTTGAGCCAACATCATTTTTATCACTGGTCGATCATCGATGAGATCTCCCAACACGCGCAAAAACCCTCCACGCGGGCCGAACGCTGGCAAGCGTCCTTTTGGCCCCTACCCGGCGTCAGTCATGATCAATGTGCAAGCCGTTTGATCCGGCAGCGCCGCAGCGCTCAGCACTTCAACGCCCGGGCCAAGGAATTAGCGCTGACCGACTTCCAACGGATACTGCAAGCGGTGCTGCCCAACGCCAAAGCGCCTTTTACCGCCTGGAACTGGCCGCCGCAGGTGCATTTGCTGCTCTTTGTCCACCGTGTAGAAGGAATGGAACCGGGTTTGTATTGCTTGCCGCGCGATACCAACGCCGTAAGCGAATTGCGGCAGGCGTTTTCAGAGGATTTTACCTGGGAAACCGTTGCCAGCCCTTTCGCCTTATTCCGCTTGGTTGCCGGCAATGTCCGGCAGGCCGCCAAAACCTTATCCTGCCATCAAAACATTGCCGGCGACAGCGCATTCAGTCTGGGCATGTTGGCGCGTTTTGCCGACAATATCACCGCGGAGCCGTGGCGCTATCGACGTTTATTCTGGGAGTGCGGCCTGTTGGGGCAGATTCTCTATCTGGAGGCCGAAGCCGCCGGCGTGCGCGGCACCGGTATCGGCTGCTTCTTTGACGATGCGGTTCACGGCGTCCTGGGATTAACGGACAACCATTGGCAAAGCCTGTATCACTTTACCATCGGCGAAGCGCTGGAAGATGCAAGGCTGCAAAGCCTGCCGGCTTACGGCCATTTGCGGTGATTTCTCCATTGCCCTCATGCAGAGCCCATCCTTTCGCCAAGCGGAGGCTTTTCAAACGGTGACGATTGAAAAGCCCGTCTCTTCAAAAAAACTACGCTCTAAGCAAAGCCTTGACCAACCTGTCCGAGAGCTGATCTTCGGTAAATTGCGGCTCGTTGGGCGGATATAACTGATGCTGGCGGGCGTGGTCTTGCCGATCGTCTGCTGCCGCAGGCGATGGCAGACGACTGGCTGCCGGAAATAGCGTTGTCTGTGTTGCTGCTGGCGTTTGCCTTGATTCATCGACTGCAAACGCGGTTGCTGCATCTTTTCGTCCTACGCACGAGGTTACCGGCAAGGCTAAACCGCCGGCCTGATGCCCAACATCGGCGCATGAGCTTTAAACAGCGCCCATACCGGCATCCCCGGCGCCAGCGCCAGATTTTGCAGGCTTTGCTCGGTCACCCTCGCGGCCAGAATTTCGCCGCTGGGCAGCAACACGATGACTTCGGAATCCACCACGTCATGGCGGATGCGCAGCACGTTGCCGAACAGGCGGTTGCGGGCCGAGATGCGTTGATGGCCGGCGTCAAGCGACAACACGATGTCGGCGCTGTTGATCATCAGCACCGCATCGACGCCGATGCCGATGCCCATCTCGCCAAGCTGCGCCGAGCCGAGTGAGGCGACGATCCGCTCCCCGCCTTTCAGCAGCACGGTCACCTCGGTATCCTCTTCCGCCCGGTCGATGGCGGTAACAGTTCCGAACAACTGGTTGCGCGTGCTGGTTTTGACCACCAAACGCTGCAGCAGCAGGACCGTATCCGGGTCGTCGGCAAGGCTGCGGTTCAGTTCGGCGATGAAGGCATCATGCTGACGTTCCAGACGGTTGAACAACGCCAGCAACGCGCGCCCGGCCGGGGTCAAAGCGCTGCCGCCGCCCTTGCTGCCGCCGGTCGCGGTGTTCAATAAGGCTTGCGGCGCGCCGTTGTTGGCGCGTTCGAGGATTTGCCAGGCGCCTTTATAGCTCAAGCCCATTTGTTTGGCGGCCTGATTGATCGAGCCGCTCTGCTCGATCGCCCGCAGCAGGCCGATCACCCGGTCATCCAGCATGCCCGCGAGCCGCAATCGGCCTTCTATCCATTGTTGGGATGCGTTGTCGTTCACACTCATGGTCTGTCCAATCAAAAAAACTCGGTGTTTTATTGTTTCACGAATGGAAATAATGTATCGCAAAATATCGTTATGTATTTTTGTATATAACGATATATACTGGCGCCGTCCCAATTCAATGACATGCTTGGGCAACATCCTTTTTGACATCGACTACCACAAGAACGGCGTTTGGCGAGGCGTCCATGAATTCTCAAAGTCAACCCACTCTCCCTTCCCGTTTTGGCCGCGTGATCGGGCTGCTCGGCATTTCCGCCGGTGTCGTCATCCATCCCGGCCCGACCCATGCGGCCGCGGAAAAGAAAAGCTACACGCAACCGCCGTTCGCGGCGTTTTCGAGTCAAATGCCGGACGCCCTGCTCGGCTCTTACAAATACGAGAGACCGGTCTGGAACCTGCACGATGCACTGGGCTTGCCCGAATGGCTGTCCCTCTCGCTCGAACAGCGCACCCGCTACGAAACGATGGACGGCAGCTTCCGCAAGGACGGCAAAGGCGGCGATCAGCAGATTCCGTTGCAGACCGACCTGTGGCTGGAAGCGCATTCCGAGCGCTGGCGGCTGGGCGGCGAATTTCTGGATGCACGGCAATTCGGCGCCGACAAAGGCTCCCAAATCAACAATACCCATGTCGATGAGGCTGATTTCATCCAGGGTTACCTGGCCTGGTCCGAGCAGAACCTGGCCCATAGCGGTTTCGGCGTCGAAGCGATCGCCGGCCGGCAGACCCTGAATTTCGGCAGCCGCCGCCTGATCGCCCGCAATGCGATGCGCAACACGATCAACAGCTTCGACGGCTTCCGGCTCCGAGTCGTCGATTACAACCGTTGGCAATTCAATGCCTTCGTGACCAAGCCGGTCGGACGCTATCCGAACGATTCCGAGCAACTGCTCGATCACTTCCACAGCTTCGACGAACCCGAGGAGCAGGCGTGGTTTTCCGGCGGTTTTTTCGAAGTGTACGATTTGCCCGGCAAGCTCAACGCCGAATTGTACCTGTACCATCTCGCCGAAGGCGACCGCAAGCGTAGCCAAACCCGCAACCGCCGCTATTTTACGCCCGGCATGCGCTGGTACATCAAGCCCGCCAAGGGGGAATTCGACTTCCAAAGCGAAACGATCGGCCAGTTCGGCACGGTGCGGGCGACCAAAGAGTCCGGCGACGGCAAGGATCTGGATCACTCAGCCTGGTACCAGCATCTCGACGTCGGCTACACCTTCGATATGCCCTGGACGCCGCGCTTCGCGTTCGAGTACGACTATGCCAGCGGCGATCACGATCCTAAAGACAATAAGGATCAGCAATTCGACACCCTGTTCGGCGCGCGCCGCTTCGAGTTCGGTCCGACCGGCATCTACGGCGCGTTTGCGCGCAGCAACATCAACACACCGGGCTACCGTATCGGCTTTAATCCGCATCGATCCGTGCAGGCCTTCGTCAGCCACCGTTTTTATTGGTTGGCCGAAGACAAGGACAGTTGGACGACGGCGGGCCTGCGCGACAAAACAGGCAAAACCAATAATTTCATCGGCCAGCAGCTGGAAATGTCGGCGCGTTGGAACTGCAACAGCAGTTTGAATTTTGAAACCGGCTGGGCGCATCTCTTCAAAGGCCCATTCGCGAAAACGACCGCTGGCGCGCCGGACAGCCAGGACGTGGATTATTTTTATGTGCAAAGCCAACTCCGGTTTTGACAGGCCCAAACACTCTTCCCTTTCACAGGAGCCTCTCTATGTTTAGCAACTATCGTTATCGTTTGGCGGTCATAGCCGCCGTGCTGTTCGCGGCCTCGCCGGCCTTCGCGGACACGACGCTGGCCGCAGTCGCCTCGGACTTCACCAAACCCATGACCGAAATTGCTGCCGCTTTTGAAAAAACCACCGGGCACAGCGCCAAACTGTCGTTCGGCTCGTCCGGTAAAGCGTTCGCGCAAATTCAAAGCGGGGCGCCGTTTGAAGTCTATCTCTCGGCCAGCGAAAAATACCCGCTGGAACTGGAAAAATCCGGTCACGCCGTGGCCGACAGTCATTTCGTTTACGCCATCGGCAAGCTGGTGTTGTGGTCGGCAACGCCGGGCTATGTCGACGTGCAAGGAAATATTCTGAAAACGGGCGGCTTTAAGCACATTGCTCTCGCCGACCCCACCCATGCGCCCTACGGCGTGGCGGCGGAAGAGGTGATGCAAAACCTGGGCGTTTTGGACAAGCTGCGGCCCTTGTTCGTACAGGGCGAAAATATCGCGCAAACCTTTCAGTTTGTCAGCACCGGCAATGCCGAACTGGGCTTTATCGCGCTCGCGCAAGTGATCGACACCGGCAGCGGCAACATCGGCACAGGTTCCGGCTGGCTCATTCCCAGCGATCTGCACGGGCCTTTCAGACAAACGGCCGTGTTGTTGAAAAAAGGCGCCGGCAATCCTGCCGCACTGGCTTTGGTGGATTTCCTCAAATCGCCCGCCGCCTTGGCGATCATCGAAAAGTATGGATTCGGCCGCCCCAACTAAACAACCGGTCAGCCATATGTTTAACCAAGCCGACATCATTACCCTTTTTTTGACCTTTAAAGTAGCAAGTCTCGCCACTTTAGTCCTGCTGTTGATCGGCACGCCGCTGGCCTGGTGGCTGGCGCGCACGCATTCCCAATGGAAAGGCGTCATCAATGCGCTGGTGGCGCTGCCGCTGGTGCTGCCGCCGACGGTGTTGGGCTTTTATTTACTGGTGCTGATGGGGCCGAACGGCATCATCGGCCGCCTCACCGACTGGCTAGGCATCGGCACCTTGCCGTTCACTTTTTCCGGCCTGGTGATCGCGTCTGTGCTGTATTCGATGCCTTTTGTGGTACAGCCATTGCAAGCCGCGTTCACTGCGATCGACGAGCGCATTCTGGAAGCTGCGGCTACTTTACGCGCCGGCCCCTTGGATACGTTTTTCAGTGTGGCCGTGCCGCTGGCGAAGCCAGGATTTTTGACCGCGGTCATTTTAGGCTTTGCGCATACCGTCGGCGAATTCGGTGTGGTGCTGATGGTCGGCGGTAACATACCCGATAAAACGCGCGTGGTGTCGGTACAAATCTACAACCATGTCGAAGCGCTGGAGTACGAACAAGCGCACTGGCTGGCAGGCGGCTTGCTGGCATTCTCCTTTACCGTGCTCTTGCTGATGTACACCCTATTGAAAACGCATCCCGTCGCCCATCCAAGCAAATGACTCAAACCATCAGCGCCCGCTTTCGCCTCGACTATGGAGACTTTCGTTTCGACGCCGATCTTACCCTGCCGGGTTCCGGCATCACGGTGTTGTTCGGCCCGTCAGGTTCCGGCAAAACCACATTGCTGCGCTGCATCGCCGGCCTGCAACGGTCGCCGCACGGCTTTCTTTCCGTCAACGGCAAAATTTGGCAGGACAGCGCACGCAACATATTCCTGCCCACTTATCAGCGCGCGCTAGGCTACGTGTTTCAGGAAGCCAACCTGTTTCCGCATCTGAACGTGTACCGCAACGTCTGTTTCGGCCTGAAACGCATCGGCAAACGGCCCGCCGACGCCGGCCTCGACCCAACGATCGAGCTGCTGGGCATCGGCCATCTGCTGGATCGGATGCCGGCCCGCCTTTCAGGAGGCGAACGCCAACGGGTCGCGATCGCCCGGGCGCTAGTCTTGCAGCCGGACATCCTGCTGATGGACGAGCCCTTGGCCGCGCTGGATTTCCAGCGCAAGCAGGAGATTCTGCCCTACCTGACGCGCCTGCATCAGGAACTGGACATCCCGGTCCTGTATGTGACCCATGCGCGGCAGGAGGTCGCCAAATTGGCCGATCACCTGGTGGTGTTGCGCGAAGGCCGGGTGCAGGCAGAAGGCCCGCTGACCGAGACGCTGAGCCGGCTCGATCTGCCGCAGGCGGAGAGCAAACAGGCCGCGATGATCTGGGAAGGCCGCATCGCCGCGCATGAAAGCGACTTTCATCTAACCCGGATCGACTGTGCCGGCATCGAACTCAGCATGCCGCTGATCGACGCCCCCGTCGGCACACCGGTGCGCGTGCAGATTTTCGCCCGCGACGTCAGCGTCACGCTGGCCGCGCCGCAGGCGACCAGCATCCTTAACGTACTGCCCGCGACGATCACCGGCATGGCCGACAGCAGCAACGGGCAGACGGTCCTGCGCCTGAAAGTCGGCTCCCTGCCGCTGTTGGCGCATATCACCAGCAAATCCAGGCAGCTCTTGAATTTGCAGATCGGCAACAGCCTTTATGCGCAAATCAAAGGCACATCCATTTTAAACTAGCATACCGGAGATCGATCATGAAAGTCAGCGCACGTAATCAGTTCAAAGGCACCGTCAGCGAAGTCCGTCCCGGCTCGGTTTATACCGAGGTAGCGGTTCGCCTGCAAGGAGGCGACACCCTCGTCGCCACCATCACCCAGGAATCGGCCAAGGCATTGTCCATCGCCGCCGGCAAACCCGTGATCGCGATGATCAAGGCGCCGCATGTGATCATCGTGACCGATTTCGGCGGCTACCGCATTTCGGCGCGCAACCAGCTTGCCGGCACGGTCACAGAGGTCAAGCCCGGCGCGATCAATAGCGAAGTCGATATCGAATTGAAGGGCGGCGAGAAAATTGCCGCGACCGTCACCAACGAAAGCATCGAGGCATTGGGATTACGCCAAGGCCAGGCGGCGACGGCGGTATTCAAAGCCGGCTCGGTGATTTTGGCGGTTGCCGATTAATGAGTCACCGAATGTCATGACTCCATCACCTGCACATAGGCCCGGCGCAGCAATTCCATTTCGGCCGGCGGCCGGCCGCGCAGTTCGTGCGGCACGCGCAGTCGGCAAGCGCGGCTTTGCAACAGTTTGTGCGGCGGATCAAGCACCATGAAGCGTGATGATTGTCCATCGTTGTATGATTTCGCTTCGTTGCGTACAATCCATTTCGTCTCTTTCCAAGGAATTTTCATGAAAAAAGCCCTGATCCTTGTTGATATCCAAAATGACTTCTGTGCAAACGGTTCCCTTGCAGTAAAAGACGGCGAGACGATTATTTCTCTGGTAAATATGTTAAGTGAAGATAAAAAATATGATTTTGTCGTAGCGACTCAAGATTTTCACCCAAGCAATCATAAATCTTTCGCAAGTGTTAATCACAAAGAGCCATTTTCTGTGATAAAACTCAATGGTCTTGATCAAGTTATGTGGCCTGACCATTGTGTGCAAGGAACCCAGGGAGCAGAAATGCACCCTGATCTTGATATGTCAAATGTTGTAAAAGTTTTTCCCAAGGGAACTAACCCGGAAATTGATTCATATTCCGGCTTCTTTGATAATGATAAAAAGTCTTCAACGGGTATGGATGAATGGTTAAAAGCTCAGGGAGTTACCCACGTTGACGTTGTGGGACTGGCTCTTGATTATTGTGTTAAGGCTACCGCTCTTGATGCTAAGAGGCTGGGATTTGAAACATCTGTCATTGTAAGTGCGACTAAACCTGTGAATATGACGCCTAATGGCGGAGAAAAAGCGATTGAAGATCTAAGAAACGCAAACATTAACATTACCTAGTACAACGCACCGGAAATTCTCCGAATAATTTTTAAACCACCAGAGGCCTTCCGGTATAAGTCCAGCGAAAAGGCTTAGCGAGGGTTTCATTGAAGAAATCGATAAACTGAAAAATACGTCCTTTCAAATCTGCTCTCGAGGTGAAGCTTGCCCGTTTGAGCAAGCGACGGGATAGAATGCCAAACCAAATCTCGATCTGATTCAGCCACGAGCAATGCTTGGGCGTATAAACAAAGCGAATGCGATGGCTTTCGTCCTGCAAAAAAGCCGCGCGGGAGTTCATATCCCGTAGTACTCCGCGTTCCCCTTTCACGCCCAAGTCCTCGTCAATTCCGCAGGCTTTGGCGATCCATTCCACCAGCGTCGCGGATTTATGGGTGTTCAACTGATCGGCCACAAACAGCCATTGCCCCTGAGGGTCTGTGGCGACGGTTTGCTGCACGTGGGCGACAAAGTCAGCTTCTGTTCGTGTGTCCTGAACAGTGGGCGCAATGACCTTGCCTGTTGCCACCTCGAAGTTGGCAATCAGGGCTTGGGTGCCGTGGCGCCGGTATTCGTACTCGATCCGTTCCGGCTGTCCGGGTTGCATGGGCTGTGCGGGGTGAATGCGCTCCAGGGCCTGAATGCCGGTTTTTTCATCGATGCTGATCACGTGAATGCCTTGCGCATGCAGCGCCGGGGCTTGCCGATACAGGTCGCATACCGCTTCGACGTTGACCTGGAAGGTGGCTTCATCGTCGATGGTGGGATTCAGCCAATAGCGCGTTCGATGCGGCTTTAGCTGACCCTGCATTTAAAAAACGACCAATACTGGTCGCTGAGATACGGTCGACAATGCCTTGCTTAACGGCTTCCCGTGCCAAATCTTTGCGCGTCCAATGCGTCAAGGGTGAAGGCGGCGTTTCACAAGCCAACGCCAGCAGTTGGCAGACCTGTTCGGCGCTGAAGGTCTGTGGTGCACCCGGACGTTCCGCATCCGCCAGAATCGTCTCGATCTGCCGGCGTAAACGTTCGGGATCATCTTCGCAGGCAGCCAGCGCCTCTTGGGCCGACAGCCAACGACGACGCCACAAACCGACCGTCTCTTCCTTGATGTTCAGACCCTGCGCGCTGGCCTTGTTGCGACGGCCGGCTCCCGCATTTAAGACGATGCGCGCCCGCTGCACTAAACTGTGCGGCAGTTGCCGACTTCGAACAATGGCTTCCAGCGTCGATTGTTGGGCTTGCGTCAAAATAAGCGGAGTGAGTGGGCGCATCGCTTCCTTGCGGGATGATTTTCGGGCTTGCTATTATCCTTCATTTTTTAGGTTTGTAGTACTAGGCAAAATTAGGGCCGTTGCATACAGAGGCGGGCAATACCGCTTCTACTTGTAATTGCCTTCCTGAAAACACCTTTCATGAAAGGCATATTCGGTGAATTCCAGGTCAACTGGGCTGCCCGACGCTTTCTCGATAAAAATGTTTACCGCTTGTTCAAAAACGTCACCCTGCCGACAGCGAGCAGCGGCACGACTCAGGTTGATCATGTGATCGTATCCAAGTACGGCGTCTTCGTGATCGAAACCAAGAACATGAAAGGCTGGATATTCGGCGGTCCGAATCAGAAAATCTGGACGCAAACGCTTTACCGGCATACCAGCAAATTTCTGAACCCGCTGCATCAGAATGACAAGCATACGCGAACACTGCAATCGACGTTGGAACTTGATCCAAGCAAGATTTTTTCGCTGGTCGTTTTTGTCGGCGACAGCACCTTCAAAACATCCATGCCGGACAATGTGGTTTCTGGCCGCGGTTATATCCGTTTTATTAAAGCCAAAAAGCAAGTTGTGTTGAGCGATAGCGAAATTCGATCGATCTGCGAAAGGTAAAAACCGGCAAAACACCCCATCCTGTCCGCAATGCGGCAAGCCGATGGTACTGCGCACCACACGAAACAGCGATAACCCAGGCAAGACATTTATGGGGTGCTTCGGATTCCCAAAATGCAGAACAATTAAACCCGTTGCATGAACCTAATTCAATTTTCTCAGTAATCAAGAATTCATTAATACAGCTAAAAATCAATAAGTAGTTTTACTAGGATCTAACGCACTAAAACTATGCTAGTATTAAGAAAAAGCCAAGCTAATTCCTCGGCGGGATGTATTTTGCTATCAAGAAAGAGTGTATAAAAATGTTTACAAAACTTATCATATCATTATTCCTTGCATCTGCACTGCTGTTTACGACAGCGACTTGGCTATATGTAGCCAATCATGGTAAAGGAAATGACTGCCAAGGAAATAGCTGCGGCAGCCTAGTCCATAGAGTACCAGAAATTGCGGCAACAGGAGCGGGGAGCGCGATCGCTCTGGTAACGGGTGTTGTTCTATTAATGAGAGAAAGAAGGCAGTCTGGCCGTTCGTCTAAATCTAACTCATAACCAAATCGACTGACACGCCCATTGCCGTCGGAAAATGGGTGAAAATAGGTCTATCGATGGTGCGAAGCGACCATCGCGATAACCTGCGCCACTTCCCTATCGATATGCACTGTGGCAAGCGTTGGCAGCACAGCGGTTGCCAATCCTTGCTGTACCGAAGGCGTTTGCAGCGCTTACGCCAGCATTTTCAATCCATCCTGGAACGCGCCGCAACGACGCAGGGCGATACGCGCACCGATCTCACGCCTTGTCGCAAGCTTTTGCGCGACAGCCCCAGACTGTGGTCGTTTTTGAAATATCAAGGCGTACCGATGACGAACCATGCCGCAGAGCAAAGTCTGCGCCCGTATGTCATTTGGCGGAAAAATCAGCTTCTTCACACAATCGCATCGGGGCAATCAGTTTCGGCCGATGATGTTTTCCCTGATAGAGACGTGCAAGCGCCTCAAGGTCAATGTCTATCACAGGCCCTGCGGACGATTTGCCGGTAAGGGGTGATAGAGGGGTATGTCTCCTTCCGGTTGCCATTCCCGACTTTGGCTTGCTTGCCTGGCTTCGGGGTGGACTTGGATGCATTTCCGTTCCAGCCTTGATATCTTAGGCCTTTACCCAACCACGAAGAATTTGCGCCTGAAATAAAGCGCCACCTTGACCAGACCGATCAATACCGGCACTTCGATCAAGGGCCCGATCACCGCGGCAAACGCCTCACCGGACTGCAGGCCGAAAACCGCCACCGCGACCGCAATCGCCAATTCAAAGTTGTTGCTGGCGGCGGTGAAGGAGAGTGTCGCGCTGATGCGGTAGCCGACGCCGGTCCTGGCCGACATGTAAAAGGTGACCAGGAACATGATCAGAAAATAGATCACCAGCGGCACCGCGATGCGCAGGACATCCATCGGCAACTGCACGATGTATTCGCCTTTCAGCGAGAACATGACCAGGATCGTGAACAACAGCGCCAGCAAGGTGACCGGGCTGATCTTGGGGATGAACTTTTCTTCATACCACTCCCGGCCTTTTCGCCGCACCAGAAAAAACCGGGTCAGCATGCCGCCGAAAAACGGAATGCCCAGATAGATCAGCACGCTTTCGGCGACCTGCCCCATCGTGATTGGCACCGCCAGACCGGAAGCGATACCGAGCCAGTCCGGAAGGATCGTCACGAAAGCATACGCATAAACCGAAAAAAACAGCATTTGGAAGATCGAATTGAAAGCGACCAGACCGGCGCAGTATTCGGTGTCGCCTTCGGCCAGTTCGTTCCAGACCAGCACCATCGCAATGCAGCGCGCCAGGCCGATGATGATCAGGCCGACCATGTATTCCGGATAGTCGCGCAGAAAGACGATCGCCAAGGCAAACATCAATACCGGACCGATGATCCAGTTTTGGACCAGGGAAAGCACCAGCACCTGGGTGTTTTTGAAAACCTCCGGCAATTCCTCGTAGCGCACCTTCGCCAGCGGCGGATACATCATCAGGATCAGGCCGATCGCGATCGGTATCGACGTGGTCCCGACCTGGAAATGATTCAGCCATGCGGTGAAACCGGGTGAAAAATAGCCGCTCGCGACGCCCGCGATCATCGCGGCGAAAATCCACACGGTCAGGAACCTATCGATGAATCCCAGGCGCTTGGGCCGATCCGAGCCTTTTCGAAGATTTTGAGGACTTGCGGTATTTGCTAATAAGTCCGATTTTGACATGCTGATGCCCCTAAATTTTGTCAGTCATCGATTTTGCCGATCGCATTCAATTCCACCACCAACGCCTCGCCGGCCATCTCTTCCAGCGGCAACGCCAGCATTTGCTTGATGCGCCGTTCGATGGCCTTATAAGTGGTTTCAAACGCCGCCTTGACCTCATCGTCCGTACCCTTCACATGACCCGGATCGGACAAGCCCCAATGCGCCCTCGGTATCGGCCGCAAATAGACCGGACAGGTTTCGCCGGCGGCGTTATCGCAGACGGTAATCGCGACATCGATCGGCTGATTTTCAAATGCATCCCAGGATTTGCTGCTCATCCCTTCCGTGGAAATGCCGTGCCGTTGTAGCAGCGCGACCGCGCCCGCGTTCAACCGCCCCAAAGGCTGGCTGCCGGCCGAAAAAGCGGTGATGCGCCCCTTGCCCAGGTGATTGAACAAGGCTTCGCTGATGATGCTGCGGCAGGAATTGCCGGTGCAAATGACAAGTACGTTTAACATGGTGTATCCGGTTATGATGTAAGGTTGCGTTATTTACTGGAACGATCCCGATCAGCCGCCGCAACAAGAAGAAGCCTTGCTCTCGGACGGACGGCAAGCAAACGGATTTTCGCCATCGGACGGCGCTTTTTGATCGTTGAAGGTCGGAATTTCGGACAGCGAATGAAAAGACTCCCAGGCAATGCCTTGCGGATCGGTAATCCAGTATTTGTCAGAACGCATATAGCAGCAGGCCGCCTGCTCCTGGGTTTCGATCCGCCCTTGCGTGGCGTCGAGACGCTGCTTGATCTCCTGAAGCTCGTCGCCGTCTTCCGCCTGAATTCCGAGATGATCGAGCCCGAGCTTGGCGCTGCGGTTCGAAATCGCAAAATTCACGCGCGGATCATCCAGCATCCATTTGGCATAATCGTGATGCCTGACCGTCGGCTCACAACCGAACAACGTGCTGTAGAAACCAATGTTCCGGTCGAGATCGTCAACGGCCAAGTGAATATGGAATCTTTTCATTTCTATACCTATAAAGTGATATACGAATAAGCGAATATATAAAGCAAAATAAAACGCGTCCGTGGAAGCGACACCTACGTCGCGATTAACGCCTCAACAGCAGACTGAGACTTCCGGCCGACAGTCCATCTTGTTCAATCGATCGAGATCCTTTTGAAACTGCTCGCCCTCTGAAGCCGCCACCAAGGCTTTATCCAATAATGGTAACGCCCAAGGAGGCAGCTTCGGATTGATCTGATAATACACCCACTGCCCTTCTCGGCTATCCAGTAGCAGCCCGTTTTGGCGCAAATACGCCAGATGCCGGGATATTTTCGGCTGCGACAAGGCCAAGGCCGCAGTCAATTCGCAAACGCAAAGCTTGCCTTCTTTCTGCAAAATCGTCACGCAACGCAAACGCGTTTCATCCGACAGACATTTAAAAAACTGTACCGGGGTCATAGGCTATGGGTAATTGATATACGCATAAGCATATATAAAAGAACGGATCGAGACAATCTTTTTTCGTAAATACAGCAAGCGCCCGTCAAATCGAAAGGACCGGCTTCGAATTCCTCGATTCCGCAAAGCTTCATCTAAGCTACACCAATCAGGAATTCATGCAATCCGCAATTTTTCGAGAGAGGCCAATGCGCCTTGGCTGCCAATGTCGGGCGTAATCACCAATTCGAGCACGGTGACATCGGCAAGCGCCAAAGCGTGTTCTTCCATTTCGGTCGTGCTTCCATCCGGATTGAAATTCCATTGCTGACGCACGATCTCTTGAAATGTTTGACCATGGTCTTTAGACCAGCGCAAGACATATTCTTGCGTCCTTGTGACTGCGGATTCCATAAAACCGAGTTGAATCTTATGGATATTTTGCGGTAGTTTAAAAAGCAATCGAATCGTTTGTGTTCCCGGTTTACCGGCCCGCCAGCCATGCCCCCTGTTGGGTAACAAAGCCGCCTCAATCGGATGGTCGCTCTCTTCGGAGGTAATTTCGACGTCCGCCAGCGCCTCCAAATCCAGCCAGATTGAAGTCGAGCTTTCGTTGTCAGGCAAAATATCAGCAATAATTTGTTTCTTCATTGCCGCAGAATACCACGAATAATTTGATTAATTCTGAATCATTTTATTAGGTTGTTGCAATAGCGTAGTGATTTCTATCATTATTTCGCCCTCCCCCGCCCAACCACACCCCGAATTGTTTTTTCATATCAATAGATTACCCCGGAATTAACTTTAAATTTTGAGACGAAAAGTTGAAATTAACGGCGCCGGACATTGTCCTATTGATGTCCGTAAAGAGGCATCAATAATCACTATTAGGAGAAGATCGATGATTTCAGAAATAGACTTGCTGAGAGACGACATCCCGAGGCTAGAGAAGAAATTTGGGGCGGGCGACCCATTTGTTCAGGTTTTGAAAGCGCATTTAGCGGCTTTGCAAAATAAACAGGAACAATTGCCACAGAGGAAAAAATCTCATCGGGGTTTTATAAACTTTAAAAAGTCTCAAATCCAAAAAAGCAATGAAATTCCAAACAGCCGGATGTAACGTGGGGATGGCTCGCATGTCTGTAGGCAACCCGCGTGCAGCCCTTTTAACAGCTTATAGCTAGGCTTCACGTTTCTTGGGCACCAAAACCCACAGCACGGCTGCGATTAAAAATAGCGCGGGGACGTCACCGATAAGGTTTGCTAGCTCGTTTTCGTCCGCAATAGCATGAACCAGCATGATTCCGCCATGCACGATACTTGACCAGATGGTAAACCAGATCAGGCTCAGGTGTTCTATCGGATTTCTTGCGGCTAGGATCAGGAACACACCCAATGTGGCATATATCCCCATAATCATCTGTTCATATTCAGGCTGACGCGGCTCCCACCCCCAACCTTCCGGCCATATCCACATCATCAGGGGATAAACCCCGACTATGAAAATGGTCCCGAAAATCCGAAGAGACAGACTGAGGTATTTGATTTTTTGATCTTGTGTCATTTTTACCTCCTCATGGTTGTATTCGCTTTTTGATGTGTAACGCCAAAGCACAGATGTCGGGCATAAAAAGCATGCCCCATCTACCCGGCTCTATACTGGCTTCAATTTTATTCCACGCTGAAACAGCGTAAAGTCAACGAATGAAGCCATCAGATGCTGAACAAGATTATAAAGAATAATCGGCAACATGACTTGCGGGTGATCGGCTAAGGCGACTGAAACCAACACCAATCCCGTGCCGTTGTTGTTCATACCTAGCCCGAACATCAGCGAAGCCATGTCTTGGCGTTTTGTGCAGAAGATTTGTGCCAATAAATAGCCGGTAGCAAATGTAGCTGCACAAAGCGCAACGACAATCACCAGCAGAATGGCGAGAAAGTCAATGTCAGGCTGGGACAATGCCTTAGGCAGGCTGAGTGATGCGTTGGAATAATTGAGCAATAGCAAGATGCCGTAGTTGACCAGTTTTATATGGGATTTCGCGTCTGTAAGACGATGTTCACCGATCAGACGATGCGCAAGAATGCCAAGTAACGACGGCAGGATGACCCAAATCCCCAGAAACGAAATCACCCCATCGGAGGCGATTTCGTGCAAATCTTCAGAGTAATCTCCCGTCGTCACCAAGCCAACAGCATGGAGAACCAGCGGCGTGAGTAGCGGACTCAGCAATGTGGAAAGCAACACCAAGCCGAGACTTAAAGCAATATTTCCATTGGCGTTCTGCGACCATGCTGTAGATGCTCCGGCAATCGGCATGGAAGCAACCAAGGCGAGACCAACCAGAATATGCTGGGCCTCTTCTGAATTATGCCAGAATCGCATGATGAAACTCAGGCCAATGATGAAGGCTAACGGCGTCACCAAATTACCTGACAAACCGCTGAACAGCACCAACGGCTTGCGTACCAATTGACTGAGTTCCTGAGTCTTGACTCCCAGACCGGCATTGAAAAGCAATAACGCGAGCATTAGCGGTGGCAAGGCAAAATCAATTTTATTTTGCAATAAGACGATGCCGCCCAAATCAACTTCACGAATCCAGATGCCGAATCCCGGCAGCACGGCAGCGATAAAATAGGACGCAATAATTATCCATATGAAATAGTGATGGATGATGTGCGTGATGGTTTCAAGTGAGTTCTTTGTCGATTTCATGCTTTATGTCCCGTTACGACAGTCATTTCTCGGCTCATCGCTTAAAAGCTATGATGAGAATGCCGGATCCCACCATAAAAATCCCGGTCCACTCTCGGACGGATGGACGCTCGTCAAGAAATAAAAATGCGAACAATGCCACCAGCACCAGGCTAAATTTATCTACCGGAGCCACTTTAGAGGCGTCGCCGATTTGCAGCGCCCGGAAGTAACATAACCAGGAAGCACCTGTCGCCAATCCCGAAAGGATTAAAAACCACCATGTCTTTGACGAGAGATCAAAGGGATTATTCCATTTGCCGGCGAAAAAAAACCGAATCCGACCAGTACGGGCAAAATAATTGCCGTTCTAATCAATGTTGCAAGATCAGAGTCCACGCCTTGGATTCCAATCTTCGCAAAAACGGCAGTGAGTGCCACGAACACGGCAGATAAAAAATGCCCAGAAGAACTAATTAGATTAGATGCTATTGCCATATTTGATGCTCGGTTGGTCGGGCAAAAAAGCATGCCAGACCTAGCCGATTGAAGCGTAGCAGGAATCGAAAGGTTTGCGGCTCCGATTTTCCTCAATTCCGCGTGGCTCCATCGAGGCTTGCTGCCCACCACACTATCGGCAAACTAATCGTTGCCCACGAAGATCAATTTATCGGCAGTCCGAACTGATACAATCGGTTAGGCTGCTTGATTTGCAGGATGATAAGGATGCCGCGCCGGCGAGCCGTACAGCATGCCCTCCACGCTAATATCTTCGTCTACATCAGACCAATGGATGCCCTGACCATCGCCGAGAATTTCAAAATTTTGCCGCTGATTTTCAGTGGCTTCCGCTAAACGCCACGACCAAATCAACGGAACGCTGATCGTGCGACCGTCCACGAGGTGGGCAATAATTTCATCTTCGGTGATCTGAGCATGCAGTATTCTAGGCTCGGTTACGTTAACCACAGTGTTCATGCCATGCCTCCAGTATTTCGGGTAAATGAATTTCAATGAGTTTCCGAATGACGTTAAGTTCCTTAGGCGAAAAGCCGCCATTCTTGCCAAGATAGATTGGCTCCAACCAAAATTTACAAATCAGTTTATCCCGTTGTACATGGACATGCTTCGGCTCGCCGCAGTCGAAGCTGTAAAAGAAGAAGCGATAGGGGCCGGAGATATGTTTTATGGATGGCATATATCTCCAGGGAGTCTGATGATTGGAATGTAACGATCAACCCAAAATCCGTTAGCTTATTGAAGGTGGAAATGTCGTGCATAAAGAGTATTCCCGATCTACCCCTCTGTTACCTGACGATTATTATGGTTGTATTTTTGCCAAACCTGGCCCAGCCTTCAGCTTTGCATGGCGAAAGACGGCCGGATTGCCAATAATCAGTTCATTTAGCCTCTGATCGGTTAAAGAGGCGTCAACTCGTTGGCGCAAGCGCTCAAAGCTTATGGCTTGATAGCCTCGCTGATTAAGATAGGCGAGTATTGCTTTCACGTAGACGGCATCCCCAACAGGTGGTTCACTAGGAACTTCACTGATCACAGGATCGTTCTGTTGCTGTGCATCCGCTTCAATTTCGCGAATTCGTTCGATCAATGATGCCCAAGGTAAGGCTCCAGGAACAGAGAAGTCTAGATGTTGAATGGTTTGCAGCCGAGGATGAATGACACAATCGTTTAACTTGATCGGAATCAGGTTATGCCCATTACCAAGCGCATATGCCCATTCGAAGGTTACATAGGATGATTCGGCAGAGTTCGAACTCAGGGCAACAATGACAGCAATAGAATCGACTATACCTCGCTCGATCCCTTGACGCCAATCGGTACCTGCACTAAGGTTGCCTTGATCCCGCCAGACGTTGATTCCTGCCTCTGCAAGCTTGATGGCGATCAACTCGGCAAAGTGATGGTCTTTAGTGGAGTAACTGAGGAATACTGTTGTCATTGAGACTCCAAGAATTTGTGATCGCGAGATACATGATGTAACACCTAATACGATATCTGAGGCGGAATAATCAGCAACAGAAACCCACCACCTGTTTTATCTCGACAGAACTTTACCGTGAAAGATACAAGAGAGGGCTGATGAAGGAAACCCGTCATTTGCAATTTAACGGGATGTCCCCCAAACGCACCCAAAAACTATTCCTCGCCCAACCACCCTTCCAACGTATCGATAATACTCTGCGCCTGCTCCCTGCTGGAAATATTGAATTTGGATTTCTGCCGGTATTCACCGTTTTGCTTCTGATAGCGGCGGATCGAATATTTATCCGGACCGTATTCTTCTTTCGCGCGGTTCCATTCCTGATAGCGGTACATCACCGTCGCCCAGGCGCCTTTGCTGAGGACTTTTTTGTCGAGTTCCTTAACGGTCTCTACGCCGCCATCCTCATAGGCGATGGTTAACTCTTCTACGTTTTCTGCCATGTTACACCTGAAAAATATCAATCGTAGGGCTCGCTGTGCGGACCCAACTCAGATTATTCCGTTGAATAAATCCGCATAAAGGTACGCCAAGCGTACCCTACTTTGCAATAAACTGCCCGAACGCGCGGCTGCCATCGCCGGTTTTGATCGTATCGACGACCCGCAAACTCTTCGCATCGATCACCGAAACGGTGCCGTCAAACCAGTTTGCCACATAAACATGACGATCATCGTGATGGGTACTGATCCCTTCCGGCTTACCGCCGACATCCAGCACCGCATGCTCCTTCAATTCCGCCGTGTCGATCACCGACACCGAATCGCTGTCCTGATTGGTGACCAGGAGCCGGCTGTCGTTCAGCGCGAAAGCGGCCGCATAGGGGCGGCTTTGCACCTTGACCGTCGCCGCGACCTTCATCGAAACGGCATCGATCACGCTCACATCGTCACTCTCGACATTCGCGGTATAAATGCGCCGGCCCTCGCTATCGACGGCCAAACCGAAAGGATGCGCGCCGACCTTGACCGTCGCCGCCACCGTCAAATGCTCCAGATCGATCTTCGAGACCGAATCACTGAGCCGATTCGCGACATACAGCCAGCGGTTGTCGGGGCTGACCGCGAGACCTGACGGCGACTGGCCGACCGTGATCGTTTTGAGCGTTTGCAGGCTGTCCGCGTCGAGCACGGTGACGATATTTTGATACCAATCAGCGACAAACAAACGTTTGCCGCTCAGATCGACCGCAACGCCCAACGCGCCGCTGCTGACTTTGACCTCTTTGACAACCTTGCGCGTTTCCGCATCGATCGCCGCAATGCTGCCGCTTTCCGGCGCGCTGACATAAATCCGCCGGCCGTCGGGCGAAACCGCCACACCGGCGGGTTTGCCTTTCACAGCGACAGTGCCCGCCACCTTGCCCACCTGTGTATCGACTATCGCAACCGTTTCCGCCAACTGATTGCTGATATAGGCGAAAGGCGCCGACAGTGCCGGCAAAGGCAAAGCGGAAGCCGCGAAAACGGCTGCCGCGAGGCTTTCAAAACGCATCAAACGCATGCTTATTTTTCAGCAATCGTTTTCAGATTGGCCAGACCGGTTTTCAGCACGTTTTCGACCGCGGTGTTGGCGGCTTCTTCGTTCATTTCCGCTGGCGGGTTGTTGTTCATGTAAGCGCGATAGTACGCGGCTTTCCAGGAAACCTTGGATTGGTCAGCGCCTTGCGCTTCGACTTCGATGCTGGCCGCGTAGTTGTCCACCGGCAATACGGGCACTTTTTCTTCCGCGCCCGAGTAAGTGATCGTCTTCGCGGTGCTCATTTCGGTGATTTTATACGCATAAGACATTTTCGCTTCGTCGTATTTTTTCAGTTCTTCGCTGATCGTGCCGCCGCTGGCCAGCGTCAATACGCGAACCGCGCCTTTCTTGTTGCCTTCCTGATTGGTCACGCTGCTGATCAGGGGATGCCAGGACATGTCGCCGAAGTCCTTGATGATGCCCCAAACCTTTTCGGCCGGCGCATTGATCACGATTTCTTCCTCGGCTTTTTGACGAACCGGACCGTGCGCGACGGCAACAGACGAGAAAAAGAACATCGCGGCTGGAATGCTGAACAATAATTTTTTCATGATAACTCCTGAATGGGACGTTAATAAATAAACCTCGCATTATATGATAATCAATCGCGGCTGACACATGTTTAGCAGGTTTTTTCTAAATCGGGAAAAACTCCCGGTAAGCCGCCTGCCTTTGGAGGCATGCCAATTGAATCGCCGCGTTGCTTTTACACTCCGGCCGGCGATGTGCTTCGCGCATAAAGGAGCGATGGGAGTCTTTACCGATTCATCTATCGCGATTATCCTGTAGCTCTTTTTGCATTCGATAACGGTCCATGCCGCTGCCAACCTCCAAGTTAGCCTGTCTCCTGCTGCCGCTTGCGCTTTGCGCGGCCGCTGCCGCGGCGGATAGCTCGCAGGCGGCAGGAACGCTAGACGACCAGACGGCACACCAGGAACCGTTCACACTCGAAAGCGCAATCAATCTGGCACTCGAACGCAACCCCGACCTGCACATCGCCAACGAGCGCATCGCTCAGGCCGAAGCCGCAATCGGCGAAAGCCTCGCCGCGTTTTATCCGCAGGTCAAAGCGCGCCTCGGCTACCGTTATAGCGATAATCCGGCAGAGGCATTCGGCATGATCGTCGCGCAACGGCGCTTTACGTTCGATCAGGACATCAATCATCCGAAAGGCACGACCGATTTTCGCCCCGAAGTCGAGGCGACCTTGTCACTGTACCGGGGCGGCCAGGATTATCAACGCAGCAAGGTGGCCGACCTGGGTAAGGAAATCAGCGAACTGGAACTTTCGACGGTCCGCAACAACCTGATTCACGGCGTCAGCGAAGGCTTTTATACCCTGCTGGTCGCGAAGGAAAATCAGACGATAGCGCAGCGCGCGATCGATGCGGTGCAAGCCGAACTCACCGAAACGAAGAAGCGCCACGCCGCCGGCACGGTATTGAAATCCGATGTGCTGTCGCTGGAAGTCCGCTTGGCCGCCGCCCGCGAAGCCGACATCCGCGCTAAAAATGCGATCGAGCTGGCACGCACGGTGCTCCGAACCCTGCTCGATCTTCCCGAAGGCCGCCCGATCGAGCCGCGCATCGAACCGGAACGCACACTGCCGGCCTTGCCTTCGTCGCTGGACGACCTTGAAACCCAGGCGCAAGCCAACCGCCCGGAAACGCAAATCGCGCAAAGGCAGCACGAAACCCGTCAGCTCGAGCTCAAAATCGCCCAAGGCGAGCATTTGCCGCGTGTCGATGCCTATGTCAATTACGGGCTGAATGAGCGCTCGCCGGAGTTTTCGGCCGCGCATCAGAATGTCGGCTCCGGCATTCAGGTCGAGATGGATTTATTTTCCGGCTTTGCGACCCATGCGCGCGTCAGCAAGGCGGAACGGCGACTGTCCGAGGCTGAAGAACAAATCCATAAAGTCCAGTTGCAGATCAGACGGGATGTCAAAACCGCCTACCTGGAATTACAGGAAGCGCTGCAGCGGGCCGAAGTCGCAAAAACCGCGGTCGCCGCGGCCGATGAGGCCTTGCGCCTAGTCACACTGCAACACCGGGCCGGGACCGCGACCGTGACCCGCTTCATCGAAAGCGAAGTCGCGCGCGACCAGGCGCAGGCCGGATGGCTGACCGCCCGCTATGACACGTTTCGCGCCGATGCGGCCCTGCAGCGTGCGCTCGGAGTCTGGCGATGACGAATCCGCTGCAAAAAAAATGGCTATTCCCGGCCGGCGCGCTGTTCGCGCTATTGATTCTTATCGTGTGGATGCTCGGCCTGATCGGCGGCGACAAAACCGAACCCGGCATCACGCCCCTGCCCGTTCAATCGACCGCCCCGAAAGAAACCGCGCGCGTCGAACGGCAAGCGATCCGGGAGGCTCAGTCCTGGCCTGGTACGGTCAGGGCGGTCAGCGAAACGCGGATCGCCCCGAAGATCAATGCGCGCATTCTGTCGGTCGCGGTGCATGAAGGCGACCGGGTCAAACAAGGCGATGTGCTGGTCCGGCTCGATGCGGAACAGAATCAGGCCATAGAACGTGAAGCGGCGTCCCTGGCCGCCGCCGCCCAGGCCGAAGCGGCGCGCGCGGAAGCCGACCTGCAACGGACGCGCGGACTGTTCGAACAGGAGGCCGCGACCCGCGAAGATTATGACCACGCCACCGCCAATGCCCGCAAGGCGCGGGCCAACGCCCAGGCGGCCGCGCACAGCGTGCAGGAGGCCAGGGTTCAACGCGGCGAAACCGTGCTGCGCGCCCCCTTCGACGGCGTGATCGCGAAGCGCCTGCATGAACCGGGCGACATGGGGCTGGCGGGCGAGCCAATCATGATCCTGCACGATGCATCCGCGCTGCGCATCGAGGCTTCGGTGCCGGCCTCCTGTGCAACCCAAATCAAAATCGGCGATGCCGCAAGCGTGCGCATCGACGCCCTGAACACCGCGTTAAGCGCCAAGATCGTTGAAATCGTACCGGCCGCCGATCCGGCCACCGGCACGGTGCTGATCAAGGCCAGTCTGCCGCAAAACCAAGGCCTGCAACCGGGCCTGTTCGGCTGGCTCGACCAGACCTGCGGCATCGAGCACGATGCCCTGCTGATTCCGGCGGCGGCGCTCAGGCGGATCGGCCAAGTCGAGGTCGTGACCGTGCAGGACGGTGCCAAACTGAATACCCGCCATGTACGCTCCGGTTTCAGCCGGGACGGCCGGGTCGAAATCCTCTCCGGCCTGGATGCCGGCGAAACGGTCGTGATTCGATGACGAGCGAGCCCAAACGCGGGCTCAGCGCCGCGATCGTCAGAATCTTCACGATTTCGCAGCTGTCGCCGATGCTGCTGATCGCGGCGCTGATCGCGGGCGTTGCTGCACTGCAACTGACCCCGCGCGAGGAAGATCCGCAAATCGTCGTGCCGGTGATGGACGTGATGATCGACTTTCCCGGCGCCAGCGCGGAGGAAGTCGAAAAACTCGCCGCGACGCCGCTCGAAGCGCTGCTGAAGCAAATCGAAGGCGTCGAGCATGTGTTCTCCGCGTCCGAGCCCGGTCATGCGGTCGTGACGGTCGGCTATTATGTCGGCGAAGACCCCGAGGACAGTCTGGTCAAGACCTGGAGCAAGGTGATGTCAAACCAGGACCGCTTGCCGCCGGGCGTGCGCGGCTGGAACATCAAGCCGATCGATATCGACGATGTGCCGATGCTGATGCTGACCTTGTCCTCGGCGACCGGCAAGACCGATGCTCTGGCGCTGCGCCGGATCGCCGACGAACTCCTGGCGAGCCTCCGCGGCGTCGAAAATATCGCGAAAACCGAGGTGATAGGCGGCGCGCGCCGTCAAATTTCGATTTATCCCGACACCGCGAAGATGACAGGCTACGATGTCACGCTGCTCGACATCGTCAAGGCGCTCGAAGGCGCGAATGTCCATCTGCAGGCCGGACGCTACACCAGCGGCAACCGCGAAACGATTCTGGAAGCCGGCACCCATTTCGAGTCGGCCCGCGAGGTCGCCGCCACCGTGGTCAAGACCGCCGGCGCCCATCCGGTCTATCTTCGGGATGTCGCCCGCGTCACTGACGGCGAGGAAGAACGCGAACAGTACAGCCGAATCGGCTTCGGCCCGGCCGCCGCGAAGATGCGCACGGTCGGCCGCGCCGAAGGCTCCCTGGCCAAAGCCGGCGACGAGCGCGAGATGGTCACGATCGCGCTGGCCAAGCGCAAGGGCAGCAATGCGGTGCTGGTATCCAAGGACATCCTGGCGCGGATCGAAGCGCAACGCGGCCAGCTGATTCCCCCGGACGTCGAGATCACCGTCAGCCGCGATTACGGCGCGACCGCCGACCACAAGGTCAACGAACTGGTCAAACATTTGGGTCTCGCGATCGCGATCATCCTGGTCTTGCTTGCCTTGTCATTGGGCCCGAAGGAATCGATCATCGTCTGCATCGCGGTTCCGGTCACGTTCGCGGTCACCCTGCTCTGCGACCTGATCTTCGGCTATACGATCAACCGGGTCACGCTGTTTGCGCTGATTCTGTCGCTGGGCCTCCTGGTCGACGATCCGATCGTCGATGTCGAAAACATCTTCCGCCATTTCAAGCTGAAAAAAGAGACTCCGCTCGAGGCATTATTGTCCGCGGTCGACGAGGTGCGCCCGCCGACGATCGTCGCGACCTTGGCGGTGATGCTCGCGTTCCTGCCGATGTTTTTCATCACCGGCATGATCGGACCTTATCTCGCTCCACTCGCCTTCAACATTCCGGTCGCGATGCTGGTCTCGCTGATCGTCGCGTTCACGATCACGCCGTGGGCAAGCTATTTATTGTTGCGCAGCGAATACGGCAAGGACGAAGTTCCGTTCGACCTGAAAGCCACGCCCGGCTACCGCTTTTACCGAAGACTCCTGCAGCCGTTGATCGCCTCGCCGAAGCGCAGCCGCGGGTTTCTGATCGCGGTCGGCATCGCCTTTGGGCTGTCGTCGCTGCTCGCGATCACGCGCGCGGTGCCGCTGAAACTGCTGCCGTTCGACAACAAGAACGAATTGCAGATCGTGGTCGACATGCCCGCCGGCAGCACGCTCGAAAAGACCGACGCGGTGATCCGAGCACTCGGCCAATATCTCGCGACGGTCAATGAAGTGACCGATTACGAAAGCTACGCCGGCCTCGCCTCGCCGATCGATTTCAACGGCATGATCCGGCATTATTATCTGCGCGCCGGCAGCCATCAGGGCGACATCCGTGTCAATCTGTTGCCGAAGGACGAGAGAGTGCAGCAGTCGCATCAGATCGCGATGCGCATCCGCGCCGACGTCGAACGGATCGGCAGGCAATACGGAGCGAAACTGAAGATCGTCGAATTGCCGCCCGGCCCGCCGGTGCTGTCGACGCTGGTCGCGGAAGTTTACGGACCGGCCGACGCCGGTTACGATCAGCTGATCGAGGCATCCCACGCAGTCAAGCAGCGCTTTACGAAAATCGCCGGCGTCGTCGATGTCGACGATTTGTCGGTGGCGCCCGAAGCAACCGCGCTGTTTCGGATCGACAAGCAAAAGGCCGCGCTGCTCGGCGTCAGCCCCGCCGCGATCGCCCAAACGCTCGGCGTGGCTTTGGGCGGCGGCGATGCCGGCACGCTGCATGCGCCCGGCGAACGACTGCCGCTGGACATTCGCCTGCGCCTGCCGCGCGCCGAACGGTCGTCGCAGCCTGATCTGTTGAATACGAAGGTCAGAAGCAGTCGGGGGGCCTTGATCTGGCTCGGCGAACTCGGCGCGGTCACGCCGGAACCCGGCGAAGCGGTGATCCATCACAAGGATCTGGAACGTGTCGCCTATGTGATCGGCGACAGCGTCGGCCGCAGCCCGGTCGAGGCGATCATCGAACTGTACGCGGACTTTGAAGACAATCCCCTGCCGGAAGGCTACCGCGCCGAATTGAGCGGCGAAGGCGAATGGAAGATCACGGCCCTGATCTTCCGCGATCTCGGCATTTCGTTCGGCGCCTCGCTGATCATGATCTATGTGCTGCTGGTCGTGCAGACCGGGTCGTTGAGTCTGCCCGCGATCATGATGATCGCGATCCCGCTGACGATCATCGGCATCATGCCGGGCTTCTGGCTGCTGAATGCGCTATTCGCCGAAAATGTCGCGGGTTTCGCCGATTCGACCTATTTCACCGCGACCGCGATGGTCGGCATGATCGCGCTGGCCGGCATCGTGGTCAGAAACGGCATCATCCTGATCGACTTCATCGAAAGGACGCGCGCTAGAAGCGACATACTCAGCCTCGAAGAGGCGCTGATCGAGGCCGGCGCGACCCGAATGCGGCCGGTCTTCCTGACCGCGGGAGCGGCGATGTTCGGCTCGGTCGTGATCATCCTCGACCCGATATTTTCCGGGCTGGCCTGGAGCTTCATCTTCGGCATCTTCGCCTCGACCGGGTTTTCGCTGTTCGTGATTCCGGTGGTTTATTATCTGATCTACCGGGATCGGACAAGAAGCCTGACGATTCGAATGTAACGCTTTTATTGCCGGTGCTGCGGCTGCAAAGCGCTTTGAATCTGCTTGACTGCCGCATCGATCTTCAAGTCCAGCAGAATATGCCCCAAAACCGGACTCGCCTTGCCGGCATCGCCGTCCGCGCCCACCGACGCAAAATCGGCGCCGCTATGATCCTCCTTAAACGGGCTTCTGACTCCCGCCGGCTGCACGAACATCAATTCGGACGTATCCCGGATGCCGGCATGACCGCCAATCTGGAGAGGTGTAAAATTCTGCGCCGCCAAATACGCGAGCTGCCCGTTATGCTGATAATAATCATCGACCTGGAGCACGCGGACACCCGCATCCCGCCATAAATGCGTCAACCGTTCGGCCACGCGCTGTTGCGCGGCTTGGTTGCCGCCGCTGTCGCCAACCAGCGCGATCACTTTAAACCCGTGCTGCTTCAAACTTTCCGCGGTAGCCTCCAACACCGCCTCGAACGTCGCTTCGGAGACCGAAAGCGTCCCCGCAAATTTCATATGGCCGTCCGGCGGCGAAATCTTCCCTTCCGGCACATAGGCCACGACCGGCGCAACCAGCGCATGGCCCAGTTTCTCGGCTATTTTGCCGGCGCTGTACTTGACGATATAGTTGTGCTTTCCGAGTATCGCATGCGGACCGTTTTGCTCGGTGCCGCCGGTCGGCACGATAGCGGTTGTCGATCCTGCCTGAAGCGCAGCGCGGACCTCTTGCCAGGTCATATCTTCGAGATAAACCCCAGCGGGCGCCTGCGCCAGCGCTTTACCGCCGTTATTCCAGTAAACCGCAGGCACGACCACGGCCAGAAAGACCAGTACCGACACATAGCGCCTCGGTTGCTGCAACATAGTCATGCGGAAATTTTGCGCCAGATTGACAAAGGGCATCAGATAAAGGCTCCAGAAGGTAGAGAATTTTTCATTTTCCTCGGGTCCGAGGCCGAATGTCAGCGTTTCCTTTGCCTTCGGGACATACAAGGTGCCGAACAAGGCGTCCCAAAACGCAAAGGTAAAGCCCATATTCTTATCGAAATGCCGCGGCGCGGCGCTGTGATGAATCTGATGCTGGGCCGGGCTGATCGCAATCCGGCTCAACACCGGTCCCCAACTCCACCAAATATGCGAATGCCGCAAATTGTAACCCAGCAGATAAAACAGGATCAGGACGATATCGGTTCCGCCGACATGGTAAATAAAGACCGGATCCTTGCTAAAAAAAGACAGGCAGCCAAGCGCCGCGCCAGACAATAAGCCGACCATGGCAAAGGCCAACAGATTATCGACCGGATGCATTCTATAGACGGTGATCGGCGTCATCACCTCGGCGGAATGATGAACCTTATGAAACTCCCACAACCAAGGGACCTTATGTTGCAGATAATGGCTGAAAAACAAGGCAAAATCCGCAACCAGCGCCAATACTACGGTAGCCAGCCCCCCTCCGAATTCTCCTCGCCACCGCCCGTTAAAATCGGCCAGCCATCCGTTTAAGCCGGTTTCAACTCGATGGGAAACGACAAATGTCAGCGAGGAAAACAGCCCCGCGACGAAGGCGGTCTGCAACAGCATACCCGTATAGAAATACAAGTAGTCGTTGACGGCGGAGCGGTGAAAAACAATATCTTTGGGAAAAATAAAATTTAGAGTGCCAATCCCCGCCTTTTGATAATCCTGCTGATGCGTAAGGTACAAAAAAAAAGCTATCGTGAATGAGACCAGCAGATAAATCCAATAAAGCCTATCGCTAGTTGCTAAAAACAACGCAAATGGAGAACCCAAGAACTTGGCCAGTTCCCATACCGACTCGGAATGAGCAGATAAACTCATAGGCTATGCGTGGAGATTAAAGAAAACATGGTTAAATTATAATACTCATCGCCATTCCGACAAGGATGGCCGATTGACATTGCCCCAAAGGGCAATGTACAAGGTGGCTTAAAATATGGCAAAGTGGGATTAAGACAGTCAAGTACAAGCAACACCTTGACTTGGCTCTGAAAAACCCATGCAAATCGAACACGCCAAATGCCCATTCATAAATTTCCGGTCAAATTACTTCCGGTGAGGTTCATTCTGTTTGTCATCGTAGGACTGATAGGTAGCGGCTTTCATCTGTTGACATTATGGATATTTCATCTAATTTTAAGTTTACAGTTTATCTCGGCCCAGGCCATCGCCATCGTCGTTGCGATGACCGGCAACTACTTTATCAACAATAACTTCACTTTTCGGGACAAACGCATCAGAGGCATCAAGCTCCTGTCCGGTTTGTTCAGTTTTTACCTGGTTTGCTCGGTTGGCGCGGTGATCAGTATGGCCACTTCCTATTGGCTTTATCACCCGCAACAAAATAACTGGATACTGGCGGCAATGGCCGGAGCGATTGCCGGTTCGCTGTGGAATTATTACTTTTCATCGCTGCTGACTTGGAAAGACAGGAAAACCCTATAACGGCACTGCATGAAATCCCGCATGCCATCCCCAACGACGCATTAATAATGGGTTATTAGCTATGATTTCGATCGTCTGTCCATTCTACAACGAAGAAAAAATGGTTTCGATTTTTTTTACCGAACTGTTTAAAACCGTTGGCGCAATCCATGATGAAATAGAAATCATCTGCATCAACGACGGCAGCACCGATCAAACCTTGCAAAAACTGATCGCGCAAAAAAATGCGGCGCCCAAGCATCTCAGCATTCGCATCATCGATTTTTCGCGGAACTTCGGCAAGGAAGCCGCCCTCACGGCGGGGGTGGAGCATGCCCGCGGAGACGCCGTCATACCGATAGACACCGACCTCCAGGACCCGCCCGAACTGATCAACGCCTTGATTGCCAAATGGAAAGAAGGCTATGAAGTGGTATTGGCAAAGCGCTGCGACCGCACCTCCGACACCTGGCTGAAAAGAAAAACCGCGAAATGGTTTTATCGCTTGCACAATTCGATTTCCCACCCGCCGATCCCCGAAGACGTAGGCGATTTCAGATTGCTCAGCCGCGCCGCCGTTGACGCCTTAAAAAAGCTGCCGGAACGCGAACGCTTCATGAAAGGCTTGTTTACCTGGGTCGGATTCAAAACGGCGAAGATCGAATATGTGCGTTTGAGCCGAAAAGCCGGCGACACCAAGTTTCCTTGGCTCAAACTGTGGAACTTTGCCCTGGACGGCATTACCAGTTTTAGCACAGTTCCCTTAAGGATATGGAGCTATTTGGGGTTTTTCATTTCATTATTTTCCTTTGCCTACGGCAGCGCCATCATCGTCCGCACCCTGGTACAAGGCGTCGATATTCCAGGCTATGCTTCGCTGATAGTGATCATTCTTTTTCTTGGCGGTTTGCAATTAGTCGGGATAGGTGTGCTGGGCGAATACCTGGGACGAATCTATATGGAAACCAAAAACAGACCGATTTACATCATTCGCCAAGAGCTTTAACATGAGCATAAGAACTTGTACCCTGAGCACCGAAACCGTGCGTCACCACAACCTGCCTTGCGGAACTGAGTGAGTCAATTATGGATGTCAAAGAAGACCAGATATTAGGGGCGTCCGTCAATACGCATTGGTACTATGTCTCTAAAAGCAAAGCAATTCAAATGCTGTTGCGCTCACTCTCGGAAGGAAACGTACTGGACGTCGGAGCCGGATCCGGCGTATTTTCCAAATTGTTGCTGGAAACCGATTTGGCGGCTTCGGCCCGTTGTGTCGATACGGCCTACCCTTTCGACGAAAAATCGGAAATACATCACAATAAGACTATCTCTTTCGTAAAATCGGTTGAAAATATTGACGAAACAGTGATCTTGATGATTGACGTGCTGGAGCATATAGAGGATGACCATGCTTTTTTAAAACATTATGTCGACCGGATACCCGATGGAAGCTATGTCCTGATGTCCGTCCCTGCTTTCAGATTTCTCTGGTCGGGCCATGATATTTTTTTAGAACACAAACGCCGCTATACACTCAGCGAACTCGAGACGTTAGCCAAGAATTCCGGCCTCAAGGTGATACGGGGCCGCTATTTCTTCGGCTTGCTGTTCCCGCTGATTGCTCTGATTCGTCTTATCAATCGTCTGTTATTGAAAACCGGCAAATTATCCGCAAAAAGCGACTTAAAGCGATCGCCTGGATTTATCAATCAACTTCTTATCAACGTTCATAATTTTGAACTGAAAACCCTGTTTCACTTGAACAGAATGGCTGGGTTGACCGCATTCTGTCTAGCCCAAAAATAATAGAGAGTCTATCGCTTACCAAGCGTTAAAGCCGTTATCTTTGTGCCCATCTGCATGCGTCACCTGTGATTGGATCACTTTGGCTATGCCAGCGGTTTGCGAGGCTTTTCAAGTGTTTTGCCAGTAAAAGTCGTTGCGAATCGGTTACCGCATCCGTGGTTTTGAGAAGAAGTAGCCAGGGCGGATTGAAATAACCGATGCGATAGACACCGCTGTCCAGAACGCACTGAATGGCGCTTAAGTAGTCGTTGGGCTGCATCAGCATGTAATGGCCAAAACGGATGGTATTTTCGTTTAAGGAGCCATCCGGATCTTCCAGTCTCAAGATGACCGCATCGGCTTTTGGAATGTTTTTAGGAAATATATAAATGGATTGTCGCTGTGAAAAATGCGAGCCTATGTTGGCTTGTGCGGACAACACGGCTTGTGCCGGCAAGCGTTTTTGAAGCTCAGCAAGTTTGGGGTCTTTGGCCGGAATCAGGTTCAATTTCCAAAAACTGTCTTGGCCTAAGAGGTGCGGGAGGCAAAACGAAAAAAAGAGGACTGGCACGAAAGCCGCCAGAACAGCCGTTTGCTTTCCGATGCTTTGCGATACGGTACGGCAAAAAACCTGAAATCCGCGCATCCCAGCAATCAAAACAATGGGAATCAGAGCAACGGAATGGTAACTATTCATGCTGCGCTGCAAATCGAGTAAGGACAACGCATTTGCCGCGAAGTCGGCGGAGCCGATCAGGAGAATATCGAACCCGAGAAGCGGTAAAAACAATCCGTAAGGCAGTAACAAAAAAATGATGTACTGAAATCCCTCCATCTCTAAGAAAACTTTTTTCAAAATTTCTAGAGGCGAAGTCAGTAAATGCATGCAGATCTCGTCTAGGCTGCCGCCCAGCCAGTGGTAACGGTTAGCGGCCGCGTTTTGTGCGCTCATCATGACATGCGCCCCGGTGGGAGAAAATTTCGGAAAAGCATACTGAAACAGAATGACTGTATAAAGAGCCCCTAATCCGACCAGGAACAACGATTTTTTAATATCTTTATTGACAATAAAATAAGACAGTCCTAAGCATATCGTCAGAATACCGAATTGTTCCTGGCATGACAGCACGATTAACACGCACGACAAAAGCCTTCTAAAATCATTTGCCAACAGAAAATAAAGACTCCAGGCGATGAACGGCGTTGCCGCAGTCACGGGATGAAAGTCCCATTGGGCGGCGCTGAGCACAAAAGGATTGAGCAGAAACCCCAGTGCCCAGGAAAAAGACTGCCAATGCGTATAACCGAGTCTTAACCCGGTTTTGTAGATCGGCAGCGCCGTCGATGCGATCGCGAGTGACTGCGTCAATATCAGCCATTCCGGTCCCGGATAAATTTTATAGAGGAGCGCATAGAGGTAAAGCCATGGATGAAAATGGACGCCGAACCAATGATAGGGTTCAGAGGAGCCCATGGTCACCATTGGCGCGCCGTTGTTTAGAATGCTCCAAATGGCCTGACTGAAGGCGCCGGTATCATTGATGGAAGTCTTAAAGCTCCAGTGCCGATCAATGCCCAGCAGCAGCATGCCAAGAAAATACACGCTACTGCAAATTTGGAGGGCCCGATAAGCAGTTTTGGATCGCTCGGCAATAGTTGCTGTTGCTTGCAAATTGAAATTTTGCTGTGTTTTATAATTCACACTGCGCCCCGCTCAAAGTGATGTTGCAATTTTCCTCTCCCCATGGCGGAGTTACCGTAACAATCTTCAACTGGGATAAGGCAGCCCACCCTGGCACACGGGAAGCGAGGCATCTTGTAGCTCAAAAGCCCCAATGCCTCAAAACCAAATCGAGGCTACACTGAATTTCATCTCTTGGATCGTTGCTTGTACTGTATGAATTCATGAGCGTCGATTCTTGAAATTGCTGAAATTCATCGATTTAAAGCCTCGAAAAGTTGGTCACTACTGTTTTAGTCGACGCTCCTTGAAGCCCATTATTGTAAATTGGATATGACTTCAAAATTGGATTACTCTATAGATTAGCAGTATCGGTGCCACTTATTTTAATTTTGGAATAACAAAAACTAACATGAGCACCTGATGCCTGTCTCTTGCTGCCGTGCTTCCATTGCTTTGCCTTGACAGCACGCCATTAGACGTAACCGTTCACGCCCCCGAAGCCGAAGGCAAGCAAGCTAAAGCTGGGAATGGCAACCGGAAGGAGACATGCCCCTCCATCACCCCTTGCCAGCAAACCGTCCGCAGGGTCTGATAGACATTGACCTTGAGCCGCTTGCACGTCTCAATCAGGGACAACATCATCGGCCGAAACTGATTGCCCCGATGTGATTGCGTGAAGAAGCTGATTTTCCGCCAAATGACATACGGTCGCAGACTTTGCTCCGCAGCGTTGTTCGTCATCGGCACGCCTTGATATTTCAAAAACGTCCACAGCCGTGGGCTGTCGCGCAAAAGCTTGCGACAGGCGTGGCCGGTGCGCGTATCGCCATGGGTCGTTGCGGTGCGTTCCAGGGTGGCTTGAAAATGTTGGCGTAAGCGCTGCAAACGCCTTCGGTACAGCAAGGATTGGCAACCGCTGTGCTGCCAGCGCTTGCCGCAGTGCACCACCAGGCGGGCCAGGCGCAACAGGTAAGTGCCGTCTTCCCCGGCTTGTCCCGAACGTCCGGAGATTTTCTCCAGGTTGCGGATGATGTGTGCCCAGCAGTACTGATGCCGGTCGGCGTCATAATCGTTGTAAGCGCCGTGCCGGTCGGTGACCAGAATGCCGTCGAAATCGCCCAACAGTTCCCGGGCCGCCTGTTTGCCGCGCGAATAATGGGTCATAAAATAAGCCGCCTGCGGCGTGCTCAAGGACCACAGCCAGTAGCGGCTCTTCCCGCGAAAATGGCTGGTTTCATCGGCGTGAGCCACGCCTGCATCACGCACCTGGTCGCCAATCTGTTGGTAGACGGGCAACAGCCAGTCGATCACCGGCGCTTGGGCTTCGCTGATCGCGCCCAAGCTGAAATCCAGCTGCCACTGCTCCGCCAACAGGCTCTCGATTTGACGCAGACTCAAGTGGTATTGGCTGTTCAGCAGACTGATCCAGGCGATCAAGCCGGGGCCCATTTGCCCGCTCGGCACGTCGTCCGGCAAGGCCGCGCGATGACGCGCCTTGCACTGTCTGCAACACCCGCTATAGCAGCGGTGCTCGACCACTTGGTAACGCACTTCCGGCAAGTCGAAAACTTGATGTCGGCGATAGCCGTCCATGACGACCTCGCCGCCGCAAGCACACTGGCTCTGCGGATAATAATGTTCGATCCGATCCACCGCTGAGGCATCCAGCAAGGCGCGTTCGTGCTTGTCATGCCCCGGCTGCGCCCCTTTCGCGCGCCCGGTCGGTTTTTTCGACGGCCGTTCCGCGCGTTGCTTGGGGCTGTCTTGCGACGGCGGCGTGGAGGAGTTCTCCGAATGCGTATTGAGCTGTTCTTCCAGCTCCGCCTGCCGTTTTTGTAGCTCTGCCAGCAACTGCCACAGCGCCGCAATGAGCTGCTGCGCTTCTTCGAGGTTCTGCGGCACGGGCGCCGGTTGACTGAGATCGATAACGAGTTTTGACATATCGCAATTTTCTAACAAGCGGCCGGGCTTTGGCAAGGGCGTGAACGGTTACCATTAGACTCATCTCGTTATACACAACTAGCCTGACATAGGGAGCCTGAAGGAAAAGCGCTACGAAACGGAGTTTTTGGAAGGAAAGCGGATATTGACAGCCTTCCATGAGCACGAAGCGGGGGGTGATCTTGATGTGTTCTACCTTGATGAAAGCGGTTTTAGCTCCCGTTCCTGCGTACCTTACGCCTGGCAACCCAAGGGCGAAACCTTGCGCCTACCCGCCAATGTGTCGGGCCGAACAAATGTCATCGGTTTCCTGAACCGGAACAATGAAGCCTATTTCCACACGGTGGACGGCTCGGTCACACAAGGAGATCATGGAGGCGACCAACGTTTTCACTTAATATAAATCAATGGCTTAGTAATTTTTGTCGTGTGCAGAGGTCACAGTTGACGGACAACCTTCCGGAAACGTCAAAGCCCGCAATGCATAAATGATTACATACCGCCAAACAACATCCGCCCAAACTCTAGCGCCAATATCACATTACCTTCGCCGACTATCTCACCTTGTTCATAGGCTTGTACAGCATTTTTATTACCCTGGAGCAATTCGCGAAAAACATGACATGTCGTAGAAATATTACATTTCTATTTTTCTCTAGCCAATTATCAATCATGGCTGCCATCAAATTTTTCGGACGCCTTGGGACATATAGAGCTAATTCGCCAATATATATCCCAACGGGTTGAACTTTATGCAATATTGATTAAATTTAGTCCCTAAAAAATACCAAAGATACCATTAAATATTTTTTTAGTTTTAAAATACCACGGGGCAACTTCAAATATCAATGGGGTATACCACGGAATTCCAGACGGAGGAAGCCACCTTACCTTCCGGGAATCGTTCCAGAAAAAAACAACGGCCGAAGTAAACTCTTCCGTTTCGACACCATGCCACCAATAAATTGGAAAAAAAAGCATTTCCCCAGACTTAACTTCACATTCGTAATATTTCGCTTTTCCATACAAAGGATATTTCTCTAAATCAACAGGGTCGCTATCAATTTTGCTAAAATTATATTTCTGGTAAAGAAAAGGAGTTTGATCCGGAGCATAAAGTTTTACATTTTTTCGCCCGGAAACCACACATAATAGAGCCTTTCCCAACGGATGAAAGTGCATTTGCGAATAAACATGACTACCTAAGTAGCAAACCGCAAGCTTTTCTTTTGTATTGATATATTCAGGAACCGTATAGTCTTCAACAATTTCCGGCAAAATCTTCTCGACAGGCTGCTCACTTAAATATAATAGCTCATCGCCGTTCTGTTCCTTACTGGCAACATGCAAATAATCTTTCAGTCTTATCATTTCAGTGCGCGCATCAAGATAAGAGCCGTTGCTCATGCGTTTTACAGGGACTTCCCGCTCTCCGGCAACTGAACATAAATATTGTGAATTCCACAATTTGCATGCCTCCCAATTGGAAACGACACCAGTTATTAATACAGGCTTTCCAGGCTCGGCGTACAATCTATTAAACTCATCTACTGACGGAGCGTGTATACGCTCAATTTGCAGAGGATAATCATTCTTTGAATTCATCATATAACCTATACATTCAAAATATTATCGCGATCAAATCAGTGAAAACCAGTTTACTATTAAAAATACGACATATCCCATGAAATTCAATTTTAATATTACCAATCGAACCCTTTGCCTAATACATCAAAAAGCTTTTTATTATAGGGCTCGAAAAAATCCTGTAGCCTAGAAATACTCTCCTCGTCAGGCGGTGGCGTTTTTATAGCATTTTCATTGATTTTATCTTCGTATTTTGGAACATCAAAATAGCCTAATCCGACAAAATCATAGATTTGATTTAAAAAACTATTGTTATCAATGAAATAGTTCTTCACGTCCAATACCAATACGTTATAACGCCCAAAACACTCTATCCAAAAATTCACAGCCTTCCAGTAAATGCTAGTTTGTAATGGATCCGATCGGCAGACAGTACATTGGGTATTCTGGAAATACGGACAGAGATTTATCTACATAAGCAGGAAATGAATTTAAAAATGGAAGATTTCTTGCCCGTTCCATTCCAGAATGAAATATCTCCCACTTCCATTGCGAATAAAACCTATCAACCGGGTTTCTCAAAGTAATAACAACCTTAATTTCTGGCTTGGCCTTAGAGAGGTTATAAACAAATTCCATCCAGTGAAGATATGGCGCCAAAAATGGAGACATAGCCTTACCGTGATTTAAAGCATGGTCATGTTTTTGCTTTTCTGTCGGATAAAGTATACGCCACTTATCCATATCAGCGCTGTCATATTCTTTTGCCAATGGAGTCATAACCTGCGGATGCAGCATAATATTAACTGCCAAATCACTTGTGCCGCCTTTTATCGGCCCTACCACGCAAAAATCCGGTAGCGTTCCCGGTCCGGAAACTTTTCTAGCAAAATAACGCCATTGCGGAACAGCAGCAAAATAGTGTTCGAGAAATTGATACTCAATCCATTTAGAAAAATACTCAAGCCTTGTAGGCAATTTATCTTCCGAAATAAATCCATTTCTAAAACTCGTGTATTCGGACATAAACTGATATGATCGAGACAACCTTTTCCTTTTACTGCCAATCGAATCCGCTCTCATTTATTTAAGTAAAATCCGTTGTTTAAAAAATAAAAGAAATCGATGACCATCATGAATCATTAAAAAATCACCAATTATTAAATTACAATTACTTTTAAACTAAAACATTAATCTGCAAAAATCATACTCCCTAACTCTAACGCCATAATTAAATTACCACCCCCTATAATTTCACCATTTTCATATGCTTGAACAGGGCTTTTTTTACCAGATATTAATTCACATAACACTCTATACGCGACAGAAATAACACAATCGCTTGAATTATCATTGTCTATTATTTTAACCCCATCACTGTTACTCTCAATTAACCACTCCCCTCCCCTTATACCAGATATCAAGAACCTACAACGCCCGCGCCAAACATAATCACTTTTATGCGCTCTATCTGTAAGCTGAGACAATCGTCTATTAAAAAAACCGTTAATATCTAAATCTTGAATCTGCTGATCTGTTTCTTCCCTATGTTGCTCTGCATACAATTCTTCTAATGTAGGATACCCTAGATAACGATGAATGTCATTCACCTCCTTCATCAAGTCTTCAGGGATCGCCGCAAACGGCATTGCAGTACCCTTGCCAACAGAATCGCTATCAATACTATCTGAAAACCAAACCTTTAGATCACCTTCACCTTGGTCATGCGGAGATTTAAAAATTAATTCTAGCAAAGACTTATCCCATTCTTCACCAAGAAACTTGAACAATTCTCCCACGGTCTGTTCCGGTCTATAAACTAAAGACTCATAATTAACCCTTATGCACTGATCACTATATGTTTGTTCAAAATCAATTAACTTTTTAGTTTTATCCAGCCAAATATTAAGCATTGCCTCAACTAAATTAGTAGGATACTTTTTGACATAAGGAGTTAGAGCATCCATATAACCTAATGCACTAAACTTAATACAAGAATACGCCACATCCAAGCTATTACGATATAAACAAATAAATTTTGCATCCGGAAAAATCTTATACAGAATATCCACAAAATCAATATTTGCAGTTGACTTTTCGCACCACTTTTTTTTGTCTTTTCCAAGTGCATAGCGATTTAATAAATCCGACACCACTTTCCGAGTTTCTTCAGCAGCCAACATTTCCCTCTGTTTATTTGTTTCAACTCCAGGCAACTTCCCCAGAGAATAATAAACGGTCATATACAAATTACTACACAACACTCCCAAATTAAGATGTCCTGGACTGCAAAAAACAGGATGTGTATCGATGATACATCGCAATAGGGTTGAACCTGACCTAACACAAGACAATATAAAAACAGGCTGTCCGCCTGATTCAAATCGCTGACTAATCATATTGCAGCACCATAATCCAGAAAATTTTCAATAAAAAAATTATGCACCATAAGACTTTTTTACATAAATCACAACTCGGGCGAAACCCCGCCACCAACGGTTGTCGATCTACTCACCCGTTAACTTTTTGATATACCCAAGCTCGTCATTTTATTTAACGCCTCGGCGCGCAAGTAAGTTTCCACTTGCTACGCCGAGAAACACCAGTTTTTCAATTAAATTTAAGCGCTTTGCAAAAAGTTCGCATGCATTAGTTTTTAGAGGCTCCAGTAAGGCTTGGCAACAGTACGATTTTTATGCCTGCTAACTTGTTGCTAAGCGCTTATATTCCTTACCAAGGCCGTTTTCAATACTCTATCCTCACCGACCCCATAAACGTCCGCGGCGCACCCACTTCAATACTGTCTCGTCCAAACGAAGTCGGATAGAATGCTTTGTCGAGCAGATTATTGACATTAAATTGCGTGGTCAGCTTGCTGCCGCCGATTTTCCACGAGTAACCGGCCAAGAGATTCACGGTCGCATAACCGGGTAATATCGCGGTCGTAGCAGTGGGGTCGGTATGTTGTGAACTGCGGATAACGGTGCCGCCTCCCAACTTAAAGCCTTGCAACGCTCCCGTTTGAAATTCGTAACTGGTAAATAGGCTGCCGCCATGCCGAGGCACCCCGCGTAAGCGATTATTAATTTCATTGGGATTGCCTTGTGTCACCAAAGCATCAGGCGTATAGGCGTAGGAAGCGATCATATTCCAGCCCGGCAAAATTTCGCCCTTCGCGTCCACCTCCAAACCCGCGCTGCGCGCTTCGCCGATGGTTTCGTTAAAACCGGTAAAGCCGTTAAACACTGCGATATTTTGTTTGGTCAAGTCGTACCAGGCCACGGTGGCCAGAAAGCGCTTGTCGAACAGTTCGGTTTTCGCGCCCAACTCCCATTGTTGTGCGGTCTCCGGCGGCAACACGGAGCCCCCGAATCCGGCAGAGTTGATACCGGTAAAATTTTCCGAGTAACTGCCATAGAGGCTGAGTTCGGGAATAGGCTGCCAGACCAAACCGCCTCGAGGAGTCAAACTATCCTGCCGGGGACTTTTATTCGGTTTGCCGTTGTTTACCGTAACGCTGCTCTCGGCGCTGTCGTAACGAAAACCCGCCAGCATACTCAAGTTAAATGGGAGCTTGATTTGATCCTGAAAATACAGTCCAAACCAATCATTCCCCGACTTTAGATTAAGAGTGGGCGTACCCTGAGCAATACTGGGGCCGAGATAAACCGGATCGTAAATATTGGTGTTACTCCCCGTAAAACTCGCCTTAAAGTTGTCCAAGCTCTTGCGGTAATAATCACCTCCCAGCAGCAAGGTATGCTTTAGCCCCCAAGTCTCGAAATGGCCAGCCAAATTGACGCTGTTGAAATAGAGCGCTTGGTCTTCAAGGCCGTTTGTCGAATGAGCCACAAAGCGATTGATCGTGCTCGGGTTAATCATCGTTTGTGTCGACGCGATTTGTTCCAACCCGAAGTACAGCGCATTGAAACGGTGGCTGAAAGTCCAGTTATCATTAAACGCGTGCGACCAATTCACGCCGACCATCAGGTTTTCGTATTCGCTGGGAGGATTCGCCTCCCCAAGAAACCGGCTGCGCGGCAAATCGGCGGGGCGAGTGCCCTGGAAGATCGCGGGAATGCCCCGGTCGAACACCACATGACCGGTGTCGTATTCCAACTCGAAATTTACCTGAGTGCGCGGACTGATGTTCCATGTGACCGTCGGCGCGACAAGAACCCGATCACTGTTGACCATATCGCGAAACGAATTAGCACTCTTATAAGCCAGGTTGAAACGGTACAGCAAAGATTTGTCATCATTAATCGGTCCGGTAGCATCCAGGGTGGTACGGTAAAAATCGTAGGAACCGAATTGTTGTTGCAACGAATAATAGGGTGTAGCCAACGGTTTTTTGGTCACATAATTCACGATACCGCCCGGCACGGCCATCCCGTAAAGCAAAGACGCCGGTCCTTTTAAGGTTTCGACGCGCTCGGTATTGGCTAAATCACGCCCGCCTACAAGACCGCCTCCCAAAGGCCATGGCATTCCGTCCCGGTAATCCCCCAATGGAAAATTGTTAAATCCTCGTCGAGTTGTCCAGTCAAAGAAATCACCGGAACCGCTGGCACGAAAGATACCGCTCACATAATCCAACGCATCGGTCGACCTGATCGCTTGAACGTCCTCAAGCACTTGCTTGGGCACGACTTGTATCGAGAACGGAGTTTCCATGATCGGCGTGTCGGTCTTGGTCGCCGTGGAGGCGTTCGGCAGGCTGTAATCCGGGTTATAAGGATCGTCGGCTTCATAACCGGTGGGCGCGGTCACGGTCACCGCCGGCATCGTGTCCTCATGCGATTTCGCAGCCGTAGCCGCCGCTCTCTCTACAGTAATTGAGCTATCTCCCGCCAACCGGTAATTCAACCCGCTGCCTTGCAGCAAATGATGTAAGGCTTGCTCTATCGTATAGCTGCCTTTTAAACCATTCGATTTCAAGTCTTTCGCCACTTCGGCCGGGTAGCTGAGGTCTACGTTAGCGGTTTCGGCCAGTTTATTCAGTGCGGTGGACAGATTACCGGCGGAAATATTGAACTGATAAGCCTCGGCTTTCGCCAATGCCGAATTGGCGCTTATCAATGCACACAATAGCGTAACCGTCTTGACAGCATGACGGTGGCCGGCTTTTCCGCCGGTTGAATGTTTCTGTTTACCTGCCTTGAAAACGTAGTGGTTTAATGGATGACTCATGAATGATCCCGATGATGAAAAATAGTGAACGCCAAAACATCCGATTTCTAAAGTTCGGCTTCGCAATCTTACCGAACACGTTAAGGCGTAATCTCCTGATGAGGCGGAGACTAAAGACCCCGCCTAGGAGACGACAACAGATCTTTTTTTCCCCATGTTCTCAATCCACCGTCATGTTATCGATAACTTCTCAACGGGCACGGGCATTGCATTTGCGTGCTCGCACGCTGCCGTTGACAGCTTCACTCGATGCGTCATAATGCCATTCGCAATGGCCTCTCCCAAGCGCTCCAGATGGGGCGGCTCTATGATGGTTCGATGATTCCCGCCAATCGGCACTACTGTCACCTTCCCGCCCATGAAAGATGCCCATCCAAGCGAGGTGTCCATTGACGTATTCTCCTCTGGCGCCGTAAAGACCGTCACCGGCACGGCGATAGGCGTTGGCTGATAGGCCTTCAACGCTTTATCCATCGCATAACCTACTTTGAGATAGCGCCTAATCGCATCCGGCTCAATATCGTCAGGTATGAATCCTGCCGAACGGCAGTAATCGAACATCACGCCAAACTCACTACTGGCAACCAGAGCGTTGAGACGCTCTAAGTCTTCCGGTTGTGCAGAAGTGCCGTGGCCCATCACTTCGTTAGCCAACACAACGCATTCCTCGAAACACTCCGGGTGATTTTCGATGCGGTACCTCGCTAGCGTATCGATTAGCCCTAAAAAATCGACAGATTCGCCATCCGCAATCAATTGGCAGGCAATTTCATAAGCGATCATTCCACCGGATGAATAACCCGCCAAATAATAAGGGCCCTTTGGCTGAACTGAACGTATTTCGCGTAAATATCGCGCTGCTATGTCTTCCATCACCGTCATCGGCGTCTCTCCTTCTATTAAACCGAATGCATGCAGCCCATAAATGGGCAACGCTTTGGGTAGCCGTGGCGCCAACGCCCTCACATAATCAATCTGCCCTCCACGCGGATGTATCATGAATAGAGGACGCAGGGTTCCTTCCGTCCGTATTGCAACCAGATTTGAGCCTGTTGGCGTTGCATCTGTAGCGCCTAATTCACCCGAGAAATCCCGTAAGGTCGACTTGGTAAAAAGCGTGGGTAATGGAATTTCTACGCCAAACTGGGTACGCAGACGCGAAATTAGCTGCACGGCAAGCAATGAGTGACCGCCGAGCTCGAAAAAGTCGTCATTCCTGCCGACTCGTTCGACCCCAAGTAGGTCTTGCCAGACTTTCGCCAAATTCAACTCGACCGCTCCGTGCGGAGGCTCGTATTCAGAATTCAGCAGTGCAGTCCTATCCGGCACCGGCAGCCGTTTCCGATCCAGTTTACCGTTGGCGTTCAGCGGCATGTCCTCCAGCATCACGAAAGCGCTCGGCACCATGTAGTCGGGCAGCGCCAGTTTCAGTTGGGCTTTCAGAATCTCCAGTTGCAAGGCGCCGCTTTGCTTCTCTACCAGATAGGCGACCAAGCGCTTGTCTCCCGGCTGATCTTCCCGCGCCAGTACGGCCGCCTCTTTCACTTCGGGATGGGCCAGTATTTGCGCTTCGATTTCGCCGAGCTCGATCCGGAAGCCGCGAAGCTTGACCTGGTGATCGATGCGCCCCTGGTAGTCCATTTCGCCATCGTCCTGATATTTGGCTAAATCACCGGAGCGGTATAGCCGGCTGCCGGGCTTGCCGAACGGATTCGGGACAAAGCGCTCCGCCGTCAGTTCGGGACGATTCAGATAGCCTCTCGCCAAGCCCGCGCCGCCGACATGCAATTCCCCGCGGCACCCGATAGGACAAAGATTGAGCGAAGCATCCGTCAGGTAGGCTTGCAGGTCTGAAATCGGCCTGCCGATAGGACTCGCCGTGGTGGTGTCAGTATCTTGCCGGGCCAATAAGCGGTAAGTCACATGCACCGTGGTTTCGGTGATCCCGTACATATTGACCAATTGCGGGCGCTGATCGCCATAACGCTCGAACCACGGCTTGAGCTTATAAGGCTCCAGCGCTTCGCCGCCGAAAATGACTAAGCGCAGGCTTTCAACAAACCGGCTTTGCCGTTCATCGGCACTCATCAACTGCAAAAAGGCCGACGGCGTTTGGTTAAGTACCGTGACCCGTTCCTGGTGCAACAAGCGATGAAACTCATCGGGCGCACGGCTGACACAGTAAGGCACGATCACCAACCTGCCGCCGTATAACAGCGCGCCCCAGATCTCCCAGACCGAAAAATCGAAGGCGAAGGAATGGAACATCGTCCAGACATCTTGGTCGTTAATGCCGAATTGCGCGTCGGTCGCGGCAAACAGCCGCATGACCTCCTGGTGCGAGATCATTACGCCTTTCGGCAGCCCGGTCGAGCCGGAGGTATAGATCACATAGGCCAACTGCGACGGGAAGGCCCTGGCGCTCGGATTGGCATCAGGCTGCCGCTCAATCGCCTGCCAGGCGCTATCGATGCAAATGCAGGCCATTTCGGCTGCGGGCAATTTCGGCAGCAGATGTGTCTGGGTCAGTAACAATTTTGCCCCGGTATCCTGCAGCTGATAGGCGATCCGTTCCACAGGCGCGCTCGGCTCCATCGGCACATAGGCGCCGCCGGCCTTCAGGATGCCCAAGAGGCCGATCACCATCTCCGGCGAGCGCTCGATGCAGAGGCCGACCAATACGTCCGGGCCGACGCCGCGTGCGACCAGGTAATGCGCCAACTGGTTGGCCTTGGCGTTCAGTTCGGCGTAGCTCAGGCTCCGGTCTTCGAACTTCAGCGCGACCGCTTCCGGCGTCCTTGCCGCCTGGGCTTCGAACAAGTGATGAAGGCAGCGGTCCTTGGGATAGTCGGCCTCGGTGGCGTTCCAGGCGTCGAGGATTTGCCGGCGCTCGTCGGCGGTCAATGTCGGCAGGTTGCCCAGTTGGGTTTGCGGCTGCTCGGCAAAGGCGACCAGCAGTTGCTGCAAGTGGGCCAGCATCGCGGCGATAGTGGCGTCGCTAAAGCGGCTGCTGTCGTGGGTGATCTCCAACTGCAGGCGCTCGCCGGGGAAGACCGTCAGCGTCAGCGGGTAGTTGGTCGGATCGACGCCGGCCACCTCGTCGAGCTTCAGCGGCCCGCCGAGCTGCATCAAAGCCTGATCGAGCGGGTAGTTTTCGAACACCAGCAGGCTGTCGAACAGGTTTTGGCCGCGGCCGATGTCGGAGCCGCCCTGGATCTGCGCCAGAGGCGCGTAGTCGTAGCGGCGCATGTCCTGGTTCTGCGCGAACAGGTCGCGCAGCCAGTCGTCGAGCCGGGTTTCCGGCTTGATGCGGACCCGCATCGGCAGGGTGTTGATGAACAGACCGACCTGGTCTTCGATGCCGATCAGCTCCGCCGGACGGCCGGAGACGGTGATGCCGAACACCACGTCGTCGCTGCCGCTGTAGCGGCCGAGCAGCAGGCCCCAGGCGGCCTGGGCCAGGGTGTTCAGGGTCAGTCGTTGGTGTTTGACGAACTGCTGCAGGCTTTGGGTTGCGGCCGCGCTCAGCTGCAGGCTGCGCTTCCGGATGTCGCCCGCGCCTTGGCGGCCGGGCGCCGAATCGATGCCCAGGACGGTCGGCGTGTCGAAGCCGGCCAGCGCCTCTTTCCAGTAGCGTTCGGCCGCGGCCCGGTCCTGACGGTGCAGCCAGGCGATGTAGTCGCGGTAGGGTTTGACCGCCGGCAGGCTCGGCCGGTCGCCGCGCTGCAGGGCATGGTAGAGCGTGAACACTTCCTTGATCAAAATCGGGCTGCTCCAGCCGTCCAGCAGCACGTGGTGATAGCTCCACAGCAGGTAATGCGTTTCATCGGCCGTTTGCGCCAGGGCCAGGCGCATCAACGGCGCGCGGCCGAAGTCGAAGCCCTGGGCGTGATCGTCCGCCTGCAACTGCCGCCAGCGCTGTTGCTGCTCGGCTTCCGGCAGGCGGCGCCAGTCGTGGAGACTGATCGGCAGCAGCGCGTGGTGTTCGACGATTTGCAGCGGCTGCTCCAGGCCGTGAACCTCGAAGCGCGTGCGCAGGATCGCGTGCCGTTCCAGCAGCAGCTGCCAGGCCTGCCGGAAGGCGTCGAGGTCGAGCCGGCCGCGCAGGCGGCAGGCCAGTTGCAGGCGGTAGACGGTCGCATCCGGCGCGTACAGGCTGTGGAACATCAGGCCGTGCTGCAACGGCGCCAGGGGGTAGATGTCCTCGATTTGCCGCGGCGGCAGCGCCAGCGCGTCCAGCTGCGTTTGCGGCAAGGCCGCCAGCGGGAAGTCCGACGGCGTGTAGCCGCCGGCTTCCGGCTGGCGGCAGTGGGCGATCAGGGCTTGCAGGTGGTGCAGGTAACGCGCGGCCAGGTTTGCCAGCGTGCTGTGGCGGTAACGGTCGCGGCTGTAACGCCAGCTCAATTGCAGACGGCCGTCCAGGATGCTGCCGACCACGTCCAGTTCGTGCGCCCGTGCGCCGGCCGGGTCATAGCTGAGTCCTGCGGACTCGTGGCTGGGGGCGAACAGGCCGTCCGCATCCAGCACGGTGTCGAGCTGGCCCAGGTAGTTGAAGATGATCCCGGCCTGCGGCTGGGCGGCCAGATGCTGTTTGAGTTCGGCATCGGTCGACAGGTAGCGCAACAGGCCGTAGCCGATGCCGTGCGCCGGCACCGCGCGCAGCTGCTCCTTGACCGTTTTCAAGGCGCGGCCGAGGTCGTCGCCCAACTCCAGCTGCAACAGCAAGGGGTAGACGCTGGTGAACCAGCCGACCGTGCGCGACACGTCGAGGTCGTCGGCCAGGTGTTCGCGGCCGTGGCCTTCCCGGTCGATCAGCAGGGTCGAGGATGGCGTCCACTCCCTCAGGGTCAACGCCAGCGCGGTCAGCAGCACGTCGTCGATCTGGCTGCGGTAGGCGGCCGGCACCTCCTGCAGCAAGGCGCGGGTGTCGTCGCGGCTCAAGGCGACGACGACCTCGTCTTCGAGCCCCGACAGGTTGGCGCCGGCCGGCGCGTCGACCGGCAGCGCCGCCGCCTCTCGGCGGCGCGGGTCCAGCCAGTAGTCGGCACCGAGATCCAAGCGGCCGCTCTGTGTCAACTCTGTCAGGCGTTCGGCCCAGTGTTTGAAGGCTGTGGTCTTCGCGGGCAAACTCAGGCACTGGCCGGCCAGGCCCTGCCGGCAGGCCAAACTCAGGTCTTCCAGCAGGATGCGCCAGGACACGCCGTCGACCACCAGGTGGTGGATCGCGATCAAGACCTGGCCGGCTTCAGCGCCGCAGTCGAACCAGACGGCGCGCAGCAGCGGCCCCCGGCTCAGGTCCAGGGCGGCCTGGCGCGCGCTCGCTTCCGCCTGCAGGCGGGCGCTGCGTTCGGCGGCCGGAACCGCGGACAGGTCGAGGCGTTCGAAGACGCATTGGGCGTCGTCGGCCGCATGGCGTTGCCGCCAGTAGCCGTCTTCTACGCTAAAACGCAGGCGTAGGGCGTCGTGCTGGCTCAGCAGCTTGTGCAGCGCGGCTTCGAAGACCGCCGGCGTCAGCCCGGGCTTGACGCTCAGCAGCACGGCCTGGTTCCAGTGCTGCGGGGTGGCGAGTCCGCGCTCGAAGAACCAGTGCTGGATCGGCGTCAACGCCGCCTCGCCGCTGACCGGCCCCTGCTCGGCGACCGCGCGGCTCTGGGCCCGGGCGACCGCCGCCAGTTCGGCGAGGGTCGGGTGCTGGAACAGGTGTTTCGGCGTCACCACGATGCCGGCCTGGCGCGCCCGGCTGACCACCTGGATGCTCAGGATCGAGTCGCCGCCGAGGGCGAAGAAGTTGTCGTGGCGGCCGACCCGCTCGACCGCCAGCAGTTGCTGCCAGACCTGGGCCAGGGCGGCTTCGACCGGGGTTTGCGGCGCTGCATAGGCCGCGCCGGACTGGCCGCTCCAGTCCGGCGCCGGCAGCTGTTTATGCTCCAGTTTGCCGTTGGCGCTCAGCGGCATGGCGTCCAAAATGACGAAAGCCGCGGGCACCATGTAGTCCGGCAGGGCCTGTTGCAGTCGGGCTTTCAGGGCGTCCAACACGGCGGTATCCGCACTGGCCCGGTCAAGCACCAGATAGGCCACCAGCTTCTTGTCGCCCGGCTGATCTTCGCGCGCCAGCACGGCCGCTTCTTTCACCTCGGGGCGCGCCAACAACTGCGCCTCGATCTCGCCGAGCTCGATCCGGAAGCCGCGGAGCTTGACCTGGTGGTCGATGCGGCCCAGGAACTCGACCGCGCCGTCGGCCCGGTAGCGGGCCAGGTCGCCGCTGCGGTACAGGCGGCCGCCGTCCGGCCGGAACGGGTCGGGCAGGAAGCGTTCCGCGGTCAACGCGGCCCGCCGCAGATAGCCGCGCACGATGCCGGCGCCGCCGATGTAGAGCTCGCCGGCCACGCCGACCGGCACCGGGCTGGCGGCGGCATCCAGGATGTACAGGCGCACATTGTCGAGCGGCCGCCCTATCGCCAGCGGGCGCTCCAGGTCCTCAGGGCCGGCCTGGTAGACGCTGCTCCACACCGTGCCTTCGGTCGGGCCGTATTCGTTGTAGAGCTTGACGCCCGGCAGCCGCGCGAAATGCCGTTTGACCACTTCGGTGGCGCAGGCTTCGCCGGCGACGATCGCGGTCGTGAGGCTGCCGAGGCTGGCCTGCGGCTGCGCCAACAACGCGGCGTACAGCGACGGCAAGGCCAACAGGTGCGAGACCTGCTCGCGCTCGATCAGTCCGGCCAGCGCCGCCGGGTCCTTGCCGGCGTCGTCGTCGGGCAGGCACAGGCAGCCGCCCTGCCCGAGGGTCCAGAAGATCCCGGCCACCGAGCTGTCGAAGGCGAACGACGACAACAACAGATAGGCCTTGACCGGATCGGCATAGTGCGCGAAACGCGCCACGGTCGAATGCACCGCATTCTGGTGGCTGACCGCGACGCCCTTGGGCTGGCCGGTCGAACCGGAGGTGTAGATGATGTAGGCCAGATGGAGCGGGTGGTGGCTAAGCGTGGGGTTGTGCGCCGGATAACGCGCGATCATGGGCCAGTCTCGGTCCAGATACACCGTCTGCCGCGCCTCCGCCGCGACCACCGCCAGAGCCGGCCGGGTCAGCAGCAGGCCGATGCCGGCATCGCCGAGCAGGTAACGGATACGCTCCTCGGGATAGTGCGGGTCGAGCGGCACATAGGCGCCGCCGGCTTTCAGGATGCCCAAGAGGCCGATCACCATCTCCGGCGAGCGTTCGATGCAGAGGCCGACCAATACGTCCGGGCCGACGCCGCGTGCGACCAAGTAATGCGCCAACTGGTTGGCCTTGGCGTTCAGTTCGGCGTAGCTCAGGCTCCGGTCTTCGAACTTCAGCGCGACCGCTTCCGGCGTCCTTGCCGCCTGGGCTTCGAACAAGTGATGAAGGCAGCGGTCCTTGGGATAGTCGGCCTCGGTGGCGTTCCAGGCGTCGAGGATTTGCCGGCGTTCGGTACCCGAAAGAATAGAAATGCGGCTCAAGGGCAGATCGGGGAATAAGCGCAACGCCTCGGTCAGTGCTTCAACGGCTGCAAGCATATAGGCATTGATTCGCTCCGGATCGACACCATCGACACATTGCGTAGTGAAGCCAAAACCATTACCGAAATCGTCCACAGCTAACGTGATCGGATAATTACTGCGCTCTTCCCCCCCGACGATGATGCGCATGCCTTTCCATTCGGAGCCGGCAGAAGACGCCTCCGGCTGATGGCTGTGCCGGTAATTTAACAGCGTCGAAAATAATGGCAGCGCAGCATCGACACCACTACAGCGCTGCGCTAAAGCCAGCGGGGCTTGTTCATGAACCAACAACTCGCTCAAGTTTCGATAAGCCTCGGCAAGCGCCTGCCGGACAGTGGTTTGCCCTGCCTCGATTCGTATCGGCAAGGTATTGATGAACATGCCCAGAGTACGATCCGCACCGGCTGAACCCTGCAGGCGCCCGGTCAGTACGGTGCCGAACACCACATCATCGCGGCCACAACATTGCGCCAGCACCCGCGCCCAGGCAACATGAAACAACACCGCGGTGCTAACGCCGTGTTGCCGGGTAACCTCCTTGACTTTTCTTGCCAGGGCATACTGCAGGCTAAAATGCGCTTCGGCGACGGCGCTGGTGCTTTTGACGTCGAGCAAGCCGAACGGCGCGGTCGGCTCGGCCACATCGGCAAGTTGCCGCTGAAAATAGGCCTCATGCTGTTCCGGCGACACCGAACGCAATTGCGCGATAAAATTCCGATACGGCAATGTGGCCGGCAATTCACTGTCCATGCCCTGCAACAACAGCTGAATCTCGGCAATGATGAAACCCAGACTGATATGATCGCAGACGATATGATGGTTCAACAACGCCAGCAGCCATTCGCCGGTTTGCGGATCGGCAATGAGGTAAGCCGCCAGCAACGGTGCTCTCTGTAAATCCAGGCGCATCCGCATAGGATCGGTAGCGGCCAGCAACTGCGCCAGCGCCTCGTTGCCGGCCTGTAATTTAAGTTCTTCGACCGGCAACGGCGCCTGTCTGAGCACGACTTGTACGGAATGCGGCAAGCCCTGCCAAAACGTCGCGCTGCGCAGGATATCGTGACGATCGATTACGCGCTGCAAAGCCGCTAGGAAGCGATCCAGGAATTCGCGCTTCTCGAACGCCACGACCGTGCGCAGCAGATAGGTATCGCCCTGAGTATCGAGCAGATGATGGAACAAAATACCTTCCTGCAAAGGCGCCAGCGGGTAAATATCCTGAATGTTGGCGGCGCCTCCAGACACCTTGGCGACGATGCTGTCGATTTCCTGCTGCGACAACTCGACTAGAGTCAAGCGGTCAGGGGTTATGGCTGTCGACGACAGCGGTTCCGCCCATGGCCCCCTATCACGTAGCGCATCGAGCAAAGCCTGTTTATGCGACTTCAATAAAGCCATCGTCTCGGCATCCATAGCCCCTTGCGGTGCGCGAATCAACAATTCGCCTCCATCCGCCATTACGCGGATATTCTTACCCTGAATGCGCGCCAATACCTGTTCCAAACTCATATTCTAAATTCCTCGTTCTCCGAGTTATCAAACGCTCCAATCTGCGCACTGAGCAGGTTCGGCGGTATGTCGGTGTCGTGTTTTTGAACTTGGTTGACGACTATCGTACTTGCCATATCCGACAAGGTCGGCGCGGTAAAGACCGTCCGAACATCCGCCGTTAAGCCGCGTTCCCGCAACCTCTGGATCAAGGTAATTGCCATCAGCGAATGACCGCCCAGTTCGAAGAAATGATCGTTCCGGCTGATCGGCCCGAAACCCAAAAGCTCTTGCCAAACTTCGGCAACTTTAACTTCCACTTTTCCTTCGGGCGCTTCATATTCGCGGCCTAGTGCCGAATTGGCGTCGGGTGCCGGCAAGCGTTTCCGATCCAGTTTGCCGTTGGCGCTGAGCGGCATTTCATCTAAAATCACGAAGGCGCTGGGCACCATGTAATCCGGCAGTGCCTGTTTCAGCTGGGCTTTCAGAGTATCCAGCAGCAGGGTGCCGAGCTGATCTTCGACCAGATAGGCGACCAGCCGCTTGTCGCCGGGCTGGTCTTCACGCGCCAGCACCACGGCCTCTTTTACCTCGGGATGCGCCAACAGTTGCGCCTCGATTTCGCCGAGCTCGATCCGGAAGCCGCGAAGCTTGACCTGATGGTCGAGGCGCCCCAAGTAGTCGATGTTGCCTTCCGCCCGGTAACGCACCAGGTCGCCGGTCTTGTACATCCGGCTGCCCGTGGGGCCGTAGGGATCGGGGATGAACTTTTCCGCGCTCAGGTCCGGCCGATTCAGGTAACCACGACCCAGACCGACACCCGCGATGTGCAATTCGCCAGGCGTGCCGACGGGCACCGGGTTTAGTTCGCGGTCCAGGATGTACAGGCGGATGTTCGCGATCGGTTTGCCGATAGGAATCTCGGTTTCATCGCAGGCCGGCGGGCAGGCCCAATAGCTGACGTCGACCGAGGCTTCGGTCGGCCCGTAGAGATTGTGCAGATCGGCCGGCAGTTTTTGTTGAAAGCGCGCGACCAAATCGGCCGGCAGGGCTTCTCCGCTGCAGATCACCCGCTTGATAGAGGTACAAGTCTCCACCTCCGGCGTCTCGACGAAGGCTTGCAGCATCGACGGCACGAAATGCAGCGTCGTGATCCGTTCGCGGCGGACCAGCTCGGCGAGCCCCTGGCTGTCTTTATGCAGTTCCGGGGCGGCAACGACCAACCGGGCGCCGGCCATCAACGGCCAGAAAAATTCCCACACCGAAACGTCGAAGCTGTACGGGGTCTTTTGCAGCACGCTGTCGCCGGCGTCCAGCCGGTATTCTGCCTGCATCCATTGCAGCCGGTTCAGGATGCCTTGGTGCGGCACGCCGGCGCCCTTGGGGGTGCCTGTCGAGCCGGAGGTGTAGATGCAATAGGCCAGATTATCGGGACCTAAACGGCTGTCCGGATTGACGGACGGATAGCTTTCGACCTGCACCCAGTCGCTGTCCAGACTCAATACCTGTGCCGCACCGAAATCGCGGCCGGCCGCCAATTCGGCCTGAGTCAACACCCAAGGCGGCGCAATGTCCGCCAGCATGAAAGCCAGGCGCTCCTCCGGATAATGGGGATCGAGCGGCACATAGGCGCCGCCGGCCTTCAGGATGCCCAAGAGGCCGATCACCATCTCCAGCGAGCGCTCGATGCAGAGGCCGACCAACACGTCCGGACCGACGCCGCGTGCGACCAGGCAATGCGCCAGACGGTTGGCCTTCGCGTTCAGTTCGGCGTAACTCAGGCTTTGGGCTTCGAACGTCAATGCGATCGTATTCGGGGTGAGCTCGGCCTGAGCTTCGAATAACTGGTGGATGCAACGGTCCTTGGGATAGTCGACGGCGGTGGCGTTCCAGGTGTGGAGGATCTGTCGTTGCTCCTGTTCGCCCAGCAACGGCAATTCGGAAATAGCGGCCTGAGGCCGAGCCAGCGCCCCTTGCAGCAGCGTCAGATAATGCCGAGCCAAGCGTTCCATCGACGCGTGCGCGAACAAATCGGTGTTGTATTCGACGATGCCGGTCATCCTGCCATCCGGCCAATCCTGTATATAGAGGGTCAGGTCGAATTTGGCGGTTTGGCCTTCATCCTCGACCATCGCGATGTCCAGACCGGGCAAACTCAGCGTCAAGCGCTGATGATCCTGCAAGACGAACATCACCTGAAACAGCGGGCTACGGCTGGTGTCGCGCTCCGGCTGCAAGGCTTCGACCAGTTTTTCGAACGGCAGGTCTTGATGGCTTTGCGCATCGAGCACCCGCCGCTTGACTTGCTCCAGCAACGCGGCGAAAGTCGGAGTGGCCGACAGATCGCTGCGCAACACCAGGGTGTTCACGAAGAAGCCGATCAGCCCTTCGATTTCGAGCCGGTTGCGGTTGGCGACCGGGGTGCCGACGCTGATGTCGTGTTGGCCGCTGTAACGGCTCAACAGCACCTTGAACACGGCCAGCAGCAGCATGAACGGCGTGACGTTTTTCTGGTTGCTCAACGTTTTAGCCTGTGCCGCCAAGGCCGGCGGAATTTCGAAGCTGACATTGGCGCCGCGATAGGTCATGACCTGCGGCCGCGAATAATCGGTCGGCAATTCCAGCACGCTCGGCGCGCCTTCCAGACGTTCGCGCCAATAAGCGATTTGCCGCTCCAGCTCGTCCCCTACCAACCAGCGCCGTTGCCAACAGGCGAAATCGGCATATTGAAGCGGCAGCTCGGGCAGAGGCGAGGCTTGGTTTTGCGAGAAAGCCCGATAGAGGGCGGCGACCTCCCGCACCAGTACCTCGGCCGACCAGCCGTCCGCGACGATGTGATGCATCGTCAGCATCAACACGCAATCCTGGCGATCGGCGCTAGCGGACAATATCAGCAAGGTCGCCCGGATCAGCGGCCCTAGGCTCAAATCGAACGGCTTGGCCGCCTCGTCTCGGCATAGCCGCATCCAGTCGTCCTGCCGGTCTACCGGCAAAGCGGTCAGATCTATTTGTTCTATTTCGAGCGGCAGGCTCGGCCGTATCGTTTGCACCGCTTCGCCGTCGTGCGCCTCGAACACCGTGCGTAACACTTCATGGCGACGGACGATTTCGTTGAAGCTTTGCGTCAAGGTGGTTATGTCCAAATGCCCGGTCAGGCGCAATGCCACCGGAATGTTGTAAAACGGACTCTCCGGCTCCAGTTGATCCAGGAACCACAGACGCTGCTGGGCAAACGACAACGGGATAGGGTCGCTGCGCAAGCCAGTCTTGATCGCCGGCGCCGCCTCTCTGTCGGCGTAACTGAGCACATCGATAAGTTTGGCTTTCTGCGCCTTGATCTGCCGGCCAAGGTCATCCGTCAAAGACCCCGGCGGCGCTTTGCACTTTAAGTTGCCATCCTCGACAAAAAGCCTGACGTTTAAATTGCGTAGTGTGGCAAGTAATTGATGCGGCATTAGAATTCAATCTCCTCGAAATCGGTTTCGTTTAAAGGGGCGGCGTCCGAATCGGACGGTCGGACAGTCCAAACCAAGACATCGATTTTCTCCGCCAACGCGGCGACATTGGGGGCTTCGAAAATGCTGCGTAACGGCAGCTCGATCGCAAAATGCCTGGCTATCCGCGATACCAACTGCGTCGCCAACAGCGAATGCCCGCCCAGTTCGAAGAAGTCGTCCTCGACGCCGACTTTTTCTATGCCGAGCACGTCCTGCCAGATATCGGCCAGACTCGTCTCGGTCCCCGTTCTCGGCGCAACATATGAATTGCTCAGTTGTTCGCCGATTTCCGGCGCCGGCAGGCGCTTGCGATCCAGTTTACCGTTGGCGTTCAGCGGCATGTCCTCCAGCATCACGAAAGCGCTCGGCACCATGTAGTCGGGCAGCGCCAGTTTCAGTTGGGCTTTCAGAATCTCCAGTTGCAAGGCGCCGCTTTGCTTCTCTACCAGATAGGCGACCAAGCGCTTGTCTCCCGGCTGATCTTCCCGCGCCAGTACGGCCGCCTCTTTCACTTCGGGATGGGCCAGTATTTGCGCTTCGATTTCGCCGAGCTCGATCCGGAAGCCGCGAAGCTTGACCTGGTGATCGATGCGCCCCTGGTAGTCCATTTCGCCATCGTCCTGATATTTGGCTAAATCACCGGAGCGGTATAGCCGGCTGCCGGGCTTGCCGAACGGATTCGGGACAAAGCGCTCCGCCGTCAGTTCGGGACGATTCAGATAGCCTCTCGCCAAGCCCGCGCCGCCGACATGCAATTCCCCGCGGCACCCGATAGGACAAAGATTGAGCGAAGCATCCGTCAGGTAGGCTTGCAGGTCTGAAATCGGCCTGCCGATAGGACTCGCCGTGGTGGTGTCAGTATCTTGCCGGGCCAATAAGCGGTAAGTCACATGCACCGTGGTTTCGGTGATCCCGTACATATTGACCAATTGCGGGCGCTGATCGCCATAACGCTCGAACCACGGCTTGAGCTTATAAGGCTCCAGCGCTTCGCCGCCGAAAATGACTAAGCGCAGGCTTTCAACAAACCGGCTTTGCCGTTCATCGGCACTCATCAACTGCAAAAGGCCGACGGCGTTTGGTTAAGTACCGTGACCCGTTCCTGGTGCAACAAGCGATGAAACTCATCGGGCGCACGGCTGACACAGTAAGGCACGATCACCAACCTGCCGCCGTATAACAGCGCGCCCCAGATCTCCCAGACCGAAAAATCGAAGGCGAAGGAATGGAACATCGTCCAGACATCTTGGTCGTTAATGCCGAATTGCGCGTCGGTCGCGGCAAACAGCCGCATGACCTCCTGGTGCGAGATCATTACGCCTTTCGGCAGCCCGGTCGAGCCGGAGGTATAGATCACATAGGCCAACTGCGACGGGAAGGCCCTGGCGCTCGGATTGGCATCAGGCTGCCGCTCAATCGCCTGCCAGGCGCTATCGATGCAAATGCAGGCCATTTCGGCTGCGGGCAATTTCGGCAGCAGATGTGTCTGGGTCAGTAACAATTTTGCCCCGGTATCCTGCAGCTGATAGGCGATCCGTTCCACAGGCGCGCTCGGCTCCATCGGCACATAGGCGCCGCCGGCCTTCAGGATGCCCAAGAGGCCGATCACCATCTCCGGCGAGCGCTCGATGCAGAGGCCGACCAATACGTCCGGGCCGACGCCGCGTGCGACCAGGTAATGCGCCAACTGGTTGGCCTTGGCGTTCAGTTCGGCGTAGCTCAGGCTCCGGTCTTCGAACTTCAGCGCGACCGCTTCCGGCGTCCTTGCCGCCTGGGCTTCGAACAAGTGATGAAGGCAGCGGTCCTTGGGATAGTCGGCCTCGGTGGCGTTCCAGGCGTCGAGGATTTGCCGGCGCTCGTCGGCGGTCAATGTCGGCAGGTTGCCCAGTTGGGTTGCGTTTGCGGCTGCTCGGCAAAGGCGACCAGCAGTTGCTGCAAGTGGGCCAGCATCGCGGCGATAGTGGCGTCGCTAAAGCGGCTGCTGTCGTGGGTGATCTCCAACTGCAGGCGCTCGCCGGGGAAGACCGTCAGCGTCAGCGGGTAGTTGGTCGGATCGACGCCGGCCACCTCGTCGAGCTTCAGCGGCCCGCCGAGCTGCATCAAAGCCTGATCGAGCGGGTAGTTTTCGAACACCAGCAGCTGTCGAACAGGTTTTCGACGTTTTGGCCCGCGGCCTGTCGGAGCCGCCTCCGCCAGAGAGCGCGCGCAGTCGTAGCGGCGCATGTCCTGGTTCTGCGCGAACAGGTCGCGCAGCCAGTCGTCGAGCCGGGTTTCCGGCTTGATGCGGACCCGCATCGGCAGGGTGTTGATGAACAGACCGACCTGGTCTTCGATGCCGATCAGCTCCGCCGGACGGCCGGAGACGGTGATGCCGAACACCACGTCGTCGCTGCCGCTGTAGCGGCCGAGCAGCAGGCCCCAGGCGGCCTGGGCCAGGGTGTTCAGGGTCAGTCGTTGGTGTTTGACGAACTGCTGCAGGCTTTGGGTTGCGGCCGCGCTCAGCTGCAGGCTGCGCTTCCGGATGTCGCCCGCGCCTTGGCGGCCGGGCGCCGAATCGATGCCCAGGACGGTCGGCGTGGTCGAAGCCGGCCAGCGCCTCTTTCCAGTAGCGTTCGGCCGCGGCCCGGTCCTGACGGTGCAGCCAGGCGATGTAGTCGCGGTAGGGTTTGACCGCCGGCAGGCTCGGCCGGTCGCCGCGCTGCAGGGCATGGTAGAGCGTGAACACTTCCTTGATCAAAATCGGGCTGCTCCAGCCGTCCAGCAGCACGTGGTGATAGCTCCACAGCAGGTAATGCGTTTCATCGGCCGTTTGCGCCAGGGCCAGGCGCATCAACGGCGCGCGGCCGAAGTCGAAGCCCTGGGCGTGATCGTCCGCCTGCAACTGCCGCCAGCGCTGTTGCTGCTCGGCTTCCGGCAGGCGGCGCCAGTCGTGGAGACTGATCGGCAGCAGCGCGTGGTGTTCGACGATTTGCAGCGGCTGCTCCAGGCCGTGAACCTCGAAGCGCGTGCGCAGGATCGCGTGCCGTTCCAGCAGCAGCTGCCAGGCCTGCCGGAAGGCGTCGAGGTCGAGCCGGCCGCGCAGGCGGCAGGCCAGTTGCAGGCGGTAGACGGTCGCATCCGGCGCGTACAGGCTGTGGAACATCAGGCCGTGCTGCAACGGCGCCAGGGGGTAGATGTCCTCGATTTGCCGCGGCGGCAGCGCCAGCGCGTCCAGCTGCGTTTGCGGCAAGGCCGCCAGCGGGAAGTCCGACGGCGTGTAGCCGCCGGCTTCCGGCTGGCGGCAGTGGGCGATCAGGGCTTGCAGGTGGTGCAGGTAACGCGCGGCCAGGTTTGCCAGCGTGCTGTGGCGGTAACGGTCGCGGCTGTAACGCCAGCTCAATTGCAGACGGCCGTCCAGGATGCTGCCGACCACGTCCAGTTCGTGCGCCCGTGCGCCGGCCGGGTCATAGCTGAGTCCTGCGGACTCGTGGCTGGGGGCGAACAGGCCGTCCGCATCCAGCACGGTGTCGAGCTGGCCCAGGTAGTTGAAGATGATCCCGGCCTGCGGCTGGGCGGCCAGATGCTGTTTGAGTTCGGCATCGGTCGACAGGTAGCGCAACAGGCCGTAGCCGATGCCGTGCGCCGGCACCGCGCGCAGCTGCTCCTTGACCGTTTTCAAGGCGCGGCCGAGGTCGTCGCCCAACTCCAGCTGCAACAGCAAGGGGTAGACGCTGGTGAACCAGCCGACCGTGCGCGACACGTCGAGGTCGTCGGCCAGGTGTTCGCGGCCGTGGCCTTCCCGGTCGATCAGCAGGGTCGAGGATGGCGTCCACTCCCTCAGGGTCAACGCCAGCGCGGTCAGCAGCACGTCGTCGATCTGGCTGCGGTAGGCGGCCGGCACCTCCTGCAGCAAGGCGCGGGTGTCGTCGCGGCTCAAGGCGACGACGACCTCGTCTTCGAGCCCCGACAGGTTGGCGCCGGCCGGCGCGTCGACCGGCAGCGCCGCCGCCTCTCGGCGGCGCGGGTCCAGCCAGTAGTCGGCACCGAGATCCAAGCGGCCGCTCTGTGTCAACTCTGTCAGGCGTTCGGCCCAGTGTTTGAAGGCTGTGGTCTTCGCGGGCAAACTCAGGCACTGGCCGGCCAGGCCCTGCCGGCAGGCCAAACTCAGGTCTTCCAGCAGGATGCGCCAGGACACGCCGTCGACCACCAGGTGGTGGATCGCGATCAAGACCTGGCCGGCTTCAGCGCCGCAGTCGAACCAGACGGCGCGCAGCAGCGGCCCCCGGCTCAGGTCCAGGGCGGCCTGGCGCGCGCTCGCTTCCGCCTGCAGGCGGGCGCTGCGTTCGGCGGCCGGAACCGCGGACAGGTCGAGGCGTTCGAAGACGCATTGGGCGTCGTCGGCCGCATGGCGTTGCCGCCAGTAGCCGTCTTCTACGCTAAAACGCAGGCGTAGGGCGTCGTGCTGGCTCAGCAGCTTGTGCAGCGCGGCTTCGAAGACCGCCGGCGTCAGCCCGGGCTTGACGCTCAGCAGCACGGCCTGGTTCCAGTGCTGCGGGGTGGCGAGTCCGCGCTCGAAGAACCAGTGCTGGATCGGCGTCAACGCCGCCTCGCCGCTGACCGGCCCCTGCTCGGCGACCGCGCGGCTCTGGGCCCGGGCGACCGCCGCCAGTTCGGCGAGGGTCGGGTGCTGGAACAGGTGTTTCGGCGTCACCACGATGCCGGCCTGGCGCGCCCGGCTGACCACCTGGATGCTCAGGATCGAGTCGCCGCCGAGGGCGAAGAAGTTGTCGTGGCGGCCGACCCGCTCGACCGCCAGCAGTTGCTGCCAGACCTGGGCCAGGGCGGCTTCGACCGGGGTTTGCGGCGCTGCATAGGCCGCGCCGGACTGGCCGCTCCAGTCCGGCGCCGGCAGCTGTTTATGCTCCAGTTTGCCGTTGGCGCTCAGCGGCATGGCGTCCAAAATGACGAAAGCCGCGGGCACCATGTAGTCCGGCAGGGCCTGTTGCAGTCGGGCTTTCAGGGCGTCCAACACGGCGGTATCCGCACTGGCCCGGTCAAGCACCAGATAGGCCACCAGCTTCTTGTCGCCCGGCTGATCTTCGCGCGCCAGCACGGCCGCTTCTTTCACCTCGGGGCGCGCCAACAACTGCGCCTCGATCTCGCCGAGCTCGATCCGGAAGCCGCGGAGCTTGACCTGGTGGTCGATGCGGCCCAGGAACTCGACCGCGCCGTCGGCCCGGTAGCGGGCCAGGTCGCCGCTGCGGTACAGGCGGCCGCCGTCCGGCCGGAACGGGTCGGGCAGGAAGCGTTCCGCGGTCAACGCGGCCCGCCGCAGATAGCCGCGCACGATGCCGGCGCCGCCGATGTAGAGCTCGCCGGCCACGCCGACCGGCACCGGGCTGGCGGCGGCATCCAGGATGTACAGGCGCACATTGTCGAGCGGCCGCCCTATCGCCAGCGGGCGCTCCAGGTCCTCAGGGCCGGCCTGGTAGACGCTGCTCCACACCGTGCCTTCGGTCGGGCCGTATTCGTTGTAGAGCTTGACGCCCGGCAGCCGCGCGAAATGCCGTTTGACCACTTCGGTGGCGCAGGCTTCGCCGGCGACGATCGCGGTCGTGAGGCTGCCGAGGCTGGCCTGCGGCTGCGCCAACAACGCGGCGTACAGCGACGGCAAGGCCAACAGGTGCGAGACCTGCTCGCGCTCGATCAGTCCGGCCAGCGCCGCCGGGTCCTTGCCGGCGTCGTCGTCGGGCAGGCACAGGCAGCCGCCCTGCCCGAGGGTCCAGAAGATCCCGGCCACCGAGCTGTCGAAGGCGAACGACGACAACAACAGATAGGCCTTGACCGGATCGGCATAGTGCGCGAAACGCGCCACGGTCGAATGCACCGCATTCTGGTGGCTGACCGCGACGCCCTTGGGCTGGCCGGTCGAACCGGAGGTGTAGATGATGTAGGCCAGATGGAGCGGGTGGTGGCTAAGCGTGGGGTTGTGCGCCGGATAACGCGCGATCATGGGCCAGTCTCGGTCCAGATACACCGTCTGCCGCGCCTCCGCCGCGACCACCGCCAGAGCCGGCCGGGTCAGCAGCAGGCCGATGCCGGCATCGCCGAGCAGGTAACGGATACGCTCCTCGGGATAGTGCGGGTCGAGCGGCACATAGGCGCCGCCGGCTTTCAGGATGCCCAAGAGGCCGATCACCATCTCCGGCGAGCGTTCGATGCAGAGGCCGACCAATACGTCCGGGCCGACGCCGCGTGCGACCAAGTAATGCGCCAACTGGTTGGCCTTGGCGTTCAGTTCGGCGTAGCTCAGGCTCCGGTCTTCGAACTTCAGCGCGACCGCTTCCGGCGTCCTTGCCGCCTGGGCTTCGAACAAGTGATGAAGGCAGCGGTCCTTGGGATAGTCGGCCTCGGTGGCGTTCCAGGCGTCGAGGATTTGCCGGCGTTCCGGTGCGGTCAGCAGCGGCAATTGACTCAGGCGGTAGCCGGGATCGGCCAAGATGCCTTGCAATAGGCACTCGAAATGCCCCAGCAATCGCAGCACGGTCTCGCGCGTTAACAGATCGCTGCGATAACGGAAGGTAACCGACAACCCGGCAAAGGTCTCGGCCGCCAGCATGGCCAGATCGAATTCCTCTGCCGTATCGGGCAAACTGCAGGTTTGCGCGTCGAAGCCAGCCCATTGCAGCCTGATGTCCGGCCGGCCTATCGCTAATGCGGCAGCGGTCGGATCGGAGCCGTCCTGTAAGACGAAAAAGGTGCGATAGAGCTCGATATGACCTTTGCACTGCTCGGAGCGTAATTTTTCAATCAAGAGCGCCTGCGGATAATTCTGGTGTTCCAATGCACCGAGCACAACCCCGTTGACATCGGCCAGATACTCGCAAAAACGTAACTCCCCTTTCGGCATGCTGCGCAGAGCGACAGGATTGACGAAGTAACCGACCAGATCCGCGAACTGATGCAGCGGGCGACCCAGAGTCGGAGAGCCGACAATCAGATCGTGTTGTCCACTGTAGCGATACAACAAGGTTTTGAATACGGTCAGCAATAGCGTATACAACGTGGTATGCTGCTCCGCCGCCAAACCTTTCAGCCGTCCAACGGTTTCTGCCGTTATCGTCAGCCCTTCCGCCCGCCCCACATTCGATTGCGAATGATCGGCGGCATAACAGACAGGCAGTTCCAACCGGGGCAATTCGCCAGCCAATTGGTCCCGCCAGAACTGCAAATCTCGATCGGCCGCTTCGCTGCTCAGATAAACTTGTTGCCAACTGACGAACTCCGCATAGGCAGCCTTTAATGCGGGTAATTTTGCAACGGCACCATACACGTACCCGAAATAAAACGCCTGCAACTCCGACAGCAGCACCAGCAGCGAGCGAAAATCGACAATCAGGTGATGGGCGCAAAATGCCAGGACATGATCGGTCTCGCCGCAACTGTACAGCGCGCATCGCAACAGCGGGCCGTGTTGCAGATCAAACGGTTCGCCGACAAAAGCGAGCAGATTCTCCTGCCGCTCTGCATGATCGGCGCACACGGCGGTTTCCAAAAGGAGCTCCGCCTCGGCAAGCGGCAAACACACAGGCCGATTTTCGGCGTCCAGATCAAATCCGCTGCGCAGTTGCGCATGGCGCCGGCACAATTCGGCCAGGGCATTTCGCAAGGCGTCATGATCCACATAACCCTGTATCGCTAACGCCGCGGGCATGTGATACAGCGCTTCGCCGCTATGCATCCTCGCCTGTGCCCACAAGGCCTTCTGGTTGTAGGACATCGCGGTTTTCGCCGCATTGCCTTCGGCAACCCGATCCGGTTTTTCAATGCTTGCGCCGGCACTCTCGACCAAGCCGAGCGCCGTCAGCGCACTCTCCTGCAAGGTGGCGCTGCCCAGCAATTTGGCTATCGGCAAATCGATACCCAGCAGTTCGTCGATGAAATATTTCATTTCGACCGCTTTCAGCGAGTCCAAACCGAGGCCGGTCAGCGAATGCCGAGGACCGATGCCGCCTGCATCCATGCCGGATAAGGCTGCCGCTTTCAGCGCCAGTTGCCCCGCCAACAGCGCGGCCGCATTCGCCTTGTCCAGCGACAACAAAGCCAGCCGCAATAGATTGCGCTCGCCCGAGCCTGGGTTCACCGTGCTCGCCGGCTGCGGCATCGCGGCAGGCTGTTGCAGGCCGTCGACCGCGACCGGCTCGAAGCCTTGCCGCAGGTAAGCCTCGCGGCAAGCGCTGCGTCGGAGTTTGCCGCTGCTGGTTTTCAAGATCGAGCCGGGCTTCAACAATACGATGCGGTCGGCCTGGATGCCGCATTCCTCGGTCAAGCGCGCGCGTATCGCGGCGAATTCGCTGCGATAATCGCCCTGCCTGACCCGGTTGCGCTTCAATTCGGCCAATACGACCAGCTTTTCGCCGTCGGCTTCGTCGACCGCGAAGGCGACCGTCGATGCCGGGTTCAACGCAGAGGTGGCCGCCTCGACCGCGTATTCCAGGTCGTGCGGATAATAATTGCGGCCGCGGACGATGATGAGGTCTTTCAGGCGCCCGGAAACGAACAATTCGCCGCCGTCGACGAACCCCAGGTCGCCGGTGCGTAGCCAATGCTTGCCTTCGGCATCGATGCTGAACGTTCTCGCGCTCGCTTCGGCATTTTGCCAATATCCTTGGGCGATACTGGGCCCGCCGATCCATATCTCGCCGATCCGGCCTGCCTCGCACAGCGCGCCGCTATCGGGGTCCACGATGCTGAGGCCTTGCGCCTTATCCACGGAGCCGCAACCGACCAAACGCCGGGCATTCGGGTCGCCGTCCGGCACCGCATTGACGATACGCTGTTCCAACGCCCTCTTGTCGAATGCGGCAACGATAGGATCGCTTTGCTTTACCGCACCGGTCGCCAGCAGGGTCGCTTCCGCCAGACCGTAGCAGGGATAGAAGGCTTGCCGGCGAAATCCAGCGCCGGCAAAGGCCTCGCTAAAGCGCCGCAGGGTCTCCGGATTGATCGGCTCCGCGCCGTTGAATGCCAAGCGCCAGTGGCTCAGATCGAGCCCGGCTTTTTCGTCCTCGCCGATTTTCTGCACGCACAGGTCGTAGGCAAAATTCGGCCCGCCGCTGGTGCGGGCGCGGTAATCGCTGATCGCCTGCAGCCAACGCAGCGGCTTTTCGAGGAAGGCCATCGGCGACATCAACACCGCGCTGGCGCCGCAGTATAAAGGCTGCATCACGTTGCCGATCAAGCCCATGTCGTGATAAAGCGGCAGCCAGCCGACCACGGTGGAACGTTCGTCGTGGCCAAAACGGCGTTTGATCAGGTGCTGGTTGGCGATCAAGTTGCCGTGACTGATCATCACGCCCTTGGCGTCACCCGTCGAACCCGAGGTGTATTGCAGGAACGCGAGATCCGATGCGCGCAGCGCCGGTGCTTGCCAGGAGGATGCGTCAAGAGCGGCGTGCGCATCGGTTGCGAGCCAGTTTTTGGCTAACGATTCAGCACTGGCGCCAGCAAACTGGCGTACGTTGCCGGCAACCTGGGCCGTGGTCAGGACCATTTTTGCCCGGCTGTCGTCGAGGATGGCCTGCAGCCTCGGCATGTGCCGATTGTTGCTGGGAGGATAGGCCGGCACCGCGACGGTCCCGGCATAGAGACAGGCGAAAAACGCCACGATGTAATCCAGGTCCGGCGGATAGAGCAATACAGCCGTCTGGCCTTGCATGCCCATCTGCTGCAATTGCGCGGCCAATTGCCGCACTTCCCGGTCGAGCTCGCCGTATGTCAACGAACGGAACGCCCCCTCACCGAACTCCAGAAAGGTGTATGCAGTTCTATCAGGATGCCATTCTGCCCGTCTTTGCAACACCGTGACCAAGGAGGTGGCGTCTTCGATCAGCGCGGCGTCGCCAGTGGAACCTACATCAAAATGCTCGTTTAACACCTTTCTCCTCCATACTCGAAACGGATACTGCATGAAATTTCGCTTACCCAAGCACACCGGATCATGGTGTCGGGCCGCACATCCGATAGCAGGCAGTTGTTGACCGTAATCTCCTACTGCCTAGAGAAAATAGGGTCCGCATGCGCCGCCAGTATCTACAAAATGACTTACAATGAAGACGATTAATGAAAAAATTCTCCCCATGGAGGTAGGGATTGAACGACAGCATCCAGACCAGGATATCAACCTGATATTGCAGGAGACGAGTTAACTCAACATCGGCTGGTGAGTCTTGGGTGCAAAAAGGCGAACAGCTTTACAGCTTCGCGATCAATCTCGACATATCGAAAGCCGGCGATGCTGCTAAGTGTATCGAATTGGGTAGGGCCAGTCTTAGGTTGGGGATACTTTGATCGATAGGTTAGTTATGCCGTTGGCCACGATGGCGCCATTAGCATTGGCCCAGGGCCCCTTGTCGATGCGGTCGCGGGCGTTGATGGCAGGCTTATCTATAAGTTTTAACAATACGGGTTTGTAGAGCATGGCTCCAACCCGGAGGGTCAGCATTTGTCGTGCCGAATGAAATCGTGAGAAAAATTGTGATGTTGGAGAGAATTGCTAATCTCCGGATGTTGCCCTGAAGAAATAGCCTGCTGACGGCCTGTTTTCAGAGAACCAAAAAGTCGGCCATGAAAACATGGCCGACCAACGCAGCTATCCCCTATTTTGGATAAATCACTCAGTTAAAGCATCGGAACTGGCGAGGTTTATCCTTGATTTTTTACTCAATTGATCGATTTTAATCGAGGCTTGCTCAAAGGATGCTGTCACTTTGTCAAATGCCGAACGATGCACCGTAGCGCTCTCAGTCGGCTTAGCAGATGCCTGTGCCACAGCATCCACCTTGCCTGCCGAATCGACAGCAGGTTGATGCTCTTTGGCTTTATCGGTATTGAGATCGGCAGAATCGTCGCTCGCGGCCTCAAGATCCAAGTCCTCGCTATTGTTGTCAACTTTGCCATCATTGATTAAATGACGGCGATATTGCAGGAAGGACTCGCGGGTAAACACGTACGGATCCAAGGCCGCCTCGTCGATGAAGTTCAGCTCTCTTTGGACTTTTGCGCGATCGCTGATGCCTTCGATAACGCCGGTGAACGGGACGTAAGTGCCTGGATTGGCGGCTTTGTCTACGATAAGGGCGCTACCATCACGAATCGTTGTAGGGCCCATGACGGGCAGCACCAAATAAGGCCCCTCTCCGACCCCCCAAACCGCCAAGGTTTGCCCGAAGTCCTCGACATTATGTTCCAGGCCCAGTGTACTCGCCACATCGATCAATCCAGCGACACCGATGGTCGTATTGGTCAGGAAACGGCCGGCATCCGAAGCGCCTTGTTCAAATTTTCCCTGCAGGACATCATTCAACACCACATTGATGCCTTTCAAGTTGCTAAAAAAATTACTCACCCCGGTTTCCACGAAATCAGGCGTGATAAATTTGTAACCGTCAGAGACCGGTTTGAAAAAATATTTATCCAGTCCCATGTTAAACCCGTACATGGATCGGTTGAAGCCCTCATAGGGATCGACCTGGCTTGCCTTGGCCGAAACAGGATCTACCGAGGTTTCCGCGCGTTTCTCAGTGCTCGCGCATCCAATCGTCATCAATGCGCTTGAAACTAAAAACACTGGTGCTAAAGATGCTCGGCTTTTGCCTGAGTACAATCGGGTAAACATTACATACAACTCCACTGAATTATTGGTTCGAGTAACTTTCAATTTTAGGTGAAGAGCTTTCGCCACGGCTCCCCTATGATATTGATTCGCCATTATTAGCATACCACTTAAGCCCTTGTTATCATACAAAATCCGTCTTTTCCGGGACGGACAAGTTGATGGTCGCGGCTAGCCGAATCAGAATGATTGCCCCGGTTGGTAATGGCTTTTTTGGTAAATCTCCGTGATGGCCTCTCCGTTCCATACATAACAAAAATGCGGGCCTTGCCGAACGGGAGACAGGATGCGCGGCCTAAAAACGGCTACACATTCGCCCCCGGAATAACGGACGCTATCGTAAACGATGCCGTTTGAACCGGTGTCGCGCAATGCTTTCGCCAGGGTTTGAGGATGAAGATAACTCCCTGGGTCATCCGTATAAATCGCCGGCATCTGCGCTTGCATCTTGCGAATATCATGCAACTCCGATTCCAAATCCGCAGCATAGCTTCGCATGTCGATTTCCATCGGCGGCTCGCTCGTCGCCGCCAAGAACCGAGCCTTATGAAACCGGGTTTCGGCGATTGCCGTATCCATATCCTTGCCGGCATAGTAAACCCCGTAAGTGCCGTCTGTAAACCGGCTTCCTTCCGGGTTCAGATGGGTGAAGGCGGCCATAATCGGCGTGGTTCCAGGGCCCGAGACCCGGTCTTCGAGGGGAACAAGCCTGATATCGCCCGACTCGTCCAACAGCCGGTCATTTGTCAACGCTTCGATCGCAAAAACAATGTCCAGGTCTTCCGGCGCGGCTACCCGATCGAATAACCCCACCGGCGGAAACCGGCTGGGAACCAGCCGCCAACAAGGATGCCAAACTACGCGGCTGATTGGTGACGATGGCGTGGTCATTACCCGCGTTGCCCGTCGAGGTATTGCCTAACCACATACAAATCGATGACGCGGCCTTTCAGCATCCGATCGAGCGCCGATTTGCCTTGAAACAATCCTGCGCTATTCGGGCGCTTGATCCATTGATCCGCCGCTTCGGCTTTAGGCAACAATATCTGCAACGCTTTATAAATGCCGAAAATGTAGGAGAGCCTTTCCAGCTTATCGGGATTCAGCTTGGCGAGCTCGGGCTGCTTTTTCCACTTGAAAAAGGTGCTGCGGGAATCCATGCCCAGCAGGACCATTGCCTCATCCGTACTGAGTTTCCAGGCCTCCGCAATATTAAAAAAAGTCCGTAATGCGCTTTTTGCGATCATCGCGTCATCAAGATCGGGGCGACTGCTTGCAATGGATAACATACCGCATCTCCTCAATGAGTGTATTTATGTAACATATCTCAAAATAAGTCCACTTATAGACCTTGTCAAGGTTTTTGTCTATCCGCCCCAAAACCTGGGATTGACCTGAAGGCGTGCTCGCATCACGGGAACGGCATCAGTGCTCATTCAGCCGACACAATCTTATAAGGGCAAGAGATGCTCTTCCCAGGAGATGGCAATCATTCGCATAATTATGTTTGAGTTGCCGCGGCAAAGCGGAACGCTTTGCCCTCCGAGGCAGAGATGAGGGATGTTACCTGAAAAATCCTACAGACAATCCGCCAGCACGATGGCCCGTTTCGGCGCGGGCAGGCCTTCGATCGTCAATGCGGGATCATTCGGATCAAGAAAATCCGGCAGCGATTGAAACGGCATCCATTCGGTGCGGCGCTGCTCTTCGATGCTTGTCGGCGTGATGTCGACCACGCGGATATTGCCGAAGCGGCAGCGCTTTAGCCAACTCTCCAGCGTCGCAATGCTGGGGATGAACCAGACATTGCGCATGTTCGCATAGCGGTCCTCCGGCAGCAGGGTTTCGCCCAGTTTGCCGTCGATGATCAAGGTTTCGAGCACCAGTTCGCCGCCGGGTTTCAGGCAGCCCCTCAGTTCCAAAAGATGTTCGATCGGCGACCGCCGATGATACAGCACGCCCATCGAAAACACCGTATCGAATGCTTTCAAGTCGGCCGGCAACGCCTCGATGCCGAAAGGCAGGACATGCAACGGCGCGGGACCGTGCAGCGCCTTGACCAGCTGGAATTGGACCACATTCAACAGCAAGGGATCGATGCCGACGACCGTCTTCGCGCCCGCACCTAGCATGCGCCAGCAGTGATAGCCGCTGCCGCAGCCGACATCCAGCACCAACCGGTGCGTCAAAGGCGAGATGTGATCCTGGAGCCGATTCCATTTCCAGTCGGAGCGCCATTCGGTGTCGATTGGGATGCCGTATAAATCGTAGGGCCCCTTGCGCCAGGGAATCAATTCGCGCAGGATTTCCAAGAGCAAGGCCCTGTCTTCATCGCCAATATCCTCGGCGCGTCCGATTTGCACTACATCGCCGGTCAAACAGCGCAGCGAAGGCGACAATGCCGGCAGACGCTCGAGCAAGGCCTGCCAGCGCGGCAGCGTGCCGTGGCGGGCCGGGTCCAGCGCGGCGGCGATTTGATCAGGCAAGAGGTCCGCCCAGGCGCCCGCATTGGCTTCGCTGAGCGCCGCATATAAACCATCGTAAGCGGTCATTTCAGGGCGAGGATCGAGGCGAAGTTGAAATATTGAAACCAGACTTCCGCGCTGTTGAATCCGGCCTCGAGCAAACGGCCTTGATGGGCCGCGAACGTTTCCGGAATCAGCACGTTCTCGAGCGCGCTACGTTTCTGACTGATTTCGAGATCGCTGTAGCCCTGCGCGCGCTTGAACGCATGATGCATGTCAGTCTGCAAGTCCTGCTGCCTGGGGTCGTCGAAGCAAAGCTTTTCGGACAGAATCAACAGCCCGCCCGGCAACAGCCCTTGCTGAATTTTACGCAGAAAAGCCAGACGGTCTTCGACCGGAATGAATTGCAAGGTGAAATTGAGCACCACGACCGAGGCGTTTTCGATCGTGATGTCGCGGATGTCCTCGCAGCGAATTTGAACATTCGCATTCGGCGCGTCTTTTTGTAAACGTTCGTGGAAACGCGAGACCATCGCCGCCGAATTATCGACCGCGACGATGCGGCAGTTCGGTGCGTCGATGTGTTGCAGCATGCTGAAAGTCGCCGCGCCGAGCGAGCAGCCGAGGTCGTAGCAGACGCTATCGGGACGCGCGAAGCGGCCGGCCAACAGGCCGATCGCGGCAATGATCGCCTGATAGCCCGGCACCGAGCGCTGGATCATGTCGGGAAAAACGTCAACGACCTTGGCGTCGAATTTGAATGCTTCGATGTCAGCCAAGGGGCTGGCGTAAATGGAATCTTTGGTTTGAGTCACGGCAGAAAGGGTTGATGGCCGGCGCCGCAGCAGCCGCTCGAAAAAATCAGATCAAACCGGGGTCGAAATGGCCGGATTTGACCGCAAGACGCGTCAGTTCCACATCGTTTTTAACCTTTAGTTTACCATAAAGCCGATAGCGGTAGGTATTGACCGTTTTGGTGTTGATCGACAGTATTTCGGCCATTTCCGCTATCGATTTGCCTTGCAGGATCAGCGTCACGATTTCGGTTTCGCGCTGCGACAGTTTGGCGAACGGCGACGGTTGATCGCCGAGCAAGCTTTGAAAAGCCAGATGACTCGCGACATCGTTGCACAGATAACGCTGTCCATCGACCGCCTTGCGGATCGCGCAAATCATTTCGTCTGCGGAGGAAGATTTGGAGATGAAACCCAGCACGCCGAGCTTCAATAATTGCTGCGGAATCGGACCGTCGTTATAAGCCGACAAGCCGATGATTTTAACATTGGGGTTCTGCCGCAAAATGCGACGACTGGCCTCGACGCCGCCGATGCCGGGCATGCTGACGTCCATCAATACCACATCCGGCGCCAGTTCTTCGACGATCTCGAGCGCTTGTTCGCCGGAATCGGCGACCGCCACGACTTGAATTCCCTTATCCGAATTCAATAGCGCCTGGATGCCGGTCCTGACCAATTGATGATCGTCAACGAGGAGCACACTAATCATAAACCTTATTTTTTATTATCTTATAACCAGTCAATTAACATCGGCGAGGATCGCTGAGATCCCGCCAACGAAATCCATTGCTTTATTTTTTTCGATTATAGCGCTGATAATACGGTTTGTCTGTAGCGATGAAGGCGAATGGATCTCTATTTGACGACCAAAATATAACCATAATTTATGTGGTTTTACGAGTTTTTCGCGTCCGGCGGGCGAGGCTTGCAAATGGGCCAATCATTGCGTGTAATGCGAATTTTTTGCGGCTAGCCGCGTCGAAAGAAAAATCATCTCAAAAAACAACTATTTCATCCATAAAGAGGCAAATGCATGTTGATCCCATATCTAGTCAAAAAATCGGTAGTGCTTCCGTCCGTATTGTTCGTGACGCTCAGCCATTCCGCTTCGGCAACAGAAGCGCCGGAAATCAAAAGAACGGTCTTGTTACGGCAAAACGTGACCCTCCCCAGCCCGAATGTGAACGGCAAAGTGATTCGGGTCAGCTTTCCGCAAGGCGTCAAAACCCCGCGCCATACGCATGAGGGACCGGGACCGCGCTATGTGGTCAAGGGCACGCTGCAAGTGGTCGAGGGCGACAAGACCGGAATTTACTCGGAGGGCGAGGTGTTTTGGGAAACCGGGCAATCGATGACCGTCGAGAACATCGGCGGTGAGCCTGCCGAATTGATCATTTTTGAAATGGGCCCGGGGCATTGAGATGGCGCGCTGGCTGAGCCTGCTGATCTTGCTACTGTGCTGGACAAGGGTTTCGGCGGCGCCGCCGAAGCCCTTGCTCTGGCAAGTCAGCGACGAGGACAATAGCGTCTATATGCTGGGCTCGTTTCACATGCTGAAGGCCGAGGATTATCCCTTGGCCGCGGCCGTCAACCAGGCGTTCGACGCGGCCGGCAAAGTCTATTTCGAAGTCGCTCCGGAAGAGCTGAACAATCCCGCAAGCGTGCAAGCGATGATGAAGACGGGCCTGATCGAAGGCGGTGGAACGCTCAAGCAGATCCTGAAAACCGACACATGGAAGCGCTTGCAGCACTATTGCCAAACCCATGCGTTGCCGATCGAGTCGTTCCAGGCGATGAAACCGTGGCTGGCGGCGCTGACGATCGCGAATCTTGCCGTCACGCAGGCCGGCTTCCTGCCGGATCTGGGATTGGACAAGCATTATATGGACATGGCCGCTATCGCGCGCAAGGACACGGCGGGGCTGGAGACCCTCAGTCAGCAGGTCGGGGTTTTTGCTCAAATGGCCCCCAAGGATCAGGAACTGTTCTTGAATCAGACCTTAAAAGACATGCAGAACCCGGCGCAACTGGAGCAATTGCATCAGCGCTGGCGCAATGGCGACGCCGAGGGTTTGCTCCAGCTGCTGAGCCAGGATAGCATCAACGACACCCCCGCATTTTACCGGCGTCTGAATCGCGATAGGAATCGCGTCTGGCTGCCGCAAATTTCCGCGTTTCTGCGCGAAAACACCCAGGGCGACGCCCTGGTGGTGGTCGGCAGTCTGCATTTATTGGGCGCCGACGGTCTGATCGAACTGCTGAAGGCCCAGGGTTTTCGCGTGGTCCGCCTGCATTGAAGGGCTCCTCAATGCCGCGTATCCGCCTGATAAGCCGATAAATCGTCGGCCAGCAGCTTTTGCACATCGATCCGGTCGAAACGGTATTGCTTGTTACAAAATTCGCAGCCGACTTCGACCGCGCCTTTTTCCTGCAGAATATGCTCCAGTTCCTGTTCGCCGAGCGAGCGCAGGGCGTATTCGATTTTCTGTTTGGAGCAGGCACACTCGAAGCAGACCGCTTCGGCATCGAAGAGGCGGACTTTTTCTTCATGGAACAGCCGGTGCAGCAGCGTCTCGCAGTCGAGATTCAGCAACTCCGTTTCGGTCAGCGTGTCAGCCAACATCGTGATGCGCTCCCAATCGGACTTGAAGTCCTTATGCGCGGGCAGTTCCTGCAACAATAAGCCGGCCGCCACCTGATCGTTCGCAAACAGCCACAAACGGGTATCGAGCTGTTCGGACTGGATGAAATAGGTCTGCAAGGCGGCGGCCAGATTGGCGCCTCTCAGCGGCACGATGCCTTGATAAGGTTCGCCGTTATCCGGCCTGATCGTCAACACCAGTCGCCCCTGGCCGAACACCGCTTCGAGCGGACCGTCATGCACCTCGCCGGCACAGCGAACCAGGCCCCTGATTTTGCGGTCGTGCGTCGATTGCGCGACCAGGGTTCTGAAGGCGCCATCGCCCTGCGCCTGCATGATGACCGAGCCGCTGAACTTGATCGTGGCGGACAACAGCACGGCCGCCGCCAGCGCCTGCCCTAAATGTTCTTGGACGGCCGCATTGCCGTGTTGATTGTGCCGGGCGTTTTGCCAACTGTTTGACAACTTGACCCATTCGCCGCGCACGCCGAATTCCTCGAAAATAAAGCGGCGTAAACTATCTTCTTCCATCCTGTCTTTCCGAAAAAGTAAACGCTTTATTATACCCCGCAATCGGTGTAACCTAGCGTTCTGTTGATTACCGCAGGTTCCGTCTATGATTTTTGCTGCAAAAAAGCTGGTACTGCCGGATCCCGCCGACGCTCTGCCCGGCAACCCCGAACCGCCGCGCGTAACCAATCGGCATTTTGTGACCGGCAATCCGATCGTGCCGCCGTTTCCCGAGCCTCTGCGCCTGGCGCTGTTCGGTCTCGGCTGTTTCTGGGGCGCCGAACGCCGCTTTTGGTCTTATCCCCAGATCTTCAGCACCGCGGTCGGCTACAGCGGCGGCTATACGGTCAATCCGACTTACGACCAGGTCTGCACCGGCATGACCGGTCACAGTGAAGTGGTCAGGGTGGTTTACGATCCCGAGTTGACGCCCTACGGCGAGCTGCTGAAGCTGTTCTGGGAGGCGCACAATCCGACCCAGGGCATGCGCCAGGGCAACGACATCGGCACGCAATACCGCTCCGGAATCTACACCTATGACCAGGAACAATGGAATCTGGCAATCGCTTCGAGGCAAGCCTTTCAGGAGCAATTGTCGAGGGCCGGCTATGGGGAGATCACGACCGAGATTCTGCCGGCCGGCGAGTTTTATTATGCCGAAGATTATCACCAGCAATACCTTGCCAAAAATCCCGGCGGCTATTGCGGACTCGGCGGCCTCGGCGTGTGTTACGCCGAAAAATAAGCGGGCAAAAAAAAGGGCGGTTAAATAACCGCCCGAGAACTATTAGGAAGATTTCAACGCAACTTTCAGCTCACAGGCTCCGGGGAGCCTCAAAAGTTAGGTTAATGATAGCAACACAAAAGACAATTAAAAATGTGGCAAATTGTCGCAGGGCCACAACGGTTGTCAAAAAAGATACAAAGTGTTGCGCGTTATTTGATTCCGCCATCGCGAAAACGCCAGGCAAAAAAAAGGGCGGTTAAACAACCGCCCGAGAACTATTAGGAAGATTTCAACGCAACTTTCAGCTCACAGGCTCCGGAGAGCCTCAAAAGTTAAATTAATCATAGCAACGCCAAAGTCAATTGAAAATGTGGCAAATTGTCGCACCGTTGCAACGATTACCAAAAAAGCGACAGCGGCATTTCCGTAAATCGTTGCAGAACTGCGATACTGGTTGCGCGCTATGTGCTGCAAAAGTTGATTCGATCATAGCAATTGCCACTGAACGGCGCGTGTGACATATTGCCGCAGTGCGCAAGGCCCGGCAAATAGGCGACAATAGCCCCAGAGATACAGAATCGGTCAATTTTTTGGTTATTTTGGAACATGCTCACAAACGTTACGCCCAAGTCCGAATTTAGCGCCAGACAAAATCTGCGCTGGCTGTTCATCCTTAGAAACATGCTGATTCTAGCCGCTTCGCTGTTGCTGGTCATCTCGGCCTACGGACTGAACATCCAGTTACCCGAAGAACAGCTCTGGCTGGTAATCGTATCGATCATCTCGGTCAACATGTACACTTCGATGCGTTTGCAGACCGGGGATCCGGTGTCGGAGCTCGAAATTTTCTCGCAATTGACGATCGATGTACTGGGGATTGCGGCGTTCATGTATCTGACCGGAGGCGCCTCGAACCCGATCATCTGGGTGTTTCTGCTGCCTTTGATCGTGACTGCGATCATGCTGCCGCAGTCCTACGCCTGGTATATGGTCGTGCTGACCACGTCGATGTATACGATTTTGATCGCGTATAACATCCCCCTGCCCTCGATCGAGCCGCACATGCCCGATCCCGAGCGACTGCATCCCGACATGCCGCATTACTCGATGCTGCTGAATGCCTATGCGACCAGCGACCGGCATTATTATGACCTGCATATGTTCGGCATGTGGTTCGGATTTGTGTTCAGCGCCGGACTGGTGGCGTTTTTCGTGGTCGAATTGGCGAAAACCTTAAAGAGTCAGGAACGCAGTCTAGCGATTGCACGCGAAAATGCGCTCCGCGACGAGCGGGTCATCGCACTCGGCACCCTGGCCGCCAGCGCGGCCCATGACATGGGCACACCGCTCGGCACGATCGCGATCGTCGCGCACGAACTCAGACAAGACTTTCCGCAACACCGCTTTCCCGATCTGCACGAAAAAATCGACATCATGCAGCAGCAGGTCGACCGCTGCAAACAGGCTTTATCGGTGATGTCCGCCTCGGCCGGCGAAATTCGCGCCGAATCCGGGCGCGTGATGCGCGTGGCCGCCTATATCGACGATGTGATCAATCTCTGGCGCACCCAGAAATCCACGGTCAAACTGAATTTTTTCATCGACCCCGACACTGTCGATGAAGCCGAGATCATCGCCGAACGCACGCTGACGCATGCCTTGATCAATATCCTGAACAATGCGGCCGATGCGTCCGGCGACAATCGCAAGGGCATCGAATTTCACGTAGCTTGGGATTTGCGGCTGCTGCATATCAAGATTCGCGATTATGGCCCCGGCTTTCCGCCGGAAATGGTCGAGAGCGCGGGCCGGCAGCCTTTAGTCAGTAGAAAACGCGGCCTCGGGGTCGGTCTGTTTCTGACTTATTCGACCATCAGCCGCCTGGGCGGCACGATCCGGCTTTATAATGCGGAACCGCACGGCGCCTGCGTCGATATCACGCTGCCGCTGTTGCATGCCGAACCGAGTGAAGAGGAGAATGCGATCAATGGATAACCGAGCAAGCGACAAACCGAGATTATTGCTGGTCGACGACGATGAAACCTATTGCCGGGTGCTGAAATCCGCGCTCGAAAAACGCGATTATGAAGTGCTGGTCGCAAACGACGTGCAAAGCGGCATCGAACTCGCCGAACACAATCTGCCGGAATACGCGGTGATCGACCTGCGTATCGGCCACGAATCGGGCCTGGAACTGGTCAAGAAACTGATCTCACTGGACGCGAACACGGCCTGCGTGATGTTGACCGGCTTCGCGAGCATCGCGACCGCGGTCGAGGCGATCAAGCTCGGCGCGATACACTATCTGACCAAACCCGCCAATGCCGACGAGATTCTGGCCGCCCTGCATAAAAACGAAGGCGACGCGAGCGTGTCGATCAGCGAAAGCCCCTTGTCGGTCAAGCGCCTGGAATGGGAGCATCTGCAAAAAATTCTGATGCAACACGACGGCAATATCTCTGCCGCCGCCAGAGCCTTGAACATGCATCGGCGCACGCTGCAACGCAAGCTCGAAAAGCGTCCGGTCAGGGAGTAAAGCCGGCAATTATTTCGCGATTTGCCAACCGGTTCATGGACTGCATTAAAAATAAGATTATGCTATTTGGCATGGATTCTGCGTAAGAATATGATGTTTCCGAACCAGAGAACTATCTAACGCAGAACCGGTCAACCCATTAGATTGTTTCCCTGACTTGCAGAATGAAGACCGCATCCGGGGAGAGAAACCTAACTTTTTAATCGCAATGCAGTTCAGAGAGGTTCACGATGAATAAATCAGCCGTTGTTTTATTGATCTTGACCGGCCTTGCGGCTTCTCGGCCGGCCCTCAGCGGAACCGAGGAGGAATTGAACCGCTTCCACACCTTGTGCAAGACCGATGCGGACGTGGTGGTCAACGGCTACGAGTTCAAGAAGTCCGGACTTTCGTTCGCGGCGATCAGGGATACGATCAAGACCGCTTTCGCGGATAAAATCCAAACCTCGAAGGATAGCGGCAATGATGCATTATACCTGATCAATGCCGCCTACCGCTTGAACCCCGAGCTGAAGACCGAAATCATTCGCGAAGCGGCCTATCGGCTGTGCATGAAAGAAAAATTATCGACGGACCGGTAATGTTGCCTATCGCCGGATGAGCGTTTGCAAAGTTGGGCTCTACTTCGGCTGGATTTTTTAAATGAGAATTGTTATTATTTTTTATAACAATCCCTCAGGAGATCTTTCCATGTATGTATGCGTCTGCAAGGCAGTCACCGATACCCAAATCAAGAAAGCCATCGATAACGGCCTGTGTACGCGCCGACAGCTGTTCGAGTGCTTCGGCGTCGGCGGCGACTGCGGAAAATGCAATCGTCAGGTCAAGGAATTGCTTGACGCGGGCAAGCAAAATCAATTTATAATGCCCTCAGTGTCCACTCAACCTGTCTATAATGCCTGCTGAAGGCGCCGGGAGCATCCATGAAGGGCGATAAAAAAATCATCGAATTCTTGAACAAGACGCTGACGAATGAGCTGACCGCGATCAATCAGTATTTTTTACATGCGCGCATGTTCAAAAACTGGGGCTTTTCGAAACTGAATGAAAAGGAATATCACGAGTCGATCGATGAGATGAAGCATGCCGATACGCTGATCGAGCGGATTCTGTTTCTGGAAGGCCTGCCCAATCTGCAGAATCTCGACAAGCTCTTGATCGGAGAGAACCCGCAGGAGATGCTCGAATGCGACCTGAAGCTCGAACAGACCGCGATTCCATTGCTCAGGGAGGCGATCGCCTATTGCGAGTCGGTACAGGACTATGTCTCCCGCGAAATTTTCACGCATATTCTCGAAAGCGAGGAAGAGCATGTCGATTGGCTCGAAACCCAGCTCGAATTGATCGGAAAGATCGGCATTCAGAATTATCTGCAATCGCAAGTCTGACTATCCCCTCCCCGCAATAAAAATCAGCGACTTAGCCGACGTTTGACAGAGCCTCTCTAGCCCGGTAGAGCATTTTCGGGCTATAATCCGCCTCTTTTGTCCTGGATTTACGTTCCAGCTTACAACGAGGAAATCAAATGTCTCAAATCGTGGTTTGCGCCCTGTACAAGTTCGTGACCCTGGAAAACCATGGGCAGCTGCGGCAGCCTTTGCACCGGGTCATGGAAAATAACGGCGTCAAGGGAACCCTGCTGTTGGCCTCGGAAGGCATCAACGGCACGGTCGCAGGATCCCGCGAAGGTATCGACACTGTATTGGCCTGGCTGCGCAGCGACCCGAGGCTCGCGGATATCGACACCAAGGAATCCTACACCGGCGTGCCACCTTTCAACCGCACCAAAGTCAAACTGAAGAAAGAGATCGTCACGATGGGCGTCGAGGGCATCGATCCCCGGCGCGTGGTCGGCACTTATGTGAAGCCTGCCGACTGGAACCGCCTGATTTCGGATCCGGAAGTGATTTTGATCGACACCCGCAACGACTACGAATATCAGGTCGGCACCTTCAAAAACGCGGTCAATCCGCAGACCGAAAGCTTCCGCGAGTTTCCGCAGTTCGTCAAGGACCATCTCGATCCTGCGCAGCACAAGAAAGTCGCGATGTTTTGCACCGGCGGCATACGCTGCGAAAAATCGACCGCCTATTTGAAGGAACAAGGCTTCGAAGAGGTCTATCATCTTCAAGGCGGTATCCTGAAATATCTGGAAGAGGTGCCGGTCGAGAACACACTCTGGCAGGGCGAATGCTTCGTTTTCGACGAGCGCGTGACGGTCGACCATGCGCTGCAAAAGGGCGAATATGACCAATGCCATGCCTGCCGGCTGCCGATTACCGCAGCTGACAAGGCCGACCCCCGCTATCAAAAAGGCGTCAGTTGCCCGCATTGTCACGGCAAACTGACCGAGGAACAGAAAAGCCGTTTCAGCGAGCGTGAAAAGCAGATGCAGCTTGCGCGGCAGCGCGGCGAGGCGCATATCGGTTCGGATGCGGCCAGAAGCCTGCGTGCGAAACGAGAAGCGAAACAGCTGCGCCGTGAGCAACAAGCCGCAAGCCGGCTCGATGAGGTCTGCTGATGAGCGAGACGCCCCTGCAAATCGGACAACTGGCGCCGTCATTGGCGGTCTCCGAATGGGTGCAGGGAGTGCCGGTCAATTTCGAGCAGTTGAAGGGGCGCGTGGTGCTGGTCGAGGTGTTTCAGGTCAACTGTCCCGGCTGCTTTTTCTATGCGTTGCCGGAAGCGATCGAATTGCACCGCAAATATGCCGATGCCGGCTTGGCTGTGCTCGGCGTGGCGACCGCCTTCGAGGATTTCGATAAAAACACGCTCGAAAATTTACGCCTGCTGGTCGAGCGTAACGAAGTGATCGGCGAAACCTTCAAGGCGCTGAGCCAGCATGGGAAACTCGTGCAAGGACGCCTGCCGTACCGCATTCCTTTCCCGTTGGCGATGGATCAATTGAGCGAGCGGCAGGGCGAAATCTCCGGCGATGACATTCTCGCCTTCATCCAAGGCCGCTTGCCGAATTTCGACCGGCAGCCGGAGGCCTATCGGCAGCAGGTCATCCAACAGGTAGAGAAATATCTGGAATCGCTGCGCTATCGGGCGGAAACTTTTGAACGCTTTCAATTGAAAGGCACGCCGTCGCAGATCCTGGTCGACAAGCAAGGCGCGCTGCGCGCCTGCGAGTTTGGCGCTTTTCCTGACCTGGAAAGCCGTGTGGTCCAGTTGTTGCAGGAATGACCTGACGGCTTAGACGCCTCCGGCTCACACCGGCGCGCGTTTGGAGGCAGGCAGTCGCAGCCAAAACAACGCGCCCTGCCCGCTTTCGCCCAGTTCGATTTCTGCGCCGTAGGCTTTCAACAGCGAGGCGGCAATCTCCAGCCCCAGGCCGGTGCCGCCGGCGTTTCGGCGCGTCGTGAAAAAAGGCGTAAAGATTTTGTTGCGATTCTCGCGCGAAATGCCCGCGCCGTTGTCCTGCAAGCCGATTTTCATCCCCTCATCCAGCCGCTCCGCATGAATCCTGACCCGGTCCGCGCCGTGTTGCAGGCTGTTTTCGAACAGGTTGACCAGCACCAACTCGAGCACTTCCGGCGCGATCAGCAACGGCGCCGCCGATGCCATGTCCAGTTCGATAAGCAGGCCGCGTTCGGCATAGCGATGCTTCAGTTGCCCGACGACTTCGGGCAATAAGCATTCCTGACCGCTCGGCAGCGTCGCATCCGCGTGCGCGAGTTCGAGCAGGCGGTTGACCAGTTGCCTGAGCCGGTGCGTGTCGGCCAGGAGATTTGCGATGAAGCGTTGGCGGCGCTCCTCCGGCATCGTGTCGAGATGATCCTGCAACAGTTCCAGCGCACCCTGGATCGAAGTCAGCGGCGTTTTGAATTCATGCGAGACATGGGTCGCGAAGCGGCGGATGTAGTCGGTCCGCTCCGAGAGCGCCCGTGACATATCCGCAAAACTCGCCGAAAGCTGGGCGATTTCCTGAGTAACCGGATTTTGCAAAGGCTCGATGACTTTTTGTTCGCCGCTTTTGAGTTTTTCGGTCTGCCGGATCAACTCCCGGATCGGCCGCGCGATCGACGAGGAGACCAGCATCACGATCGTGACCACGATCAACAACAGACTGACACCGGCCAGCAGCACGCGGCCCTTGACCGCGTAGAGATGTTTCAGGATATTGTTCGGCGTGCGCGACAAATAGAACACGCCTTGCAGGCGGCCGTTTTCGAGCACCGGGAATGCGATGAAGACGCGGATGTTCGCGCCGCGGCTGATCGAATACAAAGGCGGCGGCGGTTCGTCCGAGATGCGCTGACGGATCACACTCGCATAGCGCCCTTGCAAGGCTTCCCCGACTTCCGGGATATGCGCGAGCGATGCGCCGACCTCCTCGCGCCCGGCGATTACGATGCCGTTCGGGTCAAGCAAACGGATGCCGGACAACGTGATGTGCTGCGTATCCTGCAAGACCGGGCGCAATAGCAGGCCGGCGCGGCGCGCCAGCTCGTCGGGCAAAGCCTGTGCGGCTGCCGCCGGGGGACGCGGCGAAAGGATAGTATCGAACAGGCTCAGTTCCGGAAAGATCGGCGCGTAAGGGGCACTCTGAGGCAACGGATAGGTTCCGGCATAGGCCTGGATGTCGGTGCGGTCCGACAGCTGCCTTCCATAGGGCTTACCATTCGTTTGCAGATTGCGCAGCAGCTGCCGATAACTCGCGGACAAGGCCGCCGCCTGCGCGATCAGTTCCCGCTCGGTCTGCTGCACCAGTTCGTTTTCATAGATCCGGAAGAAATACAGCCCGCCCAGCGGCAGCGCCAGCACCATCAACATCACGCTCAACAGGATATTGCGCAGACGGAACAGCCGGCGGCGCCAAAACGGCAGTCTGAAGCTCACTCGCATCCGGCCAGTTGATAGCCGACGCCGTGCACGGTCTCGATCGCGGCCCGGCAGCCCGCCTCGCCGAGTTTCTGGCGGATATGGCGGATATGGCTGTCGATCGTGCGGTCGCTGACATAAACGTTGTTGTCGTAGGCGCTCTGCATGATGCGGTCGCGGCTGAAGACGCGGGCAGGATGACGGATCAACAGCTGCAATATCGCGAATTCGGTTGCGGTCAGGCCGACCGCGATGCCGTCCCACAGCACCTTGTGCTGGGAGGGTAAAACGCTGAGCCTGCCATGCCGCAACAGCGACTCAGGTGCGACTACCTTCGGCAAAGTCTGCGCGCGCCGCAGAATCACATTGACCCTGGCGACCAGCTCGCGCGGGCTGAAAGGCTTGGTCACATAATCGTCGCCGCCGATTTCGAGGCCGAGTATCCGGTCGATCTCGTCGTCGCGCGAAGACAGAAACAGGATCGGCACATCGGAGTGTTTGCGGATTTCGCGGCAGACTTCCAGGCCGTCGAACTCCGGCATGTTGATGTCGAGCACTATCAGATCGCAAGGATCGGCACGGAATGCCTCCAGCGCGCGCCGTCCGTCTTCGGCCTGCCACACCTGCATGCCGGCCTTTTCGAGCGCAAAGCCGATCACGTCCCGGATATGGGCATCGTCGTCGGCAACGAGTATGCGTTTGCTCATCAGGCGTCCTTAGCAGTCAAAAAGTCATGCGGATCAATATAGAACATTCTAAGCCATCCGCTCGGCATTCCGAAACCGGAATCCGGTGGGTTTCCGGGAAAACAAAACCGAGTGCCACGATGATAGCCACCATCGCGAACTTGCCGATTTTACGCATGCGCCGTCTCCTTTTCTGATGCCAACTGCGCCGTTGCTTCCGCATCGCCCTGCCCGGTCAACCGGTACCAGTCGAGATGCCGCGTCGCCAGCATCAAACCGGCCAGCACGCCGAACAACAGCAAGCTGCCCATCAGCATCGCATAATCTTCCGCCTGCAGGATCACGTAGAGCACCGCATACAGCAGCGACAGACCAAAACCGAGCACGAGTCCGAATCTGCGGCTGCGCAGTATCGCGCCGAAATAACAGGTCAACAAGGCGGTACAGGCGAACGCGCCGATCAGGTATGCATAGAAAAACCGGATATGTTCGGACAGCGCGATCAACAGCAGATAGAACATCAGCAGCGCGGTGCCGACCAGCGCATACTGGATAGGATGCACGCGCAACTTTTTCAACAGTTCGAACAGAATCAACACAACGAAGGTCAGCACGACGAACAGTTCCGCGTATTTGATGCTGCGTTCGGATTCCTGATAGACATCGACCGGCTTCAGCAAATCGAAACCGACCGCAGCGTCGAGCAAAGCCAGGCAATTGCCTTTCCGGCAGGCATCCAGAGCGCCGCTGACATTGTACGAAAAGGACGAGGCGCGCCAGACCGCGCTGAAGCCGTCTTTGCCGATCTCGCGCGTCTCCGGCAGCAACTGACCGGTGAAGCTCGGATGCGGCCAGTTCGCCTTCAGACTGACGTCGGACTCTGCCGCAAGCAAGGCGAAATTCATCGCTCGCATGCCCCGAAGTTCCAGTTTGAACGCAAACGGCAGGCTCTCTGCGGCGGGCTCCAGTTTCAGCGCGGGCAGCGCCGCATGCATGCCGGCCGCCGCATCATGCAGATTGCCGCCCGGCTTGAACGGCAGGCTGGACTGCCCCCAGGTCAATGCAGAGGGTGCGACCACGCCGCGCTGATCGCGCACCAGCACGCTCAACTGCGGCTTGTCAAAGCGGATCGCGTTGCCCTTGTTCCGGGCCAGCAAATCCAGGACCGGCTGCGTGTTGAACTTGCCCGCAACCTGGACCTGGCTCTGATAGACAGGCACCTGGTAAATCCCGCGGTAGCGTTCGGAGCTAGTCAACTCGCTGGTGACATGCAACTGTTCCGGAATCAGATAGAGCGCATCGGACAGCGTCGCTTCCTTCACGATTTCCTTCTCTTTTCGGTTGCCATCGATGATTTTTTCCTTGGTGTGATAGGTCAGCACATAAGGTTGCACCAAGACCGGCCCCGCCAGCGTTTGCGCGCCGGGCCAGCTTTGCCCGATGCTGTCGTAAGCCTGCTGCCGCCAGCCTTGCCGCTCATAGACCACGCCGCCGATATAGGCGCGCGGAATCAACAGCAATAATATCAAGCCGAAAATAACGCCCAGTTTCAGATAAAAATTGTTTTTCATGACGGATGACTCCTGTGATTGATCGTCATGTCAAAATTTACCCGGCCGCCTTGCAGATCACGCGGCGGGGATTTGCAATTTCGGCGATTTATTGTGCAGTTTTCGTGCAGGACCGAAAGTCCTGTAAGTTCAGAGCGAATGACGGCCACTTTCGTATATAATGGGCGGTTTATTTATCGATTTATTTTTGCAACCGTTTTTTCCCGATGCCGAAAAAGAAAAGTCCGACGTTGTTTGAAGACTCGCTCGCCGAGCTCGAAGCGCTGGTCAACCAGCTCGAACAGGGCGATATTTCGCTGGAAGAGTCGCTGAAGTCGTTTGAACGCGGCGTTTTTCTAACCCGCACCTGCCAGCAGGCCTTGCAGGAGGCCGAACAGAAAGTTCAGATTTTATTGGAAAAGAACGGCGCGTCATCCCTGGAGCCTTTTACTGATGAGTAATGCGTTAAAAGAATACCTGAGCCTCTGCCAAAACCGCGTCGAACGGGCGCTCGAAGCGCGTCTGCCAAGCGACAACATCCTGCCGCAAAAACTGCATCAGGCGATGCGTTATTGCGTGCTGGACGGCGGCAAACGGATGCGCCCCTTGCTGACCTACTGCACCGGCAAGACGCTCGGCATCGAGCCGGAAGAACTCGACGGCCCGGCCTGCGCGGTCGAATTGATCCATGTGTATTCATTGATCCATGACGACCTGCCCGCGATGGACGACGATGACTTGCGCCGCGGCAAACCGACCTGCCATGTCGCTTTCGACGAAGCCACCGCGATCCTGACCGGCGATGCGCTGCAGGCGCTGGCCTTTGAAGTGCTTGCGCACGATCCGACGGTCACGGCCAGTCCCGAAAACCGGATCAAGATGATCACGACCCTGGCCAAGGCCAGTGGCTCGATGGGCATGGTCGGCGGTCAGGCGATCGATCTGGCTTCGGTCGGCACCAAGCTGAACCTGCCCGAGCTCGAAAACATGCACATTCACAAGACCGGCGCCCTGATCCGCGCGAGCGTGAATCTTGCGACCCTGGCCAGAGCCGATATCGATACCTCGGTCGCCTCCAAGCTCGATCAATACGCCAAATGCATCGGCCTCTCGTTCCAGGTCAAGGACGACATCCTCGACGAAGAAAGCGACACTGCGACCCTCGGCAAGACCCAGGGCAAGGACAAGGACAACGATAAACCGACCTATCCGGCCTTGCTCGGACTCGCCGGCGCGAAACAAAAAGCCCAGGAACTGCACGAGAAAGCGCTCGATTGCCTGAGTATCTTCGGCAGCGAGGCCGACCTGCTCCGCGACCTGTCGCTTTACATCATCGAGCGGGATCATTGATTCCCAACTTGATCAGTAAGGATTTAAATCGGATAATCGCAAGGTAAACTGCGCGTTCCAGCCGGCATCGCCGTGCTGGAACGCGCTGACCAGCGCGCTGCCCAACCGCCCGCGCCTTGACCCCGCAAGGAATCGAGTTAGAGATGAATTATTCAGGCCACACCCCCATTTTAGACACCATCAATCTTCCCGCGGACCTGCGCAAACTCAGAAAAAGCCAGCTGAAGCCGCTGGCGAAAGAACTGCGCGATTATTTGACGCATACGGTCAGCATTTCCGGCGGCCATTTCTCGGCCGGCCTGGGCACGGTCGAATTGACCGTCGCGCTGCACTATGTATTCAATACCCCGGAGGATCAGTTGGTCTGGGATGTCGGCCATCAGGCCTACCCGCACAAGATTCTGACCGGCCGCAAGGAGCGGATGACCACGATCCGCACGCACGGCGGCATCGCGGCATTCCCGTCGCGCACCGAAAGCGAATATGACGCCTTCGGCGTCGGCCATTCGAGCACCTCGATCAGCGCGGCCCTGGGCATGGCGATCGCCTCGGCCCGGAAAGGCGAGAACAAACAGATGGTCGCGATCATCGGCGACGGCAGCATCACCGGAGGCATGGCCTATGAGGCGATGAACCATGCGGGCAGCATCGATGCGAACCTGCTGGTGATTCTGAACGACAACGAGATGTCGATCTCGCCGAACGTCGGCGCGATGAGCAATTATCTGACCAAGGTGCTGTCGAGCCGCCTATACTCCTCCGTGCGCGAGGAAAGCAAGAAAGTGCTCAGCAACATACCGAGCGCCTGGGAACTTGCGCGCCGCACCGAAGAACATATCAAGGGCATGGTGGTGCCCGGCACCTTGTTCGAGGAGCTCGGCTTCAATTACATCGGCCCGATCGACGGCCACGACATCGACGTGTTGGTGGCTACGCTCGAAAACCTGAAGGCGATGCCCGGCCCGCGCCTGCTGCACATCGTGACCAAGAAGGGCAAGGGCTATGCGCCGGCCGAGAAAGACCCGCTCGCTTACCATGGCGTGCCGGCCTTCGACCCTTCCAAGGATTCGCTGCCGAAATCGGCACCCTCCCCGCACCCGACCTATACCGAGGTGTTCGGCAACTGGCTCTGCGACATGGCAGAGCAGGACGAGCGCCTCCTCGGCATCACACCGGCGATGCGCGAAGGCTCGGGTCTGGTCAAGTTTTCCGAACGCTTTCCGAAGCGCTATTTCGACGTCGCGATCGCCGAACAGCATGCGGTCACGCTCGCCGCGGGCCAAGCCTGCCAGGGCGCGAAGCCGGTCGTCGCGATCTATTCGACCTTCCTGCAACGCGCCTACGACCAACTGATTCACGATGTCGCGATTCAGAACCTGGACGTACTGTTCGCGCTCGACCGCGCAGGTCTAGTCGGCCCGGATGGCCCGACCCATGCCGGCAGCTTCGACTACAGCTTCATGCGCTGCATCCCGAACCTGCTAATCATGGCGCCGGCCGACGAAAACGAATGCCGGCAGATGCTCTATACCGGCTTCATCCACGAAGGCCCGGCCTCGGTGCGCTACCCGCGCGGCAAGGGACCCGGCGTCGAAGTGCAAAAGATGATGACCGCGCTGCCGATCGGCAAGGGCGAGATTCGCCGCCAGGGCAGCAAGATCGCGATTCTGGCCTGGGGCAGCATGGTGGCGCCGGCCCTGAAAGCCGCCGACCAGTTCGGCGCGACGGTCGTGAACATGCGCTTCGTCAAACCACTCGATGAGGCGTTGATCCTGGAATTGACCAAAAGCCATGAAATGCTGGTCACGATCGAAGAGAACGTCTTATCCGGCGGCGCCGGCAACGCGGTGAACCAATACCTGCAAGCGCAGCGTATCCTGATGCCGGTGTTGAATCTCGGCCTGCCCGATGCCTTCATCGAACAGGGCACGCGCGAGGAATTGCTTGCGATCGCGGGCCTGGATGCGAAAGGCATCGCGAAAAGCATCGAGGCGTTTTATCCTGAATTATCCCCGGAAGAACTTGCCGTTGCCGTTTGATGCGGCGATGCCGGTTGGGTTGCGGCTAGACGGCAACCCAACCTTATATTGAAACCTCCTTAGCCAAAAACCCAACCATGGACCGCTTAATCAGCAAAATCCGCGACATTCCCGATTTCCCGAAACCCGGCATCATCTTCAAAGACATCACGCCGCTGGTCAAAGACCCGGCCGCGTTGAAGTTGTCGGTGCATCAATTGATGCAGCCATTTTTGGGCAGCGAAATTACCGCGATTGCCGGCATGGAAGCGCGCGGTTTCATCTTCGGCTCGCTGGTGGCCTGGGAAATGGGATTGCCGTTCATTCCGCTCAGAAAGCCCGGCAAATTGCCTTATGACGTGCAAAGCGTCTCGTATGATCTGGAGTACGGTTCGGCGGTGCTCGAAGCGCATATCGACGCATTCGAACCGGATGACAAGGTATTATTGATCGACGATTTGCTGGCGACCGGCGGAACCGCCAAGGCCAGTTGCGAACTGATCGAAAAGCTTGGCGCTAAGGTCGTCGCCTGCGCTTTCGTCGTGGAACTGGATTTTTTGAACGGCAGAGAAAGACTGGATGCTTATCAGGTCCACAGCCTACTGCATTTTTAAATAGCGGGGCCCGTGAGACCCGCTCGTGTGATGCGAAATTATTTCGCCTTGCGGGTTTTGCGCGATTTTTTCTTCGCCCCTTCGGCTTGCAGCATTTGATAGTCTAAACGAGCCTTTTCATATTGGCTCTTCGCATCCAGGAAAGCCTGGCTATGCGCGCCGCCATTCTGAACCGCAGGCGCTTCAACAACCGGCGCCGAAGAGACCGCCGCAGCCTTGACCGGCTCAGCGCTCGCAGCCCCCTGAACCTGTGGCGCGGACTTTTCTATTCCTTGTTCCGGAAGACCCTGCTTCGCCTCTACCGGTTTAACGTCTGTCTCATTCGTCTTGGACTTCGCGGCGTCGCCGGACCTCGTCTCATCATCCAATAAATCGACTTCGAGATCGGCTAAATCGCTCTTCGCCTCCGCCTTGCCGTCGGTCGCCAGATTCTGCCGCCATTGCAGAAAGGATTCGCGGGTGAACACATAGGGATCGAGCGCCGCTTCGTCGATGAATTTCAAAGCGCCATCCGCATTCGCGCGCGCATTCACCATCGAGACCACCGACACCGGCACACCGATGCCGCCTAAATAAGTCGCAGGGTTCGCCGCAGTATCGAAAACCGACCCCGGAATACCGCGCGCCGTTGACGGACCCAGGAAGGGCAGCACCAGGTAAGATCCTTGCGGCACACCCCAGACCGCCAGGGTTTGTTCGAAGTCCTCATCGTTTTGTTCGAGCCCCGCATGCTTGGCGACATCGAACAAGCCGCCGACGCCGGCGGTCGTATTGATCAAGAAGCGCCCCGTGTCTGCGGCACCTTGCTGAAATTTCGCCTGCATCAGGTCATTCAGTACGACATTGATGTTCTTCAGGTTGGTGAAGAAATTCGCAACGCCGGTCTGCATGAATTCGGGAGTGGCCCATTTATAGGCATTCGCCACCGGCTCGGCAACATAATTGTCGACCTTGTCGTTAAAGGCAAAGATCTTGCGGTTGATATCCTCGTAAGGATCGGCCGGATTGGCCTGCGCAGCGGCGGCTTTCTCGCCGGTCGAGGCACAGCCGGTCAAAACCAGCGCGGCGCCCAAAACAAACGAGGCGGTAACAGAAGATAAAGGAATGCAGGGGCGGCCGCCGCCAAGCGCTTTGTTGATAAGCATGGGATTATAACTTTGAATAATTATCTATCTTTTCGTTGATCTTCGCGATTAAAGCGTCGAATCCTTCACGCTGTAATATGGTGGTGTATTCCGATCTTCTCAAGGCCAGATCACTGACGCCATCGGCAATAATATTGATGATGCGCCAACTGTCGCCTTTTTCCTTCAACCAATAGTCAAACTTATGCGACTTTTCATCCGGCACCTTGAACAGATAGTGCACGACAACGCCACCGCGCTTCGTTTGCTCTTCGCTTTCGAAAACGAACGACTCGCCGCCGTATTCCTTGAAATTATGCGCATAAGACGCAACGCTCAATTTACTGAATACATCGACCAGTTTGTCCTGCTGCTCGCTGGTCAGCTTTTCCCATTCCTTGCCGACGACGACCCGTGCAATCATGACCAGATCATGGCTCTCCGATACCGGTTTGACCAGTTTATCATATCTGCCTGCATATCCTAGCGTTTTGCCGTTTTTCATCACCTCGATCAATTCGGCCTGAAACTTTTCGACGACCGCTCTCGCACTCGTACCGCCAACCGCTCCGGCAAACGCCGTGACCGGCGCCAGCAGCACTAACAGCAGTACCGCCGTCCATTTTGATTGTTTTGCTACCATCATCTTAAAATCTCGAATCTTCATAAATTGCATGCTTAACAACGGACCGCAGGGCGGCGCCTTACGACGCCACCCTGCGCAACGACCGAATCGAGCCCCACCGATCCCGACTTATTCGACTCGGATAGGAATGCCGGAAAAAGTCGCCTGCGGTTTGGCTTCCGTATAAACCGGCGCGGGCTCAGGCACCATGTCGCCGCTGGTCCTCGGACCTTTGATCCCGGCCAAAATTCCTTTCAACGGATTTTTCAGCATGTCTTCGACCGCGGTCGCTTCGTAGCCGCAATGCGCCATGCAGTTTGCGCACTTAGGATTATTCACCGTACCGTATTTTTCCCACGGCGTGGTTTCGATCAACTCCTTGAAGCTGGACGCATTGCCTTCGTCGGCCAGCAGATAGCACGGCTTTTGCCAACCGAACACGTTGCGGGTTGGATTGCCCCACGGCGTGCAGTTATAGCTTTGATTGCCGGCCAAATAATCCAGATACAGCGCGGAGTGGTTCAATTTCCATTTACGTTTCTTCTCCTTGCCGATCCGGAAAATGCCGCGGAACAACTCCTTGACTTCCTGGCCTTTGATGAACACGTCCTGTCTCGGTGCACGCTCGTAGCTGAAGCCCGGCGCGATCGTGACGCCTTCGACGCCGAGTTCGGTCACATAATCGAGAAACTCGGCCACTTCGTGATCTTGTTCGCCCTGAAACAGCGTGCAATTGACGGTAACCCGGAAGCCCTTATCGAGCGCCAATTTGATCGCTTCGACCGCGCGGTCGAATACGCCTTCCTGACACACCGACGCATCGTGACGCTCACGCAGACCATCCAAATGCACCGAAAAAGTCAGATACGGGGACGGCTTATAATCGCCGATCCGTTTTTTCAACAACAAGGCATTCGTGCACAGATACACATATTTCTTGCGTGCGATGATGCCTTCGACGATTTGAGGCATTTCCTTGTGAATCAAGGGCTCGCCGCCCGGAATCGACACCATCGGCGCATTGCATTCATCGACCGCCTGCATGCATTCCTCATAAGAGAGACGCTTGTCGAGAATTTCGTCCGGATAATCGATCTTACCGCATCCGGCGCAAGCCAGGTTACAACGAAACAGCGGCTCCAGCATTAACACCAAAGGATATTTTTTGACGCCCTTGATTTTTTGCTTGAGCAGATAACTGCCTACGGTCAACTGTTGACGTAATGGAACTCCCACGAGCAAACCCTCCAAATAAATATCAAAAATAATTGCGGACGTGTTCGCCCCGCCATCCAAAAACAGCCAGCGGGCCGACTGTTGCACTCCAACAACATTTCGGTCACTACACAGCCAACGCCGCTGTTTTCGAGTAAAATAACGCAAAAAACAGACGCTTTTAGCGTCCGTCTGTTTCATTTTGGTGACTAGAATACTCTTTTTTTTCAAACGACTCCAGTTTTAACAACAAAATTCCTGAATTCCGCCACGGTTTCGCCATCGCCATTCACCCACCCCCACCTCGAACCTGCATCGCAACACCTTGTTTATACTTGTTTTATTAAACTTTACCAAATACCGAAGTGAACATGTTGGCAACAAAACAACATTACTTTGCAAATTGCCAACAAACAGGCTATCATTGCGATCAATGAACAGAAGTACTCATTTACTGGGCCAATGGATTACCGCTTATGAATAAAGATCGAAATTTTTTGAACGACCCTAAATCACTAAGCAAATTGCCTGACGACGCCTTTCAGACGGAGCTGCTTAAGGGGGTTTCGAGAACCTTTGCGCTGACGATTCCGCAGTTGCCGGCCCCACTGTATGGCCCGGTCGCCAACGCCTATTTGTTGTGCCGTATCGTCGATACGATCGAAGACGAGGTGTCGCTGACGGCGGAACAAAAAAGCTACTTTTGTTCCGAATTTATCGACGTGGTCAAAACCGGACTCAATTCCGAGCCGTTTGCGGCCGAATTGGCGCCCTTGCTGTCCGATAAGACGCTGCCCGCCGAGCACACCCTGATTCATGTGATGCCGCGCGTGATCGAGATCACGCATTCGTTCGATCAGGAACAGATCGACGCGCTGGCCGACTGCGTCGCGACGATGGCCGAAGGCATGTCCGCGTTCCAGTCGCAAAATCTGCAACATGGACTGGCCACGCTCGCAGACCTCGACAAATACTGTTATTACGTCGCCGGCTGCGTCGGCGAAATGCTGGCCAAACTCTTTTGCCATTACTCGCCGGCAATCGCAGAACACAGAGACGAGCTTCTGCGCTTGTCGGTCTCTTTTGGCCAAGGACTGCAAATGACCAACATTTTGAAAGACATCTGGGACGATGCGGAACGCGGCGTCTGCTGGCTGCCGCAGGACATTTTCCGCGAAGCCGGTTTCGACCTGAAGAACCGGGCTCCGGATGCGAACGACCCGAACTATAAGAAGGGTTTGACACACCTGATCGGCATCGCGCATGGCCATCTGCACAATGCCTTGCGTTACACCCAATTGCTGCCGCCGCATGAGTCCGGTCTCAGAAACTTTTGCCTGTGGGCGCTCGGCATGGCGGTGCTGACACTGAAAAAGATCAAGCACCACCTCGATTTCGACCGCTCCGAACAAGTCAAGATTTCCAGGAAAAGCGTGAAGGCGACGATTGTCGCGACCAAATTGACCGTACGCAGCAATCTCTTGCTCGGACTGCTTTTCCATATCGCCGGACGGGAACTCAAAACCCCCGACTGGCAGTACAGCGAACAAACTGAATTAGCTCAATTAAATCATTAAGGACACCCCCATGTTTACCGATGCTGCCACACAGATAAATACCGGCGATGCTCCTAGTTCATCGACACCGATACAATCTCATGCCTACGATCTCGATCGAGCGATCAAAAGAGCCCAGGACAGCCTAATCAAACTGCAAGACAAGACCGGCTTCTGGGTTTTCGAACTCGAAGCCGACTGCACGATACCGGCCGAATACATCATGATGATGCATTTCATCGACGACATCGATGTGGCCCTGCAAAACAAGATCGCCAACTATCTGCGTTCGCGCCAGTCCGAAGACGGCAGTTATCCCTTGTTTACCGGCGGCCCCGGCGACATCAGCTGCAGCGTGAAGGTTTATTACGCGCTGAAGATGGCCGGCGACGACATCGACGCGCCCCACATGAAGCAATTGCGCGAGTGGATTTTGAACCAGGGCGGCGCCGCAAAAGCGAACGTCTTCACCCGGATTGCCTTGGCGACTTTCGAGCAGCTGCCATGGCGCGGCGTGCCTTATATCCCGGTCGAAATCATGCTGTTCCCGAAATGGTTTCCATTCCATCTGGACAAGGTCTCCTACTGGTCTCGCACCGTGATGGTGCCTTTATTCATCCTGTGCAGCATGCAGGCGAAGGCGAAGAACCCGCACAAGGTCAGCGTGCTCGAATTGTTCACCGTACATCCCGACCTGGAACAGCATTATTTCCCGGAAAGAACGCTGTTGAACAAGGTCTTTCTGGGCCTGGACAAATTGGGTCGCCTGACCGCGCCCCTGATTCCGAAAAAAATGCACGCCCGCGCGATCGACAAGGCGCTGACCTGGTTTACCGAGCGCCTGAACGGCGAAGACGGACTCGGCGGCATCTTCCCGGCGATGGTCAATGCCTATGAATCGATGCTGCTGCTCGGCATGCCGGAAGATCATCCGAATGTGGTAATCGCACGCCAATCGATCGACAAGCTGCTGGTGATCAACGAAGACGACGCCTACTGCCAACCGTGCCTGTCGCCGGTTTGGGATACCGGTCTGGCCTCATTGGCCTTGCAGGAAGCGGACCGGGATGGCAACCGCGCCAGCCTGGCCCTCGCCTATGACTGGCTCAAAAGCAAACAATTGAAAGACGAGCCGGGCGACTGGCGGATATCGAAGCCGGACTTGCCGGGCGGCGGCTGGGCGTTCCAGTTCAACAATCCGCATTATCCCGATGTTGACGATACCGCGGTGGTCGCCTTCGCGATGGCCGATTCCGATCTGCCCGGCCTGGAAGAACCGGTGCAACGCGCGACCCGATGGATCGAGGGCATGCAGTCGAAAAACGGCGGCTACGGCGCATTCGATGTCGATAATACCCATTACTATCTGAACGAGATTCCGTTCGCCGATCACGGCGCCCTGCTCGATCCGCCGACCGCCGATGTCAGCGCGCGCTGTGCGATGCTGATGGCCAAAGTCGCGAATGAACACAAGGAATATCTTCCGGCGCTCGAACGCACGATAGAATATTTACGCCGCGAACAGGAGACCGACGGTTCCTGGTTCGGCCGCTGGGGCACCAACTACATTTACGGTACCTGGTCGGTACTCTTGGGTCTTGAGCAAACCGGATTGCCGAAAGACGACCCGATGTACCGGAAAGCCGTCAAATGGCTGAAAAGCGTGCAGCGCGAAGACGGCGGCTGGGGCGAGGATAACTTCAGCTACCACGATACCGACTTCAGCGGCAAATACCGCTTCAGCACCGCGTTCCAGACCGCCTGGGCGGTGCTCGCGCTGATCGCGGCCGGCGAAACGAAGAGCCCGGAAGTCAAAGCCGGCATCGACTTCCTGCTGCACAAGCAGCAGGGCGACGGCTTCTGGAACGACAAATGCTTCACCGCGCCCGGCTTCCCGCGCGTGTTCTATCTGAAATATCACGGTTACGACAAGTTCTTCCCGCTGTGGGCACTGGCGCGTTACCGTAACGAAATAGCGAAGCCGTGATCACCGGTATCGTTGTCGCCCTGCCCGAAGAGATTGTCACGCTGACATCCAAGCGCATTGACAAAGGTCATTGCGTGTTTATCGGCGACAAGATTCTGGTTGCCTGTGCGGGCATGGGGCCGGCCAACGCGGCCGCCGCGGCCGATCTGTTGATCGCGAAAGGCGCGTCCCAATTGATCAGTTGGGGCTGCGCCGCGGCGCTCGACCCGTCTTTGCAGGCGGGCGATCTGACGTTGGCGGACCGTCTTCTCGATGCCGGTAACGAAGAAATCACAGCCAACGCCGACTGGCTCGAACACACCCTGTCTGTACTGAGCGGCACCTTGGCCGGCAACCGGGGGCAAGCCGTTTTACATACCGGCCTGCTGACCGAAAGCACCACCGTGGTGACCTCGGGCAAAGCCAAAAAGCAGTTGCATTCGTTTACCCAGGCGCTGGCGCTCGACATGGAAAGCAATGCGGTCGCAAAGGTAGCGCAACAGCACGGCCTGCCTTTTCTGGCGATCCGCGCGATCGCCGACCCGGCCGACATGGGTTTACCGGAAGCAGTCGCTTATGCGACCAATGCCGACGGCGAGGTGTCCATCGGAAAATTATTACAGTATCTGGCCCTACACCCTGCGCAACTGCCGGACCTGATAAGACTCGGCATCTATTTCAACAGGGCCAAGCAGACCTTGAAACGGGTCGCCGGCCGACTCGAATCGATCGCCGAATTCAATTGCCCGCCGGCCGACCGGCAAGCTTCTTGACCGGCTTTTTTCACCCAACACTTACCAACGAAAGACCGTTCCTATATGTCATTCAGCATCGCCGAGCTATTTGCTCAACACAGCACCGACAAATTCGATCTGCACGAACAGTTTCTGAACAACCAGATGGTTCGGGTATTGAAGACGATCGGCTATGACCGCCACTACCAACGCGCGGTCGGCCAGTATCTTTATGATCAACAGGGTCACGAATATCTGGACCTGTTGAGCGGCTTCGGTGTCTTCGCGATCGGCCGCAATCATCCGACCGTGATCAGCGCGCTGCATGAGACCCTGACCCTGGAATTGCCGAATCTGGTGCAACTGGACGTATCGGTCTTGAGCGGCCTGTTGGCGCAGGAAATCCTGAAGACCACGCCGAACAATCTGACCAAGATGTTTTTCTGCAACTCCGGCACCGAAGCGGTCGAGGCGGCCATCAAATTCGCCCGCTACACGACCAAGCGCGAAAAAATCGTGTTCTGCGAACATGCCTACCACGGCCTGACGATGGGCTCCCTGTCGCTGAACGGCGAACCGATCTTCCGCGAAGGCTTCGGCCCGCTGTTGCCGGGCTGCAGCGCGGTGCCGTTCAATGATCTTACCGCTCTCGAAAAAGCCTTGAGCAACAAGGATGTCGCCGCCTTCATCGTCGAACCGATCCAGGGCAAGGGCGTGAACCTCCCGGACGACGATTACCTGCCCGAAGTCGAAAAACTCTGCAAAAAATATGGCACCCTGTTCGTCGCCGACGAAGTGCAGACCGGCCTCGGCCGGACCGGCAAGTTCTGGGCGATAGAACACTGGAACGTGCAGCCGGACATGATCTGCATGGCGAAGGCCCTGTCCGGCGGCTTCGTGCCGGTCGGCGGTGTCGCGATGACCGCCAAGATCATGGACAGCGTCTATAACCGGATGGACCGCGCGGTCGTGCACGGCTCGACGTTCTCGAAGAACAACATGGCGATGTCCGCAGGCCTTGCGACCCTGCATGTGATGCGGGAAGAAAACCTGGTCGAAAACAGCGCGAAGGTCGGCGACGAGATCATCGCCACACTGAATGCGATGGCCTCGAAATACGAATTCCTGAAGGAAGCGCGCGGCAAGGGCATGATGATCGCGATCGAATTCCACGCCCCGAAAAGCCTGACGCTGAAGGCGGCCTGGGCGATGCTCGAAGCGGCAAACAAGGGCCTGTTCTGTCAGATGATCACGATCCCGCTGTTCAAGGAACACCGGATTCTGACGCAGGTGGCCGGCCACGGCATGAACGTGGTCAAACTGCTGCCGCCGTTGAACCTGACTCAGAAAGACCGCGACCATATCATTACTTCGTTCGACAAGACGATCTCCGATACCCATCAAATCTCCGGCGCAATCTGGGACTTGGGCAAAAATCTGGCCAGCCATGCGCTGAAAGGCAAAACCGGAAACTGAGTGAATTGAATGATGAAAACATTATTAAAATTGTGTTTAATAACCCTGACGTTGATGCAGGTCCATCCGGCCGCCGCGCATGCGGTGGTGACCGACTATTCGCTGAAAATGCAGCCGATCCGCGCGAATCAGCCCGACAAGGTCGTAATGACCTTCAACTCGCAAGTCGAGATCGGCTTGTCGCAGGTCTTTCTGGTGAGCAAAGGCGATAAGCACGACATGCTGAAGATCGGTGCCGGCGAGAAACAAGGCCAGCTCATCGTCGAAGTGCCGGCGTTAACGCCCGGCGATTACGCGATCAAATTCAAGGTCTTTGCCGCCGACGGCCATTTGACCGAAGACGTGATCCATTTTTCTGTAGCACAATAAATAAGTTTTTGATTTTATGGCGGGTATAGCGGATTTTCTCGACTCCCTGATTGGCGGTTTCGATCTCATTTGTTTTTGTCTCACGGTCGGAAGCCTGTTCTGGGGACTTTTTGTTTTGCGTCCCTGGGAACAGCAACACGGATACAATGCGGCGCTGCTGCACAGAACGACCACCTTGTTATACAAAGGCGGCTTTTATCTGGCGGGCGCGCAGTTGTTCAAGATCATCCTGAAGATCTGGCTGATGACCGCGGTGCTCGAACGCTGGCCGTTTCCGGAGTTTGCCGAGACGACCCAGTTCATCGGCGGCGTGATTCGCACCGTGCTGGCCTTGGCGCTGGCCTGCTATTGCCGGCAGGTATTGCATCAGCATGCCGATTCGAAAACACACTGGATCACCGCAAGTATCGTCGCCTTGCCGATGATCATTTCCGGCGCCTGGCTCGTGCATGCGGCCGGACGCTTCGATAATAAAGCGATGCTGATGGCGTTGACCGTCGCGCACCAACTGGCCGCCGCGGCCTGGATCGGCGGTGTCTTGCAGTTGGTGAATGTCTGGCTGCTAAAATACCGCGAGCAGATTCAGGCCAATTTGTGGCCGTTTTTACTGAAGCGCTTTTCGATCTTCGGCATCGCCTCGGTCAGCTTGCTGCTGATCTCGGGTACGCCGATTGCGCTGCAATACATCACGACCTGGAACGGCCTGGTCGGCACCGGCTATGGCAATCTGTTGATGGTCAAGTGCGCGCTGCTGTCGCTCGCCTTGGGCTTTGCCTGGTTGAACCGCAGCGCGGTGCTCGCCTACGGCATCAGCGGCGATGTGACCCGCCTGACTCGCAGCGTGCCCTATTACATCGAAGCCGAAACTTTCATCTTGATCACGCTGCTGTTTACCGCCGCCAGTCTTGCGTCCCAGCCGCCGGCGATCGACATTCCGAGCTTGACCGCGACCTGGCAGGAAGTGTTGAACACCTTCCATCCGCAAATACCGCAAACCACCTCGCCGACCCATACCGCGCTTATCGCGGGCGAAGCCGGCCGCGTCGCGATCATCGGCCAGGTGCCTTCGATCGCGGCGACCGAATGGTCGAATTATAACCATAACATCGCGGGCATTTTCCTGACCTCGATGAGCTTCTTCGCGATGCTGTCCTATCTGAAATCGCCGGCCGCTTCCCTCGATCGCTTTTTTGCGCTGATCAAGTTCTGGCCGATCGGTTTCGTGCTGCTCGGCATTTTTCTGTTTTTCCGCAGCGATGCGGAAACCTGGCCCTTGGGGCCGATCGGTTTCTGGGAAAGCACGTTCAACAACGGCGAAGTCTTGCAGCACCGGATCGCGACACTCTTGGTCTTCGTGCTCGGCGTGATCGAAATCAGAGCCCGTATGGAAGGCCAGGAAAATACCCGCCTGCCGCTGGTGTTCCCGGTCCTGGCAGCCTTCGGCGGCTTGATGCTGCTGACCCATTCTCATGTCGGCTTTCAGGCCAAGAGCGCTTTTCTGATTCAGGTCGGCCATACGGCGATGGGCGTTTTTGCCCTGATTCTCGCCTCCGGCCGCTGGCTCGAATTGAAACTCGACAAACCCGGCAAGGAGATTGCCGGCTTTATTTCCGTTGCGGCTCTGTTTCAAATGGGGCTTATTCTGATGTTCTATCGCGAACCCCTGTACTAATATGAAACTCACCACCGAATTCCCGTTGCTCGATCAGATCAATCTGCCCGCGGACCTGCGCAAACTGAGCAAGGACCAGCTGAAGCCGCTCGCGAAGGAACTGCGCGATTATCTGACCCATACCGTCAGCGTCTCCGGCGGCCATTTCTCGGCAGGACTGGGCACGGTCGAATTGACCGTCGCCCTGCACTATGTGTTCAATACCCCGGAGGATCAGTTGGTCTGGGATGTCGGCCATCAGGCCTATCCGCACAAGATTCTGACCGGCCGCAAGGGACGCATGACCACGATCCGTACGCACGGCGGCATCGCGGCGTTCCCGTCGCGCACCGAAAGCGAATATGACGCCTTCGGCGTCGGCCATTCGAGCACCTCGATCAGCGCGGCCCTCGGCATGGCGATCGCCTCGGCCCAGAAAGGCGAAAACAAACAGATGGTCGCGATCATCGGCGACGGCAGCATCACCGGCGGCATGGCCTATGAGGCAATGAACCATGCGGGCAGCATTGATGCGAACCTATTGGTGATTCTGAACGACAACGAGATGTCGATCTCGCCAAATGTCGGCGCGATGAACAATTATCTGGCCAAGATCTTGTCCAGCCGGCTGTATGTATCGGCCTGGGAAGAAAGCAAAAAGGTGCTGAGCAGCATGCCGGCGGTCTGGGAGCTCGCGCGCCGCACCGAAGAACATATCAAGGGCATGGTGGTGCCTGGAACGCTGTTCGAAGAGCTCGGCTTCAATTATATCGGCCCGATCGACGGCCACGACATCGACGTGTTGGTGTCTACGCTCGAAAACCTGAAGGCGATGCCCGGCCCGCGCCTGCTGCACATCGTGACCAAGAAAGGCAAGGGCTATGCGCCGGCCGAGAAGGACCCGCTCGCTTACCATGGCGTGCCGGCCTTCGACCCTTCCAAGGATTCGCTGCCGAAATCGGCACCCTCCCCACACCCGACCTATACCGAGGTGTTCGGCAACTGGCTCTGCGACATGGCCGAGCAGGACGAGCGCCTCCTCGGCATCACACCGGCGATGCGCGAAGGCTCGGGTCTGGTCAAGTTTTCCGAACGCTTTCCGAAGCGCTATTTCGACGTCGCGATCGCCGAACAGCATGCGGTCACGCTCGCCGCGGGCCAAGCCTGCCAGGGCGCCAAGCCGGTCGTCGCGATCTATTCGACCTTCCTGCAACGCGCCTACGACCAACTGATTCACGATGTCGCGATTCAAAACCTGGACGTCCTGTTCGCGCTCGACCGCGCAGGTCTGGTCGGCCCGGATGGCCCGACCCATGCCGGCAGCTTCGACTACAGCTTCATGCGCTGCATCCCGAACCTGCTGATCATGGCGCCGGCCGACGAAAACGAATGCCGGCAGATGCTCTATACCGGCTTCATCCACGAAGGCCCGGCCTCGGTGCGCTACCCGCGCGGCAAGGGACCCGGCGTCGAAGTGCAAAAGATGATGACCGCGCTGCCGATCGGCAAGGGCGAGATTCGCCGCCAGGGCAGCAGGATCGCGATTCTGGCCTGGGGCAGCATGGTGGCGCCGGCCCTGAAAGCCGCCGAACAGTTCGGCGCGACGGTCGTGAACATGCGCTTCGTCAAACCGCTCGATGAGACGTTGATCCAGGAGCTGGCCGAAACGCACGAAATGCTGGTCACGATCGAAGAAAACGTACTGTCCGGCGGCGCCGGTAGCGCGGTGAACCAATTCCTGCAAGCGCAGCGCATCCTGATGCCGGTCTTGAATCTCGGCCTGCCCGATGCCTTCATCGAACAGGGCACGCGCGAGGAATTGCTCGCGATCTGCGGACTGGATGCGCAAGGCATTGCGGCCAGCATCGAAGCCTTCAGCGCCTAAAGATCCATGCTCGAAATCATCCAGATACCGGTCCTGACCGACAATTATATCTATCTGATCCATGATCCGGTGTCGAAAGACACCGCGGCGGTCGATCCGGCCGAGGCGCGGCCGGTGCTGGACGTCTTGGCAAACCGGGGCTGGAAGCTAAGCTATGTTCTGAATACCCACCACCACTGGGATCACGTCGGCGGCAATCTGGAACTGCAACAACACACCGGCTGCCAGGTGATAGCGCCGTTAGCCGACCGCCACCGGATACCTGGCATCGACCGCGGCGTTGCCGAAGGCGACACGATAAGACTCGGCGAGCATAGCGCCGACGTGTTGTTCACGCCCGGCCATACGCTCGGCCATGTCGTCTATCATTTCGCGGGCGACCATGTGCTGTTCTGCGGCGACACCCTGTTCGTGATGGGCTGCGGCCGCCTGTTCGAAGGCACCGCCGAACAACTGTGGCAGTCGCTGCAACGTCTGAAAGCCTTGCCCACCGACACGCGGATCTATTGCACGCACGAATACACGCAAAACAACGGCCGCTTCGCCTTGACCGTGGAGCCTGACAATCAGGCGTTAGCCGAAAAAATGCAGCGGGTTGCAGAGCTTCGTGCCGACAACCGGCCGACCGTGCCGTCGACGATCGGCGAGGAACTCGCCACCAATCCGTTTTTCAGAGAAGACAGCCCGTCGCTGCAAAAAACGCTAGGCTTGAGAGATGCGACGCCCGTTCAAATATTTGCCGAAGTTCGGCGTTTGAAGGACACGTTTTAAAGGAGAGCCGGTCACGCCACGGCGCTGCCTCTATCAGGCAGCACCGTGGACCGGTCAGCGGGAATTAAGCTTCCAACAGTTCAGCGAAAGGTTTGAAGCTTTCGTTGTTATGCTGGGTGCAAACGCTGAACTGATAGTCTTTATCATTCACGCTCAGCAGGATATGCCCCAAATTGGACTTGTTTTTGCATTGAGTGCCCTTAGCGGTGCTCGCCTGGCACTGCTTGCCGTCATCCAACCGGATAACGTTGCCGGACACTTCTTCCGCAGCCACTTCGACTTTCCCGAGATCTTTAACCGCTTGCGCCGCTGAAGCCGCACCCGCCGACTCGGCGACTGCCTTAGTTTGGCTTTCCAGATATTTGCTCACGCGTGTGCTTGCGCCCTTCTTCGGTGCGGCCTTTTCCGCTGGCGCTGCTGCGGATTCGGCCGGCGCTGCCGCCTCCGGTTTGAACTCTTTGCCTATTGCCGCAAGATATTTAGCCACGCGCGACAACGGCACGCCAGACTCCTGCCCCTGAGTTTCCTGAGCGGCGGCTACCGGTGCTTCAGCCGCTTTTTCGGCGGTTGCCGGCGCAGAGGCCGCCTGCTGGCTGGCCAGGTATTTTGCCACCCGCGACTGGGGCGCGGCTGGTTGCTGAACGGCTGCCGCGGGTTCGGATACCGCAGGCTTAGATGCAGCCGCTTGGCTCGCGAGATATTTTTCGACACGCGACAATGGTGCGGCTGGCTCTTGCGCCGCAGGCGCCTGAACGGCCGCCGCTGCGGGCTTAGCCGCCGCCTGATTTGCAAGGTATCTTTCAACGCGCGACATCGGTGCCTTGCTTGCTGGCTCGGCTTCAGCCGCCGGCGCCGGCTTAGCCGCTGCCGCCGCTTGCTCCTGTTTTGCCAGATATTTTGCGACGCCGGTCAGAGCCACGGCGGACGCTTGCTGTTGTTTAGCCAAATATCTTGCGACGCCGCTCAATCCCGAATTTGTTTCCACTTCTTCCTTCCTGTAAATATCATCACCTATGGGGCCAGCCAGTTTACTTGTTGCAAAATCAAGAAACTGTTCTAATAAATTTTTTGCCATATCAAAGTTACCTTTTCTTTTATTGTAATAATTAAAGAGCAAATCAGTGTAATCATATGCTAAACCCTTGCGCGGGTAAAGAGCACCTTACGCTCCAGCCGTATCCGGCCGGCATTGTTCGGTCCTGTTTTGTGACATGCTGCCGTTCAGCGGCCGGCTGGCTTCATGGGCAACCGAAATCTGCCGCTTGCCGAACGCGATCGCCAGCAGGCTAGCCCAGCTTACAAGTCCTGTTTAACGTCCTCTTTCAGCGCCGGCCAATGCATGAAGGCAAACACCCAGATCATCGCGATATTGACGACCGGAATCAGTAATACCACCGTCCACCAGCCTTCGAAACCGGCTTTTTGAAGGATACGATAACCCAACCACAAACAAAATCCGATATAGATCGGCAGCAGCATATAAAATAGCAAGGTCATCGTTTATGCTCCAGTTCATTGCGACGATTGGGCCAAGGTATCAGCGCCAACTGCATAAAAACCAGCAACAGGCCGAAAACCGGTAAAAATACCAGCGCGGCCCAGCCCGGATGAAAACCGGCTTTGCGGTAGATCAATAAAACCGGAAGAAAAATAAAGAGTCCCAGAATGAAAACCTGGAAAATATCGGGAAACATCAACATGTGTCCTCTCCTCGCTGCTTTAAAGACATGCCTAATCGCAGAGTTTAACCGCAATGCGCAAGCCGCGCGACTGTTTTGCCAAAGGCATAAAACCGATGCCGTGGCATTAAGCCTTCATGGTGCGGCATCCGGACGACAACTCTATACAATTTCGCTCCAATGATCATTCAGAGCACATTCAAACCGGCCTGGTGGCTAAAAAACGCCCACCTGCAAACGATCTTCCCGGCTTTCTTTCGCAATACGCGGCCGCCCGCAGCGCTGCGCAGGGAGCGGTTGAGTACGCCGGATAACGATTTTCTCGATATCGACCACTGCGGCGAAACCGGACAGCCAATCGTGATCTTGCTCCACGGCTTGACCGGCAGTTCGGAATCCGGCTACATCAAAGGCTTGCAGCACACGTTGGCGAAACTCGGGATGCGCACGGTCGCGTTGAATTTCCGCGGCTGCAGCGGCGAATCGAACCGTTTGGCACGCTGCTATCACTCCGGGGAGACCGAGGACATTCATTTCCTCTATCGAACCCTGCGCGAGCGCGAACCGGAAACACCGATCGCCGCAATCGGTTTTTCGCTGGGCGGCAATGTGCTGCTGAAATGGCTCGGTGAACAGGGCGATCGTCTTGGCCTGTTTGCCGCGATCGCGGTGTCGGTGCCGCTGGTGCTGAGCATCTGCGCCAGCAAACTCGACCGCGGATTTTCGAAAATTTATCGCAAAAGCCTGCTCAACGAACTGAAGCACTATGTCCGTTTGAAACTGCAACACCTTGAAACCCTCGGCATCGAGGCGGAGGCCGAAAAAATCAGGCAACTCGGTGGCCTCACCGACATCGACTCATTTTGGCAATACGATGATGTCGTGGTCGCAAAACTGCACGGCTACCGAGATGTGCACGACTATTATCAACGCTCAAGCTCCCGCCAGTTTCTCAAATCGATCACCGTGCCGACCCTGGTCATCCAGGCGGCCGACGATCCTTTCATGACCGTCGAAGTGCTGCCCGAAGCTAATGAGCTGTCGCCAGCCGTGCATCTGGAAATCGCGCAAAGCGGCGGCCACGTGGGCTTCGTAACCGGCGCCTACCCTTTCCGCCCCCGTTACTGGCTGGAACAAAGAATTCCGGAGTTCTTAATGCTGCAGATAAAGTCTTGCCACCCCCAGTCCGGCGCTGACGCTGCATAATTTTTCAAAGAAAGCCTTCCTCGATGCAAATTTTGCATGAAGGGGCTTAAAAAAAATCGCAAGCTATGATTTAATATGCAGCTCTTCAAAGCCCATTCCAAGCCGGTGTAGCTCAGTTGGTAGAGCAGCGCATTCGTAATGCGAAGGTCGTAGGTTCGACTCCTATCATCGGCACCAGAAAACCCCTATTAAATCAATTCTTTGCGCTTTCTTGATCAGCGGAATTTTTTACCGAAGGATTAAAAGTTTCCATTTTCTTTCCACTTTGTTTCATTTTCGTTATCGGGTTCAGTTCAATCGCCTGTCTGAAAAAGTCCGGTGCAAGATGTGCATATCTCATAGTCACTTCAAGACTAGAGTGTCCTAGAATTTTTTGCAAGGTAACCAAATTACCACCATTCATTACAAAATGACTCGCAAAAGTGTGGCGGAGGATATGGGCAAGCTGACCTTTAGGGATAACTAACCCAGTTCGCTGCATTGCGGATCGGAAAGCAGAATAGCATGAAGAAAAAGGCTTTTGAGCAAGACGGCCACGAATTAACTCATAACTTTCTTGATCAACCGGAACGAAACGAGAGTCACCGTTTTTGGTATCGTTAAAGCAGAAACCAGAATTGAAACAGTTGGAAAAAAGAAGCCCATTAGCTTCAGACCATCGAGCACCAGTGATAAGGCAGATTTGAACAACAAACCATAGGCTTTCGTTTTTGCTTTGCCGGACCTGTTTAAACAACTCGATAAGATCGGCATCAGACAAATAAGAAAGTTCAACTTTAGTGACCCGAAGCTTACGAATTTTTAAGATAGGGGATTCGTAATTGATCACAGAAAGCCGGTGAAGCTCACGAAACATAGCCTTTAATGTGATGACCTCACGGTTAATTGTCGCCGGCGAGATACCATCATCAAGGCGCAGCTTTCGATAATCCGCAATGACATCAGGAGAGATAGAGGAAGCAACAGGATTGCCCAAAGTGTCCGACAGCTTCAAAAGACGTTTCTTTGTACCCAAAGCAGACTTGAGACTTCGACCATGCAGGCTATACCATTTTTCAACGAGGTCAGAAAGGCGTAAATTATCAACTGGGGCCTGATCGGCCTGATTCTCTAATTTACCTGATAGAAGTTGATTTTGATATTGAAGGGCCTGAGACTTCGAGTCAAAAAGCCGAATAATACGCTTTCCTTTAGCGCCATTTGGCCGAATATCAAGCTTGTACTTACCGTTTTCTTTTTTTATAGACATTCTATTATTTTGTTTCTTTGCGATTGCATTTTTTACAGAACGTCGAGACCGGAAGAGCAGTATTAGCTCCACCATGCAGCTTTACACGGTTACCGCATTTCTCACATTTTAGATAATAGTGGCTTTGCGTCTAACCTGTATTAGCCAGATATACCCAATAATCACTCATATTAAGCCGCCTGAGTAGCTGAGCCGATGATGCGACGAAGACTTAACGCTTTTTCAAGGTATTGCAGAAATTCAGTTTTATTGATACCACGCGAACGATAGTAAGCATCGATCATAGGCCAAACAGCCATTAAGCGAAGCTGGGTATAGACTTGATTAGCATTCATGCGTTGACGAGCACACAGAGAGACAAGGTTTCCAACGATAGAGGAAACGTTACGCGCTATAGGATCGACGGCTTGCTTTTTTTTTCTGGTAATGACTGTGTTTGTAGCAGGAACCAGGAACTCAACATCTTCAAGCAAAAGTTGCCAGAAGGGATCGATAAGCTTTTTATCGAGCATCAGGACGTTTTTTCGTAACGCATAACGCCAAATATCGGTCAGGTACTTTTCGACCTGTTCAAACGATTCAAGCTCAACGCCTAGGCCATTACCAATTTCACGGATAATCGATTGATGGACACGAACCTCGATACGGCGAACGGTTTTACTCGGGTCATAGCTTCCCAGAGAATACCAGCCCCACTCGCGAGTGAAGTAATCGACCTTATCAGATTTTTTCATTTCACAAGTCTTATCATAAGCGCAAAGCTGGATAGCGCGTGGCTGACCAATCAAGTAGTTTTTAGCCTGATTTTTTGATCCATAAGTAGCGACAGCCTCAGTAAAATCAGACAGATCGACAGAATGAAGCCCATCATAGGCCTTAAAAGTACGTGAATAGGTCGAAAATTTGAAGATGAAGTCTTCAGGAAGATCAAAGCCTTGATAATCGCAGGCAAGATGGACGGCAATTCCTTTAGGCTTAGCATCAGTCAAAAAAGCATGAGCCAGACCGCCACGGCCAAAAAGTTCAGACCATATAGACTTGACGGGACGTTGAGAAATGAAATGTGGGGAAAGCTCAATTTTTAGGTGATCGCCTTCAGATTCCAGAGTGTGATAGAAGGAACCAAACAGGATAACAAGACCTTCCTCATTGTTTTGGAACTTGTAACGATAGCCGGAGACTTTGCCCATACGGGTAAAATGCCATTTTGTTGATAGCGGATTGCCGGTTAAGGTAACAATTTGCTCGCGATTGGCTTCCCATAGCTGAATACGTTGAAGAAGATCGGCCTTAGGAGTTCCATAGAAGAGCTGACGAGCCGTATCGACGGAAGCACCGACAATATTGACACCAGAAAGATCGGTAAGACCATATTTATTAGCAAAGATAAGCCCGCGCGCATCGGGTTCAGTTCCTTGGGACAAGGATTCAGGAGAGTAGCGTTCTGATAGTTTCATCTTTAATCAGCCTTAGTGGGGTTCGTTTTATTTACTCTTACTAACGTGATACAGGGACGTTAGCGCCGGTTTTCAATGTTTGCCCACCGTTTTTAAACGTGTGGATCCAAGTTATCGCGCTGCAGATGCCGGCTGCCTGCCGGACGGCTTGCAGGTCGACAGCGGCGCAAAATGTAGGATATTTTTTTTAAAGTTGATCCTATGGATATGTGGAAAAGTACCGGCCAGAGCATCGATAAAAAAGGGCATGGATAACATGTGGATAACTTCCCTGTTATCAGCACGATGTTATCCACACCCTTTTTTATCGATTGGCCGGCACTTTCCCACATATCCACAGGATACAACAAAAATAACGCTATCGCTTCCTTCATTTTGATAGCGCCGCTTATGTCGACCTGCAAGCCGTCCGGCAGGCAGCCGGCATCTTTCGCAGCGCGATTTTAGAAGAGACGCTAAAAAACGGTGTTTAATTAACGCAATTATTGCGGCATATATTTTTTCTTGACTTTTTGTTTTTGTATATGTTTCAGTTATTTATAAAGTATATTTATGGCATATTTTATGCGTTATTGCTTTTTTTATATTTTTTCTATCTGTTTTATTTCATCTTGTGACTTATCGGTTAAGGGCCAAGCAGTCACAACATAAATTTTGGAGTTGGTAATAATGTCGACGCCATGCTTATCGGGAATGACAGCAACACCCATGTTACGAATCGCCGAAATAGATAGCCGCTCGACAAGCTGAGCACCGTTATAAAATTCGATAATACCGAAAAGACCACGATCCTTATTTTCAAGATAGGCGGCCAGACGAGGTTTATAGGAATCCAAGAGAATCTGCACAAAATTGGTTTTGGAAACAGGAACGGTTAAGGGCTGCGAAGGTTCAGAAACCGAAGCAGACTGAACAGGAGCCGGCTTATCATGCACCATAGGCAACTTATAACCCGATTGATTAGAAGCAACCTCAGTAGTTGATTTGCTCGACAGATTATCAAAACGCCACCAAGCCCAAGCAGCGGAAAAAACAAGAACAGAGAATAGGAAAATCATTTTCATTTTGGCCGCATCTGAGCCGGTATTTTTACGAATAGCCATAGATGAATCCTCGAATTTTGGTAAAAGCTTGGCTTCCTTGATAGAGTCAATTTGCTGTTGAAGCCGATTGATATAAACATGCTTAGTAAGATATGACGCCGGTAAATAGGTATAAAGCGCCCTCATATCGACCGACGCTTTACCCATAACCTCAAAGCCCGGAGTAAATAACTGATTGGTATCATACCCAGCATAAAGGTCGCGACCGTCAAATTTCCATCGATCCACAGGAGCATCAAGACCAGAAAGTCCATAGTAAACGTCATATATATGTACCTTCGGGAGAAATGAATCAACGCCGATAAAATCAAGAACCGGAGCAATCAAGGGAATTTTTCGTCTATCCGTCCTAGACGCCTGAACAAGATAATCACAACAAGTTGTTTTGAGCTGATTATCAATAATTTCGTGATCCTGACACAACAAGATCAAATCCCAATGAAGTTTTCTTGAAATCAACAACCATTCAATAATTTCAAGCCTTCCACTATCTTTCCACTTTCTTGAATTCATCCATAATGCAAGCTCATCAAGAATAATCAAACCGTTCCGATCCTCACCTTTATATTTAGGATCAAACGCAGGCGGCAAAGCATGAAAATCAAAAGCCCTAGGGCAATCGGGAAGACGATAAGCCACAGTATCGTTTGTCTTATACAAAAGCTTATCCAAATACAAATCAAGATTAGTTGCAACCGGACAGCCGCGAGAAAGGTATTCTTTTGCCTTGCCGACAGCACAAAGAGACTTGCCCTCACCTCGAACACCTTGAATAATCCAACCCGGCATATCAAGAACCCGCATTAGTAAGAATATTAATTTTCTTATTAATCATTTCTTTATTACGCAAATAGGTATATTTAAGAATACGAGCAGTTGAAACAGCAACAAAACAAGGAATAGCATTATAAGGCATAACCCAACCCCAAACATCAAGCACAAGTTGAGGAACAGTCTCATGAATACCATCTATAAGGTTATGAGCTAAAAGAAAATATGAAGCAGTAAGAGAGGCAATAATACCGGCATAAATCAAAAAGAAACCGAATTTTTTACCATTTTCATAAAAAAACTTAGCTAAAGCTTCTATTAATTCAACAGACGCTTTACCAAATAAACCAAAAGAAAAAACACGAAAAGCATTCCAAAGAGAACGCATAAAAGTTACTCCTTAATAGAAACCCAAATTCTAAAGATATTCCAAAAAGATAAAACATAAAAAACCCAAGCTAAAACTTCCCTCAAAGGTTGTAGTTTTTCACAAGGAGAAAATTGATAACTAAAGTTACCCCAAACAATAGGAACAGAACCAGAACAAGAAGAATTAGTAGGAAATTCAGGCATCCAATCAGAAACATTTAAAGGATAAGCATAAGAATCGTTACCATTATTCAAAAAAGCAATAGCATCTGAATCATCAGAATCCCCCCCAATACCATCAAGAGGAGACATATCAGAAGCATTAGAAAAATCAGATTCTGATCCAAAAAAATCATTTAAAGCATCCAAAACAGAAGAAAGTGTAGACTCTTGAGCAAGACCAGAAGTATCTAAAGAAATATCAGTAGTAGAATTGTTAACAATAGTGGTTTGACTATCACCTACAGAAGTAGTCGTAATAGAACCATCAGAATTTACAACTGTTGAAGAAGTAGTAGAAGAACTACCAGAAGTAGTAGAAGAAGTATTATTTGATACAGTACCAGAAATAACTGAATTTTTAATACAAACATTCACACCATCTTTCATTCCTTGAACAAAACCAGAGGGACAACCATTAAATTGACAATGAGGTAATGCAGTACTATCAGAACCGTCACAAAGATAAAGATAACCAGTAGCACAATCAGTAGCTAAATAGCAAACATGAGAACAAAGAAGCTGACCCGCTAAACAATTAGGATCTACACATACATGTTTTTCAGCATCTAAAGTCTGTTGACCCAAATTACAAACAGGCTCATCACAATGATTTGTTGAATAATTATAGACTTGATCGCCTATACAAGTTTCATTAGAAACACAAGAATAATTCTCAACATGTTCAGATGGACCACAATTAGGACTACAGGCCTGAACAGATAAGACAGAATTAGAAGAATTATCCCAACAAGTATGCTGAGACCAACCAACAGAAGATTCAAGAGGACAACCATCATTAACAGCATTATAATCCTTCAAAGTACAATTAACAGGTTTAGTTATACAACTACCAAGACCATTATAATAAGTACCAGATGGACAAACGCAGGCACCAGATTCATTACGAACTTGACCAGTTACAGGGCATGATTGAGTGCCTGAATTGCAATAATGAAATGTTTCTGTGGGATGAAAATAAGTTGTTGAATTGTTATATGGGTGATAATCAAAATATTGACCATTAGAATTACAAATTGAAGTATTGAAGCCACCACCAGAAGTAACGCATCGATCTACATTATATTGAGTACCCCCCTGAGTAAAGGAAAACTTACTACCAATTAAAGCATTACAAGCATTTTGAGCATCGGTAGAATTAGAATACCAACCACCCGCAAATACAGATGTATTAATTAGAAAGAATAATAATATTAATCGAATTAAGATAGTCATTTTTTATAATCAATACGCTAAAGAAAAAAGGCCGGGATATTATCCCGGCCCAGTTGTATTAAACAGCGGAGTTTGCACCGCGTTTGAAGACACGCAGCAAAATGAAGGCTACAGTAATAGCCACCATTACCGGCCAAATCGCATCAACCAGATCGAGTACATCGGTTTGCAAAGTAGTTAAACCAGTCGTAGCAGCGGAAGGAAGAGCCGCAAAAGACGCCGGAATAAAGCCAAACATCAACGCAAATGCAGCGAAAACGAATGATGCAATTTTGAAGAGAATATTTTTCATAAAGATCACCTTTATTTAAAGTTTACAAGTAAAGCGGCTAATGATTTAAAAATAGCCAGTAAATAACCGAAACAAAAACCAACAACAAAAGACCCCATCAAGTAATCAATAATTGTTTGAATATCAGAATCAGACATAATTACTTATTCAACAAATTAACAAGTAGTATTGATGCCAAAAAACCGAAAGCAAACATAATCGGCATGGCTACTATCATCATCCCTTCAATCAAAGGAATTGGATCATATGTTGTTGTCATTGCTTCGACTCCAGCAGGAGAAATTAACCTGATCTAATAAGACCAGGATTTATAACTATTGTGGCTTAACAGAAGGCTTATTTTCTGTTTTGCCCAAATCCGGTTTAGGAGGCTCATTAACGAGCCGTTTAACCGATACCGCAGTCAAAACCGCACGGTTTGCGCCGCCCATATCGATATCACAGAGGATTTCCATCATGCAAGGAAATTGAACCTCACCAGAGTCCTGTTTTTGTTTGAGTTGATCAAACATAGCGTATGGCATTTTGATTTTAATCAGGTCTTGACCCAACACATTCGGATTTTTGCCCGAAGAAGGTTTAGAAACCCAGATTGAACCGCCACGGTTATCGGCGTCAATATCATATCGAGTAACAGACTCTACTTGACCGGTGACGATTGTTTGCATTTCACTTAAAAAGTTTGTTTGCATTTTTTAGACCTTATGAAGTATTAAAAAAAGTTATAAGTAGTTTCTACCGATACTTAGCGGCTTGCACGAAAATAATGAAAACGGATTATTTCAATTAAACGGATAAACAATAAAAGCACAAAAATAACAATTAACCCGGCAGTTAAATACAAAGGAAGATCAAGTAAAAAGCCCATAATATTCACCTTAATTAGTTAAAAAACAGCCTACATGGGACTAATAATTCCTTTCTTCACATAGACTGTATAGATTCCATTCGATTTTTTAAGCGCGTTTTTTTTAAAACCCCCACCCGCTCACCATCCGGCTAGTTATCTTTCCAGACAGAGCCGCCGTATGAGGATTAATGCAATTGTCGCAACCGCCCCGCCTCGGATGTCAAGGGACGCAAGCTCTAAAGCCCTTGACATCCGAGGCGGGGCGGCGCCAATTTGCATTAACCCCCATACCGCGGCTCCGTCCGGCTAGATACCTATCAGGATTCACTCGAATCTTCCTTTAAAGCAATCGCGCTTTTTTTAGTCCTAAAGAATTCAACAATTTGATATTGCAGTTCAGAAGGAAGGTCTTTCACATTAACCAATTGTTTATGCAGATAGAGAGTCATAACAATTTTGGTCAAGCCAAATGGTTTTAATCCCCTATCCATCGCTTCAATTTCGAGCCTGAGATAATCACGCGGAGCCAATGCAGTACGAAAAAGACGATCATTACTAGGATCGCTGTTATCGATCGGATTTGAACCGGCTGGCGGGATAGATGGTAAACGTTGAGTATTCACTTAAGCAGCCTCAATAGAAACAGATGAATTGAAAAGGGAAATTAATTTTGAACGATACTGATTTAAGCTTAATCGAAAGGATCGATTAGATTTTCTGGACGTTTCTAAACATTCCTTTGTGTATAAAAGAAGTTGAGAAAAGAAAATAGAAGCCCTTTCGTTATCTTCACGATGAGAAAGCTCTAAATGATACAGGTACGAATAAAGCATTCTTAGTGTGGAGTAAGCCAAAGAATAATCTTTTTCTTTGAAATACTTTGAAATCAAATTTGCTTGATCAAGAACATGAATGTATGCGGTGCGAATCACATAAGTTTGAAAATCTTGATGTTTTGAAAAGTTTGATTTGATAGGCAAAGCAACATTATTTTTAGTCGTTTCAGGTTCATCAGATTGATATGGAACCGGAATAATTTTGTGGAAAGTTGAATCACCGTCTTCATGCTTACGAAATGATACATAAGCATCAAAACGACGATTAAGTCGTTTATACGCACGTCCACAAATACGACTAACACGGTTATAAGAAGAAACAGTCGAACAAGAAGAAAATAACAGTTTGATAAGACGCGAATGCAAATCATAAGACTGATTTACAAGGTCAAAAAGATTTTGTCTTTGAATATCAACGCTCATAAAACCTTCCCCTTTTTCAAATTCTCAGAAAGCAACGCCAGGTTGATCAGTTGATAACGGCCTACCTTCACCGTCGGTAAATAGCCAAGATCGATCCAACCACCGACAACACCATCAGACAAGCCAATCATTTTGGAAAAGGCAGTCGGGTGAACGAGAGGAACAGATGTGTCTATGTTTATATCAATGTTGACTGTAGGTACTTGTTGGTCCATGATTGCCTCATTAGCCTTGTTTTGGCTGGGTTAAGCTGGTTTGTGAACATGACTAAATATTAGCAGGCATCTAATATTTAGTCAACTAATATTTAGCAATTTTGTGAAAGATCGAATAAGAAAAATAAGAGAAAGCCTGAAAATGGATAGGACCATGTTTGAAGCAGCAACAGGTGTTAAAGCAAAAACGTGGGCAAACGTTGAAAACGGCATCCAACGGGCAAACGAAGAACATATAGAAGCCATCATCAAAAAATGGCCTGAATATGCTTATTGGCTAGTAACCGGCTTGACGTTACCGGAGGCAGGACAGATCAGCCCCGAACTGGAGGAAACCAGGCAAAAACTACAAACGGGTACTTGATTGCAAGGAAGGTAAAAAAAAGATGGTTTAGGGGGCAATCAGCTTGAATTAGCGTCTATACTTAGGTTTTTTTGAACCGGAGAGAAGCAAAGATGAGCCGTTACAACGGAAACTATGACAGAGATGACACGTCGATTTTCTGGCAAGTGATGCTAGCAATACTAGCAGCAGCTCTAATCTTAGGGACCATAGCTGGAATAGTGACCTATCTAAAGAACGAAGCCGAAGAAAGGCAAATGAGAATAATGATGGAAGAATTGAACAGGGACTTAAGAAATATAGGAAGCTCGTTTAGAAGAGAAATAGTAGGATCGGACAGAGAAAGCGGAAATCAAGGAATAAGACCCTATCCACTCTTTAGCGCACCTCGAATCGAAATGCCAAAAACAAGGGAGCAAATTGTGCAGGAGAACAGCGCTAAAGTTCATCAAGACGCAATTCAAGGGATGAGTGAATTCAAGAAGGTTTACAAAAAGCCGGAAAAATGCAACTACCAAAACGACCACGCAACAAGAATGTTTTGTGCGAACGACTTCATAAGAGCCAAGAAAGAATGGGACAAAGAAAACGGCATTGCAAGAAATTGATTACAAAGCCTTACACATGATTTCCATTTTCTTTCCAACTCGATAAGCTTTTTTATGCTTTGATAGGCTTAAAGAACGGAAACAAGCCAGTGTTTAAGCCTATCGGAGCAGTTATAAGCTTATCGCAACGCTTTCGTAATGCGAAGGTCGTAGGTTCGACTCCTATCATCGGCACCAAATAAAACAAGGATTTAGGACATCATCCAAGTCCTTATTTATTTCCTGTGGGACAATGACGGGACATTTACCCGCAACACTTCACAATAGCCCCCCTCCCCGTCTCCGTTCTCAAACCTCACTAAACCGCACACCGATTGCACTTCCAAGCTTGGTTAAAAAAATGGTCGGAATGAGTGCTTTTTCATGATAAAGCGAACCGTTTGATAAACTCCCGGGCGGCGGAGTTGAGGTCGCTCGTCGTTACAATTTTTGCTTCCGTGAATGTGTAATTAAACGGTAACCTTGGATAACAGATAGTCTAAAGTCTCTTCCTGATTAGGAGTCAGCGGCTTATCCTTGTTCAATCGTTCCCGCAAAGCCAATAGAAACTGCCATTCAGAAGGCATCAGCCTACTCTTGTGCGACTCGCACTCGTTAATCTGTTTGATATATTCGTCTTTCCAATCGGCCATATCACTCACCCTCCTGAGGATTTTAATTATGAAAAACAACGACTCAGAGGATACATCTGCTCTTAAGTCTTCATTAAGAAGTCTAACAGAAAAAAAAATTTGTGTGAAGAATTTGCGGCAACTAACGCCGATTTTTGACCAGAGCGGAGTCCGCGCCCATATGTCATTCAGCAAAGGGTGGCTGAAGGGAACGTCCACCGTATAGCCACACGCGCATTATCCTCCGCTATGCAAGGCAAAATAAGCGGCTGCACATTGGCTGAAAAATTGGGCAGCGCTAAAAATTATTTGGCACCTAACCATTGATTTTCCGCTCAATAAACGCGCCAGTAACATAGCAATAAGAGTACCTGCTATCGACATGGCACCAAAACCCAAAAGAACAAAAGTTGAATCATCGAAATATTTAGCCAATTCTAGTGAAATCATATGATTACTAACAGAAATAGTTATTATTATTTGTTAATGTTTTAAATCTTCACGCTTTAATTTGTTCTATGTAAGGCATACGTCCTAACAATCCTTTATCGCTCCGACGTTTTTCAAGATATTCATCGTCCAACCTCTTCCGCCAAGCGACAGCGTTAGCACTTTGTTGCCAAAATTCATCCGTACTCCTTTGGTCATTCTTATCCTTTGCTTGAACCTGAAAACCATAGCCACCTCGATCTAGTAAACAAAGTAATTCTAAAATTTGATTATATTTCCATTTTCTAAATCTTTACTTTGGCAGTAACCCTTATTTGCCCGAACTAGAAAGCAAACCTGCCAACGTTTTAACTACTCCAAGCACATCCGAAAATTGTTTAGTTTAGCACTAGGTTATATTTCCTACTAGATCAATTGGTTTTTTCTTTTTCTGTATCACTTCGCCTAAATTTAGAGAGGGAGGGCGCAGAAAAAAAACCGATCAGGAAGCTGAAAAAGCTCTAGTACAACGCACCGGAAATTCTCCGAATAATTTTTAAACCACCAGAGGCCTTCCGGTATAAGTCCAGCGAAAAGGCTTAGCGAGGGTTTCATTGAAGAAATCGATAAACTGAAAAATACGTCCTTTCAAATCTGCTCTCGAGGTGAAGCTTGCCCGTTTGAGCAAGCGACGGGATAGAATGCCAAACCAAATCTCGATCTGATTCAGCCACGAGCAATGCTTGGGCGTATAAACAAAGCGAATGCGATGGCTTTCGTCCTGCAAAAAAGCCGCGCGGGAGTTCATATCCCGTAGTACTCCGCGTTCCCCTTTCACGCCCAAGTCCTCGTCAATTCCGCAGGCTTTGGCGATCCATTCCACCAGCGTCGCGGATTTATGGGTGTTCAACTGATCGGCCACAAACAGCCATTGCCCCTGAGGGTCTGTGGCGACGGTTTGCTGCACGTGGGCGACAAAGTCAGCTTCTGTTCGTGTGTCCTGAACAGTGGGCGCAATGACCTTGCCTGTTGCCACCTCGAAGTTGGCAATCAGGGCTTGGGTGCCGTGGCGCCGGTATTCGTACTCGATCCGTTCCGGCTGTCCGGGTTGCATGGGCTGTGCGGGGTGAATGCGCTCCAGGGCCTGAATGCCGGTTTTTTCATCGATGCTGATCACGTGAATGCCTTGCGCATGCAGCGCCGGGGCTTGCCGATACAGGTCGCATACCGCTTCGACGTTGACCTGGAAGGTGGCTTCATCGTCGATGGTGGGATTCAGCCAATAGCGCGTTCGATGCGGCTTTAGCTGACCCTGCATTTAAAAAACGACCAATACTGGTCGCTGAGATACGGTCGACAATGCCTTGCTTAACGGCTTCCCGTGCCAAATCTTTGCGCGTCCAATGCGTCAAGGGTGAAGGCGGCGTTTCACAAGCCAACGCCAGCAGTTGGCAGACCTGTTCGGCGCTGAAGGTCTGTGGTGCACCCGGACGTTCCGCATCCGCCAGAATCGTCTCGATCTGCCGGCGTAAACGTTCGGGATCATCTTCGCAGGCAGCCAGCGCCTCTTGGGCCGACAGCCAACGACGACGCCACAAACCGACCGTCTCTTCCTTGATGTTCAGACCCTGCGCGCTGGCCTTGTTGCGACGGCCGGCTCCCGCATTTAAGACGATGCGCGCCCGCTGCACTAAACTGTGCGGCAGTTGCCGACTTCGAACAATGGCTTCCAGCGTCGATTGTTGGGCTTGCGTCAAAATAAGCGGAGTGAGTGGGCGCATCGCTTCCTTGCGGGATGATTTTCGGGCTTGCTATTATCCTTCATTTTTTAGGTTTGTAGTACTAGCAGCTGCAAAAGCCCAAGCTGCCGTACGCAGGATGCGATCAACAGTACGATCAAAGCCATCAAGATCAACCGCAATTGGATACGGCCGAGTTCAGCTACATCCGGATCCGGCCTGAAATACCGAATCCGGGTCAGATTGATGTCTGACGGCGGCGTAATCGATACCGACACGATCGCCTCAAGCGGCGATGAGGTTTTCGACCTCTCTGCTGAGGAACGCAATGCCTTTGGGATTCGGTTGGCGACACCGTTATCAGACGGGAAATGCTGGGCAACGATAGCCGTTGCCCAACGACATTACTTGCCGGAACTATTCGTCAAATAACTGGCGATCAGGTTGCGGTAGTCAGGAATATGGTTCGAAAACAGAGCGCCCAATCCTTCGACATCATTTCTCCAGTCGCGATGCAGTTCGCAGGCGACGCCAAACCAAGTCATCAACTGCACCCCAACCTGAGACATCCGATCCCACGCCGCATTCCGGGTGATTTCGTTGAAGGTGCCCGAGGCATCGGTCACCACAAACACATCAAAACCCGCTTCGATCGCCGAGAGCGCAGGAAATGCGACGCAGACCTCGGTGACGACGCCGGCGATAATCAGCTGCTTCTTGCCGGTTGCCTTGACCGCCTTGACGAAATCCTCGTTATCCCAGGCGTTGATCTGTCCAGGGCGCGCGATATAAGGGGCTTCAGGGAAGGTCTCCTTCAGTTCGGCAACCAGGGGACCGTTCGGGCCGTTTTCAAAACTGGTCGTCAGAATGGTGGGTAGCTTGAAATACTTGGCCAGATCGGCGAGCGCCAGCACGTTATTCTTGAACTTGTCCGGATCGATGTCGCGTACCAGTGACAAGAGGCCTGTCTGATGGTCCACCAACAGAACGGCCGCATTGTCTTTATCAAGACGGGTATAAGGTTTTGTCATGATGGTTCTCCTAATGACTTGTTGAAGTGAAAGTGGCCGAACGAGTCAGTTGGGTTAAAGACCGTCCCATTCGGCGGGTTGCTTAAATCAGTTAGCAGCAGGAATCCTGCCAAACTTGCCCGACCGGTAATCCTCTATCGCCTGATCAATTTCGTCCTGGGTGTTCATCACGAACGGCCCATACCCCACGACCGGTTCGTTAATCGGTTCCCCGGCGAGCAATAACAGTTTTGCGCCATCGCTGGCTTCGATATCCAGGTAATCTCCGGCCCGGTCCAACACAACGAGTTGGGTCTCTTCCGCAAAGCGGTCGCCGTTGATACGAACGCTTCCGGTCAGGACGACCAACATGGTATTCCACCCATTCGGCACGTCTATCCTGGATTGGCCCGAATGCAGCCGAATGTCAAGAACGGTCATCGGCGAAAACGTATGTGCCGGACCGGTCGCATCGCCATGGCGGCCGGCGATCACCCGTACCGTCCCGGTGCCGCCAAGCAGTTCGACTTCCGGAATAGCCTGATTCAGGATCGCTTGATAGCGCGGCCGCGTCATCTTGTGCTCGGCCGGCAGATTGACCCAGAGCTGAACCATTTCGAGCACGCCGCCCGATCGGGTAAAGCTTTCGGAGTGAAACTCCTGATGCAGGATGCCGGATCCTGCGGTCATCCACTGCACATCGCCCGGCCCGATCACGCCGCCTTTGCCGGTCGAGTCGCGATGCGCAACTTCGCCCTGATAAACCAGAGTGACCGTTTCGAAGCCTCTGTGCGGGTGTTCGCCGACACCGCGCGGTTTAGCGGCGCTATCAAACATCGCCGGTCCCGCATAATCCAGAAGAAGAAACGGGCTTACCTTGTCAGTCTGGCCCGAGTCGTAGGAAAACAACGAACGCACGGGAAAACCGTCACCCACCCAGTGTCTTGTAGGCGAGCTTTGAATCGCGATGACTTTTTTCATGGCTTGCTCCTGATTGATGCATGAGATTGACGATTGCAGTATATTGCTAAGACAGTTTATTGTGTAGATGTGAAAAACCGATTAATTAGTTCCATAAATAGAACAATAGAACCATGCAGGATCTGAACGACCTTTACTACTATGTCAAAGTGGTAGACCACGGCGGCTTCGCCTCTGCCGGTCGGGCACTGGGCATCCCAAAATCGAAATTGAGCCGACGTATCGCTCTGTTGGAAGACCGACTGGGAGTCAGGCTGATTCAGCGCTCGACCCGGCGTTTTTCGATTACCGAGATTGGACAAACTTATTACGAACACTGCAATGCGATGCTGATCGAGGCCGAGGCGGCTCAGGAATCGATCGATGTCACCCGCGCCAAACCGTGCGGAACGATTAGAATGACCTGCCCGCCGGCGTTGCTGCATGCCCATGTCGGAAGCATGCTGGCGGACTTCATGGCGTTGAATCCCTTGGTTGCGATTCATCTTGAAGCGAGCAACCGCAGGGTCGATCCGGTCGGAGAAGGCATCGACCTGGCGATCCGGGTTCGCCAGTCGCCGATAGAGAACAGCGATCTGGTCATGCGCATTTTCTCGGATCGCCGGCAATGCCTGGTCGCCAGTCCTGCCCTGGTCGAAAGATACGGCCTGCCAAGCGCTCCGGCGGATCTGGCTGAATGGCCGAGTCTGTCGCACGGAACCCCACAGGATGAGCACGTTTGGATACTGTCGGGCCCTGATAACGCACAAGTCTCATTACGCCATAAGCCTAAGTTTATTGCGAACGACATGATAGCCCTGCGCTCTGCGGCCGTTGCAGGGATTGGGGTAGCTAAGCTGCCCGCCATGTTTATCCAGGAAGAACGGGCTGACGGGACGCTGGTTAAGGTGTTGCCGGAATGGGCGCCCAATCGGGAAATCATTCATGCGGTGTATCCATCGCGCAGAGGCTTGCTCCCCTCGGTGCGCGCGCTGATTGATTTTCTGTCGGAACGCTATAGCGAGTTGGACGAAAAATAGGCCTAGAAAGCCTGGTCTCGCATTCTCCTTCAATCAAGGATTGAAGCGTACACTTGCGAAAATATCGTCAGGTACTGATGGGTGAATCTCCCTTTCTGGCCCTCATGCGCGCCGCGTGGAAATACAGTAGGGCCAGTACGCGGGACGGAACGCTGGCGCGTCCTCCCACGAATTACAGCATGGCGCGCGGGGAACAGAAAAAGTTTATTTTTTAATTTTTTTATAGTTTTCCTCGCTTTCGCGCATCACTTTTTCACCTTCTGCGATCATTCGCCTGCCTTCATCAATTTTACTTTGACCTTCGGCGACTAAAGCATTGCCGCGATCAACCAATTGCTTGCCCTGCTTCCATCTATCCCCCAAGCTGGCTATGCCTTGGCTTTCGCGTAGCATTTCTTCGCCAGAAAGAATGGGGGCCGGGGCTGGTTCGGGATTAGAAGCGCAGCCGCTAAGAAGTAAAATTAAACTAGGGATAGTCAGGTTAGGTCGAATAGTGAAATGATTTTTCATGATCAGTTACTCTAGGTGTTATGGACTTATAAAAGGCGGTTAATTTTACAAAAAAAGCTTTGCCTTTGCAGGTTCGATTGGCCGTTCCGGACGATTGGCCCTAAACCCGCAAACACCACAATTGGAAGGCTGAACGCCTTGATGGAGAGCCGGTCTGTGCGCGCACAGTCAAATACAGGGAGAGCGGTGCCTTGCCAGCAAAGCCAGCACGCCTCAACCACATTCAGACCCGGCCGCGGGCAGTGAGCGAAAACGATCCCGATTGTTGACTGCAGGCCAGGTTATGAGAACGCAGTCACTTTCGACCAGTAGTAGTTTTCCGTCCGGTTGATGGAGCCCCCAACCCCGTTTCCTCGGAACATAGTTGAGCGCCTGAGGGCATATTTTTCGTCGCGTACAGAGAACAGCTCTTTTGCGACCGTTATGGAATAAGCCTATATCACTAGATGTGACTCATTCCATTGAAATAGTAATTTTTATGAACTAAACTATAAAATATTAAGTCTCACTTACGCTAAAAAATGATGGTTAATTCAGAGATGCTTTGTCTTTGAATAAGAGAACTATTATATGCTAAAGCATTAATTTGCAGCTAATAGTTTGATTTTTTTACAACCTTAAGTGAGGTGCATTATGAAAATTAGACAAATAATAACGGCAGTAACGCTTTTGCTGTTGGCTACGGGCAGTGCTTTCGCCAGACCCGACTTCCACCACAACACCGGTTCGCGCTCCATCATGCACCCGCAAAATCATGCGCGCGGCCATTCCGGTAGCAGTAAGGGCAGAGCATCCTATACTGCACCAGAAATTGATGCGGCCTCCGGAACCAGTGCGATCGCTTTGCTAGCAGGCGTTTTGTTGCTAGCGGGTGAAAGAGCTCGATCTAAACGCTCTTAACATTTTTCGGCATTAAGATTGAAAGCCGGGTCAGAACGCAGTTTTCTGACCCGGTTTTTCTTTAGTAAACCATGCTCCCTGTTGTTTCGACGAAACCATCCTTCGACAAGCGCTTTAGTCCCGAACGCAGCGAAGGATCAGACCTATGGGAATCGATGTTTCAAGCGCCTAAATTATTTTACGCACATGGCTTTAGTGAATGAATTGTGATGCAAGGTTACGTACTCGCCCCCCCGAAGAAGTTTGTGATTCGCTGGATTTTGCTTCTGGTAATATTCGCACTCGAACTCGTGGTGTTAACCGCTCGGTATGAAGTGCCACCTCTCTTGGCAAATGATGCCAATTGGTCAGCGTGGCTGTTCCATTTTTCGAAAGAGATTTGGCCGGCAGTTCTCTGGATTATCGGTGCTTATCTCATTATCCTCAGTCCTCGGCTTAGGATTATTCGCAACGATTTACTGAACTACTTGGTTGAATATCGCTGGCAGGTCTGGCTAGTATGCCACATCCTCGCTCTCGCTGCGTTCGCAGTTGTCACCGCGCTCATCTTTGAAACACCTACCAATCCCGCCCGTCTTTCGGCGCCCTGGTTTTCTGGTTGGTTTGCGCTGGCAAGCGCAACACTGCTGTCATGGTTGCTCGCCCTAGCTCCTGGTCATTTTTGGTTGCGCCTGGTTCGCCAAGAGTGCACGGCATTGCTCATAGGCTGTCTATTGGGAATAGGCGCCTGGATGCTCATGCGAATGCTCGGTCAGTATGAAACTTCCATTCTCTGGCAAAATGAATTTTGGAACTCTCTGGCCATGCCTACCTTACAGCTCGTCCATTCGCTGCTTGGCTGGTTTTATGCTGATCTCGTCTATCAACCGGAGACATTTCTTTTAGGCACAGACTCTTTCCAAGTAGAAATCAGTTACGCCTGTTCGGGTATCGAAGGCATATCCCTGATTACTCTATTTCTCGCCCTCTATCTTTGGCTATTTCGCAAGGAGCTACGCTTTCCGCAAGTCTTTTGGCTTTTCCCTCTTGGAATAATCGTTATCTGGCTAGCCAACGCCGTGCGCATCGCCATGCTGATAGCGATCGGTGCATCCGTCTCCCCTGAAGTCGCACTCAAGGGCTTTCACGCGCATGCTGGCTGGATAGCCTTTACTCTTATTGCAATCGGCTCGATTGCTCTATCGAACCGATTGCAGTTTTTTGCCGTTACCGAGCCAGACTTACCCACGGTTAAAGCCAACAAATCTCTTGCCGCCGCCTTGATCGTTCCTTTCTTGGTTCTGATGGCGGTCACGATGATTACGTCAGCATCCACCTTCGGCTTTGACATCCTATATCCCCTACGCGTTGTCGCTGTCAGTATACTGCTTTACTATTTTCGCAAGTCCTATAATAGCCTCAGTTCGAACTGGACTTGGCAAGCAAGCGCCATCGGAACTGTAGTATTCATAATCTGGATGTTACTGGAGCCAAATATTGACAGCAGCAAGACTCCCTTATCACAAGGCTTGGAGGAACTTACAAGCGAGTCAGCAGCCATTTGGCTGATTTTTCGTGTGCTCGGCTCGGTAATCACCGTGCCTTTGGCCGAGGAACTTGCCTTCCGCGGTTACTTAATCCGTAAGCTGATTGCGAAAGACTTCGAAAATGTACATCCCGGACAGTTCACCTGGTTTTCGTTCCTGCTCACATCCATACTTTTTGGACTACTGCATGAGCGCGGGGTTGCTGGCACTCTGGCCGGGATGGGTTATGCTTTGGCCCTTTACCGCCGTGGGCAACTGGGAGACGCCGTCATTGCCCACATGACGACTAACGCGCTGATTGCCATATTCGTCCTGTCGCAAGCAAGATGGTCTTTATGGTCATGACAAATCACTCCTCTCCACAACTTTTGATCATAATGCTATGGGCTCACAAAAAACTTTTCTGATTGTCGGCGGTGGTTTGGTCGGATTAGCCACGGCTTATCGACTGCTTGAGCGATTCCCGCAGGCAAACGTCACCTTGCTTGAGAAAGAGTCTGCCGTCGGTGCGCACCAAAGCACGCACAATAGCGGCGTCTTACACGCGGGTCTCTATTATGCACCCGGCTCAGCCAAAGCCAAATTGGCCGTAGCCGGCATTCAACAAATGACAAAATTTTGCCGTGCGGAAGGTATCCCACATGAAATCTGCGGCAAGCTCGTTGTAGCCGTGACATCCGAAGAACTGCCACGGCTGGATGAATTGCTCCGGCGCGGTATCGCCAACGGACTGCAAAGGTTACGGAAAATCGATGCAAGTGAAATGCGAAAAATCGAGCCCTATGTCAATGGTATCGCCGCCGTGCATGTGCCTGAAGAAGGCATTGTCGATTACCGGCAGGTCTGTGATCGACTGGCTTTCCGTGTGCAAGAACGTGGCGGGCGCATTGTCACAGATGCAAAAGTCGCACGTCTCGAACGCAAAACCGACAATTGGGTTGCCAGCACAACTCAGGAGGAATTCAATGGCAATTTTCTAATCAATTGCGCCGGGTTGCAATGCGACCTCGTGGCCAAACTGGCAGGCGAACAGCGAGATATACGCATTGTCCCATTTCGCGGTGAATATTATTACCTCAAACCTGAAGCTCAGTATCTAGTGAAAAATCTGATTTATCCAGTCCCCAACCCACAATTCCCGTTCCTTGGCGTCCATTTCACACGGATGATTCAAGGTGGCGTGGAGGCCGGTCCGAATGCGGTTCTCGCTTTTGCACGCGAAGGATACCAATTAACAAATTTTGACACCCGCGACATGCTGGATACGCTGTTTTTCCCCGGACTCTGGCGTTTTCTCCGTAAATATCCGACTATGGCATGCACAGAGTTGATTCAGTCATGCAGCAAAGCACATTTCTGCCGTGCACTACAGCGGCTGGTGCCAGACATTCGCACTGTTGACCTTGCACTCGGCGGTGCGGGTGTTCGCGCGCAAGCGATGAAACCTTCGGGGGATTTTGTGGATGACTTTCATCTAGTCATTCGCCAGGACGCCTTGCATGTGCTTAATGCTCCAAGTCCTGCGGCTACGGCTTCACTGGCAATTGGCCAGTACATCGTTAATCAATTGCCGAACTGAAAAATTCAATTTGAAAACGCTGCCAGTAAGATTCTCGTTCATCGCCTATCGTATGCGAAATAGTTGCGTTACAAATAGACTAAACTTATCCAAAGGTTACCATGCAGGAAACTCATTTGGTCAGTTCTTGTAACAAAATATTTCTTCTATTGACTTCTAACAATGATACCCTTATAAATTGAATAAACACCTGCTCAAAAACGTACGGGAAGAAATTGGAAATTTTCCTCAGCAAACGCCCGCAATGCCTCGTGACACAAGTTGAAGCCATTGCAATTGGATAGGACGCTAAAGGGCTGATTTTCCATCAGAAATCGGGGGTTTAAATCTTTCAGCCCCAGCTTATTGGTCAATATATTGTTGAATTTACACGACGGTTTAGGATAATTAGCAAATGAATACGTCCACCTTAAATAGCTTGATATTTCCATCTAATAATGGCTATGTTTTCGCCTTTTTTTTCGGCTGCATACTGTGGCTATCCAATCAGGCTTTCGCCCTGGCTGGTGACAGTTACCGCCTTAACCCAGGCGACAAACTGGAAATCACCGTTTGGGAAGAGGAAAAATTGAAACAGGATGTGGTGGTGCTGCCTGATGGCACGATTTCTTTCCCCTTAGTCGGGCATGTCGCCGCTGCCGGCAAAACGACCGAGGAGCTAGCCAAGTCGCTGCGGGAACGTCTGACTAAATTTATCCCCGACTCCGAAATAAATGTCAGCCTGATTGCGGCCGAAGGCAACGTTATTTATGTCACCGGCCAGGTCACTAAGCCGGGGAAATTCATAATGAAAGGCCCCACCGATGTGATGCAGGCCTTGAGCATGGCTGAAGGCTTGACGGCATTTGCCAAAAAGAACAGTATTATCGTTTTGAGGCGTGAAGCTGACGGCCGCACCCGCTCCTTTCCCTTCGAATATGGCGACGTGGAAGACGGCGAGAACATAGAATCAAATATTCTGCTGCAAAGCGGAGATACTGTCGTTGTACCTTGAATTATCTGAGAAAAGCATGCATTGCGTCCGAAAAATAGCATTACTTGTTCTAGCCTGTAGTGTTTCCGGGCAAGATGTAGACGCCGCCGAATGGGCTTTGGAAGGAACCTTAGGGCAAGAGCTTCAGTATAACGACAATATTTCATTAAATCCTATCCGAAAAGATCCTGTTGTTGGATACCTTTTGACTCCAGGGTTCCAAGCCACTCGAAAGTCAGGGGTATTGGACCTTGCCTTTGGCGGACGGGCGGACATTCGTCGTTATGACGATCAACGTTGGGATTGTGATAATTTTAACCTGGACGCTAACAACGGTTATCGGACAAATCGCAGCGTTTTTAGCTTAATTGGCGGGTATAGCGTGAATTGCTCCTATAACCTACAACTCACGGATACAGGCGTAATTTTGCCTAACAATCAGGCTGAAAACTATCGGGTGGCTCCTTCATGGACTTGGCAATGGACGGCTCGCGATCAGTTGATCCTGGATGCTTCTTACTCCAAAACAAGCTATAGCAGCACACAAGGCGGCACCGCTTTAAACAATAATGCATCAATTTTCAGCGGCAATGATAGCTACACCGTTCACTTAGGTGGAAAGCATGAATGGAGCCAACGCCTCTCCCTAAATGAAAAACTCTATTTTTCCAACATCCAATACACAGGGTCGAACACTTCGACACAAAATCTGTATGGTTTTCAACTCGGTGCGGATTACAAAATTGATCGCTTATGGACAGTTGGCGCAGGCGGAGGACCAGTATGGGTTGACACCCAGCCCAGTTCGAATGATACCTCCTCTATACAGAATTCCTCGATGACGCTGGGTCGTGTTGCAAATATCAATTTAAACTACAATGGACAGGTGACTGACTTCTCTATCGGTTATTCTAACACCGTTAACCCAAGCGCTATCGGCCAAACGCTGCAAACCCAATCCGCCTTCGCTAATTATTCATACCATCTAACCCGGGATCTGATGCTGGATCTTTCTAGTAGCTATTCACTTAGCCAATCGATCGGCAAGTCGACTGATAATTTAAACAATCAGTTTAATCGCACTTACTTCACTGGAGCCGCCGGCATTACCTGGGAACTCGAGAAACACTGGCAACTCAAAGGCAGCTACGTTTACCGTTGGCAGAATTACAAACAAGACCAGAATGTGCAAAATTTAAATGTAGGAACGAGTGATTCTAACCTCGTAATGCTTTTTCTGAACTATTCCTGGGATGGAATCCGAGTTTCCCGTTAACTTACCGATCCGGTCAAAGGTTATAACTTATTCTAACCACTTTACCGTGGAACTAAACTGGTCTCTCTAACCCCGACGCAAAAACACCCATCCAGCCGGCCAGCTATAGGTCCCTTCATACCAGTGCGCCCACATGGAAAATACCGTGCACATCATGAATGCAAAAATCAAGCGATTTAGGTTTACTAACGCTTTATTTTCAACAACTGTGCCGCCTGTCGCCGCTTTAACCAATGGACCTAAGCCATTGTATTCGCTCGAACTAAAACTGATAAGACGGAACCACCTTAGTAGCTTTAAAACGGGTCTGGGAATCTGATCCAGGGAGATGAGATTGAGGAGAACTTGAATCGAGTAAACACCACTCAGCAAAACAGCCAGCGTACCGATACCCATCGCCAACAAGGGCGGCAATGTATAATAGCTACAGAAAACGACTGTGATTAGGGCAAGAAAAAGGAAACTCGTTTGTAAATTGGCATCAGTCCAGCGAAAACCGCTGAGCCTCCTCACAATTACATAGATCATAAGTACATGAAACACATACGATCCAAAGAACGCGATACCGGCGCCTTTCAAACCGAAAGCACTCACACTAAGCCACGCAAGGCCAAGATAAACGACAGTCCAAGCCAACTCGGAAAATATAATCAGGTTTTGCACGCCTTTTGCCACGATAATGAAGCCCATAGGCCAAGAAATCACGCGCAGGGTCATGCCCAAACATAGCCAGCGCAAAATTTCCACCGCCCCTTCAAATTTAGACGTATAAAAGAGTGCGATGACCAGTGGTGCGAATGTCAGGGTTCCTATCACACCCGGACCTGCAAGCAACAAACTGACATGGGCCTGCTCATTCACCACACGGTTGCATTCGCTGTTGTCCCTGGCGATTGCAGTTAAACGTGGATAAAAGTCCGCTCCCATAGCCTGCAAAATGAATCCGATATATAGACCTCCCAATGCCCAAGCCGCTTGGTACAACCCGGCAGCATCGAACCCGACCTTGCGAACGACGATGAGACGCACTACATAGGCAGCCCCGGTCATCAACAGACCACTGGCCATGAATGCGAAACCCAGCTTCAACATGGCGCCAGCCTCCTGCCTCACTTGAGAAGCAGATATTGAAGGTGTTTGTAATTGTATTTTCCGGCTATACCACCAAGATGCGATAAGCGACATTGCGGCAAGAAGCACCAGCGAAAGCACTAACCCATCTTCGCGAAAGAAATATACCACAGTGATACTGATGATCGCCCCGAAGAGCGTACCCCACACCCCCATCTTAGCCATATCAGAAATGCAGCGCATCCCCTGAAGCAGTGCGCCCTGCCCTGCGGACACGAGATTGAAAAATACGGCAATTGACAGCAATGCGACAGCGGCCGCGTGTTGATCGTTGCCAAAAGTCAAGGTGGACACGGGCCCGGCAAATATGACCAGCACAGCGGCGCCAAGTAACCCGAGCAAGATTGATATGCGTCGCAGCACTACAGCAGTTCGCGCGATCCTATCAGTGTCGCTTGAACCAACCGCCTCGGCAATCTGCCGCACACCACTACTATTAATGCCCATGCCAGCAACGCTGATCGTAAGGTCCGAAATTGATCCATACAGGGCCATCAATCCAACGCCGGATGGCCCCAGCAACATCGCCATGCCCTTGGTACGAACGATCCCGATGGCGATGTTCAGCAGAGATGAACCGCCGATCACCGCCGAAGACTTCAAAATCTGTCCGTAGGTATGCTTCTCAGCCATGACGACTCCTGGTTAGCAAGATGATTTGCGAAATGACGCCAAGCATCCGTTCGAAAACAGGTAACTATGGCTCCCACAAAAAGGCGCTTGCGAAATATCTTGGGCTCGCAGCGCCAGCTGTAGCAATGGTGAAAAGTAATATGACTTCGCAAAGCGCATTTGTTGAAATCGAAGGTAATGACAAGTACAGCCAAGGTCGGTTTTGAGTCTCACCTGCATGCTATTGGTCCACACAAAACATGGAAAATCTTTGGGTTTGAATCTGTTAACGCTAATGTCTCGGTACTGGCAATCGGAATCGGTCACTGCTCCGGAACGGGGAGCACTGATGTGACAAAACACACATGGCTTGGAGAGGAATGCGATTTATCGGCATGGCGCGTTCCTATAAATTTCAGTATAGAGACCCTTTCCGGAGCATAGCATGGATAGTTAATCCGAATTATTCATAAAAAAGAGCAAGCTCCAATTTTATGAGTGTTACACCCATAAAGCTTCGGAAGGAGCTATCCCATAAACTATCCTGTTTTCAGCCTGCCATCGGGCGGACAGCGTGCGCTTGCTTAGACAGCGGTGCATCATCACTCCGATTTGGGGCTGTTGCTCAAGCCAAGTATACATGACCGCACCTTTGCCATAATTTGCGGCTTGGCTCGGTAAAATGTTACGAAAAAATGAGTTTCTTCAACAGCCTATTTGCGCGCAAGGACTCTATGCAATTTTGGATGGCTATGCAACCCCAGGATCCTTGATTTTTCCCAGTCCTGACGCTTCTGGGAACTACTCGACTTCCCGCCTCGGAACGAAAATGCAAAGACGATGGCATCAATATCTGCATAATCAATTACTTAATTTAAGACATATTTAAGGTTTGTATATTATCATCCTCCTTCAGAGATTATTAAGCTTTTTCTAATTTGTTTTTAAGGAATACACCTTATAGCCTTCTGTAAATGACCCATGCCGAAAAGAATACACTTCGAGGACATGACGCACAGCCTGTGCAATGCCCCAATCCAGCAGGAACTACGCTATTTCAAAGAAGCCAACGCTAGCGATCATTGGCCAATTCGACTGAGCGAATTCCTGATGGAAGACAAAAAAGAGATAGCGGCCACCGCGGTTAACACTCAACCACCCAGATTGCTCCGGCGAATGAATATGGCTGAGCTTGCGGGGCTTTCCCGAAAGCCCGGCGGAACCAAAATAGAGACTCCGCCCGAAATAGCATCCGCCACCCACCTCCTCAAACGATTACGCGATTTTCGTAAAGAGAGTTGGCTGCTTTCTAAGCCTTCTATATCTTTCGCTCCGCTTGGGAAACCAACAAGCGTCACGAAGGCTATCATTTCGCCCCCCTTGATGTCGTTTTTTGCCTAGTTCAGGTCGATTCGACGATGCGGGACTATCGATAAGCTGAAAAATTAAAAAACATGGGCAACCGCAGCAAATTTTTTGCTATGGATTGGCTTACCTAAAAAAATAACGTTATATAGACACTCGAAACTAAGGTTAGTTTCAGATTGTTGATGCTGTTTTATTGTCCTCCTTAAATGATCACGGTCGACGAACAGGATCCCGGAACAATGACTCTCAAATCATGATTGAGAACCTGGTAATCAAATTTTTATCGTGCAGAGAGGTGTATAGAACTTACATATTCAAGACTATCAAACAAAACCAAATCAACCAAAAACTTTCAAAAAAATTCAAAAACATATTGATCTGATCCTTATTCGCCTCATCAAGGGATTCATGCCCTCCGTGATGGCTTTAGGTAAGTGCTTAACAACAAGCCGACCGGCATCGAGTTTCTGCCACGCGTATTAGCTTGCACCGTTTAAAACTATGCATGTGACCTTGTCGTTAAACGCTTAAAAATCATCAACCTCAGCCCGACTGATTTTATAAGTCTGGCATTCAGCTACTATCTAAACAATGAATATTTCCTTTAGTATGAGCACTTCCCTGCGTGAGCTATGCCCGCGCTTTTTATTAACCCTATTTGCCCTGTCTTTTTTCAGCGGCAATTTATTCGCGGGAACCGTAAACCTTGCCTGGGATCCCAGCACGTCCTCCAATGTAGGGGGTTATAAAGTCTCTTACGGCACCAGCAGCGGCAATTACACCTCAACCATCGATGTGGGCAACCAGACCAGTTACGCGGTCTCGGGGCTACAAGAGGGCGCTAAACTCTATTTCGCTGCAAAGGCCTATGATACGACCAAGACCACCGAAAGCGCTTTTTCCAATGAAGTCAATTTGACCGTACCTACCACGACGACGGCATTAACGGCGGATTTCACTGCGAGTACAACCAGCGGTGTTGCGACTCTGACAGTGAATTTCACACCTAAAACAAGTGGGACAATCACGAGTTGGAAATGGGATCTTCCCGGCTCAAACACGCCTACCGTCACAACCTCATCAGCAAGTGCTGTTACAGCGTCCTATCCGACCGCAGGGACGTATAGTGCCAGCCTGACGGTAACCGGATCCAGCGGAAGTGTCACCAAAAGCTATCCGAACCTTATCACCGTGACGGCTCCAACTACGACTTCGACTTCAGGAACGACTTCGGGAACGACCTCGGGAACGACCTCGGGAACGACCTCGGGAACGACTTCGGGAACGACTACACCGACCAACGGCCTCGTAGCTGCCTTTGGCTTCGAGGAAACCAGTGGCACGACGGCTACGGACGCCTCGGGTAACGGCAATAACGGCACGATTCAAGAAGCCGTAAGAATCACCACCGGCCGTTATGGAAACGCGTTGGACTTTGATGGCGTCAACGATTGGGTCACCGTCAATGACAGCGCATCGCTGGACTTTTCAACCGGCATGACCCTCGAAGCGTGGGTGTATCCAATGTCCCAGACAAATGGCGGCAACACGGTCATACTGAAGGAAACATCAGGGGCTGAGGTTTATGCACTCTATTCCGAAGAGGACACCAATCTGCCTGTATCTTATTTCAATGATGGCAGTTACCGCGCCGTCACCGGCCCGAACCGCTTGCCGGTGAACACCTGGAGTCACCTTGTCGCGACCTATGATGGACAATATCAGCGGCTTTATGTAAACGGTGCCGAAGTCTCCAAGAGCGCAGCGAATACTCCGATTAAAACATCCAACGGCGTGTTGCGCATCGGGGGTAACAGTCTGTGGGGCGAGTATTTCGACGGCAAAATCGATGAGGTGCGGATCTACAATCGAGCCTTGTCGGCAACGGAAATCAACTCTGATTTAAAAACCGCAGTGAGTGCTTCAAATAGTGTCTCTACACAGGGGAAATTTATCCTGGGTGACAAGAACGAAGAACCGTGGATCCAAAACGAACCGCAAGGTACTGCACAAGCGTTCCAGTCAACGCCCGCGCAGTCCGGCGTAGTATCCAGTGTTCAGATTTATCTGGATGTGAGCACCACCGCAACAAATTTGGTTGCCGGCATCTATACTGACAATTCCGGTTATCCGGGGACACTAATCGCAAAGGGCAATTTGAGCACGCTGAAACTTGGCGCGTGGAATTCGGTATCGATTCCTGATGCCTCTGTTACTGCCGGCAAACCTTATTGGCTTGCAATACTGGGAACAGATGGTCAAATTGGTTTCCTTGAGCAAGTAGGATCGTCAACCGGTTTGATGGCACGCACCAGTCATCGTACGGTACTGACAGACTTGCCCGCTACATGGACAGGTTCAAGTTATGGATATAACACCAATGCGGCAATGTCACTCTTTGGAAATGGATATTAATATTGAACCATTAACCGCATAAAGTATACAGATGGAGAGGGCTTCGCCTTAAGCAAAGCCCTCACCTGATGGTTACTCAAAGCGGTTGTTGCAAGATGCTGGCTTTAGACTCAACTATAGCTAGATAATGCGACAGAAGTTTCTTAATTATGATCTACATTCAGAAATAGCAAATATTTTCCGCTAAACTAGAAAATACTTTGTTGATTTCATCATCTAGAGTTTATATATGAAAACAAAAATTTCGCAAAATTATCTCAGAAACACTGCTTCTGTTGTTTGGGCAGTTATGCTGATTGGTAGCAGTGCTTCTGCCTCAGCTGCAACGACTTATTACGTTTCCACGTCGGGAAGCGACTCCAATTCCGGCACGCAGAGCCAGCCTTGGAGATCCATCACCAAGGCTGCAACTACTATGAGAGCGGGCGATACTGCTATCGTTTCGGCAGGAACATATAACGAAGCAGTTACGACAAACAGTAGCGGCGCATCCGGCAGCAAGATAACGTTTAGAGCTTCCGGTTCCGTGACAGTGACGGGGGGATTTGCGATAAAGCATGCTTACAACACAGTTGATGGATTCTCCATAAATAAAGATTTAGCAATATCGGCTGGAAATTGTGAAGTTTTAAATAACCATTTTATTAACGCCCGTATTTATATGCCATCCGGTAATCCTGCTAATTGCTTATTAAAAGGAAACCATATTGAGTCAACCAATAGTTGGGGTGGAGATTGGGTCGCATTTGATCTTGGGGGAAGCAATCATATAGTCGAGAATAATGAGATCGGGCCATCAAAAGATACCGATGTTTTTCGTCCCTTCGGAACCGGTCATATAATTCGAAATAATTATATTCATGACATAACTTTATCTCCTGGTTCCGGTGCCCACATGGACATATTCCAAGTATTTGCTGACAATGGAGAAATATCAAATAATATTGTCTTTGAAAATAACCGCATCATAAACTCGGAAGGTCAGATGTGCATGACATCTTCGGATGGGCTTACTGGTATACATGATTTTGATGTGAGAAATAATCTATGGGTAAACGTTGCAATGCAATGTAATGTAGGCATTCCTTACTTTAGATTTTATGGGAATACTCTCTACAACGTGGGCGCAACAAATGGATTTGCTTTTAATGTGTGGATAGGGCCGGCCGGCAATCCCAACCACGCGCGGATCATGAATAATATTTTTATTGCTGCAGGCGGGCTGAATGCAACTAGCGCAGGTGGTGCATATGGATTTCCTGCAGGAAGTACTGATATGGTAGGGGACTATAACTTTATCGCTAGGGGGCCAGGTAGTGGATACGCTAAGGTGTCGGGATTTACTGAAGCCCACGGCATAAATGGCGGTGACCCTAAATTTGTTGGTTTGTCTACGAATGATTTTAGACTTCAAGCGGGCAGTCCAACAATCGATAAAGGCACGACTATATCCGGACTTACTTACGATCTAGATGGGCTCGCCCGCCCCCAAGGCGCCGCCAATGATATCGGGGCGTTTGAGTATAATTCGAGCGGCAGCAGCATAGCAACAAACACAGTAACATTAGTGGCTCCACAAAATCTAAGAGTACAGTAAAAAGAAAGGCCGACTCCGGAAAAACAAGTCGGCTGCTTATGTGAAGTTTCTATCTGTGCAAGGAGCGCAGATAGAAACAAAATACTGAACAATCTAAAACTTATTCAACTCATTGTTGTGGCAACGATGCTTGGCGGCATAATGCGCGCCATTGCGGAACAATCGGCTGCTCCGAATCCTCATCGAAACGAGAAGCGGGTTATACCAACAGGTGAAGCGCAAATACCGTATCATGCAGTCATCAATTCTACCGCAAATATGATGTTTGAAGCAGCCACCAGTCCGGGCAAATGAGCAGCCAACACAGACAAAGGACCAACTGTTTCATAGTCTTCATAGCGGATAGCAAGGGGTCGAAGACTACTAGCCATTAGCCACGACTTTAAAAGGGATGTGTTTGTCAAATTCAACATTGTCTTATCGAAAGGGCCATATATCTGAGCCCGTTTTTTGCTTCTGCCAAACAATCGTCCTGACAATCTTCTGGTTAGACTCAGATTCGGAACGCTTCCCACGATGACTCCTTGGTCATTCAGAAAGCTCCCCAATTCCGTAAGAATCTCAACAGGGTTCGGTAAATGTTGCAGAACTTCTGATAGTACTATGGCGTCGAATTTGCGCCCAGCCAGCATCTCGAAGCTCTGTTTAAAATCTGGCGACAGAACCTGTATATCCTTTTTTTCCCCCAGTTTACCAATAACCGAATCGATCGGTATCACCACCACGCGTTTGCCTTCCTCTATCAAATGAGTTTCCGTCGTGCCCCATCCGCAGCCCACTGAGAGAATTTCCTTAGCAGCAGCTGGAATTAACCGCAGAATATCATATCGGCAAGGTTCATAATAACTTTTATCCCATACTGGAGTATGCAAAGGCTTCTCCGTGACAAAAAGCTCCTCGCTAGATCTGTTATGTTCCAAGATTTCCCGGAGCGCCTCCAGTTGCAGGTTATACCTTTCTTCATCCAATCCAACCCGATTCAAATATGCATTAGACAAGTGATGAATCTCAAAATCTCGCATATGCGAGAAGCATATAACTCTTGTCAAACCGCATTGCGTATAGGGATCTGTTCCAGCAGAACATATTAGGTCATATCGGCCACTATGTGGTGGCACCAAAAAACCTCCCGATGCAAGAGCCCTTCTCAAGTGTTCTTGAGTCAAAATAAAGCAGGCAGAATGATCATTCGAAAACTTTGCAAATACGTATTCTCCGGATTTTCTAACCGATCCAGGAACCCAATGATAGGAACCAAAAACATCGGGGTAGTTTTTTTTACCGTTAGGATAAAGCTCATACCTTACAAATCCCGGAATAAATTCGTCGTCAATTGCCTCTGTTGCTTTTAGGAAAGCAATTATGTTTTCCTGACGTATGAGCGTATCGTCTTCGGTATGTATAAAAAGGTCATATTTCTCAACATTTTCAGCAAACAGTTGTTTATGCGCAAAAGGAAGAGACCATGGATCTTTTGAGGGAAGACCTACGAGCACAGTAACATCAGCCCCATAATTTTTTGGAGCCTCAGATAGAACGAAAATATCCACATCAAATCGCATTGAGCGATATTCCTTAATGAGTTGCTTTGCATACTCGATGTTTTTCATTCCATAATTAGCGATTGTAACTAGAATTTTCATTATTCCCCCTATTGAGAATTGGATAAAACACTTGAATATATACCCGATGTTCAACTTTTAAATTTAACAGGCTGTTGAAATTTAAAAATCTTTCCCGCTCTGGGCGATAAAAATCACATTTTTAATAGAGCTGCGCACGTAATCCATTGATTATTCGTTGTCGTCAAACAGTTTTTTATGACCTAAAGTGGCATTTTCGAGAAATTTTTTCCACCGATCTCTATTTTTCAACAGTCTGTTAACAGTTTCTACTTGTCGTCTAACCGGCATAAGCTATTTAATAAAATCTTAGGGTGCGAAATTTTCATATTTTTCCGTATAAGTGTTTGCGAACCATGTCATTGCTGTGTGAGAAGCTCTCTTTTAAAATGGGGAGGGATAGATCCTTTATCACCTAATAACAATCCGTTCAGACCTTCGAGCATGTCTTACGGGGCATCACGCTCATCAACATCATCCGCAACAGTGAAAGCATAACCGCAAATTTACCCCATCAAAACTGATAACCACATGGCCTTCAAAACCGTAATATTTTTCGTCCTTTGCTGCACAATAATCATAATCGGCTTCACCTCGAAAATAATGACATCAAGGTGCGCGAGTGATTTTACAAACTAGCATCAAGAATCCCTTAACAATGCACATGTTGTCGCATAGAAACTGACTTGTTCAGCTAGACGTTTGAGAACGCGCTCTTTTAGCGTCCATAAGTTAGAGCTTTGCTTAACAATGTTTGCCCTTAATTCCAAATTCGAAAACCAGCTATGCCAGTAATTGTGCGAAAATATCGCAAGTGACTATTATGTTGGTCTTTTCCCTCAAATTCATCAACGATCTCTATGGTAATAACCTCGCTATCCGTCAATTATGATTGAAAACTGCGCGTCCGTAACGGCTTTTGAACAATTTTGCTGTACATATTGACTACAGTAACACCCACAAATCATAAAGTCTTCTACTAACATGGCTTTTCTTCAATAGGTTACTTTTTGAGTCAATAAAAACTGTCACGTGTGAGACCATGCCTTCAATCGATTGCATCAAAAGCTGAACATCACTTAAGCATCGATAACTTATTAAAATAAACGTATTCAACTGATGAATTTAGATTCATCGAGATTGCCTGATCTGCCTAATGAGACTCTTCATCCGACGGGCAATTCCTAAAGTAGCCGCATAGAATGGCGGCGGCAAGAGATTAGAAATAGTAAGATCGAAGCCCATCAAATATAGATGCCATGTTATTGAAAACCTGTCTCGGTAAGGCAAGATCCCAATGAAATTTCTGATCAATTGGCCGATGTTCCAGGATCGTCGGTATAACTGAACCAATGCCAAATTCAACCTGCTCGACTCGAAGGAATCATTGTCCTCCATCAAACAACCACGAACATTAATACTTTCTACTCTGACATACAAATCATGAAGAGCATTAAGCCAGTTATCCCCAGTATGCAGTGAAAGAATTTGACTCTGCACTCGTTCGCCGCTTCGGCGACGAAACTCCTCATCGCGTATTAGCCGGGTTAGTAAGGCTTGATACGATTTCATGTCATTTGCCAATTCCATCGCGTTGTCAAGACCAGGGGCACCTGCACCAAGTAGCTCCAACTCAGGATTCGGGAAGTAACCGATGAGTGGAACACCAAGGGCTCCGGCTTCGAGAACAGAAGTAATCGAGGAAAATGGAACTGAATCCAGGTAGACATCGGCCGCTGCATAAAGAAGATCATTATCATATTGAGTACCAAGAGGGACAATTCTACCTTCTGTTAGGATACTAGCCGATAGCCATGAACCTTCTGGATCCGGTCCCACTGCTAGCAAGACTGTCTGCGGGTTTTCAGAAATAACAGGGACAACTAGATCCAGAAAGCCAATCTGTCCAGGGGAACTGTATTTGAAGGGCGCGGCAATCGTCAATAGGAGTACAATATCAGATTCATAACCGAGCTCACGTTTTGCCTGTACTCTAGTAACCGAGGAAGGAGAAAAGTGCAGAGGAATTGGGAGAATCGAAAACTTTTCAGAGTTCAATCCACGCCGATTCCTTAGAAAAAGGGGTGATTGTCTCCTGAGATGTACTACAAAGTGCGCAACACTCGCACCTATCCAAAAGGTATGATCAGAATGGTTAACGAAAATCGTTTTAATGGAATCGCACCCGACCGCTAGTGCAAGCAGTGGAACGATGTCGTACGGGAAGAGGTGCAATACTACTATATCCATCTCTTGACATAACACCCGCAGTTCGCGCGCTTGTTCTAAAGGATTAGATGTTGATGCGTTAGGCATCCAAAGAAAACCGCCAGAGTTTTCAGTTGATCGTCTTAATATCTCAGGAAACTCATGATCACCTTCAATTTCGTCCTGCGAAGTGATGGCGACGAAGTGTTGATTGTTACGATCTTCTTGTATCCATCGCCAGACGAACCGACTGTCTCCGCCGACAGGTCTACCGTAGCTCAGAATATGCAAAACTTTCCTCATGTTTTCGTCATGGTGTTGCACACCGCAAACCGAAGCGACAGGTATCTCTTTCCCTATGTCAAGCAGAAGCCGCTCAAGCCTCGGCGATCCGAAAAGACCAACGTTTCCAGGGAATGCATAGCGAGCCGCCATCTGCGCAAGCCTTACGGCAGCTAAGAAATTTCCAGCCGCGAAAACTTCTTCAGCCAGCGTTAATAATTTACAGAAACGAGCATATGACTCGCTGTGGATAAACATTATCTTTCTAAGCCCCTAATTAAAAAATGTTATAAAACATGGTGTAGATCCTGCTTTTTTCATACCTAAATAAGCCATTTTCCAGGTTGTGCTACACACACCAAATCAATCATCATTTTTGACTTGATCTGGAAGTGCCGGTATTTCCCTCTGGATGACCAATCTTCGTTTCCAGCGAGTCTTCACATATTGGGTTATCTGTAATTTATCCAGTAGGCTTTTTCCTAGCTTATTAAATGTTTTTGTTATGCTATGCAATATATGCAAGCCCCTCCCCCGCATTGAGCTTGAAAATACATAAACCGGGCTTTCAACAAAATATTCTGAACATAATCGTCTCTTATAGTCAGCATCGCCGAGTCCGAAGTCAATCACGTTGACTTCTGTTCCGCAAAAATCCTGGAAAATTCTCATAAGCAAAATTGTCCCCAATTCATAGGTTCTATATGCTGGATCGAAACCTGTGGCGGCCAAATGGAGGGTAGTTTTATATACGAAACCATAATAAAAGGCTTTTGGTTCGCCCTTGATATATAACACGTAACCGCGCAATCTCCCGTGTCGAGCATCCAGTACAACGCGCTGAATATACTCCTCGTTGTAAAGAAACCCCACTTCAAGCTTTCGATGGTAGGTTTTGCAGGCAATCGCTTCTGCGGCTTCAACAAACTCCATTGCTAAGGCTTGGGTGTCGTAGCGTTTTATGATCCATTGTTCACCGAATTTTTTATCAAGAACTTTAGGATATCGACTCAGCTCGTGACGATGCTTTTTCTTTCGGCTTTTTAGAAATGCTTCCCAAGTTGAAGGTAGGGACAATAGCCAGTGCTTGGATCCTTCTTTGTCCAAAGAACAGCGGGCGTAGTTGAAAACTCGTTTTAAAGCATCAAGCTCCGGAGAACCGAATCTGATTTGTTCAAAAATGGCTAGATCAATTTTTTTTTCAAGCATCAGTCTATCAACAAAAGCCAGTATTCTTAACCAGTGAGACTCACTCTTCTCCCCCAAAAAACCTCCACCAATAAACACAAGCTGTCTGACAGATATCTTCCCAAATGTTGCATAGCCAAAACGCATCCTGCTTTTTTCCATTTCGATCCGCCCAACCAACAGTGATACGGGTTTCTCATTTTCATACAAGACAATAACACATGGCACAACTGTCTCGGCCCGACTGTGAATAATCAGATTAAAGAATTCATAATCCGCTAACGGATGCCATTGCGTCCCTTCCCATAATGGACGAACAACATCCATTTTCGCAAGTGATGTAATAACCTTTATCTTATATTCTTGCATTGTCATATGAATTCCTAGGTTTAGTGATATCTCTCTTTCTGTAAATATTCTGTCTTACTCTGTTCTGTCCTAAATTAATATCTTTTGCAGCCTGTATCTTGGTTTCTATACATGCCTGGGAGATCGACGAAACGGCAGCTAAGTGCATGAACCAGATTACATAGGTTTGATCAAAAGTATAAGTAATACCAAGCCAGGTAGAAATGTGAACCAGGATCACACAGCCAAGCCCCCATAGAAAATATTCAGTATCATTTGGCAACTTTGCAGAGGAACGAACAATTTCCAAAGCCTGACCAATTGCTTGAAATGCTCTCGTTATAAGAAAAATGAAAAGTACCATCGCTAAAAAACCAGAATCCAGCCCGAATGCAAGATACTGGTTAGTGATATCGGCTACACCCGTAGCCACCGGGTGATACGGAAACCAGTCTTTGGTCTGCTCCAAATCCATTCCAGCAAGCCACCATTGATCAATATCCTCAAAGGCTACTTCCATTAAACGGGAGCGATGCCAACCGTCACCACCTGAAAATGAACTCACCTTGGCAGGAAGATACCATATTGGAGCTTCCATTACAGAGGCCAAAGTAATGATGAGGCAAACAAGCAAACGTCTTACAAGTGACATCTTTGTTTTAAAAATCCAGAATAGCCAACCGATTAGTCCCATAGCTGCAGCGCTTAAAGGTCCGCCCGAGTTTGACAAATAAACAATTCCTAAGCACAAGCCAATTCCGTAAAAAGCGCGAATGCGATTGTTCCGGTCAAAAAATAAAGCAACGTATAGCGGCAGAAAAGCGGCTCCAAGGGTGCCTAATAGTGATGAATGTCGAAAACTGCCCATGCAACGAAGTCTTCCATTACGTTCGACAAAACTCTCTCCGCCTATCAAGACAAACGGATTTTCGCGAGTCAGCATTTCGACTAATAATAGGGCTACATAAGGAAGAAGAAAAATGACGAAAATACATAGAAACCATTTCAGATCATCAATACTTATGATAAGAGCCCGAAAGGTGAAGTAACACAAAGAAGCATCAACCATCATGCCGATAGCATATGCTTGGCCCACATTAGATCTAATCAGAAAAACTAATGTACTATATGCATAGAGCGAAATAAAGACTCGATCTATGCCGTTGAGTTTAAAGAGCAATAACTCCTTTCGTGCCATGACTCGGGCAAAACCTGCAAGCTCCAGAAGCCTGATAGCGAACAAGTTAAATCCAAAAACATTAAGCACTTGCCCATTGGTAAGATATAGCACTCCTGCCATCATTCCAACCAAGGCCCATCTCCGAGGCGCCCAAAATACCAATGCAATCAGTATAATTAAAATGCTTGCACCAATATCATTCATAATTTTTTTGTCCTTAAATAGCGAGTGGTCAATAAAAATTCAGTTTTAAATCTTGAATTGGTTTTGTTATGTTAATATTTGGCTTGTAATGTCCAGCAAAAACTGGACACTTTCTTAGCACGTTTTCCTATAAAATTATTGTTCAAATTTTGATAACAATTGGTAATCCAGTTTTAAATGCGTACGAACCGTGCGGAATAATTCTGGTAACCCGCAAAATCTTCATCATTACCTTCACCTAAAAGAAAATCCTTCACATATCTAAGCGCTTCCTACGAGAAGAAATGTACTGAGACAACCTGCGCCTTTCTAACTAATATTTCGAGTCGCCAAAGAAACTCGTACTGGAAATTCTAAAACCGCTAACGCGAAACAGACGATTCGTAATATTTAAGTGCCAAATCGTTGAGAGATCGTCTTAGCTAAAAGTCTCTCAGCCCAATATTCCCTTCCCATCGAAGCCTATTGTTAAGTTGCACACCTCTTTATTACTATCTAAACTCAAGACAAATGAGGAATCCATCCAACCACTCAAAAATAAGTCCACCTGAACCGCCCCGGTTTTTCCGGAGGCTGTTAGTTGTGAGTCATGCAGCAAGAGCCGACTCGGAAAGTTGTTGATAATACCTTGTTTCTGCTTCAGCCGGAGGGATATTGCCAATTGGCCCCAGCAAACGTCGTTGATTAAACCAATCGACCCAAGTCAACGTTGCCAGTTCCACGGCTTCGCGGTTTTTCCAGGATTGTCGATGGATCACCTCGGCTTTATACAGCCCATTGATGGTTTCGGCCAGGGCATTGTCATAGGAGTCGCCCACGCTGCCCACCGAAGCCTCAACACCGGCTTCTGCCAAACGCTCGCTATAACGGATCGACACGTACTGCACGCCGCGGTCACTATGGTGAATCAGACTGCAATCCCTTGCTGGCTGACGATCATACAAAGCCTGCTCGAGCGCATCCAATACAAAGTCAGTCTGCGCGGAAGCGGAGACCTTCCAACCGACGATATAGCGGGAAAAGACATCGATCACGAAGGCTACATAAACAAATCCTTGCCAGGTTCTCACATAGGTGAAATCTGCCACCCATAACGCATTCGGATGCTCGGCGCTGAACTGCCGATTGACGCGATCCAAAGGGCAAGCCGCGTCGGCGTCGCTGATCGTCGTTTTGACCGTTTTGCCACGTACGATCCCTTTCAGCCCCATTTGCCGCATCAAGCGTTCTACCGTGCAACGCCCCAGAGAAAAGCCTTCTCGCTGCAATTGACGCCACACTTTGCGGGCGCCGTAAGCTTGGAAATTCGCTTCCCCAAACCCGACAAATCTGTTGGCTCAGCACGTCGTCGCTTAGAGCTCGGGCGGATCGCATGTCTGGATTGGCCCTACACGCGGCATGCAGATAATACGTTGACGGGGCAATCGGCAATACCTTGCAGATCGGCTCGACCCCGTAATCATCACGATGATCATCGATGAACGCTTTCATGGCTTGAATCGGCGGTCGAGCTCCGCCTGGGCAAAATACGCCGACGCCTTTCGCAGAATCTCGTTGGCCTGCTGCAACTGGCACACTTCGCGTTCCAACGCCTTGATGCACTCCGTTTCGTTGCCCACGTCTTTCGGGTCTCCACTCACTTTTTGCGCTTGCCTGATCCAGCGGCGCAACGTCTCCGCCGTACAGCCGATCTTGGCTGCAATCGATTGAATCGCGGCCCATTCCGAAGCGTATTCGCCCTGATGTTCGCGCACCATGCGAACCGCCCGCTCCCGAAATTCGGGTGAATAATGGTTTGTGGTTTTCTCTTTCATAGCTTCATCTTCTCAAAAGTTGAAGCCTCCATCAAACCCGGGGCGGTTCAACCGAAGAATCTTTACCCATATGTAGAAAAATGCCTCAAGTGCGGGCTTAGTTCTGTTGTTGCTGATTTACAGGCTGTTTATCAAAACAATAAATTGATACATTTCCTAACCATTTATTTCGATTCTTATCTAAGGAGAAACCAAACACTATTCGTGTCATTTTGTACATATTTTCCTGGCTAAATATTCTGTGGCTTCCAGGTGGAGGAAGAGAATATCGATAAAAAGCTGAAGGTGAGAGATTATGCTCTTGGCATGTAAGAATTATGTCTTTGGTGCGAAGCCAGTTAAGTTTATGTTTATTAACAACGAGATAGTCTAACATTCGATGATAAAGTCCGAGAATTGCTCCTATAGGATGATAACTATCCGTAACTTCTAAAATTAAGATTCCACCAGGTTTTAAAAATCGAGCAATTCTTGCAATAACTTCTGCTGGTGAATCAACATGCGCAAGGACACCAAGGCAAAGAATCAAATCATATCCCTGCGGATCGAGTTCCGTATCGATGAAGTTTTCGTTTATGAATTTAACCCTGCCACTTATATCTTCAGTAATTTTCTTTTTCGCTAGCGAAAGCATACTTGACGACATATCCAATAGCGTTAGTTGTTGACATTGGTAATGCGTTAACAGTGGCAATGAGATGGAGCCATCGCCACAGCCGATGTCGAGAATATGTCCAAATGTTTTTTTTTGAATAAATTCCTGCACTGTCTCAAAACGGATTCGAATATCGAACGCTCTCCGTCCCAAATACCTTATCGGCTCCTCAAAAAATAATCTTACTTGATCCGTATGAGAATTAATTTCTTTGGCCGTCATAATCTTGCCTCCTAAATAATTTGAGTGACTTCATATCAGCTTAAACTTCTATAGTTATAAAACTCATTGTGCTGTGAAAGTTTCCTAAGGTGCTTTACGGATAGGATGAAAATCTTCCGAAAAAATTCAGTTTCCCGCTCGCCGATTTTACCTGCCACCGTTTAGGTTTTTATTATTACGGATTGCCATATTAAATACATTGAATCAACATGTTAGTATCGGATAGGTGTATTGATGATTTTATGACTAGAATCATTATGTTAAATAAAACATCAACAATCTTTTACTATCAATTATAGTCATGCAACGACTTCTCCAGCCCAATACTCCAACGAAATATAGCGAACCACTTATTAAAGGCTTTGTCCCATTGTCTTTTTTGATAATTAATCAGCCAAACTGGGAAAAACAAAGTTAGCAGCGTCAACCGGATAACTGCGGTACTACTCATTGCCAGTCTATACCCTAAACTGTATAAACTACCTCTGGTTTTCCGTAGCTGACGAAACACCGCCTCTCGCATCATGACTTGAGAAAAACAGCTTCTTTCGTTTTGGGTGCTCCCACCGCCGTAGTGAATGATTTCTATTGTTGGAACGAAGTAGTTATTAAATCCAGCCATAGTCGTTTTATAGCACAGATCGAATTCTTCAGCGTACATGAAATAATCAGCGCTAAACTGACCTACTTTGTTGAACACATCCCGTTCAATCATCATGCAGGCTCCCGATATCATTTCTACAGTCACAGGGGTAATAACCTTATCGAATGTCAAAGCTGAATTCCATAAGGTGATCTTCGGGAACCAGCGCAGTAGAGTATCTGTATCAAGAATCTGGTTCAAGATAGTGGGGAACGGCTGTACACAACTTGTTTGCAGCGTTCCATCGCTATTGAGTAAGCGACAACCGACTACTCCAGGGCTGTGAAGATCCTGATAGTGGCAGTAAAGGTTTTCGATAGCATGTCCCCGCACCTCGGTATCAGGATTCAAAAACAACAGTACGTTGCCATGTGCACAACTTGCGCCGATATTGTTGGCGCGAGCGAACCCCACGTTGAACTCACTCTGGATAAAGTGGACTTGTGGGTAGAGGTGCTGCAACATATCCCCGCAACCATCGAAGGAGGCAGAATCGACCACAATGATTTCGTACTTGATGCTAAAAGAGTTAGCCAGAATCGACGCGATGCAGTTTCGGAGATAATCTTTAGAATTCCAGTTAACGATAATAATAGAAAGCTCAAACAACGTCATTTCTGCTCCATAACAGGCTGTTGAAAAACACAGCTTATGCGATAGATCTGTACAATATATTGCTTCTCATGGTGCAAAAAACCACTCCATATTGTTGGATCGTTTTAAAATTTGACCTTTTTCAACAGCCTGATAAAGGGTAATTAGTTCAATGTCTTCCATATATGCTGGGCTGCAATAAAAGGCGCAGAATCTGCTGTCGCCGCAAGTAGCAAATGGCTTCGTTATCCGGTACCTGAGGTATCCTTAAAATATAGCCCGAATAGAAACCTGCCATCAAAGCCATTGATTCAAATAGAATAGGTTTATGTACGACTCGCTTGACACACTTTAATAACATGAACAACGGATGGTAACCGGTAATATAGTTAGCCCTTCCGTTCTTGAACCAGTTGCGCCAGCTACCGTCCACGCTACCAGTAGGCTTGTGCTGGACTAATTTTAGCTCAGTGAAAGTCCGTGTAGTCCAGCCGTGCAGATTCGCCTTCACTTCATCTATAGTGTCCCATCCCGGCGCGCTAATCAAAGGGTTGATCTTTTCCCAACATGCTCGGCGATATATTTTTGTTGCGCCTCTTACATGAAATGGAGGATCTCCTAAAGAGTCAACCCTCATTTGTCCATTGTCCAATTGACAGACTGTTCCGCCGCCTATTCCCAACTCAACTTCGGTGTCAAAGATTTTATAGCACCGCTCGAAATAATTCGGATCAAATGACAGATCGCCATCCAACTTGACAATGAAGTCCCAATTCTCATCGTTCAAAACAGAGTACCCAGCATAAAAAGCTTCAATCACCCCACCTCCAGCTGATCTGAATCCTCGGTTGCCTCTGTGAACAACTTTTATCCAACTATTATCTTTAGCATGACTATCCAAAATTTCACTAGTACCGTCTGTCGATCCATCATCAACAATGATCCATTGGTAAGGTAGAACTGTTTGACGGCTTACGGCTGCGATTGTCTGTTCGATGTATCTCGCCTCATCACGCACCGGCGTGATGATGATATATTTAACTTTACTGTTCAACTTCTAACTCCCAAAGCGCCTTTAGCTTTCTTGATAAATTGCCGGCCATTTTATAACCTTACATTTCTAGAAATGGTCTAGTGAAAATACTTAGTTCTTTAAGTGCCCGTAAAGGTTAGTAATTGCAGAGGATTGCTCTCAATCGCTTATACGTTAGTTGCCCCTTGTGCAACCAGTCATAACATCCTGCTAGTTTTGCCCGAAAGAACTGCAAGTCATCACAATCGTTTACCGGCAAACGCCTCAGAAAGAGGGGAATGTCATCAACAGTCGAAAGCCCGATGGAAGTTGTTACCCCAGCGGTGTATCCGTGATCAGATAATATCATGCCGAACATCTTAGTGAACGCAGCATTCTCTTCCGGAAATCTATAAGGGTATGAAAATAAAGATACTGGGTATCCTATAATTTCCTCAATCATTTGTTTGGATTTAATCAATTCATAAACAATTTCATCTTTTGATAGCTTTTTAAGTTGAGGATGATTAACTGTGTGAGAGCCAAATTCAACGTTGCTTTTCACAAGTTCTTTTATTTCTTGTACCTTGAGACATTCATAGCCAGTAAGGAAAGTCTTGTTTATTAAACCGCTGGTAAGAAACACTGTGGCCTTAAAGGCAAATTTCTCAAGTATAGGAAAAGCAGTGGTATAAAAATCCCGTAAGCCATCGTCAAAGGTGATGACTGCGACGGGACGCTGGTAATTAAATGATTTGACTGATGTTGACTTTTCCTGACTTGATTTGTTTGATAACGACATTTCCTGGAGCAAACGCACTGCTTCGGAAAGCGTCAGCACTTCATATCCCGATTGACTTAAAAAACACATTTGTTGTTCGAAACGCTCAGGTGTGGTTACTGTCCGATAATAAGGATGTAAGTGATCGTCTAAGTGCTCCGAAACGCTGTGATACATCAATATCGGGATTCGAAAACCATTGTTTTGGTATAGCATTCTTCTTAAAGGGCTAACGCAATGTAAGGTGAGAAATCTATCTATTCGCATATAGCACCTTCTTAGAACGCTGCGTCAGCTGATTTATAAGGTTTAAATAATCGTATTTCTTCGTATCCCAGCTATGCTGATAAGCAAATGTTAGTGCTCGAGAAGCAAGTTGATTATTCAGTTCACGGTTGAAATATGCATCAAGCATTACCCGCGCCAAATCATTAACATCGCCGGCTTTAAAAAATCTTAGCAAGGTCTCGTTAAAGTAGTATTGATCAACACGAGTGCCTGCAACAACGACCGGAAGACCAAGTGCCATAAATTCGAGTATTTTTGTGCTGAAGGCGTCGCCGCCAAACGAGTCATTTCTTTTGGGAACAATGCCTAAGTCCGCATTTGCCATCACAACAGCAATGTTTCTAAGCGGCAAAGGAGAGCGTAAAAACACTTTATCAGATAATTGCAGATCCACTATTTGTTTCTGGAGCTCTGATTTTGCGCTGCCTTCGCCATAAATGTGAAGCTCAATATTGGGTGCTTTTTCTTTAGCAATAGCAAAGGCATTAATGGCAATATCCAAGCCTTGATGCCAATTCAGCGTACCTGGATAAATCATGATGAACTGACTGTGAGTCTTCCCTGTGTTAAGGTCTGAATTAAAAATTGAAAGATCCGGATAGTTAATAAATGAAGAGCACTTATCTTTTGGTACTGATCGAGCTGTTATTTTTTCAAGCCAGAGGTCATTTGCAATGATCACATGATCGGCAAAGGCAGCTGATAGCTTCTCTACAAATTTAAGAACTAAAAACACTAGTGAATCTTGCCCCACCTTGAATTTAGCTGAATAAAACTCTGGAACAATATCGTGTATATCGAGAATGACTTTTGCCCCAAGCAATTTGGGGACAAAAGCAGCAAAAACTTCGAAATCCGGTACAGAATGCACATGGATAATATCGTAAGGTTCTTTCAAATGCCGACGTGTAATCTCCATCATTGAGTGGAAAAAAAACTTTAAAATTCGTGCGAGATAGCTAAATTTTCTACTTTCGTTCTTTACCCGCCGTTGAATACGCAGCACCTTAACTCCATTGACGAGCTCCTCTTCAGGTTGCATATCTCTCCTGAGCACGATCGCTTCGACAATGCAACCTTCTTGCACCAGTGTTTCTGCATATCTCATGACTCGACCATCGGTTTCATAAAAAGTATAGGCTAGCATGCAGGCCTTGAGCGGCAACTTGTTATTAAACTTTAAATTATTATCATTCATGCACTTATACTTTCTTTCATAATACTTATATTGGTTATGCCACATAAGAATAAACCCGGCATGACCACTAAATTAACCCATGTTTTATTTATAAAATATTGATCGTCAAATTGGTTATTACTTTATTTTTAATATAATTTTAGTTTTTTCATTGCCTAAAATAACCACATTATTGGAACTGACTCTGGAGCCATGACTCAAAGCAGTCTATTATCAAAACAGAGGGCGATAAGCATACAGCCCTCAAATTTATACAGTTTCTGACGCCTAGCCGTATTGATATGTTGGAAGCGGCTGCCTTGATTTATTTAGAACCAAACCCAACAAGTTTGTCTCCTCTAAAATGTACATTGACTGTTGAAGTTCATCAGAAGTATTTTTTCCATCCTCTATAACAAGTAGAGTTGCATCGGCATGGGACATCAACAACAACGCATTGTCGGCCGCAAAAAGGGGAGGCAGATCGAAAATAATAATCCCGGATTCATAGCGAGTTTTGATCTCTTTAATCAGATTAAGCATTTTTCGGGACGAGGCTAATTCCGAAGAATTCTTGTCGGAATTTCTTCCGGGCAAAACAGCTAGTCGCTCAATGCCAGTATTGATACACGTATCATATAATGATAGATCTCTCGTCAAACAATCAATAAGCCCGAGATCATATTGGAGGCCAAAATATTGACCCACACTTGGGCGACTAAGGTCAGCATCGACAATCAGAACGTTCTGATCCTCTTCCATTGCTATCGCAATTGCGAGATTTACGGATATAAATGTTTTTCCTGCGTCGGGCGTCGCGCTTGTGATGGCAAAGCTGTTCCAGTTATTATGCCGAAGCTGCTTGAGAACATTCGTCCGAAGTACACGAAATATATCCGCCCGTGGATCGTTTTCGAGTCCCATAATAACCCGGTTATTACGCAGCACATTCGGATCAATAATGCCCGTTTGAGTTTTGATGTATTTGATCGAGCCAAAGCGCTGTTTCTGAGTGCTATTAATCATTGATCACTCTCCAGGAGGTAGACAAAGGCATGCTTATCACCCTATTTCATTTTTCGTAAGTTTTATTCATGCTTGCTTTAATCCAAGAAAGGTGAAGCTCATTAAAACGACGGCCAGCATGAAGAAAGCAAGGGCAGTACAGACGATTATTTTTTTCATTTGGCGTTGCTTTACAAGCTGTTCCTCCAATTCGGAAGGAGACTCAATGTAGGGAACGACAACCAGCGGCATAAGACCCGTGGCTTCGCGAATTGCCCGGTATCCTCTAATTCCTGGCTCAAGGAATTCGACAAGAAATGCGACACCAAGGCCTGCGATGATTCCCATAAAAAAACCGCCAATAGCTACTTTTCTTCTAATCGCTTTTTCTGGTTTTATAGGAATGACAGGTTGTTCTATGAGGGTAAGGGTTTGCCCCTGCTGCTGTTGTTCCAACGTTTGAGCCAGCTTGGCATCCTGCCATTTTTCTTTGAGTTGAGTGTATTTCTTAATAATGTTATCTCGCTCCCTTATCATATCAGTATACACCATTTCAACTTGTGGAGCCTGCAATAGTATATTATGTAAATTTTCAATCTTCGCTTGCAAATAGTCCTTCTTTTGAATTAATGACACGAGCTCCGATTGACTGCTTTTATATTGTGCCTCTACATTAAGGTAAGCCGGATTCGTGGAATGTATGCTCTCTACTTGCTGTTGTAATTGTGCTGGCGTACTTTTCAATCGTTGTTCCAGCCTATTGATTTGATTTTTACGCGCAGCTATATCTGGATGATTGCTGGAATAGGTTTTTTCCAGCAATTTAAGTTCGCTCCTGGCTTTTGCCAACTGTTTATGGATATCCCCCTCGACTGGTTGTTCTTCAAAAGTAGGATCCAAAGCCTTTAGCTCACGTTTTAGGCGAATCAATGACGGATGAGAAGGAGAATAAATACCGGAATAATGAAGATATTTTGCTCGCAAGTCTTCTTTATTTTGTGGTGTGTTATCATTAAATGTGGTGGGTAGTTCTTTTTGAGCTATAGCCAACTCCGCAGATAAAAAAGCGATTCTTTCTTTAGTAGTGCGTATTTGACTATCGGTGTCCCTCAGTTCGTTCTCTGCTCGGTCTATCGCTGCCTGATTGCCTTCCACCTGCTCCGGCAAACTGAAATTATGCTGCTCCTTGTATTTTGCGATTTTACTGTCTATTTCCTGAAGCTCTCGGTTGAGCTTGTCCGATTCCTCCGTAAGAAAAGCGGTGGCTTTTATCGCACGTTTAGCCCGGCCCTTATCATTTTGCTCAATGAATAGAGAGGCAAGCTTACTTGCTATCTCTTGAGCCTTAGTTGGTTCGCTATCACTAAATGAAAGATCAAAGGCAATCGCGGCCATTCCGGAATGAGCCTGAGGTGCTATTTGGGGTGCTATTGAAGAGGTGGTCAGCTCAACTTCAGTGCGGTCCCTGAACAACTCCGCTAATTCATGCTCTGTATAGCCATCTTTAATATCCTTATAAAGTTCATTCGATTCAATAATAGGAAGTACATTATCGGTCGTAAGAACTCTTTGATATATCGATTCAATTTGCTCCTCTCCAAATTGAGAATCCGAAGAATCAATATAATTTGCTGGAATAGGCGCTTCGAGCAACATCGTCGCCGTTGAACGATATACTTTGGGTAGATTATACGCAACGATTACAGCGACTAACGTGACCAGTAACCAGGTCACTATAATGTAGTACCTACGCCGTTTTATAAGGTCAAGGTAATCGGCTAGTGTTTTAGTGTTTTGTTCCATAGCCCCACCTAATGGCAATCTTATTCATTTAACATAACAACGCGCAAGGCTTCATGAAGCGACTCTACTACCTGATCTTGCTGCTCAAAACTCATTTGCGGAAACAATGGCAGGATAAGAGTTTGGTCCTGTGATTCTTCGCTGTGCCTAAGGCATTGACAAATTCCCGCAGTACATGAGCAGCCCTTTATTCTACCGGTGCAGGACCATGTATCCCTAGGATAAGCTTCCTCCCGATGTGAGCACATTATCCCCCGGCGGGTCGCCACACCTTCATCCAGCATCGACTGCATAACCTGCCGCTGGTCTGATCCTCTAGGTAGACGAACGCTAAAGCTTTGCCAGGTGCTGCGCGCCCAGTCCGGTTCCACCGGTAAACCTAGGCCTGGTATTTCTGAGAGAAGTGTCTTATAGCGGGCCGCCAAATCTCTACGTTTCTTGACAATATCTGGAAGCCGTTTGAGCTGTTCCCTACCCACGGCAGCCTGGATATCTGTCATGCGAAAATTGAAACCCACGATCGGATAGGACTCGTAAATCACTTGGCTCGCTCCATGCCGCACAGTATCAGGGACACTCATGCCATGTTGCCGCAATAGCCTGAATTTAGCATCCCATTCCGCGTTTGCAGTTGTGATCATTCCGCCATCGCCGGTACTAATCACCTTGCGCGGATGAAACGAAAAGCACGCCACATCGGCTTGCGGTTTGCCGATTTTCTCCCATTGCCCGTGCCAAAAAATTTCGCTGCCGATGGCGCAAGCGGCATCCTCAACGACAGGAAGTGAGTGGCGGCGTGCTATTTCCAGGATCGCGGCAAGATCGCAGGGCATTCCGATCTGATGCACACATAAAATGGCCCGTGTACGATCAGTCACTGCGCTTTCGATCAGTTTGGGATCGATATTGAGCGTATCGGGATCGATATCAACAAACACCGGTTTAGCTCCACAATAGCGGATCGAGTTAGCGGTGGCGATATAGGAATGACTGACGGTAATGACTTCGTCTCCAGGCTGTACGCCGACCGCAAGCAGGGCCAAATGCAAGGCCGTGGTGCAACTGGATACCGCGCAGGCGTACGGAGCACCTACATACTCCGCAAACTCCTTTTCGAACGCCGCAACTTCCGGCCCCTGGCTGGTCCAGCCGCTTAAAATAACCCGCCGCGCCGCCTCCGCCTCATTTTCGCCCAGCATCGGTTTGGTAATAGGAATCATGCTTCCACCTCCACTTTTTTATTCATTTGCCACCACTCAACCAGCTGTGAAAGTCCTTCTTCCAGACCAATCTGCGCTTTAAAACCCAGCATTCTTTCGGCCTTGGAGGTGTCGGCAAGGCGACGCGACACCGGATTCACCGTACGCTCCGGGCCGTATTCCGGCTGCAAATCGGAGCCCATTACCTTTAGCAACGCCGCAGCCAGGTCGTTGAGGCTGGTCTCGAAGCCGCTGGCGACATTGAAAACCTCATCACTCAAATCCGATTGCAAGGCCAGGATATTGGATCGAGCGACGTCTTCGATATAGACAAAATCCATGGTTTGGGCTCCATCTCCGAGAATCAGTGGCGGCTGACCGGCAGCGATGCGTTCCATCCAGCGGATCAATACCTCGGTATATTTGCCATAAATATCCATGCGGGGGCCGTAAACGTTAAAATATCGCAGCATCACATAGGGAACCCCGTACATTTCATTGAACGAACGCAATAACCCTTCCAGCATAACTTTGCTGGCACCATACCACGTGCGGTTGTTGTAAGGATGATGATCTTCACGGGTAGGAAAATGATCGGCCAGTCCATAGATCGACGCCGAGGATGCCGCGATTACTTTTTTTACATTGGCAGCCTGCGCAGCTTCCACTACATTAAAACTACCGTCACACATGATCTCCATCGCCTCCCGCGGCTGGCCAGCACAGGCGGTGATGCGCAGGGCTGCCATATGAATCACCGCGTCCATACCCTGCATTGCGCTATGAACGGCCTCTTTGTTCCGAATATCGTCGCGTACCAGCCTCACTCGAGGATCTTTCAAAGCTTTTTCAACATTGGCCAGTGTACCTCGGCTTAAATTATCGAAAATGACAATGCTTGCAGGTGAATAATTCCGCAATAACAAATCAACGGTTGTGGAACCGATCAGACCGCAGCCGCCTGTGACCAATATATTCGAATCCTTAATATCCATTAATGCATTTACCTTTTGCTATTGTTGTCATTATTTAAAAAATACCGACGCTAACACGTTAAGCGGCACTACTAAAAAGACCATGTTACGTGATTCATACTATTCGAATGTACGTAAATGCGATCTCAACTCACGTCCCTTACAAAATCTTAACTCCCTTAATCTAATCAGAATGGAAGATAGATCCATCAGATTATTTAATTATATTATAAGACTCTCTCGATTACTCTTTTGTTCCTAACTCTCGGGCTGGATTACCTACAACCCTAGTGTAGGCTCCAACGCTATTAATGACGTTACTGCCAAGACCCACTAGAGCCCCCCTTCCGACGCGTATACCATTCATAAGGCTTGTGCCGCTGCCGATGTAACAGTTCTCTTCGACGACAGTATTGCCTGCAATGGTCACGTTGGAGCCAATGAGGCTCCAATCACCTATCATCACATCATGATGGAGCACCGTATTTGGAAGAATACAGGTGTGTGATCCGATGTGGGCGTTACTTGTAACGATGACTCCCGCCATGATTAATACATTAGTGCCAATTGAGGCCAAGGATGATACTCTGGCAGCCGGATGGACCACCCTGGCAAACCGTTCCTCGGCAATACCTAAACCTTGAATGATATCCTTTCGAGATCGATAGGAATTAGGACCGCCTGGAACAGCTAAAACGCACGCTTCGGGAAATTGTGCGAATGCCCCCCTATCGAAAACGGGATATCCGTTTGGATCGATCCCTATCTTCTGGGGGGTGTCATCCACAAAACCAATAAACCGGTAAGCGCTGCCAATACAATCCAATGCCTCGATACCGTTGCCGTTGTAAGGAAAGATTAACATTGGCTGCGCTTCTTGCATGTCATTAACCTTATTCTGTTAGGCGTAATCAACTGCCGACTTATTCGCGAGCATCGCGACAGCCTCGCTAACTTCTTTACATTGATCCAGCGTTAATTCGGCAAACATAGGGAGAGAAAGCACTTCGTCGGCCGCCTTCTCTGAATGAGGAAAATCTCCTCTTTTATAGCCAAGATCGGCATAAGCAGGCAGAAGATGTACAGGAATCGGATAATGAATTCCGGTCTGGATGCCTTTGGCCTGAAGGGCTTGTTGCCATTCACTTCGCTGCCGGGTACGAATGGCATAGATGTGATAAACATGCCGGGCATAGGCCATTGCCTCCGGCGTTGATACTCCGCTACCGGACAACAGTTCATTGTAATGAGCCGCAGCCGTTCGCCGTGCTTCGGTCCAGACTTCCAGATGACGCAGTTTGACTCTGAGAATAGCACCCTGAATCCCCTCCAGGCGATAGTTGTAACCTTTGAGTACATGCTGGTATTTCTGCTCTGCGCCCCAGTCACGCAGCATACGGATAGTACGGGTATATTCGGCATTGTTGGTAACTACCATACCACCTTCGCCATATGCCCCTAGATTCTTACCCGGGTAAAAACTAAAGCACCCCATATCACCTAAACTGCCTACACGCCGCCCCTTATATTCACCGCCGTGAGCTTGAGCTGCATCCTCAATCACGACCAGACCTCGACGTTTGGCGATTTCCAAGATAGGGTCCATGTCTGCCGACTGCCCATAAAGGTGCACGGGAATGATCGCTTTGGTTTTTTCGGTGATAGCGGCTTCAATCGCTTTTACATCGATCGTGAAGGTGCGCGGATCAATATCGACAAACACGGGCTTAGCACCGGTATAGTAAATCGCCGCTACGGTCGCCACAAATGTGAATGGAACAGTGATCACCTCATCCTTGGGGCCGATTCCGGCCGCGAGTAAGGCTAGATGCAAAGCACTGGTTCCCGTGTTCACGCCAATTCCGAATTGGGACTGACAATAGCTGGCGAATTCCTCCTCAAACGCCGCCACTTCACTTCCCAAAGTAAACTGGCAAGTTTCCAGCACGTTCTGGATGGCCGAATTGACTTCATCCTTAATACCCATATATTGGGCTTTGAGATCGACAAACGGGATCATGCGACTCTCCTGCCTTGATACATAAATTTTCCGTTGACTTCGACGGATCGGCCCCGCTCCTTCATCGAGCGGGTCGACGCTTCGATTAATTCGACTACCCTAAGACCTAGAGAACCGTTGGTCAGCGGGGATTTGCCGTTTTCGATACAATCAACGAAATGTTCCCCTTCAACACGCAAGGCCTCTGTAGCATCTAGCCGCGGCGCCCACATGTCCCCGGTACGGTAACCCACTCGCATCTGATAAATCTGCTGCGGATCGTCGGTAAAATTGATGCCCTTGTCATAAACCTTGATCTTTTCACTCGGCTCCAGATCATCGTAAGTAATCATCTTCTTACTGCCGCCAACGAGAATTTGCCGCATCTTTACCGGCGCCAGCCAGTTCACATTGATATGAGCAACCATTCCTGAATTGTAGAACAATGTAAGATACGACAGGTTTTCCGGTGTCCCAGGAAAATGGTTGGTACCCACTGCGGAAACCGCTAACGGCTGCTCTCCCAATAAATAGTCTAGAATAGAGAAATCGTGCACAGCCAAGTCGGAGATGACGCTGACATCGCGCTGGAACAAACCGAGATTGACCCGTGTTGAGTCATAATAAAAGACGTTCCCAAAATCATCTCCCTTTATGATTTCCGCCATTTTGCGTACGGCTCCCGTGTAAATGAACGTATGATCGACGATCAACACACGCCCTTGTTTCTCAGCTTCGTCAACCAGTTGGCGTGCCTGCTGGGACGTTTCCGTCATCGGCTTTTCGAGCCACAAATGCTTCCCCGCCTTGAGAACCACCATGCCTAACTCGAAATGTGTGCTGACCGGTGTCGCCACGGCAATGGCGTCGAGAGACGAGTCCTCAACCAGATCCATAAAGCGCGTTGTCGTTTTTACCCCCGGGTAACGTTTCTGAACGATATCAAGTTTCTTTTGATCCAGATCCGCCACGCCAGCCACTGAAAGCCCCGGTGTTTCGGCAAAATTTCTTACCAGATTGGGTCCCCAATAACCATATCCAATAACGCCTATTCTAATCATGACCGCACTCCTTTATTTTAGATGGAAAAAGTTCCATTGTTCGAATATTTATAAAAACACGCTAATTTCCATAAGACCGTAAATCACCGTGTGTGAGGACAATCTCTAAAGACCTTCGCATTCAAATAAAATTTGGTCGGCTGCCGCACTAAAAGGTCTAACCAAAATTTGTCATAGACTCGTATTCCTTCCCCCGCGTGCGCGCATCTCCAACGACTCGGGCAGGGACGCCGGCAACGATGGCATAATCTGGCACATCACGGGTAACTACGGCTCCGGCTCCAATCAACGCCCCTTCTCCGATAGTGATGCCGCAGAGGATGGTCGCATTGCTGCCGATAGAGGCACCAGCCTTAACCCGGGTTTTAATGACTCGCCAATCCTCCTCTGTTTGCAGACCGCCGTCCGGATTAACCGCCCTTGGATAAATATCATTGGTGAACATGACGCCATGGCCTATAAAAACGCCATCCTCGATATCTACACCTTCGCAGATAAAAGTGTGGCTAGATATTTTGCAGCGAGCCCCCACCGATGCGCCTTTTTGTATCTCGACGAACGTACCAATTCTGGAGCCCTCTCCAATTGTACAACCGTAGAGATTAACGAGCTGAGGGTGGTATATGGCGACCCCTTCGCCTAACACTACATTCTCTTTAATCATTGTTTTTCCTCTAAGTTATTATGATATTGTTGCCATAACTCCAATGAAAAATCACCCGCAATCCAAGCTCATTGGTATGACACCCGTACTGCAACCCAATCTAACGAGAAATCACGGGCATTGGCTCCCGTAGATGAGGCTACGTCGATAATACGTACGCGGAAGCTGGTATTCAACAAATCACTTATATTCCAGGTTGTACGCCCCCAGAGATCGGCAGCACCGCCCAGAACATAGGTCGCCTCTGTCGTGGTCAGGGTCGCTGTGCTTTTTGCCGCCGTCCACGTAGTACCGCCATCCCAAGAGAGCTGCACGCACATATTTGGAGTATTGGCGGTACTATCGACCTTGGCATCCAGACGCACTTCGATGCCCTTGATGGCTGCTCCGACCGGCAAGCTGATACCGTAGTTGTAATAGACGTGTTTATCCTTCCCAGTACCGGTACACGAGGTGCCTGTGCCGGTACCGCTGTTCGTATCCACAGCGAAGCCGCCGCCGAGGAGAAGCGGGTCACCGTCTGCATAGGCGTTAGTTGGATTTGTCTGGAACCCATTGTTATCTCCAGCACTACTGGTAACCGGCGCGTTGGCGGTCGGACTCATGAAGCCGGTGCTGGTAACAGTATTCGCGATAGTAATGCTAAGGACTTTACTTACGGTTTGGGGAGTAGGAGTGGTGGAATCGCTCACCTGAACCGTGAAGTTGAAAGTACCCGTAGCTGTGGGCGTTCCGCTAATTACGCCAGTAGAGGTATTCAAGGTCAGGCCACTTGGCAGCGAACCACCAGCGGTGATGGACCAGGTGTACGGCAAGGTGCCGCCGCTCGCCGCCAATGTCGCCGAGTATGCCGTGTTCACTATACCGCCAGGCAGTGAAGCGGTCGTGATGCCGAGGGGCGCGGACTGTACGGTTAGCGTGGAGTTTGCAGGAGGGACACCGTTTAGCGTCGCCGTTATGATGCTGGTACCGGTGCCCACCCCCGTCGCCAGCCCAGCGGCGTTGATGGTCGCTACTAACGGTGACGCAGAGGTCCACGCCACTAGACTGGTAAGGTTCTGCGTTGAACTATCCGAGTAGGTTCCCGTGGCCGTGAACTGCTGGGTCGCACCGACATTAATAGCCGAATTCATGGGTGTCACTGCGATGGATGTCAGCGTCGGCGGGGGCACAGGGGTACCCGGTACAACCTCGACGGCGGTGAGATTCCACCGATCCGCGGTCGGTGCGGTATCGTTGATAGTTGCCACTGTCCCGGCCACTGCTACCGCATTGCTCAACCGCTGCACCCAGAAGGTGTCGCCCGCCCCCGTATCCACCCATTGGTGGACCATCGTTTGACCCGTCCCCAAGGTACGTGCGACTGCGCCGTCCCAGTCGTTACCGACCCCGAATACCCAGGCATTCGCCGCGGTGGTCGTGAGCGATACGCTGGGCGCACCAGAGGCGGCATTGGCCCCGTTACTGACCCCGACTCCGCTGGCCCCCGTCAAGGCCACAACGGTAAGCGACTGGTCATAGTTTGCTTGCAACGGTACGGACTGCACGGTCGCGTTCGACAAGGCGGAAGTGGCGAATGCGCGCCACACCTCCGAAGTGCCCGCGCGTGTGTTCGTCCGCCATACCAGCGTCCACGTCAAACCGGCGCCGCTGACCGTCGCCGTCTGTCCACCCGAAGTATTTGGCCCATCCGAAGCCACGAACGCCAGCAGCAGTTCATTGGCTCCCGCGGTGTTGAATGCAGGCGTCGTGACGGTGCCCCGGGCATCCCGGAAAACGACTCCTGCCCCCCCGCCTACGACCGTGTCTATGGCAATGCCTGCGGCGACGGGTTGCACGGTAATGCCCAAGACCTTACTCGCGGTTTGGGCAGTAGGAGTGCTGGTATCGCTCACCTGGACCGTGAAGTTCGAGGTCCCGGCCGTGGTGGGCGTCCCGCTGATGACGCCGCTACTAGGATTCAGAGTCAACCCGGCGGGCAGCGGCAATGAACCGCTAGCGAGAGACCAAGTGTACGGCGTAATGCCGCCGCTGGCCGCCAAGCTCGCCGAGTATGCCTGCCCTACCGTACCATTCGCTAGCGAGGGCGTGGTGATCGCGAGCGGGGCGGATTGGACCGTCAGGACAGTACTCCCGGTAACGCCGCTAAGCGTCGCCGTGATGTTGCTGGTGCCGGCGCTGACTCCCGTGGCGAGTCCTGTTGCATTGATCGATGCCACCGTCGGAGTTGCAGAAGTCCAAGTCACCTGACTGGTGAGATTCAGGGCTCCCCCGCCCGAGTAATTGCCGGTGGCCGTGAATTGCGATGTTGCGCCTATGGCAATCGTCGGATTCGCCGGGGTCACGGTGATCGACTGCAGCGTCCCGCCTTGAACGGTCAGGACGGTGCTGCCGTTGACGCTCCCCAGCGTAGCCGAGATCGTGCTGGTGCCGGTGCTTAGCCCCGAGGCAAGTCCCGATGCATTGATCGTTGCCACCGCCGGGGTCGCAGAAGTCCACGTCACCTGACTGGTGATGTTCTGCGTTGCCCCCCCCACGTAGGCCCCCGTAGCAGTGAACTGCTGGGTCGTCCCCCCCGGAATTGCCGGGTTCGCCGGGGTTACCGTTATCGTCTGCAGCGCCGGACCGATAGTCACGCTGACGCCGAAGGCGGGAGTTTCCAGATTGCCGCTGTCGTCGACCGCGCGGCTCTTGAGAGTGACAGTACCCGCTACGCTCGTCGTCCAGCTGTAGCTCCAGTTGCCACGGCCCGTGGCCGGATGCCAAGTTTTCCCCCCATCCACAGAGACTTCCACCCCTCCGACTACACCACCGGTGTCAGTCGCTGTGCCGCTGATCGTGATCTGGCTGCCCAGTGCGAAATTGGCACCCGCCGTCGGCGCGGTGATCGTCGAAGTCGGTGGAGTGGCGTCGGTCGAAGCTGTGGCCGCGACGAGACCAGACTGCAACGAGCCGGGCTGGACGCCCATGTCGGCGAACAGGTTCACCGTCGCCTGCTGCATACTCACATCCGTAGCCGAACCCAAAGTTCTACGGTCGTGGGTGGAGTCGAGTCCCCAAGACCACTGGTAGCTGCCGGTCGAAAACACCAGCGCGCTGAGCGCGGGGTTTGGGTTTAAGTGCCGGTATAGCGTCACCTTGTTTGTAGGAGTAGTACCATTGGGTGGCGCTCCGAAAATGCTTCCATAGCCGCTGTCGACCGCGTAAAGCGTGGACGTCGAGATCGGATTGTTGGAGGCCCCGAACAGACCTGCGGGCCGGGAGCCGTTGTCGTCATCAACATCGACCTCGGCACCTAAAGTCCCCGGTGCCAGCGTTGCCGTCTGGCCAACACCCAGACTCGCCACGCTGGTGTTGCGCCATAAGCGCATCTTGCCGTCCTCGGCCGGGACCTTGAAAGTATCTTGATATGGACCATTGATTCGGAAGAACGTGCCGCTAAGTGCATTTTCGGGATTGCCCCCGTCGATAGCAGTTCCCGCTTGTTTGCCTCGCGGGTCACGCCACGTTCCGGTCCATATAGTGGTCGGATCGGGATTATTCGGATAGTCGTGCGTCTCCTTGTAACAGACCAAGGTGCGGTATGCCGTTCCCGATCCATCAATACTGTTTTCCCAGCGCGTTTTCCAAAAAATCGCGTTGCCGCTGAACAGGGCCAGATTGACGCCGACGTTTCGGGCCGCCTCCACATTGTCCCGTTGAGCGCCAGACCAATACTCATCATGGCCGTTGGTCAAATAGATCTTGTGATTCTTGATCTGCGCGCCGTTACGATCGGCATCGACACCAGTAAAATACGAGACATCGTAACCATTGGCCTCCAGCCATCTGACCATGGGATATTCCCCGTTGAACAACCAGGTCTCCGTCTCGGCAACCCGCGTGTTGAACGGCCGGTTGTAGCTCACCTTATAGGCGCGGCCATTAGCACTACCACCGGTACCCGGCCCTGTGCCCGTGTACAAGCTATTGCCACCTTGACTATTGTAGGCCTGCCAGGTGGTGTCAGCGGTCTGGAACAGAATCTGTGACGTGCTGCTGTCGTCCCGGACGATGAAGACGATATGGCTTGCACCCCCGGTGTCGCTGCGCACGGCCCGGGCGAAATAAATGCCTGATGTTACGTTGGCCGGTACGGACCAGGACGCCGACGGCGCCCAGTTGCCGCAATCGATGAGACCCGTCGCATCAGTCAGGCAGGCCGGCTGACTTTGCGCCGGCAGGGAGGGTACGGTGGCGACCAAGCGGGCACCATTACCGCCGTAATAGCCCATACGATAGATATCGAGCCGGTAAGCCGCCGAGGACGTGATCTTGAAATTAACCGTGCCCCCCTTATTGACGCTGATATCGGTGGCGAAACCCTGGATCGTGGAGTCACCAGCACCACTCACATCCCAGACGCTTTGCGGCTGGACTCCCGTAGTCTGGCAGTTCTCCGCCACGATAGGATTGGGCGGGGAGGCGCATCCGCCGGAGCCAGTTGTGATGGTAATGCTCAGAGGCTTGGTGACCGATACGGCCGGAACGGCCGAGTCGGTCACCTGAACCGTGAAGTTCGAGGTGCCGGCCGTAGTGGGTGTCCCGGTAATCGCGCCTGTGCCGGGATTCAGGCTCAGACCGTTGGGTAAGGTGCCGCTCGTGAGAGACCATGTGTACGGCGGGGTGCCACCGCTCGCCGCCAAGCTCGCCGAGTACGCCAGCCCCACCGCGCCGCCCGGCAGCGAAGTCGTGGTGACGGCTAGCGACGCCGCCGCGCCGGCGTTGAAGACCACGTCCACCCAATAATTGGAGCTGTTGAAGGTCTGGGCCGGAAATGCGCTGGTCGTACCGTAGGTATACACGCCATTGCCACCCGTTATCCCACCGCTGGCTAGCAAATGCAGAGGTGGAGCATCGACACCTGCACCGGAAAAGTAGTTCAAGTCGGCGCTGTAGTGCCCGTTGTTGGCATGGTAAGAGGCTACGTACACCGTGTTGGCAGTGATAGACACCGGGCTCGGGAAGCTCACCTGCTGCCAGCCGGATGCGGTCTCGCCGCTGAAGATGGCCGTCGCCAGCCGTGTGCCGGTGCTGCACGCAGTATCGGTGCAACTCCATAGGTTCCCCACATGCTCGCCCGTATTGGTGCTCGCTTTGTAGAAACGGATGCCGGTGATAGCGCCAGCAGCATCGGACCTAAACTTCACGCCCAACTCCACTGGGCTGTCCGCACCGCCATCGACCTGGCCGGGCACAGTCGCGCTGGACCAAACGCTAACATTCGTCGCCGCGGCGATGGTAATACTCAGCGGCTTGGCCTCCGTCGCCGAGGGATTGGCGGAATCGCTGACCTGGACCGTGAAGTTAGCCGTTCCAGCAGACGTAGGCGTTCCTATGATAGCGCCAGTGTTGGGGGCTAAGCTCAGGCCCGGCGGCAGCGCACCGCTGGTAATCGACCAGGTGTACGGCAGTGTGCCGCCTGTCGCCGCCAACGTCGCCGTATAGGGGATCGCCACCGTCCCGCCAGGCAGCGAAGTCGTCGTAATCGAGAGCGGCGTAGCTTGGTAAGTCGCTGTGTAGGTGCCAGCTGCCGCACTAAAAAAGGCATATTCCACTCCCTTGATAGTCTTGATAGTGTCTGTCGTAACCGGGATGGGGCCGGAGGGGCCATTGAGACTAGCCAGGTTGCCGGTAGCGGAGGAGTGCATTGGCAGCATAGCCTGTAGTAGCCCACCGGCACCCGTTCCGGGCGTAACCGTGAAAGTCAGATGGGTGCCGTCCCAGGCCAGCGATCCAAAAGAAGAATTGTCACGCCCATCCAACCAATTCATCATCTGAACGCTGGAAACAATCGGCACTCCGCGCGCGAGGGCTGAATCAACGGCGTCAAGAGCTATGGTATTGGAAGCTGTATGATCATCTGGTGCTAGAGTCGAGAAGTCTGTATGCGCATTGATGGTATAGGCGCCATAGTATTCCTGAACTCCCACAGCCTTATCCAACAAGGCATCCACAGTGAACGGATAGACCTGGCCCGACTCGTCGGTCATGTGGGTTACGGCTTGGTAGACATCGATTAGATTGCCGCTGAGATCGGCAAAACGCATCGGCATCGCCGAACTAGTGAAGTTGCCCGGGCGGTTATTGACCCAAGCGGGCGGCCAGAAGTAATAGTCCGCATCGAAACGGATCGCATGAGCCTTCTGTATAGTCGCGCCGGTCACCCAATCGCTCCACGCAATACAATGGTGGCGCATGGTTTTTGGGACGAGGAGGGGACTGGTGTATTTAGTGGTGAATTCACTAATCTGCTGGCTGTAAATCGTCTCAAGATTCTGAGGATCGCCGGAAATTAGGTTGTAATCCCCGCAAGCAGTATTGATGTGCAAGCCCACCTCGAAACCATCTGCGGTATAGGCCAAAGCTTGGTCGTTGGTCAACAGGGTACTTGGGTAGATATACGAGGTACCCCGCACGCATTCCCAGTTAGCCACCGAACAACCTACGGGATCCTTCGCCTTAAACTGGTCGAAGCGGCCGGCAGTGCCGCCGTTTCCGTGGTCGTCGCCGGTCATGATGAGGGCTGCTTTCAGGATACCGAAGGCCCCAGGGGTTGAGGGGACCGGTTTACCGTGAGGAAAATACCAGAAGCGGGGCAATGGCTTCTTGCCGTGATTCATCTCGAGAATCAGGTTGGCAAGCAATCTTTGCTGCTCGTCCGCCTGAGGGATTGCCGCCTTATTCAAATCAACCCAGTCCGGTTGCGGATCAAATGAAGCGTCGCCATAGTATTTGTCGTCAGAACGTATGAGGGTAGCTGGGGTGATATCTATGTCACGATCCTGTGTAGCCCATAAGGGATTGCCCTGGCGTGCGTAGACGATGGATTTCGCCAGATCATAGGTGAACGCTGCGGCTTTTCCGCCTGCGGTCCCGACACTTCGCAAAGTCACGGCCGGGTTCGATGTGGCCGTGGTAGCATTACTGAATAATGTGGCGATAGCGGTAGCGCCGTTTAGCGTGTAACGATCGGCCGTGCCGTGAAACTGCACGGTTTCTCCAACAATGCCCTTGCCTGGAGATACGGACGTGTTGACAAGCAGATAGCCATTTTCTAAGGGAGTCGTCGCAGCATCCGTCAATCCGAGGAGTCCGGCCAACTGTTTGTCGGGCTTCATCGCAATCAGGTTGCCGCCTGGTTTGCCAGCTGGTCCTGCGTTGGTGACCCAATCGGTGATCATGGTTACCTGGACGGAGGTCAATGTCATCGGGGCCAGAATGACGACGTCGTAGGCGTTCAATGTGGTCGTAGTAACCGTCGAAATATCGGCGGCTACCACAAATTCGTTGAAGCCTTCGGTCCGCAGAATCTCCGTGTAATACGCGCTGAAATTGGGATTGCTGGGTACTCCGGGCGTGCTGGATGTGATGAGCAGAATCGGCCCTTCTAGCTGCGCAGGCGGGATGTCGGCTATAGCGGGAGAAATCACCCAATTTAATAGTTGATTAATGATAGAACTAAGGTTTGTATTGCTTGGCTTTGCACTTTTGTTTGACTGTGCAACATAATGCGATGCATTCAGCCTACCTGAATTCGGGCTCATCGCCAGAGAAAGTGCCTCTGAAATGCTGGATTGTGGGTCTACCGTAGATGACGCTGGTACAACTATCGTATTGACTTCTGTGCCGGTATCCGTATTGAACTCGGAAATCTCACTGTTTTCACTAGCAGCATGCAGGTCGCCATCCGGACTAAAAGCTAGTGCATTGATGGAGGCCGGCGGCCCAGCTATTTGCTTCTGCAATTGGCCGGTTGCTGTATCCCATACCAACATTTTGGTACCATCTCCGGCGCTGACTAATTTTTTTCCATCCGGACTGAAAGCTACAGTTCTTACACCGCCCTGATTCCCGTTAAGAGTTTTGATCTGCTCGCCGCTCGATAAATCCCAGAGAATAACCGTACTATCCGCGCTTGCACTGGCTAAGAGGGCTCCATCAGGACTGAAAGCAACAGCATTAACCTGATCCGAGTGACCGAGTAATGCCCGTAGTTTTTTGCCTGCCTTTACATCCCACAGGATGATATTCCCTTCGGCGCCAGCGCTAGCCAAAAACTGACCATCAGGACTGAACGAAAGTCCATTGACAAAATCCACGTGACCCGTAAAAATCATGCTTAATTTGTTGGTCTCTGCGTCATAGAGGAACACTTTTGTGTCCTCGCCAGCGGTTGCGATAAACCGACCATCAGGACTTACTGCTACGGTGTGTATTGGTTGTTCGGGTCCGTAAAATGTATTGAGATTTTTACCTGTATCGTCCCAAATTTTTATTTCCGTATCTATACCTACACTGACCCATCCTTTTGTTTTCCCTCGGAATGAAATACCCGTAATAGTTCTTCCGTGATGTCCCGATACTTTCCAGCGTTGGCTACCGTTTTTGTTTAAAATCCGGACCGTACCATCCTCTCCACCTACACCGATTTCCAAGCCATCCTGACTTATAGCTAGCGCTCTGATCCCCTTCCAATTTTGTGCCCTCCGTTTCTTGCTCGTTCCAGCATTATCTTTGCCAACGATTTGACTGCTTCCGTCAGGTTGCGCTGCAACAACCGTATTTGGAACATTCAATTGTGACGAAATATTAGAAGCAGCCTTCGGGGCAATTAGCGCTTGTGAGTCCGCTATGGGTGCACTGAGAGCTGTTGGAATTTGAAATACTTGCTGCACCACACCCGTCAATAAATCCCAAACGAATAGCCCTCCATCCTTTCCAATGGCCGCCAAGGAAGGTTGTTTCGAATTGAAAGCGGCTTTGATGATTACATCGGACGGTCCGACGAGAAGCTTTTTCAATTCACCCGTAGGAACATCAAACAGACTGATGAGGGAATCTTCGCCAATACTCGCCAGGAGCCCCCCGTCAGGACTGTAAAATAACTGGGTAACAGATGAACCGCTCTCAGCTGGATGTTCATAGACCAACTCGCCTGTCACTGGATTCCATAACATAACTTTAGGATCGTTTCCGCCGCTGCCAGTAGCCAGAGTCTTGCTATCCGGACTAAATGCTACCTCGGTGATTTCCGCCTTAGTATCTAGAATACGTTTTACTGCGGCAGAATTTAGATCCAGCAACGTAATCAGGCCATCCTGGCCAACACTCGCCAAGACATTGCTATCTGGACTGAATTCAAATTCATTAACAAATGCATCGACTCGAACATCTGCATACAACGCTCCGCTTACTGCGTCCCACAGCTTGATATGTGAATTCACTCCATTATTTGCACTAACCAAATATTTCCCATCAGGACTGAATGTTATTTGATCGACAGTTACATCTTGTTCGGCCTTAATCGACTTTGAAAAACCCGTCTTCAAATTCCATAGCAAAATTTCGTTTTCCAAGGTAACACCAGCAAGATGCTCGCCGTCAGAACTAAATGCAACCTGCACAATAGCGGAGTTTGTATTGACGAGTGGAATCGAAAGTTGCTCTTGGCCTGACCCGATATCCCATAACTTGATCGAATCTTTACCGACACTGGCCAATATTTTTCCATCGGCTCGAAAAGCAATTCCAGTAACCAAGTTTGCAGGCTGGTTCTGAAGAGTTGTAGGGGCTAAACCGGAGGTTACATTCCATAAGGTAATGAGTCCGTCGGCATCTACATTGGCCAAAATATCGCCATCCGGACTAAACGCGACGAGGTTGCGTTCATTACGGGAGAAATCCATAATGGATGACTCAACTAGTTGATTTGCACTTGCAGCTTTTACGGGCCTCGCAATGTCCATAGACAGCGTAAAAGTAACCCAAACAAAAATCGTAAGGATCATGCCTGTTAAGTAGTGATTTTTTTTGTTCATATTTTTTCGCCTTCTTCACTTAATTCGAGTCTGGTTACTCAAAATTCAGTGATTTTCGGAGAAGCTATGCTTCAAATTTTAGAAACTGCGCATTCTTAGGCAAGATCAAGAATTGCATACTTTAAAACCAAGGAGAATCCATTCTGCGCGAAGATAAATATACGAATAACGTCATTTCAGGGTTGCAATTTATTATTAGTCGGTTTTGTTTTTCATTAACAATTGAAACTAGCTGTCTCATCTAAATATTATCTGACTTATTCTTATTTCTCGACCTTGCTTCGATATCCGAGAAAATGAAATATTAAAATAGGCGTAACCGTATATTTCAATTTTATTAATCCTTACACGGCCCCTCGACATGTTAAAACCACATTGACCGTTTTTAACAAAATCTTGAGATCCATTAAAAGTGACCAGCTCTGAATATAGCGAATATCGAGCCTCACAGAGTCATCCCAGTCTGTCTTACTTCTACCTTCTACCTGCCAAAGCCCGGTAATGCCGGGTTTCATCTCTAATATTCGCCTAAGATGCCATGCCTGATATTTCTCAGCTTCATAAGCTAGAGGCGGCCGAGGTCCAACCAGGCTCATTTCTCCCTTTAACACATTAAAAAACTGTGGCAGCTCATCAATGCTTGTTTTTCTAATGAAACGCCCAACTTTGGTTATCCTAGGATCATCTTTGAGCTTATAGAAGGGATCTTCCGCGTCCCCCTGGTTGATTTTAGCGCGATCCCCTTTGATAAGATCTCGGACGTATTCGCGATGAATTTGATCATCCCTGTTCACATGCATGGAACGAAATTTGTAGAATGTGAAAGGAATCCCTTGTCTGCCCAAGCGGATTTGCTTGAAAATGACTGGTCCCGGAGAGGTTGTTTTGATAGCTAATGCCGTAATTAACATCACAGGCATTAAAATAACAATGCCGAAAATAGATCCTACAATGTCAACGCCTCTTTTCAACAGAAGTTTAAACCATGATGCATCTATTGAAGACTCCAGAGCGAAAGGGAAAACATCGGGCCGAATACTCCCTGTTTTTGCGAGGCTTTCAAATATAGCATCAGGATAACTCGAAGTAGTAGCAGAAAACTGTGGCGTCTCATCTCCATTAATTAATTTTGCACAAATTTCTTTGGCCCCCTCCTCATTTGTATCGGGGAGAAGTATGCCTATGGTTTTATGATTGACAAATCCACAAATATCGGTAACTCGTATCTTTTTACGAACAACGCTCAAAACATCAAGCATATTTATAAATTCACCCTCTCTTTCTTTATCGAGTGTTAATAAAATGATTGATAATGTGGATTTGGATCGTTGCGCACGGAGCTTCTCAAGACGCAACTGCTCGATAAAAAATGAATCATAAAAAATTTCATCGCAATTCACCCGATAATGACTTAAGCTATCGGTCATGCCGGGGGGCGCTACTGACTTTATCTGAAAGTGTTCACTTTTTTTCATTTTCATTCCAACGGCAATAGAGCTTAAGAAAATATTAACTTCATGACTCAACATTGTCTATAGGTAAAAATACCTATGACCCCTTGCCCAGCAAGCAATCCACCTCATGAAAAAGTAGAATGACAAGAGGATCTAGCAAAGCCTCCCTTTTTTTCCAGATAGACCCAGATGAAACAACTCAAACGAAACCGCGACTCTCAAGTTTCGGCGACTATTAGACCTCATCAGACGACGCAAACCCTGTCCAATGATACGGACCGGAAAAGACTTTCTGCTTCTAGGGACGATAGTGATTATATGTTGATTGTCGCCCTGGCCTGAACCACGAATTGGAAAGCGAGGAGAAATAATTAAGACAAGTTCAAACAAGAAAGATGTGTGGCTATCCATTAAAAACGGAGTCCCCTAGCCCGATAAAATATATCGCTCCAAGAGAGAGGAACTAGCCCCTAGGTGAAAAACGTCGACATTTCTATGCCAGCTTAAAATGCTAAGACACTCGAATGATTAACAACAAAAGTCTGCGTATAAGCCCGGTTTGCCAAGATATGGCTCAGGGAGAAATGGCGAAGCGGCGCCGGGGCTGCTGCATCACGCCCCGCCTCCCCTTAGGTTCTAAGCCAATAGGCTTTATGGAGGCTAAAGCGATAACGCATAGCCTTTGGCAGACTCGAATGCAGCACGCCCAACTTGAATCCGCTCCATTTCAACCCTGTCCGCAGCGCCGCAGAAGGAATCAGCCAAGGCGCGTGTTTCGTCAGATAGCGAATTTCCGAAATCACAAAGCGTAAGCCCTCGCCGGAGGCACCGCCGAAGGTTTTTTGCAGCCAACTGGTGTGCGCGTGAAACACGCCGATATCGAAGTAACGCTTAAATTCATCGATAAAACCATAATCGTGCGAGTGAAAAACCTGGGCCTCGGCACAATAGCCGATTTTCCAGCCCTTCATCACCATCTTGCCGGCGACATAGGTGTCTTCATTCATAATCGTATCCACCGGAAAACCACCGACCTGCATCAGCGCACTGCGCCGATAGGCAGAGAAGGAATTGGAGATGAAGACGGTTTTAATCCCAAAACGTTTGCGATCTTCCAGGCTACGCACCTGGCTTTCGGCCGGATAATTGAAATGACGGGCATGCGCGCCGATCGGTCCTGCGTTCAGGTGCGGCAATTGCCGCCCGTAGACGGCGCCGACTTTCTCATCCTCAAACGTAGCGACCAGCTTTGCAATCGCATCGGGGTTGGCCAATAAGGCATCCTGGGTCAAAAAGACGATGATATCCGCGGCCGCCAAGGTATTCACACCGAACTGGCGTGTGCCGCCGTGGTTAAACTCCGACTTCGAAATGACCTGCACGTCAAAGCCCTGGGCACGCGCCATCGCGGCTGTGCCGTCGCTGGATGACGAATCGATAACCAACAGGCAATCCGGTTTCCGGGTCTGTTGTGCGAAGGCCTTCAGCCAGGCATCCCAAAGCTTGCCGGCATTGAGGGTGGGAACGATGAGACCGACTTTATTCATAAGATGAACCTTCTCTTAGCGGTTGCGGCAGATCAGCCGGTCCTGGTTTAGTCAATATCTGCCAGACCTTATCGCCAAGTTTAACGGGATCCAGTTGCTGCTCGACATACTGTCGAGCGTTTGCCGACATCCGTTGCCATTCCGAACGGTCCAGCGCCTGCGCTTTCCAAAGCGCTCCGCACACCGATGCCACGTTGCGCTCGAAAACGAAGCCGGCACCCAGCGCTTGTAGATGATCCCAGGCCAGGCCTTTGGCGACCAGAACCGGTCGCCCCACGGCCATCGCCTCGGCGACCACGTTGCCGAAGTTTTCGCGCATGCCACCGGCCTCTTCCAGACCCGAAGGCAGCACCAGGAAATGACTGGACGCCAACAGATCCATCACTTCATCGCGTTGCAGATAGCCCCGATAGCTGATAGCCCCCTGTGCCTGTTCGACCAGCGTCTGAAACTCTTCGAAATAGTCGCCGTCGACGCTGCGTCCGGCAATGACCAAGCGATCATTGGGCCGGCGAACTTTCAGCCATGCCTTGATAAAGGCATTGATGCCTTTTTCCTGCTGAACATGCCCCAAAAAGCAAATCTGCATGCCTTCGCCGGCAGGATAGTCGGCTACATGAAACTCGCGGCTGTCGATGCCGTTCGGCACCAGCAAGATGCGGGAATCTAGGCCGAGCACGTTGCGCACGCCTTCGGCCTCGGTGTCGCTGGTGCAATGCACAGCAATCGCCCGGCGCAGCGTTGGAAAAGTCAGCCAGCGATAATACAGCCACTTGTGCGGTTTCTTGCGGCGTATCAGATCGACATGCTCGGGCATCAGTCCGCCATGCACGGCCACCATGAACGGCCGACGCAACAAACAGCAAAGAATTGCCGCCAGCGTAGAGGGCCAGGTCGCGATGCCGTGGATATAAACCACCGGAGACTTCAGGCATAATTTAACCAGCTTCGGAATGGCGCCCAAGCCGAAGCCCCAGCGTCTGAAGCCGTAGCAGGAATAAAGCTGAACATCGACCCGTTCGCCGAGTTTCACCTGCTCGATCCGCAACGGGCCGTCGATCGACTCGTCCGAGGAGACCAATGCCATTTTATGGCCCCGCTCCGCCCAGGCTTTGGTCAACACACTGGCGGTGACGGATACCCCGCCATAGCCTTTCGCGGGAGGGATATGCGTGGTAACAATACCTACTTCCATAGTCTTTTTCCTGAATCAAATTCTGTGATCAAAAAATCAGCTTTCATACGCCAGAAACCCGCGCCAAATACCGACAAGGTTGTAAAAAGAATAAGCCAGCTTTTTCGGGTTCAATAACACCAGGGCCAGCAGCATTTTCAGGAGGGGGGCGACAAACATCTTGCGCGCGATGTAATACAGCATGAACACATCCTTTTGATTGGTGAACTTCCTGATGTAAGCCCCGACGCCGGTCGAATACATCAGCATTCTTCCGGTCCCGAGCTTGTAGTGATCCTTGTCCGGGTGATAAATTTTGATGGCCGGCGTATAAAATGCGGTACTTCCGGCCCGAAGCAAGCGATACAAAAGCTCAAAACCCTCGCCGCCGGAATATTTGGACCCTATCCCGAAGTCACAATCCAGATGGAATTGCTGCCGATCCAAGCGGGTCAGATCGAAAAACTGCGTAAACTCGACGCCCATCATCTCAAAGCGCGAAAAATAGCGGGCTTTAGGGCTGTTCACGCCGATACTGAAGCGGCTCGACGAAAAATCATACGAACCCGCCACCAGGACCGAGAGGTTTTTACGGCTCGCAAACTCGGCGACGACCTTCTCCAGCACATCCTTATCGTAAGCACAATCATCATCCGGAAAGGCCACGATTCTGCCTTGCGCCAAGCCGATGCCATAGTCCCTGGCCCGGGCGTTGCCGGTAAAATCCACTTTCAGATGCTTCACATCAAGATGGCTGAGGAACGGCTGGACGATAGCGTCGATTTTCCCGTCCTTGTTCTGATCGATGATGATCAATTCAAAGTTTTTATAGGTCTGGCACAGCAAGGATTTCAAAAAATCCGCGACTTCCACGTCTCTTCCGAGCGTCGCCAATACGAGCGATACTTTCATCTTCATCACCTTGTTTGCACGCCGGCCTTGGCTTGCATATAGATGGTTGCCTCATACCAGGTAAACATCAGCGCAAACTCCAGCCCCGCCGCTCCGTCCATAAAACCACCGCGAAAGACATAGTGGTATAAAAACCGGGCAATGATCCTGATCCAGGACCGCCCCAATAAAACGCTCAAGCGCCCGCGCGTGGTCATCAGCGCATCTTGGGTGGGCTTAAGCTGCACTTCCTGCGCGGCTTTGCCGACATGTTTATGCATCCATTCGATGATCTCGCCATGATAAAAATAGTGGTCATAAGGGATATCCGAATAGCCGATCCGGCACGACTTAACGACCGCTTCGCCGTGCCCGGTATGGTTCTGTACAAAGCGCGTGGTTTCCCGGCGCACCAGCCTCGGGTGATAAATCGGATAGCCTGGCGCATGACTTAGGCGTTTGCCGCGAAGATACAAGATCGATGGCACCATCAGCACATCCAGAGCATCGGAACCCGCCATTTCGGCTTCAAACCAGTCGTAAAACGCCTGCGGATAGATTTCATCGGCATCGACGAACAATAGCCACGGCGTACCGATATCGCATCGATTGATCGCAAAATTGCGCTGCTCGGCAAAGCCTGGCCATGGATTGCTATAAATGCGACAGCCCCGGCTTTTGGCGATCGCCAGCGTATCATCGGTACTGCCAGAATCCACGATCACGATCGGATAGCGCTCGGGAATCGCAGCCAGGCACCCCGGCAGGTTGGCCTGCTCGTTTTGGGTCAGAATAACAACAGTGAGCATAGGACTTGCTTAAAATTTCCGTTATGAAGACAACGCTGGTTTTTAATTCTTGACCGCATAGAGGTTGATGTAGATGCCCAGCCCGAAGCAATGCATCAAAGCGGCGAACGGAATCTGCAAATACTTGACGAAGGCGTTGGCCACGTCGGCGGGCTTGCCTTTGAGCCCCAGTCTTCGAGATAACGCATTGAAAGGTATCCGGGTAACCTGCTCCACCTTCACGACGGTGAAGCCATTGCGCTCCACCAAGGCCGTTAAGCCCTTCTCGGTAAAATAATTGACATGCTCCGGCACCCATAAACAGGCGTTATCCTTGGTGCCCAAGAGCTTGACCAAAAAGGAAGCGTAATTGGGTACCGCGCAGGCCAAAACGCCCCCCGACGACAACAAGCCGGACACCTTCTTTATCGCTTGATCCGGCTCGAGCAGATGTTCCAATACCTGCGACATCATCACGATGCCGAACGGCTCGCGAGGCTCGTAATTTTCGAACATCACGGCAAGAGGCTCATCGCCGTTCAAGCCTTTGAACACCGCATTTTCGTATTTGCCCGGATTGATGCTGACCGTCCGATAGCCCACTTTCCTGAGCGCTTGCGTGTAAAAACCAAAGCCTGACCCGATATCCAGGGCCAGAGGGTTTACCGATCGATTAAACTGATCGGCTTTACGGGCCATGCGCTCGGCGTCCACCGTGCAATTGGGAAACTCGACCTCTCTCGCCAATACGTCTTCCAGCGTGATCGGTTGAGTCAGAGCTTGCCCCGAATACTGATAGATGGCCTGCAACCACTGACTATGCGGCGGCCGGTTTAAAAACCCGGTACCACAATTTTCGCAGCGATAAATATGAAACTCACTGTGGTTTGCGCTTTCGGTATAGTGGAAGTTTTTCTGACGCCAATAACGTATTTTCTCAGCCCCACAAGCCACACATTCGTGTAAAACTTCCCCATAGATTTCTGAAACGGCGGATGCATAAGTCATGGTATTTCTCCCCGGATAAGCACTTAACTAAGAAGTGAGTATTAAATGTATCAATTGATCAATCCGCTCAGGCCGTAACCCTGCAGCCCGCGGTTTCTTCTTCGGCAAGTCCCGATGCCTCCTTGTTCTCGGAGCCGATATTTCGCCAGGGTCTCGCCAGCATGGCCAAAACCAGCGCCTCAACCCCGAAATAGATCGGATTCGCCATCGCGGCCCCGGCCAGACCGAAATTTTTCACCATCAGCGGAATGCTGATCGCGGCGGTCAGCGCTCCGCATATCCGCCCGCACAATAATAGGCGTGTGCATTTCTTCGCCAGCAGCGGTTGCGCCACTACAGTGCCCAAAGCATGCAGCGCACAACCAACCGCTATCGCCGGCATCAGTTCGACCGCCGAATGATACGATTTTGCGAGCACCCAAGCGGCCACCCAGTCCTTCATGACAAGCAGCAGCGACACGCCGATAAGCCCTAAAGCGACAACACAGGCTATCCATGTCCAAAGGAGAGCAAAGCCTTCCTTCAACTGGTTTTGGGAGCAATGCTGAAAATAAACCGGCTGAAAGATACGCAGCAACACCATCGCGCTGCGGTTAAACGCCTCGTTGACCAGCGTATAAGTCGCCGCATATAAACCCACCTCCGCCGCGGTCAACATATAGCCAATCACATAACGATCGGCCAAGCCGTTCACCCAAAACAGCAATTCCATCGGAATCAAGGGCAAGGCATAGGCCCATACCTCAGATTTAACATGACGAGCAATGCGGGGGCGCGGGTTTTTATCGGCTTTCGACCACCAAGTCATCGACGAGACCCAGCTTGCCAGGATATAGCCCAGCAACACCCATTCCACCTTGGCGCCGCCCCACCCGACCAGCAGGATCGCCAACAGGGGGCGCAGGATGCTGTCGCAGGTCTGGCGCAGGCTTGCGCCGCGTTGTTTACGCTCGCCGATCAGCAACTGGATGCCCAATTCGCGCCGCACGGTGACAGCCAACAGTATGCCTGCCAGCATGAACAGCCCCATATCGGCGTGAGTCAGATAGCTATATACGGCGCTTCCAATCATCAGCAGCACTATCGCCAGAGCCGTCGAGCGCGCAGCCAGGCTTGTCACTCCCTTATACAAAGCAGCACGTTCTCCAGGATTTTGGCACTCCGGCAACATTCTCATGCCGGCGCAAATGAACGGATAAGAAAAAACGGCAACGCCCAGCGCGACAAAACCGTTCAACAACGCGACTTGTCCGTAGACAGCCGGGGTGACCTGTTCGGTCAGAATTCTGGTCCCCGCCAACAAGGCCAAGGCTGAGGCCAATTGTCCGAACAACGCCCAAAACGCCTCGCCGAACAATCGCCTTTGTTTCAATCCACCGAACCGAACAGTTTTCATTTGAAGGCCCCAGTTCAGGATGGACGTTGGTGATAAGGGCCCGAAGCGATCGGACTGGCCGTTGCCGCAACGGGAGCGGAATTGGAACCCGTTCCCAACACCAGGCCTAACAGAAACATTAACATCGCATTTTGCGGAAAATATTCCCACATATTGAAGGTCAGCCCGGCGACGAAGATGAACATCACCACCAAGCCCCTCTTCGGGTGGACGGACATCCGTGTGGCTGCCCATAAAAAGCCAAGATACGCCAGCAAACCGATCAGGCCATAACCGTTCAACAGAAATAAATACAGGCTGTCGGAATCGAACTGGCCCGGAAAATGTTCCGCACCGAACAGAATATTGATGGTATTGGAACTGAGCCCCAAGCCCCAGCCGAACAGCAGATCCATCGGATCATGGATGGAGCTCGCAAACACCCGCTGCCACAGATCTATCCGGCCGTCTTCGGTCGGATTGGCATCGTCACGGCCGCTGAGCAAGGGGCTGGAAGCCAGGAGCAGCGCACCCACGGCAAGTATCGGCGCCGGCATCACCAAGGCCCAGCGATCGCGCGACCGCAGCAGCGCATAAACCTGGAAAAACACCACCAGCAAGGAACTGATGAACGCGGTGCGCGAACCGCTCAGCAAGGCCAAAAATACACTCACGGCCACCCAGTTGCGCATACCCGGAACCAGCGCAAACAAGAGTGCGCAAGTCGCCATGGTCGCGCCGAACAGGTTGGGACTCACAAAGGTGCCGAAAGGACGGCCACCGCCCAAAAATGACACCCCGAACAAAGGCGGCGCCCACAACGCCTGAGCTATCGCCAAAACCGCCTGCAGCGCGATGTAATAGCGCAAATACTGCGCGAACTTATAGATGACATAACTGCCCTCCCCCAAACGGCTGACCACGAAGCCGATCAGGGCCAAAGGCAGGTATTCGAAAACCCGCAGGCCTGCCATCGGCACGACCAAGGGCAAGTCCAGATACAAGGCATAGCCCACTTCAAAAAGGACATAAGTCGCGACCGCGCTCAAGAATGCCAATACCGAGCTGGTCATCGCGCCGCGCCGCAAGCGGGGTTCAAAAAACGCATAGGCGACCAGCACCACCAGCATCAGCTCGCGAAGGATGCGTAAACCGAAATCCTGTTCGCCATAGACTTCCTTCACCCCCGACCAGGCCGACTCGACCTGGGGCAAGGACGCGACCGTCGAGGCGCTGACCAGCGCAATCAGCAGAACCGGCAAATCCTTTTCGAAGCGTAGCAGCATCGCTTAGACCTGCATCTTGTTGTCGTCTATGTCGTCGATGAATGCATCGACAGACAGATAGTCACGCTCACGCTGCTGGCGCTTAGTGAACAAGCCGCCCAGTGCGTCATACCCGGCCTTCAATACCGACTCGTTCTTGGGCTCCAGATCGCTACTCTGGTAGGCGTAGCCGTAATAAGGATAATAAGAAGAGCCTTCTTTCATGTCGTTGATGATGAAGCCGTTCGGTTTCACGCCGACCTGTTGGAAGCGGCGGAAACTGACTTCCAGCTCATGCGCGGTATAACGGCCTTCCTTGACCACCAGGAAGGTGGCGTCGGCTTGCTTGCCGAGGATCGCCGCATCGGTGGCGCCCAAAATCGGCGGCGAATCGATCACGATATGGTTGTAAAAATCCTTCAATTGCTCCAGGGTTTCGGCCAACTCGCCGAGCACCAGCAATTCCGCAGGATTCAGCACCGTGCTGCCCCGGGGGATCAGATCGATCCCGACCTCGGGCAGACTGACGATCACCTCGCCGAGCGTCGCCGTGCCGACCAACAGATCGGACAGACCCGGCTGTTTGTCGATCGAAAAGGTTTCATGCAGACGGCCGTTGCGCATATCGGCATCGATCACCAAGACCCGCTTCTTGATGCTGGCCAGCAATGCCGACAAATTGGTGCTGACAAACGATTTGCCCATGCCGGGCGCCGGGCTGCTGATCATGATCACTTTGCTGACATTGCTCGCCATCGTCGCTTCCAAGGTGGTACGCAGGCTGCGCAGCGATTCGACCGATATATCCAAGGGGTCCTGGCTGACCAGGATGCCGGGCTGGCGCTCCTTGCCCGGGCCAAGCAAACGCCCCAATTTGCGCTGTTTCTTGCTGTGCGGGATGGCGGCATAAAGCGGCAATCCCACCTGATATTCGAGCAAGGCCGGATAATTGTCGTGGCGCTGCAAGGAGTGCCTGAAGAACACCAAAGCCGAACCCGCGCTCAAGCCGAGCAGGCTCGCGATCGCCAACAACAGGCTGGGTTTTGGCCAATACGGCTTCTCCGGAGTCACCGCAAAATCGACGATGCGGGAATTACCCAGCGATCCGGCCGCGGCAATGCGCTGTTCCTGGGCACTGTTCAGCAGCGAGGTGTAAAGCTCGGTATTGACCTGCACATCGCGCGACAGGCTCACCACGCTCTGCTGTGTGCGCGGCAGATCCTTGATCCGCTTGTTCAAAGCCGCCAGCTTGCCATTGACGTGTTTGATTTGCGAGTTGGTCGCGACCATGTCCGGATGGGCGGACTCCAGGCGCTGGCTTTGCTCGTCGTACTTCTGTTTGAGCTGAATGCCCAGGGTCTCCATTTCCGCAGCCTGCTTCAGCAATATTTCGGCCTCGGCGGAGATGTCGACCGCGCCATGCTTTTGCCGATAAGCGCTTAAGCCTTGCTCCGCTTTTTCCAGGCGTTCCTTGACGATCGGCAGCTGGCTTTCCAGGAAGGCCAGTTTTTGCCCGGCTTCTGCAGACTCCCAGTTGACCGTCGCATTCACATAAATGGTGGCGATGTCGTTGACCGATTTAGCGAGTTGCTCCGGATCGCGGCCTTTCAGCTCAACTTTAAGAATATCCGTGTCCTTCGAAACCTCTTGGACCGAAAACGCCTTCTGCAAGGTTTCGATGGCAGCCAACGAGGTATTTCGCTTCAATTCGAAATGCGTGCCGGGACGCGCTTCGAGCTCGGTCAGCTTAACGGTCACGGGCTCACTCTCGCCGATGTCGGCGCTGAGGGATTGGCCTATCGATCCCTCGGCCAGCAGCTGACCCTTTGGCCCCAGCAGGCGGAACCGGCCTCCCTCCAAAGCGATTAGCGTAAATTCTTTGCCCAGATAACGGTCAGGCACGGTGAAGGTGGCGACCTTCAGCTTTTCGCCGCCCCAGGCCCAGCTGCCAAACCCCCACCAGGCCCCAGCGATGCCGTCATGGGCATCATGTTTACGGGCCAGCGTTTCGCCGATGATAGGAAAATACTGCGGCGAAGCTTCCACCGTCAGGTTCAGGTTTTCCACCACTTTGCCCAGCACCGACCGCGAACGCAGGATTTCGACTTCGCGCTGAGCCCTGGGGTTTTCGGCTTCGGACGGTGACTTGTTCGCATCGCTGCGCAGGTTAGCCGCAAGCAGCGCCTTGTTCTTGTCGATCCTGAGCAGCGCGTCCGCCTTGTAGGTGCGCGGCGCCAGCACCAAATAGACTGCCGTCACCAGCAATACGGACACTAAAGCCAACAGAATGGTCTTTCTGCCTTCGATCAGCAGGTCGACATAGTCTCGGATACTGACGCCGTGCTCCTCGATCCGGGACGGACGCAGAGGCGGTAACAATGTGGCTTCGTTCTGTGAATACATTTCGATATCCTGATTGCGTGTAGGGAAACTCTCTACTTCGAATGCCATTACATCCCCATGAAGGCGGCGCGCGACATCACCGAAGTGAAAGATGACGGCAGGATCTGATTAAGCACGCGCGACCATTGGGTGACGCCCGCGGTGCCAACGAACACGGTATCGTGCGCTTGCAGGGGAAACTGGTCCGCGAGAATCAGGGCATCCGGCGACTCCGCATCCAGCTGGAAAATCTCCGGCTTCATCTCGCCCGGCCGGATCACATAAATCTCTCCCGGACGTGAAGAATTGAAGTCGAGCCCGTACGCTTCCGCGAGCGCCTGCGAGAGCGTCATCCGCTGACCATTACCGATTTGCAGGGCCTGCTGTTTATTGACTTCGCCCATCATGAACACTTTATTGTCCCGGCGGTCGGGAATATTCAATACGTCGCCGTCCTTGAGCAGCAAGTTTTGGTCGGTGCCGCCTTTTTCGTACAGCTTCATCACATCGATCTTGTAAAGCTTGCCGTCGCGGGCCAGCGTGACGTTCGTCGTATCGGCTTCCTCGTTCACGCCGCCGGCGCGGCTGATCGCTTCCGCAATGGTCAAGGGCGTCTCATTCATGGACAGGACGCCCGGATGCTCGACCTGGCCGACGACGGCCGCCCGATGACTCTGGAATGACAGTACCCGGACATCGACCTTGACGTTCTTGAAATATTTGGAAAGCCCTTCGGTCAATAACTCCCGTGCCTCGGCAACGGTTTTCCCGCCTACCGGAACATTGCCCACGTAGGGGTAATAAAGCGTGCCGTCATCCTGCACCGTTTTACCCGCCAACTCGGGGTCGATTTTCTCGCTGCCCGGGTCGTTCAGTTCCGGGTGCTCCCATACCGTGATTTGCAGCCTGTCGTGTGGGCCGATCTTATAGGCGGTGGTGGGGGCATTATCGGTCGGGAGAGTGTTGATCCCCTGCTGTTTCGCATTTGCCCGCTCGATAATCAGATCGGCGGTGATCGGGATGATCTTCGCTTTTTCCTTAACTAACTTGCCATCCTTCATCGTGGGAACCTCGATATGCGACAAGGGGCTGTTGGTCTCCATCTCCATGCCCGGCGTCAAGGAGCACGCCGGCAGCAGCAAGACCGGTATCAGGACAATTGATCTATACATGGCAAAGAGTTCCTTAGTAAGCATTTTTATTGATAAATCCGGTCAGCACGGTGCGCAGTGCAATTTCCAGGTCGAACCAGACCGACCAGTGCTGGATGTAATACAGATCGTGTTCGATGCGCCGGTTCAGGTCGGTGTCTCCGCGCCAGCCGTTCACTTGCGCCCAGCCGGTGATGCCGGCCTTGACCATGTGCTTTTTCATGTAATTCGGCACCTGGTCCTTGAAGACTTCGACGAAATCCGGACGCTCCGGACGCGGGCCCACCAGAGACATATCGCCCGTCAGCACATTGATCAACTGCGGCAACTCGTCCAGGCTGGTTTTACGCAGGAAACCGCCAAACCGGGTCGCCCGGTTCTCGCCAGGCTTTGCCCACACCGCGCCGGTCTTGGCTTCGGCGTCGACCGGCATCGAGCGGAACTTCAACATCGTGAACTTGCGGTTGTTCCAGCCCACCCTGACTTGCTTATAAAACACTGGTCCCGGCGAGCTCAGCTTCACGCCGATCGCAATCACTAACAATAAGGGGCTGATCAGCAGCAACAGGATGAAGGCCAGCAATCTGTCCTCAATCTCCTTGACATAGCGGTTGACGCCATGCAGAGGCGAAACCGAGACATCCAGCGTCGGAATGCCTGCAACCGTGTTCAGGCTGAGGAACTTGCTTTGCTTGAAGGCGAAACAGTCGATCACCAGACGGATACTGACCGGCAAATGCCGCAGTTCATGCTGGACGCGTTCGGCCAGCGCTTCGCCGGGGAACGCAACCCAGACTTCGTCGATCACTTCCTTGCTGACGATGTCCGCCAGGTCTTCCACTTTGCCAAGATGCGGCAACGAAAAATCACCCTCATTGATCGGGCCCGCCGCCTGGTCGTCGACATAACCGATAACCTGCAAGCCCGCCCAGGAGGAATGACTCAACTGGCGGCCGACCGCGATCGCCATCCTGTTCAACCCGACCATGATGATGCGGCCCTGCGACCAACCGTGAGCGCGCATCCATTTCAGCACCTGGGAAAGCACGCCCCGGGCGGTTAAGACGGATACCAATCCCAGCACCCACCAGGTGGCGATCCAGCGATAACTGGAGCCGAACCAGAACTGCAGACGCACTAGAGCGACGATCGAAATCACCAAGCCGATGGCGGATACCCAAGCCCGGATGATGCGCGGGATTTCTCCCCGCATCGCATCATTGCGCCACGGCCGGTAAACCTGGCCGATCTCGAAGAAGATGATGGCCGCCAACACGCCCAGCGCGATCACGATCCGATAGTCCTGATCGATGACGAACTCTCTCAGCCAAAGATAATGAGAAACCCAGGCGGCGCCAATTAACATGGCGATGTCGATGAACCGCAGCAACAGGATCACCGTGTGTCCATATTGCTTGAAGAGTCCGTTGAAGATGTTGCCTAAACCGAGCGGCATATTCGCTACTCCCCTATTCTGTCTGTGTTCAATGAAGTGAATCCCAAAGCCATCGCGACCTGCATTACGCACAAGTCACTCAGTTGGCATTAAGAATACAGAGACAACATGAGGAGAAACCGCAAGGTTTGATTAAGATTTGATGAGGATCAAGTTATTTATTGGGAATTTTATCCCCTTCGATTCGGTCTTCTGCCTACAACCGGCCGATTCTAGTGTCCAATCTCTTTCCGCCATTACTCTTGTGCCCATGAAGAAATTGAAAAAAACATCGGCCGGCCGGCTGCCTACGTGGGCAGCCTTGGTTTTCTTGCTGTTGGCCGTCGGCTTGCTCAGCGGTTGCCAGTTTGAGCCTACTACAAACTTTTTAGAATTTCCGCCGCCTGCCGTGACTCCCCCGCCGGACGCGACAAACAAGCAGCGGCCGAAACTTGCCAGCATCGCCACTCACACATTTTCGATCGCCAAAGGCCGCCGCATTGTCGGCCGACTTGCCGCGATCAGGGCACAAGACGGCGACACCTTGCCCGACATCGCCCGGCATTTCGGCCTGGGCTATAACGAGATCACTCTCGCCAATCCCGCTATCCGTCCCTGGACGCCTCAAGCGGGCGAGCGCGTGCTGTTGCCGTTGCGATTCATCCTGCCCGATGCGCCACGCAAAGGCATCGTGCTGAATCTGGCGAACATGCGGATGTTTTATTACCCACCGAAACAACCGGACGTCATCTTTACCTACCCACTCGGCGTTGGCCGAGAAGGTTGGCATACCCCTCTGGGACAAACCACGATCGTCGCAAAAAAAGCCAACCCGGCATGGGCTCCCCCGGAATCGATCCGGCGCGAACACGCGGCAAAAGGCGACCCGCTGCCTGCCGTGGTCCCCCCAGGCCCCGACAACCCGCTCGGCAAGTATGCGCTAGCGCTAGGTTTTGACCGCTACCTGATCCACGGCACCAACAAGCCTTACGGCGTCGGCATGCAGGTCAGTCACGATTGTGTGCGTCTTTACCCCGAAGATATCAAAAGGCTGTTCAAAAAAACTGCGGTCGGGACGCCGGTGCGGATCGTCCACCAGCCTTATATGACGGCATGGAATGGGGACGTGCTTTATCTGGAAGCCAATGAGCCTCTGCAAAAATGGGCAGGCCAGAAAAAAAGGCTGCAAAAGTCGCTGCTGAAACAACTGCGGGAAACCGCCGCCAAAAAAGGAGCAACTGTGGATTGGAAAAAAGTCGAGCGCATCCTGCAACGCACCGACGGCATTCCCACCCCGATCCTGGCGGCCAGCCCGGATGCGCCGGAACTTGTCGCGCAAGCGCCGGAAGTGCAGCATCCCGGGCATTTCTACGGGCAGCCGGTGATTACAGGATTGACCGATAGCGACTGGGCGATTTTGGTCGCCGACTTCCACAACGCGGCGATGGCGCAACAACTGGCGGCGATGCTGACGCATCAAGGTCCGCCAATCCCGGCGCGAAAGATTGAAAAAAACGGTTCTTATCAAGTGATCGCCGGCCCCTTCAAAAACAAAAAAGAAGCCGAATTGATTGCAAATCGCATCAAAATGGATTTCGAGATAGATGCCAGGCCGTTGCCGCCAGCCACGGCATCCTTACCGCAGGAAAACGCATCGGCCCAGTAGCTACCTCATTGTCCACGAAAAGCGCCTGATTTCCACAGGGTAAGAGTCGACCCTGTGGAAAATCCAGTCATCTCATCGCTTCACCGTAACCGTTACGCTTGCCGAGGCAAGACCGCCCTTGCCATCGCTGACGGTATAGGTGAAGGTATCCGTTCCTATCGCCGTGCCCGTATAGGATAGGGTTTGGCCATTGACGATCTTGCCTTTCGTGGTCGAGATAATGCTCAACGTATCGGCATCGACATCGCTATCGTTACTCAATACATTGATGCTGACGGTCTTTTTTACGCGAACCGTTGCCGTATCATTCACTGCAACCGGCGCATCATTGACCGGATTTACGGTGATATTTACCGTTGCCGACGCGGAACCGCCAATGCCATCGGAAATGGTGTAGGTAAAGCTATCGCTGCCGTAAAAATTGGCACTCGGTTTATAAGCAATGGTTCCGTCATTATTGATGGTGGCCACCCCATGCCCAGGGGTTCCGACCGAAACGATGGAGAGGCTATTGCCGCCACTCACCGAATCGTTGCTCAATACCGGCAGGGTCGTCGTGCCGTCTTCCTCGACGCTGGCCGTATCATCATTTGCGACAGGATTCGGATTAATGGACGCAGCCGTTGTGGCGGTCGCCGGAGAGGAAGCTGGCGTTTGGTTACCGAAAGCATCGCGCGCCTTGACCTGAAAGGTATAAGAGGTTGCCGGCGCCAAACCGCTGATCACATAATTGGGGCTGGCCTGCCAGGCGCTATTCACGCAGCCGGTACCGCCGTCAATACATGAGAACTGGTATTCAACCGTGCCGGATGCATCGCTTGCTACTGTTGATTCCATGGCGATACTGTTATCGTTTTGCGCGGCCGGGGCCGTTTTCCAGTCCGGATTGGGTGCCGGCGGCGTAGTGTCACTAACAGGCGGAACGGTGCCGGTAATGAAAAACTCGCCTTCGCTGCCATAGCTGGAATAAGGAATCGACGAATTGCCTACACCGGTGATCGCGAGATAATACCGCCCCGCGCTGACCGAGGTGTTAATCACGGCGTTCGTATTGTCAAGCGGATCGCTGGTACCTATTTCAAAACCCGATGCGTCGTAGAGCGTTGCCTTGACGTCCAAATTCGCGCCTCGTATTAACGTGCCTGTCACATCGGGATGGGGGATTACCACTGCCCATGCCGGGGTAACGGAAATATTGACAGTGCCGGCTCCGACATCCAAGGCAAACACATCGACATCGCCTTTCGTTTCGATAATGCCTTTATTGGCTGGGAAAGTATTTCCTGGATCGTCTTGGGGTGTGGTTGCCAAAATACTGCCATCGCTTTCAACGGCCAGCAGACTGGCTACGTCATTCGTATTGCCATGATCGTCCGCTTTAAACGTCAGTTTCGTGGCGATGATGCTGATGTCGTCCTGCGTATTATTGGCATCCGGGTATTCCCCCTTGCTCCATTCCGTCACATGCTTGTAATAACTGGCTCCCATGATCGGCGCCCAGGACGAATAGCCGCTTCCTAGCCCACTGTAATAGCTCGCCGTGCTGGTACCATCGTGAGAGAGTCCCAGATTATGGCCGAATTCGTGTGAGCTGGCCTCGGCCGTGGAAGCCAACCCCAGATGATTGTAATAAACCAGTGCGGGCGAATATTTAGTTGCATAGTCGCTACGGCCGAAAACGTTGACATAGGCGACACCGCCCGCTCCTTGGGACGGCATCGCCAGACCATATTGATCGACATCCTGGGTAATCAGCACCCGGCCGACCGTAGGTCCAAACACGGCGGGTATTTCTGTGGTGACGTCGATATTGAAAGGCGCAAAATCCTCGGCAACCCGATGCCAGATTTCGTGTATGCGGTTGAGTTCGTTATCGCTGAAAGAACTGGCATCGCCGTCAGTATCGTAGGGCACCGCGGTTAAAGTCGGGTAAGTCGAATTCCAGGCCGTGCCGCTAATCACATGACCATCAAAATCCAGAAACACTGTTCTTGAAGCGCCGGGTAGACTGTGCAGCTTAAAAACTTCTCCCGCTGGCAATGCCGAGGCTGCCGTAACTCCTTCTGTGATTGTGCTGCTTGTCGCTGATTCTGGAGCTGGGGTTTCGGCATCGATATAAAACACGCCCCCTTCCTGATCGACTTGCAACGTATTCGCATCGTTCGCAGGAAATGAGAATTCATGCAGCCTCTTCATCGCTTTTTTCCGAGCCGTCGAAGGAAGTTTTTCTAGCGCCTTCCGTAATCGGCTTTGCGCCGGCAGATCCCGGACCTGGAAAGGGGCGTCTTTTCCATACATCCTACCGACACCGGGGTTGGCGATTGCAGTATCGTTGAGCGCGGTCAACAAGGCGAGCGTGGCGGCTGCGGACAGATAAAAATGGTTCTGATGCATAATGAGGTTCTCCCTGGTTCCGATTAACAATTGACTCTAGCTAAATTGCTTATCGGATAAGTTTACATCCCTTACTTTTTTCTAATACAACCGATGTTTTGATTATGCGACGCAGTTATCAATAATAAAAATTTTCGGCAACGTCATTTGAATTTAGAAAAAGCCGGCATCAGAAAAGTGTCGCCCCCTATTTTTGATATATTAAGTTACATAGTCCGCCCGTCTGCCATCCCATCGAGTCAATATGAGGGCCTCTTCTGGGCTAGAAACTCGAAATAAAGATAATCGTAAAGCTGTTTGGCTTCTTGGTCGGAGAGCTTGTCCAAAGTGAATCGCGGCATGGAGCCTGGCGAACCGTCCGGCATCTTGGGATCGCGTATAAAGTTCAGAAAATCATTGAAGTTTTGCAACTGCGGCGCGTTCCGGAGCGGGAGACTGGGCACGATGATGTTTTCGCCGCGTCTATGACAGCCTGAGCAATGACTTTCGAAAGTATGCCGCCCAATTTTAAACTGTGCCGGCGCTTCGGGAGCAAACCCCCGGTAAACCAGTTGCCCGCCAAAAAAGCCCAAACCACCGACAGTCAACATGCCTGAGAAATAAAGCGCCAGCATGGCTGGCGAATCATGATGGCGACGCCCGATGACCACTGCCGTTAACATCAAGAGGAAGTACAGCGTGGCCAAAGCTAATTTCATCTTGATTTCGAAAATCCATGCCCCGCCATAAAAGCGCTGCCAATCCATGAACCCAACAGGTATGGCAAGAAAAATAAAGACAAAGGCAAGGACTGTTATCTGATAAGCCGTGTTTCGATAAGCCTGCTGTTTGGTCAGAAAAGCCAAAAGCGCAAAGCAAAAGGCTCCGATCGACATGCCTGCTGGCACGTGGACAAGAACCGGATGGACGGGATGTGAGTACCCAACCAGCGCGAGTAAGTCATACAGAACACTGCCCATGAGTGCGTTTCCTGTCGATGAAAGATCAGAATCGCCATGAAATAGCAATTTTCCCTTTCACCGATGCCGCTTTCCATGACGGATTCTAACCGATTGAAATCGATCATATAGTAAGATACGACGCTTGACAACTGTACCCTTCAAGCCATGTCCCCGCTCTCCTGCCAACCCGCGAACCACTCGGTCAAGTCGCGGGTATCGCCCATACCGCGGAGACGGTGGTCGATGGCGTCCTGGTTGCCCCACACCACCTCGTCCCAGGCGCCGCCGGCTACGCGCGTTTCGATGTCCTTACAGTAAAGCCCCTTGTCGCGCTGGACATAGAACCCGTACGTTCGGCAAGCCACCGGCCGGTGAGCATAGACCCGGCAGGCCCCCGCCGACCGATCCAACAGCGGGCAAACAATGGGGCGCGAGGACTGCTCGGCCAGCGCGGCGATGTCTTTGCCGATTTCCCGAAGCGGCTCCGGCGGCAGCGCGGCCAGCCCCTCCCGCAGTAAACTCCATTCCACCTCGGTGAGCCTCGGTATTTCGGCGAGTCGCCGGCAACATCCGTCGCAGCCCATGCGGCATAGCCAATCGGCATTGTCATCCCGGATGGTCTGTACCCGGGCGTCGATATCGGCATGAAGTTGATCAAGTGTGTTCATCTGGGTATGGCCTTATATATTGACGGTGCCTTGAAAAGCCCTTTCTTGAGTGTTGCGTAATGCCTCACCTAGCTACCTTCCTGTCAAGCGTTCATAATCGGTTCGCGCCAACACATAAACAGGGCTGGCGGAGATGGGGATGTCCGCATTCCCCGAGGCGTCAACCGGAAGATCCTGGACATGCCCCACCACGTCTACCCTCAGCCAGTGTTTGCCGGGATCAAGCCGTAGCGGCCATTTACCGCTCGCCTCATCGCTCCGCCAAATCATCAAGGTGTCGCCAAAGTAAGCCGCCTGGACTGCGTTGTCCTGGGTATCGACGGCTCGATAAGGCAAGCCGTCGATCAAGGCGCCCGCCGTATAGAGGGCCGCCTCGCCGGGCTTGTGACCCATCGAATAATCCCAGATCCGCCCGTAAGCCAGGTCGTATTCGTGACCGATGCAGAACGCCAAGCCCAAATAGTCGCTGCGGCTGTTGACCCAGGCGATCATTTTCGCGGCCTGCTCGGCCTGCCAGCGGCGCCCGGTCGGGCCGTGCATGGCCTTGGCGCCGGTCTCGCCGAGCCAGAAAGGCAAACTGTTTTTCCTGCCCAGGCTCGCATAAGCGGCCAGCACGCCGCGTTCGTCCTCGCTGTCGCCATTGCCGATCGGGCCGCCGAAACGCGGCGCTTTTTGCGGATAGGCATGCACATCCCAGGCGTCCAGATAGCGATCCAGGCCCAGTTGCAGTACCTGTTTGAACCAACCCTCCTCGCCCGGCCGCACCAGGCTGCCGCCGACATAATGAGCGTCGCTGCGCGCTTTGTGCGCCTGTTCGAACTCCCACTTGGCCCTCTCCACCCAGTGCGCGGGTTCGCGCAGCTTCTGCCACTCGGGCTCGCGGCGGATGTCTATCTCGTTGGTCGCTTTGAAGAAGCGGGTAAATGCCGCGGCGGTGTCGATGAATTTTTGTCCGTCCGCCGGATTGTCGTTCAGCCAGGAACTGTCGCCCGAAGAATCGGCAAACAAAACCAGGCCGCGCTGCTTCGCCCGCTCCCACTGTGCCCGATATTGCGGATCAAAGCCCGGATAGCTGCCGTAGCTTTTGTAAATCCCCAGCCGCTCCAGCCAGGTAAAATAGCCGCCTTCCTGATGAAAGCTCTTGTCGCCGTCGGCCAGGGCGTAATAGTCGTTGTTCCAGAGTTTTTTGCTGTCCAAACGCCGCTTTTGCTCGGCAGCGCCGCGCACGACCGAAAAGCCGTCCGCAGGATAATTCATGATCAATCGACCTTCCGGCGTATAGAAAGACGGATAGACGGCGTAATAACCGGCCTCGTTGATCTTGCCGAAATCGACTTCGAGCTGGCCGGGGAACTGACCGCTGACTTCCTTGACCGCCACCTCGTTGCCGCCGTAATCGACCAGGCGCAACCGCAGTTTGGCCGGAAAACGCGGCAGCGGCGCCGGCAAGCTCGTTTCTTCCAGAACCGGATGCCAACGCATGTCCACCTTCAGCTTGATAGGATCGCCCGGATGCGGCAGATTGGCCGGCGCATCCACGAAGATCAAAGGCCGGAGCCTCGCGGCGATGCGGTTAAGCGCCGGATCGGCCGAAGGATCGGTCAGTTGCGTCTTGATCGAATCCAGAGGTCGGCCAGAGGTATCGGTAAACTGGGCGGCGAAATAAAACCTTTGCCCCTGATCATGCTGCATGACCAGCTTAACCAGCAGGCTATGCCATCCTGGCGACAGCTTCAGCGTGGCGACTCGCGGCGCTTCCGGCCGATCCGACAACGCCGTGGCGACCAGGCCTTCGGTGGTCAGTCCGTGCAGCAGTGTTTTCATTTTTTCCATCGAAGATGAAAATCCGGCCGGCGGGTTCGGGTCATCGCTGAATGCGAAAGGCTGCCCATCCAGCCAAGCCGTGGTTCTGATGCCGGATTGTTTGAGATGCAGCAGCGCCTGGGTAGCCTGATCGGCATGCAGGTAAAGCTGGGCATAGCCGCTGCCGCGCGACCAGCCGTAGGCGTGGTCGGTGCTGGCCTCGATGTCGGCGCTGCCGTCGGCTCGCGTAGGCGCCGCATGCCAAGTCAGCATCTTGCCGCCCATCATTTGCAGGCTCAGGTAGGGTTGCCCCGGGTTCGGCCGCAGCACGGTTTCGCTATCCAGCCCGACGATTGACATGCCTGCCAGACCGTCCTGCAATCCCCCCACCAGCCAAGCTTCCGGCACACCGGCCTTCAGCGGTTTTGGAACATCCTCGGTGACCGCAGGCGGCGCAGGCATCTTGCCGACTTTTTCGGGATCGGCAAGAAACTTCACCACCTCCGCTTCGCTGCCGGGCCCCGCCAGCACGCCGAGCACACCGTAAAGGTCGTCGGTCATCACCGCGGCAGGCAAGGCCGGCAGGTTCAGGCGGCGGGCCAGCGCATCGGCGTCCTGCCCTACCCGGTATGCTACCGACAGCTTTTGATAGCCGGCGCGCGCGGCATCTGCCGCCAGTCCCCGAAACAGGATGTCATCCTTTTCGCCCTTGCCATCGAGCAGATACAGGCGCCGCTTGGCATCCGGCAATGGCTTGGTCAATGCCAGAAAGCGATTCCTGGCCTGCGCCTGTTCGGCGCTCATCCAATCGCCGAGCGGCGCCTCCAGTTTCAGCAAAAATGCGTCAAAGACCTTGGCCCCATCGGCCTTGCCGGTATTATGGATTTCCAGCCAGCGATCACCCGGCAATACGGTGACCGTGGCCGGGGCTTCCAGCCATTGATATTCCCAAGGCGTGGTATTGGTCAGCACGAAATCGCCGCGTGTCGCCAGCTGTTCGGGCTGCGCCCCGGCCTTGACCGTGAAATTTTGCGCCACCTGCGACACCTCGCCGCCGCTTTTGTAGCGGGCAAAAACACGATACTGTCCCGGCGCGATCTCAGGCTTCAGTGCGAAACGAAAATCGGCATCCCAACTGCCGAAGCCCGGGTGAAACACCTGAACCTCGTCCTTTTCGGTCAATACCGACGCGGCGCCGGGGCCGGCCGTGGCCTCGCCAAGCTGGACTTGCAGAGAATTATTTTTTTCGACGGCGGCAAAGGCCGGGGCCTTGCCTAAATCCAGCAGCACCACCGGCTTATCTGCCGTACCGCTTGCCGGCAGCGCAGACAATGGTGAAGCCAGTACAAAGGCGTCGAAAACCTTGGCGTCATGCCCTGCCCCGCTATCCCTGACCTCGATGACCGTGTCATCGGCCTTCAGGGCGACCTGCGACTCGGCGGCTATCCAGGCATAATCCCACCCCTTCGGTTTCATCGACAAAGAGCCGCGCAACTCCAGCCTGGATGCATCGGGTCCGGCCCAGACTTCGAAGGTCTGCACGCAGACCGCAGGATCGCCGCCCTGCCGCCAGCGCGCCCAGAAAGTGTACGAACCGGCCGGAAAGCCGGAGCCGAGTTTGAAGCGAAAGCCGACTTTCCAGTTGCCGAAACCCGGATGCAAAGAACTGATTTCATCCTTGTCAGCCTGAATCGAAGTGTCGCCTTCGTGGCCTGAGACTTCGCCGGCAGCCACTCTCGCGGTCTTATCGTCAACACCGCTTGATGCCGGCTCACGGCCGAGTTCAAGCAGCAGAACGGGCCTGTCGGCGCTGCCTTGTACCGGCAATCCCTGGATGACGCCGGCATGGCCAAGAGACGAGCCGGCCAGCGCCAGCAGCACCGCCTTTACCATCATGAAAAACAAGGTTAATGGCTTCATAAGCTTAGGAAAATTGGATATGGAACAAACTGATACGCGCGCAAGTGGGCGAGCGATGCAATGCAAAATGTGTATAATAGGGCCTATTCGGTCGGATTAGCCAGTCAATGTGCCGGATGCACACTCGGATTTTTCGATGCCGAAAGCGCATTTTTCCCCAGCGCATCATCCCAAATAGAGATTGTTGGAGAAGGACTTTTGACGATCTAACACGTCAAATTATGAAAGAGTTTATTACCCACTTTGTTTTGGATATTTTCAAAAAACCGGATGTGTCGAGATTTACGTCGGCATTATCGGGAAAACTGAATGCCATTTTAAGCCAAATTAAATTCAAAAAAAGCCTATCCTTAAAATCTCTGATCGTTTTAGGCTTCGTGATTGCGGTGATCCCGTTGTTTTTAGCGGTACTGTACGCGGCTTTCGGCATGCGCGAGACCTCGGCCTTGGGCAGAACCATCAATTCGCAGGTCTTCGAACAGACCAAAACCATACGCCAGGTTTTGCAAAAGACCGCCGATATTGAACGCAAGGCCCGGCTGTTCATTCTGCTGTCGGACCCCGCCCTGCGCCAGCCGTATGAACGGGAATCGTATGAAACGGCGCGGGCATCCTTCAAACAAGCCTTGAACGAGTTGCTCAAACTCAATGTGGCTAACAAGATCGCGCTGCTGGTCAACGAATTATCGGAAAAGGAAAACCTGATCTATCAACAGGTCATCAGCTCGACGACCGAAGATAATCCCGGCTTGCCCGTCGATGAGGCATTCCAGGGGCTGCGCGAAGCCTCCAACACCCTGTCGCGCGAATTCGAGAATCACGTCGACCATGAATTCAATGAATTGCGCCTGCAATCGGAATCCCTCGAACAAGGGCTGTTGACCAAGGCCGCGGTCCTGCTGTTCATCTCGTTCATCTTCATCGTGACCCTGCTGGTCATCCTGTCGCGTTCGCTGCGCCAACTGGATGTATCGATCCGCCGACTGGGTTCGGGCGAACTCAAACAACCGATCACCGTGACGGGTCCTGCGGACCTGCGCTACCTGGGCGACCGCCTGGAATGGCTGCGCACGCATTTGATGGAACTGGAAGTTTCGAAACAACAGTTCATGCACAACGTGGCCCGCGAAATCGAGCAGCCTTTAGCCGGCATCCGCGAAGGCACGGAATGGCTCGTCAACGCCGCGGATAAGGCCTCCGACAGTGCGGAACAGGCCCTTGCACTGAGTCTGAGCGCCAATGTCGAAAAACTGAAAACGGTGTCCGAGGAGTTGGTGCGCTACAGTCAAATCAACGTAAAACCGGAACTGAACCGTAAGCAATCCGTCAATATGAAGGACCTGCTTGAAGCGGTCATCAAGGATTATGAAACGCCGCTTCAGGCCAAATCGATTACCCTGAAAAAGCTGGTCAGACCCATCGAAATTTCCGGCATCAAAGAACAGCTCCGAAACATTATCGAGGAGCTGTTGTCGAACGCGGTGAAATATTCGCCCGTGGGTGGCGAAATACGTATCATGCTGCGCGATTCGGGCACCCAGATGGAATTGGAAGTCGAAGACGAGGGTCCGGGTATCGAGCCCGACGAACGTGCGCATGTGTTCGAGCCTTTTTTCCGCGGCAAGGCCGCCGAAGGCGACGATGCTGCCGAGGGTCCCGGCCTGGGACTGGCCATCGTCAAGGAATATGTCGCCAACCACCAGGGCAAGGTCGATGTGATCGACGCAAGACAAGATCAACAGGGCGCCCGCCTCCGCGTTCAAATACCGATTAGCCAAGACGCTTGAACCATACGCTACACCTATCTCTATGCTGCCATTACTTTCAATTCGCAACACAATCTTAGCACTCGGCTTTTTGCTGCTGACCGGCTGCGCCGAGTTCAACTCCGGCTCCGGCTGGAACGCTTATACCCCCACCTATTACAATTATAACGACCCTTATTCACAATCGGACTTTGACGAGCTGCTCGGTTTCGGGGCGACCATGGCCAACATATCCCCCTCGTCACGCGCCGAGACCTGCCGGCTAATACTGAAGCGCCAGAAAGATTCCCGTTCCTCCAGGGAAGGGATTCAGCTACACCTGATGGTAGGCCGCCTGCTATCCGATGCCTGCGGCGACATCCCCAGAATTCTGAACGGGGTTGGCTCGATCTCCGGCCGCCTAAACGATGATCGGACGCGGAAACTGGTCGCCATTCACACGGAAGCCTTAAAACGTATGAGCAATCAGCCAAGAAGACTCGGCACCGTGGAGCGCAAACATAAAACGGTTCCCGACGAATTGGAACCGAAAGAGTCAACGGGATCGAAGAAGGATGAAAACCGTCTGCTAAGAGAAAAACTGGAAGCCATCCGGTCCATGGAAAAACAGATGGATCAGAGCGACGGCACCAACTAGAACGCATGTTTCGTTTCCGTTTGGCCATTGCGATCGCCGTTTCGTTCGGTTTCGTGTTGTTTTTAGGCATTGCGCTGTATTGGGGATCAAACCAGGTGGCCCGCTATTTTCAGCGCAGCCAAACGGCCTATGAAGCTTTCGATCATTATGAGCGCTTGTCCCAGGAGGCCTATCGCCATTTCAAACAGCGCATGGACAGGCTGATGACGACAGCCCCAACAGCCGAAGCCGGCGTGGAATCCTCCAAGCATCGTCTCTACGAAGCGATGCAGGCGCTTAGAAACACCGCGGTGAAGACGACAGACGTGGAGAGTCACTCTATCCATGGGACGTCGCAAGCCGCCGAGCTGGAAAGAGTCGCCCATTTCACCGCCTTCCTGGATGCCAGCGAATACCGCTTCGATGAAGTCGAGCGCCTGCGCCAGCAGGGCCAGATCGAAAAGGCGGTGCAGGCACTCTCGAAATTCTCGGAAGAAGAAATCGACGGAAGATTCCAGCCCTTGATCGATGCCGCGATCAGCGCCGAACGCGAAAAGGCCGGCAAAGCCAAGCAAGAACTGGAAGATTTGGTGGCGCACTCGCGTTGGATCGCCATTTTGGCGTCAGTGCTTGCCGCGCTGTTCAGCCTCACCTCCGGCATATTACTGCTTCGCGGCGTTAGGAAACCCATCGAAGCCTTGATGAAGGGCACCGACGAAATCGCCTCCGGTAATTTGGATCATCGCATCACGCTCGATACCCGCGATGAATTCGCCTACCTCGCCAGCCACTTCAATCAAATGGCTGAGGAGTTGAACGTTCAGCAAGATAAACTGCGCGAGGGACGCGCGGTGCTGGAAAAAAGAGTGGCCGAACGGACTTTCGAGCTGAACCGCTTAAATGAGGAATTAAAACGCATGGACATCGCGCGGCGGGAGTTTTTAGCCGACATCAGCCACGAGCTGCGCACGCCGATCACCGTGATACGCGGCGAGGCCGAAGTGACCCTGCGCGGACAGGAACGCGAGGCCGAGGAATATAAAGACGCCTTGCAGCGCATCGTCGAGTTGTCCATGCAATTGGGAAAATACGTCAACGACCTGATGTTTCTGGCCCGCACCGAAACCGCCAACCTGCAATTTGAATGGGACAGCGTGGACCTGTCCGAACTCGTGGCCGGCGTGGTCGAAGATTTTCAGGTGATGGCCGAAGAAAAATCGATTTCGGTTGCCCTGGATGCGCCCGCCGGTCCCGTTTGGGTGCGCGGCGACAAACAACGGCTTAGGCAGGTGCTGTTCATTCTGGGCGACAATGCCTGCCGCTATTCGAACCCCGGAGGACGCATCACGGTCGCCTTGCGGATGGATGGAAGCGAAGCCAGTTTCAGCCTGACCGATCAGGGCATAGGCATACCGTCCGAGGATTTGGAACGCATTTTCAAGCGCCACTTCCGCAGCCGGAATGCCCTCCATGCCCGCGAGGACGGCACCGGCCTGGGCTTGCCGATGGCTAAATCCATCCTGAAGGCGCACGGCGGGCGTATCACGGTCACCAGCGCGGAAAACTCGGGCTCGACTTTTACGGTCTCGCTGCCGCTGCTCACGGCCGGGCCGGATCACAATCCAAGCCATCAAAAATAATTTCATATTATAGGTACCGGCACCATGCGAGTTCTGCTAGTCGAAGACGATGAACGCATCGTCGATTTTATTCAGCGCGGGCTGAAAGCCGAAGGCTATGCCGTCGAGGTGGCCCGGAGCGGGCCGGAAGCGATAACGATGGGGATCGAGGGTCAATTTCAGGCTATCATTCTGGATTTGGGCTTGCCCATCATGAATGGTAGGCAAATTTGCGAGCATTTACGCAACAATGGCGTCGACACCCCGATTCTGATGTTGACGGCACGGGATACGGTGCAGGATAAGGTGGCCGGCCTGCGCTCCGGCGCCGATGACTACATGACCAAGCCTTTCGCATTCGAGGAACTGCTGGCCCGAATCGAGGCGCTGATGCGCCGCCGCGGCGGCGAGCCCAAAACCGAAGCCAAGGAATTGCGCATAGCCGACCTGGTATTGAACGGGGAAACGCACGAAGTGAAACGGGGCGACACCCTCATCGACCTGACGCCGAAGGAATTTGCCTTGCTGGAATGCTTAATGCGTATGCAGGGCAAAGTGCTGAGCCGCACCCGGATTCTTGAACAAGTCTGGGGCTACAGCGCCGATCCTTTGACCAATGTAGTGGATGTCTACATTCGCCAGTTGCGGCGAAAAGTCGATGATGATTTTGAGCTGAAACTGCTGAAGACGGTGCGCGGGTACGGCTATAAACTGGATGCGTCCTAAACGGTGTCAAGGCACTTTATCCTCGCGCTGAGCTCTAAAATTTTGTACCGCGGGTTTCCGGTCCCGACATTGAGCCCTGTCCTGATGAATCGGCCGAACAGAAAACAGGCGCGGACAGCACCGAGATTATTAACGAGGAGAAACCATGAAAACCCAATTTGCATTACCCAACGAGGAACCCACAGACTGCGACATCGAAATCACCACCGAGCATTCGGCCAGCAGTCACGGACGCCCGGTTTTAGTGACCGAGAACAACGACGTTATCGACCCCATGTCTTGGACTTTTCATACAATCGTATCCGCAACACCCGAAGAAATAGCGCAGCTAAAGGCATTGGGGCTGCATACGCATCACATCTAAGCCGAGATGCCGCCTCGCCTTGAATAGGACGAATTCAATTTAGAATAATCACTGAATGTCCCCTCTCATTCGATTCGACCAGGTATTCGTCACCGCCCACGAAAAAACGATTCTATCGGACATCAGCTTTACGCTCTTCCCAGGACAAAAAGCGGTGTTTTACGGCAAATCCGGCTCCGGTAAAAGCAGTGTCCTGAAAACCGTGTTGGGTCTCCTTCCTCTAACCCGAGGCAGGGTTTACTTTCAGGAAAAACCGCTGACTCCAGCCTCCGTTCAGACGATTCGAAGCTGCACCGCCTACATCGGGCAAGAGCCGATTTTGGGGGCTGAAACCGTACGCGATGCACTGCTATTGCCTTTTCAATTCAAAGCGCATCGCGAACATCGACCTACGGATAGGCAACTCATTGAGGTGTTGCAACGACTGCAATTGCCCGTCGACATTTTAAGCCAGAATAGCAACCGTATTTCCGGGGGCGAAAAACAGCGGATTGCGCTGGCTCGAGGCCTGCTCTTGGGTAAAAAATTGTATCTGCTGGACGAGGTGACCAGCGCACTCGACGCGGAAAGCAAGCAAGCGGTGTTCGATGTTTTCTCCGATCCCGATCTGACCGTGCTGTCTGTCGCTCACGACCCCGAGTGGCTGGAGCGCTGTGATATGATTTTTGGACTGGAAGCGGGGCGATTGACTCAGGAAAAGCGACATGAAAACCCTTGATATTCAGCTGCCGCAGATGGCGCTTCTCTATGGCCTCTGTTTGCTGCCGGGGTTACTGCTCTGGCTGATGGGTCTGCGCTTGAGCCGGGATATTGGCATCGGCGTTCTGCGCATGAGCCTCCAGTTAGCGCTGGTCGGATTCTATCTGAAAATCCTATTCGATCTTAACGATCCTTGGCTCAATGGCTTATGGATACTGATGATGCTGTTAGTCGCCGATGTCAGTATCCTGCGGCGTTCAGGACTTAAAGTGCGTTATTTTGCGCTCGCCACCTTTTCGGCCATTGCCTCCAGCATACTGTTCTCCACCGCTTTTCTGGTGGTCCTGGTCATCCAGCCGACACACTTTTACGATGCCCGTTATATCGTGCCTTTGGCGGGCATGATCCTCGGCAACTGTCTACAAGGCAACGTCATCGCACTGGAACGCTTCTATTCGGCTTTACGCAAGAACGAGAACGAATACACGACCTTTCTGATGCTGGGGGCGACACGCTGGGAAGCCGTGCAACCTTACTTTCGCGAGGCCGTCAAAGCCGCGATCAATCCGACCATCGCCGGCATGGCGACCATGGGCCTGGTATCGCTGCCTGGCATGATGACGGGGCAAATTCTGGGCGGAAGCGAGCCTTGGCTAGCGGTGAAATACCAAATCGCCATCATGATCTGTATCTTCACCAGTACCACCCTCGCCAGTATCATTAACTTGAAACTCAGCCTAAATATTGCCTTCGACGCGTTTGACGTGTTGAAGAATGAATTGATCGAGAAGCCTTAGTTTGTGGCGCGCAGCCAAGTCTCCATGCCCTTTTAGCGGATGTGATTAAAGAATAGTGTCGAAATATTTGCCGGCACAACGCGGCATTTTCGCGATCGACGAAGCCCCTTCCAAATTACCCTCACACTGGCTAGCAACTGGGTATCAAATTTTGCGTCTCTTCCGATAAAAAAATCCGCGGTCGCCTTGAAAGCGGCCGCAGATCGAGTGTGAAGAAGACAACAGCCCATTGATACGACCGATTCGCATGTAGGCACATACATGACTATCGGCCGGAGCGATACAAGCACTCGATGCGCCGATGGCTAAGTGGCGGCCAACGACCTTCTCCTGCCTGAGTTCACCTGATTTCCGAACGCAGACGCCGTTGCAGGAAACATGATGATGAACGTTCGGCATTGTAGAGGCATGCATGGAAACCCGGCAGGGAAATTTTCCCATTTTCCCGCGGGATAAATGCTTCGCCGCCCACATTGATATTTTTCGTTCCCATCGTGTTTTGCGCGAACAGCGCGTAAAACAGTCGGAAGAGAATCCTGGCTTTGCCAAAGTGTACAAATCGGGAATTTTTCCTATGGATTTTGCCGCCGATAACGCACATCATGCGCGCTTCATTTGGAGGGCGAGCATGTCGGAAAGAATCAACGTGTTATTGGTCGACGACCATGCGGTCGTCAGGGCCGGTTATAAAGCCTATCTCTCCCTGTGCGAGAGAATCGGCACGATCGATGAAGCCGACCGCGGCGAAAGCGCCTGTCAACTGTATAACCGGAAACAGCCGGACGTGGTGGTGCTGGATATTTCGATGCCCGGTATCGGCGGTTTCGAAACGATCCGCCGGCTGATCCTGCGCGATCCGCGTTGCAAGATCCTGGTATTCAGCATCCATGACGAGCCGATCTTTGCCACGCGCGCGCTGAAGGCCGGAGCGAAGGGCTACATCATCAAATCCAGCATCCCGGACACCCTGGTTACCGCGGTCTGTACGCTCGCCGAAGGCGGAAGCTTCATCGCGCCGGAACTGGCGCAACGAGTCGCGATGTCGATGGTATACGCGCAGGACGAAGCCAACATCATCAAGCAATTGTCGCCGCGCGAATTCGATATTTTCTGTTTGCTCGCGAACGGCCTGGCGCCGCGCGAAATCGCCGAAAAGCTGTGTCTGAGTTACAAGACGGTCTGCAATCACGGCACCGCGATCAAGGACAAGCTCGAAGTGAAGACGATGGCCGAAATGACCCTGCTGGCCAGTCGCCACGGCTTGATTCAATCGCCTTATAGCGAAGGGACGGGGCAATTGCAGCCGGTTTGATGCGATCCCCGTCCTCCATTTTTGCTTTCCGAAAAACTTATTCCCTCACTCAATTTGGAGACATTATGAAACGCCTATTTTGCGCGGCTCTACTCCTGGCCGGAGGCCAGGCGCATGCCGAAACCCTTTTCGTGACCTTGGAAAAAGACAACGCGCTGGCGGTGGTCGATCCGATCGAAGGCAAGCTGATCAAAACGGTCCCGGTCGGCCAACGGCCGCGCGGCATCGTGCTCAGCAAGGACCTGCAGCAGCTTTACATCGCCGCCGGCGACGACGACACGCTGCAGATCGTCGACACGAACACGCTGCAAGTGATCGGCACGCTGCCGTCCGGCGAGGATCCTGAAACCTTCGCGATCAATCCCGAGGGCAACCGTCTCTATGTCTCGAATGAAGACGACAGCCTGGTCACCGCGATCGACATTCCGTCCAAAAAGGCGGTCAAACAGATCAAGGTCGGCGTCGAGCCGGAACCGGTCGCGGTCAGCCCGGATTCGAAATGGGTCGTGAATGCGTCGGAAGCGACGAACATGGTGCACTGGATCGAGCAGAAAAGCCTGAAGATCGTCGACAACACGCTGGTCGACACGCGGCCGCGCGGCATGGCATTTACCGCCGACAGCAAGCAATTATGGGTCACTTCGGAACTCGGCGGCACGGCGACCGTGATCGATGCGGAAACGCGCAAGATCATCAAGACGATCAAATTCGAGGTTCCGGGGGTCACGAAAGACATGATCCAGCCGGTCGGGGTCGCGATCGACCAGAACCGCAAATGGGCCTATGTCGCGCTGGGGCCGGCGAACCGGGTCGCGCTGATCAATGCGCAAACCTTGGAAGTCGAGAATTATTTCCTGGTCGGCCAGCGGGTCTGGAATCTGGCCTTTTCGCCGGATCAAAAACGGCTCTATACGACCAACGGCGTCAGCAACGACATCTCGATCATCGATCTCGAAGCGATGAGCGTCAGCAAATCGATCGGCGTCGGGCATTACCCGTGGGGCGTCGCGGTCAAGCCTTAGCCTTACCTCACCCTCCCGATAGCTGTGGGAGGCAGTCACCGCGATAGCGCCAGCCATGGTAAACCGTAATCGCCGCCGGCGGCGATTACGGTTTTGCCGGACTAATTGGTATTAGCCCCTGCCGGCGCATAAGCGTCGACCGAGATGGTGAGGTCTGGTTGGCCTTCCTGGCCCAATTGGCGGACTTTCAAGGCGCCGGTGAGCGCCGCCGGGGTGGCCGAGGTGCAACCGCTCTTGACGAAGAACCAGGAGGAATCGCGCATCGAGGACCCATCCGGATCGTTATAATTGACGTCCGAAGTAAAGTCGACCCAATTGGTGCTGATCGGCGCGACCGAGGTCAAAGGCTGGTCATCGTCGCCTACTTGATGAACCACCGCGGTTTTGGTCAGACCGGCCCGGAACAGCACCTCGTCGGACTGCCCGGCGGCACGGGTCACGAAATTGTAGGCGATAGAAACCGGTCCCCGATCGCTAAAGCCCGCACGCTGCAAATCGTTCACTTCAAAATATTGCGTGCCCCCCACATTGGGGTTGTAATCGGCGTTCTTCATCTTGAGTTTGGCGCCGTAAATGCAGCTCGTGCCGGCCGAGTTGCGCCAGACTTTGTCGGTCAACGTGGCAATCGTGACGCCGTTGGTCACGACATTGCGACTCGCGCTCGCCACCTCGGTATAGCCGGATTCGGGCGGATTATTGCTTGGCACCGCGCAGGTGTTGTTCTCCCCTCCGTTGGGATCGAATGTCGGCTCGATGGATTCATAAGTACCGAAATCGCCGGTGGTATTGCAGAGTGTGTAGGCCGATGTGCCGCCGGACACCGTAAACCCGGTCGACGGCAAGGTCACAAAGCCCGTTGCCATGGCCGAGGTCGAGACGATGCTCAAAACGCCGATCATCGCGCTGAGAAGCGAGGTTTTTTTCATGTTGTTTCCTAAGATTTATCGTTAACAAGCGTCTGGCGCTGGCAGAGGCCCTGCACAGACATCGAATTTTCTTCCTTGAAAAGCGGACATGGCATTAGAAACCATGCCCGATACAGGTCGTGACCTGATTCCCATCCACGCCGGCGCCGTCCGGACAGATGGCGCCGCTGAAATCGGTCGCGCTATCGACGATGGCGCTCGCCGTGCCTTTGGCGGCCGTCAGATTGGCGCCGCGTAAGTCGGCGCCTGAAAGATCGGTTCCCGTCAACTCCGCACCGGCCAGATTGGCCTGCTGCAAATTGCTGTGCGAGAAGTCGGCGTCGGTCAAGTTTGCCGCGTTCAAATCGGCTTCGCTGAGCACGGCATTGGCCAGTTCGCCGGCAGCCAGATTGGCATAACTCAAATTGGCTTTAGCGAGGGAAACGCCCTCGAGGCGGGCTTCGCGTAGCTCCGCTCCGGTCAGCGTGGCGCCGGTCAAATCGGCGCCGCCGAGGTTAGCGCCCGCCATCCGGGCGCCATAGAGGCTCGCCGCGGAAAAATTGGTGTGGTTCAGGTTGGCTCCTTCGGCAATCAGCGGATTGTTGCCGTCGGATTGCAGCTGCGACAGATTCGCATGATCGAGACGGGTATCCGGGCCGATCACCAGAGAGCCGATCACCGCGGCACCGTGCAGATTGGCGCCGCTCAGGTCGGCGCCGCCCAGTTCGCCGCTCAGCCGCGCCTTGCTCAGCACCGCGCCGCGGAGATTTCTGTCCTTTAAACTGACCGCCTCGCTAAAGTCGCATTGGCTCAAATCGGCGCCCTGACCCGGCGAAAGGCAGGCTGCCGGATCGTTTTCCTTGAATTTTTTCACCCTGACCCAGAATGCCGGGCTCGTCGAAGGCGGCTGATTTTGATTGTCGTCCTCAAGGCTCAAATAGGCCGCGTGTTCATAGTTGACCCGGTCGTTGCGCGCATAAACCGGCGTTTCGCCCCAGTCGCCGCGGAAAACGCCGGGCAACTTCCGGGAACCGTGCCGGCCGGGCGCGGCCATCGCCTCTGCTTCGGCCGCAAATGGCTGCATTTGAAGGGTTGTATCGCCAGCAAGATTCAGCGCCACGGCAACAGGCGGCTGCGGCCGCTTTTCGAGCCGCGCGCGGGTTTGCCCTTCGGCTGCAACAACCGGTTGAGCGGCTTTTACGCCGACAAAACCGATGCCCGCCATCACCGTCATGCCGAGGGCGGCCAAGAAAGTGTTTTTCCGAATTTTCATCAATGCGCTCGCTTACCCATGCCGGCTTAGGCAAATACCTTTATTAAATTCTACCGGCGGCTGCGCCCCTCAAAGGCGGGAAAAGCTCCTGAAATGACCGGGAAAAAATCCCGTTCTATCCTTCGGGCAAATACGCTCGAAACAAAGGAATTTTTCCCTTCTGAGGGGGCATGCGAGTCCATTAAAATCTCGGCCCGGTCCGATAACGACCGTTAGCCGCAATGGCTTCGCAACTGCACTTACGACTTGAAAACAAGATGCCTTCCACGCCCAAAACCGTTTTTTCGATAACCGGCGAGCTTCGCCCTTACCCAACCTCATCGTTTATTTTCATGGTCGCCTTGATGACTCCGTCATGGCAGAGTTTGGCGGAGAACATTGACGATGACGCCAGCGCGCTGGATGCCGTCGTTGTCGAAGGCAAGCCGGTCACCAAACTCGGACCGCTGGAAGGCCTGCAGCTCGACAAGGAGCAAATTCCCGGCAACATCCAATCGATCACCCGCAAAGACATCAAGGATTCCATGGCCACCAGCATGGGCGACCTGATGAACAGCCGCTTGCAGTCGGTCAATGTGAACGACTATCAGGGCAACCCGTTTCAGATGGACATCAGCTACCGCGGCTTTTCCGCGTCGCCGCAGATCGGCACGCCGCAGGGGCTTTCGGTGTTTCTGGATGGCGTACGCGTGAACGAGCCTTTCGGGGACGTCGTGAACTGGGATTTGATCCCGATGAACGCCTTAGCGGGCATGGATGTGTTTCCCGGCTCCAATCCGCTGTTCGGCTTGAATACGCTCGGCGGCGCCTTGTCGCTGCGCACCAAAAACGGTTTTGACGACGCCGGCGTCAACGTGCGTTTTCAGGGCGGCTCCTGGGACAGAAAAAAAGGCGACCTGTCTGCCGGCTGGAACAACGGCACCGTGGGCGGCTTCATCTCGTTCACCGGCTTCGACGAGGAAGGCTGGCGCGATAACTCGCCTTCGCAGGTGAACCAGGGCTTCGCGCGCCTCGATTTGCGCGGCGACAACTACGCGCTCAAGTTCAGCAGCCTGCTGGTCGGCAACGACCTTTTGGGCAATGGGCTGATCCCGACCGATCTTTACCGGAAAAATCCCGAATCGGTCTTCACGTCGCCGGACAGCACGCAAAACGAATTGCAGCAATACACGCTGGGCGGGGAATGGTTTTTCAATGACGAATGGAGCCTGACCGGGCAGATTTATCGGCGCGACAGCCAGCGCAGCGCGATCGCCGGCGACATTTATGAGGACTTCGATGAAATGGATGACAGGCCGATGGTGGCCAATGGCACCGCGGGAAACAGGGCGGTCTGCCAGATGCCGGATGGGAACCGGGATGGCGTCCCCGACTACGGCCTGGATCGGGATGAAGACGGTGTCATCGATGACGGCACGCTGAATCAAAAAAATCTCAGCGTCGATGACAGCAACTATATTTTGCTGGCGCCGTCCTTGAACGGTAATTGCCGCAATCTTCGCTATGTATCGAACACCGGGCCGCGTAACGGCGCTTACGGCGACAACACCGACCCGATCTCGACGGACCCGCGCCATTCCCCCAAAGGCCTGATCGACGGCACGCCGATCGGCGTGCTCAGCAAGACCGATATCGGCCAACTGACCGATGGCGCTTCCCTGCAATTAAACTGGAATAACCCGAAGCATAAGTTCATGGTGGGCGGTTCGATCGATGACGCCGGCACCGATTTCGATACCCGCCAGCGCCTCGGCCTGATCGACGCGAGTCACCGGGTGTACAGCGACCCCGCGCATATCGACCCGATTTTTACCGCCGGGCAACAAGACATTCACAACAACTCGTTTTCCGGCAAATCGACGACCTTCAGCGGCTATTTCAGCGAAACCTATTCGCCCGAGGACAACCTGCACCTGAGCGTTTCCGGCCGTTTTAACCGTACCCGGGTCAAAAACCGGATGCGCGCGCGCACCCGCGCCGGCTACGACAGCCTGAGCGACATCCAGAACCTTAACAAACACCGGCCCGATGTGATTCTCTGCAACGGCGGCGATCCCGCTTCCTGTCCGGACGCCCCGAACTACCACATCAACAACTGGCTGAACGATATTTATTTCGCCCAGGACCCTTATAACGGCCTCGGCAGATACGGCGAGACGCCCACCTCGGAAGTGTTCGATTACACCTCGTTCAATCCCTCCGTCGGCATCAGTTATCTGCCGTTCAAGGATTCGAACGTCCCCTACAAGGATCTGAATCTGTTCTTCAACTGGAGCCAGGGCACTCGCGCGCCTTCCAGCGTCGAACTGGGCTGCGCCTATGACGGCACCCTGGTGCCGCTGAATCCCGGCGATCCCAACTCACAGAAAGCGCCGAAAAGCCTGTCGACGATCGGCGGCTCCTGCACCCTGCCGACAACCTTGTCCGGCGATCCTTTTCTGCCGCAAATTTTCGCCAATTCGTTTGAATTCGGCATGCGTGGCAAGCTGTTCGGTGATTGGAACTGGAATGCCGGCATTTACCGGACCGACCTGAAGGACGACATCTACCTGGTCGGCATCACCCCCGATAGAAGCTTCTTCGATACGATCGGCGATACCCGTCGGCAAGGCATCGAGTTCGGCTTTTCCGGCAAAGCCGGCATCGTCGACTTTCAGGTCAATTACGGCTATACCGACGCAACCTTCCAGTCGCACCTGTACATGCTGAGCCCGCACAACAGCAGCGCCGCACAACGGTCGATCAACGACGATTTCGGCAAGAACCTCTACGATGCGAGCGGACGGCCGAAGGTCGCCTTGCAGGACATGATCGAAGTCAATCCGGGGGACCGCATGCCGGGCATCCCGCTGCACAACATCAACGCCAACATGAATTTCCATCTGACCAACAAATGGACGCTGGGGATCAACATGATCGCGCATTCGTCGTCGTACGTGCGCGGCAACGAAAACAACGAACATACCCAGGGCGCCTACCACTATTATTACGCCTTTACCCCCACCGGCGAGACCGTATTGACCCGGGGGCGTCAGTACAAGGACCCCGGCAGCGTGGCGGGCTATGCGATCTTCAACCTGAAGGCCCGCTACGAAGTCACCCAGGGACTGTCGTTTTTCGGCATGATCAACAACGTGTTCGACCGCCAGTACGCCACGGCCGGGCGGCTTGGGGTCAATCCGTTTTCACCGTCGGAAAGAGGCGCGATAGGCCCGAGCGGCTGGAATTACAATTCCCGGGACTGGCTGAGCAGCACGTTTATTGGTCCCGGCGCGCCAAGGGCCTATTGGGTGGGGGTGGAGCTGTCGTTTTAAAAGGCAAAAAGATTTCCTTTGCATCTACTTGCCTGTAAAATCTGCCTCTTTTTGTTTTCAATGGAGCAACAACCCCATGGGTAGAGCCTATCAAAACCGTAAAGTTTCCATGGCCAAAACGGCTGACGCCAAGACCAAGGTCTACAGCAAATACGGGCGCGAAATTTATGTGTGCGCTAAATCGGGCGGTATCGACCCGGCCGGAAACCTGACCTTACGGGGGTTGATCGATCGCGCCAAGAAAGATCAGGTGCCTGCCCACGTGATTGAAAAAGCCATCGACAAAGCGAAAGGCGGCGGCGGCGAAGATTTCGCGCCGGCACGTTATGAAGGCTTTGGCCCCGGCGGCTGCATGGTGATTGTCGATTGTCTGACCGACAACCCTAACCGGACTTTCGGCGATGTCCGTCTGTGTTTTACCAAGACGAAATGCAAGATCGGCACCCCCGGCACGGTCAGCCACATGTTCGACCATGCCGCCATCCTGGCATTCAAGGGCGCCGACGAAGACGCCGTTCTCGAAGCCCTGCTGACGGCAGATGTGGATGTGACCGATATTGAAAACGAAGAGGGAAAAATCACCGTGTTCACGCCGCAGGCCGACTACGCGAAGGCCAAGCAAGCCTTGACCGATTTATTGGGTGAGATTGATTTCGAGGCGGACGAAATTCAATTCGTGCCCAAAGGCGCCACGAAGATCAGCGGCGACGATATTGCCTTGTTTGAAAAGTTTTTGGATATGTTGAACGATCTGGACGATGTGCAGAACGTTTTTCATGATGCCGAGTATTGAAGCCGGCCGATAGGGAGGCTGAGCGGAGCCGAAACTCGCTGTCGGCTTCGGCTCCGCTCAGACAACGGATTCATGTAAATCGCCTTAGCATGAATGCGAAATGCCGTCCGCCAGCCAGGCCTCAAATCTTCTTCACGAATTCCGACTTCAGCTTCATCGCGCCGATACCGTCGATTTTGCAGTCGATGTCATGATCGCCGTCAACCAGACGGATGTTTTTGACCTTGGTGCCGACCTTCACGACCAGCGACGAACCTTTGACCTTGAGGTCCTTGATCACGGTCACGCTGTCGCCGTCCTGCAATACGTTGCCGTTTGCATCCTTGATCACGCGCACATCGCCGCTGTCTTCGGCCGTTGCGGCGGTTGACCATTCATGCGCGCATTCGGGGCAAATGAAGAGACCGTTGTCTTCGTAGGTGAATTCGGAGCCGCATGCCGGGCATGGGGGAAGATTACTCATTGCTTTTCCTTCAGGGTGATTGATCAGAGCCTTGACATACAAGGCAAATTGGGCGCCCATCATGCCAGATTTGGGCGCGATTTGTCCAACATCTAGACCTTATCGTGGGCGGCTTATCAAGCCGTCGATCGCCTCGCCGCCTGATAATTTGTCGGCGCCCTCCCCTTCATGCCAACGGAGTATGCTAGAATCTGCGGATATTTAATCCGCTGCGGGAGTCTATGTTACCGCCAAACGAAACGACAGTCGGCTGGATCGAAGCGGCGCATGGGCCGGTGGTCGACGTGCATTGCAATTATTTGCCGCCGATCGGCCAGGCACTCGATGTGGTCAACGGCGGCGGACGCTATGTGCTGGTCGTCTATCAGCACCTCACCCCCGAATTGATCCGCGCGATCGCGTTGTCTCCGGTTTCGGGCCTGTACCGGGGCATGCCGGTATTCGACCGCGGCGCGCCGCTGCATGTACCGGTCGATCCGTCCTGTCTCGGGCGCATGCTGAACGTTTTCGGCGAAGCCTTGGACGGCGACCCTGCCCTGCCTTCTGCGACCTACCGTAATATCCTGTCCTCGCCGCCCTTGCTCTCGGAGACTTTGCCGGCCAGCCGTATCCTGGAAACCGGCATCAAGGTGATCGACCTCTTGTGCCCCTTCGTGCGCGGCGGCAAGACCGGCCTGTTCGGCGGCGCCGGCGTCGGCAAGACCGTGTTGATGATGGAGTTCATGCATGCGGTCAGCAGCGCGATGCAGGGCGTCTCGGTCTATGCCGGCGTCGGCGAGCGGATGCGCGAGGGCCATGAACTCTGGAAGGAGATGGGCGAGGCCGGCGTGCTGGAACGGGCCCTACTGGTCTTCGGGCAGATGGACGAGTCGCCCGGCGTGCGTTTCCATGTCGGCTATACGGCCTTGGCCTATGCCGAATACCTGCGCGATACGCTCGAAACGGAAGTGCTGTTCCTGATGGACAACATCTTCCGCTTCGTGCAGGCCGGCAGCGAGATTTCGGGGCTGCTCGGGCGCATGCCGGCGACCGTCGGCTATCAGCCGACCCTGTTGACCGAAGTCGCCTCGCTCGAAGAACGCATCGTCTCGACCCGCTCCGGCTCGATCACCTCGGTGCAGGCGGTGTACGTGCCGGCCGACGACATGTCCGATCCGGCCGTCGCGACGATCTTGGGACACCTCGACAGCGTAGTGATCCTGTCCCGCCAGCAGGCCGCCAAGGGCATTTATCCGGCGATCGACCCGTTGCGCTCGGGCAGCCGGATGATGGATCACCGGATTCTCGGCGACCGCCATTACCAGGTCGCCCGCACGGTGCGCGAACATTTGTCGCGCTATCACGAACTCGAAGACATCATCGCGATGCTCGGCATCGAGGAATTGTCCAAGGAAGACCGCCTGATCGTCGAGCGCGCCCGGCGCCTGCAGCGCTACCTGACGCAGCCTTTCAACACGGTCGCCGACCATACCGGCATCCCCGGCGTGCGCGTGCCGCTCGAACAGACGATCAGCGACTGCGAGGCCTTCATCGACGGCAAATTCGACCGGTTCAGCGAGGCCGACTGTTATATGAAGGGCGCGATGCCGGCATGAAAACGTTTGATCTGACCTTGATCGACACCCTGGAGCTGACCCGCTTCGAGAAGGTCCGCCAGTTCATCGCGGCCGACGAAGGCGGTAGTTTCGGCATCCTGGCCGGCCATGCGCATACGGTCGCCCTGTTGCGTTACGGGCTGGCGCGCTTCTGTGATGACAGCGGACACTGGCGCTACCTCGCGATGCCGGGCGGAGTTTTGCGTTTTGCCGACAACCGCTTGACGGTGACCACGGTGCGCTATTTTCTCGGCACCGACCCGGACGCGATTTGCGCGGATCTGGAAGAAGCGATGCAGCAGACCGACTCAGAAGTGCACCGCGCGCGCGCCGCGCTCTCCGAAATCGAACACTCGCTGGTCAAACGGCTAGCCGAGTTAAGCCATCAACGCCGCGGGAGTTAAACCTGATGCCCTATCGGGACAAGTTGTCGAAGCACACCCGGCGCGACATCGAGCGCCTGAAAAACAAGGCCTTCAGACCCGCGACCTGGATCGGCATCCTGCTCTATGGCGGGACCTTGGGGTTGTTGTTCGTCGTGCCGATCGTGGCCGGAGCCTATCTCGGCCGCTGGCTCGATACCCTGGCCTCCGGCTATTCGGTGCGCTGGACCGTCAGCCTGATCGTGCTCGGCATTACGGTCGGCGGCTATAACGTCTTCCGCTTTTTGAGGGACCGCACATGAATCATTCGGAACTCGGCGCCGAGATCGTCTGGCAAATCGGTCCCTTCGGCATCACCAGCACGGTCGTGACGACCTGGGGCATCATGCTGGTGTTCACGCTGCTGGCGCTCCTGGGCCATCTGACCTTGCGCGCCGCTCCCGGCCGCCTGCAAACCGCGATCGAGGCGGTTCTGATCGCGATCGAGGATGCGTTGAAGGAGGTGCTGCCGCCGACCGCCGTGCGCCTGGTATTGCCTTTCGTCGGCACATTGTGGCTGTTCGTGCTGGCCGCGAATCTGACCGGGCTGATTCCGGGGCTGCATGCGCCGACCCGCGACCTGTCCGCGACCGCGGCGCTGGCGGTGTTGGTGTTTGGGGCGAGCCACTGGTACGGCATTCGCGGCCGCGGCCTGAAGAACCATCTACGCCATTACACCGAACCGAGCGTGATCCTGCTGCCCTTCCATATCATCAGCGAAATCACCCGCACTTTAGCCCTGGCTATCCGTCTGTTCGGCAACATGATGAGCCTGGAGATGGCGGCCCTCCTGGTGCTGCTGATCGCTGGCTTCCTGGTGCCGGTGCCGCTGTTGCTACTGCATGTGATCGAGGCAATCGTGCAGGCCTACATTTTCGGCATGCTGGCCCTGATCTATATTGCCGGCGCGCTGGAGCCCGGCGAAGCCGAAACGAATTCACCATCTTCCGAGGAAACATCATGAACGACCTGCATTTATTCAGCACGCTGTCGACCGCGGTCGCCGGCATCGTGATCGCATTAGGCACGATGCTGCCCGCGCTTGCGATGGGCCGGGCGATCGCGAGTGCGCTGGAGGCCCTGGCGCGCCAGCCCGAAGCCGAAAAAACGATCACCCGCACCCTGTTCATCGGCCTCGCGATGATCGAGTCCTTGGCGATCTACTGCCTGGTCATCGCGCTGATCATCCTGTTCCGTAATCCTTTGCTTGAATATTTCCTGAAATAAGCGGCCGGGACTAACGATGCAACTCGACTGGACGACATTCATCCTCGAAATCCTGAACTTCCTGGTCTTGATTTGGATTCTGCAACGTTTCCTCTATCGGCCGGTGCTGGACTTGCTCACCGCCCGTCAGCAAAAAATCAGCGATGTGACCGCACAAGCGCAAAAGATGCATGACGAAGCCGAAGCGTTGCGCCTTCAATATGAATCGCGTCTGGCCGACTGGCGTCAGGAACGCGAAAACAGCCGCCGGCAATTGACCGAGGAATTGGCGCTGCTGAAAACCCAGGAAATGGCCAACATCAAGCAAGCCCTGGCCGGCGAAGAAGAAAAATTGCGGGTGCGCAATGCGACCCTGCTGGCCGCGCGCGAAGCCGAACTGCTACGCTCGGCGACCGGACAAGCTTATGACGAGGCGGCGGCGATGCTGAAGCGGTTGGCATCGAAGGCGCTGACCGAGCGCATCGCCGGCTTGTTTCTGGAGGATTTGGCGGCGTTGCCCGAAAACGAGCGCGGCGCGCTGAGCAAGGCCGGTAAAGCGCTGCCGGAAAACGCCGCAATCACGGTCGTTTCGGCGCACCCCCTGGACACATCGACTCGCAGCGCGATCGAAGCCGCATTGAACGCGGCCGCAGGGCAAACCTTACAGGCGGCCTTTGCGGAAGACCCGGCGTTGATCGCGGGCCTGCGCGCGGTCGTCGGCGAATGCCAGCTGCATGCCAATCTGGCCGATGAACTGGCGTTTTTTAAACGGCAAGCCGATCATGCCCGATAACTCAGCCGCCGTGAACTTGCAGGATTACCGCTTTGGCCTTCGGCTCAGCGAGCGGGGCAGCGTCGCCGGCATCGGCGACGGCATCGCCCTGATTCGCGGCCTGCCCACCGCTCGGCTCGACGAGCTGATCAGCTTCGACGACGGCAGCACCGGCCTGGTGTTCCAGCTCGGCAAGGACCTGCTCGGCGCGATTTTGCTGTCGCAGTCGCAGGGCGTCACCGCCGGCATGTCGGTGCAGCATACCGGCCGGAAGCTCGAAATCGGCGTCGGCGAAGTCTTATTGGGCCGTGTGGTCGATCCCTTGGGGAAACCATTGGACGGCTTGCCCGATCCCGACTTCAGCCAGTTCAATCCGCTCGAAGCCGCCGCGCCGCCGATCATCGAACGCGATTTCGTAAAAGACCCTTTATACACCGGCAACAAGATCGTCGATGCGCTGATACCGATCGGCAAAGGCCAGCGGCAGCTGATCATCGGCGACGACGGCATCGGCAAAAGCACGCTCGCCCTCGATGCGGTGATCAATCAGAAGGGCCGCGACGTATTCTGCGTGTTCGTGCTGATCGGGCAGCCCCGTTCCTCGGTCGCCGGCACGATCGAGACCCTGCGCGCGGCCGGCGCGCTCGACTATACCGTCGTGGTGGTCGCCGAGGCGAACGCGCTGCCCGGTTTCCGCTACCTGGCCCCGTTCGCCGGTTGCGCGATCGCCGAACACTGGATGCGCCTCGGCCGCGATACGCTGGTCGTTTATGACGACCTGACCCGCCATGCGCAATCCTACCGCGAACTGTCGCTGCTCTTGCAACGCCCGCCCGGACGCGAGGCCTATCCCGGCGATATTTTTTACCTGCATTCGCGCCTGCTCGAACGCTCGACCGTGCTGGGCCTGTCTTCCGGCGGCGGCAGCATGACCGCGCTGCCGATCATCGAAACTCGGCAAGGGGAACTGTCCGCCTACATTCCGACCAACCTGATCTCGATCACCGACGGCCAGATTTATTTCGAAAGCAAACTGTTCGCGGCCGGCTTCCTGCCCGCGATCGACATCGGCCGCTCGGTGTCGCGGATCGGCGGCAAGGCGCAACATGAGGCGATCAAGGCCGCGTCCGCGCGCATTCGCCTCGATTATCTGCAATTTCTGGAACTGGAATTGTTTGCCCGCTTCGGCGCCAGACTCGAAGCCGGCGTCGAGGAAAAGCTCCGGCACGGACGCCTTCTGCGCGAGATTCTGAAGCAGGACCGACTCGAACCCTTGTCCGAACAGGCGCATCTGGCTTGGCTGTTGGCCTATGGCGAGGGCTTGCTGAACGAGACTCCGCCGGAACAAGCGACCGAACGTTTGCATCGGGTCTTCGAACAACTGCCGGACTCCGGCCTGAAGCTCGAAACCCCCAAACCGCAATGGCTGGGCAAACTGAAATCCTGGTTGAGCGAAGCGCATGAGCCAGCGGCGTGAAATCGAAACCCGGCTGGCTTTGTATGAAGACCTGTCGGGCATCCTCGGCGCGATGCGCAGTTTTGCGCTGGCCGAATTGCGCAAGGTCGGCAAACGCGAGGCCATCCAGCAGCAGCTCGTGCAAAATCTGAGCGAAGCGCTGCACGATGTCGCGTTCGCGCTGCCTCCGCTTGAAAAACCGGACCATGACATCTGGCTGCTGTTCGGATCGGTGCGGGGATTTTGCGGCAGTTTCAACGAGGATGTGCTGCACTCCTGGCAGGAGCAGGCGGATCAACAGCAGCCCGTGATCCTGATCGGCGAACGTCTCTACGATTTGCTGCCAGAAAACCCAATGACCTTTCGCGTGGCAGGCGCGAATGGCGGGCTCGATGCCGCCGCCACGATCGAGAGGATACTGCCGGCGATCGCCGAGTTGCGGCGACAACACCGGGGCGTGCCGGGGTTGATCGCCTGTTTTCGCGACGAGCACGGCGCGCGCAGCCAACGCTTGTTGCCGCCGGCCGAGGAAAGGCCCGCCGCTGCCGGTTACCCGCCCTGCATTTTCGCATCGATCGAGGCAACCGCCGCCGGCATCGCCGAGCATTATTTGTTCCATCAGATGCTGGCGATCTTATTGCGCTCGATCCGGGTCGAAAACCACATGCGGCTGATGCAAATGGAGAATGCTCTGCGCCATCTCGACGAAGGCGGCGACGAATTGATGCGGCAGCGCAACCGCCTGCGCCAGGAAGAAATCGTCGAAGAGATTGAATTGATGACCAGCGGGAAAACGATAGCCCTATGACCATTGTCCCTTTGGCGAGCCGGCTTTTCGCCAAGCTCGCCAAAGAGGGAGTGGCAAGCAAAGGATTCCAAAAAGTCACCACTAAAATCACCCCGGCTTTACACCTGCTGCATCAGTTTCCGATACGTCGTGGCATGATGCTGTAGCAGAAAATCGGCTTCTCCCGGCTGCGCCGGTGGATAAAGATCGCCGCCATCGAAAAGCCCGAACAGCGGAACCAAAGTCCCGCACACCGAATAATTCAACGAATTGACCGGCGTATCGGCAATCGGCGGCAAATCATCGAAATAATGCGTATCGATCTGGTCCATCTCGTGTTGATGGTACAGTTTCGCAGTCTTGTCTCCGACCCATTCGGCAATGAGATTGCGCGTCTTGAAGATGACACGCGAGATGCCTCCCAGCCCTTTGAGCACTACCCTCTTGGCACCCATCCCCTGCATCGCACTTTCTGCGAGCGTATCATAAACCGCCTCGGCTAAGGTCTGGTTCGTTAACGGCACCTTCGTAACGGGATCGAGATGATTGTTGATCACGAAAGCCGCGCCCCGACTGCCTGCGATACGCGCAAAGTCGATCCCGAATTGGGCATTGCCCGGCTTGGGCTGAGCGAAAAGGTACGATTTCAGTTGCAGCGCTTTCGCATTCAAACCGTACCTGTCGCTAGGGTCGGTGAGCGCGTAATGCAAAAACGCGTGCACCAACGTCGCGATCGCCGCGCCCTGGCTGTGTCCGGTTATCGTCAACTGCACGCCCGCCGGCACATTCTCCGACAGCTGCTTCAGGATGCCTCTTTGCTTGTCGAACAGCAGCGTAAACGCCGCATAGGCGAAACCCAGATGCACTTCCGCGCCCGGCGTCGACGCGAAAGTGACCGGTAATATCCTGTTCTTCGGAAACTCGATGCCGGCATTGGCCGCAATCGTCGTTGCCAAGGCATCGTCAAGAATACTCCTGGCCTGCCCTATCGTGCCGCGAATCGCCAGCACATAATGCCCGGGATTCGCCGTGTATTTATACAAAAGCCAGGCATTCTCGAATGCCCCGAAGCCGTTATCGTTCGGATTGTCGCCGAGACCGTCGCGGCTGTCATAGACCTTTTCGCAACCGTCAAGGTTGGCGATGAACTCGGGGTTACCGGCATTTCTGGGATCGGTTCTGCTGTCCTGATCGTTCAGTTCGATGCAGAATTCGATCATCTTTTTTGCCTCCTCGTCATTAAAGCCGCTGTTCGCGGTTTGATGGGTCAGGCTGTCGCGTTGTTTTGCCAGGATGGGATGGATTTGAGTCATGATGGGCGCCTTGTCGTTATGTTTGTTGAACCCTGCTCGAATGGAAACCTTCACCGACACGCATTGGGCTCGCTCGGCACTCCGGAAGGTCCGTGTATGCACACGAGGCTAGAGCTTATCATTCGCCGCCTATGGCTGCAAGCTCTCGCTATCGCCGAACTTGGCGGCGCCCGTTATACTAACGCGAATAACTGGAAAACGCCTGGCTGACGCCCATGAAACCCCTGTTTTTACTGCTGACTTGCTTGAGCCTTTCTAGCACCGCCGCCGAGGTCGCGCTCGACATCGGGCATTCAAGAAACCGACCCGGCACGATCAGCGCCGGCGGCGTGCCCGAGTGGGAACTGAACCTGCGGCTCGCGGAAGAAGTTGCCTCGCACCTTCGACGGCGGGGTGTCGGTTATCGTCTGATCGGCGCTGACGGCAACATGGAAGTGCTGACCGAACGTACGGCGCTGGCGGCAAAAGACGGCCTGTTTATTTCATTGCATCACGACTCGGTGCAGCCGGACTGGTTCGCCCAGGCTGAACACTATCGCGGCTACTCGCTGTTTGTCTCGCGTAAAAATCAGCAAATCGATCAAAGCCTGGCCTGCGCGAAGCGGATCGGCGACCGGCTGATCGGGGCCCGCTTTCAGCCATCGCTCTATCATGCGACGCCGGTCAAGGGCGAAAATCGGCCGTTTGCGGATCAAGGCCGCGGCATCCATTACTATGACGATCTGGCGGTGCTGCGTACCGCCCGGCAGGCGGCCGTCCTGGTCGAGGCCGGCGTGGTCGCCAATCCTCGGGACGAAATGCATGTGACCGGCAAGGAAGGCCGAGACCGAGTGGCTCGCGCCATCGCCGAGGCCATAGTGGACTGTTTACAGGCGATGCGGACGTATTCCCTGCCCTAGCGAGCCATAGAATTAATTAATAGTCGGCGATCCTCAGCGGACCGCAGCCTGCATTTTCGCCAGCAATGCGGCTTTCTTCTCCCGCGCCCGCGCCGCTTTTTCGGCTTCGTCGCGCGCCTTGCGCAGGCCCCGCAGTTCATAGCGGCTTTTGGCCAGATCCGCGCGCAGCGGTTTCAGCGCCCCGGCCAGCGCCGGGCTCTCGGCCGGCGTCTCCTGCATCACGATGCAATCGACCGGACACGGCGCGATGCAAAGTTCGCAGCCTGTGCACTCCGAGGCGATCACCGTATGCATCTGCTTCGCCGCGCCCAAGATCGCATCGACAGGACAGGCCGCGAGGCACTTCGCGCAACCGATACAGTCGGCTTCGACAATCATCGCGACGGCTCTGGGTTTATGCTCGCCGCAACCGGGATCGAGCGGCTTCGGTTCGACGCCAAAAAAATTCGCCAGCGCCCAAATGCCTTCCTCGCCGCCGGGCGGACAGCGGTTGATGTCGGCGGCGCCCGCGGCCATCGCCTCCGCATAAGGCCGGCAGCCCTGATAGCCGCATTTGCCGCACTGGGTCTGCGGCAACAAGGCATTGATTTGATCGATCACTTTCGGTCCTGAACTGAATTTGCAAAAGGCAAATTATACTCCAGAGCGCTGCACTCCGATCAAAACGCGAAAATCGGCTTTGAGCGTTTATGATTGATTTGCCGGCAGCGCTCGGCTAATATCGGCGACTCTATGCACAAGCCATCGCCCCTTCGACGAATCACCGTTACGATCAATGCCTGACGCCATCAACCTGCCGGACCACTGGCTCGAAGGGCTCGACAGCCGCTCATCCTTTGCCGCCCTGCTCGAACTTTGTCAAACCCTCGCGTTTTACATCGTCGACCGCGAACAGAACGTGCTGTATTGGAGCCCCGGCGCGGAACGGCTCACCGGCAGCCATCCGGGAAAAACCTGTCCGCCGGAATTCAGAATTGATGCCGATGTTCAGGAGGCGATTCCCACCCTGGGACCGAACGGCGGCCTGCTGACCCTGCGCCGATCCGCCCGCCTGCTGTATGACCGGCATGGCGATCCGGCAGGCGGCATCGCGCTGTTGACCCCGGCCGATACGGTCGAGACAGCGGCCGAAAAACCGCGGGCGACTTCCGGGCGGGAGCAAAACTTTCAAGGCATCATCAGCCGATCACCGGCGATGCGCAATGTCTTCCAGATCATCCGGAATGCGGCCGAGACCGAAGCGACCGTGCTGGTCCGGGGCGAGAGCGGCTCGGGCAAGGAACTGGTCGCGAAAGCGATTCACGATCTCAGCGCACGCAGAGACGCGCCGTTTCTGGCCGTCAATTGCGCGGCGCTGTCCGCCAATCTGCTCGAAAGCGAGCTGTTCGGACATGTGCGGGGGGCGTTTACCGGCGCGATCAAGGATCACAAGGGCGTGTTTCAACGCGCCGAAGGCGGCACGCTGTTTCTGGACGAGGTGGCCGAATTGCCGCTGGAATTGCAGGCCAAACTGCTCAGGGTGATTCAGGAAAGAAATTTCATGCCGGTCGGCGGCGACCGCATGATCGGCGCCGATGTGCGCATCGTCGCGGCGACGCACCGCTCGCTCCGGGAAGAGGTCAAAACTGGCCATTTTCGCGAAGATTTGATGTACCGGCTGCGCGTCGTGCCGATCTTCATTCCTCCCTTGCGGGAGCGGCGCGAAGACATCAGCCTGTTGATCTGGCATTTCATCGCGCAGCACAATGCGCGTAAATTCAGACAAATCGACAAGATCGACCCGCAGGCGATGCGCCTGCTGCTCGATTATCACTGGCCCGGCAATGTCCGGGAATTGCAGAATGTGATCGAGTATGCGTTCGCGGTCGGGCGCGGCGCGACCTTACGCCAGACGGAACTGCCGCCCGAGTTTAGCGAACCGAAAACGATCGCGCCTGCCGCCAATGCCCTGCCGCTGCGCAGCCCGGAGCAGGAAAAACAGGCAATCGGCGAGGCGCTGCGGCAAAGCCACGGCCGGGTCACCGAAGCGGCCCGGCTCGCCGGCATGAGCCGAGCGACGTTCTGGCGCAAACGCAAGCATTATGGCCTGTGAGCGTTGATCATTGGCCCGCCGCGGGGTGAGCATGATTGTGCTGATGCCCATGGTCATGATGATGCTCATGCGTAGGTTCAGAACCCGGTGCATGCGTAGGCGCGGGCTCGGCTTCATGATCATGAGTTGGCTCAGACGCGGGCGCGGGCTCATGGTTATGATCATGCATTTCCCCGGGCACGGTCCCGTGCTCGTGGTCATGATGTTCCTCTCCCTCATGGTGGTGCATCAAGTCCTCTGCGCTGACCGGCACCGCCGACACCGCCACGCCGTAACGATAAACCATCAAGCCGCCCAGATCGGCGCCTAATACCATTAGGCCGCACATGACCGCGGACAGGATCAGAAACAGCGTGTTCGCGGCGCCTTCAATCACGCCGCCTTTCAGCGCGCGCCAGCCGGCCAGCGACAGCGCGAAAATGACTACCGCGATGCCAAAGTGCTCATGATGCTCCATGATTTGATGCACGTTTTCGCCGTGCGGGACCGAATTGGCCGCGATAAAACCGGCGGTCGCGGTAAAAATCGAGGCAACAGCGCCGAGGTACAACAAGCCGCTCGCGACCGCGCGCCAGCTCGGTTTTTTGGCCAGGCTTCCGACCAGATCGAGCGCGAAAAAAGCCGACAAGAACGCGATCGGAAAATGCACCAGCAGCGGATGGATGTTCTGCATCGCGGCGATGCCGGGCAGCACGGTCGAAAATATTTCCGGCGCTTCCATGCCCGCCAGTTTTTCGAGAAAACTCAGCAGGCCGCCAATCGCCGCCGCTACCCCGCCGCCGTGATCGGCGCCGCCATGGACCATGAAGGTTAAAGAATTGAACATAGTGATGATGATGGATTGATATTGAAGTCAGAGCAATCTGCCCGCTGCGGGGCAAAAAGCCAATTATCCCCAAACCGGTTGACCCAGTGGTTAAGGGAGCAGAAAAACCTATTTCTTACAGCGTCGCCGGATCAAACAACAGAGAAGGCTTGCCGACATAATAACCCTGCGCATAATCGACACCCAAAACCTTCAATTTCTCCAATTGCTCGGCATTTTCGACATACTCGGCGATAGTTTCCTTATTGAACAGCTTGGCCGCCGTGCTGATGAAGTTGACCACCAGTTCGGAATAAGGGCACTGCAGGATATTTTGCATGAACAGACCGTCGATCTTGAAATAATCGACATTGAATTTGGACAGATTGGCCAAATTGCTCGAGCCGATGCCGATGTCGTCCAGCGACAGCAAACACCCCAAATTGTCTTTCAACAGACGCATGAACTCGCTGGCCTGCTGATAGTCGTGATCGGCGACCGTTTCGGTGATTTCGAAACAGACCCGGCTCGAATCGACCCCGTAATATTTGAAATTCTTTTCGACTTTCTCGACAAAGCCCGGATAACGGATCGTGCTGCCGGAAATGTTCAGCGAATACATCACAGACTGCGGATATTCGGCGAGATAGCGGCATAACTGCTGCACCACGTAGAGGTCGACTTCCCGGCTGATATGAAACAGTTCGGCGGCCCTGAGTAAGCGCCTTTGCGTCTGGCTGTCGCCCCGGTCGTTTTTATAACGCAACAGCACCTCGGCCTTCTTTTCGAGATTCGCGCCATTGATCGGCAAGATCGGCTGCGCAAACAGCACGAACGCATGATTGGTCAAGCCCTCCCTGAGTTCGGGCAGCAGCTTCAACAGGTCATAATATTCATGCAGGACCGGATCATCGTGTTCGATCAGCTTGACCACGCTGTTGCCGGCGCGTTTGGCCTGAAACAACGCCTCGTCGACCGCGGCCAGAACCCGTTCCGGGGTTTTGTATTCGGGCGACAGCGAGGTCACGCCGATGATCAACTTCGGATAATACGCAATGTCGCCCACGATGATGCACTGCAGATCGATCAGATTCGCCAGTTGTTCGGCAAATTCCAGGCTTTCCGGCACCGGCATTCTCAACAGGATGCCGAAGCGGTTGCGCTCCAGCTTGCCGACGCGCGCGCCCGCAACCGATGCGACCTTGCCGATGATCAGCGCCTGAATCCGGGTAAAAAGTTCTTCCGCCGCCGCGGTGCCTTGGGTCAGGCTGGCGATTTGCAGGGTATGATTGATCTCCGCATACAGCAACGTATATTGCTTACGGCTGGCTTCCGCAATCCGCCCAATTTCTTCGATGAAGGCAATCCGGCTCAACAAATTCATGAAGCGATCGCCACCCTGCCCTGGAAATCGGTGCCGGAGCCGCAACCCGCTGCCGCATAATTAACGCTCCGCACGATGAACTTTATCATTCTCATCGCTATCAACGCCTATGTACAATCAGGCATTGCCGCTTCGCCAACGGCGAAGTGGGCGTGCTGGATTTTGCTTGCAGAATGTGGCTGCATCCGTCGGGGGGAAACAGGGAAAACGGCATGAATGAAGCAAACAGGGTTAACATCCGCGCATTGTACAATAAAACGCTGTCGGGATTCTTCCGGTTATTCGACCGATCCTTGATCAATTTGATGGAATAAAACGATGACGACCTTACAAATCCGGCTGCTTGCGATCATCGCCATCGCAATCGGCGCTTTTTTTCTTTTCGATCTCGATCAATGGCTGACGCTCGAACGCGTCAAGGCCGAATCCGCCCGCCTGACAGCCTACCGCGACGCCCATCCGCTGCTGGCTACGCTGACCTACGCGGCAATTTATATCGCGGTGACCGGCTTGTCGCTGCCCGGCGCGACGGTGCTGACGCTGGCCGGCGGTGCGCTGTTCGGGCTATTGTGGGGCACGCTGATCGTGTCGTTCGCCTCGAGCATCGGCGCGACACTGGCCTTCCTGGCCGCGCGCTTCCTGTTTCGGGACACGGTCGCGGCCAGATTCGGCGACCGTCTTGCCGCGATCGACGCGGGCCTCGCGAAAGACGGCCCCTATTATCTATTCACGTTACGCCTGGTGCCGCTGTTTCCGTTCTTCGCAATCAATCTCGCGATGGGCCTGACTTCGATCAAGACCCTGACCTTTTACTGGGTCAGTCAGGTCGGCATGCTGGCCGGCACCTTGGTGTATGTGAATGCGGGCACGCAATTGGCCAAGGTCGATTCGATGTCCGGCATTCTCTCGCCGCCGCTGGTCGGCGCCTTTGCGTTATTGGGTCTGTTTCCGCTGGCCGCGAAAAAATTGCTGGAGATACTGCCGCGATGAAGCCGAAACCTGTCAAAGCGAAGCCGCCGAAAAAATTCGACTACAACATCGCGGTGATCGGCGCGGGTTCGGCCGGCCTGGTGACTTCGTATATCGCCGCGGCGGTCAAGGCCAAGGTGATCCTGATCGAAAAACACCAGATGGGCGGCGACTGCCTAAACACCGGCTGCGTACCGTCCAAGGCCTTGATCCGCACGACCCGTCTGCTCGCCCTCGGCAGGCGTGCCGCCGAATTCGGCATCGCACGAATGCAGGCCGAATTCGCTTTCGGCGAGATCATGGAACGCGTGCAAAGGGTCGTCCAGACGGTCGCGCCGCACGACTCGATCGAGCGCTACACCGGTCTCGGCGTCGAGGTCGCGACCGGCAGCGCCCGCCTGACCTCGCCCTGGAGCATCGAGATTGCCGGCGCAACCGGCACACGCGCCCTCAGCGCTCGCTCTATCGTGATCGCCGCCGGCGCCCGCCCCCTGGCGCCGCCGATCCCTGGCCTCGACCAGATCAACTATCTGACCTCGGACACCATCTGGAACCTCCGCGTCGCGCCGAAGCGCCTCCTGGTACTCGGCGGCGGCCCGATCGGCTGCGAACTGGCGCAATGCTTTGCGCGCCTCGGCATACGGGTAACCCTGATCGAAATGGCGCCGCGCCTGTTGCTGCGCGAAGATCCGGAAGTCTCGACGCTGGTCGAAGACCAATTTCGGAAGGAAGGCATCGATTTGAAACTGGGCCACACCGCCAGACAGTTCCGCAGCGAAAACGGCGAGAAAATGCTGGTCGCCGAACACGCGGGCGGCACCGCCACGATCGCTTTCGACGAAGTCTTGGTCGCGTTGGGACGCGCGGCCAATGTCAAAGGCTACGGCCTCGAAGAACTCGGCGTGGAACTGTCGCCGAACAAGACGATTCGGGTCGATGCGTTTCAGGCGACCAATTATCCGCACATCTTCGCCTGCGGCGACGTCGCCGGTCCCTATCAATTCACCCATACCGCCGCACATCAGGCCTGGTATGCGGCCGTCAACGCACTGTTCGGCGGCATCAAAAAATTCCGCACCGACTATTCGGTGATTCCGTGGGCCACCTTCACCGAACCCGAAATCGCTCGCGTCGGCCTGAACGAACAGGACGCGAAAGCCCAAGGCATCGCCTATGAAACCAGTCGCTATGACCTGTCCGACCTGGACCGGGCGATCGCGGACGGCGAAGCGCGGGGCTTCGTGAAAGTCCTGACCGTGCCGGGCAAGGACAGGATACTCGGCGTCACGATCGCGGGCGAACACGCCGGCGACCTGATCGCCGAATTCATCCTCGCGATGAAGCACCATATCGGCCTGAACAAGATCCTCGGCACGATTCATATCTACCCGACCCTGACCGAAGCGAACAAATATGCGGCGGGGGTATGGAAACGTGCGCATCAGCCGGAGACCTTGCTGAAATGGCTGGCGAGATTTCATGCCTGGCGGCGGGGGTAATCGCCATCCTTTCACGCAAAAGTTTATACACAAAAGCTGTGGATAACTTTGTGGATAGATTGTTTCCGAGGCCGCAAAACTACCGTTTTTATTACACTTTGGTTAATTTGTATAAAAACGAATCAATCGGCTGATACAATAAAAAATCAATGACTTACGTGCGATTTCGAGATTCGGCACCGCACCTCTTGACACGTCGTAAGTCATTGATTTGTGCTGTGCATAAACAGGGTTGCCGCGAAAACATTTGTCAACACCTGGAAATGTGTTTTCCAATTCACCGCCGTACCGAACGTTTTTTTCACTTGCGCTAATTTTTCTGTCTGCCGTATTCACCGGAAAGCGACGATTGAACGGATTGGGCTATGAAATTTTTCGTGCCTTTCGTGTTTTTCGTGGAAAATTCATCACATCAGTTATTCACAAATCCTGTGGATAACTTTGTGGATAGATTGTTTTTGAACACGCAAAAGTGCGGTTTTTATTACAGTTTGGTTAGATTGTATAAAAACGAATCAATCCACTGATGCGATAAAAAATCAATGACTTACGTACTATTTTGAGTTTTTTGAGCGTACCGCTTGACACACTGTAAGTCATTGATTCGCGCTGTGCATAAATGCTATTGATTCAAAATTATTGTGCACGACCCGTCGGATTTTGGATCAACCTCTGTCGTCCCAGGCTTTTTCAAGCCGTTTCGCGGAGACCGGATAAGCCGTCTTCAGTTGCTGTGCATACAGCGACACCCGGAATTCCTCCAGCGCCCAGCGAAACGGGTCCTGTTCGGGGACGATCGTTTCCTTTTTCGATTTTTTCTCGATGTCCTGCCAGAAACGGATCGAATAACGCTGGATTTCCTGATTTTTTTGCGGGTCGTTACTCAGCTTGTCGAGCCGGTACAGGGCCGCTTTCAGATAGCGCGGAATCGCCTTCAATTGCTCGTGCGGGGTATGGCGGATGAAGCCTGCATAAATCAACAGGTCGAGCTGCTGGTTGATGTCCTTGGCCAAGGGATCGTTAGCATTCAAGCGCTGCAAGCGGGTTTTGATCTCGGCATATTGCTGCATGATGTCCAACACGATCTTGCCGATCTCGTTCGCGGCGGCGATCAGATTCGGCTTCGACTGCTGCAAATTGCGTTCGAACGCCTCCTTGCCGCGGATCGTCCGCCCGTCGATGAACACATGGCTCAGAACGCTGAACAGCAAGTCCTCCTTGAACGAGCCGAACGGCTGAGAGGTGATGATCGGATGTTTCGGCAGGCGTTGATAGGCCAGTTCGGCGGCAGCCGACTGCGGCGCGTTTTTCTGGATATAGGTGCATTCCTTGCGCAGCTGCAACTGATACAGGCGCATCAGGCCGGCCTGATGCTGCTGCGCGGCCTTGCGTTCGGTGTCGAACAGGCGCACGCCGACCGCGTCGCCCTCGTCGACGAGCGCCGGATAGCCGATGAACGATTGGCCGCGCTGCATGAACTGCCGGGTGTCCGGCAGATCGTCGAAGGCCCACTGGATGCAGCCGGTGTAATTCAGTTCGTCCGCGGCGATCTGGTCGAAGCTGTCGCCGGCCACGACCCCATGCTTGGCCTGGAGTTTTTTCAGATCGCGGCCGTAATCGAGCAGCTTGCCCTGGTCGTCGACGACCCGGAAATTCATTTTCAAATGCTCGGGCAATGACTCCGGATTCCAGGCATTCAACGGGATCGCCTCGCCGGTCAGCTTGCGGAGGCGATTGCCGAGCCACTCATACAGGGAGCCCTTGAAATCCGGCTCGATTTCGAGACACTGCTTGACCGTTTCCGGCACCGGCACGAAATGCTTGCGGATCGGCTTCGGCAGCGACTTGATCAAGGCGATGCATTTCTCTTCGAGCAGACCCGGCACCAGCCAGTCGAACGGGACTTGCGAGACCTGATTCAACTGATGCACCGGGATGATCGCGGTGACCCCGTCCTCGTCGTGGCCGGGCTCGAAACGGTACTGCAGCGCGATGGTCAGGTTGCCGACCTTCTTGCTGTCAGGATAGTCCCATTCATTCACCGCATGGTCCTGCTCGCGGGTCAGGTCTTCCTTGGTCAGGAACAGGATTTTCGGGTTCTCGCGTTCGACCTTCTTGCGCCACTGATCGAGCGCGATGCCGCTGACGATCTCGGCCGGCAATTTCTTGTCGTAGAACTGATACAGCCATTCCTCGTCCTCGACCAGATCGACCCGGCGGCCCTTGTGCTGGATATAACCGACCTCTTCGAGCAGTTTCTGGTTCGCGACATAGAACGGCGCGTTGCTGTGATAGTCGTGATCGACCAGCGCCGAGCGGATGAAGATTTCGCGCGCGGCCTTAGGGTCGATATTTTCATACGGTACCTTACGCCCCGCCTGCAAGGTCAGGCCATAAAGCAAGGTGCGTTCGTACACGGCGCTGCGCCCGGCCTTCTTTTCCCAGTGCGGATCGTAGTAGTTGCGCTTGACCAGATGCTCGGCGCACTCTTCGATCCATTCCGGCTCGATCTTCGCGACCGTGCGCGCATAGACCTTGCTGGTCTCGACCTGCTCGCCCGCCATGATCCATTTCGGCCGCGCCTTGTGCTGGCCGGAGCCCGGAAAAATGAAGAATTTCAGGCCTCTTGCGCCGAGGTATTCGTAAGTCTCGTGCCGGAAGCCGATGTTCGAGAGCAGGCCTGGCAACAGCGCCCGATGGATTTCCACATAACTGGCCTCGACCATGTTCATCTTCAGGTTCAGGTCGCCCTTGATCACCTGCATGATCTGCGCATGGATGTCATACCATTCGCGCATCCGGATGTAAGACAAAAAATTATCGCTGCAGTATTTACGCAGCTTGCTGTTCGACAGATGCTTCTTCTGCTCCTCGAACTGATTCCAGAGATTCAGCAAGGTCAGAAAATCCGAGTCCTCGTGCCGGAACTGCGCCTGTTTCGCCTCGGCCTGCGCGAGCTTGTCGGCCGGCTTCTCGCGCGGGTCCTGAATGCTCAGCGCGGCGACGATGATCGCGACCTCGGTCAGGCAGTGCTGCTTTTCGGCCGCGATCAGCATGCGGGCCAGTTTCGGGTCGGTCGGAAATTTGACCAATTGCTTGCCGATGTCGGTCAGCTTGCCCTGTTTGTCGAGCGCGTTGACCTCCTGCAAGACCGTCTTGCCGTCGCGGATCATCTTGTCCTCGGGCGGCTCGATGAACGGAAAGTCCTCGATGTCGCCGAGGTTCAGCGCGGTCATTTGCAGGATCACCGCGGACAGGTTCGTACGCAGGATTTCCGGTTCGGTGAATTCGGGCCGCGCCTGATAATCCTCCGGCGAATACAGCCGAATGCAGATGCCTTCGGCGACCCGGCCGCAGCGCCCAGCCCGCTGGTTCGCGCTCGACTGCGAGATGCGTTCGATCGGCAGCCGCTGAATCTTGCTGCGGTGGCTGTAACGGCTGATGCGCGCGTGGCCGGTGTCGATCACGCCGCGAATGCCGGGCACGGTCAACGAGGTTTCGGCGACGTTGGTCGCCAACACGATCCGTATCTTGCCGCCTTTCGGCTTGAACACCCTTTCCTGCTCGCTCGCGCTGAGCTTCGCATACAACGGCAGGATCTCGTATTGGGACGGGTGATGTTTTTTCAGCGACTCGGTCGTTTCCTTGATCTCGCGCTCACCGCTCATGAAGATCAGGATGTCGCCGCGCAAATCGCGCGTCAGTTCGTCGACCGCCTCCAGAATCGCCTGCTGCAAATTGTCGCTGGTTTCGTCGTTGGCCGCGTTCTTGCCGTCCTCGTCCTTCTCCGGTTCCTCGACCGGCCGGTAGCGAATCTCGACCGGATAGGTGCGGCCCGACACTTCGATGATCGGCGCGTCGAAAAAATGCCGGGAAAAGCGCTCCGGGTCGATCGTCGCGGAGGTGATGATCAGCTTCAGATCCGACCGCTTCGGCAGCAGCCATTTCATATAGCCGAGCAGGAAATCGATGTTCAGGCTGCGCTCGTGCGCCTCGTCGATGATGATCGTATCGTATTGATTCAGATAAGGATCGTTCTGCGTCTCGGCCAAGAGGATGCCGTCGGTCATCAGCTTGACCAACGAATCGGCGTGAGTCTTGTCGCTGAAACGCACCTTGAAACCGACCGACTTGCCGAGCGGCTCGCCGAGTTCTTCCGCGATCCGGTCCGCGACCGTGCGCGCGGCGATCCGCCGCGGCTGGGTGTGACCGATGAAACCGGCGGAGCCGAGGCCGATCGACAGACAAATTTTCGGCAACTGCGTGGTCTTGCCGGAACCGGTTTCGCCGCAAACGATCACGACCTGATTGTTCCTGATCAGCTCGGCGATCTCGTCCTTCTTGCCGGTGACCGGCAAATCGGGAAAGTTCAGCGCCGGAACGCTGGCCAGGCGTTGATTGCGCTTCGCGGCCGATTGTTCGATGCGGCCTTGCAGCGCGGTAATCTGCGCGATCGGATTCTTGCCTTTCTGATAATCGCTGCGCAGCCGGTCGAGTTGGCGTTTAAAGCCGTGCCGATCCTGGTTTAAACACTGCGGTAATTGGCGGGAGAGAAGTTTGAGGGTTTCGCTGAGGGACATCAAAACAGCCGGTAAAATGCGGTTATTATACGCTAAACCGGACGCATTCCGGCATCAGCGAGGCCTGCTGGTTTGTTGAAAGTTGCCAGGCCTTCGCACTCGCCGTCAATAATCGATCGGCAAACGCGCCGCCAAATCGTCCCATTGAATCACGATCTCCGGCAGGATGCCGACCGCGGTTTCGCCTTTCAATTCATAGATTTCCGGCTTGCCGTATTCGTCGCCCTGCAAACGGTAAACCGTCAGCACCCGATCGACCGGATGCACCAGCCAATATTCGCGGACGCCGTAACGTTCATAAAGCTGGCGTTTCTTGATTTGATCGTGACCTGCGGTCGATGGCGACAACACTTCGACGATCCAGTCCGGCGCGCCGCGGACACCGCGGCGATCGAGTTTGTTGGAATCGCAGACAACCAGCACGTCGGGCTGGACGACGGTGTCGATTTTGTCGTCCGCCTCCTCATATTTGGGCAAACGCACATCAACCGGCGCAATGAAAGCCCGGCAGGATTTACCCTGTAATGCCTGTCGGGCCTGAAAATAAATTTCCCCCGCCACGTCCTGATGCGGCAAATCCGGCGCCGGGGCCATCATATACGCCACGCCATCGATCAACTCATAGCGCACATCGTCAGGCCAGGTCAGATAATCGCCGTAACAATGGAATAAAGCATCTTTTAAAGCCAGACCCATGACGCGTTCCTCATTATTTTTGGCTACTTTATCGCAGAATTCGAGCTATATTTTCAGGCGCTCGACGATCCGGTCATTGAGCAAATGCTCCTGGATGATCTGATCAATATCCTGCTGATCCTTAAACGTATACCAGACCGCTTCGGGGTAGACCACCAGCACCGGCCCCTTGTTGCAGCGGTCCATACAGCCGGCGTTATTGATCCGGCATTTGCCGGGCCCGTTCAGTTTGAGCTTTTTGATCTGCTCCTTGGCATAATCGCGCAAAGACTGCGCCTCATGATCCGCGCAGCAACTCCTGCCGTCTTCGCGCTGGTTGGTGCATATAAATACATGGTGTTTGTAGTAACTCATCGCAAAAAAATTAGGCTGGTTTCGATATTCGAGATTATACCGGAGCGAATGCAAAGCGCGAACCTGTCACTGAGCCGATCCGGCTAGCTTTTAAACTGAGCACCATTGACGTTCCTGGCTGCGGAACTTTCCGAACCCGTCAATGTCATTTTAAATGTAAATTTCAATCTCTCTTCACAACACAGTAAAGGACATCGATATGAAGCCAATAAAAATAACATCCGCCGCGCTTTTTCTCCTGCTGCCTCTTAGCATGGCAAGCCACGCCGAAACCCCGGAGTCGCCGACTGCCACCGATGAACCGATGAGCATGCCGGGTGGCATGTCCGGAGGCATGGGCATGCATCGCGGCATGGGCATGCGCGGCCCTATGTCCGAGGCGGAGCGGGACCAACACATGCGTATGTATCAAGAACATATGCTGAAGATGCACGATCTTTCGAACCGGATTCTGGCCGAGCCCGACGCCAAGAAAAAAGAACAGCTGAAAAACGAACAATTCGAACTGATGAAGGCGCACCAAGCGCAGATGATGACGCATCGGATGGAAAGGATGCAAAAACATCAAAAACCGGAACAACCTGCCCCCGCCCCCAAGACGACCAAATAAGCCTCGATCCGACGCCTCTTCGGTCACATCCTTTCCGGCCCTTTCGTGAAGAAAGGCCGGAAATTTGCCTTTTTTGAAGGTTCTCTGTTTGGCATGACATGAGTTGCTTGAATGTCAAAAAAAATACTGTCTATAATGAAGGCAGTTATTTTTCATGAATCAGCTAACTGAAATGCCAAAACTGACTGTTTATTTTAAAGATAAAGAAATCGAATCCTTCACGTTTGATGAAGGCACGGTGCGGGTTGGCCGCGATGAAACGAACGATGTCACGATAGACAGTCTGGCGATAGCACCGGTTCACGCCGTGATTACGCTGCGTCACGGCGTCGCCACAATCAGGCCGTTACAGGATGAATTCCCGATTACGGTCAACGGCGAAAAGACCCAGGAAGGCGTTCTGAACAATAACGACATGATTGCCCTCGGCAAACATCATATGCTTTTCAGCAGCACTTCGGCCGGCATGTTCAAGCCGTTTGCCGAAGTTCTAAACAACGAACCCTCGCCAGCCGCTCCGCTGTTCGGCATCGAACCCGAGTTGCCGAACGGCAATTTTCAGATCATGGACGGCGAAAATATCGGCAAAATCATCCCGATCAAAAAAAATATGGTGCAATTGGGACGCCCCGGCCAAGGCATTGTCGTGGTAACCCGGAAAAAAGACGGCTATTTTGTCTCGACGCTCGAAAACAAAGGCTCGCTGACCGTCAACGGCGAACCGATCGATAATAAAATCATCAAGCTGACCAATAACGACGTGCTCAGCATCAACGACAAGTCGCTGCAATTTTTTCTGAGCTGATTCTCGGACGCTCGGCCTACAAATCGGCCAGAATATCCAGCGCATCCGCCAGCGTCGCGACCGGATACACGGTCAAACCGTCGATCGCTTTCTTGGGCGCATTCGCTTTCGGTATCACCGCCTTTTTAAAGCCGTGCTTGGCCGCATCGTTCAGCCGGGCGTAACCATTCGCCACCGGACGGATTTCGCCGCTCAAGCCCACCTCGCCAAAAAAGAACGCGTCATGCGGGATGATCCGATCCCGTAAACTCGACACGATGCCGATGATGATCGCCAGATCCGAACTGGTTTCGGTCACCTTGATGCCGCCGACCACGTTCGCGTAAATCTCGTCGTTCGCGGTAAAAATGCCGCCATGCCGCGACAATACCGCAAGCAACATCGCGAGCCGGTTTTGATCGAAGCCGACCGCGAGCCGCCGCGGATTGCCGTATTGGCATTCGGTCACCAGGGCCTGAATTTCGACCAGCAAGGGCCTCGTGCCTTCCCACAACACCGTCACCACGCTGCCGGAGGACGGCTTTTCGGGTCGGTTCAGAAACATCGCGGACGGATTTTTGACTTCCTTCAAGCCCGCACTGTCCATCGCAAAAAAACCCAGTTCACCGACACTGCCGAAGCGGTTTTTATCGGCCCTGAGCACACGAAAGCGGGCATCGTCGGTCGCGGCCAAAATCACCTGACTATCGACGATATGGCTCAGGGTCATCGGCCCTGCCAGAGACTGGTCCTTGGTCACATGACCGACCAGAAACAGCGCGACGTTATTTTTTTTCGCATACTGGGTCAGATAGCTGGCCGATTCCCTAACCTGCGACACCGAACCGGGCGCCGATTCGGACTGTTCGGTGTATACGACCTGGATCGAATCGATCACCGCAACCTGCGGTTTGACCTCGTCCATCACATCGGCGATGCGCTGAACCGAGGTTTCGGCCAGCATCAAAATCTTCTCCGAAGGCAGTTTCAGCCGGTGCGCCCGATCGGCAATCTGGCGCAGCGATTCCTCGCCGGAAACGTACAGCACATCGACGCCCTGCTGCGCGATATGCGCAATGATCTGCAGCAGAATCGTGCTTTTGCCGGCGCCCGGCGCTCCGCCGATCAGCACCACGCTGCCTTTGACCAAGCCGCCGCCGAGCACGCGATCGAACTCCGTCATGCCGGTCTGGATTCTTTCCTCGAGCACCAGCGCGACATCGGATAACAGCTGGACTTCGGATTTGCTGCCCGCATAGCCGTCCCGACGCTGAGTGCGGCCGCCGGCTGAGGCCGCCCCCAGGCGCACCTCCTTGATCGTATTCCAGGCGCCGCAACTGGTGCATTGGCCGCTCCAGCGCGGATAATCGGCTCCGCATTCCGTGCACACAAAGGCGGTTTTGTCTTTTTTGCTCATTCAGTCGTTGGAAATCAGGCGTATTGCGACCGTATCTTAAAAAATCCTTTCACCTTGGTCGACCAAGTTGCTTAGCATACCCAAATCTTCGCGCCATTGCCTTCTGGAGCCAAGCTTACGCTGCACAGCCTCGGGCAACTCGGTAAAGGTGAACACGTTCTTTGCAATCAGCAATTCGATCAAGTCGTCTATCACCCGGATCATATCCGCATCGGTATTCGACAGATAAAGCCGGGGCTGTTCGGTAGCCGCAGAGGCATGCAAATAGTGCTGAATTTGAGGATCCTTACCGTCCAACCACTCAACCTCTACGGCCTCGGGCGGCGAATGATGCAATCCGGTAATTTCGCCCGACTCATTGCGGCTCACATAAGGCATGGCATTCTCCTGAAAAATGGAATAACATAGCATTCTAATATGAATATATGAATATGGAATGTGCAATAGTGCCGAATTTCAAGAGATCCCTGCCCAATGGATAAAACCGTAGCTCCTGCTTTCGTCACCCCAACGCGTATTTCGGCGGAAGCCACCCCAAAAATCGATGATCCTTTGCTGCTGGCGCTGCTGTCGATGTGCAAGCTGCTGCAGACACCGCACTCCGCGGACGCCTTGACCGCAGGCCTGCCGTTAGTCGACAACAAACTGACACTGCCTTTGTTTATCCGCGCCGCCGAGCGGGCCGGGCTTTCCGCCGGTTATGTCAAGCGCCCGTTACAGAAAATTTCCAACCTGGTTCTGCCCGCCGTATTGCTGTTGAACGACGACAAGACCTGCATCCTGCTGAGGAAGGACGACGCGTCGTGTACGGTTTTATTGCCCGAAACCGGCAGCGGCGAAAAAACGCTTGCGGCAGACGCACTGGCCGCCGAATATAGCGGCGCGGCGATCTTCATCCAGCTCGCCCATCAATTCGACGACCGCACCTCCGAATCGGTAACGCCCAAGGTCAAACACTGGTTCTGGGATGTCATTTATAAATCCTGGCCCATCTATACCGAGGTGATGCTGGCCTCGCTGCTGATCAATCTGTTCGCGCTGGCATCGCCGCTGTTCGTGATGAATGTCTATGACCGCGTCGTGCCGAACCATGCGGTAGAAACACTCTGGGTGTTGGCCATCGGCGTCGGCATCGTGTTTACCTTCGACTTTATCATGAAAGCACTGCGCGGCTACTTCATCGACGCCGCCGGCAAGCGTTCGGACATTATCCTGTCCGCGACGATCTTCGAAAAAGTGCTCGGCATTCGGATGGAGGCCAAACCGGCGTCGGTCGGCACCTTTGCGAATAATCTACATGAATTCGAGTCGTTTCGCGAATTCCTGACCTCGGCCACGCTGACCGCGCTGATCGATCTGCCGTTTCTGTTTCTGTTTCTCGGCATCATTGGGGTCATCGGCGGCAAACTGGCCTTGATACCGCTGATGCTTTTGCCGCTGTCGGCACTCGGTGCGATCAGCGTGCAACAACCGTTAAAAAGAACCATCACGGAACTGTTCAAGTTTTCGGCACAAAAAAGCGCGACGCTGATCGAAGCGGTTTCGAGCCTCGAAGTCCTGAAGAGCACCGGCGCCGAAGGCCAATTGCAACGGCAATGGGAGCAAACGATCGGGCAAATTTCCCGGTTGGGCCTGAAATCGCGCCTGTATTCCTCGCTGGCGATCAATCTGACCGCCTTCTTGCAACAATTGGCGACCGTCTTGATGGTGATCGCCGGCGTTTATCAAATCTCGGAAGGCGAATTGACCACCGGCGCCTTGATCGCCTGCACCCTGCTGACCGGCCGGGCCATGGCGCCGATCGGGCAGATCGCGGCCCTGTTGACCCGCTACCATCAGGCGCGGGCGTCGCTGGATTCGTTGAACCGTTTGATGTCGCTGCCGGTCGAGCGCGAAGCCGGTAAAAAATTCCTGCACCGCTCCGCATTCAAAGGCGCGATCGAATTCAAAAATATCTCGTTCAGCTATCCGGGGCAGCCGGTCAAGGCGCTGGAAAATGTCTCCTTCAAGATCAACGCCGGCGAGCGCGTCGCGATCATCGGCCGGATCGGTTCCGGCAAAAGCACGATCGAAAAGCTGATGATGGCGTTTTATGAACCGCAGGATGGCGCCATTCTAGTCGACGGCACCGACCTTAGGCAAATCGATCCTGCCGACCTGCGCCGGCAGATCGGCTATGTGCCCCAGGATATTACGCTGCTGTTCGGCAGCATCAAGGACAATATCACGCTCGGCTCCCGCCATGCCGACGATGGCGCGGTGCTGAGCGCCGCCGAGATTGCGGGCGTCACTCAATTTACCAATAGGCATCCTGCCGGCTTCGACATGCCGGTTGGCGAACGCGGCGCCGGTCTCTCCGGCGGGCAGCGCCAGAGCGTCGCGGTTGCACGCGCCCTGTTGCTCGCGCCGCCGGTTTATATCATGGACGAACCGACCAACTCGATGGACAACAGTTCCGAAGAAGCCTTCAAACAGCGTTTCGCCAATCAGTTGCATCACCGCACATTGATCCTGGTCACGCACCGGGCCTCCTTGTTGACCCTGGTCGACAGGCTGATCGTGATGGACGGCGGCCGCATCGTCGCAGACGGTCCGAAAGAGCAAGTCCTGGAGGCATTGAAACAAGGCCAAATCAAGGTCGCGACCTAGTCTTTTCAGGGTTTGATCACACACTCAGCAATCCGGCCACTCCACGCTCAGCCATTCCGCCATGTCCAAGCTGCTAAAAAAAATCTCCGCATTCAGCGCCGAACAACAGCAATTATCCGAAGACAAGGATTATGTTTCCGATGTCAACGCGGTCAATCTGTATAGCGTGCCGTTATACACGCACCTGATCCTGATACTCAGCTTCACTTTCATCGTGATTGCGTTGATTTGGGCCAATTTTGCGACGCTGGACGAAGTGACCCGAGGCTCGGGCAAGATCATTCCTTCCAGCCATATCCAGGTCGTGCAGAATCTGGAAGGCGGCATTTTATCGAAAATCCTGATCAAGGAAGGCGATCTGGTCGAAAAAGGGCAAGAGTTATTGCAACTCGACGATGTCCGCTTCGCGTCTTCGTTTCAGGAAACCAAACTCAAATATTATGAATTGCTGGCCAATAATGCCAGATTGAGCGCGGAAACCAGCGGCCAGCCGCTCAAAATCCCGCAGGAAGTGATCGACCACGCGCCCGAGCTTGCCGAACACGCCAAACAGCTTTATCAATCCAAGCTTTCGGAACTGGAAGCCTCCACCAGCGTGCTGGCGCAACAGGTCCGGCAAAAGGAGCAGGAACTGATCGAATTGAAGTCGAAAGAGGATCAGCTGAGCCGCAGCTACCAATTGCTGCAAAAAGAAGTTCAAATGTCCGAACCTCTGCTCGCGAGCGGCGCCCTGTCCGAAGTCGAAATGCTGCGACTGCGGCGCAGCGCGAACGACCTTCTCGGTGAATTGAACTCAGCGAAACTTTCGATTCCGAGAATTCAGGCCTACCTGAGCGAAAATAAAAGCAAGCTGGCCGAGATGAAAATCCGCTTCCAAACCGAAGCTTTGAAGGAACTGAACGAAACCAAGGCCGAACTCGACAGAACCAAGGCCTCGACGCTGGCGCTCGAAGATCGGGTGACCCGGACACGCATTCTTTCGCCGGTCAAGGGCACGATCAAACAGCTTAAAATCAGCACGATCGGCGGCGTGATCCAGCCCGGCATGGATTTGCTCGAAATCGTACCGATCGACGATACCCTGCTGGTCGAAGCGCAGGTGCGCCCGGCCGACATCGCCTTTCTGCGCCCTGGCCAGGATGCGGTGGTCAAGCTGACCGCTTACGACTTCTCGATCTACGGCGGCTTGAAAGCCAAACTGGAGCATATCAGCGCCGACACGATCCTCAATGAGGAAGACAAAAAACCCTATTTTTTGATCCGCCTCAGAACCGATAAAAATTATCTCGAAAAAAACGGCGAAAAGCTGAACATCATCACCGGCATGAATGCGGATGTCGATATTTTGACCGGCAAAAAAACCGTGTTAGACTATTTGCTAAAGCCAATTTTGAAGGCAAAACAACACGCTATGAGAGAACGTTAAAGTTATTTTTAATGTTTTATTGTTACACTCTGGCAAAAGGCGGCAAAAAGGATCCACTCAGTGGCGCGTATCCTAATTTTTTCTGATGACGAACAATTGGCGAGACAGTGGCAAGCATTGCTGGCGACCGAGCATGACGTATGCATTCAGGAAAATCTCGGAATGACTGCAGCAGGAGATCCCGCGCCGCTTGACCGCATGGCCATTGTCCATGCCAAGGTGATTGCCCCCGATCTCGGCAATCTCGCCCCGCTTACCCGGCAAGGGCTGAAGCTTCTGATCGTCGGCACGGATTGGCCGGAGGATAGACAGATCTACGCCCTAGTTGTCGGCTGTTACGGCTATTGCGAAGCCGGTGTCGCGCCCGAACTCTTGGCGAAGGCCGTCGGCAGTATTTTGAAAGGGGACGTCTGGATACCCCGAAACTTGGCGCCCAGGCTCATCGGCATGCTGGCGCGCTTGAGTCCGGCCGTCAACGAAACCGAAAAAGTTAGCGCCGAGTTCGAGAAGAACCTCGACCACTTGACGCACCGGGAACGCGATGTCGCCAAGATGCTGGGCGAAGGCTTGAGCAACAAATTGATCGCCTCGATGCTGAACATCTCAGAGCGCACGGTCAAGGCACATTTGACTTCGATCTTTCAAAAGCTCGAGGTGCAGGACAGACTGCAACTGGCATTGTTGATCAAAAACCATATTTAAACCATATATAGAAGCTCGAAACCGGAAAGGAAGGTTGTTATGAAACTAAAAATTGGCTTTGTTGCCGTACTGGCAGCGTTATTATCCTCGCAGGCCGGCGCGGAATCGCTGCATGAAGCAGTGCAGAAAACAATCAAGGAAAATCCGGATCTGCAAAGCTTCAAGGACGATCGCCTGGCAACCGAAGAACAGATCGGCCAGGCCAGAGCCGCCTTTTTCCCGACGATCGACCTGCAAGGCGGCTACGGTTTCGAACAATCGGACAACCCGACCACGCGAACCCGCATCTCCGGCTACGGCTCCAACAAGCTTGGCACGGTAACCTACGATAGAGCCGAGTCATCGATCCAACTCCGGCAAATGCTGTTTGACGGTTTGGCGACACCGAATGAAGTGCACCGGACCAAAGCCGCCACCAACGCGAAAGCCTATCTGGTTTACAGCCAATCGGAATATCGCGCGCTGGAAGCCGTACAAGCTTATCTGGAGGTATTGAAGTCGGAAGAACTGGCCCGGATCGCTCAAGAAAACCTGAATGCGCATCTCAGCTCGAATGACCAAATCACCATGCGCAGCCAGCAAGGCGTCGGCAAAAGAGCCGATATCGACCAATCAACCGCTCGCGTTTCGAGAGCCGAAAGCAACCTGCGCAATGCCGAAGGTAATTTAAAGGACGCCCAAACCCATTATTTGAAAGTCATCGGCGCCCTGCCCGGCAAACTCGAAATGCCCCAGCATCCGAACGGCAAACTGCCCAAAAACATCGACGAAGCGGTCGAATTGGCCGTCGCGAATCACCCGCAGTTAAAGTCAGCCAATGCCGACATCGATGAGGCGCATTATCAGCATGAAACGGCCAAAGCCCCATTCATGCCCCGTGTCGATTTCGAATCCGGCACTACCTACAACAACAATCTGGACGGCATTCCGGGTAAGAACGAAGACGTCACCGCGATGGTTCGCGTCCGTTACAACCTCCTGAACGGCGGCAAGGATTTGGCGCGCCGCAAGCAAACCGCTCACCAGATTGCTCAGGCCAAGGACATCCGAGACAACACCTACCGCCAGGTCGTGCAAAACATGCGCGAATCCTGGGTCGCCTATATCACCCGGCAAAGCCAGCTGGAATTGAACAAGCAATATTGGGAGCACAGCATCAAGGCGAAAGAAGCCTACCAGCAGCAGTTCAATATCGGCCAGCGCACTTTGCTCGACTTGTTGGACACCACGAACGAAATGTTTACCGCCGAAAGCAACTATGTCAACTCGCAATATGAAGAGCTTTTAGCGGCTTACCGCATTCTGGCCGCGGGAGCCCATTTGAACAGCTATCTGGGTGTGGCGCTACCGGAAGAATCCAAACCGCTGCAAGACTGATTTTAAAATCGGCTCTGCTAAAAAAGGCTCCTTGGGGAGCCTTTTTTTCAGTATCAATGAGATGATTTTCGGCTCTGCCGGATCGCCCAGGCCACATCCGCCGCCTGCCGGTTTTCCTTCACATCGTGCACGCGGAACAGTTTGACGCCGGCCATCACACCCAGCGCGGTGGTGACCGCCGTCGCGGTGACCAGTTCGGCCGGCTCTTCGACATGGCACAACGAGCCCATGAATCGCTTGCGGCTGGTGCCCAGCAGCACCGGAAATCCGAGGCCGACAAAGGCGTCGAGATGCGCGAGCAGATCGATATTATCCTGCCTGCGCTTGCCGAAGCCGATGCCGGGATCGACGATGATGCGTTCCTTTTTAATCCCCGCCGCTAAAGCCGCCTCGACACGTTCCCGCAAAACCGCCACGACCTCGCCGACCACCTCGTCATAATACGGATTGTCCTGCATCGTTTTCGGCGTGCCCTGGCTGTGCATCAGCACGATCGGCACATCCCGGCGCGCGGCCAATGTCAGCATCTTCGCATCGCCGGTGCCGCCGGAAACGTCATTGATCATGTCGGCGCCCGCCCCGATGGCGGCACCGGCGACTTCGGCCAGGGTCGTATCGATGCTGATCAAGAGCTTCGCTGACAAGCCTTTGATCGCCTCGATCACCGGCACGACCCGGCGGATTTGATCCGAAGCCGGCACCGGGTCCGAGCCCGGCCGCGTCGACTCGCCGCCGATGTCGATGATGTCGGCGCCGTCGGCCAGCATCTTCTCGACCTGCGCTACCGCCGCCTCCACCGTGCTATATTTCCCGCCGTCGGAAAAACTGTCCGGCGTCACGTTCAATATTCCCATGATCAGCGGTTTCTCGAAAGCTCTAAACAAAATCCAAACTCCTCTGTACGAACTACGGTCAAACCTTCGAGTATAATACCGGGACCTACTCCACCCCAAACAAATAATTGATGGATAAACCGCGCTTAGCCTGGGCCATTACCGGCTCCGGCCACTATATCAAAGAGTGTCTGGATTTTTTATTGACCCTCGACCGTGTCGATTTATACATCAGCCAGGCCGGCGAAGAGGTGCTCAGAATGTACGGCTACGACCTGAAAGAGATTCGAGAAAAAATGCCGGTTTACCGCGACAAGACCGCCTCGTCGCCGCCGGTCGGCCTGTTTTACAAAGGCTACTATCACACCTTCGTGATGGCTCCGGCCACCTCGAACACGGTCGCCAAATGCGTGCTCGGCATCGCCGACTCGCTGGTCACCAATCTGTATTCGCAGGCCGGCAAATGCAGGGTGCCGAGCATCGTCTTCCCCTGCGACACCGCACCGGAAATGGAAACCACCGCGCCGGGCGGCAAGGTGATGGTGTATCCGCGCAGGATCGATCTCGAAGGCACCGAAAAACTGCGCGCGATCGAATACACGACCGTCGTCGAGTCGGTCGATGATCTGATCGTGAAGGTCAAAGAACGCCTGCAGGCGGTCGGATGAGCGAGCACATCCTGTTTCTGACCGGCAAGCTGGCGGAAAAACAGCTGCGGGCGATCCTCGAAAAGATGCAGCCGAAGTTCCGTTATACGGTGCATCAACTCGGCATCAAGGTCGCCGCGCTGATGACTGCGGACATGATCGGGCGCCGGCTGACCGACACCTTCGGCGCCGACCGCATCATCGTGCCGGGCCGCTGCCGGGGGGATCTCGACAAGCTGTCCGTGGACAAGGGCCTGCCGATCGAACGCGGCCCCGACGAATTGAAGGATCTGCCGCAGTTTTTCGGCCAGGCCGCGCACAAGCCGGACCTCAGCCAGTACCAGGTCAAAATCTTTGCCGAGATCGTCGATGCGCCGAATCTGAGCATCGAGGCGGCGGTCGAGCGCGCGCGCTATTACCAAAGAAACGGCGCCGACGTGATCGACATCGGCTGCCTGCCGAGCACGCCCTTCCCGTTGATGGAAGAAATGATCCGCATGCTGAAGCAGGAAGGCTTCAGGGTCAGTATCGACTCGTTGAATGCGGACGACCTGCTCAAAGGCGCGAAGGCCGGCGCCGACTTCATGCTCAGCCTGCACGAAAGCACTCTGTGGATCGCGGACGAGGTCGAGGCGACGCCGATCCTGATCCCGGAAACACATGAAGACCTCGCATCGCTAGACCGCAGCATCGCGGCGCTCCGGGAAAAAAACCGCGCCTTCATCGTCGATCCTATCCTCGACCCGCTGCATTTCGGTTTCACCGAGTCGGTCTTGCGCTATCACGAAGTCAGGAAGCGCCATCCCGACATCGAGATCATGATGGGCGTCGGCAATATCACCGAACTGACCCACGCCGACACCGCCGGCATGAACGCCTTGCTGCTCGGCATCTGCTCGGAACTGAACATCAACCAGATCCTGGCGACCGAAGTCAGCCGGCACGCCTGCCGCGCGATCAAGGAAGCCGACCTGGCCCGGCGCATCATGCATGCGGCCAAGGAGCACAACACGCTGCCGAAACATATCGATCCGGGCCTGATGGCGCTGCACGAGCCCTCGCCTTTCCCCTATTCTTTCGCCGAGATCAGCGAACTGGCCGGCGAAATCAAGGACCCGAGCTACCGGATTCAGATCAGCCCCGAAGGCGTGCATATTTTCAACCGGGACGGCCTGAACAGCGCCGCCGATCCTTTCGAACTGTTCCCGAAACTCGGCGTCGAAAGCGACGGCGGTCATGCCTTTTACCTCGGCGTCGAACTGGCCCGCGCCGAAATCGCCTGGCGGCTCGGCAAGCGCTACAACCAGGACGAGGCCTTGACCTGGGGCTGCGCGACCGATCAGGGCGAATCTACGGTCGATCTGCACACCTTCAAGCCCGCCGGCACGACGCTGCAAAAGAAAGAACCCCATTAAGCTAGGTACGGCTTGCCCGCTCATTGTATAATTGCGGAGTTTGAGAGTTACGGCGTTCCCCTGCTTTGCGCCGGGAATGCAAACCGAACCGCCCGGCGGTTCGGGACGCAGGGCGTCACTGCCATTAAGTTAAGGTTTGCCGGTTCCTTCTCTCTCCGCACCCACAGGGCATAAAGGAGAAGGCTAGGATGAGGGGAGCAAAATAAAGTATTTTTCCTTATTTTATTCCCCTCACCCCGACCCTCTCCCGGTGGGAGAGGGAGTTTTACCCTTAACTTAATGGCAGTGGACGCAGGGCGCCGCGGGAACCCTAAGCCGAATTTTTATTGCCAACATTAAATCAATCCAACAATGACTGTCGAAAAACCTTCCATACGCCGCCGCGGTATCTATTTGTTACCCAACTTGTTTACGACGGGAGCGCTGTTTTCGGGTTTTTACGCGATCATTTCCGCGATGAACGGACACTTTGAAACCGCGGTGATCGCTATCTTCATCGCGATGGTGCTGGACGGGCTCGACGGCCGCGTCGCGCGCCTGACCAACACGCAAAGCGAATTCGGCGTGCAATACGACAGCCTGTCGGACATGGTGTCGTTCGGTGTCGCTCCGGCGTTGGTGATGTATCTATGGGCGTTTTCCGGCCTCGGCAAATTGGGTCTGTTCGCCGCCTTCGTACACACGGCCGGCGGCGCCCTGCGTCTGGCGCGCTTCAACACCCAGGTCGAAACCGCCGACAAACGCTATTTCCAAGGCTTGGCGAGCCCTGCCGCCGCCGCGATTCTGGCCGGCTTCATCTGGTTTGCGCTCGAATACCAATACGATGTGGACTATCTGAAATATCCCGCTCTGATTTTGACCACTGCGACCGGCCTGTTGATGGTCAGCAATTTCCGCTATCTCAGCTTCAAGGGCATCGACTGGAAAGGCAAGGTGCCGTTCGTTGTTGCGATCGTCGCGATGCTGATCATTGGCTTCGTGATGACACAACCGCAATCGATGCTGTTCTTTTTGTCGCTGATCTATGCGGCATCCGGCCCTGTTCTGACGCTGGTGTTGCTGAAACGCCGCCGGCAGCACGCAAGAAAATCAGAAAAATCCGCTTGAGGCTCCCCATTCATTAGCGTATAGTCGCACTATGTCCACACCATACACCTTCATTCATTACTCTGCACCGGCCGCTCGCGGGGCCGCTTCCTTGCTGTCGCCTGCACTTCCTCTGCTGCTGAGACTACTGCCCTGAGGGGCACATAATCTTAACTTTCGCAGAATCGCTTTACACACCCATTTTTTAAATCCTCGGCAAGGCACGCGTGGAGGGTTCTCCATGCAGGGAGTTTTTTATGAAAGACAAATTAATCATTTTTGATACGACGATGCGCGACGGCGAACAAAGCCCCGGCGCCTCGATGACCCGTGAAGAAAAAATCCGCATCGGACGGGCGCTGGAACGCCTCCGGGTCGACGTGATCGAAGCCGGCTTCCCGGCCGCCAGCCCCGGCGATTTCGAATCGGTGCAGGCGGTTGCGAACGTGATCAAGGACAGCACGGTCTGCGGCCTGGCGCGCGCCCTGGACAGGGACATCGACCGCGCTGGCGAAGCGTTGAAAGGCGCGAGCCGTGCCCGCATCCACACCTTCATCGCCACCTCACCGCTGCATATGCAAAAGAAATTGCAGATGTCGCCGGAGCAGGTGATCGAATACGCGGTGCGCGCGGTCAAACGCGCCCGCCAATACACCGACGATGTCGAATTTTCGCCCGAAGATGCGGGGCGCTCGGAAGAGGACTTCTTGTGCCGGATTCTCGAAGCGGTGATCGACGCGGGAGCGCGCACCTTGAACATTCCGGATACGGTCGGTTACAGCATTCCGCAGCAATTCGGCGCGACGATCGCGAACCTGATCCAGCGCATCCCGAATTCGGACAAGGCGATCTTCTCGGTGCACTGCCATAACGATCTGGGCCTCGCGGTCGCGAATTCCCTGTCGGCGGTGATGAACGGCGCGCGTCAGATCGAATGCACCATCAACGGTCTCGGCGAACGCGCCGGCAACGCCTCGCTCGAAGAAGTCGTGATGGCGGTACGTACGCGCCAGGACGTCTTTACCTGCGATACCGGCATCGACAGCCGCGAAATCCTGACCTGTTCGAAATTGGTGTCATCGATCACCGGTTTCCCGGTGCAGCCGAACAAGGCGATCGTCGGCGCGAACGCGTTCGCGCATGAATCCGGCATCCACCAGGACGGCGTGTTGAAGAGCCGCGAGACCTACGAGATCATGCGCGCCGAAGACGTCGGCTGGAGCGCGAACCGGATGGTGCTCGGCAAGCATTCGGGCCGCAACGCCTTCAAGAGCCGGATGACCGAATTGGGCTTGGTGTTCGAATCGGAAGAAGAGTTGAACGACGTGTTCATGCGCTTCAAGCAACTGGCCGACAAGAAGCACGACATTTTCGACGAAGATTTGCAGGCCCTGGTCTCCGAGGCGAACTTCGAGGCCGAAGATGAACTGGTCAAATTGATCGCCTTGAAAGTCTGCTCCGAAACCGGCGAGGTGCCGGTCGCGAAGGTGACCCTGCGCATCGACAATCAGGAAGTGACCGGCGAGGCGAGCGGCGGCGGCGCGGTCGACGCCAGCCTGAAGGCGATCGAAAATCTGGTGCAATCGAAGGCGAGCCTGGAGTTGTATTCGGTCAACAACATCACGACCGGCACCGACTCGCAGGGCGAAGTGACCGTGCGCCTCGAAAAAGCCGGCCGCATCGTGAACGGCATGGGCGCCGACACCGACATCGTGATCGCTTCCGCGAAGGCTTATGTGAATGCGGTGAACAAGTTGCAGACCGGCGACCTGCGCCAGCATCCGCAAAAAGGAAATGTCTAGCCGCGGCAATCTTCTTTACCGACAAGGCGCGGGGCATTCCGCCCTGCCCTTGCCCTCGATTGACGGTGCCTGACCGTGGATAACGCCACCCGCCTGCTGTATCTCGAAGCGATGGGCATCACCGTATGGCGGCCCAAATCGCCTGGCGCATCCGCTCCCACGGCGGACGGCCCTACGGCGTCAGAGCCGCTCGTACCAATTCACGAAAACAATTCCCCTGACACTCGTTCCCACGCGCTGCGTGGGAATGCAGTGAACACCGCGCCAGCGGTGCGTGGCGATGAATTCAGCCGTGGCGCAGAGGTGCCTCACCTGACATCAAGCAGCCAGGAAACGCCCAGCGATAGCGAAGACGACTCCCCCAACCTATTCAGCCCCGCAATTCGCAGCGAGACCGCCAGCCCATCCGCCGTCGATCAACTCGGCTGGGACGAACTGCAAGCCACCGTCGCCGCCTGCACCCTATGCGACCTCTGCAAGACCCGCACCCAGACCGTCTTCGGCAGCGGCAATAGAAATGCGGAGTGGATGCTGATCGGCGAGGCCCCCGGCCAGCAGGAAGACTTGCAAGGCGCGCCCTTCGTCGGCCCTGCCGGGCAACTGTTGACCGAAATGCTGCGCGCGATAGGACTCGACCGCGATGAAGTCTATATCGCGAATATCCTGAAATGCCGTCCGCCCGGCAATCGCGATCCGCGGCCCGAGGAGGCGGAAAATTGCCGCCCCTACCTGGAACGCCAGATCGCCTTGATCCGGCCGAAAATCATTCTGGCGGTCGGACGCATCGCCGCGCAAACGCTGCTCCGCACCGACGCGCCGGTCTCCAAACTGCGCGGCAAGGTTCATACTTTAAATCAGACGCCGCTTGTTGTAGTCTATCACCCTTCCTATTTGTTACGCTCGATGCTCGAAAAGAAAAAAGCCTGGCTCGATTTACAACTGGCACTCAACACCTATCAAAATAACAAGAATAAAGGTTAACCATGCGCGGACTCCTGGACAAAATCAAAAGCTATGTCGTTTATGACGCCGACAAGGAATTCTATGCCAAGGTGTTTCCGGATTCGGTCTCGCGCATCGACCTGCTCCGCATGCGCACGATGACGCATGCCGACCTGCCCAGCGTGCTCGCGATCGAAACGCAAAATTACGAGTTTCCCTGGGGCGAGGATATTTTCATCGACTGCTTCCGTGCAGACTACGAATGCCATGTCTGCGAAGAACTGGACAAGGTGCTGGGCTACTGCATTCTCTCGTTCGGCCCCGGCGAAGCGCACGTCTTGAACATCAGCGTCGATCCGAACGCGCAAAAACAAGGCATCGGCCGCAAGATGCTCGAATTCCTGATCGAACTGGCTAGAGACAGGGCCGAGACGATTTTTCTGGAAGTCCGGCCGAGCAATACCATTGCGCTCGGACTGTACAAAAAAATCGGTTTCAATGAGATCGGCATCCGCAAGGGTTATTATCCTGCCGCGGAAGGTCGGGAAGATGCGTTGATGTTGGCTATGGAATTGTTTTAGCGAGTAGCTCGAATGTAGCGCAGCGGAATCCTGGAGCTACACAGACGCAAACTGTGCTGTTCATGTGGCTTTCCATCGACATAATCATGACACTCGATTGGAATTAAAAAATTAGGCATCGGCAAAGGCCTATCCCGGATTCCGCTGCGCTACATCCGGGCTTCTTCTCTAAAGCGGCCCTTGTTGTCAAGTCTCCGCGCCTGTATTTATATCAGTTTTTCATTCCTCGGAAATTTCGATCAGTTTATGTTTAAAGACAAAAGGTTTTCAGGCTTCTCTCCGCGGTCAATGCCGCACGATGTAATCGGAGGGTTGGCCTCAATCTACTGTGACGGATTGTATCCAAGCCCGGAACGAGGTCCAACCTTCCGAAAACTTTTATCTTTAAAAATGCCGCTCCTTTCCTAACCCTTCGAATGCACTTAAGGCGTTGAATCTAAGTTATTTTGAACAACACTTTCGGTTTTTCGCATTAAACCCGTTGCCAGTCGAATGTCTCTCCGGTGATCCATAAGCGGTGCAGGATGACCGCCAATTTCCGCGCCACCGCCACCCGCGCCTTGCCGACGCCCTTTTGTGCCTCCAGCCGCTCACCCCAACGTTTCAAGGCACAATCTCGCTGCGTATGGCTCAGGAGATTATGCGCCGCCTCCACCAGCAGCCAGCGAAGTAAACCGTCACCTTCCTTGGTAATCCGCCCTCGGTAATCGATGTCGCCGGATTGATAGACGCTCGGGACTAAGCCGAGATAAGCGCCGACTTGGTCGCTGCGCTGAAAACGTTCAGGATCGTCGATAGTGGCCAGGTAAGCCGCCGCCGTCAACGGCCCGACGCCCGGCACGCTCATCAATCGCCGGCAAACGCTGTCTTGCCGGATCCGCACCTTGATCTCTTTGCGTAACACTTCCGCCGCATCGATCGACTGCCGCCACAGATTCAATAATGGCGTTAAAGCGCCCGCCAAGGCAGGTTCGCGCGCCTCGACCACGGCCTGGACTTTCATCTCGAACTCCCGCTCCGCCACCTTCCCCAACTTGATCCCATGCGCCCGCAACAAGCCTCGGATGCGGGCATTGAGTGCATTCGCCGTCTCGACTAGCCCCGCCCGCGCCGCCAGCCAAGTACGCAACTCCCGTGCCGCTCCTGATTTGCGGTGCACCGCCGTATACCAACCCGTGCGTGCCATATTCGCGAGGTCGCGGGCGTTCACACGATCGGTCTTCTTCTTGGTACAGACCACCGCCTTGGCGCGCCTCGCATCAATAATCACCGCTTCGTGACCTAATCTTTCCAACACCTGCACCGCCCATTCCGCCAAGGGCGACGCCTCCACGACGCACTTCATCGCCTCCTCACCGCCAAGGCAGATGCGGAAACCATCCGCATCGGTCGGTATCTCTTCTTCCCGCACAATGCCGCCAGCTCCATCCATCAGGCAAATAGCGCTTGCTTTGCTTGCTAAATCAATGCCACAGTAGTTCATGTCAGCCTCCGGTTATTTTGGGGCTTCCTTTGCGGATGACCCCGTGTTTGTTTAATCAACTTTCGGAGGCTGACACTTTTTATTCAAACTGTCCACCCGTTTCGGTGCAGGATGACAGCGGGCCGCTTTATTACATCTACTCGCTTTAAATAGGATTAGTGATCAGCGCCAAGCGATTTACGGTCAAAGAATGAGATATACTGTGTCGAACAAATGAGGCGCGCATGAATACAACCGCATTAAATTACATCCCGATCCTTGATAACGAGACGACAACCATCGGCCAATTGTTGTCTCAATCCGCGCGCTCTTCCTTTCTGATCTGCATGCATAGCGCGTTGATTTATTTCGAATCCAGGAAATTTCTCAAAGAACTCAAGCTGGAAATGCAAACATCCCGCGAGCTCATTGACGAAAACCACCAACTCGTTGAAAAGTTAGCCAGCATCCAGGAAAAAATAAAAGGACTCTACCATCAACTGGGAGGCGGGATGGTTTTAAACCGCTTCCTGCTGAAAAGAGCCTTTTATCACTTCGGCCTGATCATCGTCAACATCAATGAGCATGATGTCGATATGGACCAAACGCCCCCCTCGGGTCCGTTCAATTCGGTCGAAGACCTCATGCGCCATCTTCACTCATGACGGTAACGAGCGCCGGCGGCGTCATCTTCAAACAGCTCTCGACAACGTCCCGGTTCGACAAGCAATTCAAAAAACTGCCGCCGGAAATTCAACGCCTTGTGCCCCAAAAGCTGGAAGACTTGCTCACCAATCCCCGGCCGGCGGGTTTGCGGTTTGAAAAACTGAAGGGATACGCCAGGCCGGACATTTACACGATCCACATCACCGGCAATTACAAAATCTCCCTTGAAATCGACGGCAGCCTTGCGATATTACGCTGCATCGGTAACCATAATGAGATCGATAGATTGCCATAACGGTATTGCAAATGATGAGCTTCCTTTGTCAACCCTCCCTATGGCCCTGCCTTGCCGGGAAGCTACCGGCTGATGCGTAATGAGGCCATTCAGCCCGAATCGATCCGGACCGATGGTTTTGCGAGCGAGTAGCCCGGATGTAGCGCAGCGGAATCCGGGAGCTATACAGACGCAAACTGTGCTGTTCATGTGGCTTTCCATCGACATAATCATGACACTCGATTGGAATTAAAAAATTAGGCATCGGCAAAGGCTTATCCCGGATTCCGCTGCGCTGCATCCGGGCTACTCGCTACTCGCTATCTTGAAAAACGTCGATCTATAGTGGCTTTGTAGATGTAGCCTCGATATAGCTTTGCGGAATCGAGGAATTTCGAAGCCGCAAAGCCCTCGATTCCGCAAAGCTGCATCGAGGCTACCTTGCTGACCCAATTATCAAGGAGTTTTGGCGGTGTATTTTTCGTTAGCATAAAAAGGTTGCTATCAAAAATTAAATAGTATAGCATCAAGGCTAGCGCATAATCGGAGTGGCCTTATACACCGGTGAATGTAAATTGATATGCACATGGATAGGTGTCTACTTCACGTTAGATTGCAGCGGAAGTATCAGGACTTCGACAGACAAAAGATGAATATCTACCGGTTGATACACATCACGCCAATGCCGGAAGGCATGCAGCTAAGGCTTCGTCGATACTTTATGGACCGCGAAGTTGATCGAGAACGCCGTCGGTTCGTGAAGAACGGTGGAAATGCAGCAGACATTTGGGACGATGGTAACTGGCAGTTCGAGTACCAGTTCCTCGAAGAGGATGAGGCCAGCTTCCATTCTCGGCAGCTCTTGAGGCGCGCTCGTGAACTTCGGATTCCAATTCCTCCTGTGTTCGCGGGCGATGTTTTGTCCGCTGATTACCAGCGTAGTGGATTGGATGGTCACCGCTATTATTTGTCACTCGCCGGTGAGCAAAAAGTTCGCTCGGCCATCCGCGAAGAGGAGAAATATCGTTCGGAGCGTTGGGCAAGGCGCATTCCATACATCACTGCGCTTAGTGGCCTGATCGGGACAATCACAGGACTTGTGGCTCTTCTAGCAAAATGGGGATCATAGTCACCGTGTGCCAGCAATTTAACAAGTCCGTCAACGGTTCGCCAAAATGCTTTGCATTTTGGTTCCCCCCGCTACGCTCCAGAGACCGTTACTTACAACACTAGAAATGGCAGCTTGAAATTGCCTGTTTTGACTTGGGTGGTAACTCTGCTGGGTTTTGGCTATGAGTCACCTGTTTTGTGGTATTTTGGCTTGTTTAGTATTTTCGCGTTTTGTGCTTTTTAATAAGGAGGTTAAAATGAATTCAGTAATAAAAATATTTGGATTTATAGGTAAACTAATTTTATGTTTTTTCATACTTATCATTGCAAAACAAATTGTTACCGTTTTCTTGCACTAGAGCATCAAAATATTTTGAAAACAAAAATAATAATTTTTTCTATGTCATTACTTATTGCGTTGTTACCGTTCGCTTCAGTTGTCCATGCAACCCCAAGTGGCGGCATGGGTGGTACGCTTTATTACACAATAGACACAATCAAATCCACCATTTTAAGAGGGATGTCGCCAGTAGACGTGAAAAGGTCAATCGTAATTCCAAATTTTAAATTGCATACTTACGATAATGGGGATATAGGATGGGGCGTTATTGATAGCAAGAACAGAGAGGTTTTTAGGGTTATATTGACTGTTTCTAAATCAAAAATAACGGAAGGCGTTTATCTAACTCCATTGATGCCAGGTAGTATGGCAAATGAGCTTTATGCAATGCATGAGCAAATGATGAAGAGTTCTTATAGCAATATTTCAAGTAATTCCTATGATGTTGGTAACGATTGCTCGGCAACAATGGGATTATTTAGGAATAAATTTAATGAAGGTCGCACAGAGATTGTTGTCAAGTGCTGAATTTATAATAAGAAAAACGAAGAACACCACAGGGCTAGTTTTAACTTCCAATATTGGCCTCTCAAGAAACACATTTCAACCAATTGATTTTTAAGGGCTGATTTTTTGTGTTTTTTCTTGACGCCTACCGACAGCGGCGTTTATTTCGCTAACATGGCGCTCAACCGGAGCGCGGAAGCGAAATATGTTCATTTGTCGAAGTCATTCGGGCCTCGCCCGGTTAGCTTTGCGTTATGCAGCGCATTAGCAGAAAGAGAGTCGGAAGATGTCAGACGTATTAGAAAAACTCCTACCAACCACCCTATCAAAAATGATAACGGGAACGACAGGGTCATTAACGCTAAGTGCTCCATTTTTAGCTGAGGGGTTGCAAAAACTAGGGTTGACCATTGAATTCCTAACAAAGCCAGAAGTCCGACTGCTGCTCGCAATACTGGTATTGAGTTTTGGTTTATTCGCATTAGTCGTCCACCTTATTCTGTATACCAAAGACGTATCTAAAAATATCGAAATACTCGCCGATAAAAATCAAACTATTAAAATCGAAAACAGAGACCTTAAAGACGAATTGAAAAATTGTGAATCCAGAAGGCAATTTCTCGAAAATCTTGTATCCGCCAATACACAAAAGGCCATCCGAAAAGAAAAAGATTTCGTCGAGAAACATAATTCTGATATGGCTGATTTTTGGGGCAAAGTGTGAAATCCGTATAACCCAACGCTCAACCAGACCCGCCGACCGAGGTAACCGTTCACGCCCTTGCCAAAGCCCGGCCGCTTGTTAGAAAATTGCGATATGTCAAAACTCGTTATCGATCTCAGTCAACCGGCGCCAGTCCCGCAGAGCCTCGAAGAAGCGCAGCAGCTCATTGCCGCGCTGTGGCAGCTTTTGGTCGAACTGCAAAAACGGCAAGCGGAGCTGGAAGAGCAGCTCAATACGCATTCGGAGAACTCCTCAAAGCCGCCGTCGCAAGACAGCCCCAAGCAACGCGCAGAGCGGCCGTCGAAAAAACCGACCGGGCGTGCGAAAGGCGCGCAGCCGGGGCATGGCAAGCACGAACGCGCTTTGCTGGATGCCTCAGCGGTGGATCGGATCGAACATTATTATCCGCAGAGCCAGTGTGCTTGCGGCGGCGAGGTCGTCATGGACGGCTATCGCCGACATCAAGTTTTCGACTTGCCGGAAGTGCGTTACCAAGTGGTCGAGCACCGCTGCTATAGCGGGTGTTGCAGACAGTGCAAGGCGCGTCATCGCGCGGCCTTGCCGGACGACGTGCCGAGCGGGCAAATGGGCCCCGGCTTGATCGCCTGGATCAGTCTGCTGAACAGCCAATACCACTTGAGTCTGCGTCAAATCGAGAGCCTGTTGGCGGAGCAGTGGCAGCTGGATTTCAGCTTGGGCGCGATCAGCGAAGCCCAAGCGCCGGTGATCGACTGGCTGTTGCCCGTCTACCAACAGATTGGCGACCAGGTGCGTGACGCGGGCTTGGCTCACGCCGATGAAACCAGCCATTTTCGCGGGAAGAGCCGCTACTGGCTGTGGTCATTGAGCACGCCGCAGGCGGCTTATTTTATGACCCATTATTCGCGCGGCAAACAGGCGGCCCGGGAACTGTTGGGCGATTTCGACGGCATTCTGGTCACCGACCGGCACGGCGCTTACAACGATTATGACGCCGACCGGCATCAGTACTGCTGGGCACACATCATCCGCAACCTGGAGAAAATCTCCGGACGTTCGGGACAAGCCGGGGAAGACGGCACTTACCTGTTGCGCCTGGCCCGCCTGGTGGTGCACTGCGGCAAGCGCTGGCAGCACAGCGGTTGCCAATCCTTGCTGTACCGAAGGCGTTTGCAGCGCTTACGCCAACATTTTCAAGCCACCCTGGAACGCACCGCAACGACCCATGGCGATACGCGCACCGGCCACGCCTGTCGCAAGCTTTTGCGCGACAGCCCACGGCTGTGGACGTTTTTGAAATATCAAGGCGTGCCGATGACGAACAACGCTGCGGAGCAAAGTCTGCGACCGTATGTCATTTGGCGGAAAATCAGCTTCTTCACGCAATCACATCGGGGCAATCAGTTTCGGCCGATGATGTTGTCCCTGATTGAGACGTGCAAGCGGCTCAAGGTCAATGTCTATCAGACCCTGCGGACGGTTTGCTGGCAAGGGGTGATGGAGGGGCATGTCTCCTTCCGGTTGCCATTCCCAGCTTTAGCTTGCTTGCCTTCGGCTTCGGGGGCGTGAACGGTTACCCGACCGAGGGTGGTTCTGCTTCTCGGCTTTCTTGCGGAGGCCTGGTTAGCTTTGCGTTAGGTTGTACGGCGAATCGGCAATGGGAGGAATTGCATGTTTGGATTATTCGGCAAGAGCAGCGGCCTAAAGCAGGCCGAATCAAACTTGAAGGCCGAGTTCGGCCTTACCCTCGACAAGACTCCACACAACGAGTCCATAGTTGAGAACTTTGAAAGAATGCGTAAAGAAGGACAACTCAGTCCCGAGGCACAAACCGCCCTCCTTTATCGCCTTGTCATCATGAACTATCTTATTGCTTGCAAGATCATGCGCGATAACGGCAAAAACACTGATCCTTCGGATCTTTTTTGGCTCACACAACTTTCGGATAGCTCCATTGATTGGTCAGAGAAAGCACCTGATTACGTCGTGCTGGAAGCATTAACTAGCCAACTAAATATGAATATTCTGCGATTCTTTGAGTCATTTGGGATTTATCGTGGGGGCGGGTGATAAATGCAAACAGGGCCGTAGGATGCGGTGACGATAGGAACCGCATCAAACGCGAACGATGCGGTTCGTTCCTCACCACATCCTACAAAGCCACTATTCATGACCCAAACCCTGGCTTTAATCGAGCGGTGCAGGCTGCGAAACAATCGCAGGTTGGATCTCAACCGGCACATCATCCTCCGACGCTTGCCATTCTACAAATCCCGTTTGCTCGAAATTTACCAAATCCTGGCTTTGAATTCTGGACTCGGAAAGGGTGTACAGCTGATCGTCAATGGTCAACAAGCGCTGGATATCACTGCGGTAATCCCATTGGCTGGGGTCGTTTTGGGTTTGATGCATGATAGCTGCTTTTTGCACAAAACCGTCTTCCGGCGTGAGCTGATAAACATAAGCGCCTTCAAAGACCGGCACGAAATTCCACCAACTGTGACGCTCGATATTGTCAGGCTTTTGGGTTATCTTCGCCGGAAAGCCCAATAAATGCCGATCCTCATCGAACCACAAGGCTTTGTGATCGCGCAGCAGCGGCGAATAACTCCCCTTATCGCCGATCACCAGACTGTGTTTCAACTGAGGATTGTTGACATCGCTGACATCGAACAAAGCCAGTTTCAAACCTAGGGTGGTGGTAATTCCGAGATCAGTTTCGGTATCCTGGCCAAAACCGATGATGTGATTGGCATCGTAAGGATGCAAATAAGTGCTATAGCCTGGAATTTTCAACTCACCCAGCACTGTCGGCGCATCCGGCGTTGCCAGATCGATCACGAACAAGGGGTCCGTCTGTTGGAACGTGACCAGATAACAACGCTCTCCAATGAAGCGGGCGGCATAAATCCGCTCGCCAAGCGCCAATTTTTCCACCGCGCCGACCCGATTCATGTCGCTATCGAGCACATAAAGATTGCTCCAGCTGTCGCCTTGCCAAGGGGAGCCATCCCAGCCCCTGCTATTGCTGGTTGTAGCGATGCGGAAAAAGCCGTTGCTGTCATCCATCGAAAATTGATTCAACACCGTGCCCGGCACTTCACCCTGCCGAAGGAAACGGGTTTCACCCTCCTGCAAGGCAAACTTGTAGATATGGGTAAACGGTTTGCTGACCTCGATGCCTTTGCTGTTTATCTTCGCCTTATAGTCCGCCGCCGATAAATAGAGGTTGTCATGGGAAGCGTAAATTACATCGCCGCTGCCGTAATACGCTTTGACATCCGCCGGGTTGTCCGGTTGACTCAGGCGAAAGCCGGCGACCACCACATAATCGGAGTCGACAAAACCCGGAAAATAATACAGCTTGCTAACCGGCAGCATTTGTTCCGTGCCGCCATTGACTGCGGTATCCGAAACATGCGGAATCAGATTGTCCAACGCATTTGACGCTTTTTTCCGCTCCAGTCGCAGCTCCGACATCGGCAAATAGAAATCATAGCGCGGGTAGTTTTTACTGATGACATAAACGCTGTCGCCGATTTTACGCGAAGATAAAAGATCGCCTTCCAGCGTCAACTCCCGCTCCAAACGGGGATTTGCCTTATCGCTGATATCATAAATTTTGGCGGCGGCCTGATTGGCGCCCCCTCGGAGCCATATCAACGGCATAGACGTTTGAACACCATTAGCAGGACCTGCTGCCTGCGCCCCATCCCCGCTCTGCCAGGCATTACCCAAGACCACCAAACGATCGCCGTCGACATACAACTCGCTGGGACGAAATTCATCGCCGAAAGCCAGCTCCGCCACTTGCGCCAGCGCCTGTGACGGATAGGCTTTCACCAGCCGCACATGATTTTCGGCGATCTGATAAATGTAGCCGTCGTTGGTCTTGACGATGTCGCCCTCATCGACTCCCGCCACCTGTACGTTGGTTTCGGAATGAGACACCGGCGCGCTCGTCGGGCCCGAGTCAGAACTCACACTGGCTCCAGGCATAGCAATCGGCCCGCCGACATTTATAATGCCGCGGAATGCCTTCGGTTGACGCTGAGACAACATGTGTTTCAGCGCCTTGTATGATTTGACACGCTGCGGCTTGAGTGACTTGGCGGCATCAGCTTCGTTTGTCATTACCATGAGCAACAGCGGTAGAAAACAAAAGAGGCTTAATGTTCGCATAATATGTCTCTGGGCCGTCTAAAAAGTGCCCTTATCATAACATTCCCATGATTTTTCTTGTATGGAATAATACCGTGAAAACTCTGTCGCATTGCACGTGGCGAACAGATTTCGCGCGGCCAGGCTTGCGGTTTTTTAAAATACAAAAAAGCAGGGCATCACGCGGACCGCCGAGGAAAAGCAGCGGGATAGAGGAAGGGACAGTCGCATGGCTTCAGCGGGCGCGTTGCGGATACTGGCGCCGGGGAAGCCAAAGAGGCTCAGACTCGATTGCGATTCTATCGAGTCTGAGCCTTAGGGGGCTTTTGTGATGCTCCTAAAGAGATTATGAATTGCAGCTCAAATCTGCTTAACTTTGTGTCCGGAAATGTGTTGACACTTCATACAGCTAATGATGGCGATGTCCTTCTGCCGCCATCACTTTCTTCACAAAAGGGTCGTTTTCCATATCACCGAAATCGGCTGCGTCAATATGCCGGTAATTGGCGATGGCTTCCAAATCTACCGGCTTTCGAGGAGCCTTTGACAACGGTAAGATTTCCGCTAGCCGCAGTTCCATGCTACCGCGCTTGTCTTTTCTGACGATCTTAGCCGGTAGTTTTTCGTCCGGCAACCATAGCACTTCTATATTCTGATCATCCGTTTTCCCTTTGCGTAACTCCGCGTTACGACCCAAAACGTGGGTTTTTTTTACCAACTTCAACGCGTCAAGCTCCTCGCGACTGAGCATACTGGAGAGTTTGTACCAATCGAAACTCATCTGATTGGTCGGCCTATCTGCCGGCATGTATTCGACGGCAGTTTTATCGGTATGATAAAGCTTGCGGTATTGAATAGTGCCATTATCCGTTCTCTCCCAAATTTCTCCGTAATCGCCGTCGGCATCTTGCGTTTGGATCATGTTGGCTTGCCGCCAGAAAAACCAGGCACGATGATCGGCCAGCGCCTTGTTATTCGCATGGGACATCACTTTCATTTCATAACGGCAAGCGACTTGCTCGCTAGGGTCTGCGCTATCGGCAAAACCCAATGCAGAAGCGCAGAGAAAACCGAGCCCGAGCACGCTTGTTAAAATATCAGATACTTTCATAAATACATTTAAACCTGGTTCAAACAAGAAAAGGGATACGAGTATCCCTTTTCTTCATCAGCGTCTTTTCGCCAAGACGACTTTAATCAATCGGCTTGCCTCATTTTCCGGCGCCCTTTCCCGAGCCGTGTTTGTCAAATCCCAAGGCTCTTGCCATCACATGATAAATCACGTTCTGCTCCATCACGCCGTGAAACAAATGCGCTTTGGGACCTCTGGCAAAAATCGCGACGTCTTCGGCGGCGTGCGTTTCCGCGGCAAGCGGGATAATCGTTTCCTGTAGATAATTCGGATTTTGTACCAGGTCATTGGTGAGCGTAGGACGTCCGGTGGCCGGCTCAAAAGATTTTGGATTGTGGCCTTCGCTACCCGATGACCATGATCCGTCTGTCGCGTTGAATGATTTTGAGCCTTCCAGTTGCAGATCTGACTTGCCGGTATAGCCGGTGCCGTTGGCATAATTCAACGTGGTGTACGGCAAACCGAGCAAATCAACGTCAGGAATATCCGAGCCTACGCCTTGAGTCAAGCCCAAGATAGGATTGCCGCGTTGCGGGTAACCTCCGATCGTGAAGACATGACTATGGTCGGCGGTTACGATGATCAAGGTATCCTTGGCACTGGTTTTCTCTGCCGCAGCCTGTACCGCGGCGGCCAATTGTTGGGTATCGGTCAGTGCCCGATAGGCATTTCCGGAATGGTGGGCATGATCGATACGGCCGCCTTCAACCATCAGGAAGTAACCTTTTTTATTCTTTTTGAGAATATCGAGAGCTTTGACCGTCATTTCCGTCAGCGAGGGTTCGCCCGCCTTGTCGTGTGCGACACGATCGGCTTCATAATGGACGTGGGAAGGCTCGAAAAGTCCCAGCAGGTGATCGGTGGTTTTCGGATCGATCGCATCGAACTGGTCTTTATTCCAGACGTACTGAGCATTCTGGTGTTTACTAACCCATTCGGCCGTCAGGTCGCGTCCGTCCTTACGCTTACCGGCAACGCCGTATTCTGGATCGGTCGCGGTTTTGGGAATAAAACGCGTCCGCCCGCCACCGAGCGCTACGTTAATGCCGCCGTCGATGTCAAAATCGACCAATTGCGATGCGATGTCGGGAACCGTCGCGCCGGCCGGTTTATCCGAATCGCCTTCCCAGTCGCGATTAGAGGTGTGCGCGTAGGTCGCGGCGGGCGTCGCATGCGTAATACGCGCGGTAGACACGACGCCGACCGATAACCCCTGTTCCTTGGCCTTTTCCAGAATGGTTTTGAGCGCATTCGCATTAATCTTGTTGGCATCGGGCTCGCTATGCTCGACATCTTGATCGACCGAAATCGAATCGCCGATGGTTTTAACGCCGGTCACCATCGCTGTCATCGTCGGCGCGGAGTCTGGCGTTTGCTGGTCGACGCTGTAGGTCTTGGACAGAGCCAGATAAGGGAATTTTTCAAAGCTCAAAGAATTTTCTTCGCCGTGGCCGCCTTTTTGCTGGCCGTCGTAAATCCGTGAAGCCGTGATCGTGGAAACGCCCATGCCGTCGCCGACAAACAGGATCACATTTTTCGCCCGTCTTTCGTTAGGATTGAGATGTTCGGCATCGATAACGGTTTGACGCCCGGCGTCGAACCAATCCTCCGGGGTAGGTTCTGCTGCCTGCACGACACCGGTAGTTAAGATCGAACTCACGGCCGCTATGCTGAGTTTCTTGAAACATTTCATGATGGAATTTCCTTGTTACGTGTTCGAATCGATGAAAAAACGTCTGTTACGTCAATAACGCCTGAAAAGCTAAGCTGCCGGAATACTATCCAAAAAATATGACAGGATGACGACAGGTTTCTGCATGAACAGGCGCTGGAAATCTTTGCTATCGACACCAACCAAGGGATCGCTGTACACGACAAAAATTTTGCCCTTAGGATCTCATTCGTGTTTTGAGAACCATGATTCCGGTATTCTGCCCGCTGATCGAAATCATTTCAGGGCGCCATAAAAACAATACTAACAGGCTGAACCTATCCTCAATTTTGTGGAGACCCTGTAAAAGACTGTCTGATTAGGTTTAAACTACTGCACCTATAGCGCTCCGCAGCTTACCTTCACACGTTGCCCCCTATGCCCCCCTTCTTTTCAACTAAATTTTCTTAGCGTGGCTTATACTCTTGCAATCCCGCAACAAAACTGGCGCCGAGCATGTTGGTGATGCGGTTGGCGAGCGCAGAAACACCTCTTTCTCAAAAATACAAATAACGGATGACCCTCATGAACAAAAACGTATCGGGCGCATGGGCGCTCATCGTTGCAACGGTTACGGCAGGGGCCTGTACGGCGGCCTTGGCCCAAACGCCCACCGTAGAGGGTGACTTCACCGACGACCTGAACGCTTTCGACGCTACGCGCTGGATGAAGGCCGACGGCTGGGTCAACGGCTCGCCTTTCTACAATGCATGGTTGGCCGACCACATTTCCCATGCCAATGGCACGATGTCCATCCGTCTTGACGACGTAGCGGCGTTGGGTATGCCTTACTCTTCGGGTAACCTGCAAAGCAATGGCTTCTATGGCTACGGTTGTTATGAGGCGCGTTTCAAACCGGTGGCCCAGTCCGGCGTCGTGAGTTCGTTTTTCACCTTTGCCGGCCCCTACGATAACGGCGGCAATGGCCAGCACAACGAAATCGACATCGAGTTCCTGGGCTACGACACCACACGCTTCCAGGTGAATTACTGGACCAACGACGATAGCTACGCCGGCGGCAATGAGCATAGGGTCGATGCGGGGTTCGACGCTTCCCTCGATTTCCACGACTACGGCTTCAAGTGGACTTCCACCGGGATCGAATGGTTTGTCGATGGCATCTCGGTCTATAAGGCGGACGACACGCTGCTCCATCCCACACCCAAGGCGGCAGATTCGCTGCACAAGGTCATGATGAACGTCTGGCCGGTGGACAGCACCGCCGAAGGTTGGGCCGGCGCCTTCAACTATCCGGCCGCACCGCTTTACGGCGAATACGACTGGATCGAATACACGGCCGGGGAAAACTGCGTAATTGGCAGCAGCGCCACGGACATGCATGTCCAAAGCATTGCGGTGAGCGCCAATGTCGAAACCTGCGATTCGATCTTGAAATAACAATGATAAAATCACGATGATAGACAAACAATTCGCAGAACACTTCGCACACGACTGGATCGACTCCTGGAACAGTCACGACATTGACCGCATCCTCGCTCATTATTCGAATCAGTTCGAGATGTCTTCGCCGATCATCGCTCAGATTGCCGGCGAGCCCTCCGGCACGCTACAGGGCAAGGAGGCTGTCGGCGCCTACTGGAGGAAGGCGCTAGCGCTGATTCCGGATCTTCGCTTTGAATTGCTCGCGCTTCTGACGGGGGTCGACAGCATCACCCTTTATTACAGGAGTCCACGGGGCTTGGCCGCCGAGGTACTGCATTTCGGCCCGGACCGCAAAGTCGTAAAAGCTTACGCGCATTATGCGCACTGACATTTTGCCCATCATACAACGTCAACTTGCAAGGAAATAGTAGCAATGCAACATACGCCGGTACCCGCCAAATCCATTCCGTCACCGGAGAAAAAGACAATCTACCCCCAGCCCTTCGCCGCGTTAGTGGAAGGGAGAGTCAAGAGAAAACTGGGAGATCATTTCGGCCTGACACATTTCGGCGTCAATCTGACCGAACTCGCTCCTGGCGCCATCTCTGCACTCCTGCATCATCATTCGAAGCAGGATGAATTCATCTATATTCTGCAGGGCACCCCTACCCTGCTGCTCGATGAAAAGGAATACCCGCTCAGTCCGGGAGACTGCATGGGACTCAAGGCTGGCGCGGGCGTAGGCCATCAACTCGTGAACCGGTCTGCCGAACCGGTTGTTTATATCGAAATCGGGGATCGCACCGAAGGCGACGAAGTCGATTACCCCAACGACGACCTGAAAGCCATCCAATTGGCGAACGGGGTGTGGTCATTAACGCACAAAGACGGCCGGCCATATTAAAACACTGCCTACCCAAAAGGCAGGCTAACTAAAGGCCGCACTTTCGGCCTGCCCTTGGGTTTCACCATTAACGCTATGAATCAACGGAGCTTACATGCAACACGTTTTAATCATTCATGAGGTCGAGGCTTATCCGGCATGGAAAGCGGTTTTTGACCAGGCCGCAGACATTAGAAAACGAGCAGGAGAAATCAGCTACCAATTGCTGCGCTACGACAACGACGCAAACAACATCGTCCACTTCTCCGCGTGGTCCTCGCTGGACGATGCCCGGCGCTTCTTCGAGTCGCCAGAGCTGGTCGAAATCAGAAAAAAGGCTGGAGTAAAAGCACCTGAATTCATCTATCTGCATGAGATAGAGCGTGGCTTGCTATAGCCCTGGTATGGCGTTCGTAAGAAATGCCCCTCTTACCTTTGCGTTCGCCCTCATCCGCTTTTCATCATCCAGATCCAGCATTTCGAGTAAGAAATGCGGTCATTGATCCCTACAGCCCTCTCAAAGCACCCCAATTATCAAGATAATCGTAACCAGTCCTTGCCTATCAGGCGATTCTGATCCCTGTACGACTCTGTTAGGTTCAATTCATGCTTTAGGCACAGCTAAAAGGTTTAGGGCTTAAATTTGTTGATAACCATGAACCGACTAACTATCCCGGCGCAAAAGCCCCGCCCAAGCAAAGATTAACGATTAAGGACATGCCCATGACGCCCCACACGCATCACCATGAACAAAAACCCAATCGCCAGACCTTGTATGTCGCGGTCGCGCTGATTCTCGGCATTGTAGCCGGCGAGCTTTTGAATCTGGCCTTTGCCGGCCCTCAGCCGAATCCTGCCTTGCAGCAGGTCGTGACGGTATTGACCGTGCTGACCGATATTTTTCTGCGCCTGATCAAGATGATCATCGCGCCGCTGGTGTTCGCGACCCTGGTGGTCGGCATGGCAAAAATGGGCGACATCCAGGTGATCGGGCGTATCGGCCTCAAGGCGATGCTGTGGTTTTTTTCGGCGTCGATCCTGAGCCTTTTGCTCGGCATGCTGCTGGTGAATCTGTTTCAGCCGGGCATTTCGCTGCACATTCCGTTTCCGCCGGAAGGCGCCGCCACCGGCCTGCCTGAGGTCGAGCCGACCTTGCAGAATTTCGTGACGCACGTGTTTCCGAAAAGCATCTTCGAGGCGATGGCCGCCAATGAAATATTGCAGATCGTCGTATTTTCGATCTTCTTCGGCGTGGCCTCGGCCGCATTGGGCGATCTGGCCCACCCGATGGTGCTGCTGCTCGACTCGCTGGCGCACATCATGCTGAAAATCACCAGCTACGTGATGCATTACGCCCCGGTGGCGGTATTCTCGGCGATCGCGTCGGTAGTCGCGCAAAACGGCATTACGGTGCTGCTTTCTTACGGCAAATTCATCGGCGAATTTTATTTCGCGTTGCTGCTGCTCAGCGGCCTGCTGGCCGGTATCGGTTTAGTGTTTTTGGGACGCCGCCTGCCGTCGCTGCTTCGCCACATCCGCGAACCAATGCTGCTCGCGTTCGGCACAGCCAGCAGCGAGAGCGCCTATCCGAAGCTTTTGCAGCAACTCGAACGTTTCGGCTGCGACGAAAAGGTCTGCGGTTTGGTGCTGCCCCTGGGCTATTCGTTCAACCTCGACGGCAGCATGATGTACATGACCTTTGCGTCGCTATTCATCGCCCAGGCCTACGGCATCGACATGCCGCTCGGCGAACAGCTCTTGATGCTGCTGGTACTGTTGTTCACCAGCAAAGGCGTGGCCGGCGTACCGCGCGCGTCGCTGATCGTGATCGCCGCGACCTTGTCGATGTTCCACATTCCCGAGGCCGGCCTGTTGCTGTTGCTCGGCATCGATCAGGTTCTGGACATGGGGCGCAGCGCGACGAACGTGCTGGGCAACAGCATCGCAGCGGCCGTGGTAAGCCGCTGGGAAAAGGCGTTGCGCTAAAAGGGAGTAGAAAGTAGGCGGCAACGCCTGATGGATATAAGACTTTAATTTTTTATTGGGTGTTTGAGGGTGATGAACAGCGAAGCACTAGAAATCATAACGATCAGTCGTAAAATCGTTCAAATCGAACTTGATAAGGACGCCGATGCGCTGGCGCCCTACATTACTGAGGATGACGTCGGCATCGATCCTTCGGGCGCGCTGATCGATAAAGACGTTTCCGTTGGCCGCTATCGCCGGGATGATTTTAGTTTAACCGAACACGGCGTTTCGGATATCTCGGTGTCGGTCATCGGCGATACCGCGTTGGAAATCGGCATTATGGCGCTGAAAGGCCATCTCGGCACTTTCGAGTTCGGCGGCCGGTATCGCTATACCCACTTCTGGCTCAAAACACCGGCGGGCTGGAAGGTTCGGGCCTCACAATTGACGCCCATTTTGCGCGATTAATCCGTCTATGAGGGCAACTTCCCATGTCTAAAACAAAGGCGACCGAAAGATCCTATACGGCATCGAACTACGTCCGAAATGCGCTTTCTGTTTGCTTATCGGAAATCGGCAGACATAAAAAAAGGCTCATGCTTTGACAGCATGAGCCTTTTAATTATTTGGTAGCGGGGGCAGGATTTGAACCTACGACCTTCGGGTTATGAGCCCGACGAGCTACCAAGCTGCTCCACCCCGCGATTGATTTTGCATATTATAAAGACTTTTGAGGATTTGGCAACTAAAATCTTATGATTAAATAATAATTCGTTTTGATGCGGCAAAAAAGCTTGCCGCCACTTTATCGAGATGATGCTCAACGCCTTGCCAAATGGCGGATCAGGCCCTGCTCTCCCTTCTTCATCACCCGCTGATGATTCCATATAAACAGCGGCCGGGCCGCGCCAGCCACCCTCTTCATCCACGGTTTGGCGAGCGAGACCTCCCAGACAAAGATCAACTCGGTCGCCGCCTCGTTGTCCTGACAGCTTAGCGAGCAAACGCCGTTGCCGATCAGATCGCCCGAAACCTCGACCGCGATAGACTGGCAAGGCCGCAGCCGCGTCACCCGTAAATCGATCGCCAAATTATAAGGCAGACAGGTGCGCCAGAGATAGCGCCTGACATTGTCGACGCCCGAGGCATCGCCCGCCGCCGTTTCTTCGACCCGCGCGACATACGGCCACCAGGACGGCCAGTTCTCGGTCGCGACCAGGCAATTCCAGACCGCATCGACCGGCGCCGGAATCAACCAACGCGTCGTTAATGTAAAGTCGGACATGCGCACAGACTCCCCGCCCCAAGCCATTTTGACCACGATTTGCTTAACGGATGGCCGCCAGCCTTCCGCACATTTTTTATAAAAAACAAGCTTTTCAATTTTTCATCGCGCCAACACTCATATAAACTAGGCAGGTTTTACACTCATGAGAAAAGAATGACTGCTCCAAATATTGGATTCATCAGCTTGGGCTGCCCGAAAGCGCTGGTCGACAGCGAGCGGATTTTAACCAAGCTGCGATCCGAAGGCTATACGATTTCGCCCACTTATAAAGACGCCGACCTGGTGGTTGTTAATACCTGCGGCTTTATCGACGCCGCGGTCGAAGAATCGCTGGACAGCATCGGCGAGGCGCTCGCCGAAAACGGCCGGGTGATCGTGACCGGCTGCCTCGGCGCCCGCGAAGGCGAAATTCGCGCGAGACACCCCGAAGTCCTGAAAGTGACCGGCGCGCATGCGCTCGAGGAAGTGATCGCCTCGGTACACGAATATCTGCCGCCGCCGCACGACCCCTTCACCAGCCTGGTGCCGCCGCAAGGCATCAAACTGACGCCGCGGCATTATGCCTATCTGAAGATCTCGGAAGGCTGCAATCACCGCTGCACCTTTTGCATCATCCCGTCGATGCGCGGGGACCTGGTCAGCCGGCCGGTCGATGACGTACTGCGCGAAGCCGAACGCCTGGCATTGGCCGGCGTGAAGGAACTGCTGATCGTCTCGCAGGACACCAGCGCCTACGGCCTGGATTTGAAATATCAGCCTTTCGACTGGAAAGGCCGTCAGGTGCGCACCCGTTTCTACGAGTTGGCCGAAGCGCTTGGCGAACTCGGCATCTGGATACGGATGCACTATGTCTATCCTTATCCGCATGTCGATGAAGTGATTCCGTTGATGGCCGAAGGCAAAATCCTGCCTTACCTGGACATTCCGTTCCAGCATGCGAACAGCCGGATTCTGAAACTGATGAAACGTCCGGCGGCCACCCAGAACAATCTGGAGCGCATCAAGGCCTGGCGCGCGGTTTGTCCAGACATCACCTTGCGCAGCACGTTTATCGTCGGCTTTCCGGGCGAGACCGAGGAAGAATTCGCGGAACTCTTGCAATTTTTAACCGAGGCGCAGCTCGACCGGGTCGGCTGTTTCGCCTACTCGCCGGTCAAGGGCGCGGCCGCGAACGATTTGCCGAATGCGGTGCCGGAAGCGGTCAAGGAAGAACGCCTGGCCCGTTTCATGGCGCATCAGGCCGAGATCAGCGCCGCCCGTCTGCAGCGCCGGATCGGCCGAATCGAGACCGTCCTGGTCGACGAAGTGGTCGAGGAAGGCGCAGTCGCGCGCAGCAAGGCCGATGCGCCGGAGATCGACGGCCAGGTCTATATCGACGGCGCCACGCACCTTAAAGTCGGCGACCTAGTGCAAGTCGAGCTGGAAGAAGCCGACGATTACGATTTATGGGGCCGTCTGGTATAGAATACCCCTAAATCAGTGCTCAATGAAACGTAGCTGCGGGAATGGCGTCCATCGATTCCGACTGGATCGAACCGCCGCCATTCCCGCCCTACTTTGCCATTGAGTGAGTTTACACGCTTCATGCCCTTGAGGAATTCATCCACCATCATGTAAATCAATGCGGGATCGTTTTTTATGTCTGCCCAAATCCTTTCATCACAAGATTTTCCAGCACCGGCCCGGCTGGCCGTTTCCTTCCGCCTGATCCTGGCGCTGTATCTGATCATTCCGGTCTGCGTCCTGCTCCAGTTGTTCGACGGCTGGTTCTGGCACGATTTTCTGAAAGAAAATCTGCCCAGCAACACCGGTCATTTCTTGCTGTATCAAATCTTGTTCGGAACGCCGCACATCGTCGCCAGCGCGATTTTGTTGTGCAGCAACGGCGATTATTTGAAGCTTTATAAACCCCGCATCTTCCGGATGACGCTCGCCCTCGCGGCCGTCTTCGGCATCGGCAGCCTGTTTTTGCCTTATTATGTGTTTTACGTCGCGGTCGCCGCCTGGACCGTCCTGCATGTGCTGAAACAGCAGCATGGCCTGGCGCGCGGGCTGTGCAAACTGCCGGCTCCGCATTTCTATGGCTTGCTTGGACTCAGCGTCGGCGCGGGACTCCTGATATATCTCGGCATCTTTCTGCAAGCGAAACTGACGCCGGACCAAGTCGAATGGATCAAGCTGATCGCCGGCAATTTGTGCGTGCTGCTCGCGCTCGGCACCGTGTACTGCCAACGCTTGGTAGCGACCGCATTCGGCAAATGGTTTTTGTGGTCCAATACCTTGCTGGTCCTGAGCAGTTATTATCTGTTCATCCAGCAGTATTATTTTCTGGCGATTCTCGGCCCCCGGCTGGTGCATGATGCGACCGCCTATTTCTTTTACGTGACGCACGATTACAACCGCCACCATCAACAACCGCAAAACTGGCTCTACCGTCAAGCCAAAAGCTGGCATGTGCACTGCTTCATCGTGCTGCCGGCGCTGTCTTTCGGCCTCGCCTTCGTGCTGCAAGCCTACGGCGACCACGTAATCAGCCTGATCACCAACTACTGGTTCGGCATCGAGATTCGCAAGGCGGTCACCCTGGGCGTGTTGGGCTATCTGGGCTTGATGCACTACTACACCGAATCTTTCACCTGGAAGCAGGACTCGCCGTACCGGCGTTACATTACGTTCAGCAAATAAACGCTAAGCGAATACAATTTCTCCATAATAATAATCGACAATAAGGAATGAAATGAATAAGAAAATTTTAGTGTTTATAGCGGCATTATGTATCGCTTTGTCAGCATGTAGCGGAGAGAATAGCGATACCTACAAGGTTAAGCCTGTCTTCGTTAATAGCTGCATAAAACAGGAGAGTGCCACTCGCTCTACAGAACAGGCCAGCGCTTACTGTAATTGCGTAGCCGATGCAGTTTTTAGCAATGGCGATATTTCCGACGAAACCAAAAATCTTATGCCTACCATGAACGATAAGGACAGTCAGCTCTATAAACAAAATGATGCCCCAATGGTTAGGGGCGCGCTGATGTCTTGCTACACCGCTAATTTTTATAAAAAGAAATAAGCGTGTTGAAGCGGGCTTACGGCTACGAAAAAGCGGCGACTTTTAAACATCTTTAAACAATTGCTGCTCAGTCGAGCGGTGTTTTTCAAGATAGTTGTCGCAAAAATCACGCGGCTGTCTTCAAGTTTTCTCGCATCGCCTTGTCGGGGTTGAGGACAACAGCGCCGACCGGATTCCAGTCGCGTATGTCTTTTGACCAGCACTCCGGGTGTTTGGCTTTGGGGCAGCATAGACCCCGGCCCCATATAGCCAGGATGGACTTGTCCTGGCCACGGTGGCGGTGTGTCGGGCGCGTTACGATACCCTCGGTTTTGCGGGACACGCCCGTGAAATCAAAGTCGTTTGATTGCGCGAAAGGGCAACGCGTTACCGGAGGCCCGTTGATTCCGGGCAACTCATCTCCGACTTTATTCGTTCAGCGCAAAGCCGACCTTGATCGTGACCTGCCAGTGCGCGATCTTGCCGTTTTCGATTTGGCCGCGCGTTTCGACCACTTCGAACCAGCGCATGTTCTGTATCGTTTTCGAGGCGCGCGCAACCGCGTTCTCGATCGCGTCCTGCAAGCCGACGGTCGAAGAGCCGGTCAGCTCGATTTTCTTGTAGATATGATCGCTCATGAGGTTGCTCCTGTTTGTGAGTAGTAAAGATCAAGAGTCGCTAAACGCTCGGGAGTTCCAACATCCATCCAGAACCCGTCATATTTCTGCCCCGACACCCGCTGGAGGCCGATCGCCCGGCGCAGCAGCGGACCGAGCTTGCTGACGCCCGCCGGCGTGTCGGCGAACAAGGCGGGGTCGTAAATCCCGATGCCACTGAAGGTAAATGTCTCTTTGCCGTTTTCGATCACCCCGCCCTTGCCGTCCAGGCCGAAATCGCCTTGGGCATGATGCTCCGGATTATCGACCAGGATCAGATGCGCCAGATCGACCGGCACCCGATGCAAGGTTGCAAACGGAAAATCGGTCGCAATATCGCCGTTCACGACCAGGAACGGTTCATCGCCCAATAACGGCAACGCGTGGATGATGCCGCCGGCGGTTTCGAGCGCCTGCGCGCCTTCGGACGAATAGAAGATGCGCGCGCCGTAGCGCTCGCCGTCGCCAAGCGCGGCTTCGACCTGCGCGCCGAGGTGCGCATGATTGATCACGATCTCGGTAAAGCCCGCGCCGACCAATTGAGCGATCGTATGTTCGATCAAGGCCTTGCCGGCGACCTTTAACAAGGGCTTCGGCGTGTGATCTGTCAACGGGCGCATCCTTTCGCCGCGCCCTGCCGCGAGGATCATCGCTTTCATGCGGCGACCTCCTGCAACGGCAAAACCTTGGCGCGTAAAAACTCGCCGAATTCGGCAAACTCGGGATAGGCATCGGCCTGCGCGAGCACGTAGTTCAAGGTGCGCGGAATGTCTTTCAGATAGCCGGGCTTGCCGTCGCGCAGGTTCAAGCGCGCAAAGATGCCGATCGCTTTCAGATGGCGCTGCATGCCCATCCAGTCGAACCAGCGCCGGAACTGCTCCAGACTGCAATCGATCAACCGCGCAGCGAGCAGACGGCGGTAATAGCCGCTCATCCAGTCTTCGACCTGCCGCTCGGGCCAGGCGATGTAGCAGTCCCTGAGCAGCGACACCAGATCATAGGTGACCGGGCCGATCACCGCGTCCTGAAAATCGAGCACGCCGGGCGAATTGGCTTCCAGCGCCATCAGATTGCGCGAATGATAATCCCGATGCACGCAGATCCGCGGCTGCTCCAGCGCCGAGGCGATCAAGTGCCCGTGCAGCGCGCCGCGGATTTCGGACGGCATCTCGATATCGAGCCGCTGCCCCAGGAACCACTCGTCGAAAATACCCAGCTCCCGGGTCAACAGCGCATGATCGTAGCTTGGCAAACCGCAGGAGGCTATCGAAGTTCCCGTCTGCAAGCGGAACAGGCTGTCCAAGGCGTCCTGATACATCGCCCCGGCATTCTCCGCCGTTACCCGGCTCAGAAAATCGACGCTGCCGAAGTCTTCGAGCAAGAGAAAGCCTTCATCGAGGTTTTGCGCAAAGACCTCGGGCACGTGCATGCCGGCCGCCTTCAGCAAATGATCGACCTTGATGAATGTCGCCACGTTTTCTTTCTCGGGCGGCGCGTCCATCACGACAAACTGGCCTTCGGGCCCCTTTACCCTGAAATAGCGCCGGAAACTGGCGTCGCTGGAGGCCGGCTCGCAACTCGTTATCGTCATCAACAGGTCATGCCGAAGCCAGTCGAGCAGGCCTAAGATGCGCAAATCTTCAATCATGATGATCCGGTTAGATTAGTTTAATATGGTCAGATAAATTAAGGTAAAATGTGAGTCTGGCATTTTAGTCTATTTACGAAACGTTTCGCTACTGATACCCCGACACCGCATGCATTTTTGCCTCATCCTGTTTTTTTTCGCGTTCCTGCTGACTCCGGGTTTTGCGGATGACACCGCCTGGAATTGCCAGCAGGACAAAAACAGCAAGGAATGGGTTTGCTCCGGCGAAAAAGCCCCACCGCCCGCCGACGAGCCGTTAGTGCAGAAACCAGTGCCGCCCGCTCCGGCCGAGGTGAAGGAAACCACTGTCACCGAATCGGCGCCGACACCGATTCCGGAAACCCAAGTCGAAGTCAAAACCAAACCTCAACCTCAAGCCGAAGCCAAATCCGAGCTTCAGCCGAAAGCGGTTGCCGAAAAGCCGATTCCGGTGCAAGCGACCGTGACGCACAAGGCCATCACCGTTAAGGAAAACCTGCGCCAGGAAGATACCCGGCAAGCCGGCTGGCATTGTAAAGCCGCGGACGGCAGCCAGGACTGGAATTGCAATCTGACCGGCCCCGATCCGAAAGGCCAGGCACGCCCCGTCGCTACCAAGGAATACGGCTTCAGCCTGGTGGCGCCGGCATTCGACGCGAAACAGGAACAAGTCTTCGGCTCACTGGCCTCCCAGCTCAAATACGATCCGTGGGCAAATTGCAGCGTCGAACCGGGAGTGGCGCCTAGCAGATTTACACCGGGCCGGCATTTGCGCGATGTGTCGCCGCTGGATGTGAACGCCGATTATGGCGAAGTCTTCGACAATGAAATCAGCAGTTATGAGGGCAATGTCGAAATTACCCGCGCCGACCAGCACTCGCTGTCAAACACCGCGCAGTATGACAGCGTTTCGCAAACCCTGGATCTGCAAGGCGAGGTGTATTACAGCGAGGACAATTTATCCATCTACAGTAATTCCGCGAATCTGAAACTGGCGCAAGACCAGGCGACCTTGAGAAACGTGCAGTTCATCAATCCGTCCGCGCCGCTCAGAGGCCGCGCCGCCGCCGCGTACCGGGAAAGCAAGTCGCTTTCGCGTTACAAGGACGTCGCCTACACCACCTGTCCTCCGGGCAATACGGACTGGGTCGTGCATGCGTCCGATCTGAAAGTGAACGACGCCACCGGCAAAGGCGCCGCCAAAAACGCCTGGGTCGAGTTCAAAGGCACGCCGGTGTTTTACTCGCCTTATTTGTCTTTCCCGGTCGACAACAGGCGTCTCTCGGGCTTCCTGGCGCCATCCTACGGCAATACGCAGCTCGGCGGCTTCCACGCTACCGTGCCTTATTACTGGAACATCGCGCCGAACTACGACGCCACCTTTAAGCCGCGCTACTATACCAAGCGCGGCTTGATGCTGGCCGGCGATTTCAGACTATTGACCCCCTACTCGAACAGCAAATTGGGGCTTGAAGTGGTACCGAATGACCAAGAGCGCCATATCTCGCGTTTCCTGGGCTCATTCAAAAACACCAGCCAGTTCGGCCAGCACATCAGCTCGAATCTGGATCTGAATTATGTATCGGACAAGGAATATTTCGGCGAACTCGGCAACGCGCTGAGCTTCCCCAACTTCAGTCACATCAGAAGCACGGCCGATCTGGGCTACAGAGACAGAAGCAAAGGCATTTCGCTGGTCGGCCGTCTCGAAAACTATCAAACGATCGATAAAACCTTGACCGGGCACAAACGCCCCTATCGGCGACTGCCTCAAGTCAATCTCGACCTGGATCACGCCTTCGATTTTATGCCGCTAAATGCGGCTCTGGATGGCGAATACGTCTATTTTCAACATCAAAATCTTGTCAACGGCCAGCGTTTAAATATTAAACCTTCGATCAGTTCGCCGCTGCACAACGAATGGGGCTTTTTAACACCCAAAGTTTCACTACAGCACACAGATTATCAGCTCTCTGAAAAAAATAGTGCCGACCCTAATAATGTACCCAAAAACTGGCCTGGTGCTGTCACCCGAACCTTGCCGATCTTTTCAATGGACAGCGGCATGACGTTCGAAAGAGATCTCGGCAGCGCCGGCTCGTCCATGAAGCATACGATCGAACCGCGGTTGTTTTATTTATACATCCCTAGAAAGGACCAAACAAATATTCCTTTGTTCGATACCTCAAACTACGACTTATGGTTCAGCAATCTGTTCCGTGAAAACCGTTTCAGCGGCACCGACAGGGTCCAGGATGCCAATCAAATCACCGCCGCACTGACGACGCGACTGATCGATCCTGAAAGCGGCCGTGAAAGATTGAAATTCAACATCGGGCAAATTTTTTATTTCCAGAACCGCGAGGTGACCGCGCCAATCAGGATTCGCAACCTGCCTGATTTCGTGATGGTACCTGAAGAAGGCTTCGAAACACCTCCTGAAACCGAAAGTGTGTCGCCGCTGATTGCCGAACTGAGCAGCGAATTTACCGAGCACTGGTCCGGAGAAACCGGTATCCAGTGGAACCCGGAGACCAATGACATCGTCAGAGGCAAAGCGGTGCTGCATTTTGTGGATGAGTCCGAGAGGATTCTAAACCTGGGCTTCCATTATCGACGTACCGACCTCGTTGAACGAACCTTAATAGCAAACCAAAACATTTGGCAGCAGTCCGCCGCCGATAATAATTATAATCCGCTAACCGATCCGGCCGTACTGCACAGTAACGATCTGGTGCAAAGCGACGTCAGCTTCCGCTGGCCGCTGCTCGACAACTGGTATGCGATCGGCCGCTGGCAATATTCCTGGCTTTATAACAACACTCAGGAAACCTTCCTCGGCGTCGAAAAAGAGAATTGCTGCTGGCGTTTCCGCCTGATCGGCCGCCGCTATATCAACAATATCAATACGGTTAACAGCGCGAATACACAGCTTGCCGAAGGCACCAGCCAGTCCGGCGTTTTCTTTCAGGTTGAACTCAAAGGCTTGACAGGCCTAGGTGAAAGGCTCGACACCTTCTTAGAACAAAGTATTTTCGGCTATCGTAGCCGCCAAAATGAATTGACCACACCGTAATGAAACAATTTTTTATTGCTTTTTTTCTGCTCCATTGGCTGGCGGCCGCCAGTGTCGCTCGCGCCGAAATGCTCGACAACATCGTCGCGATCGTCGAAGATGACGTGGTATTGGAGCACGAACTGGAAAAAGAAACTTACATGATCGCAGAGCGTATGCGCGCATCCAATGTCGAGATGCCGCCCGCTTCCACGCTGCGCCGCCAGGTGCTCGAAAAACTGATTGTCGACAGACTGCAGAAACAATTGGCCGAAAAAGCCGGCATCACGGTCAGCGATGAGATGCTGAACAGTGCAGTCACCGAAATCGCGCGCAATAACAAAATGAGCCCTGATGAGTTCAGAAACGAACTGATCAGCCAGGGCATGGCCTATAAAAGCTTTGTGGACAATGTGCGCAATGAAATCATGGTCAATCAGTTGCGCGCGCGTGAGATTGGCTCTCGCGTCAAGGTGACCGACCGGGAAGTCGAACACTATCTCGAAACCCAGGGCAAAGTCGGTTCCGACTCGGTACAATACCATCTAGGGCATATTCTGATCGCCGTGAAAGAAGGGGCTTCCGCAGCGGAAATCCAGACCGCCAAAAGCAAGGCCGACGACATCGTCGCCAAGCTGCGCGAAGGCCAGGATTTTACCCATACCGCGGTCAGCAATTCGGACGACGACAATGCCTTGTCAGGCGGCGATTTGGGCTGGCGTAACCTGAACGACATCCCGAGCATTTTTGCCGATACCGCGAAAAAAATGACCGTAGGCGCCGTATCCGATCCGATACGCAGCCCCAGCGGCTTTCATATCATCAAATTGCTCGAGTCGAAAGGCTCGGACAACCATATGGTCACCAAAACCGAAGTTCGGCACATTTTGATCAAGACCAACGAATTAATCGACGATAACGAAGCAAAAAAGCGCTTGCTGGCGTTGAAGGAACGCATTGCCGATGGCGACGACTTCGCCGCGCTCGCGCGCGCGCACTCTGACGACAAAGGCTCGGCCTTGAAGGGCGGCTCCTTGGGCAAGGTGAATCCCGGCGACTTGGTCAAGGAATTCGAAACTACGATGAACGGGCTGGCGATAAATGAAATCAGCGACCCGGTACAGACTCAGTTCGGTTGGCACTTGATCCAGGTGCTCGACCGCGAAACCAAGGACAATAGCGACGAACATAAAAAAAATATGGCGCGGGAAGCAATACGCAAACGAAAAATCGAAGAAGAAACCGAACTCTGGCTACGCCGTATTCGTGATGAAGCTTATGTCGAAATATTTGAGGACAGGCTCTAAGCAAAACCGACACCTGATGCCGATGCCATTTTTTCAGACATTGACTTGCACAGTCCACCCGAGCGCTTATTTCCAGGATGAATAATACCGATAAACCCAGTCTGTCAAGCGGATTGGATGGCCAACTGCAACAGATCGTCAACAGCGAGGACCTCGGCGACCAACGCGCCCACCTAAAGACCCTCAGCGCAAGCCTGGGCTTCGATCTCCTGGATTGCGCCGCCGCCCTGCTGTTTTTACTGCAAAACCCGGCAAAAGCTCAGGCCGCCGCCCCCCCGCCTGCCGAAGCGCAGCGTGGCGGCGCGCTTCGTCGAGCCATCCCGCAAACGATAAAAATGGTGCGTTACCGGCTCGATGTCGGCCGTCAGCATCAAGTCACGGCCGAAGAACTCAAGAAGGTCTTGGTGGAAGAATCGGGGGTCGATAAAAATAACATCGCCAATATCGACATTCAGGACTTTTACACGCTACTCGAATTGCCCGATGAAATGCCGCCGGACATCTTTCAGCATTTAAAATCGGTCGAGATCAATCGCCAAGCCCTGGATATTCGGCGGGTTAAAAACCGGCGCCCCAAAAAACGCGGCAATTCGCGTTATGGACGCCATCGCCAACAGAGTCCCAAGTCTCAGACCGAAGCGACCGGACTTTCCGGTAAAAATTGACTCGGCTTCTGCTGACTGCTGCGCATTTCCTCGGCGCTTCTCTGCTAGTATGAATAACGATTAAGCCAGCGCATCCCGCTCAATTCTCCGACACAAGACTATGATCGCATTCTTATTGCAACGATCTTTATCGGCGACCGCCTCTATTTAAGGTTCGACACGTGAATACAACTGCCATTGAATATATCGACACCCCCGCGAAACTTTCCGAAATTTGCGCGCGCATCAAATCGGCTCCCTGGATCGCACTCGATACCGAGTTTTTACGCGAGAAGACCTATTACCCCAAATTCTGCCTGCTACAGATCGCCACGCCAGACTGGGTAGCTTGCGTCGACCCGATCGCCCTCACCCAACTCGATGAACTTTTTGAGGTCTTATACAACCCCGACCTCATCAAGGTATTGCATTCCAGCCGTCAGGATCTGGAAATATTTTATCAACTGACCGGGAAACTGCCGTCGCCGATCTTTGACACGCAAGTCGCGGCGCCTTTGCTGGGTTATCAGGACAATCCGGGCTATGCGATGCTGGTCTCGCACTTGTTGAACGTCAACCTGAACAAGGCTCATACGCGCGCGGACTGGAGTAAGCGTCCGCTCACCGAAGCGGAAATCCAATACGCCGCGGACGATGTGATTTATCTTTGCAAAATCTATCAAATGATGCTCGACAAGCTGAGCGCATTGGGGCGCCTCGACTGGCTGCAGCTGGATTTTGCCGAACTGTCCAATCCGTCGCTTTATGAAGTCCTGCCGGAGCACGCCTGGCGCAAAATCAAGGGCAAGAACAAACTGACCGGCAAGCAACTTTCGATCATCCAGGCACTCGCCGAATGGCGCGAAAGCACCGCGCAAAGCGAAGACCGGCCGAAAGGCTGGCTGATCCGCGATGAACTGTTGTTCGATATCGCGAAACTTCAACCCGAAACGGTGGGAGAACTGGCACAAATCCGCGGCATCAACGAACGCACGGTCAACCGTTACGGCGCCGCCTTGTGCAAGCTCATCAGCGCGGCGAAGAACCGCCCGCCCATCCCCTTGCATGAGGAGGGACGCCCGGCGAAGAAGACCCAACAGCAGGAAGCGATCGTAGACCTGTTGACGGCGATCGTCAGGATCAGGGCCGAAGAGAACGCCTTGAACCCGAACATTCTCGCCACCCGTAAAGATTTGGAAGCATTGCTATTCCATAACGACGAGGGCGATTGCCCGTTGCTGCACGGATGGCGGTACAGTATGGCCGGCAAGGAATTGCTCGGAATTTTACAGGGCGAATTATTGCTCGGGATTAAAGAAGACACTCTTCAGATCATTGCCCGATAATCCCGGCAGTACCTCTGAGTGTCGCGGGAAAAGGGAGTTGAACTCGTTGCACCGGTATTGCCACTTCAAGGCAAATAGGCGCTTGAGAAAAACAGCAAACCGGAAGTAAGCGGGCTTACTTCCGGTCTGAGAGAGTTGCTATATCAATTCGTCAAGCAGGACTTGCGCCAGCTTTTTTTGTTCGGAGCTGCCTTTTTCAAGCACTTCTGCGACGATGTCCTTGGCCGACTCATTATCGCCCATATCACGATAGGCCCTGGCCAGATCCAGCTTGGTTTCGAGTTCATCCATATCGGTCAGGTCGGAAACCCCCGAGACTTCATACTCTTCGTCCTCCGACGCGTCATCTCCGAGCGAGGAAAAATCAAAATCAAAGTTAAAATCGTCTGGGAAAGCATTTTCCGCATCGACGCCTGCAGACTCTGTCGTCAAATCGAGTTGCTCGATTACTGCTGCTTCCAAATCATCCGTGGGCGCTACCGCGGCGGATGAACCCAGATCGAAAGCCAAAGACTCAAAATCAAATTCATTCTTTTCGGCGGATAACTGAAGATCAGCCGAATCCTCCTCCGGACTTGGGGCGGCGGATGCCTGTGCAGAAAACTGACCGAGGTCGAAATCGATGCTGGCATTGTTATGCGGTTCATCTTGGTCAACCGTTTCTTCCACAGCAAAAGCGGCCAGATCTAAATCCGCAAACGCGTTTTCGGCCGTTGCTAGTTCCGGCTCGACGGGCTCCGCAAAGGACGCTTCGAATGCATCCAAGTCAAAGCCGATATCGAAATCATCTTGCGAAGGCGCGTCCTGCTTGGCCAGACTGACCGGTTCAGGCTCGCCGGCAACCGCAGCTTTACCTGCACTCGGAAGCGTTGGCGCGCCGGCTGAAAACAATGCCGAATCAGGGCACATTTCCTGTCCCATTTCGGAGACCTTTTCCCAGAATACAGGGTCCTGGCTTTTTCCGGCGGTGACTAATTCTTTTGCAAACGCTTCGAAACCGGCTTGGTTTTCGCTGGCATAGAAGATTTCAAGCAGCTTCAGCTTACACTCATCGCGCTCGGGATGGGCTTCGATCGCGTTGCGTATCAGCTCTTCGGCCTGCTGATAACGCCCGTAGGCCAAATAGACATCCGCCTCGGAGATCGGATCGATTTCACCTTGATCGTTGTCGAAAGCATCAAAATCGCTCGGCGTGAACTCGCTCAGAAATGAGCTCTCGCCAACCGGATTGACTTCGTAGTTGGTCGTTTCATTCAGCACCGGCACCGAGAAACCTGACTCGGTTTCCGGCGCTTTGTAAATGATGGACGGCGAAAACATGCTCTCGGTATTCAGCGAGTCTTCGCTTTCGCTTTGACGTTTCCGCCACCAGAACAATCCCAGTAAGGCGAGAACGGCCGCACCGGCACCGCCGATCAAGCCCAAGGGCAGCGGTTCCTCGACGGGTTCGGGTGCGGGCAACGGACGGACGACCGGTTTTTTAACCGGAGTCGCTTTTGCCGCCAGATCCGGCGCAGATGGCGACGGCTGAGCCGATTGGGCCGGAGTTGGAGTTACAGGCTCGGAGACCGGCTTCTCAGTTTGCTCGACGCCCGCTTGTTCGGACGGCAGCGGAGCCGCCGGAGCCGGTTGCACTGGTGCTGCGGTCGCCGCCGGCTGAGACGGCGCGACGGCGGGCGTAATTGCCGGCTGAGCCGTTTGTTGAGTCTGACTCTGCAACGCGGCCAATTGCTGCTCTTTGATCGTCAACAAGGCTTGAATTTTCGCCAACTGTTGCTCCATCGCCGCCAATCTTGCCTCCATTTCCTCGTTGGCCTTGGCGTTGGATGACGAGCCCTCCTCTTTGGCCAAGTCGGTTTTGGCCGCATTCTGCTCCTGTCCCGGAGTGATGACCGCTTTTTCAGCCACCGTCGCTTCGGCAGGCGCCGCCAAAGTCAACTGATTCTCGATCGGCTTTTCAACGGCATCCTCCTTGTTCAGCGCCGTTTCGTTTACCTTGCCCGCATCCGCCGCCACCGATCGCGTCGGATTTTTCCAGGCTTCGGTTTGGCGATTGAATTCGGCGAGGGCTTCCTGATGCGACAATTTGACGACGGTCTCCCGATCGGGGATCTTAACCTTGACCCTGGCCTGCAAGGCATGCATATTGTCCTTGTAGAATGCGCCCGGATTAGTCTGATAGATCGCGACCATCATTTGCTCGACCGAGACTCTGTAGGGCCGGCTCGCCTTCTCGGCAATACCCCATAGCGTGTCGTTCTTCCGGGTCGGTCCATAGACCCCATTGACGATCTCATCTCTGTGCGCCTGACGCACTGGGCTCGGCGCCAAAGCGGGCGCCGAAGCCAGCGGACGCGGCTCCGGTGCGTAGGATGGAGCATGGGATACAGGCGCAGAGTAAGCCTGTGTACCGGCAATCGTCTCCGGAACCCGCATCGTGGGCACGGTCGGCTGCGCATAGGCCGCCGGCGGATCGACCAGCAACGAAAATTTGCGATAGGACGTGCCTTTCGGCCAGGTCACCTGTAGCAGCAGATCTAGAATCGGCTCTTTTAACGCTTCCCGCGATCTGACCCTGATCACCGCCGAGCCGTCGGCGCGCACGCTAGGCTCGAAACTGATGTTCGACAGGAAATACGACCAAGGCACGCCGCGTTCATCAAATTTATCGGGGGACGCAAGACTGACTTTCACATCGGAAATTCTTTCGCCCGCCGACAACATCAAGGAAATCTCGGCATCCAGATTTTGATTGAGGGCCGAATGCAATTTAATTTCCCCTATGCCTAACGGATAGGCGGCTGCCGGGGTCAATAACGACAATACCGCTAAAGTCCTGGTCAAATTGCTTACGTTACTCTCTTTCACAATAATTACCTCGGTCTATCGCCGCAAACAGTTTATAAAATATGCTGTTAAGCTTAGACTAGATGTAATTTTTTACCAGCACCTCGGCGATTTGCACGCTGTTCAAGGCGGCGCCCTTACGGACGTTGTCGCCGACCACCCACAGGTCGAGACCCAAAGGATGCGAAACGTCTTCCCGGATGCGGCCGACGAACACTTCGTCATGGCCTGAAGACTCGGTCACCGCGGTCGGCCAGCCACCGTTTTTACGTTCGTCCACCACCTTCACCCCGGCCGCGTGCTGGAGTAATTCCCTGGCCTTTTCGGCGCTGATTTTGTGACGCGTTTCAATATGCACCGCTTCGGAATGGCCATAAAAAACCGGCACCCGGACCGCGGTCGCATTGACCTTCACCGAGGCGTCGCCGAGGATCTTCTGGGTTTCCCAGACCATCTTCATTTCTTCCTTGGTGTAGCCGTTGTCCATGAACACATCGATCTGCGGCAGCACATTGAACGCGATCTGCTTCGGATAGACCTTGCTCTCGATCGGCTGACCGTTCAGCAGTTTCGCCGTTTGGTTCGCGACTTCGTCGATGCCTTTCTTGCCGGTGCCGGAAACGGCCTGATAGGTGCAGACATTGATCCGGTCGATGCCGACCGCATCGTAAATCGGCTTCAACGCAACCAACATTTGAATGGTAGAGCAATTGGGATTCGCGATGATGCCGCGGTTTTTATAATCGGCGATTTTTTCCGGATTGACTTCCGGCACGACCAACGGAATATCGTCGTCATAACGGAAATGCGAGGTATTGTCGACGACGATGCAGCCGGCCGCCGCCGCCTTCGGCGCATATTCGGCAGACACCGAACCGCCGGCCGAAAACAGGCCGATCTGCGCCTTCGAAAAATCGAATGTCGCCAGATCCTCGACTTTTAACGAGCCGCCCTTGAACGGAATGCGCTTGCCGACCGACTTGCTGCTGGCCAGCGCATACACTTCGCCGACCGGAAAATTGCGCTCTTCGAGTATCGACAGCATCGCCTCGCCGACGGCGCCGGTCGCGCCGACCACTGCAACATTATAAACTTTTGACATGGAACAACCCTTGGAAAACAGCCGACGCACGGCTTATGCTGAAATAAACACGCAAGCGGATGAAGCAGAAGCTTCATCCGCAATGGGATGGGCCGGGATCAGCCCGCGAACAACCAGGGCGCGCGCTTGGCGCGTTTGGCTTCATAGTCTCTGATCTTGTCCGCATTTTGCAAGGTCAAGGCGATATCGTCGAGCCCATTCAACAAACGGTATTTCCGCGCCGGATCGACATCGAAGCGAATCACCCTGCCGGCCGGCGTGGTGATCGTTTGCGCGGCCAGATCGATCGTCAAACGGTAGCCCGGAACCAGTTCCTGGAACAGGCTATCCACCTCGGCGGCCGGCAACGCGATCGGCAACAGGCCGTTCTTGAAGCAGTTGTTGTAGAAGATGTCCGCGAAGCTCGGCGCGATGATCGCGCGGAAACCGTAGTCTTCCAGAGCCCAGGGCGCGTGTTCGCGCGAGGAGCCGCAGCCGAAGTTCTCGCGGGTCAGCAGGATTTCGGAGCCTTGGTAATCCGGCTGATTGAGTATGAAATGCTCGTTCAGCGGACGATTCGTGCAGTCCATGTCGGGCTCGCCGTGGTCGAGGTAACGCCATTCGTCGAACAGATAAGGGCCGAAGCCGGCGCGGCGAATCGATTTCAAAAATTGTTTCGGGATGATCGCATCGGTGTCGATATTGGCGCGGTCGATCGGCGCAACCAGTCCTGTTATTTGTGTAAACGCTCTCATTGACGTACCTCCTTCTCCCATTTGCTCACATCGACAAAATGCCCCTCGATCGCGGCCGCGGCGGCCATCTCCGGACTGACCAGATGCGTGCGTCCGCCATAGCCTTGCCGGCCTTCGAAATTGCGGTTCGAGGTCGACGCGCAGCGTTCACCCGGCTCCAGCCGGTCCGCGTTCATCGCCAGACACATCGAACAGCCGGGATCGCGCCATTCAAAGCCCGCCTCGGTAAAGATCTTGTCCAGGCCTTCCGCCTCGGCCTGATGTTTGACCAGACCGGAGCCCGGCACAACCATCGCCAGCTTGATGCTCGACGCCACCTTCTTGCCTTTCGCGACCGCCGCTGCCGCGCGCAAATCCTCGATTCGGGAATTGGTGCAGGAGCCGATGAAAATCTTGTCGAGCTTGATGTCGGTGATCGCCTGGCCCGGTTTCAGGTCCATGTATTTCAACGCCTGGATCATGCTTTGCTTCTTGGTCGCGTCCGTTTCGAGCGCCGGATCCGGCACCTTGTCGTCGATCGAAACCACCAATTCCGGCGAAGTACCCCAGGTCACCTGCGGCCGGATCGAAGCGGCATCGATATCGATGGTCTTGTCGAATACCGCATCCGGGTCCGAATGCAGGTTTTGCCACATCCGTTCGGCCATGAACCAGTCGTTGCCTTTCGGCGCATAAGGCCGGCCCCGGTAATACTCGATCGTGGTTTCGTCGACGCCGATCAGGCCCGCGCGCGCGCCGGCTTCGATCGCCATGTTGCAAATCGTCATGCGGCCTTCCATCGACAAGGCACGGATCGCATCGCCGGCAAATTCGATCGTATAGCCGTTGCCGCCGGCGGTGCCGATCTTGCCGATGATCGCCAGCACGATGTCTTTCGCGGTCACGCCGGGGCCGGTCTTGCCGTTGACCCGGATCAGCATGTTTTTGGCTTTTTTCTGCACCAAGCATTGCGTCGCCAGCACATGCTCGACCTCGGAGGTGCCGATGCCGAACGCCAGCGCGCCGGAGGCGCCGTGCGTCGAAGTATGCGAATCGCCGCAGACGATGGTCATGCCCGGCAAGGTCGCGCCCTGCTCGGGGCCGATCACATGCACGATGCCTTGACGCTCATCTGCCATGCTAAATTCGGTGATGCCGAATTCGGCGCAGTTCTTTTCGAGAGTCTCGACCTGCAAACGTGAAACCGGATCGGCGATGCCTTTGGCGCGGTCGGTGGTCGGCACGTTATGGTCGGCCACCGCCAGGTTTCTGTCGGTGCGCCACGGTTTGCGTCCTGACAGGCGCAGGCCTTCGAACGCCTGCGGCGACGTCACTTCGTGCACCAGTTGGCGGTCGATATAAATCAATGAAGAACCGTCGTCCTCGGTATGGACGACATGATCTTCCCATAATTTGTCATATAAAGTTTTACCCGGCATAGCTCTTATGTGTAGTTGGGCCGATGGGTACGGCGGAATGAAAGTGAATTATTCTAAGACGGCAAGCAGTTTGGCGGTGATCTGTCCGACATCGCCGACACCGGCGATCGTGGCGAATTTGGCGCTTTGGCCCGCGGCGGAATAATACCCGACCAGCGGCTTGGTCTGATGATGATAAACCTCTAGGCGCTTGCGGACCGTTTCTTCCTTGTCGTCGTCGCGCTGAATCAAGGGTTCGCCGGTCACGTCATCGACGCCCTCGACTTTCGGCGGATTGAAGATCACATGATAACTGCGCCCCGAAGCCGGATGCACGCGGCGGCCGGCCATCCGCTTGACGATTTCCTCGTCGTCGACCGCGATTTCGACGACATGGCCGATGTCGATGCCCATCGCCTTCAAGCCCTCGGCCTGCGCGATCGTGCGCGGAAAACCGTCGAGCAGGAAGCCGTTCGTGCAATCATCCTGCGCGATCCGCTCCTTGATCAAACCCAGAATGATGTCGTCGGACACCAAACCGCCCGCATCCATCACTTTTTTGGCTTCAATTCCCAAAGGCGTTCCGGCTCTGACCGCGGCACGCAGCATGTCACCCGTCGAAATCTGGGGAATACCGTACTTTTGAGTAATGAACTGGGCCTGAGTTCCCTTGCCGGAACCCGGACTCCCTAAGAGGATGATGCGCATGAAATAACTCCCGGTTTTGCGTCGTTAAAAAGGCTTCTGAATAAGAAGCTTGACCGCATATTCTATAACAGTTCAGTTATAAACTGTTGTAAAATTTGATCACTTTATTGACAGGAAGCATTGACATTCGCGCCTGATTGCCGCAAGAAACTTGACAAAAATTTCTCACTTCGTAGAGTAGACACTTCTTCCCTCACAGAGACCCCCTTCCTTGAACGATTTACCCCTCGGCCTGCTATGGGGCTTGCTTGCCCTGATGCTCGTTTTATCCTCATTTTTTTCCGGGTCCGAAACCGCTTTGATGATGTTGAACCGATACCGGCTCAAACATCTGGTCAAATTGAAGCACGCCGGCGCGATCAAGGCGCACACGCTGCTGCAACGTCCCGACCGCCTGATCAGTCTGATTCTGCTCGGCAACGTGTTCGTGAATATCGCGGCTTCCTCGATCGCGACGGTGATCGCGATCCGGCTCTATGGCGAGGATGAGTCCGTCATTACGATTGCGGCCGTGTTGTTGACGCTCGTGGTGTTGATTTTTTCCGAGGTCACGCCGAAGACCCTGGCCGCGGTCAAGCCTGAAATGCTGGCTTTCCCGGCCGCCTGGATTTATGTCCCGCTGCTGAAGGCGGCCTATCCCCTGGTGTTGAGCATCAACCTGATCGCGAACCTGCTGCTCCGCATGGTGGGAGTCCGGGTACACAAACACAATCACGAAACCTTGAACAAGGACGAACTCCGCAGCATCGTGAACGAAGCGGAAAGCCTCTTGCCCGCGCGCTATCAAAAAATGTTGCTCGGCATTCTCGATCTCGAATCGGCCACGGTCGAAGACATCATGACGCCGCGCAACGACATTTACGGCATCGACCTGGAATTGCCGATCGAAGACATCATCAACCAAATCAAGAACAGTCCGCACACCCGCCTGCCGGTCTATAAAAAAAGCATCGACCGAGTGGTCGGCTTTTTGCACTTACGCAACGTGCTGATCAAGATCAATCAGGAAAATTTCGATAAAACCCAGCTGATGAATGCGCTGACCAAGCCTGCATTCATTCCGGAAAGCACGCCGATTCATGAGCAAATTCAGCATTTCAAGAGCGAAAAGCTGCGCATCGGTCTGGTCGTCGATGAATACGGCGATGTGCAGGGACTGGTGACGCTCGATGATTTGTTGCAGGAAATCCTCGGCGGACTGGTCGCCGATGAAGTCACCTTCAGAAAACAAGCCGACGGCAGTTATCTGGTCGATGCCGGCATCACCGTCCGCGAATTGAACCGGCTGATGCAATGGGAACTGCCGACCGAAGGCCCCAAAACGCTGAACGGACTGATCATCGAATTCATGGAAACGATTCCGGAGGAAGGTACCAGCATCAAGCTGCACGGCTATCCGCTCGAAATCATCAAGCGCGACCAAAGCTCGGTCAAACTGGTCAAATTTTTGCCCGGAGAATAAGATCCCGACTCACGCCCTGCCGGCCAGAAACGGCACGAAGTTGACCGGTTCCAGCTCTTCGACTTCATAGCCGTTTTCGGTTCTGAACACGCGCAGCAATTCCTGGCGTTCGCCGCGTCCGATCGGGATGATCATCACACCGCCGACCGCCATTTGTTCGAGCAGCATTTCGGGAATTTCGGAGGGTGCGGCGGCGACCAGGATGCCGTCATAAGGCGCATGCTCGGGCCAGCCCCAGCCGCCGTCGCTGTGCTGATAGCTGATATTTTTCAGCTTCAGGCTCCACAAATGATCCTTGGCCTTTTTCTGCAACGGCATGATGCGTTCGACCGTATACACATGCTCGACCAGTTGCGCCAGAATTGCGGTCTGGTAGCCGCAACCGGTGCCGATTTCGAGCACCTTGCGGAGACTGCCGAATTCGAGCAGCAATTCGGTCATCTTGGCGACGATATACGGCTGTGAAATGGTCTGATTGAATCCGATCGGCAGCGCGGTATCTTCATAAGCTCGGCTCGACAACGCCTCGTCGACAAAAATATGCCGCGGCGTCCGCCCCATCACATCGAGCACTTTATTGCTCTTGATGCCCTGTTCGAGCAAACGCCGGGCCATCCTTTCCCGCGTACGCCGGGAGGTCATGCCGATACCTTGTAGGGTTGGATTCATGCGCTGGTTTCCTCCGAAAGCCAAGTCCTGATCGTATTGACCCGATCATACCAGGTCAAATCCAGTTGCAGCGGCGTAACCGACACGTAACCCGCGCTGACCGCATCGAAATCGGTGCCGGGTCCCGCATCCTGTTCCGCCCCCGGAGGACCCACCCAATAGATCGCGCGTCCGCGCGGATCGCTCTGTTTGATTACCGGTTCCGACTTGTGCCGTTGGCCCAGGCGGGTCGCCCGATAGCCCTTCAACGCTTCGAGCGGAACATCCGGCACGTTCACATTCAGCAAGGTATCCTGCGGCAAGGGCTTGGCGAGCAGGCGCTTCAACAACACGACCGCGACCTCGGCCGCGGTCGCAAAATGCTTCGGCTCCTCGTTACAGACCAACGAAATCGCGACCGCCGGCAACCCCAGGAAGCGGCCTTCGGTCGCCGCGGCGACCGTACCCGAATACAGCACGTCATCGCCCATATTGGCGCCGTGGTTTATCCCGGCGATCACCATGTCCGGTTCCGGTTCCAACAGCCCGGTAATCGCCAGATGCACGCAATCGGTCGGCGTGCCGTCGACCTTGATGAACCCGTTGTCGGCCACATGCGCGCGCAGCGGCAGGTCCAGGGTCAACGAATTGCTGGCCGCACTGCGATTGCGATCGGGCGCCACGACCGAAATATCGGCGTACGGGCGCAAGGCCGCGGCCAGCGCGGCAAGCCCTTCGGCCAGGTAGCCGTCGTCATTACTCAATAAAATATGCATTTATCGTTCGCTCTAAAGCCGAATTCGCTATAAAATCCCGAAATATTAGCAACAATGCCCCACAAAATCAGCTTTCGTGACAAAAAAAATCCAGGATCCCGCGGACAGTGAGTTGTTTCGTCTTGCCATCGGCACGGTGCGCGCGATAAAAGACGACAAGATAACCCTAGCGAAAGCAGAAAAACCGAAACCCTACCCGAAAAACAAACCGGTCGAGATCGAAAACCGGCTTGTCGAACATCACGATTACGACCTCGACACGGTCAGCATCGAAGACCGGCTCAGTTATATCGCGCCGGGCCTGCAGAAAAACGTGCACGCCAAGATGCGCAAGGGCCAGTTCGGCCTGGACGCCGAAATCGACCTGCACGGCCTGACCAGCGCCGAAGCGAAGCGGCAACTGTTGGTCTTTTTGCACCGCGCGGTCACCGACGGTTGCCGCTCCGTTCTGATCATTCACGGCAAAGGCTATCGCTCGCAAGACAACCTGCCGGTCCTGAAAAACAACCTGAATCTCTGGCTGCGCCAGCACCAGGACGTATTGGCATTTTGCTCGGCCAAACCCAGAGACGGCGGCGCCGGCGCGGTACTGGTGCTGTTGCGGCTGGCCGAAAAATTCGCCAAAAAAGACGAAGGCGATTGGGACTATTGATCCTCCCAATCGACCACCTCCCTGAGCAGCGCGGTCGCATAACTGCCGGCGGGCAACGAAAAACTCAAGTGTAATTGATCCTCCACAAACCGCCACGCCAGATCCGGCACATTGACCCGCAATGGCCGCCGCTCGCTTTCGACGCCGCTCTTTTGCAATCCTTCCGCCAGCTCGGGAAAGCGCCCGATCACTTCGGCTTCCAAAGCCGACGCCGCCTCGGACACCCCGCTGGCGCCCTGCCCCCATAACACGCCGGTCGGATGAATCTCGCCGGCTTTGAGGCGCCCGGCTATCGCCTGATCTTGTGCATCGGCCTTGAAGCGGCTGTGCGAACGGTCGAACATGTACACATCGCCCGGCAGCGGCAGGTTCCAGTTTTGCGCCGCTACCCTGGCCGCCAGCAGCTGATTGAAGAGGAACGAGCGGGCCGCCGACAGATAGATGCCGCGCTGCTCGCGGCCGACTTTCTTGCCCTGAAACAGGCTCAAGGCCTGCTCGACATTACGGCCCTGGTGCCCGAAACGCTGCTCGCCGAAATAATTGGCGAAGCCGCTCGCCTTGACCGCAGTTAACCGGGCATTGGCTTCATCCTGATCGCCCTTCCAGTCCCTAATCACCAGATTGAAGCGATTGCCGGCCAACGCGCCGCGCTGCAATTTACGCGCATGGCGGACCGCCTGCAACACTTCGATCGAAGCCGATGCGAACGCGGCCCAATCCGGGTCCGGCTTGCCCGGCAACCAAACGCTGAACCATTGCGTGGTGACCGCATGCCGGTCCTTCAGCCCGGCAAAGCCGATATCGCGCTGCCTGGCCTCCGCAAAACGGGCCAATTGCCTGGCCACATATTCGGTGTTCTCGCCGGTCTTGCGAATGCGCAAAAAAGCATGTTCGCCGCTGCCTGAAGGCTCGAACGCCAGGATTTCTTCGACGTTGAAATCTGCGGGCAGGACACGGATTTTACCTGATCCCGAGGGGCCGCCGTAAACATAAGGCCAAGCAGGAATGGAATATAACGACATTTCAAATCTAATCTCAGTTGCGATGAATTCACCGGAAGCACCACGATAACAACACGGATGCGACTTGTCGACTCGTTCACATCCTTCTCAGTTATCGATCGCTTAGGATAAGCCGTCAAAAAGCGTTTATTTAACTACACTTAAAAATCAATTCTATGGACAAATGATGCCTAATGCCTTTTAGCCGACCGAAAAAGACGAGGCCGTTTGTTTTTTAGCACAGATTGTTCAACGTTCAGTTCTCGGCCAAACAATCCTCTTCTTCGGAGATTTTTTAATGCGCAAACCTATTTCAACACGATTCATCATGGCTGCCTGCCTCCTAGGCTGGCTATTGGCGTTTGCGTCAATGACTCAGGCGGGCGGCACTTTCCGCTTTTTAACCCAGTCCTTGCCTGGCGGCACGACCAATCAGGAATATTTTGCCGTGTTGCTGACCGCAAATGCAGCAGGGCCCGTCACCTTCTCGGCTGCGAACTTACCGGACGGTTTGTCGCTCAATTCGCAAACCGGTTACATCACCGGCACCCCGACCAAGTCCCAAAACTATACGCCTACCTTGTCAGCCTCTGACGGGCATACGACAGTCCAATTCACGATCACCGTTCACATTTCGGCGAGCGGTGGCGGCGGCAACGGCGGTTTGGACATTGTCACCTCGTCCCTTCCCAACGGGACGGTGGGTAGCGACTATACCTCTCCACCCCTGACGCAGGCAAACGCCGTCTCGCCTTACAGATGGGGAGCCCAGAATTTACCGACGGGGCTTTCTCTGAATGGGATTACCGGCGAAATCTCCGGGCAGCCAGTGACTGCAGGTACTTTTTACGTGACTTTCACGTTGGCTGATGCAACGCCGCTGCAAGTCATTACGACTATACCCATCACCATATTTCCGGTTGACTCCTCTTTCAAATTTACGACTTTCCTTTTGAATAACGGCGAAGTCGGCACCTCCTATTCTGACACCTGGCATACCACAGGCGCGGCCGTTTGCAACGATCTGCCCGATCCCAACCAGATCATCTACTCCGCCGCGGGATTGCCGGCAGGGCTCAGTGTGAATGCGAATACAGGCATGGTCAGCGGTACGCCTCAGGAGAACGGCACCTTTTCGGTCACGTTAACCGCCCAGGATTGCGCCGGAAAAACCATCACGACCAACCTCTGGATATGGATCGCCCCTTCCAGCACCAGCAATTTTTACTGGAATTACTTCGGAATTCCGACTGCAATCTACGGCATGCAATATGGAAGTAACAACTTTCCAATCCTAGTTTCCGCCGTAAACGGAGCGAACGTAACTTATTCCGCAGTCGGCTTGCCTGCAGGCATCAATTACAACTCAACCACCGGCGAGCTCTCGGGCATTTCCTATGAGCCCGGCATTTATCCTGTCGTGTTTACCGCAACCGATAGCGGACCGAATCCGGATGTCGCGATCGCGCTAGCAACCGAATTCATTGTCCTGCCTCCGAATGGCGGCGATACCAACAGCCTCGCAGTCAATCTTTGGGTCAAGCGTTTACAGGTCGATACCGGCAAACCGGGCGGTAACGACGACAGTTGGAGCGCCACCTTTTTATATAACGCCAACCGTGCCGGCGGAGCGCTGTTCAATCCCGCCACGGAAATTTTCTATACCTCGCTAGGCGGCAGCGAAATCGAAATCGCCCCCGGCAACCTCAAAAAAATCACCTCCGGCACGCTGGGGATTTTGAATTACGAAGCCCCGGATCAATCGGTCAAGGTCAAGATTGCACCGAGACAGCAGACCCTCTTTGTCGAAACTCACAACACCAACCTCGGCAACGGTCTGCCCGCAGACTTGCTGCCGAACGTGTTGATCCTCGGCGGCAAGGGCTTTAAGCTCAAGGAATTTCTGGATCAAAGCGGCACTTTCCGTGCGCCGTCCGGCTACCGTAGCACCGCATTTGTGGCGGTTAACGGCTTGATACGCGCCAATGCGGACGCCGCCAAAAATTATGCGCGCTTCAACCTGTTGCTGGCCGATCCGACCTACGATTATGCCCCCGGCGATCCGGTCAGAATCAGACTCATGTCCGGTCAATCGGTATTGCTCGACAAGGAATTGACGTCGCTGATCGAACCTTCGACCGGAGTGGACCGCGTAACCGGTATTGCAACTTTTAGCCTGAAAAAGACCTGGAAGAGCGATCCGGCAAGCAACAATAAGCTCGCGAAATTCGCTTTCGACTCGGCAACCGGAAAACTCGGTTTTGAGCTTAAAGCCCCAACTCTCTCCGCTCTGACTAATTCGGAAGAACATCTGGGTGTTGAAATCACCCTCGGTTCCAAGACCTATTTCACCTCGGTGACATTGTTCAAGATCGCCGATGGCCGCTACTCGACAGCCAAATAACCTTACCGATATTTAATCTAATACCACCTTACACGGAGATTTCCGCATGAAAACACTTTGCAAAGCCATATTCATCGCGTTGGCCGTCACACCGGCTGCTTTTGCAGCCAGCAAGGGAAGCACGACACTGATCAGCAAGTCATCCTTGGGCAACGCCGGCAACAAAGCCAGCCAGGCAGCCGCGGTTTCGACGGGCGGTAAAGCGGTGGCTTTCGAATCCGAAGCGACTAATTTCGTTTTGGGCGACACCAACCTGTCAAAAGATATTTTTATCGTTAGCGGTAAAACAATACAAAGAGCCAGCATCAACAGCAACGGCTACGAAGCGCAAGACGAACTCGCGTGGGATGGCGACGGCGACCGCGCCGATAGCTGGGCGCCGGCAATTTCGGCAAAAGGCTCCGCCGTGGTGTTTGTGTCCCGCGCGGCCAATCTGGACTTGGAAACCGACAAAGGCCTGATTACCACCAAGGAGACAGATCCTGCGTATGTTTATAACGAATCACAGGACACAAACGGTGCCGACGATATTTTCCTCCGCGACATCGCCAAAAAAAGGACTTACCGGGTCAGCGGAAAAATGAACGACTGTACCGCGGCACCGAAAGATTGCAGCAAACTCGGAGCACTGAAGATTATTACGGAAACCACCGAGGACAGCGAAAATCCGTCTATCTCGGGCGACGGACGTTTCGTAGCCTATACCACAGAAACCCCCGCGAATTTGATTGCTCATAACGTATCGGGGACCGATACCGCAAACAAAGATGTATTTTTACATGATACGAAAACCCATAGAACCGACCTAATCAGCGGCCAACATGACGGTACCGGCAATGTCACGAGCTTTGCGGCTCCCGGGGACAGCGACTTCTCCGCCCTTTCTTCAGACGGTCGGCTGGTGGTTTTGACCTCCAACACAACGAACTTAGTGCCTGGCGACGTCAACGATGCGGATACCGATGGTGATGCCGATACGGGTGACAGTGATGTTTTCGCTTACGACACCCTCAATCGCAAAATGATTCGGATCAGCGGCCATCTCGGCAACGGCGTCGTCGAGAGCGAAGCAAACGGAGAAAGTGTCAGCAACCGCTTCTCGGTCGCCGGTGCTAAAGGGCGCTATTTCGTCGCCTTTCATTCCAAAGCGACCAATCTGGATGGCTTGCAGGAAGCGGAATCGGCCCCGAAGGATTATGATGACGATGTATTTGTCGCCGATTTACAAACCGATAAAGCGACGAACCAGTTATTCATCGCCGAAATCCGCCGTGTCAGCGGCAAAGTCGACTTGGCAACGGGCCTGGTATCCGAAGAAGCCAACGGCAGAAGCCGATACCCTGCGATCGCCGCGACAAAAACCGCCTATAGCGTCGCTTTTGAATCCGATGCTTACAATATGTTGACGCCATTGTTCTCATGGCAGGAAGATTCCAACGACGTTCAGGACATTTATGTTTATGACGGCAACACCAAGCTGATGTCCCGCGCCAGCCTGGACCTGGAAGGATTCGAGCCTCAGGAAAACTCGGAGAATCCAGCCATCTCCTCGGATGGCAGAGCCGTAGCTTTTGATACTACAGACCCTTATATGGTGCTTCTGGACGGCAACCAAACCACTCGCGACGTATTCCTGCGCCGCCGCTAAATCTGCCGCAACTGGCCGATCGCCCGTTCAAGCGTGCGATCGGCTCTCAATATCGACAGGCTTGCATGAGTCGTCATCGAAAGCCTGTTGTCGACTTTCACTTTCATATGAATTGTCCCATCCTGATCCACTCCCGCGAGTCTCTATAGTGCTTTTGCCTACTTTTCGAAGCTATTTCCAAGTAAAGCAGAAAAGGAAATTTTCCTACTTCCCTTAACATCCAGCCATGAAATAATACGCGCACTTTTAGCCTTGTCCGATTTTGATTGATGAAAAAGCGCAACACCTTCCTGGCCCTCACGCTAATGTTTCCTTTGGCGCAAGCCGCCGATAATCCGCCTGAAAATGAGCCGACGAAGCTCGACGCCTTCGAACTCCCCGAAGTCGAAGTGGTCAGCGATACGCCTCTCGGCGCTACCGGCTTGTCGCGTGAGAAAGTGTCCGGTAATGTGCAATCGGCTGAGGACGAAGACATCCATCGCCACGAAGCGCTCGATTTATCCGATTTCATGCGGCGGAATCTCGCCGGCGTCAATATCAACGACAACCAGAACAACCCCTTCCAGCCGGATATCACCTACCGCGGTTACAATGTGTCGCCGCTGCTCGGCACCCCGATCGGGCTTTCGGTTTATCAGGACGGTGTGCGCGTCAACGAAGCGTTCGGCGATACGGTCAATTGGGATTTGATTCCCCAGAACGCCATCGCCAATATCGACTTGATCCCCGGCTCCAATCCGCTGTTCGGACTGAACACCTTGGGCGGCGCCTTGTCGGTGCGCACCAAGAGCGGTTTCAGCCATGCCGGCAGCCGTGCCCAGGCCTATGGCGGTTCGTTCGGACGCAAGGCGTTCGAGGCGGAGCACGGCGGCTACAAAGATAACTTCGACTGGTTTTTTGCCGGCAATATTTTCGAGGACGACGGCTGGCGGCCGTTCACGCACAGCGCATTGCATCAGGCCTTCGGCAAGGTCGGCTGGGAAAACGACGATACCGACCTGGATTTGAGCTTTACCTTCGCCGACAACAAACTGAACGGCGTCGGACCGGCGCCGGTCAGCGAACTCGACAAGGACCGCAGGGCAATCTATACCGCCCCCGACACCACCGAAAACACCCTGTATTTCTTCAACCTGAAAGGCGAGCACCGTTTCAGCGAGCATTTCAGCATGGCCGGCAATGCCTATTACCGCGGCAATACGACCGATTCCGTCAACAGCAACACCGGTAACGTCGAAGAGACCTGCGAAACTTTACTCAATCTGAGCGAATGCGACGACGGCACCGGCACTAGCGTCGCGCCGGCCTCGAATGTCGCGAACCGGATCGTGCAGGACGGCGCCGGTTTCAATTTACAAGCGACATCTACGCAGCCGATTCTGGATCACGACAATCAATTTACCCTCGGCAGCGGCTATAACGCCAGCCGGACTCATTTTACGCAATTGACGCAGGACGCAATTTTCAGTCCGAGCCACGCAACCATCGGCACGACGCCGTTCGCGACCGATGTGAATGTCAATGGCGAGAACGAATATGTGAACGCTTTTGCGACCGATACGTTCTCGGTTTTCCCCTGGCTGCACCTGAACGCCTCGGCGGGCTGGAACCGGGCCAACGTCGTGCTGCGCGACAATATCGGCACGGCGTTGAACGGCGATCACACCTTCGACCGGCTGAATCCGTCGGCGGGCTTTACCCTGAACCCGTTAAAGGCGCTCGGCCTCAAAACGCCGTTACAGGAACTGACCGCCTACGGCAATTACAACGAAGGCTTCCGCGCGCCGACGCCGATCGAATTGAGCTGCGCCGACCCCAATGCGCCGTGCTCGCTACCGAACAGTTTCACCTCCGACCCGCCGCTGAAGCCGGTGGTTTCAAAAACGTTCGAGGCCGGGCTGCGCGGCAAATTCAGCGACGCCTTGCAGTGGCGCATGGCGTTATACCGCTCACGGCTGAACGACGACATTTTGTTCATCAACGCACCCGGCAGCGTGGTCACCGGTTATTTTCAGAATGTCGGCGTGACCCAACGCCAAGGCGGCGAACTCGGTCTGAACGGCGTCTGGAAAAAACTGAACTGGTACATCAACTACAGTTTTGTCGATGCCACCTTCCGAACGGCCGCGACCCTCAATAATGCGGTCGGGCAAGTCAATGTCAAACCCGGCAACCACATTCCCGCCATTCCGCAGCAAACCGTCAAACTCGGCGCCGAATACGAAATTCTGAACGGCTGGTTTTTCGGCGGCGACCTGCAATACGTCTCCAGCCAGTATTTACGCGGCGACGACAGCAACCAGTATGCTAAGGTCAGTGAATACGCGATCGTGAATTTGAACACCCGCTATGAAGTCACCAAAAACGTCGAGCTCTTTGCGATGGCGCGCAACGTGTTTGACGCAAACTACGAAAGCTACGGCATCGTGAACCGGAATTTTTTCAAGGGTGGCAATCCCGAAGCCTTTTTGGGACCGGGCGCGCCGATTTCCGGTTGGGCCGGCATCCGGGTCAAATTCGAATGATTCAGATAATGTTCGAATCGATCGCGATACGCGCCAGTTCGGCGGCGGTATTAACTTTCAATTTTGCCTTGATCTGCGTGCTGTAATTGGCCACGGTCTTCACGCCGAGGCATAATTCGTTCGCCGCTTCGTGCGTGGTCAAGCCCTTGGCGAGCAGCCGGAAGACATCGAACTCCTTCGGCGACAGCGCCGCGAGCAAGGACTGCTGGCCGTTCTTCCCGGCCGGCGGCGCATACGCGGCATTCAAGCCGGCCTCGATGAAGGCGTTGCCGCCGGCGATTTCGCGCACCGCCGTGATCAGCATCTCCGGCGCGCTGTTTTTGGTGATGTAACCTTTCGCGCCGGCCGCCAGCGCCCGATCGACATAGACTTTTTCGTCATGGATGCTGAAGACCAGGATTTTCGCCTCCGGATCGCGCGCCACGATCCTCCGTATCCCTTCCAGCCCGCCGATGCCCGGCATCGACAAGTCCATCACCACCACATCCGGCCGCCAATCCTCATACAGCTTGCAGGCCTCCTCGCAGCGCGCCGCCTCGGCCACGACCTCGATCGCATCGACCGAAGCCAAAAGCAGGCGAAAACCGGCCCGCACCACCGCATGATCATCGACCAACAATACCCTGATTTTCGTATCCATCACACTCCAACCGCATAGAACAGCCACCACAATAGCACGCCGGCCGCGATCAGATCCAGCATGATGGTTTCATCGGGAGATACCCACTAAATCGACTACTGAGGTTGCTTCTACAAAGTTTCGATCCGCTCCCGGCGGTTAGGCCGGGAGATACCCTGTAGTTGTTGAACCATCTTTGGCACAATAAGTGTTTCAATCCGCTCCCGGCGGTTAGGCCGGGAGATACCAATGAGGGTTACAGATGAACCAGTACGAGTATAAGTTTCAATCCGCTCCCGGCGGTTAGGCCGGGAGATACGCTAACCAAGGGCAGGCGGCGATGAATCAATATGTTTCAATCCGCTCCCGGCGGTTAGGCCGGGAGATACTCGGGTATTTGATTCCCCTCCTCGTCGAATGGTTTGTTTCAATCCGCTCCCGGCGGTTAGGCCGGGAGATACGTGGATGAGCGCAGCATTACCGAAGTTTCAGCAGACGTTTCAATCCGCTCCCGGCGGTTAGGCCGGGAGATACGCCTGGATGCTGTCGCCGGACGGGAACGTGCGGCTGTTTCAATCCGCTCCCGGCGGTTAGGCCGGGAGATACCTTGCTTGCGTTGCTTCAACTCTTGCAGTTGGCTGTTTCAATCCGCTCCCGGCGGTTAGGCCGGGAGATACAAGATTCATCTGATTATTCCCTCACGGCACCTAAGTTTCAATCCGCTCCCGGCGGTTAGGCCGGGAGATACAAGATTCATCTGATTATTCCCTCACGGCACCTAAGTTTCAATCCGCTCCCGGCGGTTAGGCCGGGAGATACCGGTGATAGGAATGATCTCTATCACCTCAGTCAATGTTTCAATCCGCTCCCGGCGGTTAGGCCGGGAGATACTCCTCTCTGTCGATGGTGAAATTATTAAGCAAAAAGTTTCAATCCGCTCCCGGCGGTTAGGCCGGGAGATACTGTCAAACTCAGGGTACGGCTGTATTTCAGGATTGTTTCAATCCGCTCCCGGCGGTTAGGCCGGGAGATACCCACGGTAAATAACGTCGGCGCGTCCTGCGATTTGTTTCAATCCGCTCCCGGCGGTTAGGCCGGGAGATACACTGCAAGCAGCCGGACTAAGCCACACAAAGCTATACGTTTCAATCCGCTCCCGGCGGTTAGGCCGGGAGATACCTGTATTTGCCAAACTTATTGAAATTACCGGATGGTTTCAATCCGCTCCCGGCGGTTAGGCCGGGAGATACCAGCGGCCCCGGCTGATACAGGTATCGTGACCTTTGTTTCAATCCGCTCCCGGCGGTTAGGCCGGGAGATACCGACATCGGTAGTGGCGTCGGTGATCGCAGTAGTGTTTCAATCCGCTCCCGGCGGTTAGGCCGGGAGATACGGCATTGTACGAACGATAAGCGCCCGGATCGACATGTTTCAATCCGCTCCCGGCGGTTAGGCCGGGAGATACAGTTACCGGCGCAATCCTAGACTTTTAAGGCTTACGTTTCAATCCGCTCCCGGCGGTTAGGCCGGGAGATACACGGCGCCGATGATCCGTTGGTTTTTGTGAATAAGTTTCAATCCGCTCCCGGCGGTTAGGCCGGGAGATACGTTCGACCGCAAGCCAGGCGACAAGTGTTCGCAGGTTTCAATCCGCTCCCGGCGGTTAGGCCGGGAGATACCTCGGGCGGCGGTCGCTATGTGTTCCGCGACTCGTTGTTTCAATCCGCTCCCGGCGGTTAGGCCGGGAGATACCGGTAGCGATCGAGCAGCCGCGCCATTCCTACCGGTTTCAATCCGCTCCCGGCGGTTAGGCCGGGAGATACCCTTGATCACGACCGTAATGCGGTCGTTCGCGACATTGTTTCAATCCGCTCCCGGCGGTTAGGCCGGGAGATACGACGTTTTTTGCATCGCCTTCAAACGACGATTGAGGTTTCAATCCGCTCCCGGCGGTTAGGCCGGGAGATACATGATGCGATGGTGGTCAACTACTGGTTGCGCTATGTTTCAATCCGCTCCCGGCGGTTAGGCCGGGAGATACCTCAACGCGGCTACTTGCCGCCGGCATCTATCGGGTTTCAATCCGCTCCCGGCGGTTAGGCCGGGAGATACCGGCGGAGATTTTAGCGGTATCGAAAGAAGACGTGAGTTTCAATCCGCTCCCGGCGGTTAGGCCGGGAGATACCCTGGTGCCGGTGCCGCTGTTGCTACTGCATGTGAGTTTCAATCCGCTCCCGGCGGTTAGGCCGGGAGATACATGCGCTGGATCGGCGAACGCATACATCATGAGATGTTTCAATCCGCTCCCGGCGGTTAGGCCGGGAGATACATGCACCCGCCATGCTTGGTGAGTCATCCTATAAGTTTCAATCCGCTCCCGGCGGTTAGGCCGGGAGATACTGTGTATAATTCTCCACAACAGCAGAAATGCTTATGTTTCAATCCGCTCCCGGCGGTTAGGCCGGGAGATACCAGGAACCGTCACTTCTACGCTTTCCCCGCCGATGTTTCAATCCGCTCCCGGCGGTTAGGCCGGGAGATACGGCTTTCTCCGACTGGGTGTCGCGCTGCATGAATGTTTCAATCCGCTCCCGGCGGTTAGGCCGGGAGATACTTACAAATTGATGAATTATTGCCGCCGCCAGAGGTGTTTCAATCCGCTCCCGGCGGTTAGGCCGGGAGATACCATTGCTTCCGCGTAATGATATGCATGGCATCCATGTTTCAATCCGCTCCCGGCGGTTAGGCCGGGAGATACCAGGGGGACCCCCTACATGGGATGCCCCCCACAAAGTTTCAATCCGCTCCCGGCGGTTAGGCCGGGAGATACAGCGCAGCCCTTGAAACCTTGCCCGCGCGTAACCCGTTTCAATCCGCTCCCGGCGGTTAGGCCGGGAGATACTAGGCGTTAAGATGTTGCTTCCCCGTTTATTTGTGGTTTCAATCCGCTCCCGGCGGTTAGGCCGGGAGATACAAAGAAACGCTCAGAAAGAACGCAGATAACGAATGTTTCAATCCGCTCCCGGCGGTTAGGCCGGGAGATACACAATGGCAAAAACAAAATACCGCAACAAGAAAACGTTTCAATCCGCTCCCGGCGGTTAGGCCGGGAGATACATTTCGCGAATGTGCAATTTGGCGGCGGTGAATGTTTCAATCCGCTCCCGGCGGTTAGGCCGGGAGATACTTGGCCGCGCAAGCGACTGATACCGAATACCGATGTTTCAATCCGCTCCCGGCGGTTAGGCCGGGAGATACGATCCCATTTCTGCCGGCTGTTCATTTTCCTGGTAGTTTCAATCCGCTCCCGGCGGTTAGGCCGGGAGATACCGCGGCAAGCCTCGCTAGCCGCTGCTGCTCCTTCTGTTTCAATCCGCTCCCGGCGGTTAGGCCGGGAGATACAATACCCTGGCCTTAGAGTTGCTCTTGTACTCTCCTGTTTCAATCCGCTCCCGGCGGTTAGGCCGGGAGATACCGCATGTCAGGCATTGAGAATATATGGCGCGAAGATGTTTCAATCCGCTCCCGGCGGTTAGGCCGGGAGATACAAAACCTGATCAGGAAGCACTCGCAAGCTACACCGAGTTTCAATCCGCTCCCGGCGGTTAGGCCGGGAGATACCTCGCATACCCTGGGGTGCCTTATACGCTTAATAAGTTTCAATCCGCTCCCGGCGGTTAGGCCGGGAGATACTGCCTTATTGCAAGGCATTGACGATTATAGCGATTCTTCCGTAGTAACGCGAATAATCCAAGTGGCTTCAATCCCTTCATTGTTTGCTACCTTCAATAACTCAAATAATACTGATATTTCATGCATTTAACTCTTCCGCGAACCCGCCCGGTTTTGGGCATCACTCCCGGTTCGCGAATTTACACGATCAAAGCCCCTTCAAAATCGATCGCCCGGTTATTGCCGAATTGCTCTCGATTTTTTTCTATCGGTTCGATGATACGGTAAATTCTCAAACTGTCCTCGCTTTCGTCGATCTCCTGCAACAGTTGTTCCTTCAGACGCGCCATTTCCATCGTATTGACCTGGCATTCAAACACCGATTTCTGCACCCGTTGCCCGTAATTCAAACAGACTTTCGCAACGCGCCGCAAACGCTTGCGGCCGGCGCTGGTTTCGGTCGATACGTCATAAGTGATCAGAATCATCATGGCTATTGTTGCAGATAAGGCACATAATCTTCGACATCGCCGCGCAGGTAGCGCGCCAGCAGCCGCGCCTGAATCTGTGGAATCAGCCCGATCGAAACCGATTGACCCAAAACCGGGTGGATAAGTTCTTCCTGCTTGCGCGCCTGATAAGCCGCGATCACGGCCTTACGGCCGTTATCGTTCAGCAATACGCTGCCGCCGTCGCGTTTGTCGAAATCCTTGTCCTTGATTTGTTCGCGATTGATCAGGGTTAGCGCCAATCGGTCGCATAGCGGCGCGCGAAACTCCTCCAAAAGATCCAACGCCAGAGATTCCCTGCCCGGCCTGACCGCATGCAAAAAACCGAGCTGCGGATCGAGCCCGACCGTCTCCAATGCCGAGCGGCAATCGCCCAGCATCAGCGCATACAAAAACGAAATCAGCGCATTGAAACAGTCTCTGGGCGGCCTACGGTTGCGGGTCGTGAAGGCGAAGGTCGATCTTGCCGACGGCTTAATCACATTGGGCAAGGCGGCAAAATAGATGCGCGCGGCGTCGCCTTCCAGGCCTCGGGCTTCGTCTGGATTTTGCGCATGCGCCAGCTTCTTTAGATTATTCGCCAGCGACCGCGCCGCTTGCACCAAGACCGTCTTTTCCTGATCGTCCTTGCTGTCGCGAGCGCCACGCATCAGCACTTGCCGGCTGTTACGGATTTTCCCGGCGATGAAGCGCTGGGAGAGACGCAAAATTTGCCTCTCGTCATCCCCTGCCCTGAATTGCGCCTGACGCAACAGGATATTGCCGTTGACCGGGCCTTCCATCCTGGCCTGAAACCGGCCCGAACGATTGAGCCAGACGATGCTGCGGCCATCGGCGGCGCAGCGGCCCAGCAGGGCCGGACTGAGCATCACGTGATCAAACAGCACGAAGGCGCTCAAATGATGCAACGGCACCTGCAAGCGTTTTTCTTTTTCGATCATCACGCACACCGTTTCGCCTTCCAGCCGCAAGTAAGCGTCCGGCAGGGTGACATATAAGGTATTCAGCAGCTGTTTCATAGGTCCTCAGGCTCAGATTCCACATCAAACAACTGTCCCGACAACTCACGCAGACGAATTTTGCCGTTGATCAGATCGGGATTGCAGAGTTCGTTCAACGAGCATTGCGGGCAGCGTTTGACGTCGTTTATAGGCGGCGGACATTGCTGTTGGTCGAGCATTTTGCTGACCGCCTCGACGGTAGCAGCCACTTCGGCGCGCAATGTTTGATCGATAACCAGCTCCCGTCTGCGCCGCGATTGGGTATGATAAACGGCCCCGGCCGGAACCGATATATTCATCATCTCTTCCAGGCACATCGCCTGCGCGGCCAGTTGCAGGTCGTCATTCAGCCATTGCTTGCGTTTGCCGTGTTTGTATTCGACCGGAAAGACACTGCCGTCGGGATGAAACTCGACCACATCGCAGCGGCCGCTCAACCCCAAGCGCTCCGACCACACCGGCAACGCAAACTCCACGCGTACGCCAGCTTTGATTTCGTGCGCCAACTGATCGACACGTTCATGCTCGCGGCTGCCGCTCTCGGTGTGCACGTTGTCGGTAAACTCGCCTTCCGCGTGGATCAGATAGCAGCGCCTCGGACAGTAGGCATACTGATTTAGCGCGGAAATGGGAATCGATTCAGGCGGATTCATCGCCGGTTGGTGCGGACTGCACTGTCGTTGATCATTTGTACACCTCTTTTCGGTGTCCTACCTCCACAACAAGGATTAGCAATTGTTCATCTTGATGTTGGGTCAGAATTCGATAGTTGCCTACTCGGTAAGCCCAATACTCAGACAATGTACCCTGCAAAGCTTTTCCTATTTGCTTCGGGTTGTCCATTCTCGCCAGTCTGTTTTCCAGGAAACCGATAATCCGTTGTTTAACGGGTTTATCGAGCGTGGAAAACTGTTTGACGGCCATATTGGTAAATTTAATTTGCCAAGTCATTATCTTGCTTTATCTGATCCAGCGAGAAGCTCACACCGCTGTCAAGATACTCGGCATAAGATTGATCCGCACGCTTGATCCTATCTTGTTCATCCTGATAATCATGAATAAACGACTCAATCAACTGTTGAACGGTTTGGCTAGTCTGTGCGGCTATTTCTTGTAGTTGGTTTTCGGTTTGCGGGTTCAGGGTAATCATGGGTTTCCTCTTGATTATTTGGTTTTGATATTCCCAATGGTTAGATCAGGAGACAATACGGGAAAGATAACACTCAGATACGAGTTCCGCTCGTTTCGATCCCTACCTCATCGCATTTCATATCTGCAAAGGCGCACCATTTTTTGCATTTTCTGAGGCTAATCCACCTTTCATGTAGCCGATGAAGTCATCATAATCTAGACCATAAAAAAGACCTGGACGATTGGGTATTTCGCTGATACCCCAATCCTCTTGTTTGTAAGTCCATATTTGCACACTATTTTTTTGGATTTCATCACGTCCTACTGGCTGCCAGTTTTTCAATCTGCTGATGACTTCATCATCAACTAAGACGGTAATGGTATAGCTGCTGATGACCTTAAAAAGTTGTTCAACTTCTGGAAAATCTAAATTTTTCTCAGCTTTTTCCAATTGTTTCACTTTTCCATTTGGAGTGCTTTGCCGAATTTCTCTTTTTAAGGCTTCACAGCAAAACTTAGGAGAAACCTCATCACTGTCAAACAACTCGCCTAGAATACGGGCGGAATCATCAAAAACTGGATGTTTTTTTAAGCCATTTTCGAATTTTAATGAAAAATCCCATACAGCCGCTTCTATTTCAAGATTTTCCCGATTAATACGTCCCGCCGTTTGTAATAGGCTGACTAAACTACAACGCTCCCGAAACCCTGTCTTGAAAGACAGATCAACGCCAGCTTCAACACAAGAGGTAGCCACTAAAACCCAATCGTTATCTTGTGTATCTTTTAATCTAGCCTTAACTTTTTCCAGGGTTTTATGTCGGTCTAATGGCGTTAATGCCGTTGAAAGATGTTCAACTTTGGCATTGCCGTAATGTTCGGCTATGTATCGAGCAGTGACGGCAGCCGATTGAACAGTATTTAAAATGAGCAACCGTGGACCTTTTTCGCCAACCACCCATTCAGCTAATTCGGCTAAATTTAAAGCTTCCTTGCGAGTTTCCGGCTTAACTCTTGCCTGTTCAAGCGCTAAGCATTGTTGGCGTATTTCTTCGTTAATCAATTCTGGTAATTTCACAGTTGGCTTGACAAAATCCACCAACTCCCAAAATCGTGTTAAAGAACCCGAGGCCAGTACGATATGACAACCCCAATCGTTACTTAATTGCTTTAACCATTGCCAAGCTTGCGGCCATAAATGGCTAGGCAAAGCCGCATGAGCTTCGTCGATGAAAACAGCTGATCCCGCCAATTGATGCAGTTTGCGCAAAGTTGCAGGTTGATTACTGGCCAAAGTTTCAAAAAATTGTACGGCAGTCGTGACAACAATAGGTGCTTGCCAGAGATAGGTATATTGACGTGATTCAAGCTTAGAGAAATCGGCTTTGTGATGATGAGCGGCGATGATGTGTTCCGGGTCTTCGTCGTCTAAAACCAAAGATTTTCTATAGGTATCAACCGACTGGTCAATAATATTTGTAAAAGGCAGAACGACAAAAATCCGTTGCAAACCTTTGGCTTGAGCAGCGTTGAGTAAATGTGCCATGACGGCAGTAGTTTTACCTGTACCAACGGGACTATCACAAGCGTAAAGTGAAGGCTCGGGAGAGGCTTTTTTGCAGGCAATATAAACGGAATTTCTAAGTTGTGTCCGCAAGTCATTTTGCATGTTTTTGGCCAGCCCTGCTACATAAGAATCCAATGCGGCTAATCGATCAACCGCTTTTAATCCATAGGATTGGGAAACTTGCGGCTCACCGTAATGCCTTGCTGTATCGCCATGATCGGCATCGGCAAGACAAGAAAGTGCGAAGCGTAAAAATAAAGCCTGTTGATCGAGTTTTGGTGATGGCGGTTTTGATGGATTTTGCCATTCATCGATGACTGTTCTGTGCCGTTCTAAATAAGCGGATAAATGCTCCGCTGTATATTCAATTAGATTTTCATCCCGATACATTTTTGTGCCTTTGGCAAACTCTTTCGCCCTACTTTGCAAACCAATATGGTGGGCATAAACAGCCTCTAAGGCGAGCATGGCAGAAAGATTATTTTTTGCCAATTGTCGAAGATAAGCCACACCTGAGTCAACATGATTTACAGGCAGCTTCTTAGATTTCATTTGTCCAGAAAGTACCGCCTGGTTTTCATCGTCCAGTTTACCCATGTCGTGAAATTCAGTCGCAAGAACAACAACCTGAGACAGCGATTCTTTCATATCAGGCGCAAGACTACCCGCTCGCTGGGCTTTTTCAAAAGCCTGTTGTCGAGCTTTTAAAATGTGTTCCGCGTAAGATTGAGCAGGTATGCCCTTATCACACTTCGCGCTGTGAGCGAGTAGATCCATTTCTTAACCTATCAAATCAATTAAAGGTTTGACTTTGGCTTGTAGATTTTCAGGTAAAGCAGTGGGTACGTCATAATCTTCCCAACTCGTTGATGCTTCGTTGGCGTTGGTTTTCTTGGTTGGTCTTAATGAATCCAATAACGCAAGATCAGAACAAGAGCCAAGTGGGTTATTGTGTTCAATATACCAAGCATGACGCAGTTCAACGGAGGGTCTAGCATGTGAGCGTGTATGCGCATAGGCATAAGCAATTACTCGTTTCATTAAATCAATGTCCTGAACAGTGCAGCCTGTTTTATGCGCTTGGCTGGGGTTTACAAAAAACGGCATACAGTACACACCATGTGGCACAAAACGGTAGCCCATCGGTGCCATGCCCCTATCTTTGCCTTCTTGTACGCCAGACATGTTGGTATTTGTATGGCGTTCAATATCAACAGGCGCAACAGAAACACCCAATCCGAATTGGACAACCCCTGTTTTAATCGTCGTTGAACTACCGCTTTCTAAGAAAGTATTCCCAAAAACACGTCCATCCCAGTATTTTTCTTTAAATGCTTTTCCTTCATCTTTTAATTCAGATTCAATTTGCTTTCTATCGCGCCCGCGAGTCTCCAGAATATAAAACTTTTCCTGTTCTAGCTGTAATTCTTGTTGCAAGGCCAGCCAAACGACACCTTCTTTATCGGCGATCAAATCACGCAATTTTCGTTTAAAAGACACAGGAGATATTTCACCTTTAAAATCGTGGCGTTGCCTTGGATCACTTTCTCGATCTGGATCGCCGTTTGGATTTGAGTTAATCACTTCGATGATCAATAAACCAGTAGCTCGCAACATTTGATTATTTTGACTCATTAGATTCTCCTGTATTGATGGTTATGATTTTTCATTTTTTGCCGTGCTGGCAAGATAACCCAGTAACATAGAAGCTTTGTCGGTATCAGAACAGCGAATGGGTATTTCTGTATCCAATTCCGCTAATTGACTACAAATTGCTCCCCATTCATTAAGAAAAAAATGAATAAGTCCGGCTTCTTTATCAGGATTAGGATCTGAATAAGTTCGTGCCCACGCTTGATAGGGCAACATGCGTTGTGAAAACATGGCGAGTGCTTGTTTAGGATGTTCTAATGCAATCGCCATCAGAGCATTACCTAGCAACTGGGGTGGCCTGGAGTCGTTTCTAACATATTTACAATATTTATCGTGAAGTTGGTCGGCAACACTAAGTAAACGCCCAATAAGGTAAGCGGGTGATTTCATATAAACCTCATTTTTAAGATTCGATTTGTCGAGCAATAAAGCTAGAATGCTAGGCATCAATAAGGCCTGTTTCTTGAAGTTCTTAGGGATGCTAAGTGCTCTACCGGTATGATGGGCATTACCTAAAGCCAACAAAAACGATTGAGAATTGCTGGTAAGAGCGGGTAATAAACAACTGGCTGTATGCTCAAGCTTTATGCCGCTGTACAACAGTAAATCTAAGGCATCTCCCATGCTGAATCGTTTGATCAGACTGGCTTGTGTGCCAAAGTGTGTCCAAACGGTGTTCAAGCACCAAACAATTTCTTCAGGGAAAGGGGTTAATGCTTCAGTCCAGAGCGGCTTTTTATCTTCACCAAAAACACGGATAGCCAAAGGTGGCAGATTACGACAGCCTGATTGCCAAGCCTGAGCTGCCTTAACAAAGTGATTTATAGAGCAGTTATGATTAAATTGGACTTTAGTACGAAAACCATCCGGTTTGGATAGCACAAAAATTTGCATTTGCGCCTCAATTGTTTTGGGAATCTGGCTTAGCGATTTAAGTACCCGTTCTGCGCATGCTTCAAAAATTACTCCATCTTCATCAGTCATGCCGCCCATTAGCTGGGCAATTTCAGCCTCTTCTTCTGGCATAACGGATGGGTAGGCAAACAATAAAGCGCTTTCACCTTTACTACGTGAAATATCAGTCCAAGTTTTCCTTTTTCGATCTGGATGAGAGAGCCAACCCAAAGAACTGGACATAGCTTCACGAGTTTGTAAGCCAACAGGATTGCCCATTGCATTGATTTGCCCATATCGATATTGGCAACGTGATTCATCATTCATGGCCCGTAATGTCACATCCCCCAGTATGTTCATTCTGATTGCGCCAAATTTTTCTTGCCACCCATTGTTAGTTGCACCATAAGCGTCCTTTTCAGAAGAAGAGACCTCTTTTTTACCCGCCGAGAGCAAGCATTGATTAAACCAAGCCTGGGCTTTGTGGTGATTGGCTGGATATTCAAACTGTGACCTCTCTGAAACCTCAAGTACTAAACAGGTGTTTTTAGGCTTTGCCCCTGTGTAGAAAAATAGCAAGTCAAAAAATGACAATAGATTGTCTTGGTTTAAAAGGCAGTCTGTTAATTGTTGATGAAATTGTTGTGGTGTGGTTTTTAAAATACGCTCGGTTAATGAAAAAAGCGCCTTATTTTCTGCTGTTAATTCAGTTATTAACGTTCTCATCTCTTGTGGAATCTGATTAAAGCATTTAGCTAATTTTTGCTGCCCATTCCAAAGATTTAAAGCTTGCTCAATAAGAATCTTTAGTTGATCAGTGTTAATAGGCTTGTCTTTATCCAGTTGTTTCTTGAGCTCTTTAGTCTGCTCAACAAGAGCTTCATCTTGGGTTAAACCAAATAGTGGGGTGACATTAAACGAGGGGAAAGAATTGCCGTTCGAGGTTTCCCATTTTCTAATCGCTATTTTTTCTTTTTCATCCGTGATAGCTTCTATGCCGGCAATATTTCCTTCATTGTCTATTAAGATGCGGAATGTGGCAGTTTTTGGGTTAGGAACAAAATTCTTATGCCAGATTTCAGTTTTAACCCCCCTGTCACTCAGAACAGCAGATAACGCATAAAGCTCATTCAGCATAATCCAGCACTCCATTCACAATTTTGACATTTTGCCGATAAGTCGGGCTGTATTCGCTGTTCAAACCTTTAGAAAAAGTCTGGTGCAACATGCTAGGCAATTCCAGATTAATGTCTTCACAGGGTTTGTTTTCGTCCCTTAAAACGCCAACATAATCGGGTACAAATTCTTTCCAACCCATGCAAGGGATTGAAAAGCATTGCCCGCGCTTTAATCTGCGATCGAACATATCTTTGTACGCATGCGTTGAATTTGTCGTTCTGTGTACTTGCGTTAAAGCTTTATCGGAGAGCTGGCCTTGATGTTGTGGGTATAAATCCGCATAAATCCGGTAACAAACATCAATCAACACAGTCGCAAGCAGTTGATACCCAGCGCCTTTGTTCATCGATTTTGATTTTCGCAAAGGGCCGCCGTAGTTGGTGGTGTAATTTTGAAAAATCAGTGGCTTGCAAATTTCTACCCTGACAGGCACAACATTTACGGATTGCAGCCAAAGAATTGACTCAAGAATTCCCTTGGCAGCAGCATAGGTTGGAGCGGGGTAGCTTACAGGGGCATCTCCGGTGTCAGGTCTAGTCCACATAGCTGACGGCGCGGAAATTTCTAATTCTATTGAGTACATTTTTTTGACTCCTAAAATGACGTTTTTTGTTTTTTTGACAAGCCTATCACATAAAAAGCAAAGAACAAATCCTTTCTTAATAAATAAAAGATTTGTTCTTTTTAGCAAAAAACTCCGAAAATGTTTCAATCCGCTCCCCTCATGAAAAGGGAGGGGATCATCATAACAATTATTCATCGCTTGGAAAATCAACACGTCAATCCGTAGCCCCACTCTTCATCACTCATGGGTGTATCAAAATCATCCACGGGGGGAAATCTGGCCTTTTAAGCTACCAGGGGTTCGGAGCTTTGCTTCGGTTGCAGTGAGGATTGCTAAAAATTTGTCTGATTCAGGCGTATTGGCTTTCTTTTTATCTGTCGCTTTTTCCGTGTTCAGATTTAAGCTGCGTGAATTATCGCTTGTCATAACTTTACCGGCTGGAAGGTTTGATTGTGTTAAGCTATTACACAACAGAAAATAAAGTTTATATGTATATATAATTTACATACAAATTAACACCTTTACTCAGCCGATGCAACAGCATTTAAAGTGGGAACAGCATCAACGATTAACCTTGCTCGAAGCGACGGTATTCTGGAGCGGCGAGGTGTCGACGGCGGCGCTGATGGGCAATTTCGGCATCAGCCGGGTGCAGGCGTCTAAGGATTTGACGACTTACCAGGGCTTATGCCCCAGTAATATCCGCTATGACAAGCACAAGAAGCGCTATGTGATCACGGAAGCGTTCGCGCCGGCTTTCATGACCGGCACGGCCGCCGAATTCTTGCAGGTGTTGAAAGCCAATCAAAGCCAGGATAAAGGCTTTATCGTGCCGCTGATCCAGAACCTGCCGGCGGTTGAAGTGCTCGAACCGGTATTTAGAAAAATCGACCGCGCGATCTTGCGGACGGTCAATCAGGCGATCGTGCAACGCAAGGAGATTAAGGTCCGCTATCAGTCGATGAGCCATTCCCTGCCGCAGGGCTATTTTTTAAGTCCGCATACCCTGGTTTTTGACGGTTTGCGCTGGCATATGCGGGCTTTCAGCCAAAGCCACGGGCAATTTCGCGATTTCGTGCTGTCGCGCATTCTGAGCGCCGAGACTATCGGCGACGCGGCAAAAGGCCGGGACGATGACCGGATCTGGAATACCTTTGTCCAGGCCGTGATCGCGCCGCATCCGGGCCTGACCGAGTCACAGCGGGCGGCGATTGAATATGACTATGCGATGCAAAACGGCATGCTGACGGTAAGCGTGCGCGCGGCCTTGCTGAATTATTATCTCTCGGCGATCAGAATCGGCCCCGACGATCTACAGAGACCCGCGCATGCGCAGCAAATCATTCTGGCGAACCGCGAGGAATTGAAGGTCTATCTATGGGACTGACCTGTTACCGTATCGGATCAACTCTTCTTCGGACGGGAGGGAAGCCCGGTTGCGATTCTCGTCTCCAAGAAACCGCAACCGGGCTGTCTGTCATAGGTTATTCGACACCGTTGATTTCGGGCGCACTTGTCTCACATTTATCAACCGCCGTGACCGAATAAGCCGTGGTGCTCGGATCGGCGTTTATCGCCCGCAGTTTTTTGATGACGTCGCTGAAAGCATTGGGCTGGGCGAATCGACCTTCTTGCACACAACCCGAAAATCCGCCTTCGACCCCATAACCGTAAACGATAAAGCGCGAAATCACGTTGTCCGCCACCGCATTACCGATCGTTTTGAGCACCTTGCGGTAAGCTTTACCATCCACCGCAGGCCCGATACCGGTGATAGAGATTTCCGCCGCATTGCCTTCAAAGGCAACCTCTTCCTCGCAAGGCGCTTCGCTGGCATCCGGCCAATCGCCGAGCGGCTGAAAACCTAATTCGGAGGCATCGCCGAGCTTTTTGGCGGGAATATCGAAGAGATTCAGACGGCCGGTTTCGGCGCCGCAGACCGCCGAATAAAGCATACCGTCAGTACCGCAACGCGCATGCTTGGCCGGAATTTTCGCTTCGGTCAGTTCTTTTTTCATGGTTTTTGGACTGATGCCGGCGCTTTCGCACTGGATGGATTCATTGGATTTCGCTACCGTGACCCATTGGGTCTCCGCCTGAGCGACAAACGCCGAAGTTAAGCCGACAATAAGCAACCCATGACGTTTCAACTGATTCATAATTTCTCCCACTAGAGTCATACTTTATAAAAGATAGGTCATGATCGGCGCCGAACCGACCAAATCCCGACGGTTGCGGCCTCTTCTCATGCAGAATTGAGCCAGAACGGACGGTACATAAGTATGACAAGCCCGCGCCGGTCTGGTCAACTCGGCCCGAATGATAATCGGGTTCATCGAATAATGCAATAACCGATGCCGACAAGGAAAAACCATCAGGAATAGGATAGCCGGCCCCTCCTCCCTCCGCACCCACAGGGCATAATTAAGGAGAAGGCTAAGATGAGGTGATCAAAATAAAGTATTTTCCCTTATTTTTGATCCTCCTCACCCCAACCCTCTCCAGCAGGAGAAGGAGCTTTCTTCTTAACTTAACCGGCATTGACGCAGAGCGTGGGAACGATGATTACTTACCCAGCCGCTTCTCGGTCTCCAGGATCCGCTGCGTCGTTTGCAGCACCGTATCCGGATTCAGGCTCATCGAATCGATGCCGACTTCGACCAGGAATTCGGCCATTTCCGGGTAATCGGAAGGCGCCTGGCCGCAGAGCCCGCAGTGGCGGCCGTTGCGGCGCGCGCCGGTGACCGCGAGGCGGATCATTTCCTTCACGCCCGGATCACGCTCGTCGAAATCGCTTGCTACGATTTCGGAATCGCGGTCGACGCCGAGCGTCAATTGCGTCAGGTCGTTCGAGCCGATCGAGAAGCCGTCGAAATGCTTGGCGAATTCGTCGATCTGGATCACGTTGTTCGGAATCTCGCACATCACATAGACCTGGAGCCCGTTCTCGCCGCGCCTCAGCCCCAGCTCGGCCATGTATGCGAGCACCTTCTCGGCCTCGTCGACGCGCCGGCAGAACGGAATCATCAGGATCACGTTGGTCAGCCCCATCACCTCGCGCACATATTTCATCGCCGCGCATTCGAGCGCGAAGCCTTCGGCATAGGCCGGGTGGATATAGCGCGAGGCGCCGCGGAAGCCGATCATCGGGTTCGCCTCGTCGAATTCGAACCAGCGCCCGCCGAGTAGTGTCGCGTATTCGTTGGTCTTGAAGTCGGACATCCGGACCACGACCGGCTTCGGATAAAACGCCGCCGCGATCGTGCCGACGCCTTCCGCCAGGCGCTGAATGAAAAAGTCCCTGCCGCTGTCGAACTGTTGCGTCAGGGTTTTCAGTTGCTCCTTCTCGGCTTCGTCCTGCACCTTCTCGGGATGGATCAACGCCATCGGATGCGCCTTGATGTATTCGGTGATGATGAATTCCATCCGCGCCAGGCCGACGCCGTCGTTCGGCAGAAAGCTGTGCTTGAAGGCGGCCTCGGGATTGCCGATGTTCAGCATGATGTGGGTCTTCGGCCGCGCCAGGCCGGACAGGTCGGTGGTGATTTTTTCGAAATCGAGCGCGCCTGGGTACACCTTGCCGACGTCGCCTTCCGCGCAGGACACGGTTACCGGCGTATTGTTTTTCAGCACGGTGGTCGCATTCTCGCAGCCGACCACGGCCGGCACGCCGAGTTCGCGGGCGACGATCGCCGCATGGCAGGTGCGGCCGCCGCGGTTGGTCACGATCGCGGAAGCGATCTTCATCACCGGCTCCCAGTCCGGGGTGGTGATGTCCGCGACAAGCACATCGCCGGCCTTGAATTCGGACAACTGCTCGACCTTGTTGATGATCCGCGCATTGCCCTGGGCGATCCGGCCGCCGACCGCGTGGCCGGTGACCAGGGGCACCGCGGAGCCTTTCAACACAAACTGTTCGAGCGTCGAGCCTTTCTGCAACGAGGCGACCGTTTCCGGCCGCGCCTGCACGATATAGAGCTGGCCGTCGATGCCGTCCTTCGCCCATTCGATGTCCATCGGCCGCGGCACGCCCGCCTTGGCGCTGTAATGTTTTTCGATACTGATCGCGTAACCGGCGAGGGTCAGCGCGTCCTGATCGTTGATGCAGCTTTGATTGCGCTCGTACTCGCTGGTCGCGATATTCCGCGTCGATTCGTGCGTGCTGCCGTCGCTGTAAATCATCTTGATCTTCTTGGCGCCGAGCGAACGCCTGAGCACGCTGCGGTAACCCAGTGCGTAAGTCGGCTTGTGCACGTAAAACTCGTCCGGATCGACCGCGCCCTGCACGACGTTTTCGCCGAGGCCGTAGGCGCCGGTGATGAACACCACATCCTTGAAGCCGGATTCGGTGTCGAGCGAGAACATCACGCCACTGGCCGAGAGGTCCGAACGCACCATCTTCATCACGCCGACCGACAGCGCCAGCTTGAAATGATCGAAGCCCTGATCGACCCGGTAATGGATCGCTCGATCGGTGAACAGGCTGGCCATGCAGCGTTTGCAGGCATCCAGCAGCGCAAGGTCGCCGCTGACGTTCAGATAGGTATCCTGCTGCCCGGCGAAACTGGCGTTCGGCAAGTCCTCGGCGGTGGCGGAACTGCGTACCGCGACGCTCAAGTCGTCGCCGTATTCCTTTTTCAACTGCGCATAGGCTGCAAGAATTTCGTGCGCGAGATCGGCCGGAAACGGCGCGCCGTAAATGATTTCGCGCGCCCGGCGCGCGCGTTTGGCCAGGTCGGCGACATTGTCCGGATCGAGATCGTCCAGCGCCCGATGCAAATCACCCCAGGCATCGGCATGATCGAGCAGGTAGCGGTAGGCTTCCGCGGTCACCGCAAAGCCGTTCGGAATCCTGATGCCTTCCGGCGTCAGTTCGCGGTACATTTCGCCGAGCGAGGCATTCTTGCCGCCGACCAAAGGCACGTCCTCGATCGACAGTTCATTGAACCAACGGATATATTGCAGTTGTTCAGGCATTCGTGTCTCCTTGCTGGATGATAGTTGCGACGGTTTCCGCGAAATCGTTTCAGGAATATGACATATTCATTATCCGTTATCCAGAAGGCAACGATAATATTGGTATTGTTACCGATTGGATTGGATAAAGAAACGGAATAAATTATAGGCCGACTCAAACACGGGTTCGCTATTGTGAAACGTAAAAATTGCCAAGCCAAGAAACGAAACCACCGAAGCGGAAAAAATTCGGTTACACTGACCGCTCAATAACATTCCGGCTCCGTATGCAATGATGTTGAAATCTCTGCCGCTGAACGCTTTACATCTCGAACTGGGCGCGAAGATGGCGCCTTTTGCAGGTTATGCGATGCCTGTGCACTACGCCACCGGCATCATCCAGGAACACCTGCATTGCCGGAGCCATGCGGGCTTTTTCGATATCTCGCACATGGGGCAATTCAGCGCGACAGGCGATGAGGCCGCAAGCGCGCTGGAAAGGCTGACGCCGAGCGACATTTCGGGCCTCCTGCCCGGCTTCGAGAAATATACCGTCCTGACGCTGGACAACGGCGGCGTGCTCGACGACATCATCGTCAGCCGTACCGCTTCGGGCCTGTTCATCATCGTGAACGCGGCCTGCAAGGACAAGGATTTCGACTATCTCAGCCCACATCTGCCAGGCCTCAGGGATTTACAGGAGCGCGCGCTGTTTGCGTTGCAGGGCCCCCTCGCCGAAGCCGTGATCCGAAAATTTTCAGCGGCTGCCGCGAACCTCAAATTCATGCAAAGCTGCGAGACCGAAATCGACGGCATCGCCTGCTTGATCAGCCGCAGCGGCTATACCGGCGAGGACGGCTTCGAGATTTCGGTCGATGTCTCGAATGCGGAGCGTTTGGCCCGTCTGCTGCTGGCGGAGGACGGCGTCGCGCCGGTCGGCCTCGGCGCACGCGATACCTTGCGCCTGGAAGCGGGGCTTTGCCTCTACGGCCACGAGCTGAACGGCACGATCACGCCGGTCGAGGCGGGACTCAACTGGATCATCAAGAAAGGCCACGACCGCTTTCCCGGCGCCCAGAAAATCCTGGCGCAGCTTCGAGACGGCGCGGACCTGATCCGCGCCGGCCTGATCGTCGAAGGCAAGGCGCCGATCCGGGAAGGCGCTACCCTAACGAATGAAAAGGGCCAAATAGTCGGCCATGTCACCAGCGGCAGTTTCGCGCCGAGCCTCGGCAAACCGGTCGCGCTGGCGCGGCTCGACAAGGCCTATGCGGCGGCCGGCATGCGCCTTTACACCGAAGTCCGGGGGCGAGAGGTCGCACTGTCCGTCACCCCGCTGCCTTTCATTCCTCACCGCTACCGCCGTTAAGCCATGACCTTACCTCGTCCGAACCTGAACCAACTGGAAATGCGCGGCGATTTCATCCGCCGCCATATCGGCCCGAATCCCGAACAGATCCGGGCGATGCTGGCCGAACTGGGTCTGACCGATCTCGAACAGATCATCGCCAAGGCGCTGCCCGCCGACATCCTGAACGCGGAGCCGCTGAAACTGACCGAAACGATCAGCGAGAATGCGGTGATCAAGCACCTGCGCAAGATCCGCGAACGCAACAAGGTCTTCACCTCGCTGATCGGCATGGGCTATTACGATACGATCATGCCGGCCGTGATCAAGCGCAACGTGCTCGAAAATCCGGGCTGGTACACCGCCTATACGCCGTATCAGCCCGAAGTCAGCCAGGGCCGGCTCGAAGCGCTGCTGAACTTTCAGCAGATGATCGTCGATTTGACCGGCATGGAAATCGCGAACGCATCCTTGCTCGACGAGGCGACCGCCGCGGCCGAGGCGGTCGCGATGGCGCGCCGGCTGTCGCATAATCCGGTGCAGGCCGTTTTTGTCGACCGGGATTGCCATCCGCAAACGATCGCGGTGGTGCAAACCCGCGCGCGTTCTCTGGGCTATCAGGTGATCGTCGGCGATCCCTATCGGGGCCTCGATCGGCACGATTTTTTCGCGGTGCTCGTGCAGTATCCGGGCTCGCAAGGCGAGATTCACGACCTCGGCGAAATCGTCGAAATCGCGCATAAAAAATCTGCGCTGGCCGTGGCCGCTGCCGACCTGTTGAGCCTGGTGTTGCTGAAGCCGCCCGGCGCCTTCGGCGTCGACATCGTGGTCGGCAGCGCGCAGCGTTTCGGCGTGCCGATGGGCTACGGCGGACCGCATGCGGCCTTTTTCGCGACCCAGGACGAGTACAAGCGCTCGATGCCGGGGCGACTGATCGGCGTGTCGAAGGACAGCCACGGCCACACCGCGCTGCGTATGGCGCTGCAGACGCGCGAACAGCATATCCGCCGCGACAAGGCGACCAGCAATATCTGCACCTCGCAGGTCCTGCTCGCGGTGATCGCAGGCTTTTATGCGGTGTATCACGGCGCGGATGGCCTCAGAATGATCGCCGGGCGCGTGCACCGCTACGCGCAAATCCTCGCGGCCGGACTCGCGCTGATGGGTTACGAGGTGGTCAGCCGCCGTTATTTCGACACGCTCGTCGTGCGCGTGCCGAACCGCGCCAAACGGATCGCCGCGCAGGCGATGGAAGCATCGATCAATCTGCGCGTGATCGATCCGGACCATATCGGCATCTCGCTCGACGAGACGACGACCCGGAAGACGCTCAGGGCGCTCTGGCAGGTATTCGCGACGCCGGCGGCCGAGTTTCCGGACATCAATAGGCTGCACGAAAGCGTCGACGAATGCATCCCGGACGCGCTGTTGCGCAGCGATCCTTTCCTTCAGCATCCGGTGTTCGCGCGCTACCATTCCGAAACCGAAATGATGCGCTATATGCGGAGACTGGCCCGACGCGACATCGCCTTGGACCGCTCGATGATCCCACTGGGTTCGTGCACGATGAAGCTGAACGCGGCGACCGAGATGCAGGCGCTGTCGTATCACGAATTCAGCGGCCTGCATCCTTTCGCACCGCTGTACCAGACGCTCGGCTATCAGCAGATGTTCGCCGAACTCGAAGACATGCTCTGCGACCTGACCGGCTTCGATGCGTTTTCGTTGCAACCGAACGCGGGCTCGCAGGGCGAATACACGGGGCTGTTGGTGATACGCAAATTCCACCAAGTGAACGGCCAGCACCAGCGCACTATCTGCCTGATTCCGGCGTCCGCGCACGGCACCAATCCTGCCAGCGCGGTGCTGGCGGGACTGAAGGTCGTCGTGGTCGCCTGCGACGACAACGGCAACGTCAGCCTCGACGACCTGAAGGCCAAACTGGCCGAGTATCACGATACGGTCGCCGCGCTGATGATCACCTACCCTTCGACGCACGGCGTGTTCGAGGAAGCGTTCCGGACGATCTGCGAACTGGTCCATCAGCATGGCGGCCAGGTCTATCTGGACGGCGCCAATTTCAACGCACTGGTCGGCCTCAGCCGGCCCGGCAAGATCGGCGCCGATGTCGCGCATTTGAACCTGCACAAGACCTTCAGCATCCCGCACGGCGGCGGCGGTCCCGGCGTCGGCCCGATCGGCGTCGGCGCGCATCTGGCGCCTTACTTGCCGGATCACCCGGTCGTAAAGAACGTCAATCCGAACAAGGGTCCGCACGGCACGATCGGCACGGTCGCGGCCGCCCCCTGGGGCTCGGCCAGCATCTACACGATTTCCTGGGCCTATATCGCGATGATGGGCGCGGCCGGGCTCAAAAAAGCAACCTTGACCGCGATTTTGAACGCAAACTACATCGCCAAACGGCTCGCACCGCACTACCCGATTCTTTACACCGGCAAGAACGGCTGGGTTGCGCACGAATGCATCATCGACTGCCGTGCATTCAAACATGCCTGCGGCATCACCGTCGAAGACATCGCCAAACGCCTGATCGATTTCGGCTTCCATGCGCCGACCGTGTCGTTCCCGGTGCCCGAAACGTTGATGATCGAACCGACCGAAAGCGAGGACAAGGAGGAGATCGACCGCTTCTGCAATGCCTTGATCGCGATCCGTCAGGAGATCGCCGAGATCGAAAACGGCAACGCCGATCCGGAAAACAACGTGCTGCGCCATGCGCCCCATACGCACAAGCTGCTGCTGGAAGAATGGACCCTGCCCTATTCGCGGCAACAGGCGTTCTTTCCGGGCGACGATCAAGAGGACGACAAATACTGGCCGCCGGTCGGCAGGATCGACAACGTGTACGGCGACCGGCATGTGATTTGCACCTGCCCGCCGCTGGAGGATTATCAATAACCGGTCGTTTTGGCAATGAACGAACGTTAGGCTCGGCAGTCTTCTTGGGGTGAAAAGTTAAAATTTAGACTCCATTCACCACAGAGGAGGCAACATGAACGCTATTCCGACACCCGCGAATCCGACGCCTCGCTGGGCCTTGATCACCGGCGCGTCGAGCGGCATGGGCTATGAGTTCAGCAAACTGTTCGCGCAGGATAAGATCAATGCGGTGCTGGTCGCGCGCAACGAAACGCTATTGCGGGAAGTTGCCGAGGAACTGAAAAGGGATTACGGCATTTCCACCGTTATTGCCGCGCTGGATCTGTCGCGGCCGGACACACCGGAAAAGCTCTATCAGATCGTTCTGGACCAGGGCTTGACGATTGACTATTTGATCAACAATGCCGGCATCGGTTTTTTCGGGCCGTTTGCGGATTCCGACCCGACGGCGAACGCCGGGATGATCAACCTGAACGTCGCAGCGCTGGTGCAACTGACCCGCCTTTTTGTTCCGGGCATGATCAAACAAGGCCGGGGGCGCATCCTGAATGTAGCCTCCCTGACCGCTTATCAACCGGGAGGCCCGGGCGCGGCGGTCTATTACGCAAGCAAAAGTTTCGTGCTTGCGTTCAACCGGGGGCTGGCCGTCGAACTGAAGGGCAGCGGCGTCACCACCACCGCGCTGTGCCCGGGAGCGATGAAGACCGCCTTTGAGACGAAAGGCGGATTTTCTCGAACCCGTTTATACCGGTTTTTGGCCAGCGATCCACGGACCAATGCCGAAGCGGGCTACCGAGCGATGAAGAAAGGACAAACGGCGGCGGTGCCGGGATGGATCAGCAAAATATTGGCATTCGGCGGCGAAATGCCGCCACGCCGGTTCGCGTTGTGGGTTAACAAGATGCTGTTAACGCCTTAGAGGGTGGCGCTTGACCGCATCGTGATAGCTTTTTATGAAGATGGTTTGAATGAGGAATGTCACTTCATTCAGACCTTCCGCACGAAATGGTCTTCTTCGGCTTATGTCCCGCAACGATAAGCCGTGCCAGTGACAGTGCCGTTAAAAACGCCGGCCGGGTAAAAATGCTCCCATACGACATGGCTTGCGCCCATCTGGCCAGCATGCTTGACGGCCGATTGTTTTGCCAGCCGTTGCCAATCCCTATTCTTGCCATAGCCCGATGAGCCTTCGATTTTGCCGACGAGTTGGCAACCTTGTACCTTTTCTGCGGGTACTTCATCGGGCTTCGCGCAAACACTGAACGGGACGCCGGACAGTAGCGCGGCAGCCAACAAAACCTTGGATATATTTCCGCGGTTGGCTTTAAAAAAAGCAAATTTTGTCATCAGATTTCTCCTTATTGTAATTATCGGACGGCTCTTGCCGATGCGACTATGCTTCCTGATCAACGCCAAATGCGCACGGCGGAGAATCTTACTTCGTGTCGAATCGAAAGTAAATACCCGGTTAAATCCCGAAGGGTAAAAATCACCCTGCTCTATTAGCCGAAAGCATGCGCGGACTGCAAAAAATCACGATCGCCTTAATTTAATATCGACTCGATACTATTTAAGTAATATAATTTTTTTACCTTCCTGCAAACTGTGATAAAAAACTCTGCTGCAGGATGACTTGTTTTTTGTAACGCAACTCATCGATTCACACTTAACATCCGTCCATCAACGGCAACGCTTGGCTAGGGACATGAAACAACCGAAAGCTGTTCTCTGCGCATCCCCGCTCACTATCGACAAGACATCGATATTTTTCCTGTTTTTACTCCTCTATAGTCATTTCGCCTCGACGGTGATGGCGCATGACGACGGCGCCTTCTTCGCCTTGACCGGCCGGGATTTCAGCCAAAGCCGATTGTTCAAGGAGCATGGCATCAACATCGACGGCTGGCTGTCGATGGGCGGAACCTATCTGACCAGCAATCCGGATAATCACTCGAACGCGCCGATCACCTTCAACGACCGCAGCGGCGAATTCCAGCTCAATCAGCTGAATATGTACCTCGAAAGAGCCGTGGACATGGAATCGAAACACTGGAACGTCGGCGGCCGGGTCGATCTGATGTTCGGCACCGACAGCCGTTTCACCCATGCAAGAGGACTCGACAACCGCTGGATCAGCGACAAGGATCTGCGTTTTTACGATCTGGCGCTGCCGCAAACCTACCTGGAAGTGTTCGCGCCATTGGGTAACGGCCTGAGCGCCAAAATCGGCCATTTTTATACGCTTCTCGGCGAGGAAGTGGTCACCGCACCGAACAATTTCTTTTATTCCCACGCCTATACGATGCAGTACGGCGAACCGTTCACGCATACCGGCGCGCTGTTCAGTTATGCGCTGAATGAAAATTTTACGCTGAATGCGGGCTCGGTCGCCGGTTGGGATAATTTCCGCGAAAATCTGGCCAACTGGAATTTTCTCGGCGGCGTGTCCTGGACCAATGACGAAGCGACCAGCGCGGTGTCCTGGTCGGTGATCAGCGGCGATACCGATGATGTTCTGGACGCGAACCGGACGGTGTCCAGCCTGGTCATTTCGCACGGCTTGACCGACAAACTGCAATACGTTCTGCAACACGATTTCGGTTTTCAGGAACAGGCCACGGCAACAGGCCAGGACGCCTTCTGGTACGGAATCAATCAATATCTGATTTATGACCTTACCGACTCCATTTCTGCAGGACTGCGCGGCGAATGGTTTCGGGATGCGAACGGCACCCGCGTGCTGACCGGCAATCCGGGGGACTATTTCGCGCTGACCGCGGGGGTGAACTGGAAACCGCAAGGCTGGCTCACCCTGCGACCCGAAGTACGTTATGACTGGGCCGACGCCAAAATCAATCCCTATATCAATCACAGCAAGGACCATCAGTTGCAGTTTGCAATGGACGTGGTGATCGAGTTTTGAGGTTTTTTCTTTGCCACGCTTTGCCCCAGCCATTCCCCTTTGCCTTCCTTAATCTTTTTGCGCTCGTTCAAAGTTTCTTACTCGCGCAAAAAAACAACGGCTCCTCCCAGTAATTTCTTGCATTTTTTTCGCATCTAGGCTAAAAAACGCGATCCTTTGACCATCGCGGGTCAAACCTCTGCCCCACTTACAACAAAAATAAATAATCAAGGTGGACATCATGCGAAAGACAGCCTTGGCAATCCTGCCTGTAGCCCTCCCGCTTCCGGCGTTTGCCGAAGACGGCCTGAACTCGGCCGATACCGCCTGGATTCTGACTTCTGCTGGCCTGGTCCTGTTCATGACCATGCCCGGCCTCGCGCTGTTTTACGGCGGGCTCGTGCGCACCCGCAACGTGCTGTCGGTGATCATGGCCTGTTTTTCGATTACCTCCCTGATGTCGTTGATCTGGGCGATCGCGGGCTACAGCCTGGCGTTGACCGATGGCGGCGCGCATCAGGCCGTGCTCGGCGGCCTATCGCAAGTGTTCCTGGTCAACATGGATGCGGACAAGCTGGTCGGCAATCTGCCCGAGTCGGTCTTCGCGATGTATCACATGACCTTCGCGATCTTCGCGCCGGCCTTGATCGTCGGCGCCATGGTCGAAAGGGTCCGCTTTTTTCCGCTGCTGTTTTTTTGCGCGCTCTGGGAAGTGCTCGTCTATGTGCCGGTTTGCCACTGGATTTGGGGCAACGGCTGGCTGGCCGAGTGGGGCGTGATGGATTTTGCGGGCGGCATCGTCGTGCACGGCAGCGCGGGGATCGCCGCCTTGGTCGGCGCGCTGGTCATCGGCCCGCGGCGCGGTTTCCCGCGCGCGCCGTTGATGCCGCACAATCTGACCATGACGGCGATGGGTGCCGGTATTCTCTGGGTCGGCTGGCACGGCTTCAGCGCCGGCAGCGCGTTGATGGCGAACGGCTCGGCCGGCATGGCGATGCTGTCGACGCATCTGTGCGCCTCTTCCGCCTCGATCACCTGGATCGCGCTGGACTGGCTCAAGTTCGGCAAGCCGAGCGTGCTCGGCGCGATGACCGGCATGGTCGCGGGCCTCGGCATGATTGCGGCCGGCGCGGGCTTCGTATCGCCCTTCGGCGCGATCGTGATCGGCATCGTCGCCGGCATCGCCTGCTTTTATTCGATTCAGCTGATCAAGCAGCGTCTCGCTATCGACGATGCGCTCGACGTGTTCCCGGTGCACGGCGTCAGCGGCATTCTCGGCGCGTTGCTGACCGCGGTGTTTGCCGATGCCTCGTTCGGCGGCACCGGGATCGTCAGCGAAGACGGCATCGTCAAACAGGTACTGATCCAGCTTTTCGGCATCGCGGTCACGATCGCCTGGAGCGGTCTGATCAGTTATGGACTCTTCAAGGCGATTGATAAACTGATCGGCATTCGCGTGAATCAGGAAGCGGAAACCAGCGGCCTCGATCTGAACCAGCATGACCAACAAGGCTACAACTTTTAATCCGCTGTTGTTGTCACGCGCATTGCATGCATTTCCAGAACCCTTGAAACCATGAAAACAAGCCGTTTTCTTATTCTTAGCTTGCTGTTCGCCGCGAATCTGGCCTTCGCCGAGATGCACGAAGCCGAAATAAAAATAAAGAACTCGCCCTGCCTCGGACAAACGATCGAAGAAGTCTTGAAAAACAAGATTCATATCCGCTCGCAACGCGATTTAGGCTGGCAGACTTTCGACGAAGAGGGCCATGTAGAAGTCGAGCGCGCTTTTTTGATGAACAAAAGCATGCAATTGCGCTTTCGCTGGCGGCTCAATGCCGACGGCAGCATCACCCCGGTCAGCAAACGGGCCGAATCGCTTTGCACCGGGGAGGCAGAATAAAGTATTCGCCAATTGAACACAGCGGCCAGGCAACGGCTTTAAACACGATTTACCTCGCCGTCATCTCGGCATAAAATGTTTTTTTAAGAAACCTGATTTTAATTGGCCAGGAACGGCTACCCGCCACTCTGAGGAATCGGCATGTTTTTACGCTTTCGAACAAACGAAACTCGCCCGGCAATCTGGCGGCTCATGCCGATCATTCTGGCTTGCCTTCTGCTTTCCGCCTGCGGCTCTCTACCGCAGTCGCCGCCGGGTACGTTGGCCAAACCAAGCGACACGACCACTTCACGACTGATTCCGCTGACTTCATCCGAAGGCGAGCAACTGCTTTACGGCAGCCGCGCCAAACAGGACTTCCTGCCATTGAGCATGCATTTTGTCTCGCAGCAGAACCTCGCCTATTGCGGCGCGGCGAGCATGACGATGGTATTGAACGCGCTGAATATTCCGGCACCGATCGACCCTGTCTATGTGCGCTTTCCGATGTTCACCCAGAACAATGTGTTCAATGCGAAAACCGATCGCGTTGTGAACTCCGAGACGATCGCAAAGCAAGGCATGACGCTCGATCAACTCGGCGGCATGCTGGCGACCTACCCGGTCGCGACACAGGTCTATCACGCCGGCGACAGCAGCCTGGAACAATTCCGCAAACTGGCCGTCGAAAATCTGAAACAGCCCGGAAACTTCATCCTGGTCAACTATCTGCGTACGTCCCTTGGCCAGCAAACCAGCGGTCATATTTCGCCGATAGGCGCTTATGACCAAGCCGGCGACCAGTTTCTGATCCTCGATGTCGCGCGGTTTAAATATCCGCCGGTCTGGGTCAAGACAGAAGCACTCTGGCGGGCGATGAATACGATCGACGACGCGTCCGGAAAAACCCGGGGCTTTGTGTCGGTCAGCCGAACGGCAACGTTGGACCCGGGACACTAAAGCTTCTGCGCCGCACGATCAATCGCTCGACACTCACCCATTCACCTAAGGACCGCTATGACACGTAAAGGCATTATTCTGGCCGGTGGCTCAGGCACCCGACTCCACCCCGCCACCCTGGCAATATCCAAGCAATTGCTGCCGGTATTCGATAAACCGATGATCTATTATCCGCTCAGCACGCTGATGTTGGCCGGGATTCGTGACATCCTGATCATCTCGACGCCGCAAGACATCGGGCGTTTCGAGCAACTCCTGGGCGACGGCAGGCAATGGGGACTCGATCTCCACTATGCGGTACAACCCAGCCCCGAGGGGCTCGCGCAGGCCTTCATCATCGGCGAAGCGTTTATCGCGGGCCATCCTTCCGCACTGGTGTTGGGCGACAACTTGTTTTATGGTCACGATTTTCCACAGCTTCTCGGCAGCGCGATGGCACGCCGCGACGGCTCGACCGTGTTTGCCTATCATGTCAACGACCCGGAACGCTACGGCGTGGTCGAATTCGACAGTCATTTCAAAGCGCTCAGCATCGAAGAAAAACCGGCAGCTCCCAAATCAAACTATGCGGTGACCGGCCTGTATTTTTACGATCAACAGGTTGTCGAGCTGGCCAAAAACCTGAAGCCTTCGGTACGCGGCGAACTCGAAATCACCGACCTGAACCGTATTTATCTGGAACAAGGCCGGCTGACCGTCGAAATCATGGGGCGCGGCTACGCCTGGCTCGATACCGGCACGCACGAATCCTTGCTGGATGCCAGCCAGTTCATCGCAACCCTGGAAAAACGCCAGGGCCTGAAAGTCTCCTGCCCGGAAGAAATTGCCTACAGACAGCGCTGGATCGATGCGGAGCAGCTGCAAAAGCTCGCGGTGCCTCTGGCCAAAAATGGTTACGGCCAATATCTGCAATGGATACTCGAGGAAAATATATTCTGATCAAAGCAACAGCCGAGGCGATGTTGCGCGGGCTGCGCTACCAGCTTCAACAAGCGCATGGCAAGCCGATGATACTGCCCACCCAGGATGCCAACGGCATCCCGCCGAATCGGACCGAAACCTTATCATTACGGAATTGTTCTCTTGTTCATCAAAAAGTCGCCTGACCGCATTCCGCGCACCGTATGGACTTTAGGTTTCGTCAGCCTGTTGATGGACTGTTCGTCGGAACTGCTGCACAGCATCCTGCCGATCTATCTGGTCGGCACGCTCGGCGCGAGCGCGCTGACCGTCGGCATGATCGAAGGCGTCGGGGCCGCCGCCGCGCAGATCGTCAAAATCTTTTCCGGCGCCCTGAGCGACTTCTGGGGACATCGCAAGCGCCTGATCCTGCTCGGCTACGGCCTTGCGGCATTAAGCAAGCCGCTGTTTCCGCTGGCCGGCTCGGTCGAGACGGTGTTCGCCGCGCGCTTTCTCGACCGGATCGGCAAAGGCATCCGTGGCGCGCCGCGCGATGCGCTGATCGCCGATGTCGCGCCGGTCAGCATTCGCGGCGCCTGTTTCGGCCTGCGCCAGGCGATGGATACGGTCGGCGCGGTTCTCGGCCCCTTGCTGGCGATGCTGCTGCTTTATCTTTATCACGACGACCTGAAGACGGTGCTCTGGTTCGCGGCCCTGCCTGCCGCGCTGACCGTGATCCTGATCATCGCCGGAATCCAGGAACCCGCATCCCATGCAGGACGGCACCGTTTTCGCTCGCCGCTGCGGCTCGATACGCTGCGGCTTTTTCCTTTATCCTATTGGCGCGTCGTGGCGATCGGCGCGATCTTTACGTTGGCCCGCTTCAGCGAAGCCTTTTTGGTCCTGCGCGCCCAACAGGCGGGTTTATCTGTCACGGTCACTCCGCTGGTGATGGTGGTGATGAGCCTGCTCTACGCGCTGTCCGCCTACCCTGCCGGGGTTTTGTCGGACATGATGAACAAAAACCATCTGCTCTCGCTCGGCCTGCTGTTGCTGATCGCGGCCGATCTGCTGCTGGCGCGGGCCGATACGCCGTCTGCGGTACTGCTCGGCGCAGGCTTGTGGGGCCTGCACATGGGCTTCACCGAAGGCATCCTGGCGACACTCGTCGCCAGCACGACGCCACCGGAACTGAAAGGCTCCGCCTTCGGACTGTTCAATTTCGTCAGCGGCCTGTTTGCGCTGCTGGCCAGCATGCTCGCCGGCGGACTCTGGGACTTTTACGGCGCCTCCGCAACGTTTTACACCGGCGCCGGCTTTGCCGCGCTGGTTCTGTTTTTGACCGCCTGCGTCAGGAAATAAAACCGACTCGCAGCAAACTCAACCCGACTGAATCGAAAAGGCAAAAACCATGTCCGAAGCCCAGGCGATTACTCACCTACTGCAAACCTGTAAAGAGCTGAGTGTCTTTTGCAGCCAAAACGGCTGGATCATCAACGAGTCGATCCACTATGAAATCATCGAACGACAAGCGGATAGCCTGTTGATCTATGTGACTTTTCTCGAAAGCATCATGGAAGGCTCCGGGTGTCAGTGCGATCAGAAATCCTGTTATGGCCGCTTGCGGCTGAAATTGAATGCAGCGGGGGAAATAATCGGCGTTGAACCGGCCTGATTTTTTACATTCCGGATCCCCATTCCCTTTTTCCGGAAGATCCTCGCCTAGCCTTGCTCGCTCGATTGCACTGCTTGTTTCATAGCGTTTCACGGAGACATTTTGTTAGCCATTATGAAACATTATGAAACAATTCTTTGGGCAAACCCTTGCTCCGAAAAACGCCTCACGCATTCCCGCTCCCCGCAGAATACATTGACCCATTGAGCAAAACGACGTAAAAATCCTTCTGAGCCAATGCGTTAAACTAAACACCGGGCACCATGTCGAATCAGCTAAAGATTTGTGAGTACCTGCAAACGTTATTTTTTCTCACTTGGCACATGCTTTGCTATAAACATATAAAAAGCAAAAGCGGCTTCGTATAATCGAGCAGCTCCACCTTCACGACACGAGGAGAGACAAGATGATTTTCAAACAATTATTCGACACCGAAACCTGGACCTACACCTATTTCATCGCCGACCCCATCACCAAGGACGCGGTGCTGATCGACCCGGTCAAGTCGCATATCGATGAATATATCGCCCTGCTCGACGAACATGGGCTGAAGTTGAAATATTCGCTCGAAACCCATGTGCATGCCGACCATATCACCGCCAGCGGCTTGCTCAGACAAAAACTCGGCGCGGAAACCGGTGTGAGCCAGTTGTGCGGCGCAGTCGGCGCGTCCTTGCAACTTCAGGACGGTGACGTCCTGGAATTCGCCGGCGGCGAAAAAATCAAAGTAATCGCCACCCCCGGCCATACCAAGGGCAGCGTTTCCTTCCTGTGGCGGGACCGTTTGTTTACCGGCGATTCGCTTTTCATCGGCGGCTGCGGACGCACCGACTTTCAAAGCGGCGATGCCGGTGCGCTGTACGACTGCATTACCCAACGCTTGTTTACCCTACCCGACGATACGCTGGTTTATCCGGGCCATGACTATCAGGGGCGCTGGGTCAGCAGCATCAAGCAGGAGCGCACGACGAACCCGCGTCTGGCCGGAAAGTCGCGCGAGGAATTCATCGAGATCATGAACAATCTGAATTTGCCGAAACCGCGATTGATCGACGAAGCGGTACCGGCCAACCGCTACTGCGGCCTCGATGAAGACGAGCGTCAGGACGCGGTGTCTCTCCGGGAAGCGACCCGCCCGGAGCGGGTGTCCATCAGCGCCCAGGATTTGGTCTCCATGGCCAAACAGCAAATCACCGAAATCGGCGTCGACAAGGCCAAGCAGTTGTTGGCCGAAGGCGGCATTACTGTAGTCGACGTGCGCGAGGAGAGTGAATATGCGGCCGGACATCTGGACAAGGCTCTGCCGATTCCCCGCGGCGTGTTGGAATTCAAGGTCGGCACCACGCCTGAACTGGCGGACAAAGCGAAAACGATTTTGGTTTATTGCCGAACCGGTGGCCGCGCGGCAATGGCCGCGCAGACCCTGCAATCGTTGGGTTACCTGAATGTGCTGTCGATCGCGGGCGGTTATGAAGCCTGGCAAAAAAGCCTCCAATAAAATGAAAAATCAAGCACGGGTTGACATAGGCCGTGTTTCGAGTAAAAAGACAAAAGTTGAGCGATCCGGTCATTTATCGATCGCTCAACAAACTAAACTTAAGATACCTGTTAGATGACCGGCTTACGGTGCTAACCCCATAAAAATTTCGAGGAGGCTTTATGTCACAACACCATACCCTTTTGATAGTCGGCGGCGGCGCGGCCGGCGTTTCGGTCGCGAACAACATGCTTCGACAGAATGCGAATATCAATATCGGCCTGATCGAGCCTTCCGAAAAGCATTATTATCAGCCCGGCTTTACGATCATCGGCGGCGGCGAATACACCTTGAAAGCAGCCACACGCAACGAGGCCGACCTGATCAACCCCAAGGTCAAATGGATCAAGGACCATGCCGACAGTTTTCAGCCGGAACAAAACACCGTGACGTTGCGCTCCGGCGAAACGGTCACTTACGATTATCTGGTCGTCTGCCCCGGCCTGCAACTGGACTGGGACAAGATCAAAGGACTGAAAGAGACCCTGAACAAAAACAATGTCTGCAGCAACTATTCACCGGATACCTGTGAATATACGTGGGAATGTATCCAAAACATCCAGTCGGGAACTGCGTTATTTACGCAGCCGCCACCACCGTTCAAATGCGCCGGCGCGCCGCAGAAGATCATGTATCTGGCCGCGGATCGTTTCCGTAAAAAAGGCATCCTGGATAAGTTTACGATCGAATTCTGCAATGCAGGGCCCGCAATGTTCGGCATCCCGTTTTTCGCGAAGGCATTGGAGAAAGTCGCCGCCGGTTACGGTGTTAATAAGTTTTTCAATCATAACCTGGTCGAGATCGACGGTCCCGGCAAAACCGCCACGTTCGAAACGACCGATAGCGCCGGCAATAAACAACGGGTCAGCAAAAAATTCGACATGATCCATGTGACACCGCCGCAAAGTGCACCGGATTTCATCAAGCAAAGCCCGCTCGCGAACGCGGCCGGCTGGGTCGATGTGAATGATAACACCTTGCAGCACAACAAATATCCGAACATCTTCGGCCTGGGCGATGCGGCCTCGACCTCGAACGCGAAAACCGCCGCGGCGGTGCGCAAGCAGGTGCCGGTGGTGGTCGACAACATTTTGTACCTGATGAAAAATAAAGCGGTCGAAGGCAAGTACGACGGTTACGGCTCCTGCCCGCTGACGACTTCGCTGAGCACCGTGATGCTGGCCGAATTTTCCTATGGCGGCAAAGTCACGCCTTCATTTCCGTTTCTGGATCCGCGGAAAAACCGCTGGATCTGGTGGTGGGGCAAAAAAGTCGGATTCCCTTGGCTGTACTGGCATTTGATGATCAAAGGCTATCGGATCGACATTCCTCACCGCGAAAGCTATGCGAAAAAATTCATGACGGAGGAATGAGGCAAGACAGGCAAAAGGACTTACCACCGTTCCCACGCTTTGCGCGTGGGAATGCCCTTCGCACCGCTCCCGGCGCCTGACATAGAACGTCACTCGCTTTCCAATCACAGATTCTCCCGATCCGTTGCTGTTTTTTGCTGATTCATCGCGCTCACATTTTCAACCATCCGACTGCCTTCCATGCGCCTGACTGACTTTCTGCCCATTTTCGGCTGGCTCAAGACCTACTCCCGCAACGATTTCCATGGCGATCTGTTCGCCGGCGCAATCACGGCCATCCTGCTGGTGCCGCAAGGCATCGCTTATGCGCTGCTGGCCGGCATCCCGCCAGAGTTGGGTTTATATGCCAGTATCTTGCCGCCGGTGCTGTACGCGTTGTTCGGCACCAGCAGGACGCTGTCGGTCGGTCCGGTATCGGTCGCCGCGGTGATGATTGCCAGCGCCGTCAATGCGCCTGAGATCAGCGCCTTGCAGCAACCGGTGCAAAGCGCGGTGATACTGGCCGCCGAGACCGGCGTGCTGATGCTGCTGATGGCCCTGTTGCGCCTGGGCGGCTTGGTCAATTTCATCAGCCATCCGGTGCTGACCGGCTTTACCAGCGGCGCCTCGATCCTGATCGTCTTCAGTCAATTGCCGCCGCTGCTCGGCTTGGCGAAGCTGCCCTGCGTAGGCAGTTTGAGCTGCTATACCGATACCGTGCGCACGGCGAATACGGCAACCCTGATCACCGGCTTTGGCGCGGTTTTGCTGTTGATCCTGTTCGGCAAGCCGCTCACCGGCCTGCTCAAAAAAACCGCCATCAAACCGGTATGGATTACCGCGATCAGCAAGTGCGGCCCGTTATTGACCGTCGCGCTCGGGGCGACCGCGGTCGATCTATGGGATCTCGACACGGCCTATCAGGTCGCCACCGTCGGCCCGATTCCGGCAGGGCTCCCTGGGTTACGCGTCGATTATGCGATCGATCCCGTCCATTGGCGGCTGCTCCTGCCCTATGCGGCCCTGATCGCGCTGATCGCCTATGTCGAAAGCGTCGCGATCGCGAAAGCGATCGCGCACCTCAAGGGCGAAAAGATCCAGCCGAATCACGAACTGCTCGGCCTCGGCGCGGCGAATATCGCCTCGGCCCTGTCCGGCGGCATGGCGGTGGCCGGCGGTTTCAGCCGCACGATGGTCAATTTTTCGGCCGGCGCGCGCACGCAAATGGCCATGCTGATGGCCGCCGCCTTCGTCGCGCTGGCCCTGATGTTTTTCAGCCCTTATTTTGCCGCGATCCCGAAGACCGTGCTCGCCGCGATCATTCTGGTCGCGATTACGCCGTTGATCCGCCTGCAAAACATCGTGCATACCTGGCGCTATGACTCCAGCGACGGCATTGCCGAAGGCGCCACTTTACTCGGCGTGCTGGTGCTCGGCATCGAGGAAGGCATCACGCTCGGCATCATCCTGACCCTGGTCAGCTATCTGAGAATCACCAGCCATCCGCATATCGCGGTGGTCGGGCGCATCCGGGGCACCGAACATTTTCGCAACATCAAGCGCCATGACGTGAAAACCTGGCGGCATTTGCTGCTGCTGCGCGTCGATGAAAACCTGACCTTCGCGAACGCAAACTATGTCGAGGAATTCATTACCGACCAATTGCAACGACAGCCGGACATCAAGCATGTGGTGTTGATCTTCGCCTCGGTCAGCTATATCGACAGTACCGCGCTCGAAGTGCTCGAAGGCCTGAATGACGCGCTGAAAAACCTGAATATCCTCCTGCATCTTGCCGAAGCGAAAGGCCCGGTGCTCGATAAATTGCACAAGACCGATTTTTTTAGCCATCTGCACCCCGGCAAGGTTTTTTTCCGAACCCAGGATGCGATCAATGAACTGGTTTGACTCCCGCATGATTAAATTATTCTTAATTTAATATTGAATTAATAATTCTCTGTACTAGGCTTAATCCATCCAGTCAAATGTTTCGGAGGCCCGTATGGAACCCAGCGAATTCAAAGACTTTTACGAGATTCTCGAAATCAGTCCCAATGCCAACAGCGATACGATAGATCGGGTATTTCGCTATCTGGCGCAACGCTATCACCCCGACAATCAAGCCACCGGCGACCCCCATCGCTTTGCCGGCATCGTTAAAGCCCACGAAACCCTAAGGAATCCGACAAACAGAGCGCAATTCGATATCGAATACAAAAAAAACCGCAGCCGGCGCTTGCCTTCCTCCGAAGCCAGCGAGAAACCCAGAACGCCTTACGAAGACAATTCGATGCAGGAACGACTGTTGCTGCTGTTCTATGCCAAACGTCGGCACAGCATGAATAACCCCGGCTTGGGTGACCTCGAACTGGAACGCCTGTCCGGTTGTCCGCGCGAACACCTCTCCTTTCATCTCTGGTATTTGAAGGAAAAAGGCTGGATTACACGCCTCGAAAATGGCTTGCTGTCGATTACCGTCAGCGGCGTCGACCAATCGAACCAGACCGCCAGACGCGCCCACAGCACAAAACTGCTGACTGCCGAGCTTGACTACGCGCATTGAAACCGCTTCCTCAGCAAGACCCTTGCTTTTTTGCGCGCATAAGTCAGGCTTTAGCGTAATCAGAATTTGTACTAAGCTAAGCTAAGCTAAGTCAAGTTAAAAGCCCATGCGCTCCGCTAGAGCGCGTGGGCTTTCAGCATTCAAATTCAAAACCGCAATGGCACAGTCAAGTTATGGACGCGTCTACCTTCATCGATTATTACGAAAGCCTGGAACTCAGCCCGAACGCCGATGCTGAAACGATAGACCGACTATTTCGATACCTTGCCCAGCGCTACCATCCCGACAACCGGGACACCGGCGATCACATCCGCTACAGAGAAATTGTACGTGCCCATGAAACGCTGAGTGATCCGGGCAGGCGCACGCAATACGATGTTCAGCATAAAAACTATGCGGACTTCCAACTGAAATTAACCGAAGAAGCGAGCGATCCTGAAAATATCGAACACGATGTCGAAATGCAGGAAAAACTGCTCGCGATTCTGTATGCCAAGCGCAGACGCAACATCGACAATCCGGGCATCGGCAATCTCGACCTTGAGCGCTTGTCAGGCTGTCCGCGCGAACATCTGGAATTTCACCTCTGGTATCTAAAGGAAAAAGGCTGGATCGGCAAGCTCGAAAACGGCCTGATCGCGATTACCGTGGACGGTATCGATCATGCCAATGCCGAGACCGAACGTGAAGCCACGTTCAAATTGCTGACGGACCAGATCAACTCCTAGAATGTTAGGGATTCATCTTAGCCGCTTTCTCCGGCCCGGCTCAACACGGCGGGTTAGCCCTTGCGCAAAATCACGTCGACCTGACGACATCCGACTAGACAAATACCTCCCCAAAAAACCATGGATTTTGATGCCTAGCCGCGAACGGACAAGGATTTAAGCATAACTAGAGACAAAATTAATCTTTTTTTAATTTAAGGAAGGTAGAATCCCTGATACCCTATTTTGTCATCGATTTCACGATTTTCAATCAGCACCGGCAAGCAGAATTGCTTACGTCCTGAATACGGTTGCCTCGGTCGTGTTAGCGCCCATCGAGCCTCTATCGGTAAAGAGTGTATGCCGTTTGACTTGCTGCTGACCGCCCATCCGTTCATGCCAGACTTTCGGGAGGAATCCAATGGAACCCAGCGAATTCAAAGATTATTATGAGATTCTCGAAATCAGCCCAAACGCCAATTCCGATACGGTAGACCGAATATTTCGGTTTTTGGCGCAACGCTATCATCCGGATATCCAGGGCACCGGCAACCAACAGCGCTTTGTCGACATCGTGAAAGCGCACGAAACCTTAAGAAATCCGGAAACCCGAGCGCAATACGATATCGAATACAGAAAATACGTGAGCCGGAACCCGCTGCAATCCGATAGTAGCCAAAATCCTGAGACGCTTTTCGAAGACAGCGAGATACAGGAAAAAGTGTTGTCGCTGTTGCATGCCAAACGCCGACGCAATATGAATAATCCCGGTCTGGGCAATCTCGAACTGGAACGCTTATCCGGTTGTCCGCGCGAACTTCTGGAATTCCACCTCTGGTACTTAAAGGAAAAAGGCTTGATTTCAAGGTTGGATAACGGCTTGATGTCGATCACCGCCAACGGTGTCGATCGATCAAACCAAAGCGCCAAACGGTCACGCGCCGCCACACACCTGCCCGATTTCCTCGGCCTCGCAATGGCCTGACGGCCCAGCCCAATCCAGATAAAGAATTTCCGCGCCGATTTTCTGATCGGCGCCAAACCCTGCCTTCATCCCACCTCCGGACCTAGTACTTTCGTACAATTCACAGGCCGTCAAAAACCGGTACACTATCAGCATTTGTGAACACTCGGCAATCTGCGTGAACCGGCTAGATGATGGATGGTGCAACGACTGCGGAACTGCCGCTACGAATCACTCCGCATCGGCTGGACGGGAGAATAAAGATGAAAGACTTTCAGAATAGCCAACAAGAGACTCCGGCACAAACACCGGACGCATTAAGCCTGCAAGACCTGTTGATCGACGCGGAAACCGATGCGTTAAGCGATTATCTGGCGCTTTCGATCAGCCGCGACGGCACGGCGGCGAGGATCAGCGTCACCACCACCGACGCCGATCCCACGACTTACTCGTCCGTATTTTCCGACATCCAGGAAATCGATCTGCAAACCCTACTGGCCAATCTGCTAGCCGATTCAGGCCACGACTGACCGATTTCTCCACGGATTTGGGGCCTTGCCGTTTTATAACCCTGGCTCCCGTGCCGCTTGTCCCGGATGATAAACGGTGTAAACATAGACCGGAATATCCAGCCCGCCCAAACGCTCGTCGATCAAAGGCCAGACGTCGTCCCAATCCAGATCCCCCACCCCGGTCGCCAGACGCGGCAACGCCACCGACGTCAGTTTCTCGGCGGCGATGATCTTCAGCAATGCGCTCAAGGCATGCCGGACATTGACCAGCGTCGCCTTGCCGTGCCGATGATCGTGACTGTCGACGCCTTCCTGGGTAATCAGATTGATGAGCCTGACGTTATCCGGCCCGCCCCACATCCACGCCTCGCCCGGCTTGGTGTTGTGCATATGGCACCAGCGGTGAAAATCCTTGTGCATGGACGGATACTTGTTGTGCAATTCGAGCGCCAGCCCCTTGTCCATCGGATCGTTGATCCCCACGCCATGCGCAATCGCCTGCGCCTTGCTCAATAAAATATCGCCTTCGACTCGGTAAATCATAGTATTCTCCTTCTCTATTCGGTTTGGGCATGATGCCGCCAAGCCTTGGTTAGACAGCCAAATCGCGATTGATTCCGGCTTTTCGGCCCGGATGCTGATTCTCCCTCTGCGTTTTGTCGTTTTTTATTGTTCCCCGGCATTTTTCGATGCCACACAGCGGATGAACCGACAAAAAGCTTACAATGGCGCGGGAATTGCTGTAAATTCCCGCACCATCCGCATTGATTCGAAATCATTCCAAAGGGAATGATGTCTATAGTGTAGTTTATCGGCTTGAGGCTGTTATTATGAAATTAAAGCAATGGCTGGCTTCCGCCGGGCAATCCATGCAGGAGCAGCCGATCGGCACGCTGCTGACGCTGTTGTTGGGCTTGCTGGCGATCATCCTGCTCAGTCTGTATTACCGGGTGTATCTGGACGATGAGCACTGGGAAAAATTCAAGGTCGAGCATCACTGTGAATTAAGGATCAGCAAAACCGGCACGCAACGCGCAAGCTGGGCCTGCGACGACGGCAAAACCTATTTCCGCTGGCGGCAACAGCGCTGAACGCTCAGCGCGGCTCGGACGCCGCCGCCCTGATGCCGACCTCGCCGCGCGCATCCAGCGTCAGCCAGGCGCTCAATTCTTCGCCGTTGAACTTGACCGGATAAGCTTGTCGCGTGCAGCCCTGCCGCAATAATTCGGCCGCCATCGCACGGGAAACCGGTGCCCCGAAAGTCTCTTTCCACAGCACAAACGTGCAGCCCTTGCGCCAGTCGCTGCAACCGTAGCCCTTGCGGCCTTCGATGATCGGGGCATGGCATAAGGGGCAGTTGCCCAGCGCTGAGTGATCGGCGGAGCGCCCGGACGGCGCCACGATGTGGCGGGTAAATTGAATGATCCCGTCCATGAACTGCCGAGGATCGTCATCATTCTGTTCGATTTTCTTGAGCCGTGACTCCCATTCGCCGGTCATCGCGGCCGACTTCAAATGCTCGTCGCCGATCAATGCGATCAGGCGCTGGCCCGCCTCGGTGCTCAGCAGCAGCTTTTTTTGCCGGCGGATATAATTGCGCTTGACAAGCACTTCGATGATCGCGGCCCGGGTCGCAGGCGTGCCGAGACCTTTTTCCTTCAACGCCTCTTTCAGCGTCTCGTCGTCGCAGGTTTTGCCGGCCGACTCCATCATGCCGAGCAGGGTGGCTTCGTTATAGTGTTTCGGCGGCGTGGTCTTGCCCTGCTTCAGCGCAGGCTGGTGCGGGCCGCTTTCCCCCTGCACGAAGGCGGGCAGGATTTTCTGCTCCTGATCGCTCTGGGCGGGCGCGGCATCCTGATACAACACCTGCCAACCCGGCGCCTCGATCACCGTGCCGGTCGCCTTGAAAGGGACTTCGGCCGTTTCGCCGAGCACCGTCGTGATCCGTTTCAGGCAGGGCGGATAAAAAGCCGCGATGAAGCGTATCGCGATCGCCCGATACACTTTTTCTTCATCGCCGGCCAGCGCATGCGGCAATGTCGCGGTCGGGATGATCGCATGGTGATCGGTCACGCCGGCGTCGTTGAACAGCCGCCCGCTCAGCGCCAGTTGTTCCAGGTTCAAGCCCGCGACCTGCGCGTCGAAGCGCGCCCGCAAGGTTTGCAAGAGCGGCTTCACCTGCGGCTTCATGTCAGCACTCAGGTAACGGCTGTCGGTGCGCGGGTAGGTGATATGCTTCTTCTCGTAGAGCGCCTGGGCCAGGCGCAAGGTCTGGTCGGCCGTGAAGCCATGGCGGATGCTCATGTCCTTCTGCAGGTCGGTCAGATCATACAGCGGCGGCGGATAGACCTTCTCCTGCTTGCCCTTGACCGAGGTGATGCGGAAATCCTGTCCGTCGATCCGGGCCATCAGCGCTTCGGCCTCGGCCTTTTTCTCGAAGCGCCCGCCGGCATGTTGAAAATCGGCCTCGCGGTACAGGGTGTGCAGCTCCCAAAAATCCTTTGGCTTGAACTCGGCGATGTCCTTATCGCGCTGCACGATCAGCGCCAGCACCGGCGTTTGCACACGGCCGACGGTCCACAGCAAGGAACCCTGGCCGAACTTCAGCGTGTAATAGCGGGTCGCGTTCAAGCCGACGATCCAGTCCGCCTCGCTGCGGCACTTGGCGGCCCGGTACAGGCCTTCGAAGGCCTGGCCGTCGCGCAACGCTGCAAAACCCTGGCGGATCGCCTCGTCGGTCAGCGAGCTGATCCACAGCCGCCTAAACGGCTTATGCTCCAAGCCGCACCAGGACAGGATATAACGGAAGATCAGCTCGCCTTCCCTACCGGCGTCGGTCGCGCAAACGATGTCGCTGGCGCCCTGCAACAGGCGTTTGGCGGTATTCAGTTGCTTTTGCGCGGCCGCGTCGCCCCTCGCCCTCAGCGCGAAACGTTCCGGGATGATCGGCAGACTCTCCAGCGACCAGCGCTTCCAGGCCGGGTTGTATTGGTCGGGCTCCTGCAGTTCGACCAGATGGCCGAAGGCCCAGACGATCTGATAGCCGTTGCCCTCCAGATAGCCGTCGCGCCGGTTGTTGACGCCCAGGCAGCGCGCGATGTCACGCGCCACCGAAGGCTTTTCGGTCAATACCACTTTCATCGGAGTTGACAAGACCCAATCTCTATCATTTCGGCTTTACTGAATGATCCGGTAGCAAGGCTCATATTTCTTGCCCGGCAGTTTCATCCGGTGCTGCTCGACGAAAGACGCGAGCAGCGCATCCATCAACTCCATGATGCCCGCATCGCCCTGAATCTCGAAGTGGCCGTATTGTTCGACCGCGCGGATGCCCTCGTCCTTCACATTGCCCGCGACGATGCCCGAAAACATCCGGCGCAGATTCGCAGCCAAGACGTGCGTTTCCTGGTTCTTGTGCAGGGCCAGATTCTTCATGTTTTGATGTGTCGGCGCGAAAGGCGTTTGAAATACCTTGTCGATGCGCAGCATCCAGTTGAAATAATAGGCGTCGCCGGTCGACTTGCGGAACGCGCGCACGTCGCGGATGCCGGCCTCCATCTCGATCGCGACCTGTCGCGGGTCGCCGATGATGATACGGTAACGCTGCTGTGCCTTCGGCCCCAGCGTGCCGGCGATGAAGCGGTCGATTTGCTCGAAATATTCTCCGGCGCTGTCCGGGCCGGTAAAAATCAACGGAAACGGCATCGCCTCGTTATCCGGATGCAGCAGAATGCCGAGAACGTACAAGATTTCCTCTGCCGTGCCGGCGCCGCCCGGAAAAACCACGATGCCGTGGCCGGTACGCACGAAGGCTTCGAGGCGCTTTTCGATGTCCGGCATGATCACCAGATCGTTCACGATAGGATTCGGCGATTCGGCCGCGATGATGCCGGGCTCGCTGATGCCGAGATATTGGCCCTGCTTGATGCGCTGCTTGGAATGGCCGATCGCCGCACCTTTCATCGGACCCTTCATCGCCCCCGGCCCGCAGCCGGTGCAAATATCGAGGCCGCGCAGGCCCAGTTCATGGCCCACCTGTTTGCTGTAGTCGTATTCCTTGCGGCTGATCGAATGGCCGCCCCAGCAGACGACGAGGTTCGGATTGTGCATCGGCCTGAGGATGTTCGCATTGCGCAGAATGTGGAACACCGCGTCACTGATGCCCTGCGAGGTTTCAAGATTGAACAGCGGATTTTTGTAGATTTCGTCGCTGACATAGATGATGTCGCGCAGCACCGCGAACAAATGCTCCTTGATGCCCTTGATCATCTTGCCGTCTACGAACGCATGCGCGGGCGCGCCCTTCAACTCGAGCTTGATGCCGCGCTGCTCCTGCACGACGCGAATGGCGAAAGACGGATAGCGCTCCAGGAGCTCCTTGCCGTCGTCTATCGAACTGCCGCAATTCAGCACCGCCAGCGCGCAATTGCGAAATACCTTGTACAAGCCGCCCTGACTGGTGTCCAGGAGCTTGCCGACCTCGGCCTTCGAAAGGATATCCAGACGACCTTCCTCGGGCGAAATTACCGCATCGATCACTTCATACTTCATTTTCTTCCTCTAATATTATAATTTTTCGAATGCTGTGACGATGGCCGTATCGCCCATTTCGGGTATTGCCGATTGCCGGCACACCTGGCATCGATTAAAGAATTGCGGCCCGATTCATGGCCCGTTCAGCAATTCCGACTATGATTCAAGCAAACATTCAATCTTTCTCGTCAAAGGTTAAAACCATGCACCTGAACATCAAAAAACTCATTCTTGCCGGCTTGGCGGCGCTGCCGGCGGCTTGCGCAACCTATCCCCATTCCTATTACGGCTCTGGCTATAATTCCGGTTACAGTTCCGGAGGCAGTTACTACTATCCGGGATCCTACGGCAGCGGTTACGGCGTGGTCGAACGCAATTACTACAACACCTATTCCTACCCGACGCCGGTTTACCGCACCGAAACGCACCATCACCATCATGACGACCACGATCGCTATGATGACCACGACGGCCATCGTTACCAGGACAACCGTCGCCCGTTGCCTGCTCCAGGAACGTTCAATCGCTATCCCGGCTCACACGCTCACGACAATAATAACCATTATAACTGGAACACACAGACAGCGAAGCCTTACGGCAACCGGCAAAACGATTGGAATCATGATCGGCATGATCATCAGAACGAGGGCCGGCAACGCCGCCCGGACGAGCCGAATGCGCACGGTCAATGGCAACGCCAGCAAAATTGGGGGCGGCAAGAAGCCAGCCGCCAAGACAACGATTTTTCCGGCCGCGCCTCTTTCCAGGCAAGATCGGAACGACAAGACAACGCGCAGGCTCCGCGCGATGACCGCCGCGGGCACCGTGAACATAGGTCACGCCAATTTTCGGAACGCGGCGAGTAGCGGCTTCTGGCTTGCGTGAACCGGCTAATCTGGCCCTCGAAGTTGCGGCAACTTATTCTGAAGACGCGTTGGCGTCACCTTGGCCGGACTTAAAGGCCAACGCGCGAAAAATTCATTCAACGCTTTTCAGATTGTACTTACGCACCCGATAACGCAAGGTTTCGCGGGTCGCGCCCAAATCCCTGGCGGCCGCGGTCAGATTGTAATCCGCGCGCTCCAGCGCGGTTTTGATGATGAACTTGTCCATGTCGTCGAGCGCCATGCTGCCGTCCAAAGGCAACAGCAGCATGTTTTTGTCGGTCACGCCGGCTTGCGACAACAGGCTCGCCTGGCCCGGCAATTGCAGCCATTGGCCGGGAAATTCCGGTCCATCGGCAAACAACACGCAACGCTCGATCACGTTACGTAACTCGCGCACATTGCCCGGCCAGTCATGGCTCTTCAGCTTGGCCCAGACCTCCTCGGGAATGTCCTTGACCCGCCGACCGGCTTTCGCGTTGTATTCGGCGACAAATAACGGCACCAAATCTTCGAGATCTTCTTTGGCGGCGCGCAGCGGCGGCAGCATCACCTTGAACACGCTCAGACGATGATAAAGATCGCTGCGAAAACCACCTTCGCGCACCATCTGTTCCAGATCACGGTTGCTGGCCGCGACGATCTGCACATCGACGCTGACCTCTTTCTCGCCGCCGAGCCGGCGCACCTTGTGATCCTCGATCGCCTTCAGCAGCTTGGCCTGCAAATCGAGCGGCATTTCGCCGATTTCATCCATGAACAAGGTGCCGCCGTCGGCCTGTTCGAGCAGCCCGCGATGACGACTGGTCGCGCCGGTAAACGCGCCCGGTTCATGGCCGAACAATTCGGATTCGAGCAATTCTCTGGGCAGCGCGGCGCAATTGACTTCGATCATCGGCTGCTGCGCGCGGGCGCCGCCGTAATGCAGAATCTTCGCGACCAGCCCCTTGCCGGTACCGCTTTCGCCGCCGATGATCAGCGCGCTGAACGGCACTTCGGTCAGGCGCTGCAACAATTGCCGCACCTCCTGCGCCTGCCGGCTCCGGCCGACATAGGCATTCGGCGAATAGCGTTTATGGCCGAGGCTGGCCTGTTCGTGCACACGCCGGACGATCGCGGCGCTACGCGCGGCGCTCGCGACGACCAGATCGAGCCGCTCCAGATCGCAGGGTTTTTCCAGAAAATCATAGGCGCCGAGCCGCAATGCCCGGACCGAATCGGGCACGCTTCCGTAACCGGTCAGAAACAGCCATTCGGCATGCCCGGCCTTCTTCTTCATTTTTTCCATCAAATCCAAGGCATTGCCGTCCGGCAGATTCAGGTCCGATAGAATCAATAAAGGAGCCAGGTTTTTTTTGAGCAGCCAGTCTTCGGCTTCGGCCAGGGTGGCCGCTAAAATGACCTCCCATCCCGCCTTCCGATAATGCAGCGAAAGCTCGGAACCCAACAGTTTTTCATCTTCGATGATCAGCAAGGTTTCTATCATCAATGCGACTCCTGATCCATGACCGGTAAAAATAGCGAGACGCAGGCGCCATGCGGCGCCCGGTTCGTCAGCCTGATGCTGCCGCCGGTATCCTTCACGAACCGCTGCACCATCGTCAGACCCAGGCCGGTGCCCCGTTGCCGGGTCGTGCGAAACGGCCGGATGCCCTGTTCGAGCAATTCTCGCGAAAAACCGGGGCCGTCATCCAGCACATCGATCCTGATGCCTTCGGCGCTTTTCGCCGCTTCCACCCGAATCGTGCCGGCGCGCCCTTCGAGCGCATCGGCCGCATTCAAAATCAAATTCAACACCGCTTGCCGTAGGCCGCCGGCCGGAATATGCGCCTGCAAGGGCGACTCCGCGACGACATCCAGGCGGATCGCCTCGGCAACTTGGTAGCGGGTCAACGCCGCCAGATCGCGAATCAGCATCGCGATGTCGATGTCATCGGCGATTTCCGGCACATGGCGGCTCTGGTTCAACAGATCATTCAGCAAATGACCGAGCCGTTTCAGTTCGTTGCCGATCAGCTCCATCCGGTCATGTTGTTCCGGATTATTGATTTCGCGGCGCAAATTGCTGAATGCGATTTGAATGCCGGCCAAGGGATTGCGAATCTCGTGCGCGAGTTCGGCCGCGACTTCGCCGACCGCGGCCAGCCGTTCGGCCCGGGCCAGGCTGGCCTGCTGTTCGAGCAGGGCCTGGGTCGCCAACCTGACTTCGCGCTGCAAGGATTGCGCGTACAGCCGCTTGGCTTCCTCGAGCTCGGCCAGATGGCTGACCATGTCGTTGTAGCTGTTGAAGACCGGCAATAATAAGGGATCGAGATGATCGGTCGTAATCCGGGTAAAATTACCCTCGGTCAAACGCTGCAAGAGCAGCCTCAGATCGTGCAAGGGATGCAAAATGCGCCGGTAAAAAAAACCAAAGGCGACCACCACGATCGCGACGAAGGTGACCGAGGCCAGGTCGAGTTCGGTCTGCGTGTCCTGGCTGATCTCGCCAAGCAATTTCTCGCGCTGCCCAAGCTCATTATCCAGCGTATCGCTGAGCAGATTCAGCGCGCTGATCAAACGCTCCTGTTTTTCGCTGCCGCCGGGTTGCGGCCATTCATCCAGTATCGCCTTGACGATGGCCATGTTAGCCGCGGTGTTTTCGGCCAAAAAACCGCTTTCCGCAAACAAGGCGTTCAATTCGACGACCGTGTCGCTCAACGCCTCGATCGTCGGACGCAAACTCTCGGCTTCGACCAGCGGGCTGACCTTGATCAAATAATTGATCAGCGAGGTTTGCAGCGCGACCGACGCATGCTGCACGCTGTGCGAATAATTCACATGCGAAAAAACGGTGTTGAAATGATGCAGATTGCGCCAGATCATGCCGATGAACATCGCCAGCATCAGCGACATCAACAATAAAAAAGCCAAAACGCGGTGTTGGACGGGACTATTCAAGAATTGCATAATTGATACGGACACGATGGATGTGCCGGAGGCCAGGGCGCACGTCCTCTGCGCCCTGGCCTCCGGCGGCTAGACCTCCTTCGTCGAAGTCGGCCTGTGGTTTGTGTAAGCCGGCAACCCGTGATGATCGGAACGCCGTCTGCACATATGGTCTCTTTTCATTTTGCGCACCGCCAAGGGATGCCGCGAGTAAGTGTCATGATATTCCATGCCGAAAAACTCGCAGGAACCGCCTGCGGCTTCATAATTGTGCTGGAAATCGTGCAGGAATTCCATCACCGTATGATCGATCAGATACGCATTGCTCAATTGAAAGATCACATGCCTGCCCTTGTCGATCCCGGCCAGCGCGGTTTTCAGCGCCAGAAAGTTCGAAAAAATCGCCGCACCGACGATTTCGACCAGCAGCGAACCGTCTTCCATCGGCTCCAGCACGAAATGGATCTTGAACAGATTGTTCACCCTGACGCCTCTGAACATGTGGATTGCAAACTTGGCCACGATACCGATCGCCACACCGATCAGCAAGTCGGTCGCCAACACGCCGATGATGGTCACCACGAACATGAACAATTGTTCCTTGCCGATACCCATCACTTTCGCGAATTCCTTCGGCGAGGCGAGGCGAAAACCGGTAAACACCAGCAGCGACGCCAACGACGCCAACGGGATGCTGTGGATCAGGCGCGGAAACAGCACCACGAACAGCAGTAAAAACACCCCGTGAAAAAAATTGGCCCAGCCGGTTTTCGCGCCGTTATTGCAGTTGGCCGAACTGCGGACGATTTCGGCGATCATCGGCAGGCCGCCCAGCATGCCTGCAACCAGGTTGCCGGCGCCGACCGCGGTCAAATCGCGATCCAGATCCGAATGCCGGTGATAAGGATCGAGCTTATCGACCGCGACGGCGCTGAGCAGACTTTCGAGACTACCGACCAGGCAAATTGTAACTACCGCCTCCCAAAATTCGGTCGTCGCGATCTTCGCGAAATCCGGAAAGTAAAAACTGGACAGAAAATTATCCGAAATCGCAACCAAAAACTTCGGCCCGACCGTGGCCTCATGATGCGGAAGGAAACTCGCATCCGGCAGGAACAAATACATGTGTTCATGATCCAGGTCATAAAAACGCGCCAGACCGATACCCGCCAGTACCACCAGGATAGGCGCCGGCAGCATTTTCAGTTGCGGCTCCCGGACCACCCGCCAGAAAATCAGGATCGCGATGCTGGTCACGCCGATCATCGCGATTTCGGGATTCAGATTCATGATGCTGTGCGGGATTTGCGCAATCGTCGAAAACAGATCGCCTTTTTCCGGCGTCACGCCGAGCATCACATGGATTTGCTTGGCCATGATGATGATCCCGATCGCGGCCAGCATGCCGTGCACGACCGAGGCCGGAAAAAACGAACTGAGCCGGCCGACCTTCAAAAAACCCATCGCGATTTGCAACGCGCTGGCAACTACGATCGCGGCCAGGGTATAGCGGTAACCCGCCATCGCATCGCCCTGACCGAGGTTTTGCACCGCGTCCAATACGACCACGATCAAGCCGGCGGCGGGGCCGTTGATCGTCATGAACGAACCGTTGATCCTTGAAACCAGCACCCCGCCGATCACTGCGGTGATGATGCCGGCCGAAGGCGGAAAGCCCGACGCCATCGAGATGCCCAAACACAACGGCAGCGCGATCAAAAACACCAAAAACCCCGACAACAGGTCGGTACGCCAATTTTCTTTTAGCCCGGCAATCCCCGTTTTGGGCAGGCCCGGCGAAACAGTACTAGACATCAGTCTCTCCATTATTGATTCAGATGTCTAAGCCTTAGCGAATACCATGCCAGCCCGCTCAAAATATTTATCTTATTGTTTATATAGCATTTTTATTGCCTTGCATGACATTAAAACCGAATAAACGGTGCAAAACCCCCGCTTTAAGGGGGGATAACACCAAAACCTTACTTGATGTATGCGACTTAGGTCACTGTCGGCAAGAAGCGTTCGAACTCCTCCGTCAACAACGGCAATTCGTTCAGCAAACGGTGATAAGCCATTTTTTCATCCGGTTTTTCCTGTTACCATTTGGAGCCCTCGTGATAAGGCATTAAAATCATTTAGCATTTGACCCTGACAGGGTTTCACGATAATATTACCGATTTATGTTAGATCGCCTGCCCCGATATATTGACCCGCTGCACCTCGCCGACAAGCGCGGTGAACTTAAAGGGGAGCTTTCGCTAAAAGATTTTGGCCGCCTCGGCGACATGCTGTTCGATACCGACGGCAAAGTCGTCGTCGATCTTTTTTTCAGCCGTGAAGGCAGACTGGCCAAGATTGAAGGGAAGATTGAAACCCATCTGCAACTGGTCTGCCAGAATTGCCTAAAAGCCCTTGATTGGCCCGTGCAAGCGGAAATCCATCTGGGCATCGTCAATTCGCTGGAGCAAATAGACCGTTTGCCTCCAGGCTTCGAGCCTTTGTTCGTGGAAGAAGAAAAAGTTCTTCTTCAGGACATCGTCGAAGACGAATTGTTGCTAAATCTTCCCCAATACCCGAAACATCCCGAGCCCTGCGCGGATCAGGATACGGGTAGCCGTACGCCGAGTCAACCCGAGGCGGATCGGCAAAAACGGCAGGATAATCCCTTTTCCATTTTAACCAACTTAAAAAATCTGGAGAGCCCTCATGGCAGTACAAAAAAGTAAAGTTTCCCGTTCAAGACGCGGCCAGCGCCGTTCGCACGATGCCTTGACCAGTCGCGCGCTGTCACAAGATCCGTTGACCGGCGAAACCCATCTGCGTCATCACGTCACCCCGGATGGCTATTTCAAAGGCCGTCAAATCACGACCACCAGCGACGAAGAATAAGCCTAACGCTTTAATTTGACGCGATACCGAACCCTTACCGGTTCGGTTTTTTAGTTTTTAATGCGGAGATATCGGTTAAGGTGAGTTTAACAATTTCGATTGATGCGATGGGCGGGGACTATGGCCCGGAAGTAACGATACCGGCCTCGCTGGATTGCTTGAAGAACAATCCGGATTTGAAGCTGATTCTGGTGGGCAACGAGACCGTCATCAAACAGAAGTTGGGAGCCGACATCGAGACTTACCGCGACCGGCTGACCGTACATCACGCCTCCCAATGCGTCGAAATGGACGAGCCACCGTCGAAAGCCCTGAAAAACAAAAAGGACTCATCGATGCGGGTCGCGATCAATCTGGTCCGCGACGGACTGGCCGACGCCTGCGTCAGCGCCGGCAATACCGGCGCGCTGATGGCAACCGCCCGTTTCGTGCTCAAAATGATCCCGGGCATCGATCGCCCCGCGATCATTTCGACCCTGCCCTCCATTCACGGCCATACCCATGTGCTCGACCTCGGCGCGAATGTCGATTGCACCGCGCAGCATCTGTTCGAATTCGCGGTGATGGGCGCCGAACTGGTCAAGGCGGTCGAGAACATCGAATCGCCGCGCGTCGGCTTGCTGAACATCGGCGAGGAAGAAATGAAGGGCAACGAGCAGGTCAAGGCCGCCGCGAAATTGCTCGAGAATTCGCCGCTGAACTATATCGGCTATGTCGAAGGCAATTCCTTGAACGCAGGCGACGTAAAAGTCGACCTGATCGTGACCGACGGCTTCGTCGGCAACGTCGCGCTGAAGTCGATCGAAGGCGCCGCGAAAATGATCGGCACGCTGCTGAAGGAAGCATTTTCGAAAAATCTGCTGACCAAGACGGTCGGCCTGATCGCGTATCCGGTCCTGTCCTCATTCAAAAAGCGCATCGACCCGCGCCTTTACAACGGCGCCAGTTTTCTTGGCCTGCGCGGCCTGGTGATCAAGAGTCACGGCGGCGCCGATGTGCTGGCTTTCAAAACCGCGATACAGCTGGCCGAAATTGAAGTCAAAAAAGACGTCATCAAAAAAATCAGCCAGCAGGTCGAACAAAACCTGTCTTTGGAAACGTATTCATGACCCGCTATTCAAGAGTCATCGGAACCGGTGGTTATCTTCCCTCCGAAATTTTAACGAACGATCAAATCTCGGAAACGGTTGACACCTCCGACAGCTGGATCTTCGAACGGACCGGCATCAAGAGCCGCCGCATCGCCGGGTCCGACGAAAGCGCAGCCAGCATGGCCGAAATCGCCGCGCGCCAGGCGATCGAGATGGCCGGCATCGATGCCGAGGAAATCGATCTGATCATCGTCGCGACCGGCACCCCGGATCGCGTCTATCCGAGCACCGGCTGCTTGCTGCAGCAGCGTCTCGGCATCAAGAACTGCGTCGCATTCGACGTGCAGGCCGCCTGTTCCGGCGCGATCTTCGGCCTCAGCATCGCCGACCAATATATCAAGACCGGCGCGGCGCGCAAGGCCCTGGTCGTCGGCTCCGAGCTCTGCTCGCGCATCGTCGACTGGACCGACCGCACGACCTGCGTCCTGTTCGGCGACGGCGCCGGTGCGATTCTCTTGGGCGCCGCAGAGGAAACCGGCATTTTATCCACGCACATCCATTCGGACGGCGAATTCGAAGAACTGCTCTATTGCCCCAATCCGCAGGCGGCACCCAACGGCCACCCGCATGAGCCGGGTTATATCAGCATGCGCGGCAACGAAGTCTTCAAGGTCGCGGTCAATACGCTCGGACGGATCGTCGACGAAACGCTCGAAGCGAATGACCTGGACAAGGAAGCGATCGACTGGCTGGTGCCGCACCAAGCCAATATCCGGATCATCCAGGCCACTGCGAAGAAATTGAAAATGCCGATGGAACAGGTCGTCGTCACGCTCGAAAACCAGGGTAATACCTCCTCCGCCTCGGTGCTGCTGGCCTTCAACGAGGCCGTGCGCGACGGGCGCATTCAGCGCGGCCAGGTAGTCCTGCTCGAAGCGTTTGGCGCCGGCTTTACCTGGGGTTCGGCGTTGTTGAAGTACTAAAAAGCAGGCGCAAGGCAAAAATCATTTTTTACCTTGCACCTCGAGAAAAATAACAAAGCCTTTAAAGACACTCGACACATCCATGAGCACAAAAACCTACGACTTAGCCTTCGTTTTTCCAGGCCAGGGCTCTCAGTCGGTCGGCATGATGGCCGACCTGGCGGCCAGTTTCCCCGAAATCAAACACACCTTCGAACGCGCCTCCGACGCCTTGGGCAACAATTTGTGGGCACTGGTCAGCGACGGCCCCGAAGCGGACTTGAATCAAACTCAAAATACCCAACCCGCGATGCTGGCCGCCGGCATTGCGATCTGGGAAATCTGGGGCAAGCAAAGCAGCGTGCGTCCGGCCTGGACCGCAGGTCATAGCCTCGGCGAATACAGCGCCCTGGTCGCCGCGAATGCGATCGCTTTCGAAGATGCGATCCGTCTGGTCGCGACCCGCGGCCGCCTGATGCAGGAAGCGGTTCCGCAAGGCATCGGCGCGATGGCCGCGATTCTGGGCCTGGAAGACCATCAGGTCGCGGAGGCCTGCGAAAAAGCCGCGCAGGGAGAAATCGTCGCGGCAGTCAATTTCAATGCGCCGGGACAGGTCGTGATCGCGGGCAACGCGAGCGCGGTGCAGCGCGCGATCACCGAAGCGCAGGCGCTCGGCGCCAAACGCGCGGTGCTGCTGCCGGTCAGCGTGCCGTCGCACTGCGCGCTGATGGCCGGCGCCGCCGAGAAACTCGGCGAGGAATTGGAGCAAATACCTTTTCATAGCCCCGACATCACGCTGATCCATAATACCGATGTGATGTCGCACAGCGCGCCGGAAGTGATCCGCAATACCTTGAAAGAACAACTGTACAAGCCGGTGCGCTGGGTCGACTCGATCCAGTTCATGCACGACCAGGGCGTCACCCGTTTCGTCGAATGCGGCCCCGGCAAGGTACTGATCGGCCTGAACAAACGCATCGTGAAGGGTGCCGAGCATGTGTCGATCTTCGATAGCAAATCCTTACAAACTACTTTGGAGCTGTTAAATGGCTAAACAAGTCGCATTAGTGACGGGCGCCAGCCGCGGCATCGGCAAAGCGATTGCCGAAAGACTGGCCGGCGACGGTTTTTTCGTGGTCGGCACCGCAACCTCCGACAGCGGCGCGGAAGCCATCTCGGCTTATCTCGGCGAAAACGGCAAGGGCCTGCGTCTGGACGTCGCTGACGCCGATTCGATTGCCGAGGTGATCAAAACCGTCAATGACGAATTCGGCGCGCCGGCCGTGCTGGTGAATAATGCCGGCATAACCCGCGACAATCTATTGATGCGGATGAAAGACGAGGAATGGGATGCGATCATCAACACCAACCTCGCCTCGGTTTTCCGGATGAGCAAGGCGGTGCTGCGCGGCATGATGAAGGCCCGCACCGGCCGCATCATCAGCATTTCCTCGGTCGTCGGTTCGACCGGCAACGCCGGCCAGGCCAACTATGCGGCCGCGAAGGCCGGCATCGTCGGTTTCAGCAAATCGCTGGCGAAAGAAGTCGGCTCGCGCAACATCACGGTCAACGTGGTTGCGCCCGGCTTCATCGACACCGACATGACCAAGGATTTGGGCGACGACATCAAGACCTCGCTCTTGGCTTCGATCCCCTTGGAACGGCTCGGTTCACCCGAGGAAATCGCGCACGCGGTCTCGTTCCTGGCCTCGCCGGGCGCCGCCTATATCACCGGCGAAACCCTGCATGTCAACGGCGGCATGTACATGCCGTAACTTCCGATCTCATTTCACCACGGACCGATGTCAAACGGGCGGGCGGCCAGCTTAATATTGTGACTTTGACTTCAGATTACAGTATAATTTTGGCTACCGTCTGGAATTTCCGTGGACGGGATTTCTAGTAATACCAACAACAACACCATTGTAAATATATGATTTATATCTACTGTATATTTACTTTGCTTGAGGATAATAATTATGAGTAATGTTGAACAACGAGTAAAAAAAATTGTTGCAGAGCAATTGGGCGTTAAAGAAGATATCGCCAATGACGCATCTTTCGTAGATGATCTGGGCGCCGACTCTCTTGACACCGTCGAACTCGTTATGGCGCTGGAAGAAGAATTCGAGTGCGAAATCCCAGACGAAGAAGCTGAAAAGATCACCACTGTTCAGCAAGCCATCGATTACGTCGAAAAGAACGGCTGATTGATCTAGCAGCGATTCATTAGTGGATGACATCCTGCGCATCCACTAAGCTTTACCCCCCGATTTTTCTAAACCACAGATTCCACACGGTAACACACATTGAGCACACGTCGAGTCGTAATCACCGGTTTGGGCGCCATTACGCCTTTAGCAAACACGGTAGCAGAAACCTGGGACGGCATCATCAACGGTAAAAGCGGCATCAGTCCTATCGATTCCTTTGATATTTCGCCTTTCGCCACCACCTTTGGCGGCGTGATTCGCAATTTCGACGTCACCCAATACATCCCGGCCAAGGACGCGCAGCGCATGGATGGATTCATTCATTACGGCATGGCGGCGGGCTGTCAGGCGTTCGAGGATTCCGGCATCGAAGTGACCGAAGCCAATGCGGAACGGATCGGCGTCGCGATCGGCGCCGGCATCGGCGGCGTCACCGGCATCGAAGAATGTTATGCACTGTACGACAAAAGCGGTCCGCGCCGGATTTCGCCATTTTTCGTGCCCGGCAACATCATCAACATGATTGCCGGCAACCTGTCGATCAAATATGGCCTGAAAGGCCCGAATTTCGCGATCGTGACCGCCTGCGCGACCGGCACCCACAACATCGGCGATGCGGCGCGGTTGATCCAACACGGCGACGCCGACGTGATGCTTGCAGGCGGCGCCGAGCGCTGTACGACTTCGCCGACCGCGATGGGCGGCTTCATTTCCGCGAAAGCCCTGTCACGCCGCAACGACAACCCGACCGCGGCCAGCCGGCCCTGGGATAAAGACCGCGACGGTTTCGTGCTCAGCGACGGCGCGGGTGTGGTCGTGCTCGAAGAACTCGAACACGCGAAAGCGCGCGGCGCCAAGATTTACGCGGAAGTGGTCGGCTTCGGCATGAGCGGCGACGCTTACCACATGACCACTCCGTCACCCGGCGGCGAAGGCGCGGCGCGCTGCATGCGTAATGCCTTGCGCGATGCCGGCCTGAACGCAGACGCCATCGATTACATCAACGCGCACGGCACCTCGACGCCGGCCGGCGATGTCGGCGAGACCCAGGCGATGAAGTCGGCACTGGGCGATCACGCCTACAAGGTCGCGGTCAGCTCGACCAAGTCGATGATCGGCCACATGCTGGGCGCGGCCGGCGGTATCGAAGCGGTATTGACTGCGCTCAGCATCAAGCATCAGATCGCGCCGCCGACGATCAACCTGGACAACCCCGATCCCGAATGCGATCTCGATTATGTACCGAATGTCGCCCGCGACATGAAGATCGATATCGCGATGTCGAACTCATTCGGCTTCGGCGGCACCAACGGCACGCTGATTTTCAAACGCTACGCATAAGCGACGATCCTGCGCAGGGTCGCCCTGTCCGCCAATGCTGCTTGTCAATGGTGAACCCGGAGAGACCCTGCCCGTTTCGGACCGCGGCCTGCAATACGGCGACGGCTTGTTCGAGACGATCGAAGTCAACGGCCAAAGACCGGTTTTTTTCGATCGGCATCTGAAACGCCTCGAAGACGGCTGCCGACGGCTCGGGATTCCGTGTCCTGCCTTGGCCATTCTCACCGAAGAAGCCGGCCTATTGTGCCGGCAAGCCCCAGGCCGGGCCGTACTGAAGATCATCGTGACCTCGGGCTCCGGCGGACGCGGTTACCGGCGGCCGGAGGCGATACAATCAACCCGAATTCTCAGCCTGCATCCCTACCCCGATTACCCGGACGCCTTTGGCACGGAGGGCATCCATGCCCGCTTTTGCCAAACGCGACTCGGCATCAATCCGGCCCTGGCCGGCATCAAACACTTGAACCGTCTGGAGCAGGTGCTCGCCCGCGCCGAATGGACCGATCAGAGCGTTCAGGAAGGCATCATGCTGGACTTCGCCGGCCAGGTGATCGAAGGCACGATGACCAACCTGTTTTATGTGAAGGATCATGCGCTTCATACCGCAACGCTCGCACAAAGCGGCATCGCCGGCATCATCCGCGGCCTGATCATGGAGCTTGCCAACCAGCATCAACTTACGGTTAATGAACTGAGTTATACTTCCGAACTCTTATTATCGGCCGATGAAATCTTTGTCTGCAACTCAATCGTCGGCATCTGGCCGGTCAAACGGATCGATCAGACCGCTTTCGAGCCGGGTCCTGTCACCCGGAAAATCCAGCAATGGCTAGCCGACTATAAACATGAGACGCTTCGCCGTGAGCAATAAAATATTTGGTTTGACCCTCTTGTTCATCAGCTTCGCCGGTGGCTGGGCCTGGATGGACTACCGCCAAGCCCTGCAGGCGCCGGTCGTGAAAGACAATGCGGTCGTGATCGAAATCGTCAAGGGCGATTCGATGGGCCGGATCGCCGAAAAATTGGCCGAACAGCACCTGAGGGTCAGTTCGTTATGGTTCAAAATCATCACGCTGCAAAAACAAGCGGCCGCCAAGCTGAAGACCGGAGAATACGAATTCGCCACCGGCCTGACCCTGCCCGAGATCATCGACCAGATCGCCGAAGGCAAGACCCGCCAGCACAGCATCACCTTCCCGGAAGGCTGGAGCCTGGCCGACATCCTGGCCGAAATGAACAACAATCCGCATATCGAACACACGATTAAGGATGCTTCCCCGGAAGCCTTGCGCGCCCAGCTCGGCATCAGCGAAAGCAAAGCCGAGGGCCTGTTTTTTCCGGATACTTATTTCTTCGAGAAAAACATGTCCGATGTCTCTTTGCTGAAAAGGGCCTACGGCAAAATGCAGTCGGTGTTACAGGAAGAATGGCCGCAAAGAGCGGCGAATTTGCCGTTGAACTCGCCCTACGAGGCATTGATCCTGGCCTCGATCATCGAAAAAGAGACCGGCGCGGAAGATGAACGGGCCCTGATTGCGGGCGTGATGGTCCGCCGCCTGCAAAGCGGCATGCCGCTGCAGACCGACCCGACCGTGATTTACGGCATGGGCGACAACTATCACGGCAATATCGCCGAGCAGGATCTCAAAGCCCAGACGCCCTACAACACCTATCTGATCAAAGGCTTGCCGCCGACGCCGATCGCGATGCCGGGACGCGAGGCGATACATGCCGCCCTGCACCCCGATGCCGGCAACAGCCTGTATTTTGTCGCCAAAGGCAACGGCACGCACGTGTTTTCATCGACCCTGCAAGACCACAATCATGCGGTCGAGCTCTTTCAGAAACAGAAAAAATGAGCCTTATTATTCCCAAAGAAATGGCCAAACCGCTACCGACCGAGTCCGACCCGAAGCGACTTTCAACCTCACAAACCTCGAATGTCGGCTTCTTTTTAAAATAGCTGAAATACAAAGCCTAATATTCCCTCAAGTTTTAGATTGAGTGTCTAGCGCCGCTTTAAAGGCTTTGGCCAGATCGTTAGCGTTACCTTCGCCCCAGTAGTGCAGGAATAAAATTCGTGGCGATTCGCCGACCATGTGATTGTGGATCGTGGTGATGGCGATACCTGCGCCGCGCAAGACTTTCAGTACACCTTGCAGTTCGGACTCCAACACCGCAAAGTCGCCTTCGACGATAGCCTTATCATTGCTGCCGGCAAACACCGCCCAGGTATTGACACCCATGGTCTTGCCAATAGTATGACCATCCATTTGCGTGGTTCGACCAATGGTGACTTTATAGACTTCACCGGTCTTCTCAATGGGCGAACCAATAATGGTTTCAAGAGGCTTAGGATCGAGCGAGGTCTTAACGACATCGAACGACTTAGGTTTTGCTGGGGTTTTAGCACTGCTAGTTTCCTTGATTTTGGCAAACACTTTGCCAACAGCCGTCGCCAGACTTTCCGCTTCACCCGAACCGCCAATGTGCATGAACATCACTTTCGGCGTATCCCAGAGGAAATGGTTATGCAAAGCCGTGACCTCAATGCCGTTTTCCAACGCCGTGCTCATGACCGGATTGATTTGGTTCTCTTGTAAAACCATATCCCCCATGACCATGGTATGATCGCCTGCCGGAGTAAAGGCGGCCCATGAAGTGAATCCCGTCGCCGCAGTCATTTTTACGCCCGCTACGCTAACAGCCAAATCGCTACGTGGAACGGTGACCTTGAATACATTTTCGGCGGTGTCGAGTTTGCCTTTGGCACCGGTCAGTTGCTCTATCCTGGCGGTATCCAGAGTCCCCGCATGCTGACTAGGCTCTTGAGCGTAGGCCACGCTGCCCAGCAGTGATGAGATCAACAGCGCTAAAACGTGAGATTGACGCAGGGTATTCATATAACAACTCCTTGCTGGGCAAGCCAGATTTTGATGAAACTAAACAATAGCCCGGTGCCACCACATGCTGCGATTACCGGGATTACTCCCACTTTGTAACGAAACAGTGCAAAAAAGGCGCAAAGGCTAATGATTGCTGAAATGGCATCGAAACGCCCCGCAAAGCCTTGCGGCCAAAACACATGCCAAGCGAAGAACACCGCCAGGTTGAGAATCACGCCGACCACGGCAGCGGTAATGCCGATCAGCGGCGCGGTGAATTTCAGATTGCCGTGGGTTGATTCCACCAATGGACCGCCAGCCAGGATGAACAGGAAACTGGGTAGAAAGGTAAAATAAGTCACCACTATTGCCGCGATGGTTCCAGCCAAAAACAGTTGGTCGGGGCCGAAAATTTCCTTCGTCCATCCGGCGACGAAACCCACAAAGGTCACCACCATGATCAATGGACCAGGCGTGGTTTCACCGAGAGCTAGACCGTCAATCATCTGATGCGGTATCAGCCAGTGGAAATGCTCAACCGCCCCTTGATAAACGTAAGGCAGAACCGCATAGGCTCCACCAAACGTGAGCAGAGCCGCCTTCGTGAAGAACCAGCCCATTTGTGTCAATGCGCCATCCCAGCCATAGCGGGCACACAGAAAACCGATGGCTCCACCCCAGAGAATCAGACCTGTCAGAGTCACTTTTGCCAAACCCAGCCAACTGAATAAGGCATGAGCGGGTGTGGGTGTATTGTCGTCAATCAATGCAGGACCGTAGCCCTGCTTGGCGGAGCCATGTCCGCCGCCCGTCGTAAAATTCTGAGGCGCCACTCTGCCGCCAATGGCACCGAAGAGGGCAGCGATCAGCACAATCAACGGAAAGGGTGTGTCGAATAAAAAAATCGTCAGAAATGCTAATGCCGACATAATCCACAGCACCCAATTCTTGAGCGCCCTTGAACCAATGCGATACGCAGCAAAGATAACAATGGCTGTCACCGCCGGTTTGATGCCATAAAGTACACCAGCAATCCCCGGCATATGGCCATAGGCCATATAAATGAAGCTCAGGCCAATCAGAATCAGCAGTGATGGTAAAACAAACAAGCCGCCTGCAACGACGCCGCCCCAGCTGCGATGCATCAGCCAACCGATATAGGTGGCTAACTGCTGCGCTTCTGGTCCCGGCAATAGCATGCAGTAATTGAGAGCATGTAAAAAACGCTTTTCAGATAGCCAACGCCGCTTTTCAACTAACTCCTGATGCATGATGGCAATTTGCCCGGCTGGGCCACCGAAACTGATAAAACCGAGCTTTAGCCAGAAGCGAAATGCGTCCCAGAAGCCAACCGGATTGGGGCTCGTTACGCTGTGCTCGGGTGGCTGTTTTTCAGGTCGAGTCATTGAGTGCTTACTCCTTTTTCAAAAGTCACTAGCAAACTGTCAAACACTGCGCTGGCGGCTGTTAGAAATTGATCATCATCGTCGATGATGTCACGCAGTCCTGACAGTACGCTCTCAATGCCGACGGCTTCAGGGGGGGGCACCCCGCCAACATCCAGAAAATGCACCAAGCTCCCCATTCGTTTGAGCGCCGGTACTTCGAGACCAAAACTCGCCAACAACACCTCGAATGTCACGCGGCCATCGACGTGACTGAAGGTCGCGCCGTCGAAATCGAAACCCAGTGCATCAGCGGGGCAATCATTGGGAGAAGCCAGCCAAAGAATTTGCGCTTGAGCGTCAATGAAGCGTCGAATCAACCACGCACAGGATAGGCGATCTACCCAAGGCCGGCTCCTGGTAGCCCAAATTCGGCCTTGGTAATCGGTCATGGGTAAATGCGGGATTGAGCCTTGAATCGAATGCGGTTCATCGGGGGACAGAACTCGTACAATCGATGCTTCGAGTTCGTTCAGAGCCGTTTCGGCCTGCCTTTGCGCTTCGCCTGGAAAAAAATCGATGGCAGACAGGTTGGTAAAGGCTTTACGGAGTTTTCGAGACTGCTTGAGAACATCTTGAGCAGTCTCGGCGCTCAGGCTTTCGCGCAATTTGGCTAGATCCACCAATAGCGCCGAAAACTCTTCGCGACGTTCGAATAAGTCGACGAAATGTCTATCTTCGGGTTCCTCAACCCGCAACACCAAAGCAGTACCACCATTAGCCTGCACGTCAACAGCGATGGCGGCTAGTGTTTCGCGACAAGACTCGCGTTCTGGCAACAAGTAAACACCATCACGCAACACGGCCGCGCCCGAAGCTTTCAATGATCGCCACACGCGCATGCGAACCGTTGCGTTTTCGGTAGGAAGGCTTGTTATAAGTAAAGACCAATTGTTCATGTAATTAATACTACATTTATGTAGAGTTTATTACAAATTATTTTTCGCAGACTTAACTTTGCTGACCCCCCATGATACTTCCGTGAAAACCATCACCAGTAAAAATATGGTGGCGACTGCCTGCTTTATTTCAGCAATCGGGCGTTCAATAACTTGGTGGTTGAGTAAGCCGGTCGTCTGGGATTTGCAGGTTCGAGCCGATCAAAATTATCCGCTTTTTCTAAATCTTCAGTTTGCGTTGATGAAAAGCCTGCGCGGCCGGCTGATGCGTAATCGTCAAAATGCCTGCATGAGGTAATTCGTGGGCCAATAATTTGAGCATTTTCGCCTCATCATCGGGGGGCAGTGAGTCGAGGGCTTCCTGCACGAAAATCCATTGCGGCCGGTGCAGTAACGCGCGCACCAGGCCTAGACACTGCTGCTGTTCATTTGACAGCACATCCGCCCAGGCATCGACCCGGTTCAGTTGCTTGATCAGGGCTTTTTGGCCGACTTGCTCAAGCTTTTTTTCTACCTCGGCCTGATCGAACGCCGCCTTGGCCTTGGGGTAGCAAATGGCTTCGAATAACGACTTTGCAGGCAGGTAGGGCTTTGGCGGCATAAAGAAAGTCGCTTGGCCCGCCGGCACTTCTATTCGGCCGGATCCCCAGGGCCATAAACCGGCGATCGCCTTGAACAGCTTGGCGCCATTGTTGGCTTGATCTGAAATCAGGACATGCTCGCCGGCTTTGATTTCATGGTTGACAACGCTTGAGAGTTTTTCGCCTTCCTGGCCTTCCAGCCTGACGTTATTGAACCTTAGCGCCGAAACATTGGCTTCATTCACACGGATCTGATGTGAAGTCAGATCGGAAATTTCACGCTCCAGATGATCAAGAGCGTGCATCAGTCCTAAAACCCGCTCGACCGATGTTCGCCATTTGGCGATTTGGGCCATGTTGTCGACCGGCCACGACAAAGCGGCCACCATGTGCTGAAAGGCCTGGACGGATTGGATCAGCATCCCCAGCGAAATGGCGCCGGCGATATAGCGAGGCGATGCGACTAAAATCGGCAAGGCCATGGATGCGACCGAATAACCGGAAGTGAATATCTGAATCCGAATCCATGCCGTCGTTTGTTCGGCATAGGACGCGATAATCGCTCGAAACGAATCGAGCAACCGCTCTTGTTCGTTGATCTCGCCGCGAATAAATGCGATGGCTTGAGAGTTGTTCTGGATATCGATCAGATCGTGCCGGAAATTAGCCTCTTGGGTTTGTCTGGTATGGGTGGCCGATGTCATCGGTTTACCCATCCACCAGCCTAAAATCGAAGCACAAATCGAGTAGCTGATCGCAATCCAGACCAAATATCCCAGCACCGGAAGCGAAACGCTGCCGAACTCAAACACCACTCTTCCGGAGATGCCCCAAAGAATTTGGGTAAAGCTCGCCAACATCAGCAAACAGTAAAACAATGAATGGCTCAGCGCTATGGCGTCTTCGGTCGCGATACGAATGTCTTCGGCGATGCGGCCGTCCGGATTGTCATGATCATTTTGGGATAACAAGGTTATCTGATAATGGCGGCCCTGTTCAATCCATTTGGCAATGACTTTTTCGGTTAGCCATGTCCGCCAACCAATCAGTAAGCGCCGTTTGACGATTAAATGGATTGTGGTGATCGTTATGCTGCCGATGAAGATCAGCATCAATACGACGGCTTGGGCTTTTACGCCAGCCATCGAGCGTTGTTCTATGGCATCAAACAGCGCGGCATTCCATTGGGTGATATAGACGGCCAGTTCAATTTGCATCACCGTCAGACCAATCAGCAAGACAGTCTCTGCCCAGATGATGAAGCGGTTTTTGGAACGCCAAAAAGGGCCCGCCACCGTCATAAACTTAGTAAAAAAATTTTCTTGATGATTCATCGCCGATTATCTCCCGAGACATCACAATTTAAAGATTGCCCTAAAGAGTTTTTTCATCTGCTATTTACGAATAATTTCATACAAATTGCGTTAAGCTTACGCTATTCATCCATTTAGTTGTGGCTGAATCGCCGTAAATTATCGGGGACCCCGGTAGTATTACGACTATATTTTATGGGTCATTTATGGTAGAAATGCCCCATACGCTTACAGTAGGAGGCTGTCATGACTAGACATCTATTGTTTGGACTGATCAAATTTTTAATGGTGTCTGCGCCCTTTTTATCCATGGTGATGATGATCCTCGCCTTATGGGGGGTCGTAGGAAAGACAACCTATCCCGATCTTGATGCCGCAAAGAAAAGCATCGCGTTTGGCGCCAAAGAGGCTAAAAATTACTTGGTCAACGAGACGAAAATTAATGAGCAATGTCCTGAGGAATTGAAGAGTCCGGACGGGCCGGAAAAAGAAAACCCGATGCCTAACAAAATAGACTGGGAGCATGTCGTCTAAATCTTTGAGCTATTGAGTCGACCCTGAAAGAGAATCAATAGATTGCGTGGGGTCGACTTTGCCCTATCATTGTCGGATTCGATTGCGGCTAATTTTTGAAACCGCCGGATCGAACCCAGCGTTTTACCGTTTACTCGTTGGTTGAAGCCTCATCGTAGCGGTGGTTTCGCCAAGCCTTTTCCACCGCGATGGCGAGTTGCTCAAGCGTGCCATTGTTGTAGATCACCACGTCTTTTTCTCCCACGGCTATACCCAGCTCGGATGCGTGCGCATTGACTTTTTGCGCATCGTTTCGAACGAGGTGCCAGAGGCTTCCGTTATGGCGGCGCAGGAAATCCGCCTCATTCTCGAAGCGTATGTCCTTGATGATGATCACCTCGCTTTCCCCCAAATAAGGCAATGCCCTGGTCGGCTCGGTAATCGGGCGCTGTGCCCGACGTGCAAAATAATCCGGGAAATCCGTCAGGGTCAAGGTTTCGATCAGCTCAAACATTTGCCTGGGCGACAGGTTCCAGAACCGATCCGTCGTATCGGCAGCCTCGCCATCCCAGGTTTGCCGGCAGGACAGGTCGAAGAAGGCTTGCGCGGCCAGCTTGAATGGCGCCTTGGCATCTTGCAACGGCGGCGTCATCGAGCCTTTGTCTTGGCTGGCGGGAGAGTGGATCGCACGCTCTGCCCGCATCAACCAATGCTCCGGATTGTGCGCGCGCATCCAGTCCGTACCCACATGCTGGAAGAATTCACGCGGCGAACGCCCCCATAAGGGAATCCTGTTTTCCTTGATGCTGTCGTCCCAGGTTTCTGCGTCAGTCAATCCGAAGAGCGCCTGGCAGCCGATCTTGAGCGGGTCCGCAAGTGCATAGGCAGCGACACGGTCATGCCGGAGCAACATCGACGCCACGGTATCCTTTCCCGACCTGGCCGGCGCCGCAATGCCGATAATTTTCCTCAACACATCCTCCAAATGAAACCATCAAACCGCTTGACAGTTTACGTTACAAAAAACGAATATAAGGGCATTATGTTAACGTCAAAGAAAAACAGAAAACAAGCCGCCCTCGCCGCCTCGCTTACGGCTTTAGCGCGATGAAACCGTTACTGCCCTGGCAGCAAGCCCAATGGCGCCAGCTTTGCAGCTATATCCGCCAAGGGCGCATCCCGCAGGCGCTGTTGATCACCGGCAACAAGGGCCTCGGCAAGCGCGAACTGGCCGAACGCTTCGCCGCCGCCCTGCTCTGCCAGACGCCGAATGCCGACGGCGAAGCCTGCGGCCATTGTCACGGCTGCAAGCTGTATGCGGCCGGCAATCACCCGGACCTGTTCATGGTCGCCCCGGAGGAGCCCGGCAAAGCGATCGGCATCAACCGAATTCGCGAGCTGATCGTCGACACGCAATTGAAACCGCAATACGACGCCTATCGCGTCGTGATCATCGACCCGGCCGATCAATTGAACCGGCCGGCCGCGAATGCGTTTTTGAAGTGCCTCGAAGAACCGACCGAACGCACGGTGATCCTGTTGATCAGCGCCAAGCCCGCCAAATTGCCGATCACGATTGCCAGCCGCTGCCAGCGTCTGGCCGTCACTCCACCCGACCGCGAGACCCTCGTGGCCTGGCTGAAGGCGCAGGCGATCGCCGATGCGGAAGCCCTGGCGACCCTGGCCCAAAACGCGCCGTTCGCCGCCTTGCAGTATGCGAACGAACACGCCTTGACCACCCGGAGCGGCTGCTTCAAGGCCTGGCTCGACATCGCCAAACACCGCGCAAGCCCGATCGCGGTGGCGGAAGACTGGCAAAAACTGCCGCTCCCCTCGCTGCTCGCCTGGCTGACTTCCTGGCTGATCGACCTGATCAAATGCAAATTCCAGACGGACGGCAGTCTGTTGCAGGATTCCCCGCTCCGCGCTCCCTTGCAAGAACTGTCCGGCCGGCTAAACTTGAGAGACCTTTATCAGTTGTACGATTTATTGTTGGCCGCGCGCGAACGGCTCGATAGCCAAATCAATAAACAGATGATGTTGGAAGAAATTTTAATTCACTGGTCTGAACTCAACCGGAGCTAATCATCATGTCGGACTCCACCCCACGGCAAGGCATCTTGTCTTTATCGATCAAGGAAAAAAGCGCGCTGTACATGGCTTACATGCCTTTCGTGACCAACGGCGGCCTGTTCATCCCGACCACACGCTCCTACGAAATGGGACAGGAAGTGTTTATCTTACTGAACCTGATGGAAGAAACCGAACGGCTGCCGATCGCCGGCAAGATCATCTGGAAAAATCCGCCCGGCGGCGTTTACCGGACGGCGGGAATCGGCGTGCAATTCAGCGACCAGGACGGCGGCCAGGCGCGGAATAAGATCGAAACCTATCTGGCCGGCGCGCTCGAATCGGACAAGCCGACGCACACGATGTAAGCCCTAAGCCAACTTTTACACACGGCACGCGCCCAATCGCGTAAAATACCCTTCGCTACCGGCAGCATTTGCCGGTATTTTGTAGACCGGGAGGCACCTCACGACGGCCCTCCCCGTTTCCGAATCCCAGCGCTTTTTTCTTGCCCGATAGATATTTACCCCAAGCCCCATGCTTATCGACTCGCATTGCCACCTCGACCGCATCGACCTCGGCCCTTACCAAAACGACTTTAACTGCTTTCTGAAAGATGCGGAAAACCATCGTATCGAGCACATGCTCTGCATCTCGATCGACATGGACGCCTACCCTGCGATGCTCGATCTGGTCAAGGACCACAAGCAGCTCTCGGCCACGGTCGGCGTGCATCCGAATGCACATGACGGCTTCGAGCCAACCTTGGAGCAGTTGCTCGAACTGGGCGGCGAGCCGAAGGTGATCGGCATCGGCGAGACCGGCCTGGATTATTTCCGCAGCAGCGGCGATCTTACCTGGCAGCACGAGCGTTTCAGGACCCATATTCGCGCCGCGAAAGCCTTGAACAAGCCGCTGATCGTCCATACCCGCGAAGCCCGCGAGGACACGCTGCGCATCCTGCGGGAAGAAGGCGCCGAAACCTGCGGCGGCATCATTCACTGCTTCACCGAAAACTGGGAATTCGCCGAGCAGGCGCTCGATCTGAATTTTTATATCTCGTTCTCCGGCATCGTGACGTTCAACAGCGCGCAGGACATCAAGGACGTCGCGAAAAAAGTGCCCGCCGACCGCTTCCTGATCGAAACCGACTCGCCCTATCTGGCGCCGGTGCCGTTCCGCGGCAAACCGAATTACCCGACCTATGTGCGGTATGTCGCCGAGCAGATCGCCGAGTTGCGCAATACCGCGTTTGAAGAGATCGCCCAAACCTCGACGCGGAATTTTTATACGCTGTTCAAGATGAATCAAGCCATGTAAGCTTCATTTATCTTTTGAAGCCCAACTCATCGGAACGTTTAATTCAGGTGCGCAATGCGCACCCTACGACTCTATAATCAATCCAGACCATGACGACGACCCCATCCCTCGGCCCGGTCATGCTCGATGTCGAGGGGCTGACCCTGGCCGCGCATGAAATCGACAAGATCCGCCACCCGAACACCGGCGCGGTGATTCTGTTCGCGCGCAATTACGCCAGCCCCGAACAGGTCGAGGCGTTGATCGCCGCCATACGCGAGGCGCGCGGCGGCGACATCCTGATCGCGGTCGACCAGGAAGGCGGCCGCGTGCAGCGCTTTCAAAGCGGCTTCACGCGCCTGCCGCCCGCCGCGCGTTATGCGGAAAAACCGGAACTGGCCGAAGCCGCCGGCTGGCTGATGGCGAGCGAACTGCTCGCGGTCGGCGTCGATTTCAGCTTCGCGCCGGTGCTCGACGTCGATTGCGGCATCAGCCAGGTGATCGGCAACCGCTCGTTTTCGACCGATCCCGGCCTCGCCGCGGCACTGGCCTCGGCCTTCCGCAAAGGCATGCGCGCGGCCGGCATGGCCGCGACCGGCAAACATTTTCCGGGACACGGCGCGGTCGCGCCCGACTCGCATCTGGCCCTGCCGGTCGACGAACGCGATCTTGCCAGCATCAAAGCCAAGGATTTGCTGCCTTTCAAGCGGCTGATCGCCGAAGGGCTCGAAGGCGTGATGCCGGCGCACGTGATTTTTTCCGCCGCCGACGAGCGTCCGGCCGGCTTTTCGCCGTTCTGGATTCGAGAGATTTTGCGCGAAGAATTACGGTTCGACGGCGCGGTGTTCAGCGACGATTTGAGCATGGCCGGCGCATCGTGGGCCGGCGATTACCCGGAGCGCGCCAAGATGGCGCTCGCGGCCGGCTGCGATATGGTGCTGGTCTGCAATAATCCGGCAGCCGCCGAACAGGTGCTCGAAGCGCTGCCGATCAAACCCGACCCGAATCGCCAACGCCGCCTCGCCGCGATGCGCGGCAAAGCGCAATTCAGCCGCGAGCAGCTGCTGAATTCGGTACAATGGCGGCAAATTTCCGATCAGATCAACCACACTTTCCATTCATGTTAAACGAAATCCAACAGGTACAAGACACCGCCGATTTATTATTCGGCGAACAGGAAGTCGAAGCGGCGCTCGACCAGATGGCCGAGCAAATCAACCGGAAACTGGCCGGCACCAATCCGGTGTTTCTTTGCGTGCTGAACGGCGGCATCGTCGCGGCCGGGCGTCTCTTGACCCGGCTGACCATGCCGCTGACGATCGACTCTATCAACGCCAGCCGTTATCAGAACAAGATCATGGGCAGCACGCTCGAATGGACCTTGAAACCTGCAACGCCGCTGCACGGCAGAACCGTGCTGGTCGTCGACGACATTCTCGATGAAGGCATCACCCTGAAGGCGATCGTCGATCATTGCCGCGAACAAGGCGCGGTGGCTGTCTACAGCGCGGTGCTGGTCGATAAAAGGCTCGATCAAGAGAAGCCGATCCGGGCCGATTTCGTCGGCGTCGAGACCGAAAACCGTTATCTGTTCGGCTACGGCATGGACTACAAGGGCTATTTGCGCAACGCGGCCGGCATCTATGCCTGCAAGGAAGGCGACGCATGAGCAGACTCGCGATCATCGGCGGCACGGGGCTCACGCAGCTTGAAGGCCTGAAAATCGTCAAGCGCGACACCGTGACCACGCCTTACGGACGCCCTTCGGCCGAATTCCTGACCGGCGACCTCTACGGCCGCGAAGTGATCTTTCTGGCCCGGCACGGCAACCCGCATTCGATCCCGCCGCATAAGATCAATTACCGCGCGAACCTCTACGGACTCAAACAGCTCGGCGTCGAACAGATCATCGCGGTCGCGGCGGTCGGCGGCATTACCTCGGAAATGGGGCCGGCACGTATCGCGATTCCGGATCAGATCATCGATTACACCTACGACCGCAAACATACCTTTTTCGAGGATCAGGACGACCCGGTCACCCATATCGATTTCACCTACCCGTACAGCCAGAATTTGCGTACCGGATTGATCAAGGCCGCCGCGAAGGCGAATATCCAGGTTTCGCCCCTGGGCACCTACGGCTGCACCCAAGGCCCGCGCCTCGAAACGACCGCCGAAATCCGCCGCATGGAGCGGGACGGCTGCGACCTGGTCGGCATGACCGGCATGCCGGAAGCGGCGCTGGCCCGGGAGCTCGGCATCGACTATGCCGCGCTGGCGGTGGTCGCGAACTGGGCGGCAGGCAAGACCGAAGGCGAGATCACGATGGCGGAGATCGAGCAGCATCTGCATAAAGGCATGGCGGATGCGGGGGAGATTTTGAAACAGTTTATTGCGGCGTAAGAGGGTTCCGGTTCCCGCGCGCCGCGCGGGAACCGGAAAACTTCACAAAGGCGGCTGCTTCGGCCCTGCCGTTTTGATCTGCACCCTATCGCCGACCGCCAATTCGCCGCAGCGATCGTGCAGCGCATTCTGCCCGAAATACACCTTGTTCTGCCATTTCCGGGTGCGGTTCAGCGTGATCAAGGGCTCCTTGCCGGTTTCCGCGGTTTCCGGGTCGATCGTCGGCACCGCGCAGCGCGAACAGGGCTTCGGCAGGCGGAAATCGATCGAACCTATCCTGATTTCGCGCCAACTGTCTTCTTCATAGCCCGCGCAACCTGAAATCACCAGATTCGGCCGAAAGCGTTCCATCGCCAGGTGCAAACCCATTTCCTGGTTCAATACGGCCAACGAATTTTCCGAGACGATCAAAAACGGAAAGCCGTCCGAAAAGGCGGTATGGTCCGTGCTCGACCCGTAATGCGGGTCGACCGGCCGAATCGATTGATCCGGCAGATAGACGAGCCGGCAATCTTGCCCCAAAAACCGGCTAAACCAAAGGTCGGCCGTGCCGGAAACGGCGCGCGCCCGGCATAGGTCATGCCAGACGGTCACGTCGATCCATTCGCCGCCCGCAGGCAGCAACGACAAGGCCAGAGGCTCCATGCCCGGCGCGGACAGCAGCAGTTCGCTCCCGGTCAAAGCCGTTTTGATCAGCGCCATGCGCGGCAGTTTGCGCTGGCTCAGAAACAGGCCGTCGGCATCGACGAGCATCCATTTTCTGTCATAGAGCAAGCCGGTCGGCGCCACCTGCCAGCGCTCGACCCGGATGCCGGCCAACGACTTGACCGGATAAACATAAATACCGCTTAATTGAAAATCGGACATTCGGCTCAGAACCCTGTTCGCTTCATTTGATCAGCAACTCGCGTTGCGTCTGTAACATACAGTCGCCGAGTTCGTCATTGTATTCGACAAATTTTATGCCGTATTCCCGGCCCCTGTCTTCGGTTTTCCTGATGACGGAGCCTTTGATTTCGAAGTCTTTCCCGGTATCGAATCTCAGCCGCACGAGCACTTTTTTCCCGACAGCCAATTTTTCGGCGCTGACGATCAAACAGCCCCGGCTGCTGATGTCGATCAACTCGACCGGAATCTCCCTCCCAAGCCAGGCCAGTCCGATCCTCGCGAATCCATGCGCCCTGCGCACCGAAGCCGCGATGTCCTTGCGGATATAACGCACGGTCCGGCGCTGATTGACGATTCGGTCTTCTTCGATTAGAGCGGCAAAATCCTCATTATCAACATATTGGGACATAACAGAACTCGACCAGGAGAATGATTTGGAGGCCTAAGTATCGAACTTTTTCCGGTAAAGATCAAATTCGGCATTCGGCCATGTGCTTGACTGATATTACGCACGATTAATCTCCACGAATGACACGAAAAGCACGAAAAATGGATTGGGCAATGGGTTGCGGCGTCCCGAGTCGGTTTATCAAGTGTGCATGGCAAGAACTGTCAACCGAAAGCATCGATTGAACGGAGACGGCTATGAAATTTTTCGTGCCTTTCGTGTTTTTCGTGGACAATGCATAACATCCGCTAAATAAAATTCGCCAAATCCGTTAAAATTGAGTCCCACACCATTTTTATCGCTAGGACATGACAGGATTTTTCAAGCTCCCACTCCGAAAAACGCTCCATCTCCTATGGCTCGCGCCATTGACCCTGATCGGACCGGCATTCGCCAAAGCCAAGCCGACACCCGTGCCGATCGCCTATCTGACGCAGGAACAAGAGGCGCCGCCGCCGCTGTCGAATCTGGACCCTTTCATCAAGGACAAGGGCCTGCCCGGCGCAGAACTTGCGATCGAGGACAACAACACGACCGGACAATTCACCGGTCAACAGTTCACCTTGAAGGACTTTACCGCGCCCCCGCAAGGCGATCCCGCCGCGACGTTCAAGCAAAACATCGGCGGCAAATACCGCTTCGTGATCGTGAACCTGCCGTCCGCCCAGTTGAATAAACTGGCCGATCTGCCGGAAGCGAAAGACACCTTATTGCTCGACATCGCCTCGCAGGACGACACCCTCCGCAACCAGGATTGCCGCGCGAACGTGCTGCATCTGTTACCGAGCCGCGCGATGCGCGCCGATGCCTTGGCGCAGTACCTGCTCAAAAAACGCTGGACCAAACTGTTCCTGCTGCAAGGCAATCATGACGAAGACCGGTTGTATGGCGATGCGGTCAAGCGCGCGGCCAAGCGCTTCGGACTCGAAATCGTCAGCGAAAAAGCCTGGGAACACACGACCGATGCGCGCCGCACCGCGCAAGCCGATGTACCGGTCATGACGCAGGCGGACGACGAATACGACGTGCTGGTCGTCGCGGACGAACGCGGCGAATTCGGCGAATACCTGGATTACCGCACCTGGCTGCCGCGCCCGGTCGCCGGCACCCAGGGCCTGACCGCGACCGCCTGGCACCGGACCCACGAGCAATGGGGCGCGGTGCAGTTGCAGAACCGTTTCAAGGACAAATACGGCCGCTGGATGGAAGAGATCGACTATGCCGGCTATTTGGCGGCCAGAGCGGTCGGCGAAGCGGCGACGCGCGCGCAATCGAATGAACTAAAGCCGGTCAGGGACTACATGCTGAGCCCCGCCTTCGCGCTGCAAGGCTACAAAGGCACGCCGCTGTCTTTCCGCCCCTGGGACGGCCAATTGCGGCAGCCGGTGCTGCTGGCCGCGCCGCGCTCGCTGGTCGCCGTCGCGCCGATCGAAGGCTTCCTGCACCCGAAAACCGAACTCGACACCCTCGGCTACGATCAACCCGAAACCACCTGCCCACTGCACAAATGACCAATCTTACGCTGCTTTCCGCCTTCATCGCGGTGTCCGCCGCCGCGCTCGATGCCAGCGCCGAAACGCTGTTCGTGACGCTCGAAAAAGACAACGCCCTCGCCGTCGTCGATCCGGTCGCCGGCAAACTGGTCAAGACCGTGCCGGTCGGCCAGCGCCCGCGCGGCATCGCGCTGAGCCCCGACTTCAAGTCGATCTATGTCGCGACCAGCGACGATAACACGATCAAGATTCTCGACGCGGAAACGCTGAAGGTGACCGGCAAATTGCCGTCCGGCGAAGATCCCGAGACCTTCGCGCTGAATCCCGACGGCACGATGCTCTATGTCTCGAACGAAGACGACAGCATGGTCACCGCGATCGACCTTGCGAAACGGAAAGCGGTCAAACAGATCAAGGTCGGCGTCGAACCGGAAGGCATCACGACCAGCCCGGACAAAAAGTGGGTGATCAGCGCCTCCGAGACGACCAACATGGTGCACTGGATCGACGCGAAGACGAATACAGCGGTCAACCATACGCTGGTCGACCCGCGCCCGCGCGCGGTCGCCTTCACGGCCGACAGCCAGCAGCTCTGGGTCACCTCCGAAATGGCCGGCACCTTGACCATCATCGACGCGAAGACGCAGCAGATCGTCAAGAACATCAAGCTTGAAGTCCAGGGCGTGACCGCCGACAAGATCCAGCCGGTCGGCGTCGTGATCGACAAGGACAGAAAACGCGGCTATGTCGCCCTGGGCCCCGCGAACCGGGTCGCGGTGATCGACGCGCAAAAACTGAGCGTCGAAAACACGCTGCTGGTCGGCTCGCGCGTCTGGAACCTGGCCTTCTCGCCCGATCAACAGCGCCTTTACACGACCAACGGCGTCAGCAACGACATTTCGATCATCGACCTGCCCAGCCAGACCGTGACTAAATCGGTCGGCGTCGGCACCTATCCCTGGGGCGTCGCGGTCAAGCCATGAACACGAGCCCCGCCTTATCCGTCAAGGATGTGAATTTTTCCTACGGCGCGAAAAAAGCGCTCGATGGCGTCGGCTTCGAGATCAATCCGGGCCATTGCACGATGCTGCTCGGCCCGAACGGCGCGGGCAAAAGCACGCTGTTTTCGCTGATCACCCGCCTGTACGACACGCCGAGCGGCCGCATCGAACTGGGCGGCCATGACATCAAGCAAGACACCTGCAAGGCGCTCGCCACCCTCGGCATCGTCTTTCAACAGACGACCCTGGATCTGGACCTGACTGTGCAGCAAAACCTCCGCTACCATGCGGCGCTGCACGGCCTCGGCCGCAAGGTCGCCGATGCACGCATCACCGAAGAACTCGAACGCCTCGGCATGGTCGAGCGCCGCTTCGAAAAAGTCCGCCAGCTGAACGGCGGCCACCGCCGCCGCGTCGAAATCGCCAGAGCCCTCCTGCACAAACCGTCGCTCTTGCTGCTCGACGAGCCGACCGTCGGACTCGACGTGCCGAGCCGCACCTCGATCGTCGATTATGTGCACCGCCTCGCGAAGACCGGCAACATCGCGGTGCTCTGGGCCAGCCACCTGATCGACGAGATTTATCCCGACGATCGCCTGATCGTCCTGCACAAGGGCAGGATCAGGGCCACCGGCAGCGTCGATCAAGTGCTGCAAACGACCGGCACCTCGCTGATCAAGGACGCTTTTTTCAAACTGACGCAGGGAGATTGAACCCCGATGAACATTCTGCATTTCTGGCGCGCGCTGTGGGGCATCATCGGCCGCGAACTCCGTCGCTTCGTGACCCAGCGCGAGCGTTTCATCTCCGCGCTGGTCAGGCCGTTGATCTGGCTGTTCGTCTTTGCCGCAGGCTTCAGGGCCGCGCTCGGACTCGCGATCAATCCGCCCTACCAGACCTACATCCTTTACGAAGTCTACATCACACCGGGACTTATCGGCATGATCCAGCTGTTCAACGGCATGCAGAGCTCGCTGTCGATGGTCTATGACCGCGAAATGGGCAGCATGCGCAGCCTGCTTGTTAGCCCCTTGCCGCGCTGGTTTCTGCTGCTTGCGAAACTGTTGGCCGGCACCTTCGTGTCGATCCTGCAGGTCTACGTGTTTCTCGCGATCGCTTGGGGCTACAAGATTCACGCGCCCTGGCAGGGTTATCTGTATATCATCCCGGCGCTGATCCTGTCCGGTCTGATGCTCGGCGCCCTGGGACTCTTGCTGTCTTCCTTCATCAAACAGCTCGAAAACTTTGCCGGCGTGATGAATTTTGTGATCTTCCCGATGTTTTTCCTCTCGACCGCACTCTATCCTTTGTGGAAGCTGAAAGAATCGAGTCTGCTGCTGTACAACCTAGCCAAATACAATCCCTTTTCGCAAGCGGTCGAATTGACCCGCTTTGCCCTCTACGGCCAATATAATCAGGAAGCGCTGCTGTTTACGCTGACGGCCTTCGTTATTTTCATTGGTGCCGCGATTATTGGCTATAATCCATCAAAAGGAATGATGACCAAAAAAGGTGGGGGTTAATCATTTCCCGTGTGGTGTTTTGCGTCTGATCGATTGCCAACATCCCCTTATTCTATCTGCAACTTCTAACGAGCCTTCATCCCTTCGGTGACTACGTGAAAAACTCTTTTTACCTTGTTATTCCCAAACAGGAAGACAACCCGCAACGCATTAAAGAGTTCGAAGCCAAGCCCCTGCAACAATGGATCGACGAGATACCGGCCGCCAATCCCGGCCTGGCTACGCGTCTGCTGCACGATTTGATCATAGAGTTCAATACCTTAGCGGTCAGCGCCGAACTCCGCATGGCGGCTCTCGAACAATTGCGCCCCAGCCTGCTCGCGATCGAAGAAAATTTGCGCAGCCGGCTGACCAAAACCGGCTTCCCGAAAGAAGAAAACGAGCAAAAGATCTTCAACGTGCTGGTTTCGATCGAAAAGGAATTGACGCTAAGCTATTGGATCGTGCTGAAAGAACTGTCGCAAAAGCAGTTCGGCTGGTTTCAGGGCAAGCAACTGCCTTTGGCCCTGCATCGCTGTATAGACGGACTCAGCAGAATCGTGATCAGTCATTATCTGATGCGCATGCCGATTGCGGACTGGATCTGGATCGATCTGCATTCGCTCTACAAACTCGGCACCTCGCTCAAGAAAGACACGGCCAAGCTGGCCGTCGACCCGGCCAATCCCGCGGAAAAAAGCAGCCCCGAAGACTGTTACAAGCAAATCCTGCTGCTCAGCCTGGCGGCCCCGAGCGGCCTGATGCAAAAAGAGGTGCTGTTGGTTTACCAATTCGTTAAAACGCTCTGCGATGCGGTGCAGATCAAAAATACACCGGTATCCGGACAAGCGGTGCAATGCGTGATCCTGACCGACGAAGACCGAGCGCCTTATTTTTTGAAGGAAGACGCCGGCCGCCCGGATTCGGCCGCGATGTACCTGGATTTGACCAAAGTCTTCAAGCTGCTCGAACACAAGGCGCGGCACGCCAATAGCGCCGAAGGCCGCTTCAGCTCGGTATTGGCCGCCTATAACGAGCGCATACCGACATTTGATTTGCTGGAATATCTTTTCCACCGCTGGTCCGGCTTTGAACTGGAAAGCACTGCATTGTTCAGCGACCGTCTGGACCGCTATATGACGCTTGGCCTGATCCCGACTTACGAGCTGCTGAACGACCAGCCCCCCATGGCCGAGAGCAATGCGGAACTCTTGGCCCACACCGCTTCCGAAAGCCTGTTGACCAGCCGCTTCGAACAGAGCGGCCTATTGACCATCGGCCGCCTGATCAGCCTCAGAAAAACGGATAACCGGGATAATACCCGCGCGCTCGGCATCGTCAATCAGCTTTTGATCGAAAAACAGACCAACAACGTCATCTTCGGCGTCGAATCTTTGACGTCGCAATGCTACGCGGTCACCTACAACCTGCTCGACGCCTCCAAGAAGGAGGAACCGCTCAAAGCCCTGCTTTACGCCGCGGCGGAAGCAGACGGCGACAAAAGCTATCTGATCACCGATAACTTCATGCTGAAAAACGGCGATGTGGCCCGCATCTTCTGGAACAACGAAGACTACCCCGTCAACGTGCAGAACCGCAAAAACATCGGCTTGGGCTACTGGCAATTTCAATGCCTCAGAATTATAGAAAGCGCCAAACCCTCAAGCGCAAAAAAAGGCTATGACTTCATCTAACCTGCTTGTAAAATCCGGCAGTCACACAAAAAACACAAATCACTTGAAAAGTTTTTTCATCGTGGTAACTTGTGCGGTCGAGTGAGCAATAGAAAAGCAGGGAACCAGGTTGCGGCATAATCAACCCAGCCCGCTGCACTCCGCGCCCAGTGAATTTGGCTCGGCACAAACCTGACCCTCCCGGAGTCAACGGGAGGCCGAAGAGAAAGCCGTCTAAATTCCTATGCAACTACAATAATAAATATCAACATCGTGAGGATGAGAAATGAGTAACGAAGATAACGCAAACAAATCGGTAGAGTCCGCAAAAAACCTGATTGGCAATCTGACCTCAGCCGCGTTGAACTTAAAAGAAACCAAGCCCAAAGTCTTTTACGGCGCGGTAGGCGGCGTTGCCCTGCTGATTCTGATTGCGATGTTCAGCGGCGGAGAAAGCCGGCCGACCGTTCAACAATATACCAAGAAAGCTCTCGTCGTCGGTCAAACCTATACTTTAAAGTCTCCGAACAGCTACGATCCTGCCTCCACGATCCGCCTCGTTCCGGCTCCCGGCGCCCTGGCCGCCTACGATGACACCGAAGAAGCGGATCGCACCGGTACCTGCATTCATTTCCCACAAGGCACCTCCGTCAAAGTCCTGAGATTGCAGGACGCCTTCGAGACCGCCAATAGCTTCGCCGAAGTTTCGATCGAAGGCGGCGAGTGCAACGGTAAGACCGGCTGGGTCTTGGCGATCGACGTGCAATAAAATATAACGCTGTTGTTAAAAATTGGTTGACACATCCTATAAATCATATATAATGTGCAAATAATTTCTAGCGCGGGAATAGCTCAGTGGTAGAGCACAACCTTGCCAAGGTTGGGGTCGCGAGTTCGAATCTCGTTTCCCGCTCCAAATAATACAAAAAGCCGCGGAACTCGCGGCTTTTTTATTTAAGTTGATCAAGGCTGCGTAGCAAAATGGTTATGCAGCGGCCTGCAAAGCCGTATATACCGGTTCGATTCCGGTCGCAGCCTCCACTTTCGTTGCGGGAATAGCTCAGTGGTAGAGCACAACCTTGCCAAGGTTGGGGTCGCGAGTTCGAATCTCGTTTCCCGCTCCAAACGATACGAAAAGCCGTGCAATTCGCGGTTTTTTATTAATGCATAGCAAGATCGTTATGCAGCTGCCGGCTCGGTTCCGGTCGCACCGCCCTCTCTCGTTGCGGGAATAGCTCAGTGGTAGAGCACAACCTTGCCAAGGTTGGGGTCGCGAGTTCGAATCTCGTTTCCCGCTCCAAATAATAAAGAAACCCGCAGGCCGCAAGACCTAGCGGGTTTTTTATTGCCCATGTCCTGACATCAGGCTATGCGCGCAAGGACTCTCAATCCTTGATCGCCTCGATTTGAATGCTCACCTTCACCTCATCGGCCAGCGCCGGCGCATATTTATCGACGTCGAAGTCGGAGCGCTTGATCGTCGCGGTCGCATTCGCGCCACAAACATTTTTCATCGAAATCGGATTGACTCCGCAGTGAAAGCGGTCCACGGTCAAATGCACCGGACGGGTCACCCCGTGCAGCGTCAGATCGCCGTCCGCGCCAACCAGTTTCTCCTTGTCGAAGGCCAGCTGTTTAGATTTGAAGAGGATTTTCGGGAAGCGGGCGACATCGAGAAAATCTTCACCGCGCAGATGTTTTTCCAGATCGGCGAGTCCGGTGCTGATCGAGGCCGCATCGATCACAATGTCGATCGAACCGGATGCCGATGCGGGCGCGAGCGTGATCCTGCCTTCGGTCTGGTTAAAACGGCCGCGCTGGATCGAAAAGCCGAGATGATCGATTTCAAAGCTCGGGAAGGTATGGCGCGGATCGACGGTATAGCTATCGGCGGCCGCCACGGAAAAACTGAAGGTAGCGGCAACAATCGAGGCGAGCAATTTAGGGTGCATCAGGGATCCTTATCGATTAAATGATTTGTAAATAACGGCTAACACGATACGTGCAGATTTTATTTATTATCAATAAATAGGAAACAATGAATTCATCCTTTCCCACCTTGTTAATTTATAAAAAACTAATATACTAACACCATAGTTTTAGCAAACTTTATGCCAAGTTTGCCGATGGGGCTCTCTAAACAGAGCGACCGCTTCACCCGCTGATGGCTTCAGCACGGCATATCCTCTAAGCCCTTTTTCATACACCTCCTCGAAGTGTGAAAATTCGGAATACCCCTATTCCGGAACGTTTATCTCCCGGCGCCTAACGGCGCAGGGAGTATTTTTTTCTCGCCCTTTCCCCTTGTTGAGCCCATCACGGTTTCGCCAAACTACGGAGCCAAGCCTGAACCTGTTGACTCGCCTGCCCCGCCAATTCCGCAAAGCCTTTGACCGCGCCTTGCGCATCGGGACCGACTTTTCCGCTACGTAACACAAACTCCCGACTCTCCCGCCTGTTTTTGCTGCCGGCCGCGAATACATCCGCCGAAAAGCGCAGCAGCACCGAGGCATTACCGGGTGTTTCGAATTGCTGTTCGAAATTCAGCAACTGGATCACCAGGGAATAATTCGGATCCAGGCGTCCTGCCGCGAAATACAGCTTGAGCAGTTCCGGCGGCGGCGCAATCCACTGATCGAGGTTGTAAAAACGCACGCGGGTCGGCTGGTCGTAAAGCAGACGGTAACGGATACGGTTATCGCTCAGCCATCTCGGTGCGCTAACCTTGATTTCGGCCGAAGCCGATTGTTGCAGACCACTGGCCGGCAACGCGTTGCCGACGCCAAAATCGTGCAGCGCCGGCGCCTGCACCGCTTCGGTACAGCCGAGAATCGACACGCTTGCAGCGCAAATTATCCAGAGCTTTGTCATGGGTGTTCCTTATAGCCGGGCTCGCCGGGAGCAGGCGCCTGCCGCGCGGGACCGAAGATCAGCGCCTGCGGATTGCTTTCGAGCAGGTTCGCGATCTTATTCACTTCCTGCGTGGTCGCTTGCAACTCGCTCAACAGCTCGTTGACTTTCGGCAAGGTGGTTTGCATGACCTGGTCGCTCGCCTCCTGGCCGGTTTCGGCCAGTTTCTCGGCTTTTTGCCCCAAGGTTTTGACATCCCTGCTCAAGGCTTGCAAATCTTTCGTCAATACATCGATGTTGTCGAGCGTTTTTTCGGCCCGGTTGCCGAGCTTCGGTACCTCGGCCAGCGCCTTGTCGAGGCTAAGTTGCAACTGATTCAGTTTATCCGACAGGCTTTTCAGGTTGCTCAGGATGTCGCCGACGTTCTTTTTATTTTCATCGCTTAAAAACTCGCTCAGACGCGCCATGATATGCTCGGCTTTATTCATGATATCCTCGCCGGTATGCATCAGTTTATCGGCCATGGACGGCATCAGCGGTATCCTGTTGGCCGGATCGTCGCCGGGCGGCAGACGCGTGCCGAGATGCTCCGGGTCTTCGAGGTTGATTTGGGTCAGGCCGGTGACGCCTTTGAGCTGCAAGTTTGCGTACACGCCCTTGCTCAGCTCGATCTCCTTGTCGACCTCGATCGGCACCAGGATCGTGCCGGAATCGTTCGGATCGAAATGCACGTCGAGCACTTTACCGACCGCGATGCCGCGGTAAAACACGGTCGATTCGGGATTCAGGCCGGTCACCGACTGGCGCGTCGAGACGTAATAAATATCGCGTTCGCGCTCGAAATGGCCGATCCAGTAAACCACCGCGCTCGTGGCAGCCGTCAAAACAATCAGGAAGACGCCGGTGATCAGCGCGTATTTATTCTTGCCCATGCCTCGTCTCGAGATTTTGAAAGACCCGCCGCGCGCGGTTGTTGTGAAAGAAACGCTCGACAAACGGATGCGGACAGTTTAACACCGATTCGAGGCTTCCGTAGGCGACCAACTGATTGTCGGCCAACACCGCCACCTGAGTACAAAGATCGCGCAGGATGTCGAGGTCGTGGGTCACCATCACGGCGGTAAATTGCAGATCGCGATGCAACTCAGATAAGAGACTCACGAAATCCTCGCTCGAAATCGGGTCGAGGCCCGAGGTCGGCTCATCGAGCAGAAGCAGACTCGGTTCGAGGATCAGCGTGCGCGCGAGCGCGACCCGCTTGGTCATGCCGCCGGACAAATCGGCCGGCTTCAACCAGGCATCTTGGGGCGATAGCCCGACGCGGGACAGCTTCATCAACACCAGACGCTTGATCATGTCTTCGTCGTCGAAGCCGAGCTCACGCAGCGGAAAGGCGATATTTTCGAACACATCGAGCACGCTGAATAGAGCCCCCTTCTGAAACAAGACTCCGCAATTGTTGCGCAGGCGCTGGCCGATTTGATGCAGCGATTCCCCCATCACGAAGATTTCGCCCTCACTGGGCGTGGTCAGGCCGATGATTTCGCGCAGCAACGTGGTCTTGCCGCAGCCGGAGGCGCCGACCAAGCCGAGGATTTCGCCCTGCGCGAGACGCAGACTGATGTCGGCATGCACGACCTTATCGCCGAAGCGGGTCCAGACATGTTCAAGCCGGATCGCGTCATGCTTCATATCGGCATCCCGATGCCCATGAACAGAATCGCGAACACCGCATCGACCATGATCACGATCGTGATCGAGGCCACGACCGAGTTGGTCGTTTCATTGCCGAGGCTTTCGGTATTCGGTTTGATCCGGAAACCGAAATGACAGGCGACCAGCGCGATCAGGAATCCGAATACCGCGCTTTTCAGCAGGCCGATGAACACATTCAACAGCGGCACCGTATCCGGCAGTTTCAAAAAGAATTGCATGTAACTGATATCGAGCGTGTTTTGCGCCGAAAACATGCCGCCGAGCAGCGCCGCACTGCTGGTCCAGACACCGATCAGCGGCATCACGATCGCCAGGGCCGCAACTTTCGGCAACACCAGCCGCAACGAATGCGATATCCCCATCGCGGACAGCGCATCGAGCTCCTCGGTAACGCGCATGATGCCGATCTGCGCGGTCATCGCCGAACCGGAACGTCCGGCGACCAGGATCGCCGCGAGCAAGGGCCCGAGTTCGCGGATCACGCTGAGTCCCAAAATATCGATGATATAGATCTCCGCGCCGAACAGTTTGAGTTGCAATGCGGACAGATAGCTCAGCACGATGCCGATCAAAAAACCGACCAAGGCGGTAATGCCGAGCGCGCGCACGCCCGACTCATAGATCGTGATCGATATTTCGGACCAGGGCACGCTGCCGGGATGGCGCAGCAAATAGCCCACATCCAGCAGCAACTGGCCCAACAAGGCAATCAAATCGGCCGTTTGCCTGCAAAAATCGACCAGGGTGTGATAAAGAAAAAGCAGAATGACGCCGATATGCCGGCGCGGCGGCGCCGTATCGGGAATTTCCTGTTCCTGCCAACGCTCCAGCATACGCTGGTGTTCCGGGCGCAGCACAAGTCCGGCCGGCAAGGTCTGCCCCCAGGCTTCCCAAAGAAGCAGCGCGGCCGCATTGTCGAGCACCTCGATCGCCTCCAGATCCCAGTGCAGCGCGCGGTTGCGCGCATAGTTTCTGAGCTGCCGACGCAATCCCGGCGCATCGCACAGATTACGCAAATTCCATTCGCCGGATAATTTGACGCCGGACAGCCGCCCCTGTTGTGCGATCGGTTCCAACGCGGGAAGAGACTTGGCCCGGTCAGTCATACAGCATAGTGAAACACTTGGTCAAAGGACATGGAATCAGCAAAATAAAGGAGGGCAGGCTCATCATACCCGTATCGGCCGCAGCGGACTATCCTGGCCGACGGTTTTTTAGGTGCTCGCCGACGATCTCGAAAACCGGCCTGCCGGATGCGGGAGCCGAAACGGTCGCCCAACCGGCAACCTTGTAGCGTTTTCCGGCCTCGACCGGCTGGCCGTCATTGAGCCGCATCGAGTTGATCCGCCTGCCGAATCCGGCCCTGGGATCGCAGTCGAAACGCATGCCGAAGGTTCTGACCATGTCGCCGCCCTGCCGGTAATACGGATCCGGGTTGAACAGGTTGTCGGCCACGTCTTCCAGCACGGCCTTCAATTGCGCGCCGGTCATCGTGGCGACATAGGTTTCTGGATAAGTGATCGCGGACTGGTTCATCACGTCTTCGACCGTAATCGTTTGGCCCGGCAGCACGGCCGTGCCCCAGCGAAACCCCGGCGACAATGCGATGTCGGCGCCGTATTCGGTGCGCAGCGCCTCCAGAATCAGGCCGTCGAAAGTGCCGTAAAAATTATCCCGCCGGTATAACAGTTCGTTGGCCTCGGCCAGAGGCCGTTGCAGGTCGTTCAGATACGGCGCCCTGAGATTGTCGATCAGACTCTGCATCTCGGGGTCGGGTTCCAGGAGGTCCGCGAAGACCGGCAACAAGCGATAACGCAGGTCTTGCAGCCTGCCCTTCGCGATCCTCAAGTCGAACACGGCCAGAAACTTGCCGTGGCTGCCGGCGTTCGTGACCCAGGTCCTGCCTTTCGCATTCGCGACCGGAATCGGCTCCGGGATCGCATCATGGGTATGGCCGCCCAGAATCAGATCGATGCCGGTGACTCTGGACGCCAGTTTCAGATCGACATCCATGCCGTTATGCGACAGCAAGACGATTACGTCGGCCTGCTCGGTCTTTTTTATCTTGTCGACCAGAGCCTGCAAGCGCTGCTCCTCGATGCCGAATTGCCAGCCCGCAACGAAGCGCTGCGGGTTTGCGATCGGGGTATAGGGATAGGCCTGGCCGATCACCGCGATGCGGGCATCACCTGCCTGCTTGATCAGATAAGGCTTGAACAAGGCCGCCTCGTCCGTACCGGCAGCGAAAGCGGCCTCATCGGTCAATACGACATTCTGCGCCAGAAAAGCGCCCTTGAAGCGCTTCAGGTTTTCGCTTAGCCGTTCCTTGCCGTAGGTAAACTCCCAATGCCCGGTCATCGCATCGACGCCCAAGAGGTTGCAGGCATCGACCATGTCCTGCCCCCGCGTCCATAACGCGGTCGCCGAGCCCTGCCAACTGTCGCCGCCGTCGAGCAGCAGGGTCTTGCCCGGACCGCGCACATTTCTGATCGATTTGACCAGCGTCGCCAGCTGCGCAAAGCCGCCCATTTTGCCGTAGCGCAGCGCCGCAGAGGTAAAATCCAGATGCGTAAAGGCATGGGCCTCGCGGCTATTCGGGCGAATGCCGAAACGGCGCAGGAATTGCTCGCCGCTCAGGTGCGGCGGCGCATTTTTGCTGTCGCCGACGCCGAGGTTGACCGCCGGCTCCCGGTAATACATCGGCAGCAGCTGCGCATGGCAGTCGGTCAGATGCAGGATCGTGATCTCGCCGAACTCCGGCTGACGATAATAATCGCGGGAGGCCGCCGAGCAGCCGTAAAGCACGGCCGGCGACAATGCGAGATTTTGCAGGAAACGGCGGCGGTTCATCGAGCAGGCTCAAAAGACGCGCCGCGTAACCTACACGAGTCGGGACGCATAGGCGCCATAGGCCCGGTAGGCCGCGCAAGCCGACAGAATCAGGAAGATCACGCCGCTGATGCGGTGCAATAAGGCCAACGGAAATCTCTGCAGGATCGTGCGTCCGGCCAGCACGCCGAACGCCGAGGTCGTGACCAGCGCGAGGGTCGAACCGATCCAGACCGCCGCGGGCATCGACGTGCTGCTCAGTGCGACGACCGCGAGCTGCGTCTTATCGCCGAATTCGGCGACCGTGATCAATAAAAAGGTCGTGAAGAAGATGCCGTGCCCGCTTTTTTCCTTGACCTCCTCGTCATCGTCGTCGGTCACTCGCAGGGCGTGAATGCCGAAAACGCCGAACAACAAGGCGACCGTCGCCGCGACGATGTACTCCGGCAGCCAACTGGCGATCGCGGCGCCGAACACGACCGCGAGCGTATTCAGCAACGCGAAGGCGGCGCTGGCGCCGAGCAGCACCGGCAGCGGCTTGTGTTTGGAGGCCAGCGTCATGCACACCAACTGGCTTTTGTCGCCGATTTCGGCGGTCGCGATCAGCGCGAAACTGGTCGCCGCGGTGGCCGCGATTTCGCGCCAATTGCCGGTTGTCAGCAAAGCCGAAAACTTGTCTAAAAACGCTTGCGGCTGTTGTTCGAGCGGCAGGCTATGCATCCAGGCGGCGACGCCGTTTATCCAGGCGATCAGGTTTTGCAGTAATTGTTCGGCTTTGTCCATGCAATGGGTGGGTATAGAGGCGTGTGATCAGGGCAGGAAAAGGAAAGTAGCCTCAGGCGACTTACGCCGCCCGATTCATTAGGGTGCCACAGGGATTTAACCCAGCATATTGTCCAAGATCATCATGATGATGAAGCCGAACATCAACGCAAAGGTCGCATAGCGGGAACGGTCGCCGGTGTTGCCGTGCGTTTCGGGAATGATTTCCTCGCTGATTACGAACAGCATCGCGCCGGCCGCGAAACCCATCGCGATCGGCAGGATCGGCTGGAATACCGTGACCATCGTGATCCCGAGCAAACCGCCGACCGGCTCGACCAGGCCGGTAACGGTCGCAATCCCCACCGCGCGCCATTTATTGTAGCCGAGGCCGACCAAGGGCAGCGCCACCGCCAAACCTTCGGGAATATTTTGCAGGGCGATTGCGATCGCCAGGACGATGCCGGTTTTCATCTCGCCGGTGCCGAAACTGACGCCGACCGACATGCCTTCCGGAAAATTGTGAATCGTGATCGCGACAATGAACAGCCAGATTTTGCTGAATGAGGTTTTGCGGAGGTCCGATACCGCGTCAAAATGCACATGCGGCAACTGGCGGTCGGCATAGTGCAGAAACAGCGCGCCGAGCAGCATGCCGAACGAGACCAGATAAATGCCCTTGCCGGCCCAGACCGCATTGCCGAAACCGATGCCCGGCACCAACAGCGAAAACGCGGTCGCGGCCAGCATCACGCCCGCCGCGGCGCCGAGCATGCTGTTGAACAGATTATTCGAAATGTTCCGGAAGAACAGCGCCGGCAGCGCGCCAAACCCGGTTGCGAGACCGGCAACGATGCTGGCCAGGAATCCGATCACGACGACTTTGCCGAAGATCAGGTATAAGGCGCCGAAAATGACCAATTGCGACGCCAGAAACAGGCCGGCGATCGTGGCCCAGCGCTGCAAGGGCGGCATCGCCTGCAGCTTTTGATAATAAGGACTGGCAAGCACCCTCGCTAACTGGGCCTCCAAATACAGCTGTATCTGTTTAAATTTCTGGTTGGGTGTAGTCATCGTGTCGTCTGCCTCTGCCTGCTAAGTTCATGGTGACTGGGATTATAACCAAATCCGCATAAAACGCGAATTCCGCCCCCATGAGGATTGCCCACATAAAACACTGACAAAGTGTGATCCAATCTAATCTTTAATTTTTCCGACTCTGTTACGATCCGTTCGCCTTTGCTCTGGCTCAAAGCCCGACAAAGCTCCGTCAATAAAAACAGAGGTCGAATTCATGAAGAAACTATTCGCATATAGCGCATTAACCTTATCCGCCTTATTCTCGGCATCGCTGCACGCAGACGGCGCGGCCACCTTTTCCGGTGTCACCAGTTCGAATACCAGTCTGTTGCTCGACACCAGCCTGGGCGATGCCGCAGCCCCTATTCTGAGCACCACCCTGAAGGTGCCCGGCGATAAAAAAAGCCTGCTGATCGGCGTTTCGCTGGAAAGCAGTTTGATCACGAAAACGAAAAAGAAAGGCCTACCGGCATCTTGCGCCGGCGTCGAGGTCACGGTCAAGATTGACGGAGCTCCAGTTGCTCCTGGCAAGGTACGCTTCAATACCAGCTGCCAAAAATACGACGCTCTCTTTAGCGATGTCACGACTCAATGCGCCGATACTGATGACGATGGTTTTATCCAAGCAGCTAACGAATGCACCTTTACCGATCAGGATATCGCCAAAATCATGGAAACCACCTCGGCGAATCACTTCAACTTTATTGCCCCGGATGTCGGCGAAGGCGATCACACGATTACCGTCGAAGCCAGCGTCAGCGCCAGCGCGGCTGACGGCATCCTAGGCCCGGACAGCAACAGCCGCATCGTCGCAAACATTAACACCAATAGTCTTGCCGCCATCAACCTCGGCACGCTGAGCGTACAGGTCGTGCGTTCCGCCCATGCGCACCATCACGAAGATCACGATCATGATGGAAAAGATGACGACAGCATCACCGCAGAATAAAGGCCAAGCTAAAAAATCGTTATTTTCTTGGCAAATCCACTCACGTTTACGCCTTTTTCGTAAACCGTGAAGCTTGACGGTCGAACGAGCAGCATAGCGGCTCGTTCGTCTCTTTCTGGTACCCTCCTCTAACTCCTTCCTTAGACAAACTCGTGCGCCGTTTTCAGCGCGGACTCGTTCATCATTAATTCAGCTTGGCAGCAGTATTCTGTAATCTCACTCAACTCTCGTGAAAGGTTCTTCTATGAAAGCTTTATTGATTGGTTCATTATTGGTCGTCTCCGGCGCCGTCATGGCGGAGCAAAGCCTGCTGGAAGGCGTGGCCAAACAGACGGCCAAAAACACCGCGGCCGTGGTCGCGCCGGACGCCGTTGCAGGCGCCGAAGCGGCCGACCAGGCCTTGAAGGACGCCAAACAAGTCAAGGATGCGGTGAAAAATACGCCGGACGCGGTCAAAAACCAGACCCAGAAAGCACTTGAGGAAACCACGAAGCAAACACTCGAGAAAGCGACACCCGAGCAAGTCAAAGAGGGCGCCGAAGCCGTGAAGAGCGGCTCGGAAACCGCCAAAAAATTGCAAGCCGAGGGTAAAGCCCTGCCGAAATCCTCCAGCCAGACGGCGAAGTCGCTGAAGCACAAGTCAACGGCAAAGGCGAAGCAGAAAGGAACAGAAAAAGCGCTGGAATTGTTGAAGTAAACCGCACACCCGGCAGGAGCGTCTTCAGCCGAGGCTGAAAACGCTCCTACAACCCACTGATCCGGGCAAGGCGCGAACAGGCGTCCTACCCTTCGATCAGATCAATCCACAACTTTCGGATCACTCCTGGGTATCGTTGACCAGGTCATAGGTAATGTTCGGATTGAAGCCCATTGGCCAGTAGATCGCGGCTGCAGGTGGCCAGAAGATAGACACGACGCGGAATTTGGTCCGCAATCTGCCTTCCTTGATCGTTTGACCGTCTTTTTCCAGACGGTAAGGAATCCCGCCGCCCGGCGGCATGCCCGCCGCGGTCCAGAAAAACGGTTTGGTCGTGACCTTGCCGCCCGCATCGACCGAAACCGGCTGCGGTCTTTCATAGATATACAACTTGGAGCCTTCCGGCACCTTGAAGGTCCCGGTCGTGGTGCAACCGGTCACCAAAATCAACGACGCAAACAGCAAACTCATTTTTTTTATCATGCTTATTTCCTCGGGTTGATTCGGGATTGATTCAATCCCAACGTTTAAAAATCAGGGAGGTGTTGATGCCTCCGAATGCAAAGTTATTGCTCATCACATAGCTGCAATCGAGCTGTCTGACCGCGCCGATAATATGGTCCAATGGGGCGCAATTCGGATCGATCGTTTGCAGATTCGCGGTCGGATGAAACCAGCCTTCGTTCATCATCTTGATAGCCGTCCAGGCTTCCAGCGCGCCGCAGGCGCCGAGCGTATGGCCGGTATAACTTTTCATCGAACTGATCGGCGTATGGGCACCGAAAATCGCCGCGGTCGCGTGACTCTCGGCCCCATCGCCATGCTCGGTCGCGGTGCCGTGCGCGCTGATGTAGCCGATCGCGGCAGGCGGCAGCCCCGCATCCTCCAAGGCGAGCCGCATCGCGCCCTGCATGCTGCGGCTGTCCGGCTGGGTCACATGCAGACCGTCCGAGTTGGTGCCGTAGCCGACCACTTCCGCATGAATCGTCGCGCCGCGCGCCTTGGCGTGCTCCAGTTCTTCGAGGATGAAGGTGCCCGCCCCTTCGCCGATCACCAGTCCGTCGCGGTTCAGATCGAACGGCCGTGGAGTGGTTGTGGGGGCGTCATTTTTCAGGCTGGTCGCATAGAGCGTATCGAACACCGCCGCCTGGCTGGCCGAAAGCTCGTCCGCGCCGCCGGCCGCCATCAGGGTCTGATGGCCGTATTTGATCGCCTCGTAAGCATAGCCGATACCCTGGCTGCCCGACGTGCAGGCGCTGGAGGTCGTATACACGCGGCCGTTGATGCCGAAGAACAGGCCGATATTGACCGCGGCGGTATGCCCCATCATCCGGATGTAAGACGTCGCATTCAGCCCGTCGGTCCTGTGGTTCAACAGCATGTTGCCGAAGTCCGCGATCGCATCGAAACTGCCCGAGCAGCTGCCGTAAGCCACACCCATCCGCCCGCTCCTCAGTAAAGGATCGTTCAACAAGCCGGCATCGTGAAGCGCCAGTTCGGTCGCATAGGTCGCCATCAGCGCGACCCGCCCCATGCTGCGCGTCTGCTTGCGCGAATAATGCGCGGGCCGCTCGAAATCGACCGGGCCTGCGAGCCGGGTATTCAGGCCCTGGTATTTGTCCCAGTCCCGCATGTAGCGGATGCCGGTCGCCTGCGTTTTCAAGCGCTCGGAGACGGCCTCCCAGTCATTGCCGATCGGCGACAATCCGGCCATGCCGGTGACGACCACGCGCTTCATCAGCACAGGCCTCCGTTGACCGCAATCACCTGGCGGGTGATATAAGCCGCGTCCTCGGACAATAAAAAGGCGACCGCCGCGGCGACTTCCTTCGGCCGCCCGACCCGACGCGCCGGAATCATCTTCGTGATCTCATCGAGAGGCAAGTCTTCGACCATCTCGGTCTCGATCAGGCCCGGCGCTATGCAATTGACCGTGATGTCGCGCTTGGCCAGTTCCAGTGCCAGCGCCTTGGTCGCCCCGATGATGCCGGCCTTCGCGGCGCTGTAATTGACCTGGCCGCGGTTGCCGACTAGGCCGGACACCGACGACAGCGTCACGATGCGGCCGGGCTTCCGCCGCCGGACCATCGGCATCACGAGGGGCTGCAATACGTTGTAAAAGCTGTCGAGGTTGGTATGAATCACGCTGTCCCATTCTTCTCCGGTCAGCGACGGAAACGCATTGTCGGCGGCGATGCCGGCATTGCAGACCACGCCGTAATAGGCGCCGTTCGCATCGATATCCTCGGCCAGTTGCTCTGCGCACTGCACGCGGTCGCCGACATCGAATTGCAGAATCCGGGCGCTGCGGCCGAGATTTTCGATTTCCTGGGCAACCGCTTCGGCCTGATCGCGGCGGCTGCGGCAGTGCAGCACCAGATCATAGCCCTGGGCCGCCAAATATAACGCAATCGCCTTGCCGATGCCGCGGCTGGAGCCGGTCACTAAGACAGTCTTATTCATCATCATTCTTTAATCGTATCGTTGGCCGCCTGATAGACATTCAGTGCGGCGCTGACTTTAACATTCTCGCCTGTGATCAGGCAGCTGAACACCAACAGGCTTTCGTCCTGCATCACTTTTTCGGCCCGCACGGTCAGGGTCGAGCCAATAGTGAACGAGGGTGCGTTGCTCTCGAAACGCCGGGCGCCGAGCAGAAATCCGAGCCGGATCGGCTCGCCCGCCCGTTTGGCGTGGATACCCGCATAAAGCCCTATCGTCTGCGCCATGTATTCGATACCAGCCCAGGCCGGCACTACATTGCCGCCGCCGAACAAGGCATCGCCGCGCACGGTCAATTCGGCGGTGACCGAATCCTCGTCCCAGGCGAGCACCTTATCGAGCCAGATCATCTTGCCGGTATGCGGCAGCAACTCGGCGACGTCCATCCGCAAAAAATCGCTCATGCCCGGCCGACCACGATCGAGATATTGTTGCCGCCGAACGCGAACGAATTGCTTTGGCAGACGTTGATCCTGCGGTTCAATGCCGCGCCTTGCCGCACCAGGTTCAGGACGGCCAGTTCCGGGTCGATCGTATCCGCGTTGACGTTCGGAATCAACCGTCCCGTATCGTCATCGCGGTTCAGCAGCAGCCAGCAAAAACCGAGTTCGAGCGCGGCCGCCGCACCTAGCGTATGGCCGGTCATGCCCTTGCTCGAACTGGCCGCCACGTCGGCGCCGAACACCGCATTGACCGCCTTGCTTTCCATGCTGTCGTTCAACACGGTCGCGGTGCCGTGCAAATTCAGGTAGTCGATCTGCTCCGGACGCTTGCCGGCGTCCTGCAAGGCCTTCTGCATCGCCTGCCCGACCGCCAGACCTTCGGGGTCGGGCGCGGAGAAATGATAGGCATCGCTGGTCGAGCCGATACCCAGCAACTCGACAGGGCCCTGTTCCCGGCTCAATACGAACAGGCTGACCGCCTCGCCGATATTGATGCCGTCCCGGTGTAAGCCGAACGGCCTACACAAACCGCTGCTCAACGAATCCAGCGCCGCGAAACCGTTGATCGTCAGATTGCACAGCGTATCGGCGCCGCCGACGATCACCGCATCGCAGAGCCCCAAGCGGAGCAGACGGCGCGCGGAAGCGAGCGCCCGGCCGCTCGATGAACAGGCGGTCGACAGCGTATAAGCCGGGCCGCCGAGGTTCAGATAGGCCCTCAAAAAATCGGCGCCCGCGCCCATCTGCTGCTGTTTGTAATGGAAATCGCCCGGCAAGGCACCGCTTTCCGCCTGCTCGGCCAATGCCAGTTCTGTGCTTCTGATACCGGACGTGCTGGTGCCCAATACGCAGCCGATACGATCCCTTCCGAAGCGTGCGATCATGCGATCGACCGTGCCGCGAATCTGCGTCAGGGCGGCCAGCAACAGGCGGTTATTGCGGCAGCGGTGATAACGCAAGTCATCGCCGATCTCCGGCAGCTCGGCTTCGACCCGGCCCACCGCGAATTGTCGTCCCGGGCTGAACCGGTCGGTAAACACCAGTCCCGAGCGCTCGCCGGCCAACAGGTTCCGGAGCACATGATCTTTATCATTGCCGGCCGCGCAGAGTAAACCTAGATCATTCAGGTACAACTTCATAGCTGACCGTATCGATCGTAAGCCGGTAATGGTATTGCAGATTGGTCAGTTCGACCTTTCTCGGCCAGGCGTCTTCTTGACTTAAATAGCGCACTTCGATGCGCGGTTTGCCTTGCTCGAACAAGCGGCGAAAATCCGGCCCGGCTTCGAGCGTTAACGGTTTCGGCAGATTTTTTTGCAATACGGCGAGCGGCCAATAAACCAGCTGCAAATCGGCGATGATCAACTTCGGCGAAACCATTTCCGGAATCAAAGGATTTTTATCGGCCTCCAAGGTCTTGCCGTCGTAGGACAGGTTGAACAGGCTCAGGCCGTCCTGGGTGAGGCCGGCCATCGCGATATGCGAGCTGTCCAGTTCCAATACGCAGAGCATCGTTTCCTCGCGTCCCGGCCAATGCGCGGTCAGCTTCTGCACGATGCGCCGGGCAGGGCCCTGCGGCGGCGCGATCGGAAACAGGGGGCGCGGAAGCGCAGCTCGCGATGCCTCCTTTACCGGCGGAATGACACCCGGCAATTGCATCGCCGCGCAGCCGGTCAAGCTGACCATCACCGCGAACAGACCTAGCCGCCGGCGCGGCATAATTCGGTGAGCGTATCCAGCCGCGAGCGGGCATTCTTCACATACGGATTGTTCTGGTCCCAGGCATAACCGGCGAGAATCGAACAGATCATCGCCTTGACCTCGGGCTGTTGATTTGGATGAAAAATCACGTCCTGGAAGCGGCCCTCGTACCAGGCATCGACAAACACCCGGAACGTATCGACGCCGCGCTTCAACGGCTGCGCGTAATCGTGTTCCCAGTCGACCGACTCGCCCCGGAACTGGCGGTCCAGAACAGCGGACGCCAGCGTCGCCGACTTCATCGCAATCGTCACGCCCGAGGAAAATACCGGGTCGAGAAACTCGCCGGCATTGCCGAGCAAGGCATAGCCCTTGCCGTAGAGGCTTTTCACGTTCGCCGAATAGCCGACCAGCGTGTTGATCTTGTCGTCGAATACCGCATCTTGCAGAATCCGGCGCAGGCCCGGAGCCTGAGCGATCAAGCCCTGCAACTTGGCCCCGTAATCCTCGCCCGGCGTATAAAACGTCTGCTCGGCGACGACTCCGATGCTGCTGCGGCCGTTGCTGAACGGAATCAGCCAGAACCAGACATCCTTGTGTTCGGGATGCACGGTGATGAGTATTTTATTACGGTCGAACTTAGGGTCGGTGATCCGGTCTTCGATATGACCGAACAGCGCCTGCCTGACCGGAAACCCCGAAGGCGACTCCAGATCGAGCAGGCGCGGCAATATGCGCCCGAAGCCGCTCGCATCGAGCACGAAATCGGCGGTGTAATCATAGACTTGACCTTCCGTATCCGCGACGGTCAGATGCGTCTGAGGGCCGGAAAAATCCACCGACTTCACTTCCATTTGCCAGTGAATATCGACGCCCATCCGCGCCGCTTCATCGGCCAGCAGCGCGTCGAAACGGCCACGCTGCACCTGAAAGGTCGTGCCGATGCCGGCGCTGAACTTGTCTTCGAAATCGAACTCGGTGTAATGGTCGCCATAGGCGAAGGCCGCACCGTTTTTGAACTGGAAACCGGCGTTGACGACCGCATCGAGCATGCCGGCCGCCTTGATGAATTCCATGCACTGCGGCAACAGGCTTTCGCCGATGCTGAAGCGCGGGAAACGCTGGCGTTCGAGGATGGTGACCGGATAGCCTTTTTGCCTGAGCAGGGCGCCCGCGATACTGCCGGAAGGACCGGCGCCGATGATGATGACTTTGTTTTGACGCGACTTATCCATGCAGGGTACTTATCCTTGGCATGTGAGGGTTGAGGGATGGAAGCTAGGCAAAATGAACGGGCTCACTCTTTCGGCATCTCGGCTTCGATCTGCGCCGCAATCGCCGCGATCGCGCCCCGGTTTTCCTGTAAAAACGTCCCGGCGCGCCGAGCCAGCTCCGCCCTGTGTTCCGGGTCAGCATACAATGAATGGACCGTGCTGACAATGTCTTGTTGCGTCCGGCATTGCAGCGCGGCGTTCCTCGCCAGCACCCCTTCCGCTATCTCCTTGAAATTGGCCATGTAGGGGCCGAACATCACCGGCGCGCCGACCGCGGCCGCTTCGAGCAGATTGTGGCCGCCGACCGGCACCATGCTGCCGCCGATGAAGGCGACATCGGCCGCCGCATACAGCATCTTCAGTTCGCCCATCGTATCGGCGATATACACATCGGCCGCGGCCGTGCAGCACTCTCCCGAGGTCCGCATCACGACATTGAGCTGCCGTTCCTCGCAGAGCTTTTTGACCTCGGGGAAGCGCTCGGGATGCCGAGGCACGATCACCAGCAGCAGCTCCGGAATCTTCGCCTTGATGTCGGGATACACATCCAGAAACACCGCCTCTTCGTTTTTATGCGTGCTCGCGATGATCCAGACGAAGCGGTTGCCGAAGACCGAGGATTTGAGCCGCCGCCCCTCATCGATTGTCTCGTCGGCGACTTGAATATCGAATTTCATGTTGCCCAACACCTTGACCGTATCGGCCCGCGCGCCGATGCTCACGAAGCGCTCCGCATCATCCCGGGTTTGCGCGGCAATCAGGCTGACCTTGGCCAGTGACGCACGAATCAGCCACGGAATCTTCCGGTAACCGCCTGCGGATTTTTCGGACAGGCGGGCGTTGATCAAAAACAACGGCATGTTTCGTTTGCCGCATGCCGCATACAGATTCGGCCAAATCTCGGTTTCCATGATCACCGCGAGCCGGGGCTTGAAGTGCGTCAGGAAACGCCGGATCACACACGGCAGATCGTAGGGCAGATAAACGTGCGCGACTCGGTCGCCGAAGGTCGCCTGCACCCTGGCCGAACCGGTCGGCGTCGTGGTCGTGATCAACAGTTTCGCCTCGGGATGGCGCGCCAGCAATAAGCGCAGCAACGGAAACAGCGCCTCGGCCTCGCCGACCGAAACCGCATGAAACCAGATCACGTCCTGGGGATGGATTCCGCGATAAAAACCGAAGCGCTCGTTCCAGCGCTGTCGGTAGGCCGGCGCCTTGATACTGCGCCAGAGCAGGCGCAGAACGATGAAGGGGGTCAGTAAATAGAAAACTAAGGAATAGAGAGCGAGCATGAAATATTCAAATGGGCGCGACCAAGCGAGAGGCCGACGCAATGCGAGCGAAATCCGGCAGGGCTTTTTTAGCGTATCGGCAAAAATTCCATTCCTGCCCTGTTCGCGGCAATCTCATTGATTCCACAAACACGTCCCGCCCGCCGCCTTCTCGATCGCCGCCAAACGCTGCTGATGCGCTTCCAGTTCCTCGGCGGCGCAGGCGATCACCTTCAACGGCGGCCGGTCAGCGGCGATACGCTGGATCACTTGGCTCTCAGTCACCGCTGCCTGACCTTCGGACGCCTCATCGAGCAGCGAGAACTGCCCGCCGGTCATCAATAAATAGACGTCGGCGAGGATTTCGGCGTCGAGCAACGCGCCGTGCAGCTCCCGATGGCTGTTATCGACGCCGTAGCGTTTGCACAACGCATCCAGGCTGTTTCTTTGGCCCGGATGTTTCTGGCGGGCGAAGGCGAGCGTATCGAAGACTTCGCAATACCGGGTTATCGGCGCCAAAGGGTCCGCCAGCAAGGCGAATTCGTGATTGATGAAGCCGACATCGAAGGGCGCGTTATGGATGACCAGTTCGGCGCCATCGACGAAGGCCAGAAAGTCCTCCGCGACGCCGGCGAAGCGCGGCTTGTCTTCCAGAAACTCGTTCGTGATGCCGTGCACTTCGATCGCGCCGGCGTCGATCACGCGCTCGGGATTGATGTAGACATGAAAGCGGTTGCCGGTCAGCCGCCGATTGACCAGTTCGACGCAGCCGATTTCGATGATCCGGTGGCCCTGCTCAGGGCTCAGACCGGTCGTTTCGGTGTCGAGCACCACGATGCGGGAGTTCGCCGCGCGCTTATTCATTACAGTCAACGCCCCGTCGAGTTAACCGGCGTAACGCTCGATCATCTTCTCGGCCTGCTCGGCAAACTTCTCCAGATCGCCTTTTTTGACCGTCTCGAGCGGAATCACCAACGCGGTGCTCAGCGTGATGAAGATATAAACATAGCGTTTGCCGTATTCGACCCGGACCAGTTCCTGCCAGGCCATCTTGTTCTTGCCGCTCGGCGAGGTTTCAAACAGATAAGCAGGGTTCGCCGGATCGATCGTCAGGGTATAGGTGCCGAACATCGCCTTTTTTTCCTTCTCCGAGTACTGCTTCAGGACTTGCCGGCGCATGTCGTACAGCATCACTTTCGTCGACAACAGCGCCCACAGCACCGCGACCACCCCGATATAGGCGGCCGACTTGATGTCGCCGTAATAGTAGTAATAGAAGGTGCCGACCAGCACCATGATGCTCGGCACGATCCAGCGGTTTTTATTCAGTTGGCTTTGGACGTCTTTCGAATTCAGGTACTGCGCTTCGTTGAAATTGACCAGATCGTCTTCTCTGAACTCGTATTCTAATTCCAGCATGTTCTTTTTCTAATAATGTGTGGATAAAATCAGTGCAGCTTGATCATCGCGTGCACGGTGCGTCTAAATAAATTGGACAGGGTCAGCATCGCGGTGCGGAAATAGCCGTGGATCGCGACCTGGTGCATCTTGTACAAGGACAGATACACGACCCGAGCGATAAAACCGCCGACGCTGACCGAGCCCATCAAATTGCCCATCAGGTTGCCGACCGTCGAATATTTGCCGAGCGAGACCAGCGAGCCGTAATCGTAATAGACGAATTTGACCGGTCCCTTGCCGGACAGCCGGTTGCGGATCGTCTTGTATAAGGCGCTCGCCTGCTGATGCGCGGCCTGAGCGCGCGGCGGCACATTGCCGGGACGGCCGGGCCAGGCGCAGGCGGCGCAGTCGCCCATCGCGTAGATATCCGGATCGGCGGTTTGCAGAAACTCGTCGACGACCAGCTGATTCAGGTGATTGGTTTCGAGGCCGTCCAGCTGTTTCAGCCAGTCCGGCCCCTTAATGCCGGCGGCCCAGACCTTCAGGTCGGCCGGAATGATCTCGCCGTCTAGCGTTGCGATATGGTCCTTGGTCACCTCGGTCACCCGGCAACCCAGTTTCAGATCGACGCCGAGCTTCAGCAATTGCTGTTTGGTCGCCTCGGCCAGCTTGCTCGGCAAGGCCGGCAGCAATTGCGGCGAGGCCTCGATGATCGTCAGGCGGACATTGCTGGACTCCCTGAGCCCATAGACCGCGAGCAGATTGGTCACCTCGTGCAGTTGCGCGACCAGTTCCACGCCGGTCGCGCCGGCGCCGATGATCACGATCGACAAGGGCTTTTCACTGGCGCCTTCCTGACCCGCAAAGGTCTTGATGTAAGTCTCGACCAATTGCTTCTGGAAACGGAAAGCCTGCAAGGTGGTATCGAGAAACAGGCAGTTCTCGGCAACGCCCTTGATGTTGAACGAATTGCTGACGCTGCCGACCGCCATCACCAGGGTATCGTAGCTGAAGGTGCGCCGCGGGATCAGTTCCTCGCCGCTGTCGCTCAGCGTCGGGCTGACCGTGATTTCCTTTTTCGCGCGGTTCAAGCCTTCCATCTTGCCGAGCCGGAAGCGGAAATGATTGCGATAGCCCTGCGCGAGATATTCGACCTGTTCGGATTCGTCCAGCGTGCCGGCCGCGACCTCGTGCAGCAGCGGTTTCCAGATATGCGTCGATGCGGCATCGAGCAGCGTCACCTCGGCCCGTCCGCTCTTGCCGAGCTTGCGCCCCAGCTTGGTCGCGAGTTCGAGGCCGGACGCCCCGCCGCCGACAATCACAATCTTGTGTTTTTCGTTATTCGTCTCCGCCATGGTCACCCTTCAGCACTGGATAATTCGAAAGTTGCGACATTATAGCGAATCAGGCATCTTGAGGCTGATTTTATTGAATTGGCAATTGTTTGCGTTGGCCGTTTAGGTGCAGTAAAGTACGGTCTATCGGGATTAGTCAGGCGCTGATCAGGGATACCGGTTGGGATCATGCAGCTCAGCCGGCTTCCCTTTCGACCGCAAAATAAGCGCCCTCGGATGGACCCTCAATATTCAACTCGAAAAACGGGCGGCATCATGAATAATACGAACAACAATAATCCTGTCACCGATCGTGATTTCAAGAAACCGGTCAGTTGGCTGATGGGCCGGGAACTGTTGGCCGGCCTGAAATACATCGCGGCCTATTCGTTCATGGGTGACAAGCTCGATGCGAAGGACTGGATGCAAGCCAGCATCGAAGAGGCGCCAGCCATCGATGACGTACCCGACGGCACATACTGGTTCGACTTTATCGCCGATACCGGCGACGGCATGAAGGCAGTGTATAACGTCGCTTATTTGTGCATGAGCGATCTCTGGCTGAATCAAAACGCCACAGCGGAACAGGCGATCGGCCTGGAAGCCGGTGCTGCCTCCGAAAAACTGCCACGCGGAAAATTTCTTTTCGTCGGCGGCGATACCGCCTATCACATCGCTGACGTGGCCTCGCTAAAGGAGCGCTTTCAAACCCCGTTCAACTGGGCTTTCGACGATATTGGCGCCAACAAGTCCAATGCGGTGCCTCCCGAACAGCGCCCGATTTACGCGATTCCGGCCAACCACGATTATTACGATGCCCTGGACGGCTTCAATCGACAATTTCGCAAACCCTTCGGCACGACGTCCGGGCAAATCGCACTGAAGGGTTTCGAAAGCCGACAGCAAGCCAGCTACCTGACGTTGAAACTGCCATTTGGCTGGCAATTGTGGGGCTTCGACTCGCAAAACGGCAAAATGGATTTGCGGCAAACAGATTTTTTCCAATCCTGCGCGCGGCAACGTGCGACGGACAAGCTGATCGTCGTGACGCCGGAACCTAATACGGTGTTCGGCAAGCAACAAGCGCCGGATGCCGCGATTGTCACCACCTTTAACGACTTGGGTTTGCCGCTCAGCTTTTTGCAGGACGGTGAACTCGACGGCAATCAATGCCGGCTCGACCTCGCCGGCGACATTCATCACTACGAACGCTATTGGGGGGATGAGAAGCGGCCGAACTATGCCTCGGTGGTTGCCGGAGGCGGCGGCGCCTTCCTGCATCCAAGCCACACCGACATCGGCGAAGTGGATAAGCTGGCGACTTACCCGTCGCACCTCGACTCACACCGCACCATCACACAGCGCATCCTGAATCCCTGGGCCATCGCCACCGGCGGCTTCGTCTGGCTGGCAGGGAGTGTGCTGGCGTTACTGAGTTATTTCGCCTTGACGGTGCCGGAAAGCACCTGGTCCATTTTCGGGCAGTGGCTCAAGCCGTTTCCGGCAGCCAATCGGCCGTTGGGCGCAGTGGCGCCAGGGGATCCAAACGGGATACTCGCCCGCATTCAAATTGCGCTCACAGTCGATACACCACCCGACGGCGCTTATCTCGGCGATCTGGCTTACATTCTTCTGTACATCGGCTTTCTCGTCGCTTGGATACTCTGCCTGCACAATTTCGGCAAATCCGACCAGAAGAGCAGCATCCCGCTCATCGCCGCCCTGCAAGATAGACTCAGATCGTTTTCCCGGCTTGCCCAACGCCGGTTGCTGGTGTTGTCGGTATTGACCGCATCGCTGCCGTTGTTAAAATTGATTTTTCTGCAACGCGTAGCGATTCCCAATGCCTTTCTAGCCAGCATACTGATCGAGTTGTTTTCTATCGCCGCCTTGCTGTTATTCGTATTGAACCGTAAATACAGCGACCTGCTGAATGAGCGCGCGGTAGACACCCCCTTCAATCAATTCGCCAAATTCTATTTATATCCGTTATGGATCTTCGGCGGCATTCTTGCTCCGCTTTTTGCCGGTTACGGCTTTTTGCATTACGGGGTTTATCCGGTTTCGGTCATGACGTTCAATTTGCTGATTGTGCTGGTCTGGTCATTGATCGTACTGGGACTGCCGGCATTAGGCTATTTTATCGGCGGCGCGTTGCTGACTCAAAACAAGAAAATTTTTCTCGGCATCGGCGTCTGGCATATGGTTCTGCAAGTGGCTACCCCGGTTTGGCTGACCTTGTATGCCGATTGGCCCGCGCTTTTGATCATCAGCGCCTTGGCCGTCGCCGCCACCGAATATGCCCGCCGCCACTTCAGCGCGGACAACATTTCGACAGACCCCAAGCTGCCTGAACAACAAACCATCGGCAAGCGGCTTTTTATCGCCTGGGGAGCCCTCGGAGCCACCGTCTTGATCGCCGCATTTTTAGGTACGCCGATGACGGTAACGCTATGCCGGCTGCTCTCGGCCTTCGTCTTGGGCGCCTTGTTCAGTTGCATCTGGTTCGGCTGGTATCTGGCCGTTTCGCTTGCGTTCAACGGCCATAATAACGAAGCGGGCGGCGGCGCGCGCAGCGAAAACTACCGACACATGATCCGCATTGCTCTCCGCCAAAACAGTTTGACCGCTTATGTGATCGGCATCGACAAGCCTTATACCGATGCCGAGTTTAAAACGGGCAAGCCGACTTTTCGCTTGGTCGATAAATTTACGATCGAACTGCCCTCGAAAAGCACCGGCTAATCAAAACCTGTCGGGGAGTGGTGGGAACGACGCCTACGTCGCGACTTGAGGCTTTAATCGCGACGTAGGCGTCGCTCCCACGGACGAGTTTTATTTTGTGGGGTGAGGAAAGCCACCTCATGCCTGTTAAGTTAAGGGCATTGCCCCGTCCGTAAGGTTTTACATACAAACTGAACAACATCGAGATCGTTAAAACATTGGGACAGCAACGGATCATTCTGGCCTGGCTTTTTCAGGTTAATGACATTACTATGCGCCATGGCGGCGCGCCCTCCTGTGGGTGGCTGACCCGGGAGATCCTAACCAGACAGGCAATACCCGCTTTCCGCCCTCTATATATACACCAGAAATGTTCATAGCTTCTGGTGACAAGTTAGAACCCCAAATAAAACCCAGCTAAGGAGAGCCGATCATGGCTTTAGTTTCATTGCGACAACTTCTGGATTATGCCGCCGAGAATGGCTTTGCCGTTCCCGCCTTCAATGTGAGCAACATGGAGCAAGTCCAAGCCATTATGCAAGCCGCCGATGCGTGTGACAGCCCTGTGATCATGCAAGGCTCGGCCGGCGCGAATAATTATGCCGGCGAAATTTTTTTACGCCATTTGATTCTTGCCGCGGTTGAACAATATCCTCATATTCCGATCGTCATGCATCGGGATCATGCGCCCACGCCCGACATCTGCGCACAAGCCATTCGATCAGGATTCAGTTCCGTGATGATGGACGGGTCTTTGCTGGAAGATATGAAAACCCCCTCCTCTTTTGACTATAACGTGAATGTGACGCGTACCGTGGTCAGGATGGCGCATGCGTGCGGCGTATCGGTTGAAGGCGAGATCGGCTGCCTGGGTTCATTGGAACATAAAGCGGATGCCGCGACCCAAGCCCCTTCGGAACAACCGGATCACAGCCGGTTGCTGACCGATCCCGATGAAGCGGTCGAATTTGTCAAGCAAACGCAAATCGATGCGTTAGCCGTAGCCATTGGCACGAGTCATGGCGCTTATAAATTCAGCAAACCGCCTACGGGCGATGTCTTGGTCATTAGCCGTTTAAAAACCTTACAACAACGCTTGCCCAATATGCACTTCGTCATGCATGGCTCCAGTTCGGTACCGCAGGATTGGTTAAAAATCATCAATGAATACGGCGGCGATATTCCCCAAACCTATGGCGTGCCGGTTGCCGAAATTGTTGAAGGAATCAAATATGGCGTGCGCAAAGTCAATATCGATACCGACTTACGTATGGCGTCTACCGGCGCCATGCGTCGATACTTGGCCCAACCGGAAAATGCATCGGAGTTAGACGCGCGTAAGACCTATAAAGCAGCCAGAGACGCGATGCAAGCGCTTTGTCAGGCACGTTATGAAGCATTTGGCTCTGCTGGGCACGCAAGTAAGATTAAAGCCATACCATTGAGCGAAATGGTTAAACGTTATCAGTAGAATCGTGCAACTGAGACGGACCAAGATGTGATCGGCTTTTTGACCGGGGAAGCTGCAAAGCGTTCGGTATGATTATAGGCGTTAGTCTAAACCCATCAATCGTAATCCAAATCATCAGTCTCCACGCCGGCCCAATCCGAAGAACACAAGCCTAATTTGATATATCGATGAAACGACGAATAAGGCGAGTCCACGGCCTGCCGCACACAACCATGCTTCGCTGGATAAATTGATGGGTTTCGCTGGCGCTCTACCCATCTACAGCCCTTATTCAATTTTCTGCTACCGAAAAAAATAAATCAAATACCTAAAATGACATTCATTGAGCAACATTACTACGATATTTCTCTATTATCTACGTTAAGGAAGCGGTTACTGGCAGGTTCTCATCTAGGACTAGTCGGCCTAATCTCCTGTGCTTTAATATCTTGCGCCTCTTCCAACATTAGCAAGCCTGCATCCGCCCAAAATCGACCCGAGGCACAAGCAATATTTGATGGCTTCACAGAAACAATTTCGGTAATTCGATCAAATTACATTGCGCCAATAGATTTAACTGCGTTGATTAAAGCCGCGCGAAATGGAATTTATAAAGACCGCACACTGTCGAAATCCTTAAACCTTAGCTTAGCTGCCGATTCGTTAAACGGCTTGCAAGAGGAATATTTTTATTTACTCGACAATCACCCAAATCTTCAAGCCAAGGATGTTATCAAGTCTGCGATGCTAGGCATTGTTGATTCGATGTATCCACATTTAAAACTTGTCGAACAAGTAGCAAGCAATGCACCAATTGCAAAAGTAGGCTTGGTGCTTCAGAAAATAAATGACGACGTTATTATTTCTTCGATAGTCAAGGAGTCGCCAGCCCAACGACTCGATCTCAAAAGAGGAGATCGCTTGCTCAAGATCGATGCCAAAATTCTTAGTGATCTGCCGCTTGAGGCAGTGATCGCCAAGCTTCAAGGCTTGCCGGATTCCACGGTTCGCTTGACGATTGAACGGGCGGGAAAAGTAAGTGAAGTGATCGCGACACGAACGTTCGTCAATAACATGCCTATTGAAAGCAGTCTTTATTCAAAAGGTATCGGCTATATACGTATCTCGCGATTTGATTCTTCTGTCAAAGAATTGTTCAGTAAACAAATTTCGACATTTGGCACTGCTAATTCGGAAACTCTCAAAGGAATTGTTATCGATCTTCGCGATAATACGGGCGGCGATTTGAGAGCGATTGTTGAAGTTGCAGACTATTTTTTAGATGATGGTCTTATCTTATCTACTAGTGGACGATCTGAAGAATCGGAAATGCGTTTTCTTGCATCAGCCAATGCAAATGCTACCAATTCCGGTGTGAAGCTGGCCGTTTTAATCAACGGCCAAACAGCGGCTGGTTCGGAGATGCTCGCGGCTTCCTTTCAGGATCATAGGCGCGCAACAGTGATAGGCACGACTTCCCAAGGCTACAATAAATTATCCACGGTTTTCCCAATGAAAGAAGAGGGCGCAATGATATTGGAAACAGGAGAAATGACACGCCCGAGCGGAAAATTACTTAGCCAGTTTGGCGTGGTGCCGAATATTTGTGTAAGCAATGGGGTATCGGTTACTCTCAATCCTGAGAAATATCAAAGTCCGGAAGCTATTTGGAATGCTTGTCCCAGCGAGACACAAATCCGTCCAAGTGATGACGGCGATTTCGCTCTTCAGACTGCCGTCAACCTGTTGCTTGAAAAGCAATAAATTAAATTTCTTTTGAAAGGGCTGGAATACGTTTGAACCTGAGGCAAAGAATGAAATTGCTTACCGTTTTTCGGGGATATTGGCGCTTGTTTTTACTGTGTGTATTAACGCTATCCGGTTGTACTACCATCAAGGGCTACGATGGCTCGGTATTGCCCAACGATCAGCTTGCTACGGTTGCTCTTGATTGGCGCGAAACTTCATGGGGTCATGAACATATCAAAGTTGACAATATAGCGCTGAATACCTTTAAGACGATAATGGTGCGTCCGGGGCAGTTACGTATTACCTTGAATAGTCCGTATATCGTTCGTGAGGAAAAAATAGGTGGCGATAGTTGTAGTCAGAGCAAAACCGAATATAAAAATAAGAAGGAGAAAAATGTATACAACGAAACGACTAGCTGTAATTCACCATATCGGGTTACCGAGAATATTCAATTATGCCAAATAGTCTTTAGGGCTGAAGCTGGTCAACATTATGAAGCCTTTACTAAAAATAACCGATTGATGTTGATCAATCTAAACAATCGGCATATCGAGCAGGGAATATGCAAAGATTATGACCGCTCTTATGAAACGACAAAAACGTCGACCAGTAGCGACTACGATCTCCCACAATAGTTGAATCTAAAGTGTATGGCTGGTTAGAGGATAGAACTGGACGGATAGTTAGCCAGATGGTGAGCGTTTCTATTGTGTCGAATTCCGCCTACTTATCAACATCAGATTCCATTGAAGCAAATTTTTGAAGTCGTCAGATTAAGCTCAGAGTTTTACAGCCCTAATTAACCTGAGATTTTCGACTAACCCAAGGAAATCTGTTTCAAACAACAAGAGGCCGGAGCAATAATAAACACATGCTTTTTTGAGCAAATTATCCTACACGCGTCCAGAGTTATTTTCAAGATTTTAGAGTCAACTATGCCAATTGAAACGTCAAAGGTCCGAATTTATCATTCGCATTTATTTGTTTAACAGGGAATATTTGGTAACATCCTGATGACCGGTGGAAGGCTCACCTGTTGAGTAAAGGCAAAAGATTGGACTTTCATCGGACCGCCTCTCTTATGAAAGCCATTTATATCGCATCGTCGAGGCACCATTTAGAGAATCACACTATGAACCAACTCACAGCACTTTCCTTCAGTATCGGCATCTTGGCGGGCGCCGCGACATTCTTTGCGGTAGGCCCGCTCAGCGGATATTTTTTCATCTGGGCGGCAACGATTCCTTGGGCAGCGTATTTCGCGCTCGGTGCGAATGAAACCGCCTTCAAGGGCACGATTACCTGCAGCATTTTCGGCGTCGTGATGGCTTGGATAACGGCTTTCCTGCTTATAAATGTGCCGTCCGACGCGCTGCTCGGGTTTCCTTTGATGGCAGCCTTAACCGTCACCATTGCGGTAATCGTGATGTGTCTCGCCGCGAGCATTCCTCAATTATCCGCAATCCCGGCCAGCGTGTTCGGTTATTCGATGACCTTTGCCTATCTGCTGCAAACGCCTGACAAAATGACTAAGGACGTTTTGCTTGGCGTCTCATTCAGCAATCCGCTCGTGGTGATTTCGGTTTCGATCGTGATCGGCGTTTATCTTGGCAAGTTTTCAGCGCAGTTGGCCCAAAAATGGACGACGAAGTAATCAACGGTTAACTATTTGCTGACTCCGCCTCGAAGACATGAAGCGGAGTCAGATCAAGCCCAGAGTTTTAGGATTCGCTCGAAATTAACTTCTCAAAACTTGCCCTCATCGCTCACACGCTCTGCGTCACTGTCATTGAAGTTAAGCCGTCATCCCGGCATGGATTGCCGGGATCCAGATTACAGGGATGTATTAAAGCTCGCCATCCTTGGCAACTGGATTCCGGCATTCCCTGCCGGAATGACGTGGTCTTCTTAACCTAGTGGCAGTGACGCGGAGCATGGGAACCATCAGTGGAAGTTATTTTTAACGGCATCCTTAAGCGTTCTTCGCCATCCGATCATCGGTGGACATTCGCTTTACTCTCTGCCTCTGCCAAATCCCCGCCCTACTCTACCGCGACCGCCGCCCGGCTCGGTTTGCCGCATAGTCTCCGGCTGACGCATTTCGTTTTGCTGCTGTTGAATCGCTTGCTGTTGGCGTTCCATATCTAACTGCTGCTGGCGCATCATTTCCTCCTGTTGCTGGCGAACCGCTTCCTGCTGCATGCGCTCTTGTTCGGCCTGTTGTTGACGCTCCATTTGCAGTTGCTGTTCTCGCACAGCTTCTTCCTGCTGACGGATCGCCTCGTGCTGCATGCGTTGCTGTTCGGCCTGTTGCTGCCGTTCCGCTTCCATCTGCTGTTCACGCAAGGCTTCCTCCTGTTGCCTGATAGCCTCCTGCTGCATGCGTTGCTGTTCGGCCTGTTGCTGCCGCTCCGCTTCCAGTTGCTGTTCACGCAAGGCTTCTTCCTGTTGTCGAATCGCTTCCTGCTGCATGCGTTGCTGTTCGACCTGTTGCTGCCGTTCCGCTTCCAGTTGCTGTTCACGCACGGCTTCTTCCTGTTGCCGAATCGCCTCGTGCTGCATGCGTTGCTGCTCGGCCTGTTGCTGCCGTTCCGCTTCCAACTGCTGTGCACGAATGGCTTCTTCCTGTTGCCGGATCGCCTCCTGCTGCATGCGTTGCTGACCGGCCTGTTGCTGCCGTTCCGTTTGCCGTTGCTGTTCGCGCGCGCCTTCTTCTTGCCGGCCGACTGCCTCCCGCTGCATGCGCGCCTCCTCGGCCTGCTGTTCGCGTTCCAATTGGCGTTGCTGCGCGCGCGGGCCTTCTTCCTGTTGCCGGATAGCTTCCTGCCGCATAAGCTCTTCTTCGGCCCGTTGCTGCCGCTCCAACTCGAACTGCTGCTGGCTCATTCGTGCGGCGGATTCCTGCCCCTGATTTCCATTCCGGCCAACCGGCTCACTCTCCTGCTCTTGCGGGGTGACTTGCGGCCTTTCTTCAAAGATCACGGGTTGTTCAGGAACGTTCTCCTGATCCTGGCGCGGCAATCGGCCCAAACCGTTTTTTCGCCGATCGACAGTTCGATCCCGACCCGGCTCCGCCTGCAACTTTTCCTGCATATCGGGCAAGGTCAGAAAAGTCGGCGCCGTTTGCGGCGTTTCCGCTGGCACCATCAACGGAATTTCCGCTTCCTGAACATCGAGAGGTTTGGGGCGGCCGGTTAAACGGCCCGAGCGTCTGGGTTCAAGATTTTCGCCCAATGGGAGCTCTCGATCGGGCGATAACTGCCTATGCACATCGATTTTCTCCGCCAACGCTTTGTCAGATTCCGCTTCATCGCGGATCGTCTCCATTGTCGGTCGATTATCAATGGGCCGATAAATCCTGACTTCTTCGCGATTTCTTGGCCGGCGCTCTCTTGGCATATTGTCACCCGGCTCCAGCACGAGCTCCGGAGCAACAGGCTTGATCGACGAACCCGTCGCCCGTTCGATCCGCTGTAGCGGTATGCCCTGATTGACGATGTTCCGATTGTGCACGATCAAGGGATCGGCATAGCGGGTTCTATGCAGGATCTCGCGGTTCATTTTAGGCGGAAGGAATTTGCGCGGTTTATTCCGGCGCGGAAAATCGCGCTCGCGGGTCGTTACCCAGCAATCCCAATAGATGTAACGATCGAAATTAAAATACGTGGTCGTATAGCCGGCATAGGGGTTCCAGATATATTGGATCGGCAGCGGAGCCCAGGACACATAACCGTCGCCATAGCGCCAGACGACCCAGGCCGGCGCCCACACCGCGCCCGGCACCCAAATCCATCCGTACCAGTCGTCCCACACCCAGCGGCCGTAATGGTCGGTCGCCCAACCCCAAACCCAATCCGATACCCACAGCCAGCCGTAGTCATAGGTGTAAGCCCAGTAACCATCCTGATACGGGCGCCAATACGCCGGCATATTGCGCGGAAACCAGACCCTGCCGTAGATGCGGTGATGTATCCAGGTTCCGTATGGCGCCAGCTTTGAATAAAACAGCCTGGAGGCATCGTTTCGGAGATGGCTCGCCTCCGCAGGACGGACGAGCGGTAAACTGAGCAGCAGCGCCAAAATCAGCGCCTTGCATACCCATCCTAATGACAAACGACTGTGCATAAATAACGACTCCTGGACGCTTTTATTCGATTTCAATAGAGACAGCCGAAAAGCGCCGTTGGTTTACCGGCAAGACGCCATTTCTTTCCAAGGCCGAACTCGAAAACCGAGATTTGAGCAAGCAGCGGCGTCATTCACGCCGAGCAGAAAATTTGCCGTCCCTGGCAAAGCGGCTCCATCCCGCCATGATCCCTTTCCCACGGTTCAAAGCATAAGACAATGCCGATTAATCGTGATGCTTTTTTTCATGTTTATGTTCTTCCGATGAGCTAGTGCTGGAACCGGAAGCCGACTCCTGAGGATGAGACTCTACGGGTGGCGGTGGCGGCGGGCTCGGCTCAGACACCGGAGCTGGCGTGGGCGCAGAGCTCGATTCAGACGACGTAGACGAAGACGACGATGAACTCGAATCGTACGACGTAGACGGGGACGACGATGAACTCGACTCATACGACGTAGACGAAGACGGCGTTGAACTCGACTCATACGACGTAGATGGGGACGACGATGAACTCGAATCGTACGACGTAGACGAAGATGGCGTTGAACTCGAGTCGTACGACGTAGACGAAGACGGCGTCGAATTCGAATCATACGACGTAGATGGGGACGACGATGAACTCGAGTCGTACGACGTAGAGGGGGACGACGATGAACTCGATTCAATCGACGTAGACGAAGACGGCGTTGGGCTCGATTCAGGCGACGGTGACGAAGACGGCGTTGGGCTCGATTCAGGTGACGGTGACGAAGACGGCGTTGTCAGGCTCGAGTCATTCGCCGATGAGGGAGCCGGAGCCGAACTCGTCCCGTCCACCGATGATGAAGTCGGACTCGGTTCACTGACTGTAGACGGGCTTGATCCATTTAAGCCTGACGCCTCTCCGGATGATGAAGGCTCAGGGTCCTGGCGGGAAGCTTCCGAGTCCCGCGGCGATTCGTGAAGACTGTCTTCGCGCGGCAGGCTTGCCTTCGGTTCGGCTTGTTGTGAATCGACGTTGTCCGATTTGATTTTTTCTTCGCCCTTTGCAGGCTCCTTGCCTCCTTGTTCCGGACGCAAATCCTGCGCCGAATCTAACGAGGAAGGTTCTGGCTGAGCGCTTTCGGCTTGCTTCCTGCTGCCTCGAAGGTCGGACGCTCCGTGTTTCCCTGTATGCCTGCCCGGCTGTTTCGGTTCTCCCGTTTGCTCGGCTGCCGTCGCCTCTCTCGGTGCTTCGGAAGGTAGAGTGATCTTTTCGGCAAATCGTTGCGCGCGCAATTTTTCGTCATGGATCGTATCGAGCGTGAGCGGATTATCGATAGGCCGGTAAATGATCGGCTCATTCTCTTTTGCGGCGCGCTTCTTTCGTGCGGCCAGATCGCTCGAGTCCGACAACACCTTGGGATTGACGGTAACTACCCGACTCCCGGTGGCCCGCTCGATCTTTTCGGGCGACACACCGCGATTGAAGAGATGCCTGTCCAGCACGATAGGTGGCTCCAACACATGCGTCCGCCTGATCAGATCCGGGTTTTTTCTTGGGTCGATAAATTTTGGTTTAGGCTTGTGATGATGGGCATGGTGAGGAAAATCATGCTTATGCACAAAAACCCAACACCGAGGAAATAACGAATCGACCCAAACGGGGACAACTCCGTAAGGATTCCAATAAGGCGGCATTGGCGCGGTACCTATTTCATCTTCGCCTTCCCGCCAGATGACCCATGCCGAGGCCCAGACAGTGCCCGGCACCCAGAACCATCGATCCCGATCATCCAGAGTCCAACGCCCATAATGCTCGGTGATCGTGCCCCACTCCGATTCGGCAACCCATAACCAGCCATAAGCCTCGGTATTCACCCAATAGCCAAGGGTATAAGGACTCCAACCCACCGGAATATCTCGCGGATACCAGACCTTACCGAAAACCGGTTGTTCTTCCCAATTGCCGTAGGGTGACAAATCGGTGTAGAACATCGCAACCGCATCATTGCGCTCGATATTGGCCTGCGCCGTTCGGGACACCGGCAACCCGAGAATAACCGCCAATAGCAAAATTTGAAAAACCCATCGTAGCGAAAAAAGAGCTTGCATAAAATACCTACTCATGTGGGATTGATGGAAGAAAAGGTTCGGATCGGGGCCCGGACATGATCTTAGTGATCGCTAGCTGAATGCAATCTGAATCAAACCACAAAAAAGCGGATTTTATTTACCAGTCATTTTCTAACATTTTTGCTATGACTTTAATGCGTTATCGATATGATCGATACCCGCCTTCGGGCAAGGAGACATAGAAAACGCGCCTGTGGACACATGAATACTTAACTTTCTTTATCAGTTGCCTTGATCGTTCAAGCACACAGACCAGGCATCCGAGCAAGACTCGAATTCTCTCGTTCCCGCGCGCCGCGCGGGAATGCAGGCGCGGCCGCCCTGGGTTTCCACGTGGTACGCCACGGCCATTATGTTAAGAGCAGCTTCGCTCCTTCTCCCTCCGGGAGAAGGCTGGGATGACGACTGCAAGGATGCAGGAGGTAGGGCAATGCAGGAGCTATTGCCGAAGGGGATCAAAATAAAGTATTTTTTCTTATTTTTGAACCTCCTCACCCCAATCCTCTCCAGCAGGAGAGGGAGCTTTCTTCTTAACTTAACGGCATTGACGTGGTACGCGGGAACCAGAAAAAAAAGTATCCTTAAGCGGTCAGTGAATCGGCCGTGGAATTCTCAATACCTAAAGACCGCATCTTTGCAACGGCATAGGACGCCAGTGCGGACAGCATCGCTTCATCCGCCGCGCCGCTTCTCAATTGCCGGAGGCGGGAAAAATAGTGCTCAAACGTAATCCCGGCGCCAGGCCTCAGGCCGGTCAGGCGGTCGATGCAGAACTGCCGCCAGCGCTCCTGCTCTTCGGTATTCAGGGATTCCGGGTAGTTTCTCGCGCGGTAGCGGAACAGCATTTCGGGCAGGCGCGGATCGGCAAAAGTCAGCGTCGAGGCGGCCAGTTGATCCGGGGTCATCGCGCGCAGGCGGGTCATCTTGCGCTTGTCTTCGTCCGAAAAAAATCCGCCCTGATATATCGTCAGGTCCGGGTCCGTATCGGTTTCGAAGCCGGACGGCACGCTGAATACCTGGACGATTTTCTCCGCGAGGCCTGTCGCGGCCTTGATTTTCGCGATATGCGCGTGGCAAGTTGCCAAGTCGAGCGCCAAACGCTCGGCGTCTGGCGGACGGATCACCGAAATTGGCGCCAATACCGGGCATTTATTCAGGTGGACGGTCTTCAGCGGAATGCGTGCGGCGCCTTCGGGCAAATCTTCGGTCGCGGTAAAAAGGCGCAGGCCGATGTCTTCGGCTGACAGTTCGAGCATCGGTTCGGGATCGACCGACAGATCATAGACGATCACGCCGTTGCTGTTGCTCGGGTGCCAGGCAACCGGCAGCACGATCGCCAGGCTATGCCGGCTCGCCGGATATTTGCCCGAGACATGCACGACCGGTTCGTAACTGCCGATTTGCAGCAGCCGCAGCGCCTCGGTTTTGACGCGATGCTGAAACAGAAATTGGTAGAGCTTCGGCTGCGCCTGCTTGAGCAAGCGCGCGAGCGCGATCGTCGCCTGCACATCGGACAAGGCGTCATGCGCGGCCTCGTGCGCGAGGCCATTGGCCACGGTCAGGCGGTCGAGCCGAAGCGTCGGCGTGCCGTCATCATTGAGCGGCCAGGCAATCCCGTCGGGGCGCAACGCGCGCGCCGCCCGGACCACATCGATCAAATCCCAGCGGCTGTTGCCGTGTTGCCATTCCCGGGCATAAGGGTCGTAAAAATTGCGGTAAAGGCAGTTGCGCGTGACTTCGTCGTCGAAACGCAGGTTGTTGTAACCGAGGGTACAGGTATTCGGCTGTGCGATTTCCTGATGAATCTGGCGAATGAACTCGGCTTCACAAATGCCCTTTTGTTCGGCCAATTGGGGGGTGATGCCGGTGATCAGGCAGGCATCGGGGTGCGGCAGGCTATCGTCCGCCGGTTTCAGATAGACAACCAGAGGCTCGTCGATCGCATTGCCTTGCATATCGGTACGGACGCCCGCGAACTGCACGGGGCGATCCCGGCGCGGGTCCGTACCGAACGTTTCGTAGTCGTGCCAATAGAATGAATGATCCGTCACGCCCTACGCATCTTTATTGCGCCGTAGCAAGCGCCCGTAACAAATCGGTCCGGCTGATGATGCCGACCAGTTCGTTGTCCTCGTAAACCGGAAAACTTCTGACCGGCAAATTCTGGAATTTTTCGGCCAGATCGACGATGCTGGATTCGGCCTGCACCGTGATCGGGTTCTTGGTCATGTAATCGCCGACCTTCCCGCTCATGCCCTGGTTATATACGCCATCCAGGAAAACCTTCATGCCGTCCATTTCGGAAAACATGCCGAGCAAATGGCCCTGAGCGTCCACGACGGGGGCGGAGGTGATCTTGTGCTCGATCATGGTCTTAACGGCATCGATGACGTTGAGACTCGGCGTCAATTTGACCACGTGTTTGGTCATGTAGTCGGCTATTGCTATCTTGGTCAGCATAACGAACTCCTTGCAATGAGCATTGTTACAAATTTCAGCCTTTGCCGCACCGAAGCCAAAATACCCGGCTTGCAACCGCGATCAAGGCTATTGGATCGACGCCTGCTCGGCCTCGAGTTTTTTTCTTTTATCGCATTTTTCAACGCAAACGCATGATCCGGAATTCAATCCGCCGCAGGAACCTTTTATCGCGCGGCGTCCGAACATCACGCCTACCGCCATCAGGATGACTACAGCCAGCATGATCGCAAATGTCACTAAAAAATAAGTCATACAAAAATCTCTAAAAATCGATGAAGCCTTTTTCAGGGCTGGGATCGAGCCCGCGCCCAAGTAGGCAAATGATACCGCTTACTGAAGTTTGCCGCCATTAAAATGAACGAGTCAAGCAAAAGACTGGCCGCACAGTTAAAAGTTTAGTTTACCGCCAATTTTTTCAGACGCCGAGGCAAGTCTAAGCCGCAGGCGGCATCTTCACTCTAACGGCTCCGTTTCAAATCATTGATTTCAATCAACCGTCCATTTTCAAAGAGGAGCGATTGCCGGATCCGGTTTCTGCCGAAATTATAAATCCACTCTTCGACCTGAATTTCCTCGTACTCTTCAATATCGAGCGTGCGGCGGGGGTGGTGCAGCGTGCTGCCGGCGATTTTGGTACGATGGTAGATCGACTCGGGCTCGCCGCATGTCTCCAGAACCCGGAATTTATCGTCGCCGAGTTCGACGATATTGTGGCCGCAGCGCATCGTGGAGATGCTGAACGCGGTGCCCGCATGCATCAACAAGACCAGCAGAACAAGCCTCCTGAAGCCAAAAAGCCTGTTGCTTTCAGGATGGGAAGAAATTGAATGAAAGCGCCAACGAGCCATGAACATGACGGCTAACAACTCCAAGAGTGAAGATTGACGATAGTCGGCTAGCGTGACTCGATCAAGCCGGCAAATTTAAAAAGCAATAAATACGACAAAGCCCTCTTCCGCAAAGCGTACTTTACGAAAGAGGGCTGGCAGGCTTTGCTTTTAGCCGCCGAAGTCGTCGAGCATGATGTTCTCGGGTTCGACTCCGTTGTCGAGCAACATCTTGATCACCGCGGCGTTCATCATCGGCGGACCGCACATGTAAAACTCGCAGTCTTCCGGTGCCGGATGATTTTTCAGATAGTTTTCATACAGCACGTTATGAATGAAGCCGGTATAGCCGGTCCAGTTGTCTTCCGGCAGCGGATCGGACAAGGCGACGTGCCAGGTGAAGTTCGGATTTTCCTTCGCCAGCATGTCGAAATCCTCGACATAGAACATTTCGCGCTTGCTGCGCGCGCCGTACCAGAAGGTCATCTTACGCTTCGATTTGAGCCGGCGCAATTGGTCGAAAATATGCGACCGCATCGGCGCCATACCCGCGCCGCCGCCGACGAAGACCATTTCGGCATCGGTGTCTTTCGCGAAGAATTCGCCGTATGGACCCGAAATGGTACATTTATCGCCCGGCTTCAGGCTGAAGATGTAGGACGACATCTTGCCCGGCGGCACGCTTTCGTCCGCTCTCGGCGGAGGCGTCGCGATACGCACGTTCAGCATGATTTCCTTTTCTTCCGGATAGCTCGCCATCGAATAGGCGCGCAGGACCGGTTCCTTCACATCGGAGACGTAGCGCCACAGATTGTATTTGTCCCAATCCTCATGGAAGCGCTCTTCGATGATGTAGTCTTTATAGTTGACCACGTGCGGCGGGCATTCGATTTGGATATAACCGCCGGCGCGATAGTTGATCGCTTCGCCGGGCGGCAATTCGAGCACCAGTTCCTTGATGAAGGTCGCGACGTTGTTGTTCGACTTGACCGTGCATTCCCATTTCTTGACGCCGAAAACCGAATCTTCGACTTCGATGTCCATGTCGTGCTTGACCGAGACCTGGCAGGCGAGACGCTCGCCGCAGGCCGCTTCGCGCTTGGTGATGTGGGTCAATTCAGTCGGCAGGATTTCGCCGCCGCCGGCGTTGACCTTGACCTTGCACTGGCCGCAAGTACCACCGCCGCCACAGGCCGAAGACACGAACAAACCATTGTCCGCCAGCGCGGTCAACAATTTGGCGCCGACCGGCACATGAATTTTCTTTTCGTCATTGATCAGGATCTCCACATCGCCTTCGGCCACGAGTTTCTTTTTCGCGCCGATAATCACGAATACGAGCGCAATCACCAGCGCCGTAAAGATGAGTATCCCTAATAAAATATCCAGCATTAGATTACCCTTACAGTTGGATTCCGGAGAAAGCCATGAAGCCGAGAGACATCAGACCCGCAGTAATGAAAGTGATGCCGAGGCCTTGCAGACCGACCGGAATATCACTGTATTTAAGCTTTTCGCGCACGCCGGCCATGACCGTGATCGCCAGCGCCCAACCCAGGCCGCTGCCGACCCCGTAGGTCACGCTTTCGCCGAAGTTATAGTCGCGTTCGATCATAAACAAACTGCCGCCCAGGATCGCGCAGTTTACCGTGATCAACGGCAAAAACACGCCCAATGCATGGTAGAGGGCCGGGAAAAACTTATCCAGAATCATTTCGAGAATCTGTACCAACGCGGCAATCATGCCGATACAGCTCAAAAGCGCCAAGAAGCTCAAATCGACGCCTTCGATGCCGATCGCGGCCAGCGCATTTTCCTTCAATACCGCATGATAAACCAAGTTGTTGGCGGGCACGGTGATCGCCTGCACGATCATCACCGCGATGCCGAGCCCCATCGCGGTCGAAATTTTCTTCGACACCGCGATGAAGGTGCACATGCCCAAGAAGAAGGACAGCGCCAGGTTTTCAATGAAAACCGATTTGATGAATAAACTGATATACGCTTCCATTAGTGGTGCCCTCCCTCACCATGAGCAATCGCCGAGATTTTGAAATCAACCGTTTCGCGCTGGTTAGGCTTAAATTGACGCACGCCCCAGATGATCAGGCCGATGATGAAAAACGCACTGGGCGGCAACAACATCAGACCGTTCGGATCGTACCAGCCGCCGTCTTTGGTCAGCTTCAGGATTTCGATGCCGAGCAGTTTGCCGGAACCCAGAATTTCGCGGAAGAACGCGACGGTGACCAGGATCAAGCTGTAGCCCAGACCGTTGCCGATGCCGTCCCAGAAACTTTCGAGCGGCGGATTCTTCATCGCGTAGCCTTCGGCGCGGCCCATCACGATACAGTTGGTGATGATCAGACCGACGAAAACCGACAACTGTTTGCTGACATCAAACGCAAACGCTTTCAACAATTGGTCGACCACGATAACGAGCGAAGCAATGATCGTCATCTGCACGATAATCCGGATGCTGCTCGGAATATGGTTGCGGATCGCGCTGATCGCCGCGCTCGAGAACGCGGTTACCAGGGTCAACGCCAGCGCCATGATCAGCGAGGTCGACATTTTCGAGGTGACCGCCAGCGCCGAACAGATCCCGAGCACCTGTAAAGTGATCGGGTTGTTTTCGACCAGCGGCGTGGTCAAAACCTTTTGGGTTTCGGGATTATTGAGTCCCGCTTTATCTAATATTGCACTCATGATTTAGCCCCTTGATTCGCTCTAACTTTGCTCAGATACTTCGAAAAGCCTTCGGCGCTCATCCAGTATCTGATCAGATTGGTCACACCGGTACTGGTCAGGGTCGCGCCCGCCAAACCGTCAACCTGATATTCGGAACCCGGTTTGCTGGTATCGACGGTGCCTTTGATCAGGCTCAGCGCAGGCTCGCCCACATCGGCTTCGGCGATCAGACCTTTTTCCTGCGAAGGCTGATCGGTCACTGCATAGACTTTCTTGCCTTTCCACAATGCGCGCCAGTTCGGGTTCACGACTTCACCGCCGAGGCCCGGAGTTTCCGCTTGATCATAAAAGTTGATGCTTTGCACGGTTTGGCCGTCCGGATCGAGCGACAAAAAGCCGTACAGGGTTGACCACAGACCGTAGCCGCTGACCGGCAAAATGACCGATTTCAGCGCGCCGCCTTCCTTGACCAGGAAGACTTTGGCCAGTTTCGCCTTCACGCGGATATGCGCAATATCTTTATCCTTAGGGATCGCGACGCTTTGCGCAGGGTCTTTCGCGGCCTTGCGTTGGTCATAAGCGTTCGCGTCGATGTTTTCGACATAATCGCCGGTTTCCAGATCGACGACTTTCGCCTCGATCTTGTCCGCGAACGCCTTGTCGATATCCATACCCTTTTCGAGGAGGCCTGCGACGTCGAGGATGTTTTTCTTCATGTCCAGATCCTTGTTATAGATCTGCAACGGTTTCAACGCGACGGCCGAGAACGACACCAGGATCGCGCAGATAAAGCACAACGACAGCGCGATCGCGATAGTCTTTTCGAGACTATCGTTGCCCAGCGCCAGGACTTTGTCTTTATAGATGATAAATTTACGGTACTGCTCGTACTCATTCAGCTTGTTGCAAACCTTTTCCAGATGTTTGCATGGCTTTTGTTGATTAGGCATGGCGTTTGATCCTTCTTCTGATATTGGCCTGAATTACGAAATAGTCGATCGTCGGCGCAAACATGTTCGAGAACAGAATCGCCAGCATGATGCCTTCCGGGAAGGCTGGATTGACTACGCGTATCAATACGGTCATTGCGCCGACCAGGGCGCCGAAAATCCAGCGTCCGGTGTCGGTCATCGCCGCGGAAACCGGATCGGTCGCCATATACACCATACCGAAAGCGAAACCGCCGACGGTCAAATGCCAGTACCAAGGCAACGCGAACATCGGATTGGTGTCGCTGCCGATCACGTTGAACAAGGTTGCAGTCGCCACCATGCCCAGGAACACGCCGCCCATGATGCGGTACGACGCCACGCGGGTGTAAAGCAGGAAGGCCGCGCCGATCAGGATCGCCAAGGTCGATGTTTCGCCGAGGCAGCCCGGCTCGAAGCCGAAGAAGGTTTGCATCCAAGTGTAATTGGCCTTGTAGACCGCATCCAGGCCGCCGTTCGCGGCCAAGCCCAGCGGCGTCGCCGCGGTATAACCGTCGACCGCGACCCAGACCGAGTCGCCGGATATCGAAGCCGGATACGCGAAATACAGGAACGCGCGGCCGGTCAATGCCGGGTTCAGGAAGTTTTTACCGGTACCGCCGAAGACTTCCTTGCCGATCACGATACCGAAAGAAATGCCCAGCGCGACCTGCCACAGCGGCATGTCGGGCGGCATGATCAGGGTATACAGCATCGAGGAAACCAGGAAGCCTTCGTTGACTTCATGGCCACGCACGGTCGCGAACAACACTTCCCAGACGCCGCCGACCGCCAGGGTCACGATATAGATCGGGAAGAAATACAAGGCGCCGTGCAGCAGATTGGACAGCGGATTCATCGTGTTGTAGCCGAACAGGCCCATGATCACGCCGCGCCAGCCGTCGGTGCCTTCCTTGCCCAGCGCATTGATCGCCAGGTTCGCCTGATAGCCGGTGTTGTACAACGCCATCAGGATGCAGAAAGCGGTCGCGATGACCACGAAGGTCATCGTGCGTTTCAAGTCGTTGCCGTCGCGAACGTGGGTGGTGCCGCGCGTTACCGTCGGTGGCGTGTAGATGAAAGTATCGACCATCTCATAGAGGCCATAATACTTTTCGAACTTGCCGCCTTTGGTAAAATGTGGCTCTAACTTGTCTAAAAATTCTCTCGCCGACATTATCCTTCCTTCTCAATTTTAGTTAAATTCGCTCTGAGCACCGGTCCGAAATCATGCTTGCCGGGATCGACAAAGGTCATCAGCGCCAGGTCTTCTTCATCGAGTTCCAGGCAGCCGAGCAACTGGGCGTTATCGCTATCGCCGACGATCAGGGATTTCAGCAACGGGGTCGCCAGAATATCCAGCGGCATCACGGTCTCGTAAACACCGACCGGCACGATCGCGCGGTTACTGCCGTTTTTCGTGGTCGTGAACGGAAACAGACGGCCCGATTTGCGGTCCTGGCGGCTGTTGATGTACACATCCAGCGCCGAATATTTGTCCTTGCCGGGCACGATCCAGCCGAACAATTCGCGGGCGCGGCCTTCCTGCAAGACGGAAATTTGATTGTGGTAGCAACCCAGATAGGCCGCCCAGTCGGAAGCCTGATGGCCGAACAGCACCGAACCGGAAACGACCCGGTTTTCGACGTCTTCGAGTTCGCCCTTGACCAGATCATCGGTGTTCGCGCCGATACGGGTCTTGATCAGGCGTGGATTCTTGACGGTAGGCCCTGCCAATGCCACGACCTTTTCGACATTCAATTTGCCGGTCGTAAACAATGCACCGATCGCGATCACCGCCTGGTAATCCAGATGCCAAACGGTCTTGTTCGCATTGACCGGATCGATCAAATGAATATGGGTGCTCGGGAGTCCTGCAGGATGCGGGCCGGAAAACTCGGCGACCTGGACCGAAGCCGTATTGCCGACCGCGACGTCCGCGCCGGCCTTTTTGCAGACATAGACCTTGCCGTCGGTCAACCTGGCAATCACCGCCAAGCCGTTCGCAAAATCATTCGCGCGCGCCTTGATGATCACCGCAGGGTCGGCCGCCAAGGGGCTCGTGTCGATCGCGGTCACGAAGATCGAACGCGGCTTCGTATCGACCGCCGGAATCTTGCCGTAAGGCCGGGTGCGCAGCGTCGTCCACAAACCGGACTGCAACAGATTGTCTTTGACCTGCGCTTCGGTCAGACCGGCCAGATCGGCTTCTTTATACTGGGTGAATGCGACTTGGTCGTCGCCGGCCAGCTCGATCACGACAGACTGCAACGCGCGCTTCGCGCCGCGGTTGATCGCCTTGATCTTGCCCGCGCCCGGCGCGGTAAAGTTGACGCCCGGATTTTTCTTGTCGCTGAAGAGGATTTGGCCCAGTTTGACGGAATCCCCTTCGCTGACCAGCATGGTCGGCTTCATGCCGACATAATCCGTTCCCAGAATCGCAACGCTTTTGACCTCGTTGCCCTTCTCAATCACCTGTTTGGGGCCACCGGTAATCGGCAGATCCAAACCTTTCTTTATTGTAAATTGCATAGTTGAAACCTACTCTCCAAGCAAGCAGCGGCGAAATCGTCCCCTCATTCCGACCTCAATCAAATACAAGAGACACTTTAGTAAAAATCACTCTATTACATCATAAAACCGCGCCTTTCTCAACCCGCAAAAACGGCAAGAAATCCTTGATTTCGTGGGTTTATTTGCCAAAAATCCGGTTAACGCATTGATTCGTAAAGACTGGAGTTTTAAAACACCCAGCCTGCGGCGGCAAGTGAATCGCCTGCCTCAAGGTAGCGCCCGAAACGTATCCAGTTAACAAGCCTGCCCCGCTGTTGTACCATATACGGCCAATTCGATGTTGTTTCTTCAGCGGCAGGAAGAGGCAGCGCCTTATCAAATCAACATGGAGAAACAGATGGCTGTCACCGGCGATGAATTCAAACAAGCGATGCAACAGTGGGCGAGCGGCGTCGCCGTGGTCGCGACCCACTCCGAAAAACTCGGTATTCAAGGCATGACCGTGACCGCTTTTGCGAGCGTCTCGATGACGCCGCCGCAGATTTTGGTGTGCGTCAACGAAGCCGCCGACACCGGCGAAGGCATCAAGGAAAGCGGGCGGTTTTCGGTGAATGTGCTGAGCGATCGGCAGCAGGAGGTTTCGAATCACTTTGCCGGCGGCCTGAGCCAAGAGCAACGCTTCGAAAACACGGATTGGACGCCCGGCATTGCAGGCGTACCGCTGCTGAACGGCTGCCTCATGTCGCTCGATTGCCGGGTCGTCGAAAAAGTGCGTGCGGGCACGCACTGGATCATCATCGGCGAAATCGAAGACGCGGTCTGCCGCAGCGGCGAACCGCTACTGTACTTCCGCAGCCAATATCGGGCGCTGTCTGCGCCATAAGACACCTCGCCTCGCCACGGCCTTAAGGATTAGGCCGACATAACATCCCTAAAGTCGCTCAGGACCTGCCAGGTTTTAAAACCCTGGCAGGCCTCCCATCCTAAGCCGGCTTTTTCTGTATCAAGCCGCCTAATTCCCCGTTCACCGTACTGATATGAATCTCCCGCTGCGGAGACGGGATATGGATATTATGTTCGCGAAACAGTTTTTCGAGCCGGAGATGGATATTGTGCGTCGCCTGCGTGCGATGCGACAACTCGCTGACAAAGATCCGTATCGAAAAATTAAGCGAACTCTCGCCAAAACCGACAAACAACACGCTCGGCTCCGGCTCGGCCAGCACCAGCGGCGTTGACTTGACCGTGTCGAGCATCAGCTGGTGCACTTCCTCGACATTCGAGCCGTAAGCGATGCCGACCGGAATCACGATCCGGGTGATCGCATCGGTCAACGACCAGTTGATCAACTGGTTGGTGATAAAGGTCTTGTTCGGCACGATCAATTCTTTTTGGTCCCAGTCGATCAGCGTGGTCGCGCGCATCTGAATACGACTGACCTTGCCAGTCACATCGCCGATCGTGACCGTATCGCCGACCCGCACCGGCCGCTCGAACAGCAAGATGATGCCCGACACCAGGTTCGCGAAAATCTCCTGCAAGCCGAAACCCAAACCGACGCTGAGCGCCGCGACCAGCCACTGCACCTGCGACCAACTGCCGCCCAGTTCGTTGGCCACGACCGCAAAACCGGCCGCGATCAGCGCATAGCTCGCGAGCTGATTGACCGCATAACGCACGCCCGCCTCGACCGACAAGCGCCGGAACACCAAGAGCTCCATCACGCCGGAAAAGTTTCTGACCGCCACTACGGCGATGAAAACGTACAAGCCGGCCAGCAGCAAGTTGGCCAGCGTGACCGGCAGATAGGCCTCCTGCCCGTCCACCTTGCCCAAATGCTGCCACAACACGATCCGCTCCAGGAAAGAAAACGCCGGCAGAATGTTCCGCCAAATGATCCCGGCACCGGTCAGCGCGGCAAATGCGATCAGCACGCTCATCAATTTGATCGTCTGCGCATTGATTTTTGGAATGTCGATCAACTGTTCATCGACCGGCAATATCGGCTCTTCACCGCCGACCACGGCTTTTTCGCTCTGCAGCGCCGCCTTGCGCTTTTGCCGCGCATTCTTGATCGCGAGCTGACGATTGGCCAGCGTCAGCCAGCGCAGCACCATTTCATGCACGATGACCAAGCCAAAAACGAGCCGCAGCGTCACGACCAATTTCTGCTGCAATTCGATCGCGCTCAAATAATAGCCCGCCACCGCAAAACCGACCACGATCAAGGGCGACAGAGAAACCGCCGGATACCAGAGATAACGCAGGCGCGATACCCAGCCATTCGGATAAGTCAAAATATGGCTTTTCAGCAGCCCTTCGCCCGGACTCAGAATCCGACTGAAAAACACCGTCATCGCGATCATGACCGCGATCAACGCCAAACGCCCGAGGCTATCGCCATAGATCGAACTTTTCGACGCGCCGGCGCTATAGATGAAGAAGATGCCGGGCACCGCAATGAAACGGATCCAGGCAAAATGCCTGCGCATCAAGTGCGCATTGGCTTTTTGCCACTGGAAATGCTTGACCGCAATCCCGTCCGCCGCGAACAGACGGTAAAAGAACTGCACGATACACAGCGGCACCGCGGCGGTCTTCAGCCCAGCACCCACCGCCTTGCTGAAATCGGCGGCCGGCCAACTGCTGTTCAAAAACCAACCGAGCAGATAAAGCAGCGCCGGCCACGGCAAGACCAACACGACCGTATAGATCAGGGCGTGCAAACCGTTATTGAAGCTATCGGTATAAATTTTTTCAGCCTTATCCAGCTCCACCGCCAACTGCCTTCTGACCCACTTTCTGGTCAACAGCAAAAAACTCAGCCCCACGATCGCCAACAAGGCCAGAAACGGACGCTCCTGCGCCGACTTGAGCAGGTCTTCACCCGCCTCCAGCCAATTCAACGGCGATAGCAGCCATTGCGCCGACTCGTACAGCCCCGCGAAAAAAATCAGATTGACCGGTTCGGAACTGGGCACCCATAACAGGCGCTCGTCGAGGAAATTCGCAAATTTAACGATTTGCTCCTCCAGTTGCTGACGCGCAAAGTCAAAGTCGCCCAATGTGCGCAAATAAGTCGCCTCGGCGGCCGACAGCCTGTTCAACAAATCTTTCTTGCTGTTCAACAAAACCCGCAATTCCGCCTGAATCATCATGCGCTGATCGAGCGGCCATTGAGGATCGACCTGGGAGCGCATCAGCGCCTTCAGCTCGGTATCCAGATTCGCAAGCCGCTGCAACTGGTCATCGATCTTGTATTGCTCCAGGCTGGCCATCGCGGTTTCATTCTGAAGATTCTCGGATTGCAGAAGATAGCGGTCCTGATTGGCCAGATTGCGCCGCTGTTCGCGCAAAATCTTGCCCAACGCCGGGCTCAATTCCGCCAGACCGACTTTCTTTTCGGCGGATTTAAAATCATTGCCCATGTTAACCGCCGTGGCATCGATGGTATTTTTTTGCTCGGCAAACTGTTCAATCTTGCTGTTGATAACCTGCAAATCGCGCGTATATTGCAGATTTTCGCGCGTGATTTGCTGAATCAGAGGATGCTTGCCGGCAAGCTCCTTTTCGGCCTGGCTCAGTGCTGCCTGAATCTCTTGCGCTTCTTTTTGCCGGCGTTCCGCCAGCACCGCCTCAATCGTTTCGATGACAGGGCCCTGCTCGTTTCTTTTGATTTCGAGCCATTGCAGCTCGACTTTCAGCAAGTCGGCGCGCGCCGGATTGCTGAGCGCTTCGGCTTCCAGCATTTTCAGCTCGGCGTTGCGGCGCTCAATCGCGGTTTTCAACTCGGCCTGCCGTGCCTCGCTTTCGAGCGGCGAAGCCAGACCGGCCGTCGGCGCCATCAGTTGATTCTGGTCGGTCTCGATCGCCTGTTTCGCCGCAACAATTTGCTCGCGGATCAATTGCGGCCGGCTGTTTTGCTCGACGAGTTCGGTTTCTTTCTGCTTGATCTGGTCATCCAGATTGGCCGCCTTGCCTTTTTCAATGATCAACCTTTGTTCAAGCTCCTCGGTCGGGATGCTGTCCCAGTCCTCGCTCTTTTGTTTGCCGGCCTTTTGCGGATACGACTCGACCTCTTTCTGTAGCCTCCGGGTCTGCGCCGGCGCGGTCTTCAAGGCGGCTTTATAGCCCGCCTCCTGCTCCGCAAACTTTCCGCTATGGTCAAGGTTATCTTCGGCCTCCTGATAAATCGCCAGCACCTTGGTCTTTAACGCATCCTCCAGGCCTTGCCGTTTATTGACTGCTTCAATTTTTTCCTGAATCTCTTTTTTGCCGATCTCGGAGGTCAACTCCTTCGGCTTGACGGCGGACGCCTTCGATTCGGCCCAAAGCGGACCGGCGCCGAAACTTAACAGCAGAATAATCGTCAGAACTACATTAATTTTCATGAACTTCGGCAAAAAATATCAAAAATTGCAACACAAATCATTCGATGGCGCAGCTTGGCTGACCTTTCATTTTAGCCATCCTCGGACCCGCTTGATTTATCGTCTGCCCGGCATGCAGGCGCTATGAAATGCGCTGAAAAGATCAACCATCCATTATAATGGCGCAAACGCGGCGAAATTTGCTGGGAAGCAACGCACGGATGGGCAACGGGGGCAATTACGCTAAATGATTGGTACGGAAAAGGCTAAGACAACCGCGATTGAGTGAAACGAAATGAAAGAAGCCTCGCCAAGGCCTTTACAATCGCCGAGGCGATAAATATATGAATCCGTCTATAGTAGCAAAAATGATCGATCACATGGGATTAATTCAAGTTATCCCTGCTCGTAAAACCCCTCCCTTCATGAATCAAGCACAGCGCCAGCATTGGCTGCGCCTCGCACGCCTCTTGCTGTGCCTGTCTCTCGGCTGTCAATTCTCGCCGCTGCGCGCGCAAGATGCCATTATCCCCCAAACCGGCGTCGGCAAAGAGATTTTTACGCTGATCGAGTCGAAACAACATCCCGAGCTGACGCAGACCGATTTCTCCAGCCGCGCCGAGGATTTATCGCAACTTTATAAAGCGGTCAATTACGAACTGGTGTGGCTGAACCGCGCCGACTCCGCACCGTTGCTCATGCAAACGCTCGATCTATTGTCCCATGCCGCCGAGGAAGGGCTGAATCCTAGAAATTACGATGCGGACAAGCTGAAGGGCATGCTGCCGTCCGCCTTGCAACTGCCTGTGGTCGCGGTCAGAAAACGGGCGCTGTTCGATACTGCCGTCAGTCTGTCCCTGCTGCGCTACCTGCATGACCTGCATTACGGACGCGTCAATCCGCACGGCATCAATTTCAATTTGAAGCTGCGCGATAAAAAGCTGACTGACTTGCCGACACTGATCCTCGCGAGCCGAAATCAAGGACAGATTGCCCGATTGACCGCCGCGGCCGAGCCGAAACTGGGTCAATATCGAAAACTCAAACAAGCGCTGGCGCATTACCGCAGCCTGGCCGCCCGTACCGCGCAGCTTAATCTGGAGATCGGCAAATCGCTGCGCATCGGCGAAGCGCATCCGCAGATGGAAGAGCTGCGGCGTTTTTTGATTCAAACCGGCGAACTGCCGGAAGATGCGACGCCCGCCAAGGCTTCGAAAACAACGCCGCGCTACGATAAGGAGTTGAGCGAAGGAGTCAAACGCTTTCAAGCGCACCACGGCCTCGAGGCCGATGGCGTGCTCGGCAAAGGCACCGTCGCCGCGCTGAATACGTCGCTCTCCGAGCGCGTCACCCAAATCGAACTGGCGCTGGAAAGACTGCGCTGGCTGCCCGACATCGGCTCCGGCCCCTACATCCTCGTGAACATCCCGGCGTTTCATCTGTGGGTATATGAGGACATCAGCAAGGACGAACCCGCCGCGCTCAACATGCGGGTCGTCGTCGGCCAGGCGATGAAAACGCAGACGCCGGTGTTAATGGCCGAAATGCGCTTCATCGACTTCGCGCCTTATTGGAATGTCCCCTACAGCATCACCAAGAACGAGATCGTGCCCAAGCTGCTCGCCAACCCCGGCTACCTGAGTTCCGAAAACATGGAGATCGTCGCCGCGTTCAGCGATAACGCCCAAGCGGTGCCGCTGAATATGGATTCGTTGTTGCAGCTCAAACAGGGGCTATTGAAGATCCGTCAACTGCCCGGTAAGAAAAACCCGCTCGGCAAAGTCAAATTCATGTTCCCGAACAAGGAAGACGTGTATCTGCATGACACCCCGTCGAAATCGCTGTTCAGCCGCTCGACCCGGGATTTCAGCCACGGCTGCGTGCGCGTCGAAAAACCGCAGGAACTCGCCGAATTTGCGCTAAGAAATCAGCCCGAATGGACCCCCGAAGCCATTCAAGGCGCGATGCAGTCGCCGAAGATGCAGCGCGTGATGCTGCAAAAATCGATACCGGTATTGTTTTTCTACACCACCGCATTTGCCGAACAAAACGGCGAAATCGCCTTTTACCGCGACATTTACGGGCATGACACGGTGCTGCTCGAAGCCTTGAAAAACCCTTCGGACTTGTCCGATCAATCGCTGTTCATCACCCAAACTAACGCCGTCGCCGAAGCGGCTCATTGAGCGTTTGCAAAAACGCCTTAAGCAGAAATATCCGGCGACGAGTTCAAGGCGTCAACTCAATAGCTCGATGCGTTGGCGGATCGAGCCCCGCTCGCCCATCCGGACGATCTTAAAAATGAGCGAACCGGTGAGGCCTGGATGCAGGATCACAGTGGAAAACGCCGCAAAAAAGGCATCCTTTTCGGCAATGGCGGATTCACGCTGGCCGGCGGGCAAGGTCGATAATGCTTCTGCAAAGGACCAAGCGGCATTGCGTGCTTTTCCCAGGCTGAAGTTGGCAATGGACTCTTCCACGCTGCCGAGGTAGCGATTCAATAACCCGAAAAGGGGCCATATGGCGGCCAGTTCATTCTGTACGTCGTCGACCAAGCTGGCCAACACTTGATTGATTTTGTCGAAATCGCCGCGCAAATCGGCTAATTCCTCGGGCGGCACCGTTTCTGCCGCGGCGATGCCCAGATCGAGGTTGATGTGGGCGTTTATGCCCATGAGTAAATGCTGTAAGACGGTCGGCCACCAACGCTTGTTGGCATCAAATGCCCGCTGCCAGGATTGAGTCGGCGCTGTTCCGGTTTGGTATTGATGGAACGCACGGATATAGCGGTTGGCAAAAATGACATCAAGGCGTTCCAGGCGAGGGCCGTCATCAAAAAAACCGTCGGCAATGCCTTTTTTGACCTGAATGGTGACTTTGCGGTACAGCGCGGGGAAATACCCCATGCGGGAATCGTTTTCCTTTGACCATTCGACGATCGCGGTCAATTGCTCGATGACATCGTCGATCGTTTGGGCGGGCGTTGCAATGACGGCAGGGTAATTCATGGTTTGGGCAGGCGTTGCAATGGCGGCATGGAGATTCGTAGCGGACATTTACTTTTTCCTTCCCCGATAATCAGGGCTTAAGAATAAGGCTATCGCAGCCTAGGCCTCAGGATGCGGTTTTTTTGAGTCCCTAACTGTAATCTATTTTGGCCGGAAAATACATCGTTTCTTGTTTGGGGATGCAACGCCGCCTTATGCCCCGATCGACGGCACAAAGCGGCGTTGCCCGGCATTATGCCGACGGGATTATTTCAAACACGTTGTCGGTGCACCGGCAATCTTGCGGCTGGCTTTCTTGCCCTCGAATTCGACCGTGAGCGAGCAGGCAAACGGCTCGGCCAACGGCAAATTGGTCAAAGACCAGTTGCCTTTATTATCGAAGCTGAGCGGTTGAGCCACGCCGATAGCGGCGCCTAAGCCGTCCGTCCCTTGGCTAATGTCGGCTACCCAGTCGTTGCGGCTCAGAAATGCGTTTTTTTCTTCCGCAGTCATCAATTTATTCAACACCACCTTACCGCTCAGGGACACCGAGCCGTTCTGCCATTTGGTTTTCGCAACCAGCCATTTACTGACATAAGCCTGAGCCCTGTCGCCCGCCGGCCATACGCGTATTTTGGCTTGTACCGCGTTTGACGCGTACTTTTTCGCGGTGTCGGTTTCCTTGGCTTGGAATTTGACTTTAAAGACTTTGTTGGCTTGAGCCGCGCTCGGCGTAAATTGATAATCGACCGTCGGCAAGCTATTGTCCGCCGTATATTCGGCAGAAAACGAGCCGCTCGGGTATTTTCCGACAATTGCAAAACTGTCTTGCTCGTTATCGCTGACTGACAGCGGGATGGTCAGCGTTTGGCCGACCTCGGCATCCCATTCCGCCCCGATCGGACTGAGCGTCGGCTTGGTGTTGGTCGTGGGAGAGCCGCCTTCGAGCAATTGTCGCAAAGCGGTCAGATTTATCTTGTCTTTGTCATAGGCCGCTTCTACGCCGGGCCGCAAATTATTCTGGCCGCCATCCATGCTGGTGTGGCAGAGCGTACAATCCGCTGTGCCGTATTTCCCGGCGATTTGCGGATTTGCAGAAACCTTTGCGGTCAGGCCCAAAGCGGCCAAGATCACAATGTTTGATGCAAGAATAGGATGGTGTTTCACAAATAGACTCCTGAGTAAGAAAGTAAAAATGAAAGAAGGGATGGGGTTTAACTTTGCCGATGCCCGGAACCTGTCAGAACACTGATCATTTTGTCGGTCGCTTTATAGTCGGTGCCGGACCAGATCAACTTGCCGTCAGGGGATAGAATCGCGAAATAAGGCAGGCCGATTTTTAACAGGCGATGCTCGGGATGCGCGCGAAATTTTTCAAACTCGGGTTCCTTGTCGACCAATTTGACCGCGACCGCTTGTTCCCTTAACGCCTGATTCAAGCGGTTGTCATTCGCCGTCTCTTCCTTGAAGGCTTTACAGTTGGCGCACCAGCTCGCATAGAAGTCGATAAAGATGGGTTTGCCGGTTTGCCGGGCGACTTTTTGCGCGGCGGCAAAATTTCTGTGCCAGGAAATACCGGCTTCCTGCTCAATGGCCGGCGTGCTGTTCACGGCGCAGTCGGCCAGCTGCGTATTGGCTTGAACCGCCGGGACGATCGGCGTGCGCCCCAAGCCCGACACTAATAGCCAAACGCCTCCAACCAAGGCCAGCACGCCGCAATAACGATGCATTTTTTGATTCGGCGCGGTATCGTGCGGCAATAAAGACAGGACGCTGCAATGCACGACCGCAACCCACACCGCCAAGAGGCCCAAAGCCAATGACAGTGTCACGGACGCGTCGACGCCGAACACGCCCATGCCTTTGGCAAAGTAGAGATAAGCGAAATACAGAATCATCAAGCCGAACGCATATTTGACTTTATTCATCCAATAGCCGGCTTTAGGCAATTTCTCGAACTTGACGATACTGACGACGAAAAACGGCAAACCGACGCCAAGACCGAAGCCGCCCATCAACACGCCGCCTTGCGCCGCCACGCCCAATTTGTCCCAAAACGTCAACCGTTGGCCCATCGCGGTCAAGGCATTCGCCTTCTCGGCGATTTGATCGGCGACCTGCAACAACAAGGCAAAGACGATAGGCCCGACGCAGGGCGATATGACCAGCCCGGCGACACTGCCCATCAACCAGGTGCCGGTCAAACCTTTCACCTGTGCCGAATGTTGGTCCAGCGAATAGACCTCGTTTTGCAGGAAGGACAGTTCGTAATAACCCAACAGCGAGATCGCGAAAAATCCGAAAAACAGCGCAAAGCCGATATTGACCCAGCCCGACTGCATAAAGGTATTGAAGGCCCCGCCGGTCATCCCGGCAATCAGGCCCAACGCCGCGTAGGTGCCGATCATGCCCAGGACATACGCCAGCGCATGCAGCTTTTCCTTGTCGGCGATGCCGTTGGCGCGGTTGACGATAAAGATCGAGGTGATAGGCAACATCGGATAAACGCAAGGCGTCGCGACCGACAGGATGCCGGCCAGAAACATCAGCCCCAACAGCAAAAAAGTATTGTTCTGATGGGATCTGAACAGCGCCATCAGGCGATCGTTGATGCTCGCCGATTCAGACGCCGTCTCGGTTGCCGCGGACGCGGCAGCCGGCAATGCCAAATTCACCTGCGCGGTTTGCGGGCGGTAACACACATGCGTGGTGTCGTTGCATAATTGATAGCGTACGTCGAGCGCGAGCGGCGTAGCCGTCGGCTCGCCATTCAGGCGGTCCAGGGTCAGCAAAAAATCGCCCTGGTTACGCAACACGGTCGCCTTGACCGCCGGATCGTAAACGCCGCCGGGAGTCTGCATGTGCGTGATCGCCAGATGCAATGCGGCTAATTTTGCGTCCGGATCCACGGCGACCGGGAGATAAGCCTTTTCCTCGCCGGCGTCGAGATAGGCATGATGGTGCTCAGGGACCGTCAAGGTCAGTCGATATTCGGCCGGCCATTGGGCCGAATTCGGCGCGGTCAGCGCCAGCCCGGCTTTCGGAACGGCGGCTGAGGCAAGGCTTGCCTGCAACAGCCAAAGCATCGTGATAAAAACAATTTTTTTCATAACCCTATTCTCTCGTGACCAAGCGTCTGCCTGGGAATGTCGTTTTGAAAGCCTCCGCCTCCCCTGTTGTGGATTCCGGAAGCCGGAAAAACCTAATGCTGCAATCGATCGATGAGCCGGCCATGGCTTTGGCAACATAAAAACGGCAAACCGCTGCCATGCAGCCAAGTCAAACCGTTCTTCGCTTTCAACATCGCGATCGTGGCAACGCTGCCCGCGACCACGCAATGCTGGGCGACGATACTGACCGCGCGCAAGCCGGCGACCGGCCAGCCGGTCTTCGGATTGAGCAAATGGCTATAACGCACGCCATCGATCAGTAAAAACCGCTCGTAATCGCCGCTGCTGGCGACCGCGCCGGCCGCCAGCCTGAATTGGGCAACGACTTTGTCCGGCTGCCGCGGATCGCGAATCGCCACCGGCCAGCCTTGCCCATCGGGCAAGGGGCCGATGACGCTGATGTCGCCGCCCAATTCGATGATGCCGTGCCTGATCCCTTGTTGACGGCATATCCCGGCCGCAACGTCGGCGGCATACTCCTTGACGATGCCGCCGAAATCCAGCTCCATGCCGGTCTGCGGCAAATAAATCGCGTCTTCGCTCCATTGCACTTTCTGCCAGCCGATCAACGACAATAACGCGGCGACATCCTGCTTGGAAGGCAACTGCGTCTGCCGGGGCCCCCACAACCGGCGCAACACACCCGAGGTCACGTCGAATAACTGCTGGCTTTCCAGATAGCATCGATCGGCATAGTGCAACAACGCAAAGGTCTCGGCATCCAAGCCGGTTTTAACGCCGGTTCCGGCCCGGCGGTTGATTTCGGTCAGCAGACTATCGTCGCGGTAGCGCGAATAGCGCTGTTCGAGCGCCTCGATCCGCGTTTGCACCGAGCGGAAAACGTCTTCGGCGCGTGCCGCGGAATCGGCGTAAAACTGCACGGAGCAAGGACTGCCCATCGCCTGAAACGGAAAATCGAAGACCTGCAACATCGACCTTAAAACTTCAAATTGAACGAGGCAGTGACCAAGTAATAACTGAAGTTACTGAAGTTATTGCTGCCGTTGCCGCCCAGTTGATAATTGGAGCTATGGTCATAATATTCGACGCCGGTTTGGAATTTCAGCGACTCCGCATAGCCGATGCTTTTGACTTCCTTGCTCAATTTCACACCGGCCGAAATCGCCCCGAAGCCGGCCAGTCGGTAGTCGCTGGAAAAACTCGAATAATTTTCGGATCGCCCGCTGAATACCGTCTGATAAAAGTCGGCTTTATCTTGCGAGTAATAGCGGAAGCGGGGAATGATCTGCCAATCGTCGATGATCGGTTGATGCCAGCTGGCTTCAAAGGTATGCGCATTGATGCCCCAATCGTTGGTGCTGAAGCGATAGTCGAGATGCAGCGCGGCATCGTTGAATTGACCGAAATGACGGACATACTGGTTCAACCAGGCCCACTCGAATCGCTCTCGCGGCCGTTTGTCCTGCTGAAAATCGGAAAAGGCATTGCCGTCGTAAAAGGCGACCCATTTGTAAGGGTCCGATAAAAAGCCGCTGTGATAGCCGAAAGAAATATTGCTTTGCAGCAAGGATTCCTTGTCGATGATTTGCGTCACGCCCAGCAAATATTGTTGGCTGGTTTTATGTGCCTTGAAAGCGCTATCGCGGCTGTTCCAGGTCGACGGCGAAGGCGCAATCTCGTCAAAGGCGGCCGACGCGCCGAAATTGACGGTGGTCAATTTTTTATTGAAATCGAAACTCAAGTTGGTATTGAAATAACGCGAGGTGTAATCATGCTCCCTGGAAAAACCGCCGCCGGCATTGACCGACGCGCCATCGAAAAAATAGGTCAGGCCCGAACTGATCGCATCGCGTTGCTCGCAGATCGATTTTCCGCACGAACTGGTCGGCGAAGCGCCGCTGATGAATTGCCGGACTTGTCCGTTCGCATCCTTGAAGTTATAGACGGGCGAGGCCCCGGACACCATGTCGCGCACCAGGTTCACCGAAGCGGTCATCGCGCTGCCGATCGGCGCCGACAGCGCGCCTTGAAAGATATCGACCTCCATGCGCCGATTGCTTTCGGAATAATGGCCGTATTGGAAATCGGCGTTGTAAGTTTCTTCGACGCGTCCGGCAACGGCCGTTTGCGACAACCCCGGCAGCAGCAGCGCCGCGCACTGCAAGCGCTTGACAGCGTTTGTGTTTTTTTTAGTTTTCATCGCTTAGAATGCAACCTCGTCCCAAATCATTCCGTCGTCTCAATTGCAACCGCAACCGCCGCCACCGCCGCCATAACCGCCCGCGGCCGATTCCTTGCTGAAAAACGCATGCTGGCGTAATTCAAACTCCAAGCCATCGGTGGTCAATCCCATCTGCGGCAGCGCCAGATTGCCGCGTTGCCTGGGCAAAACCTCGGCACAGGCCGTCGTTAAAACGGCCAATAAAATGATCGCTGCTCTTGACGTTTTCATGATCTTCAGTTCGCCGATAACAGACTGGTCACTTTTTTCTCGATGCCGTCGATGTCGTCGCTGACGAAACCGTGATGAATCTGTTGAATCACGCCTTTTTGATCGAGAATGAACGAGGTCGGCATCGACTCGACGACATATTGGTCCGCCAATTTGCCGGTGTCATCGTGCAAAATCGTAAAATCGACCGGAATGTCCTGTAAAAATTTTTCGGCCTTGGCTTTGTCTTCATCGAGATTGACCGCGACGACCGCAAAACCTTTGTCTTTATATTTCTTATACAGCGCATTCAGCAACGGAAACGAGGTGCGGCACGGCGCACACCATGAAGCCCAAAAATCCAGGTAAACGACTTTGCCCTGATAGTCTTTCAGGTTGTGGGTTTTATCGCCCTGTAAAGCCGGCAAGGCAAAATGCGGCGCCGCTTGCCCGACTTCCGCCGCATTGGCCATTACGCCGGTCAAACACCACAGCAGCGCAGATAACACGAGTAGATAGAGTTTGTGCATATTCATCATCTTGATTGAAAGGATAAAAAACGATCCTGGAAGCATTCCGGCGCCGTAGCGCCGGAATGCTGGGATCACATCAATTTTGGCAGTTCACGCCTTTAACAGGCTGGGTTGCGCGCACGCCGCCCACCGCAACGTCAACCGAGCAAGGTGCCGAGTCGGCGTCGATCGTTATCGCCGTTTTCCATTTCCCGTTACGTTTTATTGCAGCCGTGCCCAATTGCACGCCGCTAGCCGCATCGCTGATAACCGCGGTTTGGTTTTTGATAAAAGCTAAACGGTCGCCTTTGTTGCTGGAACGGTTCCACAGCAATTGCCCGGCAACCGTCAGTTTTTGCGATTTTGACCGATAGCCGGCGCCGACCACCGTATTGCTTTTCACCGGACCATTTTGAGCCAATGGCTGCGCTGGCGTTGCCGGCAATACGTTGATCACGACGCCCTGCTCATCCGATGCGGCGGGCTTTCCTGTGCCGTCATCCGCGACGACTTTGAGCTCGATTTCGAGGGTCTGCGCTCTGCTGCCTGCATCCGGCGTCCAGGTGATGACGCCTTTGTTCATATGCAGTTGCGGATCGACGGTGTTTTCAAGCACTGCGCCAGCGGGCAAATGCTTTGCGATGATGACCAGAGGACGGCTTGCGCAATCGAATGCGGTAACCGCCAAGGTCAACGTTTCACCGGCATGCACGGAAACATGATCCGGTGCAGAGAGGGTTGGGATGATTTTTGCCTTTTTGGCTTTCTCTGAATCATCATCTTGCTCATCGTTACCGTCATGATCGCGATCATCATCGAGTTCCTGTCCATGCTCATCATCGAGATCATCGACATAACTGCAAGAAGTCGGTGCCGGGGTTACGCAAACATCGCCCTGCAAGACTTGCGGCGCTATACAGGTCGGTGGCGGCGGGGTGACGCAGACACCGCCTTGCAAGACTTGTGGCGCTATACAGGTCGGTGGCGGCGGCGTTACGCAAACGTTGCCTTGCAGCACTTGCGGCGGCAGGCAAGTCGGTGTTTGTGCGGCCAGATAGGCTGCCAGCCCTGCTTGGCCTTCGGCCTTGGTAAACTTGCCTTGGGTATGGCAAGAGGAACACGCAGGCGCGTTGTTGGCTTGCATGATGTCCGGGGTGGCATGAGCAACATTCACGGCAAGCGCAGCAAATGCGATCAATAATAAACTCAATAATGGTGTTACCGTGTTTCTTCTTATTCGTCGCAATAAATCAATCGACATGAGTGCTCTCCGTTACGTTTAGATGGATGCTCATCAGACTTCATCGGGGGATACCTGCCCTTTCACCCAAGAGATAGCCTGACTTGAATGTGACAAAGCAAAAACCAGGCCAACTCTTTTCATTGACACGAATTTTGACCGCACATCAGTCATCGCTCTTGCAAAATTCGCGCGAACATTCAAGAATGACGCCCCATTTCTACCAAAGCCCGGATCATGCACATAAGGAAAAGACGCCACCCCAGACCCGCGCAAGTTGTCCTAGCGGTTTGGATGCTGCTGGTGTGGAGTCTGACATCTTTGGCTTGGGCGGCCGATGCGGCTCGGCAAGGCTATCGTTTAGGTAATGGCTACACGTTAGGCAATAGCGGTTTGCGTTTGGGCGGATACTCCGATATTAAAATTCATGCGCTCGGCGCTGATCCTTGGGAATTTACCGTAGACGATCTCAGCCTCTTTATTTCTTGGGACAATAATGGGCCGATACGTTTTTTTGCCGAATTGGAAAGCGCCGATACTTTTTCGGCTTCTGAACATCAGTCGTTCAGCACCCGCAATATACATTTCGAATCCGAGCGGTTTTATTTTGACGGCCTGATCAACGATAAACTGACAATTCGGCTAGGAAAATTTCTGACTCCGATCGGGCATTGGAATTTATTGCACGCCGCCCCCTTGGTTTGGACAGGCCAACGGCCGGTCGCCAGCGAAAATCTGTTTTCGACCCATGCCGCCGGGGCAATGCTGCATGGCACAATGTTGGTTGATAGCCGGCAGCTGGATTATGCCGTCTACGGCGATGTCACAGACATTATCGATCCGCATTTATCGGACAATCCCTTTAAAGACGCATTCGGCGGCCATGTGGGTTACCAGTGGACGGATAACCTGCACATTGGGATTTCTTTCGCTAATTTCGTACTGAAAGATCATGTAGGCGAACGAAAATCTCTGGTCGGCTTCGATGCGTTATGGAAGTTTAAAAAACACGAAATCAGCAGTGAAATCGTCTATCGCAGCAAGGGTAACGAGGCAAACGGAAAGTCTATGTGGCAAGGCTTTCTGCAAAGCGTCACCCCCTTGCCGAGCCATTGGTATTTGGTGAGCCGCTACGAGGCTTTTCAACAACTGCAGGATAAAACCGGGCATGCCGGCGTCATCGGTTTGGCCTACCGGCCCAGCCCGCCGCTGGTCTGGAAGCTGGAATACCGCTTGGGCGTCAACAATGAGGCATTAGCGCCAAATGGCCTAACGGCGTCATTTGCGGTATTATTCTGATGCACCGCAATCTGGTTCTGATCCTAAGTCTTGTGCTGGCGGCGAGTTTTCGAAGCGCAAACGCCGAGCAGATTGCGGTTGTGACATCGGCCTCCAGCCCGCTCAAACACCTGTCCCGCGATACGTTGAAACTGATCTACCTGCGCAAAATCCAGCTCGACGAGCAAGGCAAGCGCTGGATTCCCACCAACCTGCCGCTGGCCAGCCCGCTCAGAAACGATTTTTCGTTGTCGCTGTTTTCGATCTTGCCGGAAGAGCAGGAAGATTATTGGAATGCGCAGTATTTTCACGGCATTACGCCGCCGCCGGTGATGAGTTCGGAAGAAGCAGTCTTACGCTTTGTCAGCTCCACGCCGAGTTCGATCGGTTATGTCCGAAAAACGCTTGTCGATGCGCGGGTAAAAGTCTTGCTTTTACTATCCCCAGCCACCAAACCTTAAAAACAACCCTACAAAAATTGCATGTATTCTCAGAAGTCATACCAAAATTGCAGACTTTTTTTGCGTAATGCCCGATGAGAATCCAGCGCATCTTTTTGCTTTCCTTTTTAGCCTTGTTGTTTTTAGGCGGCGCGCCGATCGCGTTGCTGTCGTTTTATGCCTCGCGGACGACATTGGAGCGCGAAATCAGCAACAGCCTTGAAAACGATGCGGTGATGTTGATGCAACAGATCGACGTGTTGATGTTCGAGCGTCTGCAAAACATTCACTCCTGGAGCCATTTGGACATCGTTCAGGAAGGCCGCATCGGCGATGTCGACAAACAATTGGCGCAATTTCTTTCGGTATTGGACAGCAGTTACCCGGACGTCTATCGCGCGTTGTTTTATTTGAACGCTGCGAACAAGATCGTCTCGGCTTCCAACCCGGCGTTGATCGGCAATACGTTGAATCCGCAGCCGGACTGGATCAAAGCCACCGTGCCTTATGGCGACTTGGTACTGGAAAACCCGCAACTTGCCCCGCCTTATGACGCTCCCAGCCTGTTGATTCGGGCCCCGGTGCCGGACACCTACGGCGCCGGCGAGCAAGGCCAGCTATACGGCATTTTCAACCTGGAGCAGATTTTTCAGTTGTTCGATCAGGCCAGCAATTCGGAATCGGGTAAACGCTACATCGTGCTGTTGGATGCCGACGGACGCGCCCTGGCCGGCTCGACGCGCATCCGCGATGCCGGGTTATTACTGGCGCGCACGTTTGCCGATTGGAAACCGGCAGAGGCGCACGGCACCTTCATCCACACCGGCGAACCGTTGACGCAATCGCGCGTCTTGGTCGGCCATGCCAGTTCGCGAGGTTATCAAGGCTATGCCAATCTCGGCTGGTCGCTGTTGATCATCCAGTCGACCGAGCAGGCTTTTCATTCGATCTGGGTTTTATGGTTGTGGTTCGGCGATTTATTTTTAGTGACCAGTCTGATCGCGGTCGTCGTGGCGCAGTGGACGGCCAAGCGCATCAGCCATCCGATCTTGGTGCTGACCCGCTGGGTGCGAAACTTTCAACATCACCCGACTGCAATACAACCCACAGCCTCGGGCGTACACGAGGTCGCCGAGTTGAGCAACGCGTTCGCGCAGCTCAGCGCAGATCTCGAACGCTCGCGGCAACAGGTCATCCGCGCCGCCAAACTGGCGGTGGTCGGCGAAATGGCCGCGATCATGGCGCACGAAGTCAGAACCCCACTCGGCATCCTGCAAACCAGCGCGCAAATTTTACGCTTGGACAATGCGCTCAGCGCGGACGGACGCGACATGGTGCGCATCATCAACGAAGAAACCGCGCGCCTGAACCGCCTGATTTCAGCCTTGTTGGATTGCGCCCGGCCCAGACCGCCGCAGATGCGAGCCCACTCGTTAGCGCCGATCATTCAGCGCGCGCTCGATTTACTCGGCAAACAGGCCAATAACAAATCGATCGCGATCGAATGGTCCAACCTTGCCGGCGATGGGCTGATCGAATGCGATGAAGAAATGTTGGTGCAGGTGTTCCTGAACCTGGTATTGAATGCGATTCAAATCTTGCCGAAAGGCGGGCAGATCCGCGTGCAACTCGACGACGCCGAGTCGGGTCAGCTACGCATCACGATCGAAGACAGCGGCCCCGGCATCGCCGAAGACATTTGCCAGCGCTTGTTCGATCCGTTTTTCACCACCCGCGAATCCGGCATCGGGCTCGGCCTGACCGTCACCCAACAAATCATTTCCGCGCACGGCGGCTCGATCGAGACCGGCAGCAGCCGGTTCGGCGGTGCCTGTTTCATCGTGCTTTTACCCCAACATCAAACTGAACGAACATGCTAACCGGATCCCGCGTTTTAATCGTCGACGATGAAGCCAATGCCCGCCGCGTATTGGAGGTGTTGTTGCGCAACCTCGGCTGCGCGGTCGTCTGCGCCGAAGATGCACCGTCGGCGTTGGCTATCTTACGCGAGCACACGGTCGATCTGTTGATCACCGATCTGAACATGCCGGGCATGTCCGGCCTGGAATTGTTGACCACGCTGCGCGCTGAGGGCCATGCGTTTCCGGTCATCGTGGTCACCGCTTACGGCACGATCGAAAGCGCGGTCGAAGCGATGAAGCAAGGCGCCTTCGATTTCATCATCCGCCCGCTCGATGTCGAACAGGTCGAATTGCTGGTGCGGCGCGCGCTCGACATCAGCCGCATCCACCGCGAAAACCAGTTCCTGCGCGATGAAGCCGGCAAAGGCTGGGACCATTTCATCGGCCAAAGCGCCGCCATGCGTCGGGTGTATGAATTGATTCGCCAAGCCGGGCCGAGCAAAGCCAGCCTCTTCGTGTACGGTGAAACCGGCACCGGGAAGGAATTGGTCGCCCGCGCCGCGCACGCCAACTCCGGCCGCCAAGGCTTGTTCGTGCCGATCAATTGCGCGGCGATACCGTCCGACATCTTGGAAAGCGAACTGTTCGGCTATGTGCGCGGCGCGTTTACCGGCGCGCACAAGGACCGCGTCGGCAAGTTCGAGTTGGCCGACGGCGGCACCTTGTTTCTGGATGAAATCACCGAAATGCCGACCAATATTCAGGCCAAGCTGCTGCGCGTGTTGCAGGAAGGCCAAGTCGACCGTTTGGGCAGCAACCGCAGCATCCAAATCGATATTCGGGTGGTTGCCGCGACCAACCGCGACCCTTTGACCGCGGTCCAACAAGGTTGCCTGCGCGAAGACCTCTACTACCGGCTGAACGTGTTGGCGATCAAATTGCCGCCGCTGCGCGAACGGCACGAAGACATTCCGTTGCTCTGCGCGCATTTCATCGAAAAATACCGCTCATCGTTAAATTATGCCGGCATGGCGCGGTTGCCCGACGACATCAGCCAAGCATTGATGGCCTATGCCTGGCCCGGCAACGTGCGCGAACTGGAAAACATGATCGAACGGGCGATGGTGTTGAGCCAGGGGCAAAGCCTGAATCTAAAACATTTTCCGCAGGAAACCCTGGACTTGCCGGCGCAGTCTGCACGAAACACACCGGCACCGGCCGATCAGGATTTTGATTTGGATGCCAATGTCGCAAAACTGGAAACGCGCTTATTGACGCAAGCGCTACAGATCAGCGCGGGCAATAAAGCGAAAGCGGCGCGCTTATTGAAAGTCAGCGAACGCACCTTGTGGTACAAGCTGAAAAAATATGGCATCGGTTAACGAACCCTGCCCCGCTGTAATCGATCTTGCGCGTCACCCCATACGCCCGCGAAGCCCACTGATAAATATTCGGAGTCGGCTGAAACGAGCCGCCAATGAAGCCCGACACGTTAAGTTTTGAGTCGCCCCTTAACCTCTGCCGGGCCTAAATCGATGCCCTGACGTTTGCGCAAAAAACTTGATTTCGCAAATGATAATGATTATCATTTGGTTGAAGCCGTGATTTGACCTCTCGCTGCTTTCGTTTAGCGCGCCCGCCCCCCTCTCGGCAGAGCGCGCTGAACATTTTTTGATCGTATAAACCAGAGCGAGGACTCTTATGCTAAAACCACAACCTGCAGCTGAAGAAGGTGAGTTGGCGCGTCTGCATGCGGCAACCTGCTTGTCGGCCGGTAAAACCGCAGTCGTTTACCATTAACTGAAGCCGATGAAAAACTCTAAAGACCCCCGGCACGGTGATGCGGTGCCCAAGGATACCCACAACGAAAGGCGCAGCCTCAGCAGCGGCGCACTTTTCGGAACACGGAATGAAATAGTGATCGTGCATAACGACGAAGAATACCGTCTGCGCATCACCAGCAACGGCAAGCTGATACTGACCAAATAACATTTCCGCCAAATCCATAGCCAGCCATCCCAAACCGGGTAGCCAGCCAACCTTGATACCGATAAAGGAGGCACGGCAATGCCGGCAAGCGTTCATCAAATCGATTTTACCGCATCTCGGGATAGATCGGACGGCTCAACCCGTCTGCATCTTGCGCGCAGCAAGGTGATTTTTTTTGCCCCCGAAACCGCCCCCCTATCATCGCGAAGTCCAATCCCGTCTCCGCCGAGTTGTCAACACCATGAAGCGATCGCCGCCGTGCTGTTGGCGCTGACCCTGCATGTGACCGGGTATGTCCTGATGCCCTACCCCGCGCCAGAAGAACCTGTCACGCCGCCGGCGCCGATACAAGTCTCCTGGATCTCAGCGCCCCAGCCCAAAGCCGAACAAACGCCGGCCGCGCCGCCGAAACGGCAACCGCCGACGGTCAAGCCCAAAGCGAAACCGAAGACCGTCAAGCGCGTAAAAACCCAGCCCAAAGCCGTGCTGTCGACGAGCGCGCCGGCAACGACGATGACTGCCGCGCCGGCGGAAAAAGCCGAGAAAACTCCAAAACTTGCCGCCGCAGCGCCGGCCGCCAAGCCCCAGGCAAACGCTGCGCAAACTGCCGCCGCACCTGCAACGACCAGCCAACAACCGCTGATGTTGCCGAATCTGAACGCCGATTATCTGCACAATCCGGCGCCGCGCTACCCCGAGGATGCGCGCGAACGCGGCGAACAGGGCAAAGTCCTGGTGCGGGCGCTGATCCATGCCGACGGCACGGTCGCCGAACTGGCGCTGCGCAAGAGCAGCGGTTTTACAGGTCTCGACCAATCCGCCCTGGAGACCGTCAAAAAATGGCGCTTCGTGCCGGCGCGGCGCGGCGGCGATGCCGTGTCGGCCTGGGTCGTGGTACCGATTACTTTTTCTTTGGAAGGATAATGATGAATGCGACTCCCCCACTAGAATCCTCTTCCCTGCAACATTTTCTCGCGCAAAGCGACGGCGTCGGCCAGGCGCTGTTCGCGATCCTGATCGCGATGTCGATCGCCAGCTGGTATTTGATCTTCATCAAAGCCTGGCAGGGCATCAAGACAAGAAGTCGCTCCGCGCGCTTTCTGCAAACTTTTTGGGACGCCGGCTCGTTGCAGCAGATCACCGAACAGTTGCAGCAGGACACGCCGAAGGAGCCGTTTTCGCTGTTGACCCGGCACGCGCTCGCCTCCAGTCGGCATGGCAAAGAGCGCCTGCACACGGCCGGTTCCGCATCCGAATTCCTGACCCGCGCGATGCGCCGGGTGATCGACGAGGAAACCGCGCGCCTGGAATGGGGACTGACGGTGTTGGCTTCTATCGCGAGCACCGCGCCGTTCGTCGGCCTGTTCGGCACCGTGTGGGGCGTTTTTCACGCGCTGACCCGCATCGGCCAGGGCGGCGCGGCCACTTTGGAGCAAATCGCAGGCCCCGTCGGCGAGGCGCTGATCATGACCGGTTTGGGGCTGGCGGTCGCGATTCCGGCCGTGCTCGCCTACAATGCCTGCGCGCGCTCGAACCGCCTGGTGCTGGCGAAACTCGATGCGTTCGCGCATGACCTGTTCGCGCTGCTGACCACCGGTTCGGCGCCGGTCGTCGCGGGAGAACGCTGATGGCGTTCGGCGGCTTCAATCAAAACCACAACGCGCGCCCGGTCGCCGAGATCAACATGGTGCCGCTGATCGATGTGATGCTGGTGCTGTTGATCATTTTCATGATCACCGCGCCCTTGATGACGCATGCGGTCAAGATCGACCTACCGAAGGCCGACAGCGAGGCGCAGACGCAGGAAACCCGGCATATCGATTTGGCGATCGATGCGGACGGCCAACTCTTTTGGGATGCGGCCGCCGTCAGCCGCGACCAGCTTCGGCAAAACCTGCAACGCATCGCCACGGAGGCGCCGCAGCCCGAACTGCATGTGCGCGCCGACCAAAACGTGCCTTACCGCGCGGTCGCCGAGGCGCTCGCCGATGCCGCCAAGGCCGGCGTCAGCCGGATCGGTTTCGTTTCGGAGCCTGAGAGGGTGTAGACAAAATAAACTACCCTGTCAGCCGACTGGCGAGAATTCTCGCTTCGGCGAGCCAAACCCAGGCTTCAGAGACATCGGTCAGGCGGTCGTGATGCATGATCAGGCGGCGGGCGCGCTCGTTCCAGGCGTGGGTACGCTCGACCACCCAACGTTTAGGCAACACGGTGAAGCCGGTGGTCAACGTTTCAGGGAACAAATCGTGCTGACCGGCTTGCGCCCACCGTCCTACATTCCGATTCGCCGGATGGCGAACGACTTCCACCGTGACGCCGTGCTGTTGCTGGACCGTAGCCGCCCATTGCCCGGCATAAGCCGAATCGACAAACAGGCGTTGCACGGTCGGGTACTTGGCAGCAGCACGGGCGATCGCCTCGGTGCCGGCATCGCGATCTTGCAGACTGGCGGCACATACGCTGATGGCCAAGACGAGCCCTAAGGTATCGACCACAAGATTGCGTTTGCGGCCTTTGACCTTTTTGCCGGCGTCGTAACCGGAAGGCCCGCCCTGCGGCGAACTGCGCGTGCTTTGCGCATCCAAAACCGCGGCGCTGGGCTCCTCTTCCCGCCCTTCGCGCACACGCCACATCTGCCGCAGACGATCGTGCATGGCCTCGAAACGACCTTGTGCGCTCCAGCGCCGGAAGGTTTTGTAGACGTTATCCCAATGCGGGAAATCTTTCGGCAACAAGCGCCACGCACAGCCCGTGCGGACGACATAGCAACACGCATCGACCATGGTGCGTCGCGACACCTTCTCCGGCACTCCCCGTCCGCCTTCAGGCTCGAACAAGTCTTGCACCAGCGCCCATTCCGCATCCGTCAGCGAACTCGCATAGCGTTCGTCTTGCACTGGCTGACGATGGCGTTCCTGATAACCATACCGTTTGAGCTTAGCATCCGCCGTCTTACCAATCGCCGCCGAACGCTTTGCCGGTTTTATCCGCTGGATGCCCGCGGCCGTCAGCGCTTTGCGTAACGTGGCGCCGTGGACGCAGCGCGAAGTGCGCTCCTGAAAGGCTTTGACCAGTTCTTCCAATGTCGCCGTTGGTTTCTCCGCGGTCAGTTCCTTGAGTATCTCTAAATCCCCAGCGGTTATTTTGGCAGGTCGGCCGCTACGCTTCATCACTCGACTTTTTGATATAATTCTAGAAGCCTCCTATTTTACTTTATTTTGTCTACACCCTCTGAGGTATCCCAATAATGGCCATGCATCCGCCTTATAAAAACTCATCGCGGGGCAATGGCGGCTCTCTCCATTGCTCTCCGCGCTGTCAACGCGCTCGGCGTTCGCGTCGCTCCGAGCGCTTCCTTAAAGCTGCGCTTGCAAATAGTTTTCCAGCCCCAGTCGCTCGATCAGTCCCAATTGCTTTTCCAGCCAATGCGCGTGATCGTCCTCGGTGTCCTCCAGCATCGACCGCAGAATCTCGCGCGTTTGGTAGTCCTGCCGTTGTTCACAAAACGCAATCACTTTGCGCAACGCTGCGACTACGCTGAGTTCCAATGCCAGATCGTTTTTCAGCATCTCCGGTACGCTGCCGCCGACGTGCAAAGGGTCGCGTTTCGATAAATCGGGTATGCCTTCCAAAAACAGAATGCGCTTGATCAAGGCGTCGGCATGACCCAGCTCGTCCTGCACCTCATGGCCGATCCGTTCGTACAGTTTGTCGAAGCCCCAGTTTTGATACATTCGGGAATGAATGAAATATTGATCCGCGGCGGTCAGTTCGCCGGCCAATAGTTGATTCAACTGCTCGATAATTTGTTTGTCGCCTTGCATATGCCATACTCCTTGCCGTCGTTAAAAAGCGGATAGCGGCGAGTTTCCCGCGTCTTTGCGATTATAAGCAGGCCGGACGCATCGGGCAATCACTTGGCATCGAAACCGTGCACTGAACCCCTCTGAATCTGTTCGCCGTCGGACAGCGCTTCAACATCGCCTGCTGATAAAGCAACAGTCCAGCCCTGCGCCGAGTTGATAAGCTTCTGATCTATCAAAATAAAAATATTGGTCTCTTACTTGCTTGACTCATCGGGTTTGCTGATTTTGCCAATCACCCCGTAGAGTAGCCCGTGACCGCATCACCATCCCATTGCTTATCAAAAACCCTGTCGTCTCCGTCTGTCTTTAACGCGCCAAAAATTGGCCTGGCCGGTATCGCCGTCGCCGCCCTGAGCGCCTGCGCCGTGACGCCCCAGCCGCCCTTGGCCGGCAGCAAGCCCAATATTTTGTACATCATCGCCGACGACCTGGGTTACTCGGACATCGGCGCTTTCGGCGGCGAAATCAGCACACCCAATCTGGATGCCTTGGTCAGGTCCGGGCGGATACTGACGAATTATCACACCTCGACCGTCTGCGCAGTAACGCGGTCAATGCTGTACTCAGGCACCGACCATCATCTGGTCGGTGAAGGCACGATGGGTCCGCCAAACGACGAACGCAAGGGCTTGCCGGGCTACGAAGGCTATTTGAACAATCAGGCACTCAGCATCGCCGAGTTGCTCCGCGACGCGGGTTATCATACCTACATCGCCGGCAAGTGGCATCTGGGTTCGAAAATCAACGCCAAGGAAGACAAAACGCCGGACCAATGGGGCTTCGAGCATTCGTTCACTCTGCTTGGCGGCGCGACCGGAAACCACTTTGGCCATGACCGGGCCAGCGACAAGACTTACACCGAAAACGGCCGGTTTGTGAGCCTGCCGGCGACCGACAATGCCGGCAGGCCTTGGTACGACACCCATGTTTACACGCAAAAATTGATCGCCAATATCGACGAGCACATCAAAGACGGCAAACCCTTCGCCGCCTTTGCGACCTACACGTCGCCGCACTGGCCCTTGCAAGTGCCGGAACCCTGGGCTAGCCAGTACAAAGGCGCTTATGATGCCGGCTACGAGGTCATCCGCCAGCGGCGCTTGGACAAACAAAAACAATTGGGTTTCGTGCCCGCCGATTACACGCTGCCCGGACAACTGTTGCCCAATGCCGCCAGCGCGTCGCCGGCCACCGCCAACTTCGGCCGGCCCAATGCCCGCTATATCAATGCCGACACGGTGCCCGGGCAGCACACCGACAATGTGGACTACGGCCCGGGCAATATCAATCTGACCTGGGCACAGTTGCCGCCGGCACAGAAAAAGCTGCAAGCCCGCTATATGGAGATTTACGCCGGCATGGTGTCGAATCTGGATTACAACATTGGCTTGTTGATCCAGCACCTGAAGGACATCGGCCAATATGACAACACCTTCATCGTGTTCCATTCCGACAACGGCGCGGAGGGCAGCCGGGTCAGCGCCGAGCAGGAAGCCGCCAATGCCAGAAACATCGCCAGCCTGGGCCGGGACCAAACCCTCAATCCGCCCGGCACTGAAAAAACCTATATCCGCTACGGCTGGCGCTGGGCAGAAGTCAGCGCCACGCCGTTCCGCCTAGTGAAAGGCTTTACCACGGAAGGCGGCACCTCGGTGCCGATGGTGGTGCATCTGCCCGGCCAATCCGCAGCACAAACGCCGGTGCGCGAATTCGCTCACGTCCGCGACGCCGCCCCCACCCTGCTGGAGATGGCCGGCATTGCGCAACCTCTCGCGCCGGCTGGCGTGTCCGGCGTCAACGGCATCCCGCTGGTCAAGTATAAGGACAGAAACGTCTATCCGATTACCGGGCATTCCTTCCTCGGCGAATTGCGGGGCCGGCATGCGGCGCCTTTGCATCCGGAACCGGTGGGCGAAGAGCAATACGGCCGCACCTATTTGCGCAGCGGCCCGTGGAAAATCGTCTGGACCGAACCGCCCCTGGGACCCAGCGACGGCCACTGGCAACTCTACAATATCGAACAGGATCGCACCGAAACCCGGGATCTGGCGGCGCAGCATCCCGAGGTAGTGGCCACATTGTACCGGCAATGGCAAAGCTATATGCACGATAGCGGCGCGGTACTGGCCAAAAAGCCCGGCAACACCGGCCGCCTGCCGGCACCACCGCGGTAAGCCGCGCCGCATGATGGAACCGGGACGACGATGGCCGGGTAAGACGGGGATAGGCTGGACGCTGGTCATGACCTGTCTCAGCCATCCAGGCTATGCTCTGGAGCCGGCTTTGGGCACGGCCGAACGCTGCCGAGCCTATTCCGGCCTGCCCGCCGGCTGGGGCGACGATCCAAAAGCCGGGATGGTGCGCATCGAGGACGGCGAGTTCACGTTGGGAACCACCGCAGGCTATGCGGACGAAGGTCCGGAAGTTCGAACGCAGGTGCAAACGTTCTGGATTGACCGCACCGAAGTTACCGTGGCGCAGTTTGCAGTTTTTGTTCAGGCCACGGGCTATGTCACCGAAGCCGAGCACGAAGGCGGCGGCGGGGTGTTTCGGATACCGCGGGCGGAAGAATTGAAGCGCCTGCTCTATCCCTGGTGGGAGTATCGTGCTGGCGCAAGCTGGCGTCATCCGCAAGGCCCCGGCAGCGAGGCACAGGCCAATCAGCCGGTAACCCTGGTCACGCTCAGGGATGCCGAAGCGTATGCCCACTGGCTGGGCCGGGAACTGCCGAGCGAAGCGGAATGGGAATACGCGGCCAAAGCCGGGGTGCAGGACCGGGACATCGAAAAAGAACCGCGCGACAACCGAGGCAAGCCCCGGGCCAATTTTTGGCAGGGCCATTTTCCGTTGGAAAACAATCAGGAAGACGGTCACGCCGGCATTGCGCCGGTGGGCTGCTATCCGGGCAATGGTTTTGGCTTGTTCGACATGGTCGGCAATGTCTGGGAACAAACCCGGGACATTTATACGCCAAGGCACGGCACGGCCGCCGACGGAGCGGACGCCGCGACGGCCGGCAAACCGAACCGTGGCATGGTGATCAAAGGCGGTTCGCATCTGTGCGCGCAGGATTATTGCGTACGTTACCGTCCATCGGCGCGGGAGGCTCATGAGGCGAATCTGCCGATGTCACACATCGGCTTCCGGACCGTGACGCGGGAAGCGCGGCAGCACGGCTGGCTGCCTGGTTTCCTGAGCGCTACTGGGAGGACGGAATAATCCCAGGCAGCAAGCCTGCAGCGCCGAGCGCTTGACAGACCCCATCAATACATTATAATGAGAATCATTATCGATTGCGTCTTGTCATGTAACGCTTTTTGCCGCATTTACGCAATCGCCTGCTCAACGACCTCAATTTAGCCACCCAGCGTTCCCCGCCAGGCAGCCAGCAATGCTGAACATGCAAACGGATAAGGGGACCTTATGTGCGCAACCAATAATAAATCCGGCACCGCCAAATGGCAGATGGGCGTGCTGTTACCGCTGAGCGCCGTTCTGAACGGCGCCGTGTGCGCGGCCGAACCGGCGGCGGAGCCTGCGAACCATGATGACGAGGTGATGCTGGAAAGTATCGAGGTCAAGGCCGAGCGCGATAAAAAAACCAACGAGACCCACGGCTATCAAGCCAAAACCAACAGCACCGCCGTCAAGACCGACACGCCCCTGATCGACCTGCCGCAGTCGCTGACCGTCATCACCCAGGCATTGATCAAGGATCAAAACATGCAGAGCATAGCCGATACGATACGCTATGCACCGGGGGTCGGCATCGCCCAGGGCGAAGGCAATCGCGATACGCCGATATTTCGAGGCAACAGTTCGACATCGGATATGTATGTGGACGGCATTCGCGACGACGTGCAATATTATCGCGACCTTTATAACGTCGAACGGGTCGACGTCCTCAAAGGTCCCAACGCGATGATTTTCGGCCGCGGCGGCTCGGGCGGCCTGATTAACCGCGCCACCAAGCAGGCGGATTGGAACACGGCGCGGGAAATGAATTTTCAGGCCGGCTCCTTCGATAAATGGCGACTGACAGGCGACTTCGACCAGGCCATCAACGACAGCCTGGCCGTGCGCCTGACCAGCCTATGGGAGAACTCCCGCAGTTACCGCGATGGCTTCGATGCCGGGCGCTGGGGCGTCAACCCGACCGTGTCCTGGAGACCCGGCGACCAGACCAAAGTCACGCTCGGTTATGAGCATTACGAGGACGACCGCGTCGCCGATCGCGGGATTTCTTCATACCAGGGACGCCCGGTCAAGACCGACATCTCCACGTTTTTCGGCGACCCGGACCGCAGTCCGACCGGGACCACGGTCGATTCCTTCAATGCCCTGCTGGATCACGACTTCGGCGGCGGTGTCGCGGTGCGCAACCGCACCCGTTACGCCATCTACGACAAGTTCTACCAGAACATATTCCCGGGAGCGGTCAATGCGGCCGGCACGCAAGTCGCCATTTCAGCCTACAACAACGCGACTCAGCGCGAGAATTTCTTCAACCAGACCGATCTGACGTTTGCCGTGGACACCGGCCCTTTCAAGCACAAGTTCCTGACCGGCGCCGAGTTCGGCCATCAGGAAACCGATAATTATCGGAATACCGGCTATTTTACCGCCGTGGGCCCTAACGCCACCTCGGTCAATGTGGCGCTGGCAAATCCGCGCTACATCGGCCCCGTCACTTTCCGGCAAAGCGCCACCGACGCCGACAATCACGGCGTGGCGACCATCGCGGCCGGTTACGTGCAGGACCAGATCGAGTTGGGCCGGCATTGGCAGGCCATTCTCGGTTTGCGTTATGACCGTTTCGAAGTCGATTTCCGCAATCATCGCAACGGCCGAACCTTTGCCAGCCAGGACAATCTGGTGTCGCCGCGCGGAGGGCTGGTTTTCAAACCGTTTGGCGACAGCTTCTCCTTGTATGCCAATTACAGCATCGCCTATGTACCGAGAGCGGGCGAACAACTGGCTTCGCTGTCATTGACAAACCAGGCGCTAAAGCCGGAACAATTCAGGAATTACGAACTCGGCGCAAAATGGGATATTCGCCCGGACCTGTCGGCAACGCTGGCCTTTTATCAGCTGGACCGCCTCAATGCGCTTGCCACCGACCCCAACAATCCAGCGCTGTCGTTTCTGGTCGACGGCCAGCGCACGCGAGGGATAGAACTGGGGTTGAGCGGCAACATCACCGACGCCTGGAGCGTCATGGGAGGCTACGCCTATCAGAACGGCGAGATCACCCAAAGCCTATCTGCCACCGCTCAGGCCGGCGCCACCCTGGCTCAGGTGCCGGAACACACCTTCTCACTGTGGAACCGTTATGACATTACCCCGCATTGGGGCATAGGCCTGGGCTCGGTCTATCGCAGCAAGATGTTTGCGGCCACCGACAACAAAGTCACGCTGCCGGGCTATCTGCGCTTCGATGCGGCCGTCTACTACAAAGTCAACAAAAATATCCAGGTGCAAGTTAATGTCGAAAATCTCTTCGACAAGGAATATTACGCCTCGGCGAACAGCAACAACAATATCACGCCGGGGTCGCCTATCGTCGCCAACGCGGTCGTCAGCATGAAGTTCTAGCCGCCCTATACCCCATCCCAAACACGGGAAGCCACATGCCCGGCGGACAGTGCACAGACGGCTTCAAACAGGGCTTGGCCGGGAACGCCGCTGTCAGGCAATTGTCGCTGTGGGTGAAGTTTCGACACGCTTAGCAGCGCACGCCCGGTAAACTGAAACTTCCACATTGTTTTCACAATTGCTGCAAATTGTTTGCATGGTCCCCACTTATACTGAGCATCAAGAACGGCGAAGTGCCGTTCGAATCCCCATCATTAATTCGAATGAGAATAAGACCATGAACAAAACTTTACTGACACTCGCAATCGCTTTGACTTTCCCGTTAACCGCGGCCGCATTTTCCGGCGGCCACGATCCGGATTCGGATGCACACCATGGCCAGAGAATCGAACGGCTTACCAAGGAACTGAAACTGACGGACGAGCAAAAAAGCCAGGTACAGGCGATCTTCAAGGAGCAGCATGATAAAGCCAAGGCGCTGCACGAAGAAACTCACAGCAAACTCTCGAAGGTGTTGAGCCCTGAACAATTGGCCAAGCTGGAAGACCTCAAAAAGCAGCGCCGGGAACACTGGAAGCATCAAAAAGGCCTCGAAAAACCCGAGTAATCTCTATGTTCACCTATCAACGCCTGAAAGTCCGATAGCCGTTTTAACCCGCATCGCAATTGAATCACTTCATTCCCAGACACGGAGCCCCATGCATCTCTCCATGAATCCTAGCATCGAGCCCCGCCGGAAATCCGGCGGCGGCTATCTGTTCTTGCCAAAAAACTGGGCGCGCGGCAGCTTCCTGAAATGGCTGCGCCGCACCCATGGCTGGATCGGTCTGTGGGGCGCGTCGCTGGGACTGTTGTTCGGCTTTTCCGGCATCCTGTTGAATCACCACGAGGTGATGAAAATTCCGGCCGCCAAGGTCGAAAAGACCGAAGCGCAATTGGCCTTGCCGGAGCCGCTCCCCGGCGACCCGCAAGCGCTCGCGGCCTGGCTTGGGGAAAAATTCCGGCTGGGCGCCGGGCACGCGAAGATCCTGCGCGAGCCGGCCAGAACGGTGCTCTGGAACGGCGTCAGCGTCGAGCAGCCGCCGCGCTGGCAGATCACGCTGCGCACGCCGCGCGACTCGGTGCAGGCCGAATACTGGCCGGGCAACCGTTTCGTGACCGTCAAGCGCGGCACCGGCAATATGTTTGCGCTGTTGACCAACCTGCACAAAGGCGTCGGACTGGGCGTCGCTTGGGTGCTGCTCGCCGATACGCTGGCCGGCGGCCTGATCGTGTTGAGCCTGACCGGGATTCTGCTGTGGACGCGCCTGCATGGCGGGCGCCTCGCCGCCGCAGGAGTCGGGCTCGGTTCGCTGGGACTGGCGTTCGGTTTGGCTTGGCAAGCGCTCGGAGGTTAGCCGTGCTGATTCAAATTCCCGAAGTCGTATCTTCCGAGGCGCTGGCGCAATGCCGAACAAATTTTCTCCGGCGGTGAACCTGAGCGCCTGTTATCATAATTTGCGGCGCCTATGGGCGGATATGTAAAATCCCCTGCCTTCACCGCATGACTTATCCGATGATCATCGATCCATAGGAAAGGATAACTATCCCCTTCTTTACGCCCCCGATGCCCAAATCGATCCGCTTCAAGCTGTTTTTGACCTTGCTTCTGACTACGCTGCTGGTAGTTGCGGGCATGTATGCCTTCATGCGCTGGTCGCTCGACCGGGGCTTTGCCGAGTTCGTCGAGAAAAGGCAGCAGGAACATCTGACCACCTTGCTCGAAAACCTCGGCGATTATTACGCCACCGATCCCGATTGGAAACAATTGACCGGCAACAAGCACAAATGGCTGGAATTATTAGCGCAGAGCCATGAGCGCCGGCATCGTCTTTCGTTAAAGTGGTTAAAGCAGACACTGAACGATCCGCCCGATGTATGGCCGCCCGATCTACCCAGCCCCAGAGCCGAACGCCGCTTTCGGCCGCTGGAGTTGAGCCTTATGCTATTGCGTTCCGACAAAACGATCATTTTCGGCCGCCGCGAAGGTATGGCGCAATTGACTTTACACCCTATCCGCCATCGACAGCAGGTGGTCGGGTATCTGGGGGTGCTGCCCGGCAAACCGCCCAATCAGCCGATCGAGCTGCAGTTCATCGAACGGCAAACCCAGTCTTTTGTCTGGATCGCGCTGCTGATGGTTTTTTTGTCGGCGGTTCTGGCATTGATATTGGCTTATGTGCTCGGCCGCCCGTTAAAGCGTATCGCCGGTGCGGTTAAAACGCTCGCCGTGGGCCGTTACGACATGCGTCTGCCGATCGAATCGACCGACGAATTGGGGCAGTTGGCGCGCGATTTCAACGAGATGGCGGCCGCCCTGGACCAGGCCGAACAGGCGCGGCGGCGCTGGATCGCGGATATTTCGCATGAACTGAGAACGCCGATCGCGGTACTGCGCGGCGAACTCGAAGCCTTGCAGGACGGCATTCGCCCCCTGACGCGCGCCGCGGTCGATTCATTGTACGCCGATCTGATGCGGCTGAATCGTCTGACCGACGACCTGTATCAATTATCGCTCTCCGATCAGGGCGCCTTGAGCTATCGCAAAGCCGCGGTCGATCCGCTGACGATTTTGCAGGCGGACAGGGACGCCCTAAGCCCCGAATTTGCCGCCAAACACATGACCGTCAAATTGACCTGCCAACGGGAGTCTCCGCTCACTCTCCATGCCGACCCGGACCGTTTGTCGCAGCTTTTTCGCAACCTGTTGACCAACAGCATGAAGTATACCGACGCAGGCGGCCGACTGGACATTACGGTCTCGCGGCAGGAAGGCAATCTGGTGATCGAATTTGCCGACAGTGCCCCGGGCGTGCCGGAATCGGCGCTCCCGCACCTGTTCGACCGCTTTTACCGGGTCGAAAGCTCGCGCAGCCGCCATCATGGCGGCGCCGGTCTCGGACTGGCGATTTGCAGCAATATCGTCAAGGCGCATCGCGGTTCGATCCGTGCAAGCGCCTCCCCCTTGGGCGGGCTGCTTGTCCGCATCGAACTTCCGGTGAAGGGATGAAACAGATACTGATTGTCGAAGACGAGGCCAAGCTTGCGCAGCTGGAAGCCGATTATCTGCATGCGGCGGGCTTTGCCAGCACGATTCTGGGCGACGGCATCGAGGTCGTGCCCTGGCTCGGGCGGCATCGGGCCGACCTGGTGTTGCTGGATCTGATGCTGCCCGGGCGGGACGGCCTGGAACTGTGCCGCGAGATACGCGCCTTCAGCGCCGTGCCGATCATCATGGTCACCGCGCGCATCGAAGAAATCGATCGCCTGCTCGGCCTGGAACTCGGTGCCGACGACTATATCTGCAAGCCGTTTAGTCCGCGTGAAGTGGTCGCGCGCGTCAAGGCGGTCTTACGCCGCCAGCAGCCGCCCGCACCGGCATCCGCCGATGCCGAGCATGTGCTGACTCTCGTCCCCTCCTGTTTTCGCGTGCGGGCCGGCGGCCGGGAAACCGAATTGACCGTGGTCGAATTTGAATTGTTGCAGGCTTTGTATCGGCAGCCCGGCCGCATTTTGTCGAGGCAACAGCTGATGGATTTGATCTACCCGGATCAACGCATCGTTTCGGACCGGACGATCGACAGCCATATCAAGAAGCTGCGCAAAAAATTGGCCGAACTGTTGCCCGGAACGGAAGTCGTGCATTCGGTTTATGGGGCCGGCTATCGTTATGAACCTCCAACCGGCTAGGTCTGGCAACCGCTATAAACATTGAAGCTTGCGAGAAACCCTGCGGACGGGGGCAGCATGGCCCGTCCGGCGAAAGCCGGATTACAATCCGACAGCGAAAGCGTAACCTGAATTACAATTCAGATGAAACAAGCAATCTACATGTTCTGAATATTGTTGACCAAATCGCCGAAATAAGCGATCAACTCATTCAGATAAGCGATCATTTCGTTCACCCATTCCTGCATCATCATATAGTGATTGTGATGCTTGAAATGCTGGTCCAGGTAAAAACCGAGGCCGCGGTAGAAGGTGTTGATGCCCATGAACACCATGATCGCGGCGGCGGCCTTGTACATCAGGCCGCGAATGTTCGCCTTGATCTTGCCGAAGGCGAGGCTGATGAACAGCATCATCGGCAGGGTGCCGGCGCCGAACGCGAGCATCAGGGAGCCGCCTTCGAGCACGGTCGTCGCGGTGGTCGCCTTGACCGCCATCGCGAAGGTCAACGGGCACGGCATCATGCCGTTCAACAGGCCCGCCAGCATCGCGCCGCCGAGCGGGCCTTGCTGCCTGGAGGTCGCATAACCCTTGCGCAGCCATTGCGACGGCAACAGGCGCAGCGAACCCTGCCAGGGCAGCCAGCCCAGGATGCCGAAGGCGAGACCGATCACCACGATGCCAATGATCATCTGCAGGATGCTCTGGATCTTGCCGAACAGGCCGCCGGACACCAGCACGACGCCAAGCAGCGCGGCGGTGACGCCGATCAGGGTATAGACTGAGATGCGCGAGACCTGATACATCAGATAAGGCCAATACGAGCGCTGTTTGCCCGAATTCATGAAATAGCCGGACACCAGCGCGCCGCACATGCCGAGGCAATGGCCGCTGCCCAGGAAGCCGGCGATGAAGGCCAGCGTGTAATCGAAGCCGCCGGCCGCATTCGCGACCTCGGCCATGCCGTGCATCGATCCGTGATCCATCGCCGCGTGGTTCATGGCGGCGTGTTCCATCATTGAATGATCCATCTTAAAATCCTATTTCTTGCTCAGGCGCAACGAATTCAAAATCACCGACAGCGAGCTCAACGCCATCGCGGCGGAGGCGATCATCGGATTCAGCCTGCCGACCGCGGCAACCGGGATCGCGATCGTGTTGTAGCCGAAGGCCCAGAACAGATTCTGCTTGATGATCCGTATCGTGTCGGTGCTCAACTCGATCGCATCGGTCACCTTGGTGATGTCGCCCTGCGTCAAGGTCATGTCGGCCGACTCGATCGCGATATCGGTGCCGCTGCCGACCGCAAAGCCGACATCCGCGGCGGCCAAGGCCGGCGCGTCATTGATGCCGTCGCCGATCATGCCGACGACTTTGCCTTCCGCTTGCAGGCGCTGAATGATCGCGAGTTTCTCTTCCGGCTTCGCATTCGCGGCGATGTCGGAGATGCCGACTTTGCTGGCGATGAACTGCGCGGTCTTTTCGGTATCGCCGGTCGCCATCACGGTCTCGACGCCGAGCCGGTGCAGACGCGCGATCGCCGCGGCCGCATGCGGCCGCGGCTGGTCGGCGATGCCGAACACCGCCGCTTCCTTGCCGCCCACCGCCATATACACCGGCGTCTTGCCCTGTTCGGCGAATTGGCCGGCCGCGGCTTCCAGATTCTGTACGTCGATGTCACGCTGGCGCATCCAGGCCAGATTGCCGAGCAGCAGGGATTTGCCGTCCACGTCGGCTTCGATGCCGCGTCCCGGTTCGCTGTAGAAACGCGAACATTCCTTGAGTTCGATGCCCTGCTCGCGCGCATGGTCGACGATTGCCTTGCCGAGGAAATGCTCGGAGTTGCGCTCGGCCGAAGCCGCCAACATCACGAGCTTTTCCTCGCCGAGGCGCGAGACTTTCAACAGATCGCTGACCTTCGGCTTGCCTTCGGTGATCGTGCCGGTTTTGTCGAACACGATCACGTTCAGCTTCGCCGCGACTTCGAGGCTCTCGCCGTTGCGGATATAGATGCCCTTCTTCGCGGCCTGGCCGGTGCCGACCATGATCGACGCCGGGGTCGCAAGGCCCAGCGCGCAGGGACAGGCGATCAGCAGCACGGTGATCGCATTGCCGAGCGCGAAGCCGAACGGCGCGCCGAGCGCCATCCAGCCGGCAAAAGTCAGCCCGGACACCGCCATCACCGACGGCACGAAGACCGCGGAAATCTGATCGACCTGTTTCTGGATCGGCAGTTTGGTCGATTGCGCCTGATCGACCATGTGCACGATGCCGGCCAGCACCGTATCCATGCCGACTGCGGTCGCGCGGATGCGGAGCACGCCGTTGCCGTTCACGCAGCCGCCGATCACCTGATGGCCGACGTCCTTGACCACCGGCATGCTTTCGCCGGTCACCATCGACTCGTCGACGGTCGAAATGCCGTGCACGACCTCGCCGTCGGTCGGAATCCTCTCGCCCGGCCGCACCAGCAGGATGTCGCCGACCTCGACGCTTTCGACGTCGACGATTATTTCCCGATCGTCCCGGATCAAAGTCGCGGTCTGCGGCTGCAAGTCGACCAGTTGCCGGATCGCTTCGCCGGCCTTGCCCTTGGCCCTTTCTTCGAGATACCGGCCGAGCAGCACGAACACGATGATCGCGGCGGCGGCTTCGAAATACATGTGGCCGCGCCGTCTGAAGAATGACGACAGACTGAAGGCATAAGCGGCGCCGACGCCGAGCGCGATCAAGGTATCCATGTTCGCGGCCTTGTGCCTGGCTAGCCTCACCGCCTTGTCAAAAAACGGCTTGCCGGAACCGAACACGACCGGCGTCGCGAGCACGAATTGCAGCCAGTGCAAGGGACGCGACTTTGCCATGCCCATGCCGAGCACGATTACCGGCGCGCTGAGCACGGCCGACCACAAAAACCGCCGCCAGGCCGAGCGGATACGGAACTGTTCCTTTTCGATCAGTTTCTTGCGCTGCGACAAGGTATCCATTGCATAGGCCTTGTAGCCGAGGCTGGCGATCTTCGCCGACACCTCGTCCCGGTTCAATTGCCCGACCACGGTCAGGGTCTCGGTCGCGAAATTGACGCTGGCCTGTTTGACCTTCGCATCGCGATTGAACACCATTTCGAGCAGCAGCGCGCAGGACGCGCAGGTCATGCCCTCGATCGCGAGATCAACCTCCTGCACGCCGTTCGAGAAATCGGCTTTCTTACGCTGGCCGCTTGAACTGGGCTTGCTGGCCAGGTTGCCGAGCACCGCATCCAGCATCAGCAGCAGATTCGCCTTCGGCAGGCGGTTCGGATCGAACTCGACCACGACCGTGCCGAGCGCGGGCGTCGAACGCACCCGTTTGATTTCGGCACGCTTTTTGAGCAGAATTTCGAGGATGTAGCAGCGCTCATCGTCCTTTTTCAACATCGGCGCCACGATCCGTATCCGCCGTTGCAACTGATGCCGTACCTGAAAATATCTGTAACCTGTCGCTGCAAGATCGTTCATCGATAATTCCTACTTACTTATTACTGAATCTTCTGGCGCTTACGGTTTCGGCCGGCGCGAACGCATCAGCAAATAAATCATATAAAACACCGCCATCCATTCGTAGCGGTACTTGAACGGACGCGGAATCCATTCCTTGGTGATGTGGTCCCAATGCAGCCGGATCAAGAACAGCACCAGCATGTCATTTAAAAAATCGATCACCATCTTTTCCGGATCCTTGAAGAATTTACCCGGTTTGGTGAGGCCCTTGCCGACGATCTTAGCGGCCTGCAAGGTTTCCTTCGCATCGTCGTATTTGTTGCCGAACCAGCGGAAGGCCTTGACATTCTTGAGCCGGTTTTTGAGGCGCTGTTTGGCGATCTGCACGGCTTTCGGCCGGGTTTCCGCCAGCGCGTCTTTCTCCAGCTCGCTGACGATCTGGAACAACAATTTGCACAAGCCGGTGAAATCGTGCACCGTTTCCTGATAACGGATGGCCAATTTTCTCTGGCTTCGATAGACCTGAACCCGGTAAACACCGTCCACAGCCAACAGCCGTCCGGTTAACGCTTCAGCTATCTGCTCGTCACAAAACGCGGAAGGTATTTCAAAACGAACGTGCTCTGACCCGCGATAGCGTAATACAAACTCTTTTTGAATAGCCATAAGTCAAAAAACACTCGGAATAGACAAAAACGGGTGATTCCCTCATCAAGAGAAATCACCCGTCTCTGCAAAAATAGGGGAAGGGAAATACCCTGCGGCTTGTCAGCTCTCTTCCTTCGTCTCCGCGACGATGTCTTCCAGATTTTCTTTTTGCTGCAACACAAAGTCCTTGCCGGAATCGATTGCCTTGTTGGCGCTCGCGATGATTTGCTTGCGGTATTTATAGACATAGATACCGGCCACAACGCCGGCCCCAAACACCAGAACGGGGTATTTCGTTAATTTACTCATCAGTTTTGCTCCTGTATGTACGGTAACGGAAGCCATCGAGCCTTTCACAATTTCCTTGCCCATGGAATCCTTGACTTTACTCATTTCCTTCATCACGCCTTTGCCATGTACATGCGCCATCACGACACTCCTCTTGTAGTTGAATCCAAAACCTTCGCCGACCGGCAACTGCCGCACGGCATACGGACGCTGCCGTGAACATCGGCTTTGCTGAAAAATCTGTTTCTACGGGGGGGGACAAGGAAGGGGCTGGAAAAAACGCGACTCAATCGTTTTGATCGGCTTGATCGGCAAGTGTGAGCACCTCATCTTCATGCAGCATCTGATAAATGCCCATGCAACCCTCGCAACAAAAATCCTTGTCACCCTCCTTCGTGCGCAACTTGAAACCTGGGGTCAACACAGGCAATCCGCAAAGATCACACGCCTTATCGATTTCGCTCATATCAACATCAGTTTATTACGTGGTAGGAAAATGCTACTAAACTCGGCGACCAGACGCAATGCCTTTCTGAAAATTTTAGCGTAAAGCAAAAAAACCCGATCCACACGACCGTTGCAGTGGGCGAATCGGGCAAGGATGACAATGAAGAGTCATGAAAAAGCTATAGTTTATGGCACGAGGGGATTCACCTTATGTCCTTGGGGCGGATTCCCACACCGAGCGCTCATCGTTATACACAAATCCGTCACTCCGGCGCGTATGACGACATCGATGCATAACGAAGAGCGCCAAGCATGGGAACCCTAGGGGAAACCATGAACAGAGCGAATCCTCAACTTCTGATCGCCTGATTACCGGCTTTCATCACTGCCATTCTGAGCGCGCCGGTCAGGCTTGCACCCAAGCCCATGCGGGTCGCCAAGGCAGGAATTAGAATCATCGACGCCAACGCGAGACCGGTTCCCAACAACAAGGCGCCGTTATTGCCGGAAGTTTTTGTGACTTTGGACTGTGCTAATTGTTGACTCATTATTATGACCTCATGACAGAGTAATGCTTTATCAATAAATAAGCAGATTCAATGCCAAAACTTCAAAAGAGTCGTAAAATTTTGAAGGCGCTTGCCCTCACCCGCTCAAATGCCCGGCTTTACTGGCTTTGGACTGACTTTGGTTGGCATCATCCCGAACAATCGCCCATCTCCGTCTGCCATCTATCACGCAAGTTCCCTATTTTTTTCATGAAGATGCGTGATTTGACTTATTTGGACTGCGTCAAATAACATAGTTTAATTATTTTCTGCTTAATGGATTTAATGTTGCGCATTGTCCACAAAAACCACGAAAGGCACGAAAAATATCTGAAAACTCTGGCGATGCGCCCGGTTTGCGGCTCAGACGACCAGCCGCACCTTCGCAAAGCCGCCGTTTTCGGTCCGCAGGTTGGTCACCTGGCCTTGATAAATCCGCGTGGCGACGCCGAGAATCCGGTCGCGGTACACGAACAGCCGGTAATCGGTCTTGAATGCCTGACCGTCCTCGCCGAACGTCAGTGAAGGCGGAATCCGCCGCTGGATCAAGGTCTCTTCCTGTACGAGTTCGGCCAGCTTGTGTTTGGTCAGCTTGTCGCCGACATAGACGCCCCGGCTCGCATAGCCGGTCTCGGGCTTGAATACCCATTGTTTGCGTATGCTCCAGGCTTCCTCGGTCGTCAGCTCTGCCAACAACCGGGTTTCCGGCACCGTCGCCGCCAGCAGCGAGACCTCCGCCTCCGAGAGCCCGAAGCCCTGCATGATGGCAGGCCGGCACCACAGCATCATCCGCCGCTTGTCGGCCAGCAAGCCGTAGGCATGGGGATTCGGACTCAGGCACACCTGCCCTTGCAAGTAGGCCGCGCGAATATGTTCCAACTCCGGCGTTTGCAGATAAAAATCGCAGTGCCGGTTATAAATCATCTCGACCGGCTTGCCGTTGAGGTAAAGCCCGTCCTCTTGCGCCGCAATCTCCGAGGGATCTGCGAGCACCGCCACGATGCCAGCTTTTTTGAACAGCGCCGCAAAAACCTGCATTTCGGCATAAAGCGGCTGCTCTGCCGGATTTTCGTCCAAAATTACCAGGGTTTTGGGGCGCGACTCGGGAGCGTTCCGAAAGCGGGCATAGTCGTCGTAGAATGTTTTTAGCAGCCTTGAGCCCAGCCGCTCCGGAAATCCGACCGTTTCCGGATCATCGCACAGGCTCGCATACCAGATGCCGCCGGCATTGGTGTTCACTTCGATCAGCTTCGGCCCGATCTCGGTCAAATGAAAATCGTAGCCCATCATCACCGCATGATGACCGGGATCGAAGCGCGCGCTCGCCGGCAATAGGCTTTCCAGATGGCTCCGGTAGGCGGTATTGCCGCTCAACTTGTGCAGCAGGCGGACGAGACGGATCATGCGCCGTAAATCCCGGCGGGGCAAATCGGCGGGATAAGGGCTAATCGGAAGAGATGATGGATTCATTGCCCTCTCGGCAGGATGGTGAAATGGTTAAACAAACAACAAAGGCGCGCATTCTACCGAAAATTTTACATCTTTTTTATTTTTGAATGCGTAGTCTATTCCGTAATCAAACCGATCGAGCCGGGAATAAGTGTTTTCTGTTGCACATCCCGGCGCTGGGAGGTTAAGAGGAACTACGGACACCTGGCCCCGTAGCTTTGCAAACCGTACTGATCTTACGAGGACTTGTATGGACATCGCTTTTATCTTTCTTTGCGCAGGGTTTTTCCTGCTGACCGGCGCGTTGGTCTACGCCTTCGAAAAATTAAGGAGTTCGTCATGACCGGGCTTTATCTCCTGAGCGCGGGCATCGCGTTGGTGATTTTCATTTATCTTGCTTTTGCATTGTTTTTTCCGGAGAAATTCTGATGACGAGCCATGGTTTTTTACAAATCGCGGTTTATCTCGCCACTTTGCTGGCGCTGGCGAAACCGCTCGGCGGGTACATGGCCCGCATTTATCAGGACAAGCCGGTCAGGCCGATGCGCTGGCTTATCCCGGTTGAACGAATGATCTACCGACTCGGCGGCGTCAATCCGAAACAGGAAATGTCCTGGACCGAATACGCCGCTGCCCTGCTGATATTCAATTTTTTCGGCCTGTTGGCCGTGTTTGCCTTACAAAGACTGCAAGCTTATTTGCCGTTCAATCCTCAGCATTTACCGGCCATCGGCCCGGATTCGGCGTTCAACACGGCGGTCAGTTTTGCGACCAACACCAACTGGCAGGGCTACGGCGGCGAAACGACGATGAGTTACCTGACCCAGATGCTCGGATTGTCCGTGCAAAACTTCGTCTCGGCGGCAACCGGCATGGCGGTGCTGGTCGCGCTGATTCGTGGTTTCATCCGCCGCAACCAGGAGACGATCGGCAATTTCTGGGGCGATCTGACGCGCGGCACGCTCTATATCTTGCTACCGCTGTCGCTGCTCTTGGCATCGATTTTGGCCGGGCAAGGCGTCGTGCAAACCTTCAGCCCTTATCAAAACGTCACGTTGGCCGAGGCCGTCAGCTACGAACAGCCCAAGCTCGGTGACGACGGACAGCCTCTCAAAGACGCCGAAGGCAAGCCGGTGCTTGAAAAAATCGCCGTACATGAACAAACCCTGGCGTTGGGGCCCGCGGCTTCGCAAGTCGCGATCAAGCAGCTCGGTACCAACGGCGGCGGCTTTTTCAACGTGAACTCGGCGCATCCTTTCGAAAATCCGACCCCCCTGTCCAATTTCCTCGAAATGCTTTCGATCCTACTGATTCCGGCCGCACTGTGCTACACCTTCGGCATGATGGTCGGCGACACCCGACAAGGTTGGGCGATCCTGGCGGCGATGACGATCGTTTTTGTTACGCTGGTCTTCGTGACCGTCAGCGCCGAACAGCACGGCAATCCAATCTTGACAACCCTCGGCGCTGATCAAAACCCGTCGAACGCCCAAGCCGGCGGCAACATGGAAGGCAAGGAAACCCGTTTCGGCATCGTCAATTCGGCGCTTTGGGCGGTCGCGACGACCGCGGCATCGAACGGCTCGGTCAATGCGATGCACGATTCCTTTACGCCGCTTGGCGGCATGATGCCGATGTGGCTGATGCAGCTTGGCGAAGTGATTTTCGGCGGCACCGGCTCCGGTCTGTACGGGATGATCGTGTTTGCAATCGTGGCGGTGTTCGTGGCCGGGTTGATGATCGGCCGCACCCCGGAGTATCTCGGCAAGAAGATAGAGATTTTTGAGATGAAAATGGCCGCCGTCGCGATCCTGATTCCGCCGCTGGTGGTCCTGGGCGGCACGGCCGCCGCAATAATGACCGATGCCGGCAAAAGTTCGCTATTCAACCCCGGCGCGCACGGTTTCAGCGAAGCGCTCTATGCGTTTTCGTCGGCCGGCAACAACAACGGCAGCGCATTCGGCGGACTGTCGGCGAATACACCTTTTTATAACATCACGCTCGGTTTCGCGATGCTGTTTGCGCGTTTTTGGCTGATCGTCCCGGTGTTGGCGATCGCGGGCTCATTGGCCTCAAAGAAAATCGTGCCGGTGAGCCCCGGCACCTTGCCGACGCACACGCCGCTGTTCGTGGCGTTGTTGATCGGCACCGTGCTGATGGTCGGCGCGCTGACCTTCGTGCCGGCCTTGGCGTTGGGGCCGATCGTCGAACATCTGCAAATGACAAAATGACCGGGGAGAATTTTATGCGTAAAAAATCGGTTTCCACCGCGTTATTCGATCGGCAAATTTTACGGGCAGCGCTGCTCGATGCGTTTCGAAAATTATCGCCCAGGCAGCAGGCGAAAAATCCGGTGATGTTTGTCGTTTACATCGGCAGTCTGCTGACGACTTTTTTATGGATTCAATCACTCAGAGGGCAAGGCGAAGTCGAATCCGGCTTCACGCTGGCGATCGCGTTATGGCTTTGGTTCACGGTCCTGTTCGCGAACTTTGCCGAAGCGGTCGCGGAAGGCCGCAGCAAGGCCCAGGCGGCGTTCCTGCGCAGCGCCAAGCGCGACATCGCGGCGAAAAAACTCGACGAACCGCGCTACGGTTCGAACTACAGCAAGATCGCCGGCTCGACCTTGCGGCGCGGCGATGTCGTGCTGGTCGAGGCCGGCGACTTCATTCCGGGCGACGGCGAGGTGATCGAAGGCGTCGCCTCGGTCGATGAAAGCGCGATCACCGGCGAAAGCGCGCCGGTGATCCGCGAGTCCGGCGGCGACTTCAGTTCGGTGACCGGCGGCACGCGGGTGCTGTCGGACTGGCTGGTCGTCCGCATTACGGTCAATCCGGGCGAAACCTTCCTGGACCGGATGATTTCGATGGTCGAAAGCGCCAAGCGTCAGAAAACCCCGAACGAAATCGCCCTGACGATCCTGTTGGTCGCCTTGACGCTGGTATTCCTGCTCGCGACGGTCACCCTGCTGCCGTTCTCGCTGTACAGCGTCGAAAGCGCCGGCGCCGGCAAGCCGATCTCGATCACGGTGCTGGTCGCGCTGCTGGTGTGCCTGATCCCGACCACGATCGGCGGCCTGTTGTCCGCGATCGGCGTCGCCGGAATCGGTCGGATGATGCAGAAGAACGTGATCGCAACTTCCGGCCGGGCCGTCGAAGCCGCCGGCGACGTCGACGTGCTGCTGCTCGACAAGACCGGCACGATTACGTTGGGGAATCGCCAGGCTTCGGCCTTCATTCCGGTCAAAGGCGTCATCGAAAAGAGCCTGGCCGATGCCGCGCAATTGGCCTCATTGGCCGACGAAACGCCGGAGGGGCGCAGCATCGTGATCCTGGCGAAACAAAAATTCGGCATGCGCGAGCGCGACGTGCATTCTTTGGGCGCCACTTTCGTACATTTCAGCGCACAGACGCGGATGAGCGGCGTCAACATGGAAGGCAGGCAGATCCGCAAGGGCGCGGCCGACGCGATCCATGGCTACGTCGAAGAACAGGGCGGCAAGTTTCCGCAGGAGATTCAAACGCTGGTCAACGATGTCGCGCGCCGCGGCAGCACCCCGCTGGTCGTCGCGGAAGGCGCGCATGCGCTGGGCGTGATCGAACTGAAAGACATCGTCAAGGGCGGCATCAAGGAGCGCTTCGCGGAACTGCGCCAGATGGGCATCAAAACGATCATGATCACCGGCGACAACCGCCTGACCGCCGCCGCGATCGCCGCCGAGGCGGGCGTGGACGATTTTCTCGCCGAAGCGACCCCGGAAGCCAAGCTCAAGCTGATCCGCGAGCATCAGGCCGACGGCCGCCTGGTCGCGATGACCGGCGACGGCACCAACGACGCGCCGGCGCTGGCCCAGGCCGACGTCGCGGTGGCGATGAACAGCGGCACCCAAGCCGCCAAGGAAGCCGGCAACATGGTCGATCTGGATTCGAATCCGACCAAGCTGATCGAGATCGTCGAAACCGGCAAGCAGATGTTGATGACGCGCGGCGCCTTGACCACCTTCAGCATTGCGAACGACGTCGCGAAATATTTCGCGATCATTCCGGCCGCCTTCGCGACGACCTATCCGGCGCTGAATGTCTTGAACGTGATGCAGCTCGCGACGCCGGACAGCGCGATCCTGTCGGCGGTGATTTTCAATGCGTTGATCATCATCGCGCTGATTCCGCTCGCTCTAAAAGGTATCCGCTACAAGCCGGTCGGTGCGGAACAGCTGCTGCAAAACAATTTGCTGATCTATGGCGTCGGCGGACTGATCGTGCCGTTTATCGGCATCAAGGCGATCGATTTGATTCTGGTCGAACTGGGCCTTGTGTAAAGGCCAAAGGTAGATGCAATCCACTTATCCGTCCTAATCACTCCAATATGGTGTTAGACATGATTAAACTTATCAAACCGGCGGTTACGATGTTACTGATCTGGACCCTGCTGACCGGTGTTATTTATCCGGCTCTGGTGACAGGGCTTGCACAAGTGCTTTTCCCCAACCAGGCCAACGGCAGCATCCTGCGGGATAAGCAAGACAAGGCGGTGGGCTCGGCGTTGATCGGCCAGCCGTTCAGCGGCAAGGGCTACTTTTGGGGCCGGCCTTCGGCCACTTCACCCTACCCCTATAACGCGGGAGCATCCAGCGGCTCCAATTTAGGCCCGACGAATCCGGCGCTGGCGGATGCCGTTAAACACCGGATCGATGCCTTGCAGGCGGGCGATTCTCAGAATAAAACCCCGGTTCCGGTCGATCTGGTCACCGCGTCCGGCAGCGGATTGGACCCGCATATCAGTCCGGCGGCCGCGGAATTCCAAATCAATCGTATCGCCAATGCTCGCCATGTCGATCCACAAAAGCTTCAAGAAATGGTGCAGAGGCATACCGAGGGCAGGCATTGGGGCTTTTTAGGAGAACCCAGGGTTAACGTCCTGGCATTAAATCTGGCATTGGACGCCATGCAGTAGAAAGCAGATTTCGTGATGAAATTTTGCGCCTCTGCTGGCGGCAGTGCTGATTTTATTGTGGAAGGCTATTCCGTCCAAAAGGCTCTCTTCAAAAACGATTGATAGAGCGAACTTAAACAAAGGCGAGAGGAGGCTGAAGTATGGAACAAAAGACCAAAAGAAGATTATATGATTTCTTGCCCTGGATACTGACTTTTGCGGTCCTGGCGGCATTTACCCTCTTTGTCTCTGTTTATCGGGAAGGGGCTAATCCATTCGAGACGCAGTTTATGAAGGTTAATTTGTTATCGGCGATGAAGATTCATCTTCTCGAAGCCGTTGAGGCCGAGAAGAACGCCGTATTGGCCATTAACGATGAAACATCGGAAGACTTCGCCGCCCAAGCTCGCCAGGCTGCCGACCGCGTAGAAAACAGCCGGAAGGAAATCGAATCCATCATTTATCGAGAGAAACTTCCGCGCGAGACAGGGATGATCAATGAGTTCAGTGCCTGCTGGTCGCAATATAAGAAATTAGACGAAACGATTCTGGATCTTGCAACTCAGAACACCAATTTCAAGGCCCAGAAGATCTCCGCGACCCAATGCGCTGAAGAAATGCAGCGTTTTGAAGAGAGCTTGAACCGCCTCATCCACCGAAACACACGCGGCAGCCAGTGTAACGAGGCCATCATGCTCTCATATGAAGCGCTCACGGCCAGCCTGAACGTCTTCGCTCTTCACAAGCCGCATATTGAAGAGGCGGACGATCACGTGATGGATCAAATCGAGCAACGCATTCAATCTTATGACGAATCGGCCAGGAAGGCTCTTGGGTCTCTTCGTGGCATTGAAGGCCTCAGCGATGATCAAGACCTGAAGGCCGCGGAGGCTGCATACGGTCGATTTATGGATTTAACCCGGGAGGTTTTAAGGCTGTCCCGGCTGAATACGAATATCAAGTCGGCGGAACTCTCCCTGGGAAAAAAAAGGTTGATTGCTTCACAATGCCAGGAGATCCTCGCCGCCTTCAAGGAGACAGTCCAACCTCAGGGTAATTATTCACTGCCCCGTTCAAAAAAGGGGATTGAATAAATACGGCGCAACAGTTCAAATCGGCCAAAATAAGAGTAGCCTAATCCCTTCCTCAGGGCACGGCGTGAATACATCAGTCGTAAAAATTATGAATGAGGCTTCAGACTGAGATATGGAAAACCCGCAATTGAATTTTGCGTTTCCGGAGCAATCCATCGATCCTGCGATGGTGATGAACTGTGTCGCCTACAGGCACGGCAAACGCATAGGCGCGATCACGGTGGAGGCGATCAGCGACGTGCTGGCCGAAGAGGGAACCTTCGTCTGGCTCGGGCTGCGCGAAGCCGATAAGGTCTTGCTGGCAAAAATCCAGCAAGAGTTCGGTTTGCATGAACTGGCCATCGAAGACGCCTGTTCGGCGCATCAACGGCCGAAACTGGAAGAATACGGCGACTCTCTGTTCCTGGTATTGCAAACCGCGCAACTGACCGAAGACCAGCGCGTTTCATTCGGCGAAACCCACTTCTTCGTCGGCGCGCGTTTTTTGGTTTCTGTGCGGCATTCATCGTCCTTGAGTTATACGAAAGTACGCGAGCGCTGCGAGAACATGCCGGAGCAGTTGGCCAAGGGTCCCGGTTTTGCGCTGTACGTGCTGATGGACTTCATCGTCGATCATTATCTGCCGGTTGCCGAGGGCTTGGGGCAGCGGCTCGAACGACTCGAAGCGGATATTTTCGACAAGGATTTCCGCAGCGAAACGTTCGCACAACTTTACGACCTGAAGCGCGATTTGCTGCTACTGCAAAGTGCGACGATGCCGTGGCTTGACATCTGCAGCGAACTGATGCGTTTTCATACGCACATCATTCCGAAAGAGACGCGCTTTTACTTCCGCGACGTGCACGATCACGCGCAGCGCATCCACCAGGCCGTCGACGGCATGCGCGAAATGCTGAACGATGCGATGCAGGTGCATTTGACGATGGCGACGGTGCGCCAGAACGAAGTCGTCAAACGGCTGGCCGGCTGGGGCGCGATTTTGGCGGTCCCGACGATGGTGTTCAGCCTATACGGGATGAATTTCAAGCATATGCCGGAACTCGACTGGCGCTATGCCTACCCGGCAACGCTCTTTAGCGTGATCATCGGCTGTATTTGGCTGCATCGCCGCCTCAAAAGCATCGGCTGGCTGTGAGGTCCACGGATGTCCAGCATCGAACGCCCCGATCCCGATGAACTCCTGGCCCGCGTCGCGCGGGAACAGGCGAAAGCCCGGCGCGGGCGGCTGAAAATCTTTTTCGGCGCCGCGGCGGGCGTAGGCAAGACCTATGCGATGCTTCTGGCGGCGCGCGAAAGGCGAGCGGAAAACCTCGATGTGGTCGTGGGGCTGGTCGAAACCCACGGCCGCGCGGAAACCAGGGCCTTGCTGGAAGGCCTGGAAGTCTTGCCGGCCAAACAAATCGATTACCGCGGCACCGTGCTGTGCGAATTCGATCTGGATATGGCCTTGAAGCGGCGGCCTTCGATCATTCTGGTCGATGAACTCGCGCATACGAATGCCCCCGGTTCGCGCCATCCGAAACGCTGGCAGGACATCGAGGAATTGCTCGATGCCGGCATCGACGTTTATACCGCGTTGAACGTGCAGCATCTCGAAAGCCTGTGCGACGATGTCGGCCAGATTGCCGGCATAAGGATATGGGAAACGGTGCCGGATACCGTCTTCGAGGCGGCGGACGAGGTCGAACTGGTCGATCTGCCGCCCGACGAACTGCTGCTGCGGCTCAGGGAGGGCAAGGTTTATCTGCCGCAGCAGGCACAGGAAGCGATCCGAAACTTTTTCCGCAAAGGCAATCTGATCGCGCTCAGAGAATTGGCGCTTCGGCAGACCGCGCACCGGGTCGATGCGCAGATGCTCGATTACCGCGAAGACAATGCGATTCGCGAGGTCTGGCAGGTTAGCGAACGGATTCTGGTCTGCATCGGTCCGAATGCGCTGGCCGAACGCCTGGTCAGGGCCGGCAAGCGCTTTGCGGTCAGCCTGCGCGCCGACTGGATCGTGGTTTATGTCGAAACCCCCGAATTGCAGCGCATGCCGGCCGAAAAGCGCGATGCGGTGCTGCGTGTTTTACGCACCGCGGAACAGCTTGGCGCGGAAACCGCAACGCTGAGTTCGCCGAACATGAGCGAAGCGATCATCAAATTCTCCAGCGACAGAAATGTGACCAAGATCATGATGGGCAAACCGTCCCGCCGCGGCTGGCGGCGCTTTGTGCTGGGCTCGGTCGTCGACACCTTGATCGGCGAAGCGCACAACATCAATATTTATTTGCTCGGCAGCCCGCAAAAACCAAGGGAAGAAGATGCTCCGCTACTGGCCGCGCGCCGCAGAGATGTGTTGCCGGGTTTGCTGCAACGTTCGAAATCCCGCAAAAAAGGCTATTATCTCGGCTATTATTGGGCGGTCGGCGTGACCTTGATCAGTGCGGCGCTCGCCCGGCTGATGCACGGGCGCTTCGAGCAATCGAACCTGGCGATGATTTTCCTGCTCGGCGTCGCGCTGATCGCAACGCGCTTCGGCCGAGGGCCGTCGGTGCTTGCGTCGATCCTCGGCGTCCTGGTGTTCGATTTTTTCTTCGTGACCCCTTTTCACAGCTTTGCGGTCTCGGATACCCAATATCTGGTCACGCTCAGCGCGATGCTGATCGTTGCAATGCTGATCAGCAATCTGACCGCAAATGTCCGCTCCCAGGCCAAAGTCGCCGCGCACCGTGAGCGGCGGGCTTCGGTGCTGTATGCAATGAGCAAGGATCTGGCGGCGGCGGAGAGCGAGACGGAGATCGTACGCACCGCAGTGCGTCACATTCATGCCGAATTCGGCAGCCGAAACGTGATACTGTTTCCGGATGAGAGCGGACGCATGATCTATCCGACTGAGCTGAGCATGCCTGAATCGCTCCCGGGCGCCGATCTCAGCGTCGCGCAATGGGTCTTCGATCATAACGAAATGGCCGGACAAGGTACGACGACCTTGCCCGGCGCAAAGGCGATCTATTTTCCGATCGATGACGGCAGCACAGTGCTCGGCGTGCTGGCGCTGGAGCCGGTCAATCTGCGGCGGGTATTTCTGCCCGAGCAGCAAAAACTGCTCGATACGTTTTTGCGGCTGATCGCGCAGGCGGTAACCCGTTTAAGGCTGGCCGAACAGGCGAAAATCGTGCAGTTGCAAATCGAAACGGAAGGCCTCCGCAACTCGCTGCTCAGTTCGATCTCGCATGACCTCCGCACGCCCTTGGCCACGATCGTCGGCTCCGCGAGCATTCTCGCGGAAGATGACGGCAGCTTGAAAGCCGAAGACAAGATCGAAGTGAGCCGCGCGATTTACGACGAAGCGAGGCGCATGTCGAATCTGGTTAGCAATATACTCGACATGGCGCGACTCGATGCCGGCACGATTCAGTTGCACAAGGAATGGTATCCCCTGGAAGAGATTATCGGCACCGTGTTGACCCGTTTCGACAAACGGACCAACGACCGTCAGGTCAAGGTGACTTTGCCGCCCGGTATTCCGATGATTTATGCCGATGCGGTGATGATCGAACAGGTGTTGACGAATCTTTTGGAGAACGCGTTACGCTATACGCCAGCCGGCAGCCCTTTGGAAATTGCGGCCGAAATGTCCGCCGATGGGGTCGAAATTTCGCTCGCCGACCGCGGACCGGGGATTCCGGAGGGACTCGAAAACCGTCTGTTCGAAAAATTCTACCGAATCCGTAATGAAACCGCACAAAGCGGCGTCGGTTTAGGCCTTGCGATTTGCCGTGCGATCGTCGCGGTGCATGGCGGCTCGATCCGCGCCCATAACCGTGCCGGCGGCGGCGCCATCTTTTCGTTCAACTTGCCGATCGAACATCAGCCCCCGGCCGTCGCACAGGAAGACTGAATGTTTGCTCTGAGTCTTAATCAAAAATGACCGCACTAAAACCCAAAATCATCGTGATCGAGGACGACCCGCCGATCCGCCGTTTTTTGCGCACCGCGCTCGACACGCACGGTTTTGAAGTGTTCGAAGCGGCGACCGGAAAGCAGGGGGTGATCGAGACGAACATCCGCAAGGCCGATCTGATCATACTCGATCTGGGGCTGCCGGACATGAACGGCGTGGACGTTGTCAAGGCGGTCCGCACCTGGTCCGAAATACCGATCATCGTGCTGTCGGCGCGCAGTGCCGAAGCGCACAAGATCGAAGCGCTCGATGCCGGCGCGGACGACTACCTGACCAAACCCTTCGGTCTCGGTGAACTCTTGGCCCGTATCCGCGTGGCGCTGCGCCATGCCGCAATCCCTCCCGAACAAACCGAACTTGGAATGTTCGTGACCGGCAATCTCCATGTCGATTTGATCAACCGCCGGGTTTACAACGACGGCCAGGAAATCCACCTGACGCCGATCCAATACCGGCTGCTGGCGGTGCTGGTCAAACATGCCGGCAAGATATTGACGCATCGGCAGATTTTAAAAGAAGTCTGGGGGCCGAACAGTATCGAAAGTCCGCATTATCTGCGGATTTACATGAGCCAGCTCCGGCATAAACTCGAAGCCGACCCGGCCCAGCCAAAATATCTATTGACCGAATCCGGGGTGGGTTACTGGCTGAAAGTTTAGAACAAACCGGTTATCTCGGCATTTTGAAAAAAAGCGCGCCTCATTTATCGCCGGATTGGAAAGGCAACAGGTTTTTCCCCTGGTGCTGTAGCTGCCGGGCCGTGCGGATGATCTTCTTGCGCTCCTTGTGCGCATACACGCCCGCGGCCACGCCGAGACCGAATACTACCAGCGGATAGCGCGCGACACGATGAATCACCTCCGTGGCGATCTGGGTGCCGACCGTGATCAGCCCCAGTTTGACCAAGGCGCCGGTTTTGGTGCCGAAATCTTCTTCAGTCAGGCTCTCTGTTTGGTTTTGCTCGTTTTGCATGCAGTTTCCGTGTGTTTCCTGGTATCAAATAATATAGATTTTTGCAAGCTGATGCGTCTTTGCCATTAAGTCAAGCCGTTCGCTGAGCGAAGTCGAAGCGATTTGTTGGCTTCGGCTTCGCTCAGCCTACGCTTAAGTTTTACGAGGAAGGGCTTAACTTAATGGCAGCATGTTTCTGTCGTGGTAAGCCTTTCGATATGCGTCAGAAAGGCCTCGCCGTCCATAGTGCCGACGATCCGGAACGATTTTTGTTCCCGCTGATCCGGCCCGAAAAACAGGATGGCGGGCGGCCCGACCAGCTGAAAGCGCCTGAGCAGCGCCCGCGCTTCAGCCCCGCCCTCCGTTACATCGGCCTGCACCAGCACCAATGCCGACAATGCGGTCCGCACACTGGGATCGGCAAAGGTCAGGTTCTGCATCTCGAGACAGGATACACACCAGTCGGCATGGAAATCAAGCATCAGCCATTGGCCTTTCTGCCCTGCCTCGGCCAGCTTTTGTTGCAATTCGGCCGCGGTCTCGACGTGTTGAAAGGCCAGCGGCTCGGCCTGGCAGGCAACCGCCGCCGTGCATAACACTTCCAGATAATCGCGCTGCGGACGGGTCGCCACCCCAATCAGCAGCAACAGGCCATAGATGAAGACGATCATCCCGGTGACCTTCCAGAGTTTTTGGGAACCCAGATACAAGAGCGGCACGGTCAGCAGCAAACCCCACAGCAGCAGCATCACCGAAGGCGGCAAAATGCGCCCCAGCAGCCAGATCGCGACGGCCAGCAGCCCCACGCCGAAGACCGTCTTGGTGACATGCAGCCAGGCGCCGGCCCGCGGCATCAAGCGGCCGGCCGAGGTACCGATGAGGAGCAGCGGCAACCCCATGCCCAAACCCAAGGCAAACAGCGCCAGACCGCCGAGCAGCGCATCGCCAGACTGGCCGATATAGATCAACGCGCCGGCCAACGGCGCGGTCACGCACGGGCCGATCGTCAGCGCCGACAGCATCCCCATCATCGCAGCTCCCAGCCAGTTGCCGCGCCGCTGCCGGGAGCTGATCGAGGAAATCCGGGACTGGATGAAGGCGGGCATCTGTAGCGTGAACAGGCCGAACATCGACAGCGCCAACAGCACGAACAGTCCGCTCGCGCCGATCAGCACCCAGGGCTGCTGGAACAAGGCTTGCAGATTCTGTCCGAACAGCGCGGCCAAAATCCCGAAAACGGTATAGGTCAGCGCGGAGGCGAGCACATAGCTGAGCGACAGGCCGAAGGCCCGTCGCGTGGTCAGTTCTGCGCCGTCGCCGATCACGATGCCGGAGATGATCGGAATCATCGGAAAAACACAGGGCGTAAACGCCAGCAGCAGGCCGAAACCGAGAAAACTCAGCAGGATCAGGCCGAGCGAATGCCCCGCCAGCACTGATGCGATCCGCTCCGGCTCCGCGGCAACAGGCGGCAGGATGCCGCCCGCCGCGGCATCGTGGGCCTCCGGCAGATCGAACGCCACGGTTTTGTGAACCGGCAGATAACAGACGCGGTTTTCGGCGCAGCCCTGATAGCTCAGATCGATCACGACCCGTTTGGCCTTGGGGTCCAGGCGCCGAAGCGGCAATTCGGCCGTCACGTTGCCGCGGAGGATCTCGACGTTGCCGAGAAATTTATCCTGCTTGACCTCGCCCTTCGGTAAAATCGGGGCTCCCGACTCAATGCCCGGGGTTTCCGAGGCAAATTTGAATTTATGCCGATAGAGATAATAGCCCTCGGCAATGGACCAGGAAAACCTCAGCGTCCCGGAATCTTTGACCGCATACGTCAATTCAAAAGCCGCCTCGGGATCGAGCAATTCCGCCTCATCGGCCGCGAAAACCAGGCTTATAGGCCAGAAAAGCACGCAGAAAAGCAAAATTGAAATCGGCAGTTTTCGCATGGTTCAGGTTCATTTTCGTCCCGCCGGCGCTACTGCCTGGGGAACGAGGCTTGAGGAAGTATCAATAATCCGGCGCGCTACGGAAAGTCCATTGGACCGCCAGGTTCGCGAAGAAGCCGTCACCCAATTGCACCTGCCGAAAAGGTTGTCCTCTCGGATTGACGACATCCTTCGAATTCAGATCTTCATAGATAGGTAAACCGACCGAACCGCGCAATTTGAAATTGCCGCCGAAGGCGTTCAGGAAGCGCCAGTCGCCGACAAACGCCAGATTGGTGGAGGTGCCGCCGGTATTACCGATCCTGACCCCATTATCGATGCTTTTCTCGGTGTAACTTGCGTCCACTTCCACGCCGAACATCAGATCATAGTTTGGCGTATAGTGTAACGCCAAACCGACCGTAGCCACATCGCCGAAGGCGTAGTTATCGTCGTTTTTGGGGTTGGCCGTATAGAGCGCGGACGTGTGCAACCAGAAGTCTTTCCAGCGCTGCGAGTACAACAGGCCGCCGGTAAAGGTCGCGGTATCCTTGCCCAGTTGCAGGGCGGGGCCGGTCGTGACCAGCTGTTTTCCACTAATCGGATCGAGCGCCCGCGTTGCGCTGAACTGGCCGGTCGGCAAGGTCGTGCCGAGCAGCACGCTGACAAATTTGTCCCACCGCGTGCTGCGCCAGACGTTGTAACGCCCCTCCAGCGTGATGTCGCCGATGCCGTTTTCATTGCCTATCGTTTCGCCGAATGTCGAACCGGCCGGCGTTGTCGTTTGCGTCAAGGTGTGGGTTCTCCGCTCCAACCAGGGCACATTGAGAAACAGCGCCAGATCATCGGTCGGCGAATAGTTCATGATCAGCGCCTGTTGATGGCCTTCGAGCTTGCTCGGCGCGCGCGGTTGCGCCTTGTTCGCGCCGATGAAATCCCCCGGCTTCTTGCTGCTGGCTGAGCCGATCTTAACCCGGTCCTTCTCGGTATAGCCGTAAACCATGCCGACGCTGAAGTTGCCCTTGCCCGGCGTCACCGCGGTACGGATCCGGAACGGCGCGGTCGTGCCGACCGGCGAGATGTCCTGGTAAGCGATAGCGAAATCGATCACTTCGCCGCCTTCCTTGGCCGCGAAAGCCTCGGCTTCGTCCCTTCTCGCAAAGGCGATGTAGTTCGGCACCATGTCAGGGATCACCTGGCTGCCGAGCACATAGGTCGCCTCTTCCGCGTCGACCAGCTTGCCGGAGACCCAGTCATGCACATTGACCGATTTGAACGCGGAGATGCCCCCGGCGTCCTCGACCTCGCGCAACATACAGGCGACGCCACAGGTATGCTCCATGGTGCCGTCCTTAAGGGCTAATTCCGCGGCACTCTTTTGATACTGGTCGATGTACATGCCGCAAACACGGCAGCTTTCACGTTTCTTCGTCTCCTCGGCTGATACCAAATCCGGCATTAAGTTAAACTGGAAAAATACCAGCATGAACGCAATCTTAGTGACCGTTTTCATAAAAGCCTCCCTTGTTCAGGACTGTGGTAAAAAGCATTTCGTAGGCGTCCGGTTCGGCTTCGCCGCTGATCTTGCCGCGCAATACGCCTTCCTCGTCGATCACAAGAGTGGCCGGCAGGAATTTGACGCCGAATTGTTTGGCCGCCGCGCCGTATTGATCGACCAACAGGGGATAAGTCAGCTGCCTGAATTGTTCGAAACGTGCGTCGTTTTTTTCGACCGGGCCGACATTGACCGCGACCGGCAGGAAACTCCGGTCTTTGTATTTTTGATAGAACCTTTCGAGCGTGAATAATTTTTCCTTCTCGCAAAAGCCGCAATCGATCGCCCAGAAACGGATCAGCACGACTTTGCCGCGCACATCGCTCGGCAAGGTGAACGGCCCGCCCCGCAAGTCGGTCAGCGTGATTGTCGGCACCGTATCGCCGATCTGCAAGCCGGTTTTCTTGCTGCAAGCGCACAGCAAGGCGGCGACAACGAAGACCAACAACAGCCAAGGCTTGACTTTCATGAGCGGCGATCCAGCGATTCGATCACGGCCGGCGTCACGTCCTGAAAGCGCAGGATCGTTTTGCCTTTATGGTCTTCCAGAAATTCCTGCGCCGCCTCCTGATCCTTGAACGGCAGGAGTTCATGCCCCATCGGCCCCAACACGTCGGAGCCGATCACATAAAACGCGGTTTTCGCATCGATCAGCTCGACCTCGTAATAATCGGTCACGAAAATGCTCTGGATTTTTTCCGCCGATTGGCCGGGAGTGTATTTCGCGATATCGAAAACATACTTGAACATGTCCTTGGCGCCGTCATAGAAAAAGGCATCGCCGCTTTGGAACACGATACGCGCGACCCATTTCGGGTATTTGTAAACGAACATGCCGCAGACCGGGCAGCGGTCGGTCTTTTTGATCGTAACCTCGCCGTCGCCGCCTTGGCTGGCGCCGGCAAAGCAGAGCAGAAAAATCAGGGCCGGGAGACGGGCGGATTGGAACAAGGCGCGCATAGACATCTTTACATGAACAGATTGGAAACAAGGATTCGATAAGTGACCAGGGCGGTAAACGCCGCGTACAAAAGGGCCGAGGCCAAGGTCAGCCGGGATATGTAAGCGCCGAGCACGCGCTTCAGGCTCTCGACCTCGATAAAAGCCGTCAGCACGCCCGCGCCGATACCCGAGACGACCGCGCCGAACAGCAGCAGGTAAAGCAGATAACCGATGTAGTGATAGTCTTCCATAATGATGCAGAACGGACAGTGATGGGTCGGCAGCTCGTAGATGTAGAGAGAGATGAACGAAACGATCGAAACCAGCGCAATAATGAACGCGATCAGACTTAGCCCGGCATAGAGATAGCCACCCTTCCCTCGCCGATAGAAAAAGAGACCGCCGATCAAGGTACACAGCATCGTGCCGTAAAAAACCCACATCATCGGCCGGGCCGGCAGGGAGGCGATTTCGGAGCCGAGCCCCCCGGCCCTCTCCGAACTGAACAGGCTGCCGCAGCAGGAGGTGATCACATCCGCCTTCATGTCCAGAAAATAGGCGCTTTCGACCAGCATCTCGACCACGATGATCGGCGCGATGACCACCAATAGCCCGTATTTCTTTTTGATCAAGGGATAGTCGTAGCCCTGGTTGTCGGCATGATTGAAGACCAACCAGAGGCCGGCCAGGATGAAGTTGACGATCTTCAACACCAGGACCGGGTAGCCGAACGCATTCACGTTCAAGGTGCCGGCCGCGCACATCGCGCCGACGAACAAGGGGCAGAGCGTGTCGGCCGTGAACACGAACAGGAACAGCGACAACAGTTGCAGCGCGAAGACGAAACCCAACAGCGTCGAAATCAGATAGGTCTTGCGTTCGAGCGTCAGCTGCAATTCATCGCCGCTTTGAATGTCCCAATGCCGGATGATCTGCACGCCAAAGTAGGCCGCGTAAACCACCATGAAACTGCCGACGTAGGACGCCAACAGGTTCGCGATCACGGTCGGATGCAGGATCACGCCGGCATGTCCTCGATCCTGCCGTCGCGCAGATTGACGACGCGGTCCACCATCGCCGCCTCATAGACCAACGGGTCATGGCTGGTGATGATCACCGTCTTGCCTTCCGCCTTGAATTTTTCGATGATTTCCATGAAGCGGTACGACAGCTTGGTGTCGAGATGCGCGGTCGGCTCGTCGGCGATGATGATGCCGGGATCGTTGATCAGCGCGCGCACGATCGAAACCCGCTGCGCCTCGCCGCCGGACAGCCATTCGACCTTCGCGTTCGCCTTGCTCGACAGGTTCAGTTCGTTCAAGCCATGCAGCGCCTTCGCGCGCAGCTGCGCGCGCTTCTCGCCGAGCGGATAGGCCGGCAGCATCACGTTTTCGAGCACCGAGATGCCCTTGATCAGGTTCGGCTGCTGAAAGATGAAGCCGAAGGTCTTGCGGCGAATGTCGGTCAGGAAGCGTTCGGGCAGACTGGTGATCTCGCGCCCGTTCAATTTGACCCGTCCCGCGGACGGCCGGCTCATGCAGCCGACGATGCTGAGTAGCGTGGTCTTGCCGGAGCCGCTCGGCCCCTTCAGCACGGTCACATGATTCTCCGCAATATTCAGAGTCACGCTGTTCAGCGCCGAAAATTCGCTCGGATTGCCGGCGTTGAACACTTTTTTGACATTGACCAGTTCGATCATGGCTTATTCTCCGGTATGCCGCATCGCGGTATCGGGGTCGATCGTCGCGGCGCGCCAGATCGGCACGATCGTCGCGACGGTGTAGGGAACGACGGTCAGGAAAAACAGCGTGGTCAGCTGCTCCGCGTTGATGAACGGCGTCAGGTCGAAATTCGGATACAGGCTCGACCAGCCTTTCAAGGCCGGTTCGAAAACCAGCGAGCCGGTGAAAAATACGTGCACATAGGCGAGGATCACGCCGCCGAAAAACGCGCTCAGCGACACGATCGCGCCTTCCCAGAACTTCATCAAAATCACATCGGACGTTTCCCAGCCGACCGCCTTCAGGATGCCGATCTCGCGCCGCTCGCCCGCGCTGAGGCCGGAGGCCTTGTCCCAGGCAAAGATCACGAAAGCGAGCACCGCCGCCGAGAACACCACGATCATCATGCCGCCCCGCCAGTTGAAGATCGAATCGTAGGTGCGCAGAATCTCGTCGCGGATGATCGGACGCGAGTCGATCAGGCGCTTCTTGATCTTCGACGCGACCGTGGCGACTTCGCTCGGGTTTTTGACCGTCACGATCACATCGGTCACGTGCTGCTTGTCGATGCCGAACAGTTTCCGGAAATCGTCTTCGGTAATCAGCATCAGGTCGGAAGACACCAGTTCGGATCGCGAAGACAGGGTGCCGGCGATGCGGAGGTTCATGATCTTGCCGTCGAAGGCGCGAAACGGCAGGTAATCGCCCTGGGTGATATTGCGCAGGCGCGCGATGCCGTTGCCGATGATCAAGGTGCCGGGCTCCAGCTTCGCGCCGTTCCATTCGAACAAGGGCTTCGTCGCAGCGGCCGCATCCGGATCACCCGCCTCGCCTTCGACGGTTGCCGTTTTCGCGCGGGACTCTCCCGCTTCCGTTTTGGGCGGCGTCAACAGCGTGTAGTTCGCGCCGACCAGGCTGTCGTAGTAATAACCCCACAAACGGCTTTCGACCCCGGCGACGCCGCGAATCTGTCTGATCGTGTCGATATAGCCGACCGGAAACAGATCGTGCCGGCCGGCGAGGATTTTTTGCACGACGATTTCCGGCGAGCCTTTCAGGATCAGCGAGGCTTCCTTCTTGATCGAATAGGTAAAGAACATCGTCGAGGCCAGAATGAACACGATCAGCGTGTACAAGGCCAGCAAGCCGAGGTTTTTCACTTTCCGGCGCAGCAGCGAGGAAATCGTGAAATCGATGATGTAGCGTTGCTTTTCAATCCATGCATTCATCGGCTTAGCGTGACTCCTGTCGGCGGCTGGGTGAAGGAACCGGAAGGGAAATGTTCGAGGGACAGCGGATGGTCCTGAAACGGGGTGTTCAAATCGGCCTGGGACAGATGCCGCGTGTAGCGCGCCTCGGTAAACAGGCACAAGTCGGTCAGTCCCAGCCGTTTGACCAGCGCGGATTTTTCGCCGAGGCTGTCTTGCTCGGCGCCTTCGCGAATCGACGCATGCACGAGGAGCAGGCTCAGAACGATAACCTCGGCGCTCAAACAGTAAAAAAATAGCGTGGAATTGCGCATGGCTGAATGATCACGGCGGCTGAGGTCAAAGTTCTTTTTACTTCGGAAAATCACGGAATGCGACTCTTGATACCATCCTGTCGGCCGGCCATCCCCATATTAGGAGTTCATTATCCATAATTTCCATGAGGTTTGTAAAAATGAATATCATGACTTTGTCATACACAAATGATTGAGTTCCTGACAAATAGGCGGCATGATTTATGCCAATCTTAATAAGTCATTGATATTCTCTGGCAGCAGCGCCATTCAGGCGGAGATATTAATTAAACATTGTCTTTTAACACATAAAAAGTGTGTGATTTGACACAACATAGATAACGCAAAACCTAAGTTGCCCCCTCAGACTAAGCCCGATCAGCCTTTTTTGACCGCAATCGATGCCGTTCGTGAGCAGCCTCATAATCGGTAAAACCGTATCGGGAGATTATTTTTTTATCAGCGTGACACCCGACAACAAGCAAAAAAAACGCCTCTTGAAAGACAAGAGGCGTCTGTTTGACGGCTGTCAGTTAAACACGGCGGTAACGCTTTGATTCTGGGTCACCGGCACACTGCATTTCGTCGAAGTCGAACCTTCGCAAACACTGCCGGACCAGTTCTTAAACGCATGCTTTCTGGACGGCTTGGCGGTCAGGGTTACGGTTTTACCGGTCTTGAAGGACTTGCTGCAGGTTCCTTTGCGGCAACTGACTCCGCCAGGTTTGCTGACTACTCGGCCGGCACCGCTCACCGTGACCGACAGCGTGTAGGCCTTAGGCGCGACAGCAAAACTCGCGGTCACGGTTTTGGCGCTGTCCATGGTCACGTTACAAGTGTCTGTTCCCGTGCAGGCGCCGCTCCAACCGTCAAACACACTGCCGGTATCCGCCGTTGCGGAAAGCGAAACCGCGGTACCGGCCGGCAGATCAATGGCGCAGGTCTGACCGCAATCGATGCCATTGCCCGACACGGAACCGGAGCCACTGCCTTGTTTGGCGACCGTCAGCGAATAGCTTTGCGGATTGGCATGATTCGGATCGATCACATTCAGCACAAAAGCCTTGTTGACCGCCGCATTGGCCGCGTCGGTCACGGCTATGCTGAATGCAAAGCTGCCCGCCGCCGTCGGCGTTCCCTGCAACACGCCGGTGTGCTTGCCGTTGGCATCCTGTTCGAATGTCATGCCCGCTGGCAATGCGCCGGCAGTCACATCGATACTGTAAGGCGAATTGCCGCCCACCACAACAGTCCGCTGTGGGTAAGGCTGATTGATTTCACCCTCCTGAAGATTGTCGATGACGCCTAAGCCCGCTTCGGCATCAAATCCGGCCATTTGCGCGCCGATATAGTCGCCCACCACGATTTCCAAGGAGCAATCGACAGGCACGCTGGTCACTTCGCCCGGACGTGCAGGATCGTTACGGGTGACGTTTACGATGCCGTCGCCATGCAGGCCATCGGCGCCGACCTTGTCGCACATGGCTTCTCCGGATTCGACATCGAAGGTTGCATCGCTCCCGGCATATTTATAAAACTCGTAACGCCGGGTCACCACTTCGTCGCCCTCCGGGAAATCTTCGGCTGCCGCGACCAATTGGCCGTTCGCGCCGCCCGGTTTTTTAGGATCATTCAGTTTGGCGAACTCGGTTTGCATCATCCGCCACTCCATTTCGACCTCGGGCATCACATCGATGCCATCGCCGGGCTTATCGTTCAGCCAGTTTTTGTCATCGGGAGCATTCGGATCATCGGAAACCAGATCCTTCAGCGCAACAGCCTGGTTGTTTTTTGACGACGTTTTGATTTCTTTGGCCCAAACGGCCTCGCCAAACTGTGGCGGAACCGGAGGCGCGACTTCCGGGGCTGGCGGTGGCGGCGCCTGAATCGCGGCGACGACCTGCGCGGGTTGGCCGTTGGCCGGCGGATTATAAACCCAACTCGGCGTGGCGACATTCACTGCCGGACCGTGAATTAACGATCCGGGGTTTGCCGGGTCCTCGATAAGCCAGTTATAGCGAACCGCGGTAGGAACTCCGTAGTAACCCACGCCGAAATGCTCGCAGCCTTCGTTAACCGCAGGATTGGTGCACATGTGACCGTCCGTCGGCGCCAAAGGCGCGGCGGGGACAGCGGTATATGCCAGGAATGCGCCACTCGCATCCTTTTTACTTTCATAACGCACAAACACCCGCGGATTCCCGCTGGGGTCCACATCCTCCCGAATCACGGGCGCCCCGTAATGATTCCAATCATAGGTATAGGTGATATCCTGGCTATGAACGCCGTCCAATTCTATTTCAAAACCGTGGCCAGGCTGATTCGTGTCGTTGACCACATCAAAATTATTCAGGTCGCCATAAGCCGTGGAAGCCGTCGCGGAATGGCCGAACCAAGCCATCGCCACCATAGCCAATGACAAATATCGTCTCTTCATTTTTCACCTATCGTGATTGGATTTGATAACGTTAGGGTGGTTATGCCGGATCAGATTAACCACCGCGCCTTTGCGAGTTCAATGCCTTGTGCCACCAGTGTGTCTGCAACTCATGGCTCCCGTATATGCCGACCTGATGCATATAGGTTCATTTTTCGGCAAAAATCATCAGCGCCCAGCCTAGCAAAGGAATATAAATCGAAGCTTAAAAAGCGAAAGCCGCGCGCCCAATCGCTTCAATACCGCTATTAATAAGGGATTAACGATTTTGACCGACAGCTTTCTCTGAATAACGCCAATTGACAGCGGCTACCGATTCTCAAAATACCCCAGCAATCGGCGCCACAAACGTTTGAACTCCTGAATCAGACGTTCATATTCGGATGCCGCTGTCGGCGTTTCCGGCTCGGCGCCTGCCGTAGCATGCGGTTTCGGCGCGGGCGTCGCCTCCACGACGATGAAGGTCCCCGGCATCATGCCCATCCAGCAGCTCCAGGGCACCACGCCGGCTTCCGGCGGCGTGAATTCGATCACCTGTTTGCCCGGTTTGAGTTTGATCTTCAGATCGTATTGAGGCACGATGATCTCCTTGTTGCATTCGTTCAGCTCTTCCCCGTTGATCACCCATTTGACCGGAATGCCCTTGCGCAGCGTAAAACGGTTCGGCGAAAAACCGGTGCTCAGCACGTCCATCGTGATCGTCTGTTCGGTCGCGGAAACCTGGGTTTCGGAGGCGACCGGCGCCAGCTTCTGCGCCGCGCGCGCGACCAGCGTGTTGAAATCGATCCCGGTGCCGGTGACCGCAAGGCCCCGGTTCAGCATGATCGCGCCCAGCATGATCACGATCACCCCCGACGCCCTCACTATTTTCGGCGTCAGATTCGCCGACAACAGGCTGGTCAGGAAGCCGAAGCCCATCAGCAACGGCAAGGTGCCGATGCCGAAAAAAAACAGAATCGTCGCGCCTTCCGACCAACTGCCGGTACCGGCGGCCATCACATACATCGCCTGCAACGGCCCGCAAATGATCATCAGCCCGTTCAACAGGCCAATCACGAACGGATTGCTGTGCTTACGGTATTCCTTGCCGACGAAACGCATCAAAAACGCCGGCGGCTTGATCTGAAAATGGCTCAAGGCCGGAAACACTTCGAGCATGTGCAGGCCGAACAGGATCAGAAAAACACCCGCCGCAACGCCGACCACGCCCTGCGTGAACGGCGTAAACGCCACGATCGCGCCGAAGGCGCCGAACAGCGCCCCGATCGTGGTGTAGGACAGCGTCTTGCCGATCCCGTACAAGAGGTGCGTGCCGTAGGATTTATGCCCCTTGGCGGCGGTTTTTGCGGTATAGCCCAGAATCAACGGACCGCACATGCCGACGCAATGGAAGCTGGTCAAAAACCCGATCAGCATCAGCAAGCCATAGCCGATGTCGCGGCCGAGCTTCGGCATCTCGGCATGGTCCATGAACCAGCTGTCGAGCCAGAGGATGAACCCGATGCCCAGCAGCGCCAGCGTGACGGCGGCGATTCTTTTCAGGGCTTTGCCGAAGCGGCCCGGTCTTGAAACGGTTTGGCTTGAATCGGCGTTGGGTTTGATGGTCACCGGCTATATCCCGTTATTGATCAGTGATTATGAAGAGTCAGGCATAAAGCCTATTTCAGCATACCTTTTGATACCGGCGCAATGGAACGTTTGCGCCGAATCGCCGTCACACGACTTGGAATTTGCATGCTGACTCTGCATTTTCAGCACGATGAGATGACGCACTGTTACCGGAGTTTACCGGCAACGCCGACACCCCGAACCGATACGCCACAGCAGCGAATTGGTAAGGAAATTGCATAGCTATTGACATCTCAGTTCGAAATGCTTTAACTAATCCCTTGTCATTTTTGAGGAATATGATGAATCACTTAACCCAAAGCGAGAAAAACAACATCGCCAAATCAAAATCGGACACTGCCACAAACCCGACGCGGCAGGCCGACATGATCGCCAGAGGCCTGACAACCAGCATCGTGGTATCGACAATCATTCATGCCGGCCGCGGCATCGTCGTCGCGGCGACCCGAAAGCCGGTCATCATGTTCGGTCTGGGTGTCGTTGCCGGTTATTTCGTACACAAATACCGCAGGGAGATCGTCTCGGCATCCCGCACAACACTCGAAGAAAGCCGGGATTTCGTGTTGCGGCAAAAGGATCACTTGCAAAACCTGATCGAAGAAACCCCGGAAGAACCGGAGACTCCGAAGAGTTTGCACTAAGCACTTTTTCTGGTTCCCAGGTGCCACGTGGGAATCCAGGGGTGGACGCGCCGGCGTCCCGTTTCGCGACGCAAGCGCGTCGTGACGGCATTCCCACGCGGCGCGCGGGAACGAGAGGAGACGCGAAGCGCCGCATCGACAAACGACAATGATGGACACCCAACAGATGCTTACACCCCACGAAAAACTCGCTCACGGCAAAGTCGTTCATCAGCTCAAGCGGCGGATTCGCGTGATCGCCCCGGTGCTGCGGAGGGATGTCGAACGCGCCTATATCCTCGAAATTCTGCTGCAAAAGCGCGACGGCATCGTCAAGGTCAAAACCGTTCCCGAGATCGCCTCGGTGGCGATCCATTTCGATCCCGAAAAACTGCCGAAGCCCCGTTTGCTGACGCTGCTGGATACGCTGCTCGGCAATCTCGGCAAAAAAAAGCCCCTCGCGCTGTACGAAACCGCGTCGGACCCTGCGCCCGCCGAGACCGGCAAGCCGCTCGAACACCACCTGAACGTGGACGGCATGACCTGCGCCTCCTGCGCGCTGCTGATCGAAATGCTGCTCGGCCGCGACCCGCGCATTGCCTCGGCCAATGTCAATTTCGCCAGCGAAACCGCCGCGGTGACCGGCCATATCAGTCAGGACGCCGTGTGCGGCCTGATCAACCGGATGGGCTACCGCGCCCAGTCCTTCGACTCGCTCGCACAGCGCAAACTGCTGGTCGAACGCGAGAAAAAGCACCTGCAAACCGCCCGCCGCCGCGCGATCCTGGCCGGGGCGCTGAGCCTGCCGGTGATGGCGATCGGCATGCTGGCGCCGGCATCGCGATTCTGGCACTGGTCGCAGCATCTCCTGGCGATGCCGATCGTGCTGTGGGCCGGTCGGCCCTTCTTCAGCAAGGCGTACAAACTCGCCAAACAAGGCGCGACCAACATGGACACCCTGATCGCGGTCGGCGTCGGCTCGGCTTACGGCTATAGCGTGGCGTCCTTGCTGAAGGGGCGCTCCGACCTGTATTTCGACTCCGCGACCGGCATTCTGACCTTCGTGCTGCTGGGCCGCTATCTGGAAGAAAAAGCCAAAGGCAAGGCGCATGAGGCGATCCGTGCGCTGGTCAATCTGCAACCGCAAAACGCGACGCTGCTGAAGGACGACGTCGAAAGGATGGTCCCGCTGGCCGAGGTTCGGGTCGGCGACATCCTGCTGGTGCGTCCCGGCGAGCGCATTCCGACCGACGGCACCGTGATCGAAGGCTTCTCGAACGTAGACGAGTCGATGGTTACCGGCGAAAGCCTGCCGATCGTCAAACAGGCCGGCGATGCGATCGTGGGCGGCTGCATCAACGGCAACGGCTTGCTCAAAATCGAGGTCAATGCGGTCGGACCCGACACCGTGCTCGCCAACATCATTCATATGGTCGATCAGGCGCAGTCGTCGAAATTGCCGATCCAGAAATCGGTCGACCGCATTTCGGCCGTCTTCGTACCGTCGGTGATGGCGGCATCGACGCTGACCTTTCTGTCCTGGATGACGCTCGGCGCCCGTTTTCCGGCCGCCTTCAGCAATGCGGTCGCGGTCATGCTGATTGCCTGCCCCTGCTCGCTCGGACTCGCGACGCCGATGGCGATCATGGTCGGCACCGGCGAATCGGCGCGGCGCGGCATCTATATAAGGAACGGCGAAAGCCTGGAGTTGGCATCGAAACTGACCACGATCGTGTTCGACAAGACCGGCACGATCACCGAAGGCAAGCCGGAGGTCACCGACTTCATCGCGACTCCCGGCTTATCCGAAGACAGGATTCTCGCCCTCGCAGCCGCCGCGGAATCGGGCTCCGAACATTTCCTCGCCAAAACGATCGTCGCTTACGCGCATGCCCGTCAGGTTACGTCCCTACAGGTGAATGAATTCGCGAGCATTCCGGGGCACGGCGTCCATGGCCTGATCGACGGCAGCAAGGTGATGCTCGGCAACCGCCGCTGGCTCGAAGAATCGGGCATCGATCTGAGCGACTGGACAGTGCAGGAAGCCACACTCTCCGGGCAGGGCAAGACTCCCGTTTATCTCGGCGTGGACGGCAGCGCCGCCGCGCTGTTCGGCATCGCCGACCGGCCGCGCGAAAATGCCGGAGAAGCGATCGAGCGGCTGCGCAAACTCGGCATCGAGCCGATGATGGTCACCGGCGACACCGAGCAGACCGCCCGCTATATCGCCCGTCAGGTCGGCATAGAAAAAGTGATCGCCCATGCCCGGCCGGAACGCAAGCTCGAGATCGTCCGCGAATTGCAAAGCCAGGGCGCGAAGGTCGGCATGATCGGCGACGGCATCAACGACGCGCCCGCGATCGCCGCCGCCGACGTCAGCTTCGCGATCGGCACCGGCACCGATGTCGCGATCGAAACGGCGGACCTGATTCTGGTCAGCGGGGATATCGGCAAGGTTGCCGAAGCGATGGAGTTGAGCGGCGACACCCTGCGCGTCATCAAACAGAACCTGTTCTGGGCGCTCGGCTACAATACCGTCGCGATTCCGCTGGCCGCGCTCGGCAAGCTGAACCCGATGATCGCCTCGGCGACGATGGCGTTCAGTTCGATTTCGGTGGTGTTGAATTCGTTGCGGCTGCAACAGAGAGGATAGAAACAGTTATCTCTGGCTGAAGGGAGCCGAAGCCAACAACTCGCTTCGACCCTTCGACGGGCTCAGGACGGCGCTTTGCTCAATCAGCTGGAGCATTTTTCCTTTCCCCCAAACGCAAAAAACCCAGCCGTTGAGCTGGGTTTTTTGGTATATCCGGTCAGTTTTATTACAAAACTACTGAGCTGATATTTATTACAAGCCTACTGAAGTTGAAGAGCTTGGTCTTTGCTTTTCGCCGTCTTGCGGATCCAAGCAGCCAGTCAAACCAACGATAGTCAGAGTCAGAGCCAGAAGTGCTAAAACTTTCTTCATAATAATATCCTCCAAAAGGGGTTAAATTATTTTTATAGTGGAGTGCTCTTGTGAGCACGCGCATTTTATATCACGACTTACTATTTGATGCAATAAAACAAACCGACCGTTCGCTCAATAATTAGAGAGCAACGCTAGACGCAGAGCTTGGTCTTTGCTTTTCACCGTCTTGCGGGTCCAAGCAACCAGTCAGGCCAACAATCATCAGAGCCAGAGCGAAAACTGAAAGAACTTTTTTCATAATATCCTCCAAAAACGTTTAAATTATTTTTATGTGTGCGCCCATAAAAGCACCGCTAATTTATACCATGCCATCGGCGATCAGGCAATAAAAAATAGGCCTTGGCGCTAGCCGCATTACAGCTCGTTGATGTTGCTTGGCAATTCTATACTGATTGATCCATCCCGCCATATCGCGGTGCCGATCTCCTGCCACGGCGAGGCGAAATTCTTATGCAGCTGGTCATCGACCCACTCTGTCGGCGATTCGATTTTTTTGAGCTTCAGATGGAAGACCGTCTGATCGAGCCGCAAACCGATTTTTTGCCCCCAAAACGCGGTCACTTTCATGATGAATTTCTTCAGCCGCGTCTCGTTGATTGTCGGCGTGACCGCGATGTTCGCCCACATCGAATGCACGCGCCCCCAGTTAGGCGCCAGCAGCCTGCCCTGCTCGTTCACGAACGGCAGCCATTGCTCGCGGCCTTCCGTATCGGTATAGGTAATGCCGATGATCCGGTCATAGCCGGCAAAATGGTCATGCAGATACAGCGCATGCGGTGCGATGCCGAGAAAAAGCTGCGACACCGAGATCAGCTCGTTGCTGCTCTTGATCACGGCCGCCAACGCCGGACTCTCGGGTTTGTTCAACTTGAAGCGGTACAGAATGCCGTAATGAATCGTGCTGTTCAATTGCAGCAGGATGATCGCGACCAGGATTTTCGCCAGCTTGCGCGCAAAGGCTTTCGGCTTTTGCTGGGCATACAACTCGAATACGCGATGGTAATACGTCAGATCCGGCAAAGGCTCCGTGCTGACGCAGTCGGCGGTACAAGCCACGCGCGCGCGATTGTCGGCGATTTGCCGGTATTTTTTCGCGGCCAGATGATAGATGCCCGGCATTTTCAGCAGCAAGCCCAGAGGACTGAGATAACGCATCTTGATCAGAATCTGGATATAGGTGTCCAGCCCGGCGTAGAGCCGGTTTTCCCGGTCCAGCGCATACAGGTCGGTCAACAGCACCTCCTGGCTCAACGCGCTTAGCGCCGGGTACTGTCCCGCATGGTCCTGCGCGCCTTTGAAGTCGATGCAACGGAAAATGTCGAAATGATTCAGGGTCAGCACGGTCCGGTTACAGAGCGGGCAAAGCTGATCATAAAACACGGTCAACAGAGGCTCTCCGTCCGTCACGATCCGGCCGATCCTGCGCCACCAACTGAACGGCACCAGCAGCGTATAAAAGATCAGCATGCCCATCCCGAACGGGTAAATGTTCAACGACAGCGTGATGCCGAGGTGCAGGCCGATGCCGATCAGCAGATAAACCGGGCGCAAGCGGCTCCGGTTGAAGAAGAACAAAAACGTAAACTGGAAAACCAGGATCGTATAGCCGATCGTCTTGACCAGCGCCTCCTGGTTCAGCAAAAACGACATGTCCAGCGCGGACACATAATAAGGCTGCGTCGAAGGCAGCCAGGAACCCAGGCCGTTGCGCCAATGCTCGGCAAACAGTTTATGGATCGCCGAATCGAAATACAGAAAACCGAGGCAGATCGCGACCGGCAGAGTGTAAGCCAGCGCCGAAACCATCGGCTTCGGATAACTGCGGTATTGCCGGAACGGCGTGCTGAGCTTGCGGCGCAGCGCGTCGATCGCAAACGCGCGGTCGCCCGGCATGAACAGCAGGAAGAAATTGGCGCCGGTCATGAACATGTCGAAACCGCCATCGAAGTCACGCTGCATCGGCGTGAAATTGACGAACACGATCCAGAACACATAGTTCGCCAGCAGCGAAAACCGGTAGCGGTAGCCGATCACGACGAAAAACGCGACCAAGGCCCACAGCCCCAGAAAGAACGGGATCGTCGGAAATTCGACATCGATATAGGGTATCGGGTCGAAAATCAGATGATTGAAATAAATTAAATACAGCACTTCCTGCAGCGTGACCAAGCCGTAAAAAAACCGGAACAGGCCGATGCCGGTCGCAGGAACCTGCTTTGCGTGCAGGCGATGAATCAGCGAAAGAAGAGATTGAAACATGCGGATGTCAGGATTGATCGAAACGGGCCGCTACAATGCCAAGATTTGGACAAAACATCAAGCCCCTATAAAAAGAATGGTTATTCAAACCCTGCTTTCGGCTCCTTTGACTTTTTGCCCGCCCCCCTGGACCATCAAATTTTTTCATGATAAAAGTCACCGGATTGTGCGATTGAGCAGAGGCGCCCCGTGCAAGCCGTCGCATCGCGCGCGGCATTTCCTGCGCGGGTTCTCATTTTTCGCTTGGCGGCTGCAGCAAACATGCTGTTACGATCCATTACGCCGTATAATCAAAATAAATTTATTGCTCACTTGCCGTTCCGGAATCGCACGTTTAACATGCTCGGTTAGGTGGGCTAAGCCATCAACGCTCCTAAATTTAACCGGGAACAAGACCCATGAAATCATTTGCCAAGCCCGCGAAAATCCGTAATTTTTGCCTGATCTCGTCGCTGATGGTGCTGGTCGGCTGCGCGGCCACCAGCGTTTCGGAACTGAACGATGCGAAAGCGACGGCGGGCTACGACCCCAAGGATACCGACAAGCTGTTCGTGGTCGACTGCCTGTTGCCGGGCCAGGTTAGGAAACTCGGCGCGCAGGCGATGTACCTGACCGCGCGGCGGCCGATACAGACCACCGCCGGCGACTGCGAAACGCGCGGCGGCGAATATGTCGCCTATGACCGCGCGAATGCGGCATCTTCCTTGAAGATATGGCTGCCGCAGGCGCAGCAGGGCGATCCGGAAGCGCAGGTCAAGGTCGGCGAAATCTATGAAAAAGGGCTCGGCGGCATGGCCGATCCGAAGCTGGCCGCCGAATGGTACCTGAAGGCCGCCGAGAAAGGCAATTCGCAGGCGCAGATCAACCTGGGTTACCTTTATGAGAAGGGCCTCGGCGTCAAACAGGACAAGGCAACCGCATTGAACTGGTACCGCAAGGCATCGGGACTGGCCGGCTCCGATCTGCAATTCTCGACCGTGATCGAGGCCAATTATCAGCAGCAGCTGACGCAACTGCGCGAGGAGTCGCAAGGCTACAAGGAGGAAGCGGAAACTTTGCGCACGCAGCTGGACGCGACCCGCCAGCAATTGAGCGAACAAAAGCAGCAATCGCAGACGATAGCAAGCCAACTGGATGCAACACGCCAGCGCTTGCAGCAGGAAAAAGGCAAGGCCAACCGCAACGATGAGCTGATTCAATCGTTGCAGCAGGAAGTCGAAACCAAGAAGTCGACTTTAAAAAACCAGCAACAGCAGGTATCCCAACTCGAAAAACAGTTGAAGGCCGAAGAGAGACAAATCAAGAGCCGGCCGAAAACGCAAAAGATTGCGCGCCAGGAGCCGAAGCCTGCCACCGTCGCGGAAGAAGCCGCCGAGGCCGTCGAGGAACCGCAAGCCCAGGCTTCCGAAGATAAACTGGCCGAAATGGAAGCGCGCCTGAAAGCGCTCGAGACCGAATATCAGGCCAATGCCGCGCAGATCAACATGGAGGTCAACACGATCGAGGAAAAGGCCAAACAGGCAAGCAGTACGCAGGAAAAATTGGCCGTTGAGACGCTGCGCACTAAATTGTCGGAGTCCAAGAGCCACTTGCTCGCGCAGGGCGGACAAATCAAGGAACTGAAGACCGCGATCGCGGCTGAAAAGCGCAATTTGTCCGAGCCGACGACGCTCGCGCAAGCGGGTCCGAGCATCGAAATTCTCGACCCCCCGGTCAAGCTGACCCGGGGCAACGCGCCGAGCTTCCGCCTGCGTTCGGCAACCAAGATCAAGGCGATCGTCGGCAAGATTTCTTCGCCGGCCGACCTCAAAAGCCTGAAGATCAATCAACAGGCGGTTCAGCCCGACAAAGACGGCGTCTTCAAATCCGACATCCCGATCGATTCGGCTTCGACCGCGATCAAGATCGTCGCGACCGACAAGCAAAACCGGCGCAGCCTGATCAGCTTCAATCTGCTCGCCCCGACCCAGGCTGCGGCGCAAACCTTCGACGAAGGGGCCGAAACCGCGGTTTCAAGCAACTACCCGTCGATCAATTTCGGCAAATATTATGCGCTGATCATCGGCAACAATAACTATGCGAACATGCCGACCCTGAATACCTCGGCGAATGACGCCAAGGCGGTGGACGAAGTCTTGCGCTCGCGCTACGGCTTCAAGACCAAACTGTTGATCAACGCGAACCGGCATCAGATCATGACCGCGTTCAACGACCTGCGCCAGAGCCTGACCGACCAGGACAATTTGCTGATCTATTACGCCGGCCACGGCGAAATCGACAAGAGCGACGCAAGCGCCTACTGGCTGCCGACCGACGCCGAACCGAACAACACCGCGAACTGGCTGTCCAGCTTCAATGTGACCAAATATCTGAATGTGATCCCGGCCAAGCATATCCTGGTGATCGCCGACTCCTGCTATTCGGGCGCGATGACGCAGGGCGCGATCGTGCGTCTGCCGAAGGACATGCCGGAGGACAAGCGCGAAAAATGGCTCAAGTTCATGATGAACCGCAAGGCGCGCACGGTGATGACGTCCGGCGGCGAGGAACCGGTGCTCGATTCCGGCGGCGGCAATCACTCGGTCTTCGCCAAGGCGCTGCTGGGCGCACTGAAATCGAACAAAGGCATGATGGTCGATTACGAGCTGTTCCGCATCGTTTCGGGACGGGTCAAAAAATCCGCATCGATGGTCGGTTTTCAGCAATCGCCGGAATATTCCGCCTTGCAGCATGCCGGCCATGAAGGCAGCCCGTTCTTTTTCGTGCCGAAAGGCTAACCCACTCCCAAGCACTTATGATCGATAAAACCGCCGACGATAATGCCGATGACGCGACCCGGATTGCGCCGAGACCGGCCAATCTACTGCATCCGGAGCCGGCTGCCCCAAGCCCGGAAGCAGGCCCTGCCGCGCGCCCTTATCCTCCGGCAGCGGAGACCGACGCCACGATCGTGACCGCCGTCAAGCCGAGCGCCCCGCCGCCGGCCGAGACCTGCGCCGCAAGCCAGGACGCCGAAACGATCGTCAGTCCGACCGCCCAAGCGCCGGCCCCCACAGCCACCGCACGCACCGCCAGAACCCTGGGCTTCGGCACGGAATCGTCCTCCGCCCCGCTGACCGTCGGCTCGGTGATCAAGGACCGTTTCGTGATCAAGGAAGTGCTCGGCTGCGGCGGCATGGGTACCGTGTTCCGGGCGACCGACCTGCGCCGGGAGGAAGCGCTCGACGAAGCGCCGGACGTCGCGATCAAGGTGCTGAACGAAGAATTCCGCGAAGACCCCGAGCTCTTCATCGCGCTGCAAAGAGAAACCAAGAAAACCCAGCAACTGGCGCACCCGAACATCGTCACCGTCTACGACTTCGACCGGGACGGCAGCAATGTATTCATGGTGATGGAAATTCTGGACGGCCAGTCGCTCCGGCAATACATTCGCGAACACGCGCCGAGCGGCCTGCCTTTCAAGAAAGCCTGGCCGATCATCAAGGGCCTGGCGCTCGCCCTGGCTTATGCGCACAAGCGCAACATCATCCATTCGGACTTCAAACCCGGCAACGCCTTCATCACGGCCGGCGGCGACGTCAAGGTGCTCGACTTCGGCATCGCCTGCGCGGCGGCCCGCACCGACGTTGGCCATGACAAGACCGTGTTCAACGCCCGCGATCTCGGCGCGCTGACGCCCGAATACGCGAGCCTCGAAATGTTCGAAAATCAGCCGCCCGACCCGCGCGACGACATTTACGCGCTGGGCTGTGTGGCCTACGAACTGTTGACCGGCAAGCATCCGTTCGGCAAGATTGCCGCGCCGAAAGCCTGCGAAGTCAATCTACAGGCGCCGGCGATTCCGGGCTTGAAGCGGCGGCAATGGAACGCGCTGCAGCATGCGCTCGCCTTCAAGAAAGAGCAGCGCACGCCTTCGGTCAATCAATTCATCAATGAATTCGAGCCGCGCGCGAAGCTTCCCTGGATTTTATCCGGCATCACCGCGCTGGCGCTGCTCAGCGCGGCGGGCGCTTACGTCTATCTCTATTACAATGTCGATCCCCTGGCCGACAAGGTGATCGCGCTGACGCCGGAACAGGAACTCAAGGTCAAAGACCTGTTGGAACTCGCGCAGATTCACTATGACGTCGGCTTCATCACCGCGCCTTCCGGCAGCAATGCATTGTGGGCCTACCGCCAGGTGCTCGAAATCGACCCCTATAACAAGCCCGCCAAGGCCGGACTCGAAAAGATCGCCAACCTCTGCGAGCAACAGGCGGAAGAATTATTCGAACAAAACAATATCGCCGAAAGCCTGATCAAGATCGAAGAAGGACTGGAAGCGGTGCCGAAACATGACGGTCTTTTGGCGTTGAAAAAACAGATCCTGGAAGTGCAAGGCCAGAATTAACGCGTCCCAAGGCATGATCCGGCGCCTTGCATGGCTTTGCTGTTTGCCGCTGCTCGCGGCCGGATGCGCCGCTCCCGAAATCCGCCTGGACCTCGAGGCCGAGCGCCTAAGTCTGGGCCGGACCGTCGTCAAAGGCATGGACTTTAAACACGTCGTTTATCGCAACCGGGCACCCATTCAAAACGGCGAACTGCACGTCTATCTGGACGGCGACGGCTCGCCGTGGATTCACCATCGGCAGATTGCGGCCAATCCGACCCCGCGCAACCCCCTCGTGCTCCGATTGACCGCAGAGGACCCGAGCGCCTCGGTTTACCTCGGCCGCCCCTGCTATCATGGCTTCGGCGCCAAGCCGCCCTGCACGGCCGAGCTCTGGACCAGCGGGCGTTATTCGAAAACCGTGATCGAGACGATGAGCGCCGCACTCGGGGAAATCCGGAAGGCCCTGCATCCCCAAAGAACGGTATTGATCGGCTTCAGCGGCGGCGGCGCCTTGGCGATGCTGCTCGCCGAGCGCCTGGAAGGCATCAGCGCCATCGTGACCGTTGCCGGCAACCTGGACCCCGACGCCTGGACGGCACGGCATCGCTATTCGCCTTTAACCGGATCGGAGAATCCGGCCAAGCATCCTCCCCTCTCCGGCCAAATTTTTCAACTGCACCTGGCCGGCGCCAAGGACACGAACATTCCGCCGGACTTGATCCTTCCGGCCGTGCGGCGGCAGCCATCGGCACGATTGATCGTGATGCCCGACGCCGATCATGACTGCTGCTGGGAGCGGCATTGGCCTTCGATACTCGAAATGCTCAAAGACCGTCGATAAAAAAAGGTGCGCGATGCGCACCCTTGTATGAGGCTTCAATACTCGATACGATCGAAGCCCATGAGTGGGCCTAACCCGGCTTCGCCGCTGCCGACAGCAGCGGCGGGCTGAACTTGAAACCGAAATGCTTCGGGTCCTCCCCGATCACCGCGGCCGAGAAGATGTAGAAGACGTAATCGTAGGTTTCTTTCGGAATCTGGTATTGCTGGATGAATTTCCAGAAATTCTTGTCGCGCGGATTGTCGGGCATTTTCTTGATCATTTCCCTGACCCGGTTTTGCCCGTAATTGTAACTCGCGATCACCAAGAGGCCGGAAGCCTGCGCCTCGGTGCTGTAGATCAGTTTCAAATATTTGGCGCCGGCGCGGGTCGCCTGATTGAAATCGAAGCGCTGATCCTCGGCGTCATAGTCCCGCGTCGCCGCCAACGGACCGGATTTCAGCCCGAAATCCTCGCCGGTCGAAGCCAACAGCTGCCAGGCGCCCTTCGCGATGCCGAAACGGGTCTCTGGGCCGACCGCCGCCGCATCGTAATTGCTTTCCTGCAGCGGCAAATAGATCAAGTGCAAAGGCAAACCTTCCTTGTCCAACGCGGCCAGGATCGTCGGCGCATAGGCGTTGTTTTCGAGCGTCGCCATCGCCTGCGGCATTCGCGAGGATGACTGCCAGTATTTGATATAACGCCTGACTTCATCGACAAAATCTTCGGGCAACTCCAGTTCGCTCTCGCCGAATTCCCGCGCGACCTTCGTAATCAACTCTTCTTCATAGCGCGCCGCGGTCGGAAAACGGATGCGCAACGATTCGGCCTCCTGCACGTATTCCTGGTATTTGGCCTTCATGCCTAAGAGGCGTTTGCGTTCCTGCGCCAGCCTACGGCTTTCCGCGGCGATCTTCTCCTGCTCTGCCTTGATCTGACTCTGATCGGCCTGCAATTTTTGCTGAGCGAGGGTATTGATCGTTTGTTCGAGCACCTTGGCGCTGGTTTCTATCGTCAACTCGGCGCGCGAGAGGCTGACCTCCAGCGTCTTGATGTCATAAAACAAGTCGAGCGCGAGCGTGCGCGCGTTCGACAAGGCGATCCTCTGATAGGTCACCACGCCGGCCGCCACCAAAAACAGAGCGGCCAGCACCGAAATCCATTTGTTGTATTTCTTGCTGTGGACGACCCGATCCTCGCGAATCAGGGTGCGCACCATCCGCGTATAGTCGCCGGCGTCCTCGGCTTCTTCCGCCGACATCAGCCGCTCCCTGACCGCATCCATCGACAAGTGGCGCCTATCCGCCGCCTGCCCGCTCGGCGTAGCGTCGGAAGGCGGCGCCGGCGCGGGATCTTCACTCGGTTGCGGCGCCTTGCCCGCCTCCTGTCCTGTCGCCTGAAGGCGCAGAAAAATGCCGGGATTGCCCAATTGCACCCGAACCGGCAGCGTCAAGCGGGATTTTGACTCGACCCGTCGGCCGTCGATGAATACGCCGTTCGCGCTGTTCAGATCGATAAGCCACCACTCGCCCGCTTCCCGTTTGACTTCGAGATGATGGCGGCTGATCACGGCGCTGTCCAGGACCACCCGATTGTCCTGCGCGCGCCCGGCGGTGAATCCCTGGGTAAAAAAATAGTCTTTCTGCGTTTTTCCGGAAGCGTCCTCGACAAAGACCTGCAAGCCGGGTCGGGCTATCACGGTCCGGTCCGAGTCCGGCGGCGGAACGGGCGGCTTGAAAACGGTTTTATCGTCCTGCATCGGATGTGCCGGATGGGTTTAAGGGAGGCTGCATAAAGCGTGCGGAGGAAATGGCGGCATCACAAGCATGATTGGCTATCTTGCGCTGTCAAAATGACATGGGTTAACTCAAGCGTTCCAAAAACCGCGCAAGGCGAATGGCGGATCGGCGAGCGCCTGAAACCTTGCCAAACGCGCGATGTTGGCGCTGCGGTGGCTCAGAAACGGCATGATCCCGAGCCCCAGCAATTCATCCATCGCCCGGTCGTTCAAACACACCTCCGCGCACGGCAAAAGCCGGGCATCGCCGTCCTGCTTAAGAATATACGCCGGCAAGTCGTCGATTTGCAAATGATCGCCGGGCTGCATCGAATCGCCGTTTTCGAGATAGGAACGCCCGAGCAGCAGCGCGCAATAAAAAGCCGGATTGCCCCATAAAAAAGCCGCGTGCGCGAACGGCGGCCCGGCTTCCTCGAACGCGAACGACTCGATAGGATCGGCATCGCGTCCATACGGCAAACGCAGCAAAATCCGCGGCAGCGCCAGGCCGAGCCACGGCGCCGCAGGGCTCTGCCTGAGCGCCGCCCAGCGTTTTGCCGCTGCCTGTGTCATTCCGGCCCAATCCTGCGGATCGGACGACTCGGCCAGCGTGTTGCATCCCAGAAGCATGGGATCGGCCGCCGCGATAAAAGGCCCGCCGGCCTGGGCCGCCAACAGCCCGCAGGCCGCCAGCAAGGCGACATCTTCCGGGCTGTTGCCGAAACTGAAGTTGCCGATCACCAGCGACCACGGCTCGCCGCCGAAGCCGCCGGTATGTTGCTCCACCAGCAGGCGGTACAAGCCGGAGCCGCTCAGGTTTTCACCGGCGGCGCTCACCGCGTCAAACAATTGTTCCTTGCCGACATCCAGCACGTGCAGCGATAAACTTTCGCCGGTCTCCAGGTTCGAAACCAGGGACCACAGCGCCCTCCAGGCGGCTTCGAGCGCCTGGAACTCGGGGTGGTGCAGGAGCCCCCGCATTTTCGCGCTCAACGCTTCGTCGACCGCCTTCAGATAAACGTCCCGGAAGGGCGGCGCGTCGGGAACGATATACTGGGCGACTATTCGTTCGAGGGTGTTTTCGACAACCGATTTTGCCCTGGCCTCGGGCAAGGCTTCAGGGCGATCGGAACTCCCGCCGAGCAAGCGTTCAAAGGTCGCCTGATCGTCTTCGTCTATTGTCCGTTCCGCATCGGGCCTCGGTTCCTCGTGAGCGACCTGCACCAGGCTGCGAAGCTCCTCGGCCGCCTGCGGAAACGTCGCGGCATCGTAGAGGCGTTCCTTGATCCGCGCCAGCCCCCGAAAGAATTCCAAGTTTTGGAACAAGGCGTCGGGGTGGAAGTCTTCGAGCTGCCGAAACGTCAAGTCCACTTCGGCATCGAGCCGCAGACGCAGCCGGGGGGCGATACGCGCCATCACCGCAGCGAAATTGTCGATGTCCACGCGCAGGATGGAACGCTCTTCAAGCTTTTTCCGGTCAGCGCCTTGACCGCCGAAATCGCCGAGGATAAGGATGCGCATCGGCTCGCCTGCTGATTTTCGGGTATTGAAATCCGCTCCCGGCCGGGCAAACGCAAAGGACAAGCGCGTGGTTGCGGACATCATCCCGCCTAAAATTCGCCGCGCACGCCCAGGTTGATCGTATGCTCGGCCAAGCTTTGACGACCCACCATCGCCTCATAAAACAGAAATGCGGAGACGCCATGGGTGAATGTCGCCGACATTCCCGCGCCCAGGTTCGCATAGTTGCGGTCCGGATTGTCGCTGACGACGGTGAAGACACTCTGCGCGGGGTCGTTGCTGAATTGCCAGTTGACCGGCCGGCTGCCGTCATGAAACTCGTGTATCCATTCGGCCCTGGCGGTCGGCATCAAGACGCCGAACGGCATGCTCAGCGCGTAGGACAGCTGCCCCCCCAATGCGGTTTGCAGGGAGTCGGCATTTTGCTTGCCGACCGTCGCCAGGCTGCCGAAACCCGGAGCGCCGGGATTGCTTGCATTTTCCTGAAAACCATCGATTTGCACGTTTTGATAGCTGACCCGGCCATACGGTCCGTAGGTCAAACCCTGATTATGAAAATCGTAGCCGCTGGAGATATTGAATGAGAAATCGTTGCCTTGGGTGGCGCCTTTGGCGGTTTGATTGATCGGGCCGCCAAATCCTGAAAAATTGATATTTCTCCGCATATCGTAATCGTTCCAGCCGCCCGAAAAGATACCGTCGACGTAAAAATCCTCTTTGTAGTAAGTGCTATAGAGCGAATAGCTGTAACCGTCCAGGTTCAGGTTTCCTCGCGTTGCATCGAAGTCGGATTTGACCGCGTTATAGCCAAAGGTTCCGCCGAATACGAAATCATCGGTGAAGCGGTAATCGACGCCCGCCGTGACCCCTTGGCTGTCGTATTCGAAACCCAGTTCCCGATCCGTGCGGTCCTTGTCGCCGACGCCGAAGTTGCCGTTCACGAATACGCCGAGCTTGTCAAAAGAGCTGTCCTTGTCGCCGCCGGCGCCGCCGGACGCCTGTCCCGGCCCACCGAAGGCCAGCCCGGAAGGCAGGGCGCTGCCGTTCAAACCGCTGACGTCGAAGCCGCCCCCTGCGCCTCGGCGCAGCAGCATCAGCCGATTCTTGACGTTGCGAAACTGCTGATTCGCAACAGAAATCGCCAGCGTCGATGGCGCAAGCGCCTGAAGAGGAGTCAATTGTTCGACTGCGTTATTATTGGTGGACTCGCCTGGCCCGCCAAAGTTTACAGCACTACAAGTGCTGACAAGATCCTGTTGCGCCGATGTCGCGGTATTTGAAAATCCAATGTTACTGCACGGGTTTTGCAATGCAAAAGCCTCGTAACTGATCATGGCCAACAATCCGGCCGTCAACGTTCCATAAACAACGGAGGGGCCGTTCAATTTGGATACGGCAATGGTTTTTGATATAAGGCGTGAATGCTTAATCTTGTTAAATGACATCATGGTAAGTCGCGCTCCTTCTTTCGGGATATTTGTTTAACCGCGGAAAACCGGCGTTATCCTGTACTATTTTCCCGTCATCTTTTGCAAAATCGGTGACAAGATACACGGCTTTTCGTAGCGGCCCCAAGCTTTACTCAAAACATAAAGCTATTTAAATTCATATACATTAAACTCTTTATTAAAGAACTTTTCAAAGTTTTTCGTGCGCGGCGGTTACCACGACGACCGAGATATTGTCCCTGCCGCCCCGGCTTTCCGCTTCGCGCACCAGATTTTGCACGATGTCGCCGGGAGAGCCTTGGCTGCAAAAAGAGGCGATGTCGGCATCCGTCAGTTCCTTGATCAGGCCGTCGCTGCATAACACAAACAGGTCCCGATCGGCGATCTCGCCTTCGCCGCAGTCGATCTCCAACACCTCATCCGCGCCGACCGCGCGCGTAATCACGTTTTCATGGACGGGTGCGGACGCAGTCCCGGAGGCGTCGAAGCCCATCTCCGGCAATGCGGACGATAAGGAATGATCCTGGGTCAGCTGCTCGATACGCCCTTGCCGGTAACGATACAAGCGGCTGTCTCCGGCCCACAGGTAGCGGAAACGGTGGCCCGCAATCAGCAGTACCACGATCGTGCTGCCGATGATCTGGCCGTTGCCCCGGCTGTCGGCCAGCTGCAGCAGGTCGCGGTTGACCGCTTGCAGGCTCGCTTCGACTTGCTCGCGGTAGCGCTCAAGATCATCGATGCGGGGAATGTTCGCCAGCGCGCCGACCAGGGCCTGGCTTGCGACATCGCCCGCGCTGTGCCCGCCCATGCCGTCCGCGACCGCCCACAGGCCGGCATCGCGCCGGTCCAGAATCGCATCCTCGTTGATCCTGCGCCGCATCCCGACCACGCTGAGGCCGGCGCTTTCGATGACCCAGTCCTGGCCCGAACTCGCCAGGCGCTCGCGTTGCTCGCGGCCCACCGTGATCTCATCGTCGTCCCGCGCCAGGGGAGCCGTGTTTTGCCCGTTTGCAAAGGCTTGAACCTCGATGCGGTGTTGCGCAGCCATGCCGTCCGTGCCTGGAATACCTTCGCTCAACCGCACGTCCGAAAACTGCCATTGGCGCTTCGGCCACACGCCGTTCAGAAAGCCGGCGAAGGCATCGACCGGCGGCATCCCCTCGCTGAGCAGCAAGGCCGTTTTTGCATCTTCAAACGCGGTTGAGCGCCAGTAACTGCACCGCTCCAGAAAACGGCTGCCGAACTGGCCGCCGATCTGACGCAAAGCCTGCGGCGTATCCAAAGCACTGTCGAGCCGGAAAAGAAACGCCTGCCGACCCGGCGCGGTGTCGATGCCTTCCCTGCCGTAGCGAAGCGGGCGCGCCGAGACGAAGTCGCCGAGGCGCAGGCGTTCGAGCCGGGCATCGAAGCTGTCCAAGTCGAAATCGTAGTCCAGCGAACACAGCGCCAGATCCGACAGCGCATCGAACCAGCCGCAATCGGCTTCGAACAAAGCGTTCAACGGCCAATGGGTCACTTTCGCGGCCAGCGTCAACGGAAAATAACGCCCGACCCGGTCGACGCTCGGCATCATCACCCCGGCCCAGGCATCAGGGCCGCATTGGCCTGGCGCCAGGGCGAACTGCCAGATCGGGCTGTACAGGAAAGTCTCGAGCCAGGCCTGTCCCAATTGCTCGCGGCTCGCCAGCAAACCGGCCTGCAGCCATTGATCCCAGGGTTCGATGAACTGCCTCGGCAAACGCCGGGACAGAAAGTCGCCGTGGCTCGGAATCTTGCCGTAAAAACCCGGCGCGGATTCGGGATGACTCACAGGCCTTCCGGACAGCGGAAACCTTGCAGCTCCCTGAGATTGAACGGATTCATCACGCTGGCCGCGCGCAGTTCATAGCGCGCGCTCATGCCTTCCAGTTGAAAGGTCAGATTGAATTTTTCCGGCGCGGAGGTCGGCTCGATCGTGGCTTCGTCGAGCAGGCGAAAAAAGGCCCAGGTGCCTTCCTTGCTGCGGCTGACCTGGCGCCCGTCGAGGGTTTCAAACACGATCCTGACGCCCTGGCTCGGGGTCGGCCCCGGCCATTTCAGGCTGACCGCCTGTTCCGGGCCGTGCCGGTAGACCGCTTCCTGGCCTTCGACCTGTAGGCGGAAGGTGCCGACCTTCGGGTCCAGCGCCTGCGGTTTCAATTCGAATTGCACCTGCGGCGCGGCGCCTGCCGCGAAAAAGGCGTCGCGTATCTTGGCGGCCAGCTGAAAGCGCCGAATCGACTCCTGTGACAGACCCAGTGGCTTTTCGGCCGCCATCTCGGTCCACACCGGCTTGCTGGTATCGACGAAGGGCTTCAGATGGGTCTGGAAAAACTGGTCCATCAGGCCGGACGGCGCGAAGATCTTCGCGAAATCGGCCAGCAGGACATCCTGATTCGTGCCGGTATTGAACGGGTAGCGGCCGGTCAAGGCCATCTTGCAAGGCGCAGCGACCCCGGTCTTGACCATCTCGCTCAACTGCCCTTTAGCAGCCGAGGACAGTTTCTGGCCGCCGCTGTTCACGACGATTTGCAGCCAGCCTTGCAGCGGCTCCGGCAAGCGGGCGAATTCGAGTTGCGCCTGTTTCAACACATCCGCGCCCGCGCCGCTGAACAGATTCGCCTGATTCTGCAGGGCCTGTCCGCCGGTGTTCGCGCTGCTCAATTGCAAAAAATAATCGCGCAGACTCTTCAATTGTTGCAGGACCGGGTCCAACGCGACCGGTTTGTCCGGCCCGCCGCGCACCAGCGTGCTCAAGGGCTCGAACTGCACTTCCGCCGCGATCGCAGGATCTGGCCCGCTGTCGAGGCCGGCCGCGTTCTTGGCCATCGCGAGCAGTTGCGAGGTCTTCGCGTCCGGCGACTTCAGCGCATTGCCGACCGCCTTCGCGATCGAGTCGCTGGCCTCCTTACTGAGCCGGCTGAACGAGGTGTTCTGATCGATGCCGTCCAGCAATTTGCGCAAGGGGCCGTCGGGGCGGGACAGGATGTCGAGCATTTGCGCGGTCTGGCTAGTCGTCAACGCGGGCTGCAATTTCAGCTTGGCCAACAGGTCCGACCACACGGTCTTGTATTCGTTGATATAGAGCTTCTTCAGCTCGGCATGCAGCTTTTCGACTTCCGCGACATCGAGCGTGGTCTGGCTACCCAGCACCCAGTTCTGCTCGACCGCATCCTTCACGAAATCGCGGCTTTGGGTCAAAAACAGCTCCTTGTAACCGTAGCCGGTGAACACCGCCGAGATCGTGTAGGACGCAAAATCCTTGCCGTCCGCCAACGCGAACACGCGCGCGCCGTCCGCGCCCAGAGCCTTGCCCAACTCAAAATCGTGCCCCTGTTCGGTCACCGCTTCGGACTTGAAGCGGGAGTAGATCTGTCCGATCAACGGCACCTGCGTCAGTTTTCCGCGCACCGCGTTCACGAAGGCGTCGTCGATCGGCGCCGGGTCGAGTTCCAGCTTGAGCAGATTGCCCAGATGGCGGACCAGTTGCGCGACGGCCTCCGGATCGCCGGCATAGCGCTGGTCCCAGTCCGCGCGAATCCAGGTCATCGCGGTCTCCGGCACCAGCCGCTCGGTCTGGTTGAACATCAGATAGACCTTCAACAACTGGTACAGCACGTCGAGCTTGTTGCCCTCCGCCCCCTGCATCCTTTCCTTCAGGCGCTGCATGATCGCCGGCAGGAAATACTCGCGCAGCATCGCGTCATAGGTATGATGGGCGGCCGCCTCGATCTTGTCGCCCTGCGACAGACCGAATCCCAGCATCGGGCCGCCGTCCTTGTAGACATCCGCGACTCCCAGCAGAATGTTCAGGCGCGGCAAGAGCACCCGGAAATTATCCTGGCTGTCGCTCGCGTTCAGCTTCAGCGAGCGGTACTGGGCGATCTGTTCCTCGACCTTTTCGAGCGCGGAGCGGTTATTGAAATAACTGACCGTCCACAGCGAGATCACGGCCAGAAAGAGGAGCCCCGCGCCGATATAGGCGCCGAGCTGCAACCAGCGCGTGCGTTTTTCGAGCTTCGGATCGGTGCCCGCCAGTTCCGCTTCCGGGAACAGCACGTCCTGCAACAAACGCGTCAGGAAGTAGCTCTTGCCCTGTCCGCTGTACATCGGCGCCGCCTGCCGGTCCAGGTGGAAGGCCCCGGCCAGGATGCCGAGCATCCTGTCGATCGGCGTGCCTTCCTGGGTGCCGCTGGTGAAGTAAACGCCGCGTAGGAGCACCGGCTGTTCGTAACGGTTCGCAGCGAAAGTCGCCTGCAGGTAGTCGATCATCGCGGGTTTCGCCAGCGCCATCTGCTGCGGAAAATCCAGGATGCTGGCGCGCCGCCGCACGTCGCGTTCGTCCTGAATGCGCCCGATCGTCCGGTTCTGCAAACGCTGGAGCAATTCCTCATAGGCATCCCCGAAACGGCCCGGCAAATCCGGCTCGCCGCTCAGGGTGTCGGCGGCGAAGGTCTCTCCCCAGACCTGCGCGCGCTGTTCCTGGGTCAGGTCGGCGAAGAAATCGTTGAAGCCGGCCACCAGGTCGGCCTTCGTGAACATCATATAGACCGGCAGGCGCACGCCGAGATGCTGATACAGCTCGTGAATCCGGGAGCGCACGGCCTTCGCGTGCAAGAGGCGCTCCTGCTCGGACTGTTGCAGCAAATCCGACAGGCTGGTCGCCACGATCACCCCGTTCAACGGCCGGCGCGGGCGGTATTTTTTGATCAGCCCCAGAAAGCCCGCCCAGCCGGCCGCATCGACCGCCTCGTGGCTTTCCTGCGTCGTATAGCGGCCGGCGGTATCCAGAAACACCGCATTATCGGCAAACCACCAGTCGCAATTGCGCGTCCCGCTGACGCCCTTGATCGCGTGTTTGCCGAGCTTTTCGGCCAACGGGAAATGCAGGCCGGAATTGACCAGCGCGGTGGTCTTGCCCGAACCCGGCGCGCCGATGATCGCGTACCAGGGCAGCTGATAGACGAACTGGCCGCCGGACTTGCCGTCCTTGCGCGATTGTTTCAATACCGCGAAGGCTTCTTCAAAGCCCTTGCTCAGCGTGTCGACCTCGTCGGCCGAGGCGTTCGCGACAGGGTCCGCATCGGCCGCCACCAATTGCTCGACCAATTGTTTTTCGGCGCTGCCGGCGCGCAGCTGCATGACCAGCCGATAAATGATCCAGATCACGAACAAGGCGACAATCACCAGGGTTCTGGCGAGCACCGATTCCAGCGGCACGCTGCCGGCGATCGCGATCAGCGGCCCCGCCAGCCAGATCAGGCAGCTCAGCGCCGCCAAACCCAAAAACTGAATCACCCACTTATTCGTAAAAAATGCCTTGAGCTTTCCCATCTGTGCTCTCACTGAATCTGTAAATCGACGCGGCGATTGATCGCCCGGTGTTCCGGCGTGTCGTTGGGCGCCAACGGTTCGCCCTCGGCCCGGCCTTCAAAGCGGATCTTGCCGCTCTGCGTCGCCAGATCGTTCAACATTTCGCTGACCTTTTTCGCCCGCGAGGTCGACAAATGCCAATTCGACGGAAACCGCGCCGAGACGATCGGCTTGTCGTCGGTATGGCCGGTGACCAGCACATTGTCCTTGCCCACCGCGAACTCGTCGGCGATTTTTTTCAGCATCGGCATGAACTCGGGCTTCAGCTGGTCGCTGCCGGAGGCGAAGGAATTGCGGATCCGAAGCAGCCTGTCGTCGACCACCTCGACCATGTTCTTCGCGATTTCGGCCGCCAGCACCCGTTTGAAGCGCTCCTTCCGATCCGGGTCGGCGGGCTTCACGACCGGCGCCGCGCGCGCGATCTCGACCGGCTGTTTGGCGAGCGCGAACAGTTCCTTGTAATCCTGGTCCGAACGGGCATTCAGCGCCAGCACGAAACCGATGTAGACCAGGACCAACAACACGCCGAGCACCGCGCCGACCACCCAGAGCGGCACATAGCGCACCAGCGCGTTGCGCACATCCTTCAGCCCGCGCCAGCGCGGCGACAGTTCGCGTTCGCCGTCGCCTTTCACGCGCTGGATCAATTGATACAGCTCGGCGCGGTATTTTTCTAACTCGTTCGCGCCATTGGTCAGCACCCGGTATTTGCCTTCAAAACCGAGGCTGATGAAAAGATAGGCCAGTTCGATCAGCGCCAGGTTTTGCGCCGGCTGTTTGACCAACGCCGCGACGATGTCGAAAAACTTCTCGCCGCCCCAGGCTTCGCGGTGAAACGAGATCAACAGGCTCTGATGCCCCCAGTTGCTCTGCGATCCCCAGGGCGTATTCAGGATCGCCTCATCCAGAAAGCTGCAGAGCACGTAACTGGCCATGCGGGTCTGATCGGCGCCGAAGCCGGCTTGCAAGAGGCGGTTTTCGAACAGGGTCACTTCGCTGGTCGCGCGCTGGCGTAGCGCATCGACCGCCGGATACATCGCGGTTTGCCTGAGCCGCCCGGCCAGCGAAATCAAAGGCAAGGCGGCCGCGACAATCGGATTTTCCTTGAATTCGGCGGCGGGCAGCTCGGCCGAAGTTACCGGCCGGTAGGCCGGAGACGGAGGTGGAACGGCCGGCTGAGTTTCCGCTGCCGGCGGCGCGGCCGCGGGCCGCCTTCCGCCCGGCATCGGCCGGATGATGGTGCGGTCGCCGTCATCGAAGGGTCCTGAAGGATCGTTTGGATTCATGCCGTTCAACCTTTTCTAATTGCCCAAAACTCAAGTTCCAGTTCCGGAAAACTGCCGCCGATATGGATCGCGAAGCCGCCGGAAGCCGCCATCTTCGCCCATAATTCGCTTTGCTTGTTCAGCTCGAAATACGAATAACCGGCATGGTAAGGAATCTGCCGCGGTGCGACCGGCAAGGCCTGGATCGCGATGCCGGGCAATGCCGAACGCACCAGCAATTGAATATCCTCGACCGGTCCGATTTTGACCTGCGGCGGGAAATGGCTGCGTATCAGTTCCGAAGACACCTGAGCCTTCGCCGCGAGCACGAAGATCGCCCCTTCCAACAGCGTCAACTCCGGCCGTTTCGCGACATACACGCCCGGCCGGGCTTCCGCGAGCGGCAACTGCACCGCGTTCTGTTCCAGCACCATGCTCAACAGGCTGCGCAGTTCGTCGATCAACGGCATGAAAGTGGCTTTCAGGTCGTCGTGCTTGTAGTCGGGGAAGGCGATCGGCCGTTTGTTCGGCCGGTAAAAGGTCGCCAGTTCGCCGGCCATTTGCAGGCACAGCCGGAAAAAATCTTCCGGATGCAGCACCTGGGCATTGGCCAGGTGCGCGAGCAGCGGCTCGTAACGGTTGATCAGCTGCAGCAGCATGAAATCGGCGATTTCGGCGACGCCGCCCTGGCTGCTGCCGGCCACCCTGCCGGCCAACGCTTCGCCGCGGGTATGCAGGAGGCCTTGCAATTCCCCGGCAAAGCCGCCCAAAAGTCCTGCCGCGGCGCAGTGCACGGCGGGCGGAATATACTGCTTGTCGAGGATCACCGTTTTATCGGCGCGCACCTCGACGATCCTCGCGATGCCCAGGCACACATAACCCGAACGCTCCTGGCTTTCGCACATCAGGCGCGGCTTCAGCGCGCCGATCTGTACCTCGTAACGGCCGTCCGAGCCGCTGTTATGGTCGCGGACCTGACGCTCGGTCAGGCGATAACGCGCCATGTTGTCGGGAAAGGACTCGCTGTCGACCTCGGTCGTATCCGGGCGGCGTAGCGGCAACGCCAGATAGACGATGCTGGCCTTTTCGTTCTCCGGCACGTCCAGCGGCATCGGCAATTCGTCGTCTTGCGGCAAATCGAACGGCGTGCCGTCCGGAAAGACCCCTTTGCATTCGCCGAGCCCGACCTTGCCGATCGCCAGACAGCCCTGGTCGAGTTTGAGGCTCGCAAAACCCCAGGCATAGGCATGCACGCCGAGCGACAAGCCATGCAGCAGGCTTTCGAAATAGCGGTCGTGCTGCTGGAAATGCTGGGGCCGAAGAAACATGCCCTCGGACCAGACTACCCTATTGTTTTCAGACATATTTTTGGTTCCCGGCAGGAATGCGGTGATAAGGTTAGCGTTTTGACGAGCGGCTCAGCAATTGCATCTGCTGCTCATAGGCATCGCCGAAGGCATCGCCGAAGAAATCCTCCTGGGCGGCGGCCTTCAGCTTCGGATACTGGATCGTATACTGTTCCCAGCATTTGGCTTTTTTCTGAAAGAGCAGGCCTTCGCCTTGCGTTTTTTCGATCGATTCGGGATCGAAGCCGCGCAAAACGTCCGCCAACGCGGCCTGGATGCCGGCGGTCATCGCCATCTGATGATTCATGATGTCGCCGAAGCCTTCGCGCACCGCTTCTTTCGGGCTCAGAAAGCCGGGATGCGTCGGCGCCAGGATCAGCCGGATCGCGTCATCGACATTCGGGGTGAATTTCAGCGGATTATTGTCGACCGAACGCATCGTGGTCACCGAAACGCGAAACTGGCTCTTCAATTCCGCGCGGGCGCGGAGCACGCACATCAAGCCATCCACCATGCTGCGCAGCAGTTCGCCCGACGTGCGCAGCAGAGCCGGCCACTGTTCGGGGGGGAGGAAATGCGGGTCGTCGATGCCAGCGCCGGCTAGAAACGCGCGAATCAATTCGCTGTCCGAAGGAACGCTTTGCTGCGGCTCGGGCGGGCGCCGGGGCGTCTCAACCGGAGCCGCTTCGGAAATGGGCGCAGGCGCCGCTGGAATCTCCGGCTTGATGGCGACGGTCTCCGGCGTGACTTGTGCAGCCATGTCGATCTGGCGGACAGGGCCGGCCGCATCGCAAGCGCTTACCGGCGAGGGAGGCGTTTCTGCCTTCAACTCCACGGGCTCGGAGAAAGGGGAAAACGGCAATTCCGCCTCCGCGTGCGGCGCGGCGGCTACCGCCGCCGAATCGGCTGCCGTCTGGCTCTCTTCGGCAAAAAAATCGGCCGGCAACTCGGGGAAATCAAGCGGCAGCGACGGGCTCGCCGTCGGCGGAGCACCGGCAATCGGCGCGGCAAGAGGACTGGACAGATTATCCAGGGTCGACAGCAAATCGCCGAAGTCCAGGTCATCCGCTGCACCTCCCTTAACGGACGCCGCAGGCTGCGCTGCCGGCGGCGTAAAACTTTGATGAAATATGGAGGAGTCGGGCTGTTCGATGAAACTTTTCTGCTGATCGGCCGCCGGCGCCGGCTTTTGCGGGGCCGCAAACGGGCCATCCAGAGGCCCGCTCTCGGCGAAATCCAACTGGCGAACCGGCTGCGCGGCAAAAGGCTCGGAAATCGCCGGCGCGGACTCGCCGATCAAGACCTGCAATTCGTATTCACCGATGCGCAGCCTGTCGCCGTCCGTCAAAAGCGCCCGGCTTTGCTGCAGCAACTGGCCTTGCGGTTCCAGGTAGGTGCCGGCGGCGCTGCTGTCCTGAATGAAATACTGCCCGCCTTCGTAGTGAATCTCGGCATGCCGACGGGAGATATATTTTTCCGGGTCCGGCAACGCCAAACGGTTATCCGGCGAACGGCCGATCGATCCGCCCTGCGCTTCGAAACGCGCGCTGATCTCCTCGGCCAGCGGCATGCCCTTGTAACTGACCGCTTTGATGATCAAGATCATAACCGCACCCGCCGCTGAAGGGACCGCGGCGAAAGCAAAGCCGCCGATGAATCAATTGAAGTGTTGAGGATAGCGAGCCGGGTCATTGATCGGGAAGAAGGGGCAACCGTTAAAAATGCCTATGATACAAACATTGCAACATTTTCAACAAGCCCATTTCCCTACGGCTCTTTTTTAACCGCTTCGACGCGCACTTCATTGCCCTGCAATTTGATCTCCACCGCCTGCGTTTGATGGGCCGCAACCGGCAGCGTGGCGCGCCATTGCGCGGTATCCAGTTGCCTGAACGCGGCAAAGACCCCTAGGGTCTTTATGTCGGGATCGAGCTGCAGCGATACCGTCTGCTGATCGTTCGGCTTGATCAACAACTCCTGCTTACGCGCCATTTCGGCGGACAATGTCGCCTGATCCTTATCGAACAGCGAAAAAAAGTCGGCGGCATTGAAACTGCTGGTTTCCCGCAATTGATAAATCCGCAGCATCACCGGCGCTCCGGCGCCGCTCGCATCCGCATTCACATTCGCGGCGCTGCTGATTTTCAGATTCACGATTGTCGGCGGTTCGGGCGCGGCCACCGGAGGCGCCGGCGGCGGACTGCTACAGGCCTGCAATAACGCGAGCACACCCATCGATACAAAACCGGCTCGTATCATTCATTCATCTCCCATTTCATCCATTCTAAAAAGCGCTGCATTTTATCCGTGTCAACCTGTCACAAGACTCAATTGATCATCACGAGGCCGCCCTTCACTGTCAGCATCGCGCTTCCATTGACTGACGTTTGCAAACCCTTCACATCGGTTTGCAGCGTTCCCTCGATCGTGATATTCAGGCCTTTGATCGTCACGCCGCTCTGATCGATCTTGACGCTGTTTGATCCGACCTTCAGCTCGATCGACTGCATCGCCTCTTCTGCGATGCTGCCGAGATCAACCTTTACCGTGCGGTTGCCGGTTTTGACATTGACACTGTCATTGCCCGTATCGATGCTGGCGGATCGATCGCCTGTTTTTACCGTCAGTTCGTGATTGCCGGTATCGACGCTGACCGTACGATTGCCGGTCTTTACCGTCAGGCTGTCATGGCCCTGATCCAGAGTCACCGTCCGGTCGTTGTAAATGTCTATCGTCTGATTGCCCTGATCCTTCTTGTCGAAGCCGACCTTTTGCACGTCATTGTTCTCGACGATCCGGGTGCAGTCTTTCTCGGCATGGATGTAAAGCTCTTCCTCGCCCTTCTTGTCCTCGAAGCGGATTTCGTTGAAATTATCCGCGCCCGCCCCCTTACTGCTGCGGGATTTGATGCCGCTCTGGGTTTGGTTGTCCGGAAGCGCATAGGGCGGCATTTGCTCGGCGTTATAGACCCTTCCGGTTATGATCGGCCGGTCCGGATTGCCTTCCAAAAAATCGACGATCACTTCCTGACCGACGCGCGGGATGTGCATCGCTCCCCATGCTTTACCGGCCCAGACCTGCGCGACGCGCACCCAGCACGAACTGTTTTCATCTTTCTTGCCGAGTCGATCCCAATGGAACTGGACCTTGACCCGTCCATATTTGTCTGTCCAAATTTCTTCGCCGGACTTGCCGACCACGATCGCGGTCTGCACCCCCTGAACGATCGGCATAGGCGTCAGCCGAGGCGGCCTGAACTGGTTTTCCGCCGAGGCAGGAAGCACCCGGAAGGCGCACTGGTATTCCTCCTCGCAATCGGTAATTCCATCCGACTCATAGCCATTGTTCTGCAGCTGCAGGCTCGAAGACACGATCGCGTATTCGCGGTTTTGCTCCGCCACCGGAAAATCGGCCAGCGTAAACTTCATACCTGCCGCCAGTTGCCGGGCGTTTCCGCGCGCGGAGATTTGCTCGAATTGGCTGCGCAATTCCTCCATGCGCACCTTGCTGTACTGCTCGCCGTCGGACTTCTGTTTATAGCCGCCCGGATAATCGTAAACTTCTTTGCCGCTTTCCGTATGCGCTCCGGGTTTGGACGACTTCGCCGTCAGATCGGTATTGGGCGCCTCGAAATCGTAGTCGTCCAATTCGTATTTGCCCGACTGGATTTCCTGGCTTACATTCCATTCATAGAGGTGCCCTTCCTTGCGGCGATTTTGATTCGCCGGTTGAAAATAAGGAATGTTCGCATTGACCGGTGCCTTTTTTTGCGCCGCGACCGAATCGCACAGCACCAGGGTATGGGCAGAATGGCTATGATCGAAATAGTAATAAATGCCTTCATCTTCCAGCAGCCGGCTGATGAAGTTAAAATCGGTTTCGCGGTATTGCACGCAATATTCGCGCGGCGAATAGGTGCCGAAAAGCTGCATGTCGACATCCGAAACCCCGTGCTCATTGAGGATCAGTTTGACGATGTCCGGCACGGACTTTCCGGTCGGCATGATCCGGCAATTGCTGCGCCGGGTTAATAACCAGGCCTTGGGTTTTAGCGTCGCCCGGTAATGATAAAAACGCCCCATCATGCCGCTGCGGCTGGCCCGTGTCACCATGCCATGCAGAAAACGCTGCCCGCCTTCCAGCAAATGTAAAGTGACGGTCATGTTCTTGCCCAGCAATTGTTTCAAGTCAATATTATTTTTTTCGCTGAGCAGATCCAGTTCATACTCGAATAAGTGACTGAGTTGCTCGCTTCCGGACACCCGCCACAGAAATAAGTCATTGTCGCCCAAGGGCGTCTTAACCGAAGCACTACGGCCAACTTGAGAAATGGGCATAAACAATTCCTGATCAATTCGAACTTAATTTTTCCGGCAGACTGGCGGCCGCATAAAAACGGCAACCGCATACTTTACAGGATTCGCTGAACCACCGCTTCTAGCCGCCGATCAAAACGGTAAAACAACCCAATACAATCACGCCGCCATGCGCGGTCGAATCCCCCATGCGGGCGGCGGGCATTCCGCCGATCAATACCGTCGTAGAAGCCTTCATGATGACATCCGGAGGCCCCACGCAAACCGCCATATCGCCCATCCTTGCCGCAGGCAAGCCGCCTATCAATGTGGTCACCGCGCCCGGCGGTAGGATCGGACCGCCGACATGCGGTACGGGGCCGTTACACATCGGACAGACATGCATATCGCTGATGCGCGCCGCGGGTTGACCCATCGTTTACGCTCCTGTTCAGCCTTGCCAGGGACGGCCGTTGCCGCCATTGGCGATATCGACGCCCTGCTCCAGAAAATAGCGGTATTTTTCCTGCGCTCTTTCCGGTTCACTCAATACCGCCGCCAGCATCACCGCCCCCGCGACCGCCTTGGCCGTCAGATTTTCCGGCGCGGTGATCGGCGGGGAGTTTTCGGGTGCCATGCTGCCGTCACCCCAAAACGCCGCCATCGCCGCCCATGCCGCCGGACCGTCAAACGCGGTGGCCTGCGCCGCCGCTTCCGCCGAACGGCGATTGGCTTCGATGGGTTTGTATACCCACTGTTCCGCGGCTTCGAGCGCCTTGAGGGATGCCGGCGGCGTGTCCTGGGTGATCATGCCGCGCGTACAAATACACGCCCACCAGGTCGCCTCGCGCTTGGGCAGGGCGCGCGCCAGAAAGCGCACCGCATCGGGATACAGCTGACGTTCCAGCAAGGCATTCAAATATTCCACCGGCGCAGGATCGGATTCGAGACACTTGACCGCCTCGGGATCGAGTTCAATATCCCGACAAACCGCCGCCGCTTTCGCCACAGCGACCTTCTTTAATGCATCAAAACCGGCCATCTGCTTTTCGTTACCCTCTGACTTTTCAAACCCGGAGAAATCGCGCTTCGCCCGCTCGATCTTCCCTGCCGCCCGTCAATGCGGCAGGGAAACGAATGGGCGGACTTTAACATAGAATCCATCGGCAAACCACGACAAGATCGCGCTTTCGCGCAGGCGCCGATCGAAGCATTCATCAACTGCGCAACGCCTTCAACACCGCCTGCAATCTGTCGTTCGCGTCGCCGAACAGCATCCGCGTATTGTCGAGCACGAACAGCGGATTGCCGACGCCCGCATAACCGGACGCCATGCTGCGCTTCATCGCGATCGTCATGCCGCCTTTCCAGCATTCCAGCACCGGCATGCCGGCGATCGGGCTGTTCGGATCGTCCAGCGCGGACGGATTGACGATGTCGTTCGCGCCGATCACCATCGTCAGGTCGACGTTCGGAAAGTCCTCGTTGATTTCGTCCATTTCGTAGACGATGTCATACGGCACCTTCGCCTCGGCCAGCAGCACGTTCATGTGGCCGGGCATGCGGCCCGCGACCGGATGGATGCCGAAACGGACTTTTTTGCCTTTGTCCCTGAGCAGTTTGGTGATTTCGTTGACCGTGTGCTGCGCCTGCGCGACCGCCATGCCGTAGCCCGGAATGATCATGATGTTTTTCGCGGCGAGCAATTGCTGCGCGGTTTCTTCCGCATCGATCGGCTGCACGTCGCCTTCGACGACCGCCGCCTCGCCGCCGGTGCCGGTGCCGAAACCGCCCGCGATCACGCTGATGAAATTGCGGTTCATCGCCCGGCACATGATATAGCTCAGGATCGCGCCGCTGCTGCCGACCAGGGCGCCGGTCACGATCAACAGGTCATTGCTCAGCATGAAGCCGGTCGCGGCCGCGGCCCATCCGGAATAACTGTTCAACATCGACACCACGACCGGCATGTCCGCGCCTCCGATCGCCATCACCATATGGATGCCGAACGCGAGCGAAATCGCGGTCATGACCAGCAGAGGAACGCTGCCGCCGCCGCTTTCGGCCTGCTGCAAAAACAGATAGCCGAAATAGATCACCAGGACCAGCAGGCCCAGGTTCAGCCAGTGGCGGCCCGGTAGCAACAGCGGTTTGCCGTTGATGCGTCCGCTCAGCTTGCCGAATGCGATCACCGAGCCGGAAAAGGTCACCGCGCCGATCAAAATACCGACATAGATCTCGACTTCGTGGATCGTTTTTTCGACGCCGGACAAGGTGCCGCCTTCATCCATGAAATTCGCGTAGCCGACCAACACTGCCGCCATCCCGACCAGACTGTGCATGATCGCGACCAGTTCGGGCATTTGCGTCATCTCGACCGTTTTCGCGGCCTTGAAGCCGATCGCGCCGCCGAGCAGCAAGGCGGCGATCAGGATCGAATACGCGGTGACCGAGCCGCTCAGCACGGTCGCGGCGATCGCGATCGCCATGCCGAGCATGCCGTAGTAGTTGCCGCGCCGCGCGGTTTCCTGATTGCTGAGGCCGCTCAAACTCAAAATGAACAGCACCGTCGCGGCGATGTAAGACATCGTGACTAAACTTTGTGACATGTTTTTTCCTTATGCTTATTTTCTGAACATTTCGAGCATGCGCCGGGTCACCAAGAAACCGCCCGCGATGTTGATCGAGGCGATCAGGATCGCAAGCCCCGCCAGAACGCTGATCATGATCGCCGGAGCGGAAACCTGCACCAGGGCGCCGATCACGATGATGCCGCTGATCGCATTGGTCACGCTCATCAGCGGCGTATGCAGCGACGGCGTCACATTCCAGATCACCTGATAGCCGACGAAGCAGGCCAGGACGAACACGGTGAAATGCGACATGAACGAGACCGGCGCGACCGAGCCGAGCCCGTACAGCGCGAGAGCGCCGATCACCAAGGGAATAAACGGCCTGACCGCCGCAGGAATCAAGCGGTTATTGGGCTTGGCCTTTTCCGCCACGCCCGGGTTGGCCGGCGCTTCGGTCTGCGGCGCGGGCGCCGCCGATAATTTCGGCGGTGGCGGCGGCCAGGTGATCTTGCCTTCCTTGATCACGGTCGCGCCGCGGATCACCTCGTCCTCCATGTTCACGTTGATCTCGCCGTTCTTTTCCGGGCTCAGTTCGGTCAACAGATGCCGTAAATTGGTCGCATACAGTTGGCTGGACTGATTCGCGAGCCGGCTCGGCAGATTGGTATAGCCGATGATCGTGACGCCGTGCTTGACCACCACCTTGTCCTTCTCGGTCAGCGCGCAGTTGCCGCCCTGCTCGGCGGCCAGATCGACGATCACGCTGCCCGGCTTCATCGACTCAACCATTCCCTTCGTGATCAGCTCCGGCGCCGGCTTTCCGGGAATCAGCGCGGTCGTGATGATGATGTCGACCTCCATCGCCTGGCGCGCGAACAAGGCCATTTCGGCCTCGATGAATTCCTTCGACATCGTTTTCGCATAACCGCCGGTGCCGGAGCCTTCTTCCTTGAAATCGAGCATCAGAAATTCGGCGTCCATGCTCTCGATCTGTTCTTTCACTTCCGGCCGCGTGTCAAAGGCCCGGACGATCGCGCCCATGCCTTTTGCCGCGCCGATCGCGGCAAGTCCCGCCACACCGGCGCCGATCACCAGCACCTTCGCGGGCGGAATCTTGCCGGCCGCGGTAATCTGACCTGTGAAAAAGCGGCCGAAATGCTGCGCCGCTTCGATCACGGCCCGGTAGCCCGCGATATTCGCCATCGAACTCAAGGCGTCGAGTTTTTGCGCCCTGGACATTCTCGGCACGCTGTCCATCGCCAGCACCGTCGCTTGTTTGCCGGCCAGTTTCTGCATCAAGGCCTCGTTTTGCGCGGGCCAGATAAAACTGATCAGATGACCGCCTTCGCGCAACAGCTCGACTTCGTCTATCGCCAATTCAGGGTGGCGCTCGGGCGCCCTGACCTTCATCACGATATCGCTATCCTGCCATACGCGTTTGGCATCCTCGACGACCTCCACGCCCGCCTCTCTAAAAGCCTCATCGGAGATGTTCGCACCCTGCCCCGCCCCTTTTTCGATACAGACCGAAAAACCCAGCTTCATGATTTGTTCGGCGGTCTCCGGCGTCAGCGCGACGCGCTTTTCGCCTTGATGAATTTCTTTAGGTACACCAATCTTCATAGAGTCTCCTGTATTTTGGGAAGGGCTGGATCAGCCTGGACTAATTCGGTTTCGACCTCGGCAAACGAGCATAGAAGATTAACAGGCGCATTTCAATAAAAATCTGGCACGGCAGCCATTCACTCCCTGACGTCAACGATTGGCTCGCCGTCCCTTCATGCCGGCCACCCCGCAAACCGATTGCAAGCACTAGACCTTACCTAAAACTTAAAATCGACTAGACTGCGTATATCGATTTTATTTTCGCACCTCGATGGATATTCTGGTCATAGAAAAAAGTGAAGTCTGCCGTTTCATTCTGGATCAATGCCTGACCTCGCTGGGTCATGTCGTTCACGATGCCGGCAAAGCGGAAGCCGCGTTGCCCTTCATGCTCACTCATCCCGTCGATTGCGTTTTCATGGATATCGATTTCGGTCGTGAGCGCGCCGTCGAGGCGATCCAAGCGATCAGAATGGAACATCAGGGCGAATGGCTTCCGATCGTGGCGCTGAGTTCGGGAAACGATGATGAAGCGTTTGCAGGCGCGATACTCGCCGGCGCCGACGCCCTGCTTCCGAAGCCCTTGAGCCGTCATCGCATCCTGATGCAATTGCTCGCGCTCGAAAGAATGACTCTTGCGCGGCAAACTCCGCCGGCCGACCAAGACCTGATCGCCGCGAACCGGGCTTTGCTTGAGCTGTCGATGTTTGATGAAATCACCGGCCTGGCCAACCGGCGTTACTTTGAGAAAACCCTGAACCGGGAAATGAAATTGGCCAAACGCGAACGCCATCCTCTGACCTTGCTGGTCTGTGAAATCGGCAATCTCTCATGGCCGGGCATGGCGGAGGAAGACGAAGCCAGAAACCGGCAGCTCACGGCGATCGCCGCCGCGATCGAATGCATTCCGTCAAGACCGACCGATTTTGTCTGCTGTTATAGCGCCGACCTTTTCGCGGTGATTCTGCCGAATACCGATGAAAACGGCGGGCGGCATATCGCAGAAAGGATTCAGGCCTCGGTCGAGCCGGTCCTGACCGACTGGCCTAAAACGCCGCTGACCTTCCGTATCGGCTCGGCAACGGACAACAGTCAATACCAGACGATCGATGTGTTGATCGACGCCGCCTTGGCGGCTTTGAAAACCAGCGAGTAAGTCCATTAAGCGAATTGTGCCGGCATCCTTTTCAAGATGCCGGCGCCTTGACCCTCAGTCTTTCGGCAATGAGTCCGATCAACAGTTCGGCCAAGCGTTTCTTGCCGGTCATCGCCAGCGTTTGGCTGCCGCCCTTCCAATAGACCTCCAGCGCATTGTGTTCGCTGTCGAAGCCGCCCTGCGTCTGTCCGACCCAATTGGCAGCGATCATGTCCAGATTCTTGCGCACCAGCTTGTCCAGGGCATAAGCCTCCAAATCGATCGTTTCGGCCGCAAAGCCGACCGTAAAGGGGCGCCGGCTCAAGGCCGCGACCTCGGCCAGGATGTCCCGGGTCTTTTGCAGCTCAAGCGTCACGTGTTCGCCCTGCTTCTTGATTTTTTCCGGCTGCATTACTGTGGGCGTGTAGTCGGCGACCGCCGCCGCGCCGATGTAAATATCCGAGGCTGGCGCCCTGGCGATCACCGCCGCATACATTTCGGCCGCCGTTTCGACGCGAACGAGCTCGATATTCCCCGGCGGCGGCAACTGCGTCGGCCCCGACACCAGCGTGACCGTCGCGCCCGCATTCCTGGCCGCCTCGGCCAGGGCATACCCCATTTTGCCCGAGCTGCGGTTCGTGATGTAGCGCACCGGGTCCAGGGGTTCCCGCGTCGGGCCGGCGCTGATCAGCACTTGCAGGCCTTTGAGGCAGAGATCGGCGGGTTCTTTGAACAGCGCGGCGCAAATCTCCTGCGGCTCCGACATGCGCCCGACACCGGTTTCGCCGCAGGCCTGCTCGCCCTGGGCGGGACCGATCAACTGCACGCCATGCCGCAGCAAGGTCGCAACATTTTCCTGGGTCACCGGCTTCGCCCACATCGCCTGATTCATCGCCGGCGCGACATAGACCGGGCAAGTCGCGGCCAGATACAGCGTCGTCAATAAATCATCGGCGAGGCCGTGACTCAATTTTGCGATCAGATTGGCCGTGGCGGGCGCGATGAGCATCACATCGGCCCAGCGCGCGAGGCTGATATGATCCATCGCGTTTTCGCTTTCGGCATCCAGTAGATCGCAATGCACCGCGTTGCCGGACAAGGCCTGGAACGTCAGCGGTGTGACGAACCGGACGGCCGCCTCGGTCATCGCGACGCGCACCTCGGCGCCCTGTTTGCGCAGCAACCGCACCAGCTCCGCCGCCTTGTAAGCGGCAATGCCGCCGCTGACGCCCACTAAAATTCGTTTCGCTTCGTTCATACCGGACAGGATCAAAAAGGCGCATTATGGCAAGGATGCGCGAATTCTTCTATGCTTAGCTTCCAGACTAAGTCTTTTTTTTTACCGACCGGGAGGATCGCTCATGGGAATCAAAGACTGGGCCGAGGAAGACCGCCCTCGGGAAAAACTATTGCAGCGCGGCTCCGGCGCGCTGACCGACGCGGAATTGCTGGCGATCTTTTTGCGCACCGGCACCCCCGGCAAATCGGCGGTCGATCTGGCGCGCGAGCTTTTGAATGATTTCGGCTCGCTGAAAGCGCTGCTCGATGCGGACCGCCAGCGCTTTTGCCGGGCGAACGGCCTCGGCGACGCCAAATACGCGCAGATGCAGGCGGTGATGGAGATGGCGCGACGGCATTTCAAGGAAGTCCTGCAGCGCGGCAATGCCCTGACCAGCCCCGAGGCGACCCGCGCCTATTTGAGCGCGCAGCTGCGCGGATACAGCTACGAAGTCTTCGCCTGCCTGTTTCTGGACAACCAGCACCGGGTCATTCAACTGGAGGAACTGTTCAAGGGTACGATCGACGGCGCGGCGGTGTATCCGCGCGAAGTCGCGAAAAAAGCGCTGCATCACAACGCGGCGGCGGTGATCTTCGCGCACAACCATCCCTCCGGCATCGCCGAACCGAGCCAGGCGGACCGGCAGATCACCGACAAGTTGAAACAGGCCTTGTCTCTCTTCGACATTAGGGTGCTCGATCATTTCATCATCGGCGACGGCATGCCCTATTCGTTTGCGGAGCATGGCCTGATTTAATGCGCCTTGCCTGGGCTATCCGTTGAATAGCCCGCATCATTTTCGATTGTAGGAGGTTCAGGCAAATCGTATCATGTGTCCGGCTTCGCCTTCCTTCACCGACGACAGACCCGAAGAATGCTCATAAAACAACTGCTGAGCCTGTTCTTTTTGCTGGCGCAGCCCTGTGCCGCCGATGCCCACGCGCCGGGTCCGGACTTAAGCGGTTGGCACCATGGCTTTAGCCATCCCCTGCACGGCTCGGACCATCTGCTGACGATGATCGCGGTCGGCATGTGGGCGGCGCAGCAGCGCGGGCGGGCCGTCTGGCTGCTGCCGTTGGCCTTCGTCGGCGTGATGAGCCTCGGCGGCTTGGCCGGGGTTGCGGGCGCGGCGGCACCGGCGGCCGAAACGATGATCCTGCTGTCGGTGCCGGTCTTCGGGGTCCTGGTGATCAGGAGGCTACGCTTTCGGATCCTGACCAGCCTGACCATCGTCGGTTTTTTCGCCTTCTTCCACGGCTTCGCGCACGGGCAGGAAATGCCCGCCTCGGCAAGCCTCTTGTCGTTCGCCTTGGGTTTCATGCTGGCGACTTTGCTGCTGCACGGCGTCGGCATCGTCGCGGCGCGCCTGTTTCTCTTGGCTTTTGCCTGCCTGTTCGGCGGCGCCCATGCGGACCCGCTCCAGACGGATGCCGCGGCCTCAGCCGAAGCATCGTCCGAACAAGAGGAAGACGTGCGCCTGCCGGAGGTCGAGGTGATAGAACGCAGCGATTCGCAGGTCGGCATTGCGGGCAGTGCTTCCGAAGGCAATATCGGCCAAGCGCAGCTCAAATTGCGGCCGATCTTCCGTCCCGGCGAAGTGCTGGAAACCGTGCCGGGCCTGATCGTCTCGCAGCACAGCGGCGAGGGCAAGGCGAATCAATATTTCCTGCGCGGCTTCAATCTCGACCACGGCACCGATTTTCTGACCCAGATCGACGGCGTCCCGGTCAACATGGTGTCGCATGCGCACGGCCAGGGCTGGACCGACACCGGCTTTCTGATCCCTGAGCTGATCCGCACACTCGGTTACCAGAAAGGCGTCTATTACGCGGAAAACGGCGATTTTTCGAGCGCCGGCGCGGCCAATATCCACTACTTCGATACCCTGCCCGCCGGCATCCTGAAATTCACCGGCGGCAGCTTCGACTACTATCGCGGACTCGTCGCCGATTCGGTCAAAATCGGCAGCGGCAATCTGTTGTATGCGGTCGAAGGCAATTACAACGACGGTCCCTGGCAGAACGGCAATCATTTCAAAAAGGGCAACGTGGTGCTACGCTACAGCCGGGAACACGGCGATTCGGGCTGGAGCGCGACCGCGATGGCCTACGGCGCGGACTGGAATTCGACCGACCAGATCCCGAGGCGTACTGTGGACGCCGGCCGGCTCGACCGTTTCGGCCTGATCGACCCGACCGACGGCGGCCGCAGCCGGCGCTATAGCTTGACCACCGAATGGCATCGGCAGTCCGACCACAACGCGACCCGGGTGATGGCTTACGGCGTGTACTCCTTGCTCGACCTGTATTCGAACTTCACCTATTTCCTGGACGATCCGGTGCGCGGCGACCAGTTCGCGCAGCCGGACCGGCGCTGGCAGAGCGGCCTGAAAGCCGCGCATACGCTCTATCACCAAATCGGCGGCATGGAGGCGGAAACGACGCTGGGCCTGCAATTCCGGAATGACCTGATCGACAACGGCCTGCTCTTAACCGAAAAACGTCGGTGCTACGGCGCCGTGCGCGAAGACCATGTCGTGCAGAGCAGCCTCAGTCCCTATGCCGAGAACAAGACGCAATGGAATGCCTGGCTGCGCAGCAATGTCGGCGTCCGTTTCGACGGTTTTCGTTTCGACGTGAACAGCGATCGCCAGGAGAATTCCGGCAATCGCCTGGACGGGCTGGTCAGCCCGAAAGGCGGCATCGTGCTGGGTCCTTGGGAGAAATCGGAGATTTATTTGAACGGCGGCCTCGGCTTCCACAGCAATGACGCGCGCGGCATCAATACCCGCATCGACCCGAAAAGCGGCGACGCGGTCAAGCGCGCCGATCCCCTGGTGCGCACCTACGGCGCCGAAATCGGCGCCCGCACGGCCAGGCTTGACGGCCTGCAAAGCACGGTGTCGCTCTGGTGGCTGGACATCGACTCCGAACTGGTCTTCGTCGGCGATGCCGGCACCACCGAAGCCGGGCGTCCGAGCCGGCGTTACGGCGTCGAATTTGCGAACTATTACACGCCGACAGACTGGCTGACCTTCGACGCGGATTTCAGCTTTTCGAAGGCCCGTTTCCGTAACAACGAGATCAATGCTGGAAGCGGCTTGCCGGTCGGCAAACACATTCCGGGTTCGGTCGAAACGGTGATCGCAGCCGGCGCGACCGTGCATGACCTGCGCGGCTTTTTCGGCGGCTTGCGCCTGCGCTATTTCGGTCCCAGGGCACTGATCGAAAACAACAGCGAGCGTTCGAAGGAGACCGTTCTGCTGTCCGCCAATCTCGGCTACCAGATCAACAAACACCTGACGCTTCAGGCGGAGGTCTTCAATTTGCTGAATCGAAAAGACAGCGCAATCGACTACTTCTATACGTCCCGGCTACCCGGAGAGCCCGGCGCGGGCGTCGACGACAGCCATTTCCACCCGGTCGAGCCGATCGGTTTTCGGCTCGGTTTTACCGCGAATTTCTGACGCCCGGCGCGGGTGATGCATTGCTCAAGGCCGTTCGCGGACTTGCCGCCAGGCAGGATGCGCTTCCAAGAGGGACAAGGCCGATTCGAGCAGGGTGATGCCGGGCTCCATCCTGTGCCAGGTCGATGCGCCGGACGGATGCGGCAGCGGAATCGCCTCGGCTTGATGGCCATGAAAATTGACCGTATGCACCTTGCCGATCACCTCGTTCAACTTTTTGACTTCGATCAACTGGCTGATCGCGAGTTTGCCGACCGGCAGGATCAACGCGGGCTTGAGCAGTTCGATCTCGGCCCTCAGCCAGCCCGCGCAATTGCCGATTTCATCAGGACTCGGCACCCTATCGCCGCCCTTCGGATTCTTGCCCGGAAAACAGCGGCACACCGCAGCCATGTACACCCGGCTTCTGAAGGTTTCCTCGTCCAACCCGATTCGTTCGAACCATTTGAACAGGGTCTTGCCGGCGGTCCAGGCGAACGGCTTGCCGAAGCCGCCTTCCTTGTCGCCGGGCGCCTGACCGATCAACAGGATCGGCGAAAACACCGGGCTGCCGCTGACCACCGGCCCGATCATCAGCGGGCATTTCTTGCAGTCCGCGAGCGCTTCCCGATGCGCACGCATCGCTTTTTCTGGCATAAGCGTAATTACAAATCGATTTCGATGCCGACCGGGCAATGATCGGAGCCTAGGATATCCGGCAGGATGAAGGCCTGTTTGACCTTGTCGATCAGCGGATTGCTGGTCAGCACATAATCGATCCGCCAGCCGATGTTCTTGCCGCGGGCGCCGGCGCGGAAACTCCACCAGCTGTAGGCGACCGTATCCGGATGCTGATGACGGAAAGTATCGACGAAGCCCGCGTCGATGAAGCGGCTGAAACCGTCGATCTCGACCTGCGTGTAACCGGCCGATTTGTTGTAATTCGGCTTCGGCCGCGCGATGTCGATCTCGTGGTGCGCGACATTGAAATCGCCGCAGACGATCACCGGCTTCCGGCTTTGCAGTTTCTGTAAGTAAGCCAGAAACTCGGCGTCCCAAGTCTTCCGGTAATCGAGACGCACCAGTTCCTGACCCGAATTCGGCACATACACGTTGACCAGATAAAACTGCTCGAATTCGGCCGCCTGCACCCGGCCCTCGCGGTCGTGTTCCACGATGCCGATGTCGTTGACGACCGCGATAGGTGTCTTCCGAGAAAGCAATGACACCCCCGAATAGCCCTTGCGCTCGGCCGAGTTAGAATACAGATGGTAATGGTCGATGCCTGACAGCGCCTGTTCGATCTGATCGACCTGCGCCTTGGTTTCCTGCAAGAGGATGCAGTCCGCGTCGAGCTTCGCGAGCGTCTCGGCAAAGCCCTTGCCCTGCACCGCGCGGATGCCGTTTACGTTCCAGGAAATGATCTTCATCGGGTATTCGCTTTACTGCGTCAGGCGGACTTCGGCTTCCTTGTACTTGGCCGCGCAATACTCCGCCACCTCGGCAGGCAACGACGGGCCCGGCGCGGTCTTGTTCCAGTCGAGCGTTTCGAGGTAGTCGCGCACATATTGCTTGTCGAAGCTCGGCGGGCTGATGCCGACCCGGTATTGATCGGCCGGCCAGAAGCGGGACGAATCCGGCGTCAGGATCTCGTCGATCAGGTACAGCGTGCCGTCATGATCGACACCGAATTCGAACTTGGTGTCGGCGATGATGATGCCGCGCTCCTTCGCGTAGGCGGCTGCTTCCTTATACAGTTTGAGGCTGGCTTCCCGCACCTGATTGGCCAGGTCTTCGCCGATCAATTCGACCGTTTTCGTAAAGCTCACGTTCTCGTCATGATCGCCGACTTCGGCCTTCGTCGATGGCGTATAGATCGGCTCGGGCAATTGCTGGGCCTGCTGCAGGCCTTCGGGCAGTTGAATGCCGCAGACCGCGCCGGTTTTTTGATAATCCTTCCAGCCGGAACCGATCAGATAGCCGCGCACGATCGCCTCGACCGGCAACGGCTTCAGCTTCTTCACGACGATCGAACGGCCTTCGACCTGCGCGCGTTCGGCCGGGTCCGGAATGATCTGCTCCAGAGGGATGTCGACCAGATGGTTAGGAATCACATGACTCATTTTCGCAAACCAGAAGTTCGAAATCTGCGTCAACACGCGCCCCTTGCCCGGAATCGGATCGGGCAGAATCACGTCGAAGGCGGACAGCCGGTCGGTCGTCACGATCAGCATGTGCCGGTCGTCGATGTCGTAAATGTCGCGCACCTTGCCGCGCGCACGGAGTTTTAAGGAAGTCAGTGCCGATTGGTACAGCGCCGCAGGAGCGTTCATGGTGCCTCGCCGAAGAATTCAAAGCGCTGCATTTTAGCATTTTTTTGCGCGGCAGGGGATCGGTGGAAGGACAGCCGACGGCATTTATCTACTCTGGCAGAATCGAAATTTCATTTCTCTAGCAGAGCTCATCCCGTTTGCAGGCCCTTCTCTCCATGCGATCGGAAGCATGATTTTTTTGCTCCTCCGATGCAAATTTCCGCTATTCCCAGCCCCCAATCAATTCTTAATTTATTCTTAATATCAAACACTTACAAACGCAACACTCCCTTACAATTTCAGAGAGCTGTGCTACGCTTCATTTCGATTAGTTCATATATCACAACTGATCGAACAACAAATATTGTTAGGCTTTAATATAACTATTTTTGAATGCAATTCATCCGTGATATGCCTTATCCACTGCGGCAGCATGTCTCTGAGAATAAAGTAAGATTTAAATGTTTGTATTCTTAAATATTTTTTCACTCACATCCGATACATTTTTAATCTTCATGAAAAAAAATAAAATACAGCAAAGAAAAGACCGTTTGGGCGCCAAATCGCTGGCCGTCATCGGCTCGCTGACCGCGATGGCAGTTTCGCCGATCGCGTTCGGCGACACGACGCTGTTGGTTGATTCTTATGTCGACATCCAAAAAGGCTTAACCAAAAATTTCGGCAAAAAGAATGCGCTTCTGGTGGTTGCCGGCAAATCCAATGGCTTTCTTAAATTCGACCTGGAAAAATCGACGCCGAATCCGGCCATGGTCGCCAAAGCCACACTGAAAGTTTTTGTCTCCGGCATCCAAAAAAAATCAGTCGGTAAGCTGCAAGTTAAAACCGTAAATCTTGACCAAACCGCACTGAAGAGCATTCAGGAAACCACGATTAACGGCGCGACCAACCTTAATCTTGGCGATGCGATCAGCGAAATCAGCGGAATCAACACATCAAGCCTCAACCAATGGGTGGAATTTGATGTCACCGACGCCCTTAAAACCGCTATAGAGCAAAACCACGACACGCAGATCGCATTTGTAATCACCGCCACGGACACGCTGAATGTCAAACTCGAAAGCAAAGAGAGCAAGGCGGCGGGAAATGCCGCGGACTTGAATATCGTGTATGCGACAACCGGTGTTGCAGGCTCAGCGGGTACAGTAGGCCCAACCGGCCCAACCGGGGCGACTGGAGCGACAGGGCCTACCGGCCCTCAAGGTTCCATCGGCCTCACAGGAGCTATAGGCCCCACCGGTCCGCAAGGTATCCAAGGCTTGCTTGGCCCCACCGGTCCGATCGGTCTCCAAGGCTTGCTTGGCCCCACCGGCCCGATCGGCCCACAAGGCCTCCAAGGCTTGCTTGGCCCCACCGGTCCGATCGGTCCACAAGGCCTCCAAGGTTTGCTTGGCCCCACCGGTCCGATCGGTCCACAAGGCCTCCAAGGTTTGCTTGGCCCCACCGGCCCGATCGGCCCACAAGGCCTCCAAGGCTTACTCGGACCCACCGGCCCAATCGGCCCGCAAGGCCTCCAAGGCTTGCTTGGCCCCACAGGTCCGATTGGTCTCACTGGCTTAACTGGCCCGACAGGACCGCTGGGCCCGACCGGCCCGGTAGGCCAGATAGCCAACACGGTAGTTAAAACAGTGACTCAAGCCGCGCCGGTGACAGGACAACTGATCAGCGCGACCTGCGATGCGGGCCAGACCTTGGTTGGCGGCGGGGTTAACGTGCCGAACATCGCGAACGTGCTGCCTTTGAGCAGCGTGCCGGTATTGGACCAGATCACCGGCTTGCCGATCGGCTGGCAGGGATCGTTCGGCTTGCTGGATACCTCGGTTGTAGGAACTCTGGTTGATACGACCGTAAATTTATTAACTTCAGTAACCTCGTTATTGGGTATTAATGTACTAACGGGAATTACTGGTTCCAGCCTAAACTCCGGTGCTATTACCGGAACGGTAGCAGGTATTTTACCGGGCGTTTCTTTACCGTTATTGGATGCCAATAGCAACCCAGTGAGCTACACCGTTTACGCCGTCTGCGCTGCGGCGGCGCCACAAGGGTAAACAATTAAGAGGCGTTTGCACCGCATTACGCCCTCCACTTGTTGACCGCCCGGAATCTTCCGGGCGGTTTTTTTTCGAAACCGCCGAATGGCTACCGTTGCAATCGGTTGCGCCGTTTTTGCAGCAAACGCCGCTCCAGATGATGGAAATAACGGCTGATGCCGAATACAAAGGCGGCCGCCAACGGCAACGCAAAATACCAATGCGTTTTGGCGTATTCGACGATTTTCAGGATTTCATCGCCAAATACATAGGCAGGCGTTATCGTAATCGCCGCCCACGCCCAGGCGCTCAGCAGGTTGATCAAGGCAAAGCGCTTTGCCGAATATTTGGTGATGCCGATCGACATCGGAATGACCGTGCGCAGACCATATAAATAGCGTTGCATGAAAATGATCGGCCAGCCGTATTTTTTAAGCAGCAAATGCGCGATCGCGAATTTGCGCCGTTGCTTGTGCAGTTTGCGTTGAATCAGTCCCTTGTTGAAGCGGCCGATATAAAAATAAAGCTGGTCCCCGGCAAAGCCGCCGAGTCCGGCCACGAACACCGACAGCCAATAGGACATGTCGCCGGTATGCGACATCACCCCGGCCATGATCAGGCCGGTTTCGCCTTCCAATATCGACCATATGAACAGGATAACGTAACCGTATTCCTTAAGCCAACCTACAAATAAATCTTCCATCAATGCTTGCGTTTCAGTGAGACTCCGCTCTTATATTAGCCACGGTTAATTCCATCCGCAGTCTTTGATTAGTGGGGCCGTTCCCCATTCCGCGATGATCAGGATACGGCGTCCGAAGACTATAGGTGAATAACTCGTTTAAAGCAACCGATTGCTGCCATTTTATCGGCATCAAGCCGTAACTTTCATCGAAGTACGCCAGATACGATCACGCAAGAGGGAGATTTGAAAAAGGCCTTCCGAACGGAGCATCCGCAACGGTCACAACCCTCGACAAGGGCAACAAAGATCGGCCTCCAGAAAAAAACCTTGCCCCCGCCTTAGCGAATCGAGGCATTTTTTTCCGCCCAAGGTGGGGTTTTTTGATTCTGAAACGTCTTACACAGTAATAGCCCCCTAAGAGACCCGCGACGAAAGGCCGCAGCTTTTGGGCAACGCATCGTCGGTCAACGGCCTATTTCGCATTTCAGGTATTTTTATGAGGATGAACAAATCGAGTACAAGCGCAGAGGATTTGGTGCCGCCCGAGCAAAAATTTCCGTCGGCCCGTTATTTTCAGATTCACTTTCAATATTTGCAGGAAATCATCGGCGATCTGCACCTGCAAATGGAAAAGGCCAATCAGCAAATTGCCGAATTGCAGAGGCAATTGCAGCTCAACCAGGCCGTAAATGACACGCCGCCGCACGACTTTGGCAAAAAACCGGAAGGTTGTCTTGAGCGCGGATAATCGAAGGCCGCGGACGCCCCCAACCGAAATCCGGCCCTTTGCATCTCCCGCCCATCCTTGAGAAACGGAAGTCTTTGACCTGTAACGCATGCCTCTCGATTTGAAACAAGCCCTTGCCGGGCTCTTTTGCTTGCTGTTGGCCGGCTGCATGACCGCACCCGAGCGCGAGCGGCAGGCCGCCTTGCCGCCAGTACCGGGACAATGGTCCGCCGAACGGCAAAAACAGGAACCCATCCAGGACCATTGGCTGGAGACCTTTGCCGATCCTTTGCTGACGCAGACGGTGCGCACGGCTATCGCCGACAATTACGATTTGCGGGCAACCGCCGCGCGCATCGACGCGGCGCGCGCCAGGATGCGCATCGACGGCGCCGGGCGCTGGCCGCAACTGTCGTTGCTTGCCGGTTACCGGCGCGACGATCCGGGAACGAGCGACCCGGAAACCGGCGCCTTCACGGCGCTGTTCGATCTCTCCTGGGAACTGGATGTCTGGGGCCGTATTCGCGCCGCCCAGCTGGCATCGGGACAGGACGTCGAGGCGGCGAAGGCCGATTCGCAAGCCGCGCGCTTGTCGCTGGCGGCGCGCACCGCGCAGAATTATATCGAATTGGCCGAGGCGCGCGCGCAGGTCATGGTTGCCGAACAATCGATGCGCGACCGCCGCACGCTGGTCGACCTCTTGCGCGGACGCTTCCGGCGCGGACTGACCCCGGCGCTGGATTTGCGGCTGGCGCTGACAGATCTGGCGAATGCCGAAGCCCAGCTTGCCGAGCAGCGCACGCGGGAGCAAAACCTGACCCGCGATTTGGAAGTCCTGCTGGGACGCTATCCCGACGGCCGCTTTGCCAAGGCCGAAACGCTGCCGCCGTTGCCGCCCGCCGTGCCAGCCGGCATTCCTTCCGAATTGCTCGAACGCCGCCCCGACCTGAATGCAGCCTTCGACCGCCTGTGCGCCGCCGATAAACGCCTCGAAAGTGCCCGCAAGGCCTTATTGCCCCGCTTCACGCTGACCGGGAGCGGTGGCGCCGGCAGCGCCGCCTTGACCGAACTGGTCGATCCGCGCGCGGCGGCCTGGAACCTGGCGCTCGGCATGTTGCAGCCGATTTTTACCGGCGGACGTCTGCGCGGCGAGATCAGGCTGCAAGAGGCCAACGTGGAGGAAGCGCTGAACGGCTACCGGAATGCCGCGCTGAACGCCTTCCGCGAAGTCGAACAAACGCTGGCCGCCGAAGACCGCCTGCGCGAACAGGAAAGCGCCTTGCGGGAAGCGGTCAAACAAACCGACGCCAGCCGCAAACTGGCGGTGTATTCGTACCAGCACGGCCTGATCGAGATTCTGACCCTGCTGGACAGCTACCGCAGCACACTGAATGCGCAAAGCGCACACCTGGCCGCGCGCCGGCAACTATTGAACAACCGCATCGATTTATATTTGGCCTTGGGCGGCGGTTTTTAAGCATCGTCTGGCGCTATAAAAATGATCTTTTCAATCGCTTGAAACAAGACAGGAGAAAACCCGTGACCAAAAACCTTACCCTGATTTTGACCGCCGCCGCGGCTTTGACAGGCGCCCCGCACGTAAACGCCGGCACGCTCTCGGCCGGCAAATGGTCGGCCGCAGGCTGCGGCAACAAACCCGAAACCCCCGTCATCGATCAAAGCAACGTCGAAGCCTTCAACAAAAGTGTCGCCAAGATCAATGACTGGCAACGACAGGCGAAGACTTATTATGAATGTCTGATCAACGAAGCCAACAAGGACAACGCCATCATCGCCGATAGCGCCAATGCCGCGCAGGCCGAATACCGCGCGACGGTCGAAAAGATCGGCAAAGGCGCCAATGCCGCCAAGAAAAAACTCGACAGCCAATAACGCCGAGTTTTCGCCATTTGAGACCCCGCTTTTGACCGCGTGCGGCAAATGCCGCATTTTTTTCTCGGCAGGGTGGGGTTTTTTTATTCTGAATCGTCTTATAGGAGGTAGAGTCGGCTCGGGAACAGGGCACGTTTTTTTGCGCGTTGAATTCGGCCTATTCCCGATCGCCTGATTGGGCATTTGCCCATCATCTGCATCGCCCCGCGCCAATCAAACGGCTTCATGACGATAAGGTAACAATATATGCATTTTTTCAATTTCCAGGAGGGAGGGAAGCGCGCGCCGGATTTTTCTTATCCGGGCGGCGCTTCAACCCCTCCGTTTTCTTCATGGCAGGCGCTGCTCGCTGCGCTGCGCCGTGAAAAACGGCCCGGCTATCTGCTGGGCGAGATCGTCCTGACCGTTTTGCTGCTGCATCTATTGGTGCTGCTCTGGCTGTTCGCGCCGACCGAGCCGATCGCCCAAGCCAAACCGCTGATGATGGAAGTATCGCTCGTCGCCGCGCCGAAACAGGAAACCCATGCCGCTCCGCCGGCGCCGCCGAAACCGCCGGAGCCCACCAAACCGAAGCCGAAGAAAAAGCCCGTCGCGAAGAAAAAACCGGACGTGCGCAAGCCGCCCAAACCCGTGTCGAAGGATGCGGTGGCATTGCCCAAAGCCGCGGAAACCCAGGCCGCAGAACCCGAGACCACACCGTCGCCGCCCGCGCCGCCGTCCCCCCCGACCAAAACCACAGCGCCGCCAGCGGAAACCTTTACCGAAGCGAATTTCCGCGCCAATTACGGCTTCAATCCGAAGCCCGAATATCCGCGCCTGGCGCGTAACCGGCACTGGGAAGGCAAAGTCATGCTGAAGGTGCAGGTCTCCGCCGAAGGCCTCAGCGAAAGCGTCGCGGTCCAGCGCAGCAGCGGCCACGACATCCTCGACGAGTCGGCGGTCGCCGCGGTCGAAAAATGGAAATTCATTCCGGCGATGCGCGGCAGCACCCCGGTCGCCAGTTCGGTGATCGTGCCGATTATTTTCACCTTAAACAATTGATAGCAGGAGACATCAATGCCATTCCACATCCCCCCTACCGTGATCGTCGACGGAACCCTCTACGCCTTGCTGGCTTTTTCTATCGCCACTTGGTCGCTGATCGTGTTCAAAACCTGGCAGTTCGCCCGCAACGGCATCGATAACCGGCGCTTCACCAGCGCCTTTTGGGACGCGCCCGATATCGACAGTGCCGAATCCCTGCCCCTATTCACCGCGCGCGGCCCCCAAGCACGGATCGCCCAGCGCGGTTTCGGCTGGCTGAACGAATTGCGCTCCACCTCCGGCCAGGCCATCAAATTCCACGGTGCGCCGGAAGAATTGCTCGGCCAGGAGCTGCGAGTACAAACCCAGGAAGAACAGCGCGCGCTGGAAAGCGGCCTCACCCTGCTCGCCAGCATCGGCAGCACCGCGCCTTTCGTCGGCCTGTTCGGCACCGTGCTCGGCATCATGCATGCGCTACACGAAATCAGCCAAAGCGGCTCGGCCAGCCTCGACGTGGTGGCAGGCCCCATCGGCGATGCCTTGATCGCGACAGCGGTCGGCATTGCGGTCGCGGTGCCGGCGGTGCTCGCGTACAACTTCTTCCTGCGCCGCGTCAAACACCACCGCCTGGAGCTGGACCATTTCGCCGGCAGCTTTCTGCATCTGGTCTTCAACACCGACGACAAACAAGGATAACGCGCCATGGCCTTCAATACCCAATCGGAAGATCAGGACGCGGTCAGCGAAATCAACGTCACGCCGCTGGTCGACGTGATGCTGGTGCTGGTGATCATTTTATTGGTCACCGCGCCGCTCTTAACGCAATCGGTCAAGGTCAACCTGCCGAAAACGGCGGAGACGACGCCGGACGTCAAAGACCAGCCGCTGCAGCTCGGTATCGACGCGCAGGGCCTGGTCACCTTGAACAAAAAACCTATCGCCGACCTGCCCGCGCTGGAAGCGGCGTTGACCGAAGAACTCAAGAACAACCCGGAAACGGCGGTGCATCTGTACGCCGACCAGGGCGTCATCTACTCGAAAGTCGCGGAAGTAATGGCCGCCGCGCAACATGCGGGGATTACCAAGCTGGCGTTTGTGACGGTGGAACAGTAAGGGCTTGGCAAGCCTTGGAAAGCTAACGGTAATGCTCCATTGGATGGATTGCCGCACAAGTATGCTTCAGGAATAGCCCCTGTCGTCGCCTGAACGCATAACCGGACTTGAAGCTATTGATTGTCTCTGGCGAATGAGGAGAGAATATCGTCGATCTTTGTATCAATCACTTAGGAGTTTTCAATGACCATAATCCATCAACCGCGTCCTCCGTTCCCTCCGTTCAACCGGGAAACCGCCGCGCAGAAAGTCCGCATGGCGGAAGACGCCTGGAACAATCGCGACCCTGAACGCGTCGCCCTGGCCTATACCGTCGACAGCCAATGGCGCAACCGTGCCGAATTCCCGGCCGGACGCGAACAGATCATCGAGTTTCTGACCCGCAAATGGCAGACCGAACGGGAATACCGCTTGATCAAGGAATTATGGGCGTTTGACGGCAACCGGATCGCGGTCCGCTTTGCCTACGAATGGCATAACCAGCACGGCGAATGGTTCCGTTCCTACGGCAACGAAAACTGGGAATTCGACGAGAACGGCCTGATGCGCCGCCGCTATGCCAGCATCAACGACTTGCCGATTCAGGAATCCGAGCGCAAGTTTCATTGGCCCCAAGGCCGCCGCCCGGACGATCATCCGGGACTCAGCGACCTCGGGCTGTAGGCTATGTTTTAGACAATGTTGGCTGAGCGGAGTCGAAGCGAACCGCTGTTGCGGCACATAATAGGGTTGCGCCAGCAGCTGTTTGGTGACTCGGCAAGATCAAGAAGCGCTACCCCGATTTTCATCGGGTGTTGATCTCCAATTCCATATCCAAAACCAACGTGCCCTGACATTATCCCGGACAAAGGGAGGCGCTTGATTTATTTGCCTTGAATCAAGAGATTAAGAAGTCGCACGCGCTCCTTGTAATGTCTATCCCGGTTTATTGAAGACTGACCGCAAGTCGATTTCCTCGGCATGAGTGAATAGAAAATCTCATCGGAAATTCGAAAACCGTGTGAAATAACACACCAGATGAGTCAAATGACACGGTTCTAGGGGAGAGTATCCTCGATGGCGGCAGGAGATGGGTTGCCCGCACCACTGGCAACCCACATCGTTAATACCAGCTTCTGATGCGAAAAAACGTCTATATGACGCGCCTCCAGTCCGCCTCACAAATTAAAATTCCACTTTCACCAAACCTAAGAAAGTACGCGGGACACCGGGCTGAGTCTGGTGGATGAATGAGGCGAAGCCGTTGCTGGAGGCGATGTATTCCTTATCCAGCAGGTTTACTATGTTGAATTGCCAGGTCACATTGGACGGTCCGACTTGATGTCGATATTTCAACATCGCATCGACCCGCGCGTAACCGGGCATCTCAAAACTATTGTCTATGTTGCCGGCGCGATCGCTCGCCAGATAAACGCCCGTTCCGCCGCTGAAACCCTGCGCGCCCAGGCGTGAAAAATCATAAGTCGTCCAGACGCTGCCCGCATGCCGAGGCACATTGGCAAAGCGGTTGCCCGTGTTGCCGGAACCGCTGGAGCCGATGACCGTGTCCAGCGGCGCCGAATCCTTGGTCACTTCGGTATCGGTGTAGGCGTAGGTCGCGATGACGTTCCAGTCGTCGGTCAATTGTCCGTGCAAATCCAGCTCGATACCGCGGCTGCGTTGTTCCCCGGTGATGGCGACCTTATTAACGAACGGCGCGGGCAAAGGGGTTTGGATATTTCTTTTCGTTAGCTCAAAGAACGCGAGGTTGGCTGTCAGCCTGCCGTCCAGCCATTCCCCTTTCAAGCCGACTTCATATTCCCTGGATTTTTCGGGATCGGGAATGTCGCCCGTGACTGTCGTGCCCTGGTTGGCCGCATTGAAGGTTTTCACATAATCGGCATAGATGCCGAGCCAGGGCAGCGGATGATACAACAATCCGACCCGCGGACTGAATTCATCGACCCGTTTCTTGCTGCCGGACGCCTTGAATTCGGCATGATCGAAACGGCTGCCGAACAGCAGTTGCCATTGCTTCCACAGCGCGACCTGATCCTGCAGATAAAACCCGTACCATTCGTTTTTAGTCTTGTTGAACGGGCCGATGGGATCGTTCAGAAAATCGCTAAATCCATACACCGGATTGAAGACATTGATGGTCGGCACATTGCCTCTAAACGGACTGCTGGCGCCGGCATCGGAGCCGTGATAAAAATCTGTCCCGGCTAGCAAGGTATGCTTCAGATCCCCCGTTGAAAAATGCCCGGTCAAATCGACCGTGCCGTATTCGCTGCCGAATTGGCCGGCGGTTTTCAGGAATCCTCGCGCCAAATCACCCTGAAGATTGGTATTGCCGTTCGAGAAGGTTTGGGCCGTTGCACTGCTGTCCCTGATGATCGAAAAGCGGCCGCGTACCTTCCAGTCATCGTCGATCCGGTGCGTCAAGGTGACGTCGCCTTCATAAAATTGATCGTTATTGTAATCGGTGGGCTCGTTCCCTCGGAAATGGCGGGGAATTTTTCCCGGAATGACACCGGAGAGTTGAAGATCGAACGGAATACCGGAATCGCTGACGGTTTTCCGATTTTGATACATGAAATCCAGATCCAATTGCGTATCCTTGCTAATCATCCAGGTCAGCGACGGGGCCACGAAGTCGCGGTCATCAAACGCAAAGTCCCGGAAAGAATTGCTGCCCAGATGCTCATAATTGAGCCGGTATGACAAAGCACCATCCTGGGTGATCGCGCCGGTCGAATCCAGCAAAGTCCGGTAGGTATCGTAAGAGCCGAATTGTTGCTGCAGGGAATGGTAGGACTCTTGTTGCGGCCGTTTTGTGATCACATTGACCAGGCCGCCGGGTTGGGTACGGCCGAACAGCATGCCGGCAGGCCCTTTCAATACCTCGACGCGCTGAACGTTGGCCAGCGAAATATTGATGCTGTTCGGTGTCAACACGCCGTCGCGGTAGATCGAATCGTTGATAAAGCCCCGGATTTGAAGGTTTTCACTCACACCGGAGCCAAAGCCCCAGCCCTTCGAAACACCGCTGACGTTCTTAAGCACGTTGTCCAGTCCGATCGCTTGTTGATCGTTGATGACCGCTTTCGATACGACCTGAACCGAAACCGGCGTATCAAAAATCGGCGTGTCGGTCTTGGTGGCGGCAACGGCATTGGGGACGGCATAATCGGTGCCATAAGGATCGTTCGGATCGTATTCCGCATGCCCCTTGACCGTCATCGGCGGCAAGGTCTCCAGATGCGAATTGTTTTGCGTCGGCTGCGCACTGCCGATGCGCTCCAGCGTAATCGTGTTCGCACCGCCGAACCGATAGCCAAGCCCTGAATTCTCCAAAACCCGGCGCAGGGCTTCGGCGGTCGTATAGTCTCCGGCAACGCCCGGCGAGGTCTTGCCCTTGACCATGTCCGGCGCATAGACGAACTGAATGCCGGACTGTTCGGCCAGGCTGCTCAATGCCGAATACAAGGGCTGCTTGCCGATATCGAAATGACGCTTGCCGTTGTCGGCGGCCTTTACGGAAGGCGCGGACGCCGGCTCTCCGGCCTGAAGCGGCGGCGCGGCCAGTACGGCCAGGCCCACATACAGCGTCAAAGGGGCGGTCTTGCGGTGTTTGCCGAATAGAGGATGGTCTCCAGAAGTATGCATGTCGTGTCCTATGTTGTGGGTGACATAGGCAATTACGCTTGAGCCGGCATTGAACCGCACAATAAAGGGCCGCGGCAAATTGTCGCAGGGCGTCGGGCCCTCAACGATAGGGGGAAGCGCTCAGGAACCGATCATCACGAACGGCCCCGCGCGACGGATATGCACCGGCAGCGTTGCCGGCAAGGCATCCAGCCAGGCGTCGACGTTGCCGAGATCGATCGCGGCGTTGATCTCGCGCTCGCCGAGATCGGCATCGAGCAATTTGATTTGGCCGCGCCGGTAACGGTTGATTTCAGCGATCACCTGTTTCAGCGGCACGAAGTTCATGATCAGCCGACCTCGCCGCCAAGCGCTGCTGGCCGAGACGTCGGCGGCTTGGGGTTCGCTCAGGGTCCGACGGTCGAAAGTCACGCTCTCGCCGGGCGCGAGCACGACGGCGGCACCGAACGCTCCGCTTGGCGCGAGTTTGGCGGCGCGCACCCTGCCCTGCAACAGCGTGATCACGCCGGCCGAACGCACGTAGCGAACGACGAAGCGCGTGCCCAGCGCTTCGGTGACGGTGTCCCCGCTCTGCACCCGGAACGGCCGGCTGCGGTCGTGCGCGACCTCGAACTCGGCTTCGCCGCGCAGCAGATGCACGCGCCGCTCGCCGCCGTTCATCTCGACATCCAGCGCGGTGTCGGTATTCAGATGAATCAGACTGCCGTCCGCGAGCCGCACGTCCGCCCGCCCGCCGATGCGGGTGTGGTAATCGGCCCAGCTATTGAAGAGGTAATCGGGATAAAAAGCCAGCGCGGTCGCCAGCACCGCGCAGGCGGCGGCCAGGCCCGCGCCGCTTCGACGCAACCAAGCCTTTGTTCGCGAGGATTTTTCGTCAAGACGGCGGCGCTTGCGGTCCGCCCTGAGCGGCAGTTCCAGCTGCCGCCAGAGACTTTCGATACGCCGATAAGCCTGATCGTGGGCCGGGCTTTGCCCGCGCCAGGCCTCGAATTCGCCAAGGTCGGCCGCCTCCGGCGCGCCGGAAGTCAGGCGCGCATGCCAGGCAACGGCTTCCTGTTGCAGACGTTCGCGGGTTTCCGGCGGGGATTCAAGATGCGGCATGCGAGTACGGGCGGTGGGGGAGATTATGATTATAACGAACGGTAGGCAGTCTAACCGTACTTTTCGTCCACGGCCCGGCGGCAATGGTTCAAGGCGCGCATCAACTGTTTTTCGACCCAGCTTTTCGAAATCCCCAGTTGATCGGCGATTTCGGCATGGCTCAAGCCCTCGACGCGGCTCAGATACAGCACTTCCGCACATTGCGCCGGCAACTCCGCCAGCGCGTTCTGCACTTGCCCCAGTTGCTCGCGGTCGAGCGCGAACTGATCGGGCGTCGGCGAACCCTCGATGTCCCGATCGACTTCAAAATGTTCGGCCAACAGTTCGCCGTGCCGTTTTTGCCGGCGGGCATGATCGATGGCCAGATTCCCCGCGACTTTGAACATCCAGGCGCGCGCCGCCGGCTCGCTGCTCGGCGGCGGCGTCAACAGCGGCAGGCGCAGATACACCTCCTGCACCAGGTCCGCCGCGGTTTCGCTGCATTGCACCCGCCTGATGAAAAATCGCTTGAGTTCCTGACGCGAACCCAGAAAAATCTGTAAAAGATCGATCTCAAACAAGGCCATCGAAAATAATGCGCTGGAACTCGAAGTTCTAGAAAGGTTAAGGCGGCTGGGCAGACAATGGCAGGAAGCCGCCCTCCAGATTGTTTCGATTAGCAGCAAGAATTGTGCCGACGGTCAACTACGCGAAAGGTTTGCCTGCACCTACGCTGATACCCGGTCCGAAATTAGCCTGCAGGCTCCCAACGCCGTCATCGGGAACCCGCAAGTGTGTGATATGACGCAGTCAACCGCGTGAAATGACATAGCCGCGTAGATCGGGCACCGATAAAGCGGTTGCCCAATCCGCATGAAATGGATTGACTCAATATTCTATTCTGATCGCCCCCATGAAGGTTCGCGGCGCGCCGTATTGTGAAGGGCCGTAGCTGTAGATGCTGCCGAAATAGGTTTTATCGGTCAGATTGTCGATATTCAGTTGCGCCGTGACGCGGGAGGCGCCGATCTTCCAGAATTTACTCAACATCATGTTCATCGTGACATAGCCCGGCGCTTGCGCCGTCTCGTTATAACCGATCTCCCGTTGTCCCACCGCCTGCATGCCCGCGCCGATTTTGACGCCTTGCAACAGCGGTTTTTGAAACTCGTAAGTGGTCCAAAGGCTGCCGCTGTGTTCCGGCGCATTGTTCAGGCGCTTGCCGCTGTTTCCGAAACCGGCCGAATCCTTGATCGTTTTGGCGAACGGCGTATAGGCATAGGCGCCGATGATGCTCCAGCCCGGCAGAATTTCGCCGCTCAAATCAAATTCTATGCCGCGACTCTCGGCCTCGCCGACCGCCTTGGTGATTCCCGGCCCAACCGACATCGGCAGATTTTGTTTGGTCAGATCGAAATAAGCCAGGGTTGCGCTGAAGCGTCCGTCGAACAGTTCGGTTTTGGCGCCGACTTCCCATTGCTGCGCGGTTTGCGGCGGCAGCGGCGTTTTAGTCGACCAATCATAAAAGTTCGATGCGCCGAAGTTTTCGGTGTAGCTGCCGTAAAGCGAAAACTCGGGAATCGGCTGCCAGACCAGGCCGCCGCGCGGCGAAACCTTGTCCGCGCTGGTGTCGGGGAAAGAGGAGCCGTGCCAGGAACTGGTTGCATTGTCGTAACGCAGTCCCGCCAGCGCATGCAAATGATAAGGCAGTTCGATTTGGTCCTGCGCATACAGCCCGAACCACGGCAGCGTCCATTCCCCCAGGTCCACATCGCCCGGCAGGATGGCCGGCGGTCCGGGCTGATGAATGGGATGATAAATATCGGTCGTGTCGCCAGTTTTGGGGGTAAACCCGGCCGAGGTGGCCCGGTAGTCGGTACGGTAATAATCCCCGCCTATCAGCAGATTGTGCTTCAGAAAGCCGGTATCGAACTTTCCGCTCAGTTCCAGTGCGTTGAAAAAATTGTGCTGATAATCGTTGTCGTCGATGTTCTGCGCAAAGAAAAACCTTGTCTGATCCCCGTTCGGCTGCACGGGGGCGCCTGTGGGGAATTTCCCCGACATGGTCAGCGTATGATTGGTAAAGTTGAAGCGGTGCTGCAACTTCCAATTTTCATTGAATGCGTGCACGGTGTTCAACGACAACATGAAATATTCGTCTTCCTGAATATTCCACGGATCGCCAAGATTGCGCGAGCGCGGAATGGGGGCCGGGCGATTACCCATTAGAGGAACCGTGCCGCGCCCCAATTCCTTGATGTCGCTGTATTCGATCTTGAAGGTCGAGGTGGTTCGATCGCTGATATTCCAGCGCAGGGAGGGCGCGACGAACAAGCGTTCATCGCCGCCGAACTCCTGGAAGGTGTGGTTGGACTGATACCCCAGATTGAAGCGGTAAGCCAGGTCTTTGCTGTCGGTCAAGGGACCTGTCGCATCCACGCTGGTGCGGTAGTGATCAAACGACCCGAATTGCTGGCGCAGGCTGTAATACGGCGTATTCAACGGCTGCTTGGTCACGAAGTTGACCAACCCGCCCGGCTCGGTTCGTCCATAGAGAACGGAACCGGGGCCTTTCAGCACCTCCACCCGTTCGACGTTTTCCAGGTCTTCGGTATGCGCCCATTGGCTTTGGTTCAAATAGCCGTCCCGATAAACGTTGTAGTTGCCGAAACCGCGGATGAAGAACGTGCCGCTGCCGCCTGCCCCAGTCACCACGCCGCTGACGTTTCGCAGCGCCTGGTCGACGGTAATGACTTGCTGATCTTTTAAGACCTGCTGCGGAACGACTTTTACCGACAGCGGCGTCTGCATCAACGGCGTATCGGTTTTGGTCGCGGTTACCGCGTTGGGACGGTTATAGTCGGTATTGTAAGGATCGGTCGAATCGTATTCGGCGCTGCCGGTCACGGTCATCGGCGCCAGCGTCGCCGCGTCGGAGCGAGGGGCCGTAGGATCGGCAGGCGCCGCGCGCTTTTCCAGCGTCACCACGCCAGGCTCGACAAAACGGAAGCCGATGCCGGTGCCGGTCAGCAAATGCCTGAGGCCCTGTTCGACGCTGTGGCGGCCGTGCAGCGGCGCGGCGCGCAACGGCTCGGCCATCTCGGAACTGTACAGCAGCTGCACGCCGCTTTGTTCGGCAAAGGCCGACAGCGCCGGAATCAGTTTTTGGGCGGGGATCTGAAAGTTGACCGTGGCGCTGGCCTCGGCATAAACGATCGGCGTCGCGCCGAGCAGTCCCAGGCTGAAAACGCCGCAGGTGGCGGCGTGCAGGCGGTGTTTGATGTGCTGTTTCTTCATTAACACTCTCGAATGGCTGATGGATAATTGCTTCGAGAGTAAGACGCCGGCGCCCTAAAACACCGTACCGCTTTTGAAAAAATAGGTTAATAGACCAGCACCACCCCGCCGCCGACTCGCAGCGCCTTGACCGGCAAGGTTTGCTCGATCACGGCCAGCACCCGATCCAGGCGGTTCAGATCGAACACCCCGCTGACCGGCAGCTTGGCATTTTTCCGCCCCATCAGCAGCACCGCGCCGGGACGGTAGCGGTTGATTTCGGCTATCACTTCGTCCAGAGGCGCGGATTCGAAAATCAGCTTGCCGCGCCGCCAGGCTTCGGCTTTGCCGGCATCGACCGCATAGGCCTCGGGCAGCGGCTGACCGCTTCGGCGCTGTAGGCGCTCGCCGGGATGCAATATCACCTTGCGGCCGGGATCGCTTTGCGCCGCGGTGATTTCGACGCGACTCTCGACCTGGGTCACCGTGACGGTTCCCGCCTCGCGGCGCACGATGAAAGCGGTGCCCAAGGCGCGCACGGTCTCATCGCCGGCGGTCACGACAAAGGGACGGGCAGGATTTTTTTGCACGACGAATTCGGCCTCGCCCGCGAGCAGCCGTACCGAACGATTTGCCTGCGTATAATCGACGCTGACCGCGCTGGCGGTATTCAGATGCATCGTGCTGCCGTCTTCGAGCGCGATCGCGCGGATTTCGCCGCTGCCGGTCGCGTAATCCGCCAGCCAGAACGGCAGTTGCGGTATCACCGCGAGCGCCGATAACAGCGCCGCGCAAGCCGCCAACAGCCGGCGCCGAGCGCGGCGGGGACGCTGCGCAACCGGACGCGGCAGGGTCATGGCCGGCGCCGCCTGCTCCGCCAACCGCGGCAAGGGCCGGCCGGCCAATTGTCCCAACTGCCGCCATAATTCGACCGCTTCCTCGTACGCCTGCCGATGCAAGACGTCTTCCTTCAGCCACTGCTCCAAGGCCAGACGGTCTTCGGCGCTCGCCGAGCCCGACGTGATCCTTGCCAGCCATTGGTAGGCACGCTCTTCGATCGGCGGCGGGATGGCGGGACTGTCCCGGTGGGGTTTGGTCATGGTCATGTCGGACAAGCTAGGAAGAACGGTGGAATTATAAGTAAGACGCGCCAAAGCGCAATAACCGGACACCTGTTGTCCGGTTGATTAGGCTCCGGCCGTTGCCGGCTAGGTCTCGGCGCGCAAATGCTGCTTGCAATGCCTAAGCGCCTGCACGATGTTTTTTTCGACCCAGCTGGTCGAGACATTCAATTGCCGCGCGATCTGCGCATGGGTCAACCCGTCGAAACGGCTCAGGATAAAGATTTCCCGGCACAGCGGCGATAATTCATTCAACGCCTGGTATAGCCTGTCCAATTGCTGTTGCTGTTCGACGATCGTTTCGGGAACTTGCCGGCTGTCGGCCGGCAACTCGGCCTCGGCCAACTCGATCGATTCGGACGGATGCCGGTAATGGGTGCGCAGATGGTCGGCCGACAGATTGGCGGCGATCCGGTACAGAAAAGCGCGCGGATTCTCGATCGGCGAGTCGCTGCGGTAGCCGGCAAAACGCAGATAGGTATCCTGCAGAATATCGTCGGCGGCGTCGGGGCAATCGACACGGCGGCGCACAAAACTCAGCAGTTCCCGTTGATACAGCGTAAAAAAATCGGCTATCGAATCGATGCGCGAATGAGTCATAAAGTACGGCAATCCTGCGTAATGGAAGCATTTGAATTCGCCTAGCATGCAAGATTAATACCATTTGCAATGAATGCGGATAAGCTTACGCATAGCATCACGGTAACCGTGAAATTCCGTTGTGGGAGCGGCGCCTACGTCGCGACTTGAGGCTTTAATCGCGACGTAGGCGTCGCTCCCACAGATGACTGACATTTTAGGGGCGCTGACGGCAAAGCCGGCGAGGTAGCCTAACGACAAGACGCCAGGATCAAAGTATGTCATTTGACGCAGTCGGTGTGTTAAATGACATAATACCGAATCAATTGGACTCAGCGATCAAACACGGCTTCTCAACTGGAGGAAGCATAAAATTTCTTCGCCGACGCCTGACAGCGAACGCAAATTTCAGGATAATGGCATTCATTAACCCAGACGCACGTACGCCATGCTTTTTTCCAAGCCCCCCACAGTCCACGGCGGCAGACGGCCATGAACGGCCGCCCGGTAATGCCGCCTGGCGATGTCAACGAGCAGGCCGTCTATTGGCTGACGCTGTTGACCTCCGGCGAAGCGGACGACGAACAGCGCCGCGCGTTTGAACACTGGCTGGCCGAGAACAAGGCGCATCAGACAGCCTGGGAACGGGCGCACCGGCTCTGGCGTGAAATCGAAGGCCTGGCCGAACAGGATTTTCCGGCCACAGCGCCCCTGCCGGTCCGTAAAGCGCCTCCGCGCCGCGCCGGTTTTTCCTATGCGCTGGCATGTGCGGCTTCCCTTGTGCTCGCAGTTTTTCTCTGGCGCAATGATCTGGCCTATCTTTTCGCCGATTATCGTACCGGCATCGGCGACACTCACTCCCCCCTCACCCTCCCCGACGGATCGGAAGTGCAGCTCAATTCCGGCACCGCCTTGTCGGTCGACTACAGCACGTCCACCCGAAAACTGGTTTTGCACGGCGGCGAAGCCTGGTTCAAGGTCGCGCCGAATCCTGCCCGGCCTTTTGAAGTAGTGACCGGCTACGGCTCCGTGCGCGCGCTGGGCACCGCTTTCGATATCAAAACGCTGCCGGATTCTGTCGCCGTGACCGTACTGGAACACGCGGTGCGCATCACCCTGGCGAACGGCGAAGGCGTCGAGCGTTTGCCGGAAGGCGCCGCGATCCGTTTCGGCCAGAAGGTAATCGACATCGCCCCGCAAGCCGACCTCGATGCCGCCTCGGCCTGGCGTCAACAACGCATGATCTTTCGCAACAAGCCGCTGCAAGACGTGGTCGAGGAGCTTAACCGCTATCGCAAAGGCCGTATCGTGCTCACCAGTCATTCGCTGAACGCCTTACCGTTAACCGGAACCTTCGACACGACCGATCCGGAAGAAGCGCTGCAAATGATCAAGGCAAGCCTGGATCTGTCCGAATACCGACTGACCGACCGCTTGGTGTTTTTGTATCGGAATCAAAAATAATTTGAAAAATCGCCCCCCGCATTTTCGTCATTAACATAGGGATCAGACGCCCAGTTATTTATTGACGAAGCGAACCACAAGGAAGTTTATGAACAACGCACCGCAACTACCGATTTCACTGGCCACAATCCTGGCCTTATCGCTGTCCGCCGGCACGGCCCGGGCAGAAGAAACGGTCCATTTTGACATTCCGACCCAATCCTTATCTCAATCCCTGCTGGACTACGCCAAAGCCACCGGGGTTAAGATTCTGTTCAACGACAACCTGACCCGCGACATCAAGAGCCCGAAACTGAGAGGCGCTTACAGCGCGGAACAAGGCTTGCAAAAACTGCTTGGCGCCAGCGGCCTGAACTACCGCTTTACCTCGCCGAAAGCGGTCGTGGTGAACGGTTCGGCGCCGGAAAGCCGTAACGAGGAAACGCAGGCGTCTCAAGGAGAAACGACGTTGAAAGCGGTGACGGTAACCAGCACTGCCGACTACGACTCGACCGATCCGTATAACCCGGACTACAGCCTGCCGAATGCCACGACGGCGACCAAGACCGATACCCCGATCATGGAAACGCCAATGTCAATCAAGGTCGTGCCCAAAGCGGTAATGAACGACCAGCAAATCGTCCTATTCGATGACGCTGTGGTTCGAAATGTGAGCGGCGTACAGCGTAATTTCGACTTCGGCGATTTATACCAGGGATTCATCGTACGCGGCTTTAGTTTAGGAGCCAATATCTATCGTGACGGCCTCAGACAATACACCGGGTACTTCGAACCGGCCGGCATGCAACGGATTGAGGTTCTGAAGGGCGCTGCGGCCATGCTTTATGGCCGCACTCAACCCGGTGGCTTGGTTAATTACGTCACCAAGAAACCACGGGATGAAGCGTATTATTCACTGCAACAACAGTTCGGTTCTTACGATTTATATCGCACCACTGCGGATGCGACTGGCCCGATAAACGATGACAAGTCATTGTTATACCGTTTAAATATTGCCTATTCGAGTAACAACTCGTTCCGCGATTACAACGAGAATGAACGGATTTATGTCGCGCCGTCGTTGACCTGGCGCCTTTCGGATCAAACTGAAATGACGCTGCAGTTCGAACACCAACATGACGATTATGTGATAGATTTCGGCATCCCCCCCATCGGCGAGAGACCGGCGCCGGTGCCCAAAAGTTTTTATGTTGGCGATGCTGCTGTTAAAGATAGCTCGATGGATAGCAATCAGATTGCCACCATTATTTCGCACCGTTTTAATGACCATTGGAAAATAGAGCATAAATTCAATTGGCATCAATGGACGCATGAACTCAACTCGATTTTCCCGGCAGGCAACATACACGACGACAACCAAACGATCAATCGGGCTCTGATGACGGGCCCTACCGACAGGCAAAGCTTTGCGACCAATTTGGATATTTCAGGCGATTTCGAGACGTTTGGGGTGCAGCATAAGCTATTGCTAGGGGGCGATTACTACAGTCTTAAAACCGGCACCTATGACAATCGTTGGACCTATGGGGTGATACCGGCATTGGATATTTTTAATCCCAATAACCACATGCTGGATATAAATGCTATCAATGCTTTGCCCTATGATTTCTGGTGGCAGGAAAAGGATCAATGGTATGGCGTTTACGCGCAAGACCAAATCAGCCTGTGGGACAAATTGCATTTCTTGATCGGTGCGCGTTACGACATGCTGGACTACGGCACCGGTTGTTGCTCCGAGCCTATTACTATCGACGATCATGAGGACAATAGATTGCCCCCCCGCTTTGGCATCGTCTATCAACCGTGGAAATGGCTGTCCTTGTTCGGCAATTATGTAGAATCCATTGGTTCTAATAACGGCTTAACACCTACTAAAACGGTTAATAAGCCGGAACTTGGCACTCAGTTTGAGGCTGGATTTAAAACCGCGTTTTTTGATGGCCGCCTGTCGTCCAATGTCGCTTACTATCATTTAACCAAAGAAAACATGTTGACCGGTGTACCAGGCTTAGCCTATAGGGTTCCGGTAGGTGAGGCGAGAAGCCAAGGGTTGGAAGTCGACGTGACTGGCGATCTCACCGATTACTTGAGCCTTGTCGGCACCTATGCTTATACCGATGCGATATTCACTAAAGACGATGGATTTGCGCCTTGGGGGATTCCATCCAAGCAAGGAAACCGTTTACCCAATGTCCCCAAACACTCAGGCAGTTTATGGTTGACCTTTCATCCGGACGAGCGTTTTAAAATCGGCGCGGGCATGTTCGCGCAAGGCCAGCGCGTCGGCAACAATGATAATACCTACGAATTACCCGGCTTTGTCCGTCTGGACGCCATGGTGTCTTACAACTGGAAAATCGGCGCCTCGAAGTTGACCACCCAGCTCAACGTCAACAATCTGCTGGATAAGGATTACTACCGAGGCTCACGAATATCGGATAGTACTGGGGCCTTGCCGGGCGAGCCTATCTCGTTTATCGGTTCGTTGCGATTGGATTACTAACCCGCAAATCTGACTCACACTGTTTACGCTTGCATAGCCCGACATTTTCAATGCTTCAATCGAATCGTGGTTTCGGATCATCCTCCAATCGGGACGTGATCGCCGCCCAAGCGCCGGGCAACGATAAAGCTGTTGCCCAACCTGAACATTTCAATTCACCCTTGCCGCTTCGAGGATCAGCATGAAAACCGGCGGATACAGTGAACCAGCCTAATTTTTCGACTGCCTTCGCAACATAATCTGCCGGCCGCTCCGTTTCGCCTGCACCGGCAGGATGTGCTCGAGGGCATGCAGAAACGGATCGATGTCGTTCGCGTCAAAGGTGCCGCTGAGCGTTTGCTCCGCGAGTTTGGCGTCGGCAAAGACAAAGCGGACCGGGTGATAGCGTTCCAATTCGGCCGCGACGTCCCGCAGCGGCGTCCGCTTGAAGACCAGTTGTCCCCGCAGCCAGGCGGACAGGTTTTCCGCGTCCACGGCTTGCGGCCGGCCTAATCCGGCCGACTCGGTATAACCGCGCTGGCTGCCAGCGCCGAGGCGTTCGCCTGACACGGCATTTCCGTCGTTCAATTCGACCTCCCCTTCCACTACCGAAACCGTCGCGCCTCGCGCCTGTTTCCGGACATTGAAACGGGTGCCGACATCGCGAATGCGCAAGTCGCCCACCTGTACGGTAAAAGGACGCAGCCGGTTGTGGCTCACGTCAAACTGCGCCTCGCCTTGCGTCAACACCACGTTGCGCCACAACAGGGACAGCCTGACCGTAACGCGGCTGTCGGTGTTCAGGTCGATATGGGAATTGTCCGCCAGGTCGATGCGGCGGTGCTCGCCGATCCGGGTCGCATAGCTCACGGTTTCGGCGCTATATTCCAGCCACGCGCCGCCGAGCAAGGCGCTCGTGCACAGTAACAACGCCAGCGCCGAATACACGGCGGCCGGTTTTCCAGGCTTGGCCGCGCGCGCCTCGGCCAAACCGGGCACGGCCATCCCCTGGAGGCTGTCCATATGGGCCCAGATCCGTTCGGCTTCCGCGTAAGAGGCGCGGTGGCCCTCGTGTTTTGACCGCCAGGCTTCAAAGCGCAACCTGTCTTCTGCGGGACAGGGTTCCGCGTGCAGGCGCACAAACCATTCGATCGCCTGTTTTAACTGCCTTTCGCTATACGAAGCCGAGGATTTCATCGGAGGTATTATCGGTTCGAAGTGATGGCTTTTCCATGCGTCGATGGCAGTGCAGCATGGCCGTCACCAAACGCCTCTGCACCGTTTTCTCCGAGATTCCGAGTTTCAGGGCAATGTCGGCATAGCTTAATTCGTCGATTTTGCGCAGCAAAAACACGTCCCGGACTTTTTTCGGCATGGTGTGGATCGCGTCCAGCAGGATTTCGCATTGTTGGCGCAACGCGGCCAGCTCGTCCGGAAGATGCTGCGGGCAAACCATCGCTTCATCGAGCTCGATTCCGCTATTTCTCGGCAGTTGCTGCCATTTCAGATAATTGATCGCCAGACGGTCGGCGACGCGGTAAAGCAAGCCGGCCAAGTTTTCGTCATGTTTCACCGCATTGTCGCGCAGCAGGCGCAGATAGGTTTCCTGGCATAAATCCTGGGCGGTGTCGGGGCAGCGAACCCGGTTTACCAGGAAACGGGACAGCGCTTTGCGGTGATCCTGAAACAACTGGGCAATCTGATCGTGGGTAAGCGCTGGCTGGGATGACATGACTCGGTTTTTTGAAGAGGGTTTTGCGCTGTAGTGGGGCCGTATCGCAACAAGGTCCAGGGGTTCCGCCTCAATCAGCAATTTCTGTACCAGAGGCTTTGATTCGAAGGGAATGAGCGGATGTTTTCTTGACCAGCGCAACGACCGGCGCCAGCCTCAGGCTTCTCAAGAAATTGATTGTATTGGCTAATCCCCCAATGCACCGCATCGGTTGGCAAACGGGTTTGGCCATGCCGGCAGACGGCAAGAGCAAAGGGGCTATCGAGGCGGCTTCTGCGTACTGCCCGGCGCGGAGTGTGTCAAATCACACAGAGAGGTGAGTCAAATCACACAGTCCGCACGCCGATGATCCGAAGCGATGCGGTAAACTCGCAACGAGAAAATCCGCTGAAAAAATCATTGCAAAAAAAATGACCGGTTCGGACGCTTTGGATTGTTATCTCGGTTAAGACGACTACACACGTTAAACCTCGACACAATTCCAACCAGGGAAAACAGATGGTTAAAAGCTTACCGAAGATGATGGCCAGTCATGCCGAACGCGCAGGGCACAAAATCGCCCCCTATCCATGGCTGCGGCATGGCGTCCTGCTCGCGCCACTGCTGGCCGGCAATGCCCAAGCCGGCGACAACGCTTATTCCTTCGACCTGCCGGCGCAGCCGCTGGCCGCGACGCTGGACCGCCTGGCGCAAGCGTCCCACACCCAATTGATTTATGCCGACGCGACGGTCAAGGGGCTCACCGCCGCGCCGGTCAAGGGCCGATACACGGCTAGGCAGGCACTCGCCATCGCGCTGGGCAAGAGCGGCCTGAGGTACGATGTGGTGGACAAAGCGCTGATTACCGTGTCCGGCAAACCCGATACGAGATCGGAAGCCACGTTAGCGCCGATGACCGTGGTGGGAGAAGCGGAGGCGGATCCGAATGATCCCTATAACACCGACTACAAAGTCGCCGACACGGTGACCGCCACCAAAACCGACACGCCGATCATGGAAACGCCCTTTTCGGTACAGGTCGTGCCCAAGCAGGTGCTGCAAGACCAGCAGGCCGTGCGTCTGGAAACGGCGGCGGAAAACGTCAGCGGCACGTATTCCAGCCGCGGCGCCGGCGGGATAGGCGGAGGCCAGAGCGCGACCTTCCTGCGCGGTTTTGAAACCTTCGACTATTATCGCGATGGCGGGCGGTTCAACGGCGGTTTTGTGATCAATGGTCCGCGCGAAATGGCCAATGTCGAGCGGGTTGAAGTGCTTAAAGGACCTGCCTCCATCCTTTACGGGCGATTGGAGCCGGGAGGCATGGTCAACATCGTCACCAAGCGGCCTTTGGCTACGCCCTACTATTCGCTGCAACAGCAGTTCGGTTCGTACGATTTTTACCGCACCACGGCGGATGCCACCGGGCCTTTGACTGAAGACAAGTCCCTGCTCTACCGCGTCAACCTGGCCTATGAAAACAGCGGCTCGTTTCGGGAATTTCTGGACCATGACCGGGTATTTTTCGCGCCGACCTTCCACTGGAACATCAGCGACAAAACCCAGGCGAATTTCCACATGGAATACCAGCACGACAAGTCCCCTTTCGATCATGGATTCCCGGTGGCCGGCAACCGTCCCCTCAACCTGCCGCATGGACGCAATTTGGGCGAACCGGGCTCCGCGAATGAAAGCGAAACTTTCAATGTGGGCTTTGACTGGTCGCATGCGTTTAATGACAACTGGACGTTGCGCCACCGATTCGATGCCGTCCTGCTGCCTAAAGCCGATACGCTGCCCTCGGTCTATAGCGGCTTTCTCGGCCCCTGTTCGGTCGGCGTCAGTTGTCAGGTGAACCGCCTGACCTATGCCAACAAAAGCCATGCCGAGAACTATTACACGACCGTGGACCTTCTCGGCAAATTCAATACGTGGGGTATAAAACACGATGTCCTGCTCGGCGGCGACTTTTATCACCAGGTGCATCAGACCGACTTTGCATGGACGTTCAGCCAGCCCATAGACGCCTACAACCCGGTCCATACCGGCATAGACCCGAGTGTGCTCGATCATCCTAACCTTTTCGGACCCTCAGGCTTTACGGAAGAATGGGGCGGGTTCTATACCCAGGATCAGATAGAGCTGCCTTATCACGTGCATCTTTTGGCGGGCTTCCGCTATGATACGGTCAGATACGGCAGCGCCAGCGACCTGCACTTCAATTTCGGCAGTCCGTTCGTCCAATCGTCGCATAATCTGCTGCAACAGGAATCGGTAAAACCACGCTTTGGCCTCTTGTATCAACCGATACCCGAAGTGAGCCTCTATGGCAACTACGTGGAGAATTTCGGCCTGTCCAACGGCTTTAATAGCAATGGCGCGGCATTGCCGCCGACCACGGCCAAACAGTGGGAGGGAGGGATCAAGACCGAGCTGCTGGACAAACGCCTGACCGCCACGCTCGCCTGGTTCGACATCACCAAACGAAATATTGCCGTTACCGACCCCGACCCTATCAAGGCCGCCAGCGGTTTTCAAAACGCCATTGGCGAGGTCCGCAATCAGGGGGTGGAATTGGATATGGCCGGCGAGTTGTTGCCCGGCTGGAAACTGATCGGCACCTATTCCTACATCGACTCGAAAATCACCAAGGACACGTCGGTCATCTACGATGCAAATTTCAACGTGGTCGGCATTGGCACCGGCAACCAAGGCAAGCGCCTGTTCAACGTCCCGCGTAACATTGCCAGCCTATGGAGCACCTACGAATTTTTTGATGGCGATTTACGCGGATTCAAATTCGGCGGAGGCGTTCTGCTTCGCGACCAACGCCAGGGCGACAACGCAAACTCATTCCAGCTGCCCGGCTATGCGACCGTCAATTTGTTGGCCAGCTATACCGTCGACGTGGGCAAAAGCAAAGTCACTACCCAGCTGAATGTCGACAACCTGTTGAATAAAGACTATTTCGATAGCGCGACCAACAGCACCGTCCAGGGCAATTATCCCGGCGCCCCGCGCACCGTGTTGGGCTCGATCCGGCTGGAATTTTAATCATTGATTCAACAGGCGGGACGGGTTATACAACCCGTCCCGCCAACGTTTGCAATAGGGCGGCATCAGTTTCAGAGTGTCCGTTGCGATACGCGCGAAAACGCATGGCCGCCAATCAAACCATCGATTACCTCCGACAACATCAAACATCTTTCCTACCGGAAATTCACCGGGTTGTCTTACGGTACTATCTTCAGATCCATCCAAAAAACCTGCTGCATTGTCAGCGTTACCTGGAGGAAGAATATAATTTCCCAGATGACGCCTGACAACGAACGTAAATTTCAGGATAATGACTTCCATCAATTCAAACGCCCACACGCCATGCTTTTATCCAAGCCCCCCACAAACCACGGCGGCGGTTGGTCATGACCAAGCGTCCGGTAATGCCGCAAGGTGACGCCAACGAACAGGCCATCTATTGGCTGACACTGCTGGCCTCCGGCGAAGCGGACGACGAACGGCACCGCACGTTTGAACACTGGCTGGCCGAAGATAAGACGCATCAATCGGCTTGGGCGCGGGTGCTGAGGCACTGGCGTGATATCGAAGGGTTGAGCGAACAGGATTTTCCGACGGACGCATCAAACCGTCGCCGGCCTCTGCTCCACAGTAAACTTTTCAATGCAATGGCATGCTTGGCTTGCTTTATACTGGCAGTCTTCCTTTTGCACCATGGTCTGAATCGTCATCTCGCCGACTTCCGCACCGACATCGGCGAGAATAAAACCCTCATCCTCGCAGACGGCTCGGAAGTTCAGCTCAACTCCGGCACGGCGTTGTCGGTCGGCTACAGCCCCACTACCAGAAAACTGATTTTGTACGGCGGCGAAGCCTGGTTTAAGGTCGCACCGAATCCCCGACCTTTTGAAGTGCTTACCACCTACGGCACGGTGCGCTCCTTGGGCACCGCTTTCAATGTCAAAACGCTGCCGGATGCTGTCGCGGTGACCGTATTGGAACACACGGTGCGCATTACCTTGGCAAACGGGGAACGTGTCGATCGCTTGCCGGAAGGCGCCTCGATCCGCTTCGGCCAGACGGTGAACGACATCAACCCGCGCGCCGACATCGACGCCGCCTCGGCCTGGCGTCAACAACACATGGTCTTTCGCAACAAGCCTCTGGAAGAGGCGATCGAGGAGCTTAACCGCTATCGCAAAGGCCTCATTGTGATCACCGACCATTCTCTGAACGCTTTATCCTTAACCGGGACATTCGACACGACCAATCCGGAAAAAGCTTTGCAAATGATCAAGACAAGACTTGATCTGTCCGAATACCGGCTGACCAACCGGTTAGTGTTTTTATACCGGAATTAAGACCCAGGACAAGACGCATAGCCATCCCATAAAGACGCCGCCCACTTCGCGAAAATTCCGGGTTTATCGGTAATGACGATCATACTGGGGATTGTAAAACGCGATCCGAAAAAACTTCCGCCTCCTTGCCCGCCTAACAACAAATACCGATCCATGGGATAATTCGCGCTTTGCCTGAACCCTTCTTCCATGACCTTTCCGATCATCAAGGCCCGGCGCGGCCGGGCCGCCTGGCTCAAACTGCATCTTTTCCTGGCGCTCGGCGCCGGTTTTTTATTCGCCCTGCTGGGCCTGACCGGCAGCCTCAGCATTTACCGGGAAGACATCGACGAACTGCTCAATCCCCGGTTGGTCATCGACGAACCCGCCGGAGACTATCAATCCCTCGACAAGATCATCGCGGCGGTGCGCGCGGCGCATCCGGACCGGCACGGCGCCTGGACCCTCGAAATGCCGAACTCGCCGCACGGCATGGTCACCGCCTGGTTCGACAAGCCCAGGGAGACCTATTTCGAGTGGTATGCGCCGCTGATGGTCTCGGTCAACCCCTATACTGCCGAGGTCGTCGCCAGCCGCTTCTGGGGCGAGACCTTCACCACCTGGCTGCTGGATTTGCATAGCCACCTCCATCTCGGCCTGTCCGGCCGCAACACGGTCGGACTGTTGGGGCTGTTGCTGATGCTTTCGGCGGGCAGCGGGCTGGTTTTGTGGTGGCCGGGCGTCAAGGGCCTCATCAAGGCCCTGACGGTCAGTCGCACCGCCAGCATGCTGCGCTTTGCGACCGACCTGCACCGGATGACCGGCTTTCTGAGCGCCCTGGCCCTGTTGATGCTGGCGAGTACCGGCTTCCTGCTGAGCTATCCGAAAGCCCTGGAAAAACTGACCGGCGCGGCCGGCATGGGCCACGGCGAAACCAATCGCACGATCGTCAGCACCGGGGTGCCGAACAACCATCCCCTCCCCCTGGCGGGCGCCGAATTCATCGCCCGCGCCCCCTTCCCGAACGCCGAATTGCGCCGTATCACCACGCCGGTCGGCGACAGCGGCGTGTATGAAATCCATTTCCGGCAAGAAAGCGAAATCAATCAGCGCCACCCCTTCACGGCCGTCTGGGTGGACCGCTGGAGCGGCCATATCCAGGAGGTGCGCGACCCGGCCCGGTTTTCCGCGGGACAAACCGCCGCGACCTGGATATGGCCGCTGCATTCGGGCGAAGCCTTGGGTGCGCCAGGACGCCTCGTCTGGTTCCTGGCGGGTCAGGCGCTGTTTTTCCTGTACCTGAGCGGCCTGTTCAGATGGCTATGCCGGCGCGGCGTCATTCGGGATCGGCCGGTCGATTTTGCCCCATTGAAGGCCGCAGGTTACCAGGCCATGACCGTGGCTTACCGCCTGAGCCTCATGCTCTGGCGGCTGGCCGTCAACGGGGGACACAAAGCGCTGCCGCAGGCCGCGCCCTTAGGGCAGGCGCTGATGCGATGGCTGTTGAACGTGAATAAATCACTACGAAATTAATTTACCGTGTCCCGCCTTATGCCGTTTGGCACGGCGTTTCTGCAGCCTGCGGATCACGCCGGTCACAAACAGCAGCGGACAGGCCTGCCCGCTCAGAAACACCAGAATGCGCCCGGTCCAGCCGAAGGCCCGGCCGGAATGCAGCGGCCACTGCCAATGCGTGAAGACCTCGCCGGCCGTCGCCGAACGGTCGGCCGGATCGTCTACGTCGAGTATCGCTCCGGAGTATTGATCGATCACGACGCAACGCCAGTGAATGAAACTGCCGCCGTCCAGCATAGGAGGGTGAGCGGTGAAAACAGTACTGAAATCTTTGCCGTAACCAGCCGATGTGCCGGTTATGGCTGAAAGAGTTGGGAAGCAGCGCACAAAGCCAAGGAACTCAGGGGGATGTTGCTGAACGAGTTCGGGCCATGGTTCATCAGGTATGTATTTGAAGCATCATTTTGATGCCAAATCCGAATGACGAATTCAAGATGGAGCCGCCAAAAGACGCGCCGATTAGCCGACGCGTATCCAAACTGATGTGGCTACACTAAAAACCGGACACACCCTTTAAAATACTCCCAAGGATCAACCGATGCCCAAAGCCCGTCATCGCACCAAGCAGCCAAACGCCATTAACTTTGATGTGCGAACCGCGCTCTATCAATTGGTGGGTACCGACTTAACGCAGATTCATGGCATTGGGCCGTTCCTGGCATTACGCTTGATCGCAGAATGCGGCACTGATTTAAGCAAATGGCGTACAGCTAAGCACTTTACCTCTTGGTTGACCTTATCACCGGGCTGCAAAATCAGCGGAGGCAAGGTGCTGTCGGCCCATTCGCGCAAATCGAATAACCGCCTGACTGCCCACCTACGGCTAGCAGCCGTCACTGTGAGTAAAACCAATACCGCACTAGGCGCCTTTTACCGTCGACTCGCAGCTCGAATCGGCAAGGCGAAGGCAGTGACTGCAACAGCACGAAAAATAGCGGTGCTGTTCTACAACACCATGCGCTTTGGTATGAACTATAGCGATCCAGGAGCCGCTCAATATGAGCAAAAAACCGCGAGCGCGCCATCAAACAACTGCACCGTCGAGCCGCTGAATTTGGCTTTGAATTGCACGAAGTTCAGAGTGTTTCTTAGGAAGGCGGCCGCGTACTTTGCCAAGGAACAACGGTGAAGTATGCCTGGATCAAACAGCATGCAACGGAATTTGCGGTGGGCTCGATGTGTCGGTTCCTACAGGTAGGTATCGCGAAGCGCCTATTATGATTGGCTGCATCGCGTTCCCACTCCCGGTGAAAAAGACGATGCCGATCTTACAGATATTCTGTTGTTTGTCAGAGCGGGGGATGAGCGATAACCCGGAAAGGCTGCTGTTCATGCGGGGAGTCTCCGTTTGCTGAAGTGATGGATGCCTTATAAGACGATTCCGCGCCGAAACCACACACCCGTCAACGCAAAAATATTTCGAAGAGGGCAGGATTAGCGCGCCGCCAGCAAAACCAGACTGCCGGGCAAGCGGTAGACGGCCAGTTTCAGCGTGTTTTCGATCACCGCCAAAGCCTTGTCCGGCTCGCGGGTGTCGAAGACGCCGGTGACCCGGTGTTGCTTCAGCCTTGCATTCACGATCACGATGCTTCCGGGCCGGTAGCGGTTCAGCTCGGCGACGACCTGCACTAACGGCAAATCGCGGAAAACCAGACGGTGATCGCGCCATGCCTGCGTTTGCTTCCGATTGACCGCAACGACCTTCGAGACCCTACCCTCATTCACCGCGACGAGTTCGCCTTCCCGCAAGGCTTCGATCGTCGTTCCCTGGCTGAAGACGACCCGCACCGCATGCTCGTAAACGGTGACCGCCATCTCCCGGCCGAGCTGCCTGACTTCGAAAGCGGTGCCGAGCGCCCGCACCCGACCGTCATCGGTCTCCACATCAAACGGGCGCTCGGCATCCTTAGCGACCTTGAAATAGGCCTCGCCGCCATGCAGGGTAACCGTGCGCTGCGTCGCGGTAAAATCGACCGACAACGCGGTATCGGTATTCATCAACACGGTCGAGCCGTCGCTTAATTGCACGGAACGCTGCTCGCCGACCGCGGTTCGGTAATCGGCAAACCAGACCGGCCAGGCCGCGATGCCGACCCACACAAGCAACAACAAGCAGGCAAATGCCGGCACAGACCACGGATTGAAAAACCCCCGAAGGCTCCTTTTAGACTTCAGATCACGCCGTCTACCCGCGCTGGACAGGCGTTTGTCGAGCAAGGCGACTTGCTCGTCGCTCAACATATCGAATTTTTTCCAGAATGCCCGCGCCTTGTCCCATTCTGCCTGGTTGTCCGGATTTTCGGCAAGCCATGCCTCGAATGCTAGCCGTTGTTCGGAGCTGGCGAAGGGCGAGCTCAACAATACCAGCCAATAATTGGCCTGCTCTTGCGGCGTCTTTTTGTCTGGGTTCATGGCGTTCGGCGGCGATGATTCGATCTGAATAAGACTATGACGCCTACGGCGGCGAAAATATCACCAGCGCTCATAAAAAAGGTAAAGAGCGGGCACGCATACCTGCTGTTGATCCACGCCGGGGCATCGGAAGGCATATTTCGGCAGAACCTTCAAGATGTGCAAACAGCATTCAAGCGGTTTGGAAAATGCGAAAACTGCGTCATTTGACGCAGTGCAGATACGTTATATGACATAGTAATGATTTTTCTAGGTTTCTCCAGCTTCCCCCTAGATGCCGCAAACAAAGTCAATGTGTACGAACTTGTTTTTGCAAGACAAAATCGCTTGCCAAAACAACCTCGAAAGTCGGCATGATTTATGCCTGAAATAATGTCATACGGCTTCATTATTATATTGCCGGCATCTCAAGTGCCGACGATTACGTTTTACCTTGATTTTATGGTTTTGTGCAGCCGAGTTCGCATTTAACCGATACATCGATTTCCCAAAAATTTTTAAGAACGATTTCATCAGAATTAACATCACAATGAGCAACCATTACACGCTTTATCCGCCTCGGCGGCAGACGCTAAAGATCTGGGCCCTGTTATCGATCTTTGCCTCCGCGCTGTTTTCAATGCCTGCCGTCCAAGCGGAAATTCCTCCGGTATTTGTTGCCTCCTGGGGCAATGAGGGCGAGGTTCTAAAATATCCCCAAAGCATAGCGACTGATCCGGTCGGAAATGCCTATGTCGTTGATAGCAATGATAACAGCATCAAGAAATTCGACAGCGACGGCCATTTCCTGAGCAAATGGGGATCATACGGGACCGCCAAAGGGCAGTTTCGGGGGCCTGCCGGCATCGCAACCGATACGGCCGGCAACGTCTATGTCGCGGATACTTATAATCACCGCATCCAGAAATTCGACAGCAACGGCCAATTCTTGGGTAAATGGGGATCGAAGGGGAAAGCGAAGGGGAAGTTTAATACCCCATCCGGCATCGCAACCGATGCCGCGGGCAACGTCTATGTCGCCGATACGGAAAACCATCGCATCCAGAAATTCGACAGCAACGGCAAATTCCTGGGCAAAGAGGAAAATGCCGACGGGCCGTTTAGGAGTCCAGCCGACATCGCAACCGATGCGGCCGGCAACGTCTATGTCGCCGATACCGGCAATCAACGCATCATCAAATACGACGGCAACTTCCAGTTCCTGGGCACTTGGGGATCCTATGGGACCGCTAACGGGCAGTTTGGCAATACGACCACTAGTCTAGCGACCGATGCGGCCGGCAATGTCTATGTCGCAGATGCCTGGAATGACCGTATCCAGAAATTCGACAGCAACGGCACCTTCCTGGACACCTGGAAAATAGAAGGAGATGACGGTGAACCGTTTAAGGGCACCGCCGGCATCGCAACCGATGCGGACGGCAATGTCTATGTTGCAGCGCCCTGGTATGGCCGAATTCAGAAATTCGACAGCAACGGCAACCTCATGAGCCAATGGGGAATCAGCGCAACCGCCGACGGGCAATTCAACTATCCTCATGACATAGCCACCGATGCGGACGGCAACATCTATGTCGCGGATACTTATCATCACCGCATCCAGAAATTCGGCAGCGACGGCAACTTCCTGGCCAAATGGGGATCACAGGGGATCGAAAACGGGAATTTTCAAGAGCCCGCCGGCCTCGCGACCGATGCGGTCGGCAACGTCTATGTCGCCGATACCTATAATCACCGCATCCAGAAATTCGACAGCAACGGCAACTTCCTGGCCAAATGGGGTACCGAAGGGAACGGCGATGGTCAGTTTAGCATGCCCGCGGATATTGCAGCCGACACGGCAGGCAACGTCTATGTCGCCGATACCGGTAATAACCGCATCCAGAAATTCGACGGTGACGGCAACCTCCTGAACCAATGGGGGGATTACGGGAAAGCCGAGGGACAGTTTGCCTATCCCGCCGGCATCGCAACCGATGCGGACAGCAACATCTATGTCGCCGATACCTATAATCACCGTATCCAAAAGTTCGACAGCAATGGCACTTTTCTGGCCAAATGGGGCGCCTTGGGACGCACCAAGGGGAAATTTACAGTGCCATCCAGCATCGCGATCGATGCGTCAGGCAACATCTTCGTCGTGGAAAGTTATAACAACCGTATCCAGAAATTCGACAACGATGGCCACTTCCTCGGCGCATGGGGAATAAGGATAGATGACGACGAACAGTTTGACTCATCTGCATTGGGTGCCGATGCCGGCATTGCGGCCGATGCTTTGGGCAACATCTATGTCGCGGACGGCAATAATGACCGCATCAAGATATATACTTATCAACCTCTATCCGAATTCACCGGTTTCACCGCCAGAAGGGCCGCATCCGGCAACTAGATCAACGTGAGTTGGGCCTGAGGTCAGCAGATCAGCCCTTAAAACTCGGTGATCATCGCCGACTTCTGTTCCGCGAAGCTGACCGCGCCGAATCAATACGGCAAAAAAAAAGGGCGCCTAAAGTTATATATAGCGCTTATAAGTGTGTAATTTTTGATAAAGACCTCCTTAGGGAGGTCTTTTTTTGTATCTAATACGCTATAATACCAATAGTATAATCTGTGTAACGTATGTAAGGACAAGGGATGATATCGACCAAGGTTAGAGCAAAAATTGTCGAGGATAACAGTGGAGTTGCTACAGAAATTCCTATTCTGCTTACAAAGCAGGGACCGATCTCATCAATTACTGATTACTTGCTTGAGCTCCATCTGAATGGTGCTTCGAAATCATCCATAAATAAAGTGATTCAGTCTATAGCTATGTTGCTTGAATATATGGATGCAAACGCTGATTCCTTTGATGACCCTGAATCGATGTTCAAAGCCTTTGTTCGCAGACTTTATAGTGGCACAGCAGGTGATAATGGCATTGATCCATCTGGTCTGTACTGGGTGCCCGCATCAATCAACACGGTCAAAGTCCATATTAATCGACTCACGCTGTTCAGTGATTGGCTTGCCGATAAACAGTCTGGAGCCCAGCTGAACCCATTAAGAAAAGCCACGCCACACGAGGAACGTCTGGCTTATGCTGCATGGTGGCGCAGAAAACACTATGACTTTCTAGGTCACATTAAAGATAAATCGATCAGCACAACCGTTAAACGTGCTAGAAGTATCAAAGGCCGTACACCGCTGGCTAAGACAGACGATGATGCGACCTCCTTCCCCGGCACTCAGTTCGAGCGATTTTTCATAGAGGCTATTTTTGCCCATCCCCTCGAAATGGTAAAAATTAGCAATGGCTGATATATTAAAGGTCGCTATTTCCTTCCACAGACTTACGCCAGAAATCTGGGTCGTTATATCGTGCAGCCAACGCATCGATGTCAACCTTCGCGTTCTCTTCTGTAAATTCAAACTTACCGATCAGATTCACATTTTGCCAGGCGACGGGCGACGTACCCTTGATGATCTCGATAGCATCCCGGTCGCCGGCGGCCAGCTTTTGCTCATACACACGAGACAAGATTAGCGTGTTGTAGTGGATGATGGCGTTGGCAATAAGCCGGGAACACTCGTTCCAGATTTGCTGCTCCGATTCGGTTTTTACCCGGAATTTACCGGAATTGACATAAGAAATCGCTCGTCGCATACGGTGATAAGCCTCGCCGCGATTAAGTGCCTTTTGAATGCGCTGCCTGAGTATCGGGTCATCGATGAAATCAAGAATATGAAGTGACCGACAGATATTGTCCAGTTCCCATAGTGCCTTCTTGGTCTGATTCTGCCGCTTATAACTGGCGAGCTTACGCACGATGGTTGCTTGAGTCACATCTTTTTGTGCAAGGGAAGCCAGAATGCGCTGGATATTCTGCCACTCCTTGCATATTAAGGTATCAAAGGCCTTACGTGATGGTTTAATCAGCACATCACCATAACGGCTTGGGTGCTGGAATCCAACCAGGCTATCAATCTTTTTATGCAGGTCACGATAACGTGGCGAAAATTGGTAGCCGAAGACGCGCAAGATAAAGAAATTCACTTGATTGGTGCCATGCGTGTCCGTCGAATGCCTTTCCGGCTTGATCTCCGTTGTATTGTTGTGCAGGATGTCGAACACGAAATGTGATTCGTGTTCGTGCGTACCGATAATCTTGGCATTAATCGGGACATGATTCATGGCCAAGGTAATGGAGCTTACGCCTTTCTTTAGAGCGAAATACTTGCTGGAGTGTCGGGCGTTGATCGTGTCGATCTGAGTGGCAATGCGCTGGCCATCACTGCTAGAATGCTTCTGATGGTGGATGTCGTACGCTTGGAAAACAGGTAACGCAGCCGTAGCGTTGGAAATGGCGTCATTCGCTGCATGTAGCGTTTCAGCCCGCAGGAAATTGCGCGCCGTGGTCAGCAACGCAGAATGACTAAGTCCTGAGACTTCTGCCATTTTCCATAAGCCCATATTGGTACCCATGGCAACGATACAGGCCAGGATCAGTTTCGGATCGGCATCTTGTTTAATGTAGCGTTCCAAAACGTGGGCAAATGATTTCAAGAATCCTGTTCTTTCAGCGACAAACCAAAGCAGGTCGACCACTCCGATACTTGGCAATTGACCATAGAACGGACTGTTGGTTGGTTCTTCCACGGAAGGATAAACCAACGTCCAGCGACGATTTTCCCCGATACCGGTAATTTTGATATGTTTATTGTCGCCGCTTTCAATGCGCTGGTTCGCTGATTTGTACTTGGCTTCCAGTTCCCGCTTGAGCGCGGCTAACGTATCCTGGATTGGTGTCAACAGAATCGGTGCGCCGATTTCTTGCAATATCGCATCTTTATCCTTATTCCAGCGCTCGGCGTTGATCAGGTCGTCATCAAAGCTGCGAAATTCGTTACTATCCCGAACAAATACGTCACAGGCTTCAAGCGCCTTCCGTAGCTCGCGGTATACCAGGAACTCATAGCGGTCAACCTCTAGGGATTTCTTTTTTTGCTTTTCCGCCCTGGTATACAAAAACCGCTGCAAATTCTTTGCGATGATTCCGGTCGGGAAGTTGGCCGGGTTCACCTGTCGTGGCGTCTTGCCCTGGCGCAGCAGCTCCTGTAGAAATAAAATGGCTTCCAGCAGTGGCTCATCCGACACCAGGCAAACGAAATCGAGGTTACAGAACAAATGCCGTAAATTGAGCTTGAATTTGTGTCGTAGCGTGCCGTAATACGACCATTCAAAAGCGGTTTTATCGAATTCGATGTTGCGCATAAAATCGGATACGACTGGAAAGCTCTCGATGTTGAGCAGGTCGAAAGCCTTTTGCTTGATGGCCGCAAACGGTGTTTCATCAGGGATTGAAGCGTCGATGAACAATTCCAGAACTTGGCCTGCCGCCTGTAGATTCGCGCCGGCCTCGATGATTGCTTGCTGCATGGCCTCATCGGCGGCAAGTTTAGCTTGTTTCTCGTATTGGCCAATGAGATATATCAGGGCATCGATCAAATTATCGTTGATTTGCCGAAAACGATGAAAGGCGAAACACAGCAAATACAGGCGTGTTGTGGGTTCCGCCATGCGCCGCAGCTTATAGACGGAGTAGAACGGAACCAATGATGCGTAGTATTTTACACTTTCATTGGACAGGCCGGCCGTACCCAGAAAGCTTTGCCCGAATTCATACAGCGGCTGGAAAAATTTGCGGCGGTCAACCTCCTGGCGTAACTCGCGGTAACTGAAATCCTTAGGCTCGTGCTTGAGTAAGCTGATGCGGTACATGCCTTCCTCAGACTCAAGCAAGGCTTCGAGTTGCTTATCGACATCCGGCGTCATGGCTTTTTCCAGTAAGCCCGTAATCCGCCGACGTTCGCCAGTCACAACTCGGCTCACCATGTCCTGTAGATAGGTGTAACCTGGAGCAACTAGGCGTTGGTTCGTAAGATATTGTAAGGTTTCGCGTAGGATGTAAATCGGCTGTGTCGACAGCATGGCGACGCGCTGCGCTTTCTGTTCCAGTGCTGCCTTGGCCGCACTGTCACATAGGCGATAGTCGAATAACTGGAGGATGATCTGCTGCTGTTCGAGCCGGGTCGGCTTGGAAATCGTTTTGATTTTATCTAATGCCTGATCGGGGAAATACCGCTGGAGAATATAGTGTAGATCGTCGAGCACGGCCTCCGGCCCGTAAACAAAGAACTGTTGCTTGGCCTTGAAATAACCGATTTGAAGTATTAAATGGACTGCCGACGAGCGGGTATGAACGGCGTCGACGGCTTTCTGTTCAACTGCACTTAAATCGAAGAAGAGACAGCGGTCGTCGTCGCTGAAACGAGGCAACCCGTAAAGATCATCGATTTCACTTTTCGTCAGGATAGACAGGCGACGCGAATTGACGTTCATTCGGCACCGCTTTTCTGCGAGTGCAGAAAGTACACTTTTTGCACTCTACGTTTACCCATCCTTTCCAATTTCAATTCCTTTAATTTTGAGTGCAGAAACCTTTGCCAAAATCATAATGCATTTAACTCTGCTATGTGTTAACTTTTTGCACCATGCAAACCAATACGACTATGCCATTTCATCGAATCGGCTATGCCCGAGTCAGCAGTATCGGCCAAAATCTGGATTCTCAAATTGATGCGCTGCAAAAAGCGGGGTGCGGCAAAATATTTTCCGACAAGATGACCGGCTCGCACATGGATCGTCCCGGCTGGGATCAGCTTTTAGAATATGCTCGCCCAGGCGATACCTTGGTCGTCAGCGAATTAAGCCGAATGACGCGCTCTTTGATGGATTTACTGACAACGGCAAAGGTGCTGGAACAGCGGCAAATTAATTTAGTGTCATTGCGGGAAAATATCGATACCACCACGGCTACTGGCCGTTGTTTCTTGTCGATGATGGGAGCTATTCACCAAATGGAGAGGGAGCTACGCTCTGAGCGGGCGGCAGCAGGTCGTTCATCCGCTAAGGCGCGTGGCAAAACGGGTGGAAGGCCTAAAACTGACCCTGCAAAATTGGAAAATGCCAGAATCCTATACGAAAACTCGGACAAAACCGCCGCCGAAGTTTGTGAGATTGCCGGCGTTGGGAGACGAAAATTCTTCTCCTACGTCGCAGAAAAACGCAATGGTTCTGGTAAAACGTAAAATTGCATTGAGCTGTTGATTCAAACGAAAAACCGAGTTAGCGCCCAAGATAAGGCGCCAATGACTTTATATGGATCAGTCTGGCGGGCAACACCCGATCCAAATCTGCTGGATATGCTATTTTTATGAACGACAGCAATCCGGCCTTTACCAGTCGTTAATCAATGGAGCATGTTGATGCAATACAGACCTAGTAAATTTCTTACGGCTCAATTCTGCGCTTTTGAATTCCTACCGCTACGCTCCATCACCGGTTGTTACTTCCAACGTTAGGAGTCTATGAACATAATCGACAACTTAACTGAATAAGGCATAAAGATGAGTGCTTGGGGTGTTGGAATACTACAAGATGATACCGTTTCGGACATTGTTGGATTCGTCAAGGATCGCATCAAGACTGGTGAATCCGTTGCCATTGCGACTAATTCTGCGTTTTCACATTTCTCAGAACTTGAAAATGACGAAGATGATGCTCCTTTATTATGGCTCGCGCTGGCCCATGTACAATGGACTTACGGAATTCTCGAAGATCGTATCCTTGCAAGAGTTCGCAAAGATTTACAGTTGGGAAATGGTCTTGGGCGCTGGAGCGATGATTCCAAAGCTCTGGCAAAAAGAAAGGAAGTGCTTACCAAGTTCTTCAATAAAATTGCTAAACCCAAGCCAAAACCTTCGCCACTGCCGCGACTTATTGTCAGAAAGGCTCCTTTCAAGGCTGGGGATTGCTTATCAATTCTTCTCGACGACGGTCGTTACACGGCAGCACTTGTGTTAAGAGCAGACAATACCAACCCTGAGTATGGCATGAATCTAGTTGCAAGCCTTGACTACTTAGAAGCTGAGCCGCCGTCACTGGAGTTCTTTGAGCTGAGAAAGTGGCTGATTAAGTCACATGGAAATTGGAAAAATGAACAAGAGATTAGCTGGTATCAGACTGTCCGCTTCAAGGAAGCAAGTAAACGCATTAGCATTGTTGGCTCTATCGATGTGCGCCCAAGTGATCCACATGACTCCCGCTTTTATTCAGGGTGGAAGATCCTTGGTACGCAAATTACTCTATGTCGTGAGCATGCGGCAAAAATCCTCTAAGCCTTTACTGAACCACGTCCATGGCATTGTGAGCCTATAGGGAAAAACGCGTTAAGATGCGGAGATTTGTAGGCTACTGCCGTCAATTGCATTGATATGGTACACAGGCCCGTTAAGCCAAGACGAAAGCATATCCTCACTTTGAATGGCTGGTATAGAGCTTTCAGCAGCCAGTAGCTTTAAAAGCGCGATCGACGGCAAATGGCCGGGGGTTGTGCATCAGTCTGCTCAAGAAAGCCCGTAAGCGAATTATATTAGCTGCTAACGTACGTTTTCGTCACGTTGGATTTCAATCCCAAGATCAGGCCGGATCTGCATGCAGATGAATGCCTAATGCCTTCGTTACCTTGAGGATCGTATCGAAACTGGGAATGTGCTCGCCGTCCAGGGATCGATACAGGCTTTCGCGGGAAAGCCCTGTCTCTCGGGCAATCTGCGACATACCTCGTGCACGGGCAATATCGCCAAGTGCCTTGGCTATAAAGGCCGCATCGCCGTCGGCCTCCTCAATGCAGGCATCCAGATAGGCCGCCATTTCTTCGGTGGTTCTCAAGTGCTCCGTTACATCGTAGCGACTGATAATAGTTTTTGTCATTGCGTTATCCTACACATTACGGGCAAGTTCTTGAGCGGTTTTAATATCAGCATCCTGTGTGCTTTTATCGCCACCGGCCAACAAAATGACGATTTCGTTGCCGCGTCGCGTGAAATACACCCGATAACCGGGACCATAGTCGATGCGCATTTCCGATACACCTTCGCCTACTGACTTCACGTCACCCGGATTGCCGGAGGCCAGACGTTCGACCCTGGCCAAAACTCGTGCACGAGCACGAATGTCACGAAGATTGTCCAGCCATCTGGCATAAACATCGGTTTTCTTTATATCGACCATGCTTTAATTGTAGCCTATCGGCTACGTTTGTCAATAGACTGACGGGCGCTTGCGCACTCGGGCAAACGTAAGGGCTCGTGTTGAAATGGGTAATAGTGCGAGTGGATTATGTGCCAGATAACATGGTGGAAAATAAAGCCATGTGCATACCGGCCTATTAGATATTGCTAATTTTTACCTTTTCGAGGGGATGGGCAAAAATAGCCATGACAATATTTATGCCGAACGCACTAAAAGCAGGCTCTGAAACATTGATAATGTCTGGTGTTCCAGGCTTTCAAAGTAAATGATCGAGGTATTCGTATGAGCGAGGCGCTTCCTATTGATCAGCTGCGCGCGGAAAGCGCGCGGTTCGGCAACCACCCTTATCTGTTGACTCAGGGCGGCGACGGCCGGCCCCATGCGGTGGTCGTGTCGATCGAATGGCTGGGAGATCGCATTTTAACGAACGCCGGCACGCGCAGCGCTGCCAACGTCGCCGCTCGTCCGTTGCTCAGCCTGCTGTGGCCGCCGATCGAGGCCGGGGGCTACAGCCTGATTATCGACGGCGATGGGTACCTGATCGGCAGCGGTTCCGATGCGCGAATCAGCATCACGCCGACGCGCGGCGTGCTGCATCGCCCCGGCACATCGACGGCCTCCGCGGCGCGCGGGTGCGGCTCGGACTGCATCCCCTTGCTCGGCTGAAGTAAGATTATTCCTGGTCGGAATCGTGGTGCAGTTTTGGCTTAGGCCGGGGGATAGGGCGGTGGAATTGTCTCTGGCGGGCAAGTCCCCGGCTGATGGCGTGCCGGGGGCGTCGGAAGATTGTTTTGAAGGTAATTCGAGCTTCTATGGCCAATTGGGGCTGTGTTGCAAATGGGTATGCTTCAGTCCTTCTCGGTTTTCAAGATTTTACCGGCAGCATCCACTTCTAATTCGAATTTATCTTCTCCCGTTTTGATATTTACTTCATAGCCAGTGAGAGTCCCATCGGCTTTCATCAATTTTTCAGCTTCCTCGATTTTGGCTTTGGGATGCTCTTTCTTGATGGCGTTGGTAACCGCTTCGGGCAGCGCACTAACGTCGATTTCCTCTTCTTTCTGTAACAGCATGCCATCAGCGCTATACATGACTTCGTATTCCTTACCGTTGTCTTTGTACTCCACCTCATAGGATGCTTTGCCTTCGAACATTTCTTCTTCGAATTCCACGTCCTTGGCATTAGGGTATGATTTTTCAAAGGCATTGAGCACGGCTTTAGGCACTTCGTTTTTTCTCAGCTCTTTTTCGCCTGCGTTCGCTTGGTTCAATATCGTCAAAAAAGCAGCGAAAACAACGGTTATCATGTGTTGGTTCTTCATAAATACTCCCTCATTTGTATTGTGAGGATAATTTGACTGGCATTTGTTGTTCGTGTTCAACCGGCGCATAAGCAATGCTAACGCCCTAAACTCCTTCCAACTTGCGTGGCAAGCACTATAATCGTGCAACTTCGATTGCCAGTCGCCCATGAGCCAGCATGACGGCCGGCTGGTCGAGTACGAATTCAACGAGCTGGACGAGATCAGCTTGGCCTACGCGACTAGCATTCACAAAAGCCAGGGCTCGGAATACCCGGTCGTGGTGATTCCGCTGGCCATGCAGCATTACATGCTGTTGGAGCGGAACCTGCTTTACACCGGCGTGACGCGGGGGAAAAAGCTAGTCGTCATCGTCACACAGCCGAAGGCCCTGGGTATGGCGGTGAGGACGCAAAGGTCGCAGAAGCGGCTGACGAATTTGGTTGCGCGACTGCGGTCAGAAATTATGTCGGGGGGAATAGCCGTGTAGTTTTGGTTCTGGCGGAAAACTCGTTAAATTTCAGTGCTCCACTGTTTTTCCATTTTCCCAGTAGTTTCCAGGGAAATACTATCGGATTACAAATCCGCATACACATAGAACGCAACGTCGAAAGACGGGCAGGATGTGTGAAGTAGGCCCACCTGCGCGCCGGTTGTCCTACTTCACTTCCCTTATTCGCATGGGTTGCTCAACGGGAATCCTGCTCTGCGAGGCACCGGCTGCCGCCGGAATTAAAAGCGATTGAACCTATGGAAAAAGCAAAGCCTATTACCTGGAAAAAACAGTCCGCGGATCAAAGTATATTGCCTCCCAGAAGAGAAACAGCAGATTGAGCGCAACGCGAAACGCGTCGGACTTGCCCTATCGACGTACCTATTGACCTTTGGCATTGGCTACGAGCCCAAGGGCGTCGTCGGGAGAAGATTGACGAACTGATGCGGAGTAACGGCGATTTATGACGGTTTTGAGGCTTGCTTAGAAAATTACACATCAGGACTGTAATTTTCTAAATTATTTGGCGTAGATTTTTTGGAATTATTTGGCGCATCAGGATGTAATCTTCTACATTATTTGGCGTAGATTTTTTGGCATTATTTGGCGCATATGGGCCAGACACAGAAAGCGAAAAATTGTACGTTGAGGGGTGTAAGCCGGAACCCCAGAAAATTTTGTTCCTTGGTGTTCATTCCGATCAAAACAGCCCGGCATTCCGACTAACAAGCTCAGCCATATTTTGAACGCTGGAGATCGGCCAAAAGCGGGCGATGAAAGAGTTTAAATGAATGGTGCGTCAATCTCGTAAAGCCGCCAGTCATAACGCGCAGCTTCATCCGCAGTCCCGAAGCGGAGTGAAGGGGCCGTCGGGCGGAAGCATCGGTTAGGCGCTGCGCCGAAAAATGCCAACAAACCCAGCCGCCACCAGAAACACGCTACTTGGCGCGAATGCGAGGCCATAGCCGGACATGCCAATAGCGGCTTGGCCTGCCAGCACGAATGCGCAAATTGCGAACACCACCGCACGAACTCGAAGGCGCATACAGCCTAGCGGAACGAGCGCGAACACTACTGGAATGGTGAATAGCGGTATTACCTGTGGACCATTAACTTGCACGAAGGTGGCCGACGACTCGGAGGCGGTGCAGGGTGAAAGCAGAGGCGTGTCCCCCGATGCGTTACCTGACACTGAAATGGATGCAGAACAGCTGATACTGGTATAAGCGGGAAGGACGAACAGCCCTAGGCTACCCAAGAGCGCTGCAATCAGGGCAAGCCACAGCAACTGGCGCTCAAGGTGCAGCGCGGGCACGGCAAAGGGCCCGCGTTCGAAACGCGTCAGGCGTATAAGCGCGGCGAGCAACAGAGCCACACTGCTCACGATGCCAAGTAACGCCAATAGCCATAAGACGATCATGGTATGTCTGTGCCATTACACCCAACGTTTGAATTCAGCGGGCGGCAAAAAGCGAAGCTTTTGTCGGTCCGCTGAAATGCTTTGTTTGGCCTATGCGGTGACACCACTGATATCCTCAATCGCAATGTGTTTCTCTTCTCCCTTCCCGCTGACGATGAGTTCGAAAAGAACAGCAGTTCCTTCGGCAATAGGCACAATACACTCCACTACCGCAAACAATCCAGTACTGTTCGGCTTGAAATACTTAACCGCAATTGATTGAGGCTCGTCAGGTATTACTTTATGCGGCGATGCCGCAGCCTTTAAAAAATCGACTTCGAGAGCTACTGCGGGCTCACGATCATATGCAAGAGCATAGCCAAACCGATTTGCCAATCCAGAGTAATCGTGGCGTTGGAGCATCGCACACGCTTCCTCGCCAAATGCTGTGAGAGCTTTTTGATTTGTTTGAGAAGGGAGGAGCTTCATTCCGGTGCACAACAAGGAACTAGATAGTTAACCGTATATCTGCCTGGAAATGATCTTCCACACGATAATCTATTGATCAGCAAATGATTTTCCTCTCCGTCTATCATCGGTGACAAGTAATAATGGCCGGTAATGATCAAATTACTGTCATTGAATCAGATGGAGCGATAGACCGCAATGGGTAGTTTGCGAATCCTCGACCCGTAACGTAAGCAACCCGGCTCATAGAATTGTCGTCACATGCGTTTATCTGCTAATGCCCATTTCTCACGAATCCTTATGGTCACCCAAGAAAGCCTCAGGGTTCGACTTTCTTGCCTCGGGTGTAGCGATAGAAGGTGGTTCGGGCAATGCCCAGCGTCTTACAGATCGCCGCAACGCTCTGGCTGGGGTCGTCCCGCAATGCCTGAGCCATACGCCGTTTATCTTCACTGAGCAACCTCGGCCGTCCGCCATGCCTCCCGCGCGCTCGGGCGGCCTTGAGGCCTGCGCGTGTGCGCTCCCGGATCAGGGTGCGCTCAAACTCCGCCAGGGCCGCGAAGATATGGAAGACCAACTTTCCTCCGCTCGTGGTCGTATCAACGGCTTCGGTGACGCTCTGAAATCCAACGCCCAGGGCCTCGAGCTGCTCAACCGTTTCAATCAGGTGTTTGAGCGAGCGGCCAAGTCGATCCAACCGCCAAACCACAAGGGTATCGCCAGGACGCAACGCTTCGAATAGGCGAAGCAGTTCCGGCCGGTCCACTTTGCCGCCGGATTCCTTTTCTTCGTACACGCGCTCGCATCCCGCCAGCCGGAGGGCATCTCGCTGCAGATCAAGGTTCTGGTCATCGCTGCTGACCCGTGCATAACCAATTTTCATCGCACAAGTGTACCATAAGTCAATGCTTTGTCGAATGTTTCGGAATATTGATAGAGGTACGGATTGTGGAACAGAAAGCGGCTAAAATCAGGCCGATTTTCGTCTTGTTTCAGCCCAGGCTTGCCAGTGTTCCATAAAAGAACGTTTTTGGTACGCTATCCGGTATGCCCGATCACGAGACTCTCTCGGGCCGCTTCCACCGCCTGACGGGTTACCTGCGGCAGTTCGTTGATCATCACGATGCGCTCAGTCTGTGCCAGGAGTCGGCCGAGCAGACGGAAGTTGCCGCCCGTCATCCGCACGATGGCGGCTGTCGTCTCCTCATCCAACGGCGGAAGACGAACGCCGGGCGGTGTCCACGACGCGGCCAGAAGGCGACGCACCTCCGTCGCACTGAGTGGACGGAACTCGTGAACAAAACCGATGCGGGAATAGAATTGCGGATAACGTGCCAGGCGTTTCTCTATCCCTGGCATACCGATGAGGATCAGTCCGATTTGGCTGCGGTCGAAGCTATCGCGAAGGGTTTCTAAACCCGCCATCTTAAGTCGATCGGCTTCGTCGACCAGCACCAGAGTGGTCGGATCAGCAATGGCTTTTTCGCGTTGCACGCAGAGTCGAGCCTGCTCGTCGTAAGCCGGCGCCTCTGGCGGCGGCTTCTGCTCACCGAACAGGTTAAACCAGTCTCCATCTGCAAAATACGCGTCCCTGGCTTCCTCATAGCGGTCCCGCTGTTGGTCCAGCATTGCCTTATGCTCTCGAAGGATCGGTTCACGGACAATCTGGAAGAGATGATTGCGTGCCTGCGCGAGATCCGCCTCGATACTCTTGGGGGTACTGGTCACCGATACGGTATAAAGAAGCGTATCGGGTTGGCCTGTAGCGAGGAGGGTCTTTAGTTCTTCGTCCGGAATGGTATAAATATTCACGTCTCGGATCGTGTCCCACCGAGCGTAATGGCGTGCCGAGAGTGTCTTACCGACACCGGGAGCCCCATAACACAAACCCACATAACGGTAACGGCGGCAGGCTTCGCAGAACTCGGCGAAGCGCCGATATTCCAAAGTCTCAACGAAATGCGCCGGGTCATTCATTAAGGTAGCGGCGCAGGGCGGGCTGTTCGCGCGCTTCGCCGTCAGAAGGCGGGCACTCGGTGTTTGCCGAAGGCACACTGTGGCTGCTGCCTTGCTTCAGTTCCAGCAAAGTGTCAACCGTTTTCTTGCGGTCCTGCAACAGCGTGCGCAATTCATGGCGGCGCTGATTCCGCGCCCGCACGACCTCGCGCAACGGGATGGTTTCGCCGGCCAGCTCGGGACAAATGGCCCGGCACAGGAAACGCCCCTGATGGAAGATACGCACCTCGGCCACGTCCCGCGGATCATAGCGCAGCATCATCGATTCGCCCACGAAGGCGGCGAGGGTCGTGTCGATATAGCGCAACCCTTGGAAATGAATGCCGTCGGGATGCACCTTGCGTGCTTTGGCGACCGTCAGCAACAGAAGATCCAGTTGTTCCAGTGAATCGGGCAGGCGGGGCAAGAAGCCCTCCTGTTCCCAGCGCGCTTGAGGGGCAATACCCGTTTCGCTGTGCTTCCGGAGATGGTAGTTGCCCAGAATAAAGTCCCTCAGCCGCGCATCCAACTCCGGCAGCGTCAGCGTCGGCTGACCGCAGACACCGCCGCCTTCCGGCGTGTAGCCGGGAAGGCCGGACAAAAACATCGAATTGATCACCCCGAAAAAGCGTTCGATGCGACCTCTGCCGCGGGGTTTGCCGGGCGTCGAGAAAACAAGCTGCATCTTGATGTCCGCCGCGACTTGCGCCAGATGGTGCGAAGTGAAATCGCTGCCGTTGTCGGTATAGAGTATGTCGGGAATGCCGCACACATGCCATTTCGCATCCTCTTTACGCCAGATCGCTTGGTGCAGCGCAAGCGCCGTTTGGATCGCCGAGGGCGCTTCGAAATAGAGGAAGTAACCCGCGATGGCTCGACTGTAATCGTCAATGATCACGGTCAACCACGGCTTGGCGGCCTTTCCCTTCTCGCGCCGGATCAAAATGTCGAGTGGCGTGTGGTCGGCTTGCCAGATGGCATTAGGCCGTTCGGCTTCGCGGCGATGGACGAGTTCAAAGGCGTCGGCATAGGCCTTTGAGCCCTCATGGGCCAGCATGACCAGATCCGCGGGAAGTTGGCGAACGATAGCATAGACGACCGCGTAACTGGGAGGCTCCTCATTCTGCTGTACGGCAAGGCGATAGACCTGACGATAAAGCGTGGCGATAGGAAGCGGCGGCTTCTGGAGCGCTAAGCCCTCCACAACTTTATGCATCTGGGGCGAGAGGGAACGCCGGGTACCGCGATCCGTGCGCCCTTTTCGTGCCAACGCAGCCAGTCCAAAGCGTTGATAGAGAGCCACCCAGCGTTGAGCCGTCCGGTAGGGAATGCCCGCGTTGCGGGCCACAAGTGTCAGCGGAACGCCGGCCGTCAGGTGCGGCTCAAGTATACGAAACCGCGCCAACGCTTTTTGACGATCCGCTTCTGATAAGGTAGACAGTTCGCTCATCGATATCCTGTCCGCTTGCTACAGATGGGCAGTATACGCCAAATAATTCAAAACAAAGATACGCCAACTCATGTAGAAAATTACAGCAGATCTGTAATCTTCTACATTATTTGGCGCATGAGAGGGGGACCGTAAGGATTCCTTCGTAAATGAGTAACATCCCTAATTTTGTTACATCTGGACTGTCACGCCTTTGGTTCCAACTAAGAACGCTGTAATCAATTGAATCAATAAAAACAGCAAACCCAGCACCAGTAATATTTTTTTAACGTCTTTCATAACCTTACACCCCTCTGATCTTAACGAAGACCGATATAAAATGTTATCCGTCTGCTCATTCTAAAAGCATCAATCGAAGAAATCCCGATAAAAGTGAAGGAGTTGATTTCGTCTAGTCAGTTTTCACGGCTTTGAAAAACTCGATCATCGCTTTGTTTCTTCCTGGCCATTCGGGATGCGGGCCGCTGCCTTCGCAATACCAGGTTTGCACGCCATTTTTACAACCGCTGTAAGCCACGCAACCTTCTACGCCTTGGACGGGGGCGGTATGGGGTAAAGGTTGGCCGATTTTCAGATCTTTGGCTTTTTGTTCAAGTTCGTGCCGGTAATAGCTTTCCCAGCGCATGGGCTTGCCGGATAAGGATTTACGGTCCTCCAGGTTGTACTTTTTGGTGGTGCATTGATTGCAGTTCGCCCACCATTCAATCGCCTCTTTCCCATAATTCGGGAACAGCTTGTCGCGGCGACTGTGCATCATCATGACCGGTATGGGCTTCACGCAATTGCGGTCTGTCAGATCATCCCCACGAATGCCCACCGCGCTGGGCGCGATGGCGGCGGGTATATGCTTGGTGCCGTTGAAAAAGGCGATAGCCATCGTGGTTGTGCCGCCGTCGGAGTGTCCGGTCAGAAAAACCCTCTTGCTGTCGATGCACCATTTTGCTGCAACCGCTTTGGGTATTTGGGCCAGACGCACCGCCTCTTCAGGCGATAACCTGCGGTGATCCGCATACGCGATGATAAAACCTGCTGCCGTGGCTTCCCAGGTCAAATGGGTAAATTCTTCGGCTTCTTCCCGATCCCTGCCGGCCGGCGCATACACCACCAGTAAAGGATGGGCGACGGTATCTTTATAATTGGTGGGTGTCCTGACTGAAAAACGAATGCCGTCATCCGTTTTTTCCTCGTCGCTGGCACCGGCCGAGCCCGGTTTCGAGCCAGGTTGACAGCCTGCCGCAGAGAGGCGATCGGTATAGTCTGCTGCCGCCGGGATCACGTCTTCCTTGGCCGCTTCCACAGCCCCTTCGTCGACGGAAAAATAGGTTTTGCTCGCGCCGGTAAAGCCTGCCATGAACAGACCTGCAGCCAACACGAAAGTCATCAGGGGGTCCGGCTGTTTGCCGCGCCACCTAAGCCATTCGGGTTTGAACAAACCCACCAACAAAACCACGGGCGCCGAAATAATCAATACTCTAAAAAAGAACAGGAGGAGTGTGCTCATCGGTTTACCTCGTCGGTTGACCGTAGTCAAACGAAACAATTAATGAAGAAGGCCGACCCGTACCGGCCCGGTCACCGGCAACAGCGGGGTCGAGTCGGCTATGGTTTTATCGATGCCAATCCCTATGGCCAGCCGATTCATGCCGTTGACGACCGCGCACAGGCCAATTACGTCAAGAAAGCGGCGTTCGTCCCACCCTGCCTCAAAAATGGCCTTAACATCCGCCTGAGAAATCCGTTGCGGGGTTAATGTCAGTTTTTTTTACCAAATGCAGGATCGGCTTTAATTTCGCCTCCCCATTCGCCCCGTCAATGTCGGCTTTTATGGGCCGAAGACGACCGCTTCACCCCCTAATGGCATGGCTGAACGCTGATGCGTCTGATAGCAGAACGCCGACTGGTTGAGTTCCGAGATGTAGGTGACCAGAAGTTCACCCATCCCACTGTCTTGCGGCGAAAAACTCGCCTTGACGTTTTCCAACAGCTTCCACCACAGGATGCCGCTTCGGGGATATTGGGCCAGTAAATCGGCCAGTGTGGCCATCTCCGGACTTGAAGGCAGGTAAGACATAAGAATCCTGGGAACCATTCGCGGTAGTCCGCTTAAAAAATGAAGGTTTCGACTTCCGCAATCAGGAATAAAGGAGGACCCCCGCTCGAGATTTCGATCGCATGCGCTGCCGTTTCCTGGCCTCCGGGTGAACTCAGGCAGTCTTCCAGCGCCTTCATGGAGGGAAAATACACTTCCGCGATCCGGTGATAAGGCGCCTGCTCCCGTCCCGGTGCCGAGGTAATCAAGTTGGCGTCAAAACGGATTTTTCCGGCCAGTTTTTCGACCGCCATCGGCACATGTTCCTCAGCGTAGCGGCGTTCGAACACGGTCACATCGGCAGGTGTGGGATACATGACTATTAATTTTGCAGCGTTCATCGCTTCTCCTTTCATAGCATTTGTTTATGATGGCGGCCATAATAGGTTAGAAATACAAGGCTTGTATAATACAAACTTTCTATGAAAGAATAGGTTTTAGCTATACTGATCTGAGCGAGGCTTATGGAACTGCACCAAATCCGTTATTTCTTGGCGGTCTGCGACCACGGCAGTTTTACCCGCGCCGCCCAATTCAGCTATATTTCGCAGCCGTCGTTGACCCAGGCCATCAAAAAGCTGGAAGATGAATTAGGCGGTGAATTGTTCACCCGGGACCGTTCAGGGTGTTTATTGACGCCGCTCGGCCGTATGGTCGAGCCTAATTTACGGAAAATATACAAAGAAACCTTGGCCACCAAGGCCGAGGCGATCCGCTTTACCCGGTTGAACAGTGTTCCGCTGCGGATAGGCATGATGGAAACCGTCGGCGCCCAACGGTTAGGTCCTGTCTTTGCCCATTACCGACAAGAATTTCCCCATATCGAATTTGAACTGATTATCGGCATGGAGGCCGATTTGCTGAAGCAACTGGAAGCGGATTTGCTGGATTTGGTGATCAGCGCCCCGACTCAACTCTTGGCACCGCCGTTTGAGTCAACGCTGCTGTATACGGAACGCTACGTCGTGGCTTTTCACAGCAGCCACCGTTTTAATCGCCTGTCCCGGATCGAATTGAAAGACATACAAGCGGAAGCGTATCTGGATCGGCTCAACTGCGAATTAAGGGAAAAACTCAAGGCAGTCTGCCAGGATCATGAGATCAACCTCTACGCTTCTTATCGAAGCAACAGCGAAGACTGGATCATCAACCTGATCCGCGCCGACCTTGGCGTCGCCTTGATGCCGGAGTATACCTTGCCTTTGAACGCTCAAGACGTGCAGTGCCGCTATTTAGCCAATCCTGAAATCAGCCGCCAGATTTATGCCATCTGCTTGCCGCAAAGCCGCAAAAAAGCCGACATTAAGGCGTTGCTTGCAAGCTTATCCTATCTTTAACTGATTTCTTGAACTCGGTCTCCAGTCAAAGTTTGGCGACAGCTTTCCAGAACTCTAATGCTCCGCCTCCGACAGCCGATAGAGGTCTTTTCTATCGCGACATCCCAGGCAAGCAGATCGAATCCTGATACGCCACATAATGCCAAAAAATCTACGCTAACTCATGTAAAACATTACACTGATGCGCCAAATAATTCCTAAATCTCTACGCCAAATAATTTAGAAAATTACAGGGGAAGGGGACGGTCCTGATGCGCCAAATAATTCCAAAAAATCTACGCCAAATAATTTAGAAAATTACACATCAGGACCGTCCCCTTCCCCGTCTTTAACTATTGATAACCGATTTTATCAAGAGTAAGATGACCCCATGAACGAGCCTAAAAATCCGATCCAAACGATCACCCAAAACCGGCTGCTGACCGCCGAAGCATTTTTGCGTCTGTCTGATGTGCCGCCCGAAGTCGAATGGTTCGCCAACCTGACCAACAAGGCGACCCGGCGCGCCTACGAAAACGCGATCAAGGATTTCATGCAATTTACCGGCATCCAGCAAGCGGATGAATTTCGCGTGGTGACCCGGGCGCACGTGATCGCCTGGCGGGACGACCTGGTGCGGCGCGAACGCAACGGCAGCACGATTCGGCATCGGCTTTCTGCGTTGGCGTCGCTGTTCGATTACCTGTGCGAGAAAAACGCCGTCACCCATAATCCAGTCAAGGGCGTCAAGCGCCCCAAGAATGACAGTCTCGAAGGCCGCACCCCGGCGCTGGGCGACCACCAGGCACGCAAATTGCTTGACGCGCCGTCGGGGGCGACGCTGCGCACCCTCAGGGACAAGGCGATCCTGGCCACCCTGCTCTATCACGCGCTGCGGCGCGAGGAACTGTGCAAGCTGACCGTGAAAGACTTCACGCATCAACGGCGCGGCGTGCCGCACCTGAAGGTATCCGGCAAAGGCGGCAAGACCCGCTACGTGCCGTTACATCCGGCCGCCGGCGGCCTCATTCATGACTATCTGGAGCTGGCCGGACACGGCAGCGAGGAAGCCGGTGCGCTGTTTCGGCCGCTCAGCAACAACACGAAAACCGGATCGAAGGCCATTACGCCCGACGGCATTTATAAGCTCGTGCGCGCGTATTCGACCGAATTGGGCTTTACGATCGGCGCGCACTCACTCCGGGCCACTGCGGCGACCAATGCGCTCGACCACCAGGCCGACATCGCGAAGGTGCAGGAATGGCTCGGCCACGCCAATATCGCTACGACACGGATTTACGATCACCGCAAGACCCGGCCGGAGGACAGTCCGACGTTCAAGGTGAATTATTGACGTGTGATAGGTCAACAGGAGCCAAAAAGAACAAGCTTGAGCTATTGAAATTCTTACTTCAAACTCTATTATGTTTGGGCTCTATGAGAAAAAGGAGGTTATTTTGACCAAACTTTTGAGCGACCCGGAATTACCTTAAAGCGTTAGGTGGCACGGCCTCCGGGTAAAACAGCGAGATAGGCGTTGAAAGGCGTAAAGGCTTCGGCCTCGTGCAACGATTTGATCGGTGCGTGGCCCCCCATGCCTAATGGGTGAGCGTAAATCATGGAATACAACCACGGACGATTAGCCATACGGACGGACCCTCCTATCCGGGCCGAGCCGTACAAAACAAAAAAGCCCAGGCCATTGCTGGCTTGGGTTTTTTTATTGTATGTGCTGTCTTATCTGTAAATGGGCTGGCCGCAGAATTAGGAAAATATCGTACGCTAAGATGTGCCTGCGAGATTGGATACCTTGCTCTGTCTGGCTTTGTCCGGTTGAAGTACACTTCAACCAGGCGTCAGACATATCGGCAAAAACGCATCAGAGTAGGGTTGGTTTCTGCATTTCCTGACGCTCTTCGTGCCTGATCTAAGGCTTCAACCTGACACCTTACGACCTTGGCGTACTATTTTTTCCGTTTCGTGAGTTGACCCCTTTAAGTAAGTAGCGTTTAGTGTGTAACAGGATTGCGGGCTTTTCTTTTCAAAGCGTTTGAACAAGAGACAGAATGAACCCAATTGTCTCATGTTGAAAAGCGGTCGTGGTGATTCCGCTGGCCATGCAGCATTACATGCTCTTGGAGCGGCACCTGCTCTATACCGGCGTGACGCGCGGGAAGAAGCTGGTGGTGATCGTCTCGCAGCCGAAGGCCTTGGGCATGGCGGCCAGGATACAGCGATCGCAGAAGCGGCTGACGAATTTGGTTGCGCGGCTGAGGTGAGGAGCGGCGCCTGGCGTGTTGGAAGGGATGTTTTGAAACTTGCTATACTCAGGGACTACAGCCGATAAAGGCAAAGACGAGCAAAGGGTCTGTCCTTGAAGAGAGCATCAACATACCTGTTAAATTACCGCATCGGCTGGCTGGCCGCTTTTTTCGCAGCCCATTCCAATTATGATTCTATCTCCTCTGTGGACGATGGCGTTCTGCTGAATAACGGCAAGACGCAGCAACAAATATCGTATCTGTCCATTGGCAAAGGCGTTGCTTTAGAGCCTGGCATTTTCTGGGACGTTTTGGCGTTTCATCTCGAAAACGGCGAAATTATCCGCATTGGCGGGATCGGTAAAAAGCAGTCCCAGTATTTGCAAGCCGGCTTGGACCAAACAGCCAGGCGTTACCTATCAGAGTTTTTCCAGCGCATGGTTCCGGAGATACAAGCCGCTTCCAGGCAAGCGCGTGTTTTGTTTTTTGGAAATCGCTATATCCGTAAAGCGGTAGCAAGGCAATGGCTGCAGGCCTACGGAAACTTGGCCAAAGGGATACAGCGCAAGGATATACAGCGATTTTTGCCGGCAGATGCGGTCCGGGAACTGCAATTTATCCGGCCGCTGTTGAGTGACGGCTACGACGCGATCGAGCGTCTGAACGAATCCTATGTCGCGCGTCAAATAGAGGCATTCAATGTCTTTTTCGACGGTGTCGAAAGCAACCCGCTGACGACCAACCAGCGCCGGGCCTGCGTGATCGATGAACAGCACAATCTGGTACTGGCCGGTGCCGGCACCGGCAAGACCAGCACAATGGTCGGGCGGGCCGGCTATTTGATCAAATCGGGGCACGCCAAGCCGGAACAAATCTTGATGCTGGCGTTCGCGCGCAAGGCCGCCGAGGAAATGGACGAGCGCATTCGTTCGAAGCTAGGCATCGAGACGCTGACCGTGAAAACCTTTCACAGTCTCGGCAAGCACATCATCGCCCAAGTCGAAGGAGAGGCACCCGCTATCGACAAAATGGCCGAAGACGAGCATTTGCGGGCCAGGTTCGTCGACCAGCAAGTCCAGCGCTTGATGCAGGACGAGCAATACAAGTCGCGCCTGATCGGCTATTTCCTCTATTACAGCTTCCCGTACCGAAGCACTTTCGAGTTCAAAAGCCTGGGCGAGTACAACAATTACATTCTGGAAAACGACATCCGCACGCTACAGGGCGAGCTGGTGAAAAGCTATGAAGAGTGCGAGATTGCCAATTTGCTGTATCGGCAAGGCATCGCGTATCAGTACGAGGCCAATTACCAGGTGAACACCGCGGGGCCGGATTACCGCGTGTATCAGCCGGATTTCTACTTGCCCGATTACGGCATTTATATCGAGCATTTCGCTGTCAATGAACATAATCAAACGCCGCCTTTCATCGATCAGCAAAGCTATCTGGCCGGAATGGCATGGAAACGGGCTTTGCATCAAAAATATCAAACCCGTCTGATCGAAACCTACAGTTACCAAAAGCAGCAAGGCGTATTGACTCAATCGCTCGAGCAGCAACTAAAGCAAGCGGGCGTAGCGTTTCAGCCATTACCCAACAATGAACTGCTGCGGCAACTGAATCAGTTCGGGCAGGTGTCGCAGTTCAGCCAATTGCTGGCCCAAATGCTCGGGCTGTTCAAAGCCGCAGGCCTCGACATCAAGCGCCTGGTTTCTTTGGGGCAACAGCACAAAGATCGCGACCGGATGCGCGCGGCGGCGTTGCTGTTCGAACCGGTTTATGAGGCCTACCAGCAGCATTTACGCGAAACCGGAACGATCGACTTTGACGACATGATCGGCCGGGCGATCGAATACGTGGAAGCCGGTCAATACCGGTCGCCGTACAGCTATATTCTGGTGGACGAGTTCCAGGACATATCGTCGAACCGTGCGCGCCTGATCAAGGGGTTGCGAGACCAAAACCCCGGCAGCGGCTTGTTTTGCGTCGGCGACGATTGGCAATCGATTTACCGATTCACCGGCAGTGATGTCTCGATCACCAAGGAATTCGAGGCGCACTTCGGCGATACTGCCATCAGCATTCTGGACCTGACTTTTCGTTTCAATAACAAAATCGGGGACGTGGCGTCGCGGTTTGTCATGCAAAACCCGACGCAAATCGCCAAACAGATCCGCAGCCATGCGGTCATCGAGCAAGCGGCCGTCTCGCTGATCAAGACGAACAGCGATCAGGTCGGTTTGCATGCGGCGTTATCGACGATCAACGGCAAAGTATCGGAAAATGCCAGCGTGTTGATACTGGCACGGTTTAACTTCAGGAAACCGGATTTGGGCCAGTGGAAGCGACAATATCCCAATCTGAAGCTGCAATTCATGTCGGTGCATGCCTCGAAAGGTAAGGAAGCCGATTATGTCGTTGTGTTGGGTCTGGAAAAAGGCAAGAACGGCTTTCCATCGGAAAAATCGACTCATCCTGTCTTGGAATTGCTGTTACCGCCAGCGGAAGCCTTCGCCCATGCCGAAGAGCGACGCTTGTTCTATGTGGCTCTGACCCGAGCCCGGCATCATGTCTATCTGGTTTGCGACGCTGATAAAGCATCCGTTTTCGTCCGGGAGCTGATCGATCGACGCTACGATATTCGCGTCGACGAATTTATAGGCGAGGGCTTTCAGGATAAGATCGCCGACATTCCCTGCCGCGCATGCGGGACCGGCTACATGGTGCCCAGGGACAGCCAGCACGGCAGCTTTTTCGGATGCAGTCAATATCCTCTATGCACTCATACCGAATCGGCCTGCCAATGGTGCGGCGGCGGTTTGCGCGAAAAGGGCCGATTCCGGGGTTGCGAGAATAAGCGCTGCGATTACGTCGAGCCGGTTTGCCCAGAATGCGGCGGTAAGATGTCCTTGAGAAAAGGGCCTTACGGCCAGTTCTGGGGATGCTCGCATTACCGGAAAGGCGCCGAGTTCTCATGCAACCACACAGAACAATTCATCGACTTGAAAGCTGCCAAATACAGCAGCCTCACCTATAAAGATTACAGCACCTGATTAACGAGCATTGCTACGATAGACAAGGAAACGCGAGGATGAACACCCACCCCCTTTTGATGCCTAAATCCTTCACTTCCTGGCTGCGGGCGACGATGCGCCGTCATTATTGCTGAGCACCGCCACCACCGGCTTGCCGATCAGATCGAGACGGAACACGCGCTCGCAACTCACGTAGACGTTGTTGCAGTCGACCAAGGCGAGGAGCGGCGGCATTACACGGAATGGACGACATTGGTCACCACGCCCCAGATCACCATTTCCAACTCTTCGTGAATGGCGATATCGGCATAGGCGGGATTCTCGGCTTTCAGCTTCCATTGCTCGCCGTCGCGTTCCAGGCGCTTGACGGTCAGTTCGCCGTTCAAGGCGCAAATGACGATCTTGCCCGATACCGGCTCGATCGAGCGGTCCACGACCAGAATGTCGTTCGGGTGAATGCCCGCGCCGAGCATCGACTCGCCCTGGGCGCGCACGAAGAACGTGGCCGCCGGCTTTTGCACCAACAGCTCGTTCAGATCGAGCGATTTCTCGACGTAATCGTCCGCCGGCGACGGGAAGCCGGCCGCCACTTTGCCGGTGAACAGCGGCAAGGCAACCGAGGCGGGCGTTCTGGTGGGAAAGAGGATCGCCGCAGAACTACCGGAGAACGGCTCGAATCGCCGCTTTCTGGCTTCGAGCAGGGCCTTGACGTTGGGCAGCAGGCTTTCCGGCACGCGAATGGCTTGCGTGCTTTCGCCGTAGGCGGACGAGCCTTTTTTGCGGCCGGCGCCGGGCCGCTTGCCGCCGTGGTTATTTTGGGTTGTTTCTGGCATGATGATGTTTATCTTGCATATTGATTAGTGTACAATAATCAAGAATTGATGGCTGGTCAATAGCCAGCATTAGCGGCAAATTTACGAATAGGAGGATTTATGGAGCTTGGCACCGAATACATTCGCTCAGTTTCTTCTTGGGACTCCGGCGGGGGCATAACCGTCGATATTGTCGAGCTGTCGGACGGCAGGGTTCTCGGCATTACCGATGAGTCCGTGGTTCTGTATCCGAACATGGAGGCTTTGGAGTCAGGCGAGTCCGATGACGCGGCGGGCGTGATCGCGCTTGCTTGAATGGGCAATCAGCCTGAACCGCCATTGAGTGTGTTCGGGTTCCTAGCTCAAACAACACAAGTCATTTCTGATGTGCGGACGCTTCGCGCTGTATAGCGACTCGTTTTCTTTGATCAAGCGCTTCGAGGCCGACGCGCTGCCGGAGCTGTGCCCGCGCTACAACGTAGCGCCGACGCAGAGCATTCCGATCGTGCGCGAGGAAAGCGGCAAGAGGCGATTCGCGTTGGCACGGTGGGGGCTAATCCCGCATTGGGCGAAGGACATGGACATCGGCTACCACACGATCAACGCGAGAGCGGAGACCGTGGCGAGCAAGCCCGCGTTCCGCAATGCGTTCCGGTATCGGCGCTGCCTGATTCCGGCGGACGGGTTTTACGAGTGGCAGGTTGTTCCAGGCTCTAAAACCAAACAGCCCTGGTTTATCGTGCTGCGGGACCGCGAGCCGATGGCGTTTGCCGGGTTATGGGAGCGGTGGCGAAGCCCGGAAGGCGAGGATTTGGAGAGCTGTTCGATTATCGTAACGGACGGGAACGAATTGATGCAGCCGATTCATGACCGGATGCCGGTTATTTTGGCGCCTGGCGACTGGGATACCTGGCTCGAAGCGGAAACCAAAGATGCGGCAGGCCTTCAGGGGCTGCTGAAGCCGTACTCGGCTGAAGACATGGAGGCTTGGCGGGTTAGCATGATGATCAATAGTCCAAGGAATGATTCGGAGGAGTGCTTGAAGCAAACAAATAAAATATAATGGAACATGGCTGACACCCTTACCCCAGAGCAGCGAAGCGAACGCATGGGACGTATTCGCGGGAAGGACACTAAGCCCGAAATGATTGTTCGCCGCCTTGTGCATGGCATGGGTTACCGCTATCGACTTCATCGACGCGACCTTCCCGGTTGCCCTGATCTCGTATTTCCACGATATAGAAAAGTATTATTTGTTCATGGATGTTTTTGGCACTGCCATCCAGACCCCATGTGCAAACTTGCGCGGCTACCAAAATCGCGGTTAGACTTTTGGCAACCGAAACTGGAAGGTAATCGTCGACGTGATGGAGAAAACGAGGCGGCTATTTTAGCGCTTAACTGGCGCTTCATGATTGTTTGGGAATGCGAACTTAAAGACACTCAAAGTCTTGCGAAAAAAATAAAATCGTTCCTAGAAGAGGAGAACAAATAGGAAATGCGTGCAGTTGAACTTTTCGCCGGCGCGGGCGGCTTGGGTATCGGCGTGAGCCGCGCGGGTTTTAGTCCCGCCGCGATCATAGAATGGAATCACTATTGCTGCGATACCATACGCGAGAACCAAGCGACAGGCTTAAAACCCCTCGTGGATTGGCCTCTAACCGAGGGCGATGTGCGGAATTTCGATTTCCGCGGAATTCATGGCGAAATTGATCTCGTTTCTGGTGGCCCTCCATGCCAGCCATTCTCCCTTGGAGGCAAACACCGCGGATATCTCGATGACCGCGATATGTTTCCCCAGGCTATCCGCGCTGTTCGTGAATTGCAGCCAAAGGCTTTTGTTTTCGAGAACGTCAAGGGTCTGACACGGGCGAGCTTTGCTAGTTATCTGGAATATATCCGCCTGCGTCTTACCTATCCTGAAATGGTGGAGCGCCGCAGCGAGGAATGGGAAAAACATCTTGCCAGGCTTGAGCGTTACCACACGCAAGGGAAACACGACGGATTACACTATAACCTTGTCATGCGTCTGTTGAACGCCGCGAATTATGGCATTCCACAACGTCGCGAACGTGTTTTTATCGTTGGATTTCGCGCCGATCTTGGCATTGAGTGGGCTTTCCCAGAGGAAACACATAGTCAAGACGCCCTTTTATGGTCGCAATGGCGAACGGAAGAGTATTGGGATATACACAAGGTTTCCAAACGTCAACGTCCAGAGGGCGGAAAGGGGAAAATCCGCGGGATGTCCCTTAATGAAAAACCACCGCTTGAATCGTGGCGCACGGTGCGTGATGCTATTTCGGATTTGCCCGATCCCGAAACAAAGCCGCATGCCGCCGCGAAATTCCATAACCATCGGTTTCAACCCGGTGCGCGTAGCTATCCAGGACACACCGGAAGCCCCTTGGATGAACCGGCAAAAACCCTAAAGGCTGGCGATCATGGAGTCCCCGGTGGTGAAAACATGCTTTTGCGGCCGGACGGCTCTGTCCGATATTTCACGGTGCGCGAGAGCGCGAGACTTCAAACTTTTCCGGACGACTTCTTGTTTCATGGCTCCTGGACGGAAACCATGCGGCAGCTTGGCAATGCTGTGCCGGTCCAGCTGGCGGCGATTATCGCCGGCAGCGTGAAAGCGCATCTCGCCTTGGCTAACGTGACGACCGCGGGCATGGCATGACAAAGGGATATGAGGAATTCGAGTTTGATCTTCCCAGTGCCTTGCTTATCAATCTCGTAAAGCTATTCGACGAAATGGATTCATCCGCATTATCCATCTGGAACGTGGCAAGCATTCCAGAGGAACAAGGGGTCTACCAGCTCTTGCATAAAGACTCGCTGGTTTACATCGGCAAGACAGATGCCGAGGCGGGACTGAAAAAGCGGCTTGATCGTCATGCATGGACTATCCAACACCGCCACAATCTTGATCCCATGGACGTAACCTTCAAGGCGGTGCGGGTGTTCGTTTTCACCGCGATTGATTTGGAAACACAGCTTATCAAGCATTACGGCGCTGAGAACATCGTATCATGGAACAACAGTGGCTTTGGTTCAAACGATCCAGGCCGCGAGCGAGACACGACTACTCTTAAAGCAGAAGGATTCGATGAGCTGTTTCCGGTAGATATCGACAGAGAAATTGAATTAAATCTTTCCGCGCCGACGTCGGCGGCGGATGCCCTGAAGGCGCTTAAGGAGGCATTGCCCTATACTTTCCGTTTCGAGACTGCGGGAAAACGTAGCCGAAAACCGCATCTAGATCTGACTGATACTCCCATTGATCGATTACCAAAAGCCAAAACAACACGGTTAATCATCGAGACCATCGTGAGCCAACTACCGGCGGGCTGGCAGGCCACGGCGCTTCCAAGCCGCGTAATTCTCTATAAAGAGAAGCGTGACTATATACATGGAACGATCATCGCGAGATCGTTGTAATGGATTTAACGGTCAATTCAATTAAAAATTTGAAGCTCGCACTATCTCCATTGGCAAAAAATCAGATCATCTGAGACCTGATCCTACATAACAAAACATTGTGAATCCATACTATATCTATGCGCTAAAGGATCCTCGCACTTCACCCGCACAGCCTTTCTACATTGGCAAGGGCACCGGAAACCGCGCATGGGAGCACACCCTGCGGATTGATAGTTATAACGGCTTGCATTTGAAAATGGCCGGGCTCGCATTTATCGCCTATTTCGGCTCAAATTAAGTGAAAATGAAAATACAGTCCGGCTCAGAGCTCGCATTCAATTTTTCCCAGGCTCACTTTATCTGCAAATGAAAGCAGGCTACAACCGCTCAAGTTCAGATGGTCACTCTCTCATTAACGGTAAAAAACGACCCTTTTCGGTCTTTCACGGCTTACTCATTGAATGTCTGTTCAATATCAATGTGCGGCCCCTTGTTCAGGAAGGGTATTTTTCTTTAGCAGTAGGAGGTTGATATCAATAATAAAATACCGTAGCATTCATGTTAACAGATTGTCAGAGTGGCGTTATACGCCGATAATCGTAAATTAATATACACCTAAATAGGTGTCTACTTAACGTTATGTGACGAACAACGGGGAAGACGTGTGCCGAAACTAAATCAAGTCCGCTGCGTGTTAGCCGTCAACGACTACAAAAAATCAGCGGAGTTCTACCGAGAGAAACTTGGGTTCAAACTCGACTTCGAAGTCGAAGGTTGGTTTTTCCTTTCGAGAGACAACTTTAAGGTAATGCTTGGACATTGCCCAAATGAAGTACCAGCCTCGAAAATTGGAAACCATTCGTGGTTTGCTTACGCATACATGGAAGACATAGACGGTTTACACTCAGAATACAAAGAACACGGTGTGAAGATCGTGCAAGATATTGCCGATCAGCCGTGGGGAGTGAGGGAATTTTGCATTGAAACTCCTGACGGGCACCGAATTATGTTTGGTCAAGACCTTGAACAGAAAAACGTCACATAACATGGCGCTCAAAGGGACGTGCCGTTCCGTGGGTTTTGTAGGTTTGTAATTTATCAAGCTTTGGGGCTTCGTTCACCGTCCGTGAACGGCACGCCCCTTAGCTTTACGTTAGGTATCGTGGGTTACTGCTATGCAATTTGAATGGAAACCTGATTACGACGCACTTGTCGATCAATTTTTGAAGCTACACTTCGCGGGCGCGGGAGGTATTACGTCGTTATTTCCCTGCATGCGCAATGAATACCCTTGGGCCTCACACCGTCCAGATGTCATCGATTCACGAATACCCGCCAAGAACAACACTGAATACCACGGGCTTGAGCGGCACGCTTGGCAGTATCATGCAACCGCCCAATACGAGTTTGCTTATCATCACTGGTTGCTTGCCGCCTGCTGGCGTCGCGAAGATGCTATGGCAAACAACTTTCAGGACGAAAAACATGAAAAGGCGGTTCGCTATTGCGTCAAGCAAGCCCTCTATAACAAAGCTCTTCATGAGTGGCAGCAGTTTCCGAACGCTAAAACTCCAGTGCCGGAGGACTTTGAATTGATCAGCGCTGATATCGAAAAGAAGGAATACAATGCATTGAGCGAAATCGAGAATGCCCTTGCAAAGAGAAACAACACCTAACATTACGCTCAACCGGAGCGCGGTTATAATGCGGTTTTGTTTATTCAGCTTTCCGGGCCGCGCCCGGTTAGCTTTACGTTAGGGGGCTCATCTGAAGATCAACGGCGTCGTAGCTGCACTGATACTCGCAACTCATTCCGCTCTCGTCATGGCGCAGCAGGCACCCCAGTCGTTCTCCAAAATCTCAAAGCCTCAAGTAGAGTTCCTCGCCGAGCAAGATGGCGAGTTTGAGAAACATGTCAAGGCAGCATTTGTGCGGGTACTCGGTGCACACAAGGGCGTCCGAGAGGCATACCTTGTACTGGCAGGCTACGGAGGCTCAGAGAGAAGCGTCGTGCTGTGTCTGTTGGCACCTGACGCAACGCCTCTGCCCATTGTTGAAGCTGTGCAATCGGAGTTCCGTAGCCTTGCCGGCCGCGACATGTATATGGACATACTCTTTCTTACGTCATCGCAGCGCGAAGAAGTCATACGAATTGCGCGCCCTTTCTATGCCGCCCCCTAACCCCTCTATCGAGCGGACAGCTTCCGGCAGGCTGCGCCTGCCTGCCGCAGCCGCTCATGTAGAACGTTAGTTTCAACACTTATTCTTTTTGTTGGACTGCTTGGCACCTTTACTAACGGTGCTCTAAAAGAATACGACAAACGTCTTAAAGTCCTTGAGAAGGAAAGGAACAGCGGCGAATGAATTGCCGCATAACAACGCGCTCCTGCCGACATCGGCAGGAGCGCCGCCGCACCTAAACCCGAGCGTTACAACAGGCAGCTTTAGGAGAGTGACCAGCCGTTTATTTTTTCTCTTTAATCGGCAAGTTATTGCCGACTGCTGTCAGCGTCCCATTTAGGTCTACCCATATGAGACGCCGCCATTGATACAAATATCGTGTATCAATAGGGTTAAATTTAGGTTTTGAGGCATTCCAGATTGAAAGCCTAGACCTTAATGAGACGAAATCAGGCTCATCCGACATTTGCAATTAATGTGGATCCATGACAATGGAATTCAAGCAGGCGCCGATAAATGCAAGCTCATTTGCAGATAATCTGAGCCCAGCGGCTATTTCGCCGGGTAAGGACAAGGCATTACTGCCTTGTCCTCCCCTAAGAACGGTGCGTGACAGTTTCCCGTCACACCGCTCAAGCCTTTATAAAAGCCGAGTTAACGACCCGGCAACCTGATTACCGTACTGAAGCTATTCTGCTTGTGCTACCATTCCAGACCACATGAACGGATTTACCCGGCGTGATGCTTTACGCTGGGCAAAATAGTCGTCATAGGCGGGATCATAGGGCGATGCGTCAGCTTTGATCTTGATATGCCGAACAATCGCCACCGAGGCGGCACTGAACAAGTCCAGCGGTATGGATGCTCCTTGCTTATCCTGAATCCGTGTTGAAAACAGCCAATTTTGCAGCCCTTGGCGGCGGAAATAGCGATTCCGTTTCCAGCGGGCCGATTTGTTCGGATGTCTCCGGTTGATCCAAGCGATTAACATCAGAAAAAGCTGGTGATCAATCCTGGAAAAGCTCTTTTTGGCTACGCCATGGCGGTAGTAGTTGGCCCACCCTCTCAGTTTCGGGTTTAAAAGCCGAATCAGGTGTTCCGTCTTTACCGTGGGGTTAGTTTTGATAATGGCTCTTATATCCGCTAACAAGGACTGAATCGATTGCTTCGCAGGCTTGGTCAGCAATTTGCCTTGGTATTTGCGAATATTAAACCCGAGAAAATCAAATCCCTCACTGATGTGCGTGATCTGCGTTTTCTCCGGCGAGAGCGTTAACCCGCGCTCCAATAGAAAGGCTTCCACGGCTGGCTTGACTTGCATCTCGAGCACTTCTTTCGAAGACCCGGTAATCACGAAGTCATCCGCATAAATCACCACATTGATTTTGTGATGACGCGGTGCTGCCTTGATAGCGACTTGTTCCAGACCGGCTAACGTCATATTAGCCAGCGTTGGCGAGGCTATCCCTCCCTGTGGCGTTCCAGCCAGCGTAGGAAACATCTCTCGCTCTTCCACATAACCGGCGTCCAGCCATTTCTCCAGGATGGTTTTATCCATCGGAATGTTGGCTTTCAGCCAGTCATGACTGATTTGATCGAAGCAGGCTTTGATATCGCCCTCGAGTATCCATTGCGGTGATTGTTTGCGTGCCAGGGCGTTAAAACATTGACTGATCGCATCGGCTGTCGACCTTTTCGGCCGGAAACCGTAGGCGTTGCGATTCCCTGTCATTTCCGCCACCGGCTCCAGAGCCAGCAAATACAGGGCTTGCATGGCCCGGTCGCTCATCGTGGGGATACTCAACGGCCGTTGCTTGCCGTTTTTCTTGGGGATATAAATGCGCCGCAAAGGCTGAGCCTGATAGCCTCTGCGCCTTAACGCCAAAGCCGCCTGCAATTTCTGTTGCGGCGTCTTCCAGGTGACGCCATCGATACCGGCCGTGTTCCGGCCGCGGTTTTGCCCAATCCGTTTGACGGCTAACAGCTTTGCCGCTAACGAATGGGTGAGCAGCCATTGTAAAGCTTTCACTTTACCCCAGCGCTGCTCTCGGGTTGCCTTTGCAATACGCAGCTGCAGCCGTCTCACCTGCATTGCCACAGCCTGCCAGTCGATGGCATCCCATGATAATGCGGCTGAGGATGCACCAACAGGCATCGCTGCCGTCATCATTTGCTTTTCCTCATAGGGTCGGTTCTACCTCTTCTCTTGCAATAAAAGACCCGTCGGACGTGGGCGCACTTTCGTACCGGGTAACGTTTAAACCCGTATCCGTGCCATTACAGCACGGCTTTCGCTTCTTCCGACATCCCAAACCCGCACCGCCCTAGGCGTACCTCACGGCACGCTGTCCCGGCCAAGGCCGGGAGCGATACGGGGTTTCCACGTTTCCCTTGGGAAGTACGCCGGGTTAGGTGCCTGCTGTCGACCGGGAAGCGTGTGGGTCACGAGAACGCAGCAAATAATCGTTCTGCCCGCTTCCAATACCTTTTGGTCAAGCGTATAAACCACTTCCGCTTGTCATTAATAACGATCTTTATTACAGGTTCAGATATCTTCACCGTACCAGCTATCTAGCACTCACCTGGTTTGTGGTTACCAGGAGGGTACATCTCTCGCGATTGGTACCCCACATGACTACCGTCATGCTTCGTTACGTTGTCAAGGCAGCTCTTTATTCATGCCCCTAGATTCACCCGGTGACACGGGTGGTTTCCAACAGCCTTGTGGAAACAACTTCTCCAAGCGACCTCGTGTCGCAAAGTTGCAGTTAATTCGAGCCCCAAATGGCGTTAAATGCGAGCCCGACCGGTTTCAAACGCGAGCCGTTACAGATAGTACACGCAAGGGCGAAAGAATCTCAGAAATCCAAACTGCTGGCCACGCCGTAGTCACGACGGTCCTAGCGAATGAGCTAACTGAGATAGGGGGTTGAGGCGCAATGGAACGGAAAACCGGGTTAGCTGCTTACCTGATTCGCTTTTGCGATAACATAAGCGAGTGGCGGAATTTTTCTCAATCAACTGACAAAAACCGATCCAAAACAACTGGTCAAATAGGCCTAACCGAATGACTATTTATTTGGCAAACCGGACGGGTAACCTACAGCTCCAGGCATTCGCGAATTTCAACAATCATTGCCATATTGGCTTCCTCGAATAAAAAATAGTAATAGATAAATGAAAACTTTTCTTCCGTGTGGGGATTAGTTACGAGAAAAAGCGCATTACCCAACGTAAAAGTTTTGCAAGAACCCCTTCCTTGCTGGCATACATCGCTTTGTAATATTCCTCCCTAAGCATTTGCTCCTGCTTTCGCCCGGCAGCGATCCGTTTATCGCTCCATCTGTCCGCCCATAGAATTTCTCCACGGCTAATTACGTAGTGCGACTTGCAAGCCTGCTGCCAATTGCCTACGGATGGCCAAAGACTCGGTCCCTCGCTTGTCTCTTCAATCGACCACTCAGTCGGACCGAGAGGGGTTCGAATCTTTGCGCCACATCCACAAGCGCATAGATGAGCGGCCGTGCCAAATTCGTATGAGACATACAAAATTCCTGGCTCCAATTGCTGTGGCATGTAATGAACTTTTTGCAGCTTAATCTTCATTGAAATTGGATTCCCCAGCAATCTTTAGATCGTCAATCCCAAATAGGAGATGGAGATTTGAAATCTCTTCAAAGTAGAAACCACGCAGCTGCTTATACCGAATGATTGCCAAACTTGCATTCAATGCGTTCAATTCCGCGATCTGAATATTTGTTCGATAAAGCCCTTCCGGACCGTCGTTGAGTTCCGCCAGCTGCCGGTCCCGCATCTCCGCCCCACTATCAGATGGATAGTACGTCGTTCGCACCATTCCCGTTAAGGTGCATTGCTTTCGGCTAAGCCCCATGCCGACATCAATAAAAGGAATGCCCTTGTCGATAAGTAACTCGAATATCCCTGCCCTGGACGAACCTTTATCAACACATACGAACGCGAAGGTAACACCATCTATGGCCTCGGAACTCGTGGCGTCCACATATTCAGGCATAATTCGAAGGCCGTTACGGAAGTTCTCATATCGCGATTGATAAACTTCGGCCTTGGATTTCCCTAGCTCGCCCGGGTCCAGTTTTCCAGGGGACCGAAAGGCATTGTGAACATGATAACCGTCCAGATCAAATGCTCGAATCTCGCGTACCGGCGTTTTGACCAGAAAATCCAAGAGATAGGCTCCTGTTCCTCCCAACCCGAATACCGCGACCACTTCGTTTTCAAACTTACCCGCCAGGTCAGTAATTTCCGCGCGACTTGTGAGCGTATCCTGGAATTTGAACACGTTGTTATCGTGTATATTGCTATCAACCCGGAAGGTATAAGGTGTTACTCCATATCGTTCAATGGCTGGGCCTGAAATGATGCCAGTATAGCTTTCTATCTTCGCGAAAAAATCCGAAAACTTACCTTCCACCTTGGGCTTGTTCGAGAACGATCGCTCGACCACCACGTCCGCACATTTTTCGCCGAGGGCCAATGGGGTTGGCCCTCCTCCCAAATTTGCAATAGGCGTTCCATCAAGTTGACAGGGATGTTCGCCGGCGAAAAAGACCTGGTGATCTTCCTGGGCAACGCGGTTTTGGTCAATAAACACCAGTTTAGTGACAAATGCTCCGTTCCGGAGATCCCCTTCCTTACCCAAGTAAGGGATATCCCGAACTACAAGATAATTGCTGTCGAAAGCGACTGCGTACCCCTTTTCAACCAGGCGGCGAATATCGTCGTTATGATTGACCAGTTTCTGAAACATAAAAAATCATTCCTTCTTTTACCTTTACAGTGGCCCCTGGAGTCAGAATGCCTTCCGGCTTGTTGCCATGACCCGCTTTATATCTAACCGAGTAGGTAATTTCTGGATGCTGCGCGTAATCTGGCACCTCAAGGGTGACAACTTCCGCGTAGGAAATTTCGCCTTTAGGCCATTCATGTGGTGTACCTTCCACCACGATCGTTACAGTTTTGTGCTCTTGCGTCATGTAAGTATCCTTGATAAATAAGCGGTACTGCTTTGGGTCGGTATAAGGTCGCTTCGTGAAATTTCACGATTCGATATAAAACTATAAAAAGTTCGGCATATCGAACTTTTTGGATATGCTACACCTCTTTCCTGATAAGTCAACAAAAAAGTTCGGAATGACGAACTTTTTTTAAGCTGCCATAATCTAATGTTATTCTTATTGCCATAATTACAATTATTTGGAGGGGCAATCACAATGGCGACACGCCTTGGCGAAAAACTGCACGAGCTTAGAAAGCAGAAGAAATTGACTTTAGAGGCTTTGGCAGAGCAAGCAGGTCTAAGTAAAAGTTACTTGTGGGAGCTGGAGAACAGGGAGTCACAGAGTCCTTCTGCCGAAAAACTAACTGCTTTAGCAGATGCGCTAGGCGTTGCAGTATCATACTTTATAGAAGAGGACGTTCGAGCCCCAGAAGAACGTCACTTAGATGAGGCATTTTTCCGTAACTATCAGAAGCTCGACGCGGACGCGAAAGAGCAACTTCGCAAGATACTAGAAACATTCAAGAAATAATGTCCCACGCCGAAATTTGGACACCACCCCGAGCCGCGAACAGAATAGTCAAAGTTGTCGAGGCAGTAAGCGGGATCCATGGAACGGATCGCTTCCCTCTAGACGTCACCCAAGTCGCGTTGGAGGCGGCAAACATATTTGGATGGTCCGACCCTATCAGCAGGGTACAGGCGGCAAATATCAAGGGGTTCGAAGGAGCACTTTTTACCAACGGCAGCCGCAACGAGTGGCTTCTCCTCTATAACGACACAATGGCATCACCTGGCCGCATCAGGTTTACCCAAGCCCATGAGCTTGGACATTACGTATTACATCGGACCTTGAGAGACAGCTTTCAATGCGGTGATTCTGACGTATTAAGTTGGCCCGGTGATGAAGCAAACCTTGAGACTCAAGCAGATGATTTTGCCTCGTATCTGTTAATGCCGATGGATGACTTTCGCAGGCAGATAAACTGTGATGTGGATCTAAACGTGTTAGGTGATTGCGCGGAGCGGTATGGAGTGTCCTTAACGGCCGCAGTATTAAAGTGGCTCAAGTTTACTGAGGAAAAGGCTGTTCTGATCATGTCCAAGAGTGGGTTTATCGACTGGGCATGGTCTAGTGAACCAGCATTGAAAGCAGGTGCCTTCTTTCGCACGAAAACTAACGTAATAGAAATCCCACAAGGAACAATAGCTTCGGACGATTCGATTCACATTGAGAGGGAGGGTAAAGAAGTACCCGTAATATCCTGGTTTCCGTATGCTGAAAAAGGAATTGCACTTAGAGAGATGAAGCTCAACATGGACCAGTTCGATTGCACATTGACTCTACTGATTTTGCCAAAATCGATAGAGGTTTGGCCCCCTTCTGAGCGTTGAATAGACATAGGTATCTGGCAGGGATGCTCTGGCCGACCAAAAAACGGCAAGGGCTACCACATGAGCCTCAATCTGATGGCCTTGGCTGCCGGCTTTTGCCTTTCGAGGCCCGCGAAACCCCGGAGGGGAAAGGCGGGTAAGCGCCTTCTTTCCACCCCTTCTCATGATCGTCAATTGAATGGGAGCGTACTCCGGCAACTTGGAAAACGCGAACAACCCCAGAAGGAGTTGCCGGCATGCGCCCCTTTCGTGGCTTTGCGTCTTACCATCGCGGAGCCGCATTTAGGACATGGGGGGAAGGCTTGCGGCTGCGTTTGGGCAATCGGGTGGCCAACAGGCTTCGCTGACTGCGCGGTGCGGGCTTCTGCCAACAAGTGGGATAATTTTGACCCATCGATCAATTCGATATGGCTGTCCTCCGCGAAACGCCTTGCCTCATTTGTGAAGACGCCGGAGGTCACGAGATAGCCGCCGGCCGCGCCCTTGCTCACCATCACGCCCAGGAGTTCGCGCACGATATTCACGCCGACTTTGTAGGCTTTCCAGTGCTTGCATTGAACCAGGTAGGTTTCGCCAGCTTTCGTTAAGATCAGATCCACGCCTCCATCGGCCACTCCGCCGGTTTCGGTGACCATATAGTCTTGCCGACGAAACCACTCGCCCACCAGCATCTCGAATTCACGCCAGGTGATGTTGTTCAGCGCGCTTTTTCCGGATTGCTTGGCAACCGACTGAAAGAGATTGGCGCGTTTTTTCCGCTTGATGACCGATACAAGCGCCCCAAGCCCAAAGGCCAGCGGCACGAGGTATTGGCCAAAGGTGGCGAAGGTTTTGATCATCTGGCCAGTCATCATCGAACCGAGCTGCTTCGTATCGGTGATGACGGGCACAGGGACGCTGGCGAAGTGGTGAAGCACCGCGTAAAAAACTGCCGCCATTATCAACGACAACCACCACGGCAATAAGGCCGCCAGTTCGATTAAATCCTCAAATGCGCTACTTTTTCTCGCCATAATAACTGATTGAGTTTGCTATCCATGGCTTAAATATAGTTTATGTTTTTGCAGGCTGTGACCGGCATTATCGTTGGCTTGACTTCCCCATGGCTCCCCTGCCCTAGGCAGAGGCCGCTAAAGCGTGGTTTTGGTCAAAGGGACAAATCGAGAAAGCCCTTGTCAAAGGCTCTACTTATCATGTATGTTTTATATACATGCCATGTATATAATCTGAGGTTCACCATGCATATCAACTTATCGGCCGAAATGGAGCAATACCTTCAAAGCAAGGTCGGCACCGGTTTTTACAGCAACGCCTCCGAGGTTGTCCGCGACGCCATTCGCCGGATGCGGGAAGAGGATGAAAAGCTGACGGCGCTTCGTGCGGCCGTGCAAGTCGGCGACGACCAGCTGGAACGCGGCGAAGGGATTCCGTACACGCCGGAGCGACTTGAAACCATTACCGCTAAAGCTTTTGCCAACTCCCGTCAAGGCAAGAAAGTAAATCCCGATGTTGCACGTTAATTCTCTCGCCTCAGGCAGAGGAAGACTTTACCGACATCCTGCAATACACCCTCGACACCTGGGGCGAGACGCAGACTTACGCCTATCGGGCTATTCTCGATAAGGCGCTTTTGGCCATTCAGCAATATCCCCAAATCGGCCATGTCCGGCCCGAACTTTCGGCCGCGCACCGCCTCTTTCCAGCGAGTCGTCATATCATCGTTTATCGGGTCAAAGACAACGCCGTTTATGTCTCCCGTATTTTGCATGAGCGAATGGATATAACGCGATACATCTAAAACAGTTGATTTTCAGACTGACGCTTACCGCCGGTCGAGACACGCGCATAGCCTATTTTCATGCGGTCATTTTTGGACAGCTTTACCGGACACGCAAACCTTTGATTTTATGGAGGCAAACAATTGTCCGATAAATCCAAATTTTTCGGACAATAGTCGATTCTTTGCATATTCTTGCTTAAAGCTGCTGTCCAAGATTATATAAACCCGTCAGTTTTTCCTACTTCAAAGCAGTCACTGGCAATGAGGTTTAGCCAAAGACGCTTGATTGCAAGACCTGGCTCCAGCCTCGTGCAAACCGAGATTATCCTGATTCTGACTGAAAAACTCGCCGCTCAGGCGAGGCACACTTTGCTGCCAAATAAAAAGGAGAGCACCATGAAAAACGAAGCTGATCCCATCGTAGGGAATTGGTATCAACACCTGGACAAGGGCCAAGCCTTCCAAGTCGTTGCCGTAGACGAAGACGCCGGCACGGTCGAGCTACAGCACTACGACGGTGATGTCGAAGAGATTGACCTCGATGCTTGGTTCCGACTCCCCGTCGAGTTCATCGAAGAACCCGAGAATTGGAGCGGCCCATTCGATGTCGGGGAAATGGACGACCTCACCGGCACCGAAGTCACCGACACCGCCGTTACCGAATGGACCGAGCCCTTGGAAGAGATCGTCAAACCCGAGGATCGCCCTGTAGATGTGCCGTCAGAAGAAGGCGACGACTGGGACGAAGGTTATCCGGCGGAAGAGCCGTTGGAGGAAGAGCCGGCTGCGGAAAAGCCGCCGGAAGAGTCGGAGGAGGAATAAGATCAACCACGCCTAAGGGTGCAATAAACATAACCGCTCGATCAAGTAAAGGCAAGTAATATTTCGGTTTTGCTCCTTCAATTCTGACAGAGCAAGTTCGGCCAATTTCTGCCGGTCGCTCTACATTTACCAGCGACTGCTGTAGGTCACAAATTGCTCGCTCAACGGAGAATTCAGCCGACGCTTGGAGCGAAGCGGAAAGCGATCGGCTGGAATGACAAGTTAGGCCATGTGGAATGTGAGAACTGACACCTCGCACGTTCGAGACCAGCACCAGAACCGGATCGAAACAAAATCGACCGATCGCGGGATGCCACATCACTTCCACGAGTTCCACGGTCGGGCTTCAATGCGCAATGTGGCATTGATGCCGGGGCGCTTCGCCTGAATTACTTTAATATCGAAGGTGATACCGCCACCGTCCAGAGGCTGCGTGTCGGCTTTTGTTCTGGCAAAGTTGGGCGTCCGACTCTGGTAACCATAATTGATCTTCCAACCGCCAGGCGCCTTTGCATCAGGGGTAGCTTCCACGAGAATTAGCTCACGATAGATATAGCCACCCTCGTAGTGGCGGTCAAGCCATAAGATGCCGTCCACTTGATAGTCCGGCACAAGTACGGCCAAGTCGAAGGCAAAAGCAACAGAACGCTTCTCGAGGGGTAGATGCTCTTTCGTGCTTTTGCGTGGATCGAGAAAAACGGAGAAAAGATGGGGACTCCGGTTCCTGTCAGGTTTGCGGCCCTGCTGCTGATCCGGAAACAATTCGTCGAATGTGCGGTGAATCGCGGAATTTTCCCGCACGGTTCGGCGATGCATCTGCCATTGTTGGCCCCGCATACTTACAACTATTTCAAACTGGTAGGAGGCACGGATCTTACGACCGCTATCTAGCCCCTGTTGGATCTTATCGGGAAGGCTCACGTTGTCGATATCGAGAAATCCGTCTACCCGCAAGGATCCAAAGAAGAAGCGAGTGAGGTTTTGGTAGCCCTCTTCGGAATTCACAATACCATAGTGACCCGAATGACTTCTGTAAGTAAACGCGCGAGGTGAGCGAATATCCCGATCCTTGTCATTTGGGTCAGGGCCATGTGTTGTTGCATTTTCAATGCGTACGAGGCCGTCGCTAACCTCTCCTGCCGCCCATGCCGAAATGCCGCGCATGACGATGTAATCGGATGGATTGGTGCCGACGAGATTGAAGATGCGGTCAGGCGGAAAATTAGTGACCACGGAAACGTCGATATCATCCGCGGTTGCCTTGGTATCTTGCGGAACCGCAAGATAAGCCGCCATGCGCTTCCTATTGAAATTGTTCACGTCTCCGAAGGTCGCCCATCCGGGCACATTGCGGACAATACGCAGATCGATGCCGTTGTGCGGAGTCGCATAGGTAAAGACCTTGTCCACTGCTTTGCGTGCAACGTTGCTACCGAGATCGGGATTCTGGAGGAACGCGCGACAGACGAGACCACCCATGGAGTGAGCAATGAGATAGACGCGGAAATCATCTAAAGCAACCTCGTTATCGAGCGGTTCTCCAGTGATCGGATGAACGCCCTTTCGACAGACGAGCTCCCGCAGTCTCAGAATCAGATCGCTAAGGCCTTGTGCGAAATGTTCAATTGGAGGAGTATCCCCAGTGCCAAAGACTTCCGAGGCCGCGTCGTAATAGCGAAAGATAACAATTGATTGATACGGCAGTGCAATATCTGGACGCAGTGGCTTTGTCTGATCCTCAGGATCCGGTGCCGTGAGATCGTCGCCGTCTACATAAACATCATCGTAGCGCCAATTACTTTTTTCGTTACCCTTATTAGTCGTGACCCACACGATTTCATCCTTGAGCCGCACGAGAGGCGATTCAAAGAAAAACTTGCGCATCTTTCCGTCCCATACTTGGCGTGTTTTAGTCGAACCGAGGTTGAATCCCATATAAGGGTCGGCAACTGTTTCTTCAATCTCGTCATGCGTAGCGGCAAAACCACGGATGTAAATGATAGGATGATATGGATGATGTTTATTCATCGTAAGAACTTTACTTGTTGATTAGGATTTTAAACACGCTAAAACACGCCGAAACATTACTTTGTCTAGAATTAAACCAAGATTTGATGCCCCCTTGGTGAGCAAGGCCATGATTATAATTAACGCTCCAGTTTAGCGGCGCCCTGCTGGAGCGGCGAAGCCAGCGGAAGCAGGGACATCCGCTGGAACCGAATGTTGGGCCTGGCTATGCGTGGAGAGTTGAGCGACGCCGAAAACGCCTAGTAATACCAACCCCACGGCGAAAAGACAGTGCTGCCAAAAAGCAGCTCGACGCACCCCGGGGACAGCTACAACCTTTGGGACGGCGTCATCATTCGTGCTACTTATGGAAGACAGTACTGCTGTTATCACGTAAAGGATCCGCACTCCAGATAGGATCGATATGAATAAGGCCAAATACGATCCAATTATTAACACTCTCCCGCTCGCATCGCCCTGATCCCGTATTAGCGTCGCGGAAAAGATGAGTGTTCCTGAGGCCAACGTAAGCAGTTGTTTAGTCACGTCAATAGCAACGTCATACGCTTTCTTTTGGGGCTCATTCACAAGGTTCGGGTCCACCAAAAGATGCTACACACTCCCTCCATGTCGTTACCTGCCCACAATAATCCGGATCGCTGAACTGGATTGTTCGTGCATCGCGATTAACAACTCCACACCCCCTGATCCCAAGCCGTTCTGGCGAAAATAAGAAACATTTGGAATCAGTAGTATCAATTGTTCCCCGGGTTGGTTCGTACTTCTTCCATCCACTCCAAGACTTATAGAAAAACTGCTCCCCATCTATTGATAGCCGACCTTCTATTGGATCTGGAATCGAACAGCTCCAGGATTCGTGTTTTATGCCTTCAAGATAGTATTCACTGCCCGCAGCGGGGCAGCTGATAAGACCAACGACCGATGCTAATAAGCTATTGATGACGACTCTCATCGCGATCCCCCCAAATTTGTGATGATGCTGGCGACTCCGCGGCCCAACAAGTTATTATCTAGGTATGGCTAACATACGTCTTTTTTTACATTGCTGTCAAGAATGAGCTTCAATATTAGATTTTCTAAACGGTTTAACCTACATCTTAGGCATGATAAACAGACCGGTATATCTCCATGCTCACTCTACCCCAAGATCTATCACAAAAATTTAACGATTTACTGACTGGAAAATCGTTTCCCGATGAAGCCAGAGCTTCATATCTAAAATGGTTGCGTTTTTATTGGGATTTTTGCAAAAAATATCAGTACGATCCTTATTCTTCGGAAAGCTTGCCCTGGTTTTTACATAAACTGGTGGAGAAACGGCAATCTGAACACCAGCAAAAACAAGCAAGGCATTCGATTACGCTGTTTTATCGCATGAAATACAATGGGGTTGCTTCAAGCGAAACCTCACAATTGACGGCGGATTCAGCAGGAATTTCAGTTCGTTATCAATTTGCGCCTTTGACGATTACGCCGAGCGGGACAGCAAAAACCGGAGCCAAGCCGTTAATTCCAGCCAATCAAGGCAACGCACCAACATTGGATGAAATCAATCAAACTGCGCATTCCGCCCCCAAAACCGGCAGCAGTTGGGTGTTTGTCTATAACACGCTCAATAGCGAAATAAAAATCCGCCACTATTCGCCGAAAACCTTGAAGTCATACCGAAGTTGGACGCGCCATTTTCAGACTTTCACAAAAAGCAAGGACCATCCAAGCACTCACGCAACAAGATGTGGTCGATTTTTTGAGCCATCTCGCCGTGGTTAAACAGGTGTCTGCCTCAAGCCAGAATCAGGCGTTTAATGCGCTGTTGTTTCTATACAAACACGTGCTTAAAAAAGAGTTCGATGAAATCAAAGGCGTCGCCAGAGCAAAACGACGCCCTTACATTCCGGTAGTACTATCCCGTGAAGAAATCGAGTTGATTTTTGAGCATCTCGACGAACCGGTGGACCTTATTGCCAAGTTGTTATACGGCTGCGGTTTACGACTTTTTGAATGTCTGAATCTTCGGGTTCATTGTTTCAACATTGATGCGGGTATTTTGACCGTTCACGACGGCAAGGGGAAAAAGGATCGGACGGTGCCAATACCGCAAACGCTTGCTCCGGCATTAAAACAGCAATTACGGAAAGTTTCGGAAGTTTATGAGGCCGATATGAGAGCGAAATACGCCGGTACGTTTCTGCCAGACCAAATTAGAGCGTAAATATAAAAATGCGGCCAAAGAATTTATCTGGCAGTGGTTTTTCCCTGCTCATTCATTGACTTTTCTGCGGGAATCACAGGAATATAAACGCTACCATATTCTTGAATCGGTGGTGCAAAAAGCGATCAAACAAGCGGTTAACCATGCCAAGATTACCAAACGCGTTTCTTTCGGCGCATTCGTTTCGGCATTCCTTTGCCAGTCATTTGTTACAGGCCAACTACGATATCCGCACGATTCAGGAACTGTTGGGGCATAGCGATTTAAGAACCACGATCTCTGTACACGACAAAAATTCCTAACGCTCTGATTTACATAGGGGGCAAATAAGGGACTTGAAAGTCCATCGCTAATCGGTTTCACTCTCTTGCGACCAAACAGGAGGTGAAATGGAATTGAGCGATGGACTGAGAGTGATTCTAAAAGGACATTTAGGCTGGGGCAAGTGCCGATTGGATTGTTTTGCCGGGATGCTATTAGCCCTAGTGCGACTGAAACGCATGAACCTGACGCAACTGGCCTTGGCCTTTGCCAGCCAGGCTGGCCAGAAATCACGCTATCGCCGGTTACAACGCTTTTTTCAGGAAGTCGTCTTTGACTATGATGCGATTGCGCGTTTGATCATGCAGCTGTTTGATTTTTATAGCAAGTCATACTATCTGACGCTGGATCGAACGAACTGGAAATGGGGTAAAAAGAACCTCAATATTCTGACGCTGGGCGTCGTCTACAAAGGCACGGCGATTCCAGTATATTGGTTGGTGCTGAACAAACAAGGCAACTCCAACCAGCGTGAGCGCATCGCCTTGCTGCAACGATTTATCGCTCGCTTTGGTCGGCAGGGTATTTTTGGCATCCTGGGAGACCGAGAATTTATTGGCGATCAATGGTGGCAATGGTTAAGCGATCAGGGCATTCCTTATCTGATCCGGATGAAGGAAAACCAGCTGCTGACGGCTCATCAAGGCCATGAACGTCCTGTCCGTTCGTTGTTCGCAGACCTGGAAGTGGGCAAAAGCCGCTTGCTGAGAAAAAGGCGCCGCATTGGTGAGCAGTGGGTATATCTCAGCGGCATGAAGCTGGATAGTGGCGAACTGTTGATTCTGGCGGGCAACCAACGTTTCTCGCAACCTCTGGAAATCTACGGCTTGCGCTGGGAAATCGAGAATCTGTTCCAATGCCTGAAAGGCCGGGGCTTTCATCTGGAGGAGATGCGCATGACCCGCTATTTTCGGATCAAAAAGGTGATGGCGTTATTGGCGATTGCTTTTTGTTGGGCGCATAAGACGGGGGAATGGAAACATCAGGTCAGGCCCTTAAAAATGAAAAAGCATGGGCGACCGGAGCAGAGTTTGTTTCGCTATGGGCTGGATTATCTGACAGATAGCCTTTTGCATGGCTTCCAAAAAATTGCGGACAAGTTCAGGCTGTTGGTGTTGTTTTTATGTCCGCCCGGCATGATTGTGGTTGACGGACAGAATCCCGAAATAATAGCTCTCAAAACATGAATAAGAGCCCCTGGATAAATTTTTTGTCGTGTACAGAGAACCACGATGATTTATACCCACACAGTACAAAGCAGAACGATCAAGCAAGCCCAAAGTCCGTTGGATTTTTAGTTGATGAATTCGAATGACTGAAATACAACCTTCAACCGACATATAATGTTATGAAACATGAGGCTGGTTTGGGTCGGCAGCAGCGATTCGTGGTGCATGTAAACAGTCATTCCGGAACGTCGGCATTCAGAAGAGCCCAGTGTCAGCAAGGGTAACCGTAAGGGTTCCTTCGTTTTATGGAGTCTGCAAGCTGTCCGAAAAATCCTGGTTTTCGGGACGCAGGCTTAAGTTGACCAAAAAATGAGCATTCGAGTCGATTCTTGACGGAGCTTTTCATCCAGTCGATACCGCCTATACTTACGGATCTATACCAACCTCGGCAACGGCCCCTTATGCAAACAGAAACTGGCAAACTGGTTCGATGGATCGACGACAAAGGTTTCGGCTTCATCCAACCCAACACCGGCGGCAACGACATCTTTATCCATATATCCGCCTTGCAAGGGATGAGTCGTCCTCCTGTGGTGGGTGATACTCTCTATTATCAGACAGAAACCGATGCCAGCGGCAAACTCCGCGCCATCCATGCCAGTATCGAAGGGGTACCTAAACAGCTAACTTTAGAGCCTTTAGCAAGAAAACGTCCATCGCCATCAGGACCCTCCCCATATGGTAGGCGACATCAAGAACCGAAGCAGAGGATCGTTCGGTCACAAAAGCGATGGAGCAGCCTGCCGTTCCTGTTTGTGTTGCTGATCGGTACCGGGGTTTACGCTTACGACACGTATGGACATCGCCATGCTCAGATTGTCGACAAATCAACGGCCCAATCAGTAGTGGAACCGGAGATAGCCGAACCACACTTCCAATGCCAAGGCAAAGTCTATTGTTCACAGATGACCTCTCTGGAAGAAGCCGAATTCTACTTGGATAACTGCCCCGGCACGAAGATGGATGGCGATAGGGATGGGATACCTTGCGAAAATCAGTTTTGAAGCTTTATCTGGCGGTGTGAAAAAGGAAATCATTAGGAGAAGATCGGCCAAAAGTTGTCTATCGGCGTGGATTTTTGAATGGCCGGTTAATGCCAGAAATTGCTCGTATAACACTAAACATCAGCGGCTGAACAATGCGCCGTCCGCTGCATGCTGTTGTTAGACGTCCCTCTCGCGATGTTGCTCATTCCGCAAACATTTTCCTCTAATTAGGCGCAGGTGTAGTTCATTTTACCTTCAGTTTTCTAACTTGGTGACCGTTCATTCATTGTCGATGGCGCGCTGACCACGACACATCCGTTGATCCCGTTAATCTTCAAGACGCCTTCCTTGAACTTCGCGTGCTCCTGCGTCGAACGCGTGCAATCCCACAGGAAGCTGACGATCTGCGCATCCTTGTATTTCGTGTCGGCGCGATAGAGAGACGCATCTTCGGCGATCTCGCCAATGAGCGTCGGGAAGGACTTCTTCACGTCTTTCCGGTATTTGACCTCGATGATCGTATGCAGCGACGGCAGGTAGAGATCAATGCGTGGATTCTTCTGCCCGACGGGCTGTAGGTTCACTTCGTCCGCGATGTCGTTGAAGATCGGCGCGAGTAGGACATAGAGAATGTTCTGGACGTGGTATTCGTTTTCTATCTGCCACTTGACAGGATCCGCACCTCGCGTGCGCCCCGCGTCTTCCCATGTCCACCGCTTGAGACCGACGGTGATATGCTCCAGAAATCCCAGGAGGTCGTCGAGGCTCCAGCCTTTTGGCGGCACCACGGCCACGTCCTGATTGACCTGATCGAAGACGTAAACCATCAGGCTCAACAGCGCCGTCGAAGCGTCTTCTTGCGCCTGCGCCCGGAACTCAGCCATGAAGCGGCTGACCAGGGAAAGGCGAATCTGATGATCGTCGATTCGCTGTATCTTCCGATAGTGAAAAAAGAGCGGCACGCAAGCACTGGTATAGACGGCGGAGTCGCTGCTGCGGACATACGCAGCTATATCTTTCTCGAAGAGATTGAGATGGTCACCGCTGATCTGCTGAGCTAGAAACCCTGAAATCCAGTTCTCGAACTCCTGGGCGATGCGTGCGTCGTTCATCTGCTCCGTCAGCCATTTCACAGCCATGACGCCGAACATGTCGGAGACCCACGGGCGCGGCGTGGAGTCGATCTTGGCGGCCTGGCCGAGCAGGCGAGAGACATCCAAACTCGAAACTGCTTCGTCCAGAACGCCGAGGCCCGCAATTGCGCACCGCTGATACAAGGAGATCGTCGCAAAATCGAAGGACGGTGTTCCGTCCTTCGACAATCCCAGAAAATGCAGAAAGGAGGATTTGAAAGGGTCGGCGTGTGCGCGCTCGCTCATCTTGCGGTGCAGATACTCGCGCAACTGGTACGCGTTTTCCTTTTCTACAGGAACCATTGGGATTGCCCGATCTTCCCGATCATCACCGAGTCGTTCCAGCCCGGAAGCTGGTTCAGCCATCCGAGATTCCGGGCGATTAGATCGGAATAGCTGATAGTCACCGGCATCGGATTGGGGAAGTAGCTGCGCCAGGAATGCGAAGCGAAGCTGTAAAGCTGGACGCTCAGATACGTGATGTCCTTGAAGGTCGAGTCCTTGTGAACATCAAGGATCACGCCGCGCGGATGTCCGTCTGTGTCTTGCCGCAATTCGCGCTGGCCGATCAGGTAGACAAGCATTTCGTGCTTGGAAAGCTTGAACGTCCTTCCGCGCAGTGGAGCCAACCGTCCCTTCTGTACGCCGGCCGTCGCGCAGTCGAACATATGCAGGCCATGATCCTCCGAGATTTTCAGGAAGGCGAACTCGATCTGATATTCACGGTACTTGTCGATCACGGCGCGGACGGCTTCGATCTCTTCCTTGTTGAACTTCTTAACCTGCGCATGAAAGATCAGGCGGATCGTGTCGCCTTTCTGCCAGTTCATCCGCTTCTGAATCTTTTCTATCGTCTCTCCGAGCACAGCGGTCAACGCTTCGCAGTAGGCTTCCGGCACGACCGCCTTCGAGGTATTCGAGACAATGTAGCTGCCGTCTCCGGAGAAGACGGTGGTGATGCCCATAATCCGCTGATTGTCGGCACCGCGCTCCTGCCCGATATTCGCGCTGCCGATGCCAATCACGAGTTCGTGCGAGAGAGTCGGCGAGGATTTGAGAAGCCAAGGGACGCCGCCCATCTTCGCGTAGCAGGCCAACGCCATATTGTTGAGCGAGTACCCGAGCGAATAATCGGACTGCGCAAGAAGCTCTATCGTGAAATCTTGCACCGGAACCTGATGCAGGAAGAAAAGGCTCTTGCCGAGATAGTACGGATTCTCCGTGACCTGGAGCTTCTTGAAGGACTGTCGGACCTGAACGAGTGCCAAGTCCCAGCGCCCGCCGTCATCCGCCTTCTTCCGGATCGCGGCCTGGATGGCATTCTTGTATGCGTCCACGCTGTCGATGGCCGTCGCGAACACTTCGACGTGGCTGGTTCCGAGCGTGAACTTTCCTTCAAGGCCGCTGCTGAAATACTTGCTGTTCGAAATGCCTTTCATGAGCTTTCGGACGAACTGCTCGACGCGCCCCTTGTCGTGCTGGGAGCAGATCACGCAGATCGACGGATCATTCCTGTCGAAGGTACGCTTCGTATAGGGGCCGTACTGAGTCAGGCCCTTCTCGGCCCAATCCTTCTCACCGTTGTCGTTGAAGATAAACACCGGCTTCTGCATCTGTCCGCAGACCTTCTGGATGTCTGGTGAATCCTCGATCTCGATGCGCCTTCCGTCGATTAGCGGAATGGTCTTCGACTGTATGTACTTCTTAAGCGTATCAATTCGGGCCTTCTTGTTCTCGCCGCCATTGAATATGGAAACGGATTGCCGGATGCGTTCGACGATTGCATCCTTCTTCGCGCCGTGAGTATACAGAATGTAGTCATCGAAATTCGTCCGGCTAGCCTCAAGATAAACGTCTTTCGCATCGACCTGCACGGCCTGCCCGTCAGGCCGCGTGACATAGAGCGTTTCACCCTTACTGGCGCTCACTGATCCCAGAAGCTTTTTGTATCCGTCGTCCTGCTCGGTAACGACGTAGCGGCCCACAAGATCGAAGCCGGCGTTAAGGAAGAATAAGCCGTTCTCTTTGATTACCCGGCGCGTTGTGCAATCAATGACGAGGCATGGATGACCTTGAACAGTGCGGGTGTCGATTGAGTATTTAGCGCAGACCTTAAACGGGTACGCATCTCCAAGAATCGGGACCAGAAGATTGTCTTCCGGCTTGGCGCTCACCAGCTCGATGGGATTGAAGCCGGACGGGTTGCGGCCCAGTCCAGCAAGATGCCGTGTCAGTCCGTCCTTGACCAGCGAGCAGAAGATGCCGAAGTTATCCTTGAGCGCGATTGTGTGCGGTGTGCCAGATGTGGGGAACGTGCCGTCCCCCGAGAAGATCAGAATGTTGTCGCCCTGCCGGCGGAATGAGTGCGTCGATCCGTGCTTCTCGCGAAAGCCGTCCAGCGTCTCCTTGTCATAGGGGACTTGGCGAGCTTCAAGCTCTACTTCGGGGATTTTTAGCGGGAATACGTTCAGGAAAACTGGCAAAATTCGATCCTTTCTTCAGTCAATACGCGCGGTTCTTGGGGCGTCTAGTAATTAAATGGTTTCTGTATATCATCTGTGATTAGCAACAATGGCTGCTAAGGATCAAATCGACACCATTGAATCAGATTGGACGATAGACCGCAATGGGTCGACTTTTGCCCGTCAACGCCAATAAAATCTATCCATTACTAATGGCTGATTTTTCGGACTATGGATTTTTGAGCTCATATCCTTTTTCCTGTTTGACGTCGCGTAGCCTTTGGCCGGTGCCTCTTCCCTTTTATCAAGATACTCTTTCTGAACTATTCCAGATGGCCTTGTTTTGCCTCATCTTTTTTACTCAGCAATTGCGCTTGCACTTTAAGCCGTTCCAGTTCCAGTTCACGTTTCAGCTCTGCTTCGCTCGGTAGATAAGGCAAATATTTGGCCGCAAACAGCTGTTCACTGTCGGTCAGCACCGAATATTTCACGACCGCTTCGCTTTTCTGGCTGCACAGAATCAGGCCGATCGTGGGATTATCGTTAGCCGCCCGTTGCTGTTGGTCGTAAATGCGTACATAGCTGTCCATCTGACCGACGTCCTGATGAGTCAGCTTGCCCAGTTTCAAGTCGATCAACAAAAAGCATTTCAGTTTGAAGTGATAAAACACCAGGTCAATGTAAAAATCCTGGTCTTCGGTCCGAATACGCTGCTGCCGGGCCACAAACGCGAAGCCTTTACCCAGTTCCAGCAAGAAGGCCTGCAGGTTGTCGAGCAAACCCTGTTCCAGATCGGATTCCAAAAGCCGCTGGCTGGGCTGGTTCAGGAAGTCGAGGATATAAGGATCGCGGAGATAATCCTTGGCCGATAACGCCGGTGGTTCCGCCTCGGCGATTTTTTGCTCCGCTTCGGCCTGAACCGCTGCTTTGTCGCGACTGGACAGCAGGCGTTCGTAGTAGAGTTTGTCGATTTGCCGTTCCAGCGCTCGGGCACTCCAGTGCTGTTCGATCGCTTCCTGTTGATACCAATCCCTGGCATTGGGGTTTTCAATGCGAATCAGCTTTCTATAATGCGTCCAGCTTAATTTGTGACTCACTGCGTCCCATTTTGGAAAGCAGAGGAAAAAGCTGCGCATATTGCGCAGATTGCTGGTATCAAAACCCTTGCCGAATTCCGTCGTCAATTGTTCGGAGAGTGTTTGCAGTTGATGTTTGCCATAGGCCGCGCGGGCTTGCCCCTGCTGCTCATGTTCGACAATGAGCCGGCCGATGTGCCAGTAACACTGTACCATCGCGCTGTTCACGGCCAGCTGCACCTGCTGCCTGGATTGCTGGACAATGGCGGCGATCTCGCTAAAAAGCGGAGCCAATTCCTGGGTAATTGCTGGAGAGGTGTTTGAGGAGGTCATGGTCTTGGAATCCTGCCTGTGCAGCGCCTAGAGGGCTCGGTCATTGATCTGAATCCCGTAGGGTACGGATCTTATAGGCCACGCCGATGCGTTTTGGAGCCGATTGCCGGCGTTTAAGCGCTTTTTGCACATAGTTAAGCGCCTCGTCCTCATTGTCGACTACTGTTACAATCGTTCTCCCTTTTCCTCCAATCCGTCCATACGTGGTTTCGACGATCCAGTTGCCGAAGAGGTCCTGCCCATAGGCAATTGAATAGGCGCGGTGAATATTCCGGCTGGCATCCTTGGCTTCGAGATAGGCGACCGGGGTCAGCATGATTCGGTCTCATGAATGGCTCCTCTGCCTCCCGGCAGATGGCGGTATAGCGTAGAAGGGGCTACACGAAGACGTTTGGCCACTTCTTCCATCGTAATGTCCGGATCGGACAGCATCGCTTTGGCGGCCACGAGATCCTTGGCAACTAAGGCCGGCGGACGTCCGCCTTTTTTACCCCGGGCACGGGCAGCCTCCAGGCCGGCTTTTGTGCGCTCGCGGATAATCGAACGTTCAAACTCCGCCAAGGCGCCGAACACATGAAACACCAATTTCCCGCCGGCGGTCGTGGTATCGATCGCTTCGGTCAGCGATCGGAGCCCAATACTCCGGCTTTCCAATAGCTCTACCGTTTCGATCAATTGCTTCAGGGAACGGGCCAAACGGTCCAGTTTCCAGACTACCAGGCTGTCCCCTGCCCTGAGATACTCCAGCGCTGCTGATAGCTCCGGCCGATCTCGCTGCGCACCGGAAGCTTTCTCGACAAACACCTTTTCACAGACGGCCGCCTGGAGCGCGTCCAGCTGCAGCGCGGGATTTTGGTCTTGCGTGGAAACACGGGCATAACCGACGAGCATAAAGCCTCCGAAAACTCATCCGCAGTATGAGTTATTCAGAGACAAGTTTCAAGACATAGTTATAAGAATTGGAGGGATAACAGAAAGTTAGCGTTTTCCAAGAGGTCACTTTGAGGATTAAACGTCGATCCCTATCTCTTAAAAACGGGGATAAACGGCCTGAATAAAAAAGACGACCGGTCTAATTTATTTTGACATTATAGACGACCGGTCGTATATTGTGCGCATGCAAAAGATCACTCAAAAACAAACCAAGCGTGAAAACTTACTCAATAAAGGCGTCTCCTTGCTCATGGTCCAGGGCTTTCATGGGACGGGGCTAAAAGAGATTCTTGATGCCGTGCAAATTCCTAAAGGCTCTTTTTACAGCTATTTTGGCAGTAAAGAAGACTTTGCAGCGGCGTCAATCACCCACTACATAGCGATCTATGTGGAACGGTTGCAAAGTTATCTGGAACAATCCGAAGGCAATGCTCTTGGGGCCATGGAGCGTTATGTCCAAGAAACCATGAGGGAACTGGAAGCCATCGAATTCAAGGGAGGCTGTTTATTAGGAAATTTAATGGGTGAGATCGGTGACACCAGCGGTGTCTGCCGAATGGCCTTGAAAACCGCGTTAGACTGTTATCGTGATGCTTGGGAACTCGCTTTAAGTTGCGCTCAAAGGGAAGGTTCAATTCGCGCCGATAAATCCGCACGGGAAATGGCAGATCTTTGGATAAATGCCTGGCAAGGGGCATTGTTGCGCATGAAAATCGAACACTCCACCGTGCCTTTAAAACAGTGCTATGACGAATTATTGGGAGGCTTGTTTAAAGCATGATCTTAAAAACAAGCAGCGCCCCACTCTTCGCCATTTCAGGAGGAAATGACTATGTCTAATGACAGGATCGACGGGCATTTTTAACGAGGATGCTTTAGCCGCCCAGAAATGATAGAGATTTCCCAAATGACTTGGGCTTTCTTGAAGCCTATGGCGTCTCTATTGCCCCAGGCCAAGCGACGGTCAAAAGAAGTACTGAGAAAGCTGGGATTCGAGCAATCGAATTTCGCAGATGAAAATCGGCATCGACCGGCAACAGCGGAAGTTTAAGTGAGTTAAATAGCGAGTTTGTAACCGTTTGCAAATGAGCATTTTTAAAATTTCGATATTCAATTCGAGCCATGACAATGATCCAGAAAACAATCGTAAAGACCCTGTGCAGCCTGTTGCTGCTTACTTCAACGATGGCCCATGCCGAAATATTGGCCATGGTGAACTACGACAGCAAATCCGGCAGCACGCCGCGCCGGGAAGGCATTGCGATCCTTGATGTAGATCCTGATTCGCCGCAATTCGGCAAAATCTTAACCGATCTGCCTCTACCGCCGGATACGGTTTCCCATCATTTCTTTTACAACAAGAATTTAAGCAAGGCCTATATCACCGCCTTGGGCAATGGTGCCTTGCGCGTGATCGACATGAAGCGTATTCCGTACACCATTAAATTACTGGATGTGCCTGAATGCCAGGTCGGCGAAGACATGGCGTTCACCGCAGACCAAAAAACCTGGTTTCTCACCTGTATGGGATCGAGCAATGTGATTGTCGGCGATGCGCAGACTGATAAAGTCAGACAGGTCATTGCCGCCAATGGCCAGGACACCTTTATTCGGTACCCGCACGGCATTGGGCTGCAAGAAGACATCAATCGGCTAATCGTTACCAGCACCGTGCGTCCGTCCGACCTGAAAGATCCCGGTGAAACCGTCACCGTAATCGAAGCGACGAGCGGTAAGGTGCTTTCTACGCATAAATTGTCCGACCAACTCAGCCCTTCAGGGTCTGCTCCGGTAGAAGCGGTATTCGTGCCGCATGCGAATCCACCGTTGGCTTATATAAATACCTTGTTCGAAGGCAAATTATGGCGGGCGACATGGCAGGCCAATAGTGATACGTTCGATTTTCAGCCTATTTATGATTTTTCGGAAATCAAGCAAGGCGTTCCTTTAGAAATTTACTTTAATCGGGCACACGATCGGTTATACGTCACCACCGCAAAGCCAGGCGCTTTGAATATTTTTGACATCAGCGGCCAATCAATAGCAAAACCTGTGCTGTTGAAATCAATCCCAACCGCCGCTGGCTCTCATCATGTCGTCTTTTCGCCCGATGAACAATATGCGTTTGTGCAGAACAATTTTTTAAATCTTCCCGAAATGGACGATGGCTCGATTACCGTGATCGATTTACAAAAAATGGCCAAGAAAACCACTATCGATACGCTGAAAAAGATGGGTTTAAAGCCCCATGATATCTACATGTTGCCGGCATGGCATACGGATGATGCGCATTAAGGATTCGCCCAAAAGTAACGTCCCGAAATCCCCCTACGGAAAAGAAGCCCGGGCAGAATTAGGAAAGTACTGTACGCTAAGCTGTGCTTGTGAACGTGGATACCCTACTCGGTTTGGTATATTACGAAAAGATCGTCCAGCCGCGAACGGCGCGGCCTCCAGCGTTTCCGCTACAGTTAACACGACAATAACGATTCACATGATAAAAACTAAAATCTCGATTAACCCAGATTTGCCGCCCGATTTCTTTTGTACTCCGAACGAAGAACGCAGCCAAAAAGAAATGCTTACCTGGTGGCGTATTCCTTTCATCCTTTCCGACGAATGTTCCTCAACTGAAACGAGGTACAACGTGCGCCGCCTCGATGGCGGGGCATGGGATCGCCCGACAAATTACGGGGTTTTTGACACACTGGATGAAGCAATAGAAGTTGCTGAACGCCTCTTTCCTGAGTGACAAGCGAGGAACGAGGGAGCGCGAGCGGACGAGCGCGGAACGGCTGCAAGACAACATGAATACAATACAAGGACAAGGCGTGGGCGATCCGTACCAGATAGCGGCGTAAAAGCCTATCCTGTCCTAATAGGTGTAACGGCTCGCGTTTGAAACCGGTCGGGCTCGCATTTAACGCCATTTGGGGCTCGAATTAACTGCAACTGAAATAGCCGCTGGGCTCAAATTATCTGCAAATGAGCTTGCATTTATCGGCGCCTGCTTGAATTCCATTGTCATGGATCCACATTAATTGCAAATGTCGGATGAGCCTGATTTCGTCTCATTAAGGTCTAGGCTTTCAATCTGGAATGCCTCAAAACCTAAATTTAACCCTATTGATACACGATATTTGTATCAATGGCGGCGTCTCATATGGGTATACTCAAAAGAAACGATATTTTTCGCGCCCGCGAAAAGTTCCGAAACAAGACAGGTGGCACAATAAATGAGAAAATTCAACACAGAAAGAACCCAAGGCAATGCAGTCGCCATCGTCCCGGCGCTTTGAATAGGCTAGCCATAGGTGTCGTAGCTGGGCGACCACCTCCAAGCCGGTTTGGATGTTCAGCACGTCGCGCACCGAGCCCAGATGATCCTGACTGTAATACAAACCGGTACCGTTGGGCGGACTGAATTCCCCTTCCGGATAATAGCGGCGGCTGACCGTGTCGGTTGCGGTTCGGCTCTGGCATAACTTATCGCAGTGCCACAGATAACCGGTCTTGGTCGTCGTGCCGTTGGTGGCGATGATGGCCGTGCGCCGGCCCATGCCATCATAGCGAAACTGATTGCTGACGCCCGGCTGGGTCTTGAGATTGACTTGCAACAGCCGGTTTCGGCATCCCAGAGATAAGTTCTTACACCGTCGTCAGTAACGTTGCCGTTGGCATCATAACTATAGGCCAGGGTATTGGCGGTGATAATTTGGTTGAGATCATTGACTGTAAAGTTCGTCGCCGTCGTCGACGACGGCGTGGTGAGCGTGGTGAGATTGTCGGCGGGATCATAGGCATAGCGGTATTGCGTGCCGCTCGACGCGCTGGCAAATTTTAATCGGTCGTCGTCATCGTAATTGCAGCTTTTTTGCCAATGTCACAATAATCGGAGATTTTATTCAGCCACCGTGAAACGTTGCGACGGGGTACATACCCTGTCGCGCGTTCGGAACCGCATCAAGCCACAATCCAAAACCACCAGCGGTTCGCACCTCACCGCATCTACGGCCCTATTTTTTTTCCTTCTTACGCGACTCCCAAATGTGCCATTCAGTCTCACCGTCTCTTCGCCACAATCCTTTGCCTACATCCAATTTAGTTATTGCATGAAGCGATTTATCAACAGCAAGTAAAGTTCCGAGAGGGATTTTACGAAAATCTTCTCGTGAGACATCTGGCCCATACCCTGCAAACAGTTCCCATTCCCCCTCTTCCCAGCGCATTACTTCTGTTATTTTTTTTCCTTGAAGGGCTAGGAGATTTGTAATAGCGATTGAGTTTTCTGGTACTAAAAACTCCCAAGGCTCAGATAACCATCCCCAAACTGGTTCAGATACCGGGTTAAAAGCCAGGGAAAGGTTGGGGACATCAATAGTGGTGTGCACTTTATCTGGAACAATTTGTAGGCCAACAATTTCGGAGTTGTAATAATCTAAGGCACCTAATAACAGCATGTTAGTCCATGACCTGTGGACTCCTTGTAATGAAAAACATCCTAATGCACCAATGTCAATTACAATTCCTTGCCAATCAACGCCTGAACTTAAAACATCTGCAACTTTATTAATCACAATATGTAAACTCTGGGTTGAATAAAATGATGCCCCTGCAAAAACAAGCTCAGCGCCAACATTTGGAAAAAGTCCAATTGTATAGGCAAACCTTGGCGTAGCATCGCCCCCCGTCACAAGAGATATGTGATGGCCATGCTGACTTATATTTTTTTCTATTAGCAGCCTCATTTCTTGATTGGTGTTGGTAGTCATCTTGTATGAAGTTTCTTATGGCATGGTTTACATGTTATAGCTAAATTGTCCTTAGTTGTTCTTCCCCCATCTGCCCATCTTTTTATATGATGACCTACTGCATCATCAATATCCAAGTCATCTCCACATATATCGCATGTTCCTCCGTTTTCATCTAAACATTCTTGTTTATCGTCTTTGGGGAATAGCCTTACAGGATCACGCTCATCGGGAGAAGCCGTTCCTTTACCGGTAGGTGGTTTGGGGATTTCTTGCTGTAATTCATCATCGCTTGTTAATGAGTCAGCGATCATTGCACCACCAAGCCCAATCGTAGCGGCATCGATAATTGCTTGCCCTATTGCTGGCAGTACGGGAATTAGAACTTGAGCGAAAAGACCTCTCGGATCGGTCAGATTAACCGGATTGCCATTGACATAGGCGTAAAGATTAACTCCGCCGTCTTCTCCAATCGGGTCTCTGGACAACCATCGTCCTGTCTCGGGATCATAAGCCCGATAGTTGGCCAAGTAAAGCCCCGCCGCTTGCAGATTGAACAGACCGGCATAGCGTAAATCGGTCGCCGTGGTCCCCGCGCTTTGAATCGGCTGGCCGTAGGTGTCGTAGTCGTAGCTGGCGACTACGGCGCCGGTTTGGATATTCAGCACGTCGCGCACCGAGCCCAAATGGTCCGGACTGTAATACAAACCGGTGCCGGTGGGCGGACTGAATTCCCCTTCCGGATAATAGTGGCGGCTGACCGTGTCGATTGCGGTCCGGCTTTGGCATAACTTCTCGCCGCACCACAGGTAGCGGGTCTCGGTCGTCGTGCCATTGGTGGTGATAATCGCCACGCGCCGGCCAAGGCCGTCATAGCGGAATTGATAGCTGACGCCAGGCTGTGTCTTCAGGTTGACCTGCAATAGCCGGTTTTCGGCGTCCCAGAGATAGGTACGCACGCCGTCGTCGGTAACGTTGCCGTTGGCGTCATAGCTATAGGCCTGGGTGTTGGCGGTGATAATTTGGTTGAGATCATTGACGGTAAAGTTCGTCGGCGTCGACGACGGCGTGGTGAGCGCGGTGAGATTGTCGGCGGGATCATAACCATAGCTGTATTGCGTGCCGTTCGAGGCCCCGGCAAATTCCAGACGGTTGTCGTCATCGTAACTGTAGTTCCACGACTTAACCGGCCATGACGTTTGGCCGGTAGCGCTTTCGTTGATCTGGCTGATCAGGTTTTCCGGCGTGGTGACATAGCCAAAGCTGCGCGTATTGCCGCTATTCAGAACCGCGAGCAGGCGGCGGTCATGCAAATTGGTGTCGTATTGCCATTGCGTTTTGATCACGCCTGTGCAGCTCGTTCCATCGTCGTTTTCGTGGCCTTTTCCAGGTTTTCCATGTTTTCCAGGTTTTTTGTGCGGATTGTCATCTTTTTCCTCGCAGTTTCCCGTATTCGCCGCGAGGAGGAGCTGCTGCATCGTCAGTTGCCCGGTTTCACCCAGATAAGTCCGGGTAAAGTTGCCGAGCGGACTGATATGACCGATGATTCGGCTCAGCGCGTCATAGCTGAAGGTTTCGCTGCTGCTGTCGACGCTGCGCGCCGCCATACGGCCCAATGCGTCATATTGGTAGCCGACCGTATCGTTGGCGTACGGCCCGTCGATCGAACTCAATTGGAGGGCGCCCAGCTGTCCGGGCGGTTGATACTGGTATTGCGTCGTGCCGGTGCCGTCGGTCATTTGCACAATGCGCGGGAACCACGGGTCGTAGCTGAAGCCGACATTGGGCGTGGCGCTGACGGTACTCGTGTAGCTCAGGCCGGCCGGACGATCGTCGTTGGCGTAAGCGTAGGTTTTCGTTTGGCCGAGCGCGTCGGTGACCGATTTCAAACGGCTGGTGGTCGCTTCATAGGCATAGGTCCACTGGCTGCCGTCGGCGAATTGCTTGCCGGTCACCCGGCCTTGAATGTCGCGCATCCAGCTGGTTATGTTGCCGTTGCCATCGGTGAGGCTTTGCGGGAGTTGATTTGGGAAATAGCCGTATTGGATGACATGACCCAAAGGATCGGTTTCGGCAATCAGATTGCGCACCGCATCATGGGCGTATTGAGTCGTGCGGCCCAGGCGATCGGTTACCGAGGCCAGATCGAGCTTGTCCCAAGCAGCGATTCGCGTGGTACCGTCGGGGTAGGTGGTTTGGGTAAGGCGGTCGAAATTGTCATAGTTGTAAGCGAGCGTGTAACCTTCTGAGTCCGTGCGGGTAGCAACGCGTCCGTAGGCATCGTAGGTGAAGCTCGCTTGCGTTTTGCCGTCGGCGTTGGTGACGGTGGTCAGGTAGCCGAGCGGGTCGTAAGCCAAAGTCGTGACGTGATTGAGCGCATCGGTCACTTGCGTCAGCTGGCCGGCGCTGTTGTAGCTGTAAGACGTCGTTTGCCCGGCTGCGTCGGTGTAGCTGAGCGGCAAATGCTGGTTGTTGTAGGTGTATTGAGCTCCCGGCGTGTAGGTGTTGACCGCCGTCAACTGCGCGATTTGAATCGGATCGATCTGGTTGTCGGCGTAGGTGATCTGCGTGTCGCGACCCAAGGCATCGATAAAATGGGTCGGTTTCCCCAAGCTGTTATAACTTTTTTGCAGCAATTGCGTGGTGCCGTCATCCAAGACCCGGCCTTGACGGGTGGGTTGATCGTAAGTGCCGGAAATCGCCGTGCCCAAGCAACAGCTCGGCTGCCCCGGATAATTGAACCAGATGCGGTTTTCCAGCGGATATTTAATGCTTTCGACCGGTTCGCTGGTGACGCTGGTGTTCAGCATCCAATGCGTCCAATGCTTGATGCGCGCTTGGGTGTAATTGCCAGCGGCACGTTGGTAGGCTGTTTTATCCCAATAATAGGTGTTGCGGCCGTTCAGGTATTGATTGAAGGGCGCGATGATACCCTGCGGAACCGTCGCCGGCGGATCGGAGAATGGAATGGTGGAAACACCCTGTTGGAATTCCAAACGCTCCGTATAGCCCAACGGATCGGTGGCCTGTAAATAACGAGAGGTGCCGTCACCGCCATAAGCAAAGGTGGTGGTGCCGTAAGCCGTGGTCATGCTGTTGATCAACGAGGCGCTGTCGTACTGGAAGCTCGATGTGAGTCCCAGCACATCGGTGATGCTCGCCAGGCGACCACTGCTGTCGTAAATCAACGTCGCGCTGCGTCCGAACGGGTCTGTGATTTGTGTAATCAGCAAAGGTTGATCGCTGAGCCCATACGTGAAGGTCGTATTGCGCCCAGTGACGTCGATGACCGAGGTTAAACGTAGCTGGCCGTCGTAATTGAGCGTCACCGCGTTGCCGAACGGGTCGATCAACTGCGTCAGGAACACCAGCCGGGTTGTGGAGGTGGAACCGTTCGATTGGGCGTATACTTCGACGCTGCCGTCGAGCAGGCGCCGCTCGTAGCGGACCGGATTCGAAGACGTCAGCACCAAGACCGATTGGTCTTTGGTTTCGGGGGTAAATTGACCGGTACTGCTATTATAGCCGGAATAGTCAACTGTCCCCCCGCCAGACCCATAGCGGGAAACAGCGGCGCCTGGCGCACTGGGATTATCCTGAATGAAGCTCAACCAGTTCAGCGTCCATTTCTGGCTGATATTGAAATAACTAAAAGTGGCCGGCTGACCAGCGTCCCGTTGGTTATACGTCAGTGTCGTGAAAACGGCCGGGCCTTTAGGCGGTTCATAACCGACCGGTGTGTCGTTGAGACGCAGGCTAACCTCCATTTCGGCAAAATTGTAGACGCACATGCCTTTATTGGACTTACAGCTTTGGGCCGAAGTGGCGTTGGGGGGGAGTGGCTTGATACTGGCGGTGTAACCCATGCCGTAAAGGTGGTCGGCTTCGGCCACCTGAATTTTCCGCCAACCGGCATTCAAGCGTTTGGAGGGCACCAGAAAATAGCCGCTGGCTTCCTCATCGAGCGCGGCGCGGGTCACCCATAAATCCTGGCCGAAGATCGGGTCCTGGATGTGGTAGCGCCCCTGGCTTTCGCCAAGAATGGCGGCGTAATGGCTGACTTTCCAATGGACGATCGACGGCACCGGAATCGCCTGCCCGGGTTCGCGCTTGATCAGCGTAGCGGGTATTTTGGCTTGTTTGGCCAGGCGCCCGACCTCGGCTAGGCTGACGCCGTGCTGGCCGGACCGGTACTGTTCTAAAAATTGGACTTGGCTAAGCTTGGCGCCTTGCGAAAGCAGCAAGTTTTTTAACGCCATCGGGCCGCAGAGGTAGGCAATACCTGGATCGTTTTGCATGATCCAAAGTCCTTCCCGCGCGCCGGTAACCGCTTCGGTTGCAGATCCCGATACCTTTCTGTCGCCCATCTCGGCAAACAACGCTTTGAGCCGCTCGGCATGACCGACGCGGGCATGCATGCGCATCAACTCCCCAAGCGCGCGGTCGACCAGAATTTTTGCATGCGGCTCGCTGACGTCTTTACCGAGCTGCCAGGCTTTCTCCCAGGCATCGATCGCCAGCGAAAAGCGCCCGCTTTGGTAATAGGACAAGCCTAAATTGGTCAACAAGGCGACTTGCCAACCTGATTTTGGATAGGCCGCCAGAAAATCGGTTAAGGCGTGGTAATCGTCGTCGGTATGACGGTTCTGGTAGCGTTGAATGGCCATGAGCAACGCCGCATCTTCGACGGGGTCGGTGGGGGCGGTGGTCAGCAACGGTTCGGCAAATTGCGTGGCGTTCAGCCGTGCCAGTTGCGCAGGGACATCGTCTGTCAAGGACTTGGCGGCCGCATGAACAGTAGGAGTTAAACTGGCGGCGAAGATCGCTGCCATCCCGATCTGCACCAGGAGAAAACCCATAAAACCGAAAGCCGAAAAGTGTGTCCATCCCCTATTTTTTTGACGATACTGCGCTAGATTCATTACCGTTCCCCAGGTTTTGTTGTGATGGAGCGCAAGCTACGCCGCCTATTGCGGTGGCCTAGCCATTTAAAGAACCCTCACCGCGGCACTCCCGCGGCTACGGTGGGCGACCGCCTGTATTTGCTTCTATAGAATAGAAAGCCGCGACTTTACGTATCTATCTCACGGCATGTATGGCTTTATCCGAATTCTCTTTGAATTTATTATGGCATAGAAAATATGTTAGACAGTTTTATTTAACTTAAGGGCTGTGTTTATACTAACTAGAGGAAATGCTTGCCTGCTTTCGTATCTTGTTTCCATAACATTGTGGAGCGAATTTGAGCCACTCGTTCAAAAATGAGTTGTGACAGAAGCGGAAAAGATCGTACACCAAAGGCGCAAGGTGTCGGGAAGGACATCAATCCAACCTGACGCCAAATTGAGGCGTGCTTTAACTGGACACCGCTAAATCGAATAGGGCATCGTGCTTGTAAGCTAGCTTTGCGTACGATATTTTTCTGATTCTGGGGCCACCTCATTTAATGTCTATTGCAGGACAGGAGTAGTTGCAGATAATGTGAGCCCAAAGAAATCGATTGCAAGCCCATGCGGATAAATGCAAGCTCAGTTGCAAATAATGTGAGCCTGGCCGGATTTTCGCCGGGTAAGGACAAGGCATTACTGCCTTGTCCTCCCCTAAGAACGGTGCGTGACAGTTTCCCGTCACACCGCTCAAGCCTTTATAAAAGCCGAGTTAACGACCCGGCAACCTGATTACCGTACTGAAGCTATTCTGCTTGTGCTACCATTCCAGACCACATGAACGGATTTACCCGGCGTGATGCTTTACGCTGGGCAAAATAGTCGTCATAGGCGGGATCATAGGGCGATGCGTCAGCTTTGATCTTGATATGCCGAACAATCGCCACCGAGGCGGCACTGAACAAGTCCAGCGGTATGGATGCTCCTTGCTTATCCTGAATCCGTGTTGAAAACAGCCAATTTTGCAGCCCTTGGCGGCGGAAATAGCGATTCCGTTTCCAGCGGGCCGATTTGTTCGGATGTCTCCGGTTGATCCAAGCGATTAACATCAGAAAAAGCTGGTGATCAATCCTGGAAAAGCTCTTTTTGGCTACGCCATGGCGGTAGTAGTTGGCCCACCCTCTCAGTTTCGGGTTTAAAAGCCGAATCAGGTGTTCCGTCTTTACCGTGGGGTTAGTTTTGATAATGGCTCTTATATCCGCTAACAAGGACTGAATCGATTGCTTCGCAGGCTTGGTCAGCAATTTGCCTTGGTATTTGCGAATATTAAACCCGAGAAAATCAAATCCCTCACTGATGTGCGTGATCTGCGTTTTCTCCGGCGAGAGCGTTAACCCGCGCTCCAATAGAAAGGCTTCCACGGCTGGCTTGACTTGCATCTCGAGCACTTCTTTCGAAGACCCGGTAATCACGAAGTCATCCGCATAAATCACCACATTGATTTTGTGATGACGCGGTGCTGCCTTGATAGCGACTTGTTCCAGACCGGCTAACGTCATATTAGCCAGCGTTGGCGAGGCTATCCCTCCCTGTGGCGTTCCAGCCAGCGTAGGAAACATCTCTCGCTCTTCCACATAACCGGCGTCCAGCCATTTCTCCAGGATGGTTTTATCCATCGGAATGTTGGCTTTCAGCCAGTCATGACTGATTTGATCGAAGCAGGCTTTGATATCGCCCTCGAGTATCCATTGCGGTGATTGTTTGCGTGCCAGGGCGTTAAAACATTGACTGATCGCATCGGCTGTCGACCTTTTCGGCCGGAAACCGTAGGCGTTGCGATTCCCTGTCATTTCCGCCACCGGCTCCAGAGCCAGCAAATACAGGGCTTGCATGGCCCGGTCGCTCATCGTGGGGATACTCAACGGCCGTTGCTTGCCGTTTTTCTTGGGGATATAAATGCGCCGCAAAGGCTGAGCCTGATAGCCTCTGCGCCTTAACGCCAAAGCCGCCTGCAATTTCTGTTGCGGCGTCTTCCAGGTGACGCCATCGATACCGGCCGTGTTCCGGCCGCGGTTTTGCCCAATCCGTTTGACGGCTAACAGCTTTGCCGCTAACGAATGGGTGAGCAGCCATTGTAAAGCTTTCACTTTACCCCAGCGCTGCTCTCGGGTTGCCTTTGCAATACGCAGCTGCAGCCGTCTCACCTGCATTGCCACAGCCTGCCAGTCGATGGCATCCCATGATAATGCGGCTGAGGATGCACCAACAGGCATCGCTGCCGTCATCATTTGCTTTTCCTCATAGGGTCGGTTCTACCTCTTCTCTTGCAATAAAAGACCCGTCGGACGTGGGCGCACTTTCGTACCGGGTAACGTTTAAACCCGTATCCGTGCCATTACAGCACGGCTTTCGCTTCTTCCGACATCCCAAACCCGCACCGCCCTAGGCGTACCTCACGGCACGCTGTCCCGGCCAAGGCCGGGAGCGATACGGGGTTTCCACGTTTCCCTTGGGAAGTACGCCGGGTTAGGTGCCTGCTGTCGACCGGGAAGCGTGTGGGTCACGAGAACGCAGCAAATAATCGTTCTGCCCGCTTCCAATACCTTTTGGTCAAGCGTATAAACCACTTCCGCTTGTCATTAATAACGATCTTTATTACAGGTTCAGATATCTTCACCGTACCAGCTATCTAGCACTCACCTGGTTTGTGGTTACCAGGAGGGTACATCTCTCGCGATTGGTACCCCACATGACTACCGTCATGCTTCGTTACGTTGTCAAGGCAGCTCTTTATTCATGCCCCTAGATTCACCCGGTGACACGGGTGGTTTCCAACAGCCTTGTGGAAACAACTTCTCCAAGCGACCTCGTGTCGCAAATTTGCAGTTATTTTGAGCCCAAAATCGCGTTAAATGCGAGCCAGACCATTTTCAAACGCGAGCTGTTAGTGTGTCACGAATGCGCCAAGGCGAAAGCCTTGGGCGCAATGCTGTATCAAAGATGAGGGTAGGTCCCTCGGAATCGGCGTACAGGCGCAGGTTCCAAACCACCTTGAGTCGCATCGGTAAAGAGCCGTTGTGGTGAGCGTCAAGGAAAAGGCGCAGCAAGACTGCGTCAGGTACGAATCATGGAGACGAGCGTAAGCGAACCATTATTGAGGTGTCGAAAGCGTAAGATGTCGTCAAAACTGGAGACTAACGGCACTCCAGGACAAGTTCGGGGGTAACCTGTTTATTGCCTGAGCGGCGACCGGCATAGAGATGGCGTGAACTTGATTCAGGCTTTGATACGGAACGTGAGAACCTGTCGTCTTGATGCGAAGGGAGAAGCTCAAGTGGAGGCCCCATGAGAGTCAGAGTACCAATGCAAGACACAGGGGCGGAGCAGCCTGTAGTAGCGATGAAGGTTCTGTAATGGAACCGGAGCCAAGGGGCTGCATCGTTCAGCTTTATAAGATGAAACAACTATAAAATTAGGAGGATTTCGTTGGATAAAGCGAAGTCATTTAGTATTTCCAAGGAGGAAATACAAACGGTTGAAGGGGAGCCAAACACGGGCACGAGCATGGATCAAACGGCTAGCGCTGCAAAATCCAAGCTTATTCGTGCATTGGCAAATCACCTTCGCTGGAATGGCTGGACGATAGGAGCGGTATGAATCGAGAGATTCACGTACCGTTGCGTGAGAGCCTGAAGGTGTGATTCCTTTGGGCTACTCGACCAATTAATGGTGTAATCGTATCGGAATTGGTGGCGGTCTTGCGATTGAAATCGGTGGTCGACAATCAATCGGAACAGGTGGCTGTTTTCAATCGGAATGGGTAGCTGGCTTGGGGTGGAATATGCAATTTTAATCAGGTATCCAACTTTTCCTGTGACCGGCGTGTTGTAAATTTTATAAACTTGTTTAGAACAACAATATGAATGATTGGCTGGAAATAGTTTAACGCCCGGTAGGGTCAAAAATTGGCATATCTTCGATTTTTAAAATTACACACAAAATTACACAGTATGTAAAAACAAAAACCTCGCCGAAGCGAGGTTTTTTGCAATTTTCAACAAAATTACATGCTTATTACTATAAAGAACCTATACGCCCTTTTTTGTAGATCAAAGCGGCTTAGCGCATTGATTTGATTTTCGCGATGATGCCGACCGGGTCGAGGCCTTGGTGCGGGAATTGTTCCCACAAACCGCCGCATCCTTCCTTGTGGGTGCCGACGTGCGCGAATTTCGGCGTGAAGCCGCGTTCGAGCAGCCAGGAGCCGTAACGGCTGCCGAGGCCGGTCTTACGGTTGAAGGATTCGACGACCAAGACCAGCGGCGACTTACCCACCTTGGCCAGCATGTCTTCGTCGATCTTGTTCAAGGTCGGCTTGTTGATCAGGCCGACGTCGATGCCCTCTTCCTTCAGGCGCTCGACCGCATCCAACGCGCGGTACAAGGCTTCGCCGAAGCTGACGATATAGCCTTGGGTGCCTTCGCGAATCACTTCGTCCTTGCCGGAGACGAACTTGTAATCGCCGCCGAAACGCTCGTTGCCGTTTTCGTCCAGGATCAAAGGCACTTTCGAACGGGTCGAGAAGATGAAGCGCAATCCCTCATCGTGGAAAACGCTTTCGACGCAGGCGCGCATCTGGTTCGGATCGGCCGGGAAATACAGGTTGGTCGCATAAGCATCGTCCAGACCGTTGTCCGCGAACATGTTGTTCAGACCGAAATGGCAGGTGTTGTCCGCCATGTCGTCGATGCCGGAATGCGAATAATGGCTCAGTACGTTCGAGTGATTCAGACGCGCCATCGTGATTTCGGAAATGTTCATTTCCAAAAACGCGCTGAAGGTGCCGAAGATGCCCTGCTTGCCCTTTTCCATCCCGAAGCCGGCCGCCGCGGAGAAGTTGCCGCGCTCCATGATGCCGGAGGAAATGAAAATTTCAGGAAAAGCGTTGTGGATTTTGATCAAACCGCAGGAGCCTTCAAGGTCGCTGTCGATCACGCGCACTTTTTCGACGCGTTCGGCTTCGCTCATCTTACCCAATACCGCGACGCAGGCATCGCCGAACACGTTACGGTTCGCATCCCATTTGTCGCTGGAACCCTTGAAGGTGTAGTCCTGCTTGGCCGGCTTCGCGTTCTTCAAATGGTCGGCCGCCGCTTGATAGCCGCGCGCTTCGAGGTATTCGACCGCCAGTTTGACCGAGATCACGTCGTGGCCGTGGTTCGAACCTTCGAGGCCCGGAATGCCGGGGCACATCGGACGGTGGTTGATCACCGCGACCGGGCCTTCGGTGTTGATCGCCTTAACGATGCGCGCATACAGATCGTCGATATCTTCGCCGTTGCCCTCCAATACGGTCACGCCATGGCCGCGCAGGGTTTGCGCGGTCGAGCAGCCTTTCAGATAATGCGACGGATGACCGGCGATCGTGACGTCGTTGTCGTCGATCAGCAGTTTGACGTTAAGCCCTTGCGCCACCGCAAGACGTGCCGCTTCGGCGTCGTCGCCTTCCTGCTGCGAGCCGTCGGAACCCAGACAGAAGACCGTCTTGCCGGGATTCGCCATCGCCACGCCGTTCACATACGGCCACATGTGGCCCAGACGGCCGGAGCTGAATTTGACGCCGGGGGTGAAGCCCAACTCTGGGTGGCCCGGAAGATGCGAGTGCGCTTCGCGGTACAGCATCAATTTTTCGGCCGGCAGGTCGCCGTTCAATGCCGCCATCAGGTATTGCGTGCCGACCCGGTGACCGGCCTCGTCGAAAAAGATCGGAACGAAGTCATCGGAACCGCGGAACAGCGCGTCCATGATCATGACTTCCGGAACGGTGTCGTACGGACCGCCGGTATGACCGCCCACGCCGCGCGCAGCGCCGGTTGCGGTAAAGAAGACGATCGCATCGCGGCAAAGCTGAATGTTCGCTTTGAGAGCCGCTTTTTGCTCCGGCGACAAGGTCGGGCTGCCGGCATCCAGCGAGATGCGGCTATAGGCGCCCAGATCGATCGGGAATTGTGCCATGTTGTATTCTCCAAGTGTTTTATGTTTTTGTTATTGTGTCGCTTTAGCGCATATCCTTTGCTTTGGGTGTGCCTCGGGCTATTTTAACCTAAAAAAACCGCGCCGCCGCTTAATTTTGCTGCAAACTGGCGCGAATGGCTGGCATGCATCACTACAGCACCACAACGGCACAACATTAGGCTTGACGTCGAAACTCCCACATTAATTGAACATCGTTTAATTATGCACTATATTAATCTTCATTACGATGACTTTGATAGTTTGATAAGATGAAATGAGGAGGATTGCTATGCTGAAACAACTATTGCGTTTTACGGTAAAACTGATTGTTAAAGTGCTGTTCCGGGTCGAAATCCACGGCATCGAAAATTACCATGCCGCCGGCAAACGGGCGCTGATCGTCGCCAATCACACCTCGTTTCTCGACCCGATGCTGCTGTGGATTTTCTTGCCGGACGACATCACTTTCGCGATCAATACCCACATCTCGGAACGCTGGTGGCTAAAGCCGTTTCTCGGCCTCTCGAAAGTGTTTCGGATGGACCCGACGCACCCCTTGTCATTGAAGGATCTGACCCATCATCTGCAGCATGACACCAAGACGGTGATCTTCCCGGAAGGCCGCATTACTGTCACCGGCGCCTTGATGAAGATTTACGACGGCACCGGCATGGTCGCGGACAAATCGCAGGCGGCCGTGCTGCCGATTCGGATCGAAGGGGCTCAATATACGCATTTTTCACGGCTGCAAAACGTGGTGCGTCTGCGCTGGTTTCCGAAAATCCGGATTCAGATCCTGCCGCCGACCCGGATTCAGGCGCCCGAGCATCTGAAAGGCAAGGAGCGCCGGCGCTATTGCGGCCATGTATTGGCCGACATCATGACCGAAATGATGTTCGCGACCAGCCATTACCGGCAGACGATCTTTTCCGCGCTGCTGAATGCGCGCCGGATTCACGGCGGCAAATTTCCGATCGCGGATGATCTGGTGCGCAAACCGATCAGCTACAACACCCTGATCACCCGCACGATTGCGCTAGGCAATAGTTTCACCGCAATTGCGCAAGCCGGCGAGCACGTCGGCGTGATGCTGCCGAACTCGACGAATACGCTCTGCGCGGTGCTCGGCCTGCAATTACATCAACGCATCCCCGCGATGCTGAACTTTTCGACCGGTTCAGCCAACATGGTATCGGCCTGCAAAATTGCCTTGGTCAAAACGGTGCTGACCTCGCGCCAATTCATCGAAAAAGGCAAATTACAGGAGGAAGCCGCGCATCTTTCCGAACATGTCAATCTGGTTTACCTGGAAGACCTGGCCAAGCAGATGCGCGCGATCGACAAACTGAAGGCTCTGGTGCAGAGCCATACCACCGGCCTCTGGTACAAATCCGTTCACATCGATCCCGATAGCACGGCTGTCGTGCTGTTTACCTCCGGCTCCGAAGGCACGCCGAAGGGCGTGGTATTGTCGCATGCGAACATCCTAGGCAACCTGAAACAACTCGAAGCGGTGATCAGCTTCAATTCTCAGGATGTCGTGCTGAACTTCCTGCCGATGTTCCATTCTTTCGGCTTCACGGTCGGCTCGATGCTGCCGGTGCTGAACGGCATGCAGGTGTTCTTTTATCCGACCCCGCTGCATTACGCGGTGATCCCCGAAATCGCCTACGAGATCAAGGCGACGATTATGTTCGGCACCAACACCTTCTTGGCCGCCTACGGCAAGAAAGCCAACCCCTATGACTTTTACCGGATGCGCTATGTGATCGCCGGCGCCGAAAAACTGCAGGAAAACACCCGCGCGCTGTGGGCCGAAAAATTCGGCATCCGTATTCTCGAAGGCTACGGCGCGACCGAAACGACACCTATCACCTCGGTCAACACGCCGATGTGCTTTAAGGCCGGCAGCGTCGGCCGCTTCATGCCGAGCATGAAATATCAGTTGGAGCCGATCCCTGGCATCCATGAAGGCGGCCAGCTGCATGTCAGCGGCCCGAACATCATGAAGGGCTACCTGCTCGCGGCGAACCCCGGCAAACTGGTGCCGCCCGAATCGAAATACGGCAAGGGCTGGTACGATACCGGCGACATCGTCTCTGTCGACGACGAAGGCTATATCACGATCAAGGGCCGCAGCAAGCGCTTCGCGAAAGTCAGCGGCGAAATGGTGTCGTTGACCGCGGTCGAACAACTCGCGATCGAAGCCTGGCCGGAAGGCCACCATGCCGCGGTCAGCCTGCCCGACCCGAAAAAAGGCGAGCAGGTGATCCTGTTGACCACGCACAAGGGCGCAACCCTGCATGACCTGGCCAAATCGGCGGTCGGTGTGGCGCAGATCAGCCTGCCGAGGAAGGTCATCGAGGTGGAGGCGGTGCCAGTACTGGCAACCGGCAAGACCAATTACATTGCGGCAACCGAACTCGCTGCCGGCCAAGTGCTAAAAGCTGAACATGCCTGATTCCGGAAAATCCGGCTGCGGGTGAATCCGTAAACAGAAAGATCATGGACCTCGGCGTCGCCATGCGCTGCGCCGGGGCCATGACAAATCTTGAAAAACGTCCTTCGACAATCGAGCAACGCCTCTGATGATGACAATCAGCAATGGTCCAGAGGAAGCATCAACGGAATCTTGCGATTCCTGCATGCATCAATTTGAGACTTTACCGCTAATGACACGACCATTTAAAGCTTGAACATAGCGAGCGTTTCCATGCGCGTAGCCATCATGAGAACCATCATATAATTCATGGAAAAAGTCTTTCAGCTTGGCTAGCTGCTCGGTTGACAGGCTTATTGGTTTAGCCAACACAAACCAGCTAACCCCTTCACTGCATGGCGGAGTAGTCAATGAACCGGCATAGGTATAAAAATGTTTGAGGTCACGGGGTAAAAGCGATTTCAGCCTGATGACTTTCTGTTTAGCAGTATTTTTAGTCCCTTCCTCGGCCGGCACGTTATCAAGAATGGTTTGAATGTCGGGATTCGCAGCGCCTTCTTCGAGAAGAACGCCTAATACCGCTATTCGACCATCATCGCGCACGTGCACAAAATGCAGCTCCGCAGAGAAAGTTTGCTGACCAATCACATGCTCGGCCGGTGCATGGAAATGAAACTGAACCAGTGGATATACATCATCCCCTATCGCCAATCGACCTTGATAGCCCTCTGATGTATTGGCCTGCACGGCATGACCGCTATTAAAAAAATCCGGGGTGTCGTCCGGATAACGAACACCCAGTTTGTCGTATTTTTTTGCATTCACTTGATATTTAAGATCAACAGGTGATTGATGCTGACCGATGGCACATTCCGCATAAGGAAAATTCAAAGGCGGCGACAAAGGAGGTGTCGTTACATCTTCAACACCCCCCCACCCTTCGGAGGCATCCTGTTCATCATGGCTCCAATGAGGAGCGGCAAATGCGACATTGGCAGTCACAACGGCCGCCATGGTCATCGCTGATAAAATCAATTTGGCTTTCATCCAAAATCCTTCGCTCTGATCTGGTTTATTTAAACTCGCGCGGAAGCCTTTAGGGCGACGAGCGCAATATTAAAAATATAGGGCTTAGCAGGTGTGCTCTCTGCAATAGTCCGCCGCACTAGGCTTTTTATCAGGATTTTGTTGTGTGCTGGGTTTCGTTTCAGTTGCCGGTGCTGGCGAAGCCGTTTGACTACTGTTGGTTGACGGGGTGGGCTGAGGTTCGGCCGCCAGACAAGCCACACTGAAACTGATGCCGAGAACGAAAAGCAGTTTTTGGGTGATCATGGTATTTCCCTAGATTTGTTAGATGAGTCGATTGAGGTACGAATAAATCAATGACGGCTCATGGCAACAAGTTGCGTGTGGGCCGCGTTGGTGTATAGGCAAAATTTACGCCCGATTATAAAAGCTTTTCATTTACAATAATTTATAATAAATCCCAAGGAATAATGTCATGATACCTACTGATACTAACGGTTTTTTTCCACCGTCACCGGTTTATTTCACCCTAAAAACTGGAAGCTATTAACAAGAACGTGGTGGTCATTGGCCGCTCCCGAACGTTTTAGGATTAACGCTTTTTAACACGCCCCCCCCCTGATGAACAAACAAATCTATCCATTATTGATCGCGCAATTTCTCTCCGCCTTCGCCGACAACGCGATTTTGTTTACCGTGATCGCGATCGTGATGCAGGCCAATGATCCGGCGAGCTGGTACGTGCCGGCCCTGCAAAGCTCGTTCCTGGTCGCCTTCGTCGTACTGGCGCCCTGGGTTGGCGGCTTTGCCGATCATTATGCGAAGTCCAGGGTATTGATTGTGGCGAACCTGATCAAGGCCGTGGGCGCCGGCTTGTTGTTCCTGCATGTCGAGCCGTTGTTGGCCTATTGCATCGTCGGCGTCGGCGCGTCGATCTACGGACCGGCCAAATACGGCATCCTGCCCGAGCTCGCCGGGCATCAGTTTCTGGTCAAGGCGAACAGCCTGATCGAGGGTTCGACGATCCTCGCGATCTTGATGGGCATGCAGATCGGCGCGAAGGTGGCCGATCATTCGACCGATCTGGCCTTGGCCAGCACGATCGTGTTATTCATCGTTTCGGCTTTGGTCACGCTGCTGCTGCCGGCCCAGGCGGCCAACCATCCTGCCACCGGCTCGAAAATCCTCGAATTCGGCCGGCAAATGGGCCAGTTCTTTACGACGCCGCGTTCGCGTTTTTCGATGCTCGGCGCATCCCTGTTCTGGGCCACCGCGGCAACCCTGCGCGTGTTGATCGTGGCCTGGGCGCCGATCGTGCTGGCGCTGAACAATGCGACCGAAATCGCCGAACTGACGCTGTTTCTCGCAGTCGGCATTATCGCAGGATCGGCGCTGGTGCCGCGCATGATTCCGCTCGAACATTTGCGCCGCGCGCGTCTGCCGGCTTATCTGATGGGGCTGTTCATCATCGGGCTCGGCTTCACCGACAGCCTGTGGCCGGCGCGTGGCACACTATTTTTTGTCGGCATGATGGGCGGCATGTTCATCGTGCCGGTCAATGCGGCGCTCCAGGAGCTCGGCCAGCTCAGCATCGGCAGCGGCGCGGCGGTCGCCTTGCAGGGATTCTTCCAGAATCTGACGATGCTGCTCGCGGTCGGCGGCTATACCGTTGCCGCCTCGCAAAATGCCGATCCGGTGATCGCGATCCTGGTGCTGGGCGGCCTGGTGTTCGTGGCCTCCTTCCTGGTATCGTGGCATCTGCCCGACAACACAATGAACCCGTTCAACAAACGTCGTTAGTCAAAGGATGGTTGGCCGCCGCCCTGCCCCGCTCTTCGTCGACCTTGAACAGCAGCAATAAACCAAGCACAAAAAAGGCCAGCGTCGACAACAGCGACAGGCGGTGATTGCCGCCGCTCCAGTAATTGATCAGGCCGTAACTCAACGGCCCGACGATCACCGAAAGCCGGTTGACCAGTCCCCACAACCCCAGAAACTCACCGGCTCTATCGACCGGTGAAAACTTGCTGACCAAGGCGCGGCCAACCGCCTGACTCGAACCCATCGCAATCCCTATCACATTGCCGACGATCCACATATCCTCGCGCGCCTCGGCAAAATAAGCGCCAATCAACGCGCCAATCCAGATCACCAGAGTGATCGCCAAGGTCGGGGCCGAACCGATCCGGTCCTGCAATTGCCCGCAAAGCAGCGCGCCGACCGCGGCAGTCACATTGATCACCATCACCAACACGATCAACGCTTGCGTATCGAAACCCATCACTTGCTGCGCATAAATCGCCGCCAGCACGATTACCGCGCTGACGCCGGACTGATAAACCGCCATGGTGATCAAAAACCAGTTCAGATCGCGAAAGCGCCGGGCTTCCGCCAAGGTATGCCGCAATCGGCCGAAACTTGCCCCAAACAAGGCCCAGCCCAAAGGGACAGATGATGGTACGGCGCGCTCCTGCAGCCAGAGAAACGTCGGCATGGCGGCCAGCGCAAAAATGAAAGCTGTAATCAACAACGTGCCCGGCACCGCCTCGGCTTCGCTGATGCCTTGATGCTTCGCCAAGGTAATGTAACCGAGACAGAACAGCAGAGTCAAAAGCCCGCCAACATAGCCGAGCCCCCAGCCATAACCCGACAACCGCCCCATCTTTTCTTCGGGCACCAGTTCCGGCAAAAACGCCGCGACCAGATTTTCGCCATACGCAAACATCACCGACGACAGCATCACCAGCACCATGCCAAGGGGGTAATCGCCGGGACCGACCAGGGCCAATAACGCGGTCATCAAAATACAGCCAATCGATGACAACAGCAACAAGCGTTTCTTGCAGGCCTTTACATCCGCAAGCGCCCCGACCAGTGGAGCGCTGAGCATCACGATAAAATTCGCGAAACCGACCGACAGCGACCAGAGCAAAGTCGCCAATCCCGGCGAGACACCCGCTGCGCCGCCCGCGACCACGGCGACAAAATAGGTGCTGAAAATCGTCGTCTGCACGACAGTCACGTAGCCCGAATTCGCAAAATCGTAGAAAGCCCAGGCGATCAATTCCCTGCGCCCGGCACGGCCGATTGCGTGATTATCTTGGTCTGCAAATTGTTCGTGCATGTGGATGATTCCTGAATAAAAAGCATTATCAGGGATATTATCCACCTTGAGGCCTCAACTTTGAAATCCTGATATGTATTGACCTGTCAATATCTAAAAACAATTTTTCAAATGCATCATCCAGTGTGTGGGTAGCAGAACGGGCGGTTTGCCGACGGTTGATCAGTCTGATATGCGCGGGTTGGTTACCGCATGACAACCGATTCGTCGGGGAGCTGCCTCGCTCTAAGTTCGAGGGTCATCCCGTTGCCGGGCGCCTCCTAGGATTACCGAGGATTCTCCCACCGTTGCCCCTTCTGCTACCGACACACTGCATCATGGCGAGTACTCCTTACGCGCGGGCCGTTGCCGGCGCTAGCGTTTGCCCAATCGCCCAGATAAACCCTGCCAGCTCACGGGCGATAGCGGTACAGACCTGCACCTTCAACTTACCCCGCGCCGCCAACAGCCGGTAACGCCCACACAAGCGGGTTTGCGCTTTCCAGGCGATATCTTGCACCGCGTCCGAGGCTTTCTCGGCCGGCGCTGCAAGACCGCCGTCTTGCGGGCCGGGAAGCGATAACACCAGGCCGCTTCCACCAGCACCCGCCGCACATGACCATTGCCGGTCTTGGTGATGCCGCCGCGCGATTTGCTGCCGCCGCTGGAATATTCGCTCGGCACCACGCCCAAATACGCCATCAGTTGTGGCGCGCTGGCGAAACGCTTCAAGTCGCCGATTTCGGCCACGAGGGTGGTCGCGGTCAACAGATTCACCCCGCGCAAGGCCATCAAGCCCTGAATCACCGGCCAGAATACCGATTCGGCTGCCGTGCTGGCGATCTGTTGGTCAAGCGTATCGACCCGTTTGTTCAGGGTCTTGACCGTATCGATGTATTCCTGAAACACGATCTGCTGTACCGGATGCGCCAGTTTCACCGTTTCCAGCCAGCGATAATGCGCTTGCGTCCAGCGGCTTTGGCCAGCATAGCGCTGGCCGTGCCGCAGCAGAAACGCCAGCAAACGCTGTTTGGCTTGCCGTTGCAGATGCTTTAGGTCTTCCCGGGCCCGCGTCAAATCACGCAACGCTTCCTGGGCTGTATCCGGCACCCACACCGCCGTCAACTCGCCGGCTCGATGCAACCGGGCCAGCATCAAACTATCGCGGCGGTCGGTTTTGACCCGGTCGCCGGCCTTCTTCGGTATCAGCGACGGCGCCACCACTTGGCAATCCCAACCTTGCTCCGTCAATTGCCGATGGATGCCGTAACCACAAGGCCCCGCTTCGTAGCAAAACGATAGCGCCGCATCGCCTTTTCTGAGCTGCTTGATCAGTTTGTCTAGCGCGGCCGGCGTGTTGGCTATCTCGCCGTGATAACGAACTTCACCCCCTTCGGCTTCCGCCACCGCTACCGCGATCGTTTCCTTGTGTACATCCAATCCTACATATTTGTTAAACTTCTTCATGACCTACCCCCTCAATTTCGGCTCTGAGCCGATGGTTTTATGAAACCCCAAGCTTAACCCGTGCGCTTGAGGTGTGGTAGGTCAATACATGATGTCTAAGCGTGAAGGGACGGGGCCTACGCCGTCGACCGTTAATTCAAATCGAAGGTGAATGGCATCCTGTATTCCATACTCACGTCTGGCGCATCATTCGTAGTGCCTATCGATAAAGATAAGTTGTGCGTGGACTTTTTGGAGTATTTGTAGGAGTAACCGACCAGGAGTTGTCCGATATCAAGGGTACTGCCTGTAATGGTGTTTCCACCCAGTTTGGAGTCAAAGACATGCCTGTGCTGGTAGCCTAGACTGAATGACGATCGCTCATTGATGCCAAATCCCAAACCAAAGCTTAACCCTATGGTATCCCCCGGATCGAATTTACCGGCATTGGTACTGGTTTCGGCGTTGTAGTTATAACTTATATTTCCGTAAAACACCGCCGGATCCGTCGGATAGAGCGCGGTAATGCTGGGTTGAACGCTGAAGTACCCGGCGCCTGTCGGCATTTCCGCTGGAAATGAAAAACCCGGAATTCCGACGGCTTGTACCAATGGAATGTCGAATGGGCTTTTTCCAGTGGGCGCCGTCGCAAGCAAGTTGGCGATAAAAATCGGCAAGCCATCGGACCCGCTGTTAAGCTGATAGCGGGAGGCAAATTGAAGATCGCCAATATCGCTTCCGTCCGTGTTAAACGCTTTATCAATGGCGGCTTGTTCCAACAATGGCCGTGCGCGTTGTTCTTGCGTGCGGTAGACATAAGGCGCTCTGAATTCTAGTTCCCAACGGTCCGTAAGACCATAGCGAAAGCCCAGAAAACCCATCAGGGTATGCTGTTTAATCTGACGGACATCGATCAGGCCAATGGCAATAGCCGGAAGAAACGTATAGGCATCGAGGAATACCCGGTTATTATCGTAGTAGCTATAAAACAGTGACGGCTCAACAACCAGATTGTTTTTTCTGGTCAAGACGCCGCCGACCGTTTGACTGACTCTGGGAATTTCGGGCGGCCGACGTTTTTGGCTTTCCGGTGGCGGCTGGCCCACAGGCCGTGAGGGAAGCTTATCAGACAATGATGGCGGTGCATTGGCATTTCTTGCCGCAACGATTTGAGGCCCATTTGCTGCTTGCTTTGCAGGGGGCTGATTTTGTGCGGACTGTGTCGCCAAAGCATCCAACCGCATTTTCATTTGCTCCAGCTGTTTGCCTTGTTCGGCAATAATCTGCCGCTGTCTTACAAATTCCTTCTGCTGCTCGGCAATCAGTTTTTTGTATTGCGCCAAGTCGTCATTTTTCGCCCCCGTTTCCGCATAGCCCCTGTTCACAAAAAAAAGCAGCAGATAAAAAATAACTTCCTTGATAGATCTTCGTAGAAGAAAATTACTGCTTACAAATTTAATCTTCATACTTTTATTCCATTTTATGTTAAAAAATAAAAATTAAATCAACCACCATTCCGCACGTATTTGAATTTTATGGCGTCAATTTCATTAAGATTATTTTAAGCTATTATCCTACATCAAGCCCATTTTTTTTGCAATAGAAGCCTATTGATGCCGAAATTTTCTAGAGAAAAAGACGATGCGATACAGGCATTTGGAGCCGATAGGCGGGTTAAAGGCATAGACTTTCAGTGCACCCATCGACGGGCTCTTGCCGATACGAAAGCGTTATGGCGCTAGATAGATGACCATACAAAGCTCCCATTCACCTTACATGCCAGGCAGGACAAAATTATTAACAAGAGCGCCACCGTTATTTAAATTCATATCCCTAATGTGGCTCACCGTTAAATTAAGTTGAGTCAGCGCACTGATCGTTTGATTATCCAGGTTGTTCTGGATAACGGTACCCAGTCCTGACATGCTCAAGCCCGGATTTTGAATGATGTTGCCATTCTGAATCAATGCCACATTGCCCGGCAATTCGAAAAAAGACGAAGAAACCACCGCGCCATTCAACGAGATGATCCTTTCCAGGCTAAAATCGATCGTGACGCCGTTCGGCAGCACAAACCCGCCTCTCAACTGATCCAGTTCGCTGTCGGAAGCGCGTTCCCAGTGAGCAAACGGGTGGTCTGCATGATTCGGCATGGCATCCGCTAACACTTGACTAGCCACGCCACCGGCAAGGCCCCAGACCATCATCCGGCAAACCGCCCTGATCAATTCAGGGCGGACGATAGATTTATTTTCGTTCATCTCAAATCCCCCTTACCTCAAAAATCCCTGATATTAGGTTGCAGCAAATTGAATTGGCTCAGGCTGCTTCGGTCAACGACAGACTCTAACGGCGCCTTGACTCGCAGCGCCCACTCTTTCTTATCTTGAAAATGACCCGACGCCACATCCAGTTTGTCATGGATCAAAAATAAAATACGGTTCTGCCACATGTCTTCGAACTCGTCGCGGGGAATGGCTTTGACGCCCACCGCGGGATCTCCCACCAAAACATCCCGCTCATCGATGCCTTTGATAATGACGAAATGCATGTAACCGTTCTTATTGATGATGGTCAGCGCCGGAACATGGGCGGTAACCAGTTGATCCAGATTGATTTTGAAGCCGTCGGCGCGATAGCCCCGCCTTTCCAGATAAAGTTTGATATCCAGTAACGAAAAGCCCAGTTTTTGAATTTTCTGCTGATCGCCATTCTTATACATATCGACAAACACGCCTTGCTCGGTAACAGGATCGTCATAGTGAAACGTGAGCAGGCTTGCCAACGCGGCCGAACCACAACTGAAATCGAACTGTTGCTTATATACCGTCTTGAAGCGCATCTCCAAAAAAGTGCTCATCGCTACCTCATAGTTACCGCCGCCGGCAATGCCGTTCACATTGATAGACCCGGCATTGCAGGAAAAAGCGGGTAACGCAAGCAGCAGGTAATTTGCAATCGATCGTTTCATGTTGTTTCATCCCGCCTGGCAGCATTAAGGATTGACTGTTACACTCACAATAGTGGAATCCTGGATGATCACATTGTTGCCGCTGTTTTGAATGACGCTGGCAATGCCGCTGACATGGGTAAATGAGTTATTATCGATCATGTTGAAACCGTTTACATTGTGGTTGGCATTGCCGTTGATCGTGGCTTGAAGATCCTGGATATTCAGCAACGTCATATCCACTCCTTCACGCCCCCTTGCATTATCCAGTTCCTCCGGCAGCGCTTTATCGGCCGTGGCAAAAAGGACTAGCCTCTCCTCATATTGAACGGTATCGGCTGTTGCCGGCGGTGTCTTCATTATCATTACAAGTAACGTCAACAAGGCGCTTTTTAATATCGTTCCCATCACGTTCTCCTCATCATTGATCGCTGTCAGTCAATAGCCGGTGAACGAATGACTCATTCACCGGCCCGCCGAAAATTTATTAATTCAAACCATTAATAAACATTAAGGTTACTGACCAACCGTTGCCGTGCCTTGGGTAACATTTACCGTACCGTCAACCAAGACAGATTGTTGCGCCAAACCGGTGCCCGAATTTTGGAAGACTTGGGTCACACCCGCGTTGCCGACGACCGAGCTGGTCATCGTGTTATCCCCCACAGGTATGGCTGCCAATTGCAGTCCTCCGGTTGTGTCACTAGCAGGGATACCCGTGACAGTACCTTCCAGAAGTTGATTGTTGACTTTGTAGTTACTGGTGGCATCGCCGTTAATTGCCTGTGCATTACCGTAGCCATCTTGGTACGCTTCGACATATTGCGCGGAAGCATCGCCAATATTGGTTGCCGCTGAACCGGCTGCCGACGCTGATGAGCTGTGTGCCGTAGCGTCTCCATTGTTGGTTGCCGCATTGCCGTATCCGTACGTATCTGAAGTTTGCGCAACAGGGTTTCCATTATTGGTAGAAGCTGAACCAGTTCCTGATGCGTGTGAGTCTTGAAGTGTATTGTTAGAAGTTGCCGACCCACTACCATTGTTTGACGTTCCATTTTCGCTAGCTGCCGCAATGCCAGCGTAACCATCACTGTTATCAGTGTTATTGCTGTCGTGGGTAGCAGTTGCCGAACCACTGCCATTGTTTGAGGTACCTCCACTAGATGCCGTCGATTGGCCATTTGCTCCATCTAGACTATTGTTGCTATAGCTGGAGTCCGAATTGGTAGAAGTAGCCGACCCACTGCCATTGTTTGACGTTCCATTTTCGCTAGCCGCCGCAATGCCATTCAAACCATCACTGTTGTCAGTGTTATTACTATGGCTGGTGTCTGTATTGGCAGAAGTTGCAGACCCACTGCCATTGTTTGCCGTTCCATTTTGGCTAGCCGTCGGAGAACCTTGGAGACCATTACTGTTATCAGTCCAAGGGTTATTGCTATCTTTTGTTGAGGTAACATCGCCTATAGTAGAGGTAGCGCCTTCACTCGCTCCAGCATTACCCGTACCGTAACCGGCGGACGCATCGACACTGTTAGTCGATGTGTTGCCGTCGCTTTGTGTGTTTGTAGTAGTAGGATTAGCCCAAGCGCTGGAAACAGTACCCAAAGCCAGAAGAATACTTGCAGCCAAGATTTTTTGCTTAAATTGTTTCATAGCTATTACTCCAGAATAAAGTGTAAAATCCCATCGGATGTTCTATCCGACGATGACTGGCACACGCCACCCCTCCATAATTGAAAGCGGATCAGGCTGGCTGTTACCGGCGGCTAGTATCATTCAATTGCATCTCAAAATTCCATAGAGCCAATCTTAAAATTCAATTAAAAACATTCATGAAAGTGTGCTTTTTCGTTATGCCCATGGACTTTGTATGGCGGGATAGGAGCATATAAGATAATGAATACCCTGATTAATTCTTTGAAATATTCAGCCTGTACCCAAATCCTTTTACTGTCAAAATCAGTTGCTGGTTATCATGGATATTTTCAATTTTTTTTCTTAACAAGTGAATGTATTGATAAAGATCCGATTTTGTGGCTCTATCATTGTTAGGCCAAAGGTATTTAATAATTTCTTCAGGAGAAAAAACGCGATCAAGATCCGTTGCCAAGTATGCAATCAGATCGAACTCCTTCGGAGTTAAATCAATTTTATATCCCTTTACAAATAAAATTTTATTACGGGTATCAATATGGAGCTCGGCCAATTCCATATTGCCTGCTGCATGATGCGTATAGGCAAGATCCAGGACGTCTATGACTTTATTGCTATCGTAACGATTACGACTGAATCTAGCATTCAATCTTCTATCGGGAGATGTGCGCCTTTCTGAATTTATTCTTCTTTCGGTAAAACAACAGCCACATAAGACGGAGTTTTTAATAAACGTGTCTATCTCGGCAATATCCAAGGGGTTATTTATGACCCTATCGATCCATGTCGGTGTCTCTTCCGAGTCCCTATCGCATGCTTGTCCATTCAGGCCACATATTTTTATATCCCTGCTTTTGCAGACTCGCTTTAATAAATCTGTCTCATTCCCCATATCCCCAGTAGCGTTTATCCAATCCAGCGGAATAAAGATTAAATCAGGATTACATTCAGCAATTTCATTGATACCCTCTCTATCTAATGACGCCTCTGTCATACGAATATTATTTGAGTAACAGTAACCTCTTAGCATAAATAAAAAATATTGATCATCATAAAAATTCATGATTTTTCTTATTTCCTGCATATTGCTTCCTTGTTATTTAAAATAATTTAAACAATGCGACTTACTGTAAGTGATTTTTTATAAATCAGCCGATGCTGGATAGAGATCGAAGGCGTGTGTCTGGAAGCGCGGGTAAGGACGGAACGGAAATTCTCCGCATCTATGGTAAATCATGGAAACTTGACATTCTATCGAGGCGTCCCCTGCATAAAACTGGCCACTAACCTATTGGATAAACTTTATCGAGATCTCTTATACACCATGAGCGGTGAAAACATAATACGTATAAACACTTATAAGACGAGCAGATATGACCTTACTAATGCTAAACATTTTGGTTAACTCCACTCAGAAAGTTCGAAGAAAGATAGGCATGTAGAAGCTCCTGTATTATTCTAGGAGTCGCAATCGAGCTTCAAGAATGCATTTAAATGGCCGACGCAGCCACTTTTCATCCATCAGTAATAGCGAGAGAGAAACGACCATGACAACAAAACTGAAAGCCATCGTCGATTATGTGCTGATAGGCATAGTCGGTTTCGTACCGATCGTACTGATCTTTCAAATCATTGTTTATGTTCAACGTGTTTTGAAGAATTTTGTATTGCTCGTGCACGGCACATACGAAAACCCCTTGGTCACCGTCGCCTTGTTTGCCGCCGCGATTGCACTGTTGGCCTATTTCGGCAAACAGCTGAAACAGGACAAAGCGCATCTGCTCTATTATCTGGAAGCCCTGATCCAGCGGATTCCGTTCATCAGCAGTATTTACCGGGTAACCCGAAAGTTATTGCGCATGTTCCTGCCCTCGGAAGAATCGCAACTGCGCGAAGTGGTCTATGTGGAATATCCGAAGGACGGCATGTGGGTTCCTGCCTATGTCACCAACCGCATTGGCGATTGTTACATCCTCTATATCCCCACGTCCCCGAACCCGACATCCGGCTTCACGGTGATGGTACACAAATCCAAGGTGAAGCAGTCGCAGATGAATATCGAGGAGGTCTCGAGCTTCGTGATCAGCGTCGGCGTAGACTATGCGACACCGGAAGACGTAGAAACTTTGTATAAATAGGTTTGACTTTTGACGATCGGTAAAAAATCTTCGGCAAAGCCAGACGCGGCTTCGTGGCACGCGCTTTCGACCGATGCCGTGTTCCAGGTGCTGAACAGCGGCGCGACAGGACTCGCCGCACAGGAAGCCCGGCGGCGACTGAAGCAGCACGGCTATAATCGGTTGACGCCGGCAGCAAGTACTGGCCCCCTGAAGCGTTTTTTGCTGCAGTTTCATAATGTGCTGATCTATGTCCTGCTGGCTTCGGCCGGCATTACCGCGGCAATCGAACATTGGGTGGACAGCGCGGTGATCCTCGGCGTGGTCCTGATCAATGCGCTGATCGGATTCATTCAGGAAGGCAAGGCGGAACATGCGCTCAATGCGATCCGCAATATGCTGACCTACGAGGCGATGGTATTGCGCGACGGCAGGCATCTCAAGATTCCCGCGGAAGAACTGGTGCCGGGGGACATCGTCAGCCTCGAAAGCGGCGACAAGGTGCCTGCCGATTTGCGTCTGCTGCAAGTCAAAAATTTGCGCGCCGACGAGTCGATGCTGACCGGCGAATCGGTCGCTGTCGAAAAAAATGCGACGCCATCCGAAGATCATGCCGCGCTGGGCGACCGCTTCAGCATGGCCTATTCGAGCGCTCTGATCACTTACGGCACCGCGCACGGTATTGTCGTCGCGACCGGCGACGACACAGAGATCGGCCGAATCAGCTCGCTTTTGCGCACAGTGCCGCAATTGACCACGCCGCTCTTAAAGCAGATTGCCGGTTTCAGCCGCTGGCTGACCGCCGCGATTCTGGTCCTGGCGTTGGCCGCCTTTGGCTACGGCTGGTTTATCGGGCATTCGTCGCTGCAAGACCTGTTCATGTCGGCTGTCGGCATTGCGGTGGCCGCGATCCCCGAAGGTCTGCCGGCGATCGTGACGATTACGCTGGCGATCGGCGTGCAGCGCATGGCCGCGCGCAACGCGATCATTCGCCGCCTGCCCGCGGTCGAAACGCTGGGCTCGGTGACCGTGATCTGTTCCGACAAGACCGGCACCTTGACCTGCAATGAAATGACCGTGGAATCGGTTTGCGTGAACAGCGACGAATTCACCGTCGAAGGGGCCGGTTACGACCCGCACGGCGATTTTAAACTGGCAGGGCTGAGTGCAAGCATCAACGATTATCCCGAGCTGCGGGAACTGCTGCGCGCGGCCGCGCTCTGCAACAATGCGCGGATCGAGCAGGCGAACGGCGCCTGGCATCTGCACGGAGACCCGACCGAAGGCGCACTGATTACGCTCGCGCTCAAGGCCGGGCTCGATCCGGACTTGTTGAACCAGGAAATGCCGCGTACCGACAGCATTCCGTTCGAAGCGGAACACCGTTATATGGCGACCTTGCACCACGACCATCTCGGCCACGCCTTCATGTTCGTCAAAGGCGCACCGGAGCGGATACTGGCGATGTGCAGCCAGGAGCGCCACCATGGCGAGGATGAGCCGATTCGGGGCGCGCACTGGCACCGGGTGATGGACGAGATCGCAGGCCGCGGTCAACGCTTGCTGGCGATCGCGTTCAAGACCGAACCTCTGACCCGAAGCCAAATCGAGTTTGCCGATGTCGAGAACGGCCTGACCCTGCTCGGCGTGGTCGGCATGATCGACCCGCCGCGCCCGGAAGCGATCGATTCGGTCCGGAAGTGCCAGAAGGCCGGAATTCGGGTCAAAATGATTACCGGCGATCATGCGGCGACGGCCTCTGCAATCGCCGCCCAGCTGCATATCGGCAACGGTTCGGTGCTCAGCGGCGCCGCCATCGATCTTCTAAGCGACGACGAACTGAAGGTTGCGATTCGCGATGTCGACGTGTTTGCCCGCACCAGTCCCGAAAACAAACTGCGCCTGGTCAGCGCGCTGCAGGCGGACGATCAGGTGGTCGCGATGACCGGCGACGGCGTCAACGATGCGCCGGCACTCAAACGCGCCGATGTCGGGGTGGCGATGGGCAAGAATGGCACCGAGGTCGCAAAAGAGGCCAGCGAAATGGTGCTGGCCGACGACAATTTCGCCTCGATCGTGCACGCGGTCGAGGAAGGACGCAGCATCTACGAAAACCTGAAAAAATCGATCATCTTCATCCTGCCGACCAGCGGCGGCGAGGCGTTGACGATCGCCGCGGCGATCATGACCGGCAAAGTCCTGCCGATTACCCCGGTGCAGATACTCTGGGTCAACATGATCACCGCCGTCACGCTGTCGCTGACCCTGGCCTTCGAGCCGACCGAGAGAAGGATCATGCGGCGTAAACCGAGAGATCCCCATGAGCCGCTGCTGTCGGGATTTTTGGGGTGGCGGATTCTGTTCGTCTCGCTGATCCTGGTGACCGGCACCTTCGGGCTGTTTTTGCATCAGCACGGCCTCGGCGCTTCGGTGGCCGAGGCGCGGACGATAGCGGTCAATACGCTGGTGCTGTTTGAAATGTTCTATGTTTTCAACAGCCGCTACCTGTATCAGTCGGTTCTGAGCCCGCGCGGCCTGTTCGGAAACGGCACCATCTGGTTCGCCGTCTTTGTGCTGACGGGTTTCCAGCTGGCTTATACCTATTGGCCTCCGATGCAGGCCCTGTTCGGTTCGGTCGATCTCGACCTGCCGACCTGGGGTCTGATGATCGCGGTCGCGTCCAGCGTTTTCTTTCTGGTCGAGATCGAAAAGTTTTTTATCCGCTTATTCACGGATCATAAATCGAACGGCTGAAATGACGTTTAGCCACTCTTGAATCTAGGGCAGGGAAACTATCATATAACCGTCGGACCCAAAACATGCCGGTCGGCCGATACCGCCAGTAACAACTTAACACACATGAGGAAGCTCTCATCACCCCGAAAAGAATAAACTCGTCTGTGGGAGCGACGCTCACGTCGCGACTTGAAGCTTTAATCGCGACGTAGGCGTCGCTCCCACCATTCATCTATCGGTTTTCACGGTAAAGCTATTTGAACGAGCCGCCGCAGCACATCGAAAACGGTTGCGGCACACTTGAGAAACTTTGTATCGAGGAATCACCTATGAACAACCCAGAAAATCCCGCAAATTCAGCGTGCATGCCCGGCGTTATCCCTCACCTGGTCTGCGCCGGCGCGGCCGCCGCCATCGATTTCTATATCAAAGCTTTCGGAGCAACCGAAATGATCCGGCTTCCCGCCGCGAACGGCAAGCTGATGCACGCCTGTTTGAGCCTCAACGGCGCAGCCGTGATGCTGGTGGACGAATGTCCGGAACAAGGCATGCTCGGACCCAAATCCCTGAAAGGCACGCCGGTTACCATCCATCTGGCGGTTCCGGACGTGGATGCGTTGTTCAGCCAGGCCGTGAATGCCGGCGCCACCGTGATCATGCCGGTTGCGGACATGTTCTGGGGCGACCGCTACGGGATCATCGAGGATCCGTTCGGGCACCGCTGGTCGATCGCGACACATCAACATCAGATGACGAAAGAGGAGCTGGTCGAAGCCGCGCGCGCTGCCGAAGAAGCCTGTTTCCAAAAATAATTCACCGCAGGATCAAACCATCAACACAAGCTACTTTGCAATCAGGAGACACAGCCTATGAAAGTCATGGTCATGGTCAAAGCCAGTCCAAGTTCCGAAGCCGGCGAAATGCCGAGCGAGGCATTGTTGACAGCGATGGGCCAATTCAACGAAGAGCTGGTCAAAGCCGGCATCCTACTGGCGGGTGAAGGACTCCAGCCCAGCTCGAAAGGCGTCCGCGTCCGTTTTTCCGGCCGGCAGCGCACGGTCATCGACGGGCCGTTCATCGAAACCAAGGAACTGGTCGCGGGTTATTGGCTGTGGCAGGTCAAGTCGATGGAAGAGGCGATCGACTGGGTCAAACGCTGCCCGAATCCGATGCCGGAAGAGTCCGAGATCGAAATCCGCCCGTTGTTCGAAGCCGACGATTTCGGCGACGCCTTCACCCCGGCACTGCGCGAACAGGAAGCAGGCATTCGGGCCATGGCCCTGGGACTTGGCACCGTCCGCTTTGAAAATATGGAAAAACGCGTGATAGCCGGGTTAAACGCACGCTTTTCTCTGGAAACGCTCGGCAATATTCCGCTGCATTGGCAGCGCATTGCGCCGCATTTAGGCCATATTCCGGGCCAAATAAGCAAGACCGCTTATGGCGTTTGCTGGAACCCCGGCGAAGGATGCAGTTTCGATTACCTGGTCGGCGTCGAGGTCGACGATACCGCGCAATTACCCGCCGGCTTCGAGCATCTGCAATTGGCGGCAGGGCGATATGCCGTGCTGACCCATAGCCAACACGTCGGTTCGATCAAACAAACACTAGACACGATCTGGACACATTGGGTACCGGACTGCGGGCTTCATATCGCCCCGCAGCCCTGGTTCGAGCGCTACACCGAAGCATTCGACCCGGCCACGGGACTCGGCGGCGTCGAAATTTGCCTACCCTTGGCCGAATAAATACAACCCAAACCATGACAACCCTACATTTCATGAGAAACCATCATGGCTTATATCGATGGTTTTTTACTGTTTTTGCCGACCGGCAATATCGACGAATACCATCGACAAGCGCAAGGACCGTAGATACTGTTATTCGAGTCAAGCGTCATGAAGAACAGGATCGAACGATTTACCGGATCTCAAGACGCCGAATGCGACATGAACGAGCCTAGGCATCATAGCCAGGTAGGGGCGCATTGCGCCCCTTTTTGATGCCAACTCACGCTAAAAACCTTAGCAATCGGAATAGATTGGTGGCCTAACTGCTGAAAATGGGTCAAATATTCCACCAGATTCATTAAATGGTGCGCGGTGCGCACCCTACAGCAGCAGGATCAGGTATGTTAGTCCGTAGGGCGGATTATACGCGCAACCAGAGAATATTTCGGTTTTGTTTGATCTAGGGGTGCGTCGTAATCCGCCGTATGTGCGCGGTGTTCATTCATACGGCGGATTACGACGCGCGGAAAGTCATTCTTAGACTTGGCGCTTGCGGGGTTTGCGCGTCTAATCCGCCCTACGCGTAAATGCCACTCACAAGTATTTTGACCACTAAACCAATCCGCGAAGTCTCATTTATTTTTCTCAATGCTTGCCAGGCTCCAGCTTCACGCCGCGCCGTTCATAGGTCACATAGGCCTGCAACGCAACCATTTTCGGATCATCGGCGGCAAGCGGCTGGCCTTCCAGAGGATTACGCAGGCACCAGTTGATCATCTCCCACAGCGGAATCACCTTGCCGATCTGCTTCTGGAATTTCGGATAGGTTTCGGGATGCGTGTTCGCCGCGTTCGGATGGCACTGCGCGCAGGCGACGCCGTTCGTACCCAGGGTCGGGCTGGTCCACAGTTCCCTGCCCTGTTTCACGACCTCCATGAATTGCCCTTGCCAGCGCTCCAGGTCGTCCTTGGTAAATTCGTCGGCCTGAACCGAAGCAGCGGCCATCGACGCCGCCAGCCCCAAAGCCAATTTTTTTGCGTGCAAGCTTTTCATACCCTATTCTCCAAGGCGGATCAAAAATGGCTTTGCGGCGGAATCCGCGCGCCTTCGGACTGGTATTCTGCATCGACCGGTTTTTTGGCGGCCTTGTCGAAACCCACGCTGCGATCGGTGTTTTCGGGCAGCAGGTAATTGAGATCGACGTGACCATTGGCGACATTGATGAACTGCCAGCCGGTCGCATCGCGTTCGAAGAACGGGTCGGAGCGGTTCATCGGCACGGTCAGTTTCGGCAGGTATTGTTCGGCTTGCGCATAGGACTGCGGATACGGCCACGGCCAGGCGGTCGCCATCACCGAGTTAAAACTGATATTGCCGATCTGGTTGTACTGGATCTGATGTACGTGGCCGTAGATCACCGACACCTTGTTGAAAGGCTTCAACAGCGCCTGAATCTGCTCCGCGTCCTCGGTCCAGAAATTCCAGCCCTTGTAGATCTTTTGCAGCGGCGAATGCGAAAACACCACGATCGGCGTCGTCTTCGGAATCTTGTCCAGATCCTTTTTCAGCCATTGGCGCTGCTCGTCGCCGACCATGAACGGCGAGCTGTTCGGATTGTCGAGCCCGGCCATTTCGAGCATGCGTTGCTCGGCCGTCGGCCAGCGTTTGTAGGTCCAGTCGTCGTAGGTGCGTATGCTGTTCAGCACGATGAAATGCACGCCCTTGTGGTCGAAACTGTAATACTGCGGCCCGAACAGTTTTTCCCAGTAGGCGCCGAGGTCCAGGTAATAGTCGTGCTCGCCCATCACATGGCGGGTTTTATATTTCAGCGCCGATAGGATCTCGGCGCCGTGATCGAGTTCCGGCACGGAGCCCAATTGCGCGAGATCGCCGCCGAACATCACGAAATCCGGCTTTGGATTCAACAGATTGGTTTCGGCGACCGCGCGGATCAGGCCGCGGTCCCAGTTCCGGACGAAACGGCTGCCCTTGATCTGCTGAATGTGCGCATCCGAAATATAGGCGAACGTGAAGTTCTGCTGTGCATCGGCAAAGGCCAGTTCGACCAGGCTGATCGGCAGGGTGCTGCCGAGCGCCAGGGCGCCGGAGGTTTGCAGAAAATGGCGGCGGCTGCGATTAATGTGATTCATGTCCTGTCTCCCGTGGGGCTGCGGCTGTGACGGCTTGAGCAAACTGCGGGCTGGTCAGCGCTTTCAGAAATTCGACCAGATCGTCTATCTGCGCCTCGGTCAGATTCAAGGGCCGAATGCCGCCGCTCAGAAAATCGTTGACCTTCGCGCCGGCCGGCGTCACGCCGCCGTTATTGTAATGAATCACCACCTCTTTCAGCGTTTTGAGGCTGCCGTCGTGCATGTAAGGCGCGGTCAGGTCGATGTTGCGTAGGGTCGGCGTCTTGAACGCGCCGATCGCGGTGATCTTGTCGGTCACCGCGAAACGGCCGAGCTCGGAGGACTTCTTGTCGGTCAGCACGATCCGGTCGACATCGCCGCCCTTCGCCTTCGCTTCCAGAAAGGCGCCGGCCAGACGCGGCACATCGTCCTGAATCGCATTGATGCCGATGCCGATGTTATGGAACTTGCTGTCGGTGAACAGCGCGTGATCGTTTTCGATCGTATGACAGGAGACGCAGCGGCCCTGGCCTATGAAGAGCTGGAAGCCGCGCTGTTGCGCCGCGTTCAACGCGCTCTTGTCGCCTTGGAAGTAATAACGGTCGAAGGGCGAGTTGCCGGACACGATCGAGCGTTCGAAACTCGCGATCGCCCTCGCGACATGGTCCATCGTCAACTTCGCGTCAGTGACGCCGAACACTTCCGTAAACGCTTTTTTGTAGTCCGGATCGGTGCGCACGATTTGCAGGATCGGCTCATGGTTGGCCAGACCGCCTTCGACCGGATTGACGGGCGGCTGCTTGGACTGGCCTTCCAGATCGGGCTCGCGGCCGTCCCAGAACTGCGAGGTGTAAAACGCCGCATTGACCACGGTCGGCGCGTTACGCGTGCCGGTCAGACCATGATGGCCGGTCGAAAATTGTTTGCCGTCGGTGAACGCGTGTTTTTCGCTGTGACAGGTCGCGCAACTGACCGTGCCGTCGATCGAGAAACGCGCGTCATGGAAAAGCTTGTCGCCGAGCGCAATCTTCGCCGGCGTCTGCGGATTGTCGGCCGGAATAGGAACCGGCGGCAGGCCGCGCAGCGGATTGGCGGCCGCGGGACTCACCTCGGCGGCGCCGGGCGCCGTTTGCGCCTGCGCCAACAACGCGGTGATGCTGAGCATCAGCACGGAGAGTAAACGCATCGGAGCCTCCATCGGTTTGCTTCATACAGATGGGATAATAGACCGGCAAAGTGCCGCAACGTTCTCCCCCTTCAGCAAAACGATGAGTTCCATCGGCGGGCTTGGAGAAACTACCTTCTGCCCTGATGCCGCCAGCTGTCGAGGAAGTGCCGGACCAGCAGTTTCACGCTCGCATTCATGTCGTCCGCGCCGACGGCCGCGAACTTGCCGGTCAGCGACAGCATGCAGATGCCGTGGATGCCGCCCCATAACGCCCGCGCGGCCTGTTTGGCCTGTGCCTCGCTGCGGTCCGCGGCCAGCCGCTGGAATTCCGCCTCGAAACGCGAAAACGCGCGTTCGATTTTTTCTCGATACCAATCCGGCAGTTCCCCGCCCTCCGGCTGGCGATGCTCGAAGATCAGGCTCCAGCAATTGAAGTGGCGGCCGGCAAAGTTCAGATAAATCTCCGCGATCGCTTCGATCGCCTCGGCCGGCTCTTGGGGCGGCATGCTGTCGAACCGTTCGACCAGCGCATCGAGCGTGCGGGCATTCAATTGCAGCACCAGATCGTTCATGTTCTCGAACACCATGTAGATGCTACCGACCGTATAGCCGATTTCGAACGCGACATTGCGCATCGTCAGCGCCTTGCTGCCTTCCTCGGCGACCAGCGTTTCGGCGGCCTGAAGCACCATGGCCTTGATTTCAGGGAGTGTATGTTGGCTTCTTCTTGCCATTGTGTTTTAGGTTGTTGATTAAAGACTCGGCGACAGCATCAGGAGAGTTTCAAGCCGCCCGGTCCACGCCGGACGGAGCGTTTTCCGCGAAATATCGGACCATAAAATCGACGAACGTGGTCAGTTTGGCCGGCAAAAAGCGCCGCTGCAAATAGGTCGCATAGATCGCCAGCGACGGAATCCGAAACTCCTGCAACACTTCGACCAGTTTGCCTTCCGCCAGATAATTCGCGACCGAAAACTCCGGCGCCTGGGTAATGCCCATGCCCAAGGCCGCGGCCTGGCACAGGGCGCGGCCGTTGTTCGAGGCGAAATGCCAGTGAGTTTTGATCTTGATCTCGTCGTTGCCGGCGCGGAAAATCCAGTAATCGCGGTGCGGCGTATCCATGTAATGCAGGCAGCGGTGTTCGCTGAGTTCCTCGATGCGTTGCGGTTTGCCGTGCGCGGCGATATACTCCGGCGACGCATAAACGCACAGACGCGTCTCGGCGATTTTTCGGGCCACCACGCCGAGGTCCAGGGTGTCGGTGACCAGGATCGACAGATCGAAATTGCCCTCGCCGAGGTTCACATGACTGTTACGCAGGGTCATCAAAATTTTGACGTCCGGGTATTCGCGCTGATAGGCCTCGATCGCCGGCACCATGAACAAGCCGCCGAAGTCGATCGGCGCGCTGACCTTCAACACTCCGCGCACGTTTCTGCCGAGCTGCGAAGTCGATTCGTCCAGCTCCAAAAAATCGTCGAGCAACTGCTTGCCGCGGTGATAGTAAATCTCTCCGGCCTCGGTCAGGCTGATCTGGCGCGTCGTCCGGTTCAGCAAGGCGACGCCGAGCGACTCCTCCAGTTGCGCCATGTATTTGCTGATCATCATCGCGGACAGATTCATCTCGCGCGCGACCGCCGCGAAAGTGCCGAGTTCGACGATGCGGCAAAATACCCGCATGTTGTTCAATTTGTCCATGGCCGCCAACTATAAACTATAAATTTATATTTTATAAATTTTTAACGCTATTTAAAGTCTGGGTTTAGTCGGGTATATTGCGCAGCGGAGATAGTTAGAAGAAGCCGCTTGGCCCTGTGCATCGAAAGAGACAAGACCAAGCGGTTTTTTTATATCGACCGGTTTTCAATAATAACGATAAGAGGCACCCATGAGCAAAATTCTGAATGAAGTCTTGGCCGCCAACCAAGATTATGTCAATAATTTCGGCGACAAAGGCGACCTGCCCTTGCCTCCCGGCCGGCATTTCGCGATACTGACCTGCATGGACGCGCGCCTCGATCCTGCCAAATATGCGGGCCTGTCCGAAGGCGACGCGCACGTGATCCGCAATGCCGGCGGCCGCGCCAGCGACGATGCGATCCGCTCCCTGGTCATCTCCTATAAACTGCTCGGCACCCGCGAATGGTTCGTGATCCATCATACCAACTGCGGCATGGAGCTATTTTCCGATGAGATCATGCGCGACCTGTTGGCCAGCAGCTTGAAAACCGCATCCCTGAACGAACAAGGCTTATGGTACGACACCGGCGAAGGTCCTGGCTCGCACGAGGCCAAGCACATCAGCTGGCTGACCATTAAAGATCAGGAGCAAAGCGTTCTGGAAGACGTTGTCCGGATCAAGACCCATCCTTTGGTGCCTCGCGAGATTCCTGTTTACGGTTATATCTACGACTGCAAATCAGGACGCTTGATCGAAGTGCCAGCCGCTACTGAAGCCGGCAAGGCCAGTTAAGGCGCATCAGCGTCATCGGTCCCGCCCGCTGTCAGGCGGGCGGAGGCATTTACCCGCTCTCGATGCAGCCCTTGCTCTGTTGCCTTAATCTCGTCCTGTCGCTATGATGAGGCTGGTCAAAGCCGTCAGATGGCGCCGAGCGTCCGTCATCATGGCTTATCAGAGACGCATGCCACGCAGGCAAAGATCATGAAACCACTCCCGCATCAAGAGCTGCTCGCGGTCGTCGATCAAGACGACAACGTCGTCGACACCTGCGCCCGGCACATCGTGCATGCCACCGGACTCATGCACCGTGCGGTGCATATCCTGGTATTCGACGAATCCGGCCGCCTGTTCCTGCAAAAGCGCTCGATGAGCAAGGACCTGAATCCGGGACTCTGGGATACCTCGGCCGCAGGGCACGTCGATGCGCACGAAGATTATGATGCCAGCGCGCTGCGTGAGCTGCGCGAAGAACTCGGCGTCGAGCACGGCAACCCAATCGCGCCGATGTTCAAGCTTCCGCCAACCCTTGAAAACGGCATGGAGTTCGTCCAGGTCTATCGGATCACGCATAACGGCCCGTTTGTACTGGCCGCGGACGAGATCGACGCCGGCGGCTGGTTTACGCCCGGCGAGATCGACGCCCGCGTGCAGGCCGATGACTTAGAGCTGACGCCGACCTTCAAGCTGCTTTGGCGGCACTGGGGCACGGCGAGCAGCGCTTGACGCCCCTATCCTGCCGCGCTAGCGGGCGGCAAGGCGCCGCCCGCCCGGCCGATCAGCCCAGCAAGGCGCCGCGAATCACCGCCACGATCGTTCTGATCGTTTCCTCGTCCAATTCCGAACAGATCGGCAAAGACAGACAGTTCGCCGCGACCTGTTCGGTCACCGGCAGACTGACGCCGGCGCAGGCTTCCTTGAACACGTTTTGCCGATGCAGCGGCACCGGATAATACACCGCGCAGCCGATCTGGTTTTCCTGCAAGGCCTTCATCACCTCGTCGCGGCGATCGCATAGCAAGGTATATTGATGGTACACATGCTCGCCGACCCCGTCCTCGAAAGGCGTCGCCAACGGCAGATCGGCCATCAGTTCGGAGTACAGATGCGCGGCGCGGCGGCGCGCCTGGTTGTAGCGGTCGATGCGCTTCAGCTTGGCGCGCAGAATCACCGCCTGCATTTCGTCGAGACGGCTGTTGTAGCCGATGATGTCGTGATAATAGCGGACCTTCGAGCCGTGATTGTGCAGCATCTTCAGTGTTTCGGCGGCCGCATCGGAGTGGGTCACGACCAGGCCGCCGTCGCCGTAGGCGCCGAGGTTTTTGCTCGGAAAGAAGCTGTAAGCGCCCGCATCGCCGATCGCGCCGGTCTGCTTGCCGTTGATCGAGGCGCCGAACGACTGGCAGCAATCCTCGATCAGTTTCAGATTGTGCCGCTTGCAGATGTCGGCGATCCGCGCCATATCGGCCGGCTGGCCGAACAGATGCACCGGCATCACCGCGCGGGTCTTCGGCGTGATCGCCTGCTCGATCGCCTCCGGCGAGATGTTGAAGGTCTTGGGGTCGATGTCGACAAACACCGGCTTCGCGCCGACATAGCAGATCGCCTCGGCGGTCGCGATGAAGGTGAACGCGGTCGTGATCACTTCATCGCCGGGGCCGATGCCTTCGGCGATCAGCGCCAGATGCAGCGCATCGGTGCCGGAGGCGACGGCGATCGCATGTTTGACGCCCAGATAATCGGCGCATTCCCGTTCGAAGGCCTGCACGTTCGGGCCCAGGATGAACGAGCAGTTCGCGATCGTTTCGGCGAGGCCGCGCTCGACTTCATCCTTGATTTCGGCGTACTGCGCCTTCAGGTTTACCATTGGTATCATTTTTTTCAAGCCTTGAGTCTATCTATTGTTAATTCAGCAATTCGGTAATCTTGATCGCGGTCGCGAGCGCCCTTCTCCCCGCTTCTCCCGGCACCAGCGGTTTTTCGCCGCTTTGGATGCAGGCGATAAAATGTCTGATTTCTTCGAGCAAGGCATCGCTGGTCGCGAACACCGATTCTTCGGTCACGATCTCCGGGATGCCGGGGAACATCTCCTTGTCGCCGGTGCGATGCTTGGTCAAGACGCGGTTCTGGAAATCGACCGACACGTAGGAGGACGGCCGGAACATCCGCATCTTGCGTTCCAGCTTCATGCTGATCCGGCTCGCGGTCACGTTCGCGACGCAGCCGTTCTTGAACTGCAAACGGGCGTTCGCGATGTCGGTGCCCTGGGTCAGAACGGCGGTGCCGCTCGCATCGATCCGCTCGACTTCCGAATCGACCAGCGCCAGGATGATGTCGATATCGTGAATCATCAGATCGAGCACGACGCTGACGTCGTTCGCGCGCGGATTGAACGGCGCCAGGCGGTGCGATTCGATGAACAGCGGCTTTTCTTCCCGGTCGAGGCCGAGCACGGCCGGGTTGAAGCGCTCGAGGTGGCCGACCTGCAAGATCCGGTTTTTCTCTTTTGCGATCGCGATCAGTTCGTCGGCCTCATCGAGCGAGACCGTGATCGGCTTCTCGACCAGCACATGCGCGCCGGCCAAGAGAAAATCCTTGGCTACCCGATGATGCAAGGTCGTCGGCACGACCACGCTGACCGCATCGACCTGACCCAAAAGCTCCCGGTAATCGGTCAACGCCTTCGCGCCGTGTTTTTCGGCGATGTTGCGGGCGGCCGCTGCATCGATGTCGACGACCGCGACCAGTTCCGCATCCGGCAGCGAGGCGTATTTTTCCGCGTGAAACTTGCCGAGATAACCCGTGCCGATCACCGCGCATTTTAATTTTTTCATCTGTTTTTTCCGGCTATCCGCGTCGGCATCGGCTCAACCCGCCTTTTTGCCGACGCAACAAACCGTCCATTGTAAAGGATGCGTTGATTTAAGCAAATGACGCAATCTCGCAATGCGCAATCGAAGCCGGCTTCCGCAAGCCTGACCGCCAAGCCGGTGCGTTTTCGGCGCGCCGCGAAAAATCAACCGATCCCCAAACCGCCCAATAATCGAGTCCGGCCGGCCAATCGATTTATGTTATCCTATAGGGCTTGGTTTTTTTCATAAATTCCCATATCACTTTATGCGAACTCGCGTTAAAATTTGCGGTTTTACTCGTGCCGAGGATGCGGTACAGGCCGCGAGGCTCGGGGCCGATGCGATCGGCTTGGTGTTTTATCCGCCAAGCCCCAGAAATATCGACATCGACCAGGCACTACGGATCACCGCCGCCCTGCCCGCGTTTACCACGGTCGTCGCGCTGTTCGTCGACGAAGAGGAAGCCAGGATACGCGAGATTTTGCAGAAAGTGCCGATCGATTGCCTGCAGTTTCACGGCGACGAACCGGCGGAGGCCTGCCGGATTTACAACAAACGCTATATCAAGGCGGTCAGGGTCCGGCCCGAGACCCATATTGCGGAACTGGCGGGGCACTATCACGATGCGGCGGGCTTGCTTCTGGATGCCTGGCATCCGGATGCGAAAGGCGGCACCGGCAGCCTTTTCGATTGGAACAGGATTCCCGAACAGTGCGCCTTGCCGATCATTTTGGCGGGCGGCTTGAATCCGGAGAACGCCTGCGACGCGGTACGGACGGTCAAACCTTATGCGCTGGACGTCAGCAGCGGGGTGGAAGCGGCCAAAGGTGTCAAGGATGCGGCCAGAATGGCGGCATTTTTGACAGAAGTTAATCAGGGTGACAGAACAAATTATGACAGATAAATACAATATGCCCGATGCTCGGGGCCATTTCGGCCCTTACGGCGGAACCTTCGTCGCGGAAACGCTGATCCTGCCGATCCAGGAACTCAATGAAGCTTATCATCGCTATATGCAGGACCCGGAATTCCTGGCCGAACTGGATGACGATTTGCAGCATTATGTCGGCCGGCCGTCGCCGCTGTATCATGCCGAGCGCTGGAGCCGCGAACTCGGCGGCGCGCAGATTTATCTGAAACGCGAAGACCTGAACCACACCGGCTCGCACAAGATCAACAACACGGTCGGCCAGGCCCTGCTCGCCAAACGCATGGGCAAGACCCGGATCATCGCCGAAACCGGCGCCGGCCAGCACGGCGTCGCGACCGCGACCGTCGCCGCCCGCCTCGGCCTCGAATGCGTCGTTTACATGGGCGCGGTCGATGTCGCGCGCCAGTCGCTGAACGTGTACCGGATGAAGCTTTTGGGCGCGAAAGTCGTCGCGGTCGAATCCGGTTCGAAAACGCTGAAAGACGCGCTGAACGAAGCGCTGCGCGACTGGGTCACCAACGTCGACAATACTTTTTACATCATCGGCACGGTCGCGGGACCGCACCCGTACCCGGCGATGGTCCGCGACTTCCAGGCCATTATCGGCCGCGAAGCGAAGCAGCAATGCCAGGACATGACAGGGCGCCTGCCCGATGCGCTGGTCGCCTGCGTCGGCGGCGGCTCGAACGCGATCGGCCTGTTTTATCCGTTCATCGATGACGAAGCGGTCAAGATGTACGGCGTCGAAGCGGCCGGCGACGGCATCGAAACCGGACGCCATTCGGCCCCCTTGTCGGCCGGACGCCCGGGCGTGCTGCACGGCAACCGCACCTATTTGATGGCCGATGACGACGGCGAAATCATCGAAACCCATTCGATCTCGGCGGGACTCGACTATCCGGGCGTCGGCCCCGAGCACGCCTGGCTGAAAGACACCGGCCGCGCAAATTATGTCAGCATCACCGACGATGAAGCGCTCGAAGGCTTCTATGCGCTGACCCGGATGGAAGGCATCATTCCGGCGCTCGAATCGAGCCACGCGATGGCTTATACGATGAAACTGGCACCGACGATGAACAAAGACCAGATCATCATTGTCAATCTGTCCGGCCGCGGCGACAAAGATATGCAAACGATGGCCAAACGCGAGGGAATTTTACTGTGAGCCGATTAGCCGCCAAATTTGAAGAACTGTCCCAAAACGGCCGCAAGGCGCTGATCCCGTTCATTACCGCGGGCGATCCGAGCCCCAATTTCACGGTGCCGATGATGCACGCGATGGTCAAGGCCGGCGCCGACATCATCGAACTGGGTGTGCCGTTTTCCGATCCGATGGCCGACGGCCCGGTGATCCAGCGCGCCAGCGAGCGCGCGCTCGAGCACAAGATGAGCCTCCGCCGCACCCTGGAGATCGCGATGGAGTTTCGGCGCACCGATACGAAAACGCCCCTGGTCGTGATGGGCTATTTGAATCCTATCGAAGCGATGGGCTATGAAGGCTTCGCGAATGCGGCACAGAGAGCCGATATCGACGGCGTCCTGACCGTCGACCTGCCGCCCGAGGAAGGCGAGGCCTGCGCGGCCGAACTGAAGGCGCGCAACATCGATACGATCTTTTTGCTGGCGCCGAACAGCAGCGCCGAGCGGATCAAAAAAATGGGCGAAATCGGCTCCGGCTACCTTTACTATGTCTCGCTGAAAGGCGTCACCGGCGCGGGCCACCTGAATATCGCCGACGTCGAGCAGAAACTGAAGGAAATCCGCGCGAATGCAAGCCTGCCGGTCGGCATCGGCTTCGGCGTGAAGGATGCGGAAACCGCGAAAACGGTCGCCGGCATCGGCGACGGCGTGGTGATCGGCAGCGCGCTGATCAGTAAAATCGAAGCGAATCTGGGCGATCCGGAGCGCGCAAAAACAGAAATCGTCGAATTGCTGGCCGCGATGCGCCAGGCGATGGATAATTAAAAAGATAACGACGCAACTACGAGGCAGATAACGAATGAGTTGGTTTCAGAAACTGGTTCCGTCAACTATCAGAACGGAAAACTCCAATAAAAAAGGAGCCGTGCCTGAAGGCTTGTGGAACAAATGCCCCAGCTGCAATGCGATTCTTTACAATCTGGAACTGGAAAGAAATCTGCATGTGTGCCCTAAATGCGAGCACCACATGCGCATTTCGGCCCGCACCCGGCTGGACATTTTTCTGGACGAGGAAGGCCGCGAGGAAATCGGCAAGGGCGTCAAGCCGACCGACCCTTTGAAATTCCGCGACAGCAAAAAATACAAGGACCGCATCGTTCAGGCGCAGAAACAAACGAAGGAAAGCGACGCCCTGGTCGTGATGAGAGGCAAGTTGAAGGGGGCCGACATCGTTGCGGCCGCGTTTGATTTCAGCTTCATGGGCGGCTCGATGGGCTCGGTCGTCGGCGAGCGCTTCATGCGCGGCGTCAACAAGAGTCTTGAACTCGGCTGCCCTTTCATCGTGTTTACCGCGAGCGGCGGCGCAAGGATGCAGGAATCGCTGTTTTCGCTGTTCCAGATGGCGAAAACCAGCGCCGCATTGACCAAATTGTCCGAGGCGGGCATCCCCTACATTTCTTTCATGACCGACCCGACCATGGGCGGCGTCTCGGCGAGTCTTGCGATGCTCGGCGACATCAACGCGGCCGAACCGAACGCGCTGATCGGTTTTGCCGGTCCCCGCGTGATCGAGCAGACCGTGCGCGAAAAACTGCCGGAAGGCTTTCAGCGCAGCGAGTTCTTGCAGGAACACGGCGCGGTCGACATGATCATCGACCGCCGCGACATCCGCGACAAAATCGCCAACATCCTCGGCATGTTGGCGCCGGTCAAGATCGAACCCTTGGCGCGCCTGGAATATCTCCATGAGCCCGAACCGGAAAGCGTCGATGACGCGGCCGGTGAAAGCCAAATCGTAGCAGAAGACGAGTAATCGATTACGGCCCTATCCTTGATGCCGCGTTTCCATACGCTAAAAGAATGGCTGGCCTGGCAAGAAGGCCTGCATCCTTTAGCAATCGACCTGGGCCTGGAACGCGTCGCGCGCGTTTTTGCCGCGCTCGCTCCCGGCTACCGGAAACCGGTCACGATTACCGTGGCCGGCACCAACGGCAAAGGCTCCTGCGTCGCCTATCTCGAAACGATTTACCGGGCGCAGGGCTACCGGGTCGGCGCTTACACCTCGCCGCATATCCTGCACTACAATGAACGTATCAAGATCGACGGCGTCCCGGCCGCCGACGAGCTGATCTGCGAGGCGTTCGCCCGCATCGAGGCGGCTCGCCAGGACATCTCGCTCAGCTATTTTGAATTCAGCACGCTGGCCGCGCTCGATATTTTCGCGCAGAGTTCTGTCGACATTCAGATCCTGGAAGTCGGCATGGGCGGTCGGCTCGACGCGGTCAATATCGTCGATCCGGATGTGGCCTTGATCAGCAGCATCGGCATCGACCATGTCGATTGGCTCGGCCAGACCCGCGAGGAAATCGGCGCCGAAAAAGCCGGCATTTTCCGCAGCGGATCGCCGGCGATCATCGGCGATCCCAAACCGCCGGCCTCGCTGATCCGATGCGCCAACGACAAAAATGCTAGACTGTTTTGCATCAACCATGACTTCGGCTATCGAAAAACCGAGGACGGCTGGGATTGGCATTGCGGCAACCAGCGCCTCGAGAATCTGCCGCCGCCGGCCCTGAAAGGCGAGCATCAATACCGGAATGCATCTTCGGCGATCCTGGCGGTCAAACAATTGTCGGAGGACTTGCCGGTCGACATCGAGGCGATCCGCCAGGGCCTCGAAAATGTAAAACTGGCCGGCCGATTTCAATTGATTGATGGTAAAATCCCTCTCCTGTTGGATGTGGGGCATAATCCCGAGGCCGTAAAAACCCTGGTCGAGTATCTGCGGGAACATTGTCAACACCAGCGCATCCGTGCGCTGTTTTCGATGATGAAGGACAAGGACATCAAAAGCGTGCTCGAACTGATGCATCCCTTGGTTTATGACTGGTTTTTCGCGCCGCTGACGAATCCCAGGGCGACCAACGAGACGCAAATGCGCGCTATTTTCGAACAATGCGGCATCCACGATGCGCATTTCGGCTTTCAAAATTTTACCGAGGCATTTGCCGACGCAAAAAGCCGGTTGCAAGAAGGCGATCTGCTGCTGGTCTTTGGCTCATTTTTTTTGGTATCCGATTGCCTCTCCGCGCTAGATAAAGGTGAATGACGAAATGGATCAAGAACTGAAACAACGATTGATCGGGGCAGCTGTCGTCACGGCACTCGCCGCCATTTTTATTCCGATGTTGTTCGACGACCCGGTCGACACCAGCGGCCAGGCGGTCAGCGAAATGACGATTCCGGAAGTGCCGGCCACCCCGCCTACGGCTGCCGAAAGCAAATTGCCCACCGATGCCGCGAGCGTCGAAAACGCGGCCGGCAATCCGCCGGCAACGGATTTGAACGCCGGCGCTATTGAAAAGATCGAGCCCGGCCTGCAAGAAAACGCGCCTGCCGATTACGAACCGCCCGCCGACGTGGAGCCCAGCGCCGATGCCGAAGCGATCCCGGAGGAAGAGGCCGAAATCGTCCCGTCCGCACCGGAACCGGTCACGGAACAAGCGCCGCCGGCACCGAAGAAAAGCTCGCCAGCCAAAGCGGTCCTGCCGAAAACCATCGCTCCGGTTTCCGAGCAAACCGCGCCGACTCCAGTGGTGAAGCCCGTGCCCGCGAAACCGATAGAGGCGCCAGCCGCCAAGCCTGCGCCCAAAGGCTCGGCGAAATTCGAGCGCTGGACTATCCAGGCCGGCAGCTTCACCAAAAAGGAAAATGCGGCGTTGCAACGGGATAAACTGCGTAAACTCGGATTTCCCGCCACGCTGGAAACCTTGTCCACCGGCCAAGGTACCATGTACCGCCTGAAGATCGGCCCCGAACTGGACAAACAACGTGCGCTCGACATAAGGAATCGTCTGAATCAACAAAATATCAAAACGATCATCCTGGCCGAGTGATGGCAATGATCCAGAACATGACACAGTTTTTTGCTCACATGCTCTGGATAGATTATGCGATTGTGGTTTTACTGGCATTTTTCCTTTTGATCGGCCTGTTGCGCGGCGTCGCGCTGGAGATGCGCGCGCTGGCCTGCTGGCTGCTCGCGAGCGCGGTCGCCTGGTATTTCGCTGACGATTTTACCCGCGTGATGAATTCGCCGATCACGAATCCGAAGGCGCAAATCGCCATCGCCTTCGGCATATTGTTCGTGCTGACGCTGACGGTCAGTATGCTGATTTTTTTTATTCACAACTTCAAGATAAAGCGCACGTATCCTTCTCTATGGGGCCATTTCGCCGGCATGCCGGTAGCTTTGCTGCGCGGCCTGATGTTCGTGAATATTCTGGTGCTTTTTGCCGGCCTCACGCCGTTGCCCAGGGATAGCTGGTGGCAGGAATCCAAATTTCTGCCGCATTTTCAGCACGCCGCCACTTGGCTCAAAACCCGTTATCCGTCCGGCTTCGCCGGCTTTCTTCGTTACTCTTAATTTTTTATAAGGCTTGGATTTATCAACATGTGTGGTATTGCAGCAATTGTTTCCCATCAATACGTCAACCAGGAGTTGTTCGATGCGCTCACGGTTTTGCAACATCGGGGACAGGATGCCGCCGGGATCGTGACCTGTGAAAACGGACGCCTGCATTTGCGTAAGGAGAACGGCCTGGCGCGCGACGTCTTCACCAATGCGCAAATGTTGAAACTGAGAGGCAACATGGGCATCGCGCATGTGCGTTATCCGACCGCCGGCTGCACCAGCTCGGCCGAAGCGCAGCCTTTCTATGTGAACTCGCCGTTCGGCCTGACCTTGGCCCACAACGGCAACCTGACCAATACCGATGAACTCAAACAGGCCCTGTTCGTCGAGGATCAGCGCCATATCAACACCGACTCGGATTCGGAAGTGCTGCTGAACGTGTTCGCGCACGAACTGCAAAGCCTCGGCAAGCTGGACTTGAGCGTCGACGACGTGTTCGAAGCGGTGCGTGGCGTACATCGCCGCTGCCGGGGCGCCTACGCGGTCGTGATCATGATCACCGGCGTCGGCATCCTGGGCTTCCGCGACCCGCACGGCATCCGCCCGATCGTGTACGGCGAGCGCAAATCCGACAAAGGCTCCGAGTTCATGATCGCCTCCGAGAGCGTCGCACTCGACGTGCTCGGCTTCGAGCTGATCCGCGACATCGAACCCGGGGAGGCGGTCTTCATCGAGGAATCCGGCGAATTGCATACCCGGCAATGTTCCGACACGGTCGATCATTGCCCCTGCATCTTCGAATACGTCTATTTCGCGCGTCCCGACTCGATCATCGACGACATTTCGGTCTACAAGGCTCGCCTCCGAATGGGCGAGAAACTGGCCGAAAAAATCCAGCGCGAATGGCCCGACCACGACATCGACGTCGTGATTCCGATTCCGGACACCAGCCGCACCGCCGCGCTGCAAATGGCCAACAAGCTCGGCGTCAAATTCCGCGAAGGCTTCATCAAGAACCGCTATATCGGCCGCACCTTCATCATGCCCGGCCAGAAAATGCGCGAAAAATCGGTCAGGCAGAAACTGAACGCGATCGGCCTCGAATTCGAAGGCAAGAACGTATTGCTGGTCGACGATTCGGTCGTGCGCGGCACGACCTCCGAACAGATCATCCAGATGGCCCGCGACGCCGGCGCGAAAAAAGTCTATTTCGCCTCCGCCGCGCCGCCGGTCCGCTATCCGAACGTCTACGGCATCGACATGCCGGCGGCGCACGAACTGATCGCGCACAACCTGTCCGAGGAAGAAGTCGGCAAGGCGATCGGCGCGGACCGTATCATCTATCAGGATTTGCAGGATTTGATCGACGCGGTGCGCAAAGGCAATCCCGCGATCAAGCATTTCGATACCTCCTGCTTCAGCAAGGAATACATCACCGGCGATATCGACGACGCCTATCTCGATCACATCGAAGGCCTGCGCAACGACCACGCGCAAAGCAAGCGCAACGCCGAGAATTTCATCATCGAAATGCAGAATTGCGAATAAGCCATGAAAGAAACCGACTGGAACGATTACGCCCTCGAAACCCAGGCCATCCGCGCCGGCCACCGCCGCACGCACGAAGGCGAGCACAGCATCGCGATTTTCCCGACTTCGAGTTACGTATTCAATAGCGCCGAGGAAGCCTCATTGCGTTTTACCGGCCAGTTGCCCGGCAACGTGTATTCGCGCTTCACCAATCCGACCGTGACCGCGTTTCAGGAACGCCTGGCCCTGATGGAAAAAGGCGAACGCTGCCTCGCGTTCGCTTCCGGCATGGCCGCGATCATGGCGGTCGGCATGGGGCTCTTGAAGGCCGGCGATCATGTGGTCTGCTCCCGCGGCGTGTTCGGCAATACGGTGCTGTTGTTCCAGAATTATTTCGGCAAGTTCGGCGTCGCGACCGATTTCGTCGACCTGACCGATCTAGCCGCCTGGGAAGCCGCGATCAAACCGAACACGCGCTTCTTGTTCCTCGAAACGCCGTCGAACCCGTTGACCGAGATCGCCGACATCGCCGCATTGGCAGAGATCGCGCACCGGCACGACTGCCTCCTGGTCGTCGATAACTGCTTCTGCACCCCTGCCCTGCAAAAACCCTTGACCCTCGGTGCGGACATCGTCGTGCATTCGGCGACCAAATACCTGGACGGGCACGGCCGCTGCGTCGGCGGCGCGGTCGTCGCGAATAACGAGATCATCGAAAAATCGATCTATCCATACCTCCGTACCGGCGGCGCGACGATGAGCCCGTTCAACGCCTGGACCTTCCTGTCCGGCCTCGAAACGCTCGCGGTCCGCATGCAGGCGCATTGCGACAACGCGTTGGCGCTCGCCGAATGGCTGGAGCGGCAACCCGGCGTCGCGAAGGTGCACCATCCCGGCCTGTCGTCGCATCCTCAGCACGCGCTGGCGAAAAAACAGCAAAGCCACTTCGGCGCGATCGTCAGCTTCGAACTGACCGGCGGCAAGGATCACGCCTGGAAACTGATCGACGCGACCGAAATGATCTCGATCACTGCGAATCTTGGCGACGTGAAGACCACGATCACGCATCCTGCGACCACCACGCACGGCCGCCTGACGCCCGAAGCGCGCGCCGCCGCGGGCATCAAGGACGGTTTGGTCAGGGTTTCGGTGGGGCTCGAAAATATCGAAGATATTAAGAAAGATATTGCCCGGGGTTTATAACTCGCAATCCTCTCGTTTGATCCCAATACACGATTAAACAAGCAAGAGTGAAATTGCCCAATAAGGATCAGGCGATAATACCACCGGAAAAGTTGCAGGATTATGTGCTACCATCCTCGCATCCGGTGGGAAAATTCAAAGCCGCATTTTTTCAATCACTGGGCTACACTGCAGAAAATTGGCAGCGCATGGAGGCGGATATTCGTTCACTGCTTGAAAACGATGCAAAAACAGGCGAACTCACCGAATATGGACAAAAATTCGAAGTGAGAGGTCAAATCGTAAGTCCTTCTCTACGAACTGTGGAATTCGTTACGGCTTGGATCGTTCTCAAAAATGAAAACATCCCTCGTTACATTACAGCCTATCCGGGAGAAAAGTGAAAATGACCCTTAAATTGTTGGACACTGTCGTCTTGGTAAAAGAACTGCCAAATTCTGGCTTACAGCCGGGAGACATAGGAGCTGTCGTTGCGTTGTACGAACCCGACGGAGTGGAGGTGGAATTTGTATCGGCTACAGGAAAAACGCAAGCCTTAGTCACCCTGAAAATAGCCGACGTTCGCTCTATCAATTATCACGATATGCTCGCGGTACGACCGTTGAATGCGGCTTGACCCCATACGCGAAATGGAGAGAAAAGCGCAACGTTCTCCCGAGTCTGCCGCACGATATATGCCAGTTTATAAATCCCCGCCGGAAAAGTATAATTCTTGGCATCTCCGTTTATTCTCCCCATTCCCTCATGCCAATCCAATTTTTGAACCTGCATCATTCCAGCCTGATTGTTTCGAACACCGAAAAGTCATTGGTGTTCTATCGTAACGTGCTCGGACTCAAGCAACTCGAACGGCCTCCGCTGCCGTTTCCGGGCGCCTGGTTGCAAGTCGGCGAATCCGGGGTGCAGCAAATCCACTTGCTCGAACTCGACAATCCCGACCCGACCACAGGGCGCCCAGAACACGGCGGCCGCGACCGCCATGTCGCGCTGACGGTCGCTTCGCTGAATCCGGTGCTCGAATCGCTGGAAAGCAATCGAGTTCATTACACGCTCAGCATCTCGGGACGCAGGGCGCTGTTTTGCCGCGATCCGGACGGCAACGCGATCGAAATCATCGAGCAGACGGTATAAGTCCGTTCGTTCTGAAGCTCTATTCGGAGTAACCGCCATGGTATCAGCCGCAGAAAAACTCACGATCACTGTCGATGACTATATGCAGGGCGAAGCGTCGGCCGAGTACAAGCATGAATATCTGAACGGCGAAGTCTGGGCGATGGTCGGCGCGAGCGATGCGCATGTCACGATTGCCGGTAACTTATTCGCCCTGCTCAAACAATCGCTAAAAGGCACGCCCTGCCGCGCCTATATTTCGGATATGAAGGTCAACGTCGAAAAAGCCAATGCGTTTTTCTACCCGGACGTGTTGGTCACCTGCGATGCCAAGGACCGGGACAGCACCCTTTTCAAACAACATCCCGTCTTCATCGCCGAAGTGCTCTCGCCCTCGACCGAAGCCTTCGACCGCGGCCAAAAGTTCAGCGCTTACCGGCAACTCGAAAGCCTGCAAACCTACTGGCTGATCGATAGCCAAAAAATGTCGGTGGATTGTTTCAATCGCACGAACAATGACGAATGGTTATTGCATGGTTATGAAAATGCGGATGAAATTATCCGAATTCCTGCTCTCGATTTGGAATACCCTTTACAAGGGTTATACGAAGAAGTCTTGTTTATGCTGCCTTGAAGCATTGGGGATTGGGGTGAAGGAAATTTAGCGAAGCTGAATAATTTCCGCCCTACGCTCAGCCGCCAACTGTTCAGCTAAAGAAATTTCTCCGGCATAAGCCTTAACAATTGCCTTGGCCTGTTGCAGCCGTTGCTTTCTTGTTGCGATATGCAGTTCACCGTCATGATAGGACAATATCACCTGATCGCCGCAATGGATATTCATTTTCCGGCGGATTTCAGCTGGGATGACTATGCGCCCCCCCCCTGCGGTGACTTGAGCTGTGATTGATGACATGATTCCACCCATATGTTATTTTTTCCAACATATGTCATATCGTATCATTTATGATCCTAATTTACATAACGCCGTGACCAGACCTTATAGGTAACATTCCCAGTCCGGCAAGTTGAGCGTGCATTTATTACAATGGCCTTCAAGCGGGACGGGATTTGCAATCCCGTCCCTACCGTTTTGGGGCTGTCGGTGTCCTAAAGCTTGCGGAAACCCTACGGACGGGGCAACATGCTCCGTCCGGCGAGTACCCCGCCCGGCGAAAGAAAATTCACAGGCAATAAAAAACCACCCAAGCCGGTGAAAGATTGGGTGGTTTTGGTTTTGGCTTCAGCGGCCTCGGTTTCCCTGGTTCCGCTACACTACGGTTTTAAATGATATTAGGAGGCGTTATTCTTTACTATCGCTGCATAAGCTGCTTTTTCTGCAGCTGAACCAGAATTACTAATATTTGTTGTATTTTTCCAGGTGACCGCGGTTTCTCCTACTGTCGGGGTAAAAGTGATAGTCTTAGTATCAATGTTAGTACCAATGCCGGTACCCAAGGTTGCAACGATTGCGGCAGTGCCAGTTGTTATGGTGGCGCCAGTAACCTCCTTGGTTGCCGTAAATGTAGTAATGCCGACTTCACCCAGAGTATCGCAGGAACCCAGGACACCGCCCGCCTCTTGCAAGCAAGTCGCCACCGCGGTTTTTACGCTATCCACGGCCGAAAGCGCGTTGCCGATCTTGGCGCGGATCGTATAGTTTTGATAAGCCGGGATCGCGACCGCGGCCAAGATGCCGATGATCGCGACCACGATCATTAATTCGATCAAGGTAAAGCCTTGTTGTTGTTGTTTTTGCACAGTCATATTTTTCATAGCCATTTCCTCTTTGGGTGGGGTTGTTGTCACAAGACAATCAGGATCAAGCAGATTGCATGCCAAAGTCTTCCCAACCGGCTCCAATCCTATGTCGACAACATAATTATTGTTCGTAAACAATAAGTTGCATATCCCAGTTTTTTGACACATGTATTTTCGCGCTGCCGCCAACAAGGTCTGGCGAAACGACAAGCCAGAACAGTGACAAAAATTGGCGTCGCTTTGTGACGTTTTTTGTCAGCCGGCGTTTTTTGGCTGTGCTATGCTTGTTCCATTACGATTGGCTTAGATGCCTCGCTGCGACCTGGAGGCTATAGGCTGTATTGCCGAACCCGTTAACTCCATCACGCCGCGTTATCTTATGCAAGAATCCCAAGCTTTGCCTTTCGAACTCACCTCCGACTCTGTCAGCGACTGGCTGCTTGCTCTCGATCGGCTTTTTCTTACGGAACGCATCAATTCGCTCAATGGCGTACTCAGCGCATTGGCGAACGCCCCGATCGAGAAAAACACCCTTTTCTTGATATTAGATAGGCTCACCGAAAGCGTTTTGCTGCTGTCGAAACTGCTGGAGCAGCATGCCGAAAGGGCGGATTATGCGCCCGATAAAGCCGGAAAATGGATGACGGCGGCGCTGCAACTGCCTAAAAAACTGGGTTTTGCTTTTGCAAAACTGGCCAAGCATGCCAGTTTGCCCGATACGCAAAAGGTCGTTTGCGCCTACCGAGCCCTGCAACTTTTGAGCTTGGTGAACAAACGCAGCACCCTGTTCCATGAAGCCCAGGACTTAGGCGTCTGGAAAAAATTCGCCGAATTATATCTGTTGGCGGAAACCCAAAACTGGTTGACGCTCGCCGTCGACGACCGCGTTTCAGGGTTGATGCCTCAACCCACTATTGACGGGGCCGTCAAGCATGCGCTGCTGTTTCACGGCTGCCATCCTTATCACTATCGCGCATCCGATATTGCCGATATTTTTGCCGCTACCGCCGAATTGGCCGCTTGCGTCCGGCTCGGTCCCGCAACCGCCGATTTCTCCCTGTGCCGCTGGCAGCCCGACACCCTCCTTCCTCCCGACCGCGCCGCTCCGGACAATGCCCCGCCACGGCTGTTGTCGCTCGATAACGGCGGATTGATCGATTTTTTTGAAAGCCATCCGGACAAGCAGGCAAAATTCGCGGCTTATCCGGGCCTGTTAAACCGATTGACCGCCTATTACGAAATCCGGCGGTCCATCGATCCCTTGCATGCCAAGAAATGCGATCTGATCATCGGCGGCGTCCAGGCCGCAAGATTCTTGAATATTCTGATCAGCCGCTACCGGGTCATGGAGCTCAGCGGCATCACCCCAAGCCGGCAGAAGGCATCCCATTTGGAGTTGGTGCCGCTGGAAATCAAAAACACGATGGCATCGCTGTCCTCGAAAGTCCTGGCCGGCGTGAACGATGTCGCGGCCAGGCAATTGACGATTTTCGATACCGAAGAGCCCGCATTTTGTGTCGCCAATATCGCCAGTCGAGCATGTTCACAGGATGAACCGGCGATTATCGCGCAAGAAGGCCAGCCGCCCTGTTTCGCGGTGATCCGGCACATCCGGGTGGACAGCCACACCAGGCTCAGAAATCTGCTGCTGGAAAGAATCGAGGGAGGGGTTTACCCTGTCGAAATTGGAAAAAATCAGGGCTTCATCGTCATGCGCTCCGAGGACGAGCGCGCCGAGCTGTTTTTGCCGCCCGATTGCCGGCATGGAAATACGACGGTATTGGCCATTGCCCGAGGGATTATCGCCGCTTCGTTGAAGGTCGAGAAGTTTCTTGAATTAAGCGCGCATTTTACGCGTTATCAGGTGAGTTTTTGTTGATAATCCTATTGGATTTTTTCTACACATTCCCCTGTTGCAGGCAAAAAGAGTTTAAATCCGAATTATCGGCCGCGTATCGGGAGCAAAGCCTTTTCAGCAGACTATTTTCCTTTGCGGTTGAGCCTCCGACATCAGCATTGCGGTAAGTGTGATGTATCAAATCACCATACAGTAATTGCTTTTGGCCATTGAAAGACATGCTGACAACGATGCCATGATCCGAAATGGCCGCGCGCTGTTTGTCGTCGAATAATTGCCGCAAAAACTCCCCTTTAAGGGTTAATCGGGTATCGGGATTCACGTCGTAATAAGCATAGGCTTCCTCGGCAACTTTGTTTGGGTCAAGTCCATTGCCTTCAGCCAGGGACGGTGGATTAAAACCACTCTCGGTAAACACAACCCTCTCCTGACTGCATTCCGGGCGATCTTCATCAGCGGCAAACAAATCGCAGCCTGTCGCATTGAGTTCCTGTTTATCAATCCCTGCAAGACTCAATAAGGTAGGGGCAACATCGACGAGCGATGTCAAACGCCGGCTTTGGCCCTGCAACGAGGCGTTGCCTCCGAATCGCTTAAAGGCCAACAATACACGGGTTTGCGCTTCATCCAGCACATTCCCGCCATGTAGATCAAAAGGAGGGAGCACTAATGACTTGCCATTTTTCTCAGGCTTCCAGACTGGAGCAAAGTTGGTAAATCCTTCACCATGATCAGATAACACGGCAACAACTGCATTGTTCAAACGACCATTACGTCGCAAAGATTGCAACAAGGCTCCAAACTGAATATCAGCACGGTGTACCGCTTTTTGGTAGTCAGGAGGGGATAAAGTTGCTAAACGTTGATTTTCCGGCGCGGTAAAATTATCACTGCCACGCCAATCATACGGCCAATGGGGCAATTCGAAATGGGTGACCAAAAACAGCGGATGCCCGGAATCGACGGTATTTATCAAATGATCGAGTTGCTCATCGAAATTGTCGGGCTCGTAGGTTTTATGCACCGCGCGGTTGATAAATTGATACGGAAACAAGGCCGCATGCAGTTTAGGAGTAAGATTAATGAAATTAATCAGCGGAAGATCAGATCCCGTTGCAAGCACAAAGTCTGCCGCCCCGATCTCAGGCGTTACGGTCAAGTCAAAGCCGTATTGATGGTCAATATTGGAGAAACGGGTTTCATCGATTGAATAGGCGGTGATGTAACTTTTGTTCTTCAGCAAAAATGGCAGGCTGCGTTCGCGGTCGTGCAAATATTTGGGATCGAGTAAATTTTCCCGCGCGCCATGCTCGATTGGATAGCGGCCGGTAAGAATGCTCATCCAGGCTGGATAAGTGCGCGCCATCGGCGTATATGCGCGTTCAAAGCGATAAGCGCCGCGTAAAAACTTGTCCAAATTCGGAGTAATCGATGCGATATCGCCGGGTTGCTGCAGATGATCAGGCCTGAAGCTATCCAGGCCGATGATAATGACATCGGGTTGATCGCGGTGAGCGATTTCGGACCGTCCGGCATCTGAATGAACCAAAAATCCGCCCAGAAGCAATGAAGCCAGCATTAGCGCCACGTGGCCAGGTCGCCAATGACTAGATTGAAACATACCGATGCGGCGTTTACCATGCCCAAGCAAAACTCCAAAAAAACTGCATCCGCCCATAGCAACCAACATTTTAGGCATTGCAACCTGAAGGTCTGTATGAGGAAAAAACAGATTGTTCAACCCTAAAATTGCGGCTTGCAATGTGGCGAAAAACAACACGGCCAGTAAGCGACGCCGGCTAACCGGACAATCCAAACTTTCAGCAAAAGGCCGCCATATACGCCATGCTAAATAACCAACCAATAAATGGCACCCCAGTATCGTCAACAAAAATACCAACAACGCCAGCATTAAACGGGGTGTATCGGCAATTGAACCTAGAATCGACGGCAACACTTTGGCGGATAGGCCATCACTGAACAAGGATGCTTGAATTTTCAAGACAATCGGCAGGGTGGCAATAATCAACGACAACGTTAAATCTGCATGACGGCCATCACTCTCTCCTGTTTTACAGGATTCGAATGAATAATTTGACATGATAAGCCTCGCAATTCGTTGGTAGATTCAAATGATTTATGCAAGCGGGTATCGGGCATGCGTTATACACAAATGCCGTCATACCCGCCAGGAAGCGGGCAAGGGTGCATCCTTGCAGTCCTGGATTCCGGCAATTCTGCCGGAATGACTGACTTGTGTATAAGAACATGGGCGTAGGGACAGCCTCACTTATCGTGAATACCTGCCCGACCGGCGCTGCATTCTCTCGAAAAGCTTAGCAAACATTTAGTTTTTTGGGTCACGGATTTGGCGCCGCTCATGGCTCCAACCCCATAGCAGCAATCAAAAAAAATCAAATTTTAGCTATACTGTTTCCATTCTTTGGCCTGAGGCAAACCACTGGATTAGATCGAAATGGTGATGGCTTGATTAACCTTGACCGTCTTGTGTCCTCCCCTTGAGACTCATGCACCTTTTACAACAGTGCAGGAGTTTCATCATCGCTTCCGATCAAATAAAAACGCATAAATAATTCGGATTCAGGAGACAATCCTAATGCTTACCCAGGAAGAGCCAATGTTTACTATAAGCAATAAAATAAACAATTGGTTAGCTCATGCCATTTTCCTCCTCATCGTTGGCATCGTATTCGTTACCTCAGGATCTTCATTAGCCAATGCCGATGCGGTATTTCGCACGGAGCTGGCATTCATAACCCTCTGTTTGTTTACCCCTCTCCCCTTTTCAAAAATAATTTACGAGCATAAGAGAACAGCCATTGTGATGGCGCTCTGGTTCTTGTGCATTACCTTTTCACTGATCCACTCACCGCTCAATCTCCTTGAAAAACCTTTTGTGTTGGAACGATATGTCCAAACGCTTACACATGTGTTGACTTTCCTTTTTTTCTGGAATTTCATCTACAGAAGTGGTGCAAAAATAGAACGCTTCCTCTTTGCAGCTCCTTTAAGCACGCTCCTCATAGTCGGCGCATTTTTTTATGAATGGCTTGACTTTTCCAGCCATTTAAGTCTGGGATCCCTTAGCCTTAAATGGTGGCATGAACCACCATTCAATTCTCATCTTAGGCACACTGGATATCAAGCAACAGCAGGCCTAAGCGTGTTAATAGCGCTCTTCATATTCAAGAAAGCTAGCCGCTATGAGGCAGCGTTACAATTTATAGCTCTCACGATGCTATGGTCATTCGTGTTATGGCTCGGAGGTCGTGCCGCAATCATGTCCGCGATCGGCGTAATGCTTTATATCTGGATGATTGTAAGGATTAAAAGCATTAACAAAAATTTATCTTTCTGTGCCCTTGGGGCTTCGCCAATTTTAGGATTGTTCGTTAGCGAATTACTACCTAATCTGGATTGGAGCGGTGCAATAAGAATTTATCATTCAGTTTCGACAGCGGATAACATTAACGATCTAAGCACCGGAAGAATCAAAATCTGGCTGAGCACTTGGGAATCCCTAAAGGACCACCCGATATTCGGGCTAGGTCCGCAGGGTTATTACTATATGCCAAACCGTATCTTTGGCTACCAACCTCACAACGTCTTTCTTCAATTTCTTACAGAATGGGGGCTGATTGGTTCAGTGCTATTCCTCTACCTTCTAGTCACGGGATTTTGGCAAGGCGTTAAACTCCATATTGTCAACCGCGATACCAATCTCAATCAATCCGCATTAGCGGCCGGCGCCATTATTGTCGCACTGACAATACATTCATTAGTTGACGGCACCTATTATCACCCACAACCCTCATTTTATTTAGCGATGGCCTATGCTTTTTGGCTCTGCCCCGATCGCCCGAAAAACAAGCATGATAATTTGCAAAAGTGAAAACCCTCCAAACATCTGCACCTAGGTTGTAAACTCTCTCCCATTCTGGCATAATCATAACCGTAGACCGCTTCGTGCTTGACAACGCCGGTTAATTCACTTTGCAAATATTCTGCAAGCAGGATCGAGTCCGCCGGCAGGCATTTTGGACGTAACTCCGCAAGCATTGCCGGTTCAGCTTCGGCCCAAACACTCGCAGCATAGCATTTCTGTTGGTTCTTCCCGTCAATTTCCTTTAGCGTAAATTTTTTTTCGGCCCGTTAATATTTTTCAAATTGAAAAATACAACGTCTTTCCGTTAGACTTACAGCTCTCTATTCTTGTAAAGAAAAGAGTTGAGGAAATCGAATTGAAAAATCAGGTTCCCCTTTTAAAAATTACAAGAAATCAGGCCGCCCTTGCCGTTTTGCTGTGTCTTTGGCTAGACAGTGCGCATCCCGCCCCTTTGCTAAATAAAATCAATCCTGACGGCATTTATGTCGTAGTCAACTCAGCCAATCCGCAGAGAAATATCAGCCGAACCGGATTGAATGCTATCTTCAATATGCGTTTACGGCACTGGAACGACGAATCGCCGATCACGGTTTATGTATTGCAGGACGAAGACCCTTTACATAAAACGTTTTGTAAACAGAAATTGCTCGTTTTTCCTCAACAGATCCGCAATGGCTGGAACCGACTGGTTTTCAGCGGCACAGGCCAGGCGCCGTTAGCGATCGCTACGCAAGAAGAGATGGCGAAACGCATCAGCGAAACGCCCGGCGCGATCGGCTATTTAAGCGGCAAGGATTTGACGGCAAACGTCAAAATATTGGACATCGAATAAGGGATCAGCCTGCATGCGCTATTTGCCCACACACTCCAAGCATGATCTGTTGATAGGATGCTGCGTCTCCGCTTTCGCGTTCAGCGCTCCCAGCCCGGCGCAAGACTTGAAGCTCGGCAAATGGCTGCCCGAGTCGATGCAGGTGCACGGTTTTCTGTCACAAGGCTTCATTCATACCAGCGATAACCATTTTTTCGGCCATTCCGACGATTCGCTGTCGACCGATTTCAGGGAACTGGGGGTCAACGGCTCCTGGAGCGTGCTCCCCGATTTGCAGCTGGCGATGCAGGTGGTCTGGCGCGATGCAGGACAAACCGATGAAGCCGGTTTACGCATCGATTACGGCCTGGCCAACTACAATGTGTTGTCCACCGAATCCTCGTTGCTGGCGATCCGGGCCGGCCGAGTGCTGACGCCCTTGGGTTTTTACAATGAAACCCGCGATGTCGCGGCGACCCGGCCAAGCATCTTGTTGCCGCAATCGATTTATTTTGATCGCAATAGAGATCTGGCGATATCCGCCGACGGAGGCTATCTGTATGGCGAACATCGCACCGATTTTGGTGACTTTTCGTTCAATTTCGGCCTGGTCATTCCGCGCACCGATGGACCGGATTTCATGAACACGGTTTTAAGAGGCGATAAGGGCGAGGTGGGAGGCGATACCTCATGGGTCGCGCGATTGGGATATGAATCACCCGGCAGCCGGGTTCGTTTTGCGGTAACTTATGCCGATGTGCTGAGCGATTTTAATTCTTCCTCACACCCACGGAATCAGGGCTCGTTTCATTTCAACCCATTGATTTTATCGGCGCAATACAACGCGGAAAAGTGGTCCTTGACCGCGGAATATGCGCTGCGCCGCACCCGACTGGATTATCTCAATGCCCATGATGTCGCCTTTACCGGCCAGAGCTATTACATCCAGGGCGCATACCATTTTACCGACAAACTCGAAGGCTTCGTGCGCTACGATGAGTTGGTCTGGGATCTTGACGATCAATACGGCTATCGCTACCCGCCACAACTGGGGCCCTCATTTTCGCGCTATGCCCGAGACTGGACATTCGGCTTGCGCTATGAAATTCTGCCCTCGTTGATGCTGAGCACCGAATACCATCACGTCAACGGCACGGGTTGGTTATCGAGGCTGGAAAACCCGCAAGACGAAACCCGGAACTGGGATATGTACGCCTTCATGCTTTCGTATCATTTCTGATCGCTGTGAATGCACGTTTAGGTAACCGAAGGAATCAGCCAACGCTATTTTGCTGATGAAACTCGGGATGCGGCATGGCCATGCCGATGCCGTAGCCCTGCGCATAATCAACGCCGATGCCGGCCAGCACCTCCAGAATATCCCGGTTTTCGACAAATTCGGCGATCGTCTTGATGCCCATGCCATGGCCGACGCCGTTGATGGCGTGCACGAAAAGCCTGTCCTCGCGGCTCTGCAGGATATTTTTAACGAAGGAACCGTCAATCTTCAAATAATTGACCGGCAACTGTTTCAGATAACTCATCGACGAAAATCCGACGCCGAAATCGTCCAACGCGAAACTGCCGCCGATGCTTTCGATTTGCAGGATCAAATCGTGGGCCGCCTGCAACCGGGTCATCGCCTGCGTTTCGGTGACCTCGAAGATGAAATGTTTCGCTTCGAGGCCGTATCGCTGCAAAAGCCGGTTGATCACCACGAAGGCATCGGAATTGGACAGCATTTCGGCCGACAGATTGATCGACAGTTTGACATCGAGGCCTTCTTGCAAGAGTTCGACCTGCTTCCTGAACGCCAACTCGATCACACGCAGATCGATTTGATAAATCAGCCCGGTAAGTTCGGCGACCTCGATAAACTTTGCCGGCGGGCTTATCTCCCCATCTTCCCCGACCATTCTGAGCAAACATTCGTAATGCGTGATCGTCCGGTCGGCAATCCGCATGATCGGTTGATAATACAGCACGAAGCGGTCTTCCTCGAGGGCCTTTTCGATCTTGCCTTTCCAGGTCACCCGGCTCTTGATGGCTTTGCGTTCGATGTCGTCATGGCTGGCCAGCCGCCAGCCTCCTCGCCCCTCTTCCTTCGCCCGGTACATCGCAATGTCCGCCGACGCGAGCAGATCCTGTGCGCTGCAATCGGCCTTCGGAAATATCAATACCCCCGCGCTGACCGAGGCGCGATGCAGTTCGCCGCCGCTATCGACCACTACCGTCGCCATTTCGCCGCATAACTTCTGCGCCAGTTCCTCGGCCTGTTGTTGCCCGACATTGGAAGCCAGGATGATAAACTCGTCGCCGCCAAAACGCGCGATAATATCCGCTTTCCGGGTGATATGCCGCAGTTTCTCGGCCACCTTGATCAACAGTTCATCGCCGACCTGATGGCCGCTGCTGTCGTTGATGTATTTGAATTGATCGATATCGAAGAACACGATCGCGGAGGTGTGGCCCTGGCGAAGCGCCAGACTGATCGCGCGTTCAAGCTCCTTTTCGAATTTGCGCCGATTGTAGAGACCGGTCAGGGGATCGTGTTCGGCCAACCAGGTCAGGCGGTTTTCCGATTTTTTGCGCTCGGTCAGATCAAGCCCCACCACCAGGATTTCATGCCCGGATTCCGCATCGAGTTCCGCAATGAACAGCGGCGATAAATACCAGGAAAGATAGAGTTCGGAGCCATCCCGCGCCACCATCGGACACTCGAACTGCAAATTTTTGCTCCGCGTGCGTTCAAAAATGCCGTTCGATGCGAGTATCAATTCGGCAGTCTCGGCGCTAAAGAACAGTTCGGAGAAGGGTTTGCCGACCAGTTGTGCCGCCGAATAACCGATCAATTGCTCGGTAAACTTATTGACCGTGCGGATCTTTCCCGTATTATCGGTAGTCAGAATGATCACCTGCGCGGTATTCAGCATGTTGTCGATAAAGTTTTTCTCGATCAGCAGTTCCTTGGCCTGATCCGACAGGGCTTGCGTGCGCTGATTGACCTGGTCATCGAGTTCCTGCAAGGTGCCGATCAGCACATGCGCCGCGCCTTCCAGCACATCGATCTCGTCCTTGACCCAAGCGTGTTTTAGCGGCCGGATCTGTCGGGCGACGGCATGATAGTGTTTTTTCGCGATCAAAGGAAACACGTTGACCAGGCTACGGAGCCGGCGCGTCGGCCCGATCAACAAAAACAGCAAGACGCCGCCGGACAATAACAGGCTCAACAAACCGCTCAGCGCGTACAGGGAGGTCGCCTGCTCGACGCTGCGCAACGAGGCGCTGATGTCTTCGATGATCAGCATGGAGGCTTCGCTGCTGCCTTCAACCGGCAGCGAAATCAGGTCGTAAGTCTTGCCGCCGGCTTCGAAGATCAGCGATCCTTGCGCCAACCCTTCAGGATGCAGGCGGCTGAATTCTTTCAGCAAGGCCGAGTTTTTTTGATACTCGGTCAGCGCAATCACATTCATCGACCACGGCTCCAGCCGCAGAATGCCAGGCTTATCGATCCGCGCATGCCGGGTCAAAATGGCCGCATCCAGACCGATCACGTTTTTCAATTTCAAGACCGCATCGGCCAAGTCGACGCCAAAGATGAAGATGCCCAAAAAATGGCCGTTATACAAAAACGGTGTGGCGCGGTAATGAACGCAACGCGCCTCGCACAAAATATAGTCGTAGGAGATTTCGTATTTGGCGACCAGGCTTAGCCAGTCGTCGAACTGTTTTTGTACCCTGGCCTCGCCCCAATGCCCGACAAGTTGCGTGTCTTTGTTAAACAGGAAGACCGAAATGATCTGCGATTCGAGTTCGATTTGCGACCAATTCGTGTCGATGATTTTTTTGATCGCCGCGAGCGCTTTATCGGGTGACATCGAGGATTCCAGCAGGCCCGGAATCAGCCAACTGATGTCGATGCGGTCTCTCTTGATTTGCTCCAAAACGCCATGAAAGGCATGCGAATAGACATCATGCAGACGGGTTCTTTCCTGCTGGTAGTTTTTATTCAGGCTATATTGCCCCATCAACATGATCGCCCCCGATCCCAGACAGGTGGCGAAGCTAACGGACAAAATAGACTGCCATACCAGGCTTAAAAAACGTTGCGGCTCTTTACGCATAGAAAAACCGGAAATCATTGCGGTTTAAGAGGACGATTCGCCAAGCAATTCGGACCGGATCGAATCGTAAAGCGCTCGGTAATCAGGGCTCAGATCCTTATAGATAGGCTGAGGAAATATCAAATAAGGCGCCCTTTGGCCAAAATAATCCATCGGTTCGCCGATCTGGTGCAGCCCGACACCAAACCGCGCCAGCAAGCGGGCCAAACGCGGCTCCATCAATCCTACGCCATAATCGAGCCGTTCTTCAAGCATCAAAATGGCGGCCGCAAAGATCATGCAGACCGGCAAATAATTGATCGGAAAACGATTGTCGTCCTTGCCGCCGTCCGACGAATCGTTTTCGGCCGCATAATTCAAATCGCCCTTGCGGCGCCGAAATGAAGACAAAATCAACATTCTGGACACCTCGTCCGTTTTGCCGCTTCTGATGTCTTTGACCGGCGCCCGGCTGAAGTTGAACGGCTTGGGGTAATGTTCTTCGACCGGCAACGTCTTCGTCGGACTGACATCCCGCGGAACCAGTCTGACATTGCCGATGGGTTGACTACTCGGCTTATGATACAGTAACGAATGTATCGAACAGGGATCCCATAAATCGGTCTCCAGATGCTCGCCGAGCGTATCGGCGGCAATCATGTTTTGTTCTTCAAAATAAACACGGTAGCGGATATGGAAAGCAACTTTCTGCAATTCAGGACAGGCCGCCTTGAGCATGCGAAAATATTTCTGATAATGCGATAGAAGACTTACATCGCAAGGCATTACATTCTCCTCGATCAAATAGTTTTTGCAAGGAAATCGCAGCGGTCAATTTTTGATTGTGGTTATCTGAACTTTTCAGTAACCTACTCCCCGGCTTGTGTAATTGTCAACCCTTCGCTTCGCCGATCATGACGAGACGCTGGGTTCACAAGGCCGGCTGCGGCAGAATCGTAGCAAGATTTGCCTGCGGGTTTTTATGCATGAAGGGTTTTGGAGGGACTTTTTAAGCATAGCGATCCGAAACAACAGGCTTTCCGGGCGCTTTTTCCGTTCATTCCGGAAAGAACGCACCGGCCGTTACCGAGCTATTTAAATAACTATAACTAAAAATAGGAGGAACGGTGTTAACCGCATCGCTATCGATCATTATCGCGTTACTGATGGGGCTTCTGGGCGTCGCTTACGTCCTTTGGCAATTTAAAATCATTCTTGGCTACGACCGCGGCAATGCCGCCATGCAAGCGATCGCGGAAGCCATTCAACAAGGGGCTTCGGCTTTTCTTAACCGGGAATACCGGGTCCTGGCCGTTTTCGTCGCGATCGTGGCGTCGGTCATTTCAACTTTTCTGCAATGGCAGACCGCGCTGTGTTTCGTCGTCGGCGCCATCGCCTCCGCGGGCGCGGGTTATCTCGGCATGTATGTGGCCGTGCGCGCGAACGTCAGAACCGCCGCCGCGGCCAGCCGAGGACTGCATGAAGGCCTCCGCGTCGCCTTCGGCAGCGGCGCGGTCATGGGCATGTCGGTGGTCAGCTTCAGCCTGATCGGCATGACGGTGCTGTATTTGATCTTCAACGGCGATCCGAACCAACTGACCTACGTGACCGGCTTCGGTTTCGGCGCCAGCAGCATCGCCCTGTTCGCGCGCGTCGGCGGCGGCATCTACACCAAGGCGGCCGATGTCGGCGCGGACCTGGTCGGCAAGGTCGAAAAAGGCATTCCCGAGGACGACCCGCGCAACCCGGCGGTGATTGCCGACAACGTCGGCGACAATGTCGGCGACGTCGCCGGCATGGGCGCGGACTTGTTCGAAAGCTACAGCGGCTCGATCATCGCGGCCGCCACCCTGGGCGCGACGCTCGGCACCGAGAAAGCAGCCGCCTTCATCGGCCTGCCGTTCCTGGTCGCGGCGGTCGGCGTGTTGTCCAGCCTGTTCGGGATCTACATGGTGACCGGCGAAGAGAAGGACCCAACCGAAGCCACCACCAAGATTTACCCCGGCTACTCCCTGTGGATTCGCTACAGCCATCACCTGCGCCGCTTCGTCGCGAAGATCGACGAACGGGCGACGCTGGAGGATTTGTTGACGGCGCTGCGCCGCTCGGTCTGGGGCGCCTCGGCCGCGGTCCTGGCGCTCAGCCTGTTGGCCGTCCTGGTTTCCGGCGTCAGCCTCAATTACTGGCTGGTGATCCTGGTCGGCCTGATCGCCGGCAACGGCATCGCCTACGCGACCGAATATTTCACCTCCTACACCGACAAACCGACTCTCGCGATCGCGCATGCGACCCAGACCGGCCCCGCGACCACGATCATCCAGGGCATGGCGGTCGGCATGCTGAGCACCCTGCTGCCGGTATTGATCACCGCGGCCGCGATCCTGCTCAGCATCTGGCTCGGCTTCAAGGCCGACGGCACGATGGCGGCGGGCCTGTATGCGGTCGCGCTGTCCGGCGTCGGCATGCTCAGCACCTTGGGCGTCACGCTGGCGACCGACGCTTACGGCCCGGTCGCGGACAACGCCGGCGGCATCGCCGAAATGGCCCATTTGCCGGGCGAAGTCCGCCACCGCACCGATGCGCTCGACAGCCTCGGCAACACCACCGCCGCGACCGGTAAAGGCTTCGCGATCGGCTCGGCGGTATTGACCGCGCTGGCGCTGCTGGCCGCCTATGTCAGCGCCGCGAAAATCGAGACCTTGAACATTCTCGGTCCGACCATGCTGCCCGGCATTCTGATCGGCGCGATGATGCCGTATCTGTTTTCGGCCCTGACGATGATGGCGGTCGGCAAGGCCGCGCATGCGATCGTGATGGAAGTGCGCCGCCAGTTCCATGAGATTCCGGGCTTGATGGAAGGCACCGCGCAACCCGATTACAAGTCCTGCGTCGGCATCAGCACCGAAGGCGCATTGCGTGAAATGATCCTGCCGGGCGCCCTGGCGGTCGTCGTGCCGATCGTGATCGGCCATGTGCTCGGCAAGGAAGCCCTGGCCGGTTTCCTGATCGGCACGATGAGTTCCGGCTTCCTGCTCGCGGTGATGATGGCGAACGCGGGCGGCGCCTGGGACAACGCGAAAAAATGGATCGAAACCGGACAATACGGCGGCAAGGGCTCGGATGCGCACAAAGCCGCGGTCGTCGGCGACACGGTCGGCGACCCGTTCAAGGACACCAGCGGCCCATCCTTGAACATCCTGATCAAGCTGATGACGATAGTTAGCCTGGTGTTTGCGACATCGTTCGGTTCGGGTTGGCTGAGTTTTTAATCGGTTCTCTGCGGAGCGCTGGGCGGGCCGGGGATTGCCCCCCCGGCCCGAACGTTTTGCCGATGCCGCCGTCTCGAAGCCTGCGAGAAACCTTGCGGACGGGGCAACATGCCCCGTCCGGCGGAAGGAGACAATAAAAAAATTCACCCTCTCTCGATACAATTAATACTGCTTTAAGGTAAAAGCATTACTATCTATTTAGCTCCGTATTTTAAGCATGGAAATTAGACCCGTTTCTCAAAGGTATTGCCGAAAAACCGAAAAGATACACTGCGCGCCTTCTCATCCATTTCAGATACAAATTTTTCGGCTTTTCCAATTAAAAGACAGGTTGTTAGTCGGGCCGCAAATCGACTTGATAACGGATCAACTATAAAGAAAATAGCCATAAGCGACAGATCCGGCATTTCAGCATCGACGACTGATACGGCATTCGCAGGCCCTATTCGCCCAAATATTCATAAAACGTTGCTATGATCAGGCAATGAAATTTGGAACATTTGCGTTACCCTTTTTTTGATAGACTCTCAATACCGCCTTTCACTTTCCTGGACACGACTATGAAAACACGTACCTTACTCCTTGCCATGACGATAGCCATGGCATCGCCCCTTGCCAATGCAGCCGCCGCAAAACCTGTGCCGGTAGCGACCACCGGCTCGGCGTCGCCGTCAGATCTGACGACAGCGTCGCCCAAAGAGCTGCGCCAGCAAGCGAATACTGTCGCGCAATCAAGCAAGCAGGCCGAGGCCGCCGCCAAAAAGACGGCTAGCGAGGCCGCCGCCGCCGCAGCGAAAGCGGCCGCCGCCGCGGCAAAGGCCGAAAGCAATAATGCGAAAGCCTATGCCAACCTCGAGAGTCTGAAACTCAAGTATCCCAATCCGACGGCTAAGCAACAAAAATTAATAGCTGAGGCGGCCGCAAAGGCGAAAGCCGCATCGACCGTATTGGGTGCGGCTCAGAAATACGCGGCGGATACTGCCTCCTCGAAGGAGAAGACCGCCGCGAATTTAGCGACGGTGAGCAAGCAGAAAGCGGAGAACCTTGCGGCGTTAAAAAACATCGATGCAAAGATTCGCATCGCCGAGGTCGCGCAAAAATCCGCCGAGCAAGCCGCTAAAGCGGAAGAAAAGGCCCAAGAGGCAAAAGATAAGGTATACAACAACCCCAATTCGACTGCGGCGGATAAAGCCGCCGCTGACGCAAAACTTGCCCAAGCAACGCAAACCAAAAATAATACTGCCCAAACCGCAGCCACCAAAACAGCCGCTGCCGAAACTGACGCGGTCATTTTAGGCGATCTGACGAACAAGGCAACTACGCTCAAGAATAACGCGGATGACGCGGCGGATAAAGCAAAAGCTAAAGCGGAGGCCGACAGAAATTCGGTAAAAGCGGCCGAACAAGCGGCCAAGGCACAAGCGGCGGTCGACAAATTAGAAGGCAGCGGCCCCCTGACGCCAAAACAACAAGAACAACTGGCTCAGGCCAAGACAACCGCTCAACAAGCCAATAGCGCCCTGACCAATGCCCAAAATGCGGTCACGACCGCATCGCAAAACCAACAGCATGCGCTGGACAAAGTTCTGGAAATCATCGAGGCCATAAAAGACAAAATCGATGACATCATTCCAGTCAGCCAATCTTGAGCCGTCAATAACCGCTTAACCCACCCTCCGGGCGGGGCAAGTTGCCCCGTCCGGAGGGTTTCCGCAAACTTTAGTCTAGCGGCAGCCCCGACCCCAAAATCGATGGGGACGGAATGGCAAATCCCGTACCGCGTGTATATCAAGGCAGCCGGATGGTGCATGTTGAACCGCCTCGCCCCCGCACCAAGTTATCGCGAATAACGGCCTTCGAGGTCGTCTTTCTTTCGTTTTGCCAGCGCCAATAAAGCATAACGGTCAAGCTTCCACTCACATCGGCCAACCAATCCCAGACGCTTGACGTGCGCCCCGGCAGATAAAGCTGCAACCATTCATGCGCCATGCCAAGAATGGCCATCAAAACCAACAGCCGCCAAAATTTCTGGCGAGTCACCAACCCACACCACAACAACCCGCTCAAAAAACCGTACACGGAAGCATGCACCAGTTTATCCCATGGCGCTGCGACGCGATGCGCCGTTACGCCTTGCAATTCCGCCATGAATAAAATCGCCATTAGGCAAAGCGCGAAACTCAAGCTGAACATGCGCGAACAGGTAAATTTCTTATACGTAGTCATATTGCTTTGCCCAAATATTCTCGCCTGCTGGGGCATGCTGCCCCGTCCGCAGAGTTTCCGAATACTTTAGCCCCAAACCGGTGAAAACTCGTCTGTGGGAGCGACGCCCACGCCGCGACTTGAGACTTTAATCGCGACGTGGGCGTCGCTCCCACCACTTGCCTATTGATTTTCACGATAAAAAAGCAATCGGTTCGGATTTATCTATAGCCATCGGGATTATTAGCCTGCCAGCGCCAATGATCTTCACACATGGTTTCGATTCCGCGCTCGGCCTTCCAACCCAATAATTCCGCGGCCAATGTGGGATCGGAATAAAAGGCATCCACATCGCCCGGACGACGCGGCCCGATCACATAGGGAATCGTCCGGCCGCTCGCTTTCTCGAAAGCCTTGACGACATCGAGCACGCTGTATCCTCTGCCCGTGCCGAGGTTGACCGTAAAACACTGCGGCTCAGCAAGACGCTCCAGCGCCCGCAAGTGACCCACGGCAAGGTCGACCACATGAATGTAGTCACGGACTCCGGTGCCGTCAGGGGTAGGATAATCCCCGCCCCAGACATTCAATTTCTCCCGCCTTCCCACGGCGACCTGCGCGACAAACGGCATCAGATTATTCGGTATCCCCTGAGGGTCTTCGCCAATCAACCCGCTTGCGTGAGCCCCCACCGGGTTGAAATAGCGCAGGATGCCAATACCCCAAGAAGCATCCGAGCGATAAAGATCGCGCAGCATCTCTTCTATCACCAGTTTCGTTTGGCCATAGGGGTTGGTGGTGGAAAGCGGATGCTTTTCCGTAAAAGGCAGGAATTGCGGTTCGCCGTACACCGTAGCCGAAGAGCTAAAGACGATGTTTTTTACGCCGGTTTGTTGCATGGCCTGTAAAAGGCAAAGCGTGCCCGCCACGTTATTGTCATAATAGTGAAGCGGCTTTTCGACCGACTCACCCACGGCTTTCAGACCCGCAAAGTGAATTACGGCCTGACAAGCATGCTCCTCGATACAGGCCGTTAGTGCGCTTTTATCGCGGATATCGGCTTGGCAGGTAATGACGGATTTACCGGTAATTTGCTCGACGCGACGCAGGGATTCCGGATGGCTATTAGAAAAATTATCGAACACCACCACTTTATAACCCGCATCGAGCAGTTCAACGCAGGTATGCGATCCGATATAACCCGCGCCGCCGGTGACCAGAATGGTATTGATATGTGTTGTCATCATTCGAACATTTATTTGAGTAAATTGCTAAATTCAGCGCTTAGACCTAAGCTCCACGGCCATTAAGTTAAGGATTGCCGGTTTCTTCTCCCGCCGCACCCACAGGGCATAAAGGAGAAGGCTAGGATGACAGACTGCAAGGATGCGGGAGGTAGAGCAATGCAGGAGCTATTGCCGAGAGGATAAAATAAAGTATTTTCCTTATTTCATTCCCCTCACCCCGACCCTCTCCCGGTGGGAGAGGGAGTTTTGCCCTTAACTTAATGGCAGTCAGACCTAAGCTCCTCCAAAACCATCGATAAACTCTGCTGCCAGCAAGGCAGCTGGATGCCGAAGGTGTCGAAAAGTTTGGCATTGGACATCACGGAATACATCGGGCGAGCGGCCGGGGTAGGATATTCGGCCGTGTTAATCGGCTTGATAACGGGCGGCTTATCCCGGCCGGCCAGCAAACCGCAAGCCACCGCTTCGTTAACAAATCCGTACCAGGTCGTCTGCTCCTGAGCGGTCAGGTGATAGGTGCCGCTTAGCCTGGCCGGCAAATCGGCACTGCCACCTGGAACATAAAGCTGTGCCAGCATCTGGGCCGTACATTCGGCTATCGCCCGGCTCCAGGTCGGCGCCCCGGTTTGATCATTCACGACGCCGAGTTCGTCACGCTCCCTTCCTAACCGCTGCATGGTCAGCAAGAAATTCTTTCCGCGCGCCCCGTAGACCCAGCTCGTCCGCAAAATCAGATGATTTGCTCCAGCGTTGCGTATCGCCTGCTCTCCCGCCAGTTTGCTTGCGCCGTAGACATTGATCGGATTGGGCTGGTCATCCTCAACGTAGGGTTCGCGCTTGCTGCCGTCGAAGACGTAATCGGTCGAGTAATGCACCAGCAATGCCCCCAAACGCCTTGCCTCCTCGGCAAGAACACCGGGGGCTATCGCATTCACCGCCATCGCCAAATCGGCTTCCGACTCGGCCTTGTCCACCGCCGTATAAGCGGCAGGATTGACGATGATGTCGGGCTTCAACTGACGGATGAAACCACGTATCGCATCCGCATAGGCCAAATCCAGCTCATTGGAACCAACGGCTGTCACCTGCCCCAGCGTGGACAAACTGCGCCGTAACTCCCATCCCACCTGGCCCGACTTGCCGGTGACCAGAATTTTCCTGATGCCGCCCTTTACCTTCACTCGAAAACCTCGGCATCCTTGAGCAATTGACCTGCCTGGTCTTTGGCCGACAGCAATGGCGTTGCACCGTGCAATTGCCAGTCTATCGCCAGTGCCGGGTCATTCCACAAAATCGAACGCTCGTGTTCCGGCGCCCAATAATCCGTGGTTTTATAAAGGACCTCAGCGGTTTCGCTGAGCACCACGAAGCCATGCGCAAAGCCGGGCGGTATCCACATCATGCGCTTGTTCTCCGCGCTTAAAATGACACCGAACCACTTCCCGAAAGTCGGCGAAGGTTTGCGAATATCCACCGTCACATCCAGCACCTCGCCCACCACCGCGCGCACCAGCTTGCCTTGTGGCTGCCGTATCTGGTAATGCAGCCCGCGCAATACATGGCGCGCGGATTTCGAGTGATTGTCCTGCACGAATGTAAGATCGACGCCCGTCAACTCGGAGAAACGTCTGGCATTGAAGCTCTCGAAAAAAAATCCGCGCTCATCGCCAAAGATTTTGGGCTCCACGATCAGCAAATCGGGGATGTCCGTCGGTACGATGTTCATAATCAGCCTCTTTCCGTCAACACGCGTTGCAAATATTGCCCATAGCCGTTCTTGGACAGCGGCGCGACCAATTCTTTCAACTGCTCGGCAGAAATATAACCTCTGGAAAAAGCGATTTCCTCCAGGCTGGCGATCTTCAACCCTTGCCGTTTTGCCAGGGTTTCAATAAACAGCGAGGCATCCAGCAAAGATTCATGTGTGCCGGTGTTCAACCAGGCATAGCCACGTCTCATCACCTGCACGTCCAAATTACCCTGTTCCAGATAAATTCGTTGGTACGATGTTCATAATCAGCCTCTTTCCGTCAACAGACGTTGCAGATATTGCCCGTAGCCATTCTTGGCCAAAGGCACGATCAATTCTTTCAACTGCTCGGCAGAAATATAACCTCTGGAAAAAGCGATTTCCTCCAGGCAGGCGATCTTCAATCCTTGGCGTTTTTCCAGGGTTTCAATAAACAGCGAAGCATCCAACAAAGACTCATGCGTGCCGGTGTCCAACCACGCATAGCCACGTCTCATCACCTGCACGTCCAGATTACCCTGTTCCAGATAAATCTGATTGACCGTGGTGATCTCAAGCTCGCCGCGAGCCGAAGGCTTGATCGATTTGGCGATATCTACCACCTTGTTATCGTAAAAATACAGTCCCGTTACCGCATAGTTGGACTTAGGATGAACAGGCTTCTCTTCCAGGCTCACCGCTTTACCTTGTTCATCGAACTCAACCACGCCATAGCGTTCCGGATCTTGTACATGATAGGCGAACACGGTACCGCCCTCTTGCTTGGTTGCGGCGGCATGCAGCAGCGCCTCCATCCCATGCCCATAAAAAATATTATCGCCCAACACCAGGGCGCAGGGATCATCTCCGATGAACTCCTCGCCAATAATGAATGACTGCGCGAGCCCGTCCGGCGAAGGCTGCACCGCGTAACTCAATTCGATACCCCACTGTTTACCGTCGCCCAACAGTTGCTCAAAGCGCGGCGTGTCCTGCGGTGTAGAGATAACCAAAATCTCACGTATCCCAGCCAGCATAAAAATGGACAGCGGGTAATAAATCATCGGCTTGTCATACACCGGCAGCAGCTGCTTCGAAACCGCCTGAGTCACAGGATAAAGCCGCGTCCCCGAACCTCCCGCCAAAATAATGCCTTTCATGCCATACTCCTGTTCGCGTAATTCTTTTGCACCCAGTTTTGATACTCGCCGCTGGTCACGTTTTGCACCCAATCGGTGTTCTGCAAATACCATTCGACGGTCTTGCGCAGGCCGGACTCGAAGGTCTCTTGCGGTTTCCAGCCCAGATCTTGCGCAATCTTGGTCGCATCGATCGCGTAACGGCGATCGTGCCCCGGACGATCCTGCACGAAGGTAATCAGCTGGCTGTGCGGCGCGCCTTGCGGGTGCAGTTCATCCAGAATGGCGCAGATCGATTGCACCACCTCCAGATTGGTCTTCTCGTTCCAACCACCGATGTTATAGGTTTCGCCCGGCTCGCCGCGTTCCAATACTAGACGCAAGGCACGCGCATGGTCGTCTACGTAGAGCCAATCGCGGATGTTGTCTCCCTTGCCGTAGATCGGCAAAGATTTGCCATTGACCGCATTCAAGATCACCAGCGGGATCAGCTTTTCCGGAAAATGGTACGGCCCGTAGTTATTCGAGCAATTGGTGGTGACGACCGGCAGGCCATAGGTATGATGCCAGGCGCGCACAAGATGGTCGGAAGAGGCCTTGCTGGCGGAATACGGGGAGTTGGGCTCATATGCCGTCTCCTCGGTAAAGAAGCCGTTCTCGCCCAAACTGCCGTACACCTCATCGGTGGAGATGTGGTGGAAGCGGAATGCAGCCTTGCGCTCAGCGTCCAAACCGCGCCAGTATTCGCGCGCAGCCTCCAGCAAGGTATAGGTGCCGACGATGTTGGTCTGGATGAAGTCGGCAGGACCGGAAATGGAGCGGTCCACATGCGATTCCGCCGCCAAGTGCATCACGGCAGACGGTTGATGCTCGCGGAACACCCGAGCGACTTCGGCCGCATCGCAGATGTCCACCTGCTCGAAGCGGTAACGCGGATTATCCGACACCGAAGCGAGCGATTGCAGATTGCCCGCGTAGGTCAGCTTGTCGACATTGACTATGTGGCAATCGGTATCGGCGATGAATTGACGAACGACGGCGGAGCCGATAAAGCCGGCGCCACCGGTGATAAGAATAGTTTTCATCTAATAAACTCTCACGTTATTAATATGTAATCGTTTAGCCCCTCAAGCGGGATGGAATTTGCAATCCCGCCCCCACAGTTCTTGGGCTGCCGATAACCTAAAGTTTGGAAACTTTGTGGACGGGGCAACATGCGCCGTCCGGCAAAGTTAAAAACGAAAAGAATCCTGAACTGCTATTGGCAGCCCCAAGCAAACGAAGTTTTTTAACATTTTAAGCATCAGAGCAAATGGTCTTAAAAACATCTATTGTTTGTCTAGCTATCCCCTGCCAGTTATAGCGCTTGTCTACAAACGTTCTAGCAGCATTTTTATCGTATGCCGCCCAATCATTATCAATAAAAAATTGCAATTGATTTGACAATGCATCAGCATCACCGAGCGGAAAATAATGTTTTTTCTCAAGACCAATTTCTAAATTAGCAGGTATATCACTGGCAACCACCGGCAACCCATAACTTAACGCTTCCAGCATGGCAATGGGCAGACCCTCATGGGAGGAAGGCAAAACGAATAATCCAGCATGCCCATACAACTCTTGCAAAGCTTTGCCCGACTGAAAGCCGGTAAATATAGCATTTGGAGTTTTGTTGATCTTTAACAACAAAGCTTGCATATAACTATCCGGATGGTCACTTCCTCCAACAAAAACTAGTTTCCATTCTCCAGGCTGAAGTTTTGTAAAAGCCTCTATTAGATCGAAATGCCGTTTTTCGGGGACGAGCCGGCTAACCATCAAAATATATCGTCCGGGGTGCAGTCCGAACTTTTCTAACGTCTCAGTCGAATTCGGCAATTGTGGCAGCACCACTCCATTAGGAATCAGTACAGATTTCTTTCGATGCTTTGAATGAACAATGTCTGCGATAACTTTGGATATGACAATACGTTCATTTGAATAACGCATTCCCCAGCGCTCACCCACTTGCAACACAACGCGAGCAAACCTGCCCCATTTTTCCCGATCATAATCAGGACCGTGGTGAGTCACGACTACCCGCAAGCCAAGCAGTCTTGCCAGTGGCGTCATAACAGCTGGTCCGATAGCTTGAATATGGAGAATATCAGGCCGTTTGATAGCTGCATATAACACCCCTAAAAAGCTATGAATAATAGCCTCCAGCCGTTTAGACTTTGGGGCCCACAACGGTATAAATTTAACCCCCTTCCATATCGGTCCGACTTCAGCAGGCTGATAAGGAGCGCGCACCAGCACCGTTACATCACATCCAGCATCAACCAACAGTGGGCATAGACGTTCAGCATGCGTTTCGACCCCCCCCTGAACGCCAGGAAATCCGCGCAAGCCGAGCATCATGATTTTTAACGGACGCGCCATATCAAGAATCCTTTCAATCAGCTCGCAGCATATCCGCTAACTCTTCTTCTGACAAAATGACTTCTGGCTCACGTCGTTTGAAAGTAACCACTTGCTCAGTCACTGTGCCGCCGCGTAAATCACCTTGTAGCGGATCTTGTCCGACATCGTAGTGTGGAACGTAATCGACACAAATAGGCTTTCCAAGTAATGACTTAACTTTATTTTTAGCTACCCACTTTGTTGGATGCTGAATATATTTTTTCATTACCGGTGCCGCAGTACCAACCATCCAACAATTTTTTGGACAGGTACGAACCAAGCCACGCACCTTCTCGGCTTGCTCGCTAAACCATAAGTCTTCGAATGTGGAAAAATCACGAATATTGCCCATTGATTCTTTCCAATAACGTTCTTCCAAGCCATTGCAAGGATAAACATCGCCATAAGGCTCGATAAAGAAATTAGCAGACCCTGCTTCACAAGGAAGCATTCTTTTGCCACCCCGAATATAGTTTATTAGACCTAAATTAAAAAATGCACGGTACCAACTTTTAGGTGAATTCTCCTTCAGCAACTCTTCAATCAATTTGTGAAAATTACCAATAACCTCTTCCTGATTAGTAATTTCATTGTCGTCCTTATGAAAGTAATAAGAATTATGGAAAGCCGCTGTGGCGAACTCCATTCCTAACTCCCGAGATAATTTATACAACGAAAGCATATCTTCAGAATTGTGATTGGAAACGGTACAGCCATACCCAATATCTTTGATACCCATTTCTTTCAAGGACAGCAATAACCGCAATGCCTTATCGAAAGTACCTTCCCTGCCGCGCAAGTCATCATTTTTTTGAGAAAGTCCTTCGATACTGACCCGGATACCAATATTAGGAAATCTCTCTGCCATGCGGATAATACGATCGGTATGCCAACCCGAAGTTGAAATAACGATGCGTTGAGATTTTTTAAACATAACCTCAACAATATCTTCCAAGTCGCGGCGCACAAATGGCTCGCCACCGGTAATATTTACAAACTTAAAGTTAGGCAGAATTTCTAAATCCTTAGCAGTAATCTCCCGTTTTTTATCAGTAGGGTTTTCCCATATATCGCACATTTTGCAGCGCATTTGGCAGCGATAAGTGGTGATGATGGAAACATCGGTGGGCATAGTCTGTTTGGTCATTTTATCTCCCCTTAAAATCGTTCGTTAAATCGCGATATACTGCCAATAAGGCAGCGTTATGTTGTGCCAATGAAAAACTGTCTTCCACCCGCTGGCGTGCATTGCGTCCCATCATCTTCCTTAATTCAACGTCATCGGCGAGTTTATCAATACAAGCCGACAATGCATCAGCATTGCCTGGCTCATGCAACAACCCGGATATACCGTCGGCTACCAGTTCGGGGATTCCTCCGACTTGCGAGGCCACCACCGGCTTGCCATAAGCCATCGCCTCCAATACCGACATGGGACAGTTTTCATACCACTCAGATGGTACGCTGACCAACGATGCTTTGCTGATGATGGATTTCAGTGCCTCGCCCGTTTGATAGCCGAGAAGTTCAACATTTGGCGGTACATCCATCAACAGTTGATCCAGCAATGGCCCAGTGCCGCAGATTTTGAGAGGAAGACGAATATCGTTTCGTCGATACGCCTCTAACAGCGTAGCGATCCCCTTTTCTTGGCTCAGACGACCAAGGTATAAGACATAACCGTCATCTTCGGCCGATGCCCTAACTTTATCGATATCGATACCGTTATAAATGACTTTCACTTTTTCAGGACTGAACCGACTCGCAACCGACTCGGCCATAAATTGGCTTGGGGCAATCACTGCATCCAGCTTTTCGTAATTACCCAGAAGTTTTTGTACGACTGCTTCTGCATACAGCAAAGCGCTTTTACCCAAAGAACCATCAGCACATCGATACTTGATTACATTGGAAAAATCTCCATCAAGACAAGCAGAACACATCTTTTCATCATGCAATCTGACATAGGCCGGACACACTGGCTTATAGTCATGCAGCGTCAGCACAATTGGAACTCCAAATTTTTTGGCAGCACCAATTATGGACGGAGTAAGTTGATGATAGATATTGTGACAATGGACAATATCTGGACGTTCGGCATCGATCAAGGCCGAAATATGTTTAACAGCTTCAGGCGAATGGATTAAACTGCTGGCAGACTCAATTTTTTGTACAAGGCTGGCGCCTTGTTTATATTGCCGAGAAGAAACAAAATAATTGGAATAGGCGCTATGACGATTTCTTTCGTCTTGCATGGAAAAATCAACGACGCTTACTCCAGAATCGACCAAAAAATCACGCTCCTGAAAAAAAACTGTTTCTGATCCGCCATTGAGGAAAAAGAATTTATTTGCCACCAATATCTTCATATTCTACCTAACATTAACTTATTCCTTACTTGACTAAAGAAAAATCAAAAACATCTACGCTGTTCAATGGAAGATCAATCACACCTTTCCCTTGTTGGTCGAGTTGAATCGCAATTTGTCGTGTTATAGGAATAACATTATCCTTCTTTTCTCGATTAATTGCGTTGATATCTTGATTACTCAAATATGTTTGCGTACCTTTTAGCAATTCCCCACCGTGTCCTTCTATTACAAAGTAAACATGTTGCGACTGATGTGAACGATTAATAGTCCAAAGACTATATTTTGTATGAGACTCGTTAGTAAAGGAAGCTGCGCGAACATCGTACCCACCCGCATACTCTGACAAATTTGTACTAATAGTTCTTGTGGACAATAAATATTTTTGTGAATGTTCACGTAATAGCCGTAATGTCCAATAAATTATTGAAGGATAAATATGTCCATTTTTATCAGAATGAAACATTGCCCAAGGGCCTGTATTGGATGCTAGCGTATGCACAAAAGCACCATTCACTTCTGGGATTTGAGATGCACCAATAATCATGTCAGCCACACTAACTCCAGCTTCTAAACTACTTGCTCTCCACCATCCCATATTCCATTCTTGCCCTTTATCTTTACGTGGCCATTTTGCGACCTCTGTTAACCAAAGTCCTGGATAATTACGAATAGTGTATTGCTTAATTTTGGCAACATTATCACAAATATAATCCAACCGATGCTGCACTGTATCTTCGTAAATGTTTCCAACAGAATCAAAATATGGATGCAAGACAAATTCCGACATGAACGGAGATAATTTATTTATAACGGCTAAATTATATTCTGCTAACGTCAAATACATGTAGAACGGATCTCTCTTAAAGTCTTGCAACAATGCTACAAATGGAATATCACCAAAAGATTTTGATATTTCATTGATATTTATAATGGCAGAGTTAACATATTTTTGTGGGGACCAGCCAGACCTATCATCTAAAATCTTATCTTTAATAAATTCAAGAGGAGATTGACTGTTCTCAGTAGAATTCTGCGCTTGATATAACTCATTACCTAACTCCCACCTTAAAACAGGTTGCATGGGATATTTATGTTTTGCATATTCGACCCATCGCCTACTCGTCAAACTGAGTTCAAAAGGGTTTACTTCATTTTCTAGATTTCCATAAATATTAAGCGTTATCCATGCATTACCATTTACCGCGCGTACAAATTCCATGTATTCGTCAAACCCAAACTGAATAGGAAAAGCTTTCTGCCAAGTGACAAGTTTTTGAGGAGAACGTTGGCTTAATGGACCAATTGACTTTTCCCAATTGAAGCTATTGGAAAGAGCCCCCCCTGGGAATCTATAAACAGCAAAAGGAAAAGCTCTTAGCCAATCAATTAATTCAGGCATTACCCGCTGATGCTCTTTGTCCCAAAAATCCTTTTGAAACGCAATCAAATCAAGACTAAACCCAAAAAAAGTAGGCTCTAATTCTCTAACAATATGACTACTATCAATGTATATACTTACCGCATTATCTTTCACTATCGCAATAGATTTTTTACACCCAGTGTCCGAGTAAGAATAGCTAACACAAAAAAAACAAGCAATGAAAAAAAACACACGTTTTTTTCTGTAACTCATCTCAAACTCTATTTATTGCCATAAATATCATACAAACACTTAACTATACTTTACTCACATAGATCTCTGCAATTTTTCATAAAAGTAAAAACGTCCTTGACGGCAGTATTTGCAGAAAATCTGCTTAAATTAATCACAGAACGAGTTTCTCTAGTGGATGAGTCGCGAAGAGGATAGTTTTCTCCAATATCTGGATTCAACAAATCAATTACGCGTATATCATCAGGCTGTATCTTTCCATATATAGATAAATTTGTTAGAACCTGTAATCCGGTACAAAGATATTCACTTAGTTTTACTGGTGAAGCTACTTTATTAACCAAACTATCATCACGAAATAAAACCCCATAATCAGCCGCACTCATATATGAGGAAACTTCATGATGAGATACCGAGTTAATAATTATTTTACCAATATTATCTACGGATATTTCATTTACCCATTGTGTGTAAGCTTCAGGCGTGTGTGATAAAATGAGCAATGTAAAATTAGATCGTTTGCATGACGCCCACCAATTTTGCAAAAAATCCAAATTTTGCCAATAAGCCCCCCCGCCCACAAATATAAATAATACGCCGTCATTAGGTATATTTAGCTTTGCGCGAATGGCATCCCTGTCAGCCTGAGAATAATAAAATTTTTCTGCATTTACAATAGGTCGGATAATTAGGTCGGCTCTACGTCCATAATGGTGTTCTAAGTAATCAGAAAGCCCATCAGACACAGTTGTTAAAATATCTACCTCTTTAACAACAAATGATTCAATATCACGCATTGCTCGCATCTTAAAAGGAAGCAACTTTCTTTTCCAGGAAGAATTCCACATACCTTCCATCTCTTCAACAACAATACCGCGACAATCATACACAATTTTAACTGTTTTTCTTTGTTTCTGATTCAAGCTTTGAAGCACCTGCCATGCGCTTACAGCGCCACGACAATGAATAAGATCATAACCACTTGTTAATGACCATTGTTTATTTAAATATCGTTCAACTGAAAGTGGAAACTCACCAAATTCTGGCGCAAAATGACTTATCTGTTGGATATTTATATTATCAACCTTTACTTTTTTCTCACTTCGACTACGATAAAGTAATGATACATCCCCATACTTTTCCCACGCTTTAATAATATCGAGTACTTGGCTTTCAAATACCGTATCCTCCGGGCCTCGACTGGAGACCATTAACACCTTAAATTCATCATTCATATTTGTATATAAGAGCTAAAGACGCAGTTAATGCTGATTTGCTAACCAATAATTCTTGCTTAATTTTGATTTCTTATGCAAAAAGGCTAAATTATTGTATTTTTTAAAAATCAAGATCCCATACAAAAACCAAAATGGAAACGAAAAGAATACATTAAACAACCAACTTGGCGCACTATACATGTAAACAAAATGCTGAATAACCACATACAAATATTTTTTGCAATTAAGCTTAATGCTTAGATAGATAAAGTTAAAATATAACACACATATCATTACGATTCCCACCCCCCCCATTTCACCGATTAAAGTAAGACCACTATCAGAAGTGCTTAATTCTGCTGTATTGTATGTACCCGGAATTTGCGTTGGCAAATTGTATAGATAATGAAAATAAAAAGCATCTTTTTCCCAATGAGAAGATAGAGACAAACGATCTAAACCTACGCCAAAAAATGGATAATCAGCAAGAGCATTTAATGCTCCATTTAAATAATGGTGCCTATAAGTATCTTCCACATAGTATGATTTATCTACACCCAACTCATATAATGTATTCTGAAAAAGCCCATTATCTTTGATATATGGATAACAACTCAAAACAAACAAAGCTAAACAGAACATGACGACTACATTCTTCTTGTAAGAAGATCTAATTAACAATATACCAATCATTGATACGATAGCAGCTCTAACCTGAGTAACAATAATTAATACATTATTAGCCTTTAAAAAATAATTCGGAGGCGACAATATATACAACAAAATATTTAAATTTAACAACTCATTTGAAAGCGCATTGGCAATAGGGTATAACCCGTGCATTTGATAAAAACCCAATCCCTCTCTGAGTTTCACTTCGTAATGAAACAAAAAAATATCTCCGTATCCAAGCATTTCAATAAAAATTGACAACCATATTACAACACAACAAAACCTTATTATTTTAATAATATAAGGATAATCTGTAGTTAAAATATATCCGGAAAATAAAGTAATACACAAAAAAATTAGAAAAGTCGTGCAATTACTCAGCAATATTGAAAGTGAAGAATTAGCCGTTAGCAATACTACGACTTCATGCATAAAAAGATACAAAAAAAACAAAAAAACAAAATCCCTAAAGAATTTTTTTCTCAATTTTTTAACATTAATAAATAAAAAAAACAATAGACAGACAGCCAATACTTTATTAGCCGAAACCCCAAACCATATATCAAAGACATTTACCAAAACTGGGTAAAGCAGTAAATATATAAAAATAAAACAAATATAAAATTTCTTATAAATCATTTTTATCTAGCTTATTAATCACTTAATAGTAACTTAGCTGGCATTCAAAGGACCCTGCTGTATAAATCAAAGTCCGGTTAAATTTTCCCTTACCCAATTTCAAGTGTATTTAGGGTATAGCAATCGTCACCGTCGCACTCAATCGGGTAAACCGATAAAAATACAGGTGCGAATCTGCAACTCGGCTACTTGGCTGTTAAAGTGACGTGCCATGCCCCCCCCTCACCCAGCAGTTTGAAGCAACGCGTTTTGGTTTCCACCAGACTGCAGCGGTGATAACTGCGCTCCAAGTTTTTTCCAAACTGCTCGCACCAACCGTTGAATAGCGTGCAAAGTTTCATTTCTGGCTTGAGTACCAGTCGTATTTTCTTTTCCTAATTTACGACTCTTTCGGACTGGAATGACGGCATCAGCGCCGAGATCAGAACTTGTTGAATAACAGGCTTTGTGTCATAAGCGCCATCCCCACTCACTCGTGCGACGCCCTTATCGTTTGGATTCTTGGCCAACTATTCAGGTGGAACCCAGGCATCCCCAACACGATTGGATGTCACTCAATGGCGCGAAATCCGAGGGTTTCTACATCGATGTCCAGGTGAACCTTTCGCTATTGCCTACGATATAAGGATGTTTATCTTCAAACATTGCACGATCTTGACGTTTTATACAAAAAAGCCATTAAACCCTTAACTTTATAGCTAATATCATTCTGACTAATTAAGCGCCTCTCAAAAAGTTAGCCTGTATAAATTGCCGAACCCTTCCCCAATTTCGTCGATGGCCCGTTCCAGTTCATCCGGCGTATACAGTTTGAATTTAAGCCATTCGTATTTCATCTTGTGCCAAAGCAATTCAATCCGGTTCAATTCGGGGCTGTAAGGCGGCAGGAAATAAAAGCGCATGCCTTTTTCTTCCAATAAGTCCCAGTAAGGCTTCAGTTTTTTGGCGGTGTGGATGGACGCATTGTCCAGGATCACCACCAAAGGCTTGCTGACCTTATCCAGCATGGCCATCAAGAAGGCAAAAAACCACAACCCATTGATGCTCTGCCACAGTTTTGCCATCACCAGTTTTCCCGATGACAGCATGGCCCCCATCACATTCAGTCGTCGCCCCCGTTTCGCCTGAACGACATGGTTTTCGCCCTTTTTCGCCCAGGCGGAACGGTTAGGCGGTTGCGGCGCAAACCCGGCTTCGTCGACGTAAGCCAGTTCGATCGCACCAGCCTTCGCCTGGACGATAAGCTCGGCTATGTCACGCTGGGCTTGTGCGAAGCGCTCGGGGTCGCGCTTTTTTTTAAACTGTAGCGCGTCCGTTTCCAGACATACCCCATGCGTTTCAACTCGTTACGCAAGGTATTGGCGCTGAGGCGAATGCCGCATTCGGTTTCCAGACGATCGACCAAGAACCGACAGGTTAACGGTTCGGCCTCGATCCACGCCTTTAACCGCACCCGGTGTTCATCACTCAACTTGCTCGGTGCTCCGCTGCGCGGTTGGTCGGGTAGGCTGGCGAAACCGGCTTTGAACCATTTGCGCCGCCGTTCCCGGATCGTCTCCGGCAATACCCTTTGCTTTTCAGCCACTTCGAACGTCGTATGCCCTTCAGCGAGCAACAAAATCGCTTGGGCGCGTTCTCGTTCGCGTCAGTCGCTGCCTTTTTTGACGATGATTTGGAGCAACTCACGATCGGTGTCGGTCAGTTCAACGCGGACAACTCGCATTTCCTTCATTGGCTGGCTTCATAAAGCCTTACATTCTAAACACCAGACGATTTTTTGTTAAGAGCTTTAAAATCTAAACAGTCGAAAAATATCTTTTCATAGCACTAAGCAAGGTAATAACCTGGATTTTTTCAATTATCGTTTGGTTTTCAAATAATTTGTTACAATCATCAAACAACTCTTTATCATGCTTTAATAATTTTACATTTTCATAAAAATATCTTTGCAAGAATATTTTTAAATCATTATTAGTAGCGTAATAATATTCAAGCGGATTCATGTGTGATCTTGAACTTAAGTAAGTCTGAGCCATTCCTAATTTCTTAAGTGTAAAATCTAATATCTTTTTTGGCAACTTTGATACGGGTATTCTTCTCCCTAAAATATTAAGGCTTTTGTCAGTGATTCGTGCACCCGTTTTTTCCCAAACATAGCTAGCTGCATGCGGATATTTATCAATAATCCATTTTTTATAGATATAATGATTAGCTCTTAATTCAACAGGTATAGACAAACAATATTCCATGAAGTCAATATCATAAAATGGAGAATACGTCTCTGAAAATTCTTGTGCCACTAATAAACCTTGGTTTGCACCTGCAAATCCTCGTGTATAGAACTTGAATATTTCTTCATTTTGATAGTCTTCTGAAAACATAGACCTATCTAGCTTATCTTTTAATACCATTGAGTAAGCACCATCACTTACATCAAATGGTTTACTTTTATCTAATGTACTATAAAAAGTTCCTAAAACTACATCGCCAAGCTGCCCTGTATGAACTATTCCAAATTGACGTTTGGCAATCAAGTCTAAACAACTCTTACCGTGAGCCAATCCATAATATAAAGCTCCTCCACTAGATATCCGAGTTGTGTCATCGATATCTTTTAAAAAAAGACCATTATCAAGAGATTTAAATATCCATTCATGTTTTAGATCTGAGGCAATTTTTTTCGGTGTAGTTTCATCAAGATAATCTGATTGAGAGAAGGTGTAGTTAACGATTTTTTCGTTATAACCCATATCGTTTGCTACCCATGTCGTCATTCTAGAGTCTAATCCACCGCTCAATCCTACAAGATGTTTATAGCCATATTCTCTATCTTTTTCAAAGGCCCTTTGAACAGCCTGTCTAAAAAGACCATCAATATGATCAACTATTTCTTGCTCGCTTTTTGAATAACTCGGATCATTACATAAATTGTAATATTTTTTTATTTCGAAAGTGCTTTGTGTGATTTTTATGCAATGTCCTGCCTTTAGCTTTTTTATTTCATTAACCAGTGTATGATCTTCTATCATAAACCCATAAGTTAATAAAAAATATGCAGCATTCCTATTCAGCGAATAGTGAATATTCGCGTTTTTATAAAAGCCTACAATGTAATTTATATCTGAAGCAATAATGTATTTTTCAGAAAATTTTGAATAAAAAACCTGCTTACTGCCTATGTGATCTGTAAATATTATTTTTATCTCTTTTTTCTTGTCATAAAAAAAACCAGAAAAACTTCCACGAAATTCATCAAAAAAACACTCTCCATTATCTTCATACATCGAGATCAATGTATCTTGAAAGCTTTTTTGATGATACTTGGCATTTAAATACTCTGAGTTTAAAATCACACCATCCAAGATCGCACAGTATTCATTAGTTTCAAAAAATGGCTTATCATTTAAAAATTTATTTACTGTTCTTTGTTCAATACAAAGTTCATTTGTATTTATACGTTTTACGATCAGATCTTTTCTTTCTTCTTGACTTAAATTTAAGCTATCTTGCAAGGGCGCAATAATAAATCCTGGCATGTTTATCCACCTTTGTTTTTAACTGCTGTTATCAACTCTGCTTCGAATTTTGAAACATACATTACATGCATTAATGCGCAGAATACAGAAGCAAATATTAAAACAACCGCATTATCTATTGTATCTGCTTTAAAAAAGGCGCCCAACTTCATGTGAACACCACCAATAAGGGACAATGAATAACTAGAATAAATCAATTTGACAGAGACATATCCTATAGCCAATGCCACACAAATTGTTTTTACAAAATACTGATATATTGCTTTGTATTGTATTTTAGAAATAACAGCTATAATTTTATTAAAAACAATAAATGCAACCAACGATGAAGCTAATAACGAATAAGTTGTTTTCATTATGTCACTATAAATAAATAATACCACAAACAATACAGTCGAAACAAAAATCGCCCAGAATAGATTCCACCAAAAACCCACATCCGCTCTACCAAGAGCTAATATTATCGAACCAGCAGGATTACTAAGTGCTTTTAATAACCCAACAAATGTTAATATCTTTACAATATCCGCCGTTGTTTTCCAATTAGGCCCATATATCATATATACTACTTGATCAGAGTAAAAAAACAGGAATATCGACAATGGAATAATCAGCAACGATAATGACTTCAATGAAAACGTATAAAAATATCCAAGTTTAAAAATATCGTCTTGTATTTTTGCATAAATGGGAAATGCAACGCGATTTACAAGTGGATTAATTTTAGATAGTGGAAATATAATGAGTTGCCATGCAAGATTATAAAACCCTAACGCTTCCATACCGAGAAAATGACCTATAAATATCTTATCAACGTTAGCACTTAGGTAGTTTATGCTTTTTTCCCCCATCTGAAATAACCCAAAACTATAGAAGCTTGATATTTCATTATGGTTATAAATGAATTTTGGACGATATTTTTTTAATCCAGTTATTAATAAAATAACAGTTGACAGGGCAGCATTTAACAACGCCCCCCATACCAAGGCATAAACACCATAATTCATAACAGCCAAGCAAATTGCAAGGGCCGTTGATGTAGTGACGGATATGATTTCTATTTTTGCTATTAAATTAAATCTCAAATCTTTTTGATAGATAATCCTGTACTGATTCCCAACAGCAACAACCACAAAACTAAACCCCATCAATATTATAAGCTCTATTAGTTTTGGTTCATGATATATTTGCGCCATAATTGGTGCCGCCACAATTATAACCCCATATAAAACTATTCCTGATGCGACATTTAACCAATAAAGGCTAGAAAGTTGTATATGCGTAATTTCTTGTTTGTGAATAATTGCACTACTTATTCCCATATCCATAAAGGCTTGACTGAAACCAATTACAATCATGGTTATTGCCATCAGCCCAAAATCTGAAGGTGTAAGGTAATGCGCCATAACTGTCATTTGTAACACTTGTGCTAGTGTTGAAATAAACACCGATAGTGCCGTCCATTTGACGCCGTGTATGGCATTGGCTTTTAAACTCATGGCTCGCGTGAAAATAGCATTAATTGCTTTCTAAGGGTTTAAAAAATACAAATAGCCTGGAAATTGACTGATGCTGTCATTGCATAATGATTTTCTGGATCAATACAAACTACAATACTAACTCATTAATCCAAAGTAAGGCGGAGTCGGCTTGCACGCAAAAATCGAGTCTTCTAGCAGTTGCAAAAAAGCCAGGCCTAAACCTGAAAAGTTTTGTTTCCTACGGCTCATAGCTTGCGGGCAGTTACGGTGTATTCCACCTGATTCTTGCGGCGAAAACCATCGTGCCCCACATATTTAACTCATGCATATTTCTTACTCACTCCGTGATCCTTCAGCATTTCAATTAATTTGCGCACGTTGTCTAATACCACTTCATGCCCCCAAAACGACTCAAGAATTTCACGATTCTTTTGTTTCTGGTCATCGGCCAATTGTGAAAACATAGTTTTATCGCCGATTTCCAGGTCTCGCAGACTGTATATGCATGCACCGCGAGCTTTGAAAAACTGATACACGGTGCTGGCCTCATCAAGATATACCTTTGCCCCTTTATATAGCATAGTGGCCGTATTACCTACCGCCTGTTGCCTGCGATGCCCCATTATTACCACTGAACAGTTTGCAATAAGTTCGTTGTATCGATCTAACGGCATAAAATCTACAATTGGATGAAAATGTTGTCCTAAAATATTCTGTCCATGCATGATAACGGCATCCCTATATGCGGCATTACCGTAGCTGAGAGGCACTATCACCTCTCTGCCTTCCAAATCTATTCGCGAAAGCAGTTGAAATATTTCAAGGTGGTTATTTGTCGCCGATGCCGAATTGCCTATAAGAATATTATTAGCATTTTGTGAATTACTTCCGAGCGCAAAGGTATGTTCAACACTGCCGTAGTTCAATTGCACATACTCCGCAGGAAATTTTCCCTTAAGGTGAGATTTAAGAAGATGAAAATCCTCGGGTACTGGTGCGGAAAAATAATCTATTCGTCGTAACGATTTTCTAAGCCACGGATAAAGGATTAAAGGGTGAACCTGCTTTTTCACTACCTCCTTTAGTCGCTTCGTTAAACCATACATAGAGAGAGTCGATTCCTGATCAAGCAACGCTTGCAGCGATGATGTTTCTTCTCCCAAGAAATTGCTCCCGCTTATCGGCAGCCAATCATAATAATCTGCCCCCCAACCACTCCACACAACTGGCGAATGCTCTTTAGCTCGCAGAACTGCTCTGGCCTTTATTCCATCCAGGTAATGCACCACCAAACCATCGCACCATTTCAGATCCTTTATTACTGCCCCTGACTTAATGTAGCTTTCATCAACTACACGCATGTCTTTCAAATTAGCTATGTACCTGAGACCGATTGAGCCATCAGGTACAATTACCAGAAATAAATTGGTTATTCCATCACAAGCATCAAATGCATTTGCAATAAACGAAATAAATTTTTCATCATTTACCAGGTGAAGAATTTTCACGAGCTAATCATCCTCTGCATCATTATTTAAATTCGCAAGGAATGCTTTTTCCAGCTCAAGTAAATTGCGTTTGCGTTCTTTAATGAATTTCGCGGGAATTCCAGCATAAGTACCAAAAGCTTTACAGTCTTTCTGAATCAAACTAAGAGCACCCACAGCCGCACCATCCGCTATTATCACTCCTGGCAAGATAACGCTTCCGCTTCCAACAATTACGTGCTTTCCTATAAATACATCGTCATGCTTCACACCTGTATACTGTGCAGGCACCATAGGATTTGTCATGGTTGACCCCGTGTAATCGTCGCTACTGGAATAAATAGAAACACGCGAAGAGATATTGCAATAATCCGATAGGGTAATTTTCCCCGCACCAATCAGTGAAGAAAATACTGCAATATGAATATAGTTTCCTATCGTGATGCCGCCATTACCCGCAGAAAGAACACAAAAGTCGTCAATCCTCACATTGCTACCCAGCGAGATCTTTGCGCAGTTATAAAATGATGCTTTATCGGAAAGCATGACATTTTCACCTACCGAGGCGAAGCCCATGCTTTCTATTTTTGCACGACTCAATATAGCCATCAGTTATGAGCAATTACTTCAATAATGCGTTGCTGTTCATCCGGTGTAAGCGCAGGATAAATTGGCAGACACAATACTTTGGATGCCGCATTTGTGGCTACCGAAAGGTTTTCTTTATGCGCTGAAGGCATACCCCTATACATTGGAAAATCTGATATCAGCGGGTAGAAATAACGTCGGGCAAAGATATTTTTATCCTTAAACTTTTGGTATAGCTCTTCGCGACTGATTGGAAAATCTTTCTCTACCAAAATTGGAAAATAAGAATAGTTCTGCACTTTCTCGCCTGCATCCTGCAAGCAGCGAATTCCCTTCACATTCTTCAGTTTTTCTCGGTAAATCGAGTCGATTTCCTTACGCCGCGCAACGGCATGATCGATATGTTGCAGTTGCAACAGGCCGAAAGCCGCATTCAGCTCACTCATTTTGCCATTAATGCCGGGCGCCACTACCGTTAATTCATCCACAAAACCAAAGTTCTTTAAATGGTCAATGCGTTGTTTGGTCTTGGCATCCGGACATACAATGGCTCCCCCTTCGAAGGTATTAAATACCTTGGTAGCATGAAAGCTGAGTACCGACAGATCTCCATATTTGAGCACACTACCACTTTCGGTTTGTACGCCAAAGGCGTGAGCGGCATCGTAAATCACTTTAAGATTGTAAATGTCTGCAATTTTCTGAATCGCTTTCACATCACAGGGGTGTCCATAACAGTGAACCGGTAAAATAGCGGTCGTTTGCGGTGTTATGGCGGCCTCAATTTTTGCGGGGTCAAGATTGAGGGTGTTGGGATCAATATCCACAAACACAGGTTTGATGCCGTTCCATAATAGAGAATGCGCCGTTGCCACAAAAGAATATGGGGTAGTAATTACTTCACCAGTAATGCGCAGCGCCTGCAACGCTGTGACAAGGGCGATGGTTCCATTCGTAAACAAGGCTAGGTGTTCGACACCCAGGTATTCGCATAGAGCCTTTTCCAATTGCTGATGATAAGGCCCTCCATTAGTGAGGATTTTATTGTCCCAAATTTTTTCCAGATATGGAAAGAATTCCTCTAATGGTGGAAGATAAGGTTGCGTAACAAAGATATTATTGCTCGCACACCTGTCCTGCAACTCACTGATATCAACAACTAACTTGTCTTCTTCTATTAAAGACGAAGCTATATTTTCATTAATACTTTTATTAGGGGCATTCATTGTAGTTTCCATTAAGTTGTGTTTGGCTAATTTCTCTAAATGGTAAGCATCACGTCGTAATAGGCAGAGCGATCGAGTTTGACTATGTAAATTATCAACAGATAAACCTCATTCCCCCAAACGCAAACAACAATGATAGGCTGGATAATATTGGTTTACAGAGCATCTTTCTAAACACGATCTTCTATTACTAGAGACTTTTAATTACTCCCAGATACCTCTAGTGTCTATCGTTACGAAGCCAAGCATTCTTTCAGTTGCTATCTGTTTGAATTCCTTATGATCCACCAACAACAAAACGATGTCCGCATGAGACAAAGCGTCTTGCAATTCGACTTTGTTTGCCTTGCCTTTTAAAGAGGCAGGCAGCTCATCCACGTTAGGCTCAACCACCAGCAATTGGCCTACGTTTTTTTCAGCCAACATTTCAACAATCTCGACAGCCGGACTTTCCCGTAGGTCATCAATATCCGCTTTAAACGCTAAACCCAGACATGCAACAATCGGAGCTTTAAAGCGGTTGGCCGCTTTGATGACTTTATCGACTACGTAATGAGGTTTACCGTCATTGACTTCACGGGCGGTTTTGATCAGTCTTGCGTTCTCCGGATCCGAACTGACGATAAACCAAGGGTCCACCGCGATACAGTGGCCGCCTACACCGGGGCCCGGTCTTAAGATATTAACGCGCGGATGACGGTTGGCCAACGTTATAAGCTCCCATACGTTGATTTTCAGCGTGTCGCAAATGATTGAAAGCTCGTTGGCGAAAGCGATATTGACATCCCGGAATGAATTTTCCACCAGTTTTGCCATTTCCGCCGTTTTGGCATTGGTAGTCAAACAATCGCCCTTTACGAAAACTTTATAGAGGGATACCGCTTTTTGAGCGCATTTTTCAGTGAGTCCACCGACAACACGATCATTTGATACCAGTTCTTGAAGTACATAGCCGGGGAGAACACGCTCCGGGCAATAAGCTACGCTAATATCGGTATCTTCAGAGCCGTTCAACGGAAAGGTGAGATCAGGTCGGGCAGACGCCAGCCATGCGGTGAGTTTTTCGGTGGCTCCTACGGGAGAGGTTGACTCAAGTATGACCAGATTGCCTTTTTCCAATACCGGTGCGATAGCTTTCGCTGCTGCTTCGATATAGGAGAGGTCAGGTTGATGATTTTCACCGAATGGAGTCGGAACAGCGATAATAAAAGCGTCGGCAGCTTCCGGCGTAGTGGTTGCTCTCAGCTTTCCTGTTTGGACGGCGCTTCTTACAACAATATCGAGGTCAGGTTCTACAATGTGTACTTTCCCTTGGTTGATCGTATCGACTGCGTGCTGACTTATGTCCACACCAATAACATCGATTCCACGCGAAGCAATAATCGCGGCCGTGGGTAAGCCGATATAACCTAATCCTACAACAGATATTGTTTTGAAATGCATTATCATTTGGCCTTTCCTGGTTTACGTTGGTGAAGTTTATTGCTGTTCCGTTTTTAGAAATTACTGAGAGCTTCTACAATTCTTTTGCAGGCTAGGCCATCGCCGTATGGGTTCATCGCTTTTGACATAGTTTGATAGCTTGTATCGTTTTGCATAAGGTCATCAATTTCCGCAACGATGGTGTCTATATCGGTGCCAACCAATTTTACCGTCCCTGCTTTTACCGCCTCCGGCCTTTCCGTGGTATTGCGCATAACCAAAACCGGCTTACCCAAAGAAGGTGCTTCTTCCTGAATTCCTCCGGAGTCTGTCAGAATTAAATAAGCCTGGTTCATCAAATAAACAAAAGGCAAATAGTCCAACGGTTCTATCAAATAGATATTTTCAGTACCGGTGAGTAAGCGATTGACGGGTTCGCGTACATTGGGATTAAGGTGAACTGGGTAAATGATCTGACAATCAGGATATTTTAAAGCGACCATTTTGAGCGCTTTGCAGATATTTTCAAAACCGCTACCGAAAGATTCCCGCCGGTGGCCCGTCACCAGAATTATCCTCCGTTCCGAGTTTAGAAACGGGAAGTGTTTTGCCAGCTTCGCCGATTCGCTTTCCGACTGCTCCAATTTGGCCACAACCCATTGCAGTGCATCGATTACGGTATTTCCGGTTATCTGTACGACTTCGGGCTTTATGCCTTCGCTAATAAGATTATGACGAGAAAGCTCCGTCGGTGTGAAATGAATGGCGGCTAGTGCTCCGGTTAATTTTCGGTTGGCTTCCTCAGGCCAAGGCGAATAAAGATTACCCGTTCTTAACCCCGCTTCTACGTGCCCGACCGGGATCTGTTCATAGAAGGCCCCTAACGTGGTAGCAAACGTTGTCGTGGTATCGCCATGAACCAGCACAATATCCGGTTTGAAATCCCGTAGGACCGTTTTGATGTTATTCAGAATGCCTGTTGTGACATCATAAAGGTCCTGCCCCGGCTTCATGATGTTCAGATCGTATTCCGGAGTGATTTCGAATAAATCAAGCACTTGGTCCAGCATTTCCCGATGCTGGGCCGTCACACATACCCGACTATCCCATGACTCTTTTTCCAGCGCCTTTACTAGCGGAGCCATTTTGATGGCTTCCGGCCTGGTACCAAATACCGTGAGAATTTTATTTATTGCCATGTCGATTGTTTTTCTTGTTGATTACTGGGCCTATCTAATAAAAGGCATAAAATAAGGTTGCTGGTTAGCTCAAAGCATGCCCTTATACACAAATACCGTCATACCCGCCGGGAAGCGGGTATCCAGGGCCAGGGAAGGCAAGCCCGATACGTCCATGTAGCCTGGATTCCGGCAATCCCTGCCGGAATGACGAAGTTGTGTATAAAGGTATGAGCCCAAAGATAACCGCCAAAAATTAAGGACAATAACTATGTAATTGGCTTTGTGTCATACTCATGCTATTTTTTTCACAGGCTTGAGAAAAATTGGCATGGGACAACACTTTTTTTGCATCATAAACCTTGCGGTGGTTTATTTGATCCATCGCCAATGTTTGTTCGATGGCCTGCAATACCTGCAAACGAGCCGTATCCTGCAAGCTTGGCCATAAATTCAAGCCCAGTATTGCCACGCCGTATTGAATAGACTGCTCCCAAGGCGCCAAATACACAGCCCGTTCCATACCGCCTGTCAGCTCATTATCGAATTGTTTTAATAAAACCTTGCTAATCACCAATTTATTCCAGAGATAAGGCCAGGAAGGCGTTAAGCGCAAGCCGCGGCGGGCATAGTTTAGGGCTTCAAGCGCATTATCATGCCAAGCTAGCTCCTGGATAAGGGGATTTCTGCGAAACTCCAAGGAATCCAACCTCTGGTAAAAAGCTTCCGCCAACTCGAAGTATCGCGCATAAGCGGGGCGCAACTCCAGAGTCCGTTCCAGGTGCTGACGGGCCTGACGCCACTGTTTTGCGTTTTGGTTGGACGCATTTTTTTTCCCGGCGTCCAGGTGATGGCTAACTTGTGTTGCGTATACGTCCGCCAAAGACCAGCGCAGGGCGATATTGGCCAGGATGAGCAATGCCAGAATCGCAGGCAGGTACAAAAGGGCCTGTAACGCAGGCATCGAGCCGAAATGGCGGGCAAGGGTCATGACAACATCGCCTCGGCATTTCCACTGAACAGAGCATGTACCTTATCAGCGCCGATGATAGGCAATAACATACCATATGCGGCTTTCAGGGTTGGCCGGCGCCTATGCATATTATGGGCATCGGTCGCAATCAAGGTGGCCATGTCATTGCGGATGAAAAAATGCGCCACTTTTTGCGGGATTTCGCCGAACAATCCGGTCACCGAATCCGCGGTGATTTGCAGCAGACAGCCTTTATTGACAAAGGGGGCGATTTTTTCCGGCTGGCGCATAACGCTCTGGTTGCGCTCCGGATGGGCAATGACCGGAAGTATATCGCGCCCGATCAGCCAGTCGATCAGTTTGTCCGCGCCGATCGGGATCTGGTCGTGTGGGAACTCCAACAATATCAGCCGCATGCCCTGCCAACGGCCGAGAAAAGGAATTTTTCCTTGATTAATCATGTTAGGCAACTCGGCGCACACCCTGACTTCGGCCGCCATGCCGACCTGCAACGGGATATTCTCGGTCGCCAATTGTTCCTGGAATGCTTCGAATGTTCCCCGAATATTATCTATGTCGTTGTCGTAACACCCCGGTTGGATATGCGGGGTGAGCACACAGCGGCTTGTTCCTTGTTCAACCGCAAAACGCGCCATCTCCAGCGATTGCTCCATGGTTTTGGGGCCGTCGTCGATGCCGGGTAACATGTGGCAGTGCAGATCGATCATGGGTTAGGTTTTAATTGTCCGGTGGATAAATTTATCGGGTACATGTTATTTTTCTCGCTTCCAAACTCCGGCTTTACTGCTATCAAGTTAGGGTAGAAAATCTTTATAAAATCCCCCTTAGTCCCATACCCTTATACACAAGTCCGTCATTCCGGCATGGATTGCCGGAATCCAGGCTACAGGGACGTGTCGAACTTACCATCCATGGCCCTGAATACCCGCTTCCCGGCGGGTATGACGACAATTGTGTATAACGGTATGCCTTAGCCCCCCTTTTTCAAAGGGGGAAGGGCATCGCTTCCCTTTTTACAATTGGCCTATGAGAAGTTCACTTCTCGAGTTCGGCGGCAATGACTTTAGCGAATTCCGTGAAATCATCGAGGTGCTGGCTAGCAATCGCATGCACGATAATCCAATCGATGGCCTCATAGTTATGCACGGCAATATTCCGAAAAAGGATTCCAGTTTTTGTTCGATTACTTCCCGATCCAAGCTTTTCTCCTATCGGCCAGGATTCGGTTGCGATAAGGCATAAAATCTGCTTGCTCGAAAAGATGTTTGCGGATCAGATCACCGTAACGGGTATCGTTACCGATAAGCCTTTTGCCGTGCCGAAGAATCTGCCCCAGAAGCGGCTCACCGACGAACTGCAGATCCACCAAGTCGATAGGTCGGCCGGTGGCTGCCGCCAAATCGCCGATCAACTGCATTTTTTCGGCGGCGTCGAGCGGGTGCCCCGCATCCACCGCCACGTCAAGATCACTCTCTGCGCGTGCAGTGCCGGACGCCAACGAACCGAACAAAATGGCTAGCCTAACCCCCTCCTGTTTGGCAAGGACGGCCTGGAGGGCTTGCTTGAGCTCCAAGCTCTGCGATGCCTGACGCAACTTATTATTCATGTTATCTTAATGACGATATGGTGTTTCAGTCGGATTCTACATTTTCCATGCAGGGAAATCATTATTATCCATGCCCTATATGACATTAACATCGTATCCGCAGCTTCAATACAAGGGCAATCGCGCTCATCGTTATACACCAGTGTCGTCATACCCGCCGGGAAGCGGGTATCCAGGGCCAGGGATGGCAAGTCCGATACGTCCCTGTAGCCTGGATTCCGGCAATCCCTGCCGGAATGACGAAGTTGTGTATAAAGGTATGCCCTTCTCCCTCCGGGAGAGGGTGCTAACCAACCATCAAAACTGCAGCATCAAGAGGTGCCGGTCTCATCGGCGCCATACGCCGTTTGGTAATAGTAATAACCGCTGTATTCGCCGCGTCCATAACGCTTGCTCTTTTCGACATCCATTTGGGTCAGCACGACACCCGCCAACGGCGCGCCAAACCGTTCGAGCGTTCTGAGTCCGTCCTTTACCGCCTTTATCGATGTCGAATCGGCTTTGATCGCATAGATGACCGAGCGCACGTGTTGCGCCAGCCATTGCGCATCGCTGACCGCATGTACCGGCGGCGAGTCGATCAGAATCAGGCTGTAGCGTTTTTCCAGTTCATCCAATAATTCGGCAAACGACCTGGAAGCCAAGAGCTCCAGGGGATTAGGCGGCGGCATACCGGCCGGCAACACATCCAACGCCAATCCCGGCACGGAGTGTAAGCACTCATCCAGCTTGGCATGGAGCGCCAACGCATGCGTAAGACCTGGCGCTCTGGGAGGCAGTTGAAAGCGCTTTGCCAACTGCGGTTTGCGCAAATCGGCTTCAATCAGCAAGACCCGTTTGTCGCCATTATCCAGTTGCGCAAGCGATTGAGCCAAATTCATCGACAGCGTGGACTTACCTTCCCCCGGAAATGATGATGTGATCATCCAGATGTTATGCGGGCTATCCAACGCGGACAACACCAACCCCGTCCTTACCGTGCGCACGGCTTCGGCAAACACACCGCGCGGTTCATGCACAACTATTTGCCCCAATTCTTCCGGTTTGTTGCGCAGGCGGTCGAGCAACGGAATCGCGCCGAGGAACGGCTGGCCAAGTTTTCTTTCGATATCGTCCGGCGATTTGAAGGTCGAATCCAGAAAGTCCAGCAGGAGGGCGATCAGCACGCCCAGAAACAGCATCCCCACAAAGGTCAATGCCACAATCAGCTTCTTCTTGGGCTTGACCGGATCGATCGGAATGCTGGCCTTATCGATAAAACGGATATTGGCCGAGCCGAGTTCGGCGGCTTCATTCGCTTCCTTGAAACGGTCGATAAAGGTCTCGTACAGCTTCTTGTTGGAGTCCACTTCGCGCTGCAATTCGCTCAAGCGGCCTTGCTTGCTGCCAATTTTCTGCACCTGCGCCTTGTTGTTTTCTATGCTGGAGAGAATCGCTTGCTCATTGGCCCTGGTGATTTCATAACGGCTCTTGATGCTGGATACGATACTCGCCAGTTGTTTTTCGAGCAGCGCGCGAATGGCCTCGTGCTCGGAGCGAACGGCCACCATCGCCGGGTGTTCCGGCCCATAGCGTTCGGCGAAATCCGATTCCTTGCCGGCCAGTTCGGCTTCCTTGTTCTTTAGATCCTGGATCACCCGATCCTGCAGGACTTCGGGAATTTGATCGATCCGATTGCCCGCCTTGATTTTGTTATAGGTGCTCTCCGCTTCGATACGCGCCTGGCGCACAGTAGCGAGGGTTTCGGTATTTTTTTCTATTTCCTTGGCGCTCAACGTCAGCACGCCCTCCAAATCGACCAGATGCTCCTTGGCCAGATAGGCCTGCAAGCGGTTTTCGGATTCGGTCAGTTTGTCCTTTAACGTTTGCAAACGGTCGGAAAGCCATTCCGCGGATTTGCGTGTCGCCTCCATGCGCGCTTCCAGGCCGCTTTCGATGAAAGCCTCGCCGAGCGTATTCACCACATCGCGCGCCAGCTTCGGGTCCTTGGCGTCGAAGCTGACGTCGACCAACTGCGTTTTTGGGCGCGGTTTCACGGTCAGCCGTTCAAGAAACTCCTTAAGCAACTGCTCCTCGGCCTTTAACGCCTCATCGGCCTCGGCGCTATCCGGTTTGCCCGGAGCCAGGGCAGGCAGCATCGCCAGCCATTCCTGCCAAAACGGCGGACTCTCGTCTTCCGGCTTCTCCTCGTTGAATTCGGGATGGATGGCAAGTTTCATGCGTTGGATGACTTTGCGCGCCAAATCGGGGGATTTGATAATTTCAAACTGGGTTTGAAAATATTCGGCACGGCTCGTATCCATCGAATAAACGTCTTCGATCGAAAGCAAACTGGCCTGCTTGCTCTCCACCAGCAGCGTTGCGGAGGACCGATAGACCGGCTTCATCGTAAAAACGAAAAGCCCCGCCAGTACCGTCGCCACCAAAGCCAACAGCACTATCCGCCATTGGTATTGACGCACGACGTTCCAATAATGGCGCAGATCTATGCTGTCTTCTTCAAGAAAATCTTCATCCTGCGAGAATCTATCCATTCTCAAGCTTTGCTCAGGCATGGCGGTGCGCGCTGTCGCTCTCAGTTTTAAATCATTCATCAGAAAAAGCTCTCCTCGACGATCACGATGTCGCCCGGAGCGATAGGCGCATCCAACTCGACTTCGATGCCCTGGCGTTTCACGTCTTTTTCCCGTTCGAGCTGAACGCTGGATTGCGAAGCGCGCTCGGTAAAACCGCCGGCTATCGAGATGGCTTTTTGCACGGTCAGCCCCGGCATATAGGGAAACGCCCCCGGTTTATTGACTTCGCCGTTTACGAAAAACTCGCGATACTCCAGAACCGACACGTTGACATGCGGATCTTTCAGATAGCGTCCGCTGAGGCCTTGCGTGATTTTGTCCTTGAGTTTGCCCACCGTTAAGCCCTTCACGTTCATTTCACCCAGAAAAGGGAAGATGATGGTGCCGGCGTCGGTCAACTTGGCCTCCAAGGTCAGATCGGGCTCGCGAAACACCGTAATCACGATTTTGTCGCCCGCGCCCAGCTCGTAGTTGGACATTAATCCGTTTTCAACAGGCGTCTCCTCAGCCGCATTCGCGACAGCCGATAGGAGTAACGCAAAATATAAAAATAAAATTTTGTTCATGAATGTTTTTGTCGCTTCAATACCATGAAGTCCAAGGGGTTCTGGCGTCGTCGGAAATGCGCGGGTTGCCGGTGATATAAAGCATCACCACATTTTGATTAAAATCGTACCTCGCGTCCTCCGACTTTAGGCTCCTGTAGCTGTAATTGATGCCGATGCCCAGCCAGCGCCGAAGGCCATAGTTCAAGTCGACGCCAAAAGACGTATAATCATCCTGCCGTTTGATCCCCAGGTTGTCCGCGTTTTCGCGCGAACCGAACAGTTGGGTCTTTACGCGCGGAGTCCAGTCGTGCGTCCAGTCCACCCGATAGCGATCCGATGCACGCAAGTTGTCACTCGCAACCGATGGGCTCACGTCGCGAGCGATGCTCAAGTTCAAACGCGAATAAGTCAAAGGAGACCAACTGGCGGAAAGATCCCATGTCACATCGTCATATTTCTCGGATTTTGAGTTGTCGAACTCCTGCCGCAAATACCCGACCCGCGCACCGACTTGGGTCTTGGCCGAGTACCGCCAGGTGCCGCCGAACAGAAAACGCTGTTTCAGGCTATCAAAACCCGACACAGCGCCCTGTCTGTGCTTGATCAATTGATTTTCAACCTGTGCCTGCAAAGTGGTCTTTGGCGCTACCCGGAAATAAAAGCCGGGCGTCACCTCAAACAGTGTTCTATCCTGTCTCGCCGTAAACTCGCGGTTATTTTGGAACGTATAGTCCTGGGCATTGAACTGCAACTCCAGATTGCCTTTGGCTTCGGCCCTGCCGTAACGATAGCTCGCATCGACGCTATGCAGATGGTATTGATCGGGTCCGGACCGCCCTGTTGCGCTAAGCGCATCGATTCCGTTCTGCCCTGTTGGAACGGGCAGCCCTGTGGGACTTATCAAATCTCTTCCCAGGAAAACCCCTCTCTGGTAATGGCTATCCAGATAACCCAGATTCACATCCAGCCGATTGCGGCTGGTAAACTCAATATGCGAAGTTCCTCCCACGAAATGATCGATATAGTCGTCTTGCGGGCTGTTATGGTACTGGGAGCTTTGCAGGGTATAAGTCACGGCGTAGCGGTTCAATTGCCTTTCCAGCGCAAGCTGCCCTCCCGCGTGAAATTGCGTCAGCAAGGAGTCTCTTTGGAATCTATTCTGCTGAAATATGTTGTCATTATAGGATTCCGCCGCTTCGAAAATCGGCGCGAATTCAAAGGGTCCGGCCGGAATGATGACCGGATCTTTCCTGATATCCAGTTCTTCCGCGGCCCATGTCGGGCTACAACAAAGCAGCAAGCTCCAGGCGAACTTGCGATGACTAATGCGCATACTCTTCGAGTGAGTTTACAGGACGATGGCTAAGGGCTTGCCGGGCAACCTGCGGCAACACCAGCAACGTCAAAAACAACAGGATGTTGGCGGGTATCTGTAAATTGAAATCCACCGTGGAATGGATCAGCAGGCTGACCGTGCCCATGATCGACGCAAAGCCTATGCCGCTCAGCAATCTTGAGTCGTTGCTCCGCAAAAGCTTCCAAGCATTCACCAAGCCGAGCATCACCAAACCCGCCAGCGGAATACAGCCGACAAGCCCCAGCTCGACCAAAATTTGAAGATAATCATTGTGGGCATAATCGTAAAAACCGCCGGTAAACTGGCTGTATTTGGGGAAAACATAAGCGAACGTGCCCGCCCCTGTTCCGGCCAGCCAAAAATCGGGAATCATCCGCATTACCGATTGCGCGACTTCATCCCGGGTTTCATGGTCGATGCCGGTGCTTTCGATTCTGTCCACGACTTTGCTCAGATCAAACCATGTGCCCAATAAAGCAATATCCACCGCGACAATACTGAGTATGATCACAACAAACCCAGTACGGCGAAACTGCCGGGTCGATAAAAAGGCAATCGCCGAAGTAATCAACAGCGCATTAAAAAAGCCCGCATTACCCATTCGGGAATGGGTCAGCAATAGCCCTATCACCATCACGACCAACAGGCCGCGTAAGATGGCAATCGGGCTCAACAAGGTTTGCAGGATATAGGTCAGAATTCCGCGCCAATGCCGGCGAACCTGGCCCGATCCTTTGCGCGAACCCAACAGCAAGCCGATGCCGATTGGCAACGTCATTTCCAGATAGCCGGCCAAATGATTCCGGTTCACGAAGGTACCGGTCGCATTGCCAATATAAGCGTCTTTTGGCACTAAAAACAAATATTCCATGCCGGTTAATGTCATCATGCTGCCATAAAACGCTTGAAACACGCCTGTCAAAACCAGCATGTAGCAAAATTGGACCAGCCGCTTCCGGCTATTGATCAATGCATGCATCAACACAACCATCGCCAAACACCCCAAGGTGAGCATGGCTCTATCGAGGGTTTTTCCGGGCTCCAATGAAATGGGAAAGGCGTTCTCTGCATGACCGGGCTCTAAAACGTTCAGCGCCGAGGTATAAATTTCCAGCGTAGCCGGAGAGAGAATTTCCATCCAGCCGGCCGGCAGTTCAACTGCCCCCTGGAACCCCATCCAAAAAGCGGCAAAGATTAACAGAAAGCTATCCCAATGGACAGGCTGTCTCTGTTTTTTTGCCGGCTCCATCAGGGCTCTGTGCCATTGCACAAGCAAATATCCGGCCAGCAGAACCATGGCTACCGCCGACAAGGCCAGAAATGCCCACCCCCGGTTACCGCCCAAGGGCAAAGGGGATACGACAAATACCCCTAAAAAACCTACATAAATGGAACGTTCCAGCCAGCGAAAAAATCCTGATAACGACGAGAATCCATTCATCTGCAATTAAGTCTGTATTCTTTCAAAATGCGTATTCAATTTAAAATCGTGTTTCCTCGTTCCCACACGCTGCGTGGGAATGCAGCCACGACGCGCTCGCTTCGCGAGACGGGACGCCGGCGCGTCCGCTCTGGATTCCCACGTGGCACGTGGGAACCAGAAAAATAAATTCAGACGGAGCTTGCCTTAACCAAACCCACTAATGGCTAGCAAGGAGAAACGTTTCCCCGGCAGTGACCGGGATTTCCGTCATCACCGTGGCCGCCGCCATGATCGTCGTCACCGCCATTACCTTTGCCGTTGCCACCGCCATTACCGTTGCCGCCGCCATTGCCACGACGGGCATCAGCGGCATTAGTTACTTTCTCTATAGCGTTTTTCAAGCCCTTACCGCCCTCACCTGCATCCCTTCCTCGTTCTGCAAATGCCTGACCGCTAGCCATCAAAATAAACAGCACCGAAATCGAAACTATCGTCTTCTTCGTCATAGGTTATATCCAAAAATGTTATGCCTAGACCCGCGCTTGACTGCAGCGCAAGGCGTATAAAGGCACCAACATAAACTAAGCTTCCAGGCGATTTGTCTTGGCAAGAGCTTGCGAGAACTCTTCCGGCGTTATCCAAAGCGTCAAGTTATTTTATTTTCTGTCCATGAATCAATAACGAGGAAAGCCGCAGCCGATAGAAAAACAACTTTCCTAATGTGCGTTGGTGGTTTTAAGCACGACGCCAAACGTCCGGATGATGATCAAGATATCCAATAACAATGACCAATTCTTCAGGTATTCCAGATCATACTCGACTCTTTTTTCCATTTTCTCGAGCGTTTCCGTTTCTCCTCGCAATCCATGCACTTGCGCCCAACCGGTAATACCTGGTTTGACTTTATGCCGCAACATGTAACCCTGAATGAGCTTTCTATATTCCTCATTATGTGCCACGGCATGCGGCCTAGGCCCCACGATGCTCATATCGCCTTTGAGCACATTAAAAAACTGCGGAAGTTCATCCAAGGATGTCTTTCTTAGAAATGCGCCAAAAGGATAAATCCGGGAATCGCCCTTAGTTGCCTGTTGTATGTTCGAGCCATTCTCGCATACGTTCATCGTCCTGAATTTGTAGACTTTGATTTCTCTTCCATCGAGACCGTATCTTGATTGCTTAAAGAGTATCGGCCCTGGCGATGATAGTTTAATAACGCATGCGATAAGCAATAATACCGGAGAGATGAATAACAAAATGAATACTGAAGCACAAAAATCGAATGAGCACTTCCAAATCGCATTCAGATGGTGAATCGGGCTTTCCAATAACGATACGACAGGGATATTGTGAATGGAATCAACACGCGACTGAATCAAATTAAAACTCAGTATGTCCGGCACAAAATATATCGAAGCCGTGGTGTCGCGCAATTCCTCCAGCAAACTGGCGATTCGATCTTCATATTTGATCGGCAAGGCAATAAAAACGACCTGGATGCCATTCTCCTTGACATAGTGCAAAACCCTATCGAGCCCGCCTAAAAGCCTTTCCTTGCAGTCTGGCCAAATCCGGTCTTGTTCGCGCGAATCTAAAAATCCTTCGACCTGTATCAGCAGGCTGGGGTCATTTTGGACTTCCCTGCTGAGTTGATAACCCACCTCCGTGGCCCCCACTATCACGCATTTGCGTATTTTGGTTTTCTGGTGCTGCCTTTTCAGCCATGCATGAAACAATCCATGGGCAACCAATAAAAACAGCGGCACGGACAGCAGCCAAAACATCACGACATACTTTGCCACGTGCTCGGAAAACTCGGTGTTCAAAAACAGCGCATAAATCAGCAAGATAAACACCCCGCTGCCCAGCAGAACGGCGGAAATATACGCATAAACGTTGCTTTCACGAAAATCGAGCAACGGCCTGAGCATTTGCGAAACAATCGAAGAAAACAAAATCGCCGCTATGAATAGGATGGACTGATAGCCATCCCAAGGAACCTGATAAAAATGAATAAAGACAAGAAAGCTCAACCCACAGACGGACGGATCTATTATTCTTTTAGCTAAAGCGATGATCGGTGGTTCAGATAGAATTTTCATAGCTGCCATCCCTTTTAAATTCAACAATCAGCCTAACATGCATAAGGAGTTTTCAACACAACCGACAATCATGGCCGCCCCGAAAGCGGCCCAAACTCAATAGATTCCCTATCTGTTCGGTCAAGCCCCTCAATAAACCCCACCACTAGGGCACCCTATGGAGAGAAGGATAATCTAGCGATTCCGCCCGCAATGAATCCGCCGGTTCATGAGCATAATCAAGTTATCCAAATTCTCCCTGAATAAAACTTTTCCCTGTAAAAAACAAGAACTTTACTTTATCGATGTTTTAATGAAAAAGATCCGGCAATTGCAAAACCTTATTCATTTTTTTTAAGCAACAAAGAAATTAAATGTTGGCGCTGTTAATTTGTAGTAAACAAATATTATATTTGCTATTCGTTACAAAATTTTGACTGTCATACAACCGATACAAAATCATCGGCGCTTTTAAGCGAGACAAAGAAAAAACCGATTTATATCCTGAAAGAATTCATCATAGCCGCATCGCTCTCATTTTTTGAAAACGACTACATATTCTACTCGAAAAGAATTATTACTGAAGTTTTCTGGCGCCCCTGACTGCAGAGACCGGCGATCTGCAAAAATATTGATTGAAGCAGAATTATACCCATGAATAGTTAAAATAATATTAAGCAATTGGCAGTTTTGAATAAAAAAAAGGGCCTTGCGGCCCTTTCTTCAATACCCGAGAATTCCAAGAAAGATTATTCTTCTTTCTCGGCCTCTTTCATGCTGAGCCGGACACGTCCCTGGCGGTCGATCTCCAGCACTTTCACTCTGACCACATCGCCTTCGGCCAGCTTGTCGCTGACCTTGTCGACATGCTCGTTCGAGATTTGCGAGATGTGCACCAAGCCGTCCTTGCCGGGCAGGATCGTCACGAACGCGCCGAAGTCCATCAGGCGGACGACCTTGCCTTCGTAGATCTTGCCGACTTCGACTTCGGCGGTGATCTCTTCGATCAGGCGGCGCGCTTCTTCGCCGGCCGCCTTGTCGACAGAGGCGATCTTGACGACGCCGTCGTCGGTCAGATCGACGCTCGCGCCGGTGATTTCGGTGATGCCGCGGATCGTCGCGCCGCCCTTGCCGATCACTTCGCGAATCTTGCTCGGATCGATCTTGAAGGTGATGATGCGCGGCGCATAGTCGGACATGTGCTCGCGCGCGGTCGACAACACCTTGTTCATTTCGCCGAGGATGTGGATGCGGCCGGTCTTCGCTTGCGCCAGCGCGGTCTTCATGATCTCGGCGGTGATGCCGTCGATCTTGATGTCCATTTGCAGCGCGGTGATGCCGTCGGAAGTGCCCGCGACCTTGAAATCCATGTCGCCGAGGTGGTCTTCATCGCCCATGATGTCGGACAGGACCGCGAAATCGTCGCCTTCCTTGATCAGACCCATCGCGATGCCCGCCACCGGCGCCTTGATCGGCACGCCGGCGTCCATCAGCGCCAGACTGCTGCCGCAGACCGATGCCATCGAGCTGGAACCGTTCGATTCGGTGATTTCGGAGACGACGCGGATCACATACGGAAACTCTTCCATCACCGGCAATACCGCCAACACGCCGCGCTTCGCCAGGCGGCCGTGGCCGATCTCGCGGCGCTTCGGAGAGCCGACGAAGCCGGTTTCGCCGACGCTGAACGGCGGGAAGTTGTAGTGCAGCATGAACAGGTCTTTGTATTCGCCGGTCAGCGCGTCGATGATCTGTGCATCGCGCTGGGTGCCCAAGGTCGCAACGACCAGGGCCTGCGTTTCGCCGCGCGTGAACAAGGCCGAGCCGTGGGTTCTCGGCAATACGCCGGTCCGGATCGTGATCGGACGCACCGAGGCGAGTTCGCGGCCGTCGATGCGCCGCTTTTCGCTCAGGATCGCATGACGGACGATGTTGTATTCGAGATTTTCGATGATGTGTTTGATCGCATTCTCGGTATATTCGCCGAGTGCGGTAAATTTTTCGACCGCCGCGGTGCGGATCACCTTCAAACGGTCCTGCCGGACCAGTTTCTCGGCGATACGGTAGGCTTCCTTGATGCCTTCCTCGACTTCGGCGGTCACCAGGCGCACCAGTTCGGCATCGGCCTCGGGAGCGGTCCATTCGACCACGCCGGCGCCCGCCGCCGCCGCAAACTCATTGATCGCATTGATCGCGGTCTGCATGTGTTCGTGACCGAACAGCACCGCGCCGAGCATTTCTTCTTCGGTCAGGCAGTCGGCTTCGGATTCGACCATCAACACCGCGTTCGCGGTACCGGCGACCACCAGTTGCAGGCGCGATTCTTTCAACGCGGCCGGCGACGGGTTCAAAAGATATTGGCCGTCCTTGAAGCCCACACAGGCCGCGCCGACCGGGCCGTTGAACGGCAAGCCGGAAACCGCCAACGCCGCGGAGGCGCCAAGCAGGGCCGGAATTTCGGTATCGACTTCCGGATTCAGCGAGATCACGGTCGCGATGATCTGGACTTCATCGGTATAGCCTTCCGGGAACATCGGACGGATCGGCCGGTCGATCAGGCGCGAAATCAGCGTTTCCTGTTCGGACGGACGCCCTTCGCGCTTGAAAAAACCGCCGGGTATCTTGCCGGCCGCATAGGATTTTTCCTGATAATTCACCGTCAACGGAAAAAAGTCGTTGCCGCCTGTATCTTTTTTGCTAACGACGGTCACCAACAACGAGGTGCCTTCGACATCGATGATCACGGCGCCGTGGGCTTGGCGTGCGATTTCACCGGTTTCCAACGTGACAGTGCGATCACCGTACTGAAATTCTTTCCTGATAGGATTCACTATTAGGTTCCTTTGCGTAAATATTGTTTAGGTTGAAACGGGGGTAACGCTGAAACGCAAACGGCGCCGAACCGGCGCCGTTTGCAGTCTGGTCTTATTTGCGCAAACCGAGACGTTCGATCAGCGTGCGGTAGCGCTCGCCGTCTTTGTTTTTCAGATAATCGAGCAATTTGCGGCGTTGGTTGACCATCCGCAACAAACCACGACGGGAGTGGTTGTCTTTCTTGTGCGCGGCGAAGTGCGGCGTCAGGTGCTGGATGTGCGCGGTCAACAACGCGACCTGCACTTCCGGGGAGCCGGTATCGGTTTCGGACAGACGGTATTCTTCAACGATTTTTTTCTTTTGTTCCGCAGTAAATGGCATTTGTATTAAACCCTATTTGTTTAGATAATTAAAAAAAGCCCTGCTGGGCCGGTAAGACACCCATTTCCACGATAGGGGGTAGAGAATGGGTCAAACTTAGGTTCCCGCGCAGGCGCGGGGAAACATTACTTAGGGTTCCCACGCTCTGCGTCACTGCCATTAAGTTAAGAAAACCACGTCATTCCGGCAGGGAATGCCGGAATCCAGTCGCCAGGGATGGCGAGCTTTAATACATCCCTGTAGTCTGGATCCCGGCAATCCATGCCGGGATGACGGCTTAACTTAATGGCAGTGACGCTCTGCGTGGGAACCTGCCCGGGACGCTCCTGCGTCCCGAACCGCTGGAGCGGCTCAGGCTGCATTCCCACGCTGGAGCGTGGGAACGATGAAAAGTTGTTTTCAGCCGTAGGGCGGATAAGCATCGCGCATCCGCCGAGGTGGATGCGCTGCGCTTATCCACCCTACAGAGTTCTTTCATATTAAAATCTGCCAGCATAGCCCGGCAGAAACCGCTTATTCGGCCAAATTGAACAATCTGCAAGGGGCTAGTTTACCATCCATTCGCATTTCGCCCAAGCCTAAAAACGCGCCGGCATGGTACAGGCGCACCTGCCCTGCCCCGGACGATTCGGCATTAACCGCTTGTCCGTTTCTGATCCTGCCGGCATCGACATCCTGCAATTCGACCGCCGGCAGCGCCTGTAACGGCATATCGACATTCAGCAAACAGGCATCGAGTTGATCCGCGTCCATCGCGCGCAATTGTTCGATCGTGACCGCCTGGCCGAGATCGAACATGCCCGCCTGCAGGCGCCGCAGTTCTGCGACCGTCGCGCCGCAGCCGAAATGGGTTCCGATGTCTTCCGCGAGCGAGCGGATGTAGGTGCCTTTCGAACAGAACACTTCCAGCGTCAGCCGGTCGCCCTCGAAATCGAGCTGCCTCAGTGCGTAGATCGTGATCCGCCGCGCCTTGCGTTCGACCGTCTTGCCTTCGCGCGCCAGTTCGTACAGCTTCCTGCCGTTCAGTTTCAGCGCCGAGTACATCGGCGGCACCTGATCGAGCTCGCCGGTGAAGCGTTTGAGACAGTCATCGAGCATCGCCTGGCTGATCTCCGGCACCGGTTTCGTTTCCAGCACCGCGCCTTCGGCATCGCCGGTATCGGTCAACACGCCGAGCCGGATCACGACCCGGTAGCGCTTGTCGTCATCGAGCATCATGGCGGATACCTTGGTCGCCTCGCCGAAACACAAGGGCAATAGCCCCGTCGCCAAGGGATCGAGGCTGCCGGTATGACCGGCTTTCGCGGCATTCAGCAAGCGCTTGACTTCCTGCAAGGCCTGATTCGAAGATACGCCGAGGCGTTTATCCAGCAGCAATATGCCGTGCACATTGCGCCGGTTTGCGCGTTTGCTCATTCCTGCTCGGCGTCTGTGTCGGCCTTGTCGATGTCGCTCAGCAGTTCCGCGACGCGCATACCGGTATCGAACGAATCGTCGTAAAGAAAGCGCAGTTCCGAAATATGCCTGAGCCGCATCCGCTTCGCAAGCTCGTGCCGTATCACCGGCGCCAGCTGATTCAGCCATTTGACATGGTTCTTCTTGCCGTCGGCGTCCGCATTCAGCACCGTGAAATAGATTTTCGCGACCGCCAGATCCTTGGTCAGATCGACTTCATTGATCGTCACGAAGCCGAGCCTTGAGTCCTTCACGATCCGCTGCAGAATGAACGACAGTTCCTTCTGCATTTCGGATGACACGCGGGCGCTGCGCCCAAATTCTTTTGCCATGGCTATTTACAATACGCGTTTGACTTCGGTCCGTTCAAAGACTTCGATCTGGTCGCCGACTTTGACATCGTTATAGTTTTTGACGCCGATACCGCATTCCATGCCCATCTTGACTTCGCTCACGTCGTCCTTGAAGCGGCGCAGCGATTCGAGCTGGCCTTCATAGATCACCACGTTTTCGCGCAGCACGCGAATCGGCAGGTTGCGTTTGACGAAGCCTTCGACGACCATACAGCCGGCGACCGCGCCGAATTTCGGCGAGCGGAACACATCGCGGACCTCGGCCAAACCGACGATCTGCTCCTTGATTTCCGGCGCCAACATGCCGCTGATCGAGTTTTTGACTTCGTCGATCGCTTCGTAGATGACGCTGTAATAATGCAGGTCGATGCCCTTGTCCTCGATCAGCTTGCGCGCGGTCGCATCGGCACGGACATTGAAGCCGATCAGAATCGCGCCGGACGCCAATGCCAGGTTCGCGTCGCCTTCGTTGATGCCGCCGACGCCGCCATAGACCACCTTGACCTCGACTTCCGGCGTCGACAAGTCGACCAGGGAACTGCGCAGCGCTTCGAGACTGCCCTGCACGTCGGTCTTGATCACCAAGTTCAGGCTCGCGGTCTCGCCGGCGGTCATCCGGGAGAATACCTCGTCCAGCTTGGAAGCCTGTTGCGCCGCATGACGGGTGGTCCGCTTGCGTTCTTCACGGTGCTTGGCCAGGTCCTTGGCAATTCGTTCGTTCTGCACGACCAGGAACTCGTCGCCCGCATTCGGCGTGCCCGACAAGCCCAAAATTTCGACCGGCACCGAAGGACCGGCTTCCTTGATCGCTTTGCCGTTTTCGTTGAACATCGCCCGCACCCGGCCGTATTCTTGCCCGCAAAGCACCATCTGGCCGCTTTCGAGGGTGCCTCTTTGCACCAGGATGGTCGCGACCGCGCCGCGGCCCTTGTCCAGACGGGATTCGACCACGATACCGGAGGCCGGACCTTCGATCGGCGCTTTCAGTTCGAGAATTTCGGTTTGGACGATCAAGGCCTCGATCAAATCGTCGATGCCCTGGCCTGTCTTCGCCGAGATTTTCAGGAACTGCACGTCGCCGCCCCATTCTTCGGCCAGGACGTTGATCACCGACAACTCCTGCATCACCTTGTCGGGATTCGCGTCCGGCTTGTCCATCTTGTTCATCGCGACGATGATCGGCACATTCGCGGCGCGGGCATGTTCGACCGCTTCCTTCGTTTGCGGCATCACGCCGTCGTCGGCCGCGACCACCACGATGACCACGTCGGTCAGATCGGCGCCGCGCGCCCGCATCGCGGTAAACGCGGCATGGCCCGGCGTATCGAGGAAGGTGACCGAACCGTGGTCGGTTTTGACCTGATAGGCGCCGATGTGCTGGGTAATGCCGCCCGCTTCGCCGGCGGCAACCCGGGTTTTACGAATATAGTCGAGCAAGGAGGTCTTGCCGTGGTCGACATGACCCATGATCGTGACGATCGGCGCGCGCGGCAGTTCGGGGAAGGTTTCTTCCGCTTGCGCCTCGGCGAGCATCTCTCTTTCGAGATCGTCGTCGCTCTGCATGACCGCTTTGTGGCCCATCTCCTCGACCAGAATCACCGCGGTCTCCTGGTCGATGCTCTGATTGATCGTCGCCATGATGCCGAGCTTCATCAATTGCTTGATGACCAGAGCGACCTTCACGCTCATCTTGTTCGCGAGATCGGATACCAGGATCGTTTCGGGGATCGTGACTTCCTTCACGATCGGCGCGGACGGCATCTCGAACTGGTGCTTGCCTTCATGCGGAGCACTGGAACGCTGTTGCTGCTGCGGCGCCTTGCCGCCCTTTTTCTTCGGCCGGCGCGGCGCATCGCGGCCTTCGGTCAACAGACCGTCGTCGCGCTGCTTTTTGCGATGCAGGGTTTCCTGCTTCTGCTGGGCCTGCTGGCGGACTTTTTCGGCGGTGCGCTTGATCGATTCCTCGACCCTGAGCTCCTTTTCGGTCATCTTCTTTTTGACCTCTTCGGGCTCCTTCGCTTTGCCAGGCTTTTCGGCCTTGATCTTTTTAACTTCCTTGGCTTTGGCCGCTTCAAGCCGGACTACCGGCGCCAGTTCAAGTTCGAGCTCTTCTTCGGGCTCCGCCTGAACGGCGACGACCTCTTCCTCATATTCTTCCGGCACTTCAACGACCGGTTCCACTGTCGGCGCCTTTTGGGCTTCCACCGCTGGGACCGCTTCCGCGACCGGCTCGGCCGCCTTGACCGGCTGGGCTTGCTGCTCAACGACAACCGCCGCCTCCGCCGCTGTCACGACCGGTTTTTCTTCTGCCACCGGTTGCGATTGCGCCACGGTCTTCGGCTCGGCCGTTTCGGCAAGCTCGCGCTTGCTGATATAGGTTTTCTTTTTGCGGACTTCGACGCTGATCGTCTTGGTCGCCGTGCCCGGCACGCTCGCCTGCTTCATTTCGATCACCTTGCGCCGTTCCAGCGTCACGCGGCGGGGCGCGGCTTTCGACTCGCCCTCGTCCTTGCCGTGACGCTTGCGCAAATGCGTCAGAAGCTTCAATTTTTCATCTTCGCTGATCACGTCGTCCGGCGTAGTGGCCGATAAACCCGCTTCCTTCAACTGCTCCAATAATCTTTCCAGAGGTATTCTGACTACCTCGGCCAATTGCCGTACTGTTTGATCGCTCATTTGCCTACTCCTGCCTTACTCGCCTTTTTCTTCTGAAAACCAGGGCTCACGCGCCTTCATAATCAACTTTGCCGCCCGATCTTCATCCATTTCAGGTAAGCTCAGCAAATCGTCGATCGACTGCTCCGCCAGATCGTCCATCGTGATTATACCGCGACTTGCCAATTCATAAGCCAGATCATCGTCCATACCTTCCATCTCCAAAAGGTCCTGGGCTGGCTCGTTGGTTTCTATTTTTTCCTCGGCCGCGATCGCGCTGATCAACAACACATCTTTCGCGCGGCTGCGCAGCTCGTTCACCAATTCTTCGTCGAAGCCCTCGATTTCGAGCATTTCGCTGACCGGCACATAAGCGATCTCTTCGATCGTGTTGAAGCCGACTTCGACCAGGGTCATCGCGATGTCGTCATCGACATCGAGCTCCCGGACGAACATGTCCTTGATCTTGACCGCTTCCGCTTCGCTATTCGCTTCGGCTTTCGACGCATCGATCACGTTCAGTTCCCAGCCGGTCAATTGCGTCGCCAGACGCACGTTCTGACCGCCGCGGCCGATGGCCTGCGACAGGTTGTCGGTGCCGACCGCCAGATCCATCGAATGTTTGTCTTCGTCGACCACGATCGACTGAATTTCGGCCGGCGACATCGCATTGATCACATATTGCGCTTCGTTCGGATTCCAGAGAATGATATCGACGCGCTCGCCGGCCAATTCGTTCGATACCGACTGCACGCGCGAGCCGCGCATGCCGACGCAGGCACCAACCGGGTCGAGACGCGGATCGTTGCTCTTGACCGCGATTTTCGCGCGCGAACCCGGATCGCGGGCCGCGCCCATCAGCGAGATCAGGCCTTCGCTGACCTCCGGCACTTCCAGGCGGAACAGCGCGATCAACAATTCCGGCGCGGTCCGGCTGACAAACAATTGCGGCCCGCGCGGCTCGGAGCGTACGTCCTTCAGATAACCGCGGATACGGTCGCCGACGCGCACCGCTTCGCGCGGAATCATGTCTTCCTTCGCGATATAAGCCTCGACATGGCCGCCCAAATCCAGATACACGCTGCCTTTTTCGATGCGCTTGACGACGCCGGTAATCAGCTCGCCGACGCGGCTCTTGTAGGCATCGACGATTTTCTTGCGCTCGGCCTCGCGGATCTTGTGGATGATCACCTGCTTCGCGGTCTGCGCGGCGATACGGCCGAATTCGACCGACTCGATCTCTTCCTCGACCACATCGCCGACCTCGGCATTCGGATTGTCGAACTTCGCGACATCGATCAGGATCTGCGTACCCGGAAACTCGACATCGCCGTTGATTTCGCTGTTCGGCGCGACCACGTCCCACAGCCGATAAGTCTTGTAATCGCCGGTTTTTCTATCGATCTCGACACGCGCCTTGATGGGATTGGCATAACGTTTGACCGTCGCCATTTCCAGTGCCGATTCCATCGCCTGGAAGACAACTTCTTTATCGATCGCTTTCTCGTTGGAAAAGACATCCACGACCAACAAAATCTCTTTATTTGCCACTGCGTACTCCTTTTTCGATTAAATAGTCCGGCACCAGACGCGCCTTACTGATCGCCGAAAACGGCACTTCGAAAGTCTGCCCGTTTTCGTTCAGCGTAATGATATCTTCTTCGACCTTTTCGATCAGACCGGTAATCCGCTTGCGTCCGCCGATCGCCTTGAACAGATTCACCTGCACGGTGCTGCCGGCGAAGCGTTCAAACTGACTGAGCTTGAAAAACGGCCGGTCCGCCCCCGGCGAGGACACTTCCAATTGATAATTGTCGGGAATCGGATCTTCGACATCGAGCACGCCGCTGACCTGATGACTGACTTTCGAACAGTCATCGACCAAAATGCCGTTGTCACTGTCGATATAGATTCTTAATAAACCATGCCGCGGATGTGGGTGATATTCAATGCCGACACATTCATAACCCAAGCCTTCCACGACCGGCTCGATTAAGGCAACCAAATGTTCGGGAGCCTGCTTCATTTTTCCTACCTTTTCACCGCACAAAAAAAAAGAGCCCAGGGCTCTTCACATTGACAAGCAAATGCTACAACCACGTTACCGGAGCCCAGAAAATAAAAAACCCCATAATGGGGCTTCCGTGTAAGTGGTAGCGGGGGCCGGAATGAACCTACAACCTCTTTTAAGCCCCTGCCATTAGGATAACACGCTGGAATATCCTAAAAACCATAATATACCACAAGGCTTCCTAACTTCAAAGCGTTTTAAGCCGTTAAACCAAAATACCGCGGCGACCTCTCGCTGCATTATGCGGCAAAATGCTTGTTGATTTTTAAAGAAAATTTTTCCGCTTCCGCAAGCGCCGATTCACTTGCCGGTGATAGAGGCGCGCCAACAGCGGACGGATCACCGGCAAGCCGATCACCCAGGCCAACGGCCTGAGTGCAGGCACTTTGCGCAGCAACAGGATGTACGCATCGAGCTCCGCATGAATGCGCCCGGATTCATCCTGCACATGCAGTTCGGTCAAGGCTTTCTCGGGATCGATGCCGAGCTCCCGCAGCCGATCTTCCTGGCCGGTAATGTCGAACCAGCAGACCCGATCGCCGGCGTCCCCCGACAGCTTCTCGTAATTTTGCCGGTCGCGAATGCATTTCGGGCAGGCGCCGTCGTAATAGACCGTGACTTTGTTTTACTGCATCATCGATTTTTACCTGCCGCCTGCCGGGTCCGTAATCGTACCTATTTATTTTGCGGCGGAGACGGCAAATACTACCTGCCCCCTCCCCACCTGTACCGAGGTGATTAAGCGTTATGTCCTTTGCTCTGTTTGAACGCAAAACACCCTTGCAGGTTCCCGGCACGATCAAATGCCGGCTGAACCGATTAGATTCCTCCGGCCCGCCTTTCGCGCTCGTCAGCTGGCTATTCCTGCGCGGTCTGGCGCTGATTTATCTGGCCGCGTTCGCCTCGATGTCGGCGCAAATCGAGGGTTTGATCGGCTCTCAGGGCATCCTGCCGCTGCAAGCGAAACTCGCGGAGATGGCTGCGTTTTACGGCAGCGGCGGCTATTTCGAGTTTCCGACCCTATTCTGGCTCGCGGCTTCCGACACGGCGCTCAGGCTGGTCTGTTATGCGGGCATGGCATCGTCCGTGCTGTTGCTGCTGAACATCGCGCAGAAAGCCGCCTTGATCCTCTGCTATCTGCTGTATTTGTCCGTCACGGTCGCGGGACAGGATTTTTTCTCGTTTCAGTGGGACGTGTTCCTGCTCGAATCCGGGTTTATCGGCATCTTTTTGAGCTGGGGATCGCGGTTCAACGTTTTTCTGTACCGCTGGCTGGTCGCGCGCTTCATGTTCATGGGCGGCGTGGTCAAAGTGGCGAGCGGCGATCCGGCCTGGGCCAAGCTGACCGCGCTGAATTATCATTACCTGACCGAGCCCTTGCCCACGCCTTTGGCCTACTATGCGTATTTCCTGCCGTCATGGTTCCATAAGCTTTGCGTGGCCGGCGTGCTTTGGCTTGAACTGATCGTGCCGTTTTTCGTGTTTCTGCCGCGCCCTTTCCGCCTGTTCGCCGCCTGGAGCTTTATCGGCCTGCAAAGCGCGATCATCCTGACCGGCAATTACAATTTCTTCAATCTGCTAACGATCCTCTTGTGTCTTTGGCTGTTCGACGACCGGGACTTGGCCGGCAGACTGCCTGCGCGCCTGGTCGCCCATATCCAGCAACAGCAGCCGCGGCCGGGCGAAGCCGCGCATCTTCTGGCAGGATCATGGACCGTCTTCGTGCTGATCGTCTGCGCGCTAACGGCCTGGATGCACAACACCCAAGGCCGGACCCCGCAAATCTTCCGCTCCTGGGTGTTGACGACCTCGACTTTTGCGGTGATCAATCAATACGGCCCGTTTGGGGTGATCAATACCGAGCGGCACGAGATCATCATCGAGGGCTCCGATGACGGCAAGACCTGGAAGGCTTACGAATTCAACTATAAGCCCGGAGATTTGTCCCGCAATCTGCGCTGGAACATTCCGCATCAACCCCGGCTCGACTGGCAACTGTGGTTTGCCGCGCTGGAAAAACCCAGGCTCGACGGGTGGTTTGCGGCGTTCATGGCGCGCTTGCAGGAAGGATCGCCACCCGTCCTGGCCTTGCTGCGCACGAATCCTTTCCCGGACCATCCACCGGTTTTTGTGCGCGCGCTGCTGTACCGGTATGCCTATGCAACGCCGGAGCAGCGCGCAAAAACCGGCCAACTCTGGCGGCGCGAAGCGATCGGCCAATACTGGCCGCCGCCCGTTCCTGAATTCGGTTAGCCTGGGTTTCGGGCCATGCTATCATGCGCCTTTTCAGTGAGGAACCGCCTCGATGTGGATACAAAAAGAAATCCGGCTCAAAGCCCGGCCGCGCGGCTTTCATTTGGTAACGGAAGACATCCTCAGGCAGCTTCCGGAGCTGGAGAAAGTATCGGTGGGCATGCTCAATGTGTTCATCAAGCACACATCCGCTTCGCTGACCATCAACGAGAACGCCGATCCGACGGTAAGGCAGGACTTTGAGAGTTTCTTTAACCGCACGGTGCCGGAGGATGAGCCTTACTACAAGCATACCTATGAAGGCAGCGATGACCTGCCGAGTCATCTAAAGAGCAGCATTCTGGGCTGCAGCTTGAATATTCCGGTCACCCATGGACGGCTGAATCTTGGCATCTGGCAAGGCATCTATCTGTGCGAGCACAGGAATCACGGCGGAAGCCGAGAGCTGGTGGTGACGCTTCAAGGCGAGTAAAAAATCATGACCGACGAGAAAAATTCATACCTTTTCCCGGCCGACCGCCTCAAAGACTTCTCGACCCAGGTTTTCATGCACTTCGGCATCTTCGAAGCGGACGCCAGGCAAGCCGCAGACGTTTTGGCCAAGTCCGATCTGAGAGGCATTGACTCCCACGGCGTGGCGAGACTGCATACTTACGTGGATATGCTGGAGCTGGGCCGCATCAACCCCAAGCCCAATATCAAGATCGTCCGGGAAAAAGCGAGCGTGGCAACCGTCGATGGCGATAATGGGCTGGGCCTCATCGTGGGCCCCAAGGCGAATGAGATCGCCATGGATAAAGCCGAGACTTACGGCTCCGGTTGGGTGGGAGTCTGTAATTCGAACCACTTTGGAATCGCCGGCTACTATCCATTGAAGGCCCTCGAAAGAGATCTCATCGGCTGGGCCATGACGAATTCCACGAAGCTGGTCGCCCCATTGTGGGGGGCGGAAAGAATGCTAGGCACAAATCCCATGGCCATCGCCTTTCCGGGTTACAAAGAGCCGCCGATCGTGATCGACATGGCCACCAGCGCCGTCGCCTTTGGCAAAATCGAAATCGCGCTACGCAAGAAAACAGAAATCCCGAGAGGATGGATCATCGATAGAGAGGGCCGCGACACCACCCACCCACAGGACATGATCACTGGAGGCGCGCAATTGCCGCTTGGCTTCGAAAGGGAAATGGGCGGGCACAAAGGTTATTGTCTCGCCTCGATGGTCGATATCTTATGCTGCGTCCTGAGCGGCGCCAACTGGGGCCCTTTCGCTCCGCCTTTTTTTGTTAACCAAGAAATGCCCGCGCGCAGCGTCGGCAAAGGCATCGGCCATTTTTTCGGCGCCATGCAGATCGACGGCTTCATCGACAAGGATGAATTCAAGAAACAGATCGACGACTGGATTCACGTGTTCCGAAAGACCAAACCGGCTCCAGGGACGAATGGCCCCCTGATCCCCGGCGATCCTGAGCGAGAAGCCGAAGTGCTTCGAAGCCAAGCAGGGATTCCGTTGATTAAGCCCGTGGTGGATGATCTGCTGAATATTTCGAGAAAAACCGGCATACCGCTTGACGTGGAATCGCTAAACCCATAGAAAGCAGCTGTTGCGGTTATGATCGTACAGGAATACATTGACTATGAAAATCGGCATTCAAACCTGGGGTTCCAATGGCGACATCCGGCCCTTGTTGGCGCTGGCCGATGGCTTGCAAAAAGCAGGTCATCAGGTCACCTTGGTGGTCAGCAGCATCGACAATCAAAGCTATCAAGCGATCTGCGAGCAAATGCACATCGGCTACCGGCAGGTCCCCGAACACATCGATTTCGATATGGAAGGTTTTGCCGAACGCTCGTTTCGGATGAATCCCTTGCAATGGCTCCGGGCTTTATTGGATGAAGCCTTTTTTCCGACCGAAGCGTTAATCTATCAAGCCGCCGAAGCCCTAGTCGCCGAAAACGATTGCGTGATCGGCCATCATTTTCTTTACCCGCTAAAACTGGCGGCGCTGCTGCAACATAAGCCATTTTACAGCGTGACGTTTTGTCATGCCGCGATTCCTAATCCGGCCTTGCCGCCGTTCAGCTTTCCGGATTTGGGTAAACGCCTGAATCCGCTGAGCTGGAAACTGCTGGATGCGATCTTCAACTGGATTTTGAAACAACCGCTGACCCGATTATGGCGAGAGGCAGGCTTGACGCCGCCCGCCAATATGCTCAGCGAACTCTTGACCTCACAAGAATTGAACCTGGTGGCGGTCGATCCGGTGTTTTGCCGGGGCAGCGAATATTGGTCCGCATTCCATCAAAGCTGCGGTTTTCTGAATTTGACCGAAGATACCCGGCGCTGGCAATGGCCCGAATCATTATTGGCCTTTCTGGAAGCGGGACCGGCGCCGGTGTATATGACCTTTGGCAGTGTGCAGCAGGCGGTAGCGGAATGGAGCATGGACCTATTTTTGCAGGCCGCGGAAAAATCCGCTTGCCGGGCCATCGTCCAAACCAGTTCCGCCCATTATCCGGAAGGCAGCCAACAAGGCGATGTCTATTTTATCGGCAAACATCCGCATCAACCGGTATTCGCACGTTGTGCCGCCGTGGTACATCATGGCGGCGCGGGCACGACCCATGCGGCGACTCGCGCAGGCTGTCCGTCCGTGGTGGTGCCGTTCATGGACGAGCAATTGTTCTGGGCCAGGCAGCTCCAGTCCTTAGGCGCGGCAGGCAAACCGTTACCGGCAAAAAGCGTGACAGTTGAAGCCTTGGCGCGGACGATTGGCAATATACTGTCCGCACCTTGCTATAGAGAGCAAGCGCAGCGCATCGGCGCGCAAATGCAAGCGCATGATGGCGTTGCCAGGGCCATCGCGTTACTGACGGAGAAATTTGAGTGTCAACCGGCCGCCAGCACGGGCGCGGCGGCCAGCAGCTTGCGGGTATAGTCATGCCGCGGCTCGATCAACACCTGCTTCACCTCGCCGTGCTCGACGATTTTGCCTCGGTACATCACCGCGACCTCGTCGGCGATTTCGGCAACGACGGCCAGATCGTGCGTGATGAATAGATAGCTGACCTGGCTTTCGCGCTGCAACATTTTCAATAGCTCGATGATCTGCGCCTGCACCGACACGTCGAGCGCGCTGGTCGGTTCGTCGCAGACGATCAGCTTCGGGTTCACCGCCAGCGCGCGCGCGATGCAGATGCGCTGGCGCTGGCCGCCCGAGAATTCATGCGGATAGCGCAACGCCGAATCGGCCGGAAGACCCACCTGTTCGAGCAGGTGCCTGACCTTTTCCTTCCGGGCGTCGCTACCGATGCCCGGATGCAGGGCGCGAAGGCCTTCCGCGACGATGTCGCCGACCAGCATGCGCGGATTCATCGACGAAAACGGGTCCTGAAACACGATCTGCATGTCCGCGCGCTTTTGCCGTAGCGCCTCGCCGGTCAATTGTCCGAGATCGACGCCATCCAGGCTGACCTGCCCGAATCCGCCCGGAATCAGATTCAACAAGGCCTTGCCGAGCGTGGTCTTGCCGCAGCCGGATTCGCCGACCAGCGCCAGCGTCTTGCCGCGCGGAATCGTGAAGCTGACCCCGTCGACCGCGCGCACATGATCGACCACGCGCTTGAACAGGCCCTTGCGGATCGGGTAGTAACAGCGAAAATCCTCGACTTTCAGCAGCGGCGGCGCTTCCTGGGCCTGATGCGTAAGACAGCTCTGCATCGACGGCAAGGCCTGGAGCAGCTTTTGCGTGTAGGGATGTTTCGGCTGGTGGAAAAAATCCGGCAGCGCCCCGGTCTCGACGATCCTGCCCCGCTGCATCACCGCGACCCGGTCCGCCAACGTCGAAACCAGCGCCAGATCGTGGCTGATCAGCCACAACGCCATGCCGGTCTGCTGTTGAATGCCTTTGAGCAGCGTGAGGATTTGCGCCTGGATCGTCACGTCCAGGGAGGTGGTCGGCTCGTCCGCGATCAGCAGATCGGGCTTGCCCGCCAGCGCGATTGCGATCATCACGCGCTGCCTTTGGCCGCCCGAGAGTTGATGCGGGTAATCGTTGACCCGCTGTGCCGGGTGCGGAATCTCGACCTGTTGCAGCAATTCCAGCACGCGCGCCTGTACGGCGGCCTTGGGCAGCGAAAAATGGCTCTCGATCACTTCCGCGATCTGGCTGCCGATCGTCATGACCGGATTCAAAGACGACATCGGGTCCTGAAAGATCAGCCCGATGCGGCGCCCGCGAACCCTGCACAATTCGAGTTCCGAATGTTCGAGCAGATTGTCGCCGTTCAGGGTGATCGCTTCGGCTTCGATGCTGGCGTTATCCGGCAGCAAGCGCAGCACCGACAACGCGGTCATCGACTTGCCGGAGCCCGATTCGCCGACCAGCGCGAAGGTTTCGCCCGGATTGATCGCGAAGCTGATGCGATCGACGACCTTTTGATGGCGATTGAAGGCGACACTGAGGTTGTTGACTGAGAGTAAAGGTCTATTCATTGAGTTGAATGATGCTCCATAACTCGGCAGGAGTGTAGATTGCACGATCCGCAGCCGCGAAATCGTTAATATTGCGCGTCACAATACCATCGGCATTTGCGTAAATACCCGCATGGTATAGAACCGCATCTTCAAAGTCGGAGAAATCAGATGCCAGCGCCGCTTTCAAAACAGCTTCATTGACTTCCGCACAACGGAATAATTCGAGCAATCGCCCGATCGCAAGCCTCGCGGGTTTTCGTCCGATGGCTTTTGTACAAAGATAATCAACGGTTGTGATCGTAGTAGCGCATAAGCACCCTTCAACAACTTTGTTTTCCACCGCTGCAAATAGATTGATTGCAATCTGAGAATACGGCTCTCGGTCGAGCAGCACATCGAGAACAACATTCGTGTCGAATACGATTTTCAAAGATATTTATCCCGCAAATACTGCTTATAGTCTTCCTCATTGACTTGATGTTTTTGCAAAATTCCAGTTAATGATTGCGTTATCGGGGGAACCCGGTCAATCTTGGTTTGCCGCGAAAGCATTTGAAAATAGTCAGCCACAATTTGCGAAACCGATTTATCATGCTGTCTGGCAAATAGCTTCGCTTGCTCAATCAATTCATTGTCAAGATGCAGTGTTAGCTTGGTATGCATAGATTAAATGCTCCTCTGTATATCACATAGCTTGTTAGACTGGAGATAATTTAAAGATCACCAACTTCTAGCGGAAATTCGATTTTATAGCAGACCGACACGGATCAACTCCTTTTTTACCTGTCCCCATGGAATAGTCGACTCGTTTCTCAATTCAACGACTGACGCCAAATCATCCATGTCTTCCATCAATTCAATATATTCTTCCATCGGTAATATATTGTTTTGTCATAGCTTTACCTCACACTATTTTTGGAGCGATTATCCGTTGCCGGCTCGCCGCGGATCAAACGCATCCTGCACCACATCCGCAAACAGATTGGCCGCCAGCACCAGGATGAACATGAACACGAACGCGGCGGTCAGCGACCACCAGACGACCGGCTCGCGGGCCATTTCGAGGCGCGCGCCGTTGATCATGTTGCCCCAGCTGTAGGTGGTCGGATCGACGCCGATGTTGATGTAGGACAACACCGCCTCGGCCAAGACCAAGGCGCTGAAATCGAGCACGACCGAGATCAAGACGATGTGCATCACGTTCGGCAGGATGTGCCGGGTCAGGATCGCGCCCTGCTTGACGCCCAAAGCTCTGGCCGCCTGCACGTATTCCATCTCGCGCAGCTTCAGCGTTTCGGCGCGGAGCAGCCGGCACAGGCCGGTCCAGCTGGTCACGCCGAGGATCATGCACAGAAACAGGAGCCGCATGTCCGCGCGCACGACCACGCTGGTGAAGGCCTCCTCGTGGTTCGCCATGTACACCTGCACCATCAAAATCGATGCCGCGATCAGCAGGACGCCGGGGATCGAATTCAGCGTCGTGTAGATGTACTGGATCAGATCGTCGACCCAGCCCTGAAAGAAACCGGCCAGGATGCCGAACAGGATCGCCATCGGCAGCATGATCAAGGTCGTCAGCGTGCCGATCACGAGGCCGGTGCGGATGCTTTTGATGGTCTGGTAAAACACGTCCTCGCCGACCTTGTCGGTGCCGAGCACATGGTAATAGAGGGACAAATAGCACAAGGCGTAACCGATCGTCACGACCGCGAAACCGACCGCCAGCGCGCTCTTGGCCGGGGCCGAGCCGTGCAAAAATGGTTTTTGTCGTGCCGCATAAATGCCCCACAGCATCAGCCAGAAAAACCCGCACAGGCTCGCGCCCTGGAACAGGCCGTATAAACTCTTTTTCAGAATATCGGCGGCAAGCTGCGTCCCGGGATCGCTCAAATGCGCGCCGCCGTATTGCAGGCGCGGATAATCCCAGCGCGCCGTGCCGTCGGCCGCCGTGACCATTTCCTTGCCGTAGCCATACGCCGAAAACGGCGCCGAATAGGTTTTCTCACCGCGCCGGCGCATCGGCGCAGCCCAGGTGTCCAGCACGCTGATCACATCGTTGCCGTCATCGCCGGAGGCCTTGAAATGGATCGAATCGATCAGCCCGATCGCGACAAAAAACAGCAGCACGGTCAGGGACACCATGCCGGTCCTGCTCGCGGCGATCCGGCGCAGCGGACGCCGGAAATGCTCCTTGCCGCGAATAACGACTCCCAGCCCGATCACCATCGCGATCAGCAGAAAGATCAAGGCGTCGGTCCATAAAACGATCATGCAAACAACCTGCGGTGTGAAAAGGAAAAGCGTTGGCTGCCGTTATTTTCCCATAATTTCCGGCCGCTCGCGGCATTTTGATAATGCCGGGAAATTTTGCGGTTCTATGATAAAATTCCTCGGTTAATCCGGTTGTACCGTATCCAGCAGAATGACACGGGCACTAAAGGACAAGTCGGCGCCGAGGCGCCGCCTTAGCCACGCATTTTTTAACCATCAATGATTATAAAAACGCACATGAACAAACCTAAAAAAGTTGCAATCTTGACCGCCGGCGGCCTGGCCCCTTGCCTTAACTCTGCGATCGGCAGCCTGATCGAACGCTACAACGAAATCGATCCGTCGATCGAAATCATCTGCTACCGCAGCGGCTACAAAGGCCTGTTGCTCGGCGACTCCTACAAGGTCACCCAGGCGGTGCGCGACAATGCCGGCCTGTTGCAAAAATTTGGCGGTTCGGTGATCGGCAACAGCCGCGTCAAACTGACCAACGTGAAGGACTGCGTGAAGCGCGGCCTGGTTCAGGAAGGTCAGGACCCGCAAAAAGTCGCGGCCGACCAACTGGTCAAGGACGGCGTCGACGTACTGCATACGATCGGCGGCGACGACACCAATACCGCCGCAGCCGACCTCGCGGCGTTTTTGGCGAAGAACAACTACGGCCTGACCGTGATCGGCCTGCCGAAAACGGTCGACAACGACGTGTTCCCGATCAAGCAATCCCTGGGCGCCTGGACCGCCGCCGAACAAGGCGCGCGCTATTTCTGGAACGTGGTCGCGGAAAACAACTCGAATCCGCGCATGCTGATCGTGCACGAAGTGATGGGCCGCAGCTGCGGTTGGCTGACCGCCGCAACCGCGGTCGAATACCGGAAGCTCCTCGACCGCGCCGAATGGCTGCCGGATCTCGGCCTGAGCCGCGACACCTACGAAGTCCACGGCATCTTCGTGCCGGAAATGGACGTCGACCTGGCCGCCGAAGCCGCCCGCCTGCGTGCGGTGATGGACACCGTCGATTGCGTGAACATTTTCGTCTCCGAAGGCGCCGGCGTCGAAGCGATCGTCGCCGAAATGCAGGCGAAAGGACAGGAAGTGCCGCGCGATGCGTTCGGCCACATCAAGCTGGATGCGGTGAATCCGGGCAAATGGTTCGGCGAACAGTTCGCGCAGATGATCGGCGCGGAAAAGACGCTGGTGCAAAAATCCGGCTATTTCGCGCGCGCCTCCGCCGCGAACGCCGAAGACATCCGCCTGATCAAATCCTGCGCCGACTTGGCGGTCGAATGCGCGCTGCGCCGCGAAGCCGGCGTGATCGGCCATGACGAAGACAACGGCAACGTGCTGCGCGCGATCGAGTTCCCGCGCATCAAGGGCGGCAAGCCGTTCGACATCGACGCGCCATGGTTCGAAAAGGCTCTGGGTGAAATCGGCCAGACCAAAGGCAAGAAAGTCAGTACCGCGCACTAAAGCGAGCCGGCAACGGCGGGCGCATGCTTTTTCCGCGCCCGCCTGATCTGACGAACAGATCATCCGGTCGAAAAAAAACCGCGCAATTCTTGCGAATTGCGCGGTTTTTTAGTTCTAGGCCGGAGGATCTCCGGCATCCCTTCTATTTGAGCGCGGCACCCGAATAACCCTGTTGCCGCCAGGCTTCATACAACGCAACCGCGACCGTATTCGACAGGTTTAGGCTACGGCTCTCCGGCCGCATCGGCAGATACAGGCGATGCTCTTCTCCCAGATCGGCCAGCAGGCTTGCCGGCAAGCCCCGGCTTTCGGGACCGAACAGCAAGGCATCGCCGGCTTCGAATGCCGCGCCGCTAAACAGCGTCTTGCCTTTCGTGGTCATCGCAAAGAGCCGCCCGGGCCGCACGCTGTCGATGAAATCGGCCCATTTCGGATACACCTTCACCTCGGCCCATTCATGATAATCGAGTCCCGCCCGGCGTAACTTCTTGTCCTCCAGCTCAAACCCCAAAGGCTCGATCAAGTGCAGCTTTGCGCCGGTATTGGCGCAAAGCCGGATGATGTTGCCGGTATTCGCCGGAATCTCCGGCTCGTACAACACGATATGAAACATCGAGCGGTTACTTTTGGGCAGGAACCGGCGTCAGTTTCCAGATCTCGTTGTTATAATCCGAAATCGTGCGGTCGGTCGAGAATTTGCCGCTGGCGGCACAGTTCAGAATGCTCATCCGCGTCCAGCGCTCCTGGTCCCGATAGGCTTCTTCGACGCGGCGCTGCGCATCGATGAAGCTGCGGAAATCCGCGATCGTCATCCACGGATCGTGCGGGCTTTTCAGCGACGCGATGATCGGATCGAAGATATCCGGCTCGAAGGAGTTGAAATAGCGCATCTCGAGCAGGTTCATCACCCGCTTCAGGTCTTCATCGGCTTCGATGATCGAGACCGGATCGTAGTGGCGGCGTGTTTCCTCGACTTCCTGCTCGGTCAGGCCGAACAGGAAGAAATTCTCGTCGCCGACTTCCTCGCGGATTTCGATGTTCGCGCCGTCGAGCGTACCGATCGTCAAGGCACCGTTCATCATGAACTTCATGTTGCCGGTACCGGACGCTTCCTTGCCGGCGGTCGAGATTTGTTCGGACAGATCGGCGCCCGGACAGATCTTTTCCATCGCCGACACCCGGTAATTCGGCAAAAATACCAGTTTCAGCTTATCGCCGACCGCCGGGTCGTTGTTGATCACGTCTGCCACATTGTTGATCAGCTTGATGATCCGCTTCGCCATGAAATAGCCCGGCGCCGCCTTGCCGCCGATCAGCACGCAGCGGTTGGTCCAGTTGGCGGTATCGCCGCGCTTGATGCGGTCGTACAGATGGATCACGTGCAACACGTTCAGCAACTGGCGCTTGTACTCGTGAATCCGTTTGACCTGGACGTCGAACAATGCATCCAGGTTGATATCGATGTCATGCTCGATCTTCTTCAGATCGACCAGACGTTTCTTCGCATTATGGCGCACCTGCTGCCAGCGCTTCTGGAACTTCTTGTCGTCCGCGAATTTCTCGAGTTTTTTCAGCTGCGTCAGATCGGTCAGCCAGCCGTCGCCGATCGTTTCGCTGATCAATGCCGCCAGCTCCGGATTGCACGATGCGAGCCAGCGGCGCGGGGTGACGCCGTTAGTTTTGTTGTTGAACTTTTCCGGCCACAGTTCGTAAAAGTCGCGAAACAGGCCCTGTTGCAGCAATTTCGAATGCAATTCCGCGACGCCGTTGACCGAGAAGCTGCCGACGATCGCGAGATAAGCCATTCTGACATGCTGTTCGTGACCTTCCTCGATCAGCGACATGCGCGCCAGACGATCGATGTCGCCGGGCCAGCGGGCCGACACCTCGGCCAGGAAATGCGCGTTGATATCGAAAATGATTTCCAAAAGGCGCGGCAACAGGTGTCTGAACAGCGAAACCGACCATCTTTCCAAGGCTTCCGGCAGCAGCGTATGGTTCGTGTAGGCCATCGTTTCGCGCGTGATCAGCCAGGCTTCGTGCCATTCGAGATCGTGCTCGTCGATCAACAACCGCATCAGCTCGGCGACCGCGATGCTCGGATGCGTGTCGTTCAATTGAAAACAATTCTTCGCCGCGAACTGGCTGAAATCCTTGCCGTGGTTGCCGACCCATTTTTCGAGTACGTCCTGCAGACTCGCCGAAGCCAAGAGGTATTGCTGCTTCAAGCGCAAGGCCTTGCCGTTCTCGTTCGCGTCGTTCGGGTACAGCACCATCGTGATGTTTTCGGCGGTGTTTTTCGCGGCGACCGATTCGGCATAATCGCCGGCATTGAACTCATCGAGATTGAATTCCTCGGTCGCGGCCGCTTTCCACAGACGCAAGGTGTTGACCGTACCGTTCTGGAAACCCGGAATCGGCGTATCGAAGGGTATCGCCAGCACGTCATGCGTATCGACCCAGACCACCCGCTTCTTGCCGTACTCATCGACATGCACCTCGGTGCGGCCGCCGAACTTGATCCGTTGCTTATATTCGAGGCGTTCGATTTCCCAGACATTGCCGTTGCGCAGCCAATGGTCGGGCTTTTCGACCTGCTCGCCGCTCACGATCAACTGCGTGAACATGCCGTATTCGTAGCGCAGGCCATAGCCGGTAACCGGCAGTTGCAAGGTCGCGCAACTGTCGATGAAGCAGGCCGCCAAACGACCGAGGCCGCCGTTGCCGAGCCCCGCGTCGGGCTCGTTATCGACCAACTCTTCCAAATCCAGGCCCAGATCATACATCGCGGTTTTGGCCGCGTCGTTGAGCCCCAGATTCAGCATCGCATTGCTCAGCGTGCGCCCCATCAAAAACTCCATCGACAGATAGTAGGCGCGTTTGCAGTCGGTTTCCTTATAGGCGTTATAGGTTTTTTTCCACCGTTCGATCAGGCGATCGCTGATCGCGAGCGAGAATCCTTCGTAAGCATAATGCAGCGAACTGCTATGCTCATCCCGCCCCAGCCGGTGTCCGTAGTAACGCTTGAAATCCTCCTTTAGGCCTTCCTTGTCCATTCCCAGAGCTGGCAGATTCGTAATATCGGCTTTCGGGTGACTCTTTGTTAATTGTCTCTTAGGCATCGGTCAAATTACGGTAAGTTGAAAATAGATGGCGGCCATTTTAGGCGTTTTAAATAAAACATTCAGCTAAGTTTTCAGATTTTCGCCGATCTTCGCCAATCTCGCACCAACAGCCCCATTTTGGAGCGAAAAAGACGAATCCGAAACGCATACCTTGCCAAAATGCGGCTTTAGCCGCACCTTGGACCTCTTGCGATAAATCATGCAACTCCCGTGCCGACACCCAGGAAGCGCAAGCCGATAGGGCGGATGAAGATTGAACATTACAATTTTGCCAAGAACCGAGTAGAATACAGAAGATATTGCCGGAAGAATGGCCTATAATTAACGGTTTTTCGATGCGTCTTGCACACATCGGGATTGACCATGCGGCAAAAAGCAAAGCCGGACCGCCGGCTTGAGAACATTTCAGGTAGAACGAGGTATTGGGGTGGAGTTAAGCGGCGCACAAATATTGGTGCAGAGTCTTAAAGACGAAGGCGTTGAATATATTTTCGGCTATCCTGGCGGCGCGGTGTTGCATTTGTATGACGCACTGTTCCAGCAGCAGGACATCAAACACATTCTGGTCCGGCACGAGCAAGGCGCGACCCACGCGGCCGACGGCTATGCGCGCGCGACCGGCAAGCCCGGCGTCGTGCTGGTCACCTCCGGTCCCGGCGCGACCAATGCGATCACCGGCATCGCGACCGCCTTCCTGGACTCGATCCCGCTGGTCGTGATCTCGGGGCAGGTGTCGATGCCGGTGATCGGCAGCGACGCCTTTCAGGAAGTCGACATGGTCGGCATCAGCCGCCCCTGCGTGAAGCATAATTTCCTGGTCAAGGACGTGACCAAGCTCGCCGAAACGGTCAAGAAGGCATTCTACATCGCGACCACCGGCCGCCCCGGCCCGGTCGTGGTCGACATTCCGAAAGACATCACCGACCCCAACATCAAGGTGCCGTATCACTACCCGAAAAAGGTATCGGTGCGCTCCTACAATCCGACCGTGGTCGGCCATAAAGGCCAGATCAAGCGGGCGGTCGATCTGCTGCTGACCGCGGAACGCCCGGTCATTTACTCCGGTGGCGGCGTCGTACTCGGCGAAGCGAGCCGGGAACTGACCGAATTTACCCGCCTGCTCGGCTATCCGATCACGAACACGCTGATGGGACTCGGCGCTTATCCTGCCACCGACAAGCAGTTCATCGGCATGCTCGGCATGCACGGCACCTACGAAGCGAACATGGCGATGCACGAGAGCGATGTGATCATTGCGATCGGCGCGCGCTTCGACGACCGGGTGACCGGCAAGCTGGACAAATTTTGCCCGCACGCAAAGATCATTCATATCGATGTCGATCCGGCGTCGATTTCGAAAACGGTCAAGGTCGACATTCCGATCGTCGGCGAAGTGAAGCCGGTATTGGAGCAGATGATCGAACTGATCAAGGAGCACAAACATAAGCCGCACAAAAAAGCGCTGGAGGCCTGGTGGGAGCAAATCGCCCAATGGCAGGCGCTGAAGTGCCTCGAATACGACCGCAATAGCCCCTTGATCAAGCCGCAATATGTGATCGAGCAACTCTGGGAAGTCACCAAGGGCAACGCCTACGTCACCTCCGATGTCGGCCAGCACCAGATGTGGGCCGCGCAATATTACCGTTTCGACAAGCCGCGCCACTGGATCAACTCCGGCGGCCTCGGCACGATGGGCTTCGGCATGCCGGCGGCGATCGGCGTCAAGCTCGGCTTTCCGGACGCCGATGTCGCCTGCGTGACCGGCGAAGCCAGCATCCAGATGTGCATTCAGGAGTTGTCGACCGCGTTGCAATACGACACGCCGATCAAGATCATCAACCTGAACAACCGCTACATGGGCATGGTGCGGCAATGGCAGGAGTTTACCTACGAAAGCCGTTACTCGCATTCGTACATGGACACGATTCCGGATTTCGTCAAGCTTGCCGAAGCCTATGGCCATGTCGGCATGCGCATCGACAAGCCGGAAGAAGTCCGGCCGGCGCTCGAACAGGCGTTTGCGATGAAAGATCGCACCGTGTTCCTGGACATCATCACCGACCGGACCGAAAACGTGTATCCCATGATCGAAGCCGGCAAGGCCCATAACGACATGAAGCTTCGGGTTGCCGACTCCGCCTCAACAGACAGGGAATTAGCCTAATGAGACACATCATCTCCGTTTTGATGGAAAACGAATCCGGCGCATTGTCGCGCGTCGCGGGCCTGTTTTCGGCGCGCGGCTACAATATCGAATCCTTGACCGTCGCGCCGACCGAAGATCCGACCTTGTCCCGAATGACGATCGTGACGCGCGGCAGCGACGACATCATCGAGCAGATCACCAAGCAATTGAACAAGCTGATCGACGTGGTCAAGGTCCTCGATCTGGTCGATGTCGGCGCGCATATCGAACGCGAACTGATGCTGATCAAGGTCAGGAGCACCGAACAGAACCGGCTTGAAATCCGAAGCCTCGCGGATATTTTCCGCGGCAAGATCGTCGACGTGACCGCCAGCACCTATGTGGTCGAGATGACAGGCCCCTCCGAAAAGCTCGACGCGTTCATCGCCGCGATCGCGCCCGAGGCGATCATCGAAGTCGTGCGCTCCGGCCCGACCGGCATTTCGCGCGGCGAAAGCGGCCTGCACTTATAAGCCAAACGCACAGTTTCATTTTCCAATTTAAAAGCAACAACAGGTACAACAATGCAAGTTTATTACGACAAAGATGCGGATCTTTCGATCATCAAATCCAAAAAAGTCGCGATCATCGGCTACGGTTCCCAAGGCCATGCGCATGCGAACAACTTAAAAGACTCGGGCGTCGATGTGGTAGTGGGCTTGCGGCCGAATTCGGCTTCGGTCGCGAAGGCGCAAGGCTCCGGCCTGGCCGTCAAGGACGTGGCGCAAGCGGTCGCCGGCGCCGACGTGGTGATGATTCTGACCCCTGACGAGTTTCAGGCGCAGTTGTACAAGGCCGAAATCGAGCCGAACATCAAGCAAGGCGCAACCCTGGCGTTCGCGCACGGCTTTTCGATCCTGTTCAACCAGGTCGTGCCGCGCGCCGACCTCGACGTGGTGATGATCGCGCCGAAAGCGCCGGGCCACACGGTCCGCTCCGAATTCGTCCGCGGCGGCGGCGTGCCCGATCTGATCGCGGTGCAGCAAGACGCATCCGGCAACGCGAAGGCCTTGTGCCTATCATACGCCTCGGCGATCGGCGGCGGCCGTTCCGGCATCATCGAAACCACTTTCCGCGACGAAGCCGAAACCGACCTGTTCGGCGAACAGGCTGTTCTCTGCGGCGGCGCGGTCGAACTGATCAAGGCCGGCTTCGAAACCCTGGTCGAAGCCGGTTACGCACCGGAAATGGCTTATTTCGAATGCCTGCACGAACTGAAACTGATCGTCGACCTGATGTACGAAGGCGGCATCGCGAACATGAACTATTCGATCTCGAACAATGCCGAATACGGCGAATACGTGACCGGCCCGCGCGTGATCAACGACGAAAGCCGCAAAGCGATGAAGGAAGCGCTGAACAACATCCGTAACGGCGAATACGCGAAACGCTTCATCCTGGAAGGCGCGACCAACTATCCGGAAATGACCGCGCGTCGCCGCCTGAACGCGGAGCATCCGATCGAAGTCGTCGGCGAAAAACTGCGCGCGATGATGCCATGGATCAAGGCGAACAAAATCGTCGATAAAGCCAAAAACTGACCCGCTTCATTCGGCTCGACAAAAGCCCGTCATCTGACGGGCTTTTTTTTGTCCGGCGAAAATCACCGTATCAGCAATACTTATCTAATTTTTTGACTCAGTTGAAAATTACCTACACTTTTCCTGAAAATCTGCTATTTTGATCAACTGATGTAAACCGCTAACCCGGACCACGCCTTCCGGCCAGCCCGCGATTTCTAGGGCATTCATCGCGGATTCATCTTACAAGGAAAATAATAGCGTCGTAAGGGAGAAAAATCTCCAGCATCATGGTCCTAAGGATTGTTTGCCTTAGACATTTGCACTATGCATCGCGGCGATCAAACAAAAACAGACTATGGCCCATTTTTTGCTGTAATTTTATCAACACTTTTAGACAAAAAAATTTGCACCCCTTGGATTAAGGAGACTTTATGATACGAATCGTTGAAAAATGGAATGACGCAGAGTTGATCTGTGATAATTACGGCTATCATTTGCGCGTGTTTTTGGGCAACCAGTTGCGGTCGATCATCAATGTGACCGCCGAGGATGACGACGAAGCGATCAAAAGAGCGCGGCGCGCCATTTATCTTTTTCTGTCCTGATGCGAATGGGTTGCCCCCCCCCATTAACGCAATTTAAGCCGTTAGCCAGTTTACTGCGGCGCACCAAATTAGCGCTGCAAGTCACAAATCGGATCATTATTTCCCACCCGATCAAAGGCTGGGTTCTTTAGAACGCTCATCGAAAATGTTCGATGCATGAAAAAATGCCGCCGCTTTGAGATAATGACAGCATTCAACGGACTCTCGCTGCTAATAAGCCATGTATACATCCGGACTCGCGCTGTTCTGGGCGGTTTTCATCTGGTCGGGCATTCACCCGAAAGACTATCCGACCTGGATGATGGAAACCCTGCCCACCGTGATCGGCATGATCGCGGTCTTCGCGACCCGAAATCACTTTCGCTTGACGCCGCTGGCCTATTGGCTGAATTTCATGACCCTCTGTTTCTGTCTGGCGCTCAGCGCCGTTTATGAAATGATCGAGTGGTGGACGGCGAAGACGGCGCCGAAGCTTTTCTCGGCACCCAAGGCTATTCCTGGAACACGCGATTGGACATGGCCTTTGCCCTGACCGGCGCGCGCACTGGCGCTGATCGCATTGAGCCGCGCGCATGACCGGCAATTGGCCAGGCTGCTTTGGCCCGATTGCCGCTCCATCGACTGTTGATATTCAGACACAGCATCAACACCCTATCATCTATCCCCGAAACATGACGGACGCTATGCCCCCCCTCGTCCGGCGCAAGGAATTCATGAAACCAATCAAAAATATCTGCGTCTATTGCGGCTCCAACCCCGGACGATTAGAAGCTTATGCGGACGCCGCCCGCGATCTCGCCGAAGCCTTGGTAAGCCGCAACATCGGCCTCGTTTACGGCGGCGCCGGCATCGGCATCATGGGCGCAGTAGCCGATCATGCGCTACAGCTAGGCGGCAAGGCGGTCGGCGTAATCCCCCAAGCCTTGATGCGCAAGGAAGTCGCGCATTATCGCCTAAGCGAACTCTATGTCACGCAATCGATGCACGAGCGTAAGATGCGGATGGCGGAGCTGTCCGACGGCTTCATCGCCCTTCCGGGCGGCCTCGGCACACTGGAGGAACTCTTCGAGATCTGGACCTGGGCCCAGCTGGGTTTTCACGACAAGCCCTGCGGCCTGCTTAATGTGGAAGGCTATTACGACCCGTTGATCGAATTTCTGGATCATGCGGTAACGGAACACTTTGTCCACCCCTCTCACCGTGCGATACTGATCGTGGAAAACGATCCCGGGAAGCTGCTGGACCGCTTTACAAATTACCAGCCTCCGATCGTCAAGACCTGGGTAGAGAAAGACGAGATTTAAAGCACTTCAGCGTACTACTCAGGATGCCCAGTACGCGGTAATACTTTTGCGATCCGATTCCGCATCGACCTTTTCTGCCGGGCATTGAATCATCCCGGCTGAACCGAACGGGTTTTGTTCAACGGCAGGGGATCCCAGTTCCGCACGCCCCAGTCCAGCAGTTCCGGGCAGGATGCCTGCTTCAGTTCTACCGGCGGCTTTTGCCGCAATAATTCCAGCAGTTTAAACATCACCGCAGGCGCATTCCGCAAGGTCACCGCCTCGGCCAGCGTCTGCTTGCTGAGTTTATAGCCGTGGCTGTCGATGATGATCGGCACATGCAGGTAGGAAGGCGTCGGCAGGCCGAGCAGTTGTTGCAGGAAAATCTGCCTTGGGGTCGAGTCGACGAGATCGAGCCCTCTAACAACATGCGTGATGCCTTGCAGATGATCGTCGATCACGCAGGCGAGCTGGTAGGAGACGATGCCTTCCTTGCGTTTCAGGATGAAATCGCCGTGTTCGGCCGCGAGGTTCTGGCAAATGAGGCCTTGCAGCCGGTCTTCGAAGACGATGTCGCGATCGTCGCTTCTGGCGCGTAAGGCGTAGGGCTGACCGGCTGGAATCGCGATCCGGTTTCGGCACAGCCCCGGATAGATATCGTGCCTGCCGGGGAGTTCGGCCAGCCGCTTGCGGCTGCAAACGCAGGGATAGAGCAGGCCTTCATGCTGCAACCGAGCCAGCGCCTGCTCATAGTCGTCCAAATGTTGGCTTTCGTAATAAACCGCGCCGTCCCACTGCAGGCCGTAAGCCTCCAACGTCTTTAATATGCTGCCCACGGCGCCCGGCACATTGCGCGGCGTGTCGATGTCGTCGATGCGCAATAACCAAAGGCCGCGCCGGGCGCGCGCGTCAAGGAAGCTCGCGAGCGCCGTGTAGAGAGAACCGAGGTGCAAGGGACCGGTCGGCGACGGCGCAAACCGGCCGACATAGGATTGAGCATCCGCCACGGCGCGGCTAAAAATCAGCCCATTTGTTTTTCGCGGATTTCATCCAGGGTTTTGCAATCGATGCACAAGGTCGCAGTCGGGCGCGCTTCCAGACGACGGATACCGATTTCGATGCCGCAGGACTCGCAAAAGCCATAACCGCCCGATTCGATTTCCTTCAACGCTTCGTCGATTTTTTTGATCAGACGGCGCTCGCGGTCGCGGGTCCTGAGCTCCAGGCTGAATTCGGATTCCTGCGTGGCCCGGTCGTTCGGATCGGGAAAGTTGGCCGCGTCATCCTGCATGTGGTGGACGGTGCGGTCCACTTCCTTCATCAGTTCGGCTTTCCAGTTTCTTAGAATGTTCTCAAAATGCTTTAATTGAGCATCATTCATGTATTCTTCGCCTTCCTGTTCCACATAAGGCGTAAAACTGAACGGTGATGCACCAACTTTAGAACTTTCGATCATCCAATAACTCCCAAGGGATAGGCTAAATAAATCCTACATTTTTAGCAGAATAGTTACGGGTTGGCAAGATTTATTGGTATCATTCTGCCTTTTAAAAACGAGCGGCAACAGCATGAGCCTAAGGGTAGCGGAGCGAATTTCGGGCATTCAGCCTTTTTATGTGATGGAACTGCTGAGGCGCGCAAAGGAACTGGAAGCCGAAGGCCGAGACATCATTCACATGGAAATCGGCGAGCCGGATTTTATGACGCCGCAAACGATCCTGAAGGCGGCGATCGCGCACACCGCGACCGGCGATGTCAAATACACGCCGGCGGCGGGCCTGCCCGAACTCCGAGAAAAAATCGCGGCGTTCTACCGCCTGAGATACGGCGTGACGATCCCGGTAAGCCGCATCTTTGTGACGCCCGGCGCGACCGGCGCGTTTTTGCTGGCCCTGGGCGCAAGCCTGAATCCCGGCGAAGAAGTGCTGATGGCCGACCCCTGCTATCCCTGCAACAGCAATTACGTTCAGCTTTATGACGGCAAAACCCGCACGATCCCGGTCGGCGCGGACAGCCATTATCAATTGACCGCCGGCTTGATCGAGCGCCATTGGTCGGCCGATACCAAGGGAGTCCTGATCGCCTCGCCCTCCAATCCGACCGGCACGATGATTCCGCGCGACGAGCTCAAAAAAGCGATCGCCACGACCGAACGGCTCGGCGGCTGCTTCTATTCGGACGAGATTTATCACGGCCTGGTCTATGGCGAAACCGCGGCGACCGCCCTCGAATTCAGCGACGAAGTCTTCGCGATCAACAGCTTCTCGAAATATTTCGGCATGACCGGCTGGCGCATCGGCTGGCTGATCGTGCCCGAAATCTTTATCGAAGCGACCGAAAAATTGTCGCAGAACATCTTCATCTCGACCTCGAGCGATGCCCAGCATGCCGCGCTGGCCGCCTTCGACGACGCCACGCTCGCCGAACTGGAAAGCCGGCGCCTCGAATTCGAAAAGCGGCGCGATTTCCTGTACGATGCGCTGGTGCGGCTCGGCTTTGAGGTACCGATCAAACCGGAAGGCGCATTTTATATCTATGCGCGCTGCGCCAAATTCACCGACGACAGCTTCAAATTCGCGCTGGACCTGCTCGAAAGCGAAGGCGTCGCGGTCACGCCGGGCAAGGATTTCGGCACGCACGAAGCCCATCATGCTCTGCGCTTTGCCTATACGACCTCGCTCGAAAAACTGGCGGACGCGGCGCAACGACTCGAACGATTCATCAACACAAGGTAACACATGGCAGTCACAACTTTATCCGCAACCGATCTGAAAGATCGCCTGACGCAAGGCGCCGACCTTTTCCTGCTCGACGTCAGGGAACCGCAGGAATATCACTATGCGAAAATAGACGGCAGCACGTTGATTCCGTTGCAGCAAATACCGCAGCGGATAGGCGAACTCGACCCGGCGCGGGACATTGTGGTGATCTGCCATCACGGCATGCGCAGCATGCAGGCGGCCAATTATCTGGCGAACCAGGGCTTTGCCAGCATCGCGAGCCTGACCGGCGGGATCGACGCCTGGTCTCTGCATTGCGACAGTTCGGTGCCGCGTTATTGAAGGCAAGATCGGGGCGGATCGAATCAGACCGCCCCTCTCCTGCCGTAAGATCAGGATTTCAGCCCGTAGACCTTTAATTGGCTGCCGATAACCCGGTCCGTTCCGGGCGCCAGGCGATAGATCATCACATACACCCGCCCGTTTGCGACGACAGGCGGAATCATCTTGCCCATCAGACCGAGCCCGCCTTGATGGTCGTCGCCCGTTCTGAACAACCGGCGCAATTTACCGCCGGGAAGAATCGTTGACGCATCGTAGGCTACCAGCTGACTGTCGCCGAAGCTCTTGTTGCTGTCGCCGAATTTGGCATAAACGCCCCAGACGATCGCGGTATTGAAATCGATCGCATCCGTGGCCGCCGGCCGCCCGGAGATGGAAAGCAGGCCGCCGGGCATGCCTCCTGGCGACCTCATATTGCCCGAGGCGATTTCCGATCCTTGCGCACGAAACGTCGGCAACGTATCCGGCGCGGTAAAAAAATTGTAACTCTTGAGCTGCGAGTTTTCGCCCCAGACATAGACGATACCGCGCCCCGCATCGCGTTTGGCGTACGCCATCGCATGGATATGGTGCATGCGGTTGTTTTCCGGGCGCAGATCGCTGCATGGCAGGAACCAATTGCGGGTGCCGTCGTCGACATCGCCGGGATCGGGACAGGGAATGCTCGCGTTCAACCGATTCGCGCGCGCCCAGTTTTCATTCACATCGCCGCCATCATAGGAGGCGACCAGCGGCGGCCGGAACATCAGCTTGTTGAAGCGGTCGTTGTGGCCGAGATCGTTTTTATTCAACGCGTAAATGAGGCCGTCCTTGGTGCCCTGCAGCAGCATGTTCGAACCCGGAATCAACATCGGGCTGGTCGCGCCGAAATCCCAATCCGACCCTGCCTTGTTGATTTCGGAGCGGCCGCAGGAAACCTCGGTTTTGTTGTCCTGCCAGAGGCAGCCGTCACCGGAAGTCCGCTCATCGAGAAAGGCCTTGTACCAATCGACTTTTTGCAGCAGCGGCCGGCTGCCGCCCGCACCGGGCACGAAGCGCAGCTTGATCATGCTTTCGGCCAAGTCGATGCCGCCGTTGTTCGAGGTGCCGTTCGAAGTCGCGACGTAAATCATATCGCCCTCGGTGACCGGAGCGCCGCCCGCATGCCAGATGCCGGCGCCCCAGTTATTGAAAGCCGTCGCGCAAAAGATGCCCGGCTCGCGTGAAAAACCGGCCTGCCCGAGCAAACCGCGGGTATCGTAGGCGATCACGAAACCGTGCGGATTTTTACGTCCGCCCTGAAAGCTTTCCCCATTGGCGGCGAATGCCAACACCAACCCGTTATTGCCGGTCAACGCCAAACCGGCGCGCAATTTAGGATACACATATTGCTGAGTTTGGCCGTTTTCGGTAAAAACCGCATCCGCATCGTTGAACCAGCAACCATTGCCTTCCTGCGATTGCCCGAAGATGCGCACCGGCGGCGATTTCTGCGCGCCGTTCATCGGATTCAACGCGAAGACCTTATAGTCGCGATAGCGGTTGTCGTTCGCATTTTTGCGCATCCAGGCCACCACATATAGGGTATTGGTGGCCGCATCGATGACCGGCGTGGCGGCGATACCCCAGGTTGGCGTATGCCCCCAGGCATCCATATCGTTCGAATCCGCTTCAACGCCCAAATCGACTTCGTACAAACGCTGATTCGTGCGTGCGCTGATGCCGATCACCTGGTTCTTCATCGTGGTCACGATCACCAGATCGTCCGCTCCGGCGCCGCCTTGCACAACCAACGGCTGCGTCTCGACCTTCGCGTCGAAATCATGGGTTCGCAGCAGGCCGAATTGATTGGCATTGACATTCTGCTTGTTCAGAATGAACTCCTGATTATTCGCGGCGGTGCGGAAAGGGTTGCCGGCACGTTCCAGAACGCTGACCGCGGAGGCGTTTTCCGCCCCGACAGCCGCCAGCACAGCCGTAAAGACTAAAACAGTAGATTTTCGAAGCATAACCCCCCCTGTAGATTAAGTGGACGCAACCACAATGAAGGAAACACCAGACCTTGTCAAGAGCCTGACCATAAAGACTAGCCTTTCATTTTATTGTCTTTTTTACACCCCGTCCCTTTTCCGCACACAACTCCTGCCGCACCGCTTTTATGCCATCTACAAAGGATTGAAATTAAAGCTTTTACTTGAGACCTAAACCTTATACAATGGTAAGTTTTACCGGGGCATACGCCTCATCCTTGCTTTACCGTTCCGCCTTGGCGTGACGGAAGGCTTCAACCGTAAGGAAAAACCATGCGACATTACGAAATTGTCTTTTTAGTCCATCCTGATCAAAGCGCTCAGGTACCTGCGATGATCGACCGCTATAAAGCCGTCATCGAAGGCGCTTCCGGCTCGATCCACCGCCTGGAAGACTGGGGCCGCAGACACTTGGCCTACCCTATCAACAAGATTCACAAAGCGCATTATGTGCTGATGAACATCGAGTGCGACCAGCCGACCCTGGCGGAATTGGAAAGCAACTTCCGTTTCAACGACGCGATCCTGCGCAGCATGACCCTGCTGCAAAAACAGGCGATCACCACGCCTTCTTCGATCGCGACGCAAGCGGCTGAAGAAAGCAGAAACGCCGAAGCCAAAGCCAAGGAAGCCGCCGCTCGCGCCGCCGCTGCCGAAGCCGAAGCAGATGACGACATCGAGGAAATCGATGCCGACTTCGATGCCGACGAACTGGCTGCCGACTAATACATCAACCCAACAGGATAAGAGAATATCATGGCACGTAACGCAAGACGTAAAGCAAAAGGCTTCGGCGCCGCCAACGGCGTGGAAATCGATTACAAAGACCTGAACTTGCTGGGTGACTATGTCACCGAAACCGGCAAGATCGTACCCAGCCGCATCACCGGCGTCAGCGCAAAATATCAAAGACAGTTGTGCACCGCGATCAAGCGCGCACGCTATATCGCGCTGCTGCCTTACTGCGACGCACACAAATAATTGAGCCAGACCAGGTAAGACTGTGAAAATTTTGGCGGATTACATCATGCGCGGGCGGACGCAGGCCATTATCGTGGCCTCGACGCTGGCGCTGTTGTCGCTGAAATTCCCGCCGATCAGCATTCTCAGCTCGGCCACCATCGCACTCGTCACGCTCCGGCATGGCGCCGTCGAAGGCATGTACATCCTGTTCGGCGCCGGCATCGCCGCCGCCCTGCTCGGCTTTTTCGCAATCGACAACTTTCAGTTCGCCTTGCTCTACGCAATGCTGTTGTGGCTGCCGGTCTGGGTGATCTCGATCATCCTGCGGGAAGGACGGCAGCTGTCGCTGGCGGTAGAAATTGCCGTCTTCATCGGCATACTGGGCGTGGCGGGATTTTATCTCGCCGTAGGCGATCCCGCCGCGTTGTGGACCGCGCTGCTCGAACAGATGATGCAGCAGGCCGCGCCGATCAAGGACATCAAGAGCTGGATTGGCGAATTCTCCCATTACATGACCGGCATGTTTGCCGCGGGCACCGTTTTCAGTCTGTTGTTCGGACTGTTTCTCGGGCGCTGGTGGCAATCGCTGCTGTTCTATCCGGGCGGATTCAAACAGGAGTTCTTGCTGCTGAACACCAGCCGGAAACTGGCGATCAGCAGCCTGATCGTGCTGGCGGTGGCATTTTTTGCCGAGGGAGCGGTGTCCGAAGTCGCATGGAACATGACCATTTTGTTGTTTGTGCTCTACACCGTGATCGGCACCTCGGTGCTGCATGTGGTGTTTTCGCAGACCCCAATCAGCCGCTACGCGGTGCCGCTGTTTTATGTGACGCTGTTTCTGGTGCCGCAAGTCTTACCACCGGTCGCGGTCGTCGGCTTGATCGACGCGTGGCTTAACATTCGTAAAAGAAATTCGAATCAAACAAGCGCCTGAGGGCGCCATTTATCGGTTAAACGTCCGAATAAGAGGATCAAAAGATGGAAGTTATTTTGCTTGAAAAAATAGCGAACTTGGGCGCCCTGGGTGACAAAGTCACGATCAAGGCCGGCTATGGCAGAAATTATCTGATACCGACCGGCAAGGCGGTCGCCGCAACCACCCAAAAAATCGCCGAGTTTGAAGCGCGCCGCGCGGAACTCGAAAAAGCCGCCGCCGCAAAACTGGCTGCCGCGCAAGCACGCGCCGATGCCATCAGCAAACTGCAAGTCGTGATCACCCATAAAGCGGGCGACGAAGGCAGATTGTTCGGCTCGATCGGCACCCACAACATCGCCGAAGCGATCACCGCGGCCGGCGTTGCGGTTGAGAAATCCGAAGTACGTCTGCCGCACGGCGCCATCCGCCATGTCGGCGAGTTCCCGATCGACATCAACCTGCATTCCGATGTCGTGGTCACTCTGCCAATCACGATCGCTGCGGAATAAAAACGCCTCCCAGCGCTTCTGCCGGGCGCCGATCGGCGCCCGGTTTTTAGGCATTTTCTTGCCGACTCTGTTACCCTTCGCCCTGTCTACGCGTCGTCTCTTAGGCCAGTTCCCGCGCCTTCGCAAACGCTTCCCTGAAATCCAGATATACCGGCTGCTCGGTCTCCAGCAGCAAGCGCAATAATTTATTTTGCAGCTTGTATTTGACATCGCCGACCGCGAGCGCGCCGATGCCGACTGCACCCGGCGATTGTTCCGCATGCACCAAGACTTCGCCATAATGGCTGCGCTTGACACCCTCGATGCCGAGCGGCGGCACCGCATTGATGTCGGCGGCGACCTTCAGGTTTTTCGCGGCCTTCAACACGCCCGCATTCAACACCTGCACACCGGCTTTCGCGGTACAGAAAATAATGTCGACATCGGCAATCAGCGCGGCTTTTTCGGCTTCGGAGCCGGCGAAGGCGCCTTTGATATGGCAGCCGAAGCGGCGGTTATAGGCGGCGGCAATTTCGTTCGCGGTTTCGAGCGACAAGTGATCGACGATCGCGACATCGAGACCGGCCAGGGCGGCAATCACGCCGGTCGTGATGCCCACCGCGCCGGTGCCGCCGAAGACCACCGCCTTGCAATCCTTGAAGGTTTTGCCGTGCTTGGCGGCCAACTCCTTTTCGACACAGGCGACCAGCGCCGCAGCGGTCGTAAACGCGCCGCTCGGGTCGGCCAGCACCGAGACTTCAAACGGCGGCACCATCGCCCGCTTAGCCGCGGCGAGCATGTCGATCGCGAGGCCGATATCGCGCCCGCCGATGAACATCGCAGTCCGTTTGACGCCGGCCGGCCCCCGCGAAAAGATCGCGTCCTGAGTCAGCCCGTTCACGCTGTCCAGCTTGACGTTGCTGTACGGCATCAAGACGTCAAAGCCGGCATCCACCGCCATGTTGATGTCGAACGGGCTGTTGTTGGGCATCGGGTCAAGCATGTGAAGTATGCTGCGTTTTTCCATCGGTGATCCTTGTTTTGTTGCAGGAGAGCTTAATATAAAAGGGAAAGGCTAAAATACAAAGAACATCTTTGCTTGCGGAGGAAGACGGATGAAGCATGGCGGGAACGTTGGGCCGGACATCGCGACGGCGCCCGGCCCACCAATTTTTTGCAGCCGGGCATCCATCCAATCCCCGGCCTCGGCTTCGCCGCAATTTACGGATGAGCCTTGATATATTCCCGCGCGACTTCGAATGCATGCTCGAAATGCAGATAGACCGGCTTTTCGGTGCTGATCATCTTCTTCAAGAGCAAATTTTGCGCCTGATATTTGACATTGCCGATCGCGAGCGCACCGATGCCCACCGCGCCGCTGATAGAACCTTCGATCGGCGTACCGTTATGGAACGCATCGACGCCCGCGATACCGGCCGGCGGTACCGCGTTCACGTCGGCCGCCACTTTCAGTTGCGGCGCCGAAGCGATCAATTGCGCGCTCAGAAGCTCGATGCCGGCCGCGCCGGTCGCAAACACCACATCGGCGGTCTTGATGTACTCGGCCTTGTCCGCGTCAGCGCCGGCCGTGATCGTGATTTGGCCTTCGCCGAATTCGTTACTGCACATGTCCGCCACGCCTTGCGCTCTGTCGAGCTGGCGGCCAATGATTCTGACGTGCGCGCCCGCGCGCGCCGCAATCACCGCCGCGGCCTGACCGACGGGTCCCGTGCCGCCGAGCGCCAGAATGTTTTTACCTTCCAGCTTGGTATTGAATTTGCCGATCAATTCACGCTCAACCGCCGCGACCATGCCGGCCGCGGTCGTGAAGGCGCCGCTCGGATCCGCGAACACCGAGACTTCAAACGGCGGCACCATCGAGCGCTTGGCGATTTTGAGCATGTCCATCGCCTGTTTGGTATCGCGTCCGCCGATGAAGATGCCGGTGCGTTTCAAATTTTTCGCGCTGCGGGAAAAAATCGCATCCTGGACCAGACCCTGAACTTCGCTCGGTTCGACATTGATATAAGGCACGGCCGAAACCCAGCCCGCGTCCATCGCCATATTGACGTCGAACGGGCTCAGATTTTTGGCGGTTGTCAGCATGTGTAGAATAAATGGTTTTTCCATGGTACCCCCTTAACTAAAATATAACCGCAAAGTATAAAAGAATTTGCCCGAGAATAACACTCAAAAGCACTCGGCGGATTTGAAATAGCCCGGGATTTGTGTATGATCGCAAGTTTAACCAGGGAAACCCGCCCCCTCCCCCATGCCTTCCCGCAAAGACGAACAACGCCGCGCCGCCCGCCTGGCGCGCGACCTCCAGCCCGACAAGGAAGCGCTCAGCGCGGCGCTCTGCTCCCGCCTCATCGCGCAAGCCGCCTATCAGGCCGCCGGCACGGTGCTATGGTATGTCGGCTGCAAATCCGAAGTCCAGACCTTGCAGGCCTTGCGCCTCGAACTGGAGAAGCCTAAACACATCGTGATTCCTTATTGCACGCACGACGAACACGGCCGGCGCAAGCTGGGGTTGTGGCATCTTGAAAGCCTTACCGAACTCACGCCCGGCACCTGGAATATTCCGGAGCCGCCGAAGTCGCGCTGGGGCGAAGCGGGCAAGGAAGTCTCGCCTTCCGAACTCGATCTGGTCATCGTACCGGGCGTCGCCTTCGACCGCAGCGGCGGCCGCCTCGGCAATGGCGCGGGTTATTATGACCGCCTGCTGGCCGGTATAAGAAAGGACACGGTGTTGTATGGCGTCTGTTTCGAGTCGCAGTTGCTGGATCGGGTCGTGATGCACGCGCACGACGTCCCGATGGATGCCGTGATCACCGAAACCGCCTTTTATCCCTGCCGCGGACGCTGACCTGCACGATGGATCTGAACACAATCAAGGCCGGACTTGCGACCTCCCCCGCTTTCGTGATCGACAAGGACGCCCTCCTCGCCAATTTACAAACCCTGGCGGAACTGAAGAAGCAGAGCGGCGTCAGCATTTTATACTCGATCAAGTCGCTGCCCTTGTCGGAGGTCCTGCAAACGGCAAGGCCCTTCGTCGACGGCTTTTCGGTCAGCTCGCTCTTTGAAGCCCGGCTCGCCAAGGAAATCCTGCAAGAGCAAGGCCGCATTCATCTGACGACGCCCGGCATCCGGCCCGACCAGATCGAAGCCTTGAGCGCATGCTGCACCCACATCAGCTTCAATTCGCTGGGCCAATTCCGACGCTTTGCGCCGGCTTTGCGCGGCAAGGCATCGGCCGGACTGCGGATCAACCCGAAACTATCCACCCTGAACGACGAACGCTTCGACCCATGCCGCCCGCATTCGAAACTCGGCGTGGCGATCGAGGACCTGGAAAGCCTGGATTCCTGGGCGGGCATCGAAGGCCTGCATCTGCATAACAGCTTTTCCGCGACTTCTTATACCGCGCTGATCGAGACGATGCGGAAACTCGAAGACCGTTTCGGCGGCAAGCTAAGCGGACTCGACTGGCTCAATCTCGGCGGCGGCTATTTATACGGCAACATCACCGACCATCGCCCGTTCATCGACCTGGTCCGGCGGTTCGAAAACCGCTACGGCATGCAAGCCGTTATCGAGCCCGGCAAGGCGGTCGTCGGCAACGCGGGCCATTTGGTCGCGACGGTACTGGACGTTTTCGTCAGCGACGGCAAAACCGTCGCGGTTCTGGACACCAGCGTCAACCACCATCCCGAGGTGTTCGAATACCAGCGCCGGCCCGACCTGGCCGAGCATAAGCCGGATGGCCTGTATGCCGCGATTCTGGCAGGCAGTACCTGTCTGGCCGGCGATCTGTTCGGCGAATACCGCTTCGCTACGCCGCTTGCGATCGGCGACAGGGTCGTGTTCCCCCGCGTCGGCGCCTACAGCCTGATCAAGGCGAACCGTTTCAACGGCTGCAATCTGCCCGATATTTATGTCGCCGGCGACGGCAGTCTCGACTGCGTGAAACGGTTCAGCTTTGATGATTTTCGCGGCCAATGGCGATGCGAACGGGATATGGCCTTGCTCCCGGAAGCGGCCTTCACCGCCTGAGGATCCAGCCAAAATCAACTATCCGAAAGCCACGGTTTAACGGATTGCGCCCTAAAATTTTTCGTGCCTTTCGTGATTTTCGTGGACAATGCGTAACATCAGCCATTAATTGACAACAGGAATTGCCATGAAAGCCATCATGATGACCGCCGTCGGCGGCCCCGAAGTCTTGTCGCTCCAGGACATCGACGAACCCCAAATGGCCTCGCCGACCGACATCAAGGTCAAACTGCATGCGGCCGGCGTCAACCCGATCGACACCAAGGTCCGCAGCCGGGGCGTGTTTTTCCCGAATCCGCTGCCGGCGGTACTGGGCTGCGACGGTGCGGGCGAAGTCGTCGCGGTCGGCGCCGCGGTCGACCGCTTCAAACCCGGCGACAAGGTCTGGTTCTGTCATGGCGGACTCGGCCGCGAACCAGGCAACTATGCCGACTATACGGTGCTGGACCAACGCTGGGCCGGCTTGATGCCGAATACCCTGTCGTTCGCCGAAGCGGCCGCCTCCCCGCTGGTGTTGATCACCGCCTGGGGCGCGCTCTTTGATCGCGGCGGCTTGCAGGCAGGCCAGACCGTGCTGATCCATGCGGGTGCGGGCGGCGTCGGCCATGTCGCGATTCAACTGGCGAAACTGAAAGGCGCGCGCGTGATCACGACGGTCAGCTCCGAACAAAAGGCCGAATTCGTCGAGGCGCTCGGCGCGGACGAGGTGATCAATTATCGAACCCATGACTTTGCCGAGGCGGTCAATCAATTGACCGACGGCAAGGGCTGCGATCTGGTGTTCGATACGGTAGGACCTGCCGTATTCGAACAAAGCATCCCGGCCACCTCGCATTTCGGCCGCCTGGTCACGATCCTCGACCCCGGCGCGTTGAACTGGGCCGAAGCCCGGATGCGCAATCTGTTGATCGGCTTCGAACTGATGCTGACGCCGATGCTGCGGGATTTGCACGAAGCCAGGGACAGGCATGTCGCCATCCTTAACCAATGCGCAGCGTGGTTCGATCAGGGCCGCTTACAGGTTCATGTCGGCGAGCAATTGCCGCTGGCCGGCGCCGCGAGCGCACATGCAAAGATCGAAGAAGGTCATACTCAGGGAAAAATCGTATTGACGATTTGACCCCGGGCGAGCAAAAGTTTCCCTGCTAAAAAAAGGCGCCTATCCCTCAGGGATAAGCGCCTATATCCGTAACAACATTGGAGGAGAGAACTAACGACTCCATCCCTAGAGTACGATTCATAGAAAGCATTTTTGATGCCAAACCTGCTTGTTAGACAAAAAGCCACGCCCTGCTGACCCTTGCTGCCGCAGATGGGCGTCCCAAAATCGCCTTCCCCTTCCTTAACCCTTGATTTTGATACATTTCGAAACTCATTCCGGATCAAATTGGACGGTTTCGAACGCCTGCCGGCGGTTCGAAACCGTTGGCTGAAACAACTCCGTATGCACTAAAACAAGGCTTTATTGCAGTCATTGCTCACTTGTTGTGCGCAAGGTTGAACGACAAGATTTATCCCCTTCCCTCGGTCTTGGCGACTTTTCGCAATCCATGTGGTCAAACGCTTCGTGATAGCTTTCCTTCCAGCCTAACTTCCGCAAATCCTTGATCTTTATTACGGAGTGAACATGAAAAAGACTATGCCCCGATTTTTGCAAGCCATGCTGCTCTTATCGCTGCTGGCCACAGGAGCGCCTTTGCAGGCGGGCGCGTTTTTGCCGCTGGCAAACAACCCCTTGCCCGAAATGCTGAAGAAAGTCGTGCCGGGCGTCGTGAACATTTCGACCCGGACACGAATCCGCTACGAAGAGAACCCGTTGCTGCGCGACCCCTTCTTCCGGCGTTTTTTCGACATTCCGAATATGCCGATGGAACGCGAAAGGCAGAGCCTGGGTTCGGGCGTGATCATCGACGCCTTAAAGGGCCATATCATCACCAACAACCATGTGATCGACAAAGCCGACAAGATCACCGTCACTTTGCAGGACGGCCGCAATGTGGAAGCCAAACTGGTCGGCAGTGACCCGACCACCGATGTGGCGCTGATCCAGATACCCGCCGGCAATCTGGTCGAACTGCCGAAAGGCAATTCGGATGGTTTGCAGGTCGGCGATTTCGTGGTCGCGATCGGCAGTCCTTTCGGCTTGGGACAAACCGTCACCTCGGGTATCGTCAGCGCCCTCGGCCGCAGCAGTCTGGGCATTGAGGGCTACGAAGATTTCATTCAAACCGACGCCTCGATCAATCCCGGCAACTCCGGCGGCGCTCTGGTCAATCTGCAAGGTGAACTGATCGGCATCAATACCGCGATCGTCGGCCCCAGCGGCGGCAATGTCGGCATCGGTTTCGCGATTCCGATCAACATGGCCAATCAGGTCGTCAACCAAATCCTCCAATTCGGCAAGATTCAACGCGGACAACTCGGCATCCAGATACAGAACCTGACGCCGGATCTGGCCAGCGCATTTGGGATCAAACAGCAGCATGGCGCGGTGATAGCCGGCATCGTGCCGGGCTCGCCAGCCGAGAACGCGGGACTGCAAAGAGGCGATGTGGTGATTGCGGTGAACGGCCAAGCCGTGGACTCCGCCACCAAGTTGCACAATCACATTGCCCTGATGCAAGTCGGCGACATGGTCAACCTGGGCATCCTGCGCGACGGCGGCGAGCTGACTATCAAGGCCCGAATCGCCAAAGCGGTCGCGGTCAGACGGCCGCAGCCCTATTGACCGATGTTAGTATCCACGAAAAGCCCGATAGGCATCGAATTGCGCCATCAAATTTTTCGTGCCTTTGCTGCTTTTTGTGGACAATGCGCCAATAAATCGGCTGCCGTCATTGCCGCGTGCTGCGCTAAAATGCCGGCTATCTCAGTAACATCAAATGGAGACTGACATGACGCAATGCAACGCTATCTCCTGCGAATTGCACGATTACATCGAAATCGCCTGCATGTACGGCTACCGGGTCAAGCTCGAATTCAAAGACGGCCACAGCCTTGAAGGCAAGGCAGTCGATGTGATGACGACGGCCGAAAAGCGGGAATTTTTGGTGCTCGACAACGGGCAGAAACAGCAGGTCGAACTGAACCAACTCGCCCGGATGACAACATTGACGCCGAATGCGTCTTTTAAAGAGGTGACGTTTTAACCGCACCCAAGCTCTTGATCGGACGGCGTTTGAAACGCCGTCTGCTACCGTTGCGGACGGGATTGTAAGTCCCGTCCCGCCGAGTGAAATGCGGTTAAAAAGTAATTTTGCCGTACACGGTCGCGTAAGGCGCGTTATCTCTTAACTTCTTATAGGTGACCTGCGGATACCAGGTACCGGTCGTGCTCGGCAACGTCACGATCAAGTCGGCGCGCTGGCCGGGCGAGATATCCAGACTATTCACGGTCTTCGGCGCCGGCAAGGCGCGGCCATCGCGGATATAAACGGTGAACGGCTTGACGTTGCCGGCGCCGTCCTTGATCTGGAAAGTCGAATTGGTCGAATGCATGCCGACCAGACGCAAAGCGGCCTTTTTATTTTTCGCCGCCGCCAAAGTCAGAGCCGGCGCCGAAGTCGTTTTGCCTTCCTTGCCCCCGATCAGGAAATACTGCGGATTGTAGTCGGCAAAGACCGTCGAATCGCCGCTTGCATTATGGTAGGCCGGATCGACCGTGCTCAACACATAGACCTGCGAATAATCATAGGCCGTTGCCGGATCCTGATTCAAACGGTTCATAAAATTACCGGACGCGTCGCGCGGCCGCACGATGACCGCGCCATACATGCCCATCTCCAGATGCTTGACCGTATGCACATGGCAATGATACGGATAGGCGCCTTCGTGGCCCGGCAACGGCGACCAGGTATAGGTGTCGCCGGTGACCGTATTGTCGTTGGTTTCAGGCACGCCGTCCTCGCTGGTTTGCACGTCCGCGCCGTGCAGGTGGATCGTATGGCCGTTATAAGGCGAGGATTCCTGCGGCGTCATCATGTTCACGTTCAAGGTCAGGTTCAGCGTGTCGCCGGCGCCGATTTCAAGCAGCGGTCCCGGCGCGGTGGCGCTGCCCATGCCGCCCATGCCGCCTCCTCCCATCATGCCGCCACCGCCGCAATCGCTGAAGCCCCAGAAGTTCACCGACTGGCCACTCAGGGTCTTGCTCAGCGAGCCGACGCAGTAGGTTTTATTGATCGTCGCCGCATGCAAAACTGGCGCGCAAAGGCCGCAGACGGCCAACACTATCGAAGTGATTTTTTTCATGTCGGTTTATCCCTAAATAAATCAATGCATCATGATCATCGTCGCGCCACCGTTCAGATAAACGCCGTTCGCGGTTTCTGCCTGCGCGGTGTGAATATGCATCGGGTATTCGCCGGCCTGGTTGACCGTGTACAACACCTCCGCGATGCTCATCGGCGGTACGTTGATCGTGTCCCATTCCTCGAAAGGCGTCGTCTGGCGCACGCCGTTGATATTGATCACCTGAAAATGATTGCCGTGGAAATGCAGCGAATGGCTGAACTGCCCGGCATTGACGATGCGCACCAGCGTCACCTCGTCCATCATGCCCATGATCATCGTGTCATGGTCCATCATCGCGTCGAAGCCACCGAGGCCATTGATCATGAAATAATTCGGCTTGTACACCGAGGTGTTGACGGTGCCGCCCGTGGATGCGACATCGTTCCAGCGCGGCTTGTCCATGTCGCTGATCACCCAGGTGCGCTCGTGGTCATAGGCCGGCCCGCCGCTCCAGGCGGTATTACCGTTGTCGGCCGGGCGCACGATGAAGGCGCCGTGCATGCCCATTTCCCGGTTGATGTTGTTATTCAGCGTGTCGCTGTACAGATAGCTGCCGGCGGTCGGCGCGGCGAACGAATAGACCTTGCTGCCGCCCGGCGCGATCGGATTGGCATCGGTCGTCACGTTCTGCACGACAAAATTATGCTGTACCGAACGGTGGTTATACACGGTCACGTTGACCGTATCGCCTTCGTTGACCGTCAAGGTCGGCGCCGGCACGACCGGCAGTCCGGCCGTTTGGCCATAGCCCCACACCGACAGCGTCGTGCCGCCGGCGCCAGTGATGGTTAAATCGCCGCTATAGATGTGCAGGGTAAAATCGCGTACCGCCGCCACCGCGTCGGTTTGAAGAACGCAATGCTGCCCTATCAGCAACAAGGCATAAATCCCCAATTTTTTAAGCATGTTTCTTTCCTCTGGTTAGTGTACTTGCCGGTAGCCCGGTCTTGTTATAACCCACGCTTGCCGGCGACGGCCTTCAGGCTTTGCCTTTAAACAACGGGCTACAAGATCGCATTTAGAGCAAGACGCATGCCAATTACTTTATACTGATAAACTGATGCCTTTGCGGGGCTTTCAGGCAAAAAATAGGCCATATGCCACACTCGATTGCGGCATATGGCCTATTTTTTGAACGATGCCGGAAACCTGAAGCTTGAATGCATGCCGCAAGAACGCTGATATGCGCCTCTCCCTGCACATGAGCTCTAAGCTCTGGTAAACTATCGCCTTTTTTCACCTCGTTTAATCCTTTTCATGTCCAAAGATATTCGCATTGCAAGATTTAGCGGCAAGGCCATCGAACCTTATATCAAGGAGCTGGCTCGACTCAGAATCCAAGTGTTCCGTGAGTTCCCGTATTTGTACGACGGCACTTACGAATATGAAGAAAAATACCTGCAAACCTATCTGAACTGCCCGCAAAGCGTGATCGTGATTGCGTTCGACGGCGACAAGATCGTCGGCGCCTCGACCGCGATTCCGATGCAGTACGAAACCGAGGAGATGAAGCGGCCGTTCATCGAAAACGGTTATAAGCTGGAGGAGGTTTTTTATTGCAGTGAATCGGTGCTGGACAGAAATTACCGAGGCCTCGGCATCGGCGTGCGCTTTTTCGAGGAAAGAGAGGCGCATGCGCAGGAACTGGGCGGTTTCAAGCACATCACCTTCTGCTGCGTCGAACGGCCGATCGACCATCCGCGCCGTCCGGCCGATTATGTGCCGCTCGACAAGTTCTGGAACAAGCGCGGCTATGTGAAGCACCCCGAACTGAAGACGACCTATCTCTGGAAAGACCTGGACGACGAAGTCGAGACCCCGAAACCGATGACCTTCTGGCTGAAACATGAAAGTTAAGATCGCCGCCGCGCAGTACGACATCGGTTTTTTCGAAAACTGGCAGGACTACCGGCAAAAGATCGAACGCTGGGTCGGCGAAGCCGCAGACCAGGGCGCGAAAATCCTGCTGTTCCCCGAGTACGGCAGCATGGAACTCGCCTCCTTGTTCGGCCAGGCCATTTATTCCTCGCTGAGCAAACAGCTCGAAGCGATGCAGTCCCTGCTCGACGACTATATCGAACTGTACAAGGAACTGGCGCAAAAGCATCGGTGCTACATCCAGTCCGGCACGTTTCCGGTGCGAATCGACGGCGAGATTTATCACAACCGCGCCTATCTGTTCATGCCGAACGGCGAATTCGATTATCAGGACAAGCTGATGATGACCCGCTTCGAGAACGAGCAATGGCTGATCAATCGCGGCCTCGAATTGAAGTGTTTCGACACCGAATACGGCCGCATCGCGATCAACGTCTGTTATGACAGCGAGTTCCCGATACTGGCCAGAAAACAGGTCGAAGCCGGCGCGAATCTGATTCTGGTGCCGAGCTGCACCGACTCGCTGGCCGGTTACCACCGCGTCCGCATCGGCTGCCAGGCACGGGCGCTTGAAAACCAGTGCTATGTGGTGCAGTCGCCGACGGTCGGCCTGGCGCCGTGGTCAGAAGCGGTCGATGTGAACATCGGCGCGGCGGCGATCTATACGCCGGTAGATCGTGGCTTTCCGGATAACGGCGTTTTAGCGATCGGCGAACTGAACGCGAGCCAGTGGGTGTTTGCGGAAATCGATCTGGACGGCATCGCCAGGGTGCGGGAAAACGGCCAGGTATTCAATTACCGGGATTGGCCGTTACAACATGCGCCGGCCTTCAGCCCCGCGTCAAACAACGCCTAGACCTGGGTTAAAAATAACAAGCGCGAAAAACGGCAAAGACCTGCGGGGGGGTTGAAAATCTCGCAGGTCTTTGCGAAGAGATTTTTTCCCAAATCCTTAGCGTATTTCAGGATAGATCTGCGCTTTAACGCGATCCGCAGACATGATGTAAGGCGCGGTCTTGGCGACGCCCGAGGCGACAAGCGCCTTAATCGCGGTCTGGGCTTGTTCGTAGGTATCGTGCCGCAAGACGACACCATAGTAACCCGACGCGCTTAATATCACTTCGCTCGGGTTGCCGCTGTTAATGAGTTCCTTGGCGCGCTCGATCGCTTCCTCTTTCGATGTTGTCGATAATAGAACGACTAGCAATGCACCAGGTGCTACCGGTTTAGGCTTCATCTCTCCATTGCTCGAAGGGCGCACCTCGGAAATCTGCTGCTTATACAGACTCGCCAAATCAATATCTTCAGCAGGCGAAGTGGATTCTCCCGTATTCGCGCTCGAGACGGGTTCTTCAGAAAGAAGCGGTTCCGGCTGTCCAGTCTCGGTCTGAAGGTATAGCTCCGTGCCCCCGGAACGGAGCGGCGGTTGTTGAGGCGCTGTTTTGGGAGGGATGGTCGCCACATCAATTGTTCTCACCGCAGAAGGCCTGAAGAAATACCAGGAGCCAAGCGCCGCGGCCGATATCACGATGATGAAAAACCCAACAGTCCAACGTAGCGGGCTTACCTTCGACACTTCGGTGGGAGCCTTGAATTCACCCGACCCCAGTATGCGCGAATAGCGTTCCTGGAGCGCTTTTGCGATTGCATCATCGTCGTTTGTATTTTTCATACGTTAGCGCAGATAATCAGTAGGATTCAGATAAAACATAAGCTTCCATCCCTCCGTACGCGTGGAATACCGATCGGGGTAAGGAATCAGACTCATGATCGAATAATGTAAGTGTGTCGGCCTACCTTGGGCGTTCCCGGAATCTCCGACCGTGCCGACCACATTCCCCTTGTACACCCAAGTCCCCATGCCGACCGTTGTCGAGTCGAGATGAGCGTAATAATGCAGACGCCATTTGGAATCGAAGATCATCAGCGCATTGCCGCCGAGTTTCAATTCGCCCTGATACACGACCACACCGGAAGCCGCCGCCAGAGCGGGCGTTCCCCGGCGCGCGAAAATATCAATGCCTTTATGGACACCGGATTTTCCCCAAGGTTCGCGCCAGAACGCGTCCCGATTCCAGTCCTTCGCTGTTGCGCCTTCGACCGGGATGGTGAGGTCTTGTTCGAGAAAGAGTCCGATGTCGAACACAAAGAAAAGCAAAGTCAGGATCGCAATCCAACCCCATTCACGCTTGCTTAATTTGAATTTGGCAGGCACTGGCTTGTATTCGCAACCTCGTATGCCGGGAGTGGTTTCGAATCAGTTTAAACGTTTTTTAATTTTAAATTAAGTAAAAACTTAAACCAATACGAATCTTCACATCGAATCAAAAAGCCGCAATAACCCATAAGTCTTACGCAATGTCATTGCCCCATACAGGACTCAAGAGTAGGAAGCAGAGGTAGCCATTAAGAACGTGAAATACTGCTAGGCCGGCTGACAGGCTGATAAAAAAAGGCCCGCATAGCGGGCCTTGTTAGTAGGGGGATAAAAGGAATCAGCGTTTACGGAGATAGACTTGAGTATCCTCATTGTCGCCAAAAAATGGGACCAGGTAATCATCGACGGTGTCGAAGCCAACGGCTTTGCCATCCGGCGACAAAGCTGGCCTGTCGGCTACTTTTATCCCTTGCTCCCCGCCAACGTCGACATTGGCCCGTGAAAACAAACGAGTCTTGCTATCGTAAACATAAATGTCGGCCACTTTATTGCTGTCTTCATTCCAGAAACTATCCAGCGTATCAGCCAACAAATTGTCGGCTTCTGATTTAAAAGCCACGGTATAGGCGGTATTGTTGCCCGCAATCACCGGGAAGTTACTGTCCGCGTCTCTATCGCCGTTCTCTCTCCATGCCTCTCCAATCACATTGCCGTTTGCATCAACCGGTCCGCTAATTCGCTTGACCGACAGGATTTCGCCAACGCTCAAAGGATCACTGGGTACAATGGAAGCACCGGGTTTAAATTCAACTACAAAAATATCCGAATCGGGCCCCGAATCTCCTCCCTGTACGGAATCGAGATTGGTCGCCGCGGAATCGAATGCAATCAGATAGCTTTTGCCTTTACCGCCTCCGGTAATGGAGGCATTGCCGCTGTTTTCATTGCCTTCGGCGGTTACCGAAAATGGCGCCGAAGCACTCAAGGCGCCGCTCAGCTGATACATTCTGAATGTTACTCGGTCATAGAGAAATATGTCGGTTTTCGCCGTACCGCTGACACCAGAGACCAAATTGGTCGCACTGCTTTGAAACGCGACGAAACGTCCATCGGGCGACAGCGCCGGATTTGTACTATCGACAGCTGCGGGTGTGGCGTTTTGAGCCTGGGTCGTTGGAGCACCGGTCAACGGATCGTGTGCCGCGCTGATCAATTCGATTTTTTTGGTTTTCAGGTCGATCACATAAATATTCTTCTTACCGGAGGGGGTAAACGGTGACGACAGATTGGTGGCTTTCGATTCAAAAGCAACTACGCCGGCTTTCAGCGTGCCGGCGATGACCGGATTGGCACTGGCGTCGTTGGCTTCTGTCAGAATTTTCCAGGGCGCGTCGGCTTTTGCCAGAGGCTGGTTCTTTGCATCTTTAAGGTCAGGCGTTATCGCATTGTCGGCGCCGTCCATGATCCCGCTCAGCCGATAGGTTTTCTTTTTGGCGACATCGCGCAGAAAAATATCCGTTTCTTTGTCGTTGTCGGTATCGTTATTGCTGTCTTGCGTTAACAGGTCCAGATTATTCGCATTGGACTGGAAGACTACGAGCTTGCCGTCTGCGGAAATGGATGGGTTTTCGCTGTCTGCATAGTTATTCGAATCCCACCAATTTATTGTATTTCCATTATGTAAACCGCTGTTGAACCCCTCCTGGCCCAGGCTGTTAACGCTGATGCGGGTCAGAGTTTTGCCTCCTTTGATAAAAACGTCCCTCGCGTTATTGCCGTCGCCCAGCGTTAGATTGGCCGCGTCCGACTCGAACGCGACCGCCGAGCCGCCTTTCGACAGGGAGGGATCGTAGCTGTCGTTGTTGCCGACGATTTGCTGGGCGTTGACGCTGACCATCGCGGAGCTGCCCGCAAACGCGCCATTTTGTGTGATGGCGGCCAGCACCGCTCCCCACAACAGGTTTCGGTTAAAAGATTTCACAGGATTTCCTCACTAGATGAATTAAGAAAAGTTAAAGTCCAGTGAAGTATAGCCGGCTTGGAAATGAGGAAACCTGCTGAATCCTGTGGGATGGAGGAGTCTTGATCGATTGTGTTACGCAGTTGGCAAAAATAATCGTTGGCAGTCCGCAACGGTCAACCGCTGCGTCATGGCGCCTGCCGAATACCCACGGACTTGCCGCCGCACGCTGATCAAATTGTTCTAGATCGCTACTTTTTTCGGAAGACGATATGCCCCGGTTTGCTGTTTTGTCCGGCCAGAGCTTTATAGTGCTCGTTCGATACGCGGCAAACAGACCGCCGCGCCCAAATAAAGACCCACCGCGGTCAAAATCAGCACATTGAAGCCGCCATGGATCGCGATCAGGGTCGCAAGACTCGCGCTGATCACCGAGGCGAAGCCGTTGACGCCCCAGGCCCAGGGGATCAGACTCGGCGATAAGACGGCGACGCGTTGCAGTCCGAGCGGGAACGGCATGCCCATCAAAAATCCCAAGGGCGAGATCAAGAGCACGGTCACCGCGATTTTGACCGGAACGAACTGATCGAGAAACACCCCGGTCAGGTTTTTAAAGAACAGGATATAGAAGAGCGCCAGCGCCGCAATGCCGAGAATCGGCGCAATATGACCATGGCGCATAGCGTGCAGCGAACGCGTCGCATAGCTTCCCACGCTGGCCGAAATCAGAAACGTGCACAATACCACGGTGACCGAATACACCGGATGATGCAAAAACAGGATGAATTTCTGGATGAAAGCGATTTCGATGAACAGGAAGGCGTTGCCGAGCAGGAAAAAATAACCCATCACACGCCACAAGCGCGGCGAATAATCCGGCAAGCCAAGCCTTTGCTTGCAGCGCCACATCGGCAGGCCGATGAACAGGGCGGCGGCAAGGAGCGCCTGCAGCGCGCCGGCGACCAGGATGATGTAGCCGGTTTCGAGCAGGGAGATGCCGCCTTGCCCGTACAGCGACAGGATTTCGGGCAAGGTGGTCCATTTGAAAAACTGAAAGAAATAAGGCCGGTCGTCGGTCGCGGGATCGATCGCGAATTTGTAACGGTCCAGATAGGCCGCCCGCCCGGCGCCGAGGATCTGGCTTGCGCCCTGGTAGTAATACGATTCCGGCAATTGATTGAAGCGATTGGTCTCGGGCTCGGTGATGCCGGGGTAATAATCGATGTCGAAACTGCGGTCCTCGCAAAAGGTCTTGAGCTTCACGACGTCCGCCAGCGCGACCTCGCCGTTCTTGACCAGCAAGGTGCTGGTCTGCCAGCCGCGGATCAGCAGCAGTCGCCTGCCGGGCTCGCTGATGCCGGAGCGCTCCAGCGCTTCGGCGGCGGTCGCAAACAATTTCAACGCATCGCGCGGCGGCATCTTGGCCCAGCGGGTCAAGGCCAGATAGCCGCCCGGCTGCAGATGGCGAATATATTCCTGCAACGCTTCGACCGTATAGAGATAATTTTCGCTCAAGGCATAGAGGCCGGCGGACGAGGCGCCGTAGGCATCCATCAAGGCGATCTGGATCAGGTCGAAACGCAGCTTCGTGCCGGAGACGAAGCCGCGCGCCTCGCCGATATGCAGCCTGAGGCGGCCATTCGTGAAGATGCCGCCGCTGAAGGCGTCGTACCGGGTCTTGATGTAATCGATCAGTTGGCCGTTCAGTTCGACCGCATCGACCGAGGGAACGCCGAACCATTCGGCCTGCAGCAGATCGCTGCCGGCGCCGACGCCCAAGATCAACAACTGCTCCGGCTTGTTCAGGTGATAGGGCAACGCGGAAGTGGTCTGATCCAGATACGAAATCGTGGCCCGATCGCCGTTGTAGCGGGTCAGCGCGGACATATTGCCCGCATCCGAGAACAGCGCATACTGGGCGGGCGGCTCGCGCTCGGCGTTCAGGCTGAGGCCGGGCGCATGCCGCAGCGGCGTGACCCTGCTTTCGACCACATCGGTATAGGCGATAGGATTCGAAAAACTGTCGATGATGCGGGTTCCCGGAATCCGCAGCAATTGCTGCATCTCCTTGTACGGGGATATGTGCAGGGTTTTCCAGTCCGAAGGCGCGAGCCACAAAAGCGCCAGTGCGGCCGCGCAGACGGCCGGTCCCCTCCAGCTTTTTTCCCACGCTATCGAGACCGGCAGGATGCCGGCGAGGCCGATCAGGGCCAGGGCGATCAGCGCTTGGCCTGGCGGCACCAGAAACAATAAACCGATAATGACCAGGCTGCCGAGGCCGGCGCCGGCCAGATCGGCCGCATAGATGCTCGACACCTCGTCGCGGAAGCGGAACAGCGCCAGCCCGACCGCGGAGGCTGCGAAAAAAAACGGCAAGGCCAGGAGCAGATAGAGCATCAAAAGATACAGAGGCTGGGCCGGCGACCAAAATAGCTCGGAAGGATTGAACGGCAGGCGCTGCCCGAGCCAGAAGCAGCCCGGGGCCGAGAGACTGAACAGCAAGATGCCGCCGGGAAACACCCATTGGAAGCGCGCATTCAGCCAGTCCCGGTAAAGCGCCAGAACCACCCCGCTGGCGCCGTAGCCCAACAAGGCCAAGCTGATGATCATGTAGGCGAAATGATGCCACTGGATGATAGAAAACAGCCGCATCAGCAGGATTTCGTAGCCGATAGCCGCGCCCGAAACCAGTGCGATCGCCAGCGGCAGGCCCGGATAGCGGTTCATTGCCTCCGGATTCGCGCTCAAGGGTGCGTTCCGGTCAGGGGAACGAAGGCCACCGGCAGCAACTGCCGGGTTTTGATTTTCTGATTCCGGTCTTTTTCGACCAGCACCAGTTGCTGTACATTGAAGCGGTCGCCGACGGGGATCAGCATGCGCCCGCCCGGTTTCAGCTGCTTGATCAAGGGCGGCGGAATGTGGCTTGCGGCCGCGGTCACCAGAATCGCGTCGAACGGCGCGGCTTCGGGCCAGCCGTAATAGCCGTCGCCGGTGCGGGTGTGGATGTTTTGATAGCCCAGCTTTTTGATCCGCTCGCGGGCGCTATCGGCCAAGGGCTCGATGATCTCGATGCTGTAAACGTCGGCGCCGACCGTGGCGAGCACCGCCGCCTGGTAGGCCGAACCGGTACCGATCTCGAGCACCTTGTCGCCGGGTTTCGAATCGAGCAATTCGGTCATCACCGCGACGATGTAAGGCTGTGAAATGGTCTGGCCATGACCGATCGGCAGCGGCCGATTTTGATAGGCATACGGGCGCTGATCCTCGCCGACGAACTGATGCCGGGGCACGTTGCGTAGCGCGTCCGCAACGGGGTGGCTCAAGGTTTTTCGTCCCAGCCTATCGGCCGTGTATGCCATATACTCTTCGATTTCGGCCACCATCGCCGCGCGCTGCCGTGCATAGGCATCCGGCTCTGCCCAAGCAAGGACAGTAGAGAGAAGCAGCAATACCGCCAAGAGCAACAACACCAGCAGTAGATGTTTTGGATGGATCATTACGATAAACTCCTAGGCCTAAGCTTTAGCTATCCGACCCTTAACCGTGTATTTAGTGCCATTTTTTCGGCTGATCGACCAAGGGCACGAAGGCGACGTCTAGGATTTTGCTGATCTTGTGCGGCCCTTTCGCCCGTTTTTCAAGCAGGATCAGTTCCTGGTGCCCGAAAGGATGGCCGAGCGGAATCACGAGCCGCCCTCCGACTTTCAACTGGTCGATCAGCGCATCCGGCACATAAGGCGCGGCGGCGGTCACGATGATACCGTCATAGGGCGCCTGTTCCGGCCAGCCGTCATAACCGTTGCCGACCTTGGCGTGGATGTTTTGATAAGCGAGTCTTTTGAAACGATCGACCGCTTCGAGGCTCAAATCTTCTATCACCTCGAGCGTGTAAACCCGGGCGGCCAGAAGCGACAGGATGGCGGTCTGATAACCCGAACCGGTGCCGATTTCGAGGATCGCATCGGTCGGCTTAATGTCCAGAAAATCGGTCATCAGCGCGACGATGAAAGGCTGGGAGATGGTCTGGCCGTAACCGATCGGCAGCGGCCCGTTATCGAATGCCAAACACGTCATGCCGGGATCGACGAACTGCTCGCGCGGCACGTCGCGCATCGCCTCCATCACCTCCGGCGAGAGCGTTTTGCGGCCGGTCAAAAAGGCGGTCAGGAGGGTTTCCTGCCGGATATCTTCCAGCATATGGTGAATGTTTTTCATAGTCTCTTGGTACAATGGCTTGACGAAGACTTGGACCTGAAGTTAAACAAGAATATCGCCTGAAGGTTCCGGACGGCTAAAAAATATCCGTCGGCCTGCGCCGGGCGAAACGGGCGCCCGTTCGTCTCGTCCCGGTGGAGAAAGCAGGCGCTTCAATGGTATGATGGACGCAGAAACGATGCCTGGCGCGGGCTTCTCCGCCGCCCAAAGAGTTTGTAATTTATCAACAGAGGACGATATGAGTGATTTGCCGGAAAATCTGAAATACGCCGCGACCCATGAATGGGCGAAACAGGAAAGCGACAATGTGGTGCGCGTCGGCATCACCGACTTCGCGCAACAGGAATTGGGCGACCTGGTCTATGTCGAGTTGCCGGAGGTCGGCCGCAAAGTAGAGGCTAAGGAGCAATGCGCGGTGGTCGAATCGGTCAAGACCGCTTCCGACCTGTACAGCCCGGTCAGCGGCGAGATCGTCGCGGTCAATGACAGTTTGTCCGACAGTCCCGAACAGGTCAACGATGCGCCCTACGACGCCTGGATTTTTTGCGTAAAAGCCGACGATACTTCCACCTTGGATCAATTGATGGATGCCGGCGCCTATCAGCAAATGATAGACGCCGATTAAGCAGAGCCCGGCAAGCGACGGCGCCTGGCGCATCGTCAGCCCCTTTTCAAACAACCTTTTATGGTAGTGCATGGCAAATCAAAATGAGAAAGGCCTCAAGCGCCTGATCAATGCGTGTTATTTTTCGGCGGCCGGATTCAAGGCGGTGTGGACGCATGAGGAAGCGTTCCGGCAGGAGGTGTTGCTGTTTGCGGTCACCACGCCGTTGGCGATCTGGCTGGGCCAGTCGCCGATCGAAAAATTGCTATTGATCGGCAGCATCGTGCTGGTATTGCTGGTCGAATTGTTGAATTCGGCGATCGAGGCGGTCGTCGATCGGGTCGGACTGGAACGCCACGAATTATCGGGCCGCGCCAAGGACATCGGCTCGTCGGCGGTGATGTTGTCGCTGGTCTGGGCGGCGGTTACTTGGGCTTACATACTATTAGGAGTTAAATCATGAGCGCATTGATCTGCGGTTCGATGGCATACGACACGATCATGGTGTTCCATGACCACTTCAAGAATCACATCCTGCCGGACAAGGTGCATATCCTGAACGTGTCGTTTCTGGTGCCGGTGATGCGCCGCGAGTTCGGCGGCTGCGCCGGCAACATCGCCTACAACCTGAATCTGCTCGACGAAGAGCCGCTGATCATGGCGACCGTCGGCCACGATTTCGAGCCTTACATGCAATGGCTTTGCCAGAACGGCCTGTCGCGCGAATTCATCCGGATTCTCGACAACCATTACACCGGCCAGGCCTATATCACCACCGACGAAGACGACAATCAGATTACCGCGTTCCATCCGGGCGCGATGAGCGAGTCGCACCTGAATTCGGTGCCGACCCATCGGGACGACATCACGATCGGCATCGTCTCGCCGGACGGCAGGGACGGCATGCTCTTGCATGCGGCGCAATTCCGCGAGCTCGATATTCCGTTCATTTTCGATCCGGGCCAGGGCATTCCGATGTTCAACGGCGAGGAACTCCTGACCTTCCTCGACCAAGCCACCTGGGCGGTGGTCAACGACTACGAATCCGAACTGCTGCAGCAGCGCACCGGCCTGCCGCTCGACGAACTGGCCAAGCGGGTCGAGGCGCTGATCGTGACGCTCGGCGCGCAGGGCTCGAAAATTTATACGCATGGCCGCTGCATCGACATTCCGTCCGCGCCGCCGAAACAACTGCTCGATCCGACCGGCTGCGGCGACGCCTACCGCGCCGGCCTCTTGTACGGCCTGATGAACGAACTCGACTGGGCCGTGACCGGACGGATCGCTTCCCTGATGGGCACGATCAAGATCGAACATAACGGCACGCAGAACCACAGCTTCGACATGGATGCCTTCAAGCAGCGCTACCGGGAAAGTTTCGGCTCCGAGTTTTGACCGACATGCTGAAAAACACCCAAAACCTCCTGGACATCATGGCGCGCCTGCGCGATCCCGAGCGGGGCTGCCCCTGGGACCTGCGGCAGGATTTCGCTACGCTGATCCCTTATCTGATCGAAGAGGCCTACGAAGTCGTCGATGCGATCGAACGCAACGACATGGACGACCTGCGCTCCGAGCTCGGCGATCTGTTGTTGCAGGTCGTTTTTCATTCGCAATTGGCGAAGGAACGCGGCCTGTTCGATTTCGAACAGGTTTCGGCAAGCATCAGCGACAAACTGATTCGCCGGCATCCGCACGTCTTCGCCGACGCGGTCTTCGAGACCGACGCGGAGCGCCAAGAGGCCTGGGAACAGGCCAAGGCCGAGGAACGCCGGGCCAAAGAGACCTCGGCGGAACCGGTCAGCGTACTGGCCGGCGTCGCGGGCAGCCTGCCGGCCCTGCTCGAATGCGAAAAGATTCAGGACCGCGCCGCGCAGCACGGCTTCGACTGGCCCGACGCGCCGCCGGTCTTCGACAAGGTGATGGAGGAACTCGAGGAAGTCCGGGAAGCCTGGCAGTCGGGCGATCAATATCATATCCGCGAGGAAATCGGCGATTTGTTGCTGGTAGTCGTGAACCTTGCGCGGCATCTCGATGTGAATGCCGAAATGGCGCTGAAGGAAAGCACCAAAAAATTCTCGCGCCGCTTCAATTACATCGAACAGCAGGTCGCCTCCTCCGGCCGCAATCTGACCGATTGCGATCTTTATGAGCTCGATGCCTTCTGGCACGAGGCGAAGCAGGTGCTCAAGCGTAAAACAGATTAGAGTCATCTGTCGTAACAGACTTCCCTGCCCCCTCGAATACAGGTTCTCATGAAACAGATTTTATACGCTCTCGCGCTGGCATCGATGTTGATGACCAGCCAACACGCCTCGGCTCGCGGGCAACAAGCCGCGCAGAAAGCTGCCCAAACGGCGCCGCTGCAATGCGTCGCCTTCAGCCCCTACGTCGGCCAGTTGAACCCCGATTACGGTCCGCATCCGACTCAAGCCCAAATCGAGCAATTGCTGGACGTGCTGGTCGAGAAAACGCCTTTCCGCTGCATCATGACCTACGGCGTATTGAACGGCCTCGACGCGACGTTTGCGGCGGCCGAGGCGAGAGGAATCAAGGTGATTGCGATCCTGTGGCTCGACAAAGACATCGAGGTCAATTCCGCCTCGATCTCGAAAGGCATCGCAGTCGCCAGAACCTACCCGAAAACGATCATCAAGCTCAGTTGCGGTTCGGAAGTCCGCACCCGCCACGGCAACGCGCTGGATAGCGAGATAACCCGCTGCATCAACGCGATGCGCGAGGCGAAGATCGCGCAGCCGGTCACCACGATCGATACCTGGTGGGAATGGTGCAACCGCGCGACGCCTTGCCAGCAGACCGTTTTCGCAAACTCGGTCGACTGGATCGGCATCAATATATTTCCCTGGTGGGAGAACAAGCATGCCGGCGTTTTTTCCTGCACGCCGGCCGAGAAAGCGGCCGATTTCCATCTGGCGAGACGCGAGGATATCCGGCGCGCCTACCCCGGCAAGGACGTGATCGTAACCGAATTCGGCTGGCCCTATGCGCCCGAAGGCGCAACCGAAACCAATGTCCATACCGGCGAGCATTGCGGCATCGCCAACCGCAAGAATCAGGCCTTGGTAATCCGCTCGACGCTGAAAAAGCTGGCCGAAAAACAAGGGTCAGGCGTCGTCTTCGAAGCCTTTTCGGAAAACTGGAAACCCAGCAACGAAGGCCTGTTCGGAGGCTCCTGGGGCATCTGTTCCGGCGAACCGCCGCATGACTGCCTGACCGATTTGACGGCCCAGCCCCAAAAAAGCAAGCGGCACTGAGCCCTGCTAACGGCAAACTCGAAAGAAAATCTTCAATCCATCTCGTTAAACCGTTCAGGATGAGCCTGTCGCCCCTGAAGGGTTTAACCGAGCGACTCTGGGGCATGTATTAGCCCTTCCTAAATAGATTCCTCCCCTTTTCCGTACTTTGCTAAAATAATAGCCATGGGTATAGCTTAAGGAAAATTTACGGGATCTACTGTTAAGCTAGCGAGTTCTTCGTCGCGTTGCCACACAGTTTTCGTGGTATGCCGCTTGGCCCGCGCTGGCTTCACGGCAACGCCCCGAGCGATTCGACTTACTCCGTTCCGCGCGTCCCATGCCCCCACCCTTTTTGAGTCGGTCAGTTTTTTTTGAGATTTTTCAATGCGTAAAGTAAAGTCGTTTGTTGTTGTACTGCTGGCGTTAGGGGCATTTCTGCTGGCCGGCTCCGCCCAGGCGCGCCATGCCGCGATCATGATCGACGCCGAAAACGGCAATGTGCTGCACGAAATCGATGCGACGCGCCCCTGGTATCCGGCGTCGCTGACCAAGGTGATGACGCTGTACATGGCCTTCGAGGCGCTCAGCCGAGGGCAAATCGGCCTGCACGACAGGATGACCACATCCTCTCATGCGTCCCGGCAACCGCAAAGCAAGCTGGGCCTCCGTGCGGGCGAAACCCTGAGCGTCGAAGAGGCGATACTGGCCGTGATCACCCGCTCGGCTAACGACGCGGCGGTCGTGCTGGGCGAACATCTGGGCGGCAGCGAGGAAGCATTCGCGTCGCAGATGACCGCCAAGGCGCGCCAGTTGGGCATGTACAACTCCCGCTTCATGAACGCGACCGGTTTGCCTAACAATTTGCAGGTTACCACGCCGCGCGATTTGGCGGTACTGGCCTGGAAAATCATGAAGAATTTTCCCAACTATTATCCTTACTTTGGCAGCCACGGCTTTTTCTTCAAAGGACGCGAGCTGCACGGCATCAACAAGTTCACCGCCCGTTACCCCGGCGCGGAAGGCATGAAAACCGGCTTCACCTGCGGCTCCGGCTTCAACCTGATGAGCTCGGCATCCCAGAACGGCAAGCGCTTGATCGGCGTTGTGATGGGCGGCATGACCAGCGCGGAACGCTACCAGCTGATGATGAACATGATGGACGGGGGCTTTTCCAATCGCTACGGCGACGGCTCGTATCGCAACATCAGCACGATGACCGAAAGCATGGGCGGCGAGCCGCCTTATCAGCTCGGTTGCGGCAACCGCAGAGGCATTACGGTCGCATCCGGCGATGACAATGTTCCGCATGCGAGTTATCATCGGCCCGCGGCCAAACATTACCAAGCGCACCACCGAACCCGCGCCGCCTCAGGCTATCACCGCCTCGCAGCCGGCAAGACACGGTCCGGCAAAAACATCATCAGCAAGCGCGGTGCGAAGCGCGGCATGACAGTCGCCAAAAATAAACGCGGCGGCGTGACGCGGGTCGCCAAAAAAACCACCGGCACGAAATCGAAAACCGCAAAGTCTTCGGTCGCTCGCAAGACCGTCAAGAAAAGAAGCAAGTCTGCGTAACCCCCTGAGGGTTAGACTCCGCGCATCATTCCAATTTTTCAGGATTTGAAGGGTGCGCGGTACTGACAAGGCTTTGATAGCATCCTTTTTCCCCTTGGGAATGATGTTCCCACGACGCCTAATATAAACAGCAATCCAACCTCTAAGAGCACTTAGCAATGACATCCCTCACGCCTTACGACGTCATCGGCGGCGAGCAGACCATCCTCAGTTTGGTCGACCGGTTTTACTTCTATATGGACACCCTGCCCGAGGCACAAGGCATACGCGCCGTACACCAGCCGAGTCTTGGCTCCGCCAAGGACAAGCTGTTCAAGTTTCTGTCCGGCTGGCTCGGCGGCCCCAACTTGTTCATCGAAGAATTCGGCCACCCGATGCTGCGCGCCCGTCATTTGCGGTTCGCAATTGGCGAATCGGAGCGTGACCAGTGGATGCTGTGCATGAATAAAGCCCTGGCGGAAATGACCATGGATCCGCGGCTGAAAACCAATATCCAAAATGCCTTGCAGCAACTCGCAACGCATATGATTAATCAGGAGCCAGCTTGCTGACAAATTTAGAAGCTCATTGTCGGTAAATCTGGTAAATTTTCCGCTCCGTTTTCCAATGGCACAACCCTCGTTACTTTTCTGGAAAGTCATCATGCGAGCATTAAAAAATCAATTAAAACACACTCTGACTCTGTTTCTGGCTGGCGGTCTGCTTGCTGCCATTCCTGCAATGGCGGCATCAGACCTCGAAGCGCAAGAAGGTTTCGCCAGAGCGCGTGCAAAGACCCTGCAGAAGGACATAGATCACTCGGCACATCAAAACCCTGCCGATAAAAGCCTGGAGTTTCATGGCGTTTTTTACGGCTATCTCCCCTGCGACGATTGCGATGGCGTTAAAACGACGCTGTCCTTACAACAAAAGCAAAATTATCTGTTGGTGACTCAGCCCGCCAAAGAGTCCTCGCGGGAGTATTATGAAAGAGGCAAATATGACTGGAATAACGAAAAGCGTACCGTGGTGTTAACGCCAAAAAAAGGAGGAGCAAACCCGCGAAGTTTTCATATTGAAGACGAAGGCACGCTGATTCAGCTGAATGCCGATGGCATAAAAAAGGAAGGGTATGAGCTGCAAAGAAGCGATACTTATAAGTCGCGTGAGGTGCATATTCACTAACGCATCATCAGTTCGAAAGCAGCGGCGAACACTGCCGACCGACTCAAAACAAACCGCCTCTTGGCAAAAGCAAAGGCGGTTTATTATTGCCGACGCGGTTTCTTCCTCACGTATTCCTCCGGCTATTCCGTTCGACACAAGAATCCAGCGCAAAGCGCAGCAGCAACAGCGTGATCAGTACCGGAAAAACCAGATAATGTTCCAGCAATTGCAAACTCCCGAGCGCGCCCAACATGATGATCCAGGGCTGCAAGCCTTTTTGCTCGGCAAGCAGGCGCATGTAGCGGAGGGATTCCTGGTCGAGACGTTCGGATGGACCGATGAAAGCGAGCGAGACGAATGCGCTCATGGCGGCAAAATACACCGGAAAGAAAAAAAACATCGGCGCGTCATCGTTGAACAGCGACTTCCAATAGGCGAACCAGGCCAGTAACACGCTCGAAGCAAACAGGTCGTACCAGAGCCTGAAATGGCCTTTTTTGACCAGCGAACCGGCGATCGCCAGCAAGGCGCCGCCGATGCCCGAATAGAGGAAAGACGGCGTCGCCAACACGTTTATCAAGGGATCCGCGGTCTGTACGAGATAGCCCAAAGCAAGACTGAGTAGAATGAAAACGAGCATGCGCGGATCCGTTGAAGTGATTGTTTTTAAAATGGCATCCAATGGGATTTAATTTGCGGTTTTTGTCTATGTTATACACACAGTCGAGCGCTTGTCACTCGTTCTGATTTTGGCAGGGCCAGGACTCTGCCAACATCCGATTCATTTATACAAGCCACTGATATTAAACAACTAATTAATTTTGTATAAACTTTTTACAATTTGATGACAGGGCAGGATTCCTCGGCTTCGCGGACGGTTATCGAGAGCTTTTCCACAACGTTATCCACAGGAATTGTGGATAACCGAGGCCGCGCCGCCAGCCGTTTTTTTTGTCATAGCGCCGTGCGAAAAGGCTCGACCCAAACCGGCTCGCCTGCCGGAACGCCGCCGCAGTCGGTCGGCAGGATGATATAGCAGTTGCTCGCGGACATCGCAGCCAGCATGTGCGAGCCCTGGCCGCCGGCGCAGGCGACAAAAAATTCGCCGGCCGCATCCTGGGTCAGGATGCCGCGCTGAAATTCGAGGCGGCCGATCTCTTTTTTGAGCGCTGTCGTCAAGGTGGCTTTGATACGTAGCGGGTTTGCCGGCGCTAAGCCGACAAGCCGCCTGAGCGCCGGCTCGACGATTTGCTGAAAAGTCACCGCGACCGCCACCGGATTGCCTGGCAGGCCGAAGAACCAGGCGTTGCCGATTTTGCCGAAGGCGAGCGGTTTGCCGGGTTTCATCGCAATCTTCCACACATGCACCTCGCCGAGACCAGCGAGAACCTGCTGGATGAAATCGGCCTCGCCGACCGAGGCGCCGCCGGTCGTGATGATCACATCATGACTCAGGGCCGCCTGGCTCAATGCGTCTTCGAGCTGCCGCCTATCATCGCCGATCACGCCCAGGTCGGCGGCGCGATAATGAGGGTCGTCCAACAGGCCGCCGAGAATGTAGCGGTTGCTGTCATGAATCTGGCCGGGCGCCAAGGGCTGGCCGATGCCGGTCAATTCGTCGCCGGTCGAAAAATAAGCGATAGTGACCGGCCTTTTGACCGCGACATCATAAATGCCGGCCGAGGCGAAGAGGCCGAGTTCGATCGCGCCGAGTTTTTTGCCGGCGCCGCACAAAAACTCGCCGCGTTTGACATCTTCGCCGATCTCGCGCACAAAACGGCGCGCCGGCACCGCGGCCGGAAACTCGATGTGGCCGCCGTCAACGCTCGCGAATTCCTGCATCACGACCGAATCCGCCGCGCTCGGCACGACCGCGCCGGTAAAGATTCGCACGCATTCGCCCGCCTTGAGTAGTCCCTGGAACGGTTTGCCGGCCCAGGAAACGCCCGCCAGGCGCAGGCGGAAGGGCTGCCAGGCGTCGATGTCCCGGCTGCTGAAGGCATAGCCGTCGACCGCGGCGTTTCTGTCGTGCGGGATGTCGAGCGGCGAGCGCACCGGTTCGGCCAATACGCGGCCGAGCGCATGTGGCAACGTCACTCTTTCGACGCCGGCAACCGGCCGTATCGAGGCCGCGATCCTCGCGCGCGCGGCCTCGATCGAAAGCAGCGCCTCGCGGCTGCACAGGTCGGTCATTTGAACTCCAGGTAATGTTCCAGGATGAAGCGGACGATCAGGTCGGGACGGTTCAGATCGAGCTTGACCAGATGCTCCGGCGCTTCGACCGGGCTGTCGCTTGCAATCGCGATGATATTCGGGTCATCAGGAAACAGTGGCGGCCTTTGCAGCGACGGTCGGTGCAATTCGATCTTCGGAAATTTTTCGGCCTTGAAGCCTTCGACCAGGATCAGATCCAGGCCGGATTGATCCAGAATTTTAAGCTGCCGGTCCAGACTCGGCTCCTCGGGCGTTTCGAACTCGTTGATGATCGCATAGCGGTATTTGGAGACCATCATCACCGGCGAGGCGCCGGCCATGCGCAGACGGTAACTGTCCTTGCCGGGATGGTCGATGTCGAAGCTATGATGGCTGTGCTTGATCAGGCCGACCCGCAGACCGTGTTGTTTCAGCAAAGGAATCAATTGCTCCAGCAAGGTGGTCTTGCCGGTGCCGCTGGCGGCGGCAAAACCGAGTATCGGCTTTTGTGCATGTTGCATGGCGTTAGCGTAATTGGATCGGAGTCAATAATCACGCTATTCTAAGGTATTATTTACGCCAGCACTACGATAACGGAGGCATGGCTGTTATCATCGCCTGCCATCGCGCCAGTCGGTCGTCCGGCGCGTTTTGATTGTTTGCGCCAAACCTGAGTGATCCCCGGAGTCAACCTTGATTCGCATTGTGTTTGTTCTACTGCTGATTTTGCTTGTTTTTTTTGCCTTGCGTAAAGTACAAAAAGCCCCCTCCTCCGCGAAGGCCCGTTTTCTTCGCTACCTGCTGATCGCCGGCGGTCTCGTGGTGCTGGGGTATATGGGGACGGCCGGCTGGCTTGGGGGGCTGTTTGCCGTGCTCGGCCTGGCGCTGGCGTTTCTGCTCAGATTGCTGCCGTCCTTGCTGCAAAATGCGCCCTATCTGCATCAAATCTGGATGGCCTGGCAACGCTCGCAGCAGGGACAAGCGCAGCAACAGGAATCCCGGCATACGTCAGGCAAAATGACCGCCGCGGAAGCTTACGAGGTCTTGGGATTGAAGATGGGCGCCAGCGACAAGGAAATCATCGAGGCCCATCGCCGGCTGATGCAAAAAATTCATCCGGACCGGGGCGGTTCCGATTATCTGGCCGCGAAAATCAACCTGGCCAAAAAGACGCTGTTGGAAAGATAAGTGCCATGTCTCATGTTTGTCGAAACACCGTGTTGATGTCGCTTGCGGTTTTGGCTGCGATCGCGGCCGGCTGTACCGAACGCACCGATTTGGCGCCGGTGCTGAGCGGCCATCAACATATCGATGATGCCTTTCCGGATGCGACCTATCCGCCTCAGGTAGCTAGCGGCTATGCGCCGCCGTTACCGCAGCGGCAGGAAACGCCACCTGGGCCGCGCCCCCCTTACCCGCGCCCGGAAAAACACAGCGCAGACGCCCCTGAGCCGGTCAAATCGGCCGAGAAACACGACGCCAAACGCAAGCCGAAAACAATCGCTGCTGCGCTAACGGCCAAAAAAAGTATAATATCCAAGGCTGAGCGCGCGCAGCCGGCTGCTAAAGTTCCGGCAAGCGAAAAAAAGCCACGCGCCACCATGGCGAAAAAAGACAATGCCGATTTGAACTTCGGCTGGCCGTTAGCCGGCAATATTTTGAAAAGCTATAGCCAGACGGGCAAAAAAGGCATCCGCATCGCCGGCAAAAAAGGGCAAACGGTACGGGCCGCGGAGGCCGGAAAGGTCGTCTATAGCGGACAAGGATTGATCGGATATGGTAATCTGCTTATTATAAAGCACAATGACCAGTATTTAACCGCTTATGCGAATAACAGCGCCTTATTGGCCAAGGAGGGCGACGTTGTCGAAAAAGGACAAGGCATCGCCACGGTTGGCACGGGCGCCGCGCAGAAAGCCATGCTGCATTTTGAAATTCGCAAGCAGGGTAAGTCGGTCAACCCGCTTACATTATTACCGAAGCTATGAAGATACTGTTGACTGATCAAGCGAAGCGTCAGGGGGAATAAGATGAAAGAAGAGATAGTGGAACCCGCTGATGATGACATCGGCCCGCCTTTTGAAGAAGAGGATGAGGAGCTTTTTTTAGCGGAAGAGTTCGAGGACGCGGACGACACGCTCGACGAGATAGACATCGAAAGCGAAGTCCAGACGCTCAGAGCCCGCGATGACAATTTCGACGCGACGCGCGTCTATCTGAACGATCTCGGCCGCTCGAAACTCTTATCGGCCGATCAGGAAAAATTTTACGGCGCCAAAGCCCTGCGCGGCGATTCCGAAGCCCGCAAGGTCATGATCGAAAGCAATCTGCGCCTGGTCGTGAAGATTTCCCGCCGTTATCTCAACCGGGGACTGCCGCTGCTCGACTTGATCGAGGAAGGCAATCTCGGCTTGATTCGCGCGGTCGAAAAATTCGATCCGGACCGCGGTTTCCGTTTTTCGACCTACGCGACCTGGTGGATACGTCAAACGATCGAGCGCGCGATCATGAACCAGACCCGCACCATTCGCCTGCCGATTCATATCGTGAAGGAAATGAACACGTATCTGAAGGCGCAGCGCCAGCTGCAGCAGACGCTCGATCACGATCCGAGCGCCGAGGAGATTGCGCAGTTCATGGATAAGCCGGTCTACAAGGTCGAGAAAATGCTCAAGTTGAACGAGCGTGTCACCTCGATCGATGTGCCGTGCAGCAAGGATGTCGATAAACCGATGGTCGAGACGATCTCGGATGAGGACACCCCCTCGGCCGCCGACCGGATTCAGGAAGACGGCATCCGCCAGAGCGTTTCCGGCTGGGTTTTTCAGTTGCCGGAAAAGCAGCGCGAAGTGATCTGCCGGCGCTATGGGCTCTGCGGCTATGAGGCCGAAACACTCGAACAGGTCGCGCTGGAATTGAGCGTGACCCGCGAGCGGGTGCGGCAGATTCAGATGGACGGATTGAAACGATTAAAAGAGATCCTGCATGTGAACGGCTATTCGTTCGAAACGATTTTCAATTGAAATGGCGGCAGGTTGGGAAGTTCGTTCCCGACCCCTGCCCCTCCTTCCCGACCTCAGCGATCCCTCGCGACGCGTCGCAACCCCGGCATAACGTGTTTCTTTTCATCCGGAAGCACCAGACACGTCGTGGTTGACAACCCTCAGCCATCGCGTTATAAAGCCAAAAAGTCTCAGTTGTTTTTTAACTAACCTTCGGGGGTGATCATGGCAATAAAGAACACGGCTTCACAAGACTCAAGACGCTCTCGCCAATCCGAAACGCATGCTTGCGCCTTTTGCACGATCATCCCGCCGTATATGACCGACCACATCCTCAAGCACGGCGATGAAGCCATGCGCGAGTTGACCATGGAAACGATGCGGATGACCGAGCAGTTCCGCGGCATCCGGGGCGTCATGGGCAGCATGCCGGCGCTTGCGGTTTCGACCGGAGAAAAGCGGCGCACCGTTTATGATGCCAAGCAAGGCGTCACGCTGCCCGGGCGCCTGGTGCGCGGAGAGGGGGGGCGGGCCAAGCAGGACATCGCGGTCAACGAAGCCTATGACGGTGCCGGCGCGACCTATGATTTATTCAGTCAGGTTTACGAGCGCAATTCGATCGATGACCGGGGCCTTAGGATCGATTCGACCGTGCACTACGATGTGCAGTATGACAACGCCTTCTGGAACGGCAACCAAATGGTTTACGGCGACGGCGACGGCCGGCTGTTCAACCGTTTTACGATTGCGGTCGACATCATCGGCCATGAATTGACGCACGGCGTCGTGCAGTTTGAAGCCGGATTGCAGTATCAGAACGAATCGGGCGCCTTGAACGAATCGTTCGCGGACGTGTTCGGCAGCCTGGTCAAACAACGGACATTGAATCAAACCGCCGATCAGGCCGACTGGCTGATCGGCGCGGGTCTGCTCGCCCCCGGCGTGAGCGGCCAGGGACTGCGTTCGCTGAAAGCGCCGGGGACAGCCTACGATGACGACATGCTCGGCAAAGATCCGCAGCCGTCCCATTATACGAAGCGTTTTCGCGGACGCCAGGACAACGGCGGCGTGCATATCAATTCGGGCATTCCGAACCATGCGTTTTATCTGGCGGCCATCGCGATCGGCGGCCATGCCTGGGAGAAAGCCGGCAGAATCTGGTATATCGCGCTCAGGGACGTGCTGCGCTCCCGTTCGACCTTCAGCGGCGCCGCCGACGCCACGATCCGGGTGGCAGGCAATCTCTACGGCCCAAACAGCGCCGAACAAACTGCGGTGCGCGAGGCCTGGCGGGCGGTGGGGGTTATTTAAGGTTCAGCCGCTTCGAACAGAAACGCGCCCTGTCCGGAAAGCCGATAGTTATGCGCGTCCGGTTCCCGGCGTCTGTTCGGCGATGCGTCTTTCTCCGCGCCTTGCCGCTATGCCTGCTGTGCGCAGGCGCCGCAGCGTGCACGCTTCCAGCCCGGTCTATTACCATGGGAGATAAAACCATGCATGTGACTCTTCAAAGAACAGGCGGCTTTGCCGGTATCCCGTTGATCAAATCGATCGATGCCGCCAGCCTTTCGGCATCCGAAATCGCCGATCTGCAACAAATGCTCGAAACGGCGCGGTTTTTTGAATTGCCGGCACTGATCCCCTCGAAACCCCAACCCGACCGGTTTGAATATCAAATCATCATCGAACAGGACGGCAAAAAGCACAGCGTCACCGCCGCGGAACAGGCTCTGCCTGCCGAATTAAAGCCGCTGGTGGATTGGCTGATCAAATTAGGGCGGACCGCCAGATAACCAGCCCCGCCTTGGCGGCTTTATCCCGCCCTCTCCTCCTTGCAGGTTTTCCTGTCCTTTTCTTCACGACTTCAAGCGCTTGCCGACAGCGCCACGGCAGTCCCGCCGCCCTGTGCAAAAAACACCGCCATTAAGCTCAAACCAAGGCCCGTACGCAATTGACATCCACCCGCATCCTGATTTAGAGTTGGCCGTTGCTACACATTATGACAATAACAATACCTATTGGGAGCGCACAATGGCAAAACCATTAATACAATTGGCACTGGATTCTCTGGATTTCGACCAAACCCTCAGCCTCGCCGAACAAACGGCGCCTTATGTCGATATTTTCGAAATCGGTACGCCCTGTATCAAGCACAACGGCGTCGAACTGGTCAGAACCTTGCGGGAAAAGTTTCCGGACAAACTGATCCTGGTCGACCTGAAGACGATGGACGCAGGCGAATACGAAGCGACGCCTTTTTATGCGGCAGGCGCTGACATTTGCACCGTGCTCGGCGTATCCGGGCTCGCGACGATCGGCGGCGTGATCAAGGCGGCCCAGGCGCACAATGCCGAGGTGCAGATCGACCTGATCAATGTGCCCGATAAAGCCGCCTGCGCGCGCGCCGCGGCCGAACTCGGCGCGCAGATCATCGGCGTGCACACCGGTCTCGACGCGCAAGCGGCCGGCCAAACGCCGTTCGGTGATCTGCAAGAGATCGCCGACCTGGGCCTCGATGTCAGAATCTCGGTCGCGGGCGGCATCAAGCCTGCCACCATCGATCAAGTCGTCAAGGCCGGCGCGGACATCATCGTGGTCGGCGCGGCGATTTACGGCGCCCCTTGCCCGGCGACGGCCGCCAAACAGATCCGTCAGCTCGTGGACGGCACCATCGGCTCGCCGCATCAAACCCTGATCCTCAATAAAATCAAATCGATCCTGGAAGCGACCGACGACAACCTGCCGGTCAAGCTGACCCACATGCTCGATAACGCCAAGCGCGTCTATGTATCGGGCGCGGGACGTTCCGGCCTGGTTTGCCGCTTCTTCGCGATGCGGTTGATGCACAGCGGCTATGATGTCAGCGTGGTCGGCGAAATCGTGACCCCGAGCATCAAAAAAGGCGATCTGTTGATCATCATTTCCGGCTCCGGCGAAACCGAACAGTTGATCGCGTTCACGAAGAAAGCCCGCGAAATCGGCGCGCAAATCTGCCTGATCACCGCGAAGAGCGGCTCGACGATCGGCGAAATGTCCGACGAGGTGATCCAGATCGGAAGCCCTGACCAATACGGCAAGGTCGTCGGCATGCCGATGGGTACGGTGTTCGAACTGTCGACCCTGTCTTTCCTCGAAGCGTTAGTATCGCATCTGATCCACGAAAAAGGCATCGCCGAAGAAGTGATGAGATACCGGCACGCGAACCTCGAATAAGCGCCGGCGCCTGGAAGCCATGGCGAGTCAAAGCCGGCTTCGGCATTGACAACGGTGTTTAGGGCGTTGGCCGCGGCATTCGCGGCCAACGCCTCGCTCCTTCCCCAAGCTTCCTGCCTGCGAAATTTCGACGTTTTTTTGCAGCCGTCGTTAATAACCCCAACCAGAGAACAACGATGACCAACAGAACCAAACTACGCTGGGGCATCCTTGGCGCGGCGCGCATCAACGAGCGCCTGTTGCCGGCGATCGTCGAAGCGGAAAACGCGGAACTCGTTGCGATAGCGAGCCGCAGGCCCGGCGCGGCGGCCGAAACGCTGGCCAAATACGGTCCGAGCCAAACCGAGGCGCGCGCCTATGACGATCTTGAAGACCTGTTGAACGACACCGAAGTCGATGCGGTGTATTTGCCGATGGCCAATCACGAACATGCCCACTGGGCGCTGCGCGCGATCGAAGCCGGCAAACATGTGCTCTGCGAGAAGCCGATGGCCTTGTCGGCGGACGACATCAGCGCGATCGAAACCGCCGCGCGCCGCCATAAGGTCACCGTGATGGAAGGCTTCATGTACCGCTTTCATCCCCAACATGCCCGCGTGCTGGAACTGGTCAAATCGGGCCTGTTCGGCGAAGTCCGCTCGGTGCGCGCGACCTATTCGTTCATGATGCGTCCGGCGCGCATGTACCGGCTCGAACAGCCGGTCGAAAACGGCGGCGGCGCCTTATGGGACATCGGCTGTTACGCGGTGCATTCGGCGCGGATGTTTTTCGAGGATGCGCCGATTGCGGTGACGGCCGTTTCGAGTTATGTCGGCAGCGGCGCCGATATTTCGAGCAGCGGCGTGATCGATTTCGGCCGCGGCCGCTTTGCGCAATTCGACTTCAGTTTCGAACGCGCGCGCCGCTCCGAATACGAAGTGATCGGCAGCAAAGGCGGCATCAAATGCCACACGGTCTGGCAATTGCCGGGCGACATCCCGATCATTTCCTGGTGGACCGAAGACGGCCGCCAATGCGAGGAAAGACTGCCGCCGGCGAATCATTTCCGCCTCGAGATAGAACATTTCAGCGATTGCGTGTTAAAGGGCCGGGAACCCGCACTGTCGCTGGATGACGCGAAGGATAACTGCAGGATTCTCGAAGCCGTGCTGCAGTCGGCCGCCGAAGGCAGGCTGATCAAACTGGCTTAATACAGAGCAATTTTAACCACAGACGAGGGGCAAACATGCCGGATTACAAGAAATACCACTGTATGGAATGCGAGCACATTTACGATGAAGCCAAAGGCGATCCGGACAGCGGCATCGCGCCCGGCACCCGCTGGGAAGACATTCCGGACGATTGGGAATGCCCGATCTGCGGCGCCCCGAAAAGCTTTTTCAAGCTGCTCGAATAACCTTTTCCTTTTGCCGTAGCGCCCGATAGAAAAGATAAGGCGCTACGGCCGCGATCAAATGCTTCAGCAACCCCCAATAACGGCGCGAAGAGCGCTCGCGCCGCCCGCCTCGAAATGTATTCTCCGACGATCGCACCGAACAACGCCATGAAGGCTATCGTCATCGGCAACCTGTCCCAGACCAATGTCCGATTATCCGGATACAGAGATAATAGGAAGAGCCGATTCCGGTCAGGAATACGCCGCCGAATTTACTCCAAACAATGCCGATCATCATGGCGCGGATTATTGACCCGGTCGCTGACCGGATACAGGCGCATCCCGCCATAGTCAGGATTCGCCAAGAGTTGATCCAGACTCTGCCGCGACTGCCTGGGATCCAGCCAGAAGCGGTACTGTTCGGCGCCGATAATCACCGGCATCCGCTCATGAATCGGCTGCATCAATCCATTCGCGGCGGCCGTGATGATCGTGCAGGAATACAGCGTGTTGGCGCCATGCTCCCAATGCTCCCAAAGCCCCGCGAAGGCGAATAATTGACTGTCCTCGCGGCAGATATGATAGGCCTGCTTGCCGTTTTCGGTCTTCTGCCATTCATAGAAGCCGGTCGCCGGAATCAGGCAGCGCCGCTTGTGATAAGCCGCCTTGAACGACGGTTTGTCGCCGAGCGTTTCGGCCCTGGCATTGATCAGCGAATGCCCGATCTTGCTGTCCTTGGCCCAGGAAGGCACCAGCCCCCAATCGAGGCTGACCGCGCTAAGGCCGTTCCGATCCGGCTGCACGATGCCGAGAATTTTTTGCCCTGGCGCGATGTTGTAACTGATCTTATAGCCCGGCACCTGCTCCAGACCGAAGGTTTCGATCAATTGTTCGGGCGTTGCGAGCATATTAAAGCGTCCGCACATCATCAATCTCCATCGCAATAGACAGTCCCGCCGTCAGGGAAACGTCAAATTTCACAAGGTAAAACGGCTCATTCGCGGTAAAATAGCAGGCTTTAATTTTTTTCACCAGAGAATCATTATGAACCAAGAGAGCATCAAGCTGATTCAAAACTATTATGCCGCTTTCAACGCCGGCGACATGGATACCTTTTTGAGCCTGTTGACCGATGACGTGATCCACGACATCAACCAGGGCAAGCGCGAAATCGGCAAGGATGCGTTCAAGCAGTTCATGGCCTGCATGAACCACAACTACAAGGAACAACTGGTCGATATGGTGATCATGGCGAGCGAAGACGGCAAACGCGCCGCGGCCGAATTTGTGGTGCTCGGCGAATATCTGCAAACCGACGAAGGCCTGCCCGCCGCGAACGGCCAGAAATACCGTCTGCCGGCCGGCGCTTTTTTTGATATCCGTGATAACAAGGTCGCGCGGATCACGAACTATTACAACCTGAACGACTGGATCGCGCAGGTTGGCGGTTAAATTTTAGCGGAAGTTGGGTTAACGACGGATCTCGCGTTGACCCAACTGATCAAATCCAATGCAGGATTAGCGACCCCATCCACATTGTTACTGCTGCCCGGGAAATTGCGGCGCTTGTTCTTGCGCATCATCCGGCACGAATCCTGGCGGAATAGCCGCAGCGCCAGACTTTTTCCCTTGCAGGTTCTGCATAAACAGCGCCCGGACTTTTTCGGCCTGCTCCTCGCGCGTCTTCTCTTCTTCAGCACGAAGCTTCTCCTCAGCCTCCTTTGCAATATTTTCCTGGTGCGTACGCCAGGCATCGAAGGTAAATTGCGAGGCCAAGCTCCCCAGGAATACCCCGCAGGCAATTTGTAATATTAATTTCATGTCCCCATCCTGATCTGCCAATAGATTCCTGACCAACATCGAATCGTACCAGATCGAAGCAACCATCTGCTCAATCAGTCAACGCAGTCCTGTTCAGAAATTCATTCAATAAAAAAGGCCTCCCTCTTTCGAGAAAGGCCTTTCCTTCATTTATCGTCTACGATTAATGCTTCTTGTTGCCTTCTATCGCGCCGCCATCGTTAGCATCGGTGGGATTGTTAAGGCATGTGGCATGACCAAAACCGCTCTTGCTACGGAAATTGCCATTCGAACCCACGATGTCCTGTATCATTGCATCGTCCTTTCCTTTATTCGCTACGCCGGCCGGAACATGATCAAGACCCAGTTGGTTGCGAATCTTCCAAGCAACCACATGATCTGTGCAGGACGTGTCGCCAGAAACACCAATGGCTCCAACTTTCCGTATTCCCCCGGCAGCATTGCCATTGTCGTCAACATACAATGCCAGACCACCACCAAAGATATTCACACCGCCGATGCGGTTATTTACTAAAGGATCAGTGGTTCCAGATCCCCAGGTAGAGGCATCACCGTCGTAAGCAATGGTCGCATCAACCGGGTTGCTGTGCTGCAACCCGTAGAGGCTGCCCCATGGCTGTACGGCGCTGAACAGATTGGCAGTAGATAATGGGAAAGCGTCATGGCTGAAAGCATTGGCGGTATTGGCCTTTTGCGCGGAAATGACGCGGCTGCCCAGCCAAGCCTCGCCACTAAAACCTTCTACATCGGATGCGCCGGCCGAATTCACCACGGAACAGACAACGCCGGTGTTGTCCACGATGGTCACCCACATTGGAAAGCCGAGACCTCCATTCGGCGTTGAGCCAACAGGAACTACACTCGCCGCTTTTTGTTGCAGCACGCCTACTGCAGTCACGAGAGCGGGGTCGCTGCACGGAACTGCCGCCACAGCCATCGCCTGATTGGAAGCGAAGCCTAAGCCCGCCAGGATCATTGAACCGATTACTTTACGTTTCATGTATACTTTTCCCCAACAATTATTTTTATTTAAGTAAACGCCCGGCCTAAGTGGACGCCCTCCCTCTTCATGGAAAGTTAGCCGTCAACGTCTTGCTCGAAAACAACATCGATGAACCCGCTAACTTCAGATAAAATAGTACCGCTCGTTAAGAATGTCAATATAAGCAAAACTAAAGAAATGCTTTTTGACGCCTTCATTTTTAGCACAAATTCTACTGAAATACTGTGAAAATATACCAGCTTGTTCTCGCGATTGTATTTTTGGCCGTGGCAATAACGCTTGCCATCTACGCAACCGAAATAAAAGAAAGCCTTTTTGGATTAACTTCTCCGCCAGAAACCGCTCAAAGCTCCAACGAAAAGCCCTTAGCGAAGCCGCAAGCCGAGGCGCAGCCCGGCGCAATCAACCAACTGCTGCAGCAAAACCCGGAGTCCTCGACTGGAATTCCGGCATCTGACATGGCTTCGGATACCGATGCCGACGACATGGAGGCATTGCAGGAAGCCTTGAACGACTTTTATTCTTCCGCCGACGCAGAAGACCGCGAAGCCGCGTTGATGACCTTGGGCGAATACCCCGATCCGAAAGCCAAGGAGGCGATTCTCTATGCGCTGAATGACCCGGAAGACAGTGTCCGCGAACAGGCGGTCAGTCAAATCAGCGCGTGGGAAGATGAAAAGGAACGTCAGCAAATGCTGCTGACCGCGCTGAGCAACGACAAACCCGACATCGTGGTGCTGGCACTGGAATCGGTCTCCGAACTTGACGACCCGGCGCTGATGCAGAAAATCAAGGAATTGAGCACCGATAAAAACGAAGATGTCGCCGAGGCCGCGAAAACCGCGCTCGAAATGGCGGAGGACTTCGAATAACCCCTGCGCCTGACCGATTGCCGGAAGCCCGATCCGGCAATCGGTCACCCCGTCACTTCCCAACGATCCACTTCACATGCGCGATCATGTCCTGGAGCGAATGTTCCCGGATCGTCTGCATCAGTTCTTTCACCTTGAACGCATGATGCCGTTCGTATGCGACCCCATGTTGCGGCTTGTCGGCCAAACCGGTCGCACGGGCATGTTCGACGAAGCCGCTGTTTTTCCAGAAGAACGCGCCCGGCATCGTGGTCGGAATCACCAACACGAAGAACAGCGAGCGGCCGAAAGCACTGCTGGTCAGCATCGTGACCGTCAAAAGCATTAGCCCTGCAATGGCGCTGAAGCCTGATGCCCCGGCTGTTGCGAGCGAAATGGCCAAAAGCAGGCTGAAACCGAGCAAGGCGTTCCTGAACAGATAGGAAAAGCCGTACTGCGTGACTTGCCGGTAATGAGACGCCGCACCTTCGTTGCCTAATGCCTGCATGTCGCGGGCGTGGATGATCAGCCCTGCGCCTTCGAGCGCCAGGCCGGCAGCGATCACCGCGAACAACACCGGCAAGGCGGGCGCGCTCGACGGCAGCGCGAACAGGCCGGCGACCGCGATCATCAATGCGCCGAGACTCAGCATCGACCCTCCGAACGCGGAGCCGGTCTGCCAGTGGTTCCAGAACGGCCGCGCCGGAATCCGGTACAGTTTGTACATATAAAAGAGGCCGACCGCGCCGCCCAGGACCGCGGCGAAGGCAGAGACCTGCGCCAAAAATTGCAGCAAGCCGTTGTCGAACCATGTCAGCGCCGCATAACCCAAAAGGCCGCTATAAAACAGCGACACACCGGCGATTTCGCGGCTGACCGGCGACAGCCTCAGGTTGTTGAAGCCCCGGTAGAAGCGGTGCGGCTTGCCGAGGTGCATGTTCAGCTTGAACAGGCCGATCGTCGAGATCAGCACCATCATCACCGTCAAGGGCAACTTCACGGCGGGAGATTGTAAAATTGCCAGCGCCTCGATGCCGAACCAGCCGCTCAGGATCAGCATCAGGAACGCGCCGACCGTCGCCTGCGTGCTCAAGGTGAAGATCACGTGCGCGCTTTCGTGGCTGGTCAGCAGTTTCTTCAAATTCCAGTGCTTCTCCCTGCCTAGTTTCTCATCGACGACCGGCCTGAATTTGCCTTCCCGGTCGTCGCGATGATATTTCAACGGCATCGCGTCGGTGCGGGTCATCTCGCGGTGCGTCGTCCGGGTTTGCTGGAACCGGATGTTCGGATGCGTGATGTCGGTGGTCGGAAAGCCCGGAATCTCGGCCTTCGCCTGCACCCTGCCCTCAGGTATCGTTTCGATCACGCCGAAATCGAGCGCGTTGCCGAGACAGGCCGCGACACAGGCCGGTTTCAGGTTCACTTCGAGCCGGTCGACGCACATGTTGCACTTTGATACTTCGCCCTTGACCGGATCGAGTTGCGGCGCGTTGTAAGGACAGACCCAGGTGCAATAGCCGCAGCCGAAACAGATGTCCGGGTCTTGCAGCACCGCGCCGTATTCGGCGAACTTGGTGTAGGCGCGCGTCGGACAGCCCTTCAGGCAGACCGGGTCCTCGCAATGGTTGCAGGCCATCGAGATATTCATGCGGTGATAATCGGGATAGGTGCCGCCTTCGACGAAGCCGACCGAACGGTAGGCCAGATGAATCGGCACCTCGTTCTTCTCGCTGCACGCCGATTCGCAGGCATGGCAGCCGATGCAGTTGTCCGCGTTGAAATAGAAACCGTGCTGTTTGTAGCGGTTCGGATTGTAGCCGACGCCGGCGTCGTTGTTGATGTTCAGGCTCTGGTTTCTGAGCTCGCTGCCGGACTCGGTCAGTTCGATACTCTGGCCATAGCGGCTCTTGTCCGGTATGTTCTTGCTGTTCAGAAAGGCGTATTTCGGTTCGTCGTTGCGTACTTCAAACATGGTATATCCTGAGTAGGTTCAACATCGTTCCCACGCTCTGCGTGGGAATGCTGTTTGTACCGCTCCGCGGTACGGGACGCAGAGCGTCCCAGTCGACATTCCCACGCAGAGCGTGGGAACGATCTAAAACTCACGCGCTTCCTTGTTAAGCCGCGCGGCCAGTTCCTGGTCGATGTGTTCGATCCGGACCGCCTGTTGCTTGAACGCCGGCTGCCTGGAGTGCGGGTCCAGTAACCCCAAGGTCAGGCGGTTCACGCAATCGAAGAAATGGAACGGAATGAACACCATGTTGCGCGGCACGCGCTGCGTCAGCATCACCATCACGACCGCATCGCCGCGGCGCGAGACGACCCGGACATAGGTCTGATGCCGGATGTTCATCTCGGCCGCCGCATCCGGATTCATTTCCATGAACGGCATCGGGCTGAACTTGTTGTTGTTGCCGATCTTGCCGGTCTTCGTGCGCGTATGCCAGTGCTCGACCAGTCGGCCCGAGTTGAGCCAGAGAGGATATTCGGCGTCCGGCACCTCGTTGTTGTTCACGAATGGCAGCGGAATCAGCTTGGCCCTGCCGTCCTTGTAACGGAAGGTTGCGGTCTCGGTATAAAGCCGCTGATTACCTTTCTCTACCCCTTGCTGCGCCTGCTGTTCGCTGTAAGGCCATTGGATGCCGCGCTTCTCCTCGATCAGTTCGTGCGACATGCCCGAAATGTCGACCAGACGGCCTTTCGATAGCTGCTTCATTTCCTCGAACACCTCGCTCGGTTGCTCCGGAAATTTGATCTTGCGTCCCTGTTCGAAGCGAGTCGCCAGTTCGTTGAAGATTTGCAGGTCCGACTTCGAATCGCCATAAGGCTTCCTGACCTGGCGGGTCAGGTTGACCCGGCGTTCGGTGTTCGTGAACACGCCTTCCTTCTCGGCCCAGGTCGCGGCCGGCAGATAGATGTGCGCGTATTGCGTCGTCTCGACATCGGCATAGGAGTCCTGCACGACCAGACATTCGAGCTTTTCGAGCGTCTTCCTGATGCGCGCGGTGTTCGGCATCGAGGTCATCGGATTGGTCGCGACCAGCCACAGGCCCTTGATCTGGCCGGTCTCGATCGCCGGGAAGATGTCGGTTTCGGCGAGTCCGCGCTGTTTCGGAAAGAACTCCGGATCGATGCCCCAAAACTTCGCGATCTCCTCGCGCTCCTCCGGTTTTTCGAGCACCCGGTAACCCGGCAGGCCGGAGCAGGACGACCATTCGCGCGTGCCCATCGCGTTGCACTGGCCGGTGATCGACAGACTGGTGCCGCCGGGTTTGCCGATGTTGCCGGTGACCAGATTCAGGTTGTTGATGCCGACCACGCCGTCCGAGCCGTGCGTGCTCTGGTTGATGCCCATCGTCCAGATGCTCATCGCCCTCGGCGCATTCGCATACAGTCGCGCGACGGTCCGGATCGTGTCTTCGTCGATGCCGCAGAGCTTCGACGCGGTGGTCGGATCGTAGTTTTGCACTTCTTTCGCCAGCTCCTCGAAGCCGGTCGTATTCGCCTCGATATAGTCGCGGTCTTCCAGGCCCTCGGCCAGAATCACATGGATCAGCGCGTTTTGCAGCACCACGTCGGTGCCCGGCGTGATCGGCAGATGGATGTCCGCGAACTGCGCCAGCATCGTGACGCGCGGATCGACGACGATTAAAGGGAACTTGCGCTTCTCCATCGCCTCTTTCAGCCGCCAGTAAATGATCGGATGCTGTTCGGGCAGATTCGAGCCCCAGGCGATCAGGCAATGCGTATGCTCGAAATCTTCGTAACAGCCGGGCGGGCCGTCCGAACCGAACGAGCGCTTGTAGCCGGATACCGCCGAAGCCATGCACAGGGTCGTGTTGCCGTCGTAGTTGTTGCTGCCGATCACCCCGCGCGCGAGCTTGCCGAGGGTGTAAAACTCCTCGGTCAGGAGTTGCCCGGTCGAGACGATCGCGAACGCATCGCGGCCGTAGGCCGCCTGAATGCGCTCGATCTCGGAGGCCATCTTGTCCAGCGCGGCGTCCCAACCGACCTTCCGATAAGGCTCATGTACCGCATCGCGCAGCAAGGGCTGCTCGCCGCGGCCTTGCGCCTCGAAGACCTGGTATTCGAAAATGCCCTTCAGGCACAGCTTGCCCCGGTTCACGTCCGCGCCGCCGACGCCGCGCGTCGCGACCGCCTTGCCTTCCGCATTGCTGCCGACTTCGATCGAGCAGCCGGTCGAACAATAGCCGCAGGTCGTGTAGGTCCATTTCACGACGCCCTTGTCGGCCATCTTGATTGGATTTTTTTGGTTGCGTCCAAATAGCATAAATCGTCAACTCTGATGTGTGATCATTTGTTTTTGTAGAGAAGCCAAATCTGTAGGGTGCGCATCGCGCACCTTAAACGATCCACCGTTGCCATAGGTCTTTCAAGGTGTTCGATACCCTGAAGGGCATAAATGCGCACCCTACATTGGCCATCAATCCGGCAAAAACACCGTGCCTTCCGCAAAAATCACCGCGCTGCCGCCGACCCTAAGGGTCAATTGCGCCTTGCCCTTGTGGTCCATTTCGATGTTGATCACGCTGCGGCGCGAATCCGCATCGCCGCGGTCCACCGCGAAGGTATGGGTGCCCTTGCGCGTGTGCTCGAACGAACACAGGTAAGAGGAGAACGCCGGCACCGCCGCGCCGACCGGCGGATCGTCGTCATGGCCGATGTGCGGCCCCAATAAACGCAGGTTGAAATCGGAGTCGGTATAGGGCGACTTCGGCGCGAACAGCAGGATTTCCTGCGCGGCGGTCTGCGGCGCGGCGGACCGGCTCCAGGCCGCATAATTGAAGCGCGCCTTGCGCACCGTTTCATATTTCCAGACCGGCACGACCAGATACGGCATGCCGCAGGCGACCAGGCGCGCCGAATATTTGATGTGATCGAGATCGGCTTGCGGGATCGACAGCACGGACGCCAGTTCCTCGTCCGTCGGCGCGAAGCGGTCGATGATCGAGGACACCTTGTTCGTGAACTGCACGAATGCCGGCTTGCCGTTCTCGGAAGTAATGTTCACCTCGATCGGTCCCGCATTCTGTTCGAACACGACCGGCGTGACCGGATCGTCGAGCACGATGTCGCCGCACAGCCCGAGCACATAGGCGGTCGCGATAATCGGGTGCCCCGCGAAATCGACCTCGGCCTTCGGCGAAAACATCCTGAGTTTGCGCAGGTCGCCGCCGGGATGGAAGACGAAAACGGTCTCCCACAGATTCAACTCGTTCGCGATTTTTTGCATCTCGACGTCGCCGAGTCCGTCCGCATTCGGGAACACCGCGATTTGCGCGCCGTTGAAGACCTGCCGGGTAAACACGTCGGCAATGTAATACTGATATTTCATCCTTTAGCCTCCGATGCCGATTGCAACCCGGCCGTTTTCGATTCGGATCGGGTACACGGGCACCGATACCGCCGCATCCTCCACGCAGACCCCCGTCTGCAGGTTGAAATGCTGTTTATACAAGGGCGAGGCGACCACGATCTGGCCGTTGATGTCGCCGATCATGCCGCGCGACAGTACGTTCGCCTGGCCGATCGGGTCGTAATTGCCGATCGCAAACACCGCCTGTTCTTTCGGCAGGAAAAAAATCGCCACCTGCCGTCCTTTGACCAGCGCGCAGACGCCCGAATCGGGCTGAAGGTCGTCCGCGCCGCACACATCGATCCATTCGCTCATTCCACCTCTCCGGTTACGGTTTCTTTTTCTGTCTCAGTGATCAGCTTGAAATGTTTGCGCTCGTCTTCGAGCGCCGGCCTGAACTGGCCGCGCTCCTCGACGAACAGCACGTTGTCGTCCTGCGCATCGCTGTTGATGAAATGGCGGAAACGCTTGAGCCGCGCTTCGTCGTTGATCGTGGTCTTCCATTCGCATTGATAGGTGTCGATCACATACTGCATCTGCTGTTCGAGCTGTTCGCAGATGCCGAGTTTGTCGTCGATGACCACCGATTTCAGATAATCGAGCCCCCCTTCCATGTTTTCCATCCAGACCGAGGTCCGCTGCAGGCGGTCGGCTGTGCGCACATAAAAGATCAGGAAGCGGTCGATCAGTTTGATCAGGGTCTCCTTGTCCAGCCCGGTCGCGAACAGGTCGGCGTGCCGCGGCTTCATGCCGCCGTTGCCGCAGACGTACAGGTTCCAGCCGGTCTCGGTCGCGATCACGCCGACGTCCTTGCCTTGCGCTTCCGCGCATTCGCGGGTGCAGCCGGACACCGCGAACTTGATCTTGTGCGGCGAACGCAGGCCCTTGTAGCGGTTTTCGAGTTCGACCGCAAGGCCGACGCTGTCGTCGACGCCATAGCGGCACCAGGTGCTGCCGACGCAGGATTTGACCGTACGCAGCGACTTGCCGTAGGCATGGCCGGATTCGAAGCCCGCGTCGATCAAATCCTTCCAGATTGCCGGCAACTGCTCGACGCGCGCGCCGAACAGATCGACGCGCTGGCCGCCGGTGATCTTGGTATAAAGCATGTATTTCTTCGCGACTTGCCCCAATGCGATCAGCATGTCCGGCTTGATCTCGCCGCCGGTGATACGCGGCACGACCGAGTAAGTGCCGTCCTTCTGCATGTTCGCGAGGAAAGTGTCGTTGGTGTCCTGAAGTCCCACGTGCTGGTCTTTCAGGATGTAATCGTTCCAGTACGACGCCAGGATCGAACCGACCGCCGGCTTGCAGATGTCGCAGCCCCGGCCTTTGCCGTATTTCTCGATCAGTTCATCAAAAGTGGTAATCTGCTTGACCATCACCAGGTTGTACAGATCCTGGCGGGTGTAGGGAAAATGCTCGCAGATGTCGGTGTTGACCTCGTAGCCGTGTTTCGAAAGCTCCGAATTCAATACCGATTTGAGCAGCGCCGCGCAGCCGCCGCAGCCGGTCGAGGCCTTCGTCTCGGCCTTCAGGCCGCCGATCGTGGTGCAGCCGCCGTCGATAGACTGGCAGATATCGCCCTTGGTCACGTTGTAACAGGAGCAGATCGTCGCGGACATCGGCAATGCATCCGGCCCCAAACCGACCGATTCGTCGGAGCGGCTCGGCAGAATCAGCGCGTCCGGATTTTCCGGCAGCTCGATGCCGTTCAGGCAGTATTGCAGCAAGGTGCCGTAACCGGACGCGTCGCCGACCAGCACCGCGCCGAGCAGGCGCTTCTTGTCCTGGCTGACCACCAGGCGCTTATAGACTTCGGTCGCGCCGTTCTGATAGGTGTATACCATCGCGCCCTGCGTTTTCGCATGCGCATCGCCGATGCTGGCCACGTCGACGCCCATCAGCTTCAGTTTGGTGCTCATGTCCGCGCCGGTGAAGTTGCCCTCGCCGCCGGTCAGGTCGGCGGCCACGGCCCGCGCCATCGCATAACCGGGCGCGACCAGGCCGAAGATCATCCCATTCCAGAGCGCGCATTCGCCGATCGCATAAATATTGGGATCGGAGGTCTTGCATTGATTGTCGATCACGATGCCGCCGCGCGGCCCCATCTCCAAACCGCAAGCCCGGGCCAGCTCGTCGCGCGGGCGGATGCCGGCCGAAAACAGGATCAGGTCGGTTTCGAGTTCGGTGCCGTCCGCGAAACACATCTTATGACGGGAGGCATCGCCGTCCTTGATCACGCTGGTGTTCTTACCGGTATGCACGGTCACGCCGAGCGCCTCGATTTTTTGCCTGAGCATCGCGCCGCCCGCCTCGTCAAGCTGCACCGCCATCAGGCGCGGCGCGAATTCGACTACGTGCGTCTTGAGGCCCAGATCGGTCAGCGCCTTGGCGGCTTCGAGGCCGAGCAGGCCGCCGCCGATCACGACCCCGACCTTGCCGTCTTGCGCGGACGCAGTGATCGCTTCGAGATCCTCGATCGTGCGGTAGACGAAACAGTGCGGGCGCTCATGCCCCGGCACCGGCGGCACGAACGGATAGGATCCTGTCGCCAGCACCAGCTTGTCGTAGGCGATCGTGACGCCTTTGGCGGAACTGACCGTTTTGGCGGCCCGGTCGATGCTCGCGGCCTTGTCGCCGAGATGCACGGTGATGCCGTTTTGCTCGAAGAAACCGGCCTCGACCAGCGACAGATCGTCGGCGGTCTTGCCGCTGAAAAACGACGAGAGGTGCACCCGGTCGTAAGCCGGTCTCGGTTCTTCGCAAAAAGTCACGACGTTATAATCGGCTTGTTTGCCGCTGGAGGCCAAGCCGGCCAAAAAATGCTGCCCGACCATGCCGTTGCCGATCACGACGATTGTTTGTTTTGTACTCATGACACCCTCAATCAACAGATTAACGCCCAGTACCCAAACTAAGCAATATGCAGGCCATTTTATATAAGCCATTGTTTATTATTATTTTTATCAAAACCCGACAAAACCGCTAAAGAATACCCTGAACAAATCGCACGACGATGGTGCATTGATGCGCCAATCCGCCGTTCGACACCCTTAAATAGTGCACGGCAATCCTCTTTAGTGCGGAGAAACATCGAGCTAAAGAAAGACCGAAGCGGAAAGTTCGCGGACAGAAACAAGCAAGGAGAAGGCGTTACCGTGGGAGCGACGCCCACAAAAGACTGGTTATCTCGGCGAGAGGCGTCAGTTCGACTTGAGCAGGAAATACAGCGTCACCAGATTGGCGGCGAACAGGATAAGCGCCAGCGTTTTCCAGACCAGCAAGGGATTTTGCTGCATCAGCGGCAGGGCTTCCTCGGCGGTCAAAAACTTCGGATTCGGGGTGGAAAGGTCGTAAAGGAATTCGGGCAGATCGTCGTAACGGAACTCCGGCTGGATCGACGTCGCTTTTTTCAGCGCGCCGTCGATCCAGACCGGCACCATCGGATTGCAATGAATGCTCGGCACATAGCGGAGCTTGTCCAGATTAGCTTTATTCGGTTTTTCCGGCATCTCCCGGCCGAACGGCAGCGCGCCGTTGAGCATCTGATACGCGATCACGCCCAAGGAGAACAGGTCGGACTTGACCGTGCCGCGCAGGCCCAGATGGTATTCGGGCGCGGTATAGTTCAAGGTGCCGAGGATGTTTTCCGGAGAGCCGTGGTCGAGCGGCGTCATCTCGGCGATGCCGGCGATCTTGACCGAGCCGAAATCGATGATCTTGACCCTGCCGTCAAGGTCGAACATGACGTTTTCGGGCTTCAGGTCCTGGTGCAGCATCTCCATCCGGTGGAATGCCCTAAGGCCCAGCGCGATCTGTTCGATGATTTTCCTGACCTCCCGGATCTCGGGCTTCGGATTCGCCCGCATCCATTCGGCCAGGGTCGGCCCTTCGAGATATTCGGTCACATAATAGAGGCAGCTTTTGTCGCGGTCGGAGCCGAGTATTTTGACCACATGCTCATTGTGGATGCGCTTGCCGGCCCATTCTTCATGCAGAAAATGCTCGATGTAGTGGGTGTCGTCGTCATACAGTACGGACGGGGTTTTCAGGATCACCCGTTTGCCGGTTGCACGGTCGAGCGCGCGGTAAATCTGCGTGCGCTTGCTCGCGTGCATTTCCGCCTCGATCCGGTAGCCGTCCAGAATCTTGCCGGGGCTCAAAGGCGGCGGAAACGGCAACTGGCTCTGGCGGCGCAGAATCTCGTCTTCCTTCAACAGCGGCAGTTCCTCGATCCTGAGCACTTGGCAGGTCAGGTTGTCGTCGCTCCGGTTGTGTGCCGCCAGATCGACCAGGCTTTGCGCCAAACGGGTCAGATCGCCGCCTTCCAGCAGCCGTTTTTTCAACGCCTTCTGGTCGATGAAGTCATGCACTCCGTCGGTCGTCATCAAAAACAGGTCGCCTCTCTGCAAGGGCAGCGCCTGGTAATCGACCTCCAGACGCGGCTCGATGCCCATCGCCCGGTTCAGATAGTCGCGCTCGTTGCCGGCGCGGACCCGGTGGTCGCGGGTCAGTTGTTCCAGGTTGCCGCCTCGCAGCCTATAGATGCGCGAATCGCCGACATGGAACAGGTGCGCGGTGTTCGACTTCAAAACGATCGCGCTGAGCGTGCTGACCATGCCGTGCGTCGATTGATAACGGCGCTGGCCCTGGCTGTACAGCCAGGAATTGGTCGCCGACAGAATCTTTTGCCCGGCATATTTGACCGACCAGGACTCGGGCGTGCTGTAGTAGTCGTCCAGAAACGCCGCGACGCAGCAATGGCTCGCCTCCCTGCCCGCATCGCAGCCGCTCATGCCGTCCGCAATCGCCGCCGCGATGCCTTTGTAGGCCAATTGATGATCGTCCGGAATCAGGGAACCGGCAAAATCCTGATTCTCTTCCTTGACGCCCTGCGCGCTGGCAAAGGCAATGCTGACGGATAATTTGGCTGAAGTCATGAAGAACGGCTGTCAATTCACTTCAATCATCTCGATCGTGCCGTCTTCCTGCACCTCGACCATATGCCCCGCCGGCTCGTCGATGTACTGCACCGCGACCATCACGAAGAAAGCGACCGCGCCGATCACCAGGAAAAACTCGGACGGGGACACGAACGACAGCACGGTCAAAAACAGCACGCCGCCGACATTGCCGTAAGCGCCGACCATGCCGGCGATCTGGCCGGTCATCCGCCGCTTGATCAACGGCACCATCGCATAGACCGCGCCGCAACCGGCCTGCACAAAAAAGGAGCAGGCCAGGGTGACCCCCACCGCCACCCATACCGGCCAGGACGCGTTGATCTGCGACATGCATGCGAACCCGATCAGCACGCCCGCGGTCACGATCGTCAGCGACAGCTTGCGTCCGAAACGGTCGCTGAACCAGCCGCCGCCGGGGCGCGCGACCATGTTCATGAACGCGAAGCTGCCGCCCAGAAGCCCCGCCTGCACCATCGTGACGCCTTGCGTTGCATGAAAGGTATTGAAGAAAAACAGCGGCAGCATCGACACGACCGCCAGTTCGGCACCGAACGTGATCATATAAGACAAATTCAGAATCGCGACCTGCTTGAATTTGTATTGGTGAATGGCTTCGACCGGCTGGAACACATGATCCTTGTTCACCTGAAAAATCTTCTGGACGTTGCACAGGAACAAGACCCAGATGGCCGCATGGATATAATAGGCTATCATGCCGGGCAACAGATTCACGCCGGTCGAGGACAGTTTCCAGGTCAACACCGACAAGGTCGCATACAGAGGAATCGTCATCACGATGTAAAAAATCAGATCGCCGACGCTGGTCACTTCCATCGCGCCCGATTTTTTCGGCTTGAAATAGGTCGACCCTTTCGGCGTATCGGTCACGCTGAAATAATAGACGAACGCATAGACCAGCGCGATCGCGCCGGTGCTCGCGACCGCATAGCGCCAGCCTTCATCGCCGCCGAACAGCAGCGCGAGCACCGGCAGGGAGCCCGAAGCCGCCGCCGAACCGAAATTGCCCCAGCCGCCGTAAACCCCTTCGGCGATGCCGATCTGACGGGCCGGAAACCATTCGCCGACCATCCGGATGCCGATCACGAAACCGGCGCCGATAAAGCCCAGTAAGAAGCGGGCCAGCGCCAATTGTTCAAAACTCTCCGCCAGCGCGAACATGAAACAGGGCATGCTGCCGAGCCCCAGCAGTATCGAATAGGTGCGTTTGGGGCCGAACTTGTCGACCAGGATGCCGATCACGATACGTGCCGGAATGGTCAACGCGACGTTCAAAATCAGGATCGTCTTGATCTGAGAATCGTCCAGATTCAGGGTCTTGGCGATCACCAGCATCAACGGCGCATGGTTGAACCAGACCACGAAACTGATAAAAAACGCCAGCCAGGTCATGTGAAGGATCTTCATTCTTCCCGAAAAGGACAACAGATTAAAATTTGCGTTCGACATGATGGATTTCTCAGAAGTTAATCGACTGAGCTATGCGCAAGCAGGTTACATGCCAACTCAATCCTCATTCCCACGCGCCGCGTGGGAATACCGTCAAGGACGCGCCGGCGTCGCGAGACGGGACGCCGGCGCGTCCGCCCTGGGTTCCCACGTGGCACGCGGGAACCAGAAAATTGCTTCGACTTCGCTCGGCGAACGGCTTAACTTAGCGGCAGTGAAGCGAACGAGGGAAAGCACCAAAGCAATGCCTGTTGCATCAACTTGGTGCATTTTGCCACAATAGTGAAGCGAAAAGAGGCTAGCGTCTGAGCCATGCGGATGATGCTAGTGCGCCGCGCACCGATTTATTGCCTGGACGGGAACTGAAGCCCTCTATATCGAGAACGGCCTGACAGCGTTCGTCACTTTTTTCGCCTGAAACCTCCCTGATTAAATTCACATGTAACATTTCTTGAGTAAACTAACCGGTTCAAGTCCGGTTGACAGCTCGCTTCTGTCAAATCTATTCTAAACCGAACGGTTCAGTTATAAGTCACTCTTCCCTGCCGAGATTATCCGTCATGATGACACCCAAATCCCATTCCTCCAGCGTATCGACACAGCACCGCATCGGCCGTGGGGCCTTGCTGGGAGGCGTGTTTGCCTTGCTGGCGTTGTCGGCCGGCTTTGTCTACCTGCGGGCCGCGCCCAAGCCCACCGAAACCGCTCAAGCGCAACCCGCGGCTGCATTGACGGTGACCCGCGCCGCGCCGCAATGGCGGCAGTGGTCGGAAACGATCGAGGCCTCGGGCACCATCGAGCCTTGGCAGGAGGCGGTCATCGGCTCACAACTGTCGGGATTGCGCTTGGTCGAAGTGCGGGCGAATGTCGGCGACGCAGTCAAACGCGGCCAGCGCCTGGCGCGCTTCGATTCCGACATGCTAAGCGCCGACCTGGCCCAACTCAAAGCCAAGCTTGCCCAATCCCAGGCCACGGCGACCCAGGCCGAAACCAATAAGCAGCGGGTATTGAAGCTGAAAAATGCAGGCAGCCTGAGCCAGCAGGAAATCCTGCGTTATGAAACCGAAGCGGAAACCTCCCGCGCCCAGGTCGAAGAGGTCAAGGCCCAGCTGGCTGCCAAGCGCCTGGAATTGAGCTATACCGAGGTGATGGCGCCGGACGACGGCATCATCAGCGCCCGCCAGGCGACGCTAGGCTCCGTGACCGCCAGCGGCCAGGAACTGTTTCGGCTGATCCGCCAGAACCGTCTGGAATGGCGCGGCGAACTGACCGCCGCGCAAATGGCGCAAACCCGCCCCGGCCTGCGCATCAGCCTCAGCCTGCCGGACGGCAGCCGTGCCGAGGCCAGTTTGCGGCAACTGGCCCCCGCCCTGAATTCTCAATCGCGCCTGGGCCTCGTCTATGCCGACCTGCTGCCCGGCAGCAAGGCGCGCGCCGGCATGTACGCCTCCGGCCGGCTGCTGCTGGCCGAGAGCCCGGCGCTGACGGTGCCGGCCGCCAGCGTGGTGATCCGCGACGGCAGAAGCTATGTGTTGAAACTGAAAACCGCCGACGCCGTCGCGCCGGTCGCCTTGCAACCGGTCGAGACCGGCCGCCGCCAGGGCGCCGAGATCGAGATCGTCAAGGGCCTCGCCGACACCGACCGTGTCGTCGTCGATGGCGCGGGCTTCCTGAACGACGGCGATAGGGTGCAGATTGCCCCGGCCCCTGCCGCCGGCAGCGAGGGTTAAGCGATGAATCTGGCGACCTGGTCCATCCGCAATCCGATCCCGGCGGTGTTGTTGTTCATGATGCTGTCGTTTGCCGGCTTGCGCGGTTTTCAGCAGCTGTCCATCCAAAGCCTGCCCGACCTCGACCTGCCCGGAATCATCATCAGCCTCAACCAGCCCGGCGCCGCGCCGACGCAACTGGAAACCGAGGTGGCGCGCAAGGTCGAGAATTCGATCGCCACCTTGTCCGGCCTCAAACACCTCCGCACCTCGATCACCGACGGCCTGGTGCAGATCAGCGCCGAATTCGTGCTGGAGAAGAATCTGTCCGATGCCTTGATCGAAACCAAGGATGCCGTCGACCGGGTGCGCTCGGATTTGCCCACCAGTGTGCTGCAACCCAGCGTCAGTGCCGTCGTTGTCGGCGGCGTACCGACGCTGACCTATGCGATTTCCTCCTCGAAACTGGACGAGGAGGCCTTGTCCTGGTATGTCGATGACACCGTCGGCAAGACCCTGTCCGGCGTGGTGGGCGTCGGCCGCTTCGAACGTCTGGGCGGCGTGCAGCGCGAGATTCAGGTGGAAGTCGACCCGGTACGGCTGGCGTCGCTGGGCGTGACCGCCACCGATGTGTCCAGGGCGTTGAAGCAGGTGCAGCAGGAATCCTCCGGCGGCCGCGGCAATCTCGGTCTGGGGGAACAATCGCTGCGGACCCTGGCGACGGTGCGCCAGGCCTCGGAACTGTCGGCCTTGCCGATAGCGCTGGGCAACGGCCGCGACGTGCGCCTGGATCAAGTCGCCACGGTCAGGGATACCGTGGCCGAACGCACCCAGTTGGCCCTGCTGGACGGCAAGCCGGTGATAGGCTTCAACGTTTACCGCGCCAAGGGCCACGACGAAAACCTTATCGCCGAAGGCGTGCAACAGGCGCTGCAACGTTTGCAGGAAGCCGATCCGAGCATCAGCGTGACCTTGATTTCCGGTACGGTCGATTATGCGCGGGAACAGTATCACGGCTCGATGAACATGCTGTACGAAGGCGCGCTGCTGGCGGTGCTGGTGGTGTGGTGGTTTCTGCGCGATTGGCGGGCGACGCTGGTATCGGCCTCGGCCCTGCCCTTGTCTATCCTGCCGACCTTTGCGGTGATGCATTGGTTGGGTTATTCCCTGAACATGCTGACCTTATTGGCTCTGGCGATCGTGGTCGGCATCCTCGTCGACGACGCCATCGTCGAAATCGAAAACATCGCCCGTCATGTGCGGATGGGTAAAACGGTACGCCAGGCCGCCGCCGACGCGGTCGACGAAATCGCGCTGGCGGTGATCGCGACCACGCTGACGCTGGTCGCGGTGTTCATGCCGACCGCGTTGATGAGCGGCATTTCCGGGCTGTTTTTCAAGCAATTCGGCTGGACGGCGGTGGTCGCGGTGCTCGCATCCCTGCTGGTCGCGCGCTTGCTGACGCCCGTGCTGGCGGTGTTTCTGCTCACCGATCACCCGCATCAAGAGGCTTCGGACGGCAGGCTGATGCGGGTTTATCTGCAAATGGTGCGCTGGACGCTCGACCGGCGCAAGACCACGCTGGCGTTGGCGACGCTGTTCTTCGTTGGCGCCTGCGGCATGGTGCCGCTGATTCCGGGCGGATTCGCGCCGGCCTCCGATCGCGGTTATACCTCATTGCGCTTCGAACTGCCGCCCGGCAGTTCGATCGTCGATGCCGGCCGGATCGCCGAGGCCGTGCGGGCGGAACTGCAACCGGTAGAGGGCATCAGCCACATATTCACCGCGGTCGGCAGCAGCCAGCTGGGCGACGGCGCCCTACTCCGCGGCGGCGAAGTGCGCGAGGGTACGTTGACGCTGACTTTGAGCGCACGCGACCAAAGGCCTTCGCAAACCGAGATCGAACAGGCGGTACGCCAGGCCTTGCGGCATGTCGCCGGCGCACGCTTCTCCGTTGGCGTCGGCGGCCCGGGCGAAAAGATGTCGCTGATTCTGTCCAGCGATAATGCCGCGGCACTGAAAGCGAGCGCCCAGGCCTTGGAACGGGAACTGCGCGGCGTCGGCACGCTGGGCAATATCACCAGCACCGCAAGCCTGGAGCGCCCGGAAATCTTGATTCAACCCGACTGGCAACGCGCCGCCGAACTGGGTATCACCACCGAACTGATAGGCGAAACCGTGCGCATCGCTACCACCGGCGATTTCGACACACAACTGGCCAAGCTCAACCTGGACAACCGGCAGCTCGGGATTCGGGTGCGGATGGCCGATGCCGCCCGCCGGGATTTGCAGGTGCTGAGCAATCTCAGGATCAAGTCCAGCAGCGGCCTGGTGCCGCTGTCCAGCGTCGCCGAATTATCGCTGGCCGGCAGCTCGGCGCAGTTGAACCGTTTCGACCGCCGCCGCTATGTCACCGTCAGCGCCGAACTGGGCGGCATGTCGTTGGGCGAGGCATTGACGTCCGCCAAGGCGCTGCCGGCGGTGAAGAACATGCCGTCCAGCGTCAAGCTGATCGAGACCGGCGATGCGGAAGTCATGGTAGAGATGGCTAGCGGTTTCTTATGGGCAATGCTGACCGGACTGCTTTGCGTATTCTGCGTATTGGTGCTGCTGTTCAAGGACTTCTTCCAGCCGCTGACCATCCTGTCGGCGATTCCGCTGTCGCTGGGCGGCGCGTTTATCGCGCTCCTGGTCACCGGTGGCGAGTTGAATATTCCCTCGATGATCGGTTTGATCATGCTGATGGGCATCGTCACCAAGAACTCGATCTTGCTGGTGGAATACGCGCTGGCGGCAAGGCGCGAGCGCGGCGGCTTGTCGCTGCATGAAGCGCTGCTGGACGCCTGCCACAAGCGAGCCCGCCCGATCATGATGACCACGGTCGCGATGATTGCCGGCATGCTGCCGATCGCCCTGGGCTTAGGTTCCGACGCCAGTTTCCGTCAGCCGATGGCGATCGCGGTGATCGGGGGATTGCTGAGCTCCACGCTGCTGAGTTTGCTGGTGGTGCCGGTGGTGTTTACCTATGTTGATGGGTTGCAGCAGGGGTTGGTGCGGCGCGGCCGGCAAGGGAAGGTGTCGGTGGCGGGGGCAAATTGACAGGTTTTATTGGTTGGGACCGGCCGCCTTTTTGCAATTTAGCAGCTGCCGTGGGTAATGAGTTTTATACATCGGCGAAGGAAAGATCAGCTCAAAGGCCAAGCTCCGAATGAGAACCTAAGCGGGCGAGCCGCAAAGTTTTAGCATCGGGTTTTTGATAGATAAGAACAAGGTCGGGTTTGATGTGGCAGTCGCGATGATCGGACCATTCGCCGGTTAAGGAATGGTCGTGACAGCGGGAATCCAGCGGATGATCGTTGACCAAGGCAGTCAAAACAGAGACCAAGTCGGCATCGAGCGAGCCCCGATAACGACCTTTAGCCTCTCGCTTGTAATCTCGTTTGAATTGACTGGTGCGCTCAATCGTCCGCACGCAGATCATCCATGAACTCCTGCACGCTATCGAATCGAGGCAGCGTGCCGTTTCTGGCTTCCTTCATAGCCTCGATAGTCGTCTTGTTGGGAATATAGGGTTCAAATGGCAAGACTCCTTCCCTAGCCACCTTGGTTAACATCAGACGCACGGCGTCGGAGACAGTGAGCCCCATTGCCGCCAATACGGCGGCGGCTTCTTCTTTAATTTGCCCATCAATGCGGGCTTGTACAAGTTGATTTGCTGCCATAGTGATTAATTAATAAGTTAAGCTTGAATGAATTACATTGTAATTCATTCAAGATCAAAAGCAAGGCATAAAAACCCGGCAAAGCGGGTTAAAAGAGCGTATGACGGTTTCACACCAGCAAACCGCCATACCAAACGAAATACCGGAGCGTCGTTTGTGATGGGTTGCCTGACGGCGAATCCACAATTCATCCATCTTACGGGTTCCTGATCACCAGCGGCGAGTTGAATATCCCGTCGATGGTCGGTTTGATCATGCTGATGGGCATCGTCACCAAGAACTCGATCTTGCTGGTGGAATACGCGCTGGCGGCAAGGCGCGAGCGCGGCGGCTTGTCGCTGCATGAAGCGCTGCTGGATGCCTGCCACAAGCGAGCCCGCCCGATCATGATGACCACGGTCGCGATGATTGCCGGCATGCTGCCGATTGCGCTGGGTTTAGGTTCCGACGCCAGCTTCCGGCAGCCGATGGCGATTGCGGTGATAGGGGGCTTGCTGAGCTCCACGCTGCTGAGTTTGCTGGTGGTGCCGGTAGTGTTTACTTATGTCGATGGGTTGCAGCAGGGGTTGGCGCGGCGCGGCCGGCAAGTGAAGGTGTCGGTGGTGGGGGCAAATTGACCGGTTTTTATTAGTTGGGACCGGCCTTGTTGCAATTTCAAAACTGCCGTCGGTAATGAGTTTTATACATTGGCAGCAATCGACCAAAAAGCTGACCGCCGAAACTAATTCTTGAATGACAGGTATATGTCAGAATTTACGCGTTTAACACCGAGCCTAAACGTAAGTGTTGAACCGACGGTTAGGCGGGTAGTAGATGGTTAGACAGATGGGACAAAAAACATGGCGAAGCATTTTTCAACGCTCGGAGTCTATGTTGAACCAAGGCCGCCATGTACCGACAAGCCGGTCCTCTTCAAAAAAGCGTTCAGCGATCGCGTTGTCAAAAAAATCTGTGCGATAGGAGAACCCGACTGAATTAAGAATGACGTTCAGCGGATTGGGCTCATTAGGGAAGATGTGCTCAATACCCCAGCGCAATTGACATGACGTGGTGTTGGGTGTGGCTTTATGGTGATCTGGGTGTGATTCGTGAAGACGCCCAGGGCTCTTGCGCTTTATGTGGAGGCCAAATCGCTTACGGATATTTGTGCTCTTGCCAACATACAGGCAAGGGTAAGGAAGTTCCGCTGGCCACCATTCGCGGTACTCAACGGTGACTCGCACTTCGTTCGGCCCTTTCAAAACGACTGTGCGATTTGATGTTAGCAGGGTTTCTCGATCACCAATCCACCAGAATGCATAGACACCAGGACCAGCAGGGATTTTGTTGGGAGTTATTGCCAGCAAGTCACCGACGCTTTGGATTGAATCCTTCATGTTCATAATAAGTTTACCTAACGTTAAAAATAACCTGCATGCATTGGAGATGGGCGGTTGATTGGTTTGTTGGAACAACATTAGATTGATAATTAAAGGGGATCTTATTGAATGTTCTGGTTTCGCCAATTATCAACAGCAATCGATAGACGCTTATCTTTGACGGGCTTTTGCCATTCATCCCAGAAGTTGACCGTCCCGCTATTAGGCTTGTTTTTCGGCTGGTCGATTCTGATTCTACTCGGCAGCAAACTCGCATCGCCGACAACCAATGCCTCACCTGTGTCGAGAGTCGGGAGAATGTCACTGAACCCGCCGAGGCTATCGGGAAGCAATCTCTTAATAACGCCTTGATCCTCGGCGTTCGTCAGCCTCATTGATACGAAGTTACTGCACTGGCTGAGCATCGTGTTATTCACTTCGGACGGACGTTGGCTAATTACCACGAGGCTGACACCATATTTGCGACCCTCCTTGGCAATACGCTCGAAGATGTCCAAGGAGATGTCATCAGCAGCATCAGCCATGTTTCGTTGTGGCATATAGAGATGAGCTTCGTCACACAGAAGTGCAATAGGATGGCGCAGTTCTGAAGGCGTCCATTGCTGGAGGGAGAAGGTAACCCGTGCGACAAGGGAAATGATCAGAGGCAGCACGTCTGAGGGGACTTCCGAAAAGTCGATGATCTTGATCCCGGCCTTTCCGTTTTCACCGGAACTGCCGAGTATGGCATTGGTGAACTTCTCAAGCCATCCAAAATCCAGAATGTCATTGCCTCCGTTGAACATAAAGCCAAGACGTCTATCGAAAATTTTATTCTCAAGCCTGGAAATCATGCGTGCTAACTTCCCGAAAAAATCCCCTTGTTTTTCGGTTCCAGCCTTAGCTCCGGGGACCATCTCGACGTTAATCTCATTCAATCGATCCATGAGAGCGTTGAGGTTAAACGGGACAGGACTATCGACAGTGAAGTGCTTCAGTACGTCGTGCTGACCGTTATGTTCCAGGTAGTTGCGCTTAGCCTGGTTGATCTCACGAGCCATGATCATGGCTTGATTGGGTGCGTTCTGGTCGCTTCGATCAACAAACATCGACACAAGCGCTTCATATGATAGCAACCAGTAAGGCAGGTAAAGAACACCATCACCAATGGTGCGTTTAGCCTCAACGTCTGCGGGTCCTGCCACCTTGAAGTGCTGAATTTCTTTGCCTACCAGGGGCGCATATTCACCGTGCAGGTCAAAGACAATGGCGTTTGCTGTAGAAAGCTCCGACATCTGCTCAATGATTTTGGCGGTCGTCCACGATTTACCCGACCCAGTGCTGCCACCGATGAATGCGTGACGCTGGAAAAATTTGTTGCCATTGAGATAGGCGATGGCATGCTCATCCAGCGTGTATTTACCAAGAGTCAAGGATTTCTCGCCGGCAGTTACATTGGAGAGCGTTCGCATAAAACTGGTAAGATTTTCGCTCTCCAGTGAATAGCAGTTAGCATCGATTTCAGGAACGCTTTCCAGAGTACGACGGAAGACATTTTTTCTTTCACCCTCACGATCCAGCATGGTGCCAATTAGCGCAATACGGCATAGATTTAGTTCTGGAGTCTGGTCAACAATACCGTCGTCTACGATGTCTTCGATGCCACGCTTGCGGATCACCTGAGTAATGAGCCCAATGAGATGCTGTCCAGGCCTACTGCTTTGTAGTACGGCAAGATGGTTGACCTGCAACCGTTTTAGTTGCTCGACATTTTCCACGTCTACAAAAACATTTGTCGTGTCAACGGATGTAACCTTCCCAAGCGCTTCTTCATCCTTAAAATTAAATATCGGCATATCTTTTTCCTACATGATGAGTGTCAGGTAACCTTGAAGGCTCCAAACATTCTTTTCTACGGTCAATGGGGTCTTATCTAGTGAGGAATAGATAACAGACTGATGGTCTGTCTCTCCCCGCTCTATTGCCAAGTAATTCTGTGCCTTGCCGTCAAGGATAAGCTTCCTGGCGGCATCCGAAAGAGCATAAGTAATAATAGTTATAGGAGTGTTCTGCCGGAAACATTTGGCAATTAGCTTCGGTTGGATGTGCCCATCATTAAATCCGTAGCCTATGCACAGGTACGAATTGGCTGCATTCATAGCTTGATCTGCATTGTTAATAATAGAACGATACGGCTCCAAATGCGTTTTCTGGTATTTCTGTGTACCTGGAGTGACGATTTGTGGTTCGTAGTTGTTAGGTATGCCGCCAATATTGGTGAGAGCTACGGTGTCTTCAAGCGGGGATTGGAACCAATCCAGAGAGCCATGAACCTTCCATATATTTACCCTTCGCTGTGACGTTATTTCATTTGGCGTAGCTAACTGACGAAAAAATCCATGAGTAAAGCCAGTGTAGTGATGAACCTTTTCTTGGTCACAGGCATATTCTGCTAGCCTGTCATAGTTCGTTGTGACGATGTTTATTTTGGCGAGGTTACTTTTAAACATATGGCTAAGCAAGCGGCTTAACGGAAACATCGCTTTGTCTTGGAGGCTTTGATGAAAAATCTTAAGGTCTTCAGAGTTAATTAGTGCCCAAGTGGCTTGGATAATTCTGCCGGTAAGCGTTTCAGATACGTCAACCTCATGAAGAGCAGACTCAAGGTCAATACCGTCTTGCAAAACCTGGCAAAATATTTCCCAGGCTTTGACTTCAGGAGAAGATAATCCTGATATGTCGGTATTTGCGACCAAGTGCTTGGCAAGTGCTCCCATCCCGGACATGCCATGTGCAGCCGATGCACCGCTACCCAGAATAATTAGAGGCGCCCTGCTGTAGTAATTCTGCGCCTGCTTTTGGTAATCAAACTCTGGCATCCTACGATTCCTTTTTAATGAGGCCTAGTTTATTTCTTCTTTTATCCTCTGAAGAAATTATCAGGAAGAGTTATGCATTTTAATAAAAAATTATAGCTGCTAACGCCCATATTACAGCCATTGAATCACATGGGACGATCGACCGCAATGGGTCGATAATTGGCGTTTACCAAACTTCAACTTAACAATTACCAGTGCCTGCTTTTCTCGTTCCAACGTGCATAGAGGGGCTTCAGTCAAGGCACGCCAGCGTCGCGAGACGGGACGCCGGCGCGCCGCTCTGGTTACCACGCGCCGCGCGGTAACCAGAAGTGACTAGGCAATCTCCAAGTCGAGGGCTTCCGGCTCCGAAACCTCCGCTTCTTCCGGCAGCATCCACGCCAGCAAGACCTCCGCCACCATACGCGCATTTTCATGATTCAACATGCTGATATGGTCTCCGGGCGTATGCGCGTGCACCACAGGACGCCTCGACAACTGCCTCCATTCGCTGAAGGCGTTGTCCAAAGCCTGCTGTTCTCCCGCCTCGGCTCTCTCCAGGGCCTGAATGAACAACAGTTGCTCTATCTGGCTACCGTCCGGCTGGTACGCCATGCGGAACTGGCTCTTGAAGATGTCGAGCAAGCCGCGCACGATGAATATGCCGGCATCTTCCCCAACCACACCTAATTCCACCAGGTAAGGCTTGATCAGATGGAGTTGCTCCTCCTCGGCTAAGCCTACAAGGTCGCTTTCGCTGATCGGAATATCCCGGCCGTAAGCGTACCCCATGAGCTCGAGTGCCTGGATGATGAGTTCCTCGTCGGAGGCCTCTACGCCGGCGGGTATGCCCGCATCCAGCAGCGCCACAAATCCTACCTTCCGGCCGGAGGCTTCAAGAAGTCCTCCCATCTCGAACGCCACGCTTCCTCCCATGGAGTGGCCTGCCAGGTAATACGGCCCTTCGGGCTGGACTTGCAGCACCTGCTCGACATAATAAGCGGCCATGTCCTCGATGCGGGTGTGAGGCGGCGTACGCCCGTCCATCCCTTTGGCCTGGAAGGCATAAACCGGTTGGTCGCTTCCCAGAGCCGCCGCCAGATGGTAGAGATAATGGCATTGCCCGCCCACGCCAGGCACGCAAAACAGGGGCGGACGCGAACCGGTGGCGCGAAGCGGAACGAGCGTCTCCCACGTTTCGTCGGTCGCGTCATCCGCAATCAGGCGCGCCAATTGCTCGATGGTCGGCGCCTTGAACAAGGCCGCCAGCGGCAGTTGCTTGCCGAGTTCGGCTTCGATTCTCGCCATCAATTGTACGGCCAGCAGCGAATGTCCGCCCAGTTCGAAGAAGTTGTCGTCGATGCTCAAGCCGTCGAGCTTGAACAACGACTGCCAGAGCCTGAACATCTGCAACTCATGCCGGTTCCTCGGAGCCACTGAGACTTTGCCGGCCGCCAGATCCGCATCCGCCGGCAGCGCCTTGCGGTCCAGCTTGCCGTTGGGGGTCAGCGGCATCACATCCAGCCGGACAAAGGCCGCCGGCACCATGTATTCCGGCAAGCGTTCCTGCAAATGATTGCGCAGAAGATCGACTGCAAGAGGCTCCTGGGCGGTGTAATAGGCCACCAGCCCCAAGCCGCCCGCAGCGCTCGCGCGCGCCAGCACCGCCGCCTCGCGCACGCCCGGGCAGCCGGCCAATTGCGCCTCGATCTCGCCGAGCTCGATGCGGAAGCCGCGGATCTTGACCTGGAAGTCGTTGCGGCCGAGGAATTCGAGGCTGCCGTCCGGCAGCCAGCGGCCGAGGTCGCCGGTCCGGTACAGGCGCGCGCCCGCGGGTCCGAACGGGTCCGGCACGAAGCGCTCCGCGGTCAGTTCCGGACGCCCCAGATAGCCCCGCGCCAGCCCGGCGCCGCCCACGTACAATTCGCCCGCCACCCCGATCGGAACCGGCGTCAAGGTCGAATCCAGCAGGTAGGCGCGGGTGTTGGCGATGGGCCGGCCGATGGAGGGCAGCCCTTCCCTGCCCGCCGGCACCGCACAGGAGGTCGAGACGACACTGTTCTCGGTAGGGCCGTAGTTGTTGACCAATTCGAACGGCAACCCGGCCGGCGGATACCCGTGCAACTGGTCGCCGCCCGTCAGCAGGCAGCGCAGAACCAGATGCTCGGGCCAAGGCGACGCCAGCATCAGTTCGGCGAGCGGCGTCGGCATGAAGGCCAGGGTGATGCGGTCGTCCGCCAGCTTCCGCCACAGTGCCTCCGGCTGCCCCAGCAGTTCCTGCCGGATCAGGTGCAGACTGGCTCCCGCCAGCAGGTAGGGCCAGGTTTCCCAGGCGCTCGCGTCGAAGGCCAGGCCGGCCAATTGAGTGGCCCGGTCGGCGGCGCTCACCTTGAACTGCCGATTGTGCCAGGCTACGAGGTTTACCGCCCCGGCGTGCGGCACCGCCACGCTCTTCGGCGTACCGGTGGAACCGGAGGTATAGATCACGTAGGCGAGATTTTGCGGAAGCGTCAAGCCGTCAAGATTCGCCGGACTCTCCTGTTCGATCGCCACCCAATCACGGTCGAGACAGAAGGTGACGGGATGGTGCGGCAGGGCATCCACGAGCGCGCCCTGGGTCAGCAGCACGGCGGCGCCGCTGTCGGTCAGCATGAAATCCAGGCGCTCTTTCGGATAGATCGGGTCCAGCGGCACATAGGCGCCGCCCGCCTTCAGCACGGCCAACAGGCCGACCACCCATTCGACGCTACGTTCCAGGCAGATCGCCACGCGCGTCTCCGGCCCCACGCCCAAGCCGCGCAAGCAACGCGCCAGCCGGTTGGCCCTGGCGTTCAGCTCGGCATAGCTCAAGTGCCGGTCTTCGAACACCACAGCCGTCGCCTCGGGGGTCTTCCACGCTTGCGCCTCGAACAGCTCATGGAGGCAGCGATCCTGCGGGTAGTCGGCCGCGGTGCCGTTCCCTGTCTCCAGTAGCTCGTGCCGCTCCGCATCTCCCAGGAGGTCGAGCGCGCAGACGGACGTCTGCGGCGCCCGCTCCAGGGCCTCCACCAATCCCGCCAGCGCCGCCTGCATGTAGCCGCACAGACGCGCCGGATCGACCGGGGTCTGCGCCTGCACGGTCAAGCGGAAACCTGTCCCCGTATCGTCCACCGAGAGGACAATCGGATAATTGGTGCGCTCCTCGCCTGCCAACACCTCGATTCCGTCCCAGATGCGTCCGGCCTCGATGTCCTCCAACCCCGGACTGTGGCGATAATTGAGCAGCGACGTGAACAACGGCGTCGGCGCCGGCACGGCGCTGCAGCGTTGCGCCAGCGCCAGCGAAGCGTGTTCATGACGCAGCAAATCAGCCAGCCGCACGTGCGTTCGCCGCACGGCGTCCTCAATCCCCGCGGTGCCGATCTCAAGCCGCACCGGCAGCGTGTTGATAAACATACCCAGGACCCGGTCGGCACCGGCTCCGCCTTGCAGGCGGCCGAACAATACCGTGCCGAACACCACGTCCCGGCGCCCGGTGGTCCGCGCCAGCACCTGCCCCCATGCCAGATGGCACAGGCTCGCCGCGCTGACGTTCAGCGCCCGTGCCCGCTCGCGCAGGCGCCGCGCCAGCCCGGCATCGAGCGTAAGTGCCGCTTCCTCGACGCCCGAACCATCGCCCTGCACGTCGAGCACGCCGAACGGCGCCGTCGGTTCGCCCACATCGCCGAGGAGCTCCCGGAAAAACGCCTCGTGTTCGGCCTGGCTGATGCCCAGGCGCGCCTGCGCCACGAAGTTCCGGAACGGCATCGGCTCCGGCAACAGCTCGGCGTGACCCGACAGATGGGCGCGGGCCTCATCCAGCAGGATCGCGAGCGCGGTGTGGTCGAGCGCCAGATGGTGGGTGAGCAGCAACAGGAGCCAACGGGCGTTCGCCGCATCGTAAGCCGTGTAAGCCTGCAGCATCGGCGCCCGGCGCACGTCGAGGCGGAAATGGCGCGGATCGAAGCGGGCCCGCAGTTGGGCGACGGCGTCCCCACCTGCCGGGTCGAGCTCGACCGCCTCGACCTTCAGCGCTGCCGAACGCCAGACCACCTGCACCGGCTCCGGCAAGCCCTCCCAGGCTACCGCCGTGCGCAGGATGTCATGCCGGGCGATCACCGCCCGCAGCGCGTCCAGGGTCTCCTGCAGCCGTCCGGCCGTGTCGAACGCCAGCATGGCGGGCAGCAGGTAGGCGTCCCCTTTCTCGGCCATCAGATGGTGGAACAGAATGCCTTCCTGCAAGGGCGCCAAAGGATAGATGTCCTGGATATTGGCCGCGCCGCCCGGTGTCGCATCGACCAGGCGCGCGATCTCCGACGGACTCAGCGTGACCAGCGGCAACATCGCGGGCGTGATCTCCCGGCTTCCCGGAGGAATCCGATTGCCGGGCGCCTCCACCAGGCCGGAACTGCCCTCCACGGCGGCGGCCAGGCCTGCCAGCGTCGGCGAGGCAAACAGCACGCGCACGTCCGCCTTGAAGCCCGCCTGCCGCATCCGCTCGATCAACGTCACCGCCAGCAGCGAATGGCCGCCGAGCGCGAAGAAATGGTCGTGCCGACCGATCCCTTCGACCTTCAGCAGCTCCGACCAGATCCGGGCCAGGCTTCTCTCGACTTCGCCCTGCGGCGCCTCGTAATTCAAGGCGACGTAAGCGTCGGCTTCCGGCGCCGGCAGCGCCTTGCGGTCCAGCTTGCCGTTGGGGGTCAGCGGCATCACATCCAGCCGGACAAAGGCCGCCGGCACCATGTATTCCGGCAAGCGTTCGTTCAACCGAGCGCGCAGGCTATCGACCGCGATCGCCGTGTCGGCGGTGTAGTAGGCGACCAGCCCCAGGCCGCCCGCAGCGCTCGCGCGCGCCAGCACCGCCGCCTCGCGCACGCCCGGACAGCCGGCCAATTGCGCCTCGATCTCGCCGAGCTCGATGCGGAAGCCGCGGATCTTGACCTGGAAGTCGTTGCGGCCGAGGAATTCGAGGCTGCCGTCCGGCAGCCAGCGGCCGAGGTCGCCGGTCCGGTACAGGCGCGCGCCCGCGGGTCCGAAAGGATCCGGCACGAAGCGCTCCGCGGTCAGTTCCGGGCGACCCAGATAGCCCCGCGCCAGCCCGGCGCCGCCCACGTACAACTCGCCCGCCACCCCGACCGGGACCGGCGTCAAGGTCGAATCCAGCAGGTAGGCGCGGGTGTTGGCGATGGGCCGGCCGATGGACGGCAGCCCTTCTCTGCCCGCCGGCACCGCACAGGAGGTCGAAACGACGCTGTTCTCGGTGGGGCCGTAGTTGTTGACCAATTCGAACGGCAACCCGGCCGGCGGATACCCGTGCAACTGGTCGCCGCCCGTCAGCAGGCAGCGCAAAACCAGGTGCTCGGGCCAAGGCGACGCCAGCATCAGTTCGGCGAGCGGCGTCGGCATGAAGGCCAGGGTGATGCGGTCGTCGGCCAGCTTCCGCCACAGCGCCTCCGGCTGTCCCAGCAGTTCCTGCCGGATCAGGTGCAGGCTGGCTCCCGCCAGCAGGTAGGGCCAGGTTTCCCAGGCGCTCGCGTCGAAGGCCAGGCCGGCCAATTGGGTGGCCCGGTCGGCGGCGCTCACCTTGAACTGGCGATTGTGCCAGGCTACGAGGTTTACCGCCCCGGCGTGCGGCACCGCCACGCTCTTCGGCGTACCGGTGGAACCGGAGGTATAGATCACGTAGGCGAGATTTTGCGGAAGCGTCAAGCCGTCAAGATTCGCCGGACTCTCCTGTTCGATCGCCACCCAATCACGGTCGAGACAGAAGGTGACGGGATGGTGCGGCAGGGCATCCACGAGCGCGCCCTGGGTCAGCAGCACGGCGGCGCCGCTGTCGGTCAGCATGAAATCCAGGCGCTCCTTCGGATAGATCGGGTCCAGCGGCACATAGGCGCCGCCCGCCTTCAGCACGGCCAACAGGCCGACCACCCATTCGACGCTACGTTCCAGGCAGATCGCCACGCGCGTCTCCGGACCCACGCCCAAGCCGCGCAGGTGGCGCGCCAAGCGGTTGGCCCTGGCGTTCAGCTCGGCATAGGTCGAGCGCCGGTCTTCGGACACCACAGCCGTCGCCTCGGGGGTCTTCCACGCTTGCGCCTCGAACAGCTCGTGGAGGCAAAGGTCCTGCGGGTAATCGGCCGCGGTCGCGTTCCAGTCGAGCAGGACCTGCCGTTGCTCCGAGTCGCCGAGCAACGGCAAGCGCCGAATCGACTGCTCGGGGGCGCGTACGATGCCTTCGAGCAGGCGCTCGAAATGGCCCGCCATGCGTGCAATCGTGGCCGCATCGAACAGCTCGGCGGCATACTCCCAGGAGGCGTCCAGTCCCTCGGGACCTTCCTGCAGGTTCAGCAACAGGTCGAATTTGGCCACGGTCAGCGGCGGCTCCACCACGCTCAAATTGAGGTTAGGCAAAGCCAGCTCCCCTTGCTCGTTGTTCTGCAAGGCCAGCATGATCTGGAATAAGGGATGGTGGCTGAGGCTCCGTTCCGGCTCCATCAGTTCCACCAATTGTTCGAACGGCAGCGACTGGTGCGCGTAGGCCTCCAGCGCGCGCTCTCTGGCCTGTCGCAAGAGGTCGATGAAGCGCAGGTCCTCCGACAGATCCAGGCGCAGCACCAGGGTGTTCACGAAGAAGCCGATCAGGGGGGCCAGCTCGGCCTGGGTGCGGTTGGCGATAGGCGTCCCCAGGACGATATCGGCGCCGCCGCTGTAGCGCGCCAGCAGCGCCGAGAAAGCGGCCTGTAAGGTCATGAACAGGGTCGCGCCTTCCTGTTGGCCCAGCTTGTTCAGCTCGGCGGTCAACTCGCGCCCGAAGTGTTGCCGGTGCACCGCGCCCCGGTCGCTCTGCAGAGCCGGGCGTGGCCGGTCGGTCGGCAGGCTGTGCAGTTCCGGCAGACCGGCGAGCCGGCCGCGCCAGTAGTTCTCCAGGCGGCTGCGCTCGGCGCCCTGTAACCAACGCCGCTGCCAGACCGCGTAGTCGGCATACTGGATCGGCAGTTCCGCCAGCGGGCTGGCTTCGCCGCGCGCGTAAGCGCCATAGAGCGCCGCCACTTCCTTGACCAACACCCCAACCGACCAGCCGTCGGCGGCAATGTGGTGCGCCGTGATCACCAGCAGATGCTCGTCGTCCCGCAATTGCAGCAGCCGGGTCCGCAGCAGGAGGTCCCGGCCGAGGTCGAACGGTTGCGCCGACTCGGCCGCCAGCAGCGCCTCCGCCTCGGCCGCCCGCGCCGCCTCCGGCAGCGACCGCAGGTCGGTCAGCGGCAGCGGCACACCGGCCGCCGGCTGGATGCGCTGCCGCGCTTCGCCGTCGACGGCGGTGAACGTGGTGCGGAGGCTCTCGTGGCGCCGCACGATTTCTTCGAACGTGCGCGCGAGCGCCGCCCGGTCGAGCGTGCCCCGGAGCCGTAGCGCCGCCGGCAGGTTATAGCGGGAGTTCGGGCCCTCGAACTGATCGAGGAACCATAGCCGCTGCTGGGCGTAGGACAGCGGCAGGACACCGCCGCGCTCGATCCGTTCGAGCGCCGGGACGTCGCTGCGCGCTTCGGCGCGCTCCAGCACCGCCGCCTGTGCCCGCAAGGTCGGATGGCTGAACACCGTGACGATCGGCAGATCCACGCCGAACTCCCGCTGAATCAGCGCCACCAGACGGGTCGCCAGCAGCGAATGGCCGCCGAGCTCGAAGAAATTGGCGGTCGCGCTGACCTGATCCAGTCCCAGCAGTTCGCCCCACAGGCCCGCGAGGCGCGCTTCGATCTCGCCCTCGGGCGCGGTAAAGCCCGAGACGCCGAAAGCATCGGCTTCCGGCGCCGGCAGCGCCTTGCGATCCAGCTTGCCGTTGGGGGTCACAGGCAGCACGTCCAGCCAGACATAGGCCGCCGGCACCATATACTCCGGCAAACTTTCGTTCAAGTGGCTGCGCAGCGTATCGACCGCGATCGGCGCATCGGCGGTGTAGTAGGCGACCAGGCGCGGATCGCCGGCGCCGCTTTCCCGCGCCAGCACCGCCGCCTCGCGCACGCCAAGGCAGCCGGCCAGTTGCGCCTCGATCTCGCCCAGTTCGATGCGGAAACCGCGGATCTTGACCTGGAAATCGTTGCGGCCGAGGTATTCGAGCGTGCCGTCCGGCAGCCAGCGTCCCAAATCGCCGGTCCGGTACATGCGCGCCCCCGCCGTCCCGAACGGATCGGGCACGAAGCGTTCAGCAGTCAGATCGGGACGGTCCAGATAGCCCCGTCCCACCTGCACGCCGCCGATGAAAAGTTCTCCCGCCACGCCAATCGGGACCGGTTCGCCCTGCGGATCCAGGACGTACATCCGGGTATTCGCAATCGGCCGGCCGAGCGGAATGCTCGTGCCGGTGAAATCCGGGGTGCAGGCCCAAGCCGTCACGTCCACGGCCGCTTCGGTCGGCCCGTAAAGGTTGTGCAACGCCACGCCCGGCAAGCGTTCGTGGAAACGGCGCGCCAGCACTTCGGGCAAGGCTTCGCCGCTGCACATCACGCGGACCAAAGGAGTGCATGCCGCCGCCTGCGGATGTTCAAGAAACACTTGCAGCATCGAGGGCACAAAGTGCAGTGTCGTGATGTTTTCCCGCCGAATGACATCCGCCAGGTAAGCGGGGTCCTTGTGCCCTTCCGGACGTGCCATGACCAACCGAGCACCGGTGAACAGAGGCCAGTAGAACTCCCATACCGAAACGTCGAAACTGAACGGGGTTTTCTGCAATACCGCATCGCCGGCTTCCAGCCCGTAGGCGCTTTGCTTCCACAGGAGCCGGTTCACGACGCCCCGGTGTTCATTCATTGCGCCCTTAGGCCGGCCGGTGGAGCCGGAAGTATAGATCATGTAGGCGAGGTGCCGCGCGGTCAGGCCGACTTCGGCCGGATCCGGATCAGACGCGGGTCTCTGCGCCCATTGCGAAGCCTCGGCGAGATCGATCACCGTAACGTCCGGTGCCGCCGCAAGGAAACTTGCGGCCAAGTCGCCCTGGGTCAGCAGCACGCGCGGCGCGCTGTCGCTGAGCATAAAGGCCAAGCGGTCCTCGGGGTAAGCCGGGTCCAGCGGCACATAGGCGCCGCCCGCCTTCAACACGGCCAACAAGCCTACCACCATCTCGAAGCTCCGCTCCAGGCAGATCGCCACGCGCGCCTCGGGCCCCACGCCCACGCCGCGTAAGTGGTGCGCCAAGCGGTTGGCCCTGGCGTTCAGCTCGGCATAGCTCAAGTGCCTGTCTTCGAACACCACCGCCACCGCCTCGGGAGTCTTTCTCACCTGCGCCTCGAACAGTTGATGGATACAGAGGGCCTGCGGGTAGTCGACCGCGGTCGCGTTCCAGTCGAGCAGAAGCTGTCGACGCTCCTGGTCACGGAGCAGCGGCAAGCCCCGAATGGACTGTTCGGGCGCGCGCACGATGCCTTCGAGCAGGTGCTCGAAATGACCTGCCATGCGTGCAATCGTGGCCGCATCGAAGAGATCGGCGGCATATACCCAGATGGCATCCAGTCCTTCCGGCCCTTCCTCCAGATTCAGCAACAGGTCGAACTTGGCCACGGCCAGCGGCGGCTCCACCGCGCTCACCGTGAGGTCCGGCAAAGCCAGCTCCCCTTGCTCGTTGTTCTGCAAAGTCAGCATGACCTGGAATAAGGGATGGTGGCTGAGGCTCCGTTCCGGCTCCATCAGTTCCACCAATTGTTCGAACGGCAGCGACTGGTGCGCGTAGGCCTCCAGCGCGCGCTCTCTGGCCTGTCGCAAGAGGTCGATGAAGCGCAGGTCCTCCGACAGATCCAGGCGCAGCACCAGGGTGTTCACGAAGAAGCCGATCAGGGGGGCCAACTCGGCCTGGGTGCGGTTGGCGATAGGCGTCCCCAGGACGATATCGGCGCCGCCGCTGTAGCGCGCCAGCAGCGCCGAGAAAGCGGCCTGTAAGGTCATGAACAGGGTCGCGCCTTCCTGTTGGCCCAGCTTGTTCAGCTCGGCGGTCAACTCGCGCCCGAAGTGTTGCCGGTGCACCGCGCCCCGGTCGCTCTGCAGAGCCGGGCGTGGCCGGTCGGTCGGCAGGCTGTGCAGTTCCGGCAGACCGGCGAGCCGGCCGCGCCAGTAGTTCTCCAGGCGGCTGCGCTCGGCGCCCTGTAACCAACGCCGCTGCCAGACCGCGTAGTCGGCATACTGGATCGGCAGTTCCGCCAGCGGGCTGGCTTCGCCGCGCGCGTAAGCGCCATAGAGCGCCGCCACTTCCTTGACCAACACCCCAACCGACCAGCCGTCGGCGGCAATGTGGTGCGCCGTGATCACCAGCAGATGCTCGTCGTCCCGCAATTGCAGCAGCCGGGTCCGCAGCAAGAGATCCCGGCCAAGGTCGAACGGTTGCGCCGACTCGGCCGCCAGCAGCGCCTCCGCCTCGGCCGCCCGCGCCGCCTCCGGCAGCGACCGCAGGTCGGTCAGCGGCAGCGGCACACCGGCCGCCGGCTGGATGCGCTGCCGCGCTTCGCCGTCGACGGCGGTGAACGTGGTGCGGAGGCTCTCGTGGCGCCGAACGATTTCTTCGAACGTGCGCGCGAGCGCCGCCAGGTCGAGCGTGCCCCGGAGCCGTAGCGCCGCCGGCAGGTTATAACGGGAGTTCGGGCCCTCGAACTGATCGAGGAACCATAGCCGCTGCTGGGCGTAGGACAGCGGCAGGACACCGCCGCGCTCGATCCGTTCGAGCGCCGGGACGTCGCTGCGCGCTTCGGCGCGCTCCAGCACCGCCGCCTGTGCCCGCAAGGTCGGATGGCTGAACACCGTGACGATCGGCAGATCCACGCCGAACTCCCGCTGAATCAGCGCCACCAGACGGGTCGCCAGCAGCGAATGGCCGCCGAGCTCGAAGAAATTGGCGGTCGCGCTGACCTGATCCAGTCCCAGCAGTTCGCCCCACAGGCCCGCGAGGCGCGCTTCGATCTCGCCCTCGGGCGCGGTAAAGCCCGAGACGCCGAAAGCATCGGCTTCCGGCGCCGGCAGCGCCTTGCGATCCAGCTTGCCGTTGGGGGTCACAGGCAGCACGTCCAGCCAGACATAGGCCGCCGGCACCATATACTCCGGCAAACTTTCGTTCAAGTGGCTGCGCAGCGTATCGACCGCGATCGGCGCATCGGCGGTGTAGTAGGCGACCAGGCGCGGATCGCCGGCGCCGCTTTCCCGCGCCAGCACCGCCGCCTCGCGCACGCCAAGGCAGCCGGCCAGTTGCGCCTCGATCTCGCCCAGTTCGATGCGGAAGCCGCGGATCTTGACCTGGAAATCGTTGCGGCCGAGGTATTCGAGCGTGCCGTCCGGCAGCCAGCGTGCCAAGTCGCCGGTCTTGTACAGGCGGCGGCCCGGCTCCCCGAACGGGTCGGGCACGAAGCGTTCCGCGGTCAGATCGGGACGCTCAAGATAGCCCCGCGCCAGCCCTTCGCCGCCCAGGTACAATTCACCGGAAATCCCTCCCGGAACCGGTGCAAGGTTGTCGTCGAGCAGATAGGCGCGGGCGTTTGCCACCGGCCGGCCGATCGGCGACCAGGCACCCTCAAAATCGCGCGGGCTGACCCAGTAAGTCGCGTCGATGCAGGTTTCGGTCGGTCCGTACAGGTTGATCAGCTCTGCCTCAAGACGCCTGCGGCATTGTTGCACCAGCGCTGCCGGCAGCTCCTCGCCGCCGCAGAAAATCCGCTTTAAAGAATGCAAGGCGCCGTCTCGGTCCGTATCGAGCAGCAGCCGCAGCAGACTCGGTACGGCCTGCAGTGCCGTAATGCCCTGTTCCCGAATCGTCGACAGCAGGGAGCGCGGGTCCTCTTGCCAGTTGGGCGGGGCGAGGACCAGCGGCGCGCCGAAAGACAAGGGATTGAAAAACTCCCACACCGCGGCGTCGAAGCTGATCGAGGTTTTTTGCAGGAAACGGTCCGACGCCTCCAGAGGAAACGTCTCCTGCATCCAAAGGGTATGATTGCATAAGGCGGAATGCGGTAGCATGACGCCCTTCGGCCGGCCGGTGGAGCCGGAGGTATAGATCATGTAGGCAAGATGCGCCGGGGCCAGCCCTATGCCGCGCGGATCGAGGTTGTCTTTGGGTTGATGTTCCCACGCGGCGGCGTCTGCTGTAAGATCGATCAGCACCGAACCGCCGAAATGCCCTGCCAGCCGGGCCTTGGCCGCCGCGTCCGCCAACAACGCCAGCGGGGCGCTATCGGCCAGCATGAAGCTCAGCCTATCCTCCGGGTAGGCAGGGTCCAGCGGCACATAGGCGCCGCCCGCCTTCAGCACGGCCAACAGGCCCACCACCATCTCGAAGCTCCGCTCCAGGCAGATCGCCACGCGCGTCTCCGGCCCCACGCCCAAGCCGCGCAAGTGGTGCGCCAAGCGGTTGGCCCTGGCGTTCAGCTCGCCATAGCTCAAGTGCCGATCTTCGAACACCACTGCCGTCGCCTCGGGAGTCTTCCACGCCTGCGCCTCGAACAGCTGATGGATACAGAGGCCCTGCGGGTAGTCGGCCGCGGTGCCGCTTCCTGTCTCCAGCAGCTCGTGCCGCTCAGCATCTCCCAGGAGGTCGAGCGCGCAGACGGCCGTCTGCGGCGCCCGCTCCAGGGCCTCCACCAATCCCGCCAGCGCCGCCTGCATGTAACCGCACAGACGCGCCGGATCGACCGGGGCCTGCGCCTGCACGGTCAGGCGGAAACCCTTCCCCATATCGTCCACGGCAAGGGCAATCGGATAATTGGTGCGTTCCTCGCCAACCACCACCTCGATCCCATCCCAGATGGGCACGGTCTCGAGGTCCTCCAAATCCGGGCTGTGGCGATAATTGAGCAGCGACGTGAACAACGGCGTCGGCGCCGGCACGGCGCTGCAGCGTTGCGCCAGCGCCAGCGAAGCGTGTTCATGACGCAGCAAATCAGCCAGCTGCACGTGGGTTCGCCGCACGGCGGCCTCAATCCCCTCGGTGCCTATCTCAAGCCGCACCGGCAGCGTGTTGATAAACATGCCGAGAACCCGGTCGGCACCGGCTCCGCCTTGCAGGCGTCCTAACAATATCGTGCCGAACACCACGTCCCGGCGCCCGGTGGTCCGCGCCAGCACTTGCCCCCATGCCAGATGGCACAGGCTCGCCGCGCTGACGCTCAGCGCCCGTGCCCGCTCGCGCAGGCGCCGCGCCAGCTCGGCATCGAGCGTGAGTGCCGCTTCCTCGACGCCCGAACCGTCGCCCTGCACGTCGAGCACGCCGAACGGCGCCGTCGGCTCGTCCACATCGCCGAGAAGCTCCCGGAAAAACGCCTCGTGTTCGGCCTGGCTGATGCCCAGGCGCGCCTGCGCCACGAAGTTCCGGAACGGCATCGGCTCCGGCAACAGCTCGGCGTGTCCCGCCAGATGGGCAAGCGTCTCCTCCAGCAGGATCTTGAGCGCGGTGTGATCGAGCGCCAGATGGTGGGTGAGCAGCAACAGGAGCCAGCGGGCGTTCGCCGCATCGTAAGTGGTGTAAGCCTGCAGCATCGGCGCCCGGCGCACGTCGAGGCGGAAATGGCGCGGATCGAAGCGGGCCCGCAGTTGGGCGACGGCGTCCCCACCTGCCGGGTCGAGCTCGACCGCCTCGACCTTCAGCGCTGCCGAACGCCAGACCACCTGCACCGGCTCCGACAAGCCCTCCCAGGCTACCGCCGTGCGCAGGATGTCATGCCGGCCGATCACCGCCCGCAGCGCGTCCAGGGTCTCCTGCAGCCGTGCGGCCGTGTCGAACGCCAGCATGGCGGGCAGCAGGTAGGCGTCCCCTTTCTCGGCCATCAGATGATGGAACAGAATGCCTTCCTGCAAAGGCGCCAAAGGATAGATGTCCTGGATATTGGCCGCGCCGCCCGGTGTCGCATCGACCAGGCGCGCGATCTCAAGCGGACTCAAAGTGACCAGCGGCAACATCGCGGGCGTGATCTCCAGGCTTCCCGGAGGAATCCGATTGCCGGGCGCCTCCACCAGGCTGGTACTGCCCTCCACGGCGGCGGCCAGGCCTGCCAGCGTCGGCGAGGCAAACAGCACGCGCACGTCCGCCTTGAAGCCCGCCTGCCGCATCCGCTCGATCAACGTCACCGCCAGCAGCGAATGGCCGCCGAGCGCGAAGAAATGGTCGTGCCGGCCGATCCTTTCGACCTTCAGCAGCTCCACCCAGATCCGGGCCAGGGTTCTTTCGACCTCGCCCTGCGGCGCCTCATAGTCCAAGGCGACATAAGCGTCGGCTTCCGGCGCCGGCAGCGCCTTGCGGTCCAGCTTGCCGTTGGGGGTCAGCGGCATCACATCCAGCCGGACAAAGGCCGCCGGCACCATGTATTCCGGCAGGCGTTCGTTCAACCGAGCGCGCAGGCTATCGACCGCGATCGCCGCGTCGGCGGTGTAGTAGGCGACCAGCCCCAGGCCGCCCGCAGCGCTCGCGCGCGCCAGCACCGCCGCCTCGCGCACGCCAGGGCAGCCGGCCAATTGCGCCTCGATCTCGCCCAGCTCGATGCGGAAGCCGCGGATCTTGACCTGGAAGTCGTTGCGGCCGAGGAATTCGAGGCTGCCGTCCGGCAGCCAGCGGCCGAGGTCGCCGGTCCGGTACAGGCGCGCGCCCGCCGCTCCGAACGGGTCCGGCACGAAGCGCTCCGCGGTCAGTTCGGGGCGGCCCACATAGCCCCGTGCCAGCCCGGCGCCGCCCACGTACAACTCGCCCGCCACCCCGACCGGAACCGGCGTCAAGGTCGAATCCAGCAGGTAGGCGCGGGTGTTGGCGATGGGCCGGCCGATGGAGGGCAGCCCTTCCCTGCCCGCCGGCACCGTACAGGAGGTCGAGACAACACTGTTCTCGGTGGGGCCGTAGTTGTTGACCAGTTCGAACGGCAACCCGGCCGGCGGATACCCATGCAACTGGTCGCCGCCCGTCAGCAGGCCGCGCAGAACCAGGTGCTCGGGCCAAGGCGATGCCAGCATCAGTTCGGCGAGCGGCGTCGGCATGAAGGCCACGGTGATGCGGTCGTCGGCCAGTTTCCGCCACAGCGCCTCCGGCTGCCCCAGCAGTTCCTGCCGGATCAGGTGCAGGCTGGCTCCCGCCAGCAGGTAGGGCCAGGTTTCCCAGGCGCTCGCGTCGAAGGCCAGGCCGGCCAATTGGGTAGCCCGGTCGGCGGCGCTCACCTTGAACTGCCGATTGTGCCAGGCTACGAGGTTTACCACCCCGGCGTGCGGCACCGCCACGCTCTTCGGCGTACCGGTGGAACCGGAGGTATAGATCACGTAGGCGAGATTTTGCGGAAGCGTCAGGCCGTCAAGATTCGCCGGGCTCTCCTGTTCGATAGAAGCCCAATCGCGGTCGAGACAGAAGGTGACGGGATGGTGCGGCAGGGCATCCACGAGCGCGGCCTGGGTCAGCAGCACGGCGGCGCCGCTGTCGGCCAGCATGAAATCCAGACGGTCCTTCGGATAGATCGGGTCCAGCGGCACATAGGCGCCGCCCGCCTTCAGCACGGCCAACAGGCCGACCACCCATTCGACGCTACGTTCCAGGCAGATCGCCACGCGCGTCTCCGGCCCCACGCCCAAACCGCGCAGGTGGCGCGCCAGCCGGTTGGCCCTGGCGTTCAGCTCGGCATAGGTCGAACGCCGGTCTTCGAACACCACAGCCGTCGCCTCGGGGGCCGCCTGCACTTGCGCCTCGAACAGCTCGTGGAGGCAAAGGTCCTGCGGGTAGTCGGCCGCGGTCGCGTTCCAGTCGAATAAAACCTGCCGGCGTTCCGCCGGGTCGAGAATATCTATCCGGCCGATTTGCAGGCCGGGGTCGCGCGTGATGGTCTCCAGAAGTTTTGAGAAACGCCGCTGGTGCGCGGCAAGATCCTCAGAAGTATAAAGGGCCGGATTGGCGTCAAAGTCTATCCTGAGGCCTTTGCCGTCGCCGCGGTCGTAAATGAAGATGGCGAGATCGTCGCCGGTCCCGTTCGAAAGGTTATGCGGAGTCACAGGATGGCCGGCAAAGCTAAGGTCATAATCGAAAGGCTCGATATTGACGAACAGCGAAAAGAGATGCCGGTTAGGATCGTGCGGATTCAGGTCTCGCCGCAAGTCCTCGTATCGGTAACTCTGATGCCGCAGGATCTGGCGGACTTCCTTGCCGACTTGTTGGAGGAGTTCGGCCACACTGATGTCCGCAGCCATCGCGAGACGTAGCGGCAACGCATTTGCAACCATGCCCGGTACCCGCCGCATACGATTATTCGACCGCGCCGTAACCGGAAGGCCGACCACCATATCCTCCACGCCCGTGACCCGGTAAAGGTAAAGGACGGTAGCCGCAATCAAGGTTTGCGGCATGCTGGCGCCGGCCGCCTGAGCAAACCTGCGCAATTCATTGACGGTTTCGAGCGAGACATTCGAGGTTTGGCGCAACAGGCCGCCGACATTCGGCGACTGCCGGCTCGCGAGGCTCAGGGGCTCCGGTTTGTCGGCGAGGCGCTTCATCCAATAATCGCGGTCGCGTATGAAGCGTTCAGAGTTGCGATAAGCCGCGTCTTCCTCGATCAGGAGAGACAAAGGCGCGAATGCATCGTCATCAGATGGAGACCGCCCTTCGACGAGCGCGGTGTATAGGCTTGCAACGCGCCGGGTAAAGAGGCCTGCCGTAAAGCCGTCCATGATGATGTGATGGCTGCGGTGATACCAGACGAAGCGGTCGGACGCGATCTTAAACAGGGCAGACGTCCAGAGAGTGCCCGTCAGCAAATCGACCGGCCGGGTTAATTCAGCCATCATCCAGCGTTCCGCCGCCTCGGGATCCGCCTCGGCGCTGACATCGATAAACGGGATTTCGGCGTCGAAAGACGGGGAGATGATTTGCCTTAGCCCATCGCCATCCTCGATTAAACGCACGCGCACCGTGTCGGCCTCCATCACGGCTTGCCGCAAGGCTTTCTCGAACAGCGCAGGATCGATCGGTCCATGGATTTCTATGGCTTCGGCAAGATTGAACATCGAATCCGGTGAACTTAACGTCTGCGCGAACCACATGCCGGTCTGCGCAGCTGACAAAGGCAGGACGTTCGCGGTTTTGTCCATCGACGGCTCTTGCGCTCCAGCAAAATATTTTTGTTCTGCTATGCTGTTTTGGATTTCACGTTCACACATACAATTTTCTTTTTACCTGTGATTCAAAGTGTCTTTCGCCGATTGGCGGTTATTTTGTAGCGCACGATGGCAAGCATCACCCGGCATCCAGCGCTTTTAGCGCTTGAAAGCGACAACGATTCCGGCTGCCTTCGCGATGTATCGAAGCGAGCGCAGCAAATGTCATTCGTAATTGAAATTAGGACGAATTATGTTTCCGCGCTTCGGTAACGGGGACGCGCTGATCTCTAGCGAGCGGTGCGCGCAACAATGCATACGGTTGTGCATACTGGCCTTAGCCTACCTGAGGCGGTAAGCCAGCCATGTCTTTCATGGACCTGTAGTTATTAGGGCTTGGGAAGCGAAAAGGAATCGGCGCTTGAGTGTCGAAAACGGGATCTCTTGACTCCCATCAGGACGTCCTGCGGACCAGTAAATCGATAGATAGGACGATCATGACCGATAATGTCATCATCTGGGCATGAGAAGGGAGCACACGGAAAAGGACAGACCGAGACACAGCGCTGTGCCGATATGGGTCCGCACACTAACAGCGCCACCGGCTTAAAGGTTTTTTCGTAAAGTAAGGATATTCCGGCCTAGCAAAATCGCCGGACAGACATCCTTCCCATCCAAAAAATGTTTTGCCCAAGAACCGAATACAGGAACCTGCCCCCGCATAACGGAAGCAGGACGAGCATATTTTTGCCGTGACTTTGAGGCCTATCCAGGAAAATCCACCATGCGACCCGGCCGGCATATATCCCTTCTCAGCGCCATCCTGCCACTCTGGCCATCGTTCTATCGTTCCGCAGTTTCAGCGACATCCCTCTGCTGGCGGAGACTGAGAGGACGCATGTCGGTCCATACTTCTTTAATGTAGGCTAGACAAGCTTCTTTATTTCCGGTCTTGCCGACGGCCTGCCAACCCTCCGGAATCTCCTTGAAATCCGGCCAGATCGAATATTGCTCTTCGCCGTTAACCACGACGGTATAAGTCGTCCGGTCTTCTTCTTTGTCCCAACTCACTTCACTCTCCCATTTTTCGTAATCAAATCTTGCTGTGCCTTTATATCGGCACGAAATCCCTGGCCTCCCGATAAAAGACGGCCCGGATCTGTTAGTGATAAAAGCCATATCGGCGTTGCCAGGAACGCTCTCATACTCGCCATCACAACTCACCTGAATTGGGATGAACGCGATCTATTTCTATCGTTATCCAGCAGATCCCCGCTATGGATACATCGTAGAAAACAAAATACTTACAGCTTATGATATGGGCTTTTTTTTACAACTCCATGAAAACCGTTGATACGCTAGCGACAACCAGTAGAAATACGTTAGTTAGAAAAAACCATTTCGGCATTGACAGGAACACCGACACTCTCGTTATCACGGCTCGCCTTCCGGCTGAACGCGATCGATTTCGGTAGTTAACCCGCGCTTTGCATAGCTGACTATTCAACCAGACAAAAAAAAGGGGTAATGCCTATGATAATGGCTTTTCCGGATTAAGTGCTTAACCCAAAGTTAACTGGCGCAAAAAATTACATCCCGCTCTGTTTTCAACGAAAACCTGCGCAAGTTCACTGGGCACTCATGATTTGAAAGCAGCGCAGTATTCATTTTGCGCTACGGAGGAGAAGGCCGGATGAAACACAGCGGAGCGTAATCCGCGCCCGCGGCGTAACATCCGGACGGTTGACTACGGACGTTTCTGCTCGCCCCGTTTGAGCAGTTCAAACAGGTCGCTATTGGTCGACAGCACGATGGTGGCGTCTTGATTCAGAATCTTGCGGTAGGTTTCCATGCTCTTGGTAAACTTGAAGAATTCCGCCGCTTCGGGTTTTTGCGTGTAGGCCTGGGCATAGATTTCGGTCGCTTTGGCGTCGGCCTCGCCGTGAATCGCCTGTATCTTCTTATAAGCGGCCGATTCGATTTCGTTGATGTCGCGCTCTTTCTTGCCGTTGATGCGCGCGGCCTCGCCCTCGCCTTCGGAGCGGAAGCGCTGGGCGATTTGCAGGCGTTCGCTGATCATCCGCTGATAAATCCGCTCCAGCACTTGCTGGTTGTAGTTGATCCGCTTGAAGCGCACGTCGAGCAGTTCGATGCCGAATTCGGCCAGCTTGGGCTGGGCGGCATGAAAGATATCCTGTTCGATCCGCGCGCGCCCGACTTGGATCGGCCGCAACGTTCCGAGCGTGCCTTCGCCGGCCGCGACGGCCAGGGTTTCATCCCGCATCGGCTTCCGCTCCTTGTCGGTGCGCACGACTTCGATCAGTTCATGGCGGGCGATCGCGGTGCGCGTCTCGCTGCCGAGAATGTCCTCGAGCCGGGATTGCGCGCTGCGCTCGTCGCGAAGGCGCAGGTAATAACGCATCGGATCGGTAATCCGCCAGCGGGCGAAGGTATCGACCTGGATATAAGTCTTGTCCTTCGTGGACATCTCGACCAGCGGACCGTCCCAGGCCAGATAGCGCTTGTCGAAACGGTTCACGTCCTGGACGAACGGCAATTTGAAATGCAGGCCGGGATCGGTGATCGGATCGCCGACCGGCCTGCCGAATTGCGTGATGATCACCTGCTCGGCCTGATTGACCGTATAGGCCGAAAGGAACAGCAGTAACAGCGCAATCGCCGCGCCAAGATAACTCAGATTTTTGGATCGGATCATTTTCCTGCCTCCAGTGCCGTGGCCGGGAACGGCAGCATCGGCAAGATCTGCTGCACGGTGTCGTCAACGATGATCTGCTGCCGGGCCTGGGGCAGCACCTGGCCCAGGGTTTCGAGATAGATGCGGGTGCGGGTCACCGCCGGCGCCTTGATGTATTGATCGAGCACCGAGGTGAAGGCACTGGCGTCGCCTTCGGCCTCGTTGATGCGTTTGAAGCGGTAGCCTTCGGCGGCCTGAATTCGTTGGTCGGCCTCGCCGCGCGCCCGCGGCACCGCCTTGTTGTATTCGCCGTTCGCGATGTTGATCATGTTTTCGCGGTCCTGCTGCGCCCTATTCACTTCGTTGAACGAAGGCTGCACCGGCAGCGGCGGATTCACGTTTTTCAGTTGCACCTGATTGATCGTGACGCCGAGCTGATAACGCTTGGCCAGATTGCTGAGACGCATCAGCACATTGTCTTCGATTTCCTGCCGCCCGATCGTGATGATCTCATCGACGGTGCGGTCGCCGACGACTTCCCGCATCATCGCTTCGGAAAGATCGCGCAAGGTCAGGCCGGGATCGCGCACGTCGAACAAATATTTCTCCGGCTCGGTGATCCGGTATTGCACGATCCATTCGACCAGCGCCGAATTCAGATCGCCGGTCACCATCGATTTTTCGAGCTCCGGCTCGAATCCGACCTGATCGGGATTCGAATAGCCGGGCGTGAAAAATCCGAATTCCAGCTTTTGCTGGCGCTGCGTCGGCACTTCGACAATTTTATCGACGCCGAACGGAATCTTGAAATGCAGCCCCGACGGCACCTTGTTGATATATTTGCCGAAGCGCAACACGATGCCTTCGGACTCGGCCGGAATCGTGAAAAATGACGACCATAGCCCGATCAGTACAAAAAAGACCAACGCCAGATACGGCAGAGGCACCGGCAGCTTGGGCTCCGGCAGACGCTCCCACACGGTGTTCGAGTACTCCATAGCAGCTCCTCACGGTTGAAACCAGATATCGGTTAAGCATTCAGTAAAGTTCAATTTGTTATACTTGTCAACGACTTACATTTAACAAGACGCATTAGACCGCATACATTCTCAAAAAATAACCGCCGGCAAATCTAAAAATCAAACACCCAAAGCCAGCATTTATTTTCCGAATCCCTGCTGAATAATGGCATAAGCCCTGCCAAATTGATATAGGTGAATAAATCATGACCCTAGGCTATACGACTCAAGAAAACGATCCCGCGACCGATTTGATCAAGCGATTGCAGCTCAATGAGCAGAGTTCGGAGCCTTATTATTTGCAACTCAAACGGCAGTTGCATGCGCTGATCGAGGGAGGCGTTCTGAAGTCCGGCGTGAACCTGCCTTCGGAACGGACGCTGGCGGAAGCGATGCGGGTCAGCCGGACCACGGTCAAGCGGTGTTATGACGAATTGCGCTCCAATCGCCTGTTGAGCACGCATGGGCGCGGCGGCACGGTCGTGCAGGCGCCGCCGCGCGCGCATCCGGCGCCGGGACGCCTGAAGGGTTTTACCGAGGAAATGCGCGAACAGGGCAAAACCTCCTCGACTCGCGTGCTGCACTGCGAGGTGGTCAGCGAACGCACGATAGCCTGCCTGTTCAAGAGACCGTCGATGACGCCGTTGCTGCGCTTGGTGCGTGTGCGCATGGCCGACGGCGTCCCGATGACCCGCGAAGTCGCCTGGTACGACTTAACCGCCGTGCCGGCACTGGAAGCCTGGGACACCCGCGGCTCTGTCTATGCCTTTTTACAGGATCAATGCGGCATTGTGCTGGTGCGCGCCGACCAGTCGATCGAAGCGGTGTTGAGCACGCCCGAGGAGACTGAAGTGTTCGGCTTCGAACAGCCGAGCCCCTGCCTGTTGCTGAAACGGCACACCTATTCGGCCGCGGACCAATTGATCGAGTATGTCGAAGGCACCTTTCGCGGCGATTCCTACGTATACAAAGTCAATCTCGGCCCCTTGCCGCCGACTCCCGTTTTGATCAAGTAAAACCAGGCGCCGAGGCGCTGATTTTTTATGATGTCGCCTCGTGATCGGTCAACAAACCGACGACGATGATCACAGCGCCGAGCAAGAAATAAAAACCGCGCGCGGCGCCTTCGAAGCCGAGCAAAAAAGGCGCCAGCAATAAAGCGGGACCCACCATTCTTTCGACCCGGCCGTGCAGGCGAAAGGGCACGAGTTTGACGGCGCCCAAAGGAAAATCGGTGACCAACGTCATCGCCAGATGGATTGCCGCCAAGGCATAGGCCAGCATGCCGGCGACGCCGCTCAGCCCCAGCAACGAGGGCGCGAGCAGGAAGATGACGACGGTAGCATAATCGAGATAACCGTGGATCCGCGGATTGATGATCGGTTTCATGACGTGTCTCCTCTTATATTGCACAATCTCATGCCGACGGCTGGTTTGACAATGGTTCAGCTCAAAGGTTGTTGTTAAAAGTCCCCAAAATGAGCGCGCATAAAAAAAGCGCCACACGGGCGCTTTTTTTATGCCGGCAAACTGTCGTTACAACTTTTTGCCGATCATTTCTCCAAGCCGAACCGATTTGCCGGCCGCCAGGTCCTCGGCCCATGCCGCCCGGTCTTTGCCGAATAACACGATGATCGTCGACCCCATGTTGAAGCGGCCCATTTCCTCGCCGATTTGCAGCGTCGGGGCATTGTCGTCGTAGCGCCAGCTTTGCACCGAACTGACCGTCGGCGGCGTCACGACGCCATGCCAGACCGTTTCGACGCTGGAGACGAAAATCGCGCCGACCAGCACCAAGGCCATCGGCCCCGCTTCGGTATCGAAAATCGCCGCGACGCGCTCGTTGCGCGCAAACAGCCCCGGCACGACGTTCGCGGTGGCGGCGTTCACGCTGAACAGGCGGCCCGGGATGTGCACCATCTCGCGCAGCGTGCCGGTCAAGGGCATGTGCAGGCGATGGTAATCCTTCGGCGACAGATAGATCGTCGAAAACACGCCGTCCTGAAACGGCGCGGCGCGCTCCGCGCTGCCGCCGAGCAGATCGACCGCGGTAAAACTTTTGCCCTTGGCCTGAAAGATCGTGCCGGCGGTGATTTGGCCGGCCTGGCTGACCGCGCCGTCCGCAGGACAGGCGATCGCATTCGGAACGCTGGTCAACGGCCGGATGCCGGGTTTCAGCTCGCGCGTGAAAAAATGATTGAAGCTGGGATAGGCTTCGATATTCGGCTCCAGCGCCTCGTCCATATTGACGCCGTAATGGCGGACGATCTGCCGGATGAAGAAATTTTTCCAGGCGACGTTTTTCGAATGCGTGAGCCGGCTCATCAGCCGCGACAAGGTATGCTGCGGCAACAGGTATTGCGGCAGCGTGGTCAGCGTGTCTTTGATCATCGTGATGCTCAGGGCAGATGCACCGGCTGCGGCGCTTGCCACTCAGGATTGCGATGTTCGGCGACGACCGTCGTATAGATGCCGCCGCGCACATTGAACTCGGCGCGCACGCGCAGGAAATTCGGCTGAATCGCGGCGACGATGTCGTTCAGGATTTGATTGGTCACCGCCTCATGAAAGGCGCCCTGATCGCGGAACGTCCAGATATACAGTTTCAGCGCCTTCAGTTCGACGCAGGCCGCTGCCGGCACATATTCGAGGCGGATCGTCGCGAAATCGGGCTGGCCGGTTTTCGGACACAAACAGGTGAATTCGGGGATGTCGATACGGATCGTATAGTCCCGGCCGGGCTCGGGGTTGACGAAGGTTTCGAGGTCTTTACTGGGTTTTGTGCTCATTTAAAAAATGGGAGTTGAATCAATAACCGCTTATTTTACCAGCATCCGGGACAAAATGGCTGACTGGATCACTCGCGCGCGCAAATGTCCCTACGCCCGGTCTTTGGGCTTCGGCTTTTCCTGCGCGAAAAACGCCTGCACCTCCGCAATATCGCGGGTGCGTTTCATGGCCGGCACGCTGTCCAGAAATATCTGGCCGTAGGAGCGTTTCAGCAGGCGCGGGTCGCAAACCATCAACACGCCGCGGTCGGTCACGTCGCGAATCAGCCGGCCGATGCCCTGCCTGAGCGCGATCACCGCGGCCGGCAATTGATATTCGAAAAACGGATTGCGGCCCGACTTCCGCATCGCCTCCATCCGCGCCTTCAACACCGGATCGCCCGGGGACGCAAACGGCAGCTTGTCGATGATCACGCACGACAGCGCCTCGCCGCGCACATCGACGCCTTCCCAGAAGCTCGCGGTGCCGAGCAGCACCGCATGGTCGGTCTTCGTGAACTGATCCAGCAGCGCGCCTTTCGGCCGGCTGCCCTGAATCAACAGCGGATAGGGGATTTTATCCGCCAACAGTTCGGCGGCCTCTTTCAAGGCGCGGTGGCTGGTAAACAGAAAAAACGCCCGCCCCCGGCTCGCCTGCAAAACCGGTACCACGAAATCGATGATCATCGCGGTAAAATCCGGATTATCGGGCTTCGGCAAGCCTTTCGGATGATAGAACAACGACTGGCTCGCATAATCGAACGGGCTGTCCCAGCGCGCGTTGTCGGCATTGGCGACGCCGAGACTGTTCGCGAAATGATCGAAGCGCTGCGCGACGCTCAGGGTCGCCGAGGTAAAAATCCACACCGCCTTGCTGAGCTGCATGAAACTGTGGAATTCGGCGGCGATGTCGAGCGGCGTCCGGCTCAAGGTAACCGTTTTTCGATGCGTCTCAAACCAGCGTATCCATTTGCCGCCGGACTCTTCGGAAATGACGTTCAACTGCTGCACCAGTTCCTCGGCGCGCTTGAAGCACGACTCCAGCCCCTTGCTTTTGACCGACGCCAGCTCAAGCTCTGCGGCCAGACGCTGCAATTGCGCGCGGACATCGGCCAAGGCGCCGGCAATCTTCGGATTGCTGTCGATGTCCCGCCATTCGCCGCGCTTCAGTTCGATGCCGAAGGCCAGACGCAGGTCCTTGGCGCCATGCTCGAGCTCTTCGCAGGCGGCGCGCAGGGCCGGCATGTCGGTCGCGTCCTTGAAATACTCGATCAAGGCGTCCGCGGCCAGATCGTGCAGTTGCTTGCTGCTGATGCTGATGCCCAAAAAATTGGAGGCGGTATCGGCCAGCTGATGCGCCTCGTCGACGATGATCACTTCGGCCTTCGGCAACAGTTCGCCGAAGCCGCCGTCGCGAATCGACCAGTCCGCGCACAGCAAATGATGATTGACGACCAGAATCTCGGCCTCCTGCGCCTCTTTTCGGGCCTTGAACAGAAAACAGTCGGAAAATTTTGGGCAATCCTGCCCGAGACAGTTATCGACGCTCGAAGTGGCCTGATACCAGACCGGATTGGCCTCGGCTACGTCGGACATTTCGGCAATATCGCCGGTCTTCGTGCGCTTCGACCAGGACTTGATCTTGGTCAACGCATCCGCGTCTTCCTTGCTGAAACCGAAGGCGGAATTCAGCGAATTTTCGAGGCGGTAGCTGCACAGATAATTGCTGCGGCCTTTCAGCAGCGCGGCCTGAAACGGCGTCTTGATCGTCTTGCGGATCACCGGCAGGTCCTTGTTGAACAGCTGATCCTGCAGGTTTTTGGTGCCGGTCGAAATGATCACCTTTTGCCCCGAAAAGATCGCCGGCGCCAGATAGGCAAAGGTCTTGCCGGTGCCGGTACCGGCCTCCGCGATCAGATGGCGATGGCTTTGAATCGCGGCCGCGATCGCCCTGGCCATTTCGATTTGCGGCTCGCGCGGCCGGAAGCCCTGGATCGTCTTCGCAAGGCCTCCTTCGCTGCTGAAAAATAATTCTAATTCGGTCACTCGGTTTTTGGGTTGTGCCCTGGCTCTGACACTGTGATAAATAATGCATATAATAAGGCCGGCAAAGCCCCATCGTGATGTTTTTTCGTTTTTCACCCGTCCCAAAACCTGAATCATGCATTTTTTCAAACGTGTTCGGATTCGTTATATTCTGCACCGGCATCCGATTGCGCAGGCCCTGTGGCGGGAAGCCATCGACAACACGGCTGTTTTTCAGGGATTGAGCTCGGTCGAAAAAGCGCACTTGCGCGAACTTGCGACGCTGTTTTTACAGCAGAAAGATCTGGTCGGCGTCCAGGGATTCGAACCGACCGAGGCCATGCGCGTCGTCATCGCCGCGCTCGCCTGCCTGCCGGTACTCGGGCTCGGTCTTGGCTGTCTGGAAGGATGGAGCGAAGTGATCGTCTACCCGGCCGCCTTTCGCGTCCGCCGGGACGAAACCGATGCCGCAGGCGTCGTGCATCATCAGGAACATGCGTTGTGCGGTGAATCCTGGTCCCGTGGCCCCCTGATCTTAGCCTGGGACGATATCGAACAGGATCTGCGGAAGGCTCCATCCGAACGCAACGTGGTCATCCATGAGATTGCCCATAAGCTCGACATGCTGAACGGTCCGGCCGACGGCTATCCGCCGCTGCATCACGATATGTCCGTTTCCGCCTGGTCAACGGCGCTGAGCATGGCTTATCAACATCTGATCCGACGCATCGAGCATCATCACGGGAGTCGCATCGATCCCTATGCGGCGGAGAGCCCCGCCGAATTTTTCGCGGTGATCAGCGAATATTTTTTCTGCGCCCCAGACATCCTGCATCATGAATTTGCGGCCGTTTACGCGCAATTGTGCCGCTATTACCGGCAAGATCCGTTATTGCGGGCAGGCCGCTCTGTCACTTGATGTCCGCCAGATTGCCCTTGGTCTCCAGCCAGACTTTCCGGTCCGGCGCGCGTTTCTTGGCCAAGAGCAGATCGAACTGAGCGCCGGTGTCGTCATCGTCGGTCACCGTCATCTGTACCAGCCTGCGGGTATCCGGGTTCATCGTCGTTTCGCGGAGCTGGCCCGGATTCATTTCGCCGAGGCCTTTGAAGCGCTGCACGTTGATCTGTCCCTTTATCTTCTCGGCCTTGATCCGGTCCAGTACGCCCTGACGCTCGGCTTCGTCGAGCGCATAAAACACCCGCTTGCCGACGTCGATACGGTATAAGGGCGGCATCGCCACGAACACATGGCCGGCCCTGACCAGGGCATTGAAATGCTGGAAAAACAGCGCGCTGATCAGGGTCGCGATATGGTTGCCGTCGGAGTCCGCATCGGCCAGGATGCAGACCTTGCCGTAGCGCAAATTGGCGAGATCATTCGAGCCCGGCTCGATGCCGAGCGCGACCGCGATGTCGTGCACTTCCTGCGACGCCATCACCTGATTCGAATCGACTTCCCAGGTATTCAAAATCTTGCCGCGCAAGGGCATGATCGCCTGAAAATCGCGGTCCCGCGCCTGCTTGGCCGAGCCGCCGGCCGAATCGCCTTCGACCAGAAACAGCTCGGTGCGACCGATGTCCTGCGCCGAACAATCGGCCAGCTTGCCGGGCAAGGCGGGGCCCGAAGTGATTTTCTTGCGCACGATTTTCTTGTTCGCGCGCAGGCGCTTCTGTGCGCTGGTAATGATGATTTCGGCGATCTTCTCGCCCTCGGCCGGATGCTGGTTCAGCCAGAGGCTGAAACTGTCTTTCGCGACGCCGGAGACGAAGGCGACGCATTCGCGCGAGCTGAGCCTTTCCTTCGTCTGTCCGGAAAACTGCGGGTCTTCGAGCTTGACCGAGAGCACGAAATGACAGTTTTCCCAGACATCCTCGGGCGCGACCTTCACGCCGCGCGGCAGGATGTTCCGAATGTCGCAAAATTCGCGCATCGCCTCGGTCAAACCGGCCCGAAGGCCGTTCACGTGCGTGCCGCCCTGCGCGGTCGGCACCAGATTCACGTAACTTTCGGCGAGCATTTCGCCGGGGTTTTCGAGCGCCCAGATGATGCCCCATTCGACCGCCTCGTGATTGGCCGCCATGCTGCCCATGAACGGCTGCTCCGGCAGGAAGTCGATATCGCCGATGCGGTCGAGCAGATATTCGCGCAAACCGTCCTGATAGCACCAGACGATCTCTTCTTCCGGCTGTTCGACCTTCAGGCTGATCGTCAAGCCCGGACACAGCACCGCCTTCGCGCGCAGGTTCTGCTTCAGCCGGGTCACCGAAATCTTGCTCGAGTCGAAATATTTTTCATTCGGACGGAAGGTGACCGTCGTGCCGGTGTTGTTGCGGCCGACCGTGCCGACTTCGGCCAGATCGCTCTGCTTCTCGCCGTCGGCGAATGTCATCCGGTAAACCTTGCCGCCGCGTTTGACCTCGACCTCGAGCTCTGCGGACAGGGCATTCACGACCGAGACGCCGACGCCGTGCAGACCGCCCGAAAACTGATAGTTCTTGTTCGAAAACTTGCCGCCCGCATGCAATTGCGTCAGGATCACCTCGACGCCCGGGATGCCCTGCTCCGGATGGATGTCGACCGGCATGCCGCGACCGTTGTCGCCGACCCTGACAGAACCGTCCTTGTACAGCACCACCTCGATCGTGTCCGCGTGGCCGGCCAAGGCTTCATCGACGCTGTTATCGACGACTTCCTGCACCAGATGGTTAGGCCGCGTGGTATCGGTGTACATGCCGGGGCGCTTGCGCACCGGCTCCAGGCCGCTCAGGACTTCGATCGCGGCGGCGTTATATTCGTTACTCATGATGACTCAAATTCAAGATCCAGGATTATTCGCGTTATTGTAGGGTTCAGCTTAAGAAACAATCAAGCGCCGCCGACAGGACAAACATTTTACAATCGGCTACGATCAGGCACGCGCTGACCGGCCGGCGCTAATCCCGGAATTGCCTTCTGGTCATTTGCCGCCGTTTCTTCGAACAAGCGGTGGCGCGCGTAGCCCTGCGAAATGATCAATATCACGACTCGGCGATTCTTGAAGCGGCCTTCTTCTATCCTGTTGTCCGCGATCGGATGAAACTCGCCGTAGCCTATCGCCGACAGGCGCGGAGGATCGATGCCGTCATTGATGAACTCCCTGACCACGGTCGTGGCTCTGGACGCAGACAATTCCCAATTGGAAGGAAACTTGACCGTATCGATCGGCAAATTATCGGTATGGCCTTCGACATTGATCTGATTGGGCAAAGGCTTCAACACTTCCGCAACCTTCTTGAGTACCGGCAGCGAGGTTAAGGCGAGTTCCGCCGAACCGCTCAAAAACAGCAGTTCGCTGTTCATTTGCAACTCGATCCAGTATCTGCCTTTTTTGACGGTCACCAGATTTTCGGCAATCAAACCTTCCAAGATTTGAGTCAATTGCTCTGAGGTATGCTGCAACTGCCGGCTGTCCGCGGCCAAACTAACAGCCGTATTGACGGAATTTTCGGCATTGCCGGGCTCCCCCAGCGTACCCTCCAACTGGCTGACCTGACGTTTTTTTTCGATAAAGGCTTTTTCCAGCGACTTCGAAAACGCCTTGTATTTGTTTTCGTTGACCGCCGAAATCGCATACATGACCACAAAAAATGCGAACAGCAAGGTCACGAAGTCCGCATAGGAAATCAACCAGCGGTCATGATTGACGGCTTCGCTCGGTATTCTTCTGCGCCGCCTTCTCATAAGCTGACGCTCTCCCTTTCATGCAGATAACCGCTCAATTTCAATTTGATGTTGCGCGGATTTTCGCCCTGCGAAATCGCGATCAATCCTTCCGCGATCATCTCCCGGGCCTGTGAAGACGCATACACATAGGTTTTGACTTTATTCGCCATCGGCAAGAAAAACAGATTCGCGGAACCGACGCCATAGACCGTCGCGACAAAGGCGGTCGCGATACCGGAGCCGAGCAGCTGCGGATCGGACAGGTTTTCCATGACGTGGATCAGCCCCATCACCGCCGCAAGCATGCCGACCGTCGGCGCATAGCCCCCCATCGCCTCGAGCATTTTCGCACCCTGCAAATCCACATCTTCCCGGTTGTTAATCTCCAGTTCCAGGATATCGCGAATATCTTCCGGCTCGTTGCCGTCAACCAATAATTGCAGCCCTTTTTTAATAAACTGATCGGGCTCGCTGTCGATCTTGTCTTCCAAACCGAGCAAGCCTTGCTTGCGCGCCAACTGGCTCCATTCGACGATCTTGTCGATCTCGACCGTCAAATCCTTTTTCTTCGGGAAAAACACCCATAACCCGAGTCTTAAACTGCGAACAAAAATTTGCGGCGGAAACTGCAGCAACGTCGCGCCGATCGTGCCCCCGAACACGATAATAAAGGCCGGGCCATTGACCAGGGAGTTGAGATTGGCGCCCTCCAGAAAGTTTCCGAACAGCAGCGCGCCGATGCCGATCAGTACGCCAATGACACTTAAGATATCCATCAAGTTTGTTTTATCCGCTCAGTTTCGCAATTTAGATCGTCGTTAACGTGCGCCAAGGGCGCAGCGCAGCTAAAGTATAGTCAAATTCGCTCGAGGCAAAGTGGACTGAAGCGTCTAAAAACGCTATAACGCCTTGCCGATGCAAGCCATAACCAACCCCCAACAAAGGAGCTTTGACGAATGCAATACTGGCTGATGAAATCTGAACCCGATACCTTCAGTATCGACGATCTCTGCCGAAGACCTAGCGGCACCGAGCACTGGGACGGCGTGCGCAATTACCAGGCGCGCAACATGATGCGGGACCAAATGCGGCTCGGCGATCAGGTTCTCTTTTATCATTCGAACTGCGCGGAGCCCGGCATCGTCGGCATCATGGAAGTGGCAAGGGAGGGCTACCCCGACTTTCTGGCATTCGACCCCAAAGATCCGCACTTCGATCCCCAGAGCACGCCGGCCAATCCGCGCTGGTTCATGGTCGACGTGAAATATGTCAGACACTTGCCGCGCACGATTACGCTGCGGGAATTGAAAGAGAAGTCAGAACTCGCCGACCTTGCCCTGGTCAGGCGCGGCAACCGGCTGTCGATCATGCCGGTTTCGAAGGCGCAATGGGATTTCATTCTCTCGCTGGCATAAGCCCCCTGCCGCGCTTCCCGCCAAGCGATCATTTTTTTAAAAATCGGCTGAATAAAGCCGATTTATGCGGTATCATCGCGCGGATTAATCCACCCACACAAGAACAACAGGAAATTTATGACTCAAGACGAATTAAAACAAAAAGTCGCTGCCGCCGCCCTCGATTACGTCAAGGACATCCCGCTGATCGGCGTCGGCACCGGTTCGACGGTCAATTATTTCATCGACATGCTGGCCGATTATAAAAACACGATCGAAGGCGCAGTTTCCAGCTCGGTCGGCACCACCGAACGCCTGAAAAAAGTCGGCATTCCGGTGCTCGACCTGAACGAAGTCGGCACACTGGACATTTATATCGACGGCGCCGACGAAATCAATCCGCGCAAACAATTGATCAAAGGCGGCGGCGGCGCGCTGACCCGCGAAAAAATCATCGCGGCGGCCAGCAAAAAATTTGTCTGTATCGCCGACGGCTCCAAATGCGTCGATGTGCTGGGCAAATTCCCGCTGCCGATCGAAGTGATCCCGATGGCCAGAAGCTACGTCGCGCGTGAAATGGTCAAGCTGGGCGGACAGCCGGTCTGGCGCGAAAACTTCGTGACCGACAACCACAATCATATCCTGGACGTGCATAACCTCGACATCGTGGATCCGATTGCACTCGAAAAGACCATCAACGACATCACCGGCGTAGTCTGCGTCGGCCTGTTCGCGATGCGCCCTGCCGACATCATCCTGGTCAGCCAAGGTGAAGAAATCAGCAGCTGGTAATTTTCATCGGCTGCCGGGCCTATGCCGATTGGCATAGGCCCCCACAAAAAAGCCGTACCTGAAAGTACGGCTTTTTTGTGGGTCCGCTGTCTTTGAAAGTCCGCATGTCAACTCTCGGACTCGACACACAGCGGCGTTGCGCCGGCCGCGCAATCGATGGCGCCTTGCGGAACCCGCTCCGTCTTGACAAAGCGCAGTTTCACTCCCCCAGAACGCGAGGTTCCTCCGATCTTTGAACCCGAGTCCCACGAGTAAATCATGCCGGAACTGGCGCCGACGCTGACACCGCTCAGCCAGCCATTTCGATCATATTTCGGAATCAATTCGAGCGACCCTTCGTAGCCGATGAAGGCATAATTGGCCGGGAAACCATGAAATACTTTACCTTGTTGCACAAAGTAAATTGATCCCCAATCCGAACCCAGGCTTTGTCTGCTGTCATTGAGCTCCCAAAGCTCGGTGCTATATTCCTCCCGCTCCCATTGCCCATTGCCATTCAAACAATAGGTAACCAAATGATAAACATAGGAACCTTCGCCGCCCCACGTCAATTGGGCATAACAATTATCCGTCCCGCTATCGATTTTAAGATTTTTTAATTGCGCCCAGGGGCTTGGACCTGACGTGTCGATGGCCTTAGGAATCGTCGTGGTAATGCGACCGCTCAACCAGACGCCATCCAAATGGCCGTCGTTCGTTGCATAAACCGGCGCGCTGGCGCCGAACGAGGCCATCAGGATGGCCGAAATCACTAATCTGATCATCATGTTCATCTCCCTATTCAGGCGATATTGCTGCTAGATGAAGCCCGTTAGGGCTATCAACAAGGTTGAACTAGAGTCTAGTTTCAATACCTAATGGGATATGGAACTGGTTCACAGATTAAAGAATAGATTTGCGTTGGCGCCAGGTTAATCGCGCTTCACCCTACATCATACACACTCTCCAACCGTCAATTTTGACACTCGCTCGCTTAGGCTCAAGTATTCTGGATCACGATATTCGGAAATCTCGCGCTGAAATCCTTCGCCTTCAGCGCCAGCCTAGCCGCCATCTTGCGCGCGATCTCCCGATAGATCCCGGCCGCACGTCCTTCAGGGTCCGCGACGACGGTCGGTCGGCCCGAATCGGCAAACTGGCGGATATGGATGTCCAGCGGCAGCGCCCCCAGAAAATCGACATGATTGGTCTCGGCCATCAACGCACCGCCGCCTTCGCCGAAGATCGCCTCGGCATGGCCGCACTGGCTGCAGATATGCACGCTCATGTTTTCGACGATGCCCAGAACCGGCACGTTCACCTTCTCGAACATGCCGAGGCCGCGCTGCGCATCGATCAGCGCGATGTCCTGCGGCGTGGTCACGATGATCGCGCCGCTGACCGGAATCTGCTGCGCCAGGGTCAGTTGAATGTCGCCGGTGCCGGGCGGCAGATCGACGATCAGGTAATCCAGATGGTCCCAGGCGGTATCCCTGAGCAACTGCTGCAAGGCATTCGTCGCCATCGGCCCGCGCCAGATCATCGCTTGGCCGGCATCCACCAGATAGCCGATCGACATCGTCTGGATGCCGAAGGAGATCTTCGGCTGCATCGTTTTGTTGTCATGGCTGACCGGGTAACCCGACAGACCGAGCATGGTCGGAATGCTCGGGCCGTAGATGTCCGCATCGAGAATACCGACATTCGCGCCTTCGGCGGCCAGCGCCAACGCCAGATTCACCGCGGTCGTCGATTTGCCGACGCCGCCCTTGCCGGAGGCGACCGCGATGATGTTCTTGACCTGACTGTGCGGTTTCAGGGTTTGCTGCACCTGATGCGCGATGATCTTGACTGTGACTTCGACATTGACCCTGCCGATGCCGGGCAGCGTCTTCAGCTGCTGCTCGACCGCCGCCTGCAGTTCCGCCACGTATGACTTGGCAGGATAACCCAGCTCCAGCTTGACCGCGACATCGGCACCCTCGACCGTAATTGACTTGACCGACTTGGCGGCGACCAAATCGAGGCCGTGATTCGGGTCGATGAAGGTTTTCAAGCAGTATTCGACATCAATTTTTTCGATGCTAACCATTGTTTGTTCCAGGTAATGAATGGAGAGGTCGAGACAATTCGCAGGCAATAACCTATTAAATTACTCGGAATATGAGCCATTTTACAACACTTCGGCGAAGCGTTTCCATATTCGGAAGATGCGCCTGATTTATGCGATAATACCAGACTTGTTTGTCTTCGTATTCACCTGTTACTGATCATGTCGGATAGAAAAATATTAGTCACCAGCGCCCTGCCCTACGCCAACGGCCCGATCCATCTCGGGCATCTGGTCGAATACATTCAAACCGATATCTGGGTGCGTTTTCAGAAGCAGCGCGGCCAGCAATGCTATTACGTCTGCGCCGACGACACCCACGGCACCCCGATCATGCTGCGCGCGGACAAGGAAGGCATTTCGCCGGAAGACCTGATCGCCAAGGTCGGCAAGGAGCATCTGGCCGATTTCAGCGAATTCGGCGTCGCCTTCGACCATTACCACAGCACCCATTCCGAAGAAAACCGGAGCCTTTCCGCTTTGGTCTACCAGCGCCTGCGAGACGGCGGCCATATCAGCTCGCGCACGATCACCCAGGCCTATGATCCGGTCAAAAACATGTTCCTGCCGGACCGCTTCATCAAGGGCGACTGCCCAAAATGCGGCGCCAAGGACCAATACGGCGACAACTGCGAAGCCTGCGGCGCGACCTATTCCCCGACCGAACTGAAGAACGCGGTGTCGGCGATCTCCGGCGCCAAGCCGATCGAAAAGGATTCTGTGCATTACTTCTTCAATCTGACCGATTTCGAGGGCATGCTGAGCGACTGGATCAATGACGGCGACCACCTGCAGCCGGAAGTCCGCAACAAGATGGCCGAATGGCTCGAGGGCGGCTTGCAGCAATGGGACATTTCGCGCGACGCCCCGTATTTCGGCTTCGAAATTCCGGACGCGCCCGGCAAATATTTCTATGTCTGGCTCGATGCGCCGATCGGCTACATGGCCAGCTTCAAGTACCTGTGCGACAACCAAGGCCTGAACTTCGACGAATTCTGGGCCAAGGACAGCGGCGCCGAACTCTACCATTTCATCGGCAAGGACATCATCTATTTCCACGCGCTATTCTGGCCGGCGATGCTGCACGGCGCCGAATTCAGAACGCCGAGCGCGATCTTCGCGCACGGATTTCTGACCGTCAACGGCGAGAAGATGTCCAAATCGCGCGGCACCTTCATCACCGCGCGCACCTATCTGGACCATTTGAATCCCGAATACCTGCGCTATTATTTCGCGGCCAAGCTCGGCGCCGGCGTCGACGACATCGACCTGAATTTCGACGATTTCACCCAGCGCGTGAATGCCGACCTGGTCGGCAAGGTCGTGAACATCGCCAGCCGCTGCGCGGGCTTCATCGCCAAGCGCTTCGACGGCAAGCTGGCCGCCGGCTGTTCGGAGCCCGGCTTGTGGCAGGATTTCATCGACGCGAACGAAACGATCGCGAGCCATTACGAAACGCGCGAATTCGGCAAGGCGATGCGCGAAATCATGGCGCTGGCGGACAAGGCCAATCAGTATATCGACGAGAAAAAACCCTGGCTGATCGCGAAGGAGGAAGGCAAGGATGCCGAATTGCATGCGGTCTGCTCGATGGGCGTCAACCTGTTCCGCCTGCTCGCCGCCTATTTGCGCCCGGTGCTGCCGAAGCTTGCGGCCGATGCCGAAGAATTTTTGAACATCGGCCCGCAATCCTGGCCGACTCTGGCAGGTCCCTTGCTCGACCATCGGATCAATGCGTTCAAACCGTTGATGACCCGCGTCGAGGCCGACAAAATCACCGCGATCGTCGAAGCCTCGAAAGACAATCTCGAAAAAACGCCAAGCCAGCCGAAAGCGAAGACCTGCGAGCCGATCGCAGCGACCATCGATTACGACGACTTCGCGAAAGTCGACCTGCGCATCGCCAAAATCGTCAAAGCCCAGCCTATCGAGGGCTCGGACAAACTGCTGCAATTGACCGTCGACATCGGCGACGAAACGCGCAACATCTTCGCCGGAATCAAATCGGCCTATGCGCCGGAAGACCTGGAAGGGAAATTGACCGTCGTGGTCGCGAATCTGGCGCCCCGGAAAATGCGCTTCGGCGTGTCGGAAGGGATGGTCCTGGCAGCAGGCCCCGGCGGCAAGGACTTGTGGGTGCTGAGCCCGGATGCGGGCGCGCAGCCGGGCATGCGGGTCAAATAAAAAAAGCCTCTCACACCGGCTGGCCGAGGGGGCTAAGCCGATTGTCGGTATGAGAGGGTTTAACTCGGCGCAGCCCTCAGGGCCGCAGGTAACTGTCGAACGCCTTTAAAGGCCCCATTTCTGGCGTACGCCCATTCCGGCCGACCGCCGGCACCTCGAGAAAACGATCCCCGGCCAACCCTGACCCCAGCGGATTCTCCCCGCCTTCATGCCCGTGCGGAACCTGAAGTGCGGGATGGTCGAACGGGGCACGTTCCCAGCGCACACGTTCGTCGGTCAGAGTCTTCAGAAAGGCCACCAGATCGGACTTGTCCTGCTCTGACATGCCCTGGAAAAACACCAGTGTCGTCGAATGGCGCGGATTAGTCAGATTTCCCCCGCGATTATAAAATTCGACGACCTCTTCCAGCGACTTCGTTCCTCCGTTGTGCATGTACGGCCCGGTCAGTTCCACATTACGCAGCGTCGGAATTTTAAACGCGGCACTGACTCCGTCGGAAAGCCGGCCTTGACCGGATTTTGCCAGTTCCGCGGCAGCGACTTCAGGGGTAGGGATTTTGGCTTGTTTTTTTCCGGCGCCCTTGCAAACGCTTTTACCCAGTTTATCATTAGCCAACTGGCCGGACAGATAATCCTCCGTAAACGGATCAACCATGTCGCAAGCGGCCACAATCACCGGATCGAGCATTTTTTTGGCATTGCCGGTGAGAACGTTGATGTATTGTTTGGCGAACGAGAGCGGATTGCCGAACGGGTCAGTCCCGCCCAGCCCGATGTCATGAGCCGTCGGCGCAACGCTGGTAATGGCGAAACCGATATCGAACAAACTGCTGTCGGTATCGAACCCGTCGGCTTGCTCGCCCAGCACGTCGCGGTTCACCAGCTTGAGGTAACGGGGTTTCTTGGCGGTATTCATGAAAATTTGCGGGCTTGCCGCCGAAGAGAAAGTCGGTCCGGAATGGCAATTGTTGCAATGCGCATCGTTGAACACTCGAAAGCCGCGCTGCTGCGCCTCGGTAAAACCATCCGGGAAGCCGGTCTCGTCATTAATGGACTGATCGAACAACGCATCGTTGGAAATCAAAGTATTCTCGTATTGCTGGATGGCCAAGCCAAAGAACATCGCAAAATTGGCTTCCATTTGCGAATAGAATTGCCCCGAATTCTTGACCAACTCGATGGTAGCGGCGCTCTTCCAATATTTCTTGTTAAACGCCTTTTTGATCAATTCGGCGTAGGTCAACGTCAAACCGGTGCCGGACGGGTCGCGCAAACCGGCAAGCGCGCTGTCTTCGGGATGCACTTCCTGCGACTCCAAGGCCCTGCGCTGCAGTAATTTTCGGCCGATGTCGGCAAATGTCCGCCCCTTGCAAGACATTTCCACCATATCTGCCGGAGGACCGACGGCTTGGGATGCCAGCGAGGCGTTTTCCAGCCCCAACGGCATGGCTTTAACCGATTTCTCGCCTTTCGCCAGCCAGATTTTGGCGCCGGTATCCCGCAATCCGAACGGCGATTGGCCGTTGAATACGTTGTTGGCGCGGCCGTCCCAAAAATTGCGGAAGTTAAAGGCGGCGTTGATCACCGTCGGCGCGTTGCGCTTGGTGGCCTGGCGAGTATTCAGCCCCCCCGCATGGAAGACCGCGCTCAACTCGGAATTGCATTGATCGCTATTAATGCCCGTCGCATTGACCGCCACAAATTGCTGCATGGGCTCTCCGGCAGAACCGACCACGTCGTCGGTCGATGCCGTCAACGTGGTGATGTCGTCCACATCGGCAAAGCGGAAAAACGGAAAGTCGCCGGCTTTCAATTCATAGTTCGGCCCGGCGGCATTGCCCGACGGCAATTCGAAAGTTTTCGCGGTGCTGTCGGCATTGGCGGTATGCGCCTGGCCGGGGTTCAACTGGTTGATACGGCGAATATCCGCTCCGGCATGAAAATGGCAGGAAGCGCATGCGGTTCCGTTGCTGCCGACGCTTCCGTCCCAAAACAGGGCCTTGCCGAGCTGCACGGCGGCCTGTTGATCGACGACGATTGCCGACTTTCCGATCAACTTGGGCGTCGCCGGGACTTTAAAGCCTTTCAGCACCTGATCGGATAGTGCGCCGTGGGCAAATGCGGCATCGGCTACGGCACATAGCAGAATCAACGCATAAGCACGCGGGGCAATACCGGATAAAACTTTTTGGATGAAACAGAACATGATTATTCCAAAATAAAAAAGGAGGCGGCCTCGCGGCCGCCTCCCTGTGGCGAGATAATCCCTTTTTACGATCCCGATTACGGGATACTGACTTCTACATGGACCGTATGCGCAGTCGCGGGACCGGCGCCCTTACCTGGGCCCGTTTCGTAGGCCGTCGAATCGATATCGGGGTTGAGCGCCCCAACGGCGAACTGGTACCAGCCGTTTTCAGGAGGGGTAAAGGTGATTGCCAGCGTTTTCGATTTACCGTCCATCACCCGGTACAACTGGGACTGGTCGTACTCGGCCGGTAAGGCGTCCGGCATGGGCGTATTGGGATCGGTGTCGGTCATTCCGTCGCGGTCAAAGCCGTTGGTGATGAACTTCATGACGATATTGCCGACCTTGACCGGGTTGTTCTCGGCATCGGTGGCTTCGGCGTTCGGCTCGTAAATATCGCCGAACTGCTTGTACGAGTGGGCGTTCATATAAGGCAGCAGCTTCGGATTTTTGGCTCCCGCCCGGTACCAAACCGTGATTGCCGGGTGCAACCCGCTGACTTCCGTAGTCAGCGTGATGGTGACCGGCTTGCCTTTCTTCAGCTTGACGAATCCCCAGTTCGAGTGATGCGTCCAGCCTATATAGCCCATGCTGAGGTTGTACCAGGAATAGGCGCGGACAGCCATGTCTGCTGTAGTGTTGTTTTTGTCAAAGAAAAAAGTGCCTGAAGGATTTAGAGCTGTAGCCGCTTGGAGGGGGTTGGCGAAAAACAGGCCGGCAGCCACTGAAATTAATGCCAAACTTTTAAATTTATTGTTGTATTTCATAGGTATCCCTAAAAATGAATCTAACCTACCGCGTAATTCCTGGATGTACCGTCGCCTGATCCGGGAACCGCGAAAGCCGAAGTCGGTCACGACACTTAAACCGTGCCATGCAGGGATACATTAGGCAAATATTATGCCATTATAATACTCTAATGTTTTCAACCACATAAAACATAGGGAATTTAAGAACTATGTCATATGCCTCACTTGTCTGTGTCAGATGACACACTCTTCGGCGCGTGATCTCAACGGCACATGGCAAGGTAAATTCAATGGCTCTACGTTCGCCGGCGAGCGGACTACTCAGGTGTAGCAGGAGGAGGGTATGGCATTAGCCAGGGTCAGGTGAAAGCACACTTTAACCGCAGCAAAGGCCGGGAAACATTGGCGGGCACATCGGCATGCACCGAAAACGGGGATTGAGTGGGTCAATGCAAGCGGGTTTTTCAACGGACTGATCCTGCAATCGAATCCGGCTGCCCTGAATAGCTCAGGAGGAGAAGCTAACGATGGGCGGAGTTCCGCCCATCGTGCGCTGAATTGAAAATGGCAAACGCTCAGGCGTATACCCGTTAGCGCAAACTCTCGGTCACATGCGGCTCGATCAACTTGTAAAGGATCTGATGCATCTTCGGATTGCCGGCAATCACGTTGCCGTTTTCGAGGAAATTGTCGTTGAACGAAAAATCGGTCACGACGCCGCCGGCTTCCTTGATTAACAGAATCCCCGCCGCCATATCCCATTCCATGATGCCGATTTCCCAGAAGCCGTCCAGGCGCCCGGCGGCGACGTAGGCCAGATCGAGCGCGGCGGCGCCGGCGCGGCGGATACCGGCCGAATCGGTCGTGATCGCCTTGAACATGCCGACGTAGGCGTCCAGGTGTTTGTCGGTCTTGAACGGAAAGCCGGTGCCGATCAGCGCGCCTTTCAACGTGCTTTGCTTGGTGACCCGAATCCTGCGGTTATTCAGCATCGCGCCGCCGCCGCGTTTGGCGGTAAACAGTTCGTCGCGGAGCGGGTCGTACACGACCCCGACTTCGAGCTTGCCTTTGTGCTTCAACGCGATCGACACCGCAAACTGCGGAAAGCCGTGCAGAAAATTGGTGGTGCCGTCCAGAGGATCGATCACCCAGACGAAATCGTTGCCCTGGTGCGCGCCGCTTTCCTCGGCCAGGATCGCGTGGTCCGGATAGGCCGCGCGGATAATGTTGATGATTTCGCGTTCCGCCTTGCGGTCGACTTCGCTGGCGTAATCGTTTTTACCTTTTTGATCGATTTGAAGATGACCGATGGCGTCGGTCGAGCGCAAAATCAGATCGCCCGCGCTTCTGGCGGCGCGGACGGCAATATTCAGCATCGGTTGCATAGGCGGAATTGAAAATGAGCGGATAAATCGTTATAGGATACCAAATCTTTTGATAAACTTGAGGCTTTTTTGAATCACGAGGCACCGCGTTGCTGTCCCATATCACTATCGTTCTGGTCGGAACCACTCACCCCGGCAACATCGGCGCCGTTGCCCGGGCGATGAAAAACATGCAGATGACCAACCTCAGGCTGGTCGCGCCGAAAATCTTCCCGAGCGCGGACGCGACTTCGCGCGCCTCCGGAGCCGACGACATTTTGTCCCGGGCGACGGTCTGCGATACCCTGCGCGAGGCGATCGCGGACTGCCAGGTCGTGTTCGGCGCCAGCGCGCGTTCGCGGACGATCAGCTGGCCGGAACTGACGCCAAGGGAATGCGTCACCGAAATCTTCGAAAAACATGCCGGCGAAAAGATCGCGATCGTATTCGGCCGCGAACATTCGGGACTGACCAACGAGGAGCTCGACATGTGCCGTTACCTGCTGCACATCCCCTGCAATCCGGCCTTCAGCTCGCTGAATCTGGCCGCGGCGGTGCAGGTCGTCTGCTACGAGCTGTTCGTCGCCGCCGGCAGCGCTCAACGCAAGGCGATCGGCGACCGCGGCGAGACCCCCTTGGCGACCGCGGAGCAGATGGAATCATTTTATGACCATCTCTATCAAACGCTGATCGATATTGATTTCACCCAGGCCGACAAGTCGCAATCGATCATGCGCCGATTGCGCCGGATTTATAACCGCATCGAACTCGATACCAAGGAAGTCGATATTTTGCGCGGCATTCTCAGGATGTCGCAGGGCCATAAAAAAAGCCAGAAACAATCCTCCTAAGGACCGCACATGCTCGCCATCATCGCCAGAATCAAAGAAGACATTACCTGCGTTTTCGAGCGCGACCCCGCCGCCCAGTCGATATGGGAAGTGATCACCGCCTATCCGGGCTTTCATGCCGTACTGATCCACCGCCTCAGCCATCGCTGCTGGCAGGCCGGCTTCCGCTGGCTCGCGCGTTTCATATCGCATGTCGCCCGCTGGCTGACCGGCATCGAAATCCATCCGGGCGCCGAAATCGGCCGGCGCTGCTTCATCGATCACGGCATGGGCGTGGTGATCGGCGAAACCGCGGTCATCGGCGACGACTGCACGCTCTATCACGGCGTCACGCTCGGCGGCACCTCCTGGAAGAAAGGCAAGCGCCACCCTACCCTGCATGACGGCGTCGTCGTCGGCGCCGGCGCGAAAATTCTGGGGCCGATCGACATCGGCCAGGGCGCACGGGTCGGCTCGAATTCGGTGGTGTTGAAACCGGTGCCGGCCGGCGCCACGGTCGTCGGCATTCCGGGCCATCTGATCGATCCGAATGTCAAACAAGAGAAGGCGGAACGGGAGGCGATCGCCTACCGAATGGGCTTCGACCCCTACGGCGCGAAAGCCGACATGCCCGACCCGGTCGCCAATGCGATCAACCGAATGCTCGACCACATCCAGGCCATGGACCAGCAGCTCGAAAACATGAAAAAAGCGCTCAACGAAGCCGGCATTCAATACCCCGAGCCGCTGATTCCGAAGCTGGACGGCTGCGAAATCGAGGACAGTTATCAGCCCGAGCAAAAGCCGGATTATAAAAGTTGACTATTTTGATGGGTTAAGATTAAAATCGAATGACACTAATCTTTGTAAGGGTAATGTTGTGCGCTTGACTACCAAAGGCCGCTATGCGGTCACCGCGATGCTGGATTTGGCTTTTCACAGCCAAAAGGCGCCTGTGACGCTGACCGACATTGCGACTCGGCAAACCATTTCGCTGTCTTATCTCGAGCAATTGTTTGCGCGCCTGCGCCGCGCCGGCATGGTCAAGGGCGTGCGCGGCCCCGGCGGCGGCTATACCCTGGCCGGCAATGCCAGCGCGATCAATATTGCGGACATCATTATCGCGGTCGATGAACAGCTCGATGCGACCAAATGCGGCGGCGAAGGCAATTGCCAAAATCATAAGGCCTGCCTGACACACGACTTGTGGATGGGTCTCAGCGAACAGATCCGCGACTACCTGAAAGGCATTACCCTGGCCGATCTGCTGGAAAAACACCAAATCCAGGAAATCGCCCGGCGCCAGGAACAGGATGCCCAGCACGTGATCGAATTCCAGCTCCAAACAGGAATCAGCGCCTACCCCAAATGATCTACCTGGATCATAACGCGACCACCCCGATCGATCCTCGGGTGCTGGAAGCGATGCTGCCCTACCTGAAAAGCTTTTACGGCAATGCATCCGGCTTGTACCGTCTCGGCCGGCTGTCGAGAAGCGCGATCGATACGGCGCGCCATCAGGTCGCCGAACTGGTCGGCGCCACCGCGAGCCAGGTGATTTTTACCAGCGGCGGCACCGAAGCGAACAATCTGGCTCTGGCGAGTCTCGAACCGCAAGCCGGCCTTGCGGTATCGGCGATCGAACACCCGTCGATTCTCGAACCGGCCGAACGCTTGCGCCAGCAAGGCCATCCCTTGTCGCTGATCGATGTCGACCAAAACGGTTTGATCTGCCAGGAAGCGCTCGACGCGATCATCCGCACCCAAAAAACGACGGCGGTGTCGATCATGCTCGCGAATAACGAAACCGGCGTGATTCAGGACATCGCACGTCTCACCGAGCAATTGCGAGCCCACGGCATTGCGCTGCATACCGACGCCGTGCAGGCGGCCGGCAAGATCCCGGTGGATTTCAACAGTCTGGGCGTTCGGCTGATGTCGCTGTCCAGCCATAAGCTTTATGGCCCAAAGGGGGCCGGCGCACTGATTTTCGAGAAAGGCGCCAGGCTCTCGCCCTTGCTGCTCGGCGGCGGACAAGAGCAAGGTTACCGGGCCGGCACCGAAAACGTCGCCGCGATTGTCGGCTTCGGCAAGGCGGCGGAACTGGCAAAGTCCGAGCTTGCCCAGCGGGGTGAATATCTAGCCGGTTTAAAAACCCAATTGGAAGACGGCCTCCGCTCGATTCCGGGCCTCAGCATCTTTGCCGAAGACGCGCCGCGGCTGCCGAATACGGTACAGTTCGGGCTGCCGAACAGCGACGGCGAAATGTTGTTGATGCGGCTCGATCAGCAAGGCGTGGCGGTCTCCAGCGGCTCCGCCTGCGCGAGCGGCGGCAAGGAACCGAGCCATGTGCTGACGGCGATGGGCATCGCTCCGGCGTTGGCCCAAAGCACGCTCCGGATCAGCCTCGGCACGACCAATACCCCGGATCAAATCACCCAATTTATTGAACAGTTAAAAATCCTGGTCTGCCAGGAAGGATGAAAAACCATGTCAGTCACACTCACTGAAAGCGCCGCCCGGCAGATCAAGAAGCAGCTCGAAAAACGCGGCAAGGGCATCGGCCTGAAGCTCGGGGTCAGAAAATCGGGCTGCTCCGGCTATGCTTATGCGCTCGACTACGCCGACCAACTTCAAGGCGACGAAACGGTCTTTGAAGGCCACGGCGTCAAGCTGATCGTCACACAGGACGATTTGCCCTACATCGACGGCATGGAACTGGATTACCGCCGCGAAGGCATCAACGAAGCCTTTCAGTTCAACAATCCGAACGTGAAGGCGACCTGCGGCTGCGGGGAAAGCTTCAGCGTATAGAACGCCCGGCCGGATTAACTCCCCAGCGAATTCAATAACGCGGTCAGCTCTTCATCGCGAATCGGCTTGGTCAGGTAGGCATCGAAACCGGCCGCCAGCGCATCATTGATCCGACCTTCCTCCGCGTAAGCGCTGACCGCGACCATTTTGAGCCCCTTGCCCCGGCTTCTGACGACCATCAGTAATTCGAGCCCGGACATCACCGGCATGTTCAGATCGACCAATGCCAGCCGGTAATCATGCCTTTCGATCAACGCCAGGGCTTCCCTGCCGTTGGCGGCCGAATCGACGCTGCAACCTTCCAGCTCCAACAAATTGGCCAGCAGCAACAGGTTGATCTGGCTGTCGTCCGCAATCAGCACCCGCAGCGGCCCGTCCGCCGGTTGCCACGCGCTGTTGCCGGCGGGCCGGGTTGGCTGATCCTCGGCGCTCGGTAACGGCAGCGACACCGAAAACCGGCTGCCCGTGCCGGGCTGACTGCTCACTCTGATGGTTCCGCCCATGAGATGGATCAGCTCGCGGGTAATCGCCAAGCCCAGCCCCAGACCGGGCCGGATGAAATCGTCTTCGTTCAGTTGGGTAAAAGGCGCAAAGATAGACTCCAGATCCTGTTCGGCAATGCCGCAGCCGGTATCCTCGATTGCGATAAGGCAATGCCCCTCAACGTAATTCGCCGTCAGCGTCACTCGGCCGCGCTCGGTGTATTTGATCGCGTTATCGAGCAGATTGACGATGACCTGGCGGATGCGCTTTTGATCGCCCGACAACAGGCGCGGGATCGCCAAGGTATTCACGTCTAGTTCAAGGCGCTTGGCCTCGGCGTTCAATCGGCAAATATCGACGATATTTTTCAGCAGCTTATGACTGTCGAAAACCTTGATATCGGTCCTGATTTTGTTCGATTCGATCGAGGCGATATCCAGAATGCCGGTAATTAGCTCCAACAGATGATCGCTGCATTGTCTGATCGTATGAATTTGCTCGTACTCTTCCTTATTAAACGTGCGTTTCTTCAGCAGCAGCTGCGAAAAGCCCAGTATCGCATTCAACGGCGTGCGCAACTCATGGCTGATATTCGCCAGAAATCGGCTTTTCGACGCGTTCGCCGCTTCTGCGGCGATTTTGGCTTTCAGCAACTGCTCGGTACGCTCATTGATGATGGACTCGGTGCGAAAATAGCGTCCGGTCAGCATCAACAAGCCGACGCCCGACAGACTGGTAAACAGCAGTCCGCCGATCAGCACCATCCAAACCGACCAATGAAATTGCAAATCCTTCCTGTCCTGATAGAAAAACAGTAGCCAACGCCGCCCCCCCGCTTCGGTCGCATACTGCCTGACTGAGTTGACTTGCGAAAAACCGGCCGGCTGATTCGAATACACCGTGTTATACGGCCCACCCGCGCCGTCTTCGAGGACTATCGTCAGAAAACTGCCGGTATTTTTCAGTGCCTCGGTAGAGGCATGCACCAGATCGGCAATCAAAAAGGTCGTCGAGACTAAACCCAGAAGATGCTTGTCGACATTCGACGGCTTGCTAAAAACCGGGAAAAACACGGTCGCCTGACCATTTTCGATAGCCATAAACGCGTCTTCCGCCTTGCCCTGACGGCCTTTGAGCAATTTGTTGAGATTGGCCAGCCATGGCCGCTGCGCGGAAACCTCGTAATCCGGATATGGATTCAGTGCGGCGGAAAACTCCAGATTGATGCCGCCTTTGGCAACCCTAATCCAGCTACTCGACTTGATTTCGGGAAACAATTCGAGTGTATGCCGGGTAAAAAACACAAATTCATCTTGCTCTACGCGGCGGGAACCGTAAAAAAAATAGCGCACCGTATCGATCGCATGCATATCCCCTTGCAGGCGATTGATGATGGCCTGCGACAAGGTCGCCGTTTGATCGTTGAACTCCTGACGATGCTGCTCTTCCTCCAACTTTCGGACATAGAGATACAGAATGATCACCAGCACAAAAGTCGCCATCAGCGGCAAACCGACCGCATAGCGGCGTTGCCCCCAGACCGCCCTGGGCTCGGCATAGGCAATCAAAATAATCGGCGTAAACACCAGTACGCCCATTGTGTCGCCGATCCACCAGAAAAACCAGGGCGAGAGTATTTGCGTCGCGCCGATCATCCCGGACTGATACATCGCCGTGACACCTACGGTCGGCGCGACCAGACAGCTTAATGGACCGCCCAACAGCATGAACAAGAGGATGCTGCGATCCTCGATCAATGAATTCGGAATGCCGACGAACTTTTTGATCAGCACATAACCGAGCAGCGCCGATAAGGTCGCACCCGTCGCATACGCCAAGTGGATGACGAGCATCGGCGTATCGAAGCTGAACGCCGAGACAATGGCACAGGTCGTAAAACTCCCCAGAAACACACCCGGCCAGATGCGCTTGCCGAGCAACAGCAATGCCGCCAGCGCAATGCCGGCGGAAGGCCCGACCGCGCCCGCATGGCTTGGCGTCACATTCAGCAGTTGGCTCAGGATGCCGAAACCGAAATATACGAGCGCCAGTACGATCACGATGAAAACATAGTTCAACGCGCGCATCAGGAATAAATCGTTCATTATTGCCGGGCCTATCCTAGATCACAAATCCGGCGATCATTTTATCATCGTCCGATCGATAGTAACGATGCGAGAGCACATCGCTCGATCAGCAACCAAACGCACTTATTCTTCTCCAACAGCAGAAGGTGAAGGACGGTTTCGGAGGGTAACCCTGGGTATTTGAAACGCCTGGCCTTCCGCCCCGGTTTGCGCAAACGTTTACTGCGACACGAATTTCAAGCCGATCAGCAGCAACACGGTCGCCAACACCGGCCGCAGAAAACGCTCGGGAATCTTCGCGCTCAAATGACTGCCGATCCAAATGCCCGGCAAAGAGCCTACCAGTAAGCTGGCCAGCAAAGTCACATCGACATTGCCGATGCCCAGGTGGCCGAGCCCTGCCACCGCGGTCAACGGGATCGCATGAGCCAGATCGGTGCCGACCACTTTCAAGGTGGTCATCTTCGGGTACAAAAACAGCAAGGCGACCGTTCCCAACGCGCCGGCGCCGACCGAAGACAGTGTGACCAGCACGCCGAGCACCATGCCGGTCAACACGGTGGCCGGCGCATGTAAACGCCGGAAGCGCGCGGCATTGGCTTCGTTGCTGTGATCGTCGTCGATCAGGCCGGCTTTTTGCGCCCGATGCATCAGAACGCTGCGCACCAGCAAGGCGCAGGCGGTCAAGATCAGTGCGATTCCCAATGAATAGGTGATGACGCCGCTGATTTCCTTGCCGGTCTCGTGCAATTGCTTCAACAGATAGAGCGTCCCCAGCGCGCAGGGCAGGCTGCCGAGCGCCAATAAGGCGACGATTTTCCATTCGACCGAATTGTGTTTGCCGTGGTGCACCCAGACGCCGCCGGTCTTGGTGATCGCCGCGAACAACAGGTCGGTGCCGACCGCGACCGCCGGCTTGAAGCCGAACAGAAACACCAATAACGGCGTCATCAGCGAGCCGCCGCCGACGCCGGTCACGCCGACCAGCAAACCGACCGAAAATCCCGAAACTATATATGCCATGCTGAACAAAGCACACTCCTCATCAAACTGCGAAAAAAGATGCGCACTATACCAGTTTATGATTGCTTATTTAACAATATGTTATCCAATCGCGACTCCATTACCTCCTGCCCCCGCCTTCGAAGGGCCATCAACCGAAGCGATGACAGGCGCGTGCCAGGGGAACGATGCCGTATATTCCCTGATGCACGACGCGTCGCTTTTTCCACGGACCCGTTCCAACCGGTACGGGTTTTTCTCCTTTGCGATCCGGGGCCGGATCAATTTCATGCCAAACTCGGCGGCGGCTTTCTAATCGAGCCGGTTTAGGCTTATCATGTGCATTTTGTCCGGTTCATCGGACCGCTCACTTCGATCAACGACCATGAAGTTTAACCCCCATTGCCTTTACTTGCTGACGGCGCTAGGGCTAGCCGGCTGCGGCCAGCCAGGCCCCTTGTATCTACCCGACAATCCGCCGCCGGGCCTCAAGGTGGATGCGGATCCCGATCAGCCCGCGCCGATTCCCGAACGCGACATCGACCAAGCGCCGCCGCCGATCGATGCCGCACCGCCGAAACCGGCCGAGGCCAAACCCAAAGAAGATCAACCCCCAACAGAAAACACGCAATAACGATGGATTATTTCAATTACCGGAACGATGAACTCTTTGCCGAAGACGTGCCTGTCGAGCAAATCGTCAAGCAATACGGCACACCTTGCTATGTCTATTCGCGCGCAACTCTCGAGAGGCATTGGCGCGCGTTCGACAGCGCTTTCGGCGCACACCCGCACCTGATCTGCTATGCGGTCAAGGCCAATTCGAATATCGCCTTGCTGAATCTGTTGGCCCGTCTCGGCTCCGGTTTCGACATCGTCTCGCTCGGCGAACTGGAGCGGGTCATCGCCGCCAGCGGCGCGCCGGACAAGATCGTCTTTTCCGGCGTCGGCAAGCGCGAAGACGAGATCATCGCCGCCCTGAAGATCGGCATCCGCTGTTTCAATATCGAAGTCGGCGGCGAACTCGACCGCATCAACCGTCTGGCCGGGCAGCTCGGCGTGATCGCGCCGGTGTCGTTCCGGGTCAATCCGGATGTCGATGCGAATACGCACCCTTACATATCGACCGGCCTGAAGGAAAACAAATTCGGCATCGCCTTCGAGCAGGCGCTGAGCGAATACCAGCGCGCCGCCCGGATGCCGAACATCAAGATCATCGGCATCGACTGCCACATCGGCTCGCAGCTGACCGAGACGCGGCCGTTCCTGGATGCACTGGAGCGCATTCTCGCCCTGGTCGCCGACTTGAAAGCGGCAGGCATTGTTCTCCATCACCTGGACCTCGGCGGCGGCCTCGGCATTCGCTACAAGGACGAGCAGCCGCCGGAGCCGGCCGACTATATTCGAGCCGTATTGGATCGCCTCGGCGAAGCCGATTTCGAAATCCTGCTGGAGCCCGGCCGCGCGATCGTCGGCAATGCGGGCATCCTGGTCACCCGCGTCGAATACCTGAAAGCGACCGACCATAAAAACTTCGCGATCGTCGATGCGGCGATGAACGACCTGGTGCGCCCGTCGCTGTACAGCGCCTGGCAGAACATCATCCCGGTCAGGATGCAAAACCAGGCTGCCGAGCAAACCTGGGACATCGTCGGACCGGTCTGCGAAACCGGTGACTTTTTAGGCAAGGGGCGTACGCTCAGACTCAATGCAAATGATCTATTGGCGGTCCGCTCATCCGGCGCCTACGGCTTCAGCATGAGCTCGAATTACAACTCCAGGCCGCGCGCGGCGGAAGTTCTGGTCGACGGCGGCGACACCCATCTGATCCGGGCGCGGGAATCGATCGAACAATTGTGGGCGGGTGAACGGTTGCTTCCTTAAGAAATCGCTGCTAAATTCGTCTAAGATTAAGTTTTTGAACAACCGTTTATCTCATGATTCATTTCACCAAAATGCACGGCCTCGGCAACGACTTTGTCGTGATTGACGCGATCCACCAAACGCCCGATCTGGACCCCGAGTCGATCAAGAAGCTGGCCGACCGTCATTTCGGCATCGGTTTCGACCAGTTGTTGCTGGTCGAAAAGCCGGTCAGCGCGAACGCCGATTTCAAATACCGTATTTTCAATGCGGACGGCGGCGAAGTCAGCCAGTGCGGCAACGGCGCCCGCTGTTTCGCCCGCTTCGTGCGCGACAAGGGTTTGTCCGCTAAGGACGAGGTCCGCGTCGATACCGACGCCGGGCAGTTGCTGCTCAAATTCGACGACGACGGCCTGATTACCGTGAACATGGGCATTCCCCGGCACCATCCGGCCGAGATTCCGTTGCGGGCCGACCAGGAAGCCGACAGTTATCAGGTCATTGCCGACGGCGAGACTTATACTTTCGGCGCGGTATCGATGGGCAATCCGCATGCGGTTCTTTTGGTAGCCGATGTCGACACCGCTCCGGTCGCAGAGGCCGGCTGCCTGTTGGAATCGCATCCGATCTTTCCGGCCCGCGCAAACATCGGCTTCATGCAGATCGTCGACCGCTCCCATATCAAATTGCGCGTTTATGAACGCGGCGCGGCCGAAACCCTGGCCTGCGGCAGCGGCGCCTGCGCGGCGGCGGTGATCGCGATCGAACGCGGCCTCGTCGATCCTAGCGTTGAGGTCACCTTGCCGGGCGGTTCGTTAAGAATCCGCTGGGCGGGCCGCGGCGAACCGGTGCTGATGACAGGACCTGCCATTTCCGTTTTCGAGGGGACGATTAATCCATGAGCGAGCAGCCAAACGCTTTGACTTCTGACCAAGTTGCCGACTACTTGCGCGCCCATCCGGCATTCTTCAACGATCATCTGGATCTCTTGGAAGAGTTGAGCATACCGCATCCGAGCGGAGTTGCCGTCTCGCTGATTTCGAAACAGCTCGAAATGCTGCGTAAGCGCAATCAGGAAATCGAAGCGCAGCTGGCCTCGTTGATCGAGATCGCCAAAAGCAACGACACCTCGTTCGACCGGATGCACAAACTGACCCTGGCGCTGCTCGAAACCTCGACGCTCGAGGAAGCGGTCGCGAGCCTCGAAATCGTCTTGTCCGATTATTTCATGACCGACTTCATCGCGGTCCGCATCATCACCAGCAAGCCCGATGCGGCCTTGCCGCACCTGTTTCTCGCGCCGGACAGCGCCGAACTCGAGCAATTTCTGGCGATTCTCGCCGCCGATCAACCCAAATGCGGCCGCCCGACCCTGGCTCAAGCCAAAGTCTTGTTCGGCGCCGCCGCGCTGGAGGTCCAGTCCGCCGCGATCATCCCGATGAAATTTGCCGATATGAGCGGCATCCTCGCGATCGGCAGCCGTAGCAACGAGCGCTTTCATTACAGCATGGGCAGTTTCTTCCTGACCCACATGAGCGAAATCATCAGCGCGCGCTTTCTATCCCTGCTCTCGCAAAAAAAATATGCATAGCGACGCCCGGAAGTCGCTGGACGATTTTCTCCGCGAACTGGAAGTCGAAAAACGCGCCTCCCGGCATACGGTCAGCAGTTACCGGCGCGATCTCGAACACCTGGCCGGCTTCTGCGACGAGAAATCGCTCCAGCAGTGGTCCGATGTCGGTCAGCCCCATATCCGCGCGCATATCGCCGCACGCCACCGCCAAGGCATCGGCAGCAAGAGCCTGCAACGCGAATTGTCGGCGATGCGCGGCTTCTATCAGTTTCTGCTGAAAAAGCGCCTGGTACAGATCAATCCCGCCGAGCATGTCAAGGCCCCCAAACAGCCGCGTAAACTGCCGAAAACGCTCGATGTCGATCAGGTGACAGGACTTTTGGAAGCCGGCGCGCATTCGGATCTGGAAATGCGCGATCTGGCGATGTTCGAACTGTTCTATTCGAGCGGCTTACGGCTGAGTGAGTTGGTCGCGCTGAATCTGACCGATATCGACCTGGACGATCAATCGCTGATCGTCAAATCCGGCAAGGGCGGTAAAGACCGCGTGCTGCCGATCGGCGGCAAGGCGGTCACTGCGCTCCGTAATTGGCTGCCGATCCGGAACAATACCGCCGACATCGAGGAAAAGGCGCTATTCACCTCGGCGCAAGGATTTAGGCTCGGCGCGCGCAGCGTGCAATTGCGCCTAGAGCGCTGGCGCGTCGCGAAAGGCGTCGCCGAACCCGTTCATCCGCACATGCTAAGGCATTCGTTCGCGAGCCATCTGCTCGAATCGAGCCGCGACCTGCGTGCGGTGCAAGAACTGCTCGGTCACAGCAATATCGGCACCACGCAAATCTATACCCATCTGGATTTTCAGCATCTTGCCGAGATTTATGACCAGACGCATCCGCGGGCAAAAAAAACATCCACACCCTAATTGCAGGCGGAAAAAAAATCCAAAATCTGCTACCATGCAGGTTCTTTTTTCACCCAAAGCAATCTGTTGTCTGCGGTAAAGACAATTCAATCAGGATTCCAGAAATGGCGGCAAACGAATTAGAAGATAGTAAATCGAAAGGAGTACTCTGGGGCTTTGGCATGCTGGTGCTTGCCGCGCTCGTCATCGTTTTCATTTTGGGTGCTTGGTGGGGAACCGAACCGGATCAGTTCAGTGTCCAGGAAGAGGCAATGGAACGCGCCAAACTGACCAACACCACCGAAATCCCGTTGGGCTATACCTATACGAACACGCTGGCCCACATCTCGGAAGTCCTGCTGCATAAATCCGGCGGCTATATCACCAACGACGTGGCCCCCCCCGGTTTGTTCCTGGACAACATCTCGAATTTCGAATACGGCGCCTTGGTGATGCTGCGCGATGCGGTGTCGGCGCTTAGAAACCACTTTTCGCGTGACCAGTCGCAATCCGACGAAGACCCCGACCTCAAAATCGCCGAGCCTTATTTTTATTACGAAAACGACTCCTGGGCGCTGCCGTCGACCGAAGCCGAATACCAAAAGGGCGTGGATGCGCTGCACAACTACATGTCGCGTCTGCAAAAATGGGGCGGCAACGTGAAGCGTGGACAGTTTTATGCGCGTGCCGACAACTTGTGGCAATATTCCGAAGTCGTCATCAAACGCCTGGGCAACCTTTCGACGCGGCTCAGCGCCAGCACCGCGGGCGCAGATATCAGCCCGGCGTTCGCCGTGGTTGCCCCCGAAACCGACGTGACTTCCCGCAACCCCAAAGCCGGGTCGCTGCCGGAAACCCCTTGGCTGGAAATCGACGACGTTTTCTATGAGGCACGCGGCTCAAGTTGGGCGCTGCTGCATATCCTGAAGGCGGTCAAATCCGATTTCCATGACATTCTGCTCGACAAGCGCGCGATGAACACGGTCGACATCATGATCAAGTCGCTCGAAAACGCGATGGCGCCCATCCTGAGTCCGATGATTCTAAACGGCAGCGGTTACGGCCTGTTCGCGAACTACTCTTTGACGATGGCGACTTATATCGCCCGCGCGAATGCATCCGCATTGGACTTGCGCGACATCATGAACCGAGGTTAAACGAATGGATGAACAAATCAACTACAATTTGACCAACATCGATACCTGGAAAAGAATCTTCTTCATGCTGATTTTTGCGGCGATCGGCGGCTTGGTCAGGATGCTGCTGTGGGCAGTGATCCTGCTGCAGGTCGCCTCGACCCTGCTGACCGGGAAGGCGAACAAGAATATCCTGAATCTTGGCCGCAGCCTGTCGGTTTATACTTACCACATCCTGTTATTCATGACTTTCAATACCGAAGCCCTGCCCTTTCCGTTTTCGGACTGGAATCAGACGGCGGAACTGAAAATGCCCGAGAAATAACTTCCGTTTAAAAAATACAATGGATGGATGGGGCTCATTCCCCCATCCCCGGCTTGCTCTCCCGTATCATCAAAAACGGAAGCACAAGCATCTAAAGATCGTCCTGATCCTCCCAGAACGCTTCCTCTTCGTCGGCTTCCGAGTCATCCGCCGCCTGCGTCAAACCCTCGTTCTGCAGCAATTCCTTCACATAACGGTATAGCAGCCGCGCCGACTTGGGCGGTTTCGCTGTCGCGATTTCCTTTTGCGCATTACGGATCAACTGCCGCAATTGCTGGCTATCGGCCTCCGGATGCTCGTCCAGCAACTCGGTCAGCGCCTCGTTGCCTTCGGCGATCAGGCGGTCGCGCCATTGCTCGGCAAGATGATGCTCCCTGACCGCATGCGCGCTTTTGTTCTTGATCCGCTCCAGTTTTTCGATGATCGGCGCGACATCGATCAGATGCAGCTGCCCTGCGATATATTTCAACAGCCGCTTGCGCGCGCCTTTATGCGGCATGCCGGATACCTCCCGGACCGCTTGCAGAATCTTTTCCGGCAGCATCAGGGTATTTAACTGATCGGGCGACAGATTCGACATTTCCTCGCCCAAGGCAAATAACGCGGCGATGTCCTTTTTTATTTGGGTCTTGTTCGGCCGTACCGCGTAATATTCGACGTCTTCATCATAGCCGTCGTATTCTTCTTCAATCATCTTAAAACGCTTTTTTCCTGTGATTCAACTGGGTTAGCCCTCCGCCAGCTCCTCCGCCAAATAGTGCCGGATCTCCAGCCATGCCTCCGTTTTTTGAGTCAGGCTGAGGCCCGCATTGGTCGGACTGGTCGAGGGCAGCCTATGATACACCAGATAGCCGAATCGTTCCGGCAATGTCGGCAATATATATTTGCGGTAAATTTTTTCCGCCGTCATGCCGTTGAAAAATACATGTCGAACCTGGTTGTGGCGTCTGAAAAAGTCGCCGAAATCATTGACGATGATCGAATCGAGATCAATATCCGCATCCAGACTGCCGAGCCTTTGGCAAGTTTTCAACACATCCCAGACCGCTACGCGATGCGTCATCAGAATGCCTTTGCGCAGCCCGTAACACAATTCGGGTTCCGCGCCGAACAACTGCCCCATGATCGTCCAGAACGCATTTTTATTGTGGCCGTAATACTGTTCCCTGGCCTTCGACACTTTGCTGGGCATCGAACCCAGAATCAATACCCGCGCATCCGGAGCGGCAATCGGGTCAAATCCGCTTATCTCCTGCATCCTCTGTTCCTCTATAAATTACTCACAAGAGAGCCCGGCAAATTTGCGATAATACCCGGCTCATTGTAATTATAGGATACCCCTCATATCATGTGGTTCAAGAATCTGACTATTTTTCGCCTGACCGAAGCGTTCACCTTGACTCCCAGCGAACTGGAGCAGAAACTGCAGGCGCTGCTCTTCCGCCCCTGCGGGCCGCATGAAGAATTCAGCTTCGGCTGGACGCAACCGGTCGGCAAAGCTTCCGAGCAATTAGTGCACACCGCCAACGGCTTTATGATGCTGTGCGGAAAAAAGGAAGAAAAAGTGCTGCCTACGGCCGTGGTCAATGAAATGCTGCAGGAAAAGATCGGCGAGATCGAAGAGCGCGAAGCGCGCAAGCTGTCCAAAAAAGAGCGCACCACCCTGAAAGACGAACTGATCTTCGAACTATTGCCCAAAGCGTTCCGGTTTTCGCGCAAAACCTATGCCTATATCGACCCTAAGGGCGGCTGGCTGCTGGTCGACTCGGCATCCGCCAAAAGCGCGGAAGACTTGCTCAGCAACCTGCGTAAATGCCTCGGTTCGCTGCCGGCGGTGCCGCTGAATACGATCGACAAACCGAGCGTGAACATGACCCAATGGCTGTTGACTCAAGAGATGCCCGACGATCTGACGATAGAGGATGAATGCGAATTGCGCTCGCTGGAAGAAGAAGGCGGCATCATCCGCTGCAAGAAGCATGACCTGACCGTGCCGGAAATCAAAAACCACCTGGATACCGGCAAACAGGCGATCAAACTGGCGGTAAACTGGGCCGGACGCATTGCCTTTGTGCTGGACGAGCACCTCGCGCTGAAACGCCTGCGCTTTCTCGACATGGTTCAGGATCAAGCCGCCGACATCGACGCCGGCAGCGCCGCCGAGCGCTTCGATGCGGACTTTACGATCATGACTCTGGAACTGGCCGAATTGCTGCCGCGCCTGACGGCCTGGTTCGGCGGCGAAAACCGCTCTTGAATAAAGCACGCCCGGCAGTTCTGGTTCGGGCGTTTCTTTCAAAACGGCAGCCACAAAAAAGCCCGGAAGCTTGCGCCGCCGGGCTTTTTTTATGTGATTAAGTCGTAAGACTTATTTCATCATGGTTTTGTGGAACAGTCTGTCCAGTTTGTCGTTGGTTGCTTGAGCAGCGTCAGCAGCGCGGTTAGCAGCAGCTTCAGCAGCAGCAGCGCGAGAAGATGCGTCGTTAGCAGCAGCCAATGCGCTGGAAGCGTCAGAAGAAGCTTTCGCAACATCAGTTTTCAAACCATCGATTTGGCCTTGCAGATTTTCGATGTCACCGCTGGTGGCGCAACCTACAACCAAGCTGGCAGCCAAAGCAATCATTGATAATTTAACAAGCTTTCTCATTTTCTTTTTCCTTATAAAAAAGTTACGACTACAAAAACAAATTAACCGAAAATATCATACCACAATATTTTAATCGAATGCTAACTTATTTTATCTTTACCACCATTCCCGGCTCCACATACCGGCTTAGATGGTCGATCTGGGTATTGGTCATGGCGATACAGCCATGGGTCCAATTCATGCTGCGATGGATCTTTTCATCCGCCGCACCGAGCCCATGGATGCCAATTTGCCCACCCAAAGGCGTGTTTTGCGGCGGAATCTGATGATTCTCGCTCGCTGCCACGATCCGCTCGTAAGTATCCTTACTGATGATACCTTTGATCAAGGCCGTGCGCGCATCCTGCGCATTAGGATAGGTCAGCCCGAAAAAACGGCGAAAATTGCTTCTTTCACCGACCCAGCCGATCCGATAATCGCCATACGGCGTAATGTCGTCGCCGCGGTGGGTCTTGTATCCGGCGCCGCCCCTACCAATCGCAATATCCGGGATTGTGTCCACGGTCTGCTCGCCTTTTTTGACTTCGATCCTCAGCGCGGTCGTATCAACCAGCAACCACATGTCGTCACCCGCAGCCGCGACACCTGCCAACAAACTACAAAATATCAGCAAACAAATTCGTAACATACTCTCTACACTCAGCAGCAATTTTGGTGTATTTTAACTCCTACGGTCAATCGTCGCACTTAGGATTCATTATGCAGATAAATACAATAACAACTCAACCCTACAACGATCAAAATCCAGGCACATCGGGACTAAGAAAAAAAGTTAGAGTCTTCCGGGAATCAGGTTACCTCGAAAATTTTGTTCAGTCAATTTTCGACTCACTCGATGAAATCGACGGCAAAACCTTGGTGCTCGGCGGCGACGGCCGCTATTTTAACCGACAAGCCATTCAGACGATCATCAAAATGGCGGCGGCGAACGGCTTTGCTGAACTCATTATAGGCCAAGGCGGATTGCTGTCCACTCCGGCCGCCTCCCACATCATTCGCAAATACGGAGCTTACGGCGGACTGGTGCTGTCGGCCAGTCACAATCCGGGCGGCCCCGACGATGATTTCGGCATCAAATATAACGTCAGCAACGGCGGCCCGGCTCCCGAAAAGTACACTAACGCATTTTATCAACGCAGCCTGACGATCGACAGTTATAAAATCGCCGAAATGGACGACATCGATCTCGATACGATCGGCAGTTTCCAGATCGACGGACTCAAGATCACAATCATCGACCCGGTTAGCGATTATGCCGAACTGATGCAGTCGATCTTCGATTTCAATCTGTTGAAACAAAGCATAAGCTCCGGCTACATCACGTTGCGTTTCGACGCGATGCATGCGATTACCGGACCTTACGCCAAACGCATCTTAGTCGACATGCTTGGCGCGCCGGCCGATTCGGTCATCAATGCGCAGCCCTTGGAGGATTTCGGCGGCCATCATCCCGATCCGAATCTCGCCCATGCGCACGAACTGGCCGAACTGATGTTCAGCCCGAATGCGCCAACCTTCGGCGCCGCCTCGGATGGGGACGGCGACCGCAACATGATCACCGGCAACAATATTTTCGTCACCCCAAGCGACAGCCTCGCCATCATGGCCGCCAATGCGCAGGTGATTCCGGCCTATGCCAAGGGACTCAGCGGCGTCGCGCGCTCGATGCCGACCAGCCAGGCGGTCGACCGGGTCGCGGCGGCCTACAACCTGCCCTGCTTTGAGACGCCGACCGGCTGGAAATTTTTCGGCAACCTGCTCGATGCCGGCAAAATCACGCTCTGCGGCGAAGAAAGCTTCGGCACCGGCTCCGACCATGTCCGCGAAAAAGACGGCCTGTGGGCAGTACTGTTCTGGCTGAACCTGATCGCCCGCAAACGCCAGTCGGTCGCCGACATCGTGCACGAACATTGGCAAAAGTTCGGCCGCGACATTTATTGCCGGCATGATTACGAAGGGGTCGAAACCGGCATCGCGAACGGCATCGTCGAGCATTTGCGCCAGCAACTGCCGTCCCTGCCCGGTCAGACCTTCGGCGCCTTTACGGTCAAATTCGCCGATGAATTCAGCTACGCCGACCCGGTCGACGGCAGCGTCAGCAAAAACCAGGGCATCCGGATCGGCTTCACGAACGGCTCGCGGATCGTGTTCCGCCTGTCCGGCACCGGCACGGTCGGCGCCACGCTCAGAATCTATTTGGAAAAATTCGAAGCGGATGCCTCGAAGCACGATCAGGACGCTCAAGAAGCCTTAGCCGAACTGATTGTGCTGGCCGAACAGCTTTGCGAAGTCAAAAAGCGCACCGGCAGAAGTTCACCCGACGTCATTACCTGACAAAAAAGACCAGGGCGCAAGGCGAAAGTTCAACGCTTTCGCCTTGCGATCACACTTCAAGACTGTGCGCGAAACCGTGCATCACGCAAATCAACAGCACGCCCGCCGCGATCAATGCGATCTGCTCCAGCGAAGCCCTCAATTCGGTCTTTTTGTGCAAGGTCGGAATCAAATCGGCCACCGCGACATAGATGAAGCTCGACGCCGCCAGCGCCAGGATGTAAGGCAGCATGTGATGCAAATCCTCCAGGCTGAAATAAGCCAGCACCCCGCCCAACACCGTCGCCAGGCTGGATAGGATGTTATAGAACAGCGCCTTGGCCCTGCCATAGCCGCTCTCCAGCAAAATCGCGAAATCCCCGACTTCCTGCGGGATTTCATGCGCCGCGACCGCCAAACTGGTCACGATGCCGAGTTTCGGGTCGGTCAGAAAAGCGGCGGCGATCAGGATGCCGTCGACAAAGTTATGAATGCTGTCGCCCAAAATGATCAGCGCGCCGGCCGAATGCCGATGCCCCAAGCCGTGACCGTGACCGTGACTGTGTCCATGATCATGATCATGGACGTCCTCGCCATGCGCCTCGCAGGTATTGTAATGACAATGCCGCCAAATCAGCAGTTTTTCGAGCACGAAAAAGCTCAGTATCCCGGCCAGAATCGTCGCGGACAAGGCGCGGAACTGCTCCGGCTTGACCTCCTCGAAAGCATGCGGGATCAAACCCCAAAACGCAACCGCCAACAACGCGCCGATCGCAAAACTGATGCCGTGCGGCAACACATGATTTCTCCGCTGATCCGGCAGCAGCAGAAACAGCCCGGCCGCGAGCACGCTCAGCACCCCGCCGAGGGTCGTAAAGATGATGATCAATACCAATAAATTCACGCGTTCAATCTCTCCAGATCAATGTCGCCATGCGCCCGGTCACCGTGTCCCGACGATAGGAATAAAACCGCTCCACATCGGTGACCGTACAAAAGCGGCCACCGTAGATCTTTGTCACGCCCAAAACATTTAGATCGATGCGCGCCAGCCGGTAAATATCGGCCAGCCATTTGCCGTCCGCTTGCGGCCTGAAGGCCTCGCCGAACGCCGGTGATTTTTGCATGAAGGCGGCGCGCACTTCCTCGCCGACTTCGAAAGCGTCGGGGCCGATCGCCGGCCCCAGCCAGACCAACGGCTCGCTTTCCCCCATGGCCGCCACCGTATTGCCGATCACCCCGGCCAACAAACCACGCCAGCCGGCATGGATTGCCGCGACACGGCGGCCGTCGGCCGAACACAAGAGAAGCGGCAGGCAATCGGCGGTCATCACCACACAGACCACGCCCGGCGCGTCGGTGTAACTCGCATCGGCCTGCGGCGGCATCGAAGCCGCTTCCGCCTTCACGACCTGATTGCCGTGAACCTGCTCCAGCCAGACCGGCTCGGACGGGAGCGCCAGGCTTTCGCGGATCAACTTGCGGTTGCGCATCACCGTTTCAAAATCGTCGCCGACATGCAGCGCGGGATTCAGGCTCCTATAAGGCCCGACACTGACGCCACCAGCCCGGAGCGTCATCGCCGCCTGCACCCCATTGGGCGCAGGCCAGTCGGGAAACAGAAAAGACTCAGCGCCGCTCATTGTCTTCCAAGGCCTCCAGCAAACGCTGCATGTCTTCCGGCAACGGCTGCTCCCATTCCAGATACTCGTCGGTGACAGGATGCAAAAGCCCCAGTTTCGCCGCATGCAGCGCCTGACGCTTGAAATTGCGCAATTCGGTTTCGAGCCGCTCGCCGCAGTTAGGCGGCATCTGGAAACGGCCGCCATAGACCGGATCGCCGAGCAAAGGATAGCGGATATGCGCCATGTGCACCCGTATCTGATGCGTGCGCCCGGTTTCGAGCATCACCTGAATGAAGGTATGCTGTGCAAAGCGCTTGAGCACCCGGTAATGCGTGACCGCATGCTTGCCGGATTCCCTGACCGCATAGCGCTTGCGGTCGGTCGGATGCCGGCCGATCGGCTCATCGATCGTGCCGCCGGCGGTCATCCTTCCGCGCGTGATCGCGAGATACTCGCGGGTAATCTCGCGTTCCTGCAACTGCTGCGTCAGGCTGTTATGCGCCTGCAAGGTCTTCGCGATCATCAAAAGACCGCTGGTCTCCTTGTCGATCCGGTGTACGATGCCGGCGCGCGGCAAGGTTTCGAGATGCGGATCATGATGCAGCAAGGCATTCAGCAAGGTGCCGTCCCAGTTGCCGGCCGCCGGATGCACGACCAGGCCGGCCGGTTTGTTGACTATCAACAGGCTGTCGTCTTCATAGACGATATCCAGAGGGATGTCTTGCGGCTCGGATTCGACCACCACCTCGTCTTCCGCCTCCAGCGTGATCTCTTCGCCGCCGTCCAGTTTGTCCTTCGCCTTCAACACCCGGCCGTTGACCGTGACCCGACCCGATTTGACCCAGGTTTGCAAACGGGTTCTCGAATAATCGGAAAACACCTCGGCCAACACCTGATCCAGGCGCATGCCCGCCAATTCATACGGCACCACGGCCGTCAATCTTTCCATCACAAGCTCTTCTGCTTCGCTCTGCGTTAAGTTATACTCGTTAAATTAAAACCGGTTTTGTCAGCTTAGTATCCGTTCTAAAACTCACCCGCCGCTCTCGCCTTGGCGAGCCGTCAGGTCAAATACAAACTTTGAGTTCAAACACCCTCACCCCAGCCGTCTCCCGCAAAGGGGGAAGAGATCTAGCACGAGAGCCATAAACCGGCAAGAAAACTGCTCATCTTACTACATCGATAGCACTATGCGATTAATTTTGTTAAAAAGTTTATTTATATGCTGGCTGGGTCTGTCGCTGACCGGCTGCGAATCGCTGAAAAATTTCTCTTTCAGCAAGGATACCGAGACCGAAGACGAATACAAAGACTGGAATCTCGAAAAATTCCGCAAGGAGGCGCAAACCGCCGTCGATGCCGGCAATTACGAAAAAGCGGTCAAACTGTATGAAGCGCTGGAGGCGCGCTATCCGTTCGGCGAGACTTCCGCGCAAACCCAGCTCGACGTGGCATACGCCTATTATAAGAGCAACGACCCCGACGCCGCGCTCGCGGCCGCCGACCGCTTCATCAAAATCAATCCGCGCAATCCGAGCGTCGATTACGCCTATTATCTGAAAGGACTGGTCAATTACAACCGCGGCTTCGGCTTTGTGGACCGCTTCCTGCCGACCGACACCTCGCAGCGTGATACCAGCACGGCCAAGGAAGCCTATGAAAACTTTTCGGAACTGATCAAGCGCTTCCCGAACAGCAAATATGTGCCGGACTCCAAACAACGGATGATCGCGCTGAAGAACAACCTGGCGATGCATGAGGTGCATGTCGCCCGCTATTACATGAAGCGCAAGGCGTATGTAGCCGCCGTAAACCGGGCCTCGGAAGTGATCGAAAAATACCAGCGGACGCCGGCGGTGCCGTTTGCTTTGGAAGTATTGAAGGAAGCCTACGAAAAGCTGGAGATGACCGAACAGGCCGCCAATATCGACCGGATTTACCGGCAAAACTACCCGGACGGACCTCCGGTGCCCGAACACAAGAATGCGACGTTCTCGCACAAGGTGTGGGATTTTATCGGCTTGGAGAAATAGCGGGATTTGGCCTTTACGGCGGCGCCCGGTGTGCCGCCGCCATTTAATTCAACCAGGGTGAAGGTGGGGGTAAAACCCTCACCCACAAAGAGCGGCAAAATCAGCCGCCCTTGACCTTCTTCTCCAGCTCTTCCCGGCTCAGATGCCGCACCGCTTCGCCTTTGACCATATAGATCAAATGCTCGCAGATGTAACAGGCATGATCGCCGATCCGCTCCATCGCGCGCACGGTCCACAGCACGTTGATCGTGCGCGTGATATTGCGTGGATCTTCCATCATGTGCGTGATCAACTGGCGGATGATGCTCGCATATTCGCGATCGACATTGTCGTCCAGGTGGGTAATCGCCGGCACTTCCTCGATGCTCATCCGCGCAAACGCGTCGAGCGAGCGGTGCAGCATGTCCTTGACCAGATTCGACATATGCTGGATTTCATAATACTGATCGATCTTGCCGTCGCTGTCGGCCGACTGGATCGCCAATTTCGAGATGCGCTCGGCCAGATCGCCGACGATTTCGAGCTCGTTGATCACCTTGATCACGGTCAGGAGTAAACGCAGATCGAACGCGGCCGGCTGTCTGAGCGCCAGAATCTGCGTGCATTCGCGGTCGATCTCGACCTCCAACGCATCGACCTGATTGTCCTGCTTGATCACCAATTCGGCCATTTCGATGTCGCCCGTCGAAAAGGCCTGCATCGCGAGTTCCACTTGCTGCTCGACCAAACCGCCCATCGTCAGCACTTTGTTGCGGATGTCTTCGAGTTCCTTGTTGAACTGCCCGGAGATATGATGCCCGATTTTATTGCTGTCCATTTTCCCCTCCTTTAACCGTAACGGCCGGTGATGTAATCTTCTGTCTGCTGCTTTCTGGGATTCGTGAACAGCTCGCTGGTGGAGCCCATTTCGATCAATTCGCCCATATACATGAAAGCCGTGTAATCGGACACGCGCGCTGCCTGCTGCATATTGTGCGTGACGATAACGATAGTATAGTGTTCTTTCAACTCGTTGATCAGTTCCTCGATTTTCAGGGTCGAGATCGGATCGAGGGCCGAAGCCGGTTCGTCGAGCAACAGCACTTCAGGCTCGATCGCAATCGCGCGCGCGATCACCAGACGCTGCTGCTGACCGCCGGACATGCCGAGCGCATTGTCGTTCAGACGGTCTTTCATCTCATCCCACAGCGCCGCGCCGCGCAGCGCCTTTTCGACCGTTTCTTCGAGCGTGATTTTATCGTTGATGCCCTGAATCCTGAGGCCGTAGGCGACATTTTCGAAAATCGATTTCGGGAACGGATTCGGCTTCTGGAACACCATGCCGACCCGCCGGCGCAGCGCCGCGACATTGACCGATTTGTCGTAGATGTTGTCGCCATCCAGCAAGATTCGGCCTTCGATGCGCGCGCTGTCGACCAGATCGTTCATCCGGTTGATGCAGCGCAGCAGCGTCGATTTACCGCAGCCGCTGGGGCCGATGTAGGCGGTGACCTTCTTTTTCGGAATATCCATATTGATATTGTGCAAGGCCTGTTTTTCTCCATAAAACAGGTTCAGATTGTCGACCTTGATGCAGACCTCGGAAGTCTCGGCCTGATCGATCGGACCACGCAGAATCGATTTCATGTCGATCGCATGGGTGCGTGCTTGTTGTGATGTCATGATGATTAACCTTCAAGAGCTCTATATTTTTCCCTCAGATGATTGCGGATTACGATCGCGGACAAATTGAGCCCGACAATCACCACGACCAACAACAACGATGTCGCATAAACCAAGGGTCTTGCCGCCTCGACATTCGGACTTTGAAAGCCGACGTCATAAATATGAAAGCCGAGGTGCATGAATTTTCGTTCCATGTGTAAAAACGGGAAGTTGCCGTCCAACGGCAACGACGGCGCCAGTTTGACCACGCCGACCAGCATCAACGGCGCCACCTCGCCCGCCGCCCGGGCGACCGCCAGAATCAAACCGGTCATCATCGCGGGGCTCGCCATCGGCAGAACCGTGTGCCACAGTGTTTCGAACTTGGTCGCGCCGAGCGCCAGGCTGCCTTCGCGGATCGATTTCGGAATCCGCGCCAGGCCTTCTTCGGTGGAGACGATCACGACCGGCAGCGTCAACAGCGCCAGCGTGATCGACGCCCACATCAGGCCCGGCGTGCCGAACATCGGCGCGGGCGCGGCTTCCGGGTAAAACAGACGGTCGATCTTGCCGCCCAAGATATAAACAAAAAATCCCAGGCCGAACACGCCGTAAACCACCGACGGCACCCCGGCCAGATTGTTCACCGCGATCCGGATCAGCCGGGTCATGAAACCCTGTTTCGCATACTCGCGCAGATACACCGCCGCGATCACGCCGAACGGCGTCACGATGATCGACATGATCACCACCATCAAAATGGTGCCGTAAATCGCCGGAAAAATGCCGCCCTCGGTATTCGCCTCGCGCGGATCGTCGGTCAAAAATTCGACGAACTTGGTCAGGTAATGGCCGATTTTGCCGAACACATTCATCTTGTTCGGTTGGTAAATCCTGACCACCTTGGCCAGCGCAATCTCGTGTTCGCTGCCGTCATCCGCCGCCGCGACAAAACTGCCCTTGCGGATATCCCGGTACAAGGAAACCAATTGCGCCTGGAGCTTCTTGTACTCGGCATCCAACGTCGATTTTTCGGCCGCGATGCGTTGCTGCGCCTCCGCATCCCAGCGCTTTTCCAGCTCCAGCCTGCGCTGTTCCAGCCGCAGCCGTTCGAGGCTGTAGTTGACCGCACCGATTTTCTTTTTTTCCAGATGGGATATTTTCTCGAAAATATCCAGCGCGGCTTTTAGCCGTTCCTGCAAGACCGGCATCGCCTCCGCTCCTTCGCCGACCACCTTACCGCCGTCCTTGACCGCGACCAGCCGGCCATAGAAATTTCCCCATTCGCGCCGTTCGACCGCGATCAGTTCGGGCGGATTGCTCTGCTGTTTGACTCGGCGTGCCTGGATCCAGCGAAAATCGGCGCCGCTGATATCACGGTTGCCGGTTTTGACCTGATATTGCACCAGCACATCCTCGTCGTCGGCCATCGCATATCCGGTCGCTTTCGCCATCGCCGCGGGCGTGATACTGGTATCGATCAATTCGCCGACAATATCGCGCACTTGGCCGCTGTCTTCCTGATAACTGAACTGCACCAGTTCGCCAGGCCAAAAATGCCCGATGCCGCGCACGAATATCAGCCCCATCACCCCCAGCACCATGATCAAACAGGCGCTGACCGCAGCGGCATTCAGCCAGATCCAGGGATTGCCGCTTTTAAACCATAACTTGATCATAACGAACTGTATTTTTCGCGTAAACGCTGACGGATCACTTCGGCCAGCGTGTTAAAAATGAAAGTGAACATAAACAGCACCAACGCGGCCAGAAACAACACCCGATAATGCGTACTGTCGACTTCCGCCTCCGGCATTTCGACCGCGATGTTCGCCGCCAGGGTTCTGAGCCCCTGAAACACGCTGAAATCCATCACCGGGGTGTTGCCGGTCGCCATCAATACGATCATCGTCTCGCCGATCGCGCGGCCGAGGCCGATCATCACCGCCGAAAAGATGCCCGGGCTCGCGGTCAGCAACACGACCTTGGTGACCGTTTGCCAGGGAGTTGCACCCAACGCCAGGGAGCCGACCGTCAAATGCTTGGGCACACTGAAGATCGCATCTTCCGCAATCGAGAAAATGGTCGGCACCACCGCAAAACCCATCGCGACGCCGACGATCAGCGCATTGCGCTGATCGTAGCCGATGCCCAATTCGCGGCTGAACCACTCACGCAGCGAACCTCCGAATAAGGCCGACTCCAGCGGTACGCTGATCCAAAACGCAAACCAGCCGGTAAACAGCAGCACCGGAATCAATAACGCAGCCTCCCAGCCGTCGGGAATCTTATGCCGGATCGCTTTCGGGGCAAGTTGCCAAAACAGCGCAAACAGCAGCACGCCGATCGGCAGCAGAATCAGCATCGAAAAGATGCCGGCCAGATGTTTTTCGACGAAAGGCGCCAGCCACAAGCCGGCCAGGAAGCCCAGGATCACCGACGGCAAGGCGCCCATCAATTCGATGGTCGGCTTGACCGCCTGGCGCATCGCCGGGGCCATGAAATAAGCCGCGTATATCGCGCCCAGCAAAGACAGCGGCATCGCGACCAGCATCGCGTAAAACGCGGCCTTCAAGGTGCCGAAAACCAGCGGCGTCAGGCTGTATTTCGGCTCGAAATCATTCGCTGCCGAAGACGACTGCCAGACATACTCGGGTTTTTGGTAGCTTTCGTACCAGACTTTGCCCCAGATCGATCCGAACGAGACTTCCGGATGTTCGTTACTGACTCTCCAGAAACGCACTTGGCCGTCCCCGGACTGCAGCAACAAGGCGTTCGCCCGCGGCGACAAGGCGGCCGCCACCGGACTCACCGCAAAATTTTCCTCGAGCAAGCGCCTTTCCGCAGTCGAATTGAAGACGCCCATTTTACCGCTGACATCAAAGGTCATGAAACCCTTGCGCCGCTGCTCGGATTCGATCGCAACGACCGGCTGATCGGAAACCTTGAAGGCCCTGATCTTTTTCAGCACCACGTTATTCAATTCATCCTTGGCCTTGCTCCACTGCGCGACCAGCCCGGAAGAATCGGCGACCATCAACGACAAATCGCCGTTTAGAAACGCCAAGCGGGTAATCGAAAGGCCCGCTTCGACCACATTTTGGCGCTGTCTAAGCACCGGCGCGCTCTTATCGGCAATATTGAAAAAACTGATACTGCCGTCGCGGCCTGCCAGAAACAGGCTCTCGCCGTTCTTGTCGATCAACATCTCGGTGATGCCGTCCGCCTGCACATCCAGATCCGCGTCCAAACGCTGCAGCGCCGCCTCTTCTGCAAACAGCGACTGCTCCTTTTCAAAATTAACCAAATGAATCTTGCCGCCGGTTTTCGCGGCGATCACCGTCGCATCGTCTTCCCATTTGAGCGCGACCTTATCGAGTGGCGTCCCCGTCTCGACTATCATCAACGGCGCCTCGCCGAGAGGATAGCTGAGTTCGGGCCTAATCTTGCGGACATCGTTCGCGTAGGTTACCTTATATTGGTCCTTGACCACGACCGCGCCGCCGTTGGACAATCCGTAGATGAAGACGCCGGCATTGGCGGGGCTGCCCGGGGCAAAACTGGTAATCGAGACACCTTCAGGCACCGCGATCGCCTGAGTCAGTACGGTCTTGCCGGTGGCCGCCTCAAAAAACACCACCTGACCGTTGTCGGTGAAACGGGTCGCCAGCTCATTTTGCTCCTCGATTTCGAGGAACAGCGTTTTACCGAGCGACTGTTCGGGCACCGCATACTGGCTGACCGGCGTCGCCGAAGCCTCGACGAACAGCGGATAGACCACATAGAGCAGGTAAAAGAAGATCAGAATGATCGCGACAAGAATTCCGAGCCCGCCGATGATGACGCCGTAACGCGCCAATGTATCCTTGATCAAACGCCACCGCTGATAATAACCGGCAGCCGACTGTTGAATGGAGCCTGGCATGTTTCTAAGATTGTTTATTTCAGACATGCGAAGATGCTAGCTTTTAAAAGTGACAATGATATAACAACATCAAAAAAAACGGCCAAGATTCGTTGAATAAATCTTGGCCGTCCAATCGAAAAGTTGCCATCTGAGAGAAGATACCGGCAAGCGTTGCCGGCATTCAGTGACTCTTTTCCCTAACCTGAGTACAAGGGGAATATACTGCGGCAATCCTATTTATTTGAGCGCTTCCAGATATTTTTGAACTACCTTCGCAGGCAGCGGAATGTAACCGTCCTTGATTACGACTTCCTGGCCTTCCTTGGATAAAACCATCTTCATGAACTCATTCTCGAGCGGCGCCAGCGGCTGGTTAGGCTTCTTGTTCACATAGACGAACAAATAGCGCGTCAGGGGGTAAGTGCCGTTCAGTGCATTTTCGGGCGTCGCTTCGACATAATTGGTGGTGCCTTTTTTGGCCAAAGGTACCATTCTGACGCCGGATGTCGTATAACCCATGCCGGAATAGCCGATACCGTTGGTCGAAGAGGTAATCGATTGCACGACCGACGCGGATCCGGGTTGCTCGTTCACGTTGCTCTTGAAGTCACCTTTGCAAAGCGCGTGTTCCTTGAAATAACCGTAGGTACCCGATACCGAGTTACGGCCATATAACTGGATGCTTTTCGCACCCCACGCCTTCACGCCGGCATCACCCCAGTTTTCGATCTCTTTGCTGCCGCCGCATTTCAGCGTCGAGGAAAAGATCGCGTCCACTTGATCCATCGACAAGCCCTTGATCGGGTTATCCTTGTTCACCATCACCGCCAAGGCGTCAACGGCGACCGGAATCGCGGTCGGCTTATAGCCGTATTTGTCTTCGAAAGCCTCGATTTCATCGTCTTTCATTTCCCGGCTCATCGGACCCAGATTCGAGGTGCCTTCGGTCAACGCAGGGGGCGCGGTCGAAGATCCTGCGGCCTGAATCTGAATATTCACATTCGGATAAAAACGGTTGAAAGTCTCGGCCCACAAGGTCATCATGTTGGCCAAGCTGTCGGAACCGACGCTGGACAAGTTGCCTGAAATCCCGCTGGCGGTTTGATAGGCGGGAAGGCTCGGGTCGACGGCCAATTTGGCGGCGGCCTGGCTGCTCAGGGGAGCGAATGACATAACACCCAGCGCCAATGCCAGCGATGTTTTTTTAAACGACAATTTCATATCAACTCTCAAAAAATAGATGGGTAAATGGACTCGTTGGAATTCATTGCGCATAGGTTAGTCACTGAATATGACAGAATTATGACAGCACCCGGGTTTTCCGCGCAAGCAGATACGACCGAGTGCAACAATCTGGCGTACAGGCTATCTATGATGTTAGCGTTTTGAGAATTGAGCTTAAGGAAAAAAGGCTTTCGCGCCTTGTCAGCGGACTTATGAACCGAGCGGGAAGCAGTATAAGGCGACGAAAAGGCCACTATCTCGAAGCATAACGGCGCAAATTCGCATCGCCGAGCCGCTCCAGCCAATAACCGGCAGGTTCCGGTTTAGACAAGGCAAAGCCTTGCCGAAAGCGAGCACCGCTTTGTTCGACGATCGCCAACTGCCGCGCCGATTCGATGCCTTGCACGACGACTTCCCCGCCGGCCTGATGGATCAGATCGACGATCTTCGGCAAAATCTTCATGACTTTTTCATTGACGACCGCCTCCCTCAGCAAATCGCCGTGCAATTTGACGAAATCCGGCGTGATTTTCCACAGCCGTTTGACATAGGTCAGCTCCCTGCCGAAATCCGAAATCGCAATTTTGAAACCGCGGTCGCGGAAATTCCGCAAAGCCTTGTCGAGCGTCTGCTGGTGTTCGAGAAAACTTTCCTCGAGTTCGATCACGACCCGATCCACCGGCACCGAGTGCGCATGCACGATCGCTTCAAAAACCTTGCCGTGCGCATCCACTTGCGACAACAGCGCCGGATGCACGTTGATAAACAGCAGATCCTGTTCCTGCTTGAAGGCGAGAAAATTGAGCAAATGCAGGGTACGGCAGATTCGATCGAAGAACACCAGACCACCGGCCTCCTCGATGTAGCGGAATACGAACTTGGGCTCGACCGGCAAGGCTCTCCCGATCGAAGGCCTCAGCAGCGCTTCATAGCCTATCGCCTGCTGATCGCTTCCGGTCGTGATGGGCTGAAAAACGCTGTCCAGCGCGAAGCCCCGGAACAGGCCGGAATAGCGGCCCTGTGTATCCTCTTTCAGATATTGCGTAAAATCTTCAAGAAAGGCATCCTGCATTTTTTCGTTTAATACTTCGATTACGCTTTGGCTCATGGCGGCTCACTCCGGTGTAGATCAAGGCTAAACACCGATGATTCAGAATCGGCGGACTCACAACATCTCCGACCGAAAAAAAAGGCGGGTTAAACCCGCCCAGAGGGCACATAACAAGGCTAATGAGGATCGATCGGCGGTATTTGCACTCGCTGACGATCTTAGTGAAATTTTAATATTTGATAAAACGATATTATTAGATTGTTATATCTGTTTATTGCATAATTCACCGTTCTCAGGCTCACTTCGCCCCCCCTGCCTAACGCAGTAGATTCAGCCCGCCATCTCAGAGTAGAATAGCGCTTTACCTGGTTTTACGGCTGCAGCTACCGATTAGAACCGGCTTTCCTCGCCTATCCCACTCACCTACCACCCAAGTCCATTCAATTAGAGCTCGATTTCATGTCCGGTTTTTTTTCCAAGCAACGCATTACCGCCTCCCAAGGTTATAACCGCTGGATGGTGCCTCCCGCGGCCTTGTCGGTGCACCTCTGCATCGGCCAGGCCTACGCCTTCAGTGTATTCAATGATCCCTTGAGCAAGCTGATCGGCATCACCGAATCCACACCCGACGACTGGAAGCTGACCACGCTGGGCTGGACTTTCAGCCTCGCGATCGTGTTCCTGGGTCTATCGGCCGCCTTCGGCGGCAAATGGCTCGAAAAGGTCGGCCCCCGCTTAACCATGTTTGTCGCCGCCTGCTGTTTCGGCGGCGGTTTCTGGATTGCAGCGCTAGGCGTGTATCTGCACCAAATCTGGCTGCTCTACGTCGGCTACGGCGTGATCGGCGGCATCGGGCTGGGTCTCGGCTACGTATCGCCGGTGTCGACGCTAATCAAGTGGTTTCCGGACCGGCGCGGCATGGCGACCGGCATGGCGATCATGGGCTTCGGCGGCGGCGCGATGATCGGCGCGCCGCTGGCGGTCTTGCTGATGGATCATTTCAAATCGGCGACCTCGGTCGGCGTGCTCGAAACCTTCATGGTGATGGGCGGCGTGTATTTCGTTTCGATGCTGATCGGCGCCCTGACGATACGGATTCCGCCGAACGACTGGAAACCCGAAGGCTGGACGCCGCCGGTCATTCAGAACAAGATGATCACGAATAATCATGTGCACATCGACCGGGCGTTGCTGACGCCGCAGTTTTATTTGCTCTGGCTGGTGTTGTGTTTGAATGTGACCGCCGGCATCGGTGTCTTGGGGCAGGCGTCGGTGATGATCCAGGAAATGTTCAAAGGCGCGGTCACGCCGGCCGCGGCGGCCGGCTTTGTCGGCTTGCTGAGTCTGTTCAACATGGGCGGGCGCTTTTTTTGGTCCTCGGCCTCCGATTTTCTGGGCCGCAAAAATACCTACATCATCTTCTTCGCGCTCGGCGCGGTGCTTTACGCGACCGTGCCGACGCTGGGCCAGCTCGGCAACATCGGTCTGTTCATCCTGTTGTATGCGATCATCATGAGCATGTACGGTGGCGGCTTCTCGACGATTCCGGCCTATCTGGCCGACATCTTCGGTACCCGCTATGTCGGCGGCATCCACGGCCGCCTGTTGACCGCCTGGTCAACCGCAGGGGTCGCAGGGCCGGTCCTGGTCAACTATATCCGAGAGTTTCAGATCGCCCAAGGGGTCGCGAAGTCGGATGCCTACAATGTGACGATGTACATCATGGCCGGCGTTTTAGTCATCGGCTTCATTTGCAATATGCTGATCCGGCCGGTGCACGCGAAACATCACATGCGCCATGATGAATTCGATGAACTCGACGGTGTTTTTCCACACGGTGCGGCGTCCGACGCACATTAAACGAAGCCCGCCGATTAAAGAGACGAAAGATGAAACATCCTGATAAACCAAAATCCACCCCAGTGGGGCTGGTGCTGCTGTTTTGGCTGTATGTTGCAGCGCCTTTGACCTGGGGAATCTGGTCCACGTTGAAAAAGGCGATGGCGCTGTTTAACTGACTTCAAGCATGGCATGCCCTTTTCAAAATCCCAAAGCTACGCGATGCGCGCCCTATAAAATCAAGGCAATGGCACCGGATGCGTAAACACCGAATCGTTGTCCTTGACCTGGTCATGACAGGCCAGGCATTCCTGCACAAATGACTGATCCGCCCCATAAGGCTTCTGCTCCATGCCCAGCCAGCGCGCAAACCCCCAACCTCCGGTCTTCGCATATTTGGCGGAGTCCTTGATCATGAATTCCGCATGCACGAATTCGCCGGGCACGGTCGCCGGCGCCCATTTCGGGTGAACTTGATCCTTCCAGGCCAGCTTGCCGAGGATGCTGCCGTCCGGCCAAGGCTTGGTATTACCAGCTCTGGCCGCATTGACCGCCGTGTCATTGCCAATGATAACCCGCAATGACTCCTTGTCCTGACGGTGCGATACGCCGATCACGCGCCAATTTTTGTAATAGGCCGGCAATTCGATGCCGTTCGGCGCCGGCGCAGGCTTCTCGGCCGCCAGAACAGCACTGGCGGCAAGCAAGGCGCCCAGGGTTAAGGTAGTGATCAATTTCATCGGTATCTCCTCTGAGTGTATTGGCAATCGCGGTTTATTGAGGCACGAATCGCCTGCCCCGCATTGCAGGCAATTATACCGGATTGCCGGCCAAATGATCAGACGATGACTTGATGGCTCAGGCGTCCATGCAATCCGCAAAACTCTGGGAAAAAAAAAACCCAAGCCGTGTGGCTTGGGTTTTTGGATTAAGAGCTTGGCAATTCCCTACTTTCGCATGGCAACCTGCCACACTATCATCGGCGCTAAGCGGTTTCACTTCCGAGTTCGGGATGGGATCGGGTGGTTCACGCTCGCTATGGTCACCAAGCAAACTGGTGCGGTTGACGATGATGTCAACCTTCGGCAGGGCTTCACCGTGCCTTGGAAATCTGTAACATTCGGTTCTCTCGCTTCAAAGCGTCAGCTGTACTGTAGTTTTCTTCTACAGCCACCCAAACCGATTGGGTGTTATATGGTCAAGCCTCACGGGCAATTAGTACACGTTAGCTACGCCCATTACTGGACTTCCACACCGTGCCTATCAACGTCGTAGTCTTCGACGGCCCTTCAGGGGACTTGAAGTCCCAGTGAGATCTCATCTTGGGAGGGGCTTCCCGCTTAGATGCTTTCAGCGGTTATCCTGTCCGAACATAGCTACCCGGCAATGCCATTGGCATGACAACCGGAACACCAGCGGTTCGTCCACTCCGGTCCTCTCGTACTAGGAGCAGCTTCCCTCAAATCTCAAACGCCCACGGCAGATAGGGACCGAACTGTCTCACGACGTTCTGAACCCAGCTCGCGTACCACTTTAAATGGCGAACAGCCATACCCTTGGGACCTGCTTCAGCCCCAGGATGTGATGAGCCGACATCGAGGTGCCAAACACCGCCGTCGATATGAACTCTTGGGCGGTATCAGCCTGTTATCCCCGGAGTACCTTTTATCCGTTGAGCGATGGCCCTTCCATACAGAACCACCGGATCACTATGACCTACTTTCGTACCTGCTCGACCTGTCCGTCTCGCAGTCAAGCACCCTTATGCCATTGCACTCATTGCATGATTTCCGACCATGCTGAGGGTACCTTCGTGCTCCTCCGTTACTCTTTGGGAGGAGACCGCCCCAGTCAAACTACCCACCAGACACTGTCCCCAATCCGGATTACGGACCTAGGTTAGAACTTCAAATAAACCAGGGTGGTATTTCAAGGTTGGCTCCACAGAAACTGGCGTTCCTGCTTCAAAGCCTCCCACCTATCCTACACAAGTCGATTCAAAGTCCAGTGTCAAGCTATAGTAAAGGTTCACGGGGTCTTTCCGTCTAACCGCGGGTAAACTGCATCTTCACAGCTATTTCAATTTCACTGAGTCTCGGGTGGAGACAGTGTGGCCATCGTTACGCCATTCGTGCAGGTCGGAACTTACCCGACAAGGAATTTCGCTACCTTAGGACCGTTATAGTTACGGCCGCCGTTTACTGGGGCTTCGATCAAGAGCTTCGCTTGCGCTGACCCCATCAATTAACCTTCCAGCACCGGGCAGGCGTCACACCCTATACGTCCTCTTTCGAGTTTGCAGAGTGCTATGTTTTTGCTAAACAGTCGCAGCCACCAATTTTATGCTACCTTTCTCGGCTCCATGAGCAAGTCACTTCACCTAACAAAGGCGTACCTTATCCCGAAGTTACGGTACCATTTTGCCTAGTTCCTTCACCCGAGTTCTCTCAAGCGCCTTAGAATTCTCATCCCACCCACCTGTGTCGGTTTAGGGTACGGCCACTCGTAACCTGAAGCTTAGAGGTTTTTCTTGGAAGCATGGCATCAGTCGCTTCGCCGCTCCATAGAGCAAGCTCATCATTACCTCTCAGGATTGAACGCCCGGATTTGCCTAAGCGTTCTCCCTACGGGCTTGCACTGCCTATTCCAACAGGCAGCCGACCTAGCCTTCTCCGTCACCCCATCGCAGTTACGACCGGTACAGGAATATTAACCTGTTTTCCATCGACTACGCCTTTCGGCCTCGCCTTAGGTACCGACTAACCCTGCGTCGATTAGCGTTGCGCAGGAAACCTTGGGTTTTCGGCGTGAGGGTTTTTCACCCTCATTGTCGTTACTCATGTCAGCATTCGCACTTCTGATACCTCCAGCCAACTTCTCAATTGACCTTCACAGGCGTACAGAACGCTCCTCTACCACCATACTTACGTATGATCCGTAGCTTCGGTACTATGCTTAGCCCCGGTAAATCTTCCGCGCAGGCCGACTCGACCAGTGAGCTATTACGCTTTCTTTAAAGGGTGGCTGCTTCTAAGCCAACCTCCTGGCTGTCTGTGCCTTCCCACATCGTTTCCCACTGAGCATAGATTTTGGGACCTTAGCTGACGGTCTGGGCTGTTTCCCTTTTCACGACGGACCTTATCACCCGCCGTGTGTCTCCCGTGCTCGAACTTGCTGGTATTCGGAGTTTGCATCGGGTTGGTAAGTCGGGATGACCCCCTAGCCGAAACAGTGCTCTACCCCCAGCAGTTATACACGAGGCGCTACCTAAATAGCTTTCGAGGAGAACCAGCTATCTCCGAGCTTGATTAGCCTTTCACTCCGATCCACAACTCATCCCCTACCTTTTCAACGGGAGTGGGTTCGGTCCTCCAGTCAGTATTACCTGACCTTCAACCTGGTCATGGATAGATCGCCCGGTTTCGGGTCTAATCCCAGCGACTGAACGCCCTGTTCAGACTCGCTTTCGCTACGCCTCCCCTATTCGGTTAAGCTTGCCACTGAGATTAAGTCGCTGACCCATTATACAAAAGGTACGCAGTCACCGAACAAAGTCGGCTCCCACTGCTTGTACGCATACGGTTTCAGGATCTATTTCACTCCGGTCTCCCCGGTTCTTTTCGCCTTTCCCTCACGGTACTAGTTCACTATCGGTCAGTAAGGAGTATTTAGCCTTGGAGGATGGTCCCCCCATGTTCAGACAAGGTTTCACGTGCCCCGTCCTACTCGTTTTCACATCTAGCACGTTTTCGTGTACGGGGCTATCACCCGGTATCGCTGGACTTTCCAGACCATTCCACTAACGTAAAAAATGCTTAAGGGCTAATCCCCGTTCGCTCGCCGCTACTAAGGGAATCTCGGTTGATTTCTTTTCCTCCGGGTACTTAGATGTTTCAGTTCTCCGGGTTTGCTTCCAGCACCTATGTATTCAGTGCAGGATGACTAGGTTATCCTAGCCGGGTTTCCCCATTCGGAAATCCGCGGATCAGGGTGTGTTTGCAAACTCCCCGCGGCTTATCGCATGCTACAACGTCCTTCATCGCCTCTTACTGCCAAGGCATCCACCGTATGCGCTTATTCACTTGACCATATAACCCCAATAAGTCTGGAAGTTATCAGTCAGCTGACATTTTCGCTTTTTCTGCTTGAGAACGTGTTCTGTTTCCCTTACACTTTGACGAACTTGAACTCGCATCATTTGCATGACCGATTCGCCTTCCTCTCTGTGCAGTTCACTCGAACTCGTTACGCCACTTCACAGCAGTGATACTGTGTCGTGACTTTGTTACAGATTTCCATTTTGTTAAAGAGCTATCGATACATTACTGCATCAATTCGATAGAGCCTTCCGTGGGAAAGTTTTCCTTCCCAAAA
>NZ_CP169217.1:1672500-1675000 GCF_041897535.1 Methylomicrobium lacus
TCACGCTCGCTATGGTCACCAAGCAAACTGGTGCGGTTGACGATGAGGGTCAACCTTCGGCAGGGCTGTCGCCGTGCCTTGGAAATCTGTAACATTCGGTTCTCTTGCAGTAAAGCGTCAGCTGTCACTGAAGTTTTCTTCTTCAGCACACCCAAACCGATTGGGTGTTATATGGTCAAGCCTCACGGGCAATTAGTACACGTTAGCTACGCCCATTACTGGACTTCCACACCGTGCCTATCAACGTCGTAGTCTCCGACGGCCCTTCAGGGGACTTGAAGTCCCAGTGAGATCTCATCTTGGGAGGGGCTTCCCGCTTAGATGCTTTCAGCGGTTATCCTGTCCGAACATAGCTACCCGGCAATGCCATTGGCATGACAACCGGAACACCAGCGGTTCGTCCACTCCGGTCCTCTCGTACTAGGAGCAGCTTCCCTCAAATCTCAAACGCCCACGGCAGATAGGGACCGAACTGTCTCACGACGTTCTGAACCCAGCTCGCGTACCACTTTAAATGGCGAACAGCCATACCCTTGGGACCTGCTTCAGCCCCAGGATGTGATGAGCCGACATCGAGGTGCCAAACACCGCCGTCGATATGAACTCTTGGGCGGTATCAGCCTGTTATCCCCGGAGTACCTTTTATCCGTTGAGCGATGGCCCTTCCATACAGAACCACCGGATCACTATGACCTACTTTCGTACCTGCTCGACCTGTCCGTCTCGCAGTCAAGCACCCTTATGCCATTGCACTCATTGCATGATTTCCGACCATGCTGAGGGTACCTTCGTGCTCCTCCGTTACTCTTTGGGAGGAGACCGCCCCAGTCAAACTACCCACCAGACACTGTCCCCAATCCGGATTACGGATCTAGGTTAGAACTTCAAATAAACCAGGGTGGTATTTCAAGGTTGGCTCCACAGAAACTGGCGTTCCTGCTTCAAAGCCTCCCACCTATCCTACACAAGTCGATTCAAAGTCCAGTGTCAAGCTATAGTAAAGGTTCACGGGGTCTTTCCGTCTAACCGCGGGTAAACTGCATCTTCACAGCTATTTCAATTTCACTGAGTCTCGGGTGGAGACAGTGTGGCCATCGTTACGCCATTCGTGCAGGTCGGAACTTACCCGACAAGGAATTTCGCTACCTTAGGACCGTTATAGTTACGGCCGCCGTTTACTGGGGCTTCGATCAAGAGCTTCGCTTGCGCTGACCCCATCAATTAACCTTCCAGCACCGGGCAGGCGTCACACCCTATACGTCCTCTTTCGAGTTTGCAGAGTGCTATGTTTTTGCTAAACAGTCGCAGCCACCAATTTTATGCTACCTTTCTCGGCTCCATGAGCAAGTCACTTCACCTAACAAAGGCGTACCTTATCCCGAAGTTACGGTACCATTTTGCCTAGTTCCTTCACCCGAGTTCTCTCAAGCGCCTTAGAATTCTCATCCCACCCACCTGTGTCGGTTTAGGGTACGGCCACTCGTAACCTGAAGCTTAGAGGTTTTTCTTGGAAGCATGGCATCAGTCGCTTCGCCGCTCCGTAGAGCAAGCTCATCATTACCTCTCAGGATTGAACGCCCGGATTTGCCTAAGCGTTCTCCCTACGGGCTTGCACTGCCTATTCCAACAGGCAGCCGACCTAGCCTTCTCCGTCACCCCATCGCAGTTACGACCGGTACAGGAATATTAACCTGTTTTCCATCGACTACGCCTTTCGGCCTCGCCTTAGGTACCGACTAACCCTGCGTCGATTAGCGTTGCGCAGGAAACCTTGGGTTTTCGGCGTGAGGGTTTTTCACCCTCATTGTCGTTACTCATGTCAGCATTCGCACTTCTGATACCTCCAGCCAACTTCTCAATTGACCTTCGCAGGCGTACAGAACGCTCCTCTACCACCACACTTACGTGTGATCCGTAGCTTCGGTACTATGCTTAGCCCCGGTAAATCTTCCGCGCAGGCCGACTCGACCAGTGAGCTATTACGCTTTCTTTAAAGGATGGCTGCTTCTAAGCCAACCTCCTGGCTGTCTGTGCCTTCCCACATCGTTTCCCACTGAGCATAGATTTTGGGACCTTAGCTGACGGTCTGGGCTGTTTCCCTTTTCACGACGGACCTTATCACCCGCCGTGTGTCTCCCGTGCTCGAACTTGCTGGTATTCGGAGTTTGCATCGGGTTGGTAAGTCGGGATGACCCCCTAGCCGAAACAGTGCTCTACCCCCAGCAGTTATACACGAGGCGCTACCTAAATAGCTTTCGAGGAGAACCAGCTATCTCCGAGCTTGATTAGCCTTTCACTCCGATCCACAACTCATCCCCTACCTTTTCAACGGGAGTGGGTTCGGTCCTCCAGTCAGTATTACCTGACCTTCAACCTGGTCATGGATAGATCGCCCGGTTTCGGGTCTAATCCCAGCGACTGAACGCCCTGTTCAGACTCGCTTTCGCTACGCCTCCCCTATTCGGTTAAGCTTGCCACTGAGATTAAGTCGCTGACCCAT
>NZ_CP169217.1:1680000-2282500 GCF_041897535.1 Methylomicrobium lacus
TAAGGATCAACAATTGCCTGACTTTGGGTGCTTTATACCGCGCCAACAAAGCCATCCAGAACCAACTCGAAGAAGAGATAAAAACCCGAACCGCAAAACTCGACATGCTGATCGACAGCGGCCTGATGATGTCGATGGAAAAAAGCCGGTCCAAGTTGCTGAAACATATTCTGGTGGAGGGCCAGCGCCTGCTAAACTGCGACGGCGGCACGATGTACCTCGTTACCGAGGGAAATACGCTGCGTTTTGCCGAACGGACCCGCGGCGATCATTTACCCTTCGAAGAAATCGCGCTTTACGATAGGACCACAGGCCAGGCCAATGCGATGTATGCCTCCACTTATGCGGCGCTGCATAATGAAACGGTCATCATCGATGACGCGCATCAGGAAATCCGCTTCGACTGCAGCGGCACCCGCAAGTTTGACGCCCTGACTGGCTATCGCACCGTGTCCCTGCTGACCGTACCGATGGCGCCGCGCGGCGGCAAGGTGATCGGCATACTACAGTTTTTTAATGCCAAGGATCCCGCGACCGAGAAGATTATTTCATTCCCTCCCGACATCATCGATCTGGTCGGCGCGCTGGCCGCGCAAGCCGCGGTGGCTCTGGACAACCTGCAACTGGTGCAAAACCAAAAAGACACGACCGAAAACATTATCCGGATCATGGCGGAGGCCCTGGACAGCAAAAGCCCGCATACCGGCCACCATTGCGTGCGGGTACCGGAACTGGCGTTCATGCTGGCCGAAGCCGCCTGCAAAGAAACCCACGGACCTTTGGCCGATTTCAATTTTGCATCCGAGGATGAATGGTTCGAGTTTCGCGTCGGCGCCTGGCTGCACGACTGCGGCAAGGTCACGACGCCCGAGCATGTGATTGAAAAAGCGACCAAGCTGGATACGATCTACAATCGCATTCACGAAATTCGGATGCGCTTTGAAGTCCTGCTGCGGGACGCCGAGATTGCCTGCCTGCAAGCGCGGCTGCAAGGTCAGGACGAGGCGACTGCCAACGCCCATTTTGAACAACAGAAGGCCGAACTCATGGATGATTTCGCCTTCATCGCCTCATGCAATTTGGGCAAGGAAGCGATGAATCCAGCCGATATCGAGCGCATCAAAACGATTGCGCAAAAGCAATGGCTGCGCCACTTCGACGACAGGCTCGGCTTGTCGCGCGACGAGATGCATCGCCGACACGGCGAAACCCAAACACCGCTGCCGGCTGAAGAACGCCTGTTGAGCGACAAAGCCTGCCACATCATCCCGCGCAAGAATCAACAAAAACCCCGAGCCGAACTCGGCATCAAAATGACCGTTCCCGAAAATCTTTATAATTACGGCGAACTCTATAACTTGACCGTGCAAAAAGGCACGCTGACTCTTGAAGAACGCTATAAGATCAACGAACATATCATCGAAACGATCAAAATGCTCGAACAATTGCCGTTTCCGGATTCGTTGAGGCGTGTTCCGGAGTATGCCACCACGCATCATGAAACGCTTGACGGACAGGGTTATCCGCGCCGGCTATCCGCATCCGACTTGTCGGTTCCTGCCCGGATCATGGCGATTGCCGATATTTTTGAAGCGCTGACCTCAGCCGACCGACCCTATAAACAGCCCTACAAGCTGTCCAAGGCGCTCAAAATTCTGCACGACATGAAACTCAAGCGGCATATTGATCCTGACTTATTCGATCTTTTTTTAACCTCGGGAACTTACCGGAAGTTTGCCGAACTGTTTTTGGAGCCAGGGCAGATCGACGATGTCGACATTACTGCCTTTTTAAGTTCCCCCAGCCATTAAACCGGAGGTTATTTGAACATTGTACGTCCACCTTTTCGAGTCGATTCCGCCCAAACGGCCGAAGAGGCCGGCGTCGAAATCGTGCAGGCCTTTTTAGCGATCGAAAATCTACCCGAAAAAGTCAGCCGGGTTTTTGCGGCTCTGCTAAGCTGCCTCAATGCTGCGCCTGATGATTCGCTCGCCGTTGCCGGCCATCGCCTGGCCTGGACCATCGACCATGACGATCCCCACCTCGATCTTCCCTATCATAACCGGCAGCATGTTTGCGAGGTGATGCTGTGTTGCCATTATCTGGCTCGGCGCCTGAACCTGGATCAGCGAGAAACGCTCGAAATCCTGTTGGCCTCGCTATTCCACGACTTCCGGCACGACGGCACAAGCAATGGCGGCTTACCTTTCCGCTTAGAGCGCAATTCGGTCGTCCTGGCCGAACCTTATTTGCTTGGCGCCGGCGTCACATCGGCCCAACGCCGCAAGCTGGCGGCGCTGGTGCTGGCGACCAATCCGAACATAGGCCTGCCGATCGCCCATGCCAGCTACGATCACCATCATCATCGCGCGCCACTGCCGGAAATCCCCGTCACAGCACCCGAATTGAACGCACTCCGCAGCCGCCCCGCCGCCGACCAAGCCTTGATCCTGTGCGCTGCGGACATATTGCCGTCGATCGGCCTGACGATAGCTTATGCCCAAGCGTTGCAGGAAAAACTGGCTAAAGAATGGGGAACGGATTTAGGCATCGAAGACAAATTGCGCTTTATCGACAACACCCTGCCGATTTTTGCGATATGCGATTTTTTTGCGCCGAACATTCTTCGTCTCAAAGCCTATTTAATGGATCAGCTTGAGACTCAACACGATGCACGAAAAACCGGTTAAGTCGCGCACAGGCCTTGGACTCACCCTGCTGACGATTGCCTGTGCCGCATTTCTGCAACTGTCCAATCCGGTACCGGTGCAAATCCTGCGCAACACGACTTTCGACCAGTTCCAACGCTTCCAGCCGCGCAACTACCACGATGAGCCGGTCAGGATCATCGATATCGACGACGAAAGTCTCAAGCGCCTGGGGCAATGGCCATGGCCGCGCACACGCCTGGCCAAGTTGCTTGCCGTCTTGAAGCAGGCGGAACCCAAAGCGATTGCCTTCGATATACTCTTCGCGGAAGCCGACCGCACGTCGCCGCAGGCGATGCTGAATCTATGGCCTGTCTCCGAGGATCTGCGCCGCCTGCTCGCCAAGTTGCCCGATCACGACCAGATTTTTGCCGAGGAAATGACCGGCAGCCATGTGATCCTGGGCTTCTCCCCCAATGACCCAAGCCCCGCCGAACGCCAACTACCACCCGCGAAGGCGCGCTTCGTCGAAATCGGCGGATCGCCGAAGCCCTATCTGCCGTCCATTCAGGACTTCGTTGCGCCATTGCCGCCTTTCGAAACGGCCGCCGAAGGCATCGGCGCCCTCACCTTCATCCCCGATGCGGACGGCATCATCCGAAAAATCCCGCTGCTGCTGAACTATCGCGGCACGCTCGTACCCGCGCTGGCCGCCGAAGCCTTGCGTATCGCGCAGCAGGCCAAGAATTACACGATCGTGTCCGGCACCGAAAACGGCGCCGGCATCGGCGAAATCCGTATCGGTAAGATGACCGTGCCGACGACGGCGCAGGGCGAAATCTGGATTCATTACACCCGGCCGGAAGCCAGGCGTTTTATTCCGGCCTGGCAGATCCTTTCCGGAAATATCCCCGCGGCCTCATTGCAAGGCGGCATCCTGCTGGTCGGCGCTTCGGCTCAGGGCCTGATGGACCTGCGCTTCAGCCCGCTCGGCGACATCATTCCGGGCATCGAAATTCACGCCCAGGCGCTCGAACAAATGCTGAGCGGCAGCCATTTGCTCCGCCCTTCCTGGTCGAACTCACTCGAATTACTGATCGTTGCGCTGGGCGGCTTAGCGGTCGGCCTGATTACCTTGAATGCCGGCGCCCTGGCCTCATTCGGCGTTTTCCTGCTGGCCCTGGCATCCTTATGGCTTGGCGCCTGGCAGGCCTATCAAAGCCACTATCTGCTCGTCGATCCGATGGTTCCGAGCGCCGGCCTGGGGCTGGTTTTTCTGGTCGCCAGCGTATTCCGGCACCTCTACAGCGAGCGCCGGCAGCGCTGGGTCAAGGAAGCCTTTGCGCGCTACATCTCGCCGAACCGGGTCGAACATCTGATCGAACATCCCGAAGCGCTCGAACTCGGCGGCCGTCGCCAGGTTTGCAGCTTCGTGTTCAGCGACCTCGCCGACTTCACCGGCCTGATGGAATGCATGGACCCCGGCGAAGCGGTCGCCTTGCTGAATCATTATCTGGACGAGATGATCGCGATCGCCTTTCTGCATCACGGCACGCTGGACCGCATCGTCGGCGATGCAGTCGCGATCATGTTTTCGGCGCCTTTGGAACAAAAAGACCATCAACGCCGGGCGCTGGAATGCGCGATCGACATGCAGCGTTTCGCCCGCCGATACAGCCAGGATTTGAACGCAAAGGGCATCCGCTTCGGACAGACCCGCATCGGCGTCCATACCGGCGAAGTGATTGTCGGCAATTTCGGCGGCAATACCATTTTCGATTACCGGGCGCTCGGCGACCCGGTCAATACCGCATCAAGGCTCGAAGGCGCGAATAAATATCTCGGAACATCGATTTGCGTGTCGGAAGCGACTCTGGCCGGCTGCCCCGATCTCCCCGCCCGCCCGATCGGGCGCTTGCGGGTCAAGGGAAAAACCATCCCCTTGCAGGTTTTCGAACCGCTGGATGCGGTACTATCCGGCCAAGCCGCATTAGAAGATTATTTGGAGGCGTACCGATTGATGCGCGAGGAACAACCCGGCGCCATCGCGGCATTTAGGCAATTGGCGGCCAATTATCCAGGCGATTCCCTGGTGGCTTTTCATTGGCAGCGTTTGCGCGAAAATAAAACCGGCGATTTGATCGAATTGTCCGGGAAATAAGACGATCTTCGCACGTTAAAAAAGAGTCCCACGCGACGGGCTTCTTAGCGCCTGCACGTGTGAAAAACTACCGTTTCACATTGATCAAAACGGGGTAATATCTGTTAGGGCTTTCATGTCCACAATTTTCGAGCGTGCGGGCAATATCGATGCTGCTTGAAAAATCCGCAACGATAACAGGAGCGTCCGATGCCCCCGCAACAGTCAAACACCTCGATCGGCGATTGGACAAAGTTTTTGGCGATGTTATCGCTGGCCTTAGGCGCTTGGTGGGTCGAACCGGTTTTACACAGTAATCGCCCCTCTGCCCGCATGGAGACGATCGAACACCACTTCATTCAGGACGTGGATGCGCGTTTGTGGCAGGATCCGCTCGCGGCAGTTACGCAAACGTCGAACGACAAAATTCGTGGACACGGCAAACGTGATCTCTCCTGGCTGAAAAAGGTGGTGATCGCCGGGAACACGCAACTGGTGATCGGCGCTATGGTGCATGGCGGAGCCTCTCCCGAACAAATGGAAAACCGCCGCCGAACCCGCTATGCGGTGCTGGCCGCGCTGAACAAACACCGCTATGTTCCGAGTGACCCGGAGCACATCGGTTACATAAAGGTAGGCACTCCACCCAAGGCCTGCCCCCAATCATTTCCGCCGATGGCGTTCGAACGCTTCGAACTCGACAAACAGACTGCCGGGAATCAGCGTCCTGAAACACCTCGAAACATATTGCTGCTGTGGCTGACCAATGATGTTTTCGAAGCCGAGAGCTACGACGAAAAGCAACGGGCATCCTATCCCGCCGATCCCAAAGACTGCCTGCAGGCGATTTTCGACCAGCTCGAAGTCTCGCCTATCCTGATTGGTCCCGCCGACTCGGCGACGTTGAGACGACTGGGCCAAAAATCCTCCACGAAGCCACAATCAACCTCTCAAAAACCTGATTTCCGCGCCAGTTTCAGAGTGTATTCTCCGTTTGCGACAGCCGCGCTAACAGAGGATCTTCCCACATTCAAGCCACCCTTCCAGGACAACTGGCACCTGACCCGAACGATAGCCTCGAATGATCTTTTTGCGAAAGAATTGATTGCCGAACTGAAGCAACGAAAGATCGCCCCTCCTCAAACGCTGGCGTTGATCGGGCAGTGGGATACCGAATATTCGCGCGACCTGATCGAGCAATTTAAAACCCAATGGCATGGCAAGCTGTTAGCGCACAATTATTTGCGCGGCGTCGATGGACGCCTGCCGAACGACTCGGTTCAAAAAGAGCAGAAAACGAAAGACTCCTCGCAAACGGGTGCGCAGGGCAATGCGCCCGACGCGATCGAGCGCCCCGAAGGCGACCAGCAGATGGATTATCTGCGCCGTATCGTCGAGGAACTGCAGCAACAAGAAGCCGAGTTGTTTTCCCAATGCTCGGTCGAACAACGCATTCAACGGGCTTGCGGCATTCGCGCTATCGGCATACTCGGCAATGATTATTATGACAAATTGCTGACGCTGCAGGCGCTTCGGAAAAAGTTTCCCGATACGCTATTTTTTACCACCGATCTGGAAGCTGCGATGCTGCATCCCCAGGACAACGCTGATACTCGTAATCTGATCGTTGCTTCGGGATACGATCTAACGCTGACAAGTACCGACAATCCAGATCACGCGTTGCTGCAAGGCGAGATTCCGCCGTTTCGAAACAGCTATCAAACCGCGGTTTTTTACAGCGTCCAATTGGCGCTCTGTGAGTCTCCCGATTATCATAATTCTCAGGCAGACGCCTGCGATAAAATCGAGCAAATGACCCAGTATTCGAAATTTCTGAAGCCGCTCTTGTTCGAGATCGGCCGCACTGCGGCGATCACGCTCGGCGACAAAGTGCCCGGCGTGACTACCTTGCCGATCTTGCGGCATGCCCCGCTGTTTCTAGCCATCATTGGTTTTATTTTATTGGTTTCGTGGAGTTTTTTTGGCGATCGTACCCTTTGGCTCAAATTACAAATAGCAGCGGCATTTGTGGCAGCGGCAGTTATGTCGATCGTCTTCCTGATTTACTGGATCAAGAATCAATCGCTTGAACCGCTGCTGTGGTTCGAAGGCGTCAGCATCTGGCCGAGCGAATTGTTACGGCTGATTTCGCTCTTCTTGTCGACCTATCTATTGGTTAAAATCTTTTTCGATCTCCGGCAGTGCAAGGCGGAACTTACGGCTACATTTTATCCTTCCGGACGTTATGTCCCGCGTTCCAGACTAAGGCGGCCCTTGTCTTATGTGTTTCTGATCGATTACGTAGAAAACGTTTGCTGGCAAAAAACGATCAAAACCGCGATCCCGCAGGCGCTCGGCATGTTCTTTCTGAGCGTCGTTCTGATGCTCGAATTCGGCTTTCCGAAAGTGCCGGTGCGCGGAGATTGGGAATTCGAATTCGATTTGATACTCACGGCATTCAGCGTAAGCGCGTCCTTGCTGCTGCTTTTCAGCGTCGTTCGCATCACGTTTCTGACGACCGTGCTGGCGAAGAATTTATCCGGCAAAACGCGCTGGCCAAGCGAAGTCATGGAGGCGCACGGAGTATCGTCGTTTGGCCGGCATTACTCCGACGACTGGCTGGACGTGTTGTTGATTGCCCGCGTCACCGAACCGGTCGGGCGCATCATTTTTTATCCGATATGGCCGCTGCTACTGCTTTATACAGCGCGCAGCCCGCTGTTCGATAACTGGGGCTTCCCGCCTGCCTTGATCATCGGCATCACAGTAACACTGGCGATCGCATTCTACAACGCCTGGCATCTGCGTCACATGGCCGAAGAAATGCGCAGCGGCGGCCTCAGGCGGCTGAATAAAAATCTGTTGAAAATGCTCGGCAAGCCAGGCGAAGCGCATGATCAAATCATCGCGCAATTACGGATGATCATCGAACGCGTCACCCATATCCGCGAAGGGGCCTTTGCGCCATTGTCCGAACAGCCTGCGGTTCAGGCGCTTTTGACCGCCGTCAGCGCCGTTTCGGGATTGAAGCTTGCGGAATATTTCACTTTTTTTTAGTTTTTGACCGATAAGTGCTTTGCCGGATTAATTGCCGGCAGCACCGTTCAGCCAATCCAGATATTTGGCGACGCCCTGTTTGACGGTCAGGAATTCTTTCTGATAACCGGCCTGCCTAAGGCCTGAAATATCGGCCTGGGTATAGCTCTGATAAGCGCCTTTCAAATGATCCGGGAACGGAATGTATTCGATCTCGCCCTCGCCGTGCCAGTCGATCACCGCCTCGGCGACCTGATTGAAGGTCTCGGCCCTGCCGGTGCCGACGTTGAAAATGCCGCGCTGTTCGGGGTGATCGAAAAACCAGAGATTCACGTCGACCACGTCGCCGACATAGACGAAATCGCGCTTCTGCTCGCCGTTTGCGAAGCCGTCAATCCCCTCGAACAGACGGGCTTTCTTCTGCTCGATCAGCTGGCGGTTGAAATGGAACGCGGTGCTGCTCATCGCACCCTTGTGCTGTTCCCTCGGCCCGTAGACGTTAAAATAACGGAAGCCGGCGATTTGAATCCTGGTTTCGGGCAAGATCTTCCGCACATATTGGTCGAACTGAAACTTCGAATAGGCGTACATGTTGATCGGCTTTTCGCAGGCGCGCTCGACCCTAAATCCGTGCTCACCGCTGCCGTACACCGAGGCGGACGAGGCGTAAAGGAAGGGCGTATTTTTTGCGATGCACCAGTGCAGGATGCGCTTCGAGTAATCGTAATTGTTCTCCATCACGAAGCGGCCGTCCCATTCGGTCGTCGCCGAACAGGCGCCCTGATGGAAGACGCCGCGCACCTGGTTCAGGAAGCACGGCGAATCGAGCTTCTTGATGAACTGCTCCTTGTCCAGATAATCGGCGATGTCGAGATCGGCCAGATTGTGCATCTTGCGGCCGTTCAGCAGATTGTCGACCAGCAGGATGTTGCGCTCGCCGCGTTCGTTCAATGCCTTGATCAGATTGCTGCCGATAAAGCCGGCGCCGCCCGTGACTACGATCATGCTGTTCCCCTCGCCTTGTTGATCATCGATGTCGTCGATTGCCCGTCGACGAACTGCAAAATTTTGACTTCGCCGCCCGCCTTGATCACGCAGTCGCCGCCGGCGACCTGATCGGGCGCGTAATCTCCGCCCTTGACCAGCACGTCGGGCAGCAGGCGGCAGTACAGGCGCTCCGGCGTTTCTTCCTCGAAGGCGACGACCCAATCGACGCAGGCCAGCGCCGACAGCACCGTCATCCTCTCCTTCAGGCCGTTGATCGGGCGCGACTCGCCTTTCAATTGTTTGACCGACGCATCGGAATTCACCGCGACGACCAGGCGGTCGCCAAGCGCCCTCGCCTGCTCCAGATAGGTCACATGACCCGCATGCAGGAGGTCGAAACAGCCGTTGGTCATGATGATCTTTTCGTTGTACGCTTTCGCGCGCGCAACGATGTGCATCAATTCGTCTTCCGAGACGATGCCGTACAACGCGCCGCGGTCGCCGTGCAGCCCCCGGCTCAGTTCCTCGACCGATACGGTCGAGGTGCCGAGCTTGCCGACCACGATGCCGCCGGCCAGATTGGCCATACACATCGCCTCGCGCAGCGGCAGTTCCAGCGCCACGCCGAGCGCCATCACCGCGATCACCGTATCGCCGGCGCCGGTCACGTCGAACACGTCCTTCGCCTGTGCGGGCAAGGAATGCGTTTCGGTCTCCTGAATCAGGGTCATGCCGGCTTCACCGCGCGTCAGCAGCAGGCTCTGCACCATGCAGCGCTGCAACAGTTCCCGCCCCTTGTCGAGAATGTCCCTCTCACCCGCGCAGGCGCCGGCCACCGCGAGAAATTCGGACAGGTTCGGCGTGATCACGTCGGCAAGCCGGTAACGCAGGTAATCGACGCCCTTCGGATCGACCAAGACTTTCAACCCGGCCTGCTTCGCCATCGCAATATGATGCGTCACGTCGGTGAGCGTGCCCTTGCCGTAGTCCGAAAACACGATCGCCTGATGGTTCGGCAGATGCTTTTTGAGTTTGGTCGTCATCGCCTCGCGGTCGAAAGCGATCGGCGTATCTTCGAAATCGAGGCGGAGCAATTGCTGGTGCTGCGCCATGATGCGCAGTTTACAGATGCTGCGCGCGCCTTTCGCGACCACGAAATCGCAAACGACGCCCTCGGCTTCGAGCAATTGCTTGATCGTCCGGCCTTCCGCGTCATCGCCGACCACCGCGACCAGGGTCACCTTGCCGCCGAGTTTGGCGATGTTCAGCGCCACGTTGCCGGCGCCGCCGATGCGCTCCTCGCTGCCCTTGACCCTGACGACCGGCACCGGCGCTTCCGGCGAGATGCGCGCGGCCTGGCCGGACCAGTAGCGGTCCAGCATCACGTCGCCGACGACGATGATCCGGGCGCGGCTGAAATCAGGCGTTGTCGCGATCACTGAACGCCTCCTCGACCAGACCGCACCACCAGTGCCCGATTAAAATGTGCGCTTCCTGAATCCTTGCCGTGACCTGTTCCGGCACCACCACCGACATCGTCGCGATGCCGGCCAGCATGCCGCCGCCACAGCCGGTCAGGCCGATCACCGCCATGCCTTTGTCGATCGCCGCCTCGGCCGCGTTCAGCACGTTCTTGCTGCATCCCGAGGTCGAAACCGCGATCAGGCAATCGTTTTCGCTGCCGAGCGCCTCGACCTGACGCGCGAAAACGCTGTCGAAATGGTAGTCGTTCGAATGCGCGGTCAGAATCGAGGTATCGGTCGTCAACGCGATCGCCGCCAAAGGTCGCCGGTGCTTTTCATAGCGGACCACAAACTCGGCCGCGATATGCTGGCAGTCGGCTGCACTGCCGCCGTTGCCGCACAACAGGATTTTGCCGCCCTGCTTGAGCGTATCGATCAAGAGCTCCCCCGCCGACTCGATCACGTCGCTGCGGGTCCTGAGCTTTTCTATCATCGCCTGATGCTGTTCCAGCTCGGCCATAAATGTTTTCAAAATAACGTCCTCTCAATACTTTTAAGACAGGTCAATCAGGTGATATCGTCTTCGGCGGGTTCTTTGAACTGCAACTGGTGCAGTCTCGCATAAGCACCGTTCCGCGTGAGCAACTCCTGGTGCGAGCCGCTCTCGACGATGCGGCCGTGTTCCATGACCAGAATCATATCAGCATTTTCGATCGTCGATAACCGGTGTGCGATCACCAGTGTGGTCCTGTTACTCATCACTTTTTGCAGCGCCGCCTGAATGTAACGCTCCGATTCGGTATCGAGCGCCGAGGTCGCCTCATCCAGAATCAGGATCGGCGCATCCTTCAACAGCGCGCGGGCCAGCGCCAGCCGCTGCCTTTGCCCGCCGGACAGCTTGACGCCGTTCTCGCCGATTTCGGTATCGAGCCCCAAATCGAGCTTGTCGACGAACTCCAGCGCATAGGCATCGCGCGCGGCCGCCTCGATTTTTTCCCGCTCGCTGCCGGCCATCGCGCCATAGGCGATATTGTTCGCGATCGTATCGTTGAACAGGATCACCTGCTGGGTAACCAGCGCGATCTGCCGGCGCAAATTGGCCAGTTTATAGCGGTTGATCTCGATCCCATCGAGCAAGATCTCGCCCTGTTCATGCGGATAGAAGCGCGAGATCAGGTTCGCGAAGGTGCTCTTGCCGCCGCCGGAGGCGCCGACCAGAGCGACCGTCTGGCCCGGCTCGATCCTGACGCTAATATCCTTCAGCGCCCAGTCATTGGCGCCCTCATAACGGAACGACAGGTTTTTGAATTCCAGAGCGCCCTGACTGCGGTCTGTTTGATAGTCGCCGTGGTCCGGCTCCGCCTCTTCGTCCAGAATCTCGAACAGCGATTCGGCCGCAGCGATGCCTTTCTGGATTTCGCTGTTCGCGTCGCTGAGTTGACGGATCGGCCGCGGCAACAGGAACGCCGCGGTCAGATAACCGACGAATTCGCCGACGCTGGCCTTCTGCATGAATAACAGCGCCAGATACATCAAGCCCGACAGCGCGATCGCGATGATGAACTGCATCAGGGGATTATGAATCGCCATCGTGGTCGCGAGCTTCATCGATTGCCGGCGGTTATACTGGCTGCTTTCGAGAAAACGCCGTTTCTCGTAGGCTTCGCCGCCATAGCTGCGCACGACCCGGTGGCCGCCAACCAATTCGGAGGTGATATGGGTCATGTCGCCGACCGACTCCTGGATGCGCTTGCTGATCATACGCAGGCGTTTGCTGACATAGGTGACCGACACCGCAATGATCGGCGTGATCGCGACGAACACCAGCGACATCTGCCAGTTCGTGTAAAACAGATAAATGACCAGGCCCAAGGAGGTCATCCCTTCGCGCACGAAGGTGCGCACCGAGTCGGTGGTCGCCCGGGTGACTTCGCCGACATTGTTCGTGATCCTGGCGATCATGTAGCCGCTGTTGTTCGAATCGAAGTAACTGGTCGGCAGTTCGGTATATTTATTGAAAATCTGGCAGCGCAGCGCATGCACGACATTGGCCGACACTTTCGCGAGAAAATAATTGCCGATAAAGGCGCCGATGCCGTGAATCACGATCAGGCCGCTGAACAGCAGCGGCAGATAAAACATGCCTTCGCGCGCTTCGGTTTGCAGGGTATCGATGATGTGTTTGACCAGCGCCGCAAACAACGTCTGCGTCCCCGAATACAGCATGAAGCCCAGGATGCTGATAAAAAACAGCCCCCGGTGCGGGATCACGTAGCGCAATAGCCGCCTGTAGACTTGGGCGCCGCCTTTTTCTTGGGTTTTCTTGTTGGTTTTCATTTTTTATAGCGCCGGTACGGAAGGCAAATATTGAGAGACGCCGCGCTCGGCAACCGTCAACTCCTGCCGCGCCAGCCGCTCCATCAGCCGCTGATAGTTGATGTCCTGGCGGCTTTTGTCATGCTGCGCATGCCACAGGTGCAGGACCGGCGCCGCAAAGCGGCCTTCCTTGCGCCGGATGCCGGCATGGATCAGCCGGATCACCAGGTCGGAATCTTCATAACCCCAGCCTTCGAACAGCTCGTCGAAGCCATTCACCGCGATAAAATCGTTTTTCCAGACGGCCAGGTTGCAGGTCATCGCCTTTTCCCATTTCTGCGGCTGCAAAAGGCGCAAACGTCCGAGCGGCAATTGCAGCAGCGGGAGAACCCGATTGATATTGCCCTGAAGCCTGAGCCGGCCAAAATACAGCCAGTTCCGCAAATATAGCGGCAATGCTTTGCCCAATACTTCGGCGGTAAAAGCCTGGCTCAAGAGGATCCGGTTGCCGGGCACGAAATGGCCGGCTTCCGCCAATTGGCGATGCTTGGAAATAAAATCGGGCAGCATCAGGCAATCCCCGTCGACGAAGAGCAAATAATCACCGCGGCTAAGCGCGGCAGCCTTGTTCCGAATCGTGCCGGCGCGGAAACCGTTGTCTTCATGGTGGACATAGTCGACCGGAACCGGCGCGTCTGCGCAATAGCGCCGCGCTTTTTCGAGATTCTCGGAACGCGAGCCGTCATCGGCGATGATGATCTCAAAATCACGGTCGGTTTGCGCGTATAAACTGTCCAGGCAGAGCTTCAGCGCCTCCGGCCAGTTATAGGTGGTCACGATCACGCTGATCCGCTTCATTTCGGCCCTAGGTCGCGGTTTTGCAGTTCCCAAAGTTTCAGGTACTTGTAATAAGCGCCTTCCGCATTCGAAACGGCCAGCATGAAGCCTTGGCGTCCGTCCAGGATAGACGCCTTGAGGCAATAGGTGCGGATAAACGTCCACAAGGCCTTCAATACCGCCTTGCTCAGCGACGAACGCACGCCTTTTCGCTGCAGCATCTCCGCGCCCAGGGTCGAATACGTATTGACCTTGTGCAGGACTTCCCCGAGATCGACGAAGGCCTCGTGCAGGAGCGGCGCTTTGAAGCGGCCGATTTCGCCTTCGACGATGACGCGCTCATGCACGACCGCATCGGTGAAGCGTCCCGCCTCGCGGCGGAACAGCCGCAGCACATAATCCGGCCACCAGCCGCCATGGCGAATCGCCCTGCCGCAGTAATCGGACAGACGCGGAATTTCGAAGCCGCTCATCGGTTCCGCTGCGATGGCCTGCTCGATTTCGTGCCGCAATTCAGGGCTGACCACCTCGTCCGCATCGATCGACAAGACCCAATCGCCTTGCGCCTTGTCGAGCGCGCGCTGCTTCTGTATGCCGAAGCCCGGCCAATCGGTTTCGAAAACCTTGTCGGTAAAGCGGCGGCAAATCGCCACCGTCTCGTCGCTGCTGCCGGAATCAAGCACGATGATCTCGTCGGCCCAGGCGACCGATTCCAGGCAGCGCCCGATGTGCGCGGCCTCGTTTTTGGTGATCACGATCACGCTAAGCACGGTCTGTCTTCGCCTCATGGGTGGACTGTTGCGCCAGCAAACAGCCGACAAAAAAGGCCAATAAATTGCCTTCCGGAAAGGTCTTGAAGTTTGAATTAAACAGACTGCTGGCGGCAATCGCGACCAACACGCTCGCGGCTATCGCTCCGTAGGGTTGCAGGGCCGCGCCCTGTCTGACCGCCGTAAAAATATAAGCCAAAAACAGCAGCAACCCGATCAGGCCATTTTCGACCCAGACGAATAAGAACTGATTATGCGGATCGGTGGCGGGCTCGCCGCGCCAATCCCGATATTTGGGGGCGACATGTGCACTATAAACGCTCTTGAAAGACGAAGTCCCGTAACCGAGCAGCGGTTTGTTTTGTATCAATTCCCAGGCGTTTTGATAAAAAACGACTCTGACCCCCATCGAAGTCACTTTTTCGCTGGTTTGATAATGGGTGATTTCTTCCACGCCGAGCCGGATACGCTGTTGCAGGGTGCTCGAAGTCAATAGGACCAGAGCAAGGGCAAGAGTGGTAACGCCCAATATGTGCGGGATTTTTTTATAGCCGTAAAGGTTGATAAACGCGAAAACCGCCGCGACAGGTAAAGCGAGATAGCCACTCCTCGAAGGGCTGATAAAGAAAACATTCAGTAAAAACAAAGCCAACAACCCGAGCAATACGCGCTTCTTTTGCAGGCTGGCTTCTTTGAGCAGGAAAATACAACATAAGGCGGCGACCACGAAGGCCATACTCTGCGAAGAATGGTTGGTCATAAAGATGCCGGCTTCTCCCCGCCCCTTGATCGGAATATCCAGCAACCACAAAGGGATCGCAATCACCGCGCCGAATGCCATCACGGCTAAATAGAACTCAACAAAGCGTTTTTTCCATGGCGTTTGATAAAACACCCCGAATAGCACGAAGGTGTAAACCAATTTTTTCCAACTCGTGAGCGTGGTGATTTTTTCTGCCCACGACGTCTCCGCATATAAACTGCCGATAATCAGCCAGGCAAAAAACAACAGCAGCATTTTTCCGGCGGGCTGTGCGGCGGAAAGTTTGAGTCCCTGCCAAACCTGTCCGGCCACCAGCCAGGTCAAAATCATCAAAACGCAAGCCACGCTGGTCACGGCGGTCGACATGGGCGCGGCAATCGCGGCGATGATCGCCAGATAGCGGCAGGTTTGGAGAGATTTCTCGGCCACAGCGGAGTAAGAAAACATGGGTTTTTGAATTATCTCCATAATTGGTAAATATATTTGCGCTTTAACTTTTCGAAGCTAAACAGCCATTTTTGCAGCCACGTCGGCGGCGCCGCTTCGACGGCGCTGGCAAACAATCCATTTTTACTGCCTTGCTCAACCACCGGGGCCTCCAGCCAAACGATTTGGATGCCGAGCTCTCTGTCGATTCTATCAAATTGATTATCGATGGGGGCGCTGATCTTGTGAGTCGTGATCCAGTTCAGCCTTTTACGCGCGGTGGCCGAATCAATGATGAAGGAATCGGTAAAACGGCCGCGCGCACCGAGATAGAGATATTGCCCCGGCTTGCGTTGGCTCTTCGGCGTAAAGAAATTACCGCCCGAGCCGATGTAGATGACTTTTTCGCCCGGAAACTGCCCGCTTTGTGCCAATGCCCGCGCCAACCCGACATGAAAATCTTTCGCGAAAACCGCATCGTCTTCCAGGATCAGATTAAACTGACTGTCGTTTTCGACCACTTTCTGCAAAACCACAATATGCTTCAAAGCGCAGGATTTTTGCGCCGCAGACAAATTGTTCCCTTTCGTGAAATAGCGGTCGACGATGTCATCGCTCAACTCATCGGCATCCCAATCAAAAATGAACTCCGCGTTAAGGCCCGCTTCCGCAAGCTGCTTTTCCATAAACGCGCGGCGTTCGGCGAATGCCTTCACGTTCAGGACATAGACATGATCGAGTTGCTTCGGGGTTTCTGTGCGCATTATTTTTGGCTATCAATTGGCTGACTGAACGTTTCCCTGGCCGGGCAGGACGCTGATCATTTTATCGGCCCAGCACTTGCCTGACTACGTTTTTAACGGTTGCAGGGGTGAGAGTATCCAAGCACCGGCTCCGGCTTTGCCTGTGCCTGTCACAGCCTTCCAAATCGCAAGGCACACAATCGCCCTGGCCTTGGATCAGATACACATTGCTCACCTGCTGATCGCCGACTTTTTCGAACGGATTGCGGTCTTGGCGGTAATCGCAAGGCCAGGGCGCCCATTTGACAGGATTGGTCGGCCCGAACAGCGCAATGACCGGAACCCGCGTTGCGGCAGCCAGATGGGTGATGCCGGTGTCGGGGCCGATGAAACAGCGAGCGCCCGCGATGACGTGCGCCAATTGCGCCAATGTCAGCTGCCCGGCCAGGTTGACCGTGTCTTCGGGCAGGCGCTTTTGCAGCTCGGCGACGAACCGGATCTCCTGCTCCGCCGGCCCTCCCGACAACACCAGTTGCAAACCTGCCTCGGCCAGATAGCGGCCGATGTCCACCCAGCCGTCTAGGGTCCACTGTTTGTAGGTCCATTGCGGATAAGGATGCAGCGCCGCATAGGCGCGATCCTCGGCAATCAAAGCTTCTGGTGCCGCCGCTTCGCTCCGCGGCGGAACCAGCGCATAGCTCCGAGGAATCGCCAGCACATCCGCCAGTTTCAGGTTTTGTAAAACGGTATGCGTATTTTCGTTGTCATGCTCGACATAGCCTTGCAGAAAATAGCGTTTCCACCAGCCCGTCGCGCCTTTAGGCGGTACGATCGCGGCACGCTTGGGCGCGGCCAGCAGACTGTACAGGAACGGACGATCGCCCGCCTGCACCGCAACGGCCAGATCGTAGCGCCTGAATATGCGCCCGACCAGGCGGCCGAGTTCCGCGAATGTCGGACGATTCGGCGTCGTGATGATCTGATCGATATCGGCATTGCCTTCGAACATCCCGGCCGTACTCCGGAAGATCAGCATGTCGATCCTTGCCTCGGGATAGGCCTGTTTGAGCGAATGCAGCAGCGGCGTCGTCAGCAAGGCGTCACCGAGATAGCGCAAGGCGATCAATAAAATCCTCGCCGGAGGACGCTTGAAGACTATTCGGTTAGCCATCGCTTGCGATCGGTCTATTCGCTGCTCGCGCCTTGCCAGGCACGTTTATCCGCTCTCGCACGCAAGCGTCCGCCCAGCGTTTTGGCAAACGCCAACACGCGCGGCGCGCCCCCCAATGCGACCGCATCGACCAGGCAATACCAGGCGGCGACGCCGCTCGGCGGATTGCCTTGCGGCAAATGCAAAACCGGATCGATTGAGGCCCATTTCCAGGTGCCGACCGCGGTGCCGATCAACTCGAGCCAGGTAGTGATGAAAAACGCCGCCAGATACACCATCGGCGAGCGGCCTTTGAACAGATAAATCAGAAACACCACGAACAGCAGCGCACCGACCCAATCGCCCTGTTCGCTGAGGCCGCTGATGCCCCAGAACGACCAGGCGCCGCAGACCAGTACCACGAAAGCGGCGATTTCGCGCGCATAGGTCTGGAACAAGCCGGAACGCGCCAAGGCGACGGCGGTCAGATAGACCATGCCGTGGCCGGGCGGCACATAGGCAGGCACGTTATGATAGCGGTAGGTATAGCCGCCCATGAACGGCGAGGCGAAATGCTCGCCGATCGTCGCGAACGCCACCGCGATCGCGACCTGCACCCGAATTTCCTTGTTTTCGCCGAGCAAGAGGCCGATCAAAAACACCCAGCCGCAAACGCCCAGCGCATTCTGTTTTTCGATGCCCGCAGTCGCGTCGCTGAGCAGACAGACCGCGACACAAAAAAAGGTAAAGCCGGCAATGAAATAATCGCGTTTTCGATGGCTGTAGGCAACTCCTGCCTTCGGAAAATGGCGTAACACACGTACCTCGATGGATTGTTTAATCGAATACCCAAGCAATCGCGCCGTAGCGGCCGAGCTTGCCGAGCAGGATGATCAGGACGCCGGACAACAGCGGCAATTTCAACCAGCCGCCCGCGAAACACAGCGCATCGCCGATCACCGGCAGCCAGGAGAAAAACAAGGCCCAGACGCCGCGTTTTTGGACTAGTTCCAACGCTCTTTGGGATTTCGCCGGCAGCAAGGCGGCGGCCGGATAGCGCTTCGCGGCCAGCAGGCCGAGCCCCCAGGTCGTCATCGCGCCGAGCGTATTGCCGAGCGTCGCGACACCGACCAATTGCAGGGCCGGATGACGGCCTTCCGCGATCAGGTAGGCCAACACCGCTTCGGAACCGCCCGGCGCGATCGTGGACGACACGAAGGCGCTGACGAACAGGCCGCCGATTTCTAACCAGGCTTCTGTCATTTTTTATTCATAATAAAAAACCCCTGCGTGCGCAAATGCAGCAGGGGTTTTATGGGATAACTCAAAGGCTTAACCGCCCGGCAACATTTTCGATTTATTCGACGTGAGCTTTTTGACCAGCTTGGCGATGGCTCCCAGAACCCACTCGATCAAGTGACGCAGCAACACGAACGCATGCGTGACCGCCTCGGAAAAGGTCATGCCCTTGAAGGTGCGGGCCAAGACCGGTGCCAACAAAAAGCCGAGCGCGAGCCCGATCACGGTAATGCCGGACACGAAAGAATCTTCCTGTGGAGCCGCCGGAGCCGAGCCTGCCGGTGCCGAAGCCGCAGGCGCCGAAGCATCGGCGGGCGCGGCGGCAGACTTGGCGGCCGGTTTCGTGATCACCGGAATGCCGCTGCCTTGATAATCGTCCTGGATTTCATAGGCCGTGACGCCGGGAATGCTCGGCAAATCGCCGCTGCCTGCGCCGACTTTCAACTGGCCCTTCATGCCTTTTTCCATGTGCTGGGCAATGTCGCAATGCACCAGATAGGTTCTATCGCCCGGAGGCAAAATCAAAGTGCCGGAAATCTTCGCGGGACCTGAGACTTCCAGATGAAACATCCCTTTCGGATAGAGATATTTCGGCAAACCGTGCATCATCCATTGATGCCGGATGTTGTCCTCGTTGATGAAGTGGACTGTCAATTTGGTGCAAGGCTTGAACTGATATTCCTGGGTATCGAACGCAAACATTCTGCCCGGGAATTTCTCGGCATATTTATGGCCCGCGTGCACGGTGATTTCTTTCGTTTCGGAAATCTTGTCGCAACCGCCCGGCAGCGTGTCGGTATTTTGCCCCATCACCATGCCGCCGCCCATGTCCATCAAGTGGCCGGCGCCGTGATCCATCAGCGTCTTGTTATGGTCTTCATATTCCTGTGCCGCGAGCGGCGCAGCAGCTCCCAAAATCAGCGCTCCGGCCAACAATAATTTCACCATTACCTTACCTCAAATGACTTTTCGACGATTCCGCGTTAACGCCCACACATAGGGGAGCGCTAACGCGAACAAAACCGGCCCTATTGAGCCCAAAAACTACGCTTTCTTCTTACCGATCAACGCATCGACCTTGTCTCTGAACCCGGCGCTGAACAGATACACGCCATACAGGCCGGCTGCCGCGAACAACAGATACAGGTAGGTACTGTATTTGCCGGCCGGAGCCCCGGTGCCTGCGGTGAAGCTCATATGCGCATCAAGACGTTCGCCTTGATCGGGCACCAGCGTGATGTGAATCAGATATTTGCCCGGATCTGGCACGCCATTCGGCAATTCCAGGTTGACTGTGCCGGATGAATGCTTGCTGGCAGGCAGGAAGAACACCCGGGTGCCTTCCGGCTCCTTGGTCACTTCAAACTCGATCGACATTTTCCGGTATCTCATGTCCTGGTAGTCGAACACCAACTGTGTCGGAGTCGCTGTGCCTGGCAGCTTGCCGCAGAACTCCTCGGCCGGATAGGATTTAGGCTGATAAGCGGTGTAATGAATCCAATGGCTGGGTTCCAGTTCGAATTTACATTGGTCGGTATCGGTGCCCGCCGCGCCGCCGTGCGCCCAGACAGAAGCCGACAACAGCAAAGCCGAAAGCCCTAGAAAACCCTTTGCAAAAAAATGTGCTCTGTTCATAATGCCTTCCAGTTTTGATAGATTATTATAATTTAAACAACAAGCTCTAATCAGCGCTTGAACTCCTCAAAATAACCCTATTTCGAATAAAGCCAATTGCCAGCAGCCCACTCTAGCACATCAAAACCCTTAAATTCAAGGCAATGATGATCACGCTCTTCCGCAAAAAAACAAACGCACACCCCCCTGCCAATGTTCTATTGCCATGGAACCCTCATTTCCGTAGACTTACGCCACATTATTCGGATTATTCAAACTGGAGTCCCTAAAAAATGTCGTCATTGACTAATTCTAAAGCTTGGACCGCACTCAAAACCCACTTTCAGCACATTCAAAACGATTCGATGCGGGATGCTTTCAGGAGAGACCCGGACCGTTTCAAAAAGTTCTCTCTCCAGCTCAACGACATCATTTTCGATTACTCCAAAAACCGCATCAACGAGGAAACCGTCGCCCTGCTCGTCGAGTTGGCGGAAAGCCAAGGCCTGAAGCAAAAAATCGAGGCGATGTTCAGCGGCGAAATGATCAACACGACCGAGCGCCGCGCGGTTTTACATACGGCTCTGCGCAACCGCAGCAATGACCCGGTTTATTTTGCCGGCAAGGACGTGATGCCGGATGTGAACCGCGTCCTGGCCAAAATGCGCGTCTTTTGCGATCAGGTCAGGTCCGGCGCCTGGAAGGGACACACCGGCAAGGCCATCACCGACATCGTCAGTATCGGCATCGGCGGCTCCGGCCTCGGCCCCAAGATGGTTTCGGCGGCGCTGAACCCCTACGGCTCGGACACATTGAAAGTCCATTACGTGTCGAATGTCGACCAGACCGATCTGGTGGAAGTGCTGAAACCGCTGAATGCCGAAACGACCTTGTTCGTGGTCGCGTCGAAAGTTTTCAACACCCAGGAAACCATGATGAACGCCAAATCGGCAAAAAACTGGTTTCTCAAGCAAGCCCAATCCGAAGACGCGATCGCGAAACACTTCGTCGCGATCTCGACGCACGCGGAGAATGTCGCGAATTTCGGCATCGATACCGACAACATGTTCGAATTCTGGGACTGGGTCGGCGGACGCTATTCGCTGTGGTCGTCGGTCGGCCTTTCGATCGCGCTGCAAATCGGCATGGACAATTTCGAGGAATTACTGCAAGGCGCGCATGAAGCCGACCTGCATTTCCGCCATACGCCGTTCGCGAACAACATTCCTGTCATCATGGCCCTGCTCGGCGTCTGGTACAACAACTTCTTCGACGCCGACTCGCATGCGGTGATTCCCTACGACCAGTCGATGCGCTTTTTTTCCGATTACATGCAGCAGGGCGACATGGAAAGCAACGGCAAGAGTATCGACCTGGACGGCAACCGCGTCGATTACAGCACCGGCCCGATCATCTGGGGACAACCCGGCACCAACGGCCAGCATGCCTTCTTCCAGTTGATTCACCAAGGCACCAAGCTGATCCCGTGCGACTTCATGGCCCCCGCGAACAGCCATTACGACTTGCCCGAACACCACGACATCCTGATCTCGAATTTCCTCGCCCAGCCCGAAGCCCTGATGAACGGCCTGACCGAGGACGAAGTCAAGGCCCGCTTGTCACCCGAAGACCGTGCCGATCCGGTCCTGGTCGCATCGAAAGTGTTCGACGGCAACAAACCGTCGAATTCGTTTCTGTTCAAAAAGATGACGCCGCGCACCCTGGGCTCGCTGATCGCGTTTTACGAGCATAAGATTTTCACCCAGGGCGTGATCTGGAACATCAATTCGTTTGACCAGATGGGCGTCGAGCTCGGCAAGGTGCTCGCGAAGGTGATTTTGCCGGAACTGAAGAGCAACGAGTCCGTCGCCAGCCATGACTGCTCGACGAATGCGCTGATCAATGCGTATAAACACTATCGGGAAGCTTGATGCCGAACGGAAGTCGCCTCGATGAGCGCTGCGAAATCGAGGCCACGCGACGCTCAGCGCCGGGACTTAAAAAAGTTTTTTAACAATGCCGAGCATTCGGCCTCCAGCACCCCGCCTTGCCAGGCCACGCGATGATTCAAAAACGGTGCATCGGTCAGACTCAAGGCATGACAAACCGCCCCGCGCTTCGGATCGTAGGCACCGAACACCAGCCTCTTGATCCGCGCGTGACTGATCGCCCCCATGCACATCACGCAGGGCTCCAGGGTCACATACAAGGTTGCATCGATCAGGCGGTAATTGCCGACCGCCCTGCCCGCCTCGCGCAGCGCGATGATTTCCGCATGCGCGGTCGGATCGCTCATGCCGATCGGACGGTTCCAGCCTTCGGCCAGGCAGCGATCATCCCTGACCACGACCGCTCCGATCGGCACTTCGCCGAGCGCCTCGGCGCGCTCGGCGAGCCTGAATGCATGGCGCATCCAGGCCGCGTCGTCGGTCTCGCTTATTCCCATTCAATCGTCGCGGGCGGCTTGCCGGAAATGTCGTAGGTGACCCGCGAGATGCCCGACACCTCGTTGATGATCCGCCGCGACACCAGATCGAGAAAATCGTAAGGCAGATGCGCCCAGCGCGCGGTCATGAAGTCGATCGTTTCGACCGCCCTAAGCGCGACCACGTAATCGTAGCGGCGGCCGTCGCCCATCACGCCGACCGACTTGACCGGCAGGAACACCGCGAAGGCCTGGCTGACCTTGGAATATAAATCGTGCCGGTACAGTTCCTCGATGAAAATCGCGTCGGCCTGGCGCAGCAGATCGGCATAGTCCTTCTTGACCTCGCCCAGAATGCGCACGCCCAGACCCGGTCCCGGAAAAGGATGCCGATGGATCATGTCGGCCGGCAGGCCCAGCTCCAGCCCTAGCTTTCTGACTTCATCCTTGAACAGTTCGCGCAGCGGCTCGACCAGCTTCAATTTCATGTTTTCGGGCAGGCCGCCGACATTGTGATGCGACTTGATCAGATGCGCCTTGCCGCTTTTCGCGCCGGCCGATTCGATCACATCCGGATAGATCGTACCCTGCGCCAGCCAAAGCGCGTCGGTCAATTTGGCGGCTTCCTCGTCGAAAATTTCGACGAACAAGTTGCCGATGATCTTGCGTTTTTGCTCGGGATCGGTGACTCCCGCCAAGGCGGCCATGTAACGCGGCTCCGCATCGACCCGGATCACCTTGATGCCCATGTGCTCCGCGAACATCGCCATCACCTGATCGCCTTCGTTCAGACGCAAGAGACCGGTATCGACGAACACGCAGGTCAGTTGATCGCCGATCGCCTTGTGCAGGAGCGCCGCGACCACCGACGAATCGACGCCGCCGGACAGACCCAGGATCACCTGATCGCGGCCGACCTTCGCGCGTACCGATTCAATGCTGTCCTCGATGATGTTATCCGCGGTCCACAGCGCCTCGCAGCCGCAAATTTCCAGCACGAAGCGCGCGAGTATCCGGCCGCCCTGTTTCGTGTGGGTCACTTCGGGATGAAACTGCAAGCCGTAAAAGTCTTTGTCTTCGTTTGCGATGCCGGCGATCGGCGCGCCGTCCGAGCTCGCGATCAGCTTGAAACCTTCCGGCAATTGCGTAACCCGGTCGCCGTGGCTCATCCAGACATCCAGAAGGCCATAACCTTCCGGCGACACATGATCCTCGATATCGAGCAACAGTTTCGAATGCCCGCGCGCCCGGATTTGCGCGTAGCCGAATTCGCGGTGGCTGGACGACTCGACCGTGCCGCCGAGCTGTTCGGTCATCGTCTGCAAGCCGTAGCAGATGCCCAGCACCGGCACGCCGGCCTCGAACACATATTGCGGCGCGCGCGGCGTATCGCCACTGGTGACCGTTTCGGGGCCCCCGGACAGGATGATGCCGTTCGGCGCGAATTGCTTGATTTCGTCGGCGCTGCATTCGCAGGAAAAAATTTCCGAATACACGCCGATTTCGCGGATCCGGCGCGCGATCAGCTGGGTGTATTGCGAGCCGAAATCCAGGATCAGGATCTTGTCGGTATGGATGTTCGCGTGCGTATGTTGCATGTCTAAAACTCGTTGACCAGGTCTATAAAAAAACAAAGGGCTCGGTAAGAGCCCTTTGTCCCACGGCGGATGCGCGAGGCTGATCCGCTCTACATGAAGCTATCTCAATCCAGCCGGTAATTCGGCGCTTCCTTCGTGATCGTCACGTCGTGCACATGGCTTTCGCGCATGCCGGCGCTGGTTACGCGCACAAACTGCGCCCTATCGTGCATGATAGAGATCGTCTGGCTGCCGGTGTAACCCATGCTGGCGCGGATGCCGCCGAGCAACTGATGGATCACCGCAATCAGGCTACCCTTATACGGCACGCGGCCTTCGATGCCTTCCGGCACCAGTTTTTCGGCCGAGTCGGTTTCTTCCTGGAAATAACGGTCGCTGGAACCCTGCGTCTGCGACATCGCACCCAATGAGCCCATGCCCCGATAGGATTTATACGAGCGCCCCTGGAACAATTCGGTCTCGCCCGGCGCTTCCTCGGTGCCGGCGAACAGGCCGCCGAGCATCACCGCATAGGCGCCAGCCGCCAGCGCTTTCGCGACATCGCCGGAATAGCGGATGCCGCCGTCGCCGATCAACGGCACGCCGGTGCCTTTCAGCGCCAGCGCGACATTGCTGATCGCGGTGATCTGCGGCACGCCGACGCCGGCGACGATACGGGTCGTGCAGATCGAGCCCGGGCCGATGCCGACCTTGACGCCGTCCGCGCCGGCTTCGACCAGCGCCAGCGCCGCCTCGGCGGTCGCAATATTGCCGCCGATCACCTGCACGTCCGGATAATGCTGCTTGACCCAGCGCACCCGGTCCAATACGCCCTGCGAATGGCCGTGGGCGGTATCGACCACGATCACATCGACGCCGGCCGCGACCAATGCCTCGACGCGCTCTTCGGTGCCGTGACCGGTGCCGACCGCCGCGCCGACGCGCAACCTTTCCAACTCGTCCTTGCAGGCCTGCGGGTAGTCCTTCGCTTTTTGAATGTCCTTAACCGTGATCATGCCGCGCAAATGAAACGCATCATTCACGACCAACACTTTTTCGATGCGGTGCTTATGCAATAACGCGATCGCTTCCTTGCGGTCGGCATTCTCGCTGACCGTGACCAGGCGATCCTTCGGTGTCATGATTTTGGTGACCGGCTCGTCATAGCGGGTCTCGAAGCGCATATCGCGGCTGGTCACAATACCGACCAGTTCATCGCCGTCCACGACCGGCACGCCGGAAATGTTTTTCGCGCGGGTCAAGCGGATCACATCGCGAATACTGGTCTCCGGCGTTACCGTGATCGGGTCTTTGATCACGCCGCTTTCGTATTTTTTGACGCTGCTGACTTCGCGCGCCTGCTGCTCGACGGTCATATTCTTGTGAATGATGCCGATGCCGCCTTCCTGCGCCATCGCAATCGCCAACCGGGCCTCGGTCACCGTATCCATCGCCGCGGAAACCAGCGGAATGTTCAACGTAATCCCGCGCGTCAGCCGCGTCTTCAATTCGACTTCACGCGGCAACACGGTCGAGTGCGCAGGCACCAATAACACGTCATCAAATGTGAGCGCTTCTTGAACTATATGCATAAACCGGACCTAAAAGCAATTAAATAACCGTTTACTTTATCATAACTAACGCAATTTTTATAGAGGCTTTTTGCGCCTGATTACGCGCCCGCCGCTAATTCTCACGCTCAAACCTGCGCCGCGTCGCTTCTTCTTTGGCATCCTTGATGACCTTCATCACGCCTTTGAGATCCGCCTTTTTGTCGCTGCTTTTGAAGCGTCCGGTCAGCGGTACGTCGGGATGCAGGCCGCCGCTTTCGTAGAGCTTCCATATTTCCTTGCCGTAACGCGTGTTCAGCAGTTCCGGCGCAAACTGGCCGAAATAGGTCGAGAGGTTATTGACGTCCCGCTCCAACATCCTCGCGGCGTTGTTGTTGGCGGCGGCATCGACCGCCTGGGGCAGATCGATGATGACCGGGCCCTGACCGTCGACCAGGATGTTATATTCGGAAAGATCGCCGTGGATGATGCCGGCGCAGAGCATCTTCACGACTTCCCGGATCAGGATTTGATGGAACTCCAGCGCCTGTTCGTGAGTTAACTCCAGGTCGTTCAGCCGGGGCGCCGCGTTGCCGTCCGCGTCGGTGATCAGCTCCATCAGCAAGACGCCTTCGATAAAGTTGTGCGGCTTCGGCACGCGGATGCCGGCGCCCGCAAGCCGGTACAACGCATCGACTTCGGCGTTCTGCCACAGGGCTTCCTGTTGCTCGCGTCCGAAGCGGGTGTTTTTTTGCATCGCCCGCGCCTGGCGGCTGTTGCGGGTTTTGCGGCCTTCGCGGTACTCCGCCTGTTTATGGAAGCCGCGTTTGCCGGCTTCCTTGTACACCTTGGCGCAACGGATTTCACCTTCGGAGGCCACCACATAGACGGCCGCTTCCTTGCCGCTTTTCAAAGGCCGCAGCACTTCGTCGATCAGACCGGCTTCCACCAAGGGTTCGAGAGTTTTTGGTGTTTTCATTACATTTATAAATGTCTGGGGATCAATATTTGCAGATACTCTACCGGCAAAACACATTCGTTTTGTACCGGAATGACAGGCCATCGACTTGAAAATAAAGGCGTCAATTCGTCGCGGCCAAAATTTAGACCTGCCTTATCTGTTATGATAGCCGTTATTTCCATTCTTTGAGACCTCTAATTAGTGTCCGCATCCAATTTCCCCGATTTATTAAGCACCGCCCTGCGCGCCAATCTCGATTCGCTCGGCTACCTGCACATGACGCCGATTCAACAAGCCAGCCTGCCCGCCATCTTAAAAGGCCAGGATTTGATCGCCCAGGCCAAGACCGGGAGCGGCAAAACCGTCGCTTTCGGCATCGGCCTGTTAACCCGGCTCGATCCGCAGGATTACCAGGTCCAGGCGCTGATCCTCTGCCCGACCCGCGAGCTGGCCGATCAGGTCAGCAAGGAAATCCGCCGTCTGGCCCGCTTCATCCCCAACATCAAATTACTGAGCCTGTGCGGCGGCACGCCGATTCGCCCGCAATACGAGTCGCTGCAACAGCACAGTCCGCATATCGTGGTCGGCACGCCGGGGCGGATTCAACAGCATCTGGACAAAGGCACCCTGAATCCTGACCGGATCAACACGCTGGTGCTGGATGAAGCCGACCGCATGCTGGACATGGGTTTTTACGACGACATCATCAAGATCATCAAGGCCACGCCGAAAGACCGGCAAACACTGTTATTCTCGGCGACCTATCCTGACGAAATCAAGAAAATGAGCGCCGGCATCCAAAAAAATCCGGTCGAAATCAAAGTCGAAATCACGCACCGCGACAATCCGATCGAGCAATTGTTTTTTGAAATCAGCCATGCGGAAAGAAGCAAGCATTTAGTCACGTTGCTGGCCCATTACCGCCCCGAATCGGCGGTGATTTTCTGTAATACCAAAGCCCAGTGCCAAGAGGTCGCGGACGAACTCGAAAAACACGGCCAGCATGCCTTGGTATTGAACGGCGATCTGGAACAAAAAGACCGCGACCGGGTGTTATTGCTGTTCACCAACAAAAGCTGCCCGCTGTTGATCGCCACCGACGTCGCCGCGCGCGGCCTGGATATCAAGGACTTGGAGGCGGTGATCAATTACGAGATCCCCTACGAACCGGAGGTCTATATCCACCGTATCGGCCGCACCGGCAGAGCCGGCAAGGAAGGACTGGCGCTGAGCCTGTATAGTTCCCGAGATGCTCATCGCGTCAACGCGATCGAGGATTATCAGCAGCATCCGGTCACTTTCGTTGACATCGCCACCTTGCAACCGGCCACCAGGGTAGAACTCACGGCGCCGATGATCACCCTTTGCATCGACGGCGGACGCAAAAGCAAAATCCGGCCCGGCGATATACTCGGCGCATTGACCGGCGCGGCGGGGATTGAAGGCAAATATGTCGGCAAAATCGATATTACCGATAATCACGCTTACGTCGCGATTGAGCGGGGCATGGCCAATCAGGCGGTCAAGCAATTGGCGGAGGGGACGATTAAGGGGCGTAAGCTTAGGGTTTGGAAGGTTAGTTGAATACTTTTAGATGAGGGTAGCCCGGATGAAGCTTTGCGTAATCAGAGAGAACTGTGCACCGCCCCCCCCCCCGGATTCCACTGCGTTGCATCCGGGCTACTCGCTGGCATAGTGATTATATTAAAAATATAAAATTTATAAATATTTCCGAGTAAGACAAGTGAAAACAATATCAATATTTAATAACAAAGGTGGAGTTGGAAAAACTACTTTAACATTTCATTTGGCATATGCGCTTTCGGAGGTCGGAAAAAGAACTCTAATCATTGACTTGGATCCCCAATGCAATTTAACCATACTAAGCATGGATCCTGAGGAATTACATAAAATATGGGAAATTGAAGACAATTTTATTACTGATTTCGAATCAGCAAAAAATAATGTTTCATCTGCAAGTTTTGAAAAAATAATTAATGATACACGCTCCATTCACTTTCTTCTGAAACCAACCGAGGATGGTGTCTCTGAGTTTTCAGCTATAAGCACTCCCTATAAATTAGCCGAAAATCTGGATTTGATTCCAGGAAGGCTGACACTTCACATGTACGAAGAAACAATTTCAAACAGGTGGTCAGATGCTTATAAAGGAGCTCCATTAGCCATTCGCACGCTCACAAAAATACGAGCATTGGCAACCCAGTATGCAGACAAGTTCGGCTATGACATTGTAATATTTGACACATCCCCAAGCCTTGGGATATTGAATAAATTAATTATTTCAACCACTGATGGATTTGTAATACCTTGCATGCCAGACATGTTTTCACTTTATGGTATTAGAAATATCGGTAACTCTTTAAAAAAATGGAAAGGAGAGTTTGATATTTTGTATAAAGTATTAACTCCAGAAAAGCGATCTTTATTTCCAGTTAATTATGTTAATTTATTTGGCTACACCATATACAATGCAAAAAAATATTCTGGCAAAAATAATACTTGGGATTTAGCAGTCTCGCATTACAATTATGCCGCCAAAATACCCTCAACTATTGAGAAATACATAGATCAGGAAATTTGGGATAAAGTAGCTCACGAAACCCTTACTCAGCCCATTGGCGGAACGGCTGTTATGCATACTCATAATACTCTCCCAAATATGGCTCAAAAATATCATGTGCCGATTTGGAAAGTTCCTACTTATCCTTCTCTTGAGACAGATGACATTTCAACAATCGCCGGAAATAGAACAGTTTATGAATTAACTCGCTCTAAATATATGCAATTTGCAAAAGACTTCTTAAGCAGAGTTGGTGAGTAGTTTTTATGAGCGAAATAAATGACTTTCAACTCTTGATTGAAAAATATCAATCTGATTATCAGGATTTTGATCTCTTACGTCGCCACATTGTCGACTACTTTACTCTACATCCTAAAGCCGAACCATATGTTCACACTGTTAAGTCACGGTTAAAGGATCCAAATCATTTGGCAGAAAAAATTGTTCGTAAATGGAAAAATGAAAATACTATATCAGTAGATAATTTATATTCAAAAATTACTGATTTAGCAGGTGTCAGGGTGCTGCTCCTACATCAAAAGCAATTTGATGGAATCAAAGAAGCCATTGACTGCAGAATTGAAAAAGGTGAATGGATATTGGTCGAACCACCGAAGGCGTATACATGGGATCCTGAAGCAGAAAACTATTTTAAATGTTTAGGCTTAGATACTCATAAAAAAGATAGTTTTTATACAAGTGTTCATTATTTAGTTAAACAATTTGATAAATCTGACATATGCTGTGAAATACAAATTAGAACTCTCTTCGAAGAAATATGGGGAGAAGTTGATCATGCTATTAACTATCCAGAGAAGACAGATATGGAAGTATGTAGAGATCAAATTCTTGTATTAGCGAAGTTAATTGGCGCAGGTAGTAGGCTGGTTGATTCCATTTTTAATTCACACAAAAAATAAATAACTAGCCCGTATGCTGGATTGAGGTACGAAACCCAGCAATTCGATAGAGCCTTGGGGGCGCACTGCGCCGCTTTTCAATGTCAAACCACGCCAGAACCCTTGGCAAGCGGGATAGACTGACTGCCGGAATGCTTTAAAATATCTAGATTACCTATCGTTCTGAAATGGTGCGCGGTGCGCACCCGGGGGAATCATGTCGAATTACCGGCGGTACTATGTTCCTGGAGGTTCCTACTTTTTCACCGTGGTCACAGAGCGGCGGGCTCAGATTTTGGGTAACGGCCTAGCGCGGGATTTATTTCGGGCGGCTTTTCCGAATTGTTTCCAGAAAATAAAGACAATTCACTTGATTATATTTTGCGTTCTCATCTTAATCGGGCTCCAATTTGGCTGTGCTACTACTCCCCCGTTACCACTTGAATCGCCATATAAAAATTCATCGTTACGTTTAACTAAAACGGCCGTTATTCCGTCTGATTTTCTTCCAAAAACAAGTTTCAATACGTTTGCAAAAGGACGTATGGCTGGAGCAGGCAGAGGGATACTTAAAGGCCTTAAAACTTTAGTTGGTGCACCGGCAATAGGATTAGGGGTAGATATCGTAGGAGGAACAGCCGGATTAGGAACGCTTCTGGGTATGACCTATGGTGCACTCTATTTGCCGGCATCACCTATACTCGGGGCAATGAAAGCCGTACCAGAAAAAGAGTCGAAAAAAATTGAGCAGGCCATTCCAAATATCTTAAGCAAGCTTAATGTTCAAGAAAGTTTTGCAAACCATGTTATCAAGACGAGCGTAAACAATTTATCTGGCTATCATTTAGAACTCTTGAATTCTAAATTCTCGGAAGCTGAAAAAAATCAGTCTTATAAAAATCTGAAACTAGAGGGCTTCGATTCGATACTGGAATTGGCTATCGATGAGATTGGGTTCGATGGGGGAGAAGGCGGCAATCCATCAATTGCTTTTTTAATGAAAGGGCATTATCGATTGCTCTATCTAGCAGATAATTCGGAGTTGTCTACAAAAACGCTTTCGTACATAAGCTCCAAGCACAAGTTATCCGAATGGCTTGCAAATGATTCTCAACAGATACAAAACGAATTTGATGAGGGCTACCACAGGTTCGCTACAGAAACCCTTGAAAATTCATTTCTATTAGTTGATTTGCCTGCTCCAATGTGGTCTGCAGACGATCATTGCATGCTTCGTCCACTTTACCCAGAATTTGGATTCGGCCTCTTGGAAACTGGTCCGGAATATTATCCCATTGACTCCTTACAACCTACGTTAAAATGGGAATCATTTCCTCGTGAAATAGATATAAAAAGCTTCTCCAATCCAATTAGTGAGGTTACATATGACCTACAGATTTGGTCAGTCATCACTGACTCCCCAGGGGACTTAGTCTATGAAAAAAGCAAGTTATCGACACCCTTTCACAAACTTGAGCAACCTTTGATTTCCTCAAACCGTTATTTTTGGACCGTGAGAGCCAGATTTAAGTTGAACGGTCAGCAAAGGATAACGAACTGGTCTTATTCACGCAAACCCGGAGCAATTTCATGTTCAGAAAGATTGATTCCGGATGCTAACTATTTCCGATTTACGACCCCTTAGCCATGTAGCCCGTAGATACTCTGTTCAAAGCTTGCGCAATGGCTTGACGACCATTTAGGCCATCCGGATAGCCACACCAGGTCGCCCTCCAGAACGGAGCAATCCAGCCCTAAAAACAGGTATCTCTTAGTTTCTCCATGAAAGATAACCCTTTTCTCCGGGAAAACTTGATATTGTCGGACGGAATGTTTTCCGGGTTTTTATAATTTTCCAAAACCCTGTCAATGCCAGCTTCCCGTAACAAATGCAGCATCGGGTAAACGGACCGGTTGGTATAATTTGCCGGATCATTTTCCGGTGCGTTGGAGAACTGATACAAGGGATGAAAGCTGGCCAATTGATAGATACCGGCGTAGCCGTTTCGTTTTAATAGTGCCTCTGCAAGCGCTACTAGGTCAAGGAAATCATCAAATTGGGTGAATGTGTGCGGAAATATCAGAAAACTGGTTTCAATGTCGGCATCATTGTCCAGCCGGATGAGTTCACGTAACACGGCATCCATGCAGGCATCCGAATCTGTACTGGTTTCAACTTGGTAATGGACTTTTTTCTGCTTGACTACCTGAGCGGCAAAAGGACAAAAATGACAAGCCACCACGACATCATCGATCCATTTTTTGGTTTGATTAATTATGTCTTGGGATGAGTGCATAGAAAGAGTTTAAAGCGAATAAAGCACCACAGCATGTATCCCGCAACCATGCTTATCGATGCGGGGCAGTTTTAGTTGCTACTGGAGGTCGCTAGTTTGGATAAGAACGGAACCGTCTGCCTCATAGTCATCCTGCTCTATCAGCCTTCTCGCTGCCTCTTGTATATCCGTGCGATGTTGGGCTACCGACTGCATGAACTTATCATCCGAAGCGCCAAATTTAGCTCTCAGACTCTCATACGAGATACGGCAGAGCACCCGTTTTCTATCAACTTGCGCTACAACGGTAGCCATTTTTGTCAAATTATTCCAGGATTCAAGTCTGGGGAAGGAAATCATAACAACTCCTGATTCGGATAGTTGAAGGCTTGTCAATTGCTTTACCTAAGCGCAGTAAATAACATATTGGTTTACCATCGCTTAGGTCAGTGTGACCACTATACGCTAAGATGCGTCTAATAGATGTTTTATATTGTTAGGAACGCAACTCAGCCTATCGAATGAAAAAAGGGGACGCTGGGTTTTTGCAAAGCGCCAACCCGGCCTGCATCACTATTTCCGCTTACTTTCCGTAATTCTTCGCCAGATAAGCCACGATCGGGTCTACGTCTTCAGGCTTGATCGGGGCGCCCATCACCTTGATCATTTTATCGACTGTCTTTTGCCAGCCTGACTTATCCAGTAACCCCCCATTCATCTGGATATAATCGAGACTGTGGCACATCGTGCAATTGGCTGCTACCAGCGCCTTCCCCTGCCCTTCTTTCAATTGAATGCCGCTTTCGCTTTCATCGGCAAGCGCGGCTGACGCCATCAATAAGATGTTGACGAACAGAAACCCTGTTTTCATAGCCGCCTCCCGTCAAATGACTTGCAGATCGATGGTCTGCACCAGATTATGGTGATAACCCGCCGGGTTTTGAATCAGCTGAAGAGGCTGCGTCACACCGCTACGGTTCGTCGCCTTGACCATCAGGCGGTAGCTTCCTTTTTTGTGCGGCTTGAAGCGGAAATGCCATTGTCGCCAGGAAAAGCGGCCATGATCATTTCCGATCACGGCCTCCCGCCATGACTTTCCTTCGTCGATCGATACCTCAACCTGCTGAATCCCATAGCCGCCATCCCAGGCGATCCCTTTTAGATCAATCGATTGACTCAGCCTGAAGCGTTGTCCGCTCTCGATATTCGTGATCAATGAATTGACCATCATTTCGGTGATCGGCGTATTCATCTGATTTTCCTGCGACAGGAATCTTTCCTGCATCGGAAACGCTTCCTTCGGCAGGCGATAGGCGGTTTTTACCCAATAGCCTTCGAAGGGCTTGGCGATCGCGTCGATCGAAGTCAGATGCTTGACCCAGTAAGTCGCCGTCCATCCCGGCACGACCAGGCGGGCCGGGAAACCGTTCCAATGAGGCAAGGGTTCGCCGTTCATCTCGAACGCAATCAGCGTGTTTTCATCGAGCGCTTTCGCTAGCGGCAGGCTTTTGGCGAAATCAGGCGTCTGGGCAACCATTCCGGAATCGGCCGCATTGAAGACGACCTCCAAGACGCCTTTTTTGAGTCCGGCCCGGTTCAGCACATCCTTGAGCCTGACACCTTTCCAGCGCGCATTGCCCATCGCGCCATGCCCCCACTGAATGCCGGGAACCTGGGGCCGAACCATGCCGCGGCGATTTCCGGCGCATTGACAGACGGCGGCGATTTCGACCGCTTCAAATCGGCTTTTGAGTTGTTCAAGCGTGAATTCGAGCGGTTTTTCGACAGACTCGCCGCCGATCCGAAGCTTCCAATCCTGCACATTCACTTCCGGAATATTGGCCAGATGGTAGCGCACGAAGAAGGCATCATTCGGCGTGAACTGCGTGTTGAAGTAGGTGACTGGCGTCTCGAAGTTTGGCGGCCGATAGGATCTTTTGATCAGCGCCTGCTTGCCGGGCAAGGCTTCCAGAACCGCCGCAGGCAATTCGGGCAATCCTTTCGAGGCGGCGCCGGCTAGAACGATACGAGGAACCAAAGCTCCACCGGCACAGGCGGTAACTCCACCCGCAATGCGTTTGAGAAAATCTCGTCTAGTGATCATCGCAATCTCCCATATTCTCGTTCCCACAGGCTCCGTGGGAATGCCGTTAAGACGCGCTACGCCACGTCCCGCCGCGAGCGGGAACCAGAAGCCCAAAAAAAAGGCATCCGAAGATGCCTTTTTCAACCCGCTTAATCGTAGCTGTAATGCTTGCGCAGAGGCTTGACGACTTCCCAATGGCTGTTCAGGCCTTCCGGGAAAACCACCAGGTCGCCCGGCAGGATGCGCACCGGCTCGCCGCCTTCCGGCGTGACCAGAATCTCGCCTTCCAGAATGTACGCGGTTTCGGTCTCGTCGAAGTCGATCGGGAACTTCGAGACTTCTTTTTCCCAAATCGCCCAATCCGCAACGCCCAGTTCTTGCAGGCGTTCTTCGCTCGGGTTATGTTCAATCGTAATTTGCGGCATGTGTATCCTAAATTAAAAAGGTTTATCGGAAGCCAATTTTAGCATTTTTCCCGTCTTCCCGTTTCCGCGGCCTCCGTCGCCGGCATGACCGTAAAAATCGACAGAAACGCCGCGGGAGCGACGCCCTCGTCGCGATTATACCTTCCAGTCGCGACGCAGGCGTCGCTCCCGCGAACGCGCTTTATTTTGCGGCTACTTTTTCGCCAACAATTTTTCAACGGCATCCGGCTTATTCGCGCTATACAAGGAATAAGCATTGAACACCATCTGATGCGCCCGCCCAAGCTTTTCCTTGGTAAAGTCGATCGCGAATTTCTCGGTCAATTGCTTGCCGTCCCAGGTATAGCCTTTCAAAAACTGCTCGTTGTCCGCGCCTTTCTTGTCCCAGTTTGCCAAGAGCGATGAGGTAAAATACACGCGCTTGCCGTCCCAGCTCGACGACACCATGTTCACCTGCGCGCCGATCTTTTGCTCGAAAACCTGTTTCGGCTTGAACGGATCGCTGATGTCGAACGCGCGCGTCTTGCCGTCCATGAAGGTATTGACCCAGAGCGTCTTGTCGTCGCTCGAAATCGAGATGTCGACCGGCAGCGGCACCTTGGCCGGATCGCCGACATCGGCGACTTCCTTCGCCTGCCATTCGCCCTTGTCGTCCTCGAAGATCAGCCAGATTTTGGAAGTCAAGGCGGTGCTGGTGAAGCAGTAATTGTGGTTCTCGCCCCAGGCGCAGCGGATTTCAAGCGGCGCGCCCGGCACGTCGAAGATTTTCTTCGGCTGCTTGCTGTGCAGGTTCCACTGCACGACCGTATTGCCGAAGCGTTTCATCGCTTCCGGATCGTTCAGCATCTTGCCGAAATCCATCATGTAATTGGACCAGCCGGTAAACGACGAGGTCAGCATCAGGTTGCGCCGCGGCAGCACGCGCAGGTCGTAGCCGTAGCCGTCCGCGTATTTGCCGGTCTTGACCGCGCCTTGAAGATCGCTGTCGGTCGGAGTCCAGTGCGTGGTGACGTAGTCGCCGTCATTGGTGTATTCGACGATGCCGGTGCGGCCGCCGTGGTCCTTGTTGTTCGACAGGCCGGTGATGATCATCCGGCCCGGCAGCGCATAGGTGGTATGGGGGCCGACCACGCCGCCGCTTTTCGCGACGAAATCGGTGATCGTCTTGACCAGCTTCGGCTTGGCGGGATCGGTGTGCACGTCGAAGATGAACATCTTGCTGGTGTCGAGCGATGCGGCCCATAAAAACTGACGATCGTCGGTAAAGCCGGAGTGATGCGCCTCGTTGCGGCCGCCGACCGACAGCGTGCTGACGACCTTGCCGTAATTCTTGGATTTCGGATTCACATCGACCGTGACCAGCTTGTCCTGTTCGTCGCCGACGCCTTCCGCGCCGAGCGTCCAGACATAGACGAAATCTTCCTGGCCGACGATCTTGGCCATGTACGGCGACTGGCAGGTTTCATCGGCAATGACGCTTTGGCTGCCAAGACCCGCCAGGGCAAGGGTGGATGCCGCAAAGGCGCAGGCCCGAACCAGGGCGCGCAGCGGGTGTTTATGCTTTTTCATGATTGGCCTCTTTTATTCTTATTTTATTAATGGCTTTCGGCCGTGGTCGGATCGATGATGGTCTTGACCTCGGAAATCCGATTCGCCGGAAAGCCGCCTTTCTCCGCATGTTCCTTGATGCTGGCCTCGTCGGGCGCGATATACACGCAATACACCTTGTCGCCGGTCACATAGCTTTGCAGCCACTGGATTTTGGGCCCCATCGCCTGCAAGACGCTGCACGACTTTTGCGAGATGCCTTGCAGTTGCTCGGCCGTTAAGGCGCCGGCGTTCGGAATGTCGCGTTCGATGATGTATTTTGGCATTGCTATTCCCCTTGTGGTTGTGGATGACCGGCGGTTTGACGCCGGGAAGATCAGGTCTTGAAATAATCGCCGAGCAAATCGTTGCAGCACTGCTGCAACGGCTCGGACGACTGTTCGATTTTCATGCGCAATAAAGCGCCCTGCCAGGCATTGACCAACAGGTCGGCCATCGCTTCGGCCGATTTATCGGTTCTGACCGTGCCCTGCCGCTGCGCGTTCAACAGCCCCCGCATCAACAAATCACGGTAGCGGTGCACGGCCTCTTGCAGCGACGCCCGGCACAGGTCGCTGGTGTCGCCGACCTCGCCCATCAGATTGCCAAGCAGGCAGCCGCCTTGGAAATTGGCCTGTTCGAGCGCGGCGATCAGTTCGTCGAAATAACGCTTGATCGCGGCCAGCGCGTCGTCCTCCTGGTTTTGCAAATGACCGTCCAGTTGCCGGATGAACGGCTCGATGTAATGTTGGATCACTTCGGCCGCGAAACGCTCCTTGCTGCCGAAATAATTGTAAAAAGACCCCTTTGGAATCTGCACCGCATCGAGAATCTCCTTCAGCCCGGTGCCGTGATAACCCTGCTGCATCAGCAAGGCCACACCCTGGCTTAACAGATTCTCGCGGTTGAACTGCTTTTGCGATTTAGTGTTCATGCGAAAAATAATACGACCGGTCGTCTTGACCTGTCAAGCAAAAACGCACCAAGCAAGGTTTGTCTTGTACTCCTTACCTTTCCCCACTCCCCCGCTTCGCATTACAATACCCTCAACTTAATTCACAACATCAAGCGTTTATGGAAAAAATCAAAGTTCTGTTCGTCTGCATGGGCAACATCTGCCGCTCGCCGACGGCGGAAGGCGTGTTCACCAAATTGGTGAATGACCGCAATCTGGCGCCGCATTTCCAGATCGACTCGGCCGGCACCCATGCCTATCACGTCGGCAATCCGCCGGACCTGCGCGCGGAAAAGGCGGCCGGCGAACGCGGCGTCGACATTTCGCATTTGCGCGCCCGCAAAGTCGTGCTCGGCGATTTCGAAGATTACGATTACATCCTGGCGATGGACGACGAAAATTACGCAATCCTGTCCTCGGCCTGCCCGGCTTCCCATCGGCATAAAATCAACTATTTCCTCGACTATGCGCCGCATCTTGGCAAACGCGAAGTGCCGGACCCTTATTACGGCGGCTCCTACGGTTTCGAGCGGGTCTTGGACATGGTCGAAGAAGCCTCCGAAGGCTTTTTGAACGCCTTGCTCGAAACGGGCAAGATCAAAGCAATGGCTCATAGGAGAACGTGATGGCGATCATCTCAAACACCGTCAACTACGTGGACGGCGATACCGTATTGGAAGCCTTTTTCGCCTACGACGACGCGATCGTAGGCCGCCGGCCGGCCGTGCTGATCAATCACACCTGGGGCGGACGCGACGACTTTGTCGCAAACAAGGCGATCAAGCTCGCGGAACTCGGCTATGTCGGCTTTGCGCTCGACATGTACGGCAAAGGCGTGCTCGGCTCGGGCCCCGAGGAAAATGCGAAGCTGATGCAGCCGTTCATCGACGACCGCGCGCTGCTGCAAAGAAGAATCGGCGCGGCGCTGGCCACGGTCAAACTGCTGCCCTGGGTCGATGACAAAAAATGTGCGGCGATCGGCTTCTGCTTCGGCGGCCTGTGCGTGCTCGATCTGGCCCGAACCGGCGTGGATATCAAGGGCGTGGTCAGCTTTCACGGTATTTTGGGCGCGCCCGGCAATACCGAAGGCAAGCCGATCAAGGCGAAAGTGCTGGCTCTACACGGCCACGACGACCCGCTGGGGCCGCCGGAACAAGTTCTCGCCTTCGAGCAGGAAATGACGAAGGCCGGCGCGGACTGGCAGGTGCACGTCTACGGCAACACGATGCATGCATTCACGAATCCGATTGCGAATAATCCGGGCGTCGGCAATGTCTATCAGGCCGATGCGGATCGGCGGTCGTGGATTGCGATGAAGAACTTCTTGGAGGAAATTTTTGGTTAAACCGAAGAGGTTGATGATGGCCGTCAAAAAATGAATTATGCTAGAGCCTAATCGCTCTAGTGTTCCAGCAAGGAGTCCGACAATGAAAAAAACAGCCGCATTAACCTCAGCCTTGTTGCTGGGCGCTTGCGCGTCGCCGTTAACGCGCATTGAACCCGTTCCCGCCACTGAAAACATTTCACAAATTTGCATCAAAGAGAATACGAAAGTGTTCATGGATGACTTTTTGCCCGAAGTGCGCAAGCAAATCGAAGAACGCAATATCAAAACCGAACTGCTTACCCCCAACGCCGTCTGCGAATATGTCATGAGCTATGATGCGCAATGGTCTTGGGACTGGTTCTGGACTTTCAGCGTCTATCTTTCTCTAGCTGAATTTTCGGTTACCAAAAACAATCAGCAGATCGGCATGGCCTCCTATACGGCGGGCTTGGGCCCGGCAGCAATCGGCAGAACCCAAAACAAAATCCGCCCGTTGTTGATTGAATTGTTCAGAAAATGACGGCAAGACCTACCCTCTACCATCACACGGATACCAGAGCATGCCTTGCCCTCCAATCACCGCAATCAATTATCACTGAATGCCTAAAATTACTGAGAAATAGATCACAATTTTATCCAAATCATTTTCGCATCTCATCGTGCCAGCCGATAACAAAATCAATCGTTTTTTCTTTTATTTCATAATCTTATAAACACAAGACCGCAAACAAGAAGAGCAAGGCATTAAATTATTCGTCGGGATGCTCTTAATTGGCATACCCCCATCGAGACAATTTAACTCCTTTTTAAGATCCTATCCCTTACAATCGAGTCTTCGGCCAACAAGGTTACTGGCTGAAAAACGTCATAGAATTACAATAACTTATATTAATCTTAATCGATTGGAGAATACCATGCTGTCTCAACATAAAAAGAGTTTGCTAGCCACGGTCATTTTAGCTTCTTCCGCTGTCGCCTACAGCGGCACAGCAGCTTCTGCCGACGCCGCGGTAACCGCCACAGCCTCCGTGTCTGCGCAACCCGTGGTGACATTGCCGACCGCCCCCCTTATCCCCAACCTGATCCAAAATGTAAACGGCGCGGTCAATACGCTCGTACCTACCGTAACGAACAATGCCAACAATGCCGTCAATACCCTCGTACCTACCGTTACCAACGGACTGAACGCCCAAGTGGCCGGCGTTTTTGCCGTGACCGAAGACACTACCCTCTCAGCTGGCACCACGGTTCACAATGTTCTGGCCAACGTTAACAGCGCACTGGTCAATCCCATCGGCACGGTTGGCATCGTGATAGGCTCTATCCCACTGCTTGGCAACAATGGACTCGGCGCGTTAGCCGGTCAACAAGGCCTCGTAGGCAACCTGCTCGGCAATACGCTCGGCGCCGTAGCCGGCAGCCAAGGCTTGGTGGGCAACCTGCTCGGCAATACACTCGGAGGTCAAGGTCTGGTAGGCAACCTGCTCGGCACCGTAGTCGGCCCTCAAGGCTTGGTAGGCAATCTGCTCGGCAACACGCTCGGCACTGTGACCGGCAGCCAAGGCCTGGTAGGAAACCTGCTTGGCAACACGCTCGCGCCTCTCCTCGGCGGCCAAGGCTTGGTTGGAAACCTGGTCGGCTCTGTAACTGGCAGCCAAGGCGTAGTAGGAAACCTGCTCGGCAATACACTCGGCACTGTGACCGGCAGCCAAGGCCTAGTAGGCAACCTGGTCGGCAATACGCTCGGCACAGTGGCCGGCGGTCAAGGTCTGGCAGGAAATCTGCTCGGCAATACACTCGGCGTAGTCACCAACGTAGCTGCCTCCGTCAAGTAAAACCGGGCTACTCGCCAATCCGCTTTATGAGCAGCGCAAGGCTTCTTGCGCTGCGTCTTCCTGGCCTAATGCTGCCATACCCGCCTGGAGCGGGCATCCTCAGCCAATCTAGCAAGCGTTCAATCCATTACGTCCCGCCCCCTTTACCCTTAGCTAGCCGTTGAGAGTTAAGCGGGCAAAGTCATCAGTCCAGCCGCAAAGATAGGCTACAGCTCGCCGCATTTGAGCCCCACACTGATATCCCCATCTTGAGCCGACCCCGTCGCTGATTTCTGAAGGCAGTAGCGAATGCACAGCCTAACCTTTGCATTTATTCTATTCAAAGCTACATTTAGCTCATCGAGCCCCAAAACCTTCATTTCTTATGCGTCAAAATATGCCTGAGCCAAGCACTGCCTTTCCGATCAAAGATGAAAAAACTGCCTACAGGATTTTAATGATCGATCTCGAAAATTGCCCCCATCAGATTCGGCAATTGATGAATAATTTGGAGCAATATGCCCAGGTTGTAGTGTGTTACGCGCAAAGCGGAACCGGAGTTCCGTTGGACTGGCTGATTCCGCTGACAACCGTCGTCAATCAGGGTCGCTTGAAAATCGTCAAGATGCCGAACGGCGGCAAGAATGCGGCAGACTTTGGCATTGCCTTCTGGGCAGGGCTTTTGATGGCACAAACGGATACCGATGCGCATTTCGATATCGTGTCTGACGATGCCGACCTGGATCATGTCGTCAGTTTACTGAATGATCAGCAACGCAGTGCGAAAAGAATCCGCACCAAAAAGCAAAACGATGCGGCGCCTACAGCGATTAATCCACAGTCCTCCGCACAGGAATACTGCTTGCATCTGAATACGCATCAAAAGAATCGTCCGGTTAAAAAAGAAACCTTACTTAACCACATCAAAAGCAAATTCAACGGCGCGGGAATCGATGCGGAAAAACTACTCGATGAACTGTGCCGGAAAGGCGCCATCAAAATCGTCGACAACAAAATCAACTACATCCAGAAGAAAATCACCGAACTGGCGCAGTCGTCCGCCTAAAGAAAGCGTCTTTTTGTTGCGGCGAGCTTCACAAACGGCCCGGCTTTGGATTATGATTTAGCCATATTATCAACAATCCAGGCCAATGCATTGAAATCTCTGATTAAAAGTAATAGGCCGACTGTTTTTTCACGGCTGGCAACAGCGGCGATCATCGCCCTCTTGGCCGGCTGTTCGAGCGCGCCGAAAATGACGCCCATACAACCGCAGCAAGTGCAAACCCACCTGCCGCCGGTCACTCATTATGCGTTGAGTCTGGTCGGCGCGCCGTACCGCTACGGCTCGGCGTCGCGGGAAGAGGGCTTCGATTGCAGCGGCTTCGTGCGGCACGTCTATCAGCGGCAGGGCATTCTGTTGCCGCGCACCGCATGGGAAATGGCCGGCGCCCTGCCTCCGGCGGATGATTTACGTTCGGGCGATCTGGTGTTTTTCAACACCGGCGGCGGCGCGTTTTCGCATGTCGGCCTGTTCGTGAACGGCGACCGCTTCGTGCACGCCTCCAGCAGCCGGACCGGCAAGGTTTTGGTTTCGAGTCTGAACAATCCTTACTGGCGCAAGCATTTTACAGGGGTACGCAGACCGCTTGCCGGTTTGCATTGAAATTCAATACAGAAAGGCGCCCGGAACGCGTAGCAGAAAATTAAACAGTCAAGGTATCCATCAGATCGATCATGAATTCCATTTCTTCGTCATCGACCTTTTCCCAGGACTTGAACCTCAGGCTTTCCAAAACGCCCGCGCCTTTCTCGTCGCCCGCCATTCCGATCAGGCATTGTTGAAACTGCTCGCGCTTGTCGAGCAATCCGGGTCCGATCATCAACGAATGATGGATCACGCTGATCTGGCTGCGCACCAAAATTTTGAGCTGCTTTTTGATCATCTCGGAGAGACCGTCGTAGGCTTCGGCCAGGAAGATGCCGACATCCGCATCGCCGCGCAGCAAATGCTTGGCGACCTGCACATAGGTGTCGCACGGCAGGCTTTGCATGTTTTTCGCATCCAGATCGCCCGGTTCGAGCATGATCATGCCCATCATTTTGACATCCGGATCGTCGGTAAACGCCAGCTTGATGCCCGGCGACAATTCCGCCACATCCTCGACCGGATTGGCCGCGCCGACCGCGATGATCGCCTCGTCGGCCACGCCGACCGGCTTGACCAGCGGCAGAAAACCTTTTTCCCTGACCAGCATCGCCGCATCATAGGGGTTCGCATAGATCAGGTTAACCTTGTCTTGACTGATCGCCTCGCGTTGCGCGTTGAAATCGTTGTACATTTCCAGATGAATCGGCACGCCGGTCTGCTTCTGCAGCCAGGTATTGAAGATATACCAGCCGGACAGATGATCCGGCGTAAAATCGGGACTAACGGTAAACAGAAAGGACATGAATTTTCCTGATCAAAATAATGTCGGATAGAGCTTGCGGCATTCTTCCACCTTCGTGCGGGAGGGTTTCCGGCGCACCGAGGTATAACCGACGACCACGCCTTTGCGGATATTCGGAATCACGGTCGCCTTGACCCAATAGTAGCCGCCGTCCTTGCGCAGGTTTTTGACGAAGCCCTGCCATTTTTCGCCCTTCTTGACCGTATCCCACAAGTCCTTGAAGGCGGCGGACGGCATGTCGGGGTGGCGCAATATCGAATGCGGCGCCCCGATCAATTCCGCCTCGGTATAGCCGGACATGTCGATGAAAGACTGATTCACATGCGTGATGACGCCGTTCGGATCGGTCGTCGACACGATCAGCTTGCCGTCGGGATAGGGGGTTTCGATCTCGGTATATAACACTTTACGCTGCATGCCGCCGAACAAATTCAGCGTGGCTTCCTTAAATTCGCCGACAATATCTTCCGGCTTCATATCATTGATCATGTTTTTTCCAACCACGACTTTCGTTTGAAAAATTGGCGATAGCAAGCGCCCGACTTCTACAGCCTTTGCTTGCCGCTCGGCGTCCACTACACCCGGCGGCAACCGACTCCGCCTCAAGCCCATCATAATCCATAGTAACTATATGGTTATAGGCTGATTGATACGCCAAGTATAGCAGCCGATAAAAATTTAACTGGCGCAGCGCGAATTTTTTCAACCGGTCCCTGCAACATTAAAAGACTCTGAACGGTGAGCTTGACTTTGACTCCGAACTCGGCTAATTTCGACGCCATGATGCAAGACGGAGCCCGGAACATTATGAAACCTCTATATGGCGCTATTTTTGTTATGTCATTGGCAATTAGCACCTCTCTCCGCGCCGATGAGACAGCAAATAAAAGCTATCCGCCACCCGCAGCGGATCAAAACGTAGACCCTTACTACTACACGACGCCGGCGACGAATCAAATCGCTACGCCTTACGCCGCCCCACCCGCGACGAATCAATCCGCCACTCCCTATTACACGCCGTCCGCGCCAAGTCAATTCTATGGTCCCTACTACGCGCCAACCCACCGCTATTTGCCGCCTCCGCCGCCCAATTACGTGCCGCGACCTTTTAAGACGGACCCGCTTTTTACCCTGCTAGACATTATAATTTACCGTCCGATCGGCCTGGCCACGACCATCGCCGGCGCGGGACTGGTCGTGGGCCTGTCGCCCTTAATCGGGCTAGCGTCAATACCCAGACCCCATGATGCGTTTCCGCAAGCGTTTGATATTCTGGTCAACGCCCCGGCCGAGTATACTTTTACCAGACCGTTGGGCGAGAGGTCGCTCCCTTTCCCCTATCTGCCCCATTACTGACGCTCGGCACAGCGTTTTTTCAACAACGCCCGGGCGGTTTTGTAAATCCCCCCGCAGCACGTCTATTGAAGCCATGAAGCTGACTTGAACGGACGGTGTGCAAGCCTCGTCCCGTTCCCGCATCATTTGCAAGCCGATCCTAAATAATCAGTCTTCGCTTTTTTCCGTCGCCTTTCCCCGAATAAACGCAAACCACCGATGTCAGACTGTTTATCCCTACCGCCCGCGATAGCATTGATGGGCCCTACCGCTTCGGGAAAATCCGCGCTCGCCGTGCAGCTGGCAACGGCGCTCAACGGCGAAATCATCAGCGTCGATTCGGCACTGGTATTCCGGGGCATGGATATCGGCACCGCCAAGCCGAGCCTGGAGGAGCGCGGCGGCATTCCGCACCACCTGATCGACATTCTCGACCCGGCCGAATCCTTTTCGACCGGCCAATTCAGAACGCAGGCGCTGGACCTGATCGATGCGATCAACCGGCGGGGAAAACTGCCGATATTGGCCGGCGGCACGATGTTGTATTTCAATGCCTTGGCCCAAGGACTCGCGACCTTGCCGGAAGCCGATCCGGACATCCGGGCCCGGCTTGACCATGACCTGCACCGACTCGGTTCGGCCGCCCTGCATCAACGCCTGCAAGCGGTCGATCCCGATGCTGCCGCCAGAATTCATCCGAACGACCCGCAGCGCATCCAGCGCGCACTGGAGGTTTTCGAAGTCAGCGGCAAGCCGTTGTCGTCCTTTTTCGGCGGAACGCAGGAGCCGGCGCTGCCCTGCCGCCTGATCAAGCTGATCATCGCCCCGGAAGAGCGCGCCACGCTGCATCTGATCATCGCCGAGCGCTTCCGGCAAATGCTCAATGCCGGTCTGATCGAGGAAGTCGACGCGCTGTACCGGCGCGGCGATCTGAGCGAAAAAACACCGGCCATCCGCGCGGTCGGCTACCGCCAGGTCTGGGCCTATCTGGCCGGCGAGTACGACTATGACACGATGATCGAAAGAGGCATCATCGCGACCCGGCAGCTAGCCAAACGCCAGTTTACCTGGCTGCGCCGGGAAACCGACGCGCTACGCTATCACACCGGCCAATCCGGCCTGCTGCGGCAGGCGTTGGACGATATTCAACGCCAACTCGCCTGAATGCCGCGCGCTTTTGCCGTATTTTAAATGACTCGGAGCGCATCTTGCTCTAGGATATTCGGACATTTACCGTTTTTTTACTTCATGATTCTGGAAACGATCGTTACCACCCAAAACTCCGCGGGACGTCCCCATATCGCCCCGATGGGCATTCACTCCCACGACGAAGAACTGGTCATCCTGCCTTTTCACCCTTCCGCCACCCTCGACAACCTGGCCGCGACCCGAACCGCGGTGATCAACTACTGCGACGACGTGCGCGTGTTTGCGGGCTGCCTGACCGGGCGGCGCGACTGGCCGCTCAAGCCGGCCGAAAAGATTGCCGGCCATGTGCTGGCTTCGGCGCTTGCGCACAGCGAAGTCGAAGTCGTACGGATTGAAGAAGACCCGGTCCGACCGAAATTTTTCTGTCGCCCGCTGCACGAGGTCAATCACGCTCCGTTCAAGGGCTTCAACCGTGCCCAATATTCGGTACTCGAAGCCGCGATTCTGGTCAGCCGCCTGAGCAGGCTGCCGATCGAACGGATTGACCGGGAGTTGGCCTATTTGCGAATCGGCATCGAAAAAACCGCAGGTCCCAGGGAACTGGAAGCCTGGGGCTGGCTGATCGCGCACATCGAAGCTTTTAAGAAAGGAGAGCGCGCATGACCCGGATGCTGGCCAGCGTGAACAGCCTAGAGGAAGCCCAACTGGTCTATCAGGCGGGCGTCGACATCATCGACCTGAAACAACCGGCCGAGGGCGCGCTCGGCGCGCTGCCGCTGGAAGAGGTCGCAAAGATCCGCGCCTGGTGCGCGGGAAAAATCCCGGTCAGCGCCACGGTCGGCGATCTGCCGATGCAACCGGAGTTGGTCGGCGCTGCGGTGCGGGCGATGGCCGCAACCGGCGTCGATTACATCAAGATCGGCTTTTTTCCGGGCGGCGACTGGCCCGGCGTCGTGCAGAAATTAGAAGGGTTTACGCACAATGAGTACGCCTTGATTGCGGTATTGTTCGCGGATACACAGCCCGATCCGGCTTTCGTCCTTACCCTGCATGAAGCCGGATTTAAAGGCGTGATGCTGGATACGATGGACAAAAGCCGGGGCTCCTTGACGCAGGTCATGCCGCTCACGACAATCGAACGCTTCGTCGATACGGCCAAAAGCCACAATCTGCTCTGCGGCCTCGCCGGCTCGCTGCGATTGAATGATATCCCTGCCCTGTTACGCTATCGGCCGGATTATCTCGGCTTCAGAGGCGCCTTATGCCTTCAGCATACCAGAACAGCGAGCGTGGCCCCCGAAGCCGTGGCGCGCATCAAACAGGCTTTAACAGAGCCTGCATGGCGATAGAGACGGCTTGAGCGGCCGCCACTCTCTGCGCAGAGTAGCGCCGATTAGCCGGCCTAGTTCCCGATATTCCGCCCGAGCGCAGAAGTTTTGCAGCCGGGCGGCAGATCGCTGAATAAAATGACACGGTTGCGGCCGGCCATCTTCGCGCGATACATCGTCTGATCAGCCGCTTCGATCAGATCGGTGTAGTGCCCGAAATCCGACTGGTACAACGCCACGCCGATGCTGACCGTCAACCCCAGCTGTTGAAACCTGGGCTTCAAGACCTCGCCGCGCCGCTCGATTTCGAGGCGGATACGTTCGGCGTAAGCCCGCACATCATCCTCGTCGGTATTCATCAGCACAAATAAAAATTCTTCGCCGCCAAAACGACCGATCAGATCGCCCGGACGGGTCAGGCGCTTCAACATGTCCGCGACCAAACGGATGATTTCATCGCCTTTCTGATGCCCGCACTGATCGTTGAAGGACTTGAAATGGTCGATATCGACAAAACCCAGCGCGATGCCTTTCAGTTCGTACGCGGGCCGTTGAAAAATTTGGCTCAACGAGCACTCGAGCATCCGCCGGTTATAGAGCTGCGTCAGCGAGTCCAACTGCGCCTGCTGCCGCTGCATTTCGTAATGTTTCGCATTCATCAGCGCGATGCCTAACTGCTCGGCCACCGCCACGATCTCTTCGAGGATACGCCCGGCCATCGATTTTTGCTTGATCGCATAATCGGCATAAATCATGCCGGCCAGACGGCGGTGACGCAGCACCGGCACCGCGATAAATTCCGCGGTATTGAATTTTTGGAGCAGCGGGTTTTTCGGTTCGAGCGCGGCATCGATCAGCACGGCTTTCTTTTCACGCAGGCAGTCCAATAACTTGCCCGATAGGCAGCCGATATCGATTTCCAATGCCCTTTCGTGAATTTCCGGGTAAGCATGCGCAGCGGCCAGACTGCGGCGCTGCGGATTGACGCTAAACAGGATCACGCGGTCGAATTCAAAATCCTGCATGATCATCTCCAAAGTCCAAGGCACAAAATACGCAGGGTCCAGGCTCTGGTGCGGCGCGGTCAGACTGGCCGATATGTTGCGCGTCGACCTGGAGCCGAACTCGCCAGCGTGATGGTGAATCCGGCTCATCGTAATGCTTGCCTGCAACAATCTGGCCCTGAGACTGTTGACGTCCGGAAATGCGATGCTATAGAACTCCCGCGCCGCCTGCATCGCTTTATCGGTTTCCAGCAGCAGGCTCTCCAGCTCCAACTCCAGCACATCGATCGGCAGCAGCTCAAACACCAGAGGCGACAATTGCGGCGGTCCTGCATGGCTGATCGAGGAAATGCCCTGCAGCCAGGCGGTATAATTCGCAAACGCGACAATCGCGATTTCCGTTCGGCACGGATAATAAGGCGAACCGGAATCGGGCAGCGCATGATGGCACGCAGCAACCGCGACAATCGGCGCAGGTAGTTGCCATTCCCGACACAACACCCACCCCATTTCGTCATGAGTGATGCCGAAGAAACGCCTTTCTTCCTCAAGCAACGGATGCTCGCTGTCAGGCAGGGAAGCGATAAATTGGCTGTAGGTCATCTTGCCGTGGGTTTCCAGCGCCAGCTTGCCGATGTCATGCAGTAAGCCTGCCGTATAAACCATTTCAGGATCGGCATGGTTTAAGGCGATCGCGACCTGTCGGCTTAATTCGGCGACAAACAAACAGTGTTGCCAAAAGAATAAAAAATCGAAGCCCTTCGACTCGCGCCGAATCATGCGGCTGAACAGCAGCATGGACAAAGCCAGCCGGCGAACTTCGTCGGTGCCTAAAAGATGCACCGCGCGCCGAATCGAAGTCACCTTGTTCGGCAGGCAATAGGCGGCGGAATTGACCGTTTGTAGCACCTTGATGGCCAGCGCAGGATCGGTTTCGATGATTTTCGCCAATGCGTCGAGACGCACAGTCTCATCGCGGGTCAAATTGACCAGCTTGACTGCGATTGCCGGCATTAGCTGTAAATTCAGCGATTCGCTCTTTAAAATCGCTTGCGCTGCCATCTTGATTCGGTCTAACTCTTCGCTTTCTGCGCCAGTCATGATCAGTCTACCCTCAGCCTTCACCTCGCCGCCTCACTCATTATTTGCTCAAACGATGACCTTTTCCCGGCATGAGTTGCAAAAATTTAAAACTCACTTCCCGTTGGATGATTACTGAGACCACAACCGATCCAAAATGTTTAAGGAAATCTTAAATAAATATAGCACTGAGTGAAGTGTGCCCCTTCGCATTTTTGAGCGCGTTCATGCCGCTTTCCTTCCCGACCAGGATTAACGAAGGGGCTTATCGAGTATCAACATTCCCTATACCGCGATGGCAGAACCCAGCCTTTTTCCGGCGGCTCCGGGAGCCAGCACTTGTTCTAATCGAGTCAGTCTTGTTAGAATGGCTCTACTGTCCCCGTAGCATAAGCTGGATAATGCACCTTCCTCCTAAGAAGGCGACTGGGTGTTCGAATCACCCCGGGGACGCCAGCCTTGCCCGGCGATAACGCCGAACTCTCTTGAGCTCCGACCGCTCGGACTTTTTCACTTTAACAAAACATCGCTTGGCTATTTATGCGATAATTTTCCCCCTTAAATTTTCGCTCGCACCGGGTGTGTTGATCGCAGCCCGTTTTTTATCTTTAGGAGTACAACATGACAGCACTGGTTGGCATCATAATGGGCTCGACCTCTGACTGGGAAACGATGCGCTATGCCGCGGAAACGCTGCAGGAGCTGGGCATTCCACACGAAGTCGAGGTGGTCTCGGCGCACAGAACGCCGGACAAACTGTTCCATTATGCTGAAACCGCCGCGACCAAGGGCCTGGAGGTGATCATCGCGGGAGCAGGCGGCGCGGCGCATTTGCCGGGCATGACCGCTGCGAAAACCGCACTCCCGGTGCTGGGCGTGCCGGTGCAGTCGAAAACGCTGAATGGTCTCGATTCGTTGCTGTCGATCGTGCAAATGCCGGCCGGCATTCCGGTCGGCACCCTGGCGATCGGCAAGGCCGGCGCGATCAATGCCGCCCTGCTGGCCGCCTCGATCGTCGGCAACAAGCATGAGTCCTACCGCACCGCCTTGAACGGCTACCGGCAAAAACAAACCGACTCGGTTCTGGCCGGATCGGACCCGCGCGGCAGCGGCGAAGGCGGGCTGTTATGAAGGTCGGTGTGCTCGGCGCGGGACAACTGGCCCGCATGATCGCCTTGGCGGGTTATCCGCTGGGCGTCGACTTCATCTTTCTCGATCCGGCCCAGGATGCCTGCGCGAACAAGCTCGGCACGCATCTGCACGGTGCTTATGACGATCCGGCCTTGCTGGCCCGACTCGCCGAGCTGTCGGATGTGGTCACCTACGAATTCGAAAACGTGCCGGCCGATGTCGCGCACTTCCTGGCGACGCATACCGAAGTGCATCCGTCTCCGAATGCGCTCGCCGTCGCACAGGACCGTCTGGTCGAAAAAAATTATTTCCATTCGGTCGGTATTCCGACGCCCGAGTTCGCGCCGATCGACAGCCTGGCCGACTTGACCCAAGCGATGGAATCCATCGGCTGGCCCGCGATCGTCAAGAGCCGGCGGATGGGCTATGACGGCAAAGGTCAAGCCTTGGTCAGAACGCCTGACGATTTGCCGAGAGCCTGGGAAGCGATGGCCGGAGTCCCTGCGGTCGTCGAAGCGTTCGTGCCGTTCGACCGCGAAGTATCGATCATCGCGGCGCGCAACCCGCAAGGCGAAATCGCTTTTTATCCGCTGTCCGAAAATCTGCACAAAGGCGGCATCCTGCGGGTGTCCGAATGCCTGGACGGCGATCCGATGCAGCAACAGGCGGAAGACTATGTGACCCGCCTGCTCGAAGCGCTGGATTATGTCGGCGTGCTGGCGCTCGAACTGTTCCAGGTGAACGGCCAGTTGGTCGCGAACGAATTTGCGCCGCGCGTGCACAATTCCGGCCACTGGACGATCGAAGGCGCGGAAACCAGCCAGTTCGAAAATCATTTGCGCGCGATTCTGTCGCTACCGTTGGGCTCGACAAAGCCTGTCGGCCATGCCGCGATGGTCAATTTCATCGGCGGCCTGCCGGAAACGGCCGAGGTGCTCGCGATCGAGCATGCGCACCTGCATCTGTATGACAAGGCGCCGCGCAAAGGCCGCAAGGTCGCGCATGCGACGCTGCGGGCGGAATCGCAGGAGCAATTGTCCGCCAAACTGAAAACACTCAGCGCCCTGGCGGACCGCGTTGACGATTCATGATGCGGTCCTCGGCGCAAAGGCGATTTTAGCCGCGGCGAGACATTACGCCCGGCATCAAACATAGACATCATCATTGCATAGGAGATTTCGGTTGTGACCCCAATACAGGATATCGCCAGCCCGATGACGCGGCCCGAAAAACGCGCCACCTGGTCGCTGGCCAGCATTTACGCCTTCCGGATGCTCGGCCTGTTTTTGATCATGCCCGTCCTTTCCCTGTTTTCCGAACAACTCGACGGCGCCACGCCCGCGTTGATCGGCCTGGCGATCGGCATTTACGGGATCATGCAATCGCTGCTGCAAATCCCGTTCGGCCTGATCTCCGACCGCCTCGGCCGCAAGAAAGTGATCGTTGCCGGTTTATTGCTGTTTTTTGCCGGCAGCGTGGTTGCCGCGCTCTCGACGAACATTTACGGCATCATCATCGGCCGGGCGATCCAGGGGTCCGGCGCGATCGCCGCGGCGGTAATGGCGCTGGTCGCCGACCTGACCCAGGAAGTGCACCGCACCAAGGCGATGGCCCTGATCGGCGCCAGCATCGGCGTTTCCTTCGGCGTCGCGATTACGACAGGCCCGCTGATTGCGTCGTACATCGGCGTACACGGCATTTTCTGGCTGATTTCGGCGCTGGCCCTGGTGGCGATCCTGATCATCCTGCTGCTCGTACCGAATCCAAGGCAGCCGAAAAAACACCGCGAAGCGGAGGTGATCCCCGGCCATTTCAGCGACGCGCTGACCAATGTCGAACTGTTAAGGCTCAACTACGGCATTTTTATCCTGCATCTGGTGATGACCGCGAGTTTCGTGGTCGTGCCGCTCCTGATGCGCGATGCGGGACTGATGCCGGCGCAGCACTGGATGGTGTATCTGCCGGTTTTCGTGCTGTCCCTCGCATTCATGATTCCGTTTATCATCCTGGCCGAGAAGAAGCAGAAGATGAAGCCGGTATTCATCGGCGCGATTGCGGTATTGATCCTGGCCTTTCTCGGGCTGATGCTGCTCCATGGCGTACTAATACAGATCGTCGCCCTGTTGCTATTGTTTTTCAGCGGTTTCAATCTGCTCGAAGCGACCCTGCCCTCGCTGGTTTCGAAGACCGCCCCCGGCGATCTGCGCGGTACCGCGATGGGCGTCTATTCGACCTGCCAATTCATGGGTGCCGGCATCGGCGGCGCGGCCGGCGGCTGGTGTTTCGGGCATTATGGCGCGAGCGGCGTGTTCATGGCCTGCGCGGCGCTGGCGTGCAGCTGGCTGCTGCTGGCGTTCGGCATGAAAGCGCCCCGCCACTGGGCCAATATGCTGTTGTCTCTGGACCAGATCGAGTTGCAAAAAATCGACGAGTTTGAAAAAAACATCCTGGAAATCGCCGGCGTCGAGGAAGTCACCCTCCACCCGAAAGAGACGGTGGCCTATCTGAAGGTCGATAAACGGCAATTGAATACCGATGCGCTGCAAAATCTGATCGTGCAGTATAGCCGGCAGTAATTTTCGGCCAGGACCTTAGGGTGGGTTACGACGCGCTTATGAACAAATTTTAATGTGTCTCTGACCTTTTCCGCGCGTCGTAACCCACCATGGCTGCGGCAAAAGGTCGGTGCGACGCGCAGAAAAACCTACTTTTCATCCCTACGGCCGTCAACCATTACGGACGGGATGTATATCCCGTCCGGCAATCTGAACATTGCTGGTCGTATTCTGGATTATCCCTGCGCCGATCTGTCGATTTTATCCCGCTTATCATGGCGTTCATGCAATGAAACAGGCTTTTTAGCCGACCTCGGCATGAGCCACCGATTTTTAGCGTATAACTCCAGCGTAGGCGCCGAGCGCCGGCACAATGTCATTTTCAATTCCATTCGGAGCATCTCATGCTTAAAACTGTCATCTGGATACTGATCGGGGGCCTCGGTGCCGCCGCCGTCGGCGGCATCGCCCTGCAGCGCGGCGAAACGATCAATTCGCTCTGGTTCATCGTCGCCGCGCTCTGCGTTTACGCGCTGGCCTACCGCTTCTATGCGGCCTGGATTGCGGCCAAGGTCCTGGCCATCGACCCCACTCGCGCAACCCCGGCCGAACGCCTCGACAACGGCCGCGACTTCGTGCCGACCAACAAATGGATCGTGTTCGGCCATCACTTCGCGGCGATCGCAGGCCCCGGCCCCCTGGTCGGGCCGACGCTCGCGGCGCAATTCGGCTATCTGCCCGGCACGCTGTGGATCCTGATCGGCGCGGTGCTCGGCGGCTGCGTGCAGGACATGGTGACCCTGTTTTTCTCGACCCGGCGCAATGCGCGCAGCCTCGGCCAAATGGCACGCGACGAACTCGGCGTCCTGGGCGGCACAGCCGCCTTGATCGCCACCTTCGCGATCATGATCATCCTGATCGCGGTGCTCGGCCTGGTCGTCGTGAATGCGATGAAACACAGCCCCTGGGCGACCTCGACCGTCGCCGCGACGATTCCGATCGCGATGATCATAGGGCTCTACATGCGCAGCATCCGCCCCGGCCGCGTGCTCGAAGCCTCCATCTTCGGCGTGGCACTGTTACTCGCCTCGGTCGTTTACGGCGGCTTTGTCGATCGCAGCGAAACTTGGCGCGTCGTGTTCGATCACGACGGCCTGACCCTGGCCTGGTGGGTGATCGGCTACGGTTTCGCGGCCGCGGTCCTGCCGGTCTGGCTGCTGCTCGCGCCGCGCGATTATCTGTCGACCTTCGTCAAACTCGGCACGATCACCTTGCTGGCGACCGCGATCGTGATTCTGCGCCCGGACGTCAGGATGCCCGCGCTAACCCCGTTCATCGATGGCTCGGGCCCGATCTTCGGCGGCAAGCTGTTTCCGTTCGTGTTCATCACGATCGCCTGCGGGGCGATCTCGGGCTTTCATGCGCTGATCTCCTCCGGCACCACCCCGAAACTTTTGACCAACGAACGCGATATCCGGATGATCGGCTACGGCGGCATGCTGCTCGAATCGTTCGTTGCGATGATGGCGATGGTCGCCGCGACCGTGCTTGAGCCCGGCGTGTTTTTCGCGGTGAATAGCCCGGCCGGCGTGGTCGGCGCGGAGGCCGCCGCCGCGGTCGCGAAGATTTCATCCTGGGGTTTTCCGGTCACGGTCGAGCAGATGCAGGCCTTGGCCGCGCAAATGGGCGAGACGACGTTGTTTGCGCGCACCGGCGGCGCGCCGTCACTGGCGGTCGGCATGGCCAGCATTTTCGGCAGCGCGTTCGGTGACGGCCTCTTGGCCTTGTGGTACCACTTCGCGATCATGTTCGAGGCGATCTTCATCCTGACCACGCTGGATGCCGGCACCCGCGTCGGCCGCTTCATGCTGCAGGACATGCTCGGCAATTTCTGGCCGAAACTCGGCGAAACCTCCTGGACGCCGTCGGTGCTTCTGACCAGCGCCATCGTCGTCGCCGGCTGGGGATACTTTTTATACATCGGCGTGATCGATCCGAACGGCGGCGTGAACATCCTCTGGCCTTTGTTCGGCATCGCGAACCAGATGCTCGCCGCGATCGCGCTCTCGGTCGCGACCGGCATCCTGGTCAAGTCGAACAAACTCCACTATGCCTGGATCAGCGGCGTACCGCTCGCCTGGCTGGTCACGATCACCAGCACGGCGGCCTGGGAAAAGCTCGTCAGCGCGGATATCCGCATCGGCTTTTTCGCCGCCGCGAATGATTTGAGCGCCAAACTGGAAGGCGGCCTGTTGCCGCCCGAGAAGGCCCAAGTTGCACCGCAATTGATCTTCAATCTGCATCTGGACGCGGTGATCACGCTGTTCTTCGTGATCCTGCTCTGGCTGATCGTGCTGGACATGCTTCGAGTCATCTACCGCCATCTGGCCGGCAAACCGGTGCTTCCACTGTCCGAAGCGCCGCATATCCCAAGCCAATTGGTCGAAAACTGGGCGCGGGACTGATGACCAAGTACCTGAAAACCGTCTGGAAAGCCGTTCGCCGCCTCAGCGGCGACGACGCCTACGAACGCTATCTTGAACACTATGCTTGCCGTCATGCGCACAGTGAGGACCATCAATGCACCGGCCCATTGAGCCGGGCCGAGTTTTTCAAACAATGGCAGGAGCAGAAATGGAACGGCATCAAGCGCTGTTGTTGACAGGATCACCAGCATTTCAGGGATGTGCGCCGGCGCCGATACGAGGGTAACGGAGTGAGATGACGTCTCACTCCGTTTTTTTGCTTAACTTTTATCGCAGCCGCGCGGAAGCACCCAGGATGAAACCGGTTTGTCATGCTTCGCGTAGTCCGCCACTGGTATGACCTCGCCGGTCAGCCGCTCCACTTCATCGATGCTCACCAGATAAGTGTCCAGATTCCGCTTCGTCGCCTCCGGCGAATTCGGCATCACCCAGGCAATGGCCTGCTCGTTTTGTCCGGACCCGCGAATAATCACCTTCCAGAAGGCATCCGGCGTCGCCACGCCGTGCGACTGAATAAAATAGTCATCCTCCGGATTGTTGCCCCAGATCACGCCGCCGACCACCAAGAGTTCGTCGATGTCGCGGTAGCATTCGACGATTTCCTCGGTCAGAAGCCAGGCGCCGCGATTCATGTTCGCGGCCTGGGGCAGGATATTCGTCATGTAGTTGCTCTGCCGGATCGCCGTCTCCGAATAATCCAGATGATTGGCGGGCACCAGATGGCCTCGGTCATAGTTGTTACCGTAGGCCTTGGCACTCACCTGCTGACAATCTTTCGGTACCTCCGGATCGATCCGGAAGGAAGAGGCCCTGGCCTTATTCCCGCTGTCGCGCTGAGGGTTGTACCTAAACTTGACAGGGCCTCTCCGCTCGCAATCCAGCCAAACGGTAAAGCCCTCGTAGTCCAACTGCTGGAGATTTCCCCCGGCGCCGATACCGCCCCGGAATGACCCCATCGCAGGAATCGCCGTAGGCCGCATGATTTGAGCTGTCGTCGGCGCCGTTGCGCAAGCGATCAGCGATATTGTCAAAGACGCAATGATCGCACTCAGGTTCGTGATTTTCACTCGATAGACTCCATGTTTCGGTTGGCCAAAAGGCCGTTATGATAAACGGCGATCGAGCCAATACGAATCGAGATGAAATAACTGAATCTCTGCGGTTTTCCCTTCGCCTATTGAGGAAGAGACCGGGCGCTTGAATTTTATCGTTATATTAAAATATCGCCATACCCTGGCGGAAGCGCGCCACTTGCCCTACTGCCGGGGTCAAGGTTCGCTTCTCGGCCATCGGAAGCAAAAACAGAATAACTTACAGAATCAGCCTTATGGATACCCAGCACACCATGTCCAGTCATCCAGGATGACGGCAATCCCTGCCAGCATCAAGGCTTGTCAATGAGCATTTCTTTCAATCGCAATGTCTGAGGTGAATAATTGAAACGTTCCAAGGCTTTCATTCAGGCAGAAACCTCATTTTATGCATAAAATCGCATTTATCGGCCCCTTGTATTTGGCGGATACGATCTGGGCCGTGATATCGCTTCATAGCTGGCTTTATATTTCGATTGCCGTGGCGGTATTTTCAATCCTCTCCCACTGGCTGAGAAAATATTGGCTCTAACCTGCTACGTGGCAAGGCCGCATCCTGCGGCTAGGCATACATGATGCGGTGATCGAACAGGCGGCCGCTGAAACAACGCTTTTCGACATAAGGCGAGGTCATCGCCGCCAGCAGCGCCGCGTAATTGAGATGGAAGGACAGGACGTCGCCGAGCCGGATGGTCCCGGCCAGCGCGGAGACATCGAGCCCCACATAGTCGCTGGATGCGCCGACTACGGTGGCCGGCGCAAGCGGCGTGATGCCTTCGACGGCGACATCCTGCCGCCCGATATTGACCAGCGCATGCAATATGTCGCCGTGATTCTCGAAATGGGGATGGCCGCCGAAGGCGTCCTCGCCATGCTCACCCTTGAATGCCGAAGGCTTCCTTTGCAGTTCGACGACTTCGGCCTGCAGTACGAAGGCATCCTGGTAGGTGCCGGGCCGGGGCTTTCTGTGGGTGGTTTCGCGCCCGAGCAGGATCGCCTCGCCGATCCGGGCATGATTGATGCGGCCAGGCAGCCCGCCCCCGGCCATAAGAATCAGGCCGCTGGAATTCAGGCCCGAGACCCAGTCCAGTGAGATCGCGCAGGTTCGTTCGATTTCGGCGGCCAGCTCGGCAAGATAGCGCATGTTGCTTCGGGTCGGCACGGTGCCGCTGAAACAGGCCAGGTTGGTGCCGATTCCTTTCAGCCGGATGCCTGCCAGCGGCATCAGGGACTTGGCGAGGTCGACGACCCGATCGGGCCAGATTCCCTCGCGCAAGTCGCCCAGATCGACCATCAGGACCACCTCGTGCACCCTGCCCTGGCGCAACGCCGCGGCCGACAGCGCTTCCAGCGTCTCCGCCTCGGAATTCAGGCTGACGCCGGCCCAAGCCGTCACTTCATCGACCCGGGACAACGACGGCAGGCGCAGCAGCATATAAGGCGCGTCCAGACCGGCGCCGCGCATCCTTTGAATATTCTCCAGCCGGGAGTCGGCGATGCCGGTGACGCCGCCGCGCAGCATCGCCGCCGCCACCTGCGGATGGCCGCAGACGGCCTTGGTCACGCCGCTGACACCGACGCCGTGGCTGGCGCACAAATCGACGATGATCCGGGCGTTATGCTCGATCCTGTCCAGGTCGATGTTCAGAACCGGGTAAGCCATCGTTTATCGATCTTGCCCTTGCCACCTGCGCACCAGAAAACTGGCGACATCGCGCCCGGTCGTGCCATGGCCGAAGCCGGTGTCCATGCCGCATTCGCGCGCCAGACGCTCGTCGATGCGGGGGCCGCCGGCGATCAACAGCACCTTCGGGCGCAGGCCGCGCTCGGCCGCCAGGCGCGCGAGTCGCTGCATATGCTGTTTATGGATGTCGGCATGGGTCACGACGGTCGAGATCAACACCGCCAGGGCGCCGGTTTGTTCGACCTTGTCCAGCACCGCCTCGATCGACACCGAAGAACCGAGGTTATGGCAAAGAAAACCGTATTTTTCGATGCCGCCATGTTTGATGTCGAGGATCTCGTGCAGGCCGACCGTGTGCTCGTCCTCGCCGACCGTGGCGGCGACGACATGAATAGCGCGCGGCCGCACCCAGGCCTCGATCTCGTCATCGGCCAATGGCTGTATCTGGCTGAATGCCGGCAGCGCGTTTTTGTCGATGACCAGATCGACCGTGCCCTTGATCTCGAACAGGCTGCCTTCGGCCGGATGCATGACCCTCTGGTTGATCACTTCCGGGTTGTTGAGTCCCATGTGGCGGGCGATCTCCAGCGCCGCCTGCATCGCGGTATGCGGTTCGTCCGGAATGAACAGGGTAAGACAGACGACGCCGTCGCCGTGTTTTTCGACCTCGGGCCTGAGCAAGCCCTGCGCGCGTTCGGCCAGCGGAATCTCGAGGCGCCGCATCACGTTGTCCTCGTCATCGGCCTCGTCGATATAGCGGATTTTGGCCGGGTCGCAGAGGGTGCAGCCGCCGTAGTCACCGCACGGCTTGCCTGCCTTCCCGGCATAACGGTTGGCGCCGAAGTGGCTGCAGACCGGCGCGCCGTAATCGGCGGCGCGCCGAATCACCGTGGCGGCGCAGTCGCCGCCTTCGGGATCGCGCACGATGCCGTCGCCGCGGCGTTCCGGGTAGTAGCCGGAATCGACGAAATGGCCGGCCTCCACCGCCTGGTAATAGCCGCCTTGGGCCAGAATTTCCTCCAGAAAAAGCACCGCCCTCTCCTTCAATTCGCGCACCTGTTCCCTGAAGGCGCCGTCCTGCCTGATGTCCAGCAGTTCATCCAGGCCGTCCAGCCCCATCAGCGTCTGCCGGGCCGTGTTGACGCCGGCGATGTTGTTATAGTGCCAGGGAATGTTGCGCCCTTCATCCGGGGTGATCGTGCTCTGGATGTCGGTCTCGGTCAGCCGCGATATCAGCGTGTCGAGCACATGCGACACCGTCGTTTCAACCATGTCCGCCTCCATGTAGCGAGTGTTCTGCTGGGCGCGGAACTTGTAACCCTTGAACAATTCCCTCAGCGCGACCGCATAAGGCAGATCCAGCCGCAGCTTCGGCGCCGGCGGCGCGGTCGGCGGCACGGTCGACAGCGCGATCTGCACCGGGGCCATGCCGGCCGCCCGCGAATAGGCGGTATTGACCGCATGCTGCACGAAAAGCTCCGGCGTCACCTTCCAGGCCTCCTTGGCGGTCGCGTTGGCGTTGTGCGCGCCGTCGAGCTGCAGGATGCCGGCATCGGCCATGATCTTTTTCGACTCGGCCGCATCGACGAAGGAGCGGTGCATGTTGATGTCCCGGTACAGCACATTGTATTGCGGGTCCTGGTGGGCGCCGTTGACGCCTTCCTCGACGAACAGCACCGCGATCTCGGGTCCGGCGACGCCGCTGACATAGGAATGAAAATTGATCGGCCTGCCGACCTCGTCCTCGATCGCATCCAGCGCCTTGCGCGTCGCCCGGATCTGCTTCCTCGAAATCGGAATGCCGCCGACGCCTTCCGGCGTGCCCTCGATCAGTCCGTCGATGTGCGACTGGCCGGTCGTGCGGATCACCATGATGTGGTCGGCGCCGTGCCATGCCGCCATGCGCATGCGCCGCAGATCGTCCTCGAAACGGCCGGAGGCGATCTCGGTCGTGATCACGAGGTCGCACTGGGGGTCGATATGGGAAAAATATTCCGCGGCCGGCAGCGGCACCGACCGCTTCAATCCTGGCGAAGTGTCCTTGTAAATAAAAGGACCGATCGTCTGCTCGGGAAGGCGTTGGCGCCAGACCCAGCCCTTGCGCCGGGGCCGGTACTGGTCGAGATCCCTGAGCACTTCCAGGATGTCCAGTTTCTCGTTGGGATCGAGTTTCATGGCTTCAGCTCCTGCCAGTATTGGCCGTTCAGCAAGGCCTCGCCGGCCGCCCGCACCGAGATGCCCTTGCCGAGGGCCAACTGCAGGACCAGATGGCCGGCGCCGTGACCGAGCATGCCCTGCCTGTGCATGCGGTCGACCAGCGCTTTGGCTTCGGCGCTGGAGAAACCCATGCGCAGCAGCACCGAACGCTCGATGCCGGGACTGGTGTGGGTGCGCGCTTCCTCGACCAGGGGCTCGGTGATGCGCTCGACCAGGCTCCAGAAGCGGCTGTGCAATTCGGCGTCCGACAGCTCCCTCAGGTGCTTGCGGCGGGTCTCGAAATCATCCGGTCTGTCCAATGAGCTCATCGATCATCTCCTCTACGGTAGTTAGGTCGAGCCGGGTCTCGGCGGCGAGAAAAGCGAAGTCGGCCGCGGTCAGTGTATCGTGTTTTTGCAGCGATTGTAGGGCGTTATGCAGATAGGAGCGCCGCACCCGTTCCAGGTCGACTTCGGCGACCGCCAATTGCTCGGGGCATTCCGGAATCACGATGCTCTGCCCTGGCTTGCTGGTCTTCGGGTCGCCGCGTCTGATCTCGATGCCCATGCGCCTGGCCAGATTCAGCTGCGCTATGGGATGCTTGCCTGCGCCCGTGTATTCGGTCTCCTGCACGACCACGACCTGCTCTTCGCGCAGCGCCTGGGCGATCACGAAAGCTGCGGCCAGCGAGGTGTTGCCGGCCGGCCCACGCTCCAGCCCCTCCAGTTCGGCCAGGGCCTGGGTGATATAGAACACCTCGCCCTGGGTCACGGTCACGAAGCGGTCGATATAGCGCAGCGCCCGGGCCGCGTTGCGCGGCACGTCGGCCCGGTCCGGCCAGGTCGTGAACGGCAGCGAAAACCCGGTGTGGCCGGTCGTGAACGATTTGCGGTTGAAGTCGCGGTCGGACGCCATGTGCAGCCCGGACAGGTCGACGCTGGCGGCGATGATCCGGCTCTCACTCGCTCCGGCCTTGATCAGGCCGCGCGCGGTGCCGGTCACGTTGCCGCCGCCGGCATGCGTCACGACGACCGCATCGGGAAAGATCCGCTCCCGTTCGAACAGCTGCTGCGCCAGTTCATAGCCGAGGGTCTCGATGCCCTGAACCGCGTAGGGCGTGTAAAGCGAGGCGTTGAAATAACCGGTTTCCTTCAGCAGTTTCAGAAACACATAAAACAGTTCAGGCCCGACCGACAGCCGGATCACCTCGGCGCCGTAGGCTTCGCAGGCCCTCGTCTTCTCGGCGATTTCCGGTTGCGCGACGCCCTGGCTGTCGAAGGCTTCCTGCACGATGATGCAGCGCAAACCGGCCTTGGCGGCCTGCGAGGCGATCGCCGCGCCATAGTTGCCGCTGGTCGCCGCAATCACGCCGGGATAGCCGCGCCGCCTGCCTTCATGGACGGACAGCGAGGCCCGCCGGTCCTTGAACGAGCCGGAAGGATTGGCCGCCTCGTCCTTGACGAAGATGCGCGCGCCGTTGCCCGGTGGCGCCAGGAGGCGCGCCAGACGCGTCAGGTTCTCGAGCTCGACCAGCGGCGTCGCGCCGACCGCAGTCCGGCGCTGCACCTCGACGATACGGTCGATATCGTAACCGGTCTCGGCCATCAGGCCCTCGTAATCGAACGCCAGGACGCCGGTCGCATATTTTTGATAATCGATGCCGACCGACCGGCGCATGATCTCGTTGCGCTGGGCCATGATGGCCTGGTAACCGTCAGCATTCATCGCTCGGCTTCCGTTCTGCAAGCAAATGCCTGAGTTCCTGTCCTATCGAAGAAAGCTCGGGAACCGGCGGGCCGAAGCCGTGCCGATAGGGCGGATTGACCGCGCTGAGCCTGCCGCGCAAACGGCGCCCGGCCGCGGTGACGATCTCGGCCTCTTCGCCGAGGCCGGCGGGTTCTGCAAGAAAACCCTTCACGCACATCTCCAGGGGGACCCTGGCGGTGTCGTCCGGCACCTGGGGCGCCCGTTCGCCGGGTTGCAGCACGATGTTGTGAATTTCGACCCAGACGCCTTTTCCGATCTTCTCGGTCATCTCCACCCTCCTTTGGCTTGCCGCGCGAAGCGGGAAAAGTTTGCATTCCCCGGCATCGCCGCCGGCACCGGCAAATCCGCCATGCAATAGAGGCCCGGAACGGCCCCGACGACTCGCGGGATCATGTTGACCGCCAGGGCCTCGGTGGCCTGGCCTCCCGGTATCTCGGGACGGCCTTGAATATGCAGGTAGGGAGAACCTTTGATGTCGATGCTGTCGCCGGTTTCGACGCCTTCGAGGTGGGGATGGATCTGTTGCGGATGGATCAGGCGGATCACCGTGCGTCCCTGCCGGTAGGCGGTCGCGGCGTGCAGGCAGCCGGCGATCTGCCCCGGCTCGACCGTGACGAATGGGGTTTCGCGCCTGACTTTCGAGACGATCGGTTCGCGGGTCTGCTCGATACGGTCAAGGTCCCAGCCCAATGCGGCGGCGATCATCCGCAGCGACTGTTCGAATCCGATATGCCCGACCACGCTGCCGTTCTGGAGCCCCCGCGCGAAAGCCTCCGGCGTCAGGCCGACGCCCTGGCTGGCCAGCACGGTCGGGCCATAGGGGGAAAGGTCGTTAATGCGCCTGGCCGTGATCGCTTCGACCTCGGCGCAGACTCCGGTCAGCAGGATGATCAGCAAGTCGAGAACGAAGCCCGGATTGATACCGGTGCCGAGCACCGACGCGCCATGGTTGACCGCAAGTTGATGCAGCGCTGCGGCCCTGCTCGGCGACTTCGCCGCCGGATAGGCCATCTCCTCGGCGATAGAAATCACGTTGATGCCGCGCTCGATCAAAAGGCTCAGCTCTTGCCAGGCATCGTCCAGCGTCGAACAGGTCGCCTGGATCGCGACATGCGGTTGCGTTTGGTCGATCAGCGCGACGAGATCGGTTTTGACCGGAATGCCGAGCGCCCGATCCAGCCCTATCGCCAAGCCCAGATCGATGCCGTCCCGCTCCCTTCTTCTGGCACAGGCGCCAACCAGTTGCAACGCGGGTTTCCGCAGAATCAAGCGGGCGATGCCGGAGCCCATTTGGCCGGTTCCCAGAACCACTACACGAATCAAATCGCCCATGCCCACACCCCGGTGCCAAGAACAATCACGGCTTTAATCTTACACGAGAAAATTCCGCTATGGGAAACCGTTATTCTTCGGAAGGATTGCCTAAGCACTCGGCTTCGTAATGCTTCTGCAAGGCATATTTGCGGCGCGCGTTAGGTTCATAATGCAGGTCCAGTAACTCCTCCGCCAGCCGCTGACACTCGTTCTCGTACCACTGTCCAGGGTACTGATAATATTTATTGTACATCCAGGAAAACCCCTTGGAGTCGCCCCGGTAAATCGTCGAAGAATCCAATTCCAGATCAAGCGGTTCCTCTTCGGCATTGCCAAGGAACGGCAATAGGAGAAAAAACCATAAAAATAACCCATTTTTCATATAACCCTCCCGTTGAAACCAGGCTTCTGCAAACTTTCCAAAAGTGTGAGCCCGTTAAAATCAACCCGCCAGGAAATGACACATAATCTGACCCGCCGACAGGGATTGGTGTTCTTACAGATCGAGTTCATCGGCTGTGATTTATAACTCTCAAGAACGGTCTCATTATGAAAAAATTTTCTAAAATCGCTGTTATCGGCCTCCTCGCATCCGGCTTTTTAGGGGCTGCACACACTTCGTCGGTTATCGCCGCGCCCAAATCCAACACCACACTCAAAGGCTCCCTGCCAAAAGGCAAACCCTTTCAATATCTTAATGCCCGCATCGATTCGCTTCAGGCGCAAATCAACAAACTGATCGGCCAGGTGTCGAGTTTAGAGGCTTGGCAAGCAAAAGCGGAAGCGGCCCTCATCACGTTGGAAAAAAACACGGCCGACAACGCCGCCGCGATCGCCCTGTTGACGAGCGAGCTTGATAACATCAAGAGTATTCTCGATACGAAACAAGACATTATTACCGGCACATGCCCGGATGGCCAGTACGTTTACGAGATATCCCAGTCGCCATCAACTTTGATATGCCGCGCCGATTTAGGCACCAATGGCTTGACTGCCTTCACTGTGCAAACCACTCAAGAGATTGCAGCCACCAGCAGCGCTGTTGTAGCGGCAGAATGCCCAACCGGCAGCGTTCCGAGCGGCGGTTCATATGAGGCGGCTCCCGGTCTAACACTCACTTCATCAGGCATCGCCAATAATGGCTATTCCGTTGACGCCGCCAACACAACCGGCGCGGCACTCACCTTAAATGTAAACGCATCGTGCGTAGGCGTAGCGCCTTAAGGCAACTCTGAATAAATAGGTTTTAGGCAGGTCTACTTGACGAAAATAGCCGAGCTCCACAATCTGACGCCCACTTCGGGGTAATTTTCGTCCATCGCTCCCGTTTTTCCAGAGCGATGGACGGATTGATCCCTACCCCCCATCAAAAGCCTCCAGAACCTGATAAAGGAATAAAGAGGCAGACACGATATTTCCTGAGCGGTTTATGCTGTCCCTCCCCTTTTTAGATCGGTCAAGGCATACGTTGGGCGACCGAAGCTTGCGGTAAACTATTGCTCACCACAACTCCGCTGCAACTGGTGGACAAACGATAAAGCCGCTTGCCCACCGCAACTTGAGGTGTTCCTTAGCTGGCGAGTTTGAAATCGGCCAGCAGGGTCATCCGGCCGAAACCCGAAGCTTTCTCGTAATAACGGCGGTCGGCGGTCACCAGTGTGGCTCCGGCGGTGTTAAGAGCCACCGCGTGTATAGGGTATCGAACAAGTGATGCCGGCAACGGATCGCAAGATCCATGGCCGTGGCGTAAATATCCGGCTCCACGGAAAAACGGCTATCGACCACGATAATCATGGCCGACCGTCTTCCCGCGCCGCCCGCAGCTCTTCATCGGTCATGGCAGGCGCATGTTTACGCCGTTCCAAAATTCTTGCAATTGCCTCATGACTGCGCTGTTTACGCTGTGCGCGTTCGACGGCTTCACGCATCAAATCGGCGATAACGGCGCTCTTGTTCTGGCCTTTGTAAGCTTCATTAAACGCATCTTTAACGTCATCCGGCACACTGAAATTCACGGTAGCCATAATGGCCTCCTTAATTGTTGAAATTTTCAACAAATTATCCGCCGTTGCCGGACTAATAGCAATGATCGCTCGAAGTCGTCGTTATTAAGTACCTGTGCCTAATTATTCAGACGACATCATCAACTATGTCACTGTTTTTATTGACCGCTTTTCGTAAGCAGCCTAAAAATACCAGGTTTATTTTGCACATGCACTTATCAGGAACTCGCCAAGGGCTTTGGCGTCCCCGAATAGGCGTTTATGTTTGCCAAAACCAAAGCCAATGAAGTACGTGTCAAGTCCCGGGAAATTAAAGCCTTAACGCCTGGAGTGAAATCGGCTAACAGCGGGTTAGCTCATCCAAACGGGATATTGTTGCCCGCCCCAGGAAAGCCGTATCGATAATGGCTATGGCTTGCCGCGCAAAGCTGCCTCATGAAATAAACGCACTAGCGGTGCATAGCGGCCATGCACCATGGCATGTTCCATTGCAGCGTAATACATCGCCCTGTTTTCGCCATCGAATACCGGCGGCATCAGCCGGGCATTCAAGCACTGCGCCATCACCAACGCTCTGCCTACACGCCCATTGCCGTCACCGAACGGGTGAATCGCAATAAACCAGGCATGCGCCCTGGCAATTTCCTCCAGGTTTGATGCGCCGCTCATTTTATATACCCATCGATTGACCTCTTCGGGAATATCCTCCGGCAATGTGGTATGCATATCGGCAAGCTTGCCCATCACACGTATCTTGTCGGAATAGAAACCTGCGTTCTCATGCACGCCGCGCATCAAAGCCACATGCAAGGATTTGATGCTCTCTTCCGTAATCGTCATCGATTCTCCATGCTCAACTATTTTCCTCCATAGCCATCGATGGGTAAAAAACGTATTAATCGCTTCATGAAATGTCTGCCTGTCCATATTTTTGGGCAGTTTTTCTTCATCGATCACCTTATCGAAATCCGCTCTGGTCATATCGGTTTCAATTTCAATGGTGCCATAACTGATGCGGCGCAAGAACGGCATAAAAAGCGCTTCGTTTTTCGGCATGTCATCCGGCAACAACACCGGAGCCAAAGTCTGCCTGGGATTATCCCATTCTGGAATAAGGATATGCCTGCAATACAGCACATCGATATCCAGGCGATGCTCAGGCTTGATGGATTCCGGCCTGTCGCGCCAGTTGAGAAGTGACCTGCGAGAAACGCCAATTGCTTCCGCAAGCTTTGTCGAATAAGCAAAATGCGTCTGCAACCGATCAAGTTTATCTATATTGCTTATTTCACGGTATTTCATCGTGGGTTACAGGGTTTTCCGGCGATTGATCGAGATGGTAACCAATGCGAGAAGTAATATCAAATATTAGCGATATATTTCTCACAAAAAAACAACCGCTGTGGATGGCTTTGCTGCATAATTCGAAAGCCGGATGAGCCTTGCAGGGTGGACGGCGCTTTTCTGCCTACCGAATTTGATTCAAACGGTGGGCAAACGATAAAGCTGTTTGCCCACCCTGTTATAAACATGTCAATGCCGGAGATATTCTCGCGCCGTTGGACGAAGAATGGTCGAGCGATGCTAACAATCTGTGACACCCACATTCTGCTGTTTTGGGCAGATCAACACAAACGTCTTACGAGCGCCGCACGGGAGATGGCGGGTAACGTGTTTTTGGTGTCTGCCCCTTTATTCCTTTGCATTGTTTATTGTTATGGCCCCCCGCCCCTCAGACCGGACGAACAGTTCGACATTTAGGATAACCACTACAACCCCAAAATTGGCGGCCTTGATCATCACCGCTTCGAGCCGTTCTTAACAGCATCGGTTTACCGCATCTTGGGCATGAGTTTTGCCCTTGCTGCGGTTTTTGCTCGACAATCATCTTCACATGGTTAACATGGTCGAGATGGGTTTTGATCGAGGGTTTAAGACGCCCCGTTTGAATTTTATGGCAAATCTCCCGAACCTCGCTATCGCTCAGGATCGGCTGTTGTTTGCTTTTGATAAACCGGATATAGCCGCCAGCATAAACGACATGCTCGGGCATCGGCGTTTTGAACTCGCTGTCTCCGATAAATACGACTAAGGAAAACAGCTTATCCGCGCCAATTCCTAAAGCGGATTCCAGGGTTTTCGTATGCTTGAAATTCTGGCGCAGTGGATTTTGAAATTTGCCGGTGTAGCGATAAATCTTCTGCGTCCAGAATTCTTGCCGTGGGCCGCCAAAGATCCAGCCTTTCATGTTTTTGGTTTCGATCACAAACACGCCGTAGCGCGACACAATGACATGGTCGATTTGTGTGGTTCCGTCCTCCGTTGGCAAGGTGACATTTTTGAACAGTGTGTAGATCTTCTTATCAAGAAACAACTTGGCGAGGACGTTGACTTGAAATTCACCTACAACGCCCTTCATGAAGGGCGTTTTCAACAAACTAACAATCATCAACAAAAGAAACAACCACCAGTAGTTAGCTAACAGTGGAGCAAATGCTTGTATGAAAATTTTGGTTAAATCCATTCCGTTCTCTCTTGGGTTTTAATGTATTCTGCCACCCTAATGCTCGGTGTCATATTGTGTAAACGTTATAACGTATAGCCCCAAAAGAACCGTCGCCCTCAAGCTGGCCATTGACGTTGCTCATTCTAAAGCCTAGATTGTGTCAGCGAATTTTTCTAGGTATGCTATGAGATTACGGACTAAACTCAGATTGCTTGCTAACATTGGCGTATTGATAACCGAATGGAAATAATCGACAACATCAACCACTTGTTGGGTGAAAACCTCAAACGGACGCTCAAAACCAATGCCAAGCTCAAAATTGCCGCATCCTGTTTTTCGATCTATGCCTTTGCCGCTTTGAAGCGAGAACTCGAACGCATTGACTCGCTTGAATTTATCTTTACCGCGCCGACCTTTGTCCCCCACGAAGTTTCCGATAAAATCAAGAAAGAGCAACGCGAATTCCATATCCCGAAAGCCGGCCGGGAGCGCAATTTCTATGGCAGTGAGTTCGAGATACAACTCAAGAACAAACTGACGCAACGGGCGATAGCCAAGGAATGTGCCGATTGGATGCGCCGTAAGGCCACCTTCCGCTCCAATCGCAGCAAAGCTCCGATGCAGCAATTCGCCTGTGTCGACAACAACGCCAATGCGGCTATTTATATGCCGTTGCATGGCTTTACGGCGGTCGATCTGGGCTATCAAAAAGGCGATGCGGTTTCGAATATCGTCAGTAAAATGGATGAACCGTCCAATACCCAGTTTTTTTTAAGCCTGTTTGATCAAATCTGGAACGACCCGGAAAAACTGGAAGATGTCACCGCCAGGCTCTGCGAACACATCGCCTCGGTTTATCAGGAAAATTCCCCGGAGCGCATTTATTTCCTGATGCTTTACAACATCTTCAACGAATTTCTGGAAGATTTGAATGAAGACGTTTTACCGAATGACCGTACCGGCTATCAGGACAGCCTGATCTGGAAAAAGCTGTTTAACTTTCAGAAAGACGCCGCCACCGGCATCATCAACAAACTGGAAACTTATAACGGCTGCATCCTGGCAGACAGCGTGGGCCTGGGAAAAACTTTTACCGCCTTGGCGGTGATTAAATATTACGAACTCCGCAACCGTTCGGTATTGGTGCTGTGCCCAAAAAAATTGGCCGATAACTGGCTGACTTACAACCGCAATCTCACCACCAACATTTTTGTGAAAGACCGCTTCAACTACGACGTGCTGTGTCATACCGATTTGTTGCGCACCAGCGGTGAATCCTATGGCATTCCATTGAATCGTATCAACTGGAGTAACTACGATTTAGTCGTTATCGACGAATCGCATAATTTCCGCAACAACGATGCCTTTAAAGACCGGGAAACCCGCTATCAAAAGCTGATGAATGCGGTGATCAAACAAGGGGTAAAAACCAAAGTGTTGATGCTATCCGCCACACCGGTCAACAATCGCTTTGCGGATTTACGTAATCAGCTGGCCCTGGCTTACGAGGGCGATTCCGACAACCTCAGTCAAAAGTTACGGACCGAAAAAGACATCGAGACCATTTTCAACCGCGCCCAAGCGGCCTTCAACGCCTGGTCCATCTTGCCGCCGGAAGAACGCACCGCTTCAGCGATTCTCAGCGCCTTGGATTTTGACTTTTTTGAACTGCTCGACAGCGTTACCATTGCCCGCTCGCGCAAACATATCGAGACTTTCTATGATACCGCCGATATAGGCAAATTCCCTCAGCGTCTCAAGCCGTTGTCGTTTCATTGTCCGCTGACACATCGCGACGATGTCATTGGCTTTAATGATATATTCAATCAACTTTCGTTACCGAGACTGGCCGTGTATGCCCCGATCAGTTACATTTTGCCCAGCCGTCTTTCCAAGTACGAAGACCTGTACGATACCCAGGTCAGTGGTAAAGGCACACTACGGCAAGCAGACAGGGAAAGAAGTTTGCAAGCGTTAATGACCACCAATCTGTTAAAGCGCTTGGAAAGTTCGGTGGAAGCATTCCGACTAACTCTGCAAAGCTTAAAAGACAATCATCAGAAAACGCTGGCAAAAATTGACGACTTCATTAAAACCGGTCAAGCCGCCAATTTTGCCGATACCAGCGCCGCGTTTGAAAATGTCGACGAAGACGATGAAAGTTTCCCGATGCCAGACGATGCCAGCATCGGCAACAAAGTCCAAATCAATCTGGCGGACATGGACTTGCCTTCCTGGCAGCATGACTTGAATGCCGATTTATTCGTCATCGAAGGTTTATTGCAAGAAATGAGCAAAGTCGGCCCCGAAGACGACGCCAAACTTCAGCACCTGAAAAGCCATATTCATGGCAAACTGGCAAACCCGATTAATGCCGGCAACAAAAAGGTGCTGATATTTACCGCCTTCGCGGATACCGCCAATTACCTCTACGAGCATCTGGCCGATAGCCTGCATGCCAGTCATCATCTACACACCGGCAAAGTCACCGGAAGCGACAGCCCCAAGTCCACGTTAAAAAAATCCTACGACTTTCAGTCGCTATTGACCCTGTTTTCTCCGCGCTCCAAGGACAAAGCCGCCATCTTGCCCACGGAATCCGCTGAAATAGACATCCTGATCGGCACCGACTGTATTTCCGAAGGCCAAAACCTGCAAGACTGCGATTACTTGATCAATTACGACATACACTGGAACCCGGTTCGCATCATTCAGCGATTCGGCCGGGTGGATCGGATCGGCTCGCAAAACAACTGCATCCAATTGGTCAACTATTGGCCGGACATCAGCCTGGACGAATACATCAACCTCAAGGAGCGGGTTGAAAACCGCATGATCATTGCCGACGTCACCGCCACTGGCGATGATAACGTGCTCAGCACCCAATCCCACGATGTCGCCTATCGCAAAGAGCAACTTCGCCGCTTGCAGGAAGAAGTCATTGAAATGGAAGACCTGAAAACCGGCGTATCGATCACCGATTTAGGCTTGAACGATTTCAGGATGGATTTGCTCAACTACGTTAAATCCAACGGCGACCTTGCCAATATCCCCAGTGGCATGCACGCCGTGGCGCCTGCAAATCGCGCAATTGGCTTATTGCCGGGCGTGATCTTCACCCTGCGTAACCGTAACCACAGCGTCAACATCAACCAGCAAAACCGCCTGCATCCCTATTACCTGGTGTATATTGGACAAGACGGCAAGATCATTACCGATCATACCGAAGTCAAACGCTTGCTGGATTTAGTCCGCACCGCCTGCAAAGGCCAGCATCAACCGATTAGTTCGGTTTGTCAGCTTTTCAATCAAGCGACTGATGACGGCCGCAACATGCAGGCTTACTCCAACTTGCTCGATCAAGCCATCCGCTCGATGGTCGATGTCAAAGAAGAGAAAGACCTCGATAGCCTGTTCAGCGGCGGCAAAACCACCGCCTTGATTAACACCATCGCCGGCTTGGACGACTTTGAGCTGATCACATTTCTAGTCATTCAGGAACAAGCATGAGCCGAGCTTTGTTTGCTTATCCCAAACAAGCTCAGTTTGGCCGTGTACTGCCGAAAAACAAAATCTACGAACACACATCGCCCAGCCCGGCATTGAAAGCGCTGTTTGTTCAGCAGATCGATCAAATCGTCTGGCAATACAAGCTGGCTCCGGAAACGATCAACCTGCCCGCCAAACCGGCGGTCCCGGAAATTCAGATATTCGACATCACTCTGAAAACAGCGGAACTGGACCACGATGTGTTACGCTGCATCGATAAAGCCATTCCGTTTCCGATTATTTTTCAGCTTTCTCATGACAACCGTATTCAAACTATCGCTACCTATAAACGCCCGAGCGAAGCCGATAACAACAAATGGGTGATAGACGGCTATTTTGCCGATGATTGGCAACCGATAGAAACGCCAAGGCAACCCTTGCCGGTAGCCCTGGATTTGCAAGGCTTGTACGAGCAACTGCTCCGCCGGCTTTTACCTTTGCCACCCCGCGAGCAGGAAGCATTGAAAAATCATGTCGAACGTCTAGCGCAATGGCATGGCAAACACAACGAATATCAAAAACTGCAAGCAAAGCTGAATAAAGAAAAGCAATTCAATCGCAAGGTTGAAATCAACGCCCAGCTTCGCCGCCTGAAAACCGAATTAGAACAGCTCAGCTAAAAACGAAATATCCCTCACATGGACAAACTGAAACTGCACACCCCTGACTTTACCGAAGCCAACATTACCAAACTTGCCGAATTGTTTCCCAACTGCGTCACCGAAAATCGTGATGCGCAAGGCCAAGTCAAACGGGCGATTGATTTCGATCAGCTCAAACAAGAGCTTTCCAACTCAATTGTGGAAGGCCCGCAGGAGCGCTATCAACTTAATTGGCCTGGTAAACGTGAAGCTCTGTTAACCGCGAACGCGCCGATTGCCAAGACCTTGCGCCCCTGCCGCGAGGAAAGCGTCGATTTCGATACCGTAACCGTTCACGCCCCCGAAGCCGAAGGCAAGCAAGCTAAAGCTGGGAATGGCAACCGGAAGGAGACATGCCCCTCCATCACCCCTTGCCAGCAAACCGTCCGCAGGGTCTGATAGACATTGACCTTGAGCCGCTTGCACGTCTCAATCAGGGACAACATCATCGGCCGAAACTGATTGCCCCGATGTGATTGCGTGAAGAAGCTGATTTTCCGCCAAATGACATACGGTCGCAGACTTTGCTCCGCAGCGTTGTTCGTCATCGGCACGCCTTGATATTTCAAAAACGTCCACAGCCGTGGGCTGTCGCGCAAAAGCTTGCGACAGGCGTGGCCGGTGCGCGTATCGCCATGGGTCGTTGCGGTGCGTTCCAGGGTGGCTTGAAAATGTTGGCGTAAGCGCTGCAAACGCCTTCGGTACAGCAAGGATTGGCAACCGCTGTGCTGCCAGCGCTTGCCGCAGTGCACCACCAGGCGGGCCAGGCGCAACAGGTAAGTGCCGTCTTCCCCGGCTTGTCCCGAACGTCCGGAGATTTTCTCCAGGTTGCGGATGATGTGTGCCCAGCAGTACTGATGCCGGTCGGCGTCATAATCGTTGTAAGCGCCGTGCCGGTCGGTGACCAGAATGCCGTCGAAATCGCCCAACAGTTCCCGGGCCGCCTGTTTGCCGCGCGAATAATGGGTCATAAAATAAGCCGCCTGCGGCGTGCTCAAGGACCACAGCCAGTAGCGGCTCTTCCCGCGAAAATGGCTGGTTTCATCGGCGTGAGCCAAGCCCGCGTCACGCACCTGGTCGCCAATCTGTTGGTAGACGGGCAACAGCCAGTCGATCACCGGCGCTTGGGCTTCGCTGATCGCGCCCAAGCTGAAATCCAGCTGCCACTGCTCCGCCAACAGGCTCTCGATTTGACGCAGACTCAAGTGGTATTGGCTGTTCAGCAGACTGATCCAGGCGATCAAGCCGGGGCCCATTTGCCCGCTCGGCACGTCGTCCGGCAAGGCCGCGCGATGACGCGCCTTGCACTGTCTGCAACACCCGCTATAACAACGGTGCTCGACCACTTGGTAACGCACTTCCGGCAAGTCGAAAACTTGATGTCGGCGATAGCCGTCCATGACGACCTCGCCGCCGCAAGCACACTGGCTCTGCGGATAATAATGTTCGATCCGATCCACCGCTGAGGCATCCCAAAGCGCGTTCGTGCTTGCCATGCCCCGGCTGCGCGCCTTTCGCACGCCCGGTCGGTTTTTTCGACGGCCGCTCTGCGCGTTGCTTGGGGCTGTCTTGCGACGGCGGCTTTGAGGAGTTCTCCGAATGCGTATTGAGCTGCTCTTCCAGCTCCGCTTGCCGTTTTTGCAGTTCGACCAAAAGCTGCCACAGCGCGGCAATGAGCTGCTGCGCTTCTTCGAGGCTCTGCGGGACTGGCGCCGGTTGACTGAGATCGATAACGAGTTTTGACATATCGCAATTTTCTAACAAGCGGCCGGGCTTTGGCAAGGGCGTGAACGGTTACCCAAAAGCTGCCACAGCGCGGCAATGAGCTGCTGCGCTTCTTCGAGGCTCTGCGGGACTGGCGCCGGTTGACTGAGATCGATAACGAGTTTTGACATATCGCAATTTTCTAACAAGCGGCCGGGCTTTGGCAAGGGCGTGAACGGTTACTCGATACCACGCAAAATCTGTATATTGAGGGCGACAATCTGGATGCGCTGAAATTGCTGCAAGAGACCTATTTGAGTAAGGTCAAGATGATCTATATTGACCCGCCTTACAACACTGGTAACGATTTTATTTATTACGACAAGTTCATATCCGAAAAAAGTAAGTACGATTTGTTGAGCGGTCAGTTGGATGAAGATGGCAATCGCCTCATTGATGAGCAGTCATACATGAAAAATCAAGCTTCGAATGGGCGATTTCATTCAGACTGGCTAAGCATGATTTATCCCCGCTTAAAATTAGCACGCAATCTTTTACAAGATGATGGAATTATTTTTATTTCAATTGATGATAACGAAGTTGCCAACTTAAGAAGACTTTGCGATGAGGTTTTTGGGGAAGAAGGTTTTATTGGACAGTTAATTTGGAAATCACGTGTTAGTGAAGATACTAGAGCAAAAACTGGCCTTTCTACTGATCATGAATATATTTTGTGTTATAGAAAAGGTATAAACACTGCTTTGAGAGGAGCTGACAAGGATTTAGAAAAATTCAGTAATCCAGATAACGATCCACGTGGACCTTGGCGGAGCGCTGACATGACTGGACTTGCAACAAAGGATAAGCGTCCAAATCTTCATTATGACTTAATTGACCCAACTACTATGATCAATTACGGTTGTCCTCCTAAAGGCTGGCGGTTTGATCAAAATACAATGACAAAAAAAGTCAGCGAAAAAAGAATTATTTGGCCGGCATCTACTGAAGGCAGGCCAAGGCAAAAATTATTTCTAGAAGAAATGGATAGCATGTTTAAAAATGTTTCTTCCGTTATTCAGACAGTTTCAACATCTATTGGAACTAAGGAAATAAATCAAATTATCGGTGAAGGAATTTTTGATTTCCCAAAGCCGTCAAGTTTAATTAAATTCTTAATAGAACAAGCTACAAACCATGATGAATTGGTATTAGATTTTTTTTCTGGTTCAGCCACCACCGCCCATGCTGTTATGGCACTAAATGCAGAAGATAGTCGTAAGCGTAAATTCATCATGGCACAAATGCCCGAAACTTGTAATGAGAAGTCTGGGGCTTCTAAAGCAGGATACAAAACCATTGCCGAAATCGGTAGAGAACGCATTCGTCGTGCAGGACAAAAAATCAAACAGGAAAACGCAGATAAACCCGGTATCGATCAATTGGATGTAGGCTTTCGCGTCTTGAAAGTCGATACCTCCAACATGAACGAAATTTATTACACACCTGATGTGCTCAAACAGGGTGACTTGTTCAATTTTGTCGACAATGTGCGCGACGATCGCACAGAAGAAGATTTGCTGTTCCAGGTCCTTCTCGATTGGGGAGTGGATTTAAGCCTACCGATCACCCGCGAAACCATTGCCGGCAAGTCCGTGTTGTTTGTCGATGACAACGCTCTGGCCGCCTGTTTCGACAAAGAAGCCGGCATCACCGAAGACTTCGTTAAACAACTTGCCACCCGCTCCCCGCTGCGTGTTGTCTTCCGTGACGCCGGTTTCGCCAGTGACAGCGTCAAAATAAACATCGAGCAAATCTTCAAACTGCTGTCGCCAAGCACGGAAATAAAAACACTGTGATAGGCAGGATAAGCATGGTGAAGATGGCAAAAACTCAATATAATTCCTATAATGAACAAAATTTTGTGTGTTTTTTGTATTTATAGGTAATTTGTATGCTTCATAGCTACGCGTTTGCCAATTTCCAGTCATTTGCCGAGCGCGTCGAGGTCGATTTAACTGTCAAACACAATTCGACGCTCACCGACTGGATGGTTGATGACGTTTGCCGCAATCGAGTCTCCAAACTGATGGCGGTGGTCGGCCACAATGCCAGCGGTAAGACGGCATTGCTTAAACCGGTGGCATTTTTGCATTGGTTTATTTGTCATTCATTCGCTAGCCAACCTGATACATGGCTCCCCTTCACGCCGCATTTGGCGCGCGTCACTGAACCCACGGAGTTCGAATGCGTGTTCGACTTTGAAGGCAATTTATGGCGCTACGTGTTGTTGGTCACACAGAATAGAGTCTTGAGAGAAGCGCTTTATCAAAAAAAAGAACGCTTTAATTATGTCTTTGTGCGTGAGTGGGAACCGGAAACGAACAGTTATACGGTAAAACAGCAAGATTTTGGTTTGCCCCCTAAAACGGCTAAGAAGGTCCGTCAGAATGTTTCATTGATCGCATGGGCGGCTCAACATGATGTGTTACTGGCAAAACAATTCATCACTAGCCAGGTCATCACGAACATTAATGTGGTTGGCCGTCTTCCCATTAGTGAGCAAGCCATTATGTTTGCCGCCGAATACTTTTCAGCCAAACCGGAGCAATACGCCCAAATGAACCGGCTGTTATCCGCATGGGATCTCGGTTTATCGGGCGTCTACCTTCAAGAAATACACCCTAATCCAATCGACGCGCCTGAACAAAAAGCCTGGATGGCTTTAGGTCAACATGTTAGCGGCGATACAGCCTTTAGATTACCGTTTCATATGGAATCGAGCGGCACCCAAGGAGCTTTCGTGCTGTTATCGCGGTTGTTGCCAGTGCTCGCACAGGGTGGATTGGCTGTGATTGATGAGTTTGAAAACGACCTTCACCCGCATATGCTGGAACCCATTCTGGATTTGTTTGCCAACCCGGCGACCAATCCACGCGATGCGCAATTGATATTCTCGACCCATGCTATCGAGGTATTAAACCTGGTCGAAAAGTCGCAAGTGATGCTGGTGGAGAAAAGCGCCGATTGCATCAGTACGGCTTACCGAATGGATACGGTAGAAGGTATTCGTAATGACGATAATTTCTACGCTAAATACATGGCGGGCGCTTACGGAGCGGTGCCCAGCCTATGAGTAAGCCGACGAAATCCAGGGTGCAGAAAAAGACCGTGCTCATCGTTGGCGAAGGCGCGGATGAAGAAGCGTTCCTGAATTATTTAAAAGGGCAGTTATTGGATCGTGGCGCCGGACTCAGCATTAAGATCAAAAATGCCAAAGGAAAAGGGGCTAAACATGTCATCGAGTGGACAGTCAGACAGTCCGCTGTAGCCGAATATGACAAGGTTGCGGCGTTATTTGATACCGATCAGGATTGGACGCCGGCAGTCAAAAAGCTGGCCAAGAAAAAAGGGATTGTGTTGTTGAAATCCGAGACTTGCTTCGAGGCAATGATGTTGCGCTTGCTTGGCGTGACTCCCGATGCCAATTCGAAAAATCTGAAAGCTCAGTTCTCGCCTTATGTCAATGACGATGCAACCCGAAGTGAAAACTATGCCGCTCATTTCGATCCGCAAAAGTTGGAAGAAAGGCGGCATTTAGAGCCCACGATAGATGCTCTGTTGGGCCTTTTCAAAATTCAATGATTAACACTGCTGGACACCACTTTCTACGCCCATGAAATTAAAATTTAAATCGCAAGCCTATCAGACGCATGCCGTGGAAGCCGTGGTGAAGTGTTTTGCAGGCCAACCTAAGCGTTCTGGCGTTCAATATCGAATTGATCCAGGTCACAGTAAGACGGGTGGGATGCAGCATCAATTACAGGAAGACCCCGGTTTCAAAAATGCCGAAGTTGTGTTGACGCCATCGCAATTGCTGGCAAACATCCAGGCAGTGCAACGTCATCAAAATTTACCCATTTCATCTGCACTTGTCAGCAACAAGATTTCTCCGATTAATCTTGATATTGAGATGGAGACCGGAACCGGTAAAACCTATTGTTACATCAAGACCTTATTTGAACTGAACAAGCAATTCGGTTGGAGCAAATTTATTATCGTAGTGCCAAGCATCGCGATACGGGAGGGCGTGTATAAGTCCTTGCAAATTACCGCCGAGCACTTTTTGGAGACTTATGGCAAAAAAGCACGATTTTTTATCTATAACTCCAAACAACTGCATAATCTTGAAAGCTTTTCCTCCGATGCGGGGATCAATGTGATGGTCATCAACGTCCAGGCTTTCAACGCCACGGGTAAGGACGCGCGGCGCATCAACGAAGAGCTGGATGATTTTCAATCCCGCCGACCCATCGATGTGATCAAAAGCAATCACCCGATTTTGATTCTGGACGAGCCGCAAAAAATGGAAGGCGCTAAAACGCTGGAATCGTTCAAGGGATTTAATCCATTGATGATTTTGCGCTACTCGGCCACCCACAAGACCGAAAACAACAAAATCTACCGTCTGGATGCCTTAGATGCCTACAACCAGAAACTGGTTAAGAAAATCCAGGTGCGTGGCATATCGCTGAAAAATCTGGCAGGCACCAATGCTTATCTTTATTTGGGGGACATTGATATTTCCAGCAGCAAACCGCCGGTTGTGCGAGTGGAATTGGAAATCAAACAAAACAGCGGTATCAAGCGGGTGTTGCGCAAATTGAATAAAGGCGACAACTTGCTCGAACTGTCTGGCGGGCTGGATCAATACAAGGGCTTTGTCGTTTCCGATATTAACGCCTACACCGGCACCTTGAGTTTTACCAACGGTGTTGAACTATCGGTGGGCGAAGCGACGGGGGATGTCGATGAAATGGCTTTGCGGCGAATTCAAATTCGGGAAGCCATCAAAGCCCATTTTGAGAAGGAACAAGTGTTGTTTCATCAGGGTATCAAAACCCTTTCTCTGTTCTTTATCGATACGGTGGCGAGATACCGCCGCTACGACGAAAGCGGAGAATCGTCGGGCGAATACGCGCAAATCTTTGAAGAAGAGTACAACAGCCAACTCAACGAAATTCTGACTCTCGAAGACAATCCTTACAACGATTATCTGCGCGGTATAGCGGCATCAAAAACTCATCAAGGGTATTTTTCCGTCGATAAGAAAAGCAAACGCCTGGTCGATCCGGAAACGGCTAAAAAATCGACTGAAGCGGATGACGTCGATGCGTACGATCTGATTTTGAAAGACAAGGAGCGCTTGCTTTCCTTGTCGGAGCCCGTGCGCTTCATTTTCTCGCATTCTGCTCTGCGTGAAGGCTGGGACAATCCCAATGTCTTTGTCATCTGTGCATTAAAACACAGCGACAATACTACAACCCGTCGCCAGGAAGTCGGACGCGGCATGCGTTTATCGGTGAATCAAATTGGCGAACGGATGGATCACCCGGCAACGGTACATCAGATCAATGTCCTTAGCGTGGTGACAAGCGATAGCTATACCGATTTCGTCGCTGGTCTGCAAAGCGAAATCAGCAGCGCTCTTTTGGCGCGTCCGCGCATTGCGGATGAAAAATATTTTACGGGTAAGGTGCTGCGAACAGCAGATGGGGATGTTGAAGTGACGCCGCAACTGGCGAAGCAGATATACAAGTATCTGTTGAAGAACGATTACACCGATGCGGACGATAAAATTGCCAATACCTATCATGATGCCAAGCAGAATGGTAGCTTAGCGGAGTTACCCGCTGAGTTAGCGCCTTATGCCGCACAAGTGTTTGAGTTGATCGACAGCGTCTTCACCGACGCTCAAATGCCGACTATCGAGGATGACCGCAAGGCAAAAGTAAACCCGCTCAACGAAAATTTCGATAAGAAGGAATTCAAGGCGCTTTGGGAAAAAATCAACCGCAAAGCTGCGTATGCCGTGGATTTTGATAGCGCCGAGCTGATTAACAAATGCATAGCGGCACTGGATAACGAGCTGAAAGTCAACCCATTGCTTTATACCGTGCAAACAGGCGCTCAATTAGAAGAAATATCCTACGATGCGATAAAAGAAGGGAACGGTTTTTATACAACCAAAACCGAAACGGCCAGACTGAACAATTCAGTCCATTCCTCCGTGAAGTACGATCTGATCGGTAAATTGACTGAAACGACCCAGCTAACCCGGAAAACCATCGGAAGCATTCTTCAGGGCATGCGTTTTGACAAATTTTCCCAATTCACATTAAACCCGGAAGACTTTATCGCTAAAACAGCTCGCTTGATCAATGAACAGAAAGCGACGGTGATTATCGAGCATCTGACTTACGACGAAATTGCCGACTCGCATAGTCTGGATATTTTTACTCAGGACAAGCAGAAAATTGATTTAAATCGGGCCGGGGGAAAACTGAACCGGCACATCTACGACTATGTGTTTACGGATTCAAAAATCGAAAGAGAATTCGTTAAAGCGCTTGATACCAGTGAAGAAGTGGTCGTCTACGCCAAGCTGCCAAGAGGCTTTTTTATTCCTACCCCGGTAGGAGAATACAATCCGGATTGGGCGATTTCATTTAAGGAAGGCTCCGTCAAGCACATCTACTTCATCGCTGAAACCAAAGGCTCTATGTCTTCGATGGAATTAAGGGCGATTGAAAAATCGAAAATCGAGTGCGCCCGGAAGTTTTTCTCAAAGATTACTTCTGATCAGGTTAAGTATGATGTGGTTGATAGTTATGGGAAGTTGATGGAATTGGTCAAATGACACCCGAAAATCTCTGAGATCTATTGCTGACGATTACTGTCTACTTGGGTTTTGTTGCCCTGCCTCAAAAAAGCAAATCACACGAACAATGAGTAAAGGGAGAAACCGACAAGATTTACAAGCTCGCGGTTGATTGTCCGGAGCCGGACTAAAGAGAAAAGATGTTTACCGTGTATTTAACCAGATTCGACAGATAAAGCCGGCTTTTCGAAAGGTTGCCGGTATTTTTGTGTTTGGCGTTTTTCGTTCACCAGAAACACAAGTAGGAAAGGTATCCCGAACGCTAAGCTATTCTTACCCATTGAGTTTGGACATCCGCTAAGGACTGATCCATGCTCAAACTAGCCGGCGTCACTTCTCCCGAACGAAGGTTTCCAAGCGCTTGCCCACAGACCTTGACGTGGGCATCGGCATACAATTCGGAGCAAATAACTGCACGTTTGGGAAAGCTAATCGGTTTTCCCTGCGTATTCCAGAATCCCTTGCGGGATTTCCATAAAATACTGCCAATCGAAAAAAAACCGTAAGAATAGTTTTGCTGTTTTAAAGCATTTACGGCAAGTTCCCAGCGCTGATCCTGTGTCAGCGCATGATTCCTGCGTATCCGAATGAGATGATTAGGGGCATAATCGAAAACCGAAGCTACGCAAACGCCTTTTCGCGTAGCTTCGCACAGCGTTCCAGAGCCAATATGAACGGCGGCATGCTCCCAACGCGCATCATCCTGGGCATAACCTCCCTGCTCTTGAACACTCCGAATGGCTTTGCCGATGATGCCCGGCTTTAATGCGCTGACAAGAACAAGGTCGCCAGGAAGCCAGGCATTGAAGTCCGGACAAAATCCCCAGTCGCGAAGGTGTTTTGGAATCGGATAATCCGGCTTCCAGGCTTTCAAATCAGGGCTATTCTCTGCCGTATCCGGATTTAGGAAGAGCTGTGACAAAACGGCACCCCAACTCAATAGGTATTACGAAATCAAAACAGAATTGACCCTATCTTGATCATCGTATTCAAGCGTCACTTGAATGCCGGGACGAAGGCCCAGCTCTTCAGCCGTTTGCCCTCGATAGCCTTCGATTTTCCCAAAAGAAAAAGCCGCCAGGCTATCCCTACTTTTATCATCCGCGTAAGCGACTCCATTCGATACGCGTACAATCAATGCTTCATCTTTTTTCATTGTCTATTTCCTCCCAACACGGCCTTCTTTCAGAAATAACGATAAAACTTTGCTATTTTCACTGCTATTGCTGCGGATCAGATAAAAGCGAATTTGCAATTGGAATAGTTCTCTGACAAAGTAATGAATTGCCGGTTCCTAGCAAATCAAAAACCTAATTTTTTGAAGATTGAAGCATTACAGTTTTCAATTACTGTTAACGTCTAGATTTCATTGGTCGGGACGAGAGGATTTGAACCTCCTACCCCTTGCACCCCATAAGGGTAAAACCCTATTTCATGCCGCCTCAGACGGTTTCACGCCTTCAAAAAATACCTTTGTTTTACAGCATCTTATTGTACATTCCGTTCTCAAGCCGTATCATAAAAGCTCATTGAAGCGCGTGAAAATGTTATCCCGGATGTTATCCCGGAAAAATAAGCAAAAACCGCGTTTCTACCCATTGTACAACGTACAGGTGGAGTCATGGCAGAGAATTTATTGACCGATAGAGCATTCCGAAACCTTAAACCGACCGATAAAGAACAGCTTGTCAAAGACGGCGGCGGGCTGTTTGTCCGCATCCGACCAGTCACCGACGGCGGCGCAATTTCGTTCAGACTGGCGTACCGGATCGAGGGCAAGCAGCGTTGGGCCACCTTGACCGCTACAACCTTAGCCGAGGCCCGCAAGGAGCGCGACACATTCAAGGCGCAAGTAAAGCGCGGGATCGACCCGAGTACCGAAAAGCGGCTCGAAAAAGAACGTCAGCGGCAAGCGCAGTTGACCGAACAAGCCGAGCTTGCCAAGCAGCAGGCGCTTATCTCCGTCCGCGACCTGTTCGAGCGTTGGGCCGCAACCGACCTGCAAAACCGCAAGGACGGCGGCAAAGAAATTAGGCGCATGTTTGAAAAGGACGTGTTGCCGATTATCGGCGGTCTTGCCGTGGCCGATGTACGCAAGGGCCATATCACCGAGATAACAGACGCTTTGCTGTTGCGTGGCGTCAATCGTATGGCGAAACTGATCCTGGCGCTGGTGCGGCAGATGTTCCGCTTTGCCGTGGATCGGGACATTATCGAGTTCGACCCAACCGCCAGCATCCGCAAGGCCAAGATAGGCGGCAAATCCGTTGAGCGCGACCGCGTGTTATCGGAGGATGAAATCCGGGCGCTTTACCGGCAATTACCTAACGCCAACATGATGCCTTCGACCGAGTGCGCCATATGGATCATGCTTTCGACCTGTTGCCGAGTCGGGGAGCTGTCTAAGGCGAAATGGGAATATATCGACTTCAACGCCAAGACGTGGCTGATTCCCGATGAGCACAGCAAGAACGGCAAGCCGCACACTGTCTATCTATCAGACTTTGCCCTGGCTCAATTCAAGCGGCTGGCGGAATTTCGAGAGTCTGACACCTGGCTATTCATGGATCGAACCAAGACGACCCACGTCTGTGATAAGTCCATTTCCAAGCAGATTAACGACCGCCAGACCGACCGCGACCTAAGCAATCGCAGCGCACATAAGGACGCCTTGCGACTGACTGGCGGCAAATGGACGCCGCACGATTTACGGCGCACCGGCGCTACGATCATGGGGAACCTTGGCATCCTGCCGGATGTGATCGAAAAATGTCTGAACCATACCGAGCAAAACAAGATGAAGCGCGTCTATCAACGGCAGGAATTGAAAGCAGAACAGGCGGAAGCGTGGCGGAAGCTCGGGGAGCGGCTGGAGCTTTTGACTCGGGCGGATGGCGGCAACGTGGTCACATTCCCAACAGCCGCGAAAGCCTAATAATCATCCTCGGCAACTGCAATATATAGCCGACTGCACACTATATTTAGTGATTTTTGATTAAGAGAGTGGGCTGTAGAATCAATCAGTTAGAGAAAGCCTTCTCTTTTTACTTTGGCCGGATCGAAATTGTTTTTAAGAAATACACATAAGACAGCGTTAGGTTGATAGAATATCACTGCATATCGAGCGGGAGCGTAAAAACTCCCGCAGGCGTTTGCCGCGCCTACGAGAGCAGTTATTACATTTACATTTACATTTACCTTAAACCACGCAATGCGTGATTACCGCTTTTGTAGTATTTTTGCGGATTTTGACACCCAAGCGCTAACTTGGGCATATTCATTATGATACAGATTGAAACGATTTGACACCCTTTTAATCGCGTTCAATCGTATTCGGAACCAAGCGTTTAGCGCAACCCCATGTCACGCGTGATTTTTGGGAGCTATCGCTTTTGAATGTGCGGCGAATTGTCGCGCCTGAACCCCGCAAGTAATGCTTACAAAAGCGCATCATGCTTTGCGTCCTAATTCGGCGAAAGTCGAAGGAGTAAAAAGATGGGCGCTCACATCACCAAGACTACCACCAACACCTCCCCAATGATCTTGAGGCCAAATATGGCCGCACAAACCCTAGGCGTTTCAATCGCTACATTCTGGCGTATCGTTGCGCGTGGCGAACTGCAAACCATCAAGATTAGTCAGCGCGCTACCGGCGTCCGATCTTCCGAGATCGAGGCGTACTTATCGGCGCGCCAAACCACCGCGCAATAAAAAGCTCCGACCTTAACCACAAGTCCGGGGCCGCGCATCCATTCCGTCAATTAATTAAACACTGTTATTTTAACGCATAACGCGATTGGCGGCGATGGCGCACCCGGCAAAATTGGATTTGCCATGATAAAAAAATTACATAATAAAGTTGATGCCGCCCAAACCTCATTGATTTTGATTATTCACGGCGGCGAAAATCAAATTTTTGTCGATAGTCGAAAAATTGCCCTAGAGTTTGATCGGGAACATAAAAGCGTTCTGAGAACCCTAGATGATTTGATTGCCGATGGCACCCTTTCACGGCACGAATTTGTGCCGCGAAATTACAAGAAGCGGGGCAAGGAATACCGTTGCATTGAACTGAACGAAGCCGGTTTCTTAAAAGCGATGCCGTTTATTGGCGGTCGCCGGTCACGAGAGGGGCAAAAGCGGTTCGTTGATGAGTTCTTACGGATACGCAAACTGCTAGAGCGCCATGCGAAGGAACGCGAAACACAGGCGTATCAGGTGGCACGTATATCCGGCAAGGATAGCAGGGGGATTCTGACTGATGCCGTTAAGCGGTTCGTCGATTATGCCCGCTCACAAGGCAGTCAAAGCGCCGACAAATACTTCGCGATCATCACCAATGCTGCCCACAAAGCCGTCGTCAGCATCGAGCCAAACGCGACACAGGTCCGCGAGCTGATGACGGCGATTCAGTTGAAAACCTTGGAGCTGGCAGAGCTTACGGCGGCTCAGGTACTAACCGAAGGCATGGACAAGCAGCAGCCATACAAAGACATTTACCAAGGCGTCAAAGCAGCTCTCCTAAGTTTTACCGGCGTCAGAAAACCGATACTGGGAGGTTAGGTTATGGCTAGGCCGGTACGCAAGAAGCAACAGTATATCGCACAGAATGTGGACATGATCCGCTCCGCCGCTTATGAGGATCTAAGCGGTAACGCGGTTAAATTGCTGATCCTGATGCAAACCCATTGGAGGATGTATGAACCCATCGCCTATAGCGTTTCAGAGGCACAGAAACGCATAGGTTGTTGTAGGGGCAAGGCTCATGAAGCCTTCAAGGAACTGGAGTCTCACGGCTTCATCAAGCTGATGCTTGAGGGCCATTTTAGCAAGCAATTAGCAAGGAAATGGCGGCTGACTTTCCGGGAGTTCAACGACCACAAACCCACGGATGAATGGCGGAATTGGTCGCCGGAAAATTAAATTGCTTATTCATTATATGAACGCTTCATGCCGTATAGTGAACGAGTCATGCCGTATAGTGAACAGGTGTTCATTATATGAACGCCTTTCTATACGAATCAATGACTTATAGCAGATGTATTTAGCCTCCAGTGTTCACTATGCGGGATGTACCTATTATTTACCATACCCCTATCGTTTATTCATGCGAAATAGACAGCGATCAGGGCAGCAGCTGGAAGGCGGCGATGAGCAATGACACAAGAGAAATATTAACAAATGCTAACTTTTTACTAAGTGACTCAACGAGTATGCTTACTATCAAGTAACAAAATCATGACGTTACCCACGCAGACAGAGCGACAAAGAACACGCCGTGAAAAGCTCAGAGCGGCAGGCTATCGACGCCTAGACGTTTATATCGACCCAAAGTTATTCGAGCGTTTAAGGCCATATTTGCGGCCATATGGCGGCGATACGCACCCCGGTTATGCCTTGGTGGAATGGCTCAATAGAGAGCTGGAACCATGGGAACCGGAATAAAATAGGCAGAAGTAGATGGCAGAGTGCGACAAAGTGAGATGGTCAGCAAGTCGCACACGCCATTGACTTGAGTTTACTTTAAATGAAAACCTGACAAAACCTGACATTCAAGCCAATGTGATAATGTAACATCGACGACACCAGAGAGCCGGGGCAACCCGGCTTTTTTCGCCTGGAGGCTTTGCAATGGCTGGACACAGCGCCAGCACCGGCGTTTGACCGGATCGGGGCAAACCGTCATGTGCTACTTTCAGGAAACAACACACATAGCAAACATCATGCCTGCCTGTAACGCACGTATGGCGCGACTTTCAGAGAGTTGGCACGAAATCATGCTAGGGATTTTATTATGTGCTTAATTGGAAACAAAAGACCGAGCCACCGACGCGGGCAAAGCGAAGGGATGGCAGAGAATGGCAAGGGTTCCGTGCTCGCGAGGCTGGCGGGATGGTTACAGGCAAGGTTACACCTAAGCGGACGTGCTGCCTGCCCGTGCGCGCGAGGCTGGCGGGAACTGGTACGCCGCGAGGCTGGCGGGAACTGGTACGCAAAGAGGAAGTGCGCATCGAGTGCGCAATGATGTGCTGCCCGTGGCGTGGCTCTGGCGTGGCTCTGGCGTGGCTTGTGTTGACAAATGTAGACGAGAGAACAACGCCGTTAACAAGGTTTTGGCAAGGGTTACGTGCTGGCGGATTGGGAGCGGCAACGAATCCGCAATCATTGCGGTAGACCGCAAGCCGGAAATTTTGTTATCCCGGATGTTATCCCGAAATTGATTTTTTGACTTTTGAGAGTTTTACGTTTTTCGCAAGCCCTTGATTTCATTGGTCGGGACGAGAGGATTTGAACCTCCGACCCCTTGCACCCCATGCAAGTGCGCTACCAAACTGCGCTACGCCCCGATGATTTGAAAATTGCCCATGGCTGAACGCCATGGCAATTCAGAAAGGAAGATCTAATGTGGCTTTTCAGAAAAGCCGAAGAGGGAGAATTATATTACAAAGCGCTTTATTTAAGCAATTCCAGAATGTCTTCGAGCTCGACGACCATTTGTTGGATCAATTGCTTGGTGCGCGTCGCGTCTTCCTTGTGCTCGTCGCTGGTCAGATGCGCCCTGGCGCCGCCGATCGTATAGCCTTGCTCGTACAACAGCGAACGGATCTGGCGGATCATCAGCACATCGTGCCGCTGGTAATAGCGGCGGTTGCCGCGGCGCTTGACCGGGCTCAGTTCGGTGAACTCCTGCTCCCAGTAGCGCAGTACATGGGGTTTGACTGCGCATAGTTCGCTGACTTCACCGATCGTGAAATAGCGTTTGGCCGGTATGGGCGGCAATTCGTTATTATGACTCGGTTCCAGCATAAGCTTCTACCCGCGCTTTGAGTTTTTGACCAGACCTGAATGTTACCACACGCCGGGCGGTAATGGGTATTTCTTCTCCGGTTTTTGGATTTCTCCCCGGACGGCTGTTCTTGTCGCGCAGCTCAAACTTGCCGAAACCGGACAGTTTGACCTGTTCGCCGCGCTCCAGAGCGGTTTTGATTTCTTCAAAAAACAGCTCCACGATGTCTTTGGCTTCGCGTTTGTTAAGGCCGAGCTCTTCGAAAAGTTTTTCAGCAAAATCAGCTTTGGTTAATGCCATTTAATCAATCCCTCAACTTCGCACCAATTTTATTTTTCAAGTTTTCCAAAAGCTTAGATACTATAGCATCGATTTCGGAATCTGTCAGCGTCTGCGCATAATCCTGCAAGGTCAGGCTCAGGGCAATGCTCTTGTGCCCTTCCTCGACGCCCTTGCCGCGGTACACGTCGAACGGTACGACGGTTTGCAGCGCAGGAATCTGCAGCTCGCTGACGCATGCTGTAATCTGCTCGGCAGTCACCTCTTCCTTCACGATCAGGGCCAGATCGCGACGCACCGACGGGAATTTCGACAGCGGCTTGAACTGCGCCTTCTGTTTGGCCAACAGCGCATCCTGATCCAGTTCGAACAGGAAGACCCGGCATTCGAAGCCGAATTGTTTTTCGAGGTTCGGATGCAGCATGCCGAGCAGGCCGATGCGTTGACCGTTCGGCGCCAGGATTTCGGCGGTCTGGCCGGGATGCAGGGCCGGATGCTCGCCCGGCACGAAGCGCGCCGCCGAGCCGGTCAAGGCAAACAGCGCCTCGAGGTCGGCCTTGATGTCGAAGAAATCGACCGCGCGCGCGGCCTCGCCCCATTGTTCGGGATGCGCGCTGCCAAGCGCGATACCGGCCAGCATTTTTTCCTGCAGCACCTTGCCTTCGGACTGGACGAAACGCAGGCCGGTTTCGAACAGGCGCACCCGGTTTTGCTGGCGGTTCACATTGTGCTCGGCCGCCCTGACCAGGCCGCACCAGAGCGTGCCGCGCATCACCGACAACTCGGAAGAGATCGGATTTTGCAGGCTGATCATCTCGGCGCCCGGCGTGAAGGCCTGTTGCGTTTCCGCATCGACAAAGCTGAAGGTGATCGCTTCCTGATAGCCGCGGTCGACCAACAGGTCGCGGGCGCGGTCCAGTTCCAGCACCGACTCGGTCGCCTTGTGCAGTTCGGTGCGCACCAGGAGGCGGTTGCTCGGCAGGTTGTTGTAACCGTAGATGCGCGCGATTTCCTCGATAAGGTCGGCTTCGATCGCGACATCGAAACGGAAACCGGGCGGGGTTACCCGCCAGCCGTCCGCGATCGTATCAAAACCCATGCCCAAACGGCGGAAGATGCCGGCGATCTGTTCGTCGCTCGGCAGCAGGCCGAGCAGCCGTTCGATCCGTTGCCGGCGGAGTTCTATCGGCGCGCGTTTCGGCAAATGCGCTTCGGCGACCGCTGCGCCGAGCAGACCGACGCTGCCGCCAGCGATTTCAATGATCAATTGCGTCGCGCGTTCGATCGCACGTTCCTGCAGGAAAGGGTCGACGCCGCGCTCGAAGCGGTGCGAGGAATCGGTATGCAGGCCGAAACGGCGCGCCTTGCCGGCAATGCTTTGCGGCGCGAAAAACGCGCATTCGAGGAAAATGTTCTGCGTGCCCTCGCCGACCGCCGATTCGCTGCCGCCCATCACGCCGGCCAGGGCCAGCGCGCGCGCGTCATCGGCGATCACCAGCGCTTCGGCATCGAGCTTGATCGTCTGGCCGTTCAACAGGGCCAGTTCTTCGCCGTCCTCTGCCCAGCGCACCCGGATGCCGCCGTTCAGCTTGTCCGCATCGAATGCGTGCAGCGGCTGGCCGAGTTCGAGCAAAACATAGTTGGTCACATCGACGACAGCGCCGAGGCTTCGAAGGCCCGAACGCCGGAGCCGTTCCTGCATCCACAGCGGCGTTTCGGCCTGCGGATTGACGCCCTTGATCAGACGGCCGAGATAGCGCGGGCAGGCTTCCACCACGTCGACGCGAATGTCCAGCGTGTCGCGGTGCGCGACAGCCGCCTTCGTCAGCGGCGTGGCTTGGCAGTCAAGTTGATTCAATACCGCGACTTCTCTTGCCAGACCTTCGACGCTCAGGCAATCAGCCCGGTTCGGGGTCAGGTCGACCTCGATCAGGTTGTCGTTCAGCGACAGATAGTCGCGAATATCAGCGCCGACCGGGGCATCCTCAGCCAGTTCCATCAGGCCGTTCGACTCTTCGGCCAGGCCGAGTTCCTTTTCCGAGCACAGCATGCCGTAGGATTCGACGCCGCGCAGCTTGGATTTTTTGATCTTGAAATCGCCCGGCAGCACCGCGCCGATCAGGGCGGCAGGAATCTTCAGGCCGGGGCGCACGTTGCTCGCGCCGCAGACGATCTGCAGCGGCTCGCCCTGCCCGACTTCGACCTTGCAGACGCGCAGGCGGTCCGCATCGGGATGCTGCTCCGTCGCGAGCACTTCGCCGATCACCACGCCGCTGAATACCGCGGCGGCCGGGGTGACCGAGTCGACTTCGAGACCGGCCATGGTCAATTGCGCGACCAGTTCTTCGGTGCTGATGGCCGGATTGACGTAGGTTCTTAACCAGGCTTCACTAATTTGCATGACTTATCGACGGCTTACTTGAATTGTTGCAGGAATTTCAGATCGTTTTCGAAGAACAACCGTAGATCGTTGATGCCGTAACGCAGCATCGCGAGCCGTTCGACGCCCATGCCGAACGCAAAGCCGGTATATTTTTCGCTGTCGATGTTGACCGCCTTGAACACCTCGGGATGGATCATCCCGCAGCCCATCACTTCGAGCCAGCCGGTATGTCCGCATACCCGGCAGCCGGCACCGTTGCAGATCACGCATTCGATATCGACTTCGGCGGACGGTTCGGTGAACGGGAAATAGGACGGACGGAAACGGACCTGGCTGTCTTTTTCGAAGAAGGCCTGTAAAAAGTCATACACGACGCCCTTCAGATCGGCGAAGCTGACATCCCGGTCGACCAGGAAGCCTTCGACCTGATGGAACATCGGCGAATGGGTCAGATCGGAATCGCAGCGGTAGACGCGGCCCGGCGCGATCACCTTCAACGGCGGTTCTTCCGATTCCATCACCCGAATCTGCACCGGCGAGGTGTGCGTCCGAAGCACGGTATGCGCATCGAAATAGAAGGTGTCGTGCATCGCCCGCGCCGGGTGGTGGGCAGGAATGTTCAGCGCCTCGAAATTGTGATAATCGTCCTCGATTTCCGGGCCTTCGACGGTTTTGAAGCCGGCGCTGGTGAAAATCTTCGAGATGCGGCGCAAGGTGGTCGTGACCGGATGCAGGCCCGCGACCGCCTGGCCGCGTCCGGGCAGGGTCACATCGACGCGCTCGCTCGCCAGCCTTGCGGCCAGTTCGTTCGCTTCGAGCAACTGCTTGCGGCCGTCCAGCTGTTCCTGAAAGCGGTCTTTCGCCTGATTGATTTTTTGGCCGGCTTCACGGCGTTGTTCGGGATCGAGGCTGCCGAGTTCCTTCATCAGCTGGGTCAATAGCCCCTTCTTGCCGAGATAATGAACGCGGACCTGATCGAGTTGCGTGAGGTCTTGGGCATCCGCAAGCGCTGTAGAGGCCTGCGCGAGAATTTCTTCAGGAGTGAAAGACACTGCTTGGCTCGCTGTTGGAATGGAGGAAAATGGCGTTACGCTAACACGACAAAGCGGCAAAGGGACCGACTCGCGATCCTGCCGCTTTGTTTGAATTCTGTTCTTGGGTTTTGTGTCCCGCCCGCGCTTTTGGAAAGGCGGGCGGAAACAGAGTCTCCCCCGATTGTCCGGGAGATTCAGACCGGCTTACAGCGGGCTGACGTTGGCTTTCGCAATTTTTGCGATTTCGGCGAAAGCTTCCATGTCGCGCACGGCGATGTCGGCCAACACCTTACGGTCGATCGCGACATTCGCGTTCGACAGGCCGTTGATCAGACGGCTGTAGGACATACCGCACTGTCTGGCGGCTGCGTTGATACGCACGATCCACAACGCGCGGAATTGGCGTTTTTTCTGTCTGCGGTCGCGGTAGGCATACTGACCGGCCTTGATCACCGCCTGCTTCGCAACGCGGTAGACGCGGCTTCTGGCACCGTAGTAGCCTTTCGCCTGCTTTAAAATTTTCTTGTGTCTTGCTCTGGCGGTAACGCCGCGTTTAACTCTAGCCATGCTGTTCTCCTATCAGGTGTAAGGCAGCATGCGAGCCGCGCTACGCACATCGGATGGATGAACCGAGGCAGGACTACGCAGTTGGCGTTTCCGCTTGGTGCTCTTCTTGGTCAGAATATGACGCTTATGCGATTGCCCGCATTTGAAACCGCCGTTGCCGGTGCGTCTCAAACGCTTGGCGGCACCCCGGTTGGTTTTAATTTTTGGCATTTGTTTGCTCCAACATTAAAAATAAAAATCCCTGAGAAAAATAACCCAGCAAGGCAAAATGCATGGCCCTGAAGAATTAGTCGCATCGTGTTGATTTTAGATGCAGGCAGTTTCGTCCTGAAACTGCGGAATAGGGTTTAGACCCGTAGGGTGCGCATTGCGCACCTTAATATAAATTTGCAGCCTAAAAGGTGCGCGATGCGCACCCTACGACTTGCGTTAAAAACGCGAATTATTTTTTCTTTTTCGGGGCCATCACCATGACCATTTGGCGGCCTTCCATCTTCGGAAACTGTTCGACGACCGCGACGTCCTCCAGATCCTTTTCGAGGCGCTTCAACTGGTCCATGCCGATTTCACGGTGCGCCAATTCGCGCCCGCGGTAGCGCACGGTGATTTTGGTCTTGTCCCCGTCGTTCAGAAACTTGAGCAGACTCTTGAGCTTGACCTGATAGTCACCCTCGTCGGTTCCCGGCCTGAATTTGATTTCCTTGACCTGAATCTGTTTTTGCTTTTTCCTCGCAATCGCCAGTTTTTTGTTTTGCTCAAACTGGTACTTGCCATAATTCATGATCTTGCAGACCGGAGGATCCGCATTCGGCGATATTTCGACCAAATCCAGATCGGCCGCATAGGCCATCTGCTTGGCTTCGTCCAGCGAAATAATGCCTAATGACTCACCATCAGCGCCCGTGACCCGCACCCGTTTGGCGGTAATCGCATCGTTCAGGCGGGTTTCATCTTTTTTAGCAGCGATCTTCAAATCCTCCAGCTACAATCATTTTCTGTCCGCAATCTCTCGATTTAGCCTTTCGCCAAATTCCTGTATCGTCAGACTGCCCAAGTTGTCACCCTTTTGCGTACGCACCGTCATCGTCCGATCTTCGAGCTCTTTATCGCCGATGATCACCAAGTAAGGCACGCGCTGCATCGAGTGCTCGCGGATTTTAAACCCGATCTTCTCATTTCTCAAGTCAATTTTGACCCGGTAACCCTGTTTTTCAAGGGTTTTCATCGTCTCGATCGCATAACCATCGTGACGATCGGCGATCGTCAGCACGACCGCCTGCACCGGCGCCAGCCAGACCGGGAAGGTGCCGGCGTATTGTTCGATCAGAATGCCGGTAAAACGCTCCAGCGAACCGAGGATAGCCCGATGCAGCATCACCGGCGTCTGCCGCGAGCTGTCTTCGGCGATATAGGTCGCGCCCAACCGCCCAGGCATCGAGAAATCGACCTGGATCGTGCCGCATTGCCAGACCCGGCCGATGCAGTCTTTCAGGGAGAATTCGATCTTTGGACCGTAGAAAGCGCCCTCACCCGGCTGCAAGTCCCATTTCAGGCCCTTGTTGTTCAAAGCCAGTTCGAGCGCGCTTTCGGCCTTGTCCCAGACCGCGTCGTCGCCGACCCGGTTCTCGGGGCGGGTCGATAGCTTGATGATCACTTCATCGAAGCCAAAGTCTTTGTATACCTCGAACAGCATGTCGATAAAAGTCGACACTTCGTCCTGAATCTGCGCCTCGGTACAGAAAATGTGCGCGTCGTCCTGCACGAAATTTCTGACCCGCATCAGGCCGTGCAGGGTGCCGGAGGGCTCGTTCCGGTGACAGGAACCGAACTCGGCGATGCGAATCGGCAGATCCCGGTAGCTTTTCAGCCCCTGGTTGTAAACCTGGATATGGCACGGGCAGTTCATCGGCTTGATCGCATAATCGCGATTTTCCGAATGGGTCGTGAACATGCCGGCGCTGAACTTGTCCCAGTGCCCTGACTTCTCCCAAAGGGATCGATCGACGATTTGCGGCGTCTTGACCTCGCCATAGCCGTTCACGCGCAACTTCTCGCGGATGTATTGCTCGATCTGCTGATAGATCGTCCAGCCTTTTTCATGCCAGAACACCATGCCGGGCGCTTCTTCCTGGGTATGGAACAAGTCCAGGGCGCGTCCGAGCTTCCGATGATCGCGCTTTTCGGCTTCTTCGAGACGCGTCAGATAGGCCTGCAAGTCCTTCTTGTCGCCCCAGGCGGTGCCGTAAATGCGTTGCAGCATTTCGTTGTCGGAATTGCCGCGCCAGTAAGCGCCGGCGATCTTCATCAGCTTGAACGCGGTCAGCTTGCCGGTGCTCGGCACATGCGGGCCGCGGCACAAATCGGTAAAATCGCCCTGATTGTATAAGGACAGCGCCTGATCGGCAGGAATCGACTCGATGATCTCGGCCTTGTAATTTTCGCCGAGCCCGCGGAAATATTGCACTGCCTCGTCGCGTGACATGAGCGAGCGGGTCACCTTATAATCGTCGGCGGCGAGCTTTTGCATCCGCGCCTCGATCGCTTCGAGATCTTCCGGCGTAAACGGACGATGATAGGCAAAGTCGTAATAGAAGCCGTTTTCGATGACAGGGCCAATCGTAACTTGCGCTTCGGGGAATAACTGCTTGACGGCCTGAGCCAACAGGTGGGCGGTGGAATGGCGAATCACATCGACGCCGTCGGCGTCCTTCGCGGTGATGATTTGCAGCGAGGCGTCCTGATCGATCAGCGCGCTCGCATCGACCAGCTTATCGTTCACCTTGCCCGCCAAAGTCGCCTTGGCCAGCCCGGAACCGATGGACTGCGCGACTTCCAGCACCGTGATCGCGCGGTCGAACTCGCGCTTGGAGCCGTCGGGAAGAGTGATTACTGGCATGTTATCTCAAAATAATTCGGGTTCCAAAAATAAAAAAAGCACTGCGAGCAGTGCTTTTTTGGGTATCTGGTAGGCGCGATTGGACTCGAACCAACGACCCCCACCATGTCAAGGTGGTGCTCTAACCAACTGAGCTACGCGCCTGAAGTATCGTTACTTCATTTGGCCATTATAGCGGCGGATTGACGGCATGTAAATCATAAATTTCAAAATAATCGAAAAATCGTATCAACAATGTCCGTCAACGCCGTATTGTTGGCAGATTAAAATTCGGGGCGGCCACATCACTCCCGCCCCCTGCAAGTCAACCTGCCGTTAATTCATTCATTCTTCGCCTTTTCGTATAGCCGCTGGCAAGCCACACAACGCTTGGCGGTCGGATAGGAAAGCAGGCGCTTAAAATAGATAGGGCTACTGCAGTCGAGACAGATGCCGTATTCGTCTTCGGCAATCCGCTTCAGCGCCGCTTCAATATCCTTGATTTCGTTCAGGTAGTGATTCAGGTCGATCGCCCTCAGCCCGGTCAGCAGATGCGCCAATGCACCGGCCGCGGCCTGATAAACCACCCCGGCGATCTTCGCACCGCCCTCCTTGTCAATATCCAGAAGCTCATTGTGCAGATCGGAGCGCACCCTGTAGAAACGGTCTTGCAGCAGATTTTTGAACTGCTCAATCTGGAACCCGGTCAATTTCTCGGACATGACCGCCTCTGCCCTTTCATCGTTTGCATGATTCCCCCATGCGATGCGCTGAATAGCCATCAACACCCCCCGCAGATTTGGCGAATACGATGAACATGAAATCGACCTGCCCCAATAAAGACAATGCCTCGCAGACTGAGCTCTCAGGAAGACAGGCGCCGCTGAATGTTCTTATAGGCAATCTTCAACTCTTCGCCAACGATCCGAGTCTTTTCAAGTAATTCGGTCGATGTCTCTTTGCTTTCATCAACGATTTCGGCAAACTTGTCTTTAAAATGCCCCCACTCCCTCTCACTCTCTTCCCATTCGTCTTTCAAATCTGCGCCAGCCAGATGGAGCTGAAGCCTGATTTCATCACGTTGCTGTTTGAGCGTTTCAGATAACTTAGCAAGCTCTTCATGCAGTTCCATACGAGTTCTCCGAAGATTCTAGGAAGGCTCAATCTAGCGGATTTTTCAGCGCATTGCCATTGGTACTATCGCCTAAGTATTCATACGAATTGCACGGTTAAGCCCTTTTCGCTTAGTGAAATTTGACCCAGAAAATCAACGTTGGCCGCTATCCGAAAGCAATGGCTGAACGGATCGTGCTATGCAATTTTTCGTGTCTTTCGTGTTTTTCGCGAACAATGCGTAACATCAGCCATTTACAACAACGCCTTGAGCCGGTATAGCACCTCCAGGGCCTGCTTCGGACTCATCTCGTCCGGATGGATATCTTCGAGCGCGCCGACCACAGGATGGCATTCCGGCGCGGAAAACAGGTCCAGTTGATTGACGCCCGATTCGGCCTGCTGCTCGATATAGGCGGTGTTTTCGAGGTGCTCCAGTTTCAGCTTGGCCCTCTCGATCACCGCGCGCGGCACGCCGGCAAGCGCTGCGACCTGCAAGCCGTAGCTCTGATTGGCAGGCCCCTCCTTCACCGCATGCAGGAACACGATCCGGTCGCCATGCTCCATCGCATCGAGATGCACGTTGCGGATCGATTTCCGCTCCTCGGCCAATGTCGTCAATTCGAAATAATGCGTCGCGAACAGCGTGAAGGCGCGGGTCACCTTCGCCAGATGATCGGCGCAGGCCCAGGCCAGCGACAGGCCGTCGAAAGTGCTGGTGCCGCGGCCGATTTCGTCCATCAGTATCAGGCTTTGCGCGGTCGCATTGTGCAGGATGTTCGCGGTCTCGGACATCTCGACCATGAACGTCGATCGCCCCGAGGCGAGGTCGTCCGAGGCACCGATCCGGGTGAAGATCTTGTCGACAGGGCCAAGTGTCGCCGACTTCGCCGGCACGAAGCAGCCGACATGCGCGATCAACACGATCAGCGCGGCCTGGCGCATGTAGGTCGATTTACCGCCCATGTTCGGTCCGGTAATCACCAACATCCGCCGCTCGCCGGTCAGGTTCAAATCGTTCGGCACGAAAGGCACATCGGAGACCGCTTCGACCACCGGATGCCGGCCGCCTTCGATCAGGATGCCGGGCTCGGCCTGCAACACCGGCCGCGAAAGATTCAGCGCTTCGGCACGCTCGGCGAAATTGGCCAGCACGTCGAGCTCGGCCAGGGCCGCCGCGCACTGCTGCAATTCGGCCAGGGAACTTGCGATCACGTCGAGCAACTCGTCATACAAGGCCTTTTCGAAAGCCAGCGATTTTTCGCGCGCGCTCAACACCTTGTCCTCGAATGCCTTCAGTTCCTCGGTGATGTAGCGCTCGGCGCCTTTCAAGGTCTGTTTGCGGGTGTAGTGCACCGGCACCTTGTCCGCGTTTGTATTCGAAATTTCGATGTAAAAACCGTGCACCCGGTTGTAGTTGACCTTCAGATTGTTGATCCCGGTCGCCTGCCGCTCGCGCTGCTCCATGTCGATCAGAAACTGGTCCGCGTTCTGGCTCAGATTGCGCAGCTCGTCGAGTTCCTCGTCATAGCCCGCCGCGATGACCCCGCCGTCGCGGATCAACATCGGCGGATTGTCGATGATCGCACGCGTCAACAATTCCAGCATCGCCGGATGCTCGCCGATACCGGCGCGCAGCTCGGTCAGATGCGGATCATCGCTCGCGGATAACTGCTCCTGAATGACCGGCAAGGCCGCCAGCGTCGAGCGCAGCACCAGCAAATCGCGGGGCCGCGCCGATTTCAAGGCGATGCGGGTGCTGATCCGCTCGATGTCGCCGACCTGGCGCAGCGCGTCCTGCAACTTGCGGTACAACTCGTCCTGCTGCAGGTTTTCGATGCAGGCGTAGCGCCGGTTCAACAGATCATGATCCCGAAGCGGCCGGTTCAGCCAGCGCCTGAGGCAGCGGCCGCCCATCGCGGTCAGGGTCTTGTCCAAGACGCCGAGCAGGGTATATTGCAGTTGCCCGGTCGGATGCGCATCGATTTCGAGATTGCGACGGCTGGAGGCGTCGAGCTGGATGCAGTCGTCGCTCGTCTCGGTGCGGATGCCCTGGATGTGCGGCAGCACGTTTTGCTGGGTGTCGCGCACATATTGCAAGAGGCCGCCGGCCGCCGCGACCGCCGCGGTCAGCTCCTCGCAGCCGAAGCCTTTCAAGTCGTGCGCCTTGAACTGCTTCAACACCAACAGGCGCGCGCTCTCGGCTTCGAAATGCCAGGGCGGACGCCGGCACAGGCCGCTGCGCTGTTTCAGATTATCCGGCAATGGCCAGCTTTCACTATACAACAGCTCGGCGGGATTCAGGCGGCCGACTTCGCTGAGCAGTTGGTCTTCGGATTCGACTTCCTGCAGCACGAAACGGCCGCTGGTCAAATCGAGGCTCGCGATGCCGTAACGCTGCTGCAACGGGCAGAGCGCGACCAGGAGATTGTCCTTGCGGTCTTCGAGCAATGCCTCGTCGGTGACCGTGCCGGGAGTAATAATCCGCGCGACCTTGCGCTCCACCGGCCCCTTCGAGGTGGCCGGATCGCCGATCTGTTCGCAAATCGCGACCGATTCGCCGATCCGTATCAAACGGGCGATATAGCCTTCCGCCGCATGATAGGGGATGCCCGCCATCGGTATCGGCTGCCCCTGCGACTGGCCGCGACTGGTCAGCGTGATGTCGAGCAGGCGGGCGGCCTTTTTCGCATCATCGTAGAACAGCTCGTAAAAATCCCCCATTCGGTAAAACAGAAGGGTATCGGGATGCTCGGACTTGATGCGCAGATACTGCTGCATCATCGGAGTGGGCGGCGGTGTGGCTGGCTGGCTCATGTTCATCGGCGTATTTTAGCCGATGTGGTCACGATCCGTAACCTTGACGCGCGGGTTGCCGCTAATTAATCACTGCTGTTACGCATGATTAATATCCACGAAAAACACGAAAGGCACGAAAAAATAGAAGGGGAAATTTGTTACAAAGGCGATACCCTACGGCACAATGCCGTTAAGTTAAGAAGGAAGCTCCCTCTCCTGCTGGAGAGGGTTGGGGTGAGGATGACAAAAATATGGAAAGTATGCATTCCCACGCAGAGCGCTCGTCGTTATACATATCCTCCGTCATTCTGGCATGGATTGCCGGAATCCAGGCCGCATGGACGTTTTAGGGTTACCCTCCCTGGCCCTGGATACCCGCTCCCGGCGGGTATGACGGCACTTGTGTATAACGACGAGCGCAGAGCGTGGGAACGGTGAAGACGAGTTCAGAAAGTTAATTTTGACCAAATCCTTAGCGCTATCCGAAAGCAACAGCTGAACAGGTTACTCCATGAAATTTTTCGTGCCTTTCGTGTTTTTCGTGGACAACGCATAATAAAGACACAGTGGCGCTACGCGCTTTCCATGCGCCAGGACAAGGGATAGACACCTTGCTGCACGTATTGGAAAAAAGTCGAATAAGGCCAGTCTGCAACGCCTTTGACCAGACCCTGATTGACCGGATTGTAATGCAGAAAATTCATATGCAGCGCAAAGTCCCGATCGCCGCGCAAGGGATAGCCGAAGAAACGTTTGCGATCAAGGTCGTCCTCATCATCGCTCAGCAGATCATCGTAGCCGCCGGCCAATTTGACGAATTCCGCCTTGATCTGCCGCCAAAGCGTCGCGAGATCGTCGCCCTGATCCGGCAGCGTCAGAATGCCTTGGATATATTTGGGCAATATCACCAGCGCATCGAGATTGAACGGATGCTTCTGCTTGATCTTGACCAATTCGAGGCATAACGCCCGAATCGGGTGCATCGTCTCGCCCGCGATCGATTCCGGCAACGCCAGCGTGAAAAAGTAAGTGTCGCCGCTGACACGGTAAGGATTTAATTCGTTCATGTTCGGTTCGCCTTGCAAAGGTTAAACGGCAATGGCACTGTTTTAATTCCGGAGAAAAGCACTGAACGCCGGCGCTTTTTGACCCAAAACAATGCCTCCGAATTCTTCCAGCAATAACCGGGCCACATTACCAAGCACCAATAAAACCGGGCCATATTGAGACAAACCCTGACCTGATGATAATGCCACTGTGTGATTTGACACAGTCGCCCAACAGCGAACAGGGCAAATGCCTTAATCCAGAGAAAAGCTTTTCGAGCCGATCGGGGCCGGCCTGTCGGCGTATATGGCGCCGGCGCCGATCCAAAAAAACTCCAGTATGGGAACGAGAAAAAACCTTCGAACCATGGGGACGGGTTGAAAAAACCGCTCAGAACAGACTTTTTCGCCGGGCGGGGCATGCTGCCCCGCCCTCGGGATCTCCTCAAGTTTTAAGTCATCGGCAAACCCAAAACGAAGGAGTCGGGATTGCTAATCTCGTCCCTCATGAAGACTTCTTGTTACTTCCCTAACATAACGGATACCTCGGCATCGCAATTGGATTTAGAACCTGCAAGCAAGCCTTGAGTTTTGACATTAAAGTTTGCACTTCCTGTTATTTTAACGTCCTTGAAACCCGCATCATTTAAAAGCTTTGTCGCTTCAACCTTAGTCTTTCCAACAATGTTAGGAACCAAGCATAGCTCCTGAATGTTGACTTTTCCATTCACATCCAAGTGGATAGGAAGCGCCAGGTTGGCTTTTACACACACCAGATCTTTCGGCAAAGGCAGAAGGCTCCTGAGCAGCGCTTCTACTGGCCCTACCACGCCTTGCAGGGGCAAATCATTGAGCGCCAAATTAACACTTAAGTCGACGGCGTTCTTGTCTATACCCAGCGCGACAATAGCCGGATTTAAATCCTCTATACTGCAAATATATGTGCCTGTTTTCGGTTTGAGCAAATTAACCGACACGACTGTGCAAACCGCCAGTGGGTTAAGACTAATCGTCAACCGGGCCCCCAGTGTCAGCGGAAGCAGCGTGTCGGTTACAATATCACCAGCAGTAATAGCGGCTGTCACAAGGCCTTCACACGCATTTTTTCCTGTCGGTGGCGGCGGTGTTACCGGAGGCGGTGTCACCGGAGGCGGTGGTGTCACCGGAGGGGGCGTTACTGGCGGAGGTGTCACCGGGGGCAGCACCGGAGGCGGTGTCACTGGCGGTATCACTGGAGGCGGAGAGGGCGGCAACGGAGGCGTAGGCGTCCCCGCCAGCAGCACCACACCGGAATTCACCGTATCGCCGCTGGCGATGTAGGAGGTCAGCGCCACGGCCTGGGTTTCGCCTTTCGGATCTGTCCAGCTAACGTTGACACCGACTTGTTTGCAATCGACCGAATTAGGGCAGCTTGTAATCGACCAGGTGCGGGCAAAACTACTGTTATCACCGGCGTAAGACGCGGGGCTATCGTTACCCGAAGCCATGCCGGTGTAAGTATCTTTATTGGCGAAGCTGCGCAGTTCTTCGATTTTATCTTGCGCCAGATTCAAGGCGCGGGTTTTCATGCGGCTATCGCCGCTGTTGATCAGGGTAATACCCTGCAATCTGGCCAGCCCCAACATCACCACCGCTACGACAAGCGCGGCGACCAAGGCTTCCAACAGGGAAAAGCCGCGCTGCAAGACATAGAACACTTTCTTCATGACCGTTTCTCTCTAAAAGTCTTTCCAGGTCCCCGGCAAGCGGGAAGCATTAATCGGGCGCGAATTGATGGTCTGCATGCCCACGCCGTCGCCGACGCCATGAATCTCAAGGTTGGCATTCATTTTTTTGACGCCTCCGTTAACTCCAAGCGAACCATATACGGTCACATTGCCCCAGCCGTTCATGGGGTCCGTGACGCAACCATCAACCTCCAGAAAGAACAAAATTCCGTAAATCGTTGTATTGCCGTTCGGTTTGGGGCAGCCATGCTCGAACACAATCATCACGGGGTCGGCCGCCGAGCCGTAAGTGCCGCCGGCCCAATTGCCGGTGCTGCTCACCCAGTAAAGCCCGGGGTCGGTGCTCAGCGTCGCGGAAGCCGCCGCCTTGAATTGCGCCTGACTGACCTGGAAGTAATAATCCCAGAGAGAATTGTGCGGATAGGCCGTGTTGTTTTGCAGTAAGCCATTATGCAGATCGAGGTGGGAGCGCCCCGTTCCGGCAGACGTAGGATCGCAACCGCCCCCGGGACCGCAATAATTCAGGCAGAAGTTTCCGCCGACATTTTCAGGTTTCGATGTCATGATGGAACGTTCCAGCTCGTTATCGACTTTTCCGTTACCATTGGCATCCGTCCATTCGCCGCTATCCACGACGCCATTACCGTTCGCGTCGACCCACTCGTTGGCATCCTTGCTGCCGTCGCCGTCCAGGTCATGCCAATTGGGATAGATATCCGGCGTGCCTGTCGTTGAAGTCATGCAGCCATCCATGACCAAGGGAGGGGGAAGTTTGCCTTCCTTGGTCAGCAGGCTGCCGGGTTTGATATAGGTGTCGGTGGCGCCGGAAATAGAGGCATCGGAAGCGCCCGTAGCGGTTGATCTGACATGGATAAATTCGGAATCGGCGCCGGGCCTGGAGTAGACCAACGCACTGACGTTGTAGGCTTCGCCCGTGCTGGTGCCCGTCACCTGCGGCAATGTCGGGCATCCGGTTGCAGGACAAGCCAATGTGTTGGCGCCGCTCGGCCAAGGCACATTATGTTTGCCCGCCCAAGCCGTCCCATATTCCAGCCCAGCTTCGGCCGCCTCCAGCGCCTCGCGGGCGCGCAGATCGTTGCCGGTAATTTTTTGCTCCATCAGCCCTGTGCGCGCCGTGGTCAGCGCGATAATGCCCATGACCATCGCCAACACCAGCACCACAATCAAAGTGGCGGCGCCTTTCTGGGACGGTTTGAACTTGCAGCTTGAAATTTTCATCGACTCAATACAGCAGAGGGGGGTTAAGGAATGGCGTCCAGAAATTTGTCGTTTCGAATCCGGACTTGTTCGGTAATGGTTTGCTTGACGGTATTGTCGTCGCGCAATTGACCATCCAGCTTAATCGTGACATAGCGCACATACAGGCAGGCGGGATCTGGGCTACCATCTCGCGTACAGGTGTTGCAGGCTTCGCCGGCATCGCAGGTGAAATTATGATTATCATCCCCAGTCAAAATGCCATCGTGATCACTGGGCTCGTCTATTCCGTCATGATCATCGTCGGTCATGCTGGTGACATTGAGGGCTTTTGCGGTCAGCGTGAAGGTCACCCCGGTGATTTCCACCTCCGGTTCGGTAACCGACTCCCATTCGCCATCGGCGCAGTCATCGTTGCTGTCGCCGCTGTTGCGGATTTCCAGTTCGCCCGTATTGCCGTTCAGACGAAAACCCAGCCTTTCATTGGCGTCGACGGCGGGCGGCGCTTCGTCCAGGACACCGTCGTTATTGGGGTCCTCATCGCGATTATAGGCATAGACGATGCAACTGCCCGTGTTATAAATCGCCACATCGGTAGTGGCGCCGGATGTGGCGCCGTCAAAAAAAGGATTGTTTTGCAGCAAGGCAAAATTCGTTGCAGGATCTGCCGTCACGAAACCGGCGCGGCGAATATCGCGCTCCATCATATCCATCATCGCCCGCATATCCTGATTTAAACGGGCGAGTTTAATGTTTTCGGCTTGTCCCCGGACCGAGGCGATGTAGATGCTGATGCCGCCGGCGACAACGATGAGCCCGACCAACATGCCGATCAGCAACTCGATCAGGGTGATGCCGGCTTGCCGCTTTCGAATCATGAACATGGATGACCTACCAGCATGCTGCCGCAAATCTTCGTTCTGCCCAGCTTGCTGACGCTGATCTGGGCCGTATTGAGAGTCGATGTCAGTGTGACTTCGCCGTCATTGGCGTTTTTGACCCGTGCAGGACTAAAGGTGGTATAGGCGACACTGCCGTCAGCGCCATCACTGAAAGTCGCCGACGACAGGATAATCGACGGAAAACCGTTGCCATTGACGGTTTTTAGCACGGTACCGTCTCCCAGCGTGATGGTGTAAGCCCAGGCACTGCCCGTCGTAAACGTCACGCGTACCGGCTTGTTACGTGCGATCGCTTCACTCCGCGCCCAGCGCAAATCCGCCAGTACCGCTTCCGTGGCGCCCATGATGCGTTGTTTGTCTATCGAGGCTTTAAAGGACGGGGCAGCTAATGCGGCCAAAATCGCAATAATCGCGATGACGACCAGCGCTTCAATGAACGTAAAACCGGACTGTTTCCGAGGGGTGCTTGTTGAGGTTTGCCGTAATGTCGGGCAGGGAGAAGTAAACGGCCGCATTTCCATGTTAAATCCTTGTTAGATTCCAAGCCGGCATCGACAATAATGCGCGGCCCAATTTACGATTCATGCCGCCCTGTCAAATCGTGACTCGAACACAAGCGAATCACACTGAGGCGCATGAATTTCTTTTTCTTCCGCAGAAATTGAATGCAGACCTGATACCGTGGAAACATGGACGGGCTGAGCCTTACAACCCTGCACGTCAATCCCTTCAATCAAATTTCCTCGCAGCAGTGTCCGGTCCTATGCACGGTTCTGTTCTTGCGGTTCATTATTGCCCTGCGCGATCAAGCTTGCGGATTTTGCTGATAACGCCTTTGCTAATCTGTTCAGACGACAGCGCCGACATTTCCCGTAAGCCTTAACGTACAAAGAAAGTCTACTTAATGTAGTTGACGAAGCCAAATAGTCAACCCGAAGTCGAACTATTCGGGCGCCTTGTTAGAAAGTTGCCAAGAGAATGAGATGATGAACCGGAAGGCGTTGACAGCCCGTGGGAGCACGAAAACCTTACATCGTTTCCTCGCAAAGCTTATCGCTGATTTAACTCAATGGCAGTGATGCACTGTGTGGGAACGAGGACCGACCCTCAAAGCCGATATTTCGCGCTCTGATTCGGCGTCAGCCGGTTGTGCTCGTCGATATAGTCCTGCCGGCTGATCGGCTTGATCAGCAGCAGTCCGGCGACGAAGCCTCCGGCATGCGCCCAGAAGGCGATTTGCGCGGGGCCGCCGACGGCGGGCACCGCGCTGATCAGCTGGATGAAAAACCAGTAGCCGAGCATGTAAACGGCCGGAATCGCGGCGGTCGTGATGAAGAATCCCAACGGAATCAGCGTATGCACATAGGCTCTCGGATAAAGTCTCGCATAGGCGCCCATCACGCCGCCGATCGCGCCGGAGGCGCCGACCATCGGCGTGATCGCGGCCGTGTCGGCCATGATTTGCGCCCCCGCGGCCGCCAGGATGCATAAAGCGTAAAAGACGAGAAAGCGGAAGGGCCCCATCGCATCTTCGACGTTGTCGCCGAAAATCCATAAGAACCAGAGGTTGGTGATGATGTGAAACCAACTGCCGTGCAGGAACGCATGCGTGATCAGGGTGGAGAGACCGTCCTTGCCGTCGAGCACGCAGGCCATGTTCTCCGCCAGGTCGATCCGCGTGCCGACCGGCACGCTATTCAGCAGTTCGCCAGGAATCAGGCTGTACAGGCACAGCGACCTGGCCAGCGGCACGTCGCTGCCGGCACCCTGCACGAACATCCAGACGAAAAGATTCACCACGATCAGCCCGATCGTCGCGACCGGCGTGCGGAGGGTGGGATTTTCATCGCGAATCGGAAACATGGATGACTCCTGAATTAAGTAAAGTTTCTAGCCGGCCGCATCGACCGCTTGCGGCCAATGTAAACCGAAACGGCGAGGATTTCAATCGCAATCCCCTGTGCAAAGCGGATTGCCGACGCTGCCCTACTGTCTGGCGATCAGACGTTCGAATAGAAACGGATCGTCGAAATAACGCCTGCCGGTGAAGGCGATCGCATGCACGCCCCATTGCCGCATCGCGCCGGGACTCGGCACGCCGAACGACCAGAGCAGGAAGCGTTCGGGGCGGACGCTGGCGGCGATGATGCCGTCCGGGCCGAAAAGGCTGCGCCGCGATCCGTCCGGCAAGGGCAGCGACAACAGGTCGTCGTATACCTGAACCCGATAAGGCGTTGCCGGCGTCTTGTCGCCTGCCGCGATCGCTGCCGTTTGCTGGAGGTAATGCGTGCGGCTTTCGAGCCGCAGCAAAAGGCGTTGTCCGGGCGGAATGGGGGCGATAGATTTCGGACTCAGCACCGCTTCCGCCCCGTCCTTTGGCGAAATGCTCCGATAACCTTGCCCCGGAAACAGCAGGTAATAACAGCCGCAGGCATGGATGCTGTCATAGGCAATCGGGACGCCCTCCGGACTCAAAGTAATCCGCCAGATCACGCTGTCCAGTTCGCCGCCGTACCAATCGGTCAGGCCGGTTTTTTCGCGCGCGGGCAGCCAGATTTGATAGATCAGTTGCAACAGATTGCGGCCCTGCCGGCGGGTGTAGGCGTGTTTTTGATAGACGATAGGATAGCGAGTATCGATGCGCGGCTCGCCCTGGTCGTTCAGCGTCGCCGCGCCGATCTTGTCGGTATCGTTGCGGGTGTCGATTTCCCAGATCGGCGCGAAATGGGCGAACAGGCGTCCTAGCCGTTCATCGGAAAGCGCCGGAATGCCCAAGGGATTTTGATATGCCGCACGCAGCGTCGCGGCAATTTCAGAGGCAGCCAAAAATCCGTTTGATGCCGGCACATAGCGGGCCAGGCGGCCTTGCACCGGCAACGCATCAAGAGGCCGCATGAAACTTGCGGCAAGTTTTCTATGCAGATTTTTCAGCGCGAGTTTGCCCGGATACTGCATGAGCCAATACGCGCCGGCGACGCGCTGCCAGCTTCGATAGGCATCCGGGACATGGATTTGCTGGCGCAGAAACGGCTTGTACTCGGGGTGATGCAAGGCTGCCTGGAGGAGGCGGTTGCCGCATTGCCGCAGCACCTGATCCAGAGAGCCCGGCAAGGGCGCTTCGGCCAGCACGGCTTTTGCGGCGGCCGGCGGCAGATTCGCGGCTTCGCGGAGACGCAGCGAGGCGTCAAGCTGCCGCATGCGCTCCAGCCATTCCGCATAAGCGCCATCGGTCAGGTTTTGCGCGCGAAAGGAAGCGAGAAAGCGGTCGGCGCGCAGGTACGGAAAGCCGGTGATTTTCGCCGCGGACGGGTCAAACCGTTCGTGCTCGTCCAGCAGAGCGTCGAAGTTTTGGTACCACAGCAGACAGGCGGCCTCGTCCGGCGCGAGCTCTTCGATGCGCAGCGGGCTGCTTGTGCAGCCTTGCGCCAGCAAAGCCAGCAGCACCAGGAATGCCGTATGCCGGCTGAACCGGAATCGAAAAGTTTTCGCCATTGCCGCCTCCTGTATTTGCCTGACAAATCCGGTAAATCTCTTGTCTTGAAAGCCGCAGGAAGAGATCCGCGTCACGCACCGCGGGAGCGATGCAAACGGCATTTCCACGCCGGGGCGCTCGTCGTTATACACAACTGCTTGCCCAACCCGTCATGCCGGCAGATATAAGGGATTGCCGGAATCCAGGCTTCATGGACGTGTCGGGCTTGCCATCCTTGGCTCTGGATACCCGCTTCTCGGCGGGTATGACGACACTTGTGTATAACGATGAGCGCCGGAGCGTGGGAACGATTTTATTGTTTGATCGGCGCAGCCGAATAACGCAGGCCCATATACAGAAAAAACTGCACCCCAAAGATCAGATTCGCCATCAACAGGTGAACCGGCTGCGCGACCGGCGGCATGCCGAGGCGGTCCAGCGTCACTCCGGCGAGAATCGCGGTCACGATCAGGCCGATCAGCACATAGCCGGTACGCAGGAACAGGCTTTGCCGGTCGCAGGACTGCCGCAGCTTCCAGAACACCCAGAAGTTCGTGAGCAGGATGATCGACGAGAACGACCGGTGCACATAGAAAATGATCGGAAAATCGTCGCGCCAGAATTGCCGGTCGATATAGCTGTGTTCGTGCGAGATGAAATCGACCGCCTCCCTCACCTGCGTGCCCATCGCGACCTGCAGCAGGGTCATGCCGATCGCGACCAGCAGCACGGTTTTGGCGCGCGGCGCCAGCAGGCTGCTGTCGATGCAGGCGAAAGTCTCGCGCTGCGAGCGGGTGATCGTGTAGATCACCAGCGCCACGATCAACAGGGCCATCAGCATGTGCAGCGTGATCATGTACGGCTTCAGATTGCTCGCGACGACCGAGGAACCGAGCCAGCCCTGAAAGCCGATCAGGAACAGGTTGGTCAGCGACAAATAGAAGATGGTCTTGTCGCGTTTCAGGAAGATGCGCGAAGCCCAGGCGGTCAGCAATACCAACAGGCCGGTGGTCACGCCGACCAGCCGGTTCGAGTATTCGGTCCAGGTCTTGACCGGGTTGAATTCGGTATTCTCGTAGCCGCGCTGCGCGTAAATCTCGTGGTAGTTGGCAGGCAATTGCGCCTCGTCGGTCGGCGGAATCCAGCGGCCGAAGCAGGTCGGCCAGTCCGGGCAGCCCATGCCCGCGCCGGAAGCACGGACGATGCCGCCGGCCAGGATCACCAGATAAACCGCGAAAATGGTCAACAGACCCAGGCGGCGGAAGTTCAGAATGGCTTGGTCGTTCATGCGATAGGTAAAGGTAACAATCGGAGGGAAACTTCGGGATGATCCTTCAGCACCAGGTCATATTCGCCGCTTTCGGAGACCAGCAGCACCGCCAGCAAATGACAAATGCCGTCACGGCTGATCGCGGTCAATACCTGACCGCGGCTTTGCTCGCCGCCGCTGCGGTCCAGGATGGCCGTATTGGCGGCGGGCGCGGTGTCGAGCGCGCATTCGGCCAGAAACAGCGCGCGCTTGGCCTTGCCCAGGTAGTGGGTTCGCGCGACGATTTCCTGGCCGGTGTAGCAGCCCTTGGTGAAGCTGATGCCGTCCAGCTTGTCCAGGTTCAACATCTGCGGCACGTGCTCTTCCGAGGTGGCCAGGCTCAGCCAGGGAATGCCGGCGAGTAAATCGAGCAAGCGCCAGTCCTCCGAATTGCCGGGCGCATAGCCTTGACCCAAGCGATCGGTCCACAGCGCGATCGCCTTCTCCGTCTCCGCGATCACCAGCGTGCGCTTGGCTTCCGAGCCCAGCGCAATCGATACCGCCCCCTGATCGCAGCGGGCCGCGAAGCGCGGCTCGACCGGGGCTTCGTTCGAGCTGACGCCCAGCAGGCATAAATCGTCCGAGCGGTCGGTAAACTTCACATCCGAACGCAGCACATATTTTTGCAGACGGGTTTTGACCGGCTCCAGCAACTCCAGAGGCAGCACGAGCAGATAGGCGTCCGCTTTTTTCGCGAGCAGAAACGTCGCTATCGCGCGGCCTTTCGGATTGCAGAATGCGCCGATCCGCGCCTGGGTTTCAGTCACTTCGAAAACATTGCAGGTGGACTGGCCTTGCAGCAGTTTCGCCGCATCCTTGCCGGAGACGGCTAATACCCCTAGATCATCAATCGGGTAGAGATGGGGATGATCGGATCGGGATTCGGCAAAAACGATAGCGCTATCGTTTTCGATCACGGCCTGCCTGGAAAGCAGGAAGTTTTTCCATTGCGGATTCATGAGACGCTTCGGATAGTAAAAAACGCATATTATACCGCGTTATCGCTCACAAGCCTGAACGGACGGGATACTTCGGCTTCGAAGTCGGCGGCTTCAGAAAGAATTAAGAATTAAGAATAAAGTTAGATTGCTATTGGCTTTATCTTTCCTGACGCCTCTTTGTAACTGCCCGTTTTATAAAAAATCACGCCGCCAGAATTAACTTTTTTTCTCCGCCGACCGAGTGAATTATTACCTTGACTTGACCCGCAAATAGAGCGACTCTAACGTATGACTGAAATCCCGGCGGCTTACAAATATAATGCGCTCTACGGTTGTTCCATTACTGGTTTTATGCGCCTCTCTGGGGTGGGCTAAAGCAGGCGCCGCCGACCCCAACAGCAAACCTGATCAACGCGCAACGCTGGTTTCGCTGCAAGGCACCGTGTTGTTCGATGCCGACGGCAAAGGCCAATGGCGGCAGGCGCGACTCGATGATGCGATATGCCAAAACGGCCGCGTCAGGGTGGAGCCTTACAGCCGGGCCTCATTATCATTGCCGAACGGTGTCGTTTTGCGTCTGGACGAAGGCACCATCCTGTCGCTGCACGACATCACCCGCGACGAACCGACGGCACTGGATTTGCTCAAGGGCTTCGTCCACTTCATCAGCCGAACCCCCAAACATCTGGAAATTACCAGCCCGATCGCGAATGCCGGCCCCGAAGGCACCGAGTTTGCGATGAAGGTTGACGATGCCAAGGCCTCGCTCTGGGTTTACGAGGGCGCCGTCCGGTTTTTCAATCCCCGAGGCAGTATTCGCCTGACCCCTGGACAAGGCGCCGAGGCTGTCGGCGGGCAGGCGCCGCGATCGCAAATCGAGGTCAAGCCCCAGGATGCGGTCAATTGGGCGCTCTATTATCCGCCGATACTGCCCTACCCCAAGCCATCGGCAAATATCGATAACGCGGTTCGGACCGCGATAGAGGATTTCCGCCGGGGACGGGGCGATCAGGCGTTATTACGGCTGGACAGGGTAGCCCCCGAGCAACAAACGCCTTATTTTTTCAAGGTTCGCGGCGCCGTTCGCCTGATGGCGGGGAGGGTCGCGCTGGCTCAGGAGGACATCCGGAATATTTTCAGCGGCAAACCGAACGATGCCGAAGCTTTGGCTTTGCAATCGGTCCTGGCACTCACGCAAAACCGTAAAGAGGAAGCGCTGCAACTCGCCAACAAGGCCGTCGCCTCCGATCCCGCTTCGCCGGCGGCCTATTCCGCCCTCTCTTACGCCGAGCAGGGCCGTTTCGATTTGGACAAGGCACTGGCCGCCGCCGAGCAAGCCACTCGCTACGCGCCGCACGATGCGATGGTCTGGGCGCGCAAAGCCGAGATCGAGCTCGCCCAAGGGGCGACAGCCGAAAGCCAACAAACCGCGCAGCGCGCGCTGGCACTGGACGCAGGGCTTGAACGGACGCAAACAGTGACGGGTTTTTCCTTTCTACTGCGCTCGAAGACAGCGGATGCCCGAAAGGCATTTCAACAAGCGTTAGAATTAGACTCCACCTCGCCTTTGGCACGGCTAGGCCTCGGGCTAGCAAAAATCCACGACGGAAATCTCCCAGAAGGCCGTCATGACCTTGAAATTGCGGCAGTCCTCGATCCGAACAATTCGCTTATCCGCAGTTATCTGGGAAAAGCTTACTATGAAGAAAAGCGCATCCCACTCGCGGAGGTTCAGTTCGCTCTGGCGAAAGTGCGCGACCCCAAGGACCCGACGCCGTATTTTTATGATGCGCTGAATAAGCAAACGGCCAATCGCCCGGTCGAAGCCTTACAGGACATTCAAAAAGCCATTGACTTGAATGGCAATAGAGGGGTTTATCGGTCCAATTTATCGTTAGATAAAGATTTGGCCGCTCGAAGCGCGGCTCAAGGGCGGATTTATAATGATTTGGGCTTTCAACGCTTAGGCGTCGTAGAGGGCTGGAAATCTGTCAGTAACGATCCTGCAAATTATTCTGCCCATCGGCTTTTAGCCGACAACTATGCTTCTCAACCGCGTTCTGAAATTGCTAGAGTGAGTGAGCTTTTACAATCGCAATTACTGCAGCCTTTAAACATAACGCCTATTCAACCACAATTGGGCGAAAAAAATTTTCTTACCCTGCAATCTTTGGGACCAAGCTCCTCTTCGTTTTACGAGTTCAATCCTTTATTTACCCGTAACAACTTTGCTTTGCAGGCTTCAGGATTTGCCGGCAGCAATAACACGTTAGCAGATGAGATCGTTCACTCAGGTCTCTGGAAAAATTTATCTTATAGCGTCGGCCAGTTTCATTATGACACGGATGGATTCCGCCAAAATAATGATGTACAGGTCGATTTGTTTACGGGTTTTATTCAAGCCAATATTACGCCAAACCTGAACCTCCAAGCCGAAATCCGTCATAAAACCACAGAGCGAGGAGATATAGACATGTATGCCGATGGCTATTTTGATCCGTTTTTTCGGTTAGGTAGCGATAAAGACACTTATAGAGCAGGAATGCATTATTCCTTCAATGAACATTCCGAATTAATTTCCTCCTATTTGCATTTGGACGGCCAAAGCTTTACGGTTGTTGCCGGCAACAACCCTGTCAGACAGGATTTCACTATCGATGGCGATCAAGGTGAAATACAACATTTATTCAAGTCAAAGTATTTGAGCGCCATCTCAGGGTTTGGCTTTGCTCAATCGGGTTTTTCACGCATTGATAACCCCATAATCGGAAATTCGACATCTCATGCCACCGGGTATATTTACACATACACCCATTATCCTCACGATGTTGATTGGACTTTGGGCATGAGCGTGGATTCTTTTGAGCGCAACAGTAATGACTCAAGTCAGCCGCCGGCAACGAAAAACCAAGTCAATCCCAAAATCGGCATGCTTTGGCGTGCTTCGCCCGGGACAATCTTTCGCTGGGCCGTCGCCAGAACATTGAAACGCTCATTAATTACAGATCAAACCATCGAGCCTACACAGGTTGCCGGCTTTAACCAATTATTTGACGATTATACCGGCACGGACACCTGGCTTTACGGAGCGGCCATAGATCACAAGTTCAATGCGAATTTGTACGGCGGCTTGGAATTCAGGTCGCGCGACCTCGCCCTGCCAGCCAGCAATGGCAAGGCCAAATGGAATGAGCATAATTATCTCGCCTATATGAACTGGAATTTAACGGAGAGATTGGCAGCCAATATATCTTTTAATTTAGAGCGGTTCCATGGCGACGAGTTAACCACCGGCTTTGCTCAACTGGAATCCACAACTTACGACAGTAAAGCTGGGCTGCGTTATTTTGATCCATCCGGCTTCTTTTGCAATACGGAGGCCGAATACGTGAATCAGCGGGCAGACTGGCCCGGGGTTTACGATATAAAGCACAATGAATTTGTGCTTTTTAACGCAGGAATTGGAATGCGGTTACCCAAACGCCTAGGCATTATTAATTTGGATATAAAAAATATCTTTGACCGGCAATTTGAATTTCAGAGCCTCGCCGGACGATCACCCCAAACGAGCGCACAGGATGGCGGACAACCCCCGCCGTTCATACCAGGAAGGACTGTATTTGCAAGGCTGACATTGGCCTTTTAAGCGATGGGTAACATATAGCTTGCATAATGAGCCTGCTTAAAAAAAAACAGTAATAATGAGTCTATCGACTGATAACAATAATTTCACAACACCTTGGAGACAACGACCATGAACAGCCTTATCGAAAAACGCGGCAAAGAGATCATAATCAGCATGTTCCTATTCATTCTCGTCTTGTTGGCACTGTTATTCAGGAACAGCCAAAACACTAATACAGAGGGTTTCAACAGCGCACTCGCTAATCCCCTCGAAAACGTTCATGGGGTTTTATTGCTTGCGCCAGACCATCTGGATAATTTAGAAATGTACAGTAAAAGTCTTTCTAAAGTTGCCGACTGCAAGGAAGAAAAAAGCTTAAAATACGACGAACAAAACCACGCCATAATCCCCCCCGAATGCTTAAAAGGTGAAAAAGGCATGATTACACCGGAATACGCAAAACAAAAAACCATTATCCTGACGCCTGGAATCCAAAAGACGGAACAAGGAGAAAGGTCAGTTTTATTTTATAGCAACCCGGATCCGAGAACCAAATGCACGACAATTGACGGCTACCCGTGCTAAGCATTTAATAATAAACAAGTTACGCAATACAACCCAAGGATTTAGCGTCGGTTTCAGAGGAATAAATGAAGCAAGAAAATCCACATTTACCAACCCCTACCCCGACAAATCGGAAAACATACTCGTTCAGAGTTTAATCTACGCCTCCGATGCAGTACCGCCTCCTGCGGGCAATGGCAATTGCCTTGATCACCTTCCTGTTGGGCAGCGGCATCGATTACCTCGCAAACCTGGAATCGACAGTAGGCCTGGATACGCTGTTCCGCTTGCGCGGCGCTCGCACGCCGCCGGCGGACGCGGTGATCGCGGCGATGGATGAAGCGTCAGAAACCCGTTTAGGCGTGGGCCAGGACTTGACCCGTTGGCGCGGGCTTCATGCCGGCTTGATCCGGCAATTGCAGCGCCAGGGGGCGGCGCTGATCGTTTTCGATCTTCAGTTTATCGTGCCGCATCCGGACGTTGATGCCGCTCTTGCCAAGACCATCAAAGGTGCCGGAAATGTGCTGCTGACCGATTGCGTGCAGAAATTCAGACATGGCACCGAGGATTATTATGGCCGGGAGGAGTGCTCGGAAAACCATAAGGAACCGGCCGTCCGCAAGGAAGGCAACGTGGGCCAGCCGCTCTCCGAGCAACTGGTCGCGATGCGCAAAATTTCCGCCGCACCGGCGCTGATCCAGTCCGTTCTGGATCACGCGCCGTTTGTTTTGGTGAATGACGCCCAGGACGCGACGGTGCGCGAGGTTTGGACTTACTACGATGCCCTCGCGGAAACGCCCAGCCTGCCGGTTGTCGTGTGGTTGAACTTTCTGCGGCGCGGCGGCGGCTTGAATAATGGGCTTGACGCACCGCTATCGCATGGGTTGACCGAACAGCGCCGACGCTGCCTGTCCGCAAAGGATCATCGTGCAGAAAACTCAACGGAAAAATCCATGCTGGAAAAACGCATCGACGACGTCATTTGCGGGGAAGACAGCCGTTATCTCGACTATTACGGCCCTCCGCACACGTTCAGAATGGAGTCGTACAGCGACGTCTATGAAGGCAAGGCCGCCGATTTACAAAACAAGGTCGTCTTTATCGGCAAGGCCAACCGCCTGTTCGCCTCCGGCAAATCGGACTATTTTCAAACCCCTTTCACCGATTCGCGCAGCGGCAGAATGGCGGGCGTCGAAATCATGGCGACGCAATTCGCCAATTTAGCGGAAGGCCGTTTTGTCCAATCGCCGCTGCCGCCGTGGTTGCCGCAGGTCGCATTCGGCTTCTTCATCGGCTTGATTTTGACGCGGCTGACCGGTTTTTACGGGCTATTGGCCAGTTTGCTGGCCGGCGGCGCTTACGCCGGCCTGGCGTTTGGGTGCTTTAGCCGTTACGGCCTATGGTTGCCGGTGGCAGTGCCGATATTGCTTCAATTACCGCTGTCCTGGCTGATCGCATTGTCATGGTCGCGGCGCGATTTGCTGAACGAGCGCAAACGGATTCTCGATTTCGTGCGCCAGGTGTTTCCGCAGTGGATGCATTTCTTGCCGGCGTCGCCGGGGCAATGGTATCCGGAAAAAAGCGCGGCGCAAATGAGCTCCGAGCGCTATGTCCGGGCGCTCTGTCTGGCCACGGATATCGAGGGCTATACGTCGGTCGCCGCGCAGCATTCGCCGCGCGAAATGTGGGAGTTATTGAAGTCCTATTACCAGGTGCTGGGTTTACCGGTCACCTCGCACGACGGCGTCATCGCGAACATTCAAGGCGATGAGATGATGGCGTTATGGATCGATTTGTGCTCGGACAGTCAACGCCATTCGGCTTGCCTGGCGGCGATCGAAATAGACCAGGCGGTCGAGCGCTTCAATCAAACCTCCACCGCCGGCCGTCTACCCACCCGAATCGGCCTGCACGAAGGCGAAATCGTGCTGGGCAGCGGCGAGTCGGGCGGATTCAGGTTTTATAACCCGTTCGGCGATACCGTCAACACAGCATCCCGCATTCAGGGCGTCAATAAATTTTTGGGCACCAAGATATTGGCATCCAAAGCCGTCGCCGACAGTTTAACCCAGGTGGTGTGCCGCCCGGTCGGCAAGTTTCGCGTGGAAGGCAAAAACGAAGCGCTGGAACTGGTTGAAATCATCGACAAGGCATCAGGCGGCAACGATCCGAATGACTTGCTGTACAGAAAATTCGCGCACGGCCTGCAACTGTTTCAACAAGGAAATTGGGAGCAAGCCGAGCTGGTTTTTCAAAACATCCTGAACGAACACGGCAACGACAATCCCAGCCGTTATTATCTGGAACTGGCGCAGGCTTACCGGCAACAGCCGCCAGCGGATTGGGACGGCATCCTTACGCTGGAACAAAAGTAAGGATTTGCTCAAAAATAACCTCCCGAAATTCGTCCTCATCGTTCCCACACTCTGCGTACCCCAAGGGCATAAATGGGAATGCCGCCTGAACCGCTCCTGCGGTTCGGGACGCAGAGCGTCATTAGGATCTGGACCAAATAATTTCCCTGATTTGATACTTTATGCATCCCATGTGGGAGCGCTTTTCAAGCGCGACCGGGGCAGGGAGCAAGGCCTTCGAGTCGCGGTTGAAAACCGCTCCCACTTCGCTTCAATGACAAGATCAACGTCATCGGTTGGGTCGGCGAAGCCACAAAGCCATGATGTTCATAAAAAGCTTTGGCTTCCCCGGAGAGGGCGTGCACCAAAAAACCCCGAATGCCGAGAATGTCACTCACGTGCAGCGTACGCAACACCGCGTCTTGCAACAGCGCGCCCCCCATGCCTCGGCCTTGCCAGGCTTGATGGATGGCCAGCCGGCCAAGTATGGCCACCGGCACGGGATCGGGCATGTTGCGACGTACTAAGGCCGGTGCATCGCTCAAGGCCAACGCCCCTGAGGCCAGACAGTAATAGCCGACCACCTGGCCGCCTTCCGCCACCACATAAGTGCGTGAGGCGCCGCTGAGCTGATTAGAGCGAGCGCGCCGCTTCAGCCAATCGTCCAGGCTACCGACTCCGCAGGCAAAGTCATCCAGCCGATGTTCCGCCGAGAGCGGAACCGGCGAGGACAGCATTAATCCTGCCAAGGTTTGGCCGCTGCCATCAGGCGTTCAAACCCTTCTCCGCCCGGCGGCTGATCCAGCACCTCAAGAAAATGTTCATACGTTTTTTGGTCGACGCGCACGAGGGTTTGATCGAGCAAGGATTCTTCGGCGGCGCGCCGCGCCGCATCAATCATAAAATCAGAGCGCGTCTTACCCTGGGCCTTGGCGGCTCTGTCAATCAATGAACGAATGTCACTGCGCACCCGTAAATTGACTGCATGAGTTTGGGTATCGTTTTTGGAATTGTGAGTCGGCATGGCAACCTCTTTCATCATCTTAAGGATGAATCCTAGCACAGTAGATACACGCTATGTATCTATTTTGATCAATCAAGCCCCGATGCGGTCCGACCTTCGTAGCCGACGCCGATGCGCTTCGGCGCGGATTGTCGGCGTTTAAGCGCTTTTTGCACGTATTGGAGCGCCTCGGCTTCGTTATGGACGACCGAGATAGATGGGAGTCAGGCCTTTTAATTCGCATCAAGGCTTGCCTATGCAAGAAACAAGACCTGCTCCCATGATTCTCTTGTCAACAGAACCTAAAGTTGACTACGCCGTGCTACGGAATCGGCAACCCGCCAATATTTACTTCGATCTTGGAAAGATTCGGTTGCGGGGTACCCTGCTGTGCTCCCAAGGCTCGGCTGATAGCGAAGCTGGCAATATACAACGTCTTCTTGTCATCGCTCTTCTTTCCGAATACCAGCGACGATGGCCCATCCAGCGGTGTTCCTTGCGCCAGTACGGATAGATGCCCATCTTTGTCGATGACCGCCAAAGCATCCTGCCCATTTACCGCCACGTATAGATTGCCCGACTTGTCGAAGGCCAGCCCGTCATTGCCTTTCAAACGGTCATCCTGCGCCCACACGTTGGGCGTGCCTGCCTCGCCGTTGGGTAGTACAGGGATACGAATGATGGCGCCACTATCAATGTTGCCGATGTAGAGATTGGATTTGTTATTATCGAAGGCAATGCCGTCTGCGCCGAACCAATGCCCCACCAAAACAGGGTTATCGGGGTCGCCTTCAAGTAACGGGTGTTGTAGCCAAACGACATATTGGCCGTTCGAGTCGATCTTCCAAATCTGACCATTGAAGGGGTCGGTTACGTAAGTATTGCCTTCTCCGTCGAATGCCAAATCGTTGGGGAATCCATTAGGGTCGAGATGAGCTAATGGCGTAGCTTCGCCAGTGCCGTCGATGCGGAAGACATAAGAAGCATTGTCCGCAGGGTTAAAACTGCCGCTCCCGGCGTAGAGATACCCATCCGGCCCGAATTTAACCCCCAGTGCAAAGCTACTCTGAGGTATAGGCAATGCTACGAACTGGGAAAGTTGTCCATCAGGGGTGAGTTTCTGGATGGTATTAGCCATTGAGAAATAGAAATTTCCGGCCCAGTCCATGGTAACCGATTCCGGTAATTGAAACTGGCTAGCGTCGAAGGAGGCCACGATTTGCGGGGTGTAACCCGCAGCGTCAGCATCGGCCAGGGATGGCGCTGGAGTGAGGAATTGTAAAACGGTAACCAAAACAGCAGTGTTGATTTCGAATCGCATATGTTGTCCTCGAGTTTATTTTTGAATTTCTAGGCCGCGAAGCCCAGGCAAATTGTCTCCCTTAGCAGCATGCCCTTATACACAAGTTCGTCATTCCGGCAGGGATTGCCGGAATCCAGGCTACAGGGACGTTTAAGGCTTGCCATCCTTGGCACTGGATACCCGCTTCCCGGCGGGTATGACGGCATTTATGTATAACGGCATGCCTTAGCAGACCCTAAATGTGTAACCGGTGTGTCGCTATCTCGTGATAGATTTTGGGAGATATGAATCATCAAAATCGACTCGCCGGCGCGAACACCCTTGTTTACCCAGCCGGCCCGCGTCATACGGCCCGATCCAACAAGGGATCGAGACCTCAGTCCATTATGACATGACTCCCTGTCACAATGCTTTGTCTATTCTACTCCCCGATGCTGCAGCAACGATCTTCGGGAATGAGCTAGGTGCTAAGGGACTGCCGGACTTTTAGCAGATGTATAGATGGGGTCTACCATTACAATGGTAGACGACAAGGTAGCCTATGCAAGAAACAAGCCCCTGGGCGTTGCCCCTCAAGGCGTTGTTTCATTTGCATTTATTTTGAGCTCGAAACGGCGTTAAATGCGAGCCCGACCGTTTTCAAATGCAAGCCATTACACCCTAAGGAAATCGTCAAAAATTTTTTGAGGGAGCATCGCGACTTATTTGGGGTATGATATTTTCACGCTCACATTGCTTCATCGGGGCTACTTATTGTTCGTATTGCAACACTAAAAAACCAAACTGAGCCATCAAGGCGTATTATCATGAGTGCTATTTTCAATGCGGCTAGAACAGTTTTATGTGGCGCTAGCGTATTAGCGATAATAGGGTGTACTTTTGGAACCCCCAAACAAAATAACGATCATATTCGGTTTTTGTCTAATGAACAGGCCGATGCAATCAAGGCTATCAAAGCGATACGCACGAAGGTTAATAAGTCATGGACTCAACCACTTAATGCGCCCTCGGGACTCACATGCAAAGTGCACGTAAAGCTATTAGCTAGTGGCGAAGTCGTGGAAGCTTATATGATGGCGAGCAGTGGTGATTCTGTATTTGATCATTCAGCAATAGATGCTATCAGAACGGCATCGCCATTGCCTGTGCCAGATAATGAAGAGTTGTTTGCTAAATCCTTTAGAAGCTTTACCTTTACATTTGATCCAGATCGAGGATCGTATTAAACGGGATATGCAACTGCTTATTACGACCTGCAATCGAAACTGTATAAACTAACCCCACGTCATTGGACCGAAGCCAGTAGCCTCGAGGTAACGAAGTGAAATCGAGGATAATCGAAGGCTATCAATCCTCGATTCCGTTGCACTTCATCAAGGCTACTTTCTCGCTTTTGCGCTCAATTTGTCTGAGTTTTAAACTCAAGAAGGGTTTTCCACGCGTCGTAATCCGCCCTACGGTCATGAAAGTTTTTTCACCTAAAAAAACAGGAAAATACTATGATGGGCATTTATACAATGATTGGAGTTTTTATTTTGATACGCCAATTATTCAAATGCAATAACACCTCTGATGCCGGCATCCTAGCGTTATTTGGGTGGCTTATTGTTTCTTTATGGCCTATATATATCATTTTAATGCATTATACACAAACAGAGCATGTCAACTCCCAAATGAAGTTTTATAGAAAACGTCGACAACAAGAAAAAGACAGTCAAAAAGAATGGCTAGAAAGCAAGCTCAAGAAATAACTTACACTAAACCAGCTAACATTAGACTGCACAGAATGTGGAATGACTGGGGTCTTGAAATTTGTTTCATGCCATGATTATGCACGAAACAAGACATGACCCAATGATTTTTTCTGCTTTTCGGGGTTAGTTTCATTGACCGGTTATAGATGATAGTCAGCATGGACCACAACTGCATCTATACCCAATCGCTGCCAAAGCGCCCAAACGCTCGCGGTATGGTTCGCGCCACATATGAATAGCACCGGCCACTCTTTTTCCGCAATAACTCGTGCAGACCAGCAACGTTCCCGCACTTCATCCGCAAGTTCATTAAATGCTTTTCTAAACGAGCCTCCACCATCAGCAAACGGAAAATTCATCACCGCATTAAGAACAACAGAGTCGCCGAGTGAAACTATTTCCCTTTCGCATAGGCTCAAGTCTACATGATGACATGGGATGTACAATTTTTTTGCCACTCTTTGAGCAACAGTCTCAGTGACTCCGTATCTTTTAAGTCCTTCTGGGCTCATTTCTTCTGCAATGCGGCGAATCTTGAGTTTCTTACATACTATTTCGACTTCCGCTTCAAACGCATGAGAGTGTTCTGACTTTCCGCATTGTATCGGGTGCGAAGTCCCAATAATGTAAAAAGCGTCTTTCATCTGTCACCCTAACTCTAATTAGCCATCCAAAATGACGCAAAAAAACTGCATCACAAAATCTATCCAATAAGCTGTCCCACTTACGCCGTTTATGACAACCTAACCCGTGGATCAACCAACGTATAAGAAATATCGGTCAGCAACAACCCAAGCACATACAGGATCGAGCCGAGAAACACCATCGCCCGCACCATCGCGAAATCCTGGCTGTTGATCGCATCGATCGTGTAGCTGCCGAGGCCAGGAATGCTGAAAAAAGACTCCATGATCAGGCTGCCCATGAACAACAAGGGCAGCACGACCACCACGCCGGTCAGAATCGGAATCATCGCATTCGGCAATACATGCTTGAACAGGGTCCGGGTCTCGGTCAGCCCTTTCGCGCGCGCGGTGCGCACATAATCCTTGCCGACTTCTTCCAGAAACAGGGTTCGATACCAGCGCACGCCGGAGCCGATGCCCGAAAACACGCCGATCACAACCGGCAGGATCAGAAACTTGAAGGCGCCGAAGCCTTCGTCGTAACCGGAAATCGGCACCAGCCTGAGCAATTTTCCGATCATGAACTGGCCGCCGATGATGTAGAACAGCGACGAAATCGACATCAGGACCACGCACAGCACCAGGCCGCCGAACTCCAGATAGCTGCCGCGAAACAGCACCATCAGCAACGCGAAGCCGATATTGGTCAACAGGCCGACGACCAGGCTCGGCAGCGCCAGCGCCAGGCTCGGCCACATGCGCTGCTGGATGTCCGCGCCGATGTTGCGGCCGCTGTCGGACACGCCGAAGCGGAACAGGAACAGGCCGACCGATTTTTGATAAAAAATCGTCTCGGTGACTTTATCGCCGCCCTGCGCCTCTTCGTTCCAGAGCATCGGCAGGTCATAGCCGTGCTGATGCTTCCAGTTCGCGATCGCCTGCGGCGTCACATGCTTTTGGCCGAGCTGCATCCTCGCCATGTCGTCGGGACTGTTCACGACAAAAAACAGCACGAAGGTCAGGATGTTGATCCCGAGCAGGATCGGAAACGCATAGAGCAGGCGGCGGATTATGTAGTAGATCATCGTGAGGCTTCCGTTTGAATGGCCAAGGCTTCCGGCAGGGGGCGATGGGTGCGGCGGCGATAGGCGCTGACGGCGGGCGCGAACAGCAGCACGACCAGCGCGCCGGCGGCAGCCAACGGCCACAGCACCGGCCGGTTCCATTGCCTCCGCAGTTCGGCGCGCTTGACAGGATCGATCCGGATGTATTTCAGGCGGTTGTTCGCCATCAGGTTCGGTTTCAAGTTGCTCGCCCAGCCGTGATAGAGCGAAAAGGTCTTCGGATGAAAACCGAACACCCAGGGCACGTCGCGGCGCACGATATCCTGCATCTGCCGGATAATTTGAAGACGCGGCTCGCCGTTCTCCATGTTGCGCATCTGCTCGAACAGGCGGTCGAACTCGGCATTCTGGTAATTGCCCGCGTTCTCGCCGCTGTGTTTGACCTTGCCGTTGAAACCGTACAATAACGAGAAAAAGTTTTCCGGATCCGGATAATCGGCGTTCCAGCCCCAGACAAAAATCTGCGCGTTGCCCGCGCTCATCTTTTGCTGGAAACGGTTGTAATCGGTCGCGCGGATCACCAGTTGCAGGCCGAGTTTCTGGAACTGCTTGCGGTACCAGTTCATCAGCGGCTTGTCATCGACGCTGGTCGCGGTGGTATCGAAATACAGGATCAGAGGCTCCCCGGTCTTCGGATCGACGCCGTTCGGATAGCCGGCCTCGGCGATCAGTTTCTTCGCCGCCTCGATTGGCTTCCGCTGCGGTTTGCCGTTCACCCAGTCATAGACATAGGGATTGATGCCGCCTTCGCCCTCCTCGTTGCCGAAAATGCCGGGTGGTATTGCCCCCTGCGCAGGCACACCGCGCTCGTTCCGGAAGATCGCGATGAACTCCTCGTAGTCGACCGCGATCGCGATCGCCTGGCGCAGTTTCCGGGCTTTGTCGCTGTCGCCGCCGACCGTCGCATCGAGCATGTTGAAGCCCATGTAGAAGATCGAGGTTTCGACCGAGGTATGCAGGCGGATGTCCTTCTCTTTCAGGCTGTCGGTCAGGGTCACGCCGCCGCCGGTAAACTGCACCGCCTGATCGAAACTGTCGGAGGCGATGCCAGAAGAATCGTAATAGCCCTGCAAAAATTTGCTCCAGTTCGGAATCGTTTCCTTTTCGAGCGTCACGACGACCTTGTCGATGAACGGCAAGGCCTTGCCGGCATCCTTCAACAAGCCCTTTTCGGCGTCCCCCGCCTCACCTTCGGCCGGATAGGTTTCGGGATGAAAATTCGGATTCTTGAACATCAGCATACGCCGGTTCGGATTATTCTCAGCCAGATAAAAAGGCCCGGTGCCGACCGGATACCAGTCCAAGGTGATGTTTTTGTCGCCAAAGCCCGGCTGATCGTATAACGCATCGGCCTCCCAGGGCATCGGCGCAAAAAACGGCATCGCCAGCCAGTAGCTGAACTGCGGATACTTGCCCTTGATCCGAATCCGGTAATGATAACGATCCAGCGCTTCGACGCCGGCCATCGGCAGCGTTCTAAGCGCGTCCCTGGGCTTGTCCGCGCTTTGCTTGGCGAAGTCGTCGAAGCCGACGATATAGCCCTTCATGATTTCCGCGATCGGCGACTGTGTTTTCGGATAGGCCAGACGCTTGATTTGATAGACATAATCTTCGGCGGTCAGCTCGCGCGTGGCGGTCTCGGCAAAATCGCCGACCGTCGCCAGTGCATCCACTTCGGCTTTTTCGAGATGGTGATAGCGGTAGTTCCCTGACTTATCCTGCGCGAAGGCCGGATGCGGCTGAAAACGGATGCCCGGCTTGATTTCGAGCAGATAATCGCTGTAGGCGATGTCCTTCGCTTCGGCATCAGGCCCTAGCTTTTGACCCTGCTGATCGTAATAGACGATTTCGGGCAGGCGCGCGGCGGTCAGCGGCGTCAATTCATAGGGCCGTTTCAGATAATGGTATTGCAGCGGCGGCTCGTAAATCTGCGCGATGAACGCATATTCGTTCTCGCTGTAGGCAACCGCCGGGTCCAGGTGCTTCGGCCGTTCCGCGAACGACATATACAACGCCGCCTGCTTGTCGTCCTCTTCCGGATAGGGATCGTTCCAGGGCGAGCCGGTGCACGCAACCAGCAGAACCGCAACAAAAAACAGGACGCAAGGCAAAATGCCGGCGCGGCGAAATTTGATTGACAAAAGACTGGACATCGCAGGAGTGGTCGTAGATACTTTGCGGCTTATTTTATCGTGTTTGTACAGCAACACCTGAACTTCGATCGTCAAGGCGGCTGGCGTGCACAGAGTATATCAATAAAAACAACGGGAGATCAGAATGGGTTTCATGCAAGGCAAGCGGGTCTTGATTGTCGGTCTGGCGAGCAATCGTTCGATTGCCTGGGGTATCGCCAAGGCGATGCACCGGGAAGGCGCCGAGCTGGCGTTCACCTTCCAGAACGACAAGCTGCAAAGCCGGGTCGAGGAAATGGCCGCCGAATGCGGCTCCAACATCACGGTCGAATGCGATGTCAGCAACGACGAACATATCGACAATGTCTTCAAGGTCCTGGGCCAGCATTGGGACGGGCTCGATGTGATCGTGCATTCGGTCGCTTTCGCGCCGCGCGACGCCCTGGAAGGCGATTATGTGAACGCGACCACCCGCGACAATTTCCGCATCGCGCACGACATCAGCTCGTACAGCTTCACCGCGCTGGCCAAGGCCGGCCGGAGCCTGATGGCAGGCCGCAACGGCTCGCTGTTGACCCTGACCTATCTTGGCGCCGAACGCGCGATTCCGAACTACAACGTGATGGGCGTCGCCAAAGCAAGCCTGGAAGCGAATGTGCGCTACATGGCGGTCGCGCTGGGTGCCGAAGGCACGCGCGTGAACGCGATCTCGGCGGGCCCGATCCGGACCCTGGCCGCTTCCGGCATCAACAACTTCAAGGCGATGCTGAGCAAGGCGGCCGATACCGCACCGTTGAAACGCAACGTCACCATCGAGGAAGTCGGCAATGTCGCGGCCTTCCTGAGCTCGGACCTCGCCTCCGGCGTCACCGGCGAAGTGACTTATGTCGACTGCGGCTACAACATTGCGGGATTGGCGGCCTCCTGAGGCCCCCTCGCCTTCCAAGTCCGGCGTAAAGCCGAATCAATAACGCACCTTATCGCCCTTTTCCGCCCAGGCGGCAAAAGGGCGGCTGGCGTCCGGCAGTTCGAGATGCAGCATCGCGATGCGGCGCTCGGCCGGCTGAATCGCCAGCTCGTCATAGATGAAGCTGTCGTCAAATTCCGCCCTGGCCGCATCGTGCCTGTCGCAGGCGAAATAGACCTTTTGCAGCCGTGCCCAGTAGATCGCGCCGAGGCACATCGGGCATGGCTCGCAACTGGTATAAAGGATGCAGTCGGTCAGCTGAAAATCCTGCAATTTCTGGCAGGCGAGCCGAATCGCCATGATTTCGGCGTGCGCGGTCGGGTCCAGATTAGTGGTCACCCGGTTGCCGCTGCCGGCGATGATCTCGCCGTGTCTGACGATCAACGCGCCGTAAGGCCCTCCCTGCCCCGATTCGACATTCTGCACGGCCAGCTCGACCGCCTGCTGCAAAAATTGCTGATGCACGGTCATAATCCCAAAGGATTCTCCGGATCGATGCCGTCCATGAACGGCAGGCGGCGATCCTGGTTGGTCAGCTGATAAACCTTGCCGAGCCAGTTGTCGAACAGGGCTCTCGCGGTATCGCGCCAGGTATTGTCGATCGTATCGAGCACCTGATTTTCCGGAAACTCGTCGAGAGTTCCTCCTTTCTGCCGCGCCTCGATCACATGCTGGCGATAGTCGCCGAAGATGCGCTGCGCCTCCGGGGTGAAATAATTGACCGGGAACGGCGGATACTCGTCGATCTCGGCGCGATAGTAGCGCAACACCTCGCGCTTGTATTCCTTCAACAGGCTGATGTCGTCGTATTCGGGATGGCCCTGAAAGAACACGATACGGAAACCGTCCGGGCTGACCGCCAGATGCACGCCCGCATCCGGGCTGACGGCCAGCACCTTCAGCCCCTTCGCTTCCATGTCCTTCTGAAAAATTTCGTTGAAACGAGAATGCGGCACATCGAAGCGGGTGTTGATTTCGGCGACCAGAGGATGCGTGCGGTTGACCAGGCGGTGCGCGAATACACCCCAGCGCTTGGCCGGCAACCGGGTGCGCTCGATGCCGTAGCAATACTCGATCAGCGCATGCGTCGCAAGGCACGAACATAAGACCGACGTCACGTTTTCCTTGGCCCAGGCAAATACCTCGGTCAACGGCTGCCAGAAGTCTTCCTCGGGCAGGTGCGGATGGGTCACGTTCGCGCCGCTGATGATCAGGGCGTCCAGGCCGTCCTGCTTGATCTTTTCGAACGACTCGTAATACTTCGCGATATGCGCCTTCGCCGCCTCGCCTCGCGGCAGGCCGTCGATCGTGAAAGGATGCACGTGGAACTGCGCGATCTGGTTGCAGGCGCCGACCAGCCGGAAAAACTGCCTTTCGGTCGCTTCCAGCGCCGCATCGGGCATGATGTTCAACAGGCCGATGTGCATCTCGCGGATGTCCTGATGACTGGCGCGGTCGACCTCCAGGATCACCTCGCCTTCCTCTTTCAGCCGGGCGAAGGTCGGTAAATCGGTATGAGCGACTAATGGCATCGTATCAATCCGTCATTGCCGGGCCGCGATCGCCGCGGCGACCAGGCGAATAAAATCGTCTTCGGTCTCAACCTTCGCCGCGTCGTGCGCATCGATCGTATAGCCGTACTGTTCGGCGATCGCCTCGTAATGGGGCAGTCTGGACCGGTACAGTTCCGGAAACACCCAGGTCACGAATTCATTAGGGGGTATCTCGTCGGTCGTTGCATAGTTTTTCAGCGCCATGAATTCGGGGAGCTTTTCGTCGAGAAACTCTTCCCGGTAATACAGCGGTTTCGGCTCGGCCTTGGCGCGCGCAATGATCGTTTGCTCCAAATCGTTCGGGATTTTGATATAGACGATCAGCGTGTGCTGGGCGAGGTTTTCGATCACCTCGGGACAATCGAGCTCGGAAACGCTGCCGCCGGCGTCGTTGATGAAATGCTTGTAGCCGTAGATGTCCTGTGCCTTGGCGATGAAATCCGGCACGTCGTTCATCGCGCACACTTCGGCCTGATGATGCAGTTTTTGCCGACGCTTGAATTCTGCGAGCGACAGCCCGTGCAAGTTCGGATTACCCAATTTGCCGAGAAAACTCGACACCGGCGCCAGATTTTCGACCGTGATGTTGTTGCTGATCCTTATCGAGTCGGACAGCAACAGGTCGCGCAGGAACGGCACATGCATCGCCTGACGCTTGATATTGTCCATGATCGGCTCTTCCAGATAGCGGGTGCCGATCCGGTAGTCGCCCGAATAGTGAAACCACTTGGCCTTGGGCAATTTGTTCGCGAGCGTGGTCTTGCCGGCGCCGGACATCGCCAGCAAAGTGATCCGCTTCGTCTCCCAATCCAGGAATTCCTGGGGGTCCATTCTCATAATGTTGTTTCCTGTTTAATCCAAATAATCCTCGAAATCGATGTCCTCGGGGTTGCGCCGATGCTCGTCCAGGTCGGTATAGCCCAGATCGTCGTCTTCGAGATCGTCGAAAGGCGCGCTCCAGTCTTCCGGTTCCTCGATAAAATCGAAGGTCGAATTATACCAGCTCTCGTGATCGTATTCGCCGATGTCGCCGTCGAGATACTGCACCTCGATCGAATCCTCGCCTTCCTCGATGTTGATCACTTTGAAAGTCATATTGTTTTCCAAATCCTTGTACCAGTTTCCTACGATGGGATCTGCCACGGTTGACATAAGGGTTACCTCAAAAATTTAGATATGCTGAATGGGATGATAAAACGGCAGGTTTTCATTCGCGCCCCGACCGATAGCGCGGAATCATCGTTTCCATGATGACGGTGTTGGATGTGTCCTACCTGGCTCGGGAGCAAACTTTTCCCGGCCGGCGTTAATAGTCAGGTAATAGTTATAGAGGAAGCGCCGCTTTCTTGCAAGATGGGGCTGTGCTACGATGGTTCATCACATGACTCGTAGCGGGCCTCACCATGCAGGAATTATTTATCGGAGGACAGAACGGCGTCAAGGTCTTATTGAATGCCGCGACGGCCAACCGGCACGGCATGATTTCCGGCGCGACCGGTACCGGCAAGACCGTGACCCTGCAAGTCCTGGCCGAAGGTTTCTCGAAGATCGGCGTACCGGTGTTTCTGGCCGACATCAAGGGCGATTTGTCTGGCATCGCACAGCCCGGCCAAATCAACGACAAAATCAGCGAACGCATACAACAGACGGGCCTGAACGGCTTCCAGCCGCACGGCAACCCGGCCGTATTTTGGGACGTGTTCGGCAAAAGCGGCCACCCGGTGCGCGCCACGATCGCCGATATGGGACCATTGTTGCTGAGTAATTTGCTGGAACTGAACGACACCCAAAGCGGAGTGCTCTACAGTGGCTTTAAAATCGCCGACGATAACGGCATGCTGCTGCTCGATCTGAAAGACCTGCGCGCGCTGTTGACCTGGATGGGCGAGCATGCGAAAGAACTCCAGGCCGAATACGGCACGATCGCCTCCGCCAGCCTCGGCGCGATACAGCGGCAACTGCTGGTGCTCGAACAGCAGGGCGCCGAAAGCTTCTTCGGCGAACCGGCGCTGAGTCTTGAGGATATCTGCAAGACCGACTTCTCCGGCAACGGCGTGATCAGCATCCTGGACGCGACCGAGTTGACGACGAAGTCGCCGCGCCTGTATGCGACCTTCTTGCTCTGGCTGCTCGCCGAGCTGTACGAAAACCTGCCCGAGGCCGGCGACGCCGACCGGCCGAAGCTGGTGCTATTTTTCGACGAGGCGCATCTGATGTTCGAGCAGGCGCCGAAAGCCTTGACCGACAAGATCGAGCAGATCGTCCGGCTGATCCGCTCGAAAGGCGTCGGCGTGTATTTCATCAGCCAGAGCCCGCTCGACGTGCCGGAAGACATTCTCGGCCAGCTCGGCCTCAAGATCCAGCATGCGCTGAGGGCATTCACGCCGAAGGACCAGGCGGTCGTCAAGAGCGTCGCCGGCACTTTCCGCGCCAACCCGGCCATCGATACCGAGGCCGTGATCCTGGAGCTGAAGAAAGGCGAGGCGCTGGTTTCGGTGCTCGATCATGACGGCAGCCCGACGCCGGTCGAACGCATCCTGATTCGTCCGCCCGAATCGCAAATCGGGCCGTTGACAGACGCACAGCGCCAGGACTTGCTGGCCCGCTCGCCGTTCAAAGGCCGCTACGACCAGGCGGTCGACCGCGAATCGGCCTATGAATTGCTCAAGCAAAAAGCGCAGCTGGCCAGCGCGGCGGACCTCGAAGACATTCAGTCCAAGGTTACCCGGAAAGAGGCAAGCTCTCCACGGCAGCCGCGAAACCGCGAAACCGCGACCGAAGCGCTGCTCAAAAGCGCCGCGCGCAGCATCGGCAGTCAGGTCGGGAGACAGATCATCCGCGGGGTGTTGGGTTCATTGCTAGGCGGAAAACGTTGACCCGGACACGTCTAATTAACCCATCCACACACCGGATTCATATTCCGGAAAAAACCCGCTATGGTTATCAAATCGGTACGCGCAGCGTACCTTACGCAAAGGGAATTTAACCCACTTACCGCATGAAAACGTTATACCCAGAGATCGACCCCAACCATATTTTTTATCTTGAGACCGGCAGCCAGCATTCGGTTTATGTCGAGGAAAGCGGCAATCCCGAAGGCATTCCGGTCATTTTCCTGCATGGCGGCCCGTGCTCGGGCACCAAACCCGATCATCGGCGTTTTTTCGATCCGGAAAGCTACCGCATCATTCTGTTCGACCAACGCGGCTGCGGCCAGTCGAAGCCGTTCGGCGAGACCACGAACAACACGACGCAGGATCTGATCGACGACATGGAGCGCATCCGCAGCCATCTGGACATCAAGCAATGGCTGTTGTTCGGCGGCTCCTGGGGCGCCGCGCTGGCGCTGTTATATGCCCAGCAGCATCCGGGCCGGGTGCTCGGCATGATCCTGCGCGGCGTATTCCTGGCGCGGCAGATGGATATGGACTGGTTTCTGAAAAACGGCGCGGCGCGCATCTATCCCGAACAATGGCAACGCCTCTACGAGAGCATTCCCTCGCGCGACCGGGTCAATCTGCTGCAAGGGCTTTGCAAAGCGATTGCCGGCGACGACGAGATCGCCCAGCGCCGGGTCGCCCGCGCATGGTCGGCCTGGGGCGGGCAAGTCGCGCTCGGCAACGCTTTTGAGGCCGACGAAAACAGCCATGTAACCGAACAAATGGTCCAGCAGGCCGCGATGGAACTGCATTATGCCGAACATAGCTATTTCATCGAGGAAAACCAGATCCTGGACAACTGCAACAAACTGCACGGTATTCCGACCGCGATCATCCACGGCCGCAGCGACCTGGTCTGCCCGATCGAAGCCGCGTTCAGCCTGCAACATGCGCTGCCCGAGGCTGACATGATCGTGCTGCCGAATGCCGCCCACATCGCCCAGAGCGACGATATGATCGACGCCCTGGTGAGCGCGGCCGACCGGTTTGCCCGGCAATTGGCGCCCCATAATGCCGGTGCGTGAGGAAGGCATCCCCATGCAGAAAAAACGTTTGATCATTGCAATGACCGGCGCGACCGGCGCGGTCTATGGCGTCAGGATGCTGCAGCACTTGCAGCCGCAGCCGGAATGGGAAACCCATCTGGTCATCTCGGATGCCGGCATCGTCAATCTGAAGCACGAGTTGGACATGAAGCGCGCCGATCTGTATCGCCTGGCCGACGTGACCCACGGCATCGGCGATATCGCCGCCAGCATCGCGAGCGGCGGCTTTAAGACCGAAGGCATGATCATCGCGCCCTGCTCGATGAAGACGCTCGCGGCGGTCGCGCACGGCTTCGGCGACAACCTGATCTCGCGTTCTGCCGACGTGGTGTTGAAAGAACGGCGCCGCCTGGTGATCATGCCGCGCGAAACGCCGCTGAACCTGATGCATATCCGGAATATGGCGACCGTCACCGAAATGGGCGGCATCATGTTTCCGCCGATGCCGGCTTTTTACAGCAAGTCGGACTCTTTGTCCGCGATGGTCGATGAAACGGTCGGGCGGGTGCTCGACCTATTCGGCGCGAATGTCGAAGGACTCTACACGCCCTGGGAAGGATTGTAGGTACGCATCGCGTACCATTTTCAGGGCTCCTCGACTGATTGAAGCTTTGTCAAGGTACGCGCAGCGTACCCTACATCGCAGCGGGCTTCACGTCGAACGCCACGCAGACCCGCTCCTGGTCCGAATGGAACGGAATCGTGCGGTGAAACAACGAGGAAGGAAACAGCACCAGATCGCCGACCTGTTGATCGACGATTCGGCTCGGGAAATCCTCATGCCGCCGTGGATAATCGTCGCCGTCGGTGCTGTAGGCAAAACTGCCTTCGTGCCCGTTGCTCTTTTCGGGCAGCTTCAGATAGACGCAGCCGCTGATCCAGCCTTCCTCGTGGATATGCGAGGTCAGATAGCCGCCCTGCTTCATCCTTAAATACCAGGAACTGGTAAACTCGATCTTGCGCGGGAAGGCCTTGATGATTTCCTCGCGGCTGCCGGCAAAATGTTGCCGGTATTCCTCAACCTTTTGGCGAATCAGCGCCGCCAGCTTCTGGAAAGACGGTTCCGATCTCAGCAATAAATTGCCGGCGGACTGCATGCCGTAATACAGCCTTCCCTGCTTTCTTTCGGCGATCGCAAGATGCTGAATGTCCTGCAAGAGTTCATGCAACAGCGGACTATCGGGTGCGGCCAGTTCATCGATGCGCGTATGCAGTACATAGTCCATCGGTTCTTTGCAGAATTGATAGGCATTTTGCTGGCCGAAGTTGGTCGCATAGTGGGCCGCCAACGCGCCGAGCAGCACCGAATGATGCTTGGACTGGGCCGTGAGTTGATCGAAACGCTGTTTGAACGGCTCGAATTGCCCGGTTTTGTACAGACATTGCAGTGCCCGCTCCTTGCTGTCGGCAAAGTCGGAGGCTTCGAAATAGGGAATCGCGTCATGTAGACGGCCGGCGAGGCAGAGCGTCTCGCCGAGGTTGTATTGCGCGCGGCCATGCTGAGGCTCTGCCGCCAGCGCCCGTTCATAGCAGCGCACCGCCTCTTCCATCTCGCCGCGGTCGCGCAAGGTTTCGCCGAGCGAGTTCCAGGCGTCGGCAAAATCGGGATCGAGCTTGACCGCTTCCCGAAACTCCAGGACCGCATCCTGATGCCGCCCTAGCCCGTACAAGACGGTCCCGAGATTGAAGTGGCCGCGCGCATCGGCATGGATCGCCAGCGCCTTGCGGTAGCATTGCACGGCTTCTTCGAGCCGCCCTTGCAATTGCAGCACCGCGCCGAGATTGCCGAGCGCCTCGAAAAAACGCGGCTCCAGATCGACCGCCTTCTGGTAGTGCTGCGCCGCCTCCTTCAAAAATCCCTGTCCCTGCAACAGCGCGCCCAGATTGAAATGCGCGGAGGGCAACGACGGCTTCAGTTGCAAGGCCTTCCGGTAACAGGCGACCGCCGCCTTCTGATCGTTCAGCTGCGTCTGCAGCACGCCGAGGTTGAAATGAATCTCGGCGATGTTCGGATCGATCGCCAGGAGCTTCCGGAAACTGGCCGCCGCTTCGCGCAGCCTCCCCTGCCCTTGCTGGCAAAGTCCGATGATGTTGTAGAGCACCGGCGCTTTCGGATAAGAGCCGAGCAACAACTGCGCCTGGGCTTCGGCCTGCTGCAAACGGCCGCTCTGATAAAGCTGATGCAGCGCCTGTAATTCGGAAGGTTGCGGCTGTTTCGGAGTTTTCAGTTGGGGTTTCACAATGTTCCGCTCTAAGTGGAGCCGACAGTCAGGACAGCTGCCGCGAGTTTTTGCTGTTGCGGAAGATCAGCGGTTTTTCATTGACCGCTAAAGCGCTGTCTCTCGCCGAAGCGATCGCCTCCTCGATCAAATGATGCTCCGGCGACTTGCTGCACACAGGGTCCGCCGCGTACATGTCGCCGGCCAAGAGATAGGCCTGGCAGCGGCAGCCGCCGTGATCCTTTTCCTTTTCGTCGCAGCTGCGACAGGGCTCCTTCATCCAGCTATCTCCGCGGAAGAAATTGAACGCTTTCGACTCGTTCCAGATTTGCTCGATGCTGTAGTCCTTCACGTTCGGACAGTCGAGGCCCGGCAGCACGCGTGCCTCGTGACAAGGCAAGGCCATGCCGTCCGGCGCGATCGTCAGGAAGGTCGTGCCCCAGCCGTTCATGCAGGCTTTCGGGCGGTCTTCGTAATAATCGGGCACCACGTAATAGATTTTCATCCTGCCCGCGACCTTTTCCTTGAACGCCTGCGCGATCGCCTCGGCCTGTTCGAACTGTTCCTTCGTCGGCATCAGCAAATCGCGGTTCACATGCGCCCAGCCGTAATACTGCGTGTTCGCGAGTTCCAGGTAGTCCGCGCCGAGTTCCTCGGCCATCGCCAGGATTTCCGGCATCTGGTGAATGTTCTCGCGGTGGATCACCACGCAGAGCACCATCGGATAGCCGTGTTTCTTGACCAGATGCGCGACTTCCTTCTTATGCTCGAACGATGCGGTGCCGGAGATATGATCGTTCAACTCCTGCGTGCTGGCCTGGATGCTGACCTGGATATGGTCGAGGCCGGCTTCCTTCAGCTGCACGATCTTTTCCTCGGTCATGCCGTAGCCGGAGGTTATCAGGTTCGAATAATAACCCAGCTCCCGCGCATGTTTGACCAGCTCGACCAGATCCTTACGGGTCAACGGCTCGCCGCCGGAAAAGCCGAGCTGCACCGCGCCCATCTTGCGCGCCTCGGAGAGCACGCGCTTCCAGTCCTCGGTCGTCAATTCGGACGGGTATTGGCTGTAATCGATGGGATTCGAGCAATACGGGCATTGCAGCGGGCAGGCGTAGGTCAGTTCGGCCAGCAGCCAGCGCGGCGGGGTAATCTTAATGTTGTTGAATCCAGCCATTTTTTAAAGCGATTTCGAGAAAAGCGGTGATGTCGTGGGTCAGACCCGAGGCCTCGAACTTCTGTTCCAGTTCGCTGACGATCTGAGGGAGGTTATGCGCGCCGTCGCACAGCCGCAGAATCTCGGCCGAACTTTGATTCAGTTCGACCATGCCTTCGGGATACAGGATCACGAATTTTTGCTGGGCTTCTTCCCATTGCAGGCGGTGCATCGGGGAAAATTTGATCGGTTGTTCGGGGTTGATACTCATTGGCAATGTGTGCGCCTGTCAATGTGGAAATTAGGCGGCGGTCTTTTTTTGATCCGCCGCCAGCATGCTTTCGATACTGAGATGGTAATCCAGTTCGGGCCATTCGATGCCGCTGGCCTGGCAAATGAACTGATAATTGGATAGCTGGTTCAACGTGGCTTGCTGCAACTCCTTGTACCATGACATCGGCGTAAAAATGATGCGGCCATCCTCAAGCTCAACCTGCAAATAGCGGTCGTCAAAATGAACGGATTTACCTTTGGCTAAAATAGTCATCCCATTTCCTCTCGAATTCATCTTTATGCTCTGTCACGATCGCCAATGCTTGCTTTAATTCTTTAGGTTTCATCTCACATTGCGTAACCCGCAACGAGGCCAGCTCGATTTTAGCAAAATCACCGCCTTTCATGACATGAATATGCTTCGGTTCATGCTCGTTCGCATAAAAGAAAAATTTGAATCCGTTGAGAGTTAACAGCGTCGGCATCAATGTCAGTTCAGGGCGGCACTTCTATTATGATCAAATTCCCGTCCAAATATTGTCCAAAATTTAAGGCACCGTATTCATCAGAGCTCTCCCGCAAGAAATGGAAGCATACTGACCGGGCCAAAAATGTCAACTCATTCAATGGACGATTCTTCAAAGCCGGCCATCCGGTCCGCCGAATTCAAAGCGCCCTGATCAGAATCCGATCGATCGGCCCATCGACCGCAACCGCTCCGCAAATGTCGTCGCTCACAGCAAATTCTGAAAGGGACCAGTTTCCGGCATGGCCGCAGGAAGTGGGTACGTCGAGCATCCTTTCGGGGTTGCCAGGGTCTACCACGCAATGCTGCAATCCCAGACTGAGGCCTTGACCGACCGCCTTCACGAAGGCTTCCTTGCGCGTCCAGAAGCGGTAAAACGAGTGCAAGCGCTCCGCTTCGGGCAAAGCCAGCCAATACGCCTTTTCCTCAGCACCAAAGCATTTGTCGGCCAGTGCGGCCAGATTGGCTCTCGGTTTGCAGGATTCGATATCGATGCCGACCCGGCAGCCGCGGCTCATGACGACCGCCATCCGGTCGGCCGTATGCGAGAGGTTGAAAGCGAAATCCGGAAAATCGGGCAGATAAGGTTTGCCGTGGGCATGGCGAGCAAACCGCAAGCGTTCCGGCGGGGTATCGATCGCTTTGCCCAGCATGATTCGGAGGCGTCCCTGTGCCTCGACCTGACGCGCTTGCCTTTGCGGATTTTTGATGCCGTGCGCGCGGCTGCGTTCGTCGTTATCGAGCAGGCTCCAGTAATACGGCAATTCGGACGAAAGCGCTGCGAGGCTGCCGAGCCTAATATCCAGCGTGTGCGCGATCATTGCCGATACGGCGCCACGAGCGCAAAGCCCTCGCCGCGCGGATCGCTGCCGGCGCTCAACGCGCGGGTGTTTTTGTTCCAGAGCGCCGCCTGCATGTCACCGTAAGGTTCGGGCATCGCTTGCAATTGATGGCCTTTCGCGGCAAGGTCTCTGGCTTCGGATGCGCTCAGCGCGCCCGGCTCGTATTGAATCGCATCCGGCAGGTATTGATGATGAAAGCGCGGCTGGCCGACCCAGGAGGCCGGATCATGTCCCTCCGCGTAGTCGAGCGCCGCCAGCAGCACCATCGAGATGATCCGGCTGCCGCCCGGCGTGCCGAGCACCGCGACGCCGCGCTCGTTTTCGAGGAAGGTCGGCGTCATACTCGACAGCATCCGCTTGCCCGGCTGGATCGCGTTCGCCGCGCCGCCGACCAAACCATAGACGTTGCCGACGCCCGCGCTGCTTGCGAAATCGTCCATCTCGTCATTCAACAACACGCCGGTGCCCTCCGCGACGAAACCAGAACCGAAAGGGAAATTGATGCTCAGCGTCGCCGCGACGCGATTGCCGTCCTGATCGATGATCGAAAAATGCGTCGTGTTCGCCGCTTCCGCTTCCTGTTCGTCCTCCCCGGACAGCATCGCGCTCGGCAAGGCCTTGTCGAAGCGGAGCGTGCTGCGCAGGCCCGCCGCATAATCGGCGTTCAACAAGCGCTCGACCGGAATGGACACATAATCGGGGTCGCCAAGGTACAAGGCGCGATCGTGGTAGGCGCGGCGCATCGCCTCAACGATCAGATGCTTGCGCGTCGCCGCGTCCGCCTGCTTCAAATCATAGGCCGACAGGATATTCAACGCCTCGATCAGCACGATGCCTCCGGACGAAGGCGGCGCGGAACTGGTGATCTTGATGCCGCGGTAGTCGCCTTTGAGCGGCCTCCGCTCGACGACACGGTAGGAGGCGAGATCCGCTTCGGTCCAGATGCCGCCGGCGGATCTGACGCTGTCGACGAGCCTTGCCGCCACGCGGCCCCGGTAAAAGCCGTCCCGCCCCGACTTGGCGAGCTGTTTGAGCGTCGCGGCCAAATCCGGCTGGCGCAAAATCGAAAAAGGCGCCGGCAATTTGCCCTGCGGCAAAAAGATGCGCGCAGAGGAGCGAAAGCGGCCGACGACCTGTTGCCTGGTCCCGAGCAACTTCAGGAATTTGTGACCGACCGCAAAGCCGTTTTCGGCAATCCGAATCGCCGGCGCGAGGCTTTCGGCGAGCGGCAGGCGTCCGTAGCGTTCGGACAAATGCACCAGCGCGGCCGGCATGCCGGGTATCGCGGCCGCCAGCGCGCCGTCGACCGATAACGTCGGATCGGCCTTGCCGCGGCTGTCGAGGAACATATTCTTACGCGCGGCGAAAGGTGCTCTCTCGCGCCCGTCGATCATCGTCTCGAAGCCGTCGGAGGCCCGGTGCAGCAACCAATAGCCGCCGCCGCCCAAGCCCGAGCCGGACGGCTCGACCACGGCTAAAGCCGCGCTGACCGCGACGGCCGCATCGAACACATTGCCGCCTTTGCTCAGGATTTCAAAACCCGCGCGCGTCGCCAAAGGATGCGCACTCGCGATGGCGGCCTGGCGTGAGGATTCGGCAGGAACATTCGCCTGCAGCGCCGCCGGCGCGAACAACAGCGCTGCACACAGGCGGATCAGGCGTTTCATCTCAGGCATCCGGCTCGTCGTACAGCTTCAACACCATGCGTTTAAACCAGGCCGGACGGAACAGCACGATATAGATGCCGACCACGCTGGTCACCGGCATCGGGCCGATGCCGAGCACGGTCAATAGAACCAACACGACCAGCAGCTTGATTCTAAGGCTCATCGCTTAACGCCCGACACGGCAGTTGGCAAGACTAATCCCACTCCAGAATCTTCCACATGTTGATCTGGCTGCCCCGATCGCCGTCATTGCCCTGCACATCCATTCGGCCGTCGCCGTCCGAGTCGATGAAGTAGTATGGCGGGCCGACGTCCGGGATCACCTTGATCATATAAAGCCGGCCGCTTTGCCGATATTCCTGGATCGTATTCTTGCCCTTGCGGATAATCGTAATGTCCGGCTCCAGCGTTTCTCCGCTCTGCACCGGCAGCGGCGGTTCGGGCACCTCCTCTGGCGCGTCTTCCAATTGCGGAGGCGCTTCTTCCAACCGAGGTGGCTTTTCGTCCACCGCATAGGCCGGCAGTGCAAGACACAATAAGAATAAAAATCGGCGCATGGCAGCGGATTCCAAAGTCAAAAATCGGGTTATCTTAATCGTTCAGGCGAATTCGCTGCAAATTAATCGCTGTGCCCTTTCGCCCTGCATTGAGCCCACCGCAAAAACTGATTTTATGTTTGCATGGGCTTTAGAAGTTCCTGCGGCGAACTGGCGGTTAGGCGCTTACCCTCTGGACTAGAATCGGATCTTTTTGCCAGGAGTTCATCAATGGTTTTCTTCTTCGATCCACAACGCGGCGGTCGCGAATTTCAGCCGCTGTAATCGGGACTGAATTTCTAGCGTCATTCAAGTACGAACGGCTGACATATTCGCGCGCCGAAATGAGCGTATTTTTGAAAACCGCGCCGTCGATGTGCTTGATCAGCCGCCTTGCCACTTCATCAGGATATACCCTGACCAATGCATGCCTTTCCAGTTCGTTTGAATCCATATCCTTAATCGACAGGATTTCAATGTCTTGAACAGATATTTTGGCTCTCGCCCCGACCAAGAAGCAATCGTTAAAAACCGGCTCAATAAAAGCCGCTATCTCATATTTCTTGGTGTTGACTGGTATATTTCTAAGAAATATTATCATGGCCCCTCCTTCCTGTATTACAGGATTAGCCCCTGCCTGCCAGTATAGGGCCTCCGCTTTAGATCGGGCAATCGATATTTATTGAATATGAATATCGACAGTTCCGATGCTAAAACCGAACTCCTTGCACTATGCCCGCCGACGACTTACCACATCAAATCATCAGGAATCTGGTATTGCGCATACGGATCGTCGCTCGGTTGGACCGCTTGAGCGGAAGCATCGTTCCATACGATCACACTGGCCGGATCGCGCTCGCGGATTTTGCCGGCAATGTCGACCGGCACCACTTCGTAACGCCTGCGCAGTCTGACGATCGCCAGTTTGCCGCTGCTGATCTGATCTCGCATCGCTTTCGGCACGAACAGCTTTTTGACCTTGTTCTGATCGGTAAAATGGTAGGCGTGGCTGTCGTCAAACTCCTCGATCGCGCCCTCGTCGATCGCGATACGGTGGCTTTCGATCAGTTGCCGGACCTGCGCGGCGATTTGTTTACGCTCTTCCTGCTCTAGTTTAAGCCGATTCAGTTCCTTGTCGCGCTCGGCTTTTTCGGCCAGCGCCTGCTGTACCATACGCTTGGCCTCATCCGCGACCTGCACATTGTTATGGCGCTGCTGCTGAACCTGTTTATGTTTTTCGGATTTTGCGGTCCTGGCCTGCGCGGTCGTCACAAGGCCGGACTTCAACAATTGTTCCTGCAGCGATAATTTTTTTTGACTCATAAACCTCATCCCAATGACATCATCATGCGCGCAATTATAAAGGTCTGCTTTACTGTCAAAAAGTGATATTTTCCCGACCGCGCCTGCGGGTTTTGCGATGCGGCCCGAGGCGGGTACAATGAACTGAACCGAGGCATTGGAGATCCACCATGAGCGACAACAAAAATAACGACGAACAATGGCGCGACAAATTGACGCCCGATCAATTCGCGATTTGCCGCCTGAAAGCCACCGAGCCGCCGTTTACCGGCAAATACTACGACTGCAAGACGCCGGGCATCTATCGCTGCGCCTGTTGCGGCAATGCGCTTTTCGATTCCGATACCAAATATGACTCGGGCTCCGGCTGGCCGAGTTTCTGGGATGTATTGACCGCAGACAGCGTCGCCGAACATGCCGACAACAGCCACGGCATGCGCCGGGTCGAAGTGACCTGCAAGGCCTGCGGCGCGCATCTCGGCCACGTGTTCACGGATGGCCCGCGGCCGACCGGCCTGCGTTACTGCATCAATTCCGCCGCGCTGGATTTGCAGGAAAGATCATGACCGCCAAACAACACGCACAGCATTTGCTGGACTTCATCGACAAAAGCCCGAGCCCCTGGCATGCGGTCGCCTCGATCGAAACCGCAGCCAAGGCCTTTCTGTTTAACCGGCTCGACGAAGGCGCCAAATGGGATTTGCATGCGGGCGGGCGCTATTACGTCGTGCGCGACGATTCCTCGATCGTGCTGTTCGTGGTGGGACACAAAGCGACCGCCGAGTCCGGCTTCAGCATCGTCGGCGCGCATACCGATTCGCCGGGCCTGCGCGTGAAGCCGAATCCCGCGACGGCGAGCGACGGGCTGGCCCGGCTCGGCGTCGAGATTTACGGCGGCCCGATTCTCGCGACGTTTACCGACCGCGACCTGAGCCTGGCTGGACGGATCAGCTATGTCGATGACCACGAACGCCTCGCGCACAAGCTGGTGCGCTTCGAACGTCCGCTGTTGCGCCTGCCGAATCTCGCGATCCACATGAACCGCGGCGTCAACGAAGACGGCCTGAAGCTGCACAAACAGAACGAATTGCCGCTGCTGCTCGCGCAATTGACCGGCGAACAACTGCCGCAGCCTTATTTTTTATCCTTGCTGGAACAGGCCGTCGGCATCGGCGCCGCGCAAGTGCTGTCCTGGGACCTGGCCGTCTACGACACCCAGAAAGGCGCGCTCTGGGGCGCGAACCAGGAATTCATCGCCGACAGCCAGCTCGACAACCTGGCTTCCTGCCATGCAGGACTGCAAGCCCTGCTGGATGAAAACATCCTGAACCATGCCGAAAGCACGCTGGTCTGCGCGTTCTTCGACCACGAAGAAATCGGCAGCGAAAGCCACATCGGCGCCGCCGGCAGCTTCTTGACCGACGTGCTGGAACGGATCAGCATCGCGACGTCTCCGAACCGCGAAGACCATGCCCGCGCGCTGTCGCAAAGCTTTTTGATCAGCGCCGACATGGCGCATGCTTATCAACCCAACTTCCCTTCGGCCTACGACGCGGATCATAAAGTCTTCGTGAACAAAGGCCCGGTGATCAAGGCCAACGCGAACCGCCGCTACAGCTCCGAAAGCGTCTCGACCGCGCGCTTCATCCATTGGTGCGAGGAAGCCGGCGTCCCCTATCAACGCTACTCGCACCGCTGCGACCTGCCCTGCGGCAGCACGATCGGACCGATCGCCTCGGCGAAGCTCGGCATCCGCAGCGTCGACATCGGCTGCCCGATGTGGGCGATGCACAGCCTCCGCGAAAGCGCCGGCGTGTTGGATCACGAATATATGATACGGGTATTGAAGCGGTTTTTCATGGGTTAAACCTCCTACTGCCCGGCATTCCACCGGATGACGCGTTCGATTTGTCGACCATCGATTGCTGGCTGGCCATCGGCTTGCCAATTTAGCGTTTTGCGATTCCTGATCTGAAATGGACGGCCGAACGCTCAAACTGGCAGTAGTCCGCAACCGGCCAGTATCTGCCGCTCGCTGTCTATTTTTGAGCGGCTGCTATGGGGCGCAGAGGGCTCGCTCATAAGCCGCACCGCTCTTTGGTTTCGGTATCAGTACCCTGTTGGGCCTGCTCTTTGAGAGTCTAAGTCATCGCATGACTTTTGGGTTTTTACTCCAGACTTGGGATCGTATTGAAGGTTTAAGAAAAAGAACACCGTCCCGGAAATGATGATTGGTTTATCCCCGTACATAGCGATGGAATGAAAAGGTTTGGGCTTGGGGATTTTTACGTCTGCCGCCGGCCGATCGTCTTCCATGACCTGGCCTTCACCCACGGCTTTATCGATCTCAGGCGTGTAAAAATGCTCGGTCTCCTTGTTGACGTTGGCGTTCATCTCGCATTTCATGGGTTTTGCCATCACATCGCAGTAATAGGCTTCACCGGAGAGGAACTTCATCGTCAATGGTCGCGGATAAGGTTCTAAATATTTTTTATGAGGATCGGGCGGATTGATCACCAGCGGGATAGGGGTGGAGTTACTAAGTTGGACGACGGTATTCCCGCTGTAGTCAACCACGCTTTCGGCGACCACGCCTGCCGGGAGTGTTGCGGAGTCTATTTCAACGGTAAAGTTAAACCAAGGGGCACTCCCATGGGGACAGTCAAGTCCCCGTGCCCTGAGCGGAGAAGATCCCCATATACCGATGAGCAACGCACTGGCTGTCAGGTAATATCTCAATTCTCCTCCTCTCGTGTCGGCTATTGCCGCCCAACGTTCAAGATTAGGCGCAGGAACGGGAAGCAGGGGCATATCGAAGCCAGAGCAGACCAATTCCTACGCCATACAAAACTGAAGGCATAGCGCCTGTGTCCCTGCAGCGATTTATTAGACATATCACCTTGTGGTGGCAAAAAAGGTGATATCTTTCAACTCGGCTGGCCACAATCCCATGTGCCCTGCACCCCTCGTGGGACGGTAGCTGAATGTGCCGGCAACGCGGACAAATCCTTTCTTGATGAAGTGGACTTTGTTTTTGTCAGCCTCTTTGGCAATGCTTCCAATCCATAGTCCATTCTGGGTATTCAGATTCGTAGCGTCATCCTTTGTGAGATAGAGCGACCTTTCCTCAAACTCCGAATGGTAATAGCCGATCACTTCCACATGTTTACCCTCATATTCCTCGGGGTGCGCCAAGAGGCGAATGAGTGGCGTCGAGATAACGCCTTCGGCAATGAGGCTGTCGGCGAGCGAAGTCGCTGCCGAGAAGAGCAGCATCAGGCACAGGAGTCGTAAAAGGCGATGCATGCTATAGCTCACACTGAATTAATGGCCTCGCTTTGGGCGGTCCGTTTGGATGAAGCCACGCCCCTTCTCCTCGTTAGCGGCTTCGTCCAACAAGCTATTAGATAGTTTCTGCAATCTCCCCGCCCTGGAAGAGATACAATTTCTTTTTATCTTAACACTGACAGCTTCTGGTTGTTCAACTGACGTTGAAAGATTTCCACTGAACGTCGCTTTTGGGTCGAACTCGGCCATTCAATGGCATGCTGCACAAAGCAATCTCATCCGATTCTGTCTTAAATCAAAGGCATTTTTCCAACAATTCCTGTATTTCCGTTTCGCAAGCCCCGCAACCTGCACTGGCCCCGGTAATTCTCGATATTCTTTCCAGATTGTCGACTCCACTATCGATAAGCTTGATGATTTGCTGATGCGTGGTTCCGCTGCAGTGACAAATCACGTCGTTTTTTCTATCTGGATGATCTGAATTGATCGTGTGCATCGGCATTTTAGGCAAGCGCCTGCATCTGGGCCAACAGCCAATCCGTCCAGGCCGAAAAGTTTTCGCCCTGGGTCGATGACAGACGGATGATCTGGATATCCGGATTGACCCGCCGCGCGTAATCGCAGCAACGCTCGATGTCGAAATCGACATACGGCAATAAATCGGTCTTGTTGATCAGCATCAGATCGGCCGCATGGAACATGTCCGGGTATTTGAGCGGCTTGTCGTCGCCTTCGGTCACAGACAGCACCACGACCTTGTGCGCCTCGCCCAGATCGAACGAGGACGGACAAACCAGATTGCCGACGTTTTCGATCGCAAGCAGGCTGTTGTCATGCATGCCCAGATCCATCACCGCATGGCCGATGCCGTGCGCATCGAGATGGCAGGCGCGGCCGGTATTGATCTGCACCGCCGGCGTGCCGGTGGCACGGATGCGGTCGGCGTCGTGTTCGGTCTGCTGGTCGCCTTCGATCACCGCAATCGGAATTCGCTCCTGCAAGGCCTTGATCGTTTCGACCAGCAGGGTCGTTTTGCCGGCGCCGGGGCTGGAAACCAGGTTCAACACGAAAATATTGTGTTTCTTGAAGTACGCCCGGTTTTGCATCGCGTACGCATTGTTCTTGCCGAGCAATTCCTGCTCGATGCTGACCAGGCGCCCCGTATCGGACTCGTCATGGCCATGGTCATGTTGATGGTGGTGACCCTGGCTCAACACGAATCGATGAGCCTGTTTGGGCTCAGTGGAGCCGCAACCGCATATTCCGCACATAATGATTCCGCAACTAAATGACTATCAAATCTTTAATTTTCATCTCCGCGCCCTGAACGACGTCCATATAAGGACAGCCGCACTCGGCGCAGGGATCGTATAACGTTTCGATGACCGACTGGCACCCGCATTGCCGGCACCGCCCGATCCCGCTCGCCTCGGTGATCACCAGCTCTGCGCCTTCGGCCAACGAACCGTTCATCACTACATCGAAGCCGAAGCGCAACGCCTCCGGCTCGACGCAGGACAGTTTGCCGATTTCCAGAGTCACCCGCGTGACTTTGACAAAGTTCTGGCTCTGCGCGTGGCTTTCGAGAATTTCGCGCACGTTTTCGAGCAATGAAAGTTCATGCATGACGACTTTCCAAAATAAAAATCATCAGTGGGAGCGACGCCCACGTCGCGATTAAAGGCTTCAGTCGCGATGTAGGCGTCGCTCCCACCGCATCGATTTTACGATACCGACATTCCCATGCAGCCATGAAACCTTGCAACAGTTCCCGTCCGATCCCGCCAAACCGCAATATCGGGATTGTCCAGCAAGCTTGCGACAAACCGGCAAGCCTGTTGCAGATTTTCCCCGGCATTTTCGCTCAATCCCTCGCCGAGTTCGAACGACTCGCCTTTGATTCCGAGCAGAAAACATGGTGGCGGCGGCTGTTTTTTGATCGACCGGTAAACCGCCATCACCGCCGCGGGGCTCATCGCATGGGTCGTGTAACTGCTGTCCTGCACCGGTTCAAGCTCGGTCAATTCGAAAGACCCGTCACAGCCGGCCGAAGCGTCGACAAACAGAACAAGCTTTCGATTTTCCAGATCCAGCGCGTGTTCGATCTGCAATTGAAAATCGGTCAGCAGCTCGATTTCGCTCGAATCGCAATGCGCCTCGACGAATTCCAGCAACAACGGCCCCAGTGCGTCGTCGCCCCGGCTCAAATTGCCGCAGGCCAGCAGCAAAACGGACTTAGGCATGCCGGTCGATCATGCCGTCGTTGTGCTTGACCAGCTTGTCGACCAACCGGCCCTCGGCATCGATCAACTCAAGCTGCAACGGCATCTTGCCGACCGCATGGGTCGCACAGGACAGACAAGGGTCGTAGGCACGGATCGCGACTTCCAGGTTGTTCAGCAGCGGCTCGCTCAGTTCGCGGCCGGACAGATACGTCGCCGCCACCTGCCGCACCGATTCGTTCATCGCCATGTTGTTGCTGGTGGTCGAGACGATCAGATTGGCCTTGGTCACGATGTCGTTTTCATCGACCTGGTAATGGTGGAACAGCGTGCCGCGCGGCGCCTCGATCACGCCGATGCCTTCGAAGCGTTTTTCGCCCCGGGTCACCAAATCGTGACCCATCACGTCGGGATCGTGCAGCAATGTCTTGATGCTTTCGGCGCAATGCAAAAGTTCGATCAGGCGCGCCCAGTGAAACGCCAGTGTACTGTGCACCATCGCTTCATTGCCGTGCGCCTTGAACTCCAGGCGCGCCGTTTCGGCCAGCGGCGTGTCGATGAAGTCGCAGTTGTTGACCCGCGCCAGGGGGCCGACGCGGTACCAGCCGTTTTCCTTGCCGAGGGACAACAGATAGGGAAACTTCATGTACGACCAGGAGCGGACTTCCTCGTGAATCGCCTCGTTGTACCGACAGTAATCGAAATGGTCCAGAAGCGTTTCGCCTTGGTCGTTTTTCGCGCGAATGCCGCCGTGATAAAGCTCCAACGCGCCGCTGGGCTGGATCAGGCCCAGGTAATTGCTGCGTATCGTCGCGAACTCGTCGTAAAAAGGCAGGCTGGAGCAATGCACCTTTTTGATCAGCGCGACCGAATCCGCCGCCCATCGAATCATCTGATCGACATCTTCGAGCAGGTAATCGCGCTCGGCCTGGGTCAGCGACTTGTTCATGCCGCCGGCGATCGCGCCAGTGCCGTGAATGCGCTTGCCCGCTACCATCCGGATCACTTCCTGGCCGTATTTGCGCAGCTTGACGCCTTGCAGGCCGATGTCGGGATAGGCGTTCAATACCGCGATGATGTTGCGCTTGCCGATGTCGCTTTCGAAGCCGAACAATAGATCAGGGCTGGATAAATGAAAGAAATGCAGCGCATGCGACTGCAGGACCTGGCCAAAATGCAGCAGGCGTCTTAATTTGGTCGCGCTCGGCGTCAGATTTTCGGGAGCGACGCCGACCAGTTGATCGATCGCCTTGGCGGCGGCCAGATGATGGCTGACCGGGCAGATGCCGCACAAACGCTGCACCAGCACCGGCAACTCCCAGTAAGGACGCCCCTGGATGAAGCGCTCGAAACCGCGGAATTCGACGATATGCAGCCTCGCCTGCTTGACCTTGTTGTTTTCGTCGAGCAACAACGTGACCTTGCCGTGGCCTTCGACCCGCGAGACCGGATCGACGACCACGCGTTTCAGATTTTCGCTGTTCTCGGCGGTTTCCAAATGTTCGTACATAGACTTCTCTAAAATTTAACCAGAACCACAGGCATGGCCCATTTGATTCGGCGGGCAGGCAACCGTTCCATATGAACAAAAGACGCAGCAATCGCCCTGCTTAGGTTTTAATAAAGCCTGGCAATTCGTACATTGGTAAAAATAAATACAGGAATCGGTCGGCATGATTTCCTGTTTTTCAAATCCGCACTCGGGACACGTCAGCACCGATGTCAAAACAGGTTTCGTCGCTGATCGCTTAATCATAATGCACCAGTTCATAAGGCAGCGACGGCTCCCTCCCTTCCAGCAAATCGGTCAGGAATTTCCAGAACACATCCGCCGACGGCGGGCAGCCGGGCAGGAAATAATCGATCTTGACCACTTCATGCACCGGCCGCACCTTGTCCAGCAGTAGCGGCAGCTCGGGATCGCTCGGAATCTGCGGATTCTCGACGCCGATGCCGTCCAGATAGGCTTCCTGCAGGCATTCTTCCAGCGGGATGAAGTTGCGCAAGGCCGGCAGGCCGCCGTTGATCGCGCAGGCGCCGACCGCGACCAGGATCTTGCAGTTCTTGCGGAACTCGCGCAGCACATGCACGTTTTCGGAGTTGCAGACGCCGCCTTCGATCAGGCCGATGTCGCAGTTAGTGCAGTGTTCGATGTCGGTGATCGGCGAGCGGTCGAATTCGACCACTTCGGCCAATTGCAACATCCGTTCGTCGATATCGAGTAAGGACATGTGGCAGCCGAAGCAGCCTGCCAGCGAGGTGGTGGCGACGCGGATTTTTCTATTAGCCATGTTCGCTTCTCTCCTGTTCCAGACTGACTTCGTCGATCTCTCTATGGTCGTACACCCGCTCGCCGATCGGTACCGTGTAGCCGGTGCGTTTGATCAGGATCGCGCCGGTCGGGCAGATATTGGCGGCCTGGTCGGTCGCTTCGAGATCGGTGTCTTTCAACAGCCCGCTTTCGGCATTCACGATCAGATGCTTGTTGATGCCACGGCCGCTGATCGCGAACACGTCCTTGCCGTCCTTTTCCCGGCTGGCGCGCACGCACAGCGTGCAGAAGATGCAGCGGTTGTGATCGATCAATACGTCCGGGTGCGAGGCGTCCATGTTCCGCTTCGCGTAAAAATGCGGAAAATGATTGTCGAGCATGTTCAGATGATAGGCGACCGCCTGCAACTGGCAGTTGCCGGTTTTTTCGCAGCCGGGGCACAGATGATTGCCTTCGACGAACAGCATCTGGGTGATCCGCCGCCGGTCGGCGTTCAGCTCCTGGCTGTCATTCAAAATATCCTGGCCTTCGGCCGCCGGGAAGGTGCAGGCCGAGCAGATCCGGCCGTTGACCCTGACATTGCACAGCTTGCAACTGCCGTGCGGCGTATAGCCCGGATGATGGCAGAGATGCGGAATGTAGACGCCCGCCGCGGTCGCGGCCTCCATGATGGTTTGCCCATCGATGAAAGGAATGGCCTTGCCGTCGATCGTGATCGTTTTACTCATGTTCTGCCGCCGTTTGTTGCAAATGCGCCGCCGCATCGTTCCGGTTGGCCATGCGCCGCGCGGTTTCGAGCGCGCCATCGAGATCGAAGCCCGGTTCGAAACTGATTTTCTTCAAGCGGCTTTGATAGCGCTCGGGATAACGTTCCAATGTCGTCAACACCGGGTTCGCGGCCGTTTGCCCGAGGCCGCAATGGCTGTTCGTCTTGATCAGGCGGCAAATTTCTTCCAGAGCGACCACGTCGCCGGCCGAGCCGTGGCCGCCTGTGATCTTGTCGAGCTGATTCCGCAGCAGCGACGTGCCGACCCTACACGGCGTACAGAAACCGCAGCTTTCATGCGCGAAGAAATGGGTGAAATTATGTGCGATGGCCAGAATGTCGCGGTTGCCGTTAAAGACGATGAACGAGCCGCCGGTAGCCAGATCCTCGAACGCCAGCTTACGGTCGAATTCCTGGTCGGAAATGAAGGTTCCGGAAGGTCCGCCGACCTGCACGCCGAGCACGTCGCTCGCGCCGCAGTCTTCCAGAATGGCTCGGATCGTCGTGCCGAACGGGTATTCGTAAATGCCGGGTTTGGCACAATCACCGCTGATGCTCAGGATCTTGCTGCCTTGCGATTTTTCGGTGCCGCTTGCTGCAAACCAGTCGCCGCCATGGACTGCGATCGCAGACGCCGCATAGAAGGTCTCGACGTTATTCACGACCGTGGGCCTTCCGAGATAGCCGCTGGTCACCGGATACGGCGGGCGGTTGCGCGGGATGCCGCTTTTGCCTTCCAGCGATTCGATCAGGGCGGATTCCTCGCCGCAAATATAGGCGCCGGCGCCAAGGCGGATTTCGATATCGAAATCGACTGCCCCGCCCAAAATTCCGGTTCCGAGCAGTCCGGACGCGCGGCGCTCTGCCAGAGTGGCTTGCAGTTTGCCATGAAGGTGCAGATATTCGCCGCGCAAATACAGAAAACCCTGCTTCGCGCCGATGATCGCAGCGCACAGGGTCATGCCTTCGAACACCTGATGCGCGAACGAATTCAGCAGCACCCGGTCCTTGAAGGTGCCGGGCTCGCCCTCGTCCGCATTACACACCACATAGCGTTCGACTTGCTGTTCTTCGGCGCAGAAGCGCCATTTCATTGCGGTCTTGAAGCCGGCGCCGCCCCTCCCCCGCAAACCCGACTTGTCGATTTCCGCCAGGGTTTCCTTGAAGCCTCTCGCCAAAGCCGCCTTCAGCGCTTCGCCCTGCGCAGTCTGGCTGTTCAACAATAAGCCCGGTTTACGGATGTTATCGTCCACCTCGAAAAATTCGGCCGGCCACTCCTCCAGCGGTATTTCCCCGTTGATCAGTTCGGCGATTTGGTCGATCCGGCTCCGGTCGAGACGGGTCAAGGCGTAGCCGTTGACGAGCCCTGCCGGTCCCTGGTCGCACATGCCGGTGCAGGAGGTGTTGTCCAGACTCACCACGCCGTCGCTGCGGACTTCGCCGACCGCGACATTCAATTTATCCGCCAGATAAGCCATCAGTTCCTGCTTACCCAGCATATGGTCGGTGATCGAGTCGCTGATCAGCAGTTCATAGCGGCCCTTGGGGGTGAGCGAAAAAAAACTGTAGAATTCGATGGCGTCGATGATCCGGGTCCGCGGGATGCGCAAGGCTTCGGCCAGCAGCTCGACCGCATCGGCCGGAATATGATGGTAACGAGCCTGAACCGCTCTTAAAATTTCCAGCAGGTGCGTCGGCCGAAAATCGTGTTTTGCCGCAAGACTCTGAATGAACTGTCGCATTGGAACCGCCTGGCTTGGTCTGATTTTAAAACGGTTATTTATTTTTTATCCATGATCGCGGTTAAATAGTATTAATATCCGGTTATTAGTTCAACAGGTTTCAAAATTATTACCGAGCATCTCGTCATTACGATTACAGGCTATGTCCAGGGCGTGGGCATGCGGCCGTTTATCGCCCGCCTTGCGGGGCTGTGCAGGCAAAACGGCTGGGTCGCCAATACCGCCGAGGGTCTGACGATTGCGCTTGAAGGCGAGCCCGGCTTGCAGCAACAGTTTCTTGACCGCCTGCAAAGCCAGTTGCCGCCGCTGGCCGGCATCGTGTCACTGACAGTCGAAAAGCAGCCGCCGGCGAATTACCGCGATTTTCAGATCAAAGCGAGCCGCGACAAAGGCAGCACATCGGCCTACGTATTGCCCGACATCGCGGTCTGCGCGGATTGCATCAACGATATATTCAATCCCGACAGCCGCTTTTACCGCTATCCCTTCACCAGCTGCACGAACTGCGGCCCGCGTTACAGCATCATGCAGAGCCTGCCTTACGACCGGGAGCGCACTACGATGACCGGCTTCGCCCTATGCGCGGACTGCGAACGGGATTATCGCTCTGCCGACAACCGGCGCTTCCACGCGCAAACGCTCGCCTGCCCAAACTGCGGGCCTGTCTTGAGCTTGCTCGATGCGGCCGGCAAGCGCTTGGCCGAACGAGATGGCGCCTTGCTCGCCGCAAGCGATTACTTACGGGAGGGAAAGATCATCGCAGTCAAGGGCATCGGCGGCTTTCAGCTCTGGGTCGGTGCGGCCAACCAGGCGGCGATCGAGCGCCTGCGCTTTAGAAAACACCGCCCGCAAAAACCGTTTGCGCTGATGGCGGCCGATTTGGCGGCCGCCCAGGAACTGTGTTCAGTCAACGATCTCGAACGACAAACGTTGACCTCGCCCGCCGCGCCGATCGTGCTATTGAGAAGACGGGAAAGCGCTAAGGTTGCCGATGCGGTCGCTCCCGACACCGACCTGCTCGGGGTGATGCTGGCCTATGCGCCTCTGCATCATTTGCTGCTGCGCGAATTCGGCGCGGCGGTCGTCGCGACCAGCGGCAACCGCCAGAACGAACCGATCTGCATCGACAACGACCAGGCCCTGGACCGGCTTGCGGACATTGCCGATGTTTTTCTGACCCATAATAGGCCTATCCAGCGCCCCCTGGACGATTCTATCGTCCGGCTGATCGGCGGCAAGATGACCCTGTTGCGCCGCGCCCGAGGTTACGCTCCCCTGCCCGTACTGCTGAAAACGGCGCTGCCCGATGCGCTGGCGGTCGGCGGCCATCTAAAAAATACGGTCGCCGTCTGCCATGACCGGCAAATGATTCTGAGCCCGCATATCGGCGATCTCGATTGCGCGGCTTCGCGGCAGCAATTCGAGGCCGCCTTGACCGATCTTCGGCAGTTTTACCGGATCAAGCCGGAAAGATGGATGCGCGATCTGCACGACGGCTACGGCAGCAGCCAGTTTGCGATGCGGGAATGGCAGACGGCAAGCGGAAAAGTGCAGCATCACTACGCGCACATCCTGGCCTGCATGGCCGAACACGGCCTGGAGCCGCCCTTGCTCGGCGTAGCCTGGGACGGCAACGGCCTCGGCGACGACGGCGCCTTGTGGGGCGGCGAGTTCCTCAAGATTCACGGCCACGGTTTCGAGCGTTATGTGCATCTTCGGCCGTTTTCGCTGCCCGGCGGCGGCAAGGCGATCGAGGAGCCGAGGCGCGCTGCGCTGGGCCTGCTGCACGAGATGTATAAGGAGCCCGTGTTCGATCTGAACTTCCTGCCTTTTTCCGAATCGGAATTACAGCTTCTGCGCCCCGTGCTGGCGAAACAAATCAACTGTCCGCGCACCACCAGCGCGGGCCGCCTGTTCGATGCGGTCGCGAGTCTCTTGGGGCTTTGCCAGATCAATCAATACGAGGGTCAGGCGGCAATGGCACTGGAAAATTGCGCGTCAAGAAATGACTGCGAGGCCGCTTATCCCTTCCGAATCATCGACAGCAAACCAATGATCATCGACTGGCAAGACGCGATCGAAGCACTTTTAGCCGACATACCGAACCGTGATGCTGAATTGATCGCCAAAAAATTCCATAATACGCTGGCGGAGATGATATTGGCTATCGCGAAACGCGCCGGCGAACCAACCATCGTCCTCAGCGGCGGCTGTTTCCAGAATGCCTGCCTGGTGGAAGCCACTGTCGAGAGATTAGAAACCGCCGGCTTCAAGGTGTTCCGGCATCAAAACATCCCCCCAAACGACGGCGGCCTGGCGCTCGGGCAGCTGTATGCGACAAAATACATCGGATAAATCTATGTGCCTAGCCGTTCCCGGACGCATCATCAGTGTTTCAAACGCAAGCGATCCCTTGGCGCGTACCGGCCGGATCGATTTTGCCGGCGTTAGCCGGGAGATCAGCCTGGCCTATGTGCCGGAAGCGAAGGTCGACGACTACGTAATCGTGCATGCGGGCTTCGCGCTCTCGGTGCTGGATGAAGAGGACGCCCTGGCCAGTCTACAGGCCTTCAGGGAGCTGGACGCGGCGGGTGAAGACCGATGAAATATCTGCAAGAATACCGCGACCCCGTAACCGCCAAAAAACTGGTCGCGGCGATCAAGACGGCCGCGACTCGGCCCTGGAAGATCATGGAGGTCTGCGGCGGCCAGACCCATAGCGCGCTGAAGTACGGCATCGACCAGTTGCTGGACGGCGCGATCGAATTGATCCACGGCCCCGGCTGCCCGGTCTGCGTGACCCCTATCGAATACATCGACAAGGCGCTGGTGGTTGCCGAAATGCCGGGGGTGATATTCTGCTCGTTCGGCGACATGCTGCGCGTGCCCGGTTCAAAAAGAGATCTGCTGGGGCTGAAGGCGCAAGGGGCCGATATACGGATCGTCTACTCGCCGCTGGATGCGCTGACCCTGGCGCAACAAAACCCGAACAGGCAGGTGGTATTTTTCGGCGTGGGTTTTGAAACCACCGCCCCGGTTACCGCGTTGGCGGCCTATCAGGCCAGACAATTAGCCCTCGAAAACTTCACGCTGCTGATCTGTCATGTGCGCGTGCCGCCGGTGATCGAAGCGCTGCTGAACTCGCCCAGCAACAAGGTACAGGGCTTTCTCGGCGCCGGGCATGTGTGCTCGATCATGGGCTACCACGAATATCTGCCGATTGCCGCGCGCTACCGGATTCCTATCGTGATCACCGGTTTCGAGCCGGTCGATCTGCTGCAAGGGCTGCATATGACCGTCAAACAACTCGAAGAAGGCCGCTTTGAAGTCGAAAACGAATACAGCCGGGTCGTGAAAGCACAAGGTAACCTGTCTGCTCAAGCCTTGCTATTGAAGGTATTCGATACGGTCGACCGAAGCTGGCGCGGACTGGGCCCGATTGCCGGCAGCGGCCTGGCGCTGAATGCCGACTACGACGACTGGAACGCCGAACGGCGCTTTCCGGTGACGAATATACCCCCCCAGGAATCGCCACGCTGCCGCAGCGGAGACGTGTTGCAAGGCCTGATCAAGCCAACCGAATGCCCCGAGTTCGGCGTCCGCTGCACACCCGAAAAGCCTCTGGGGGCGACCATGGTTTCGTCCGAAGGCGCCTGCGCCGCCTATTTCCATTACCGCATCCATCCCCATGTCTGACCTGGAACTCAACTGCCCCTTGCCGCTGCAATACGACCGGATCGTGATGGCGCACGGCGGAGGCGGCCGCCTGATGCAGCAACTGCTGGACAACCTGATCCAGCCGGCGTTCGGCAATCCGCTGCTGAACCAGAAACACGACAGCGCGGTATTCGAAGTCAACGGCTCGCGGCTCGCCTTCACGACCGATTCCTATGTCGTGAAGCCTTTGTTTTTCCCTGGCGGCGACATCGGCAAGCTGGCCGTCTGCGGCACCTTGAACGACCTGGCGATGAGCGGCGCGAAGCCTTTGTATTTGACCTGCGCGCTGATCATCGAAGAAGGCTTCCCGATCGCAGACCTCGAGCGTATCGTGCAATCGATGCAGCACACGGCCGAAGCCGCGGGTGTGTTGATCGTGACCGGCGACACCAAGGTCGTCGACAAGGGCAAGGGCGACGGGGTCTTCATCAATACCGCAGGCATCGGCCTGATCGACGCCGGCATCGAGAGCAATCCCGGCCGAATTAAAGGGGGCGACAGCATCCTCCTGAACGGCGACCTCGGCCGGCACGGCATCGCGGTGATGCTGGAACGCGAAGGCTTGAACTTCGCGCACGAGATCGAAAGCGATTGCGCCGACCTTTCAGGGCTGGTCGGAGAATTGCTCGCGGCCGGGATCGAAATCCATTGCATGCGCGACCTGACCCGCGGCGGCCTGGCGGCCGCGTTGATCGAGCTGGCCGCGACGGCGCGGCAGCACATCGAAATTAGGGAAGCCTCGCTGCCGGTTGACAGTAACGTCAAAAGCGCCTGCGAGATACTGGGTTTCGATCCGGTCTATATCGCCAACGAAGGCGCGTTTATTTTATTCGTTCCCGAAGAACAGACCGAACAGGCCTTGTCGGTTTTGCGAGGGCATCCGCTCGGCCGGCAGGCTAGCCGGATAGGCCAAGTTACCGGGCCGCATCCCCGCGGCACGGTCACGCTCGAAAACGTCATGGGCGTCAGCCGGGTTCTGGATTTATTCAGCGGCGAGCAACTGCCCCGGATTTGTTGAATATTGAGATTATTTATTACTCATTTCTGGATCTTTTCTGGCAATGCGCTTTCCAATGGTCATCCGTTATCTCAAACCGTTGGGAGACAGCCATGAACATTTTCAATGATGCTATCGAAACGCATATTCAATGGAACATGCGGCTAAAACGCCACATAGAAGAAGGGATTATCCAGGACCTTAAAAAGGTGGCGGATTGCCATGTTTGCGAACTCGGGCACTGGATTTATGGCGATGGCGTTCAATATAACTATTTGCCTTCCTTTGAATCGATGTGTACCGCACATGAACACTTCCACCGCATTGCGGCGGAAGTGGTTTATCACAGCAACGCAAATAACAAAGAGAAAGCCAGATCATTACTGGCGGCCGATGGGGCTTTTTCTCAGAGCTCTTCCAAACTGATTAAGGCGCTGATGAACTGCAGCAAAGATCTTTCCGATTCCGTAGTCGATGGAATAAGAAACAGGCGTAAAGTCAAGGACATATTACAAGCCAAGGAAAACAACCAGGTATTCTCAATTGAAGATCGCTCACCTGTTTTAAATGCCATAAAGATCATGGCTGATCATCATATCGGAGCGGTAGCCGTCACCAACAAGGGCTTTTTTCTCGGTATTTTTACCGAGCGGGGTTATTTGCAGCATCTCATGTATAGAGGCGCGCCCAGCCTGGAAGCCCCTGTTTCCGAGATGCTTGATATCAATACCCTATGTGTCGATCCGGATGATTCTGTGGAGCAGTGCATGATATTGATGACTTCCACGCATACGCGCCACTTACCTGTCATGGACCATGGCAAATTGATTGGCATGATCAGTATCGGCGATGTCATAAAACAGGTTGTGTCGGAGGACAGTAATACAATCTCGCAGTTAGATGATTATGTCCATAATCGTTATGGCGTTCAGTAGCAGAGCACAATATGTTCACCTGGTGTCTGCATGAAACTGTGATAACTTTAGTATAGGTTCACCACCGTCAAACATCAACAAAAAGTATTTATAAACTTCGGGCAGATGAAAACCAAAACGGTTTTCTAATCTTTTGATAACTAAAACATCGGATTTTTTTGCTGACTTAATTATTTCGGTCATCTTACCCCACCCTATGGCAGCAGAAGCGCCACCTGCATGCTGTGTTACCTCGCGCAATAAGTACCTATGCAAAATTAATCCGGTATTTGCCGCCCAAATTTTCGAAAATTTCGCCTAACGCAGAGCGCATCGTTTCAAAACAATGGTAGGCGGCCCAGGGCAACCACTCGTATTTGATTTTCTTCCATAGTATCTCGATTGGATTCAGTTCAGGCGAATAAGTCGTGAGGAACCAGGTCCAAACACGAAACCCCAACCACCCCCAGCTGGCCTCCTCCACAGCTTTGCGATGCACCGAAGCGTTGTCCATGACGACGATGGTCAACTTTTCAGGGCTGCGCAAGCGAACGAAAACGTTCATCGCCTCCATGATCTCCTTGTGTGTGACCGAGCCGTCCACCGTGTGGAAATAGGCTTCATTGTTCCGGTTCAGGAAACCGGTGACATTTGTGCCGCCCGACACATTGGCGGGTAGGTGCAAGGTTTCGCCCTTGGGTTGCCAGGCGTAAGGCACGCAGGAACGGGAGCTAAAACCGCTTTCATCAAGGTAGAACACATCAAGATCACCCGCCGCTTCGTACTCATGGAAGGCAGTCAATATCCGCTTTCCTTCCAAAAACTCCGTTTCGTCGCGCTTTTCCTTTAGGCTGCGGCGGCAGCGCTTCCACCTCCAGCCTTTTTCTTTCAACCAGCGTCGAACCGTGTCCTTTGAGAGGGTACACGCCGTCCCCTTGCGGGTCGCCCTGGGTGGTCTTGGTCACGATGACCTAGCAAACCCTGCGACTCCCATCCCCTCAACCATCCCGGCACCGTATCCCGATCTACAGCGAATATGTCCGACAACTGGGCTAAACTGTAGTGCTTACCACTCAATAGAACCGCATGCGCCCGCTGCCGGAAACGCGGCCACGGTGCGTAGCGGGAAGCATCCAGCGGCGTGCGCCTTTCCGCTTCGCTCAATCCCTTCACAAACTTCATTTGCCCCTCGAAAACCAGCTATCATACAGGCTCATTTTACCTGGCTTTTTATGCATGCCTACTTAGCTGCGGGGGGTGTAAACTCGCGAGGTTCTTATGATAAAGTCATGAAAACCGTTCAACTCGAAGACTTGTTTGATGATGTCCGGGACGTTCATGTCCTGGAAAATCCGGCAGTTGCTGGTGCGGGTCAAAAACCACAGCCCGGGGCGCAGCACGGCACGGTAGCACAACAGGCCGTCTTCCGCGCTACCCTGATGCTTGAACTCGGTGACCAAGCCGTGAAGGAACAATGCAAAACTATCAAAATGCAGAAAATGCGAGGGAAACGCTGAATGACTTAATTCCGCACAGGGTCCGGCTGTTTGACAGGATCACGGCGCGCCACAAGAATTATCAACAACTTAGATCAATATTATTAAGAAAAAAATAAGAAAGCTTGCCATCTACATGAAAATCATCCTCTAACAGGCAACTCTTTCCGCCAATTGTGATATATTTGGCATTTGCCGTAAGGCAGCGTAGTTTTAGGATTTTTCCACGGCATTTCTTGTTGGTCCGGCGGAAACTCATTTGGTCGAACGTTAATTCTAATCTTGGGAGATATGATATGAAACTGATTAAAACCGCCATCATAGCATTGACATTGACTGTGTCGGCGCCCGTTTTTGCCGACAACCCGCCCACCGTCCACAAAGCCGACGGCGTGGATATTTTGTACGATGTCGCCTTGCGCCCGGCCGGTTTCGTGGCGACTATCCTGGGCAGCGCCCTTTATGTCGCATTGAGCCCCGCCACCGCGATCACCTCACTCCAGCCGCCTCACGACACCTTCAAGACGTTTGCCGACTTCATCATTGTGAATCCTTACAAATTCACCTTTACCCGTCCGACAGGCGATTATAATTTTCCGCAAACTGAAAAATAATCCCCTGTTGCCTCATTCCCACGCCGCGGCGCGGGCATGAGGCAAATGTCCCTCCGCCGCGTCCGTTAAGCCGGACGTTTCAAGCGGATCGAACCCGCTACCACCTCGCGGGTCGGAAACAGGTGCCGATCCAGGTCCCCTTTCAGCAACTCGAACAGATCGCGGGTAAACACCCGGTTTCCGATATGCCAGGAGTGATCGAAACTGCCGATTCGCGCTTGTTGGTCGAAGGCCTGCAACGCCGCATCCGCATTCAGCACCGTAAAATAATCGGTGCAGTCGACGTTGACTGCTTTGCCCGGAATGTTTTCGGGCAGTCCGACGCGGCCTACCCGTGGCGATATGCCCACCCTTTTCGCATTGGATAACTTTAGGACCGAGTCGGCGCCATTCGAGTAATTGGTAAAGCGGGTACAATGGCGATAGATCGCCTCGGTCGAAGCATTGCCTTCCGCGAGCGAGGCAGACGAAATATCCCCGGCGATGAAGGCGATCTGGCTGACCATCCAACTCGCCTGCGTCATATGCACGTCATCCGCATCGTCGAACGCTTCGCGTATCACGTAGGCGCCGGTGGAATGCCCCAGTAAATGGATATTGATCGCGCAACCCGGCCCTTGCTCCTTGGCCAGCAGCCGAATCCCATCCGTGACCAGTTGCATGGCGGTCCTTTTCGCATCATGGCGGTCTTCCAAGTAGTTTAAGGCACTGGCTGCGCTCGGCCAGTCGAAAGACATCACCGCCCCCTTGTAACCCGCCGCATGCAGATCCGCCTTTAATTGCCGATGTCTTTTCATCACCACGGCCTGATCGTTGTTGTAGCCGTGGATAAAAACCAGGATGTCGCCGCGTTCCTTTCCGGGATCGCGCGAGTCATCGCCCCAAACGGCGGCCTGGCGTAGCGCCTTGACCCATTCCGCCACGCCTCTCTTATGTTCCGGCAAGGGCACGGCCGAATCCTGCGGCACCAAGAGATAATGGCTCTTGCCCGGCTCCGAGTTGAAACTGCCGTTTCTGACCGCGCGGGCACTCATAATGAAATCTTCGTTCATCATCATTTCCTCCTCATCAATAAAGGGTGTGATATGAAGCTCATACCGTCGAAAATCATAGAGACAAACTTTACCGCATTTTGTTTTATCGGCCGCCGTTCGGAGGACCTGCCATCAACAATGCCGGCAATCCGCAAAATTGGCTAAACCCAATTCGGCCACCATGCCACGGTGATCACATAATCGGAACAAAAGCCGATTCGCCCCTGGATCGGAAGGCCTGTTCCGTCGCCAAGCCGCGCCGTGCTGAATGAACTCAAGCGGGCATCGATACAGATGTCGATGGTTTCCAGCGTCAGGCTTTCATGACAGGCGCTATAAAAACATTTGAAAACGCTTTCCTTTGCCGAAAATAACGCATAACACAAGGTGTCTGCGACCGCTTGCGGGTAATTGCGGAACTTCCGTTTTTCCGCCGCCGTCGTTATCGCGTCAAAAACCTCGGACGAAAACGGCCCTCGCCGATATTCCGCATCCACGCCGATGCCCTTGGTTACATCAGCATGAGCGACCCAGGCCGCCGTCAATCCTCGGGTGTGGCTGATGCTGCCAACGACGTCGCCGGGCCAGACCGGAGCGCCGTTTTGATCACTAAGAATCGCGGCAGGCGCAACGCCAAGATTCGCCAGAGCCAAGCGTGCGCAATAACGCCCCGTTGCAAATTCTTGCCGCCGCTTCTCGCTTGCTCCCTGAATGAGCCGGAGTTCCTCGGGGAACAATGTGGATTCCTGCGCTTCAACTGAATGACTGGCAAAACCGAATCTGGACCCGGAAACGCCGTCGGCGCTGTGTGCCGTGAAAGTCTTTGTCATACCGTACAGCCGATGCCGTCCCTATCGGGCCGCATTCAAAAGAACCACGCCACGCTGACTTGCACATAATCGTCCTGGCGCAACCCGTATAATGCGACATCGGTAAAACGGGAAGACGGTACGTTCTCGAAGAAGCGCCCTTCCACCTCGATTTTCCAGTTATCGCCCAAACGCCGGCTCGCTTCCACATTGAGCAGCGTCGCCTGGGTTTTCTGGTCGATCACCCCGCCGATCAGCAACTCGGTGCTCTGCTCGTCATTGAAATTAAGCCGTGTGCCGACGAAAACATCATGGTCGAAAGGCGTCGGCGGAGCGGACCGATCGCGTCCGTCATACAGATATTCCGCGAGGACGCCCACATCCACGCTGCTTTCCAGCACGCCGTAAAAGGTGTATTCGAGGCCGGCAACCGCCGCCGCGAACCGTTGGCCTTGCCCGCCGCGGGTCATCGCTTCCAGCTTGAACAACCAGTTACCGACGGCGCCCTGCACATCCAAGCTGGTCTGATTGATGATGTCATAGTATGGAACGACCCGATCGGGCGGGAACCCCTGCCCCCTAGGAAACTGGGGTACTAGCCGGGGTTCCCGGCCGGTTCCCCAGAAATGCGCAACGCCCACGTCCCAGTCGCCGAACGTGCGGTTCCAACGCCCGGCGAAGTCCACATGCCATTGTTCCAGCGACGACTCGTATACCGAATGCTTATCGTCTACCGGCAGTTGAAAGCGCAGCCGGTCGCGGTCGCCGATGAAGGTCCGCTCGCGAAAGCCCGGCAACATGAACAGGCTCAGATTGCCGAAATCGCCGGAAAAATTCAAATTGGCCATCGGCTGACCAAGTTTGTCCTCTTCGTCGATGTTCTCCACCAAATCGGTCTGATTGACGATGTCGATCAGATGCCTCGATTCCGCGACGCCCCAGAATACCTTGCCCAAGCCGAAGCGAAAATCCCAGTTGGAGCCCTGGTGAAAAATGTTGAACTCGCGCACGTCAAAATGGCTGCGGCTGGATTGATTCGCATCGAGGCGAAGAAACGGAATCGCGGTAAAACGATCCCGCCCCTCGTTGAACTCCTGGCGAAACTCCGGCTGAGCTACGCCTGAGGGCGACCAGACACTGCCGCGTTGTTCGGGAAAACCGGAGCTTTCGGTGAAGAATCGCGTCTCCGCGGCAATGAAGCCGGAAAACTCCCCCGCCGAAGCGTTGGAAACCACCAGCAAGGCCGCGAGCGGCCAGAGAATGCACACTACAGCACCGTTAGCAAACATGGGTAAACCTAGTCCTTAGTGAGTTCACACCTGCTCAAAATCATTTTGAACGGGCGATTGTCCCAACAAAAAGATTACTATGCAGTACCGCCTTTCTCTAACTGCTCTCATTGTTATTTGCCTTTTAGGATGGGCGTAGGAGTAATGATCGTTCCGCTGAGTTCGCCGCTGAAGGGACCGAAAAATTGCACGGAAGGATCAATGACCCAGAGATTGGCGGCCCCCGTAATCCTCCATGTACCCGTTGCTTTAGCAAATCTGCCGGTACCCCCGGTAAATTCGCCTTCTTCATCGGTATGAACGGTCAATGTCTCGAAATCAAGGCAAGCCGAACGTGTCAGCGCATTGAGGTATAAAAGATCCCCATTAGGGAAACGATGGATAGAACGCACTGTTCCCAACGTAAATTCGGCATCGGTGCCTTCTTTGCAATTCCCGGTCGGCGTTGAAACCGGAATATCCTCGACAAAGGCTTGCGCGGTAACATGCCCAAACTTACGACTGGCGACCGCGAAGTTCCCCAAAATCCCATTTGCACCGTCCTCCGGATTTACCGCATTGATTTCGCTGCTGATAACGGTTCCGGAAATAGTACCGTTATAGGGTGTTGTATAAATCTCATGCTCGGTTTCAGCAAAAGCCGCTTCCCCGACCGACATTACCAGCGCCAAGATTACGAATGGCATGATATTTTTGATGGTCATATTGATTTTTTCCTTTTCGACAAAAAGCTCGATAATGTAAGATTGCTGAGCGAGGGAATGAATGCTTCGCTCAGCTGACTTTGTCATTTCTTTATGTGGAGAGGATTGGACGTAATAATCGTCCCCTTGAGTTGACCCGTATAGGAGGCAAAAAAATGTCCGGATGGATCGGTCGTCCAAAGATTGATTTTGTCGGTGATATCCCAGATACCGCTTGCCTCACTAAATTGTCCGGTGCCACCGGTAAATTCACCAGATTCATGAGCAACCGCAGTACCTGTGTCTAAATCCACACAGGCTGTCCGAGTATGCCCTTTGAGAAACAATTGGTCTCCATTCGAAAAGCGGTGGGCGGCATCAATAGCTCCCAAGGCTAACTCAAAATCCGTCTCGGGAGGACAAGTGCCGGATGGAATCGCCGCCGGGACATCCTCGACCAGAGCCTGCCCGGTCACCTGGCCGAACTTTTGGGTCGTAATGGCAAATGTTCCCAGAACACCATCCACTCCGTCTCCCGAATTCACCGCGTCGATCGGTGCGCTAGTGGCCGTGCCGGAAATAATTCCGTTATAGGGCGTTTCAAAATGACCCGGACGGTTTTCACCGGCATCCGCGTTTATCACCATTCCGACCATCATGATCCCCAAGACTATCTTCGTTCTTACTGATTTGATATTCATTGTTCAATTCTCTGTGATTAAATGTAAAAATCGTGCCCATTAATGCTTTTCTGGAAGGCTGATACGACCATCGAGCACGATGCGCGCATCGCCGGCGCCGGGGCTCAAAAGGCCGCTGCCTGATCCGCCGCCCTTCGCCCCGATGAAGCGCCCGGTTCCGCCGCTGATGCTCCATGCTGCATCGAGCAGCAACTGATCATCCTGAAGCGTGGTCGGCGTTGGCACGACCCGGCCGCCATAGTACCCTCGGAGCGTTGACCCGTCCGCCGCAGTGAACACGAAACGCCCGTCGCGAAAAGTCAACGGGTCCGTCGAAGGGGTAAGGCAAGAGGTTTGGTAGACTTTAAACTTGCCGATCTGGGTTCCCAGACCATCCCCCTCATTGACCTGAACGATATCAGGGCACCGCTTGGGATCCACTTTGACGGATAAGGCCGTGGTAAAAACAGCCTTGAACGGCAACCCGGCTTTGGATGGTTCAATGTCGCCGTAACTGTCCTCTCCATAGGCCTGAGGGGCAGCCGCCAGAAACAATCCTGACAAAACTGTTGAAAGCATCAGGTGCCGCGTTCCTTGTTGCATACGGCCCAGTTGTTTAGTGAAGATTCTGTTCATTTTTTTCCTCGTGAGGTTGGTTAAAATTGCGTAACAATGGGAGTAAACGTCCATCCCGGACATCAGTTGTGATGGCATGACATACAGGCGTATTCGGTTTGGAACATGACCGGATGGCTAGGACGACCGCTGGGACCCGGCGCCTCGTTGAACAAGGCGACGTTAGCCTCGGCGTCTACAATCCGCTGCTCCAGCTCATCCTTGTACAACCAACTATCGTAGGTCTTGGAAAGTCTGGCATTGGCGTAAATCTTCTGAGCCGTATGCCAATCGCCTGCTTTGGCCAGCATATCGCCCATGTTGAAGAAGAAGCCTTCGAAGTTATGAGGAGCGATATCACCGTTCCAGCAGACGCGCTTATCGCCGACCGTCGTCTCTAAATTCATGTAGGGCGTCATGTCGGGATTTTTCCGGTCGAACTTCTCCCCCACGCATACGTCGAGGGTTTTCCACTGCCATTCGAGTGCCCTCTTGAAACGATCGGAGTTCGCCGGCAGGACACTTTCCACTAGCCCCGCCGTAACCAAGTTGAACTCAGGGAAAGCCGCGATAGACTTGCGCAAGGTGACATAACCCTTGTGCACCAGTTTTTCATCGCGATGGATGTCGCCTTCCGCCAGGGTCATGCCGCCCAGAAAGCCCAGGTAGCGCTTGTCATCCGGATTCAAACGCACGGCTTGCTGGAAATAGCTTTGCGCGACGACCGCATCTTCGATGATCGTGGGCGGGAATTGCTCCTGCCGCCATCTTTCGGTCAAATGCCAGACCTTCATGAAGCCGACATGGGCCGTGGTGACCGAATCGTTCGGATACTGCAAATGAATGCCGGTCAGCGCATTGATCACGTCAGGGATTAGCTCATACTTACCGTTATGAAAAACATCCCAAAAAAAGCCGTCTACCTGAAGCGCCGCCTCGGAACGGGCCTCCGCAGAAGGCTCCTTTTTGGCATTGCCTTGCGCCTCAACCCCCAAAGGCGCCAAGGTGAATAGCATCAGCAAAAGTTTGCAGGTTTTGTTTTTAGTCATGTGGGTTCTCCCGATGTTTTGGAAAATAATCTTCTAGGTGGTAATGTCGTGTTCCTGATGCCAAGACTCAACGGATGTTTTTCAAGGCGCCTTCGGTGAAATCTTGCGCGCTCAGAGCGGCCCCGAACTGGTAGGCACTCCGGACCAAGCGCGTGGTCTTGCCGGTTTGGAGGTTTTCCATCAGCAAGTCATGTGAGCGCCAGAATTTATCCTGGTATTGCCGGTAATCATTCAGCGCCAGGGTTTTCAGCAGCGCATCCTTGCGGTCGTAAAACTCAATCTTGCGCGCCTGGTAAATCGCCTTGTCGACCCACCAAACCTGGCGGGTATAGCCTGAATATTCATACGCCGGATGTAACTCGAGGACAGCACAGTCATGGCCATCCACCGCTTCGTCGCGCAGATATTTGTAGGTGTATTTGCTCAGTTCCCAGGAAGCGATGTCTTCGAAAGCAAACTCGCTGCCGACGAAAGGACCAGTCTTGTTTACGGAAGAGATACGCTTGACACGCTTCAGCGAAGGCAGAAAAATCCATTGGTCATCCGGCTGCACACCATGGGAATAGGTCAGCACGGCGGTGCCGCGGACATCGGGCGGATTGTCGAACAAGCCGACGTCCTTGTCGCCATCGTTGCTGACCTCCAGGGTTTTCAGGATGAAGTGGCGCTTACTCTCCTCGCCCTGGCGGTTCTTCAGGGTCATGTCGGCCTCGTGCAGACTGTTCACGAAACCTTCGTTGCGGCGATCTATCTCACGCGCTATCTCCAGGCCGCGCTCCTCTGCAGTCTGAGCCAACGCATTGAATGAAAGGACGCACAAGAGTATTGCAAAAACATGGCGGGTAGTCATACGGGTTACTCCTCTAGATACTTAAAAGTGACGTTATTTGTTGGGTTATCGAAAGTTTTCATTTTTCGGTGGCTTCGGCCAGAGTCTTAGCCTGATAGGATCTGGCGCCGACGGGCTCTGCCTCGTTTTTTATATAGGCTGGCGCGGTAGCTCTGCGAGTTGCGGCGGACTTGGACGGGCGTACACGCAGACGCCATCCTTCGACCGCCAATAGCAAAGGCGGCAGCAGCAAGAACTCCGCGAACAGGCCTAGACCGAAAATAATCGCGGTGAGCAACCCCATTTCGGCGTTGATCTTGAAATCGGAGAGCGCCAACAGCGCAAACCCGGACATCAGGACCGCCGAGGTAACCCAAATGGCCTTGCCGACCGACGCGAAGGCATAGCGCAGGGCATCTTCCGGCGAAAGTCCCTCATGGCGCCGGGCGTGCAGGTATTTGCCGAGGAAATGCACAGTGTCGTCGACCAGGATACCCAGTGTCATCGCCGCGACCACCGAAGAGGCAAGACCCACGCGGCCGACCCAAAGCCCCCAGATACCGAAAGCCATCGCGGCCGGAACCAGGTTGGGTATCATACTGAGCAAGCCCATCGCCGCCGAACGCAGTACGATCATCAAAATGAATGAGATCAGGAAGGTGGACAGTAATTCGCCGCTGATCATGCTGACGATGTTACGGGCACCGATATGCGCGAACATCATCGTGATTCCGGTGCCGCCGGCATGACGAAGCTCCGGGGCGTTCGTTGCGAGCCATTCGCGCGCCCGTTGTTCAAACGCCAGAATCTCGTTGGTGGACAGGCTTTTCAGCGTCGCGGTGAGCCGCGTGGCGGACTTGTCCACGTTCAGACGATCGTTCAAGTCGAGACCGAAAGGCAATGACATCTCGTACAGCAGCAGGTATTGGGCGGTCATGTCGCGCGCTTCCGGCAGTCCATACCAGGCCGGATCCTCGCCGTGCAGGTTTTTGTTCAGGCGTTTGATGACATCGGTGATTGAAAAAACGTGCAGTGTTTCCGGCTGCTGTCTCAACCAGTTGGCGAAATCTTCCACCTTGTTTAAAAAGGCCGGATCGGTGGCGCCGCCCGAGACGGAAGCCCCCAACGAATAATCGATGGAGTAGATGCCGGTCAAATTGTCCGTGGTAAAATCGGTGGCATCCCGAAAATCGGTGCCGGTTGCGAAATATTTCACGAACTCATCGTTCAGCTCGTTCCGCGTAACGAAGCTGATGGAAACCCCGGTCAACACCAGTACCGCAAGATACCAAGCCTTGCGCCGACGGATGACCAACTCGGCCAACCACATGAGCCCGGCCGGCTGCTCGGACACCTTGCGCAGCTTCGGAGCAGGAAACAGCACGGTCAATACCGGCAGCAGCGTCATCGACAGAACGAAAGCGGCGATCACCCCCATGGCGGTAATGTTGCCTAGGTCACGGAACGGCGGCGCATCGCTGAAGTTCATCGACAGAAAGCTGATCGCCGTGGTCAGGCTCGTGAAGAAGACGGCGGCGAGATTGAGCCTCAGACTGGCTTTCATGGCGCAGTGCTTGTCGAGGCCCTTACGCGCGCCGTCATAGTAGCTCATCAGCATATGCACCGAATCCGCCACGGCCAGCGTTAGCAAGATGGTCGGCGCTGGCACGCTCGAAGGGGACAGCGCGATGCCCAGCCAGCCCGCCAACCCGAGGGCGGTTAGAATGGATAAGGCAATGACCGTCACCGTGACCAGAGTGCCGACGAACGAGCGCAGGAACCATAGCAGCGCCACGACAATGATCCCCGACATCAGCGGCGTCAAAATCTGTCCGTCGTGTTCGGACGCATCGGCAAACGCGGCGTCCATCATCACGTTGCCGGTCAAGTAGACGTTGACGTCGGGGCGTTCCGCCTCAATCCGTTCCTTGATGGCATGGCGGACGAAATCGGTCACTTCCTTGGTCTCATTCATTTGGTTCTTGCCTGGGCGCTGTACAATCACGTTGATCGCTGTGACCCGGCCCGAAGGGGAAATCAACCGCCTGACCAGTAATGGATCGGCCAAGGCGATTTTCTTGATGTTATCGATTTCAGAGGCTTTCAAACCGGTGGCATTCTTCACCAAGTCTTCCACCGCCAATACATCGCCATCGCCCCGGCTGTATTGAAAATTGGTCAACGAATCGACACGGGTGGAATAAGGAATTTTCCATGCCTTGGCCGTGACATTCTCGACCAGGGACAGGTTATCGCCGGTAAAAACGGCCCCATCCTTGGGAGCGAGTACGATCAGAATATTGTCGTTTTGGGTATAGGTGTTCTGGAGGTCGTCGAAGGCTATCAGCTCAGGATTGTCCTTACTGAAGAACATCCGGTAGTCGTTTTCGAAATGCAGACGACTAATGCCTGCCGCGGCCAAACTCACCAATAACAAGACCATCACGATAACCAGGTAACGCCGGCGCAGAAGCCAGTCGGCATAGGCACCAACTGCGCCTTGCTTACCCCTGTATGATTTCCCCGGCGCAGGCAGATCATTGGCAGCCGAGTTTTTCTGCCACGGGCTTTCCGCGTCAGCCTCTTCGGCAGCCCGCAATTCGATCTCCTTGACCGCGGCCTGTCCTGCCCATTCCAGGTGCGAGGCATCGGCCTTGACCGCCGCCTCGCGGTGGCCCGAGAGCAATGCATCGACACTGGCTGCAAGCTCCGTCACATTCGGTTCCGACAGCATGGTGATGTGATCGCCGGGTACCGTGCGCATGATCACCGGCCCCGAAGCGTAGGCTTGCCAGCCCAAGGTCTCGTCATGCTCTCCGGGCGTCGGGTATTCGGCGCCGCTGAAGTCGTATTCTGGGTGGTATTTTCCAGCCCTCAACAAGGCAATCGGCACCGGCACCGGAGCCTCCGGAAAATATTCGATACTGCCATTGGTTTTCAGCACCTCAACCAGTCCGCGTACCGGCCCTACGCCCGCTTCAGGCGGCAGGAACCCGGCCTTGTTCATCCGGTTTTTCAGATGCTCCAGCTGAGCCTCCTTATCCAGCAGCTTGATTTCTTCGTAATCGAGATCGAGGCTCTGCCCGGATGATTGCTCCAGAAGTCTGCCAAGCTTGACCACCCAAGCCGCATAATCAAGACCGTGTCCCGCATCGGGCCGCTGCGCGCGCGGGGCGGGTACATTCAATACCGTCAGCAGATCCACTTCATCTCCGTCGCGAATCAGTTGCTGAGCAATTTCAAATGCCACCACCGCGCCGAAACAATGTCCGCCCAAACGGTACGGACCTTTCGGACGCACGCTGCGGATGGCATCCACATAGCAAGCGGCCATGTCTTCGACGCGATCGAACGGCACCGACTCGCCGTCCAACCCCTTGGACTGCAAGCCATAGAAGGGCTGGTCAGCCCCCAAGTAGCGAGACAGCGGCTGAAAATACAGAACGCTGCCACCGCCTCCGGCGACAAAAAACACAGGCGGCTTGTCACCCCCGGTCTGAATAGGCACCAGTGGAGACCAGGCGCTATCGGCCGGACGCTCCTGGCGGATTATGTTGGCCAACTGCTCGACGGTCGGAGCCTTGAACAGCGTGGACAACGGCAGAGACACATCGAGGACTTTCTGAATGTCGGCCATCAACCGGATGGCGCGCAGCGAATGCCCGCCAAGATCAAAAAAATTGTCGAGTATTCCGACCGGATGCATGCCCAACACCTCTTCCCAAATGCTTGTCAGCGTTTTTTCCAAAGCATCCCTGGGCTCCACGATAGTTCTTTCGCCGCCAGTGCTCCAAAGCTCCGGCATCGGCAGTGCGCTCCGATCGACCTTGCCGTTGTGGTTCAGCGGCAGACGATCCAATACCACCAGCGCGGTGGGTACGAAATAATCCGGCAGCCGTTCCTTCAGAAAGCCGCGGAGTTGTTCGGAAATCTCCGATGTGACGACAGGCCCCGTGACATAACCGACCAAACAGAGGTCGCCGGAGGGTGCGTTACGAGTCACCACGACGGCTTGTGTGACATCAGGATATTCGCAAAGGTTTTGTTCGATCTCACCGAGCTCGATACGGAAACCGCGAATCTTGACCTGAAAGTCCAGCCGCCCCAAATGCTCAAGCACGCCGTCTTCCCGCCAACGGGCTAAATCGCCGGTTTTGTATATCCGGGCGTTGGGCTCCTTGGAAAAAGGATCGGCGATGAAGCGTTCAGCGGTCAGTTCGGCACGGTTGAGATAGCCGCGGGCTACGTTCCAGCCGCCGATATGGAGTTCTCCTGGCACCCCGATCGCGGTAGGCTGGCCCGACTTGTCCAGAATGTAAATTTGCGTGTTCAGGATCGGCTGGCCGATGTTGATATCGCCGGCATCGGCAACCCTTGCCATAGTAGACCAAACGGTGGTTTCGGTCGGCCCGTACATATTCCATAAAGTCTTCCCTCGGCTCAGCATTTGCGCCGCCAAATCCGGCGGCAAGGCTTCGCCACCACAAAGCATATGCAAGCCGGGACTCGACTCCCAGCCGGCGCGCAACAGCATCTGCCAGGTCGACGGCGTGGCCTGCAGGAAAGTCGCATGCTCCAACAACTTGAGCAACCGCTCCCCATTCGTGGTATCGTCGCGTCCGGCCAAAAGAACGCGCGCCCCTACCGTCAAAGGTAAGTAAAGCTCCAGAACGGCGATATCGAAGGACAAGGTGGTAACCGCCAACAGCGAATCATCCCGGCCTATCGGCAAGGCCTTGCGCATGGCATATAAAAAGCTGGTCAGCGCGCCATGTTCGATCTGCACCCCTTTGGGCTTACCCGTGGACCCCGAAGTATAAATGACATAGGCCAAATGACCGGCGCGCGCCTGGTGCTTCGGATTATCTGGACAGAATCCGGCCAGCATGTCTCGGCTCGCATCCAGAGGCAACACCGGAATGGACGTTTGCGGCAATGCCTCGATACATCCTGTGCGCACCAAAATGAGTGTTGGGGTTGCGTCCTCCAGCATGAATGACAAACGCTCGGCCGGCAGCGCCGGGTCCAGCGGCAAGTAAGCACCGCCTGCCTTCAGGATGCCCAACAGGGCAACCAGCATGTCCGGCGAGCGATCCATGCAGACCGCCACCAAAGCGTCTCGGCCGATGCCGCGTCCGCGCAGATAGTTAGCCAAGCGGTTGCTTTGCTTATTGAGTTCGCGGTAACTCAGGTGATACTCGCCGAAGGTCAGTGCGATAGCATCCGGGGTCCGTTCTACCTGTTCCTCAATGAATTGATACATCGGACGGTCGAGATCATAGGCCTCGGCCGTATCATTGAAGGCCACAAGCATCCGATCGCGTTCCGTATTCGGCAACAGCGGCAACTGTCCGACCGGCAAGGACGGATTTTCAAGGATACCGTCAAGCAGGGTTTCGAAATGACCAACCGCGCGCTCGATGGTCGAATGATCGAACAGATCGGTATTGTATTTGAAGATCCCGGTCACCCCGATGCCTGATTCGATCATCTCCAATTCTAGATCGAACTGGCCTTCCTGTTGCGGCATGTCGTAATGCTCCACTTCCAGTCCACCAAAGGTCGTGCGTGCGGCTTGCACGGCATCGGTGACCAAATTCAGAATACCTTCCGCCCGTTGCGATTTCTGATGCACAAACGATACCTGGAACAGCGGCGAATAGCTGGGATCACGTTTCGGCTGGAGCCGCTCGACCAGCAGCGGAAAAGGAAAGTCCTGATGCTCCAAAGCGCCGAGCACCGTATCCCTGACCTGCTCCAGAAACGCCGTAAAACGAGGGTTTCCTGATAAGGCGGCACGAAACACCAACGGGTTGACAAAATAGCCGACGACATTGGAGTAATCGCCCGTATTGCGCCCGGCCGAGGGCGACCCGACCAGGATGTCTTCCTGCCCCGTATAACGATGCAGCAGGACCTGAAATACCGCCAGATAAAGCATGAACGGGGTCACCCCCCTGGCTTGCGCCAGGCTTCTGAGTTGCTCTACCCGTTCCGGCCGCAACGAAAATTTCCTCGACGCCCCATGCGTCGAGCGTACCGGCGGGCGCGGATGATCGGTCGGCAAATTCAGCGTCGGCACCTCGCCCCGCAATTGGTCCTCCCAATATTTCCACAACCTTTCACCTTCAGCGCTGGACAGAAATTCACTCTGCCACTTGATGAAGTCCTGATAAGACTTCTCTGATCGCGGCAGCAGCGCTGTCGCCCCGCCGGTCTCGGCGGCATAAAGGGCCGCCAATTCATCCTGATTCAACCACAGCGACCAGGCATCATAGACGATATGGTGGACGGTAATCAGGAGCACATGGTGGTCCCCGGCCAAGGAAAACAAATGGCCGCGGAACACCGGGCCGTGTTCCAGATCGAAGGGTTGCCGATAAGCCTCCTGTACCGACGTATCCAGTTGCTCATCGGACCAGCCCGAAGCGTCGACATGAACCAGCGTTACCGGCCCGGGAGCGGCGATTTCCTGCACCGGTTCGCCGTCCTTCAGCAGGAAGCGGGCGCGCAATTGTTCATGCCGGTCCACGAGGCCTTGCAAGGCCCGGCGCAAGGCGGCGACATTGACCTCCGAGCGGAAACGGGCCGTGAAGGCGACATGGTAAGCGGCGCTGTCCGGGTCCGAACGATGCAGGAAGTACAGCGCCTTCTGTCCGTAGGATAAGGCCGTCGGCTTGGCTTTGGCCGATTGGCTCAGCAATTGTTCCAGCAGGGCGCGCTTCTTTTGCAGCGATGGCGCCGAGACATGTTCTGAATGCGTTGTCATGCGGTTTTCTCCGTTAAGCTTTCATCAAGGTGGCGAGCATTTCATCGATCTCTTCTTCCGAAAGGTCTTCCAGTCGAGAGAGAATGGATTCGGGGGGCTCGGACATTGCCGAATCACTCCCCGTCTTGTCCTTGCCGAAGTTGGCAGGAGACGGCGCTACGGAGGAGACATCTTGTGCGGCGGATGCGATCGAAGCCAGCACCTGAGCACCCAGTTTCTCGATGGCGTTGCCTTTCATCAATTCGAGCGTCGATAACTTGACCCCCGTCTTGCGGTTTATGGCGGCCTGCAATTCCATCGCCATCAACGAATCGACGCCCAGATTCACCAGGGATTGCCTACGGTCAATCTTGTCGGCCGGAATGCGCATGATTTCGGAAACAAGCGCTATCAGGGCGTTGACCCCGTGCGCCTGGCGTTCCGCCTCTGGCAATGCCTGCAATTCGGCATGGAATTCGTTGGTCGCTGCGCCGTCAGGGCGCCGGTTGGCATCTGCGATCAGGTGATGATAGCGGGGCGATGCGGCCCAGGCCGGATTGAACTTGGCCCACTGGTGGCAATCGATCACTGCCGCGCCCAGTTGAACCGGGTTCCATATCAAGCTTTTTTCGAGGACTTCTAACGCTTGGGAAGGATTGAAAAAGCCGATGCCGACCCGTTTGAAATAGTCTTCGACGCTACTATCCTGAGCCACCATGCCGACCTCGCTGAGCGCGCCCCAGTTAATGCTGACAGCCGGCAGCCCTTGCGCCCGGCGCAGGTGAGCCAGGGTATCCAGCACCACGTTCGCGGCGACGTAAGCGCCCTGCCCCGGATTGCCGATTAGCGCGCTGACCGAAGAAAACAGGACGAACACCTCCAAAGGCAGATGCCGGGTTTGCCGATGCAGATGCCACGCCCCGAGCGCTTTAGGCCGCATCACAGCAGCGAAGCGTGCAGCGTCGCCGGCATCGATCGGACTATCGTCCAGCACCGCGGCCGCGTGAAATACGCCGCGCAGCGGCGGCATGGAGGCCGCTATCTGCGTCAGCAATGCGGTCACTTCCGCTTCCTGGGACATATCCGCCGCCGCCGCGCAGACGCTGACACCGACCCGCTCCAGTTTTTTCACCAAAGCCTTGGCTTCGTCACTCGCCGCGCCGCGCCGGCCCACCAGCACCAGATGGCGAACGCCCTGTTTTGCCAGCCAACGTGCCATCGCCATACCGAAGCCGCCGAAGCCGCCGGTAATCATATAGGTGCCGTCGGCGCGCAGCGGGAGCCTGGAAGCTCTGGCTCTTCCGACCCTCACTTCGGACGGCAAATGGCCGTCAACCGGGATCATCACTTGCTCGCCGGCGGCTGACGCCCCCAGAAGGCCATCGTTTTTTTCGACAGCCGTCAGGTCTCGGTGATGAATCACGACCGGTTCATAGGTACGCCGTTTCAGCAAAGCCTTGACTTCGCGCACCAGACTCAGGAACAGCTCCGGACGCTCCACCCGCAGGCTTTCAGGGCAAAGCCGGAACAGCGATCCGTTCGCCAACGTGGACAGGCTCGGCTGGTTGTCTGTGCTGGACACCATGACCATACGGCCGAGCGGGGCCAACACGGACGCGGCCTTGCCGGCATACTCGCCTTCGAATATCCCGAAGGCGACATCAATGCCATTGCCGTCGGCCAAGTCCATCACTTGTTCCGCGAAATCCGCGGAGCGGCCGTCGATTACGAACTTCGCCCCCTGCCGCCGCACCAGTCCGACGCGACCATGTTCACCCAACGTGACGAACACTTCGGCACCGAGGCTCAACGCCACTTGAATGGCGGCCAATCCTAACGTGGTGCCGGCTTCATGGATCAACACCCGTTCGCCGACATCGACCCGCGCCAAATAATGCAGGGCGTAATGCGCCGTTACATACGGAACGACCTGGCTTGCGAAACCATCCAGCTCGTCTTTCGCGATCGACGGCAGAAGAATCGCCGCTGACGCCGGCAGAATCACTGTTTGCGCCGGTTCTCCACGGTAGCTGATCAGTACGCTGTCGCCCGCAGACAATTCTTTCACGCGGCTTCCCGCCGCCGTGATGACCCCGGTGGCGAACAATTCGGCCTCGCCGGCTTGCGTAAAGCGCCGTGCTTCGGCATAGTTCAATGCACACCCCTGCACGGCGACCGCCACTTCATCGGCGCCCGGTTTTGCCAGATCGGCCTGAAGCAGACGCTCCGGGGTGATCTCGGCAAGTTCAGCGCCGGGTTTCTGTTTCAGGCGGCGTACATAGCGCGCTCCGTCCCGGTAGGCAATTTCCTCTTCGCCATCGGCGGCCATAAGTTCGCGCAACAGCACCGGTATCGAATCGGCATCCGGTTCCAAGTCGATAGCGCGGAACGATTGCTCCGGATATTCATTCACGGCAACCCGAAGCAAACCGATCAAGGATGTCTCTGCCAATGCGGTTTCGGCCTCGTCCGGCAGGACGGCTTGCGCGCCACAGGTAATCAACAACACCGAACCCGGACGCTGCGGACTGCTGTCGGCCAGAGCCTGGATCAGAGTCAGGCCCTCGGCAACCGTTTCGATGCCGGCCGGATCTTTAGCCCCATCGGCGTCCAGCCCCCAAAAACAGACAATGCCTGTGAGATATCCCGGATCCACCGCTTGCAACAACGTCCCGATATCGTGACGGTCGCGGGGATTAACCTGATAACTGCCGTCATTCAATGCCGCGAAACGTTCACCACGGCATACCTTGATGCATTCGGCGGCGGTATCGTCGACACATTTCGCGAAGCTTGCACCGACGCCTTGGCCATCGAGCAGCAGCAGCCAACGGCCGGAAGGCGCCGCTGCCAACGGATCAAGAACGCTGTGTGTCCACCCGTATTCATAAAACCAATTGTCCAGATTATTTTCGATGCCATCCTCGGCCCGATTCAGGGCCTGTGCTCGCACGCCGAGAACCTCCACCAGCACATTGCCGGCATCATCGCAAAGACGGATGTCGCCCTCCACGGTATCGTCACCGCCGCCGGTGCGCAGACCATGGCACCAAATGTTCGATCCCAAGCTCTGCCATAAAGCGACCCGGCGGATGGCTACCGGCACATAAACCCGGCGGTCGCTCTCGTCAAGCAATGCCAGCAGCGTTTGAAAACAAGCATCCAGCAGGGTCGGATCAAGGATGTCCATGCGCCCGTTTTCCCTAACCGCTTCCTTGCGCTCGATACGCGCGAGGACTTCGCGGCCATCGGCGTCCCGCCACAGTTCACGGACGCCGCGGAACCAAGAGCCGTAATGCAGTCCCCGTGCCTGCATATTCCGATAATGCCGCTCACCGTCCTGACATTCCGGACAATGACTTCGGAGCGCTTTTAAATCCACCCAGGGCTGCGCCTTCAATGGCAGCGACGACAATCGCCCGCTGGCGTGTAATGCCCAGGAATTACTGTTATCGCTACGGCTGAAAACCTTGTATTCACTGCTATCTGGATAATAGAGCGTGCGCACTTCCGGTTCCTCCCGCGCGCCGATCACCAAGGCCTTCGCAAAACGTAAGTCCTCGATCGCGCCTTCCGTACCTACGCCTATTTCGGCACGGACGGCAAAGCCCAACTCGACGTAAGCCGCGCCCGGCAAGACCACCACATCTTCCACCTTGTGATCATCCAGATACGGTTGATAGTTCGTGTTCAACACCTGACTCCAGGCCTCTTCCGGACCGTCCATGCGGAAACCCAATAAAGGATGCGTGCCTTTGCCCAAACGGTCGGCCAATGACGCCATCGATTCGTGCCAATAGGTTTCCCGCTGCCACGGATAGGTCGGCAACTTGACATAACGAGCATCTTCGGCGAATTGACGGCTCCAGTCCAACGGCGCGCCGGCCGTGTAGATTTCCGCCAAAGCCAGCAAAAACTGTGCTTTTTCCGGCTCGCCTCGGCGAAGGGACGTCACGGTCAAACCGGCAATCCCGGATGCCCGGGCACATTCCTTGATCGAGGTGGACAGTACCGGGTGCGGTCCGATTTCGAGAAACAGTCGGCGCCCGTCCGCCAACAACCCCCCAATGGCCTTGGCGAAATACACGGTCTCGCGGACATTACGGCACCAGTATTCGGCATCGTATGCCATGCCGGTTACCCGGTTTCCGGTGACGGTCGAGTACAGCGGTATTTGCGGGACTTGGGGCTCAATGTCGGCCAACGCCTCAAGCAATTCCGGCCGCAGCCGATCCATGTAAGAACTGTGAAAGGCCATCTCGACACGGAGGAAACGATTGAACACGCCTTGCTTCTCCAGCTCGGCAGCAATCACTTCGAGCGCCTCCTGATCGCCCGCCAGGGTCGTGGCCGTCGGGCTGTTCGCGGCCGCGATCGACACCCGGCTGCCATAGCCTTGCAACAACGCAGAGGCTTCGGCTTCTCCAATTCCGGCGGCTAACATAGAGCCTAGGCCTGCTGCTTTTTGTTGAATACGGCTGCGCTCGTAACTGACTTTCACCGCGTCTTCGAGGGTATATACGCCGGCCACATAAGCGGCGGCGACTTCGCCGACGCTATGCCCGACGATGGCCGCCGGTTCTATTCCGCGCGCTTTCCACATCGCGGCCAAACCCACCTGAATGGCGAAGTTGGCAGGTTGCGCGATGCGCGTTTCGGCCATGTGGGAATCGGCCTCTTCCGCCAGCATTGCATCCAAGATGGACCAGCCTGCCGCCTTTTTGAAAATAGCGTCTATTTCCAGAACCGTTTGACGGAATACCGGATCGTCCCGATATAGTTCCCGTCCCATCGCCCACCATTGCGGGCCCATGCCGGTGAATACGAAGACAGGGTTCTCTCCTTTCGCGGCGCAATCGCCATGAGCGACGCCCGGCGCCGGCAACCCTTCGGCAACGGCGGCGAGCTTATCCAACAAGGCGTCCCTGTCATCCGCCACCAGCGCGCAACGAAGGTCGTGATGACTGCGGCGAGCGCCGGCCGAATAGCACAAATCCCGAATACTCAGACCGTCATTGCCGGCGATCAAACCCCGATAAGCACCCGCAAGGATCTGTAAAGCCTTGAGCGAGCGCGCGGAAATCGGCAAAATCCAGGGCCCCATATCCTCGTCTTCGGCGGCCTGAGCCGCCGTAACGCTTGCCGGCGCCTCTTCGAGAATTGCATGGGCGTTGGTGCCTCCATATCCGAATGAATTGACCCCGACCAAGGCCGGGCCTTCGCCGGCCGGCATCGGCTCCAGGTCTTTCGGCAAACGCAAGCCCAGCTCATCAAACGGAATCGCGGGATTGGGGGTTTCCAGGTTGGCGACCGGAGGAATTTGCTGGTGTTTCAGGCAAAGCGCGGCCTTGATGACGCCCGCGACCCCGGAAGCCGCTTCCAGATGACCGATATTGGCCTTGACCGAACCGACGAGGCAAGGGTCGCCCACGGCGCGCTCGCTGCCGATCACCGCGCCCAGGGCGCGCACTTCCAGCGGATCGCCGACCGCGGTACCGGTTCCGTGCGCCTCGAAATAGCGGATATTGCCGGGTTTCACGCCCGCGTCCCGGCAAACCCTGCGCACCAGTTGCTCCTGGGCGTCGGGATTCGGAACGGTGATCCCGTTGGTTCTCCCGTCCTGGTTAACGCCAGTCCCCCGGATGACCGCATGGATCGCGTCCCGATCCCTGAGCGCCTCCGACAACGGCTTCAGCACGACGATACCGGCGCCTTCACCGCGTCCGTAACCGTCGGCTCTCGCATCAAAGCTCTTGCAACGGCCATCCTTGGCCAGAAAGCCACCCTTGCACATCGAAATCGGATTCTCAGGCCGGTACATGATATTTACCCCACCCGCCACCGCCAAGGAGCACTCGCCACGGCGCAGGGCTTGGCAAGCCTGATGCACGGCGACCAGTGAAGAGGAGCAGGCGGTATCTATCGCGATATTGGGACCACGCAGATCGAATACATAGGAAAGGCGATTGGCCAGAATACTCAACGTCGAACTGACCGCCGTATGGGTGCCGATCAAGGCGCGATTCAAAGGGCTCAGTTGGGTCAGCATGTTGTCGAACATGAATCCGCCGACGTACACCCCGGTATCCGAACCGGACAGTTTTTCAGCTGCCAAACCGGCATCTTCAAATGCCTCCCAGGTCACCTCGAGTAAGACACGTTGTTGCGGATCCAGATATTCAGCCTCACGCGGGGACATCCCGAAAAATAAGGCATCAAATTGATCTATTTTCTGACCAATGAACCCCCCAGCCCGCACATACATCTTGCCCGGCTTGTCCGGATCAGAATCCCAGAAACGATCGATATTCCAACGATCCTCCGGCACCTCGACGATGCCGTCCTTTCCTTCCGCCATCATTTTCCAAAACGCGTCGGGACTATCACTGCCGCCGGGAAATCTGCATCCCATGCCGATGATGGCAATAGGCTCGTTGATTGTAGTCTCTACATCAGTTAGTCTCTTCATTTCTAATCTCCGCAAATCGAATGCTTACTAGAGGTCATATCAAAGGGTTTCTGCAGACATTAATATCAAGCAACATGAAGTATTAAGTGCAGCGTAAGTATAAAAAATAAATAACTACTTAATTTGCTTAGCAAAAAACCGTCCACTAAGCGAATGAACGTGAGCAAATTGTAATTCTTCAAATATTTATTACACGGTATAAATTCACAGCTTTTACGTTAAAATTCACGGGCTTTATGTGAAAATTCACACTGCTGAAATCGGCGCGCTACACATGGCGGGCATGCGCAAAAGAAGAAATGCCAAAACGAGAGGTCGGAATTAGCGAATTCGGTTGTAGCCGCTGGCGTCTACGGAATTCGGCGGAGCATCAGCCGCGACGTCATGATGCCCCGGCTTATTGAAGTGTGCGGTTCTTTTTCAGGCTTGCGGAAGACTCAATACTCCCAACCGCCCGCAACCGAAAGCAAGGAGCCTGTGATCATTTCAGGGCTGTCATAGAGCAGCCAGGCGACCGTGGTGCCGATTTCATGGGGCTGCACCGGACGGCCGTACGGAATCTGCGCAGCCATCGCCTGCCTTTCCTCGGCGTTGATGTCTTCATCCTCGGTCAGGCCGGGGCAGATCGCATTGACCCGTACCTTGTCCTGAGCCAGGGCGACCGCGAGGCTTTTGGTCAAGGCCGCGACGCCGGTTTTCGCGGCCGAGTAGCCGGCGGACATCGGCCAAGCCTTGATGTTTTCGACGCCGGCGAAGGCGAAATTGACGATCTGGCCCTGGCTGTTGCGCAGGGCGTCCAGCGCGTAATAGCTGGTATGGAAACAGCAATTCAGATTCAAGTCGATGTCGGCCAGCCAGTCCTCCGGCGTCACTTCCAGAATGTTTTTGTAAACGTAGGGGCCGACCACATTGATCAAGCCGTCGATCCGGCCGAAGCGTTCGAGCGCATGCTCGATCAATGCCTTCGCGTTTTCGGGCCGGGTCAAATCCGCCTGGTAAAAACTGTAGGCGCAGCCTTTCGTGTCCAGCCACTCGGCAAGCCTCTCGGCTTTCTCTTGATTCGCATGGTAGTGCAGCACCAGCTCCGCGCCGCGTTCGGCCAAGGCTTTACAGACTGCCATGCCGATGGCCGAAGTGCTGCCGGTGATCAATAGTGTTTTCATTCTATTTTTCCTTGAAATGCCGCCGGTTTCAGTCCGGCCAGAGAATCACCGCCGTACGCAGACGGTTCTTGCCGAAGCAGGACATGCGGTCGAAATCGGCGCGCGCGATCGGCACGAACTGGCAATCCAGCTCGCTCTTGTGATCTTCCTCGGGATCGGGGTCGTGCATGTACAGGCAGGCATCGTCGAAGCCGCTCATCACGACCCAGTGCGGCGCTTTCTTCCGGTCCAGTTGATAGGTGCTGATCAGGATCAAAGGAATCGCGCCGGCCTTGAAGGTGCCGATCAGTTCGTCCTGGGTGATGTTGGTGTAATGCACCGCAATCGCCTGCGCCTCGGCCTCGCGTTTGAACGCATTATCGACCAGCTCGACGATCTGTTTTTTATCCTCGCTGCGCACACCGTCGATGAAGAGGGTCTCGCTCTGATTGATCCAGACTTCGACCCTAAAACCGCGCCGCTTCGCCGCCAGCGCCAGGCCGACCGGATGGCAGCCGCCGTGGCCTGAGGTCATGAAGATCGTGGTCGCCTCCCGCCACAGATTGATTTCTTCCTCGCGCGAAGGCTGGTAGGCATCGTTCAGCCCGTGCATCGCCATCATCAGCGAAGCCGGGCCGCAGGTGAAAGGCGTCGTTTGTTTGAGCCAATGCACGGTCCGGTGCTGCAAGGTGTCCTGATAATGGCGAATCAGTTTCTGGAAGCGGATCGCATCCTTGTGATCCTGGTAATAATCGCGGTACAGGCCGAATTTTTGAAACCCCAGGGACTGGTACAGCCGGATCGCGGGCATATTATCGACGCTAACTTCGAGCCTGAGATACAACCGTCCGCTGTCGTGCGCGGCCTGTTCGCCCGCCGCCATCAGTTTTTTGGCGATGCCGAAACCTCTGAGCCGAGGCTCGACCGCCAGCGAATAAATCCGCGCCAGCCGGGTGCCGGGATGATAGATGATCAGGATGTAGCCGGCGATGCGGCCGTCGAATTCGGCGACCAGGAGCGCCCGGTGCTCGGTCGTTATCCAGTGTTTGAAACTGCGCCGGCTCAAGCGGTCGGTATCGAAACTGGCGTTTTCGAGCTTGACCAGCCCTTCGAGATCGTTCGGACGGACCGGCCGGATCAGGATGTCTTCGCTGTTCATAATCCCGCCAATGCCTGCGCGATCACCTGCCGGGCGCGGAACAGCACCATTTCCCGCCAGGCCCGGTCGGCCGGACAAAAATGCTGCAACATCGCGAGGCTGTGCTGACGGCGCAGTTCGATCGATACGGGCTCGGCCCAGAGTCGATGATCGCGCCGCAGCACCTCGAACAGCCGGTCGGTGCTGTAGCTGCCGAATTCGAGTGTGATGTAGCAGCTGCGCTCGTTCATGATCTTGTGCCAGGCATAGTCGAGCAGGCCGGTTTTCGGCACCGAACTGGAGGTGCCGAGCAAAGGCAGCGTGACCGAATCGCCATAGAGGCTGAGCGCCGCCTGCGTGCCCGCGCTGTCCGGCTCGTGATCGCAGATGACCTCGCCGTAGCCGTAGGCGCCGAGGCCGGTATGCAAGTCGATCACCGCCAGATCGCGCTGGCATAGCGCATAGATTTCGATCACTTGTTCGATGACCTGGCGCCCGTGACTGGGCTGGCTGCCGCCATAACAGGCCCCCTTCGGATCGTGGTATTGGCCTGCGCTGACCGCCTTCTCGAACGCAATCCGCCCATGCCGGCGTTCAAAATCGGCCAACAGCCTCTGCCGTTGCTCGGCATCGTCCAGAAACAGCGCTTCGCGGAGCTCCGTATAGCCGTCGTTCGCGGGCAAGGGCTCTGTAAAATCGACAAAATTGCGGTTCAGGTCGACCCCGTCCGCATCGCAGCGCCGCCGCCAGGCATAGCCCCACGGCGTCAACGCATGAATGATCAACAACGCGGCGCCTTCCGGCAAGCCGATATGGCCTTCGGCCAGCATCAACAAATGCTCGCTTTGAATCGCGCTGCCCGCATAACCTTCGATCCCGTGCGTGCCGCCGATCAGCACGACGACGCTTTCCGCATCCTCGGGGCCGATCCAGGCGCTGTCGGTAAACAGCGGCTCGCCCTCAGGACCTGCGCCTGGACAGTGAAAAGACCGGTGGTCGATATTGAAGGGCAAGCCGGCCAACAGCGCCAGCCAACGCTGCCTGGCGGCGGCATAGCCGTCTGGAAAAACCTCGGTATTCAACGGGACGAGCGGTAAACGGTAAGACATAAAACCTGCAAGACTTCTTCGCTTAGAAAGCATTTATCGTAACACGTTGCGGCGCCGGCTTCCTACCTGCGCCAATGATCGCCAAAATCGTCTCGCCTTAGGCCCTAAGGCTTATGCAAAGGAATGCAAGCTTCCTGATCGACTCGCTGTTGTTGATCAATCGCGCATGCCGTCGGCTATTTTTTAATCAGCGTCACCGCGCTGGATTCGTTATCGATGACCAGTTTATAACGCCCCAGCGCGCTCATCCCGAGCAGGCTTTTATGATTCAGCAGCGCATCGTCGACGAAAGCGGCGTCCACGTTTTCGAGGGTTTCCGCTTCTATCCTGACCCCCTGCAATTTGCCGATCTTGGCGTCGACGCTGCCGTTCGCGGTCTGCATGACCCGCGGGGTCAGCGTGTCCTCGGCAATCCCGAGCTTCGCGATCATCGAAGCCGGCATCACGATCAGATCCGCGCCGGTATCGATGATCATTTCGACATTTTCCCAATAGGCCCCGCTGCCCGTGACCGACAGCGATACCAGCAGGTGCCCGCCTTCGGAGCGGGTCGGCAGCACGATCCGGCCGCTGTCGGTTTTTTGCTTTCTATCTATGATCACGACTTTTTCAATCTTGCCTTTAAGATCCCGGCTGATCACGTGATTGTAGGATGCCAACGCTTTTTCGAGTTGTTGCTCCAGGCTGCCGCGGGCGCGCACCTTCGGCTCGTCGCCGATGTTATCCAGGCCGACGATCTGGATATGCATCTGGTCTTGCAGCGACTCGATCTGACCGTATAAATCATCGCCATAATCGGCTTCTTGCGCCTGCGCGCTCAGCGCAGCAACGACACAGAAAACGCAAACGAGCTTGCTCGGCGAAAGAAAATGAGAGTGTCTGTTCATCGATATGTTTGTCTGAAATGGGGTAGACTCACTTCTGGCCGCTCCGTATCCCGAACTGTCCCAGGAGTAACAGGATTTTTTCCTTGCGCCGGCCCTCGGATAAGGTGCGGAGGTATTGTGCCCGCAGACTGTCCGGCAATTTACTGACTATGCCCGCCAGGACCGCTTCGATGTTGTAGCAGGCCGCAGGGCTTGACAGGCAGGCCGGCACGCAATCGGTGCGCGCGAGCTGCAATGCCTCTGCGACCGCGTCGACCGCAGCGCGGATGTTTTGGGCTTTGCCGCTGTCCGGATTGTCGATGTCGTACGGCGGCTTCCATTCCCGAAACGGGCGCAATTGATCGACATGGCTGACGACCGCCAATACCGGCGGCATGCGCCGTTCGAGATGGGCGCCGAACCAGCGCTGCAATTCGCGAAGAAAGCGGCCGTCGGCTTCGCGGCCGGCTTGCAGCGCCGAACAGACCACGATCACCAGGTCGAAATCGCCGAGTTGCTGGTCTTTGTTTTGAAACCAGAAGTCGTTCTCGCCGTAGCCCGGACTGTCATAAAGCAACACCTCATCCATGCCCGGATGCTGAAGCTTGTAAAGCCGCAATTGATCGTCGACCGGCAGCACGTCGACCGTGGCCCTGAATTCGCCGAGCAGCCCATTGATCAGGCTGGATTTGCCGGCCTTGGCCTGGCCGGCGATCAAGACGCGCAAGGGGCGTTTGGCGAGGGCATTCGTTTCCGGTTCCGGCTCGCTCGCGGCAAGGAAGGGCGGCAGAAGATGGCCGCTGTAGAGCGCGATTGCATAATAGCCGATCTTTTTGACCAGCGTCTGAAGCAGCCAGCGCTCCAGCAAGCCTTTCGGATAAGAGGTAATCTTGCCGGTAAAAAAATGGCCGAGTTCGGTCGGGATCGCGGTCAAAGGCGATGCCGCCATCGCGAGCGTGCGGCGCAGATAATTGGCCTGCCTGAACTTCTCCTTCCAGCGCCAGAGCTGCAAACCGTCCTGAATCGTGATCAGATGGCTGAACGGGACTTTATCATCCAGAAGCTCGCGCATGTCCCGGCAGACCTGCTCGACGATGAACAGGATGTTGCGCAGCGGCACATCGAGCTCCGCGCGCCCGGCTTCGGGCTTGAAATGCGCCGCGACTTCGGTGATCACCCGCTTGGCCAGGGCCGCAAGCCGCGCCGGATCGGTCAACGGGTAGTCGGCGGGATTCAGCGCCCCTGTCAGGGCGTCGATCTTGTCCCAGATCTCCCTGGCGGCCGGCGACCAGCGGTCGTCGGGATCGACGCGCGGCAAGGTCTGCGGCAGCGGCTCGTCCTGTTGCAGTTTTTGACCGAGAATCCAGGCGATACCGTAGGATGACAATAAAATCGGCGCGGCGATCGCTAAATAATGCTGCTGCCACAGCCAGATGCCGCCGAGAATCAACAGCGCCAGCCAGGGCAACAACACCAGGACCAGCAGGACAATCAACAGCGCCGACTTTTTCATGGCGCCGGTGTTTGCTTGCGTTTGATCGCATCACGCAGCAACTCGCCGCCGCGCATGAATTCCTGCTTGAACATCGCATTCAGCGCCTCGGCGCTTAAGGCCTTGCCCTGCCGGGTCTCGGCAAAATAAAAGCCCAGAGTCTTGCCAAGCCCATAGCTGACCGCCGCGGTGTACAAGCCGGCCATGCCGGCCGCCAGCGTTTGTCCGTAATAAGGCACCAGTTTCAACAATTCGCGCCCGCCCATGCCCGAGAGCACGCCCAGGCCGATCGCGCTGACGATTTCGCCGACGCTTTGCCGGGTCAACGGCAGGCCGTAGACGCTGGCGATACTGTGGAACATCTTGCCCTGCAAAATCACAACACTGCTCAAGCTCGCGACCGGCAGCGGAATCGCGGCCGCGCAGCCCGCCAAGATCGCGTAGCTGACGATGTGCGCATGCGCCGCCTTCGAATACACATCGTTGATCCGGCTGACATCGAGCATTTCGCGCAGGCCGAGCGGAAGTGCGACTTCGATCGCGGTCCAGAGTTCATCGCTGCCGTAATCGGCCGGCTCATAAGCGTCCTCGGTCAGGGTAAAATCGATCGGCACGAAACGGGCGTTCAGGCCGGCAAAACGCTCGCGCTGCTTCAGCAGAGAGCAGCGCAGATCGTAGGGCACCTCAGGACCGACCTGCCCTGCCGGGAAAGGATACGGCGTCACATGCTCCATCGTCCGGGTCGGATAGCCTTCATGCAGGGTGGTTTGCGCGACGATCAACGGCCAGTTCGGGTGCGCCTTGCGAATCTGTTTGACCGCCGCCAGCAACGCCTCCAGTTGCTGATCCATCGCCTTCACGACCACGAGCAACAGATGCGCCTGCTGCTCGCTCCAGGCCATGTCGGCGCCGGCGTCATAGCCGGTTTCCGACAGTCCGCGCGTATCCAGGAAGCGCAGAAACGCAGTCTCCGCATCCGGATAATCGAAAAACATCGCAGTCTTGGTACAGGGTTTGAAGCCGTTGCCGACTTCCGCGGCGGTGGCATGGGTCAATGTCTGGATGATCGCGCTTTTGCCGCTTTGGGTCTTGCCCAGCAGCCAGAATACCGGGGGCGGCACGCTGGCGTGGATGCTGTTGATCGCCTGTTCGGCTTCCCTGTCAACGGTCGGATTGAGGATCTTGCCGGTATAATCCTGTAGATTCAAAAACGGATGCTTCGCTTGAAGATTCCATTTTTTCCAAAGCTTCCAGTCGGAAAACAAGGTCGTCAGCTTGGACATAAGAAGATAGGCTTAGCCGGAGTGGGAGCGCCGCCGGAGAGATGGCCGAAGGACTTCGGCAAGTGCGTTGCCCTCGTTCCGACGCTCAGCGCATCGGAACGAGGGCGACAAACTAGGCGCCGGCCTTTTCGCCGTAGTGCGATTCGATATAACGTTCAACGAGCGCCTGGAATTCCTCGGCGATGTGGTCGCCTTTCAGCGTGACCGTTTTTTCGCCGTCCTCATAGACCGGCGCGACCGGGGATTCACCGGTGCCCGGCAGGCTGATGCCGATGTTCGCGTTTTTGCTTTCGCCGGGGCCGTTGACCACGCAGCCCATCACCGCGACTTCCATTGCTTCGACGCCCGGATATTGAGTGCGCCAGACCGGCATCTGGTCGCGCAGGTAGGTCTGGATTTCGAGCGCCAGCTTCTGGAAATAATCGCTGGTCGTGCGGCCGCAGCCGGGGCAGGAAATCACCATCGGCGTGAACGAGCGGAAACCCATCGTCTGCAGGATTTCCTGTGCGACGATCACTTCCTGGGTTCTGGACGCACCGGGTTCCGGCGTCAAGGAAATCCGGATCGTATCGCCGATGCCCTGCTGCATCAGCACCGACAGCGCCGCGGACGACGCGACGATGCCTTTCGAGCCCATGCCGGCCTCGGTCAACCCCAAATGCAGCGCATAGTCGCAGCGGCTCGACAAATCCTGGTAGATGCTGATCAGATCCTGCACATTGCTGATTTTGCAGGACAGGATGATCTTGTCCTTACCGAGACCGATTTCCTCGGCCTTGGCGGCGCTTTCGAGCGCGGACATCACGATCGCCTTGCGGGTCACCGCGGCCAATGGCTCGGGAGTCGGCAATTCGCGGTTCTCGTCGAGCAGCCGGGCCAGCACCGCCGGGTCCAGACTGCCGCCGTTCACGCCGATACGGACCGGTTTGTTATACTGGCAGGCGAACTCGACCATTTGTTGAAACTGCGGATCGCGGCTTTTACCACGGCCGACGTTGCCGGGATTGATCCGGTATTTGTCGAGTGCGGCCGCGCAATCCGGGTATTTTTCGAGCAGGCGGTGGCCGTTGAAATGAAAATCGCCGACGATCGGCACCGCATGGCCCCTCTTGTCCAACTGATTGCGAATCTCCGCCACCGCCTTCGCCGCTTCTTCGGTATTGACGGTCACTCGGACGATTTCGGAGCCCGCCTCGGCCAATTCGATGATTTGATTGACTGTGGAGATAACATCGGCCGTATCGGTATTGGTCATCGATTGCACGACGATCGGCGCGCCGCCGCCCACTTTGACGCCGCCGACCGAAACCTGATGCGTGATTTTTCTAAGACTGATGGACATAGATTAAACTTTCAATAAGGAATGGCTGATTTAAAATAGTGTTCTATATTATACGCCTTGAGCGTGTCAAGGGCAGAGTGAAATCGTGCGGATCAATTATTTTTCTGACATCCATTTGGAATTCGGCAAGCTGGAAGCCCCGGACAACGATGCCGACCTGATCATCGCGGCCGGCGACATCGGCGTTTGCGAGCAGGGCGTCGCCTGGCTGAAATCCTTCGACAAACCGGTCATCTATGTGGCCGGCAATCATGAGTTTTATACGCATGAATATCGCGAAGCCCTGCTGTTGATCCGCGAGCAATGCCAGGGCTCGAATGTGCAGTTTCTCGAAAACCGGCGCTTCATTTTCGGGCAGGTTCGCTTTTTGGGCTGCACGCTGTGGGCCGATCTCTATGCCGAAGGCCGGGAAAAAACCGATTCCCTCAGCGAGTCGCTGAACGATTTCAAAAAAATCCGCTTCGACGGCAAGGCGCTGAATGCAGACCGGTTTACCGGTTTCTACCGGCATTCGAAGACATGGCTGGAAAGTGAACTGGCGCAGCCGTTTTCGGGAAAAACGGTCGTGGTGACGCATCATGCGCCGTCGGAATGGAGCTGGAACGAAGCGCCGAGCGCGGTCAAGAAACTGGCCTACTGCAACGATCTGAAAGCGTTGATGCATCAATACGAGATTACCGCGTGGTTCCACGGCCACACGCATTGCCTGGTCGATTACCGGATCGCCGGCACCCGGATTCTTTGCAACCCCCGCGGCTACACCGGCCTGAAAACGGTGCCGGGGTTTGATTTAAACAAGACGGTGGATATTTAAGACTTGGCAAGGCGCCCAATGCCGCTACAGATGGCGATCACAACAAATCGCAATGCATCGCGATCTTCATCAAGTCCGCAAGACTGTCGGCTTGCAGTTTTTCCATGATGCGCGCCCGGTGCGCATCGACGGTGCGGTTGCTGACCTTCAATATTTTCGCCGACTCTTTATTCGAATGACTGCTGATGATCAGCCGCAGAACCTCCATCTCGCGCGGCGTCAACTGCGCCAGGCGGTGTTGAATGTCACTCTTCAATGCCCGTTCGGCACGGGCATAAATATCCTTGCTGATGCCTTCCTCGAGACGTTCGAGCAGGACGCTGTTTTCGAACGGTTTTTCGAGAAAATCGATGGCGCCGGCGCGGAAGGCTTTCGCGGAGTCGGCCACTTCGGCATGGCCGCTGATGAAAATGATCGGAATATTGATGTCGCGTTTACCGAGTTCCTCTTGCAGTTCAAGGCCGCTCATCGTCGGCATGCGCACGTCCAGCAGCAAACAGCCCGGCCGGCTGTGATCGTAACAGTCCAAAAATTCGTGCGCGGATTCAAAACTTTGGATGGCGAACCCGGCGGATTCGATCAACAGCGTCAAAGCATCGCGGATCGCAAATTCATCGTCCACCAGATACACGATCGCATTGCTTCGCTCATAATTCATTGGCCTGCTCCTTCGACGGCAAGGTTACATAAAAGGTGCAGCCTTTTCCGACTTGGCTGTTGAATCGTAAGCCGCCTTGATGCGCCTCAACCAGGGAGCGACTGATAGACAGTCCCATGCCCATGCCGTTTTTTTTGGTCGTGTAAAAAGGCGTCATGATCTTCGGCCGATCGGCATTGGAAATACCCGGTCCATTATCCTTGACCCTGATTTCGACACCGTGGTGATCGTCCACTTGTGTGCGTATCACCAGACGGCTCTGATGTTCCTGAGGCATATCCTGCATCGCTTCGATCGCGTTTCTGAGCAAATTCAACAACACCTGTTCTATCTGTACTTCATTGATATAGACCACTGGCAAATCATCCGCCAGTTCCAACTCGAGGGCGATATTTTGCAGTTTGACCTCGGTCGCGCACATACCGATGCAATCCTTGATCAGTTGATTGATGCTGACCGCTTTCCGTGTGGTGGTTTTCGTGCGGACAAAATCGCGCATCCGATGAATGATCTGCCCTGCGCGCAGCGCCTGTTGATGCGTTTTGGCGAGAATACCGGCCAGTTTCACTGTATCGGGAGCCGGCATCGTCAGTAGGCTTAAACTGACTTCAGTATAGGCGACGATCGCGGTCAGCGGCTGATTGACTTCATGCGCGATGCCCGACGCCATTTCCCCCATCAAGCCCAGCCGGGTGACGTGCGCGAGTTCTTCCAGATGCTGACGGTTTTCCTGCTCCTGCCTCTTCCGCTGCCTGATGTCGCGCAGGATACCGGTAAAAAAAATCTCGCCGTCGATCAAAAACTCGGCCACAGACAGATCCAGCGGCACGGTCGAGCCGTTCTTGTGCAAGCCCTCGACTTCGCGGCCGATGCCAATGATTTTGGAAACGCCGGTCTCGATATGATTTTTTAAGTACTGGTCGTGCTGCATCGCATGACCCCGCGGCATCAGCATGTTGACATTGCGCCCGACCAATTCCTCCTCGGTGTAGCCGAGTATCACGTTGACCGCCGCATTCGCGGTCACCACAAGCCCGTTTCGATCTATCGTGACGATGCCTTCGGCCGCGGCGTTGAAAATCGAATTGAGCCGGGCTTCCCGCTCCCGCAAGCGCTGTTTGGATTGCTTGAGCGCGTCGATATTCTGCTGCAGCGCGAGATTGCTTTCGGTCAGTTCCTTGGTCTGCTCGACCAGTTTTTGCTCCAGCATCCTGATTCTGTCCTCAGACGCCTGCAAGTTTTTTTGCGCAGTCGAGAGTTGCGTTAACAACTCGGCATTACTCGGCAAATAATCTTCCATGATCGATTCGCAAGGCTCGTCATTGCCTGATTGACAGCTTTCGGGGGTCATGAACGAAATCCGCGTTAAGAATTAGCAAAAAAAAGATGTCTGCAAATTTTACGCACTTTTCAATAGATTACCAAAACTGATACTGCATTTTATATTTTCGCGCCCAATTGCGTGTTAGCCGTCATTCGCCGCCCCATTCGCCTTGGCTTTGAATCGATGAAGACTTATTGCTAGAAGATTCAAAAAAATTATTTTAGCTATGCTATGCTAGAAAAAATAAGCGCATGATTCTATTCGCTTGAAAGAAGACGATGGTTTGTTCGAAAAGCTCAAAATCGATCTAGGTATTTGTACGGATTGTCGGGTATCCATTTTGGTTGGTAGCATGGAAAACTGATCATTGAAGCTTAAGGAGACCCCCATGAATACGCAAGTCAACGACCTGAGTTGTGACGCGAGCGGAGAAATGACTCCGGACAAATTCAGAGACATGGTCGAGGAAAGGGCCTACTTTAAAGCGGAACGGAGAGGTTTTGCAAGTGGACATGAACTGGAAGACTGGCTTGAGGCCGAAGAAGAAATAAGCAACCAATGCCGATATTGGTTAGCGGATAACGACTCAACCTAACCACAGAACATTTTTCAACCCATTTGAACAACGCAACGGGGCGCACCATGAAACGTAATCTCCATATCAATAATGCCGGCGCCTACACGCCGGAAAACCGCACGCGCTGCATCGCCTTTCATGAAGCCGGCCACGCCGCCGCAATTTATTTGATCAACCGGGCGCGCGAAATACCTCCGCATTTATTCAGCCTCAGATTCAATGAAGCTAACGCGGATGCCTCCGCAGATTTTCATGCCGCTTATGAAAACTATATCGCCTGCGTGGAGGGTGGCCTCCTGCTGCATGGGTTGCCGTCGACTCTGGACGATCTGCAACATCTGCCGAGGGAGACCGGTCATGATTGGATTCAAACGCAGGAAGACCTGCTGAATGCCTTCGAAGCCGATGTGATCAATCTATTCGCCGGCCCTTTGGCCGAAGCCAAATATGTCGCCGAAACCGATGGCGAAGTCTTTACGCACCGGCTGATCGACCCGCCCGCGCTCGGAAATTACGGCGGCGCTTTCGACCTGGCGCTGATCGATGACTATTTAAGAAGTTATTCCGCCGATCACCGAGAACGCGACCACAAACTGCATCAATTACATCAGATAGCATTTAATTTCATAAATAATTATCATAATTGGCGAGCCATCTCCAAACTTGCGGACTATATACTCTCGTCCGGAAAGAATACGATTTGCTACGAGGAAGTCGCGGCGATTTTGGCAAGCAAGTGAAAAGTTCCTGTTTAGGCTTTTCAAATCGGCACATAAAAATAAAACGCAACATCAGGGCTACTTATTTTTCGATCATCAATACCGATTGATAAAAGCCCCGAGCCGGCTTACGCGGCTCTATCAGGATAAAACAACCCACCTCAGGAAAACCTCATGGAAAAGCCCGAAAATGATATAGTGAAATTATTGACTACCCTGCTAAGCCAATTTTTGCACGCGTTAAAAAGTTTCTTGGCGAGCATACTGAGTTTATTTTCCAACAAGAAGCCGCCGGTCGATCCTCATAAACCGGCGGACATCGACCCGAAGCAAAAAAAAATCATCTTTTTTGCGCTCGCCTTCATCCTGCTTCTGCTCGCGTTTAACAACTTGCAGGAAATCCGCCAGGGCGAAATGCCGTTCAGTCAGTTTCTGACGCTGGTGCAGGAAGGCAAGGTCGACAAAGTGGTCGTCTCCGAGCATTACATCAGCGGCGTGACCAAGCCCGAAAGCGGCGAAAGCGTCGGCAAACCGTTTATGACCGTGCCGCTCTGGCAAACCGATCTGGCCGAATTGCTGGCGAAAAACAAGGTCGACTTCGTGGTCAGAAGCGGCGACAACTGGCTGTCCAACCTGATCTTCAACTGGATCATTCCGATCTTTATCTTCGTGTTCATCTGGTCCTGGCTGCTCCGCCGCACGACCGCGGCCGGCCCGCAGTCGTTTCTGAATATCGGCAACAAAGCCCGCATCCATCAGGACACGCAGCCAAAAATCACCTTCAAGGACGTGGCCGGTGCGGACAGCGCCAAGCAGGAGCTGGGGGAATCGATCGACTTCCTGAAAAATCCGGAAAAGATTCAGAAGCTCGGCGGACGCATGCCGAAAGGCGTGCTGCTGGTCGGTCAGCCCGGCACCGGCAAGACCCTGCTCGCCCGTGCGGTTTCCGGCGAGGCGGGGGTGCCCTTCTTTAACATCAGCGCGTCCGAATTTATCGAACTTTTCGTCGGCGTCGGTGCGGCGCGCGTGCGCGAATTGTTCGAGCAGGCACGCAGCAAGGCGCCGTGCATCATCTTCATCGACGAACTCGATGCGATCGGCCGCTCGCGCGGCGGCCCGGCCGTGATGGGCGGACATGACGAGCGCGAACAAACGTTGAACCAACTGTTGACCGAGTTGGACGGGTTCGATACTTCGGTCGGCGTGGTGGTGATGGCGGCGACCAACCGCCCAGAAATCCTCGACAAGGCACTGCTGCGATCGGGCCGTTTCGATCGTCAGATCGTCGTCGACAAGCCCGACTTGCGGGATCGCGTCGAAATCCTGAAGCTGCACACGCGCAATATGCCGCTCGCGAAGGACATCGATATTTCGGTGGTCGCCAAGCGCACGCCTGGCTTGGTCGGCGCGGACCTCGCCAATATCGCGAACGAAGCCGCGATTATGGCGACCCGCAGCAGCCATAAGCAAGTCGAAATGCAGGACTTCGAAGCCGCGATCGATAGGATTCTGGCCGGCCCGGAAAAGAAAAACCGCGTGTTGAATACCGAGGAAAAGCGCCGCGTCGCCTACCACGAAGCCGGACACGCCCTGGTCGCCGAAATCGTACCGACCGGCCAGCCGGTGCATAAGATTTCGATCATTCCGCGCGGCGTCTCGGCGCTTGGCTTTACCTTGCAGTTGCCGGTCGAGGAGAAATTCCTCTCGACCGAAGACGAACTGAAGGATCAAATCGCTATCCTGCTCGGCGGCCGCATCGCAGAGGAAACGATTTTGGGCAGTATTTCGACCGGCGCGCAAAACGACCTCGAAAAAGCGACCGAAATCGCGCGCAACATGGTCTGCAGCCTCGGCATGAGCAAAAAACTCGGCCCCTTGGTTTACGGCAAGCGCCAGCAGTTACAGTTCTTGGACACCGAAGTTTCCGAATACCGTAACTACAGCGACATCACAGCGAGCCTGATCGATACCGAAATCAAAATGCTGGTCGAGGAAGGCGAAAGCCGGGCGCGCGAAATCCTGACCCAGAACCGGCCGATGCTCGAAAAACTGGCCAAACTGCTGCAGGAAAAAGAAGTGATCAACCGAGAAGAAGTGACCGCCCTGCTGGGCAAATAACTATCTCTATCCACACCCAAAGCGCCCGTGCAAACGACGCTTTGGGTCTTTTGGTTTTAAGAACTACTGCATTTCCTCCCGTTCGTACCGCTGTTCGCCTCCAATGATGCATCCGAATGCACGCCGAAAACCGACTTAAGTGTGGCCGTAATCTGCTCCTTCGCATCCGGGCGTACTTTGACGTTTTCGCCATCGATCAGGAAAATTTTGTCACGGAGGCCAAATAACTTGCTATCCCAGCCGATACGATCCCGTCCAAACAAACGTAGCGGAGGCGGCAACAAGTCCCATAAGCGGTCGATCACATGCTGCTGGTATTTTTGATTATCGGTAATCTGCTGCCTACCGTATTTGGCCATCTCATAGCAAATCTGAAGGGCCTTCAGAGCTATCGAGTCTCCATGTTTATCCCAAATCTCCGCTGCCGCAGCTGTGGTCTTATTGACGAGCGTTGTCGAAGCTTCTTTAAATTTGCCTAAAAATCCAGACATGATCTGCTTCTACCCTAGCTCGTTCAGTGTTGTATGATTCCCGAAATACGCATTGTCAGACGAAACAGCCGAATTCATACCAGCACACTCTTCGCCAACGCATAAAATTTCTTCCGCTCATCGATGCCGTTTAACCCACCATTAATCGAAATACTGATGAACTCGACCGGAAAAACGTCATGAACAGCCCCTTTATATTTCTTCTTCAGAACATCGTTATCGGCTTGATTGGCTTGATCGTTCAACTGCCGACTAGCCCAAAATTCGCAGGCGCTCCAGACCGCATATTCCGGCTTTTCGAGCAATTCGGGGGAATTAATGAACAAATCATCTTGCCCTTTTTTGAGACCCAATTGTAAATAATTCGCGCGCCCGGTGGTTTGAAAGATGCCACGCCCCTTGAATCTGACGCCATCACCGGGTCGCGTATTGCCTAAATCCTTGCGTCCTTCATAGGCTTTGCCCGACGCATACTCCTGGAGCGTTCGAAAATGGTCGGTCTCGTGACAGGCCTGAGCCAAAAAATGCGCGTATTCGTGCGGCGTATCGATGTCGTAGCCAGGGCAGATCTTATTGATCCAATCCGCCAGTTCGTCCATCAGCGGCGTGGGTTTCCCCGCAATGGCGGCCAAGTGATTTTCGGTAATGATGAAAGCCATAAATAACTCCTCGAACAAAGCGAAATCAGTTGTCTTCTCGCCGGCGTCACATCCCGGCTTCAGTTGCTTTGAAAACCGTTGCGGCGGCCCTACAATGCCTCGGCTCATCACGCTGATTTCACTATCAAATCCTCGGAAAGCCCATGCCTCTCGATAATGACTCCGGAGGCCGCTTTTCCATTTTCCGTCTGGATTTACCCCTAACAATCATGATCTAGATTTTTCCATGTTACTCCTTTTTATCCCGTTTACAAAAACAAACTTATGGCCGATTGTTTCCTAATCTAGGAGCCAAACCAAAAGTTCGTCAAATGCCGTTGCCGGCAGCGAACAGGCTGGGGTAAATGCATTAGCGCATCATTCGACCTTCAGCGTACTCATCATACCGGCTTCGGCATGTTCGAGAATGTGGCAGTGATTGGCCCATAGGCCTTTATCGAGCGGCACCAGGCCGACATCGACCGACTGCTTGGGACCGATCAGCAGCGTATCGCGCCAGAAGTTCTCCTGCGCGGGTTCGCCATCTCTCGCCAGCACTTTGAAAAACTGGCCGTGCAGATGCATCGGATGCAGTCGGCCGGATTGATTGGTAAAGCGCAAGCGGCTGAACTTGCCGTAAGGCAAGGTCGCGGCGAGGTTTTCATGACCGGTCTTGCCGTCGATGCTCCAACTGATGCCGTAAGGGCCTCCGCGCTCGGCATCCAGGATAAACTCGTGCGCGACCGGCACGGCAAGCGCCTCCGTCCACGCCGGAAAATGCGCGGCCTTCGGCGGCTCGAAAGCGGGCGTCTTGACCACCGTGTTCGCCTCCACATTCAAGAAGGCCAGGGTTTGCGGAGAACGTCCAAAGTGATTGGACACGGCCAGCGATTTTCCGGCCGCTTCTTTCGGTATCACCAGATCCAGATCGAGGCGGTTGCCGGGCGCCAGGTTGAACTGTGCCAAAGGAAACGGCGCGCCGGCCAGCATGCCGTCAACAGCGATCACCTTAGGCGACAAGCCGTCGAACGTCGGCGAAAACACGCGGCCATTGGCGGCATTGATCAGCCTGATCCGCAGCCTTTCGCCGGCCTTGACCGGGATCGACGGCAAATATCTGCCGTTCACGGACGCGACATTGCCCCAGCGTCCGTCATGCGCCAGATCATGCCCGGTCACGAACTGGTCATAGATGCTGGCGCCGTTCTCGAACAACCAGTCGTCCAGCACCCAGACCAGATCCTGCGAATAGCGTGGCTCCTTCGGGTCTTCCACGATCAACGCGCCCTGGAGGCCGCGCTCGATCTGTTCGGGCGAATTCAAATGCGGATGAAACCAGAAAGTGCCGGGATCTTTCGGCGTAAATTGATAGGTAAAACTGCCGCCGGCTTCGATCGGCGGCTGCGTGACGCCGGGGACGCCGTCCATCGCATTCGGCACCCTGATCCCATGCCAATGCATCGTGGTCGACTGTGTCAGCTTATTCGTCAGTTTGACCTTGACCGTTTCACCGAGCTTGATGCGCAGCACCGGCCCCGGCACGGTGCCGTTATAGGCCCAGACCGCAGTCCGATACGGCGGCACGACGCCCCATTCGGCCGGCGCGGCGGTCAACTCGAAACTTCTGACCTGGCCGGTCGATTCAGGATTTTCGCGGTACGCGCCCTTGAACTCCTGCTCCAGTTGCTGCGCGAGAACGCCGGTATCCGGCATAGGCTTTCCGGCAACGAATGCCGGCAAAAAAGCCAGTCCCATCAGCAGGGCACCTGTTAGCGTGCGTGAGAATTTGATCATTTCGCTGTGTAGTTTGGAAATATCGCAGGTTGCGGCTATTCCGGTATTTTAGCAGAATGAAATGGACCGATGCGGTTAGGTTCCCGGCCCCGCTGAAAACAAACAGGATGAATTTGAGCGAACGCTGGCAAGTCCAATCAGCAGATGCACGCCCGGTTCCAAACCTTGCCTGCCGAAGCTGTCGATTAGCCAACAGGAGCCAACATGACAGACAATTCCGATTCACCCGCACCGTACAAATGGTCCGCCAAAGTCACCCGCGAAAGCAATGCGCTGAGCCTCGAACAAGGCGTCTTCACCTGGAAAGATCCGCAGCGCATCGCCGAATCGCTACGGGATTCGGCCGAAGCCAGTTCCCGCCGCAAGGCCGAGCCGTTCCGCTCGGCGATGTCGATGCTGGTGTTTTACATCAACCGCGCCGGCAAGAATCTGGATCCGGAACAGCGGCAAATTCTCGAACAGGCCAAACAGGCGTTGCGCGAGTTATACAAAAAAAAATGACGGGCATCGGAGAAAACATTTCTCCTTGTTTATCACTGCCATAGCGATAGTTTCGTATCACTACTAAATAACAGAACAATTGATTCGCCGGGTCAAAAGAAGCGTTTACTTATTTTCGTCCTTGCCCAATTCCGCAAACAGATTGAAAAATTGCTTGGCCGTCCTGCCGCTTTTCGCGGCGCGATTTTGCGCGAAATCCATCGCCTCTTGATGCAAAACCTCACGGTCGCCGTCATAAGCCGGGAAATAGCTGTCCACGATAGCCAGGTAGGTCTGCGTCGAATGCGGATAAAACGCCAGCCATAGCCCGAAACGGTCCGAAAGCGAAATCAGTTCCTCGACCGTATCGGAATAATGCACCTCGTCATCCACCAAACGGGTATCAAGATTGTCGCGCATCCGCTCCGGCAGCAAATGCCGGCGATTCGACGTCGCATACACCAGCACATTCTCCGGCGGCAGTTCGATCGAGCCTTCGAGCACGCTTTTCAGCGACTTGTACCGGCTGTCCTGGGTTTCGAACGACAGATCGTCGCAATAAATGACGAAGCGCTGCGGCTGCTCGCGGATTTCATCGACGATCTCCGGCAGATACACCAGATCCTGTTTATCCACTTCAATGATGCGAAGGCCCGCCTCCCGATATTCGTTCAATAGCGCCTTGATCAGCGACGACTTGCCGGTGCCTCTGGCGCCCCAAAGCAAGGCATTATTGGCCGGCTTGCCGGACAGGAAGCGTTCGGTATTCTCGCTCAATTGCGCTTTCTGTTTATCGATGCCGACCAAATCCCCGAGCCCGATCGCATCCAGGCGCGCGACCGGACGCAAATAGCCCTTGTGCTGCCGCCATACCGCGGCGTAAGTCGTGTGCCAATCGATGCTCATGATGTCCTCGAAACGGAATGCTACTAACGGGGCAATGTCGTCTCTATCAACTTTCCAGATGATATTTGACGACGCGCTCCACCTCGTTTTTCGAACCCAATATCACCGGCACGCGCTGATGCAGGCTTTCCGGCTTCACGTCGAGCATGCGTTCGCGGCCGGTCGAGCAGGCGCCACCGGCCTGTTCTACGATGAAGGCGACCGGGTTGGCCTCGTACATCAATCGCAATCGGCAAGGCTTCTTGGGATCGCGGGTGTCGTAAGGATACATGAAGATGCCGCCGCGGGTCAGGATGCGGTAGACCTCCGCGACCAAGGATGCGATCCAGCGCATGTTGAAGTTCTTGCCGCGCGGACCGTCCTTGCCCTGCACGCATTCGTCGATATAGCGCCTGACCGGCTCTTCCCAGAAACGCTGGTTGGACATATTGATCGCAAACTCGCTGGTATCTTCGGGGATCGTCATGTTGCGGTGGGTCAGGATGAATTCGCCGATGTCCTGATCCAGGGTAAAGCCGTTCACGCCGTGGCCTGTGGTCAGCACCATCATCGTCGAAGGACCGTACAATACGAAGCCCGCGCAAACCTGTTCCGCGCCCTTGCGCAGAAAATCCTCGGGCTCGGGGTCGACGCCTTCGCGGCAGCGCAGGATCGAAAAGATCGTGCCGACGGTCAGGTTGATATCGATGTTGGACGAGCCGTCCAGAGGGTCGAACAGCACCAGGTATTTGCCTTTCGGGTACTGTGCGGGAATCTTGATCGGCTCGTCGACTTCTTCGGACACCATGCCGGCCAAGTGTCCGGTCCAGTCCAGCGCCCCCACCATGATCTCGTTGGTGATGATGTCGAGCTTTTTCTGCACCTCGCCTTGCACGTTTTCCGATTCGGCGCTGCCGAGCACCCCGATCAAATCGCCGCGATTGACGATGTGCGAAATCTGCTTGCAGGCGGTGACGATATCGTTCAGCAGCAGCGTAAAGGTTCCGGAAGTGCCCGGATATTCGCGCTGCTGCTCGATCAGGAATTGGGTCATCGTGACTTTGTTGGCCATGGACTGTGCGGTCTCCGTAGTGGTTCGATTTTTTACGCCATTATACCCGCACGGCGCGCGTTATTGCGCCCTAATTCCCAGCCCGTGGCGCCTTGCAAGCAAATTGTCGCGCCAGTTTTACAAACGCCAATTTTGTGTTATATTCACTATGAATGAGAATGATTATTGATACCCTAGTCAATTCAGTACACAGTTTACTTTGAAGGCCAATTTATGTTGATTGACTTGAAAAAACTTGCCGTCGGCGATTTGGCGAAAATCGTCGGTTTCGACAAAACGGGCAAAGCCTACCGCAAGCGCCTGCTGGCGATGGGGCTGACCCCCGGCACCCAATTCAGCGTCACCCGCTTCGCGCCGATGGGCGATCCGGTCGAGATCAGGCTGCGCGGTTTTTCCCTGACCTTGCGTAAAGACGAAGCCGCGGTACTCCAAATCGAGAAGATTTGATGGCCGCCGATTTTACGGTCGGCGTGGTCGGCAATCCGAATTGCGGCAAGACCACGCTTTTCAATGCGCTGACCGGCGCGAAGCAACATGTCGGCAACTGGCCCGGCGTCACGGTCGAAAAAAAAACCGGCGAGTATGCCTTTGAAGGCAAGACCATCGAACTGGTCGATTTGCCCGGTACCTATTCGCTCGAAGCCTCCGACGATCAGGTTTCACTCGACGAAAAAGTCGCCCGCGACTTCGTCGCGGCCAAGGAAGCCGATCTGATCGTGAACATCGTCGATGCATCGAGCATCGAGCGCCATCTGTATTTGACCTCGCAATTGATCGAAATGCGCACGCCGATGATCTTGGTGTTGAACATGATGGACGCGGTCAAACAGCGCGGCATCAAGATCGATATGGCCTACCTCGCCGAACGCCTGGGCTGTCCTGTCGTGCCGATCGTCGCCTCGACCAAGCAGGGAATCGACGCGCTCAAAAAAGCAATCAATCAGGCGGCGGCCGCGAAGCCGACTCCCCATTTGAACATCGATTATGCGCCCGCGCTGGAACAGGCGATCGCCGAACTCGCGCCGTTGCTCGGCGAGGCCGCGGAAAAACAGCGCTGCGACCTGCGCTGGCTCTGCGTCCGCCTGCTCGAAGACGATACGCTAGCCCAAAAAATCGCCGGCCCCACGCTGACCGCCCCTGTCAACGCCTTGCAGCGCCGGATCGAACAGGAGACCGACGACGAGATCGACATCCTGGCGGCCGATGCGCGCTACGGTTTCGTGAATCAACTGACGCAGGGTGCGATCTGCAAACAAAACGAAGTCAGCCGGCATGTGTCCGAAAAGATCGATAGCATCGTCCTGAACCGTTTTCTGGGCATCCCGGTGTTTTTGCTGGTCATGTACGCGATGTTCATGTTCACGATCAACATCGGCAGCGCGTTCGTCGATTTTTTCGATCAGGCCGCCGCCGCGTTGCTCGTCGACGGTCCGGGCGTGGTATTGAGCGATTGGGGCCTGCCCGACTGGCTGACCGTGCTGCTCACCCAGGGTATCGGCGGCGGCATTCAGGTCGTCGCGACCTTCATCCCGATCGTCGGCTTTCTGTTCCTGTTCTTGTCCGCGCTCGAAGACTCGGGCTACATGGCGCGCGCCGCCTTCGTGATGGACCGCTTCATGCGCGTGATCGGCCTGCCCGGCAAATCGTTCGTGCCGATGATCGTCGGCTTCGGCTGCAATGTGCCCGCGATCATGGCGACGCGGACGCTCGAAAACCCGCGCGATAGGATTCTGACCAATCTGATGAATCCTTTTATGTCCTGCGGCGCGCGACTGCCGGTTTATGCCTTGTTCGCTGCCGCGTTCTTTCCGGTGAACGGCCAAAACCTGGTCTTCGGCCTGTATCTGCTCGGCATCGGCGTCGCGGTTTTGACCGGCCTGATCATGCGCCATACGCTGTTCAAGGGCGAAACCTCGCCGTTCATCATGGAACTGCCGGTCTATCACCTCCCTACCATGCGCGGCATGTTGATCCGCACTTGGGACCGGCTCAAATCGTTCCTGTTCAATGCCGGCAAGGTGATCGTACCGATGGTGCTGGTGCTGAACTTTCTGAATGCCCTGGGCACCGACGGCAGTTTCGGCCGCGAAAACAGCGATAAATCGGTGCTCAGCGAAATCGGCCGAGGCCTGACCCCGGCATTCGAGCCGATGGGCATCGAGAACGACAACTGGCCGGCGACGGTCGGCATTTTCACCGGCGTGCTCGCGAAAGAAGCGGTCGTCGGCACCCTGAATGCCTTGTACAGCCAGATGGGCGCCGCAGCCCCGCCCGCCGAAGCTGAAGCCTTCGACCTGAAAAGCGCCTTACTGGGTGCGCTTTCGACCATTCCCGAAAACCTGGCCGGTATCGCGAATAAACTGCTCGATCCTTTGGGCCTGAACCTCGAGGTGGCGAGCAGCGAACTCGAAGTCGAAACCAGCGCCTATACCGCGATGCAGCAAAGTTTTGACGGCCAGGCCGGCGCCTTCGCCTATCTATTGTTCATCTTGCTGTATGCCCCCTGCGTGGCTGCGACCGCCGCGATCTACCGCGAAACCAATCGCGGCTGGACGGTATTCGTGCTGCTCTGGACCACCGGCCTCGCTTACATGACCGCAACGATTTTTTATCAGGCGATGACCTTCGCCGGCCACCCGACCGATTCGCTGGCCTGGATCGTCGGCCTGATCGCCGTATTTGCCGTCATACTTGCCGGATTGTGGTGGTACGGCAAACAATCCGGCCCGACCATCGACAAGGGAGCCGCCATTGATCCTGTCTGACCTGCGCAATTACATCAGGGAACAGCGCCGCGTCGCGCTGCTCGACCTGGCCAATCATTTCGACGTCGATGCCGAAGCCTTGCGCGGCATGCTCGGCAAGTGGATCAGCAAGGGGAACCTGCGCAAACTGCCCTCGGGGACGGCCTGCGGCGGCAGTTGCTGCAAATGCGATCCGGCGTCGATCGAGCTTTATGAGTGGATAGATAAAGCGTAAAACTCGTTGATAATTCAAGGTTGGGGCGCATTTTTTGCAGCCCAACACTTGATGCATCGATGTGTTGGGTTAGCGATAAAGCCGTTAACCCAACGTGGCGGGCTGTTAGCCCCTGTAAAGGCGTGTAGCTATTAGTTCACATAGAACACAAGCCGCTAGTTCAAAAAGCTTATGCCGCGTAACCAAGCCTATAATATGGCTTTCGCTCTATGGCGTTAGAATTTTGCAGCCAGCTTGAGTAAAGTTGCAGTTAATAGGCGCAGGAGATGGTAAATGTGTGTTTTCGCAGACGGTCTCTGATCTAACATAAAAATTTGTTCTTTTTCCCGATTTCATGATCCCACCATCACAGGGCAAATGCTGATAACCTACTTCAGTTTTTAATGAAGCATCACTGACAAAAGTCACCTCTACTTCTTTGGATGGACGTGCTTGAGCTTCAGCACACATGATAAGTGTTATTAAAGACATCAATACCACACCGATATTTTTGATCAATTTGTTGTACATAACTGTGACCCCATGGCAAAAAACTTAAAATAAGCAGTAATAACATACAATTGCAGTCTTCAGAAATACCCAAAGATGCTTATTTTGCATGTTAGTTTTATTGTATAAGAGATACTGAGTTTTCTTCTGCGAGATATTTAACTCGTTCGATGTAGAAAAATACCGCTGCCGCGTACAGAGGTAAAAAACATTTAAGTCTCGCTGGATGCGATCGATACTGCGGAGCGATCAATTTCATTGCATCCCCTCTCCCCTCCTTGCTTTAACTCTTTTCAAACTGGACTAGTCTTAATGAACATTTTCCATCAAGATGAGTCACCTAATGTCAGAACAGCAAGCCCCCATCCATATCGGCTACTTGTCCGAAGTCCGCGGCGACGGCATGGACGCCCGCATCGCCGATGAGCACGCCAGCGAGTTGCCGATCATTAAAATCGGCAACGAAGAGATTCTGGCTGGCCATATCGGCTCTTATGTGGTGATCCGCCAGGCCAATATCGGCGTGTTGGCGCTGGTGTTCAAGATTTGGGAACAAGACCGCTATAACGGCGACGGCGCACGCAAGTCAGACCGTTTCATTTCACTGATCCCGGTCGGCGAGATTCAGGACAACGGCCAGTTCGTGCGCGGCGTGCGCCATTATCCGACGCCCGGCGCGAAGGTGTATGCGGTCGGACTCGACGAAATCAATGCGATTTTTTCGAAATTCCGCGACTACCAGTTTTTCATCGGCCAGTTGTCGACGCACAAGGATTATCATCTGAGTTTAGACCCGCGCGCGTTGTTCGGCCGGCATTTCGCGATTCTCGGCCAATCGGGTTCCGGTAAGTCATGGACGGTGACCAGCCTGATCCAGAACACGATCCGGGCGATGCCGAGAACCCATCTGATCATGCTCGACCTGCATGGCGAATATTGCTGGAAGGACGCAGACGGCGTGGTGCAATCGGCGTTTCCGGACGACATGGTCAATTACATCGACGCGATGGAAATGGAGATGCCGTACTGGATGATGACCTATGCCGAACTGGTCGACCTGTTCATCGACCGCAGCGACAGCGGCGCAACGATCCAGATGTCGTACATGCGCGAAATCTTGCAGCAGCTCAAACGCAAGGAAGCCAAGAAAATCGGGCTGCCGACCGTGTCGATCGATACGCCGATCTATTTCTCGCTGGCCGAAATGTACATGCAGTTCAAGGCCGCGAACGAGGAGCGAAAGGACTTCGGCAAGACCCAGGGCGCTCTGTTCGGGCAGTTCGACGAATTCCTGATCCGGATGCAGAGCCGCTTCAACGACGTGCGCTATGACTTTCTCTTGAAGCCAAAGCGCCGGAACAACTCCGAAAGCATGGCCGAGTTGCTGCGCGAGTTTGTCGGCCTGGGCGAAAAAAAGGGCAATATCACGGTCGTCGATTTAAGCTCGGTGCCGACCGACGTCAGGCCGGCGGTGTCGGCGCAGGTCGGCCGTCTCGCCTATGAATTCAACTACTGGAATCCGCACCGGCGCGAATTCCCGATCACGCTGATCTGCGAGGAAGCGCATGCCTACATTCCGCGCGAGAATGGCGGCCAGTTCGAAGGCACCAAGAAAATGATGGAGCGGATCGCCAAGGAAGGACGGAAATACGGCGTGTCGATCGGCGTGGTCAGCCAGCGCCCGACCGAACTGTCCGAAACGATGCTGGCCCAGTGCAGTTCGTTCATTTGCCTGCGCACCACCAACCCGGACGACCAGGCCTATATCCGCGGCCTGGTGCCGGAAGCGGAAGGCGATCTGACCGACATTCTGACCTCGCTCGGCCGAGGCGAAGCGCTGGTCGTAGGGGAAGCTGCTCCGCTGCCGACGCGGGTGCAGATTTACCGGCCCAATCCGGAACCAAAGAGTAACGACGTCGATTACTTCACCGGCTGGCGCGAAGGCAAGACCGATCTCGACGTGGAAGACATCGTCAATTTATGGCGCACGCAAACCCGGAAATAAATCCTTTGTTACTGATATATCGCAATATTTTTCTGACAAATGTCCATTAAACCGATATGATAGAAGTTTTTATTTTTATAGGTTTACAACATGCAAGTAGCTAACAATATGGCGGTTTCGATCCACTACACGCTGACCAATGACGAAGGCGAAGTGATCGACAGTTCCATCGGTAGCGACGCTCTGGTCTATCTGCACGGCAAAGGCAACATCATTTCCGGCCTGGAAAAGGAATTGACCGGCAAAGAGGTCGGCGAGCAATTCACCGTGCGGATTCCAGCCGAAGACGCCTACGGCGAGTTCATGCCGGAGCGCGTGCAGGTGATTCCACGCTCGATGTTCGAAGGCATCGACCACCTCGAAGTCGGCATGCAGTTTCATGCCGATGTCAGCGCCGGCCCCGGCATCGTCGCGATCGTCGATATCGACGGCGATGACATCACGATCGACGGCAATCATCCGCTGGCGGGCGTACCATTGACCTTCGATGTCGAAATCGTCGATGTCAGACCGGCGACAAGCGAAGAACTGGAGCACGGCCATATTCACGGCGCCGGTTGCAATCATTAAGCGGCAATAGAACTAGAATTCGGGATGCGCCGACTCGGTCTGCCGCATCCCTCTCCGGTTGCTCCATTGCAAGCCGGGCCTCACTCCCCTGATCCGAATTTAAAGCCCCTCTCCTGCCGGAGCCATGGCCGCCGAGAGAGGGAACGGAACCTTCTTATCCAGACAAGCAGCGACTTGCCGGCTTAATATTTTCCTGAAAAACAGACTTCAAACAGGGACGCGATGCGTACCCGCAAAAACAAAAGAGCGGGTGTATCAAAGCAGCCCAGGCTCAAGCAAAACGCCGAGGGCTGTCCTTTGAATAAAAACGGGTGGGATTTTGGCAAACCGCTGACGGTTAGCCGGAAATTTCAAATTCGCCGGCAGAGCTGTCCACACGATCCCGCAATTCCTTGCCGGGTTTGAAATGCGGCACATATTTCTTGGACAGAGCGACCGATTCGCCGGTTTTAGGGTTACGGCCCATGCGCGGCGGACGCATATGCAGTGAAAAACTGCCAAAACCTCTGATTTCGATCCGGTCACCGGTTGACAGGGCGTGGTTCATTTTTTCGATGATGCATTTGACCGCCAGTTCGACATCCTTGATTGCCAGATGCGGCTGCTGTCTGGCCAACGCTTCGATTAACTCGGATTTTGTCACATTCAATCCTGCGAAAAATTAATAACATGAATGGGACACGCCAGAAGGCGCGTCCCGGATCGATGGTGTTTATTTTTCAATTTGCTTGAACAGGTCACCCAACGTCGGCGTAGCCGATTGTTGCGTGTAATCCTTGATAGCGCTTGACTCTTCGTCCTGATCCTTCGCTTTGATCGACAAGGAGATAGACTTGCTCTTCTTGTCCACGCCGATGAATTTGGCTTCGATCGTTTCGCCTTCCTTCAACAGCGTGCGCGCATCTTCGACGCGGTCGCGTTGAATTTCGGAGGCACGGATGTAACCTTCGACATAGTCGGCCAGCGTCACGACCGCGCCTTTCGCATCGACTTCCTTGATCACACCTTTGACCAGGCTGCCTTTTTCATGGGTCGCCAGGAAGTTTTGGAACGGGTCTTGTTCCAGCTGCTTGATGCCCAGGGAGATACGTTCACGCTCAGGATCGACCGCCAAGATGACAGTTTCGATCTCGTCGCCTTTCTTGTAGTCGCGAACCGCGGTTTCGCCGTCGTCGGCCCAGGAAATGTCGGACATATGTACCAGACCGTCGATGCCGCCATCCAGACCGATGAAGATACCGAAATCGGTGATCGATTTGATCTTGCCCGAAATCTTGTCGCCTTTGTTATGAGTCGCAGCAAATTCATCCCATGGATTGATCTTGCATTGCTTCATACCCAGAGAAATACGGCGGCGTTCTTCGTCGATTTCGAGGATCATCACTTCGACTTCGTCGCCCAATTGAACGATCTTGGAAGGGTTGACGTTCTTGTTGGTCCAGTCCATTTCGGAGACGTGCACCAAGCCTTCGACGCCTTCTTCGATCTCGACGAAGCAGCCGTAATCGGTCAGGTTGTTGACTTTACCGAATACGCGATGGCCGGCAGGATAACGGCGGCCGATGTTTTGCCATGGGTCTTCACCCATTTGCTTCATGCCCAGAGAGACGCGGTTCTTGTCTTTGTCGTATTTCAGAACCTTGACCTTGACTTCCTGACCTATCTCGACACACTCGGAAGGATGACGTACACGGCGCCATGCCATATCGGTGATGTGCAGCAAGCCGTCGATGCCGCCGAGGTCGATGAACGCGCCGTAGTCGGTCAGGTTCTTCACGATACCGGTCACAACCGCGCCTTCTTCGAGCGTCTTCAGCAATTCTTCTCTTTCGACGCTGTATTCCTTCTCGACGACAGCACGGCGAGACAGAACGACGTTATTGCGTTTTTGGTCGATCTTGATGACCTTGAACTCGAGGTCGCGATTTTCCAGGAACGCGGTATCGCGGATAGGACGGACGTCAACCAAAGAGCCCGGCAAGAAGGCACGCAACGCGCCGACTGCCACGGTGAAGCCACCACGGACTTTGCCGTTGATGCGGCCCACAACGGTCTCGCCTTTTTCGAAGGCGTTTTCGAGTTCGGCCCAAGCCTTGTTTCTCTTCGCTTTGTCGCGCGACAGAAGAGTAGCTCCCAAGCCGTCTTCGAACAGATCCAGCGCGACTTCGACTTCGTCGCCGATCTGGACTTCCAGTTCGCCATCGTTGTTCAAAAATTGCCACTTCGGAATCACGCCTTCCGATTTGGCATGCGTGCTGACAATGATCATGTCATTTTCAATATCAACAACGGTACCGATCAGCATGTCGCCCGGCGACATTTTGGTCTTGTTTAAACTTTCTTCAAGTAACGCAGCAAAGCTTTCGCTCATTTTGTTTGTATCCCGCCAACCCAAAAACACGGCCGGCATAATTAATGTTAAAGTTGAAAAAAACCGCTAATCTCAGGACTGCGGCCGTTCTTTTAATCCTTGCGGACTAAATTCAGGATTTCCTCGACGACTGAGTCTATCGTCATATCGGAAGAATCGAGATAAAGCGCATCGCTCGCCATCGCGAGAGGGGCCGTTGCTCGTTCCCTGTCGCGGCGATCGCGCTCTTCTATCTCGTTTGTTATTTGTTCTAGGTTAGCATCAATTCCTTTTTCTTTCAACTGTTTATAGCGCCGCAACGCCCTTTCGGAGGCGCTCGCGGTCAAAAACACCTTGAAAGAGGCGTCAGGAAACACGACCGTGCCCATGTCCCTCCCGTCCGCGACCAACCCTGGCAACTGCTTGAAATCACGCTGCTTTTGCAGCAACACGCGGCGAACGTCGGGAATCGCGGCAACGGTCGAGGCGACACTGCCCGTACTTTCCAATGGAATCTCGGCGGTCACATCGACGCCGTCCAATCTAACGGCCAACTCCTCGCCACAATCAAATTCCAACAGCATCGCCTCCGCCACGCGGACGATCGCGGCCGCATCGGCAAGATTCACACCCTGCTTCGACACAGCCAACGCCAGCGCACGGTAAATCGAGCCGCTGTCCAGATAATGCCAGCCAAGCTTTTTCGCCGCCAGCCGGCTGACCGTGCCTTTACCGGCGCCGCTCGGCCCGTCGATCGTCAGCACCGGGATCATCATGCCTCCAGAACGCTGATGTCGAGGCCGAGCCGTTTGACCAGGTCCTTGAATTCAGGAAACGAGGTGTTCACGTTCAGGCAATCCAGGATCGTGATCGGAGCGTTCGCGCGCAGGCCCGCGATCGAAAACGCCATCGCAATCCGGTGATCGCCATGCGATTCGACCGTGCCGCCGCCGATCGGATTGCCGCCCTGTATCACCATGCCGTCCGGAGTCGGCTCGGCATTGACGCCCAAAATCTTCAGACCGTCGGCCATCACCTGAATCCGGTCGGATTCCTTGACCCGGAGCTCCTCCGCGCCGGTCAGGCGGGTTTGCCCTTGCGCACAGGCCGCCGCCACGAACAGCACCGGAAATTCATCGATCGCCAGCGGCACCAGTTCTTCAGGAATATCTATACCTTTCAATTGACTATATTGGACATGCAAATCGGCGACAGGTTCCCCGCCGACGACACGCTCGTTCAAAACTTCGATCTTAGCGCCCATCAATTTAAGTATGTCGATCACGCCGGTACGGGTCGGATTGATGCCGACATGCTTCAAGAGCAGATCGGAACCCGGCGCAATCGATGCACCGACCAGGAAAAACGCCGCCGAGGAAATGTCGCTCGGCACGTCGATTTCGCAGGCGGTCAGCTTGCCGTCGGCATTGATCGTGACCTTGTTGCCTTCTTTTTTGACCGGATAGCTGAAGCCTGACAACATCCGCTCGGTATGATCGCGGGTCGGCGCCGGTTCGGTGACCGAAGTGTCCCCTTGAGCATACATGCCGGCCAACAGCAGGCAGGACTTGACCTGCGCGCTCGCCATCGGCATCGTATAGTCGATGCCCTGCAATTGTCCTGCCTTGCCGGTGATATATAACGGCGCGGTGCCTTTTTCGGTGGTCTTGATCTCCGCGCCCATCGTCTTCAGGGGCTCGGTCACCCGCTTCATCGGCCGGCCCGACAAGGATTTGTCGCCGGTCAGCACCGAATCGAACGCCTGCCCGGCCAGAAGGCCGCTGAGCAAGCGCATCGAGGTGCCCGAATTGCCGAGATACAATGCTTTTGCCGGCGCTTTCAAACCATGTTTGCCGACGCCGTGGATCGTCAGCTCGCCGTTGACCGGGCCTTCGATCTTGACGCCCATGTCGCGGAAGGCCTGCAGGGTCGCCAACGCATCTTCCGCTTCGAGGAAGCCTTTCACATGGGTCACTCCCTCGGCCAGGGAGCCCAGCATGATCGAACGGTGCGAAACCGATTTATCGCCCGGCACGCGCGCCTCGCCCTGTAAACTGCCGCCCGGATTGACTTTGAAAGTAATGGATTTGCTCATATTAATTTTCTAACTGGTCTAAAAAGCGTTGCCGTGCATTTTTGGCATACGAGAAGGTTTCAAAAAGGCGCCGGCCGTCGTTGTCCGCCAGCAGTTGTTCAATCTTGTCCAATTCTGTCTTCAGCTGATGCAGCAGCGGGATCAGCTGGTCTTTGTTCGCGGTACAGATGTCCCGCCACATGGTCGGGTCGCTCGAAGCAATCCGGGTGAAATCGCGAAAACCGCCCGCCGCGTATTTGAAGATCTCGCACTGCTCGTCTTGCCGGCCGAGCATGTCGACCAGCGCGAACGCGAGCAGATGCGGCAAATGGCTGGTCGCAGCCAGCACCGCGTCGTGATGCTCCGCGCTCATCACCGACACCAGCGAACCGATGCGCTCCCAAAAAATTTGAATTTTGTTCAACGCGGCAGGTTCGGTATGTTCGAGCGGGGTGATGATCAGACGCCGGCGCAGGAACAAGTCGGGCAGCGCGGCTTCGACGCCGCTGTTTTCGGCACCCGCAATCGGATGCGCGGGCACCAGATTGACCGGCACGACACCGAACACCCGCTCTGCCGCCGCGATCACATTGCTCTTGGTACTGCCGACGTCGCTGTAGACACAAGCATTCGACCAGTACGGTTTCAGCAGCGCGAAGACCGATTCGACCGCGCCGACCGGCACCGCGACCACGACCGCATCCGTGCCTTCGAGAGCCGGCACGATATCGAGAAAGTACTCGTCGATGACGCCCAGGCGTTTCGCGGTTTCGAGGTTCTGCCGCTCCTGTTCGCGGCCATAGCCGACGATGCTGGCGGCCAGTCCGCGGCTCCGCGCCGCGCGCGCGATCGACCCCCCGATCAGGCCGACGCCGATGATGCAGAGGCGGTTAAACATCAGGATCAGGCATTATTCAAGCACTCGGTCAGCGCCTGCAAGAACAGGTTGTTTTCTTCCGGGGTGCCGATGCTGACGCGGAGGTGATTCGGCATCTCGTAATTCGCGACCGGGCGCACGATCACGCCTTTGCGGAGCAATGCCGCATAGACGGGCGCGGCAGGCTCGCTCAGGTCGACCGAAACGAAATTGCCGGCCGACGGAATCCAGCCAAGGCCGAGGTTCTTGAAGCCTTCGGTCAGCTGCTTCATGCCGAGCGCATTGTTTTTGATCGTATTTTGCAGATGCTCGCTGTCGTCGAGCGCGGCTTCGGCGGCGGCCAGGGCCAGCGAGTTGTTATTGAACGGTTGTCTGACCCGATTCAGGATATCGGCCATTTCAGGACTCGATAAACAATAACCGATGCGCAGTCCGGCCAGACCGTAAGCCTTCGAAAAGGTGCGCGCAATTACCAGGTTCGGGCATTGCCCCAGCCAGGCTATCGCATCCTGCTCGCCCTTGCGCTGCACGAATTCGTAATAGGCCTCATCGAGCACGCAGATGCAGGTTGCTGGCAGCGATTTGATGAAGTCTTCCAGAGATGACTGCGGCAGCAAGGTTCCGGTCGGATTGTTCGGATTCGCGATGAACACCACCCGCGTCTCCGCATTCACCCGCTCCCGGATCGCCTGCAAATCGTGCCCGTAATTCACCGCCGGCGCGACGACCGACTTGGCGCCGACGGCCTGGGTCACGATCGGATAGACCGCGAAGGCATGCTGGGAGAAAACCGCATTCAGGCCGGGCGCCAGAAATGCCCGCGCAACCAACTCCAATATTTCGTTCGAACCGTTGCCGAGCGTGATTTGCGCCGGGTCGACAGCGTATTTTTTCGCCAACGCCTTTTTTAAACTGAAACCGCTGCCGTCCGGATACAACGCCAATTCCGACAACGTCTTTCGCATTGCGGCCAGCGCTTTCGTGCTCGGCCCCAACGGATTCTCGTTCGATGCGAGCTTGATCACACGTTCAAGCCCTAACTCCCGCTGCAATTCTTCGATCGGTTTGCCGGGCACGTAAGGAACCAGTTGTTGAACGCCGGCAACGGCAAGTTGGGAAATGGATCGCGCAGTGGTCATAAGGTCTCGTCGTCTGGTCGCGGCACTCGGCCGAAAAAATCAAAGCACGGCCTTCGGATAGGAGCCGAGCAGTTTGAGCATGTTCACATTGGCTTTCAACAGGTCCAGCGCTTCGGCGACCTGCGGATCTTCGCTATGACCGTCGATGTCGATGAAAAACACATATTCCCACAAGCCCTGACGAGACGGGCGCGATTCGATATTGACCATGCCGATGCCGAATTTCGCAAACGACTCCAGCGCCCGGTACAGCGCCCCCGGCTGGTTGCCGGTCGAAAACACCAATGACGTTTTATCCTTGCCGGTCGGCGAGGAATCCTGCTTGCCGATCACGATGAAGCGTGTCGTATTGTTCGCCTGGTCCTCGATATTGGTTTCGAGCACCGGCAGTTGATAGACTTCGGCCGCCGCCAACCCCGCGATCGCCGCGGTCTGCTTATTCAGCGACGCCATCCGCGCGGCCTCCGCATTACTGCTGACCGCGGTTATCTTCACCTGCGGCAGATGCGTGTCGAGCCACTTTCTGCACTGCGCCAGCGACTGCTGGTGCGAAAAAATTTCGGTAATCCCGGCCAGCGACTCGGCATGTCCCATCAGGTTTTGATGCACGCGAATCTCGACCTCGCCACAGATTTTCAACGGCGAGGTCAGAAAGCGGTCCAGCGTATGATTGATCACGCCTTCGGTCGAATTTTCGACCGGCACCACGCCGAAATGGCACTTGCCCAGTTCGACCGCGTTGAACACATCGCCGATCGCCGCGACCGGCAGCGTATTCACCGAGGAGCCGAAATGCTTGAACACAGCCTGCTGCGAAAACGTGCCTTCGGGCCCCAAAAAAGCCACTTCGAGCGGTTTTTCGAGCGCGAGGCAGGCCGACATCAACTCGCGGAAAAAGCGCATCGCGGTATGATCCGGCAGCGGCCCCTGATTCAATTCCTTGATCCGCCGCAATACCAACGCTTCGCGATCGGGCCGATAAAACGTGCCCTGCTCGCCTTCGGCGATCTTGGTCTTCGCGACCTCCTCAGCGCACAGCGCGCGCCGGTTGATCAGTTGCAGAATTTCCGCATCGATCTGATCGATCTCGGTTCTGATTTCCGCAAGAGGTCTGACAGACGACATAGGGGCTCCCTCCGGCTTCGACCCGAGCTTAGTGCGTTCTTTCGAATTCGGCCATGAACTCGCACAGGGCCTTCACGCCGGCTTCAGGCATCGCGTTGTAGATGCTCGCGCGCATGCCGCCGACCGAGCGGTGACCTTTCAGTTCGAACAGGCCGTTCGCTTCCGCCGCCGCCAGGAAAGGCTTGTCGAGCGCCTGATCCTTCAGGATGAACGGCACGTTCATCCGCGAGCGGTAAGGCACATCGACAGGGTTGCTATATAAGGACGACTTATCGACCAGATCGTACAACAGCGCGCTCTTCGCGATATTGCGCTGCTCGATCGCGGCGACTCCGCCCTGCGCCTTCAGCCATTTCAGCACCAGGCCGACCAGATACCAGTTGTAGGTCGCCGGCGTATTCAGCATCGAGCCGTTCTTGGCCTGAACAGCATAATTGAACACTTCCGGCGTGGTTTTCGGTGCATGACCGATCAGGTCGTCGCGCACGATCACGACCGTGACGCCCGCAGGCCCCATGTTCTTTTGCGTGCCTGCATAGATGATGCCGAATTGGCTCACATCGACCGGGCGCGACAGGATGTTCGACGACATGTCGGACACCAGGGTCAGCCCTTTGCTGTCGGGAATCGATTGAAATTCGACGCCGTGGATCGTTTCGTTCGAGGTATAGTGCAGATAAGCCGCATCCTGATCGATGGCCCAGCCGGCCACGTCCGGAATCGTCGTGAACTTGGATGCCTCGGAATTCGCGCTCAGCACCACCTCGCAATAATTGCCCGCGTCCTTGATCGCCTTTTCCGACCAGGCGCCGGTGTTCACATAGCAGGCCTTGGTCTTGCCTTGCAGAATGTTTTGCGGAATCATCGAAAACTGCGCGGTCGCGCCGCCTTGCAGGAATAGCACCTTGTAGTTTTCAGGAATCGCCATCAATGCGCGCAGATCCTGCTCCAGTTCTTCGGCGATGATCGAGAAAAACTTGCCGCGATGGCTCATTTCCATCACCGACATGCCGCTGTCCCGCCATTCGAGCAGTTCATCACGGACTTGTTTGAGCACTTCTTCGGGGAATGCCGAGGGGCCGGCGCTAAAATTATAAACACGTGACATGATCACTCTTCTCCTGATTCCAGTTCGCTGTCTGTATCGTCCGCATCCTGATCCGATGCAGTCTCTTGTTCATTGCTGTCTTGTTCGCCGACACCTTCATCGAAGTTTTCATCGTCGTCCTCGCCGGCCAGGCCTTCGATCCGATCGACGCCGATCACCTTTTCCTTTTTGTCCAGACGGATGATCGTGACGCCCTGGGTATTGCGGCCGACGACCGAGATGCCGTCCACCGGCGTCCGCACCAGGGTGCCGCCGTCGGTGATCAGCATAATCTCGTCATGCTCGTTGACCAGCACCGCGCCGACCACCGCGCCGTTGCGCTCCGAGGTCTGGATCGCGATCACGCCTTGGCCGCCGCGATTATGGCAAGGGAACTCCTCAAGCCGGGTGCGCTTGCCGTAACCGTTTTCGGTGATGTTCAAGACCGTGCCTTCGGTGCCGATGATCAGCGAAATGACCTCCTGACCTTCCGCGAGGCGCATGCCGCGCACGCCGGCCGCGTTGCGGCCCATCGGCCTGACGTCGGTCTCGTTGAAACAGACCGCCTTGCCGTCGCTGCTGAACAGTAAAACATTCTGACTGCCGTCGGTGATCGCGACACCGACCAAGCGATCGCCTTCCTGCAAATCGACCGCGATCTTGCCGCCGCTACGCTGGCGCTCGAATTCGGTCAACGGCGTCTTCTTGACCGTGCCTTGCGAGGTCGCCATGAAAATGTATTTATTTTCGCTGAATTCCTGGACCGGCAGCATCGCATTGATCTTTTCGCCCTGCTCCAGCGGCAACAGATTCACGAACGGCTTGCCGCGCGAGGTGCGGCTGGCGATCGGCAATTGATATACCCTGAGCCAGTAGGCCTTGCCGAGCGAGGAGAAACACAGAATCGTATCGTGGCTGTTCGCGACGATCAGCTTGTCGACGAAATCCTCTTCCTTGGTCGCGGTCGCCATCTTGCCGCGGCCGCCGCGTCGCTGCGCCTTGTAGTCGCTGAGCGGCTGCGCCTTCACATAGCCTTCGTGCGACATCGTGACCACCATGTCTTCCTCGGTGATCAGATCCTCGTCGGACAAATCCAGGCGGTCCTGAATGATTTCGGTGCGGCGCTCGTCGCTGTAATTGTTCAGAATCTCGACCAACTCTTCACGCACGACTTCCATCAGGCGAATGTCGCTGCCCAGGATTTCGAGGTATTCGTCGATCAGTCTCAGCAATTCCTTGTATTCGTCGACGATCTTGTCCTGTTCGAGCCCGGTCAGACGATGCAGACGCAGTTCCAGAATCGCCTGCGCCTGCGTCTCGGAGAGACGGTACATGCCGCCGACGATGCCGAACTCGGGAGGCAAGTCTTCCGGCCGCGAACGGTCGGAGTCGGCGCGGTCGAGCAGGGATGCGACCAGGCCGGTATTCCAGGTTCTGGCCAACAATCCTTCCCGCGCCACCGCCGGGCTCGCCGAGCTCTTGATCAGTTCGATCATCTCGTCGATGTTCGCCAACGCGATCGCGAGACCTTCTAGGATATGCGCCCGCTCTCTGGCCTTGCGCAGGTTGTAGACGGTCCGGCGCGTGACGATCTCGCGGCGGTGATCGATGAACGCGCTCAGAATCTCTTTCAGGTTCAGACAGTGCGGGCGGCCGTCGAGCAGCGCGACCATGTTGATCCCGAACACGGTCTGGAACTGGGTCTGCTTGTACAGATTGTTCAATACGACTTCGGGCATCTCGCCGCGGCGCAGCTCGATCACCAGGCGCATGCCGTCCTTGTCGGACTCGTCGCGGATCGCGGAAATGCCTTCGATCTTGCCTTCCTTGACCAGCTCCGCAATCTTGATCTGTAAATTCGCCTTGTTGACCTGATACGGCAATTCGGTCGCGATGATCGCCTGCCGGCTGCTGTCGCCGATGTCTTCGAAATGGCAGCGCGCGCGCAGATAAATCTTGCCGCGGCCGGTCGTGTAGGCACTGTAAATGCCGGAGGCGCCGTTGATGATGCCGGCGGTCGGGAAATCCGGCCCCGGCAGGTGATCCATCAGTTCGCGGATCGTGGCTTCGGGATTGTCGATCAACGCCAGGCAGGCGCCGATCACTTCGTTCAGATTGTGCGGCGGGATATTGGTCGCCATGCCGACCGCGATCCCGGACGAACCGTTGATCAAGAGGGTCGGTATCCGTGTCGGCAGCACTCTCGGCTCGGACTCGGACTCGTCGTAGTTCGGAATGAAATCGACCGTTTCCTTGTCTAAATCGGCGAGCAATTCATGCGAAATCTTCGCCATCCGCACTTCGGTATAACGCATCGCGGCGGGGGAGTCGCCGTCGACCGAGCCGAAGTTGCCCTGGCCGTCGATCAGCATGTAGCGCATCGAAAACGGCTGCGCCATTCGCACGATCGTGTCATAGACCGCGGTGTCGCCGTGCGGGTGGTATTTACCGATCACGTCACCGACGACGCGGGCGGACTTTTTATAAGGCTTGTTCCAGTCGTTGCCGAGCTCGCTCATCGCATACAACACGCGGCGGTGCACCGGCTTCAGGCCGTCCCTGACATCCGGCAAGGCGCGCCCGACGATCACGCTCATCGCGTAATCGAGATAGGACTGCCGCATCTCGTCTTCAAGATTTACAGGAATGATTTCTTTCGCGTAGTTTGACATGGCCACTTCATTCTAAGCAAAGCCGCTACGCTGTTTGCGCTGACCGGCCCTGCTGGTTCCTACATTCCTTCCCAGACACGCCGGCGATGTGCTGCGGAAAGATCAGGTTGAATCGGTAATTAACCCGCGCATTGTAGCAAATTTCGCTTAGTTCGTCGAAGTTTGTAAGTAGCCTAAAACAGAAGGTCGGCAAGTCCAGAATGCTTGGGATGAGCCGCCGGTTGCATCCATTGTGCGCCGCTGTTAAATTGGCGCAAATGCACCAAGGTGGAGAAAACGACATGTCCTATCCCGCTGCAACTCTTCCCGAACCCATCTTGACCCCGGAAGCCTATTTGCTGGGGGAAAACGATAATCCCGGCGGCGTACGCCATGAGTACGTCAATGGATTGATCTATGCGATGGCGGGCGCAAGCCGCAACCACAATCGCACTAGCGGCCGGATGTACGCTCGATTGCTACAGCATTTGCAAGGCACGTCTTGCGAACCGTTCCAATCGGACATGAAGGTAAAAGTGCAAAACGGCGACGACGTGCGCTTTTACTATCCGGACGTGCAGGTGACTTGCGCCGAGGAGACAGACCGTTATTTTAACGAGCATCCCTGTTTGATCGTCGAAGTGCTGTCCGAGGCCACCCAGCGCCAGGATAGAACCGAAAAACGTCTCGCCTATCAGACGCTTCCGAGCCTACTCGAATTTGTACTGCTGTCACAGGATTCGCCGTATCTGGAACTTTACCGCCGCCGCACCCAGTGGCAGCGGGAATGTTACGTCGGCACGCAGGAAGTCACGCTGGAATCGGTTGGCTTGACTTTGGCGGTGGAAGAGCTTTACCCATGACGTACCAGTGCGTTTCTTTATCGAAGTTCGGCGTCTATATCCATGCGCTCGGTCAGTTCACGCAGTTCCGGGGAAAAATGCACCGGATAAACCGACGCATGTTTCAATACCCGCAAACCGTCCGGCACACGGCTTAATTGCTCTTTCGCATATGCCCTGCTCTGTTCAAGCGCCGGCAGCGGCTCGACCAGTTTGCCTTCCTGCATGATCGCCTTCAGCAACGGCTTCCCCTCGCAGGACGCATCGGCCAGCGTGACCGTATCGCCGGCCAGCTTACCGTCAACATCGAAGCGGCGGTAAACCTGTTTGGTCCCGGGCCAGGTCGCCTTGCCTTCGGAACGCTTGCGCCGCGGCATGCCGGCATATTCCTGAAGTTTGTAGGCGCAATCCAGGTACGGCGCATCCTCGGAGGTGTCGAGATGGGTGCCGATGCCGAAGCCGTCGATCGGCGCGTGTTCCAAAATCAATTGTTCAAGACTGTATTCGTCGATATTGCCGCTGGCAAAAATGGTCGCGTCAGTGAGACCGGCCGCATCGAGTATGGCGCGCACACGACGCGCATGCGCGGCCAGATCGCCGCTGTCGAGCCGCACGCCTTTGATCGGAATGCCCAAGGCCGCCAGTTTCGGTGCGAGTTCGACGACTTTCTGCGCGCCGGCTTCGGTATCGTAGGTATCGATCAGCAGCACCACATTGCCGGGATTGGCGAGTGCGAAATGCTCGAAAGCCTCGCTTTCATTAAGGTGAGCTTGGATGAAGGAATGCGCCATCGTGCCGAACACCGGAATGCCGAAATGCCGGCCGGCGGCGACCGTCGCGGTGCCGCTGAAACCGGACAGATAGGAGGCCCTGGCCGCCAACAGCCCGGCCTCGCCGCCATGCGCGCGACGAAAACCGAACTCGACCAGCTTTTTGTCGGGCGCTAGCAATACCGAACGCGCCGCTTTCGAGGCGATCAGAGTCTGGAAATGCAGGATATTGATCAGCCGGCTTTCGACGAATTGTGCTTCGGCGATCGGCGCGGTGACGCGCAGGATCGGCTCGTTCGGGAAAAACACGGAGCCTTCGGGCAGCGCATGCACGTCGCCGGTGAAACGGAAATTTTCGAGCCACTGCAAGAATTCCGTTTTGAAAAATCCCGTGCCTTGCAGCCATTCCAGCTCGGCGGACGTAAATTGCAGATTCTGAAGATAATCGATTGCCTGTTCGAGCCCCGCAGCGACCAAAAATCCACGACAGGCAGGCAGCCTGCGCACGAACAACTCGAATACGGCAGATCCCTCCATGTGCTGCGCGTAATAGCCTTGCAGCATCGTCAACTGGTAAAGATCGGTCAACAACGCGTCGGTTGCGATCATGATGCGAAAACCGCTGAAAATGTCATCTATGGTTTAGACTGCGTTTCCTGCCGGAATTCATTCATATCGGCATTGTCCACGCGGTCATAGATTTCCTCGACCGTCAGCGTCAGCCCGATCGATTCGAATGTCACCGAGTCGCCCAGGAAAAAATATTCGGGCAGCCAATGCTTATGCCGGCGCAGCACTTGCACCGACACGAAGTCCGACTCGATCATCACATATTCCTGCACGGACGGCAGGTTGATATAGCGCAGCAGCTTCACCGCCGCATCGGTCTTACGGGTCGACCGCGACAGCACCTCGACGATCAGCAGCGGATTTTCCGAATAGGTATCGGCACCGTTCATCTTGCTGCAATCGACGACCACGTCCGGGTACACGTAGTCCTTGCCGAGCCTGACCTTCATGTCGGCCATGAAAGGCGTGCAGGGCTTGCCTTCAAGGTGATTGCCGAATTTTCGGAATACATTGCCGGCAATGCAGTTATGGTTATACCCCGCGCCGGCCATCGCATAAATCCGGCCGTCGATGAATTCGTGCTTGATGCCGGAAGCCAGCTCGGATTTGAGATATTCTTCCTCGGTCAGCTCAATTTCTTCGTGTAACTTCTGTAAGGCCATGGTCCGATCTCCTACGCTCGATTGCGTTTCGTCCGCCATTATAGCCCTCCGGCTGGCTCGAAAGAATACTGACGGGAAAGGTTTTAATCCAGCCGCATGCAGCTCTACCTCTATGTTTTATAAAACTCGCCACTGCCATCCAGGTCGCCGGTCTGGTTGTACAGCAGCGGCTGCCCCGCATGCAGCGTAGCGCCGGCCAGCACTTCACAGACTGCGATCCGGTGATCGCCGGCATCGGCATAATGGCTGACCCGGCAATCGAAATAGGCCAAGCCGCAACTTAAGACGGGTGCGCCGGTGCTTGCGGTGCGCCAGTCGAACCCGGCCATCTTGTCTTTAATAGAGCGGCCGAAATGCTCCGCTATAGAATATTGATCCCGCCCCAGCACGTTGACCGTGCAGATGCCACCGGCCTTGAGCAGCTGATAGGAATAATGTTCGGGATTGATGCTGATCGCCAGCAAAAAAGGATCGAAGGAGACCTGCATCACCCAGGCGGCGGTGAAGGCGTTTTGGCGTGCGCCGTCGCTGACGCCGATCACATAAACGCCGTGACTAATCAGTTTTGCAAGTTCGGAAGGATTTTCGATCATCCGTGCGCCAGTTTGATCCGCATCGACAAATCGACCGCCTTCACATGCTTGGTCAGCGCGCCGATCGAGATGAAATCGACGCCGGTTTCGGCGATCGTGCGGATATTGTCCAGACCGATGTTGCCGGAGGCTTCGAGCTCGACCCGGCCGGCCGTGAGTTTGACTGCGGCGCGCAGGTCGTCGAGGCTGAAATTATCCAGCATGATGCGGTCGGGCCTGGCCGCGAGCGCTTCCTGCAATTGCTCCAGGGTTTCGACCTCGACTTCGACCGGCACCGTGGTCAGCTCGCGCGCGATCCGGATCGCTGCGCTGATCGAGCCCGCCGCCATGATGTGGTTTTCCTTGATCAGAACCCCGTCGTACAAGCCGATGCGGTGATTATGGCAGCCGCCGACGGTGACCGCATATTTTTGCGCCTGCCTGAGCCCGGGGATCGTTTTACGGGTGTCGAGCACCTTGCAGCCGGTTCCGGCCACCGCCTCGGCATAGCGCCTTGCGACGGTCGCGGTCGCCGATAAGGTTTGCAGCAGGTTCAGCGCGGTGCGTTCGCCGGTCAGCAGCGCGCGGGCAGGGCCTGCGAGCCGGCATAATGTGGCGTCGGCTTCTACCGCCTCGCCTTCCGCAAGCAGCCAGTCGATCCTGACCCGTGGATCCAGTTCATTGAAGACGGCATCGAACCAGGCTCGTCCGCACAGCACCATCGCCTCGCGCGTCAATACCTCCGCTTCGGCGGTAACGGTCTCGGGGATGATCGCGGCGGTGATGTCGCCGGAACCGATGTCTTCTTCGAGATAGGGGGTTGTGTCTAACGATTTTGGTGATGTCATGGAGGATTTAGAATTTTGCTCATCCCCTCGCCACGCATCACTGCCCTCAACTTAAAGCAGTGATCCCATGCTTGGGAATGCGATAAGGACACTATCTCGCGTTGGAGGCATGCATCAAAGCCCCCGTACTCGCCACGCGCTGTTTGATCGCCTGCGCGAGCTGATGCACGGCCATCGCATATTTGTTGCTGTTGTTATAACGTTTGATCACCTTGAAATTGGGAAAGATATGCCAGTATTCGTTGCCTTCGTAGGTACTCAGTTCGATCACCCCGTCGTCATTCCGCGCGCCGTTGCTCGGCCGGGCGACCTGGCCGTTATAATGCCAGCCGTTTTTCGAGAAATAATGCGCGACGCTACCGATCGCATCATGCGGATGCCAGAGATCGCGTTGTCCATCGCGGTTGAAATCGATCGCCAGACGGCGGAAGCTGCTCGGCATGAATTGCCCGTAACCCATCGCGCCGGCCCAGGAGCCTTCCGGTTCGCGCGGATCGAAGCCTTCCTCGCGCGCCATCAGCAAAAAGCTTTCGAGTTCGGACATGAAAAATTGCGAACGCCGATGGGTGTCGAACGACAGCGTCGTCAACGAATCGAAAATATTCGTCTTGCCGAAATTGCGGCCGAAATAGGTTTCGACGCCGATGATCGCGACGATGTATTCCGGGTCGACGCCGTACGACGCGCTGGCCCTACGCAGCACGTCCGCATTCTCGAGCCAGAAGTTCGTGCCGTTTTCGATATGCTGCGCGGTCAGAAACTTGTTCCGATAGCGCGTCCAACTGCCAGGCCTGGAAGGCCCCTGCGAAGGCGCCGGGCTTTCGAGACGTATCACCGAATCGAGACGGTTGGCGCGGGAAAACAGCCCGTTCAGATAGCTTTCCGAAAACCCGTGTTTGCGCACCATGTCTTGGATAAAACCGCGCACGGCGGGGTAATTGGCGTAAGTGCCGGTAAGCCCCCCTGACGAATAGTCGCGTGAGGACGGCGGCTGACCGTGCATCCCCGGATATTGCGCGACGGGCGGCTGCACGACGAGCCTCGAAGCCGGCATTTGCGGCCTTGAGTAGCCGTATTGTTCGTACGGTCTTGGCCCATCGCCGGCGCAACTGGCGAGCAGCACGGACATTGCCGAGACAAAAAAGCGGCGGGAAACTCTGTAGGTCACAATAATCCTCGATTCTTACTCATTGCCAGCAGAACGGCAAGCCGCCCACGGGCGTTGTCAATTGGTTTCGCAAAAGCCGCAAATCAGCGTCATATGCAAGCCATTGGATTGCCGACATACGATTTCGTTCGCAAGAGACACGCAACAAAATTTGCCGAAACGGAATAGAAAAGCGCTTGCCGAAATACGCGGCATTATATCAATTTTTCCCGGAAGTTTTTCGCCCGACGCTCGCCGCCATCCCGGCATTCGATAATGCGGCCGTTAAATAATGCGCAACAGCAAATCAATTAAGCCACACGTTAACGGCTTCCAAATCACGCCGCGATAACGCCCCCGCCGCCTGCTTCAGCAACAGATTATTCAAGACGTAATCGTATCGCGCCTGCGCATGATCGCGTTGAGCGCGCGAAAAGTTCTTGTTGGCATTCAGCAAATCCGCGATGGTTCGCGTGCCTATCCGCAAGCCTCTTTGAACGGCTTCCACGCTGATTTGAGTCGAACGCTGCGCCGATTGTAAAGCCGCTATTTGATGAATAGAATACTCAAGGCCTTTATAGGCATCTTGTGCCAAGCGTTCAGCGGCTCGGCGTTGTTTATCGACAGCCTTCTTCGCCGCCGCAAATTGGTGTTTCGCCTGACGAACTTTCGATTCAACCCCTCCCCCCATATAGAGCGGCACATTCAATTGGACGCCAATCGTCTGGGAGTTGGATACCAAGCCTGCGGGACGATCGGTATCGGTCGTGCCGATGTTGCCGACCAAATCCAAGGTGGGCAAATGCCCGGCCGACTGAACATCCACCTCTTTGCGCAGCACTTCGGCATGATGCTGCGCGGCTATCAGCGTAAAGTTATTTTGTTGCGACAGGGCAAGCCATTTATCGAGACTGTTAGGCTCCGGCACGAAAAGAGGAATATCTTCGCGCAACCGATTCAAGTCCACATCCGCATCGCCGATGATCTCCGCCAACGCCGTTTTCGACTCCTGCAATTTGCGCTCGGCATCAATTTCACTGGCATGGCTCTGATCATAGCCCGCCTGCGCCTCCTGCAAATCACCTAAAGACGCGCTCCCTACAGCCAAACGGCGCTGCATTTCTTGCAGTTGATGCGCAACGGTTTCCTTCTCGGCTTGGGCAAAACTCAAGTTGCTTTGCGCCTGCAGCACCGCAAAATAAGCCTTGGCCGTTCGGATCAAAAGATTGTGTTGCTCAGCCACATACTCCGCCTCGGCCTCTGCGATTTGATTATCGCTTTGGCTAAACTGTAGCCAATAGTCATGGTGATAAATCGGCTGCGAGAGCTTGAGATAAACGTTGCTATCCCAAAATTGTTGTGCCCCAAGCTGCTGATCGGTAAAGGTATTCGTCGTATCGTAACGACTGGCGTTCAGCCCGCCGACAACCGTCAAAGTCGGCAACAAACGCCCCAAGCTTTGCGGCCTGGCTTCGAGCAAGGCATTACGTTTTTCTTCCGCTTCCTGGATCGCCGGGTCGTTCTGTAACGCAAGATCGTAAATTTCCAGAAGGTCTTGACAGAAAGCCGGAGAAGCCATCATCACAAACAGTAAAATCGCGCAGATTTTTTTCATTTTTCCGAAGCGTCCAATATAAAATCCATAGGCTACAAAGTTGGAAACTCCGCCTGGCAGCTGATGCCGCCCGGAATACGCTTATCTTTATTCGCAACTTCCAGACGAACACCTAAAGTTCCGCTCGCCGCATCGAGCACCGGATCGACGACCGTCACCTTCGCTAGGAATTCGCCGACGCCCTCGGGCTGCGGCTTAATCTTGATTTCATCGCCGACATGCACCTTGCCCAAAGCCGATGCCTGTAAAACCACTTCGACGTACAACGGTTGAATCTTGGCCAGTTTGAGGATGGGCAGGCGATCATTGGCCTCGGCGACTTCCCCGGGATGGTGCGAGCGTTCGAGCACAACCCCATCAAAAGGGCTTTTCAGCTCCTTCAGCTTCATCAGCTCCTGATATTCACGCACCTGCAATGCCGCAACGTTGTTGTTTTCCTTGGCCTCCAAGAGTTCCGCCGAAGCCAGCTTCATCCCGCTTTCCGACTCGTCCCGGTCGTTTGCTGACACGTAGAGGTCCTTATACAGCGCTTCGTCACGGCCAAATTTTTTGTTCGAAAACTCCAGCCGGCTCTTCGCCGCCAGTTGTGCGCCGCGCATGCTAGCCTTGAATTTCGCCTGATCATAGCGCGCCTTGTCGACCCCCATGTCCAGACTGATCAGGACCTGCCCCTGCTTGACAGAATCTCCGCGGTCGACATTCACTTTTTCGATCAAGCCCTCGATGGGCGCCTTGACTTCAATCACTTGGCTTGGCTCGACCAGGCACTCGATCGACTTGGCCTCTGCCGCTTGACTGATGCTTCCTAGTCCCAATAAACAGACTAGCCCTATTGGTTTACCACTTGCTTTCAAGAAGACTCCTTACCGGCGAAGGCCAGCATGCGATCGATCTTTCGATCGGAAACTAAGGTTTGTTCACGAATGCGCGCATTCTTCCGCTCCGCGCGGTATTGCGCCAAAAACAGAAACACGCGTATCCAGCCAGGGCTGACCACCGCCAAGCGCAGAAAAACCCGCATGACGCCTGGAAGATGGTGCCTGAATAAGTCGTCCTCGACGGCGACAATCGCTTCGGCACTGCCCGGGTCGCCCTGCCGCCCTGCCCGGCCGTAAAGCTGCCTATCGATACGCCCGGACTCCGAAAACTCCGTCAGAATGATGTGCAGGCCGCCCCGGTCTTTAACCCCCGAAGCCAGTTTGATATCCGTCCCCCGGCCCGCCATGTTGGTCGCCACCGTGACCACGCCGGCCTGCCCTGCGGCCGCCACCAGCTGGGCTTCTTCCGCATCCTGCCTGGCGTTCAGCAAACGGTGCTCAAGGCCGGCCTGCGTTAAAAGTTCGGCTAAGAGTTCCGACGCGGCTACCGAACAAGTGCCGATCAACACGGGCCGGCCGCGCTCGCGCGTTTCGACGCGCACAGATTCGACCACGGCCCGCCACTTGTCCTCCTGCGTAGCAAATACGCGAGACGGATAGTGAATCCTTTGTACGGGGCGGTGCGTCGGTATTTTGGACGTCTTCAAGCGATAGACCGACCACAGCTCGGCAGCGACTTCCTTGCCGGTTCCGGTCATGCCGGACAAGTGCAGATAGCGCCTAAAAAAGCGCTGGTAAGTGATGCGCGCCAGGGTAATTTTTTGCGGACTCAAGGCGCACCGTTCCTTCACTTCAATCAGTTGATGCAAGCCGTATTCCCAAGTGCGATCCGACATCAAGCGCCCCGTGTATTCATCGATAATGTGTATCTTTTCATCCCTCACCAGATAATGCCGGTCTTTATGATAAAGGTACCGCGCGGTCAACGCTTGCGTGACCAAATCCGTCCATACCGACTCCAGATGCCGAATGCCGCATTGCCCGGCGCATTGTTTCCGAACCTTGGCGATACCCGCCGGTTTGAGGCGCGCCACGCGTTCAGTCGCCGCAAGTTCATAATCGCTGTCCGGAGTTAATCCCTCTGCGGCCGCAATGGCGGCCTTGAAGATCTCTTCCGTCATATAGCTTTCGCCATTGCCCGAAATGATCAACGGCGTTCTGGCTTCATCGATCAGCACGCTATCGGCTTCATCGACGATGGCGAAGTGCAAGCCGCGCAGCAGCAAGTCGGGCACGGAGGCCTCGCCGTGCAGCATGCGCTTCAGATTGATGCGGCTCCGGCTCGGCCAATCTTTCAACTGCAAACGGTCGCGCAGATAATCGAAACCCAAGTCTTTATTGGTGCAATAGGTGATGTCGGCCGCATAATTGGCACGTTTTTGCTCCGGCGACAGGTCCTGTTGAATCACCCCGACGCTCAGCCCCAACGCACGATACAAAGGCTCCATTTCCTCGGCATCGCGAGCCGCCAGATAATCGTTGACCGTCACGACATGGACCGGCATTCCCCCTAAAGCGGCGGTGGCGGCGGCCAGCGTTGCGGTCAATGTCTTGCCCTCGCCGGTCGACATTTCCGCGATATGGCCACGTATCAAGGCATAACCGCCGCGCAATTGCACGCTGTAATGACGCTTGCCCAAGGTGATCGCCGACATTTCCCGAATCAGGGCAAACGCTTCCACGACCGCATCGAAATGCAAGCCCCGCCGTCGAAGATCGAGCGCAACCCGGCGCACTAGGCTTTGCAGGTCGGCCACGGGTAAACCTTGCAAACCGTCGCCCCTGCATTCGACACAAGCGATAAACCGGTCCGAACTGCGGTCCCATTTGCCCAGCCCCGAAAGAAACCGCGCCGATGTCGCCCTGAGCCAACGGTCTATCGCAAATTCGCGGCTATCGGCCCGCTCGGGGTAAGGGCCTTTTGCATAAGACTCGCTCGGACACGCGATCACCTTCGACACGCCTAGACTCCCAGCCGCGACAAGAACAACTGCCTGATTCGCCGCCACGCCTGATGCGCGAGGGATTCCGGGCGGTGAATAAAGCGGACGTGAGCGCGCGTGCCATAGGGCAACACCGCCGATGGCCTCCCCTTGTCATCGCCGTCAGATGTTTGCGCCAAGATCAAATCGAATTGAAACAATCGGTTCAAGGCCTTCGAATGGCTTTGTTCGCGCGGGTCTAGTTCCTGTTTGCCTCCCCCTTCGGTCGCCAACGCCAGGCTCGGTAATTCGGTATCTGCCGCCGGCACCTCGCGCAACAGGCGCGCGGGGATCAGCCTGTCCGGATTTTCCGCCAGGCGCACCTGGATGGAATCGGCATCGCGGCGCACTAAATCAATGTCATCCTGCGGCACGATGATACGCACGATGTCCCTGGACCGGTTGACCACGAAACCGAGCATATCGCCCTGATGCAGGAAACGCCCCGGCAAATCGGCCTCGCGATCCATAAAGAAACGACCGCCGATGTTGCTGCGAATCTGCAGTTTGTCCGCACGCGCCAATGCCCTATTCAACTCGGCTTCGGCCTGTATCAACTCCTCGCGCGTAATTTCGGCCTGATTACGATTCGCCTTCCATTCGGTCAGCCGCCGGGCCTTGATTTCCTCCACATGCGCCCGGTAAACCGCAATCTGGGCTTGCAGTTCGGGGTCTTCTGACTCCACGAGCACATCGCCGGGAGCCACACGGCTGCCAGAAGGGACGACGATGCGCCGCACGAACCCGGAACGGCCGGCACGCACTTCCGCCTGCGCCGGCCGCCACACCACCCCTTCGAACTGGGTGCGTAAAGGCAGGGGCACCAAGCCGATCAGGATCATGGACACCAATACAAACGCACCACTGATCGTAACGGCCCGGCGTCGTGTCGCGCCGAGATTCGGATCCGTCAGCACATACACCGCCGCCTTGTAGCCGGGTAGAACGACTAACGAATACGCATACCAAAGCCCCAATAAGAGCCCGATCAGCAGCAGCTTTTCCGCCAAATAAACGGCGATGCCCATCATCACGGTCAGACGATAGACATACGACAACGGCGTAAAGACCAAGAACCACCGCCGCTCGCCCTGGTCGGCATCGAACGTTGCCGGCTTCAAGACGCCAAAGACATGGCGATTGACCAGATGCCGCCAATACTGCGGCCCTCGCGCGGCCAAATTAGGGATTTCGATCAAATCCGCAAAAATGTAATACCCGTCGTAGCGCATCAGCGGGTTGCCGTTGAAGATCAATGTCGAAACGCTCGCGATGATCATCACGTTGTACAGCCCGGATCGGATCGCCCCCGGCTCCAATAAAGTCCAAAGCACCATGGCGGAACTCGCCAACGCCAACTCCACCATCATGCCCGCCGCGCCCACCAGCGCCCGATGCCACTTGTTGCGAAAGCCCGACGAAGCGCCCGCGTCGACGTAAGGCACGACCATGCCGATCATGATCATGATCCCCATCTCGTGCACCTCGCCGCCCCTGACCCGCACGGCATACGCATGCCCCAACTCGTGAAGCACCTTCACCAGCGGAAAGATGAACCACATCATGACCAGGTTATCCGTCGAAAATATGCGATCGGCGATATTTTCCGTCAACACCGTCCAATGCTGCGCGGCCAAAAGCGCGCCCACAATCAGCCAGGCCGCCCAAACGATCAGCCCCCAAAAGCTAAACAGCGGCTTGACCAAGGGCAGCGTCGCCCGTAAAAAACGATCGGGGTCGTAAAGCGGGATACGTATCGACAACGGATTGCGCAGGTTTTTCCACAACAAGCCGCGAGACTGTTTGTTGAAGCGCGCGAACAGTTCCGCGCTATCGGGCGCAACATCGCACACCAACAAATCGTTGGCATGCAGTTGCCCCAAAAGATGAATCATATCCGTCTGTCCGGGCGCCTCCGCACCCAACTGCTGCACCGCTTGCTGCCAGACCTGTTCCATGGTCCGCACGCCGTCCATGCCGTCCAGCAGCTTAAAAGCGGTTGGCGTCAAACGATGCGTGCGGCCGCTATTGACATCGGTCAGCACATACCATGGCCGGCCGCGATAACGATGCCTTTGCACTTGCACATGGTGCGAAAGACGCGGCTTTAACTCGGCGACCCGATGCCACGAAGAATCCAGGAACCGCGACATTTAAGGCAACCAGGTCCAGAGGCTGATACTCAACCAATCGACAAAGCGGCGTGTCCAGATTCGCCACAGACTGTCCTCTCCCACGCTGATTTTGCCGACGCCTTCCATCCCCGGCCGTAACAGCGGTTTTTCGCCCACCAACTCGGCTTCCACGCGAAAATAGTTGACGCCGTCCTCGGCGACGGCGACCGGCGTCACCGTTTTCACCGTAAAGGACAATATCTCCCCGGTCAGACCCGTCAGCGTCAACTGGCCGGATTGGCCGGGCTGCACATAACTGATGTCACGCTCGTCGACTTTCAGAATGATACGGTATGCATCCAGGGGAGTAATCTCATATAACACACTGCCCTGCTCCACCGGCGCGCCAAGCTTTTGGCTGAGATCACCCGAAACCACAATGCCGTCGAACGGCGCCCGGATAGACGCGCGCCCCAGCTTTTCATTCACCAGCCCCAATTGCGCTTCCGACTGGTTTAACTGCGCTCCCACCACACTGGCAGCCGCTCTGTCATGCTTGGCCAAGGCATCGCGATACTTGCGCACATTTTGCGTCACCTCGCTGTCGAGACGCACTTTTTCCAAGACCAGATCCTTATCATCCAGGCTTGCCACCAATTGGCCGGCTTTGACCCGGTCGCCGGCGCGTACAGGCGCTTGGCCGATAAAGCCTTCAAACGGCGCGACCATCGCCCGCTGCATCAGGCCCTCTATGACCGTTTTGGCAGTAATCCGAAACTCTCCCTGGACGCCGAACACCAGCGCCGCCAACAGCACGCCTGTCATCGCGGCCAGCTTGTACACGGGATGCTCGTCGCCCAACAAGGCGGATTTGATTTTTCGAAGCCGCGTATGGCATTTGCCGCCTAACCAGCGGTTCGCCTGCTGTTTTTCCAACAACAGCGGCGCCAAAGCCGAGCCCAAGGCTTCGCCCAGAACCTCGTCATTGGCGCTGGGCCGTCCCTGCTGATCATATTCGAAAGTCAATACGCCCAAGACCTGCCCGGGCAACTGGATCAGAAACGAAGCCACGGCATCGACGGCATCGGTTGCCAGCAATGCCTCGTGATCACTAGTACTACAAACCTAAAAAATGAAGGATAATAGCAAGCCCGAAAATCATCCCGCAAGGAAGCGATGCGCCCACTCACTCCGCTTATTTTGACGCAAGCCCAACAATCGACGCTGGAAGCCATTGTTCGAAGTCGGCAACTGCCGCACAGTTTAGTGCAGCGGGCGCGCATCGTCTTAAATGCGGGAGCCGGCCGTCGCAACAAGGCCAGCGCGCAGGGTCTGAACATCAAGGAAGAGACGGTCGGTTTGTGGCGTCGTCGTTGGCTGTCGGCCCAAGAGGCGCTGGCTGCCTGCGAAGATGATCCCGAACGTTTACGCCGGCAGATCGAGACGATTCTGGCGGATGCGGAACGTCCGGGTGCACCACAGACCTTCAGCGCCGAACAGGTCTGCCAACTGCTGGCGTTGGCTTGTGAAACGCCGCCTTCACCCTTGACGCATTGGACGCGCAAAGATTTGGCACGGGAAGCCGTTAAGCAAGGCATTGTCGACCGTATCTCAGCGACCAGTATTGGTCGTTTTTTAAATGCAGGGTCAGCTAAAGCCGCATCGAACGCGCTATTGGCTGAATCCCACCATCGACGATGAAGCCACCTTCCAGGTCAACGTCGAAGCGGTATGCGACCTGTATCGGCAAGCCCCGGCGCTGCATGCGCAAGGCATTCACGTGATCAGCATCGATGAAAAAACCGGCATTCAGGCCCTGGAGCGCATTCACCCCGCACAGCCCATGCAACCCGGACAGCCGGAACGGATCGAGTACGAATACCGGCGCCACGGCACCCAAGCCCTGATTGCCAACTTCGAGGTGGCAACAGGCAAGGTCATTGCGCCCACTGTTCAGGACACACGAACAGAAGCTGACTTTGTCGCCCACGTGCAGCAAACCGTCGCCACAGACCCTCAGGGGCAATGGCTGTTTGTGGCCGATCAGTTGAACACCCATAAATCCGCGACGCTGGTGGAATGGATCGCCAAAGCCTGCGGAATTGACGAGGACTTGGGCGTGAAAGGGGAACGCGGAGTACTACGGGATATGAACTCCCGCGCGGCTTTTTTGCAGGACGAAAGCCATCGCATTCGCTTTGTTTATACGCCCAAGCATTGCTCGTGGCTGAATCAGATCGAGATTTGGTTTGGCATTCTATCCCGTCGCTTGCTCAAACGGGCAAGCTTCACCTCGAGAGCAGATTTGAAAGGACGTATTTTTCAGTTTATCGATTTCTTCAATGAAACCCTCGCTAAGCCTTTTCGCTGGACTTATACCGGAAGGCCTCTGGTGGTTTAAAAATTATTCGGAGAATTTCCGGTGCGTTGTACTAGTGATTAGCCTTGTCGGTCGTGACTCGTTCTTCGCCTCGTCCTGCCGCGGCCAAAGGATATTGTGACGCTGATCGTACGCCTCTTCCATCGCGCGCGATAGTACCTGAACGGCTTCATGAGAGCGCTGAAAATGCGCCGTATAGGAAATTGCCTTGACCCGCAACTCACCCTTCTCAACCCAACCTAAACTGGCTCTTTTTAATTTCAACTGCGTTGCCAGATTGTTGACCAAGGTGATCAATACTTCTTGAAACTCGTCTTTTTCGGAAATCACGAGCAGCAAGTCCAGTAACCAGCTCGAACGCTCGGAAGCCAAAAACAGTTTTTGGTATCCTTCGCGCCAGAAGAATTGGGTCAGCCATGCCGTCCCCCACGACAGTTGTTGACGAACAAGTTGAATGGTGTGCCTGTTATCCGACGCCACGCCGATGGCAAAGGCGCCATAGACGGTATTTTGAATTTCGATCGGCTGCGCAATATGTGTAACGACTAAAGAGCCCGGACCCGGCATGGCCTTGACCGTAGCCCGCATCTCGACAGTGGAACGCTGCGCCAAAGCCGTCTGTGCGCTCATCGCCAACACGCCCAGATCCTGCTTGCCGGTCGGCAAAGCCGCAACGGGCACAAAGGCTTCCTCGCCCTCGCCCTTGAGTACGATCAGACCGCAATTAAAGTCGGTGATTTGCTGCGCACATAAACTCAGCCAGCATTGGCAAAGTTCACGAATATTTAATGACTGGCTCAGCGCCTTCCATGCATCGGGCGCATCGACGTGTGGGGGGGTATTCGAAGGGTTCGCAAAAATTTGCTTGTCATTATCAGCTTCAAAACCAAGTTGCCCTTCCCTACTGGAGTTAACGCGCTCTGCCGTATTCATTAACGCTTCCGAAGCTATTTGGTCTTAAAATTCTGAATCAAGGCGTGGAATCCGGTCGCTATATTAGCTGAATGGCCCAGGTTTTTGAACCGTTTTGCTCCGGCTCCCAATCTCCGTGTTGGGAACCGGCGCTAGAAACTCCAGCCCCCTATTTATGGAAGCTAGGGATTCCAAATCGGTGTTTCCACGCGGAGGCTTGGAAACGAGGTTCTTCAATCAACTCAGACTGACCTTTATTACCCCCCCTTGAGTCGTCGCCACCCTCAACGCGCCGTCGGCATCGAAGGCCAGGCCGCTGATCGTATTCGCATAGACGCCCTGGCTCGCCAGATCGATCCGTTGCAGCTCGGTGCCGCCGCGGTCGACCTTGACCAGCGCGGTGCCTCCGTAATAACTGCCGATCCAGAAGTTGCCGTCGTTCGGATCGATCGCCAGGCCGGCCCAGCTTTGCACATTCAGCGGCAGCGCAATCTGGCTGACCGTCGCGCCGGTCGCCGGGTCGACTTCGATCATCTTATTGCTGTCATGCGACAAGACGAACAGGTGTCCCGTCACCGCGTCGTACACGCCGGCGGTCAGGGTGTAGCTTTGCGCCAGCGGCAATTTCGTGATCACCGCGCCGGTATTGGGATCGATCGCCACCACGGTATTGATCGTAGTGTGCCAATAGCCGCTGAACAGCAGCAGACTGCCCGCCGGCACGTTGACGCCGTTCAGGCTGAAGGCTTGCGGCGCGACCTGCAGGCCGGCGTAACTGCCGGTGTACTGGTTGCCGAAGGTCGCCGCATCCAGCGTAATCGTCTGCACGATGGCGCCGGTGCTCCGGTCGATGCGCTGCAGATGGCCAGGGTTCGTCGTGTCGACTACCCACAGCGCACCGCTGACCGGATCGACCGCAACGTCGGACAATTGGCCGACGCTGGCCGACTCGCTGCCCGGCTTGACCACCTTCAATGCGAGCGCGGCGGAGGTGCCGCCCGCGGTCGTCACCGTCACCGTGCCTTCACCGAAGTGCGCCAGGTCGGCGCTGTCCAGCACCGCGTAGCCGCCATTGACCTGGACGCCGCGCGCACTGTCGTAGTAGGTGCCGACGTCGACGCCATCGTTGATCACGCTGTCCGTGACACTGGAACCGCCCACCGTATACTGGCTGCCGCCTTCGACGAAGCCGGCGCCGTATAAATGGAGATTGCCGTCAAAGTTGCTGCTCGCCAGCACCGGCACGATCTGCAATTGCGGCTGGCTGCTCGAGCCGAACACTTGCAGGCTCACGATGCCATTGGCCTCCAGCGGCACGGTCAGCGTGGCGCTGCTGCCGTCCGCCGCCGCGGCGATCGGGCTGACCTTGAGCGTTTGCAGGGCGCCGCTGTAGTCGGTGTAGCGCAGCAGCACGTCGCTGGCCGTGCTCAGGCCTGCGCCGTTCAGGGTCACCGCCTGCCCCGGATTGGCCGAAGCGATCGCCGCGTTCGCCGGCGTGCCGCTCAGGGCGGTGGCCGTGACGCTGCTCAGGCTGACGCTGAAACTGGCGCTGACGCCGCCGGCGGTCTTCACGCTGATCGGGCCGAAGGCGCCGTCGCTCAGCGGCACGGTCAGCGTCACCTGCCCGTTGAGGTTTTGACCGAGTGCCGCATCATAAATCTGCTGCACATCCGCGCCGGCACTGACGCCCGCATCCAGCACCACGACGCCGTCGGCGCCGCTGCCGAAGCGGTATTCGCTGTTGTTGCCTTCGATAAAGCCGGTGCCGCGCAATACCACCACCGCGCTGCTGCCGTCAGAGGCCACGCTCTGCACTTCCACGCCCGTTAGCGTCGGGATGATTTGCAAGGCGAGCGCCGCCCCGCTGTTGTCACCGACGACGCGAACGACGCCGCTCACCGCATTCAGCGGCACGGTGACTTGCACCAAGCTGCCCTCGGCATTGACCGTGTTCGGACGCACGATGGTTTCGGTGCGGTTACCGTTGCTGTCTATCGTCTCGAACACGATGTCCAAGCCGCTATCGAAGCCGCTGCCGCTCAAGCTGATGACCTGGCCCGGATTGGCCGAAGCGCCGGCGGCTGTGCCACTGGCCGCGCTGGCCGTGATGCCGGCCAGCGTCAAGCCGAAGACGGCACTGGTGCCGCCCACGGTGCTCACCCGGATCGGTCCGCTGCTCGCGCCATTCGGCACGGTCAGGCTCAGGCTGGTATTGCTGGTATTGATACCGTAGCTGCGACTGGTATCCACCACTTGCGACGCCCCCAGCCAGACCGAGGTCGTGCCTTCGGCAAAGCCGCTGCCGCTCAGCGTCAGGCTGCCGCCGATGAAGCTGCCGCCCGCGCCCATATTCACATCGCTGAGCGTAGGTACGATTTGCAGCAAGAGGCCCGCGGTATCCCGCGCCAGGCGGACATGGCCGGTGGCCGCGTTGGCCGGCACCACGACGGTCAGGCTGCTGCCGTCGGCCGCGACACTCACTGGCGTGACGGTTTGTTCGGACACGTTGCCGCTGCTGTCGATGACGCTGAACACTACCTGATCGCCGGCCAGCAAGCCGCTGCCGGTCAGGGTAATGGTTTGCCCGGTGTTGGCCGAAGCCAGCCCGGCTTGTGCCGCCGTGCCGCTGGCGGCCGTGGCGCTGATGCCGATCAACCGGCTGCTACCGGCCGCCAGGCGCTCGATGCTCAAGGTATAGTTACCGGTTGTCGAAGCCGTGCCGCTACCGGAGACCTTCGGATCGTAGGTGCTGTTGCCGCTGCCGCTGATGCCCAGATAGTACGACCCGCCGCTCGGCGCAGTCCAGCGCAAGGCGGCAGTGCCGCTCGTACTATAGTTCTGCGCCGTCAACTGTACGCCGTTGGCGTCGAATACCCGCAGCCGCGAGTTGCCTATGCCGCTGACGCCCAGACTCAACACGTCGCCGGCATTGACGTCGATGCGATAAAGATCGACGTCCAGGCCGGCCAAGGCGCCGCCGATGCTGCTGAGTATCCGTTGGCTTTGATTGTTGCCCACCGCCAAGACTTGCGCCTCGCCCAGGGTGTTGCCCACTTCCGTCGCCGGTGTCATGTCGCCCAAGGCGGTCAAGGTCACGCCGCTGCGCAAGGTCGCGCTGCCGCCAGCGGTGCTGACGCTGATCACGCCGGCGCCTATGCCGTTCGGCACGGTCAGGGTTAGCAGTTGCTGATCGACGGAGCTGCCGGTGTTGTCATACAAGGTGCGCACACTGAAGTCGCCGACCGCGCGGCCATCGATGCTGACGATCAGGTCGTTGGCGGTGAGGCCCGAGCCTTCGATCACCAGGGTGTTGCCCGTCGCGACGGTGCCGCCCACGGCACGCAAGGTCGGGACGATCTGCAGATCGAAGCTGGTATTGCTGCCCAGAACGCTCACCTGGCCGCTGCGCGCCAAGGCCGGCACCCGTATCGTCAGGGTGGTGCCATTGTTGCTGACGCTGCCGGTACGGGTAATGGTGCCGAGACGGCCGCTGTCGTCGATACCCTGGAACTGCACCAGGGTATTGCTGGTAAAGCCCTGGCCGGTCAGCACGATGCTTTGGCCGGTGACCGCCGAGGCCACGCCGGCGTTGGTAGGCACGCCGTCGGTCGCGCTGGCGCTCAGCCCGCTGAAATTGACCAACGCTTGCACGCCGAAGCTCGGCGCCGGGATTTCGGCAAAGCCGCCTTCGGTGGTGATGCGGATCGGGCCATCCAGGGTCAACGGCGCCACCACACTGAGGCTGGTGTTGTTGCCGCTCACATCCAGCGGACTTTGATTCAGCACGTTGTCGTTTTGGGTCATGCCGCCAAGGGTCACCGTGCTGGCGCCTTCCATGAAACCGCTACCGTTCAAGTAAAATAACGTTTCCTCGCCCGGTCGTCCACTGCTCAAAACGGTCAGGGTCGGCACGATTTGCAGCCGGATACCGGCGCTGGCGTTGAGACTTTGGGCATTGAGCACGCTATAGTTGCTGACGGTATCGTGCAATACGCTGACGCCATCGACCGAGACGTCGATCAGGTCAGGGCCACTGCTACCGTCCCAACTGTCGAGTGCATAGAAGTCGAAGCTGACCGTATAGTTTTGCCCCGCAGTCAGTCCGCCAAGGCTCAGGGTCTGCCCCGCGTTGTTGAAGCGGCCGGAGAACTCGCTGAAGTTGGCCATGGCGTCTTTGTTCGTCGCCAGATTGCTCCAATTGGCCTTGGCGCCGCCTTCGAAGTTGTCGCTGAACACGAGGGTGCCGCCCTGCTTGACCACGACATTGTCGATGCCCCAGCTTTCATCGTTCAATTCCTGCAGGCCGCCATCGCCGAAGCGGATCAGCGCCGTGTCGCTGCCGGCCGTGAAGCTGGCGGTGACTTGGCGATAGATGGCGTCGTTGTGGCTGTTGAAGCCCAGATTGCTGGTGCCGATGTTGGTGACACGGATATCGCCGGTGGTGGCCAATTCAGGCACCACCACTTGCAAGCGGGTGCCGTCAGCATTGATCAGCAACGGACGCACGGCGACGATGCCGGGTACGCCCTCATTGTTACGGGTATTGAACAGCACTTGCGTGCCGGGGCCGAAATGAGTACCGCGCAGTTCGATGACCTGCCCGGTATTGGCCGCGGCAGCGCCGGCAATGGCCGCGGTGCCGTTGGTGGCGGTCGCCACCACCTCGGTCAGCGTGGCCGATACGACGGCCGGATCGTGATCGAGGTCAACCTTGACCACCCCCCCTTGAGTCGTCGCCACCCTCAACGCGCCGTCGGCATCGAAGGCCAGGCCGCTGATCGTATTCGCATAGACGCCCTGGCTCGCCAGATCGATCCGTTGCAGCTCGGTGCCGCCGCGGTCGACCTTGACCAGCGCGGTGCCTCCGTAATAACTGCCGATCCAGAAGTTGCTGTCGTTCGGATCGATCGCCAGGCCGGCCCAGCTTTGCACATTCAGCGGCAGCGCAATCTGGCTGACCGTCGCGCCGGTCGCCGGGTCGACTTCGATCATCTTATTGCTGTCATGCGACAAGACGAACAGGTGTCCCGTCACCGCGTCGTACACGCCGGCGGTCAGGGTGTAGCTTTGCGCCAGCGGCAATTTCGTGATCACCGCGCCGGTATTGGGATCGATCGCCACCACGGTATTGATCGTAGTGTGCCAATAGCCGCTGAACAGCAGCAGACTGCCCGCCGGCACGTTGACGCCGTTCAGGCTGAAGGCTTGCGGCGCGACCTGCAGGCCGGCGTAACTGCCGGTGTACTGGTTGCCGAAGGTCGCCGCATCCAGCGTAATCGTCTGCACGATGGCGCCGGTGCTCCGGTCGATGCGCTGCAGATGGCCAGGGTTCGTCGTGTCGACTACCCACAGCGCACCGCTGACCGGATCGACCGCAACGTCGGACAATTGGCCGACGCTGGCCGACTCGCTGCCCGGCTTGACCACCTTCAATGCGAGCGCGGCGGAGGTGCCGCCCGCGGTCGTCACCGTCACCGTGCCTTCACCGAAGTGCGCCAGGTCGGCGCTGTCCAGCACCGCGTAGCCGCCATTGACCTGGACGCCGCGCGCACTGTCGTAGTAGGTGCCGACGTCGACGCCATCGTTGATCACGCTGTCCGTGACACTGGAACCGCCCACCGTATACTGGCTGCCGCCTTCGACGAAGCCGGCGCCGTATAAATGGAGATTGCCGTCAAAGTTGCTGCTCGCCAGCACCGGCACGATCTGCAATTGCGGCTGGCTGCTCGAGCCGAACACTTGCAGGCTCACGATGCCATTGGCCTCCAGCGGCACGGTCAGCGTGGCGCTGCTGCCGTCCGCCGCCGCGGCGATCGGGCTGACCTTGAGCGTTTGCAGGGCGCCGCTGTAGTCGGTGTAGCGCAGCAGCACGTCGCTGGCCGTGCTCAGGCCTGCGCCGTTCAGGGTCACCGCCTGCCCCGGATTGGCCGAAGCGATCGCCGCGTTCGCCGGCGTGCCGCTCAGGGCGGTGGCCGTGACGCTGCTCAGGCTGACGCTGAAACTGGCGCTGACGCCGCCGGCGGTCTTCACGCTGATCGGGCCGAAGGCGCCGTCGCTCAGCGGCACGGTCAGCGTCACCTGCCCGTTGAGGTTTTGACCGAGTGCCGCATCATAAATCTGCTGCACATCCGCGCCGGCACTGACGCCCGCATCCAGCACCACGACGCCGTCGGCGCCGCTGCCGAAGCGGTATTCGCTGTTGTTGCCTTCGATAAAGCCGGTGCCGCGCAATACCACCACCGCGCTGCTGCCGTCAGAGGCCACGCTCTGCACTTCCACGCCCGTTAGCGTCGGGATGATTTGCAAGGCGAGCGCCGCCCCGCTGTTGTCACCGACGACGCGAACGACGCCGCTCACCGCATTCAGCGGCACGGTGACTTGCACCAAGCTGCCCTCGGCATTGACCGTGTTCGGACGCACGATGGTTTCGGTGCGGTTACCGTTGCTGTCTATCGTCTCGAACACGATGTCCAAGCCGCTATCGAAGCCGCTGCCGCTCAAGCTGATGACCTGGCCCGGATTGGCCGAAGCGCCGGCGGCTGTGCCACTGGCCGCGCTGGCCGTGATGCCGGCCAGCGTCAAGCCGAAGACGGCACTGGTGCCGCCCACGGTGCTCACCCGGATCGGTCCGCTGCTCGCGCCATTCGGCACGGTCAGGCTCAGGCTGGTATTGCTGGTATTGATACCGTAGCTGCGACTGGTATCCACCACTTGCGACGCCCCCAGCCAGACCGAGGTCGTGCCTTCGGCAAAGCCGCTGCCGCTCAGCGTCAGGCTGCCGCCGATGAAGCTGCCGCCCGCGCCCATATTCACATCGCTGAGCGTAGGTACGATTTGCAGCAAGAGGCCCGCGGTATCCCGCGCCAGGCGGACATGGCCGGTGGCCGCGTTGGCCGGCACCACGACGGTCAGGCTGCTGCCGTCGGCCGCGACACTCACTGGCGTGACGGTTTGTTCGGACACGTTGCCGCTGCTGTCGATGACGCTGAACACTACCTGATCGCCGGCCAGCAAGCCGCTGCCGGTCAGGGTAATGGTTTGCCCGGTGTTGGCCGAAGCCAGCCCGGCTTGTGCCGCCGTGCCGCTGGCGGCCGTGGCGCTGATGCCGATCAACCGGCTGCTACCGGCCGCCAGGCGCTCGATGCTCAAGGTATAGTTACCGGTTGTCGAAGCCGTGCCGCTACCGGAGACCTTCGGATCGTAGGTGCTGTTGCCGCTGCCGCTGATGCCCAGATAGTACGACCCGCCGCTCGGCGCAGTCCAGCGCAAGGCGGCAGTGCCGCTCGTACTATAGTTCTGCGCCGTCAACTGTACGCCGTTGGCGTCGAATACCCGCAGCCGCGAGTTGCCTATGCCGCTGACGCCCAGACTCAACACGTCGCCGGCATTGACGTCGATGCGATAAAGATCGACGTCCAGGCCGGCCAAGGCGCCGCCGATGCTGCTGAGTATCCGTTGGCTTTGATTGTTGCCCACCGCCAAGACTTGCGCCTCGCCCAGGGTGTTGCCCACTTCCGTCGCCGGTGTCATGTCGCCCAAGGCGGTCAAGGTCACGCCGCTGCGCAAGGTCGCGCTGCCGCCAGCGGTGCTGACGCTGATCACGCCGGCGCCTATGCCGTTCGGCACGGTCAGGGTTAGCAGTTGCTGATCGACGGAGCTGCCGGTGTTGTCATACAAGGTGCGCACACTGAAGTCGCCGACCGCGCGGCCATCGATGCTGACGATCAGGTCGTTGGCGGTGAGGCCCGAGCCTTCGATCACCAGGGTGTTGCCCGTCGCGACGGTGCCGCCCACGGCACGCAAGGTCGGGACGATCTGCAGATCGAAGCTGGTATTGCTGCCCAGAACGCTCACCTGGCCGCTGCGCGCCAAGGCCGGCACCCGTATCGTCAGGGTGGTGCCATTGTTGCTGACGCTGCCGGTACGGGTAATGGTGCCGAGACGGCCGCTGTCGTCGATACCCTGGAACTGCACCAGGGTATTGCTGGTAAAGCCCTGGCCGGTCAGCACGATGCTTTGGCCGGTGACCGCCGAGGCCACGCCGGCGTTGGTAGGCACGCCGTCGGTCGCGCTGGCGCTCAGCCCGCTGAAATTGACCAACGCTTGCACGCCGAAGCTCGGCGCCGGGATTTCGGCAAAGCCGCCTTCGGTGGTGATGCGGATCGGGCCATCCAGGGTCAACGGCGCCACCACACTGAGGCTGGTGTTGTTGCCGCTCACATCCAGCGGACTTTGATTCAGCACGTTGTCGTTTTGGGTCATGCCGCCAAGGGTCACCGTGCTGGCGCCTTCCATGAAACCGCTACCGTTCAAGTAAAATAACGTTTCCTCGCCCGGTCGTCCACTGCTCAAAACGGTCAGGGTCGGCACGATTTGCAGCCGGATACCGGCGCTGGCGTTGAGACTTTGGGCATTGAGCACGCTATAGTTGCTGACGGTATCGTGCAATACGCTGACGCCATCGACCGAGACGTCGATCAGGTCAGGGCCACTGCTACCGTCCCAACTGTCGAGTGCATAGAAGTCGAAGCTGACCGTATAGTTTTGCCCCGCAGTCAGTCCGCCAAGGCTCAGGGTCTGCCCCGCGTTGTTGAAGCGGCCGGAGAACTCGCTGAAGTTGGCCATGGCGTCTTTGTTCGTCGCCAGATTGCTCCAATTGGCCTTGGCGCCGCCTTCGAAGTTGTCGCTGAACACGAGGGTGCCGCCCTGCTTGACCACGACATTGTCGATGCCCCAGCTTTCATCGTTCAATTCCTGCAGGCCGCCATCGCCGAAGCGGATCAGCGCCGTGTCGCTGCCGGCCGTGAAGCTGGCGGTGACTTGGCGATAGATGGCGTCGTTGTGGCTGTTGAAGCCCAGATTGCTGGTGCCGATGTTGGTGACACGGATATCGCCGGTGGTGGCCAATTCAGGCACCACCACTTGCAAGCGGGTGCCGTCAGCATTGATCAGCAACGGACGCACGGCGACGATGCCGGGTACGCCCTCATTGTTACGGGTATTGAACAGCACTTGCGTGCCGGGGCCGAAATGAGTACCGCGCAGTTCGATGACCTGCCCGGTATTGGCCGCGGCAGCGCCGGCAATGGCCGCGGTGCCGTTGGTGGCGGTCGCCACCACCTCGGTCAGCGTGGCCGATACGACGGCCGGATCGTGATCGAGGTCAACCTTGACCACCCCCCCTTGAGTCGTCGCCACCCTCAACGCGCCGTCGGCATCGAAGGCCAGGCCGCTGATCGTATTCGCATAGACGCCCTGGCTCGCCAGATCGATCCGTTGCAGCTCGGTGCCGCCGCGGTCGACCTTGACCAGCGCGGTGCCTCCGTAATAACTGCCGATCCAGAAGTTGCTGTCGTTCGGATCGATCGCCAGGCCGGCCCAGCTTTGCACATTCAGCGGCAGCGCAATCTGGCTGACCGTCGCGCCGGTCGCCGGGTCGACTTCGATCATCTTATTGCTGTCATGCGACAAGACGAACAGGTGTCCCGTCACCGCGTCGTACACGCCGGCGGTCAGGGTGTAGCTTTGCGCCAGCGGCAATTTCGTGATCACCGCGCCGGTATTGGGATCGATCGCCACCACGGTATTGATCGTAGTGTGCCAATAGCCGCTGAACAGCAGCAGACTGCCCGCCGGCACGTTGACGCCGTTCAGGCTGAAGGCTTGCGGCGCGACCTGCAGGCCGGCGTAACTGCCGGTGTACTGGTTGCCGAAGGTCGCCGCATCCAGCGTAATCGTCTGCACGATGGCGCCGGTGCTCCGGTCGATGCGCTGCAGATGGCCAGGGTTCGTCGTGTCGACTACCCACAGCGCACCGCTGACCGGATCGACCGCAACGTCGGACAATTGGCCGACGCTGGCCGACTCGCTGCCCGGCTTGACCACCTTCAATGCGAGCGCGGCGGAGGTGCCGCCCGCGGTCGTCACCGTCACCGTGCCTTCACCGAAGTGCGCCAGGTCGGCGCTGTCCAGCACCGCGTAGCCGCCATTGACCTGGACGCCGCGCGCACTGTCGTAGTAGGTGCCGACGTCGACGCCATCGTTGATCACGCTGTCCGTGACACTGGAACCGCCCACCGTATACTGGCTGCCGCCTTCGACGAAGCCGGCGCCGTATAAATGGAGATTGCCGTCAAAGTTGCTGCTCGCCAGCACCGGCACGATCTGCAATTGCGGCTGGCTGCTCGAGCCGAACACTTGCAGGCTCACGATGCCATTGGCCTCCAGCGGCACGGTCAGCGTGGCGCTGCTGCCGTCCGCCGCCGCGGCGATCGGGCTGACCTTGAGCGTTTGCAGGGCGCCGCTGTAGTCGGTGTAGCGCAGCAGCACGTCGCTGGCCGTGCTCAGGCCTGCGCCGTTCAGGGTCACCGCCTGCCCCGGATTGGCCGAAGCGATCGCCGCGTTCGCCGGCGTGCCGCTCAGGGCGGTGGCCGTGACGCTGCTCAGGCTGACGCTGAAACTGGCGCTGACGCCGCCGGCGGTCTTCACGCTGATCGGGCCGAAGGCGCCGTCGCTCAGCGGCACGGTCAGCGTCACCTGCCCGTTGAGGTTTTGACCGAGTGCCGCATCATAAATCTGCTGCACATCCGCGCCGGCACTGACGCCCGCATCCAGCACCACGACGCCGTCGGCGCCGCTGCCGAAGCGGTATTCGCTGTTGTTGCCTTCGATAAAGCCGGTGCCGCGCAATACCACCACCGCGCTGCTGCCGTCAGAGGCCACGCTCTGCACTTCCACGCCCGTTAGCGTCGGGATGATTTGCAGCGGGAAGGTGCCGTCGGCAAAATCGGTACGCGTGTTGCCTACCAGCGAATACACCACGGCATCGCCGGTGACGGCGTTGAGCGGCACGGTGAAGTAGGCAATGCCTCTCGCCGTGTCGGTACGCAAGGCAGAAACGACAGTCGTCGAGCGGTTACCCGCCGCATCGATGACAGAAAACTCGGCCCTGGCCGTCGCCGGATCAAACGGCACGGCGATGCCGATCTGCTGCCCGGGGTTGGCCGATGGCGCCGTGGCGATCTCGGGCACACCCATTGCAGCTTTTACATCGCTGGCAGGACGAATGGTGAAATGGCGCACCACCGGATCGGCCAACGCATTACCCGCGCGGTCGTTGATGATAGACGGATCGAGAGTGAACTGGTATTCGCCCGGAGGCAGCAAGCCATCGATCAAGACGCTGACCCGCTGACCGAAGGCGCGGCTGTCCAAGGTGACGGGCACAGATACATCATCGGCCGTACCGAAAAGGCCATCGTTGCCCGCCCGCAGCAGCGACACTCCGGAAGTATTCAGACGTGTCGTATCGATCGGCTCATCGAAGACCAGATCGATCGAACGCACGAAGAAGCGCCGCGCGCCTTCCTCGACGCTAACCGAGGAGACGACCGGCGCGAAGGTATCCGGCACCACGTCCAGCGTGACCAGATTCGACAACGCGACGTTGCCGCCGGTATCGGTGGCCCGTACTTGGATGTTCAATGTCGAACCGCCGGCTGCAATGGTCGGAACTTGGGCGAATAATTCAAACGGGAAGGCAATGTCATTAAATACGACCTGGCCATTGACCAGCAACTCTACACTGCGCACCTGCACGTCGTCGCTGATGGTCGGAATGACGCGCACCGTGCGGCCTTCGAGCACCTGAGTGCCCGGTGTCGCCGGATCGGCATCGGCGCCTTCGACGCTGATCGCTACATTCGGCGCAATGCCTTTGGTATCGAAACCGACATAGTTGACGATTTGCAGGCCGCCGCTGCCGTCAGCAACGAAGGCCAGGCCATTGGCCAGCGTGATGTCTCTCGGCGCGTCCGACAAATCGTATTGCGTGATGAAAGCGCTGGTATCGGTCGGGTCGGAAACATCGATCACCTGCACCCTATTTCCAATACCCGGTAAATTACCGATACTGACCGCAAGTCCGGAACCGTTGGCGACGATTGCGCCGTTGGTAATGTTGGTCGCATCCGGATTGCTTAACAGGAGCAGATCGGCCGGATTGGCGACATTAACGGTACTGAAGCCTTGCTGGAAGCCGCCGGTGCCGCCGATATAGGCAACACCGCCGCCGACAAACAAGCGGCCGCCTCCGGTTGACAATGTCAGGTTATCGAGCAGCGTCAACACGTCGCCAGCAATGGAAATTGAACGCAGGACGCGGCTGCCGTCCATCGTGAACAGCGTATCGCCATCGATCGCCAGATCGGTCAGCGTGCCGCCTCCCAATGACGACAGACTCAGCGTGGTGCGAACCTCGCCGGTGTTCAAATCGACGCTCGCAAGATCGCTGCCGGTGGTCACATACGCAATGCCGTCACGCACTTCGACATGCGATACCGGGCTGGCAAAGGCCAGTGTTTGCCGTAACGTCGGACTGGAAGGGTCGGAAATGTCGACAATGTGCAAGCCGGCATCGTTGGCTGCAAGCACGGCAATGCCGCGCACCGCATCAACTGCGACATCGGTGTTGTTACCTGTTAAATCCAGCTCGGCCAAGACTTTGCTTTTAGTGACCTGAGATGCATCAACCACCGCAAGGCCGTTATTTCCGGTTGCCAGCAACACCGTTAAATCGGACTTGCCATCGGTTGAACCGATGACGGCCACGGCTTCGGCGCTGCCTTTTATTGCGGTGCTGGAGATCACGCCTGTCGCCACGGCAATACCGTCCAATGGGTTTAGCCCTTGCTGCAACTCGGCGAGGTCAAGCAGACCATCCTGGTCCGAATCAGCGCTTGACTTCTTTGTACCCACGATCTCTTCCACAACATCCGGCAGACCGTCTGCATCCCTATCGAGCAGCCCGCCTTGTCCATCAGGCAACAGATATTCAGGTACGATGCGAACTCCAAACTCGTCTACCGGCAAGCTCGACAAGTCCAGAGAAGCAAATGCCACGGCCGGCAGTTTGCTAGCCTGACCGGTTGGCGAGGTATGGCCATAGACATTAGCCACTTTATGCGCGACAGGGTCGTAGAGGGACAGCGAATAGTCCGCATCGGGCGCTAAGAAGACATCGATTTTACCCTCGCTATCGGTGCGGCCGCGCAATTCGTTACCATCGATGCGAATCAGATAGTAAGTGTTACCCGGCAATCCGGAAACAAAAGAGCTGTACATCTTTGCTGCCGTTTGATCGAGATCACTCGTGCTATTATTCAGCGCATAATAGCCGCTGCCGAAGTCTTGAAGCGCGTCAAAATTGGGCATGTTTGCCGCGAGCGCATCAATCAGCTGCTGAATATCCTCGAAAAGGCTATCGGGATAAGTCGATGAAGCCTCGGCCAATTGAAGCGTTCTGGCACCGGTAGCGGGAGCCGCGGGTGCGCTCTCGGCGTTGGCCGCCAGACTCAATGCCGTTGCGATTTGATCGATTTTCGCGCAAATGAATGCCAAACCTAATTGTTTTAAACCGGCCTCGGCTTTCTCGATCAACTTATTGACCTCCCCTAATTGGGTTTTAACAGCCCCGATGCCAACGCATATCGTTTTAACAAGGGTGGTATTGCACTCGCCACCTTGTTGTTGAATGCGTCCGCATACATTGTCGAGGCCGCTCAATATAGCCTCTAAGCATTTGGCAATCTTAAGCGCTCTGCTGATCGGATTCTGTTTCTCGAAGGCTTCTACCACGGCTACTACGGCAGATTTCCCGTCATTTATGATTTTAAAGGTAGCCGCTAACTGCGCCGTGCTCACACCCGGCTTGTTGAGTTCCGCCTGAAGGGTTACCACCGACTCTGCAATTGAACGGGCCTTGTCTGATACTGTCAGAACGGCCTTAAGCGCGCTCCCAATTCCGGCAAGCTCGGCGGCGCAATTAGCCGCCGCCGTCGTCAGATCGATGACGATGTCGAATGCATTTTGAGAGTTGATGCATGGCGGCGGATCTTGTGGCGGCGGGTTGTCAGGCCCGGTAGTCGGCGTGCCCGGAGGCGTCAAACCATGCCATCCTGGCGCTCTCACGCCCGACCCCGGATCGGATACCACAGTCAACCCGTCCGCCGACACGGTGCCGGTACCGTTGATCACCAGCCGTCCGGTCGTATGATCGAAGCTCAGGATATTCAGCTTGGTGCCCGGCGCCGCGTTGAACACGTTGGGCAGCGTAATCTGCACCGGTTCGGCGAAAGCCGCCACGCCCGGCGCCTGGATCGTAATGTCGAAGGTGTGTTGCAGCACGCCCGGCGGCAGCATGTCGCGCACCAGTTCCGGCGGCACGGTCGCGATGCCGATTTGGGCATTGGTTACCGGATTGCCGTTCTGGTCAACGGCGCTGCCCGGGTTGACGGTCAAGGTCAGCGCGGCGCGTTGTGCTTCGGTCAGGTCCGGCGCCGCCGCGGGGTCGACGGCGTTAATCACGGTGGGTTCAGTCGCGCTGACCGCTTGCAGTACACTGGTGGCGATACGCGGCAGATACACTTCCTGGCGATCGGCATTGGCCAGGCGCTCGGCGGACGTTCCCATGCTGCCCATCAGCGTGTTGGCGACGCCCGGTATCAGTTCGGCATCCATCACCATTTCCGGGAAGAACACGCCGTCGGGCGCATTGGTCGCGGTGCGGCCGTCGATGACGACCTTGACCGTACCGGCAGGCACGTCGGTCAATTCGAAGTAGCCGTTGCCGTCGGTGAAGACGAACTTGTCCTCCTGCCCCAGGATGTAAACCTTGGCGTGAGCGATCGGCCGCTTGAAGACGTCGTCGGGGGTATGGATGATGCCGTCGGCGCCGCGGCCGATATCGTCGAAGGTCATCGGTTCGAGGTCGGGGCCGGGATCGGCGACGATGCCGACGATTTTGGTTCCTGGAACCGAGGTGCGGCTGACCGTGGTAAAGTCGAGCGAGAACTGGCCGCCGGAAGCACCGTCGGCATCGGCATCGAGGAAGCTGCCGTCGGCAGCCGCGCGGATTTTCGAGCCGTCGACATGCAGCGTGATTTGCGCCGCACCAGGCATCGGCTGGATGAAGAACAACCAGGCAAAGGAGCCGTCCAAGGCCGGCACGATGGTGGCATCCAGTTTGCTGCCGTCGGGCGCGGTCGCGTAGAAGCTGTCGCTGGTCAACGTGTCGGTATTGACCGGACGCGAGAAGGTCACTTGCGGACGGAAAGTGACCCCGACATCGCTGCTGCCGGCGGCAGGCGAAGCGGCGGTAATAGTGAACGGCGCCAGGGCGTCAACCTTGACGGTGCGAATCAGTGTCGTGGCGTTGCCGGCCGCATCCTGCGCGGTGAGAGTCAGCGTATGATCGCCGACAAGCAGGGTGCCGAAATCCAGGGCGGCATCAAAGCTGCCGCTGCTGCCGTCGAATACCAGGCTGCGGAGGGTGCCGTCATCCAGACGGTAGTTCAATTGCGTCAGCGTAGTGCCGGTGGCATCCGCCGTGCCGGTGAGACGAACGCCGCCGGCCAAGGTATCGCCTTCGGCAATGCTGGTGAGAGTAACGATCGGTACGCGAGTATCCAGGGTAAAGCTGCGGACATAGCCGGCGCTGAGGTTGCCGGCCGCATCGCGGGCGATAAGGGTGATGGAATGGCTGCCGTCGGCGCTGCCATCCAGTGCAAACGCGGTGGTGATGGCGAAATTGCCGTTGGCATCGAGCGTCAAGTCTTGCAAATCGCCGACATCGATGCGGTATTGCACACTCGCCACGCCGGACAGATTGTCGAGAATCTGGCCGTTCAGAGTCAGGTTGGTTTTGACCGCTTCCGGGGTATTTTGTGCCGTAACGACCGGCGCTTGCAGGTCTTCGGTCAAGGCAAACCGCGACAAGACGGCATTCGCCACTTGTTCACCCAAGACATTGCCGGCTTGATTGGTGAACTCGTAGTGAATCCCGCCATAAATACGGCTGCGGCCGGCCTCTTCAGCGGCCTGGCTGAAGCTGGTAAAGTCGCGGGTTACGCCAGGCAGCGTCGCGCTGGTGGTGCTGAACGCAGTATCGTTGCCGAAGGCATCCGCCAAAATGGTAGCGGCGGCGGCACTGAAGGTCGAGTGTCCGGAGACGTATTCAGGATGCGCGGGCGTAATCAGTAACGGCCGCCAAGCGTCGTCGTCGCTGGTTTCGCTGTTGCCATCGAATTCGGCATTTTGAATCGCGGTTTCCGGACGCCACAAGCCGTAGGTATATTTGGCATCCCAGCCGGCAATGGCGGCATCGGCCAAAGCGACGTTGAGTTGTGCGAACAGGCGGACGTTGGCGCTGAGGCTGTTGCCTTCTGCGGTTGCCACCTGCGCCGCAATCTGGTTCCAGTGGCCGGGCGGGGTATAGCTGCCCTTGCCGTCGGCCCAGAACAGGGCTTGCTGGGTCTGATCGGCGGTGCGCGTGGCGCTGGTGGCGCTGCCGAGCAATTTGATTTCATTGACCGCTACGGCATAGGCGGCGGTATCCAGCGCCGGCGGCGCAGCAGGACGGAACTCGCTCGGCGAAGTCAACGCAAACGGCGTCACGCTACCCCATTGCGGTTCGTCAGGCACGTCGAACATCGGTCCGGTGGGCCGCCACTGGCCGACGGCAGTGCTGCCGGAATAGTCGACGAATGCGCCTGAGCCATCGTTGGCGCGCAAGGCCCAGATGCTATCGGCGATGCTCAGGCCCAGGGCGATGCCGTTGTCTTTGGCGGCGCCGTCGGCGATGCCGGACAGGCCGCTAGCCAGAGCCGCATCGAATATGCCTTGCTGCGCGGGATAGGTCAGACTGAGGATACGGTGCGCGGCCGTCGCCAACGCGGACTGGACGTCTACGGCGCCGGCGACGCTGCGTTGTACCAGATACGCCGGCGAACCTTCGATGGCAGCCAGGGTATCGTACTGCGCCAAACTGAGCATCGCCAGGGTGCGGGTGGCAACCGGCGGGTCGGTCACTTCGAGTTGAATGGCGCGGAGAGCAATGTCGTTCCAGATCAGCACCGCATCCGTCTGTGCTTGCTCGATGCGGGTGATGGTACGGCTGAGGCTGCTGGTGTTGCCGGCGGCATCGGTGACGTTTAAGTTAATGGTGTTATCGCCCAAGGCCAGAGCCACGCCCGGCAAGGTAAACGTCCCTGAGCCGCCGACGACCGCACGAATATCGCCAAGCGAAACCGTCGAACCGACTTCGGCCGTGCCGCGCAGGACCACGATGGCGGATGTCGCTTTACCGTCATCGCCATTGACCGCGTCGGCGCTCGACACGCCAAACTGGCTACCCGTAGGAGCCTGTGTATCCAGGGTAAAGGTCACGATTTTCTCGGCCGAGCGGTTGCCGGCCGCGTCTTCTATGGCGACGCGTACGCTGTGCTCGCCGTCCGCCAAGGTGCCTCCCGCCAATACCGCGAGCTGCGATTGGGCAAGGCTGAAGCTGCCGTCGGCTGCCAACAGGCCGCTCAGATCGCTGTAGATGGGATCGAAATTCGGATCGCCCAGCGCGACCAGCAGGCGCGCGACCCCCACGTTATCGCTGCCGGCGCCTTGAAGCATAGCGGAGCTCGTGATGCCGTCGGTATCGGAGCTGCCGGTGTCGGAACTCAAGGCCAAGCTGGAAAGCATCGGGGCCTCTGTATCGCCCGTGTTCTCGGGGTCGCGCCTGACGGTGAGATTGACGGTGGCCGTATTGCCGGCGGCATCGGTCAGCGCGAAACTGAACTCGTTGTCACCCAGCGCCAGCGGGACATTGTCAAACGCAAAGGTGTTGGCCGCATCCGCGGTCGTTTCCATGTCGCCCAGGCGCACGCGGGTACCGCCCGGTGCCTGGCCGATCAGCCTAACGGTAGCCTGAGTGGTGATCAAATCGCCTGGCGTGCCGGTGTCCGAGACCGCATCCAGAGCGGCGCTGCCGTTCGGCGTGAGCGTATCCAGCATAAAGGTCACGGTCTTCTCGGCCGAGCGGTTGCCGGCGGCGTCTTCTACGGCGACGCGTACGCTGTGCACGCCATCCACCAAGGTGCCGCCCGCCAACGCCGCGAGCTGCGCTTGGGCAAGGGTGAAGCTGCCGTCGGCTGCCAACAGGCCGCTCAGGTCGTTATAGTTGGGATCGAAATTCGGATCATCCAGCGCGACCAGCAGGCGCGTGACACCCACGTTATCGTTGCCGGTGCCTTGAAGCGTAGCGGAGCTCGTGAGGCCGTCGGTATCGGAACTGCCGGTGTCGAAGCTCAAAGCCAGACTGGAAACCACAGGCGCTACGGTGTCGATTGGGGCGCGCCTGACGGTGAGATTGACGGTGGCCGTATTGCCGGCGGCATCGGTCAGCGCGAAACCGAACGCGTTGTCACCCTGCGCCAGCGGGATGTTGTCAAATGCAAAGGCGCCGGCCGCATCCGCGGTCGTTTCCATGTCGCCCAGGCGCACGCGGGTGCCGGCCGGCGCTTGGCCGACCAATTTGACAGTATCCTGCGCGGTAATCAAATCGCCTGGCATGCCGGTATCCGAGGCCGCATCCAGACCGGCACTGCCGCTAGGCGCCGAGGTATCCAGTTCAAAAGCTAACGCCAGACTGGTGCTGTTTCCCGCTAGGTCGGTCGCCAGCAAATGCAGGGTATGATTGCCATCGAACAAGGTTTTATCCGCCGCCAACTCGGCCAATTGCGCCGGCGTCAGCTCAAAGCTGCCATTACTGCCGACAACGGCGGTGATGTCGGTGAAATCTGCGCTGTCAAGGGCGCCCTTGAGGCTCGCAATCCCCCCCAGATCATTGGCCAGGCCGCTGACAGTAGCGTCATGCGTGAGACGGTCGCCGGAATCGCTGCCGGTATCACTGGCCAGGGCTGCCGTCAAAACGGGTTCCACCTCATCCGCGGGTTGTGTAAGCAGCTCTGGAACGGCGTCCGATTTAATGCTTTTGCCATTCAACTTAACTTTCAACGGGAAAGCACCGGCGATGATGCGGGTTCTCCCCAGCAGAGGGCCGCCGACGCTCATCGATTTAATAAAACTATGTGCAGGATCGAGCAGTTGGTCGTTGCCGTTGTCGTAAATGCCGTCAACCGGCTTGACGCCGACCCAAATCTGGCTGTTCTTGACGCTGCCTCTGACGACTAACTTAGTCAACTCGCCGCTGCCAAATTGGTCGGCATTGGCGTCCACGCCGCCCCAAGCCCCATCGGCGCCGAGATTGACGCCGATTGCAAATTTTGCTTGTTCGAGATTACCGCCGACATTCAACAGGCGCAGTGAAGGCATGCTGAAGCTGCCGGAGGCATTGCCCGTCACTTGCAGCGTCGAAACCGCATCGTTGAAGGCCGCAGTGAAGGCCGAGTCGGTATTCCCCAGAATCAGTTTACCGGCCTCCCCCTGAATGTTCCAGTGACCGCTGACTTCGCCGATGATATTGGCAGAGTGGAGCGCATCGGCGGCATTGAGAACCAGATCGGCCGCAAAATCGCCGCGCAAGAGCAATTTGTCTATACTCGGCGCAATGACGGCATCAGCCATAGCATCCGTATCCAGCCAGCGGTTGGCTAACAACGACCCAATCGGCGTATCGCTTTGCAGTACCAGGTCTTGAATATTGCCGGCTTGAATGTCGAGTTTCTTACCCGCGCCATTAACGGTAATGCTGCTGGGGCCGGTAACGTCCCCGAGCACGAGTTTCGCGAGCTTGCCGTTAATATCTATTTGCCCTTGCAGCGCTACCCCTTTGACTTCAATCGAACTTAAATCGGTACCGCTATGGAGCGCCCCCAAGGTTGCGGTCGTTCCATTCTTTGAATCGACTCGCATGATAAATTTCGATTTCGCATCGGTACCGCTGAGAGTGACTTGGAATTGATTGTCGGAATAGCTGACGGAGCCCAGGCCACGGCCTTTCAGCGTAAATGTAGCCTGTGTGCCGTCATCGGCCGTGATGGTCAATTGTGAGCTCTTGCTCTGTCCGGGTAGCTGCCCAAAAAACCCGCTGACATTTTGTTGAGCAGGGGATTGCGCATCTGCTGCATCAGACAACGCCACCGAGCTGAATAACGGAGTGGCGGCGCTCAATGCTTCTTCTGAAGAGGCCGTTAAGTCGATGCGTATTGCCGGTGCCGCCGCTGGTGCACCCTGACTGCTGGTGACCGAATCGATGGCGACATGACCGCTGGGAATGGAAGGAGGCGGAGTATTGATGGTCTGGGTAAGATCTATTGCGAGATCCGCGCTGAGGAGGAGGCGGGGCTCATAGGTTTGCAGTTGCCATTGCTGAGGTATCGGAATCTGTGTCTGTGGCGGTGTTTCTGTCCTCTCCCGACGAATCGCCCGAAAGATTTGCAGGCCTAGCCTTTTGGCGACAAAACGAGGCGCCTTGTTAATATCCTTATCACCGTTTTTCATAGACACATGCTCCTCAATTGACAATAGAGTCTTTGTATAAAATGAGTTAATAAATCCCAGGTTTCTCAAGCCGACATTCCGGAAGCTGAATTCCGCCGAAAATCAAAATTCCTTTCGCATTCCGCATCACATAAAAAGTCAGGGGACCAGTGTAGTAAAATTAGCTTTACCTTTTCTTAACAGAATACCCCGTAGCGGTTATGTCTCATGACGGGGACCTTGTAGCTTGGAAATACGGCATCGGATGGGGTAATATCCTTGCTAAAATGAAAACCGTTATGCCAGGTGCAGAGGCCTTGCCCGACTTTCGGTCGTAGCGTTGCAAAATGAATACTTTCCTCTATGTTCTTTAAATTTTAATGACAATCGACCACCACTGGCTCACCGAAGCCATGCGAATCGCATCGCCCAATTATGATGACAGACCTGACCCGGACGATATTTCGCTGATCGTGATCCATTGCATCAGCCTGCCGCCGGGCGAGTTCGGCCGCGCCTACATTGACCAGTTATTCTGCAACCGACTGGACCCGGCGGCGCATCCGTATTTCGAGAGCATTCATCGCTTGCAGGTATCGGCGCATTTGTTGATCAAACGCAATGGTGAAATCACGCAATACGTTGCGTTCGACAAACGCGCCTGGCACGCCGGGGTTTCGTCGTATCAGGGACGCGAACGCTGCAATGAATTTTCGATCGGGATTGAACTGGAAGGCGCCGAGGATATTCCTTACACCGAAGCGCAATATAGCATGTTGGCGGCGGCGATAACCGCCTTATTGAAGGCCTATCCGAAGCTGTCGAAGCAACGCATCACCGGCCACAGCGATATAGCGCCGGGACGCAAGACCGACCCCGGCGCGGCATTTGATTGGGCAAAATTGCAGCAACTGCTGGATGCGGCTGTCGGCTGAGCCGCGGCGGAAACGCAGGCTATTTATAGAGGTGCTCGACCGGCTTTTCTGCAGTCCATGCCATCCAGCCGATCACAATCCGGTAAACCAGCAGCAAGACAATTGGCAACAAGAGAAAATAGCCGATGCCGGAAAACATCAAAAACCCGGCCACCGCAAATCCTGCCAAAGTAATCCACACCGTATTGATCTGCCATTCGAAATGCGACTCGAGCCAGGTCCCCTTGACCTCGTCCCGCTTCATGAAATTGATCACGATGCCTATCAGCAAGGTCACGCCGGCAAATCCGAACGCCAACACCTGGCATAGGTAGACGATCCCGGTCAGTGTTTTTAAGGACGCCATTTTTTCGGCATCGTCTGGTTGCTTCGATTCGCTCATGGTGAACTCCTGCGTCAGTGATAAAGTCTGTCGGTCATGCCGCTAGGCAACGTCCGAACAGGGTGTTTTCAACACTAGGTTAGTCGTAAAATGCCGCTTAAAGTTTCCCCAGCATCTTAACATCCATCCATTGCCTCAAGCCATCCTCTCCATTCATCATGCGTATCGCGATCGCCTATCTCAGTGTTGTTTTACTATGGGCCACGACCCCGTTGGCAATCAAATGGAGCGGCGAAGGCCCAGGTTTTCTGTTCGGCGTGACCGGACGCATGGTGATCGGCGTCGTCTGCATCGGCATCGTATTGTTGCTCAAGAAACAGCGTCTGAGTTGGCAGCGCAAGGCCAGACAGACTTATCTGGCGGTCGCGTTGCAGGTCTACGGATCGATGATCGTGGTCTACTGGGCCGCGCAGTTCATTCCGTCCGGCTGGATTTCGGTGCTGTTCGGCCTGACGCCGATGATCACCGCCTTGCTGGCCCGCCTCTGGCTTGGGCTGCGCGAACTGAATTTCAGCAAATTGCTCAGCTATCTGCTCGGCGTCGGCGGCCTGACGCTGATGTTCGGCTCGGCACTGACGCTGGGCCGGGATGCCGTGCTGGGTATCGCGGCGGTCATTTTTGGCGCCTTTCTGCATTCGTTCAGCGCGTTATGGATCAAACGCATTGACGCGGGACTGCCGGCATTGAATCAAGTCGCCGGCGGCCTGCTCTTCGCCTTGCCCGCCTATTTGTTAACCTGGGGCGTTTTCGACGGCGAATGGCCAAGGCATTTCACTCCGGCCAGCGTTATTTCGATCGTTTATCTGGGCGTGATTGCAACGACCGGAGGCTTCGTACTGTATTATTATTTGCTGATCCGGCTTGCGGCGACGCGCGTGGCACTGATCACGCTGATTTCGCCGGTGCTGGCGCTGCTGCTCGGCCATGCGGTCAATGATGAACCGATCACGCCGAACGTGCTGGCCGGCGCCGCATCGATATTCTCCGCCCTGTTGCTGCACGAAGTTGCCGGAAAACGCCGGTCCAGAGCCCGCGCGGAGGCACGCGCTGCGGCCTCCGAAAGCCCTAACGGCGGCAACCGGCCTGCGCTCAAGCGGCCTAGTAGATACCGTTAGTGAAATAGTTCTGCCCAATTCCCAAATTTAGTGCTACTATGAAGACTCTATTAAAGAGTGAGCCGGAGGGTTTATCCGTCCGGATGTTTTGCGCCAAGATAATTGGCGGTTTTTCAGAAGAGTATTTTATGTCAGATCTGGTTACAGGCACCGTTAAATGGTTCAATGATGAAAAGGGCTTTGGTTTCATCGCCCAGGAAGGTGGCAAGGATGTTTTTGTTCACCACAGCGCGATTAACGGCACTGGCCGGAAAACGTTACGCGAAGGCCAAAAAGTCACGATGAAAGTGACTCAAGGCCAAAAAGGGCCGCAAGCCGAGAATGTAACGGCTGTCTAAACCAGATCAAACCCGCCCAAGAGCATCTTAGGCGGGTTTTTTATTATGGTTTGACTACCTCGGTACACCGAGGTCGCTGATTCCTTAGCCGCCCGACGGCATCGGCGAATCCGCCAATGCCGTCGGGTTATTTGCGCACGCGCATCATCCCGTCTCGAACGCTGATGACTCAGGCAGGGCAGCGAGCAACGACAGAGCGTCCCCTTCCCCATCTGCCCAGGCATTGCGTCTCGCAGAAGGCAGCGGCGTGCTCATCGGTAGAGTTACTGCCGCGCGGTAGCGTCCGAGCCGAAAACTTGCACCTCCAAAAAAACCACCGTTCACCCGACAAGCGGATACTCGCGCTTACCTACGGCATCGCCGCAACATCATGAGTTCGCGATATCAACGCCGTTGTGTCGCCATACCGCCAAAACTCGACCGCTCATGGGACATTCGGTTCGCGGAAGCCAACGCGATCTCGAGCCCTCACTCGCTCCGTTACCCCAAAAATCACCCTGCGCCGGCAAAACGCTGCCGGAGAGACTGAGAGAGCGCACGGATTTGTTGTAGAATGACCAGCTTTTGGGTTCCGCCCGCGGCAAGATGCCCGATCGCGCCGCTTCCCCGCGCAAAACCCGCAAACCAAGCATCGAAGCCTTCCATGAATGCAAGCAAACGACTGGCGATTTTTGACCGGCTGGCCGAGGCGACCCCCGAACCGACCACCGAACTGCAATACAGTACGCCGTTTGAGTTATTGGTCGCCGTCGTCCTGTCCGCCCAGGCGACCGACAAAGGCGTCAATAAGGCCACCGCCAAACTGTTTCCGGTTGCGAATACCCCGGAAGCCCTTCTGGCGCTCGGCCTGGACGGACTGAAGGAGTTCATCAAAACGATCGGCCTGTTCAACAGCAAGGCCGCCAACATCATCGCGCTGTGCCGCCAGCTTCTCGACCTGCATCACGGCGAAGTGCCGGCCACGCGCGAAGCCCTCGAAGCGCTGCCCGGCGTCGGGCGCAAGACCGCCAATGTGATTCTGAACACCGCCTTCGGCCACGCGACGATCGCGGTCGACACGCATATCTTTCGCGTCGCGAATAGGACCGGCCTTGCGCCCGGCAAGAACGTGCGCGAAGTCGAAGAAAAACTCGATAAATGGACGCCCGGAAAACACAAGAAGGACGCGCACCATTTATTGATACTGCACGGCCGTTATACCTGCACGGCCCGCAAACCGAAATGCCCCGTCTGCGTGATCGAAGACCTGTGCGAATACCGGGACAAAACCCCGAGCCTCTGAGCGGAATGCAGATTGATAACTGAATCGCTAAAGCCGCTCCCACTCCGCATCGCGCCAATCCAATTGGCAACCTGCGAGCGATCCGTTATGATTGCAGGCTTGCACAGGCCACTCCTGCCGCCGCCCTTATGACCGAAAACCCGCACGACGCCGCCGACGCTTACCGGCAATTGCTCGATGTACAGCAAACGCTGTTGCTGTCGACCTGTTCCGCCGATGCGCAGCCGGACATCAGTTATGCGCCTTTCGTGCGCGATGTCGAGGGGCATTTCTACATCTTCATCAGCGCATTGGCCAAGCACACCCGCAACCTGCTGCAAAATCCGAAGGCCTCGGTCCTGTTCATCGAACCGGAAGCCGGCTGCCGCAACCTGTTCGCACGGGCCCGCATCGTTTTCAACTGCCGCGCCAGGACTATTGCCTCGGACGAGCCTGCCTATGACCGCCAACTGCTGGCGCTGGAAGACAAGTTCGGCAATGTGGTGGCGCTGCTGCGCACCCTGCCCGATTTTCACCTGATTGAACTGATGCCCGAAAGCGGGCAGTATGTCGCCGGCTTCGGCAAGGCCTATGCGATCGATTTGCAGAATAATACCCTGCGTCATCTCGGCAGTTAGCGCCGATGATGCCCTGTATTTTCATTCATGCCTGCCGCCGCAGGCCGTTTCCTCCCTTTGATTTTTGACACCACAATGAACGACTCAATCGTCTATGCGCTCGATTTTGACGGCGTACTTTGCGACAGCGCGGTGGAAACCGCGATGACCGGCTGGAAAGCCGCCGGCGAACTCTGGAACGACATGCCGAAGGCCGTTCCGACTATCCTCATCGACCAATTCCGGGCGGTCAGGCCGCTGATCGAGACCGGCTTCGAGGCGATATTGGCGATGCGACTGTTATTTCTGGGCGAGACCGTTGCCGGCATTTACGGAGATTACGCGACCAAAAGCCAGCGCCTGCTGGAAGAGCGGCAGGTCAGCACCGACACACTGAAACATCTGTTCGGCGCAACCCGCGACCGCTGGATTGCGGCCGACCCAGCCGAATGGATCGCGATGAATCCGCTGTTTGACGGCATCGCGGAAAAACTGCGAAGACTCGGCAAAAAGAGCCCCTGGTATGTGGTGACCACCAAGCAGGAACGTTTCGTCAAACAGATCCTGCAGGCCCATGCGATTGAACTGGAAGACGAGAAGATTTTCGGGCTGGACCGCAACCTGAGCAAGCCCGAGGTGCTGAAGGGGCTGTTGCAAAGCCATCCGGCCCAAACGCTTTATTTCGCCGAAGACCGCCTGCCGACGCTGCTGAACGTCAGGAAACACGCGGAACTGGATCCTGTGAAACTGATTTTCGCGTTATGGGGCTACAACACCCCCGAGGATAAAACGCTCGCCGCATCGCAGCCTTTCATGCTGCAAGGGCTTGAGGATTTCCTGGAAGCCTAGGCCTGGCCTTTTATCGGAGGGGCAAAGCCCCTCCGATAAAAGCATTGTGCTTCTAAAAGCCTCAGGGTCTGCCGAAGAGCTGCGGTTCTTTAGGCTGCTGCTTTGCCTGCAGGCAATGGTACGCCGCATTTTCGTACTTGATCACCAAGGACTGGGTATTTTTATGTTCGTCGAGGAATTTTTCGGCTTCTTCGGCGGTCAGGTTTTTCATCATGAAGGTCGCGATGCACATGCAGGGGCCTTCCCAGCGCGCCTTATCGGCTTCCTTGTCGGTCGATTTTTTCAACTCCCGATCGACGCATTGCGCCGCAAAATCGTGCTCGAATTTGTGTTTTTGCACATCGGTGACCGGCACATCATGCGTGTGATCGAACGGATTGTGCACATCGCCGACTGTCTGCATCTTTTCGGCTTCGCGCGCGCTCGGCGCCTGTTTGCCCTCGTCGTCCGAACAGGCCGTCAGCGTGAAGGCCAGCACCAGGCCGGCGCAGGCGGCCATCCAGGCAGGTTTATTCTGTGTTGAGTTTTTCATATTGAGATCTTCGCGGTTTCGTTATTATAGTCATGAAGGCGCCCGACCACTTGTGGCTGAATCCCGGCAAGCCGTTCTGTAAAAATGCTGAACTTTATCACTTTCTCAAGGCTTGATCTACTTTCCTCGCCGATAAAAAATCAGCTCGCAGAAAACACCCGCTCCAACCGGCCGCCGGCGTGAAGGTCTGGTATCATAAACATCCGCTCAATGCTCAGGAATAAGGATGCTGCCGCAACTCGATACCACCCAAATCAACTCGGATCTGATGCTTCACCGCTCGATCATGGCGATCATGGCGGCCTGTTTGGCGGCCGTCGTCACGCTTTGCATCCTGCAAGGCGAACCCTGGCGTCTGCATTGGCCCGAAGAGCGCCTGACCACCTACCGCACACTGTTTTATGCGCTTGCGATCATCACCTTTCCGCTGACGAATCTGATCCGCTATATTCAAGTTCGCCTATGCCAAACGATGCCCGGAGACAAACCCGCAAAGCGCCGTTATCTGACGCCCGTGATCGTGTCGCTGGTGCTGGTCGAAAACATCGGCTGGCTGGGCGTGGCGCTATTCCTGCTCGGCGACGGTCTCAATACCCTATCAATCTTTGCAGGCCTTGCCGCGCTCGGCTTCATTTTGTACCGCCCCAAACCGTCCGAATATCTGAGCATCGTCGACGCGCTGGCGCGTAAAGACGATGCATGAACTGTTAAAGGATGCCGACCTTTGCGTCAAATGCGGACTGTGCCTGCCGGATTGCCCGACCTATGCGCAAACCGGCAACGAAAACGAATCGCCGCGCGGCCGCATCGCGCTGATTCAGGGCTATGCGGGCGGCCATCTGGACGCGAGCCCGGCCTTGCTCGCCCCTATCGACCACTGCCTGTTATGCAGGGCGTGCGAAAAAGCCTGTCCGGCCGAAGTGCCCTACGGCCGGCTGATCGACCGCTTTCGCGCTCGCACCCGCGCCTTGCGGCCTTTTTCGCCGGCCGTGGCGCTGCTCAAACGGATCGCGATCAATCCCACGCTTAAGCGCTGGGCACAAGCGGGCCTCCGCTTCCACCAAAGCCATGCGCTCAAACGGCTCGGCCTGCTGCGCTTGCTGAATTTAGGGGCGATCAATCGGCTGCTGCCCGCCGAGAACATCCCCGCAGAACCGCTCAAAAGCGACTACCCAGCCTCCGGCAACGCCAAAGGCGAGGTCGGCCTGTTCACCGGCTGTCTCGGTGCCCTGCTGGACCCTGCAACGCTGCACGCGGCAATCCAATGCCTGACCGCGGCCGGTTTCGCCGTTCACATTCCTGCCGAACAAACCTGCTGCGGCGCGCTCGCGCAACATGACGGCGACGCGGATATAGCGGATCAACTGGCCAAGATCAATGGCCGCGCCTTCGCGATGCCAAACCTGAGCGCGATCGTAACGGTCGCCTCCGGCTGCGGCGCGCAGCTGAAAGACTGTCAAAATGCCGATATGACGAGAAAGGTGGTCGATGTGAGCCGGTTTTTAGCCGAAAACGCCGATTTTTCGGACCGACTCATCCCGCTTGCTGCCACCGTCTGCCTCCATACCCCGTGTTCGCTGAAAAACGTGATGCGCGAGGAACAAGGCGCTTTGGCTTTATTGCGGCAAATTCCCGAACTGAAGGTGATCGAGCTGCCGAAAACAACGCATTGCTGCGGCGCGGCGGGCAGTTACGTGTTGAAATACCCCGAAATGGCGGATACGCTGGCGGATCAGGTACTGGAAGCGGTCATCGCGACGCAAGCCGACACATTGATCACATCGAATATCGGCTGCGCGCTGCATCTGGCGGCCGGATTGAAGGAGAGAGGAAAAACCATACAGGCGCTGCACCCGCTGGTATTGCTGGCGCGGCAACTGCCGTGAACATTGCGCAGCGCCTCGATGAGGCGTTGCTGTCGGCGTTCCCAGGCAGAACATGAGAACGCCCAAAAGCGCTTAATCCGCCACCTTGATCTTTTTACGGCGATAGTTGTGTCCGTAAAAAATTTCGGTGACTTCGGTTTGCAGCTTCTTTTCGATTTCCGCTTTTTGAATCTCGTTCAAATTGCTTTCTTTTTCGAACAGGTAATTTTCGAGCTCGAACTCCTTCAACATCATCTTGGTGTGGAAGATGTTTTCCTGATACACGTTCACGTCGATCATCTGATACAGTTCCTGCGTATCCTTCGCGATATAGTTCTGGATCGAGGTGATGTTGTGATCGATATAATGCTTCTTGCCGGTGATGTCGCGGGTAAAGCCGCGCACCCGGTAGTCCATGATCACGATGTCCGACTCGAAGCTGTGAATCAGATAATTCAGCGCTTTCAACGGGGAAATGCGGCCGCAGGTCGACACGTCGATGTCCGCCCGGAACGTGCTGATGCCGTTGTCGGGATGGCTCTCGGGGTAGGTGTGCACCGTGATATGGCTTTTATCGAGGTGAGCCAGCACGGTGTCGGGCAAGGGGCCCGGCGTCTGGCTGTTCATGTTGCCGGGCGGCATCACATCGCCTTCCGAAATCAACATCGTCACGCTGGCGCCCTGCGGCTCGTAATCCTGATGCGCGATATTCAGGATCTGCGCGCCGATGATGTCGGCCACATCCTTCAAAATTTGCGTCAGGCGGTCGGCATTATAGGCTTCATCGATATACCCGATATAAGCCTGCTGCTGCTCGGCCGGTGCATAACAAACATCATAGATATTGAAACTCAGCGACTTCGTCAGGTTGTTAAAGCCGTGTAATTGCAATTTGTTTTTCAATTCATTAAACCTCGATCACTTCAAAATCATGGGTGATTTCCACCCCTGCCTTACCCAGCATTATCGATGCGGAGCAATATTTTTCCGCCGACAATTTGACGGCTCTTTCGACCACCGCTTCCTTCAAATTGCGGCCCTTGACGATGAAATGCAGGTGAATTTTACTGAACACGGCCGGCACCGCATCGACGCGTTCGGCCGTCAGTTCGGCCACGCAATCGACGATGTCATTCTTGCCCTTTTGCAGAATCTGCACGACATCAAATGACGAACAGCCGCCCACGCCCAGCAACAGCATTTCCATCGGACGCAAGCCCATATTCCGTCCACCGTGGTCGGGCGGACCGTCCATCACGACCGCGTGACCGCTGCCGGATTCGCCGACAAACATCACGCCGTCAACCCATTTGACAGTCGCTTTCATTGCTTTTTTATCCCCGATAAAAAAAGACGCATAGAGTAGCACAGAAATGCGGATTGACAGAGATTCGATATTGATTTTTTTGTCAAAATCCCCTACGGCATCTATTCACTCTAATGCAATGAATCGGAAGGGAATACATCGAAGCTTAAGCCCTACCTTTTCACGCCTTCTTCTCCAACGTGAAGGGAGCTCACGCCGGATATTCTGAATAAAATCGGCCAAGAGCGGAAGTTCGGCTCACATCGCCTCAAATCGAGGGTCAAGGCATGCTGCCAGCATAAACCGGATGAGTGACAGGAAGATGAAATATCAACTTGCCCACACAAGCCTCCGCCAGGAGGATAGCGCAAGCCGAGGGCTTTGAGGGATACAGGAAGGATCGGCGCGAATTTATTTTACATGAGGGGGGATCATGCAAATAAATCCGCGCCGATTGCTGTTGGCAGGAAAAATTAACCGGTAAAGGGCGGTTTAGCTCTTGCCCGGAATCAGACCCGCCGTGCCGGGTTTCAGGCGCTTGCAGGTCACGACGACATCTTCGACGTGGCATTGTTTTTTACCCGCATCGGCGCCTGTACATTCCGTACAAACGGGCTTACCATTGTCTTTGACTTCGGAAACATACCAGCCGTAGCCCTGGGTTTGGCAAAAACGTTTGCTGTAGTTATTAATATTATATGGTTTGGTCGCTTTCGCGATCGCTTCAGACTCGGCCGCGCAACCGGGCGAAGGCAGGGTGTTGGCCATCAAGTCTCTGAAAATGTATTCGGATGCCGAAGCGCCGCCGGAAAATACGGCCAAGGCGACGATCAGCCAAGTAAAATTACGTTTCATAGTTTCTCCTATTCGGAATGTTTAAGAGCTAAACTGCGCTCCATCTTGACCGAACATGAAGCCGATCAATAAAACGCGCATGCAGCCAAATGCGTCGCACACCGTCACCGCGCCAATCACTCCCGGCACGGCCGAGTTAAATTGGCGCGCTTTTCCGCTAGCACAACGACAGCGTGTCAAGAATCAATTCAGCACGCGAATATTCATGGATGTTTTTTCATCATCCGCCAATTGTTTAATAGGTTCGTATTTTTCGTTTTCGCTTTGCTTAACCATCAGGATACCGGTCACGATCACGAATACCGCGCAACCTACATACATCCAAAACCGGTCTTTAACTTGTACTTCTTCGCCAATACTGCTCATACTGTCCACCTCGAATAGATAACCATTAATTATTGTGCCTTGAATCCGCCTGTAGCGTGTTTATTCAACCCTCAAGCCGACTTGGCTGCAGAGCGGATCACGTCCCGGTGATCCGTGTTTGGCAACCATTTGACGCCCAATCGCCTCAACGTTCCTTGCGCTACACCGGCATTCCGGCCGGCGGGGTTACAACGGATAAACCCAGGTTCATGCGAAAACTTGTCAGAAACCCAGCCCCTGAATTGTTCCTCGCTGCAACACGTCATTGACGCCGTTCGGGCGCTCACTACATAATTGGAGTAACTCTCAATCCAAGATTCATCCCGAATCCATTCTCCTCATCGCGGCCAGCGTTTATATTTGTTATTTTCGCTCATTACGCCGCCGCGACCCGCACAACGAAAACTATCGCCATTTCCAATAGTAGTGAATCGATACTATAGTTGCAGTTATCCGCCGTGTCAATAAATTTCGAATCGAAATCATAGAAATTCAATTTCTCCCGAAAAACTTCTGCTCGCGCCTTCCGAAGCGGATCGAAAACCGGCGCATGGCGGCCGCCGCATTGACCTCGCCGAAGCAAGCCGCATTGCAATGAGTACGGCGGCAAAGGCGCTTTTCTGCGATAATACCGCCGCCCGTTTAATCCCTGATTGACTGAAAACCTGGCAATAATCTCCACTTGACTCGGTAAAACCATCTCCAATGAAGGACAAAAAATTCAAACCCTGCGATCTGGTTATTTATGGCGCCCTCGGCGATTTAACCCGGCGCAAGCTGCTCATTTCGCTGTACCGCCTCGATAACGCCAATTTGCTCGAACCCGATACGCGCATCATCGGCGTCGACCGGCATCCTGGCGAAGGCGCTTTCTACATCGATGTGGCGCACCAGAGCCTTAAGCAATTTTTGAATGAAAAACTGGACGAAGACGTCTGGAAACGCTTTTCGGGCCGGCTGTCCTATCTGCAGATCGATTTGACCCAGATGGAGCAGTATCAGCGCCTGCATGAGGTGATCGATCAACAAACCCGGGTGATGGTCAATTATTTCGCGGTCGCGCCGTTTTTATTCAAGCCCATCTGCCAGGGCCTCGATCAATCCGGCATCCTGACGCCCGCGGCGCGGATGGTGATGGAAAAGCCGATCGGCCATAACCTGAAGTCCTCGATCGAAATCAACGACGAGGTCGCGAAGGTATTCAACGAAGACCAGGTTTACCGGATCGATCATTACCTCGGCAAGGAGACGGTGCTGAACCTGTTGGCCTTGCGTTTCGCCAATTCGATCTTCACGAACAACTGGGACCACAACACGATCGACCATATCCAGATCACCGTCGCCGAAGACATCGGCATCGAGGGGCGCTGGGAGTATTTCGACAAGACCGGTCAGCTCCGCGACATGGTGCAGAATCATCTGTTGCAAATCCTGACCTTCATCGCGATGGAGCCGCCGGCCAACCTGGAAGCCGAAAGCATCCACAACGAAAAGATCAAGGTGCTGAAAGCATTGCGGCCGATCACGATCAAGAATGTCGACGAGAAAACCGTGCGCGGCCAGTATACGGCCGGTTATATAAAGCACAAACCGGTACCCGGCTACCTCGAAGAAGAAGGCGCGAATGTCGACAGCACGACCGAAAGCTTCGTCGCGATCCGTGTCGATATCGACAACTGGCGCTGGGCCGATGTGCCGTTCTATCTCCGCGCCGGCAAGCGCATGCACAACAAGCGCACCGAGATCGTAGTCTATTTCAAGCGCGTCCCGCACAACATCTTCAAGGACAGTTATCTGCGCCTGCCGCCGAACAAGCTGGTGATTCATTTACAGCCGAACGAAGGCGTCGAAATCGAGATGCTGAACAAGGTGCCCGGCATCGACGAAAACCTGAAGATCCAAAAAACCAAGCTCGATTTGAGTTTCTCGGAAGCCTTTAAAAACAGCCGGATTTTCGGCGGCTACGAAAAGCTGGTTCTGGAAGCGATGCGCGGCAATGCGACGCTGTTTTTGAGCCGCGAGGAAATCGAGCAGGCCTGGACCTGGATCGATTCGATCCAGAATGCCTGGGCGAAGTCGCCGGAAAAACCGAAGCCGTATCAGGCCGGCACCTGGGGGCCGATTGCGGCCGATCTGTTGCTCGATCGCGACGGGAGGGCCTGGGAGGGTTGAGCCGAAGCGCCGGACGTGGCATGCTGCCCTGTCCGCAGGGTTTGAACGAAACGTTGGGGCGTGCATCGCGCCCCGTTGCAATAAACCCCATCGATGGAAAAAGGTGCGCGATGCGCACCCTACGAATTATTCATTAGCATTGGCGCGCTTTTACAAGGTGTCGCCGCACAGTAGGTACTCACTATGCATCCAGTCATTGAAAAAGTCACTCGCGACGTGGTCAAACGCAGCCGCGAAAGCCGCGCGATTTATCTTGCCCGCGTCGATTCGGCGGTCGAACAAGGCCCGCGCCGGCTGACGCTCGGCTGCGGCAACCTCGCGCACGGTTTCGCGGCCTGTTCCGCGGCCGAAAAATCCGATCTGGCCGGCCCGCAAAAAGCGAACATCGCGATCATTTCCTCGTACAACGACATGCTGTCCGCGCATGAGCCTTACAAGGACTCGCCCGAACTGATCAAGCAGGCCATCCGAGAAGCGGGCGGCGTCGCCCAGTTCGCGGGCGGCGTGCCGGCAATGTGCGACGGCATCACCCAAGGCCAGGCCGGCATGGAACTGTCGCTGTTCAGCCGCGACGTGATCGCGATGGCGACTGCGGTCGGACTCAGCCACAACATGTTCGACGGCGCACTTTATCTCGGCGTCTGCGACAAGATCGTGCCGGGCCTGTTGATCGGCGCCTTGACCTTCGGCCATCTGCCGGCCGTGTTCGTGCCGGCGGGCCCGATGACCAGCGGCATCACGAACAAGGAAAAATCGCGCGCCCGGCAAAAGTTCGCCGAGGGCAAAATCAGCCGCCAGGAACTGCTCGAATCCGAATCGAAATCCTATCACGGCCCCGGCACCTGCACCTTCTACGGCACCGCGAACAGCAACCAAATGATGGTCGAGATCATGGGCCTGCATCTGCCCGGCTCCTCGTTCATCAACCCTTACACGCCGCTGCGCGACGAACTGACCAAGGCCGCCGCCCAACAAGTGCTCAAATTTACCGCGCTCGGCGACGACTTCCGCCCGATCGGCCACGTGATCAACGAAAAGGCGATCCTGAACGCGATCATCGGCCTGCTCGCGACCGGCGGCTCGACCAACCACACGATGCACCTGATCGCGATCGCGCGCGCGGCCGGCATCATCATCAACTGGGACGATTTCGACGCGCTCTCAAGGGTCGTACCGCTGTTGACCCGCATCTATCCGAACGGCCCGGCCGACGTGAACCACTTCCAGGCCGCCGGCGGCATGGGCGTATTGATCGCCGAACTCCTGGCCAACGGCCTCCTGCATGAAGACATTCTGACCATCGCCGACGGCAAGGGCATGCACAACTACACCCAGGAGCCGAAACTCAAAGACGGCCGCTTGGTTTGGGAACCCTGCCCTGCCGCCTCGCTCGATACCGAAGTGCTCAGACCCGTCGCCGCGCCTTTCGACGCCTCCGGCGGCCTGCATGTGATGCACGGCAACCTCGGCCGCGGCGTCTCGAAGGTGTCTGCGGTCAGCAAGGATCACCGCGAGGTGCAGGCGCCGGCCGTCGTCTTCGACGATCAGGACGACATGATGGCCGCGTTCAAACGCGGCGAACTGGATCGGGATTTCATCGCGGTGATCCGCTTCCAGGGCCCGAAATCGAACGGCATGCCGGAACTGCATAAACTGACGCCACCGTTGGGCCTCTTGCAGGACAAGGGTTACAAAGTCGCGCTGATCACCGACGGCCGCATGTCCGGCGCTTCCGGCAAGATCCCTTCGGCTATCCACATGTGCCCCGAATGCGCTGACGGCGGCCCGCTCGCGAAAGTCCGCAACGGCGACATGATCTATCTGAACACCGAAACCGGTGAAGTGAACGTGCTGGTCGACAAGGACGAGTTCAATGCGCGCAAACCCGCGGTGAATAGCGCGAAAGACCACCATCACGGCATGGGCCGCGAACTGTTCGCGGGCTTCCGGCTGAACGCCTCGTCCGCCGAAACCGGCGCGACGAACGTGTTCGTTTACGACTAAGGCAAATCCGTCTCTCCCTTCGAGATAGGGAGATGATCGGCCAGGAGCGTGGCGGGATCAATATCCCGCCACGCTCAATTCTCCTCCCTTCTCCCGCACAAACCATTCTTCCGGCTATCAGCCTGGAGCTTGTCAGGAATTAACTCCGCATTAAGATTGTCCGAAATTGTGGGATTTTTGTCTCTTATCCAGCAAAAAAATGTAGCACTCTAATCACCAGTCCAAAAAGAGCCATGGGGGATATGTCGATGACCCACGCCAAACAAGCGCTTACGCAGCAGCATCGCCATATCGCGATGGTGGTTTACCCGGACTGCGAAATCGTGGACGTGACAGGCCCGATGGACGTGTTTTTTTTCGCCAATTACGCGCTGCGTCTGTCGGGACAAATTGCCGAAACCGAGTCGGTCTATTCCTTGTCGCTGATCGCGGAACAGGCGGGGCCGGTCAAAACCGCATCCGGCATGCGGATTCTTGCGGATTATGCTTATGACGACGTTCCAGGCGACATCGACACCTTGATGGTCACCGGAGCGCCATTTTCGGTTGCTTCCTGGACTGATCGGAGGCTATCCCGCTGGCTGCCGGGCATGATGCCCAAGGTCAGGCGCATGGTTTCAATCTGCACCGGCGCGTTTGTGTTGGCCGAAAGCGGCTTGTTGAACCATCGCAAGGCCACCACACACTGGCTGTTCTGCGAGCAACTGGCGAGCCAATACCGGAACGTTCAGATCCTGCCCGACAAAATCTTCGTCCGCGACGGCAGCATTTATACGTCCGGCGGCGTGACTGCCGGCATCGATCTGGCCTTGAGCCTGGTCGAAGAGGACTGGGGCTGGGAAGTCGCCGCGAGCGTCGCGCGCGGCATGCTGATCTTCATGCGCCGTCCTGGCGGACAATCGCAATTCAGCGGTTTCGCTTTTAACGAGGCGAAAACCCGCAAGGATTTTCGCGAATTGCAGGCCTGGATCGTCAGTCATCCAGAAGAAGACCTGAGCGTCGAAGTACTCGCAGATCGCATGGCGATGAGCCCGAGAAATTTCTCGCGCGTTTTTTGCCATGAAATCGGCATGACCCCGGCAAAGTTTGTCGAGAGAACGCGTCTCGAAGCCTCACGCAACATGATGTTGCGCACTGACCTATCGATGGAAAGCATTGCCGGCAAGTGCGGTTTCAATAACGCCGAACAAATGCGCCGGACGTTTCAACGGTTTTTGAATATTTCTCCCCAGGAATATCGGGCAAATTTTAAATAAACCGGGCAGAAATCGCTTGATTTCCGAGTTAGTTTGTTGCTCGCATCCTTCCAGGCAGACCGAAGCAAACGCCAGCTTACCGACCTGACCCGCCATAACAAAAATCAGAGGTGCAACCATCATGAGAATTTTACTGATTTCATCATCCTACAACGGCCTGTGCCAACGCGCCCATGTGGAACTGGAAGCCTTGGGTCATGATATTTCGATTACGTTGGCATTGAGTCCGGACGATGTCAGAAAAGGCGTGACACTTTTTCAACCCGATCTGATCATTTGTCCGTTCTTAAAGGAAAAAATCCCCGAGGACGTATGGAGCAAACACCATTGCTTCATCATCCATCCGGGCATCAAGGGAGACCGGGGGCCGTCGTCGCTGGACTGGGCGATCATGAACGACGAACAGGAATGGGGCGTGACCGTGTTGCAGGCGGTCGAGGACATGGACGCCGGCGAAATCTGGGCGAGCGAGACGTTTCCGATGCGCCAGGCCAGCAAGGCCGGCATCTACCGCCGCGAACTGACGCAGGCCGCGATCAGGGCGATGCTGCTCGCGGTCAAGCGCGTCGAGTCCGGCAGCCACCGGCCCGAACCGCTCGATTATACGAATCCCGATGTGCGCGGCGAACTGCGACCCTTGATGAAACAAGAAGAGCGCCGGATCGATTGGGAGCGCGACCATGTCGCGACGATCATCAAAAAAATCAACGCTGCCGACAGCGCGCCCGGCGTGCTCGATCAGATCGACGGGCAGGACTACTATCTGTTCGGCGCGCACGAGGAAAGCCTGCTGCAAGGCTGGCAGCCGGGCGCGATCATCGCGCAGCGCCACGGCGCAATCTGCCGCGCGGCGATCGACGGCGCGGTATGGATTTCGCATCTGAAGCGCAAGCACGGCATCAAAATCCCGTTCTACAAGCGCTTCCTGTCGCATGACCGGCATTTCGATTTCAAATTGCCGGCCGCGAAGGTGCTCGGCAGTATGCTGAACGACACCCCCGAATCGCCGATCGATCCATTATTCAGCGGCACCGAGCCGACCTTCAAGGAAATCTGGTACGAGGAAAAAAACCAGGTCGGCTATCTCCATTTCGATTTTCACAACGGTGCGATGTCGACCTCGCAATGCCGCCGCCTGCTCGAGTCTTACCGCCTGGCGCTGGCGCGACCTACCCAGGTGCTGGTATTGATGGGCGGGCGCGATTTCTGGTCGAACGGCATCCACCTGAACGTGATCGAGGCGGCCGAAAATCCGGCCAACGAATCCTGGCGCAATATCAATGCGATCGACGACTTCGTGCTCGAAGTCCTGACCACCGAGAACAAACTGACCGTGTCCGCGGTCTGGGGCGGCTGCGGCGCGGGCGGCGCGATGGCGATTCTGGCCGCAGACAAGGTCTGGGCGCGCGAAGGCGTGATCTTCAATCCGCATTACAAGACGATGGGCCTGTACGGCTCCGAATACTGGACCTATTCGTTGCCGAAGCGGGTCGGGCCGGTCAAGGCGCTGGAACTGACCGAAACGCCGCTGCCGATCGGCACCAAAAAAGCCAAGGCGATCGGTTATATCGACGAGATTTTGTCCGACCATTACGAGGAATATCTGCAGCAGGTCAGGTGCAAGGCCGAAGCCCTGGCCGCAGACCCGCAGTATCCGCGTCTACTCGAAGAAAAGCGCAATCTCCGGCACAAGGACGAGCGCGTCAAACCCCTGGCTGCCTACCGCGCCGCCGAACTGCAAAAGATGAAAATCAACTTCTCCGGAAAATTTTACGGCGGCGAAGTCAATTATCACGAAGCCCGCTACAACTTCGTGCATAAGGTCCGGCCGAAAGAAACCGCGGCCTATCTGGCCAAACACATGCGTCTTGATGCCGTCAAGCTCAGCGAGCTGCGGCAACCTTTGGCTTATTAAGGAGGCCGCCATGTTTTTCAAATACTGGCCGGTGCTGCTGGTCGACGACGAACCCGATGTGCTGGCGGTTTCAAGGCTGGCGATCAAAAACTTCGAAGTCTATGGCCTGCCGCTGAAAATCTATACCGCAGGCAGCAAACAGGAGGCGATCGCGCTGATCAAGGACGATGTCGAGGTCGGCTGTTCGCTCGCGGTCGCGCTCCTGGACGTGGTGATGGAGACCGAACGCGCGGGACTCGATCTGTGCGATTACATCCGCAACCACCTCGGCAACAAGCTCACGCAGATCTATATCCGCACCGGCCAGCCGGGCATCGCGCCGGAACGCGAAGTGATCGATCGCTACGATATCAACGGTTATTTCACGAAGGTCGAGACGACCGAGGACAAGCTGTATTCACTGCTCAAGAGCAGCATCCGCCAATATCTTGCCTACGGCATGGCGCTGGCGACGGTCGACTTGGCGAACAGCCTGATCGAGGCGGCCGGATCGCGCCGGAAACTGCTTTATGCGCTGTCGCCGATCGGCGGCCTGAGCCCGGAACAGGCCGAAACGCCGCGCTGGCTGATCATCGACGGCGAGGTGCTGTTTGCCGACGAGATCGATGCCGATCGCGGCTTGCAACTGCTGGAGCGGCTCGGCGGCCTTGAAGGCATGCCGTTGAATCCGGCCGGCGATCGCTATGTTCAGGACAGCCAGGGTTATTGGCTGATCGAAGTGAAACGCAGCCCGACCCAGGCACAGGTCGCATTTTTGTTCAAAAGCCGGTTTACGCCGCCCGAACTGATCGTGAGCCTGATGCACGGTTTCGTCAAACAACTCGCGGTGCTTTGGCGGCAAAGCCGCGCGGACATCCTGGTGCACTGACTGCCGCCCGCAAGCCGTGATGCAGCATTATTTCTACGACGGCAGGGATTTAAGCCAGGCGTTGAAAGCGGATTACGACAACGGGCTCGTCGTGCTGTCGATCGCGATCGTCAGTCTGGCCTCCTATGCGGCGCTGAGCGTCGCGGGCCGCATCCGTGCTGCCGAGTCCGACGGCAAACGCCGCATCTGGCTGTTGGCCGGCGCATTCACGATGGGCGGCGGCGTCTGGGCAATGCATTTTATCGCGATGCTGGCGCTGAGACTCCCGCTTGCGGTCAGCTATGACGTCTCGATCACGATCCTCTCCACCACCCCGGTGATCCTGTCCAGCTATGCAATGCTGGAAGTGATCAGCCGGCCCAAAATCAGCCAATCGGTCGTGTTGGCCAGCGTCGCGATGGGGCTCGGCATCGGCGCGATGCACTACATCGGCATGGCGGCGATGCAGGGCATCAGCCGGCAATTGATCATGCTGTTCGAGCCGAAGCTGTTCGCGCTGTCGATCCTGATTGCGCTGGCACTCTCCGGTGTCGCGTTGACGATCGATTTTTTGATCGGCCGCAACAAAAAAGGCGCTCAGGCGTTTTGGGCCAAAATCGGCGCCGCGCTGACGATGGGCTTCGCGGTGTCGGGCATGCATTACACCGCGATGGCGGCGACCTATTTTTTTGCCGGCGAGGCTTCACCGGACTGGACGCAAAGCTCGCTGAATCCCGCGGCGCTGGTGTTTTGGGTATCCTTCACGTCGGTTTTGATCGCCTCGCTCGCGATCTTCATCACGATCGTCGACCGGCGCATCCAGCAGGCAACGTATGAGGAAGCGGTCAGCCGCTCCCGGATGCGCGAGGCGATCGAAAGCATCGCAGACGGTTTTTGCCTGTTCGACATGGAAGACCGCCTGGTCGAATGCAACCAGCGCTACCGCGAAATCATGAATTTCGGCACGCCGATCATGCCGGGCATGTCGTTCGAAGCGATCATGCGCGGAGCGGCCGAAGCCGGTTTGATTCTCGACGCCGACGGACGCCTTGAAGACTGGCTGAACGAACGGGCGACACGCCACCGCACGCCGCGCGAAAACTTTGTCGAACATTTCATCGGCGACCGCTGGATGCGGGTCAGCGAAAGGCGGGTCTGGAATACCGGCACGGTCGCGATCCGCACCGACATCACCGAACTCAAACAAACCGAAATCGAGTTGTCGAAGGCGATCGCGGAAGCGCAAAAGGCGCGCGCGATCGCCGAGGAAGCGAACAGCGCCAAAAGCGCATTTCTGGCCAACATGTCGCACGAACTGCGCACGCCGATGAATGCGATCATCGGTTACAGCGAAATGCTGCTCGAAGACGCCAGGGAGTCGGAATCTCACACGATCAGTGATTTGATGAAGATCCACGCATCGGCAGTGCACCTTCTGGCCATCATCAATGAAATCCTCGATCTATCCAAAATCGAAGCCGGCAAAATGGAATTGTGCCTCGAAGTGATTCATTTGCCTTCGGTGATCGACGAAGCGGTCAATACGGTGCGCCCGATCATCGACAAAAATTCGAACAAACTGTTCATCCACTGTCCCGACAGCCTGCCGGCGATCAAGGCCGATGCGATCAAACTGCGGCAAATCCTGCTGAACCTGCTCAGCAATGCGGGCAAATTCACGCACGCAGGCGAAATCGATTTCAGCGTCGCGGTGGAGGCCGCGTCCGCAGACGGCTGGATCGTCCTGCAAGTGCGCGACACCGGTATCGGCATGAGCCGGGATCAGGTCGACAAGGTTTTCGCCGCGTTCACGCAAGCCGACAATTCGACCACGCGCCAATACGGAGGCACCGGCCTCGGCCTCACGATCACGAAGAAATTTTGCGAAATGATGGGCGGCACGATCGCGATCGACAGCGAGCCGGGCAGAGGCTCCGTGTTTATCGTCAAGCTACCGCTGGCGCTCGGCGACTGAGGGCGGGATGAGCAAAATCCTGCTGGTCGAAGACAACGAATTGAACCGCGACATGCTGTCGCGGCGGCTGCTCAAGCATGGCTTCGAAATTGCGACGGCGGTCAACGGCGAGGAAAGCGTACACTTGGCCAAATCCCTATTGCCCGATCTGATCCTGATGGACATGAGCCTGCCGGTGATGGACGGCTGGCAAGCATCCGCGCTGATCAAGGCCGATCCAGTCACCCAAAACATTCCGGTGATCGCGCTGACCGCCCACGCGATGGGCGAAGACCGGCAAAAGGCCCTGAATGCCGGCTGCGACGAATACGACACCAAGCCGATCGATCTGGCGCGATTGTTGGCCAAAATTCGGCTGTTCGTGACCTAAGAGAACTCGCTGCGATGAAAGATGCACACATCCACCATGACCTGCTTACCGCGCTGAACCAGATCATCGGCTATGCCGAGATGCTTGCCGAGGATGCCGGCAGCGAAGGGCAACAAAAACGCTGCGACGATCTCGGCATCATTCGCTGCGCCGCGCACGGCATCGTCCAGCGCCTGAATCAGCTTTTTTGCGGCGCACCGATAAATTGCGAGGCGTGTATCGAATGCGCCCCGTCTCCGACAGACTCCGCCGATAGCCCCGCCACCATCTTGAACGAAAAGATAGGAAACGAGCACATCCTGGTGGTCGACGATGACCCGCATAGCCGGGCGCTGCTGGCGCGGCTACTGCAGTGCCGGGGTTACCGGATCGATACCGCCGCTAACGGCGTCGACGCCTTGACGCATCTGGCCGATCAAGCGTTCGACCTGATCCTGCTCGATGTGATCATGCCCGAAATGGATGGCTTGGCCTTGTTGACAAAGCTGAAGGGCGATAAAGCCTTACGGCACATCCCGGTCATCATGCTCTCGGCCTGTACCGAGATGCATCAGGTGATCAAGGGCATCGAACTCGGCGCGGAGGACTATCTGCCCAAGCCGTTCAATTCGACCCTGCTGAAGGCCCGCATCGGCGCCAGCCTCGAAAAAAAACGCCTGCGCGTCCAGGAAATGCAGTTGATCAGCCAGGCCATGCAGGCGGAGGCCGCGCTGGACCGTCATCGCGCGCTGACCCAGGCGGTGGCCGGCGTCGCGCATGAAATCAATACGCCGCTCGGCATCGTGCGCACTGCGCTCAGCGTGATTCAGAATCGCCTGTCGCGGACTCGCATTCAAGCGCTGTTCAAATCGAACCCGGAAGACGAGGAATTGCTGCAAGACATACAGGATGCCTCCGCGTTGATGATCAAACATGTTGAGAATTCGCACCGACTGGTCGAAAACTTTAAAAAAATCGCGGCCGATCAAGTCGTCGAGCAAGCGGAAACGGTCAACCTCCCTGAAGCCGTGCAGGATGCGGTCGATCTTTTCAAACTCAGCGCCCGGGAAGCCAAACTCGATATTGCGCTCGATGTATCCGGCATCCAGGATGCCGTGGAATGGCACGGCCATTCGGGCTATCTGCGGCAGATCCTGCTGAATTTTTTACAAAATATCGAACGCTACGCCTATCCGGGCGGACAGGGCGGCAAAGTCGAGATCGCCTTGACCGACGGGAGGGAGCCAATGCAAGGCGAGCCTCAGTTCACACTGACGGTCCGCGACCATGGCGCCGGCATTGCTAGCGAACACATCGCCAAACTATTCGAGCCTTTTTTTACGACAGGCCGGGGCCAGGGCGGCACCGGTCTGGGCCTTGCGATTGTGAACAATATCGTGACGTTGGCGATGCGAGGAAAAGTGACCGTCGATTCCGAACCAGGCTCGGGAACCTGCTTTACGGTCACCTTTCCGAAAAGCTGAACCATTCAATTTCTGATTGATTCAGCTCGCCCTAACATTTAGAGGGGGCCGGCGAGAGTTTTCCTCGCCGCACAGGTAGTCCTTTAGTGGGTCTTGTCGTAGATTGCTTTCATTTCCTTAAAAGAAGCCAGCCCTTCTCTCAAACTTTGTTCCGCTGGCTGGAGATTGCCGGCTTTCAAATCGTTTTGGGCGCGAACCAGCATGTTAACGGCTTTTTGACGTTGACGTTCGGTCACCTCGAAACGAAACTCTTTTTGTTGTTGACGCGCGGTGCCGATGGCTTTATTGACAGCCTCGTTATCTCCGCCTTTTTCCATCAAGCTTAAAGCCTGCTCGAGGCTGGCAATAGTGTTTACAACGGCAGTCGTTACCGCTTCTTCGCCGGCTGGTTTAGAAAATGCGGCGGGTGATACGCTGGAAATTGCGGCCGCCATGGTCAAAGAAACCAGGATTTTTTTGAAAGAATTCATTGCGATTATTAAACCTAAATAATTGAGAACAGTAATGTTTATATAACCATTAACATGAGACTTTAGGCCAAAAGCGCAAATCCAGATTAACCGACTATATAAGTAGGTTATGTTACCACATAAACTGCAAAACTCGCAGCCTGACCGCGCGTTCGACAGCCTCCCGCATCCATTCGATCATCACGACGCCATGTTTTACCGATAACAAAGCCGATGGCCATTTAGCCTCTCCTTCCCCCTCTCCAACGCACAACACCCCACTTACGTCCTTCCTCCAGCACCAGCATGCCCAGCGCACAGGGCAGCATGAACAGCCAGACCTCCGGCAGAATGGGAGCCGTGCCAAAGACCAAGTTTCCCCACGGCGTGTAGATAATCACAACGAGAAGGAGAAGTTCAAAGGCGACGCCCCAGAGCAGCAAGCGGTTGGCAAGGAGGCGGGCCCCGAAGAACAGGCTTTGCCCCGGCGTTTTGCAGAGAAACACATTGACGACCTGCATCAGGATGATCGCGCTCAAACACGCCGTGGTGGCCTGGAGATAAAGCATGTCTCGGCTTCCCAGGCGCTCGCCCCAGACCCAGCCGCCGCGGTGCAGGACAAAAGCATAAGCCGCCATCGCGGCGGCAGCCTCCAGCAGGCCCAGGAAAAGATAGGCCCGCAACAGCAAAGACCGGTTGAGCAGCCTTTCCTGGCGTGGACGCGGTGGCTTTTGCATGATGCAGGGGGCTGGCGGGTCCGCTCCCAAGCCCAGGGCTGGCAGCATGTCCGTGCCCAGATCGACCGCCAGAATTTGAATGATGGTGAGCGGCAAGGGGATGTTGAACAGGGCGAAGGCCAAATAAGGCACCAGTTCCGGGATATTGGAGGTCAGGATATAGGTCAGGAACTTGCGGATATTGTCGTAAACCGCCCGGCCCTCTTCGATCGCGGCGACGATGCTGGCGAAATTGTCATCGAGCAGGATCATGTCCGCGGCTTCCTTGGCCACGTCGGTGCCGATCACGCCCATCGCAATGCCGATATCGGCCATTTTCAGCGCCGGAGCATCGTTGACGCCGTCCCCCGTCACCGCCACGACATGCTTCTTCTTTTGCAGCGCGCTCACGATGCGCATTTTCTGATCCGCGCCGACCCGAGCAAAAATGATGTCGGCCGCATCCAGCGCCAGCCGCAACTGGATTTCGGACAACTTCCGCAATTGATCGCCGGTAATGACGGCCGGGGTTTCCGATTGAATTTGGCCGATCTGCCGGCCGATAGCCAGCGCCGTATGCGGATGATCGCCTGTCACCATGATCACCTTGATGCCCGCTTCCCGGCATTTTTCGATGGCGCCTCGAACCTCGGGTCGGGGCGGGTCTTCCAATCCTACCATACCGCACAAAATCAGATCCCGTTCCACTTGCGCGCCGTCATGCCCCTCTTCCAATTCGCGCCAGGCGAACGCCAGGACGCGTAAACCGTTAGCCGCCATCTCTTCCAGCGCGTGTGTGAAAGACTGTCGGGCTTCCGGAGTCAGCGGCGTTATTTCAGCGCCGGTTTGCACCCGGCTGCATAAAGGCAGCAGCATTTCGAGCGCGCCCTTGCAATAAACCACAGGTCCCTTGGGCGTCTGATGCACCGTGGAAAGGCGCTTGCGATCGGTATCGAAGGGCACCTCATTGATTTTGGGGTAGGTAATATGTTCTCCCAGGCAGGTCTTCGCCATGCGCACGAGCGCCACTTCCATCGGATCGCCCAATAACCGCGGTTTTCCGGCGACGACGGTCTCTTTCAGATTGTGGCAAAGCATGGCATCCTCGAAAAAACGCCGGTACAACTTTGCAAGGTCGCGCTGGCGCTTGACTGCAATCGGAGCCAGGATTTGGCCGTTCAAATAAAGCGCGGTCACCATCATACGGTTTTCGGTCAGTGTGCCGGTCTTGTCGGTGCAGATCACCGTTGCCGATCCCAAGGCCTCCACCGACGGCAGATGCCGAATCAGCGCATTGCGCTTGGCCATGCGCTGGGTCGCCATGGCCAAGGACAGCGTGACCGTGGGCAATAGGCCTTCCGGCACATTCGCGACGATGATGCCGATCGCGAAAATGAAGTTCTCCCAGAACGACAAACCCATGCTTTGGCCGATGAAGAAAAACACCACGCCGAGCGAGAGCGCCAGGAGTGCGACAATGCGGCTCAGGCGTAGGATTTCCTGCTGCAAGGGCGAAGTCGACACCCGTGCAGTTTGCGTCAGATGGGCAATCTTGCCGAACTCGGTGTGCATACCGGTGGCGAAGACAACCGCCCTGCCGTCGCCGGACACGATCGAGGTACCCGCCAACAGGGTATTGCGGCCATGCAGCAGATCTTCTTCGGAGGAGGGTGCTGCATCCCGCGCCTTGGGCATCGACTCGCCGGTGACGGTGGCATTGTTGACCCGTAAGGAAAAGGCTTCGAGCAAGCGGCAATCCGCCGGCACGTTATCGCCTTCCTGCAACAAAATCACATCGCCGGGCACCAGGTCGGCCGCGAGAATCAGACTCATTTTACCGGCACGCAGCACCTTGACGGTCTGGGGCAACAGTTTCTCCAAAGCGGCAACGGCGCGTTCGGCGCGGAATTGCTGCCAGAAAGAAAACAAACCGTTGATCACGATGACCCCAAGAATTGCATAACCCAGCGTATCCATGCCTCCGCCAGATTGCCGATAGTCGGCGAAAAAAGCCAGTCCCGCCGCCAGCCAGAGAATCAGGGCGAAAAAATGCACGAACTCTTTGATAAAGACCAGCCAAAGCGGCTCGCCCTGAACCTTGTCGATCCGGTTCGAGCCATATTCGCTCAAGCGGCGGCGGGCTTCGTCGCCGGACAAACCATCGTGACTGCTGATCAGGCTTTTGAGCGCTTCGTCGGGCGAGAGATGATGGATTTTCATCGGTGACGTTCCCCTTGCAATATCAAACAGCGTTCAATGCGCCGCGCTCACAGCCAGCTTAACTACCGACGATGTTTCTTCGCATTAACCGCCAGGCGCCGGCATGGCAATAACGGCAGCATGCGTGGAGGCAAAGAAAAATCTATTGGTTTTTGCAATACAATAAGAGGCGTAAGACTCTATTTCGTTCCCGTGAACGGCACGGAAACGCTCCACTCAAGCCCCAGAGCGATTACTGAATTAAAGGATATAAATGTTCCGCCCTATTAAATCGGCAGACCCGATGTTAAGCCATTGGCCGCTACGGTCCTGCGCGGCCTATCCGGCGATGGCCGCGTGCATCGCGCACGCGCTATTGATGGCGCCTGCCGCAGGCGCCGCCGAAGATCCTCCCAAAGGGCTTTATCAAACCCTCAGCGACGGCACGCTGAGCGAGGATTTGGGAATCGATGAGTTCGGCATCGATGCCGGCGGCTGGCTAACGGTCGGCATCAACCATAATTTCGCCGAGCCGGAGGACAGGCTGAATAGCCCGGTGTCATTCAATGACCGCACCGACGAGCTGCATCTGCATCAGCTGAATTTATTTTTCGAGCGCTCGGTGGATCTGAAAAGTGGCCGGTTCGACTGGGGCGGGCGCTTCGATGCGATGTTCGGCACCGATACGCCTTATACGCAGGCTACCGGCCATTGGGACGATAATCTGATCGATCAAAAAGACCTGCGCTTCTACGACGTTGCCTTGCCGCAGGCTTATCTCGAAGTCGGCTTACCTTGGGGTAACGGGCTGAGCGCCAAAATCGGCCATTTTTACAGCATCATCGGCTACGAGTCGGTGCCCTCGCCGCCGAACTTCTTCTATTCGCATTCGTACAGCATGAAGTCTTCGCCGTTCACGCATACCGGGGCATTACTGTCCTATGCGCTGCGCGACGATCTGACGCTGTACTCCGGCGCGGTGACCGGGGCGGACAATTTCGATCGGCACTTTGGCGCCTGGAGCTTTCTCGGCGGATTCAACTGGACCGCCGATGACGGCGAGAGCGGTCTGTCGTTTTCGGTGTTGAACGGCGACGCCAGCGATACCTTCGAGGACAACCGCACTTATTTCACGGCGATCTGGCGTCAGCTCATCGGTCAAAAATGGCATTATGTGCTGCAGCATGACCGCGGCTGGCAGGACCAGGCGTTCGGTCCCGGCAGCGCCAGCGCGGACTGGTATTCGCTCGTGCAGTATCTGAGCTATGATGTTGCCGACTCTCTCGGCGCTGGGATCCGCGCGGAATGGTTCCGCGACCAGAACGGCTCCCGCTATAACGCCGGGGAAGCAGGCTATTACGCAGTAACCCTGGGCCTGAACTGGAAACCCCTGTCCTTCCTGACGCTGCGCCCGGAACTCCGCTATGACTGGGCCGATTCGGCCACGCCGGCTTATGCGCGGGGCAGCCGCGACAACCAGTTGCTGATCGGCGCGGACGCGGTGGTCGAATTTTAAGGCGGCCGCTTAGACCGGCGCAGCGCCTTTACTTTTCGATATTGAAATACGGCGGCATCTTGTGGACGTATGCCATGTACATCGCATCGGCCATCGTCCACAGCACATCCAGCTTGAATTGCAGAATCTGGACCATCCTCTCCTGCTGCTCGCGGGTCTTGTACCAGTCCAGCGTGATCGCGAGGCCGTGTTCGACGTCGCGGCGGGCTTCGGTCAGGCGTTTGCGGAAATAGATGTAGCCTTCCTGCTCGACCCAGGGATAATGCTCCGGCCAGTTGTCGAGGCGCTGCTGATGGATCTTCGGCGCGAACAGTTCGGTCAATGACGAACTGGCCGCCTCGTGCCATTCCGCGCGGCGCGCGAAATTCACATAGGCGTCGACCGCAAAGCGCACGCCCGGCAACACATATTTCTCGGAGGTGATTTCCTCGCGGCTCAGGCCGACCGCGATGCCGAGTTGAATCCAGGCCTCGATGCCGCCGGGATCTCCCGGATGGCCGTCATGGTCGAGAATGCGCTGAATCCATTTGGCGCGGGTCTCGCGGTCCGGGCAATTGGCCAGGATGTTCGCATCCTTCAACGGAATGCTGACCTGATAGTAATAGCGGTTCGCGACCCAGCCCTGAATCTGCTCGCGGGTCAACTTGCCTTCATTCATCAGCAGGTGATACGGATGATGGATATGATAATACTTTTCCATGCCGCGCAACTGGGCTTCAAATTCCTGCCGGCTCCAAGGCTGATTTTCGTTCTGGCTCATGTGGTCTCCGTTATAAATCGATTTCCAATCCGTCGTAGGCGACTTCGATGCCGTTCGCACCGAGTATCTTGCGCTCGGCCGAATCCTCGTCCAGGATCGGATTGGTATTGTTGATATGGATCAGAATCTTGCGCGCCTTGCCGACGCCGCTCAGCACCTCGATCATGCCGCCTTCGCCGGATTGCGGCAAGTGGCCGATCTGCCGCGCCCGTTTCTGGCTGATCTGTTGCGCGCACATTTCGTCGTCGGTCCAGAAGGTGCCGTCGACCATCAGACAGTCGGCCGCCTGCATCGCCGCCAGTACGTGCGGTTCGATCTCGCCGAGCCCCGGCGAATAAAACAGTTTTTTGCCGGTCGAAATCTGTTCGACGATCAGGCCGATATTGTCGCCGTCATGCGGATCGTGGCGGTGCGGCGAATACGGCGGCGCCTTGCTTTTCAGCGCCTGCGTATAAAAGCGCAGATCGGCTATGCCCGGAATCGTGAAGCTGCCGCCGTCGGTCGGCACCGGGTGGTGATTGACCGTGCAGTAATGCGATAGCATGGTGAACACCGGAAAGCCGCTGGTCAGATCCTGCCGGACCATCTCGGTGCAATAGATGTCGAGCGGCTTGCCTTCTCTGAGCATCAGGAGCCCGGTCGTGTGGTCGATCTGGCTGTCGATCAGCAAGATCGCCTTGATGCCGGTATCGCGTATGCCCTGTTGCGGCTGGATCGCCGGAAACGCTTCCAGTTGCGTGCGAATGTCCGGCGACGCATTGATCAGCAGCCAGTTGCGATTGTCGGTGCTGACCGCGATCGATGACTGGGTGCGGGCCTTGCCGTGCATTTCGCCGCGGCGAATCCTCCGGCAGTTGTGGCAATTGCAATTCCATTGCGGAAAACCGCCGCCGGCGCCGGCGCCGAGTACTCTGATCTTCATGAGACGAAACTATCCTGCTGTGACCGAAAAATACCGCATACTATAAGGGAATCGGATTTATCAGGCAAAAAAAAGGGGATCTTGCGATCCCCTTTTTCTAACCAGACCGAAGTGCCGATTAACGGTTGTAGATGTACATGGTGACTTCGAAACCGAAACGCAGGTCTGTGTAGCTTGGTGTTTCCCATTTCATAGTAGTAACCTCCAGAAGTTATTGTGTTTATGCCAGCTTGATCAAGTAAGCCAAGCCGAAGTATACGATGATCTCCGGGTTTACGCAACATTTTGCCAGCCCAGGCCCCGCCTCCCGCCCTGCGTTGTTCTCGCGGTTAAATCGCGCCTTTTTCAAGTCCTTGACAAGGCATGCGAAAAATATCGGGCCGTGCATTCAAACGGTCGATCAGGCGCCTGCGGAAAAGCCCTACGCGGCACCTCCGCCCCGCAATTGTCACAGTTTTACGGATGTTTTTTGCTCAGGAAAAGAGTATGATCAAATTTCACCTAAACGCGAATATAACTATATAAATCATGAGGAGGCACTATGGGTGAAGTGACAGAACTGTTTCTGGTGATGCTGGTGATCGCCGCCGGGGCTTTTGCGCCGCTCGGCTATTTCATCTACAAATTTACACAGACCAATGCGAAACCTTTCGGCGAAACCGAACCGCACGGCGATAGCCCTTCGGTGATCAACGATCTCGCAGAAAAAGTCATCGGCATGATTAAAAAAGGCATGGCCGGCGGCAAATAACAACGGCCGTCGTCGACGCCTATGTGATGCAGCTATGCATTTTTGCGAATCCAGCCCTCCTGGATTTTAATAATCTGGCGGGCTGGATTCGCCCCAGACAGATCGAAGAACCCTCAAATACGAAACCTCTATTCTGGCGGCTGAATCGTTTGCCTCCGGCTTAGAGTGCCACTTTTCTTTCGCAAAAATCGCAAAGCGACGCCAGGTCCATCGGTTTGGCTATGAAATAACCCTGCGCCACATCACAGCCCATGCTCTTGAGCGCATCCCAGTCCTGCTCCGTCTCGACACCTTCGGCGACGCACTTGATGCGGAGCTTGTGCGCCATATCAATGCTCGACTGCACAATGATCCGCAGCGGCCCGTTTTCGGCAAAGCCTTTCACGAACGCCTTATCGATCTTCAGTTCGCTGAAGGCAATGCGCGTAATCTGCTGCATGCTGGAGTAGCCGGTACCGTAATCGTCTATCGATAATCCGAAGCCGTACATGCGCAAACGTGCCAGATTTTCCAGAACGTGCGCAACATCGGTCATGGCCGCGTTTTCGGTCACTTCCAGGATAATATGGCGAGGATCGATGCCTGCGTTGCGTATGACCTGTGTAATCCGGCTCGCCAGCGTCGTGTCGGTGAGCGAAGTCAGCGAAATATTGACCGACAGGCTTAACGTCTGACCGCGTTGAAGCAGTTGGCGGCAGGCGGCAGCCGCTTTTTCCAGCATAATAAAAGTCAGATCATTAATTTTGCCACTTTGCTCCAACTGATCGATAAAAGCATAAGGCGCGATCACACCATGGTTCGGATGTATCCACCTTGCCAGCACTTCGGCCCCCGTGATGCGCCCCGTGGATAACTCCAATTTGGGCTGGAAAAACGCTTCGAATTGATCATGCCGCGAACCGTCCATGATCTCTTCGAAGGTAAAGCTCGAAGGCGTCGTCGATGTCGCTGTCGGCTTGGGACAAACCGATTCATGCTGCCCAATCAGCGCCTGCAGGCGAGACCGCGTGATGGGTTTTTCAATCGCGCCCAGCAGCCTGATTCCGTAGGCAAGCGCCATTTTTTCGACCGAGGTGATTAGAGCGGAATCCAGCGCGCTGATGATAACCAGCGAGATGTCGGCGTGCGAACTGCCCAGGTGCCGGAAGTATTCCATGCCGTCCATTTCCGGCATCTCCAGATCGCAAAGCACAATATCAATCGGGTACGACTGTTCCGATTGCAATGTCGCCAGCGCCTGCTTGCCGTCGCCAGCCTGCTGCACCGACTTAGCGCCCAGAGAATGCAGCATATCGGCCAGGGTTTGGCGCTGAAAATCATCGTCCTCGACCACCAGGAAATGGAGCTCATCCGCTTTCATCAATATTTCCTCAAGCTTCTTTATTCCGCAACGTCCAGCAGAGAGAGATAATTTTCAAATCGATTCACCGCATCGGCCAATAACTGAAAGCCCCGGCACACGGCATCGTGATCGTTCTGCTTTGCGGCCTGCTCGATGGCCTCATAAGCGCTCGCAAGTTCGCGAGCCCCCACCATTCTGCTCGCCCCCTTGATGCGATGCGCCGCGTACGCCGTCCCGGCCATATCGGCCTGTTCGAGACGGGCTTGCAATTGCTCAAGATCGTTGCGCTGATAGCGTTGAAACTTGCGCAGCAGGTCTATCTGCCCAGCCCTGTCCGGCACCGCTTCGGAAAGGTCGGAAAAATCAACCGGAGGATCGGCATTTTGTTGGAGAGGCTTACGCTGCGTCTGCTTCTCGACCTCACCCAGCCCTGGAAGCCAACGCAGCAACATGGCACGCAAGGTTTTCAGGTTGGTCGGCTTGACCATCACTTCATCCATGCCGGCAACGCGACAGCGTTCGTATTCTTCGCCGAGGGCGTTCGCCGTACAGGCAATAATCGGCATGCGAGGACGCGCTTCCAATCGTTCATCCTTCCGGATGGCCCTGGCCAATTCATAGCCGTCCATAGTGGGCATATGGCAATCGGTAATGATTGCTGCGATCGGTCGGCTCCGCCACAACGCCAATGCTGACTCGCCGTCTTGTGCGGATTCGACGCGCAGGCCGAGCAGTTCTATCTGACGTACCAGCAAGGCAAGATTGACCGGATGATCATCCACGGCAAGCACGATCGGGGCGGTGGCGACATCAGCCGCGAGTGGCTCAGTGGGCGAAATCTCGGTGCCTTGCACACATGACGGTATCGTCTTGATCTCGGTCAAAGGCAGGATCAGCGTAAGACTGAAGGTCGAACCCTGCCCCGGGATGCTTTCCAGATCGAGGTGGGCGTCCATGATTTCAGCAAGGCGTTTGCAGATCGCCAGGCCGAGTCCGGTGCCACCGTACATGCGCGCGGTATTGTCGGTCGCTTGCGTATAGAGCTGGAACAGCCGCGATTTTTGGGCCTGATCGAGGCCGATGCCGGTATCCTGGACCGAAAAACGTATTGTTTCAGCGCCCTCAAGCTGTTCGAGCACTTCGGCACGTATTTGTACCGAACCTTGATGGGTGAACTTGATCGCATTGCTGACCAGATTATTCAGAATCTGCGAGAGCCTGAGAGGGTCGACAAGATGCGCCTTGCCGATCCTGTCATCGACATGCTGCTGCAAAATCAATTTCTTCGCGCTGGCAACATGGGCATAGGTATTCACCACATCCTGGACCAGATGCGCAATGGTGGTCGCCTGCACCGAAAGCCCAAGCTTACCGGCTTCGATCTTCGACCAGTCGAGAATGTCGCTGAGGATCCGCAGCAGGCTATGGCCGGAATCGCGAGCCGATTGCAACGTTTTCTTCTGCTCGTTATCGAGGGGCGTGAGGGCGAGTAATTCCAGCATGCCCAACAATCCACTCAGCGGTGTGCGGATTTCATGGCTCATGGTCGCCAGAAACGAATCTTTCGCGCGGTTGGCGAATTCGGCTTTTTCTTTCGCCTGCTGCAGCAGTTCTTCGGTGCGCTTGCGCTCGGTGATGTCGCGCACGACGCCGATAAACCGGCGGCTATCGTCCGAGCGCATTTCGCTGACCTTCAGATCGAGCGGGAAAACGCCTCCCTCTTTGCGGCGTCCGTGAACCTCCCGCACCTGCCCTATAATGCGCGCCTCTCCGGTGGCGAGATAATGCCTTAAATAGCCGTCGTGTTCGTCATGGTAGGGCTCAGGCATCAGCATTTTGATGTTCCTCCCGATGACTTCAGCGGCGACATAATCGAAGATACGCTCAGCGGCGGGATTCACCGTCTCGACGATGCCATTTTCGCTGATGGTGATGATGCCATCCGCGATATTATCAAGGATCGTGCGGATGTGTGTGGCGCTGTCCCGCAAGGCCTTCTGCGTGGCGTATTCATCGGAGACGTCGCGGAATACCAATACCGTCCCGATCACCTGCCCCGCGCGGCTCCGAATCGGCGCGCAGCTGTCGGCGATCGGATGTTCGCTGCCGTCGCGGGCGATCAAAAGGGTGTGATGGGCCACCCCCTGAATCGCCCCCTTTGCCAAGGTTTCGAACACCGGAATGACGGCCGGTTGCCGCGTGTCCTGGTTGAGAATCCGAAAAATTTCAGTGATCGGCCGACCTAATGCCTCCTTACTGGGCCAACCAGTAAGCTGTTCCGCACTCGGATTCAGACGCGTGACCTTCCCCTCGGCGTCCGTCGTCAGTACCGCATCGCCGATCGAATTCAACGTGACAGCAAGATTTTCCTCACTGTTGCGCAGCTTATCGTTCGCCCTGACCGCCTCCTGTGCGCGCTGGTATATTTCAGCTTCCATCTTTTCCATGCGCTCTTGCAGTTCTTCGGTGAGTTCGCTTTGCTTAACTCCCTGCTGCTTTAGCTGGATGAACTCGGTCACATCCTCGACCCGGTGGATGATGTAGGCAAGCGAGCCATCGGCATGAAAAACGGGCGAGTTCAGCGGACTCCAATAACGAACCTCGAAACCGCCTTCCGTTCCCGGCTTACGGATGTCATATTTTTGTATCGGCATCGTATGAGCTTTCCGGGTATTCCGCACCGTCATCAGGGAAGTCTGAAGATTGCGTACCCCGTCGGCGGAGGGATCGCTGGGATTGTCAGGAAAAACTTCGAAGATGTCGCAGCCGATAATGTCTTCCCGGCGAGTCATGGTGGCGCGCGCGTAGTCATCACTGACCGCGACGATATGGAAATCGCAATCCAGCACCAGGTACAATCCCGGCACGGATTCGAACAAAACCTGAAAATCGGGTTTCTGCATCCGCTTGTCGCTCGGGCTAACCGATGTGAAAAGAGAACCGCCGCCTCCCCTGATCATGAGTTAGGCTCCTGAAAGCCGAGCTCTTGCGACGTGCTCAAGCCAATGTCTTTTACGGCCATATTTGAACCCCGGCGAGCGTCCGCCAACATCACCCGAGAGAACAAGAAAAAATTGGAAAACCTTTTGTCGAGACAAAGCGAACGCATGTGGCTATCGGCTATTTCACCCGTCATCAATAAGCGCTTAACGAAAAGTTCTCGGGTATTTTCAACAGGGATTGCCGAACCCACACCAAACGTAGCATGATGACAATACCTATCAATTGTTCATTAATGATTAGCGTGGAATCATATCAAACCAATCTTATTGATTTATTATCTAACGGATAAAATAATGAAAATTAAGCATATGCCCTCTTGGCCCGGCCACGGCAATGCCGTTTCGACATTGCTCAAATTTTGAGCTTTCACGCCTTGTCTTTCCGCCAGTGACTTCGCCCCACTTTCCCGTTCTGGCGCAGTATATATTCTGCATGCCACATTTTTGCTTACCACATTTTGCCGATGAACCATCATTTTAAAAATGCTATCGGATACGCTTTGTTTTCTGCGGAATTCCCCCAGCATCGACACCGTGCATGTAATAATTTAAATTGCTAGGTAAAGCCACGCATCGCTGCATCCCTCTGGCTTAATCTTATTCAGATCGGCGAAAATTTCCATCCAAGGTGGTTTTCGCTACACACCGGGCATTTCGGGTTTTTTCTCAATTTCATCGTATTGAACTCCATCGTCAATCCGTCCAATAGCAATAACCTGCCGGTCAACGTTGCACCGATACCGACGATCAGCTTGATCGCCTCCATCGCCTGAATCGCGCCGATGATGCCGGTCACCGGCGCCACGACGCCATTCGTGGCGCAATTGAGCGGCTCTTCGCCATCCATTCGGTACAGGCAGTTGTAGCAGGGGCTATCCCCCGTGCCCGGCGTAAACACCGCGACCTGGCCTTCGAAGCGGATCGCCGCGCCTGAGACCAGCGGCGTCTCGTGCTCGACGCAGGCCCGATTGATCGCAAAGCGGGTCGTGAAATTGTCGCTGCAATCGAGCACCAGATCGGCGGCCTCGACTTCCTCGGCAAGCTCCGCGCCACCGAGCCGTTGCTTGATCGCCCTGACCTTCACGTCGGGATTTAGCCGATTCAGGGTCTGCCGGGTTGAAATGACTTTCGGAGTCCCTATATCGTCGGTGTAGTGAGCGATCTGTCTCTGCAAATTGGATAAGTCGACATCATCGTCGTCGAAAATCGTAATGTTGCCGACACCAGCCGCGGCAAGATAAATCGAAGCGGGCGAACCGAGCCCTCCGGCGCCGATGATCAGCGCCTTGGCGGCCAGCAGTTTCTGCTGTCCTTCGACATCGATCTGCGGCAGCATGATTTGGCGGCTGTAGCGTAAGAGTTGGTTGTCATTCATGAGTGATTGGAATCGGCTAAGGTTGTGGGGATGATGCCAAAGAACTTGACAGACTGCAAAACCTGTTTATTATTAGCACTCATTGAACGCGAGTGCTAATAAATTTTTACCCTTTAATTTTTTTAGGAGAGATTGATGAAAATACGTCCGTTACACGACAGAGTGATAGTCAAACGCGTTGAGGAAGAAACCAAGACCGCAGGCGGCATCGTACTGCCCGGTTCTGCGACCGAAAAGCCCAGCCAAGGCGTGATCCTGGCGGTCGGCACCGGCAAGCATCTGGAAAACGGCGAAATTCGCCCGCTGGAAGTCAAGGTCGGCGACAAGGTACTGTTCGGCAAATATTCCGGCAACGAAGTCAAGATTGACGGCGAAGAACTCATCGTGATGCGCGAAGACGACATTATGGGTGTACTGGGCTAAGCCCTCCTCATAACCTCATCACAACTATTTAACACATCAGTCAGGAATTAAAATGGCAGCAAAAGACGTATATTTTGGTGATGACGCACGTAGCCGGATGGCGAAAGGCGTCAATATTTTGGCAAACGCGGTAAAAGTGACTCTGGGTCCTAAAGGCCGCAACGCGATCCTGGACAAGAGTTTCGGCGCGCCGACCATCACTAAAGACGGCGTATCGGTTGCGAAAGAAATCGAATTGAAGGACAAATTCGAAAACATGGGCGCGCAAATGGTCAAGGAAGTCGCGTCGCACACCTCCGACGTGGCCGGCGACGGCACCACCACCGCGACCGTTCTGGCGCAATCGATCGTGAACGAAGGCCTGAAAGCGGTTGCCGCAGGCATGAACCCGATGGACCTGAAACGCGGCATCGACCTCGCGGTTACCAAAGCGGTCGAAGCGATCGTGGCTTCCGCGACCCCGTGCACAGACAACAAAGCGATCGCGCAAGTCGGCACCATTTCCGCCAACTCCGACGAGTCTGTCGGCAACATCATCGCCGAAGCGATGGAAAAAGTCGGCAAGGAAGGCGTGATCACCGTTGAAGAAGGCTCCGGCCTCGACAACCAACTGGATGTCGTCGAAGGCATGCAGTTCGACCGCGGCTACCTGTCTCCGTATTTCATCAACAAGCAAGACAGCATGAGCGTCGAACTGGACGATCCGCTGATCCTGATTTACGAAAAGAAGATCTCGAACATCCGCGAAATGCTGCCGGTTCTGGAAGCGGTCGCGAAACAAGGCCGCCCGTTGCTGATCATCGCCGAAGACGTCGAAGGCGAAGCCTTGGCGACGCTGGTCGTCAACACGATCCGCGGCATCGTCAAGGTCGCTGCGGTTAAGGCTCCAGGCTTCGGAGACCGTCGTAAAGCGATGCTCGAAGACATCGCGGTATTGACCGGCGGCACCGTGATCGCGGAAGAAGTCGGCCTGTCGCTCGAAAAAGCCGAACTGTCGATGCTGGGTACCGCGAAGAAAGTCCAGGTGACCAAAGAAAACACCACGATCATCGACGGTGCCGGCTCCGAAGACAAGATCAAAGGCCGCGTCGCGCAAATCCGCGCACAAGCCGACGAAGCCACTTCCGATTACGACAAGGAAAAGCTGCAAGAGCGTCTGGCGAAACTGGCCGGCGGCGTAGCGGTGATCAAAGTCGGCGCGGCGACCGAAATCGAAATGAAGGAAAAGAAAGCCCGCGTCGAAGACGCGCTGCATTCAACCCGCGCTGCGGTTGAAGAAGGCGTCGTTGCCGGCGGCGGCACCGCGCTGGTACGCGCGATTTCCGCGCTGGAAAATCTGCAAGGCGCGAACCACGACCAAACCGTCGGCGTAAACATCCTGCGCCGCGCGATCGAAGAACCGCTGCGCCAGATCGTCTCCAACGCCGGCGACGAACCCTCCGTCGTCTTCAATGAAGTCAAGAAAGGCTCCGGCAGCTTCGGTTACAACGCGGCCACCGGCCAATACGGCGACATGATCGAAATGGGTATTCTGGACCCTGCGAAAGTCACCCGCACCGCGCTGCAAAACGCGGCATCGGTAGCCGGCCTGATGCTGACCACCGAAGTGATGATCGCCGATGCACCTGCCGACAACAAAGCCGGCGGCATGCCAGACATGGGCGGCATGGGTGGAATGGGCGGCATGGGCGGCATGGGCGGCATGATGTAATCGCCCCGCCTTAGAGCCTAAGCGCTTTTAAGCTCGAAGCCCCGGCTGAATGCAATTCGGCCGGGGCTTTTTTATTTCACTCTTGCGCTGAAAGGTCTATTGACTCTGTCAACAGAGCCTATAAACTTGGTAGGCAGCGCATCCCACCCGGCTTCAAGACATCAAATACAGCCCCAATCGTCCGGGCGAGGGTATTTGGACTACACTTACAATTCCGAAGTCCCTATGAACTCGCCGTCGGTTTATTCTCTGCATTGTTCATCCTCCAGCAGGTCACTTAATGACATTATCCAAGCAGCTATCGATACTGATTTCAGTGCTTTTCCTCGCGATATTCAGCGTCAATTATGTCATCAGCGTCAACAATATCAGAAGTTATCTTCAGATCGAATCACAGGTGCATGCCCAGGACACGGCCACTTCGCTGGGACTTTCGTTAAGCCCCTACATCCTGAAAGAGTCCGATCCGATCCTGAAAACAATGATCAGCGCGATCTATGACATGGGTTATTACAAGGAAATCAAACTGGATAATGCCGACGACAAGACGCTGGTCAAGTTGGCTAATGCCAAGGTTTTTGAAGAAGTGCCGAGCTGGTTCATCAAGCTGCTGCCGATGGAAACCGCGACGGCGGAAAGCGAAATCAACTCGGGCTGGACATTCGGCGGCACCCTCTATGTCACGGTCAACCCTGGCTACGCCTATCTGAAACTCTACCAGCAGGCGAAAAATGCGTTTTATTTCTCTCTGCTGGCATTTTCAGTATGGATCTGTGTGTTGTTTTTCGTCCTGCGCCTGACGCTCAGGCCGCTCGAAGATATCAACGACCTCGCCTTGGCGATCGCCGACGGCCACTTCGACAAGATTGCGCATTTGCCTTGGACCACCGAGGTTAAAAATGTCGCACATTCGATGAATATCATGTCACGCAAATTGAGCGGCGTGATGACGAATCTGAACGGCAAGCTCTCTGCTCTCGGCCAAAAGCTCCAGCTCGACGGGCTCACCGGACTCTATAATAAACACTCCTTCGACTCGGATTTAAAACAGCTTTATCTGGAGCCCACGGACGGCTATCTTTTTCTGCTTAAAATCGACTGTTTGGCCAGCCTGGTCAAAGAGCGCGGCAGCGAGGCAATCGATGATTTTTTACAAAATTGCGCCGCAGAACTGAAGCAGACCGCACAAAACTTTTCCAGCGAAGCGACTGCCTATCATTTTTATGGCGCTGAATTTGCCGTTCTCGCTCGCAACATTCAGCCGCCGCAAGCACGAAAACTGGCAAAATCCTTGAGCATGACCCTCTCCGAACTAGGACACGTCCATCACAAAGACGATATCGGCCATATTGGCGTGGTTGCAATCGACCCTATGGGTTCACCCGAAGATATGTTGCCCGCGGCGCACGAAGCTTACGAACAGGCCGTGATGATCGGCCCCAACAGCTATTACATCAGAACCGGAGATGATCGCGCCAAGGACATAGCGGAATGGAAATCTCTGGTCTTTGATGTGGTCGATCGAAATTCCTACACCATTCAATTCATCAGCCCAATTCAAAACTTGGCTGATCAACGCATTTTAATGGAGGAGGCATTTATCCAGGCCTTCGACAAACATGGCACGTCGCTGCCTGTCGGCTTATTTGTCTCGATAGCCGAAAAATACGAAAAAATTGTCGCATTGGATCGAGGTGTGATCGAAAAAGTGATTACTCATCTGGAAAGCTCTTCTTCCTCGCTGAATATCGCGGTCAACCTATCTAGCCGAACGATTAAAAACGGCGATTTTCGCGCATGGTTAACCCAGCAACTCAAGCAACATGCCGCGATCGCGCCGCAATTGATCATTAGCTTTTCCGCCTATGCGGTCGCTAAAGATTTCGACGCCTATCACGAATTTATTGTATTTCTCCGCACTTTTGGTGTTCGGGTCGCTCTGAAACGTTTCGACGGCCAATCGATGCCACTGGACAAACTGAAAACCCTAAGACCCGACTTTGTCCGTTTAAGCCGGGAATTGAGCAATCATTTGCACGGCGATTCGGAAAAAACCTCCTTTCTGCAAACCGTTAAAGAAATCGGCGACCTGCTGGACATTTCGATTCTTGCTGAAAACGTTCTTGCTGATGCCGATTTTGATATTGTCAAGCGTATAGGGCTCACCGGGGCGAGTCGTTGACGCCGCGAAGTACTCAAACAGTTTAATGTATGCCGCGCCCTCACCGCCCAATTTTTGCCCAAACCATCATCTTTTATATTTGCCTGATGATGGCCGGCAGTACTTTGGGCTGGATTGAGTTAACTGCCGAAATACTGACTCAGGCGAAGCATAAATACGGCGAGCAAGCGCAACGCCGGCTCATCCGCTGGCAAAATTTACTGACCTCCGCGAAAAACCTTCCTGAAAAGGACAAACTGAAACAGGTGAATGATTTTTTTAATCTCAATGCGCTTTTCATTGACGATATAATACATTGGAAGACAGAAGACTACTGGGCCACGCCATTGGAATTCCTGGCGACCGGTGCCGGCGATTGCGAGGACTTTGCGATCGCCAAATATTTTACCTTACAGGAACTTGGCGTAGACGAAAGCAAAATGCGCATTACTTATGTCAAATCACTCCGGCTCAATCAGCCCCATATGGTATTAACATTTTTTGCCTCACCCAAATCGGTTCCCGAAGTGCTCGACAATTTGACCCCCGAGATCAAGCCTGCCACGCAACGCTCCGACTTGTTGCCTGTTTACAGCTTTAACGGCACCGGTTTATGGACAGCCAAAGCGAGAACCGCCGGCAACCGTGTGGGCAGTTCAAACCGTTTGAGCTTGTGGACCGAACTCCAAGATAGAATGTTGAAAAATCCATTTTAACCCGATGGAACCGTTTTCATATCAGATCAAACGCACGCCGCGAGCATCCAAAGCACGCATTGTTGTGACTCTCGAAAAAATTGAAGTCATTGCACCGCTTCATATTTCCGAAGACAGGCTGCATCAGTTTGTCAAGGAGCAGTGGCACTGGATTACCGATGCGGTTCAAAAGCTTCAATCCCGTGCTGCGCAACATCGAAGCATTGCGCCCAAAGCTTATCATGACGGCGCCTCCATCCCTTACCAGGGAAAAACTTTCCCCTTGTCTGTGACAAAGACGCACTTAAAACGAATCAAAATCGAACATGCGTTGACGTTTACCGCGCATATCCCCCATTCACAATGGGACACAATCGGCAGCGATGAGATCCGGGCCGCGATAATCCGCTGGATGAAGATCAATGTGAAATTGACCGTGGAGCAACTGGTTTGCCAGCATGGCCCCAAGCATCAATTATTTCCCAAATCGATTGCGATCAAATCGCAAAAATCGCGCTGGGGCAGCTGCGGGATTCACAATGACATCGCAATCAACTGGCTTCTCGCCCTGGCCCCCCTGGAAATTTTGGAATATGTCGTGGTGCACGAACTTTGCCATATTAAGGAAAAAAATCATTCTAAACAGTTCTGGGCATTAGTCGCGCAGCATCTTCCGCATTACCGAAGCGTCAGGCTATGGCTGAAGCAGCATGGTCGCTCGCTCATGCTGGGCATTTAAATTTTCTGTATTTTCATCATATTATTTTATTCACTTATATTTCTGCCTTAGCTTCGCCATTACCTCTACCAATCAATTACTTAGTTAATTTACATAATAAAAGTGGACTTCTTCCACTCCTCTGTATATGATTGATTAAAACGGTCAGAATGAGGAACCTCATATGTCCAGATTAGTCTCTTTGATTTTTTTACTATCGCTTGGCTGTGCAACTGCTCAGGCTTACAGCGATCTTGATGAGATTCAACAAAAATTACTCACCAAGGCCAGTAAACTGGAGCGCGTCAACCCCTGGGAGGCCGCTGCGCTTTATTGTAAAAGCGCCAGAAACGGCTCGCTTGAGGCGCATTATCGGCTTGGGATGTTATTTGCGTTCGGTCAAGGCGTTCCCGAAGACAGAGAAATAGCCGCCTCCTTGTTTGCTGCCGCAGCGCAGCAAGGCCATCAGGAAGCCGGCAATATGCTGGATACCATCCTTTACAGCTCCGATAAACTGCCGAACTGCATCCTTTCCGACGTCTTGCCGCCTCGCGGCCATTACCGTGCGCGCTGGGCCAACGATGCTTCTTTGGATGCCGTGCTTGCCGCATTGTCAAAAGATCGTCACTGGTTGATCAACATGATCAGGCAGATTGCCTCCTGGCATCAGGTTGATCCTAAACTGGCTTTATCCATTATCAGCGTCGAATCCGCTTTCCAAGTACACGCCAAATCGAAAGCAAACGCGATGGGCTTAATGCAATTGATCCCGGCAACCGCGGCCCGGTTTAATGTACAGGATGCCTTTGATGCCAGCCAAAATGTAAAAGGCGGCGTGCGTTACTTACGCTGGCTTTTGGATCGTTATCATGGCGATATCGAATTGGTTGCCGCGGCTTACAATGCCGGCGAAGGCGCCGTAGACAAATACAAAGGCATACCGCCCTACCAAGAAACTCAAGATTATGTCACTAAAGTGGTCCGCCGCTATCAATCCCACAAACACAATTTTCATCCCGAAAAGTCTTAAGATGATTTAGGCGTTAGCGGGTCATTTGAGCTGCTTTTTTGGCCAGCATTGCTCCTCATTGTTTCTCATTGCTCACGCAGCGCCTATCTCGCTTTGAGCGATCCGATCTAATTATCTCGCCCTCCAAAGACGGATTCTCATTCCCGCTTCAAAACGCCCCCTGATTCTTCGCTGCGCCGTGATTCCTGCCGGTGATGGCCATGGCGCCAATCTCCGCACACTTGTAGTATATTTTCCATCAGAACAGATCATCTTGTCTCTTCTGGGCAATCACACTCTTCTTTGCAGTTTATATCGTCTTTTGGGATGCCTCTAGACATCTACACGACTCCAGATTTGTACGATCGTCTACCTCCAAGTCAATTTCCCCGGACATAACCCTGCTCGCAAAACTCCTGCATCGCCCCTGGGCTCCCGGCATTTTAGGGCATCTACGTCTGGCCGATTTTCCAGTCGTTGAATGTGTTGAGCCCGTTATTCTGTTGGGGTCAGCCTTGCGCTTGATCAGATAATGCCAAACAACTCGGTCGACGTGGCTTTTTGTCCTAGGCGGGTACTGTTAGGCGTCATGGCTTTATCGAGGGCCCCACCGAAATTTTCCCATAAAAAAACCCCCGTTATTCAATGAATAACGGGGGTTTAAATGGTTAACTTCTTATTATTGTTATTAGATCAGCAATCTTCTTAGATGAAGGTTGGGATCAGAGGACCGTCGATTTGAACCAGTTGTTTGTTTCCATTTTCGTCGTGGAAGAACAACAAGCCAGCGAAACGGCTGTCTGGGTCATAGATCAAGTCAGCCAGACGGTAAACTTCCCAAGCTGCATCAGATGCAGTAACTTGAACAGTTCTGGTTTGACCTGGAGCCAGTGGGCTGTTATCGCTAACAGTCAGACCTTCTGGAGCCAACAAGTCATCTGGGTAACCGGTGGTGTCTTCAGTTACGTTAGCATCCAAGAAACGAACGCCAGCGGTGTTGAATTCACCCAAACGGACAGCAGAGTCGCCATTGTTGGTGATGGTCAGAGTCATGTTCATTGAACGACCTGGTACACGGTAGGTAGCGTCGTCAATCTTAACGCTAACAGTTGGTGTTGGCAGTTCAATTGGCTTCATACCACGCAACAAACCTGCTTGCAGAGGAGTGGTGATTGGGTATTCAGCATTAGTTGTGCTCATAGTGAACGCAACGATACCGATAGTAGCCGCACCGAAAGCCAAAGCAACTTTCTTGTCAGTACCAGTGATCAGAGTGTCAGCTTTGCCAGCGTCAACAGCGATCAAACGTGGAACGAACATTGGTTTGCGCATCCAGTAAACCATCCACGCTACACCGATAGCATACCAGAAAGCATGCCAGAAGTAAGTGTTGCTCAGGTTGTAGGTTTCCAGATCAATGGTTTGACCAGTCAGAGTAGTGATTGGGTTGGTGAATTGGCTCATAGAACCTTCAACAGTTACCCATTTACCAGGACCGATGATTGGACCGCCGCCTTCAACGTTCATCATGGTGTGAACGTGCCAGTCACCTGGACGACGTGCTTTCAACAGAACTTTAAACTCATAGGTTTCGCCCAGTTCCAAAGAAACCGAACGTGGAACCAATTGACCACCGATCCAAGAACCAGCACGGATAAATACTGGACCTGGGATACCGATGTTCAAGAACGCGCTTTCTGGCTTGTCAACGGTTTCTGGCCATCCTGAGAAAACCAGGAATTTTCCAGAAATTGTCATCGTGTCGTTAACTTTAACAACTTCTTTTGACCAGTTCAGATCGTACCAGTGAATAGTACGCATACGCATGAAAGCCGCTTGAGACTTTTCACCGTGTGCGGATGCAGCTGGTGTGTAGAACATCGCTGCTGCAACTGTCAGCAACAGTGCGACAAAGGACAATTTTGCTACCTTGTCTTTAATTAATTTCATATATCCTCCTCTAATAATAGAGAATCTATTTATTCTTGAGTATCCAGTCGATAAATGTTTCATTTATCTACTAGCCATTTATTTATTGTGTTACTAAGCAGCAATCAAAAGATTAGGTGCTTTGAGTAAATGCGGTGCTACCGAACCATTTACCGAAGAAGTGCCACAAGAAGTAGATGATGATACTCACGAAGCCAGAGAAGAACGCTGATACTGGAGCAACGTCTTTACCGAAAGTTCTCAAAGTACCTTTTTCAACCATCCGGATGTATTCTGGAGTACCAGTTCTTACGTAGTGGTAACCTTGCAAGTCAGCCAGGGTCATTACCATGCCGTTGTATTCAACTGGCACGTGCAATGGAGCGATGACTGGCCAGTTGCCAGGGTAGAACAACAAACCGTAAGCCAAGCCACCAACAACTGCAGTCAACTGCATGCTGTTGCCCAACATCAGGATTACGTCCAGAACGATTGCGCCTGGAACGAATTGTGATGGGAATACGAAGTTAACTGGGAAGTAAGTCCATCCCCAGAAGTTGAAATATCTGTTAACCCATTCGCCGAACAGCAGGCCCAAAACAGCCAGAACTGCGCCGAATGGCAGACGATAGCGATACCACAGAACAGATTGAACAGCAGCTGGGAAAGTAATACCAACGATTGGCAATACGGTTACCCACAGACGACGGTCTTTCCAGTCAGTCCAGAAATCCCAGTCACCACCAGTCAACATGAAGTGAACGTGGTAGCCACCAAGAATAATGAAGAACAAAGTGAAACAAATTAGCCAATCGAACGTGCGTGAAACTTTGACAGCTTCGGCACGTGAACGTACAGCTGATTGAGATGCGCTCATTAGCTTACCTCCTAAAGGATTTAAAATTATTTTTATTTACTATCTTTATCTACGCTGCTTCGTCCATTCGGAATGAAATGAACGAAACAGCTAGGAGATAGTTATTTACAGGCTATGGCTACAGAATTAAGCCAAGTCTTTTTTCAGCAATTTTGCAATTGCTTGAACTTCGATGTTCAGAACACCCAGTGCGCCCAAAGCTGCCCATCCGAAGAATACGAAGCCATAGTGCAGAGGAGCAACGAACAACTCTTCCATAAACCAGAAGGTGTGACCCCATTCGTTCAGACCAACGTTTGGCAGAATCATGAATGGACCAACAACAGACACCATATACTGCAAAGACAAACCTTGTTGGTAAGTAGGCAGTCTGGTTTTTGCATACAACAAAGATGCGCCACCAGTGATGATGTAGATTGGGTAGCTCAAATAGAATTCGATGATGTGACTTGGAGTGAAGTCGGTATCACGAACGATAGTTTGATGCCAAGTACCGTCTTGTTCGGTGAAGTAGCTAGCGCCGAAGTAAATTGCAGTCGCGTAGCAGCACAGCCAGATCCAGTGAGTGAAGTGTCTTCTCAGTTCTTCTCTTGGAGTGATTGACATCACTTTACGGTCACGAGATTTCCAGATGTAGCCCCACAGGATACCTGCAGTTGATACTTCCAAAACGAACTCGATATACAGGAAGTTCATCCAGTATGTTTCGAATTCTGGTGCGAAAGAGTCAAGACCAGCGGACCAGCCGAAAACGCCTTCATACCAACGAACCCAAGCATAGAATACCAAGTAAATGGAAATGCCCAGGAACAGATTTCTTTTATTTAACAGCGGTGCTTCCGCAGCATCAGCTTTCACTGATTCAGTTGTAGCTGCCATTTCTACCTCCTAAAAATTTAACAATCCCCAGCGGTTAAGCCGGGAGTTTTTTTGTTTAACTCCTTTTCCTGATTCTCTGGTTTTTGACCAGGAATCCCACCTTGTCCAGTTTGGTGAGCGCTCAGTTTACCAGCTCAAGTAACCTTGTCAAGTCAAAAAACATTTACGAAAAAAAAATCCGCGCGCCCATGCGCCACCTCTTTTTTTCCCATGCATTTAATGCGTTGATTTCTGATACAATTGCTCGGATTTGAACGCAACCATCGGCACTTTTTCCATGAAAAATTTTATAAGAAAACATCCGTTTATCGTACTCGTCCTCGGCCTGGGCGTGTTGATTGCCCTGCAAAGAACAGTCATCATGCCCCTCGTCACCGAGGTGATCAAATCCGATGCATTTTTGGTCGACAGCAAAGACCAAGGCAGCCAGCTTCCCATTTCAACGGAATTGACGGCGATCGCATTCAACCATTGCAACAACTACATCAAATCCGAGCTCGACTCCGACACTTCGGTCACCTTTGCGGACAAGCCGATCAAAGCCTGGAGCTTGGGCAACTATCAGTTTTTGATTAACGGCGACATTCAGATCGCCGACGAATCCGGCAAGATGACCACGCAAAAATATGTCTGCCGCATCACTTATGACAAGGGGGACGATCAGGAAGGGGTTCTCGACTTTGACAACTGGACGATGGTCGGCCTTTCCGGCATCGAAGGGCTTTAACCCCCTCACTCAGGCGTGTTCTGATCCCCATCCCTTGATCTTTACACGCCTGCCCCGTCCCGCTCCCTTTTGTAAGCCCGCACCAGAGCCGCAAACGCCCAAAAATCGTAAAGGGCGTGGATCAGTACCGGCGTTAATAGATTCCGCGTACCGCCATAATCCATGGCCCCGCTCAAATATAAGCCGATCAAAAACGCCAGCAGGGTGTACAGCGGCGTGACCGCATGCGCCAAGCCGAAGAGGATATTGCAGCCGAGCAAAGCCGCCCGCATACCCCAGGCCGCTTCGAGCCAGGGCTGAACCACCCCCCGAAACAGAATTTCTTCGGATAAGCCGGCAATCGCCGCCAGCATGAACAGATCAGCCCAGTGCCGTCGATACAGGCTGGGCCCCAAAGTTTCCAGCAACAGCCGTCTGACTTTTTGGAACGAATCTTCCTGCCGCCGCTCCGCCCAGTGAAAAAACAGCACCATCGGCAGCGTACCCAGGATGCCGTACAGCAGCGCCGCTTCCGAATAAAACAGCTTGGCGAACGGATCGATGCCGGCCATCCAACCGAGCACGATCGCGACGAGGATCAGTGACGCCTCGAAACAACAGGCTTTGATAAAAAAATCGCGGGCTTGGAGCGGGGGTTGATTCATTGACTCAGGCGATGAATAATGTCGCAGCCATTTTTTTATCATTGACTGCAAACTCGAACGACCAAGCCTCGAACTTTTCGACGCCCTAGCCGGATACTTTAACCATGCAATGTTTTATTTATAAGAGCCTGAAAAAACAAGACGTTTATTTATATCTGAAGGATCAGGACGATTTTACCTGCCTGCCGGAAGCGCTGCAGGACTCCCTCGGCAGGATGGAATTTGTTTTTAGCCTTGAAATCACGCCGGAGCGAAAACTCGCCAATGCCGATCCGGTGTCGGTGCTGAACAGCCTGAGCAAGCAGGGCTTTTTCCTGCAACTGCCGCCGGTGCTGTCCGCCCCCGCCACCTTGCAGTAACCCCGTAATCTTCAGGCGCGCGGCAAAGTCACGCCGACCTGACCCTGGTATTTGCCGCCGCGATCTTTGTAGGAGGTTTCGCACACTTCATCGCTGCCGAAAAACAGCATCTGCGCGACACCTTCATTCGCATAGATTTTCGCCGGCAGGGTCGTCGTGTTCGAAAACTCCAGCGTCACATGCCCTTCCCATTCGGGTTCCAGCGGCGTCACGTTCACGATGATGCCGCAGCGCGCATAGGTCGATTTGCCCAGACACACGGTCAGCACGTCGCGCGGAATACGGAAATACTCGACCGTCCGCGCCAAGGCAAACGAGTTCGGCGGAATGATGCAGACATCGGATTTGACATCGACGAAGCTGCTCGAATCGAAATCCTTCGGATCGACGATCGCGGAATTGATATTGGTGAAAATCTTGAATTCATCCGAACAGCGCACATCGTAGCCATAGCTCGATGTCCCGAACGAAATCACCCTGCCCTTTTCGGAGTCCCTGACCTGGCCGCATTCAAACGGCGAGATCATGCCGTATTCGGTCGCCATCCGGCGTATCCATTTGTCCGATTTAATGCTCATCGCAGCTTTAATACCTTAAAAAATCAACAAAAAGAGCATTGTAACAAACAACGTGGGGGAGACTTAGAGATCGTTTGAAAAAACAATTTCGATCTGGTCGAAATCCTGCACCTGCTCGTGCTCCGCCTCGGGATCGGGCTTGCCTTCGCGGACCAGCCAAATCGTATTGAACCCGGCCTCTTTCGCCGCATCCAGTTCTTCCTTGATGTCGGACAGAAACAGCAGATTTTCGGGAGGAATCCTAAGCTCCTCCGCGATATGGCGATACGAATCGACCTCCCGCTTGCCGCCGATCCGGGTATCGAAATAGCCCGAAAACCACGGCGTCAAATCGCCGTACTCGGTATGCGAAAACAACAGCTTTTGCGCATGCACCGAGCCGGACGAATAGATATACAGATGCAGACCGCAGGCATGCCAGGCTTTCAGGTTTCTTTCGGCGTCTTCATAGACATGGCCGGTAAACGCGCCTTGCCGGTAGCCCTCGTCCCAGATCAGGCCTTGCAGCGCCTTCAACGGCGTGACTTTTTTGTCCTGATCGATCCATTCGAGCAATTGCGCCAGCGTTTGCGCGGCGTCGAGCGGTCGCCCGACTTCTGCGGAAACATCGGCCAGCAAGCGCCGGACCTCGGGATCGTCCGCATGGCTTTGCACAAATTCGGCGATATGCGCGCGCGCATACGGAAACAGCACGTCCTTTACGAAAGACAAGGACGAGGTGGTGCCTTCAATATCGGTAACGATCGCCCTGATCATGACAAGGCGGCGACATATTGGTCGTAAGTCGGAAACGACTTGGCAATGTCGCTGCCGGTAAACGAGGCGACCCAGCCTTCCGCCGTCGTGAACAGCCGAATGCACTTGAAACACGGGTTTTCGCCCATGTCGAACCAATGCGTGGTATTGGCCGGCACGCTGATCAGATCGCCTTTTTCGCAAAGCACTGCATAGACCTTGCCGCCGACGTGCAGATAAAACAGCCCCTTGCCGTCGACGAAGAACCTGACTTCGAAATCCCTATGCGTATGTTCGGCCAGGAATTTCTCCCTAAACGCCGCTTTCTGCGGATGATCCGGCTGCAAACTGACCACATCGACCGATTGAAAGCCGTACTGCCGCATCAGGCGATCGACCGAATCGCGATAGGCGGCGACTACCGCATCCTGATCGGCATCAAGGGCCACCTCGCCATCGGCGGTCCAACGCTCAAACTGTACACCGATGCCGCTCAGCTGCGCTTCGATCTCGGCAAATTCGGTAAATAACTCGCCCGCTTGAGGCTGGTTATCGGGATAAACGGTTAACGCGCTCATACTTTCTTCACTCCATGCAAGCGTAATTCACAATCAAATAGGTAATCGAGAGCATCGATATGACGCAAGGTTTCGTCAACCGTCGTGCCCCAGGTATAAAACCCATGCCCTGCAATCACGTAGGCATAACAGCCGTCATGCCGATCCAGGTAGCGCTCGACTTCGGCGGCAAGACGAGGAATGTCCTGATCATTCGCAAAGATCGGCACGACAATACGGCTTTCATGCGTGGTGATGCCGTTGAATGCCTTCAGTAGTTCATAATCCTCGAGCACGATTTCAGTCTTGAAGATGCGCGACACCAACACCGCATTGATCGCATGCGGATGCAGCACGCAGCCGACGTTCGGAAACCTTTTATATAGAGAGGTATGCAGCAGCGTCTCCGCCGACGGCTTTTTGCCGTCCAATGAATTCGCCTCCGCATCGATCAGCATGATGTCCTCGATTTGCAGCCGGCCTTTGTGCTTTCCGGAGACGGTGATCGCAATCGTGCCGTCCGGCAAGCGCACCGAAAAATTGCCGCTGGTCGCCGGCACCCTTTCCTTGCTGTCGATAATGCGCCCTGCCGCGCAAAGATCGGCGGCGGCGTTCAAAAATGCTTCGCTATATTTCATGAGTCCCTGATAAAAAAATGCCCATCGGCCTGTCTTGCAAGATTATAAGTTGAGATCGTTAAAGAATGTAGCTTAATGGCTTAAAATAATAGCGGACATTTCGCCGCCCGGCCCGATCAGGATGATAGCCCGCCGACTCCCGTTTATTATCAAACTAAAAGCCTCCATGCGCAAAAAAACACTGATCGTTTTCGGAAGCCTCGCGGCCGCCGCCGCACTTGCCGTCTACTACCAACGCCCGAAGCCAGTGGAAGTCGAAATCGTCAGCCTCGAAGCCGGCGAAGTCCGCGCGACCGTATCCAATACCCGCGTCGGCACCGTCAAAGCCTGCCGCCGCGCCTATCTCGCGCCCGCCGCCGGCGGCCAGGTCGCCAAGCTGAACGTGAAGGAAGGCGACAAGGTCAAACAGGACCAGCTCTTGATGGAAGTCTGGAATCAGGACCTGAAAGCCCAGATCGCCTTGCAGGAAGCCCAGATACGCGCCAACCAGGCCACCGCCGAGCAGGCCTGTCAACTGAAAGCCGGCGCAGTGCGCGAAGCCGAACGCATATCCCGGCTGCAAAATTACAACCAGATCGTCTCCGAGGAACAGGTCGACACCAAAGTCACCAATGCGAAGGCGCAGAGCGCGTCCTGCCGCTCTGCCAGGGAAGAGATCGAAGTCAGCCAGGCCAGACGCGACGCCGCCCAGGCCGCGATCGAACGCACCCTGGTGCAGGCGCCGTTCGACGGCACCGTCGCCGAAATCAATGTCGAACTCGGCGAGTACGTGACCCCGTCCCCGCCCGGCATCCCGACCCTGCCCGCGATCGATCTGCTCGACCTGAGCTGCCTGTACGTGTCCGCGCCGATCGATGAGGTCGATGCGCCGCAAATCAAAACCGGCATGACCGCCTGCGTGTCGCTGGACGCTTTTGAAGGCAAGCGCTGCTCCGGCACCGTCTCGCGCATCGCGCCCTACGTGCTCGAAAAGGAGAAACAGGCGCGCACGGTCGAAGTCGAAGTCAAACTGACCGACCCGAAAGACCTGACCGAATTATTGCCCGGCTACAGCGCCGACATCGAAGTATTGCTGGCCGACAAGCCGAAAGCGCTGCGCGTGCCCGCCGAAGCGGTGATCGAAAATCATAAGGTCCTGCTGTTGAATGACGACGGCCTGCTGGTCGAACGCCGCTTCAAGCCCGGCCTCGCGAACTGGAATTATGTCGAAGTGCTGGAAGGCTTGCAGTCCGGCGACCGCGTCGTGCTGTCGATCGGCCAGGACGGCGTCGTCGCGGGCGCCCATGCGCGCGTCAAGCCATGATTGAACTCGAAAACATCCGTCGCACCTTTCAGGTCGGCGAACAGACGGTCAAGGCGCTGAACGACATCAGCCTAACGATCACGAAAGGCGAATACGTCTCGGTGATGGGGCCGTCAGGCTCCGGCAAATCGACCTTATTGAATGTGATCGCGCTGCTCGACCAACCCACTTCCGGGCGTTATCTCTTGAACGGCCGCCCGGTCACCCAGCTCAGCGACGACGAACTCGCCAAGGTCCGCCGCGAAAACATCGGCTTCGTATTTCAGTTTTTTCATTTGATTCCGCGCCTGACCGCCGCCGAAAACATCGAAATGCCGATGATACTGGCCGGAATCAACGCGCGTGAACGCAAACAGCGCGTCGCCAAGGCCCTGGCCGAAGTCGGCCTCGAAGACCGCGCCGAACACAAGCCGGACCAGCTGTCCGGCGGCCAACTGCAACGCGTCGCGATCGCCCGCGCGATGATCATGAAACCCGAAATCCTGCTCGCGGACGAGCCGACCGGCAACCTGGACAGCCAGTCCGGCAAGGAAATCATCGAGCTTCTGGAAAGCCTGAATCGACAAGGCGTCACCTTGATCATCATCACCCACGACTCGGCCATCGGCGGCCGGGCGCGGCGCAAGATCCGCATCGTCGACGGCAAGGTCCTGCTAGCCGCCGGCTCGGATCGAGATCAGCCGGCAGCGCCTGCCAACGCGCCATCCCCAATTCAACCGACCGCAGACTAATACCGACCGAAAAGGTTGGAAATTAAGCAAAACTGCGCTAAATTAGCGCCGCTCAACTCTTGCCCGAGCGACTTCGCAATCGCTCGGCTTCATCTTACCCAGAGGCAGTTTCGTATTTAATAAATTTTTTCGGGCGAATTCGCAGCGAATATTCTGATGCTCAAGGAATAACAATGAGAAAAATGATTGCATTGGCTTCTTTATCCGAAATTCTCTACTTAACCCTGTCTTTTATTATTGCGCAAGTTTATGGCCAATGGTCCATTACCGGCGAGTTAATCAGAACCAGCCTAAGAATCATTTCACTGTTTTTCTTCGGCTATATTTATCAAAATCATTTTTACTCTGCCAATCAATCCGTTAAGCCTAAGGGAGCTTTCACCGCCCCATTCATTGCCGCCATTCAATTATTGCTGTTATTCGCCGCCTCTTACACCAGCGCAGAAAATGAAACCCTGCTATGGCAGGCCGTATTTGTGATTTCGGGCATTGCCGCCGGCCTCAGGGAGGAGCTATTTTACCGCGGCATCCTGCAGAAGACGCTGCAAACGAAATACGATTACAAAATCGCCTTATTCGCCGCCACATTGATCTTCACGCTTTCACATATCCAGTACATCGCCCGAGGACAATTCGGAGAGCTGATGCTGATTGCGTTTGCCGGCATCATATTCGGCAGCATATTCATTCATACCGGCAGCGTGGCGATTTCCGCGCTGGTCCATAGTTCCTATGACGCGATATTATCGGTCAATATGCTGCCATTTAGACTGAGTTATAACGCCTCGATGCCGATATTGTTTTTGATCATGCTGTTATTCTTGCTGATCACCAGCAAGAAACTGCTTTCCTCCAAACAAGCCGACACATCCTACGGTGGAGATGAAGACCAATTCAGTATGTCCTAGCAATGCGCAGTCACCAAGACTCGCTCGATCCGCGGGGCTCAGGCGCCGTAAATTTTCCATACTTCAGCAGCATCCCCGGCAGCATCAACAGATTCAGCACGGTCGATGACACCAAGCCGCCGATGATGATCGCGGCCATCGGCCCCATGATCTCGCGGCCGGGATTGTCGCTGTTGAACGCGATCGGAAACATCGCCAGGGCGGTCACCAGCGCGGTCATCAGGATCGACGGCAGCCGCTCCTCGGCACCGCGCACGGCGGTAGCCAGATTCCACTCCTGCTTTTCGACCTCGACCAGATAGCGGTAATGCGAAAGCAGCATGATGCTGTTGCGCACGGTGATGCCGAACAGGGTCACGAAGCCGACCACCGAACCGACCGACAGCGCCGCCTGGGTTGCCAGCACCGCCGCGACGCCGCCGATCAACGCGAACGGCAGATTGCACAGGGTCAGCCCCACATGGCGAATGCTGCCGATCGCCAGGTAGATGAAGATCAACACGCCGATGCCGGCCAGCAAGGAGTGCACGATCAAGTCCTTGCGCGCGGAGGCCTGTTCGACCGCCGCGCCGGCAAACTCGATGTAGCTGTCGCCGGTTTCCGGCAGGTCTTTCGCGATGCGGGCTTTCAGCTCCGCCATGAAAGCATCCAGATCCCTGTCCTCTACGTTGCAGGTCACGGTTTGCCGCCGCTGCGCGCCTTCGTGCAGGATATTGTAGCGGGTCAGGGTGTAACGGATGTCCGCGGCCTCGGCCAGGGTAATCAGCTTGCCGTCCTGGGTCCGAATCGGTAATTCGGCCAGCGCTTCCGGCCGCTCGCGCAATTCCGGTGACAGCGCGACCGCGATGTTGAAGATCCGGTTGCCTTCGAGCTTGCGGCCGGTGACCTGCGTCTCGTAGGCGATCCGCAGGCTGTCGAGCACGGTCTTCGGCGTGACGCCCCAGAATTTCAGCCGATCGAGATTCATCTCGACCCGGATTTGCGGCGCGCCGGGCGGCGAGCGCACCTGCACATCGGTCGCCCCTTCCACGTCCTGCAGCAAGGCCGCAAGCCGCCGGGCTTTTTCGTCGAGTAAATTCAGATCGTTGCCGTAGATATTGACCGCCACCGGCGCGGTGTAGCCGGAAATCGTTTCATCGATCCTTTCGGTCAAAAACGTATTCGCCTCGAACGAGATGCCGGGAAAATCTTCCAGCACTTCGCGAATCCGGTTCAGAATCCGCTGCTGTTCCGAACCCGACAGCGGTTTCAGCCGCACTTCGTATTCGCTGTAATGGCTGCCGTAGGTATCGGCCCCGCGCGCGGCCCGCCCGGCCCACTGCGACATCGACTCGACCCCGGGAATTTGCAGGATTTGTTTGGTCAGCTGCGTGCCGATCCGTATCGACTCCTTCAGCGAGGTGCCGGGTAGGCTGCTGGTATGCACGATGAAATGGCCTTCGCGCAGTTCCGGCAGAAACTGGCTTTTCAGCGTCGTAAACGCCAACAGCCCCGCCACGCAAACGAGCAGGCTGCCGCCGACGACCCAGTTGAAACGCGAATAAACCGCGTGCAATGTCCTTTGATAAAAGGGCTTCAGGCGCCTGATCAGCGGCGGATCGTCCAGCGCGAGATCCGCCCTGCCGAGCACCAGATAGCAGAGCGCCGGCGTCAAGGTCAGCGCGACAAGCAGCGAAGCCAGAATCGCCAGGATATACGAATAACCGAGCGGCGCGAACAAACGGCCCGCCACGCCGGGCAGAGTCAACAGCGGCACGAATACCAGCGCCACAATGAAACTCGCGTAAACGACCGAGCTGCGCACCTCCAGCGAAGCGCCATAGACGATCTCGGAGACCGGCTTCGGTGCGGGCGAGAGACGATTTTCGCGCAGACGGCGGAAGATGTTTTCGGTATCGATGATCGCATCGTCGACGACCTCGCCGAGCGCGATCGCGAGCCCGCCGAGCACCATGATGTTCAGATTGACGCCGGCCTCGAGCAGCACGATCACCGCGCCGACCAGCGACACCGGAATCGCCAGCGCCGAAATGAAGGCGGTGCGGAAATTGAACAGAAACAGGTACAGGATGATCACGACGAACAGGCCGCCGATCAACAAGTGGCCGGACAGGTTCGAAACCGAGCGTTCGATATAATCGGCGGGCCGGAACAGATGCGGATAAAAGCGGACCGCCTGCTGCTTGAACAACGAATCGAATTCGCTCAGGACTTGTTCGACCTGACGCGACACCGACAGCGTGTTCGCGCCGTATTGGCCGATCACCATCAGCACGATGCCGGGCTTGCCGAGTATCTGCGCCGCGCCGATCGGCGGCTCCGGCGCATAGGCGATCGCCGCTACATCGCCGAGCGTGACGTTCATGCCCTTGTCGCGCTTCACGATGATCTTGGCCATTTGCTCCGGCGTAGACGCGGAGCCTGCCGTTTGCAGGGTAAAGCGCTGATTTTGATTTTCGATGAAACCTCCGCCCTGAATCACGCCGGCCTGCTCGGCCGCCCGGCCGATCTCGTCGAGCGCAAGATTGAATTTACGCAGGCGCGAGGGTTCGACCTGGATCTGCAATTGCTTGATGTCGCCGCCGAATACGTTCACGTCCGCGACGCCGGGCACGGCCAACAGGCGCGGCACGATCGTCCAGTCGACCAGGCTGCGCAGCGCCATCAGGTCCTGCCTGTCGGAGGTCAGGCCGAGCGTCAGCACGGTCGCCGAGGAGGACGACAACGGCACCGCGACCGGCATCACGCCGGGCGGCAATCTGGCAGGCAATGCGGTCAGGCGCTCGCCGATCAACTGCCGGTTCCGGTAAATGTCGGACTGTTCGGCGAAATTGACCGTCACGATCGACAAGCCCTGGATCGATTCGGAGCGCACGGTTTCGAGGCCGATCAAGCCGCTGACCGCCATTTCGATCGGCTGCGTGACCAGCACCTCGACCTGTTCGGAGGACAAGCCGGGCGCTTCGGTTTGAATGATCACCCGCTTCGGCGAAAATTCGGGGAAAATGTCGAGCCCGGCGGTCAGAAAACGGTAACAGCCGTAACCCAGAATCAGCACCGCGAGCGCAATCACGACACCGTAAAAACGGATCGAAAAACGAACCAGCGCTGCCAACATAGTCTATTCGTCCCTGACAGTACGAAGCGGCGGCGTCTAAATCGCGGCGCCGACCGCTTTCTTGCGGAAGCTTTTCCAGGCCTGATGCACGATCGGCAGCAGGGAGATCGCGACGATGCTCAAAATGACCAGTTCGAAATTCTTCTGCACGATCTCCAGATTGCCGAACTGGTAGCCGAGCGTCGTCAACCCGCCGACCCAGAGCATCGCGCCGGTGACGCAAAAGACGATATAGCGGAGATAACGCATGTTGCCCGCGCCGGCCACGAACGGCGCCATCGTCCGGATCAGCGGAATGAAGCGCGCGATGATCACCGTGCGGCCGCCGTATTGCTCATAATACGCTTCGGTGCGCTCGATATATTCGCGCTTGAAAAAGCCGATTTTTTCCCTGGCCTTGATTTTTTTGCCGAGAAACCTGCCGACCAGATAATTCACGTTGTCGCCGGTCAAGGCGGCCGCGATCAGCAGCCCGATCAACACATAGATGTCCAGTTTGCCGGTGCTGGCGGTCAAGGCGCCTGCCGCGAACAACAACGAATCGCCGGGCAGCCAGGGCATCACGACCAGGCCGGTTTCGCAAAACACGATCAGGAACAGGATCGAATAGGTCAGCGTGCCGTATTGTTCGAATATTGCGGCCAGATGCGCATTGATATGCAGAAAGAAATCGAGGATTTGCGTCAAGAGTTCCATAGAAAGAATAGTGGTGATGGATAATTTAGCGGGCCGTCCGTTGCCGCATTCGCAACGAACGCCGGTCGTTTGCTCGGTTGAAATTTTACCTCAAGCTGAAGGCCGCGCGCGGATTAAAACCCCTGTTGCCGCGGTTGAAAAATATTTCTCATGGAATAGCCGGGCCCCACCCTATTCCTTAAGGATGCCCAAGACCATGAAAACTCGTACGTGGGAGCGACGCCTACGTCGCGACTTGAGGCTTTAATCGCGACGTAGGCGTCGCTCCCACCACTTGGCTATCGATTTTCAGGTAATAGCAGCCCCTCCCCCCGAGCGGGCCTTCAAGTCCTCATCAATCCATCCAGGGTCAGCCCGCAGCTCGGCGCGAACGCCTGCATGAAAAACACCACTTCCGGCTGCCGGTAGCCTGCTATCGTTTTGGCCAACTCCTGCGCGGCCATCTCGAACTCGGTATTGCCGGCCTTCAGTTCCGCTTGGCACTTCAAATACGCCGAGATCTTGTCGGCCGCCTTGATGATCCTGACATGCTCTTCCGGCATGCTGTCATGATGAATCAGCGCCTCGAAATCGGCCTGCAATTCCGGCGGCAGCAGTTTCAACAACTCCTTTTCGGCCTGCTTTTCGATCTCTTTATAAGCGACATTGATCGCTTCGGAATGGTATTTGATCGGCGTCGGCAGATCGCCGGTAATCACTTCGGTAATGTCGTGATAAAGCGCCGCGGTCGCGATCGCGTTCGCATCCAGGCTGCCGCCGTAGTAGCGGTTCTTGATCAACGCGAGGGTATGCGCGATCACCGCCACTTCCCAGCTATGCTCCATCACGTTTTCGTCAAGCGCGTTGCGCTTCAAGCCCCAACGCTTGATCCACCTGAGCCTGGACAGATAGGCATAGAACGGGCTCGAAACCGAAATGTTTTCCGCCGCGTTAGTCATCAGAATTCTTCGACGAAGGTGTTTTCCATCGGCGTCTGTACGTAGTGTTTGTTTTCATCCCAGAAATAGTAATAGCCTTTTTCTGAGGTGGTCACCTTGCCGTTTTTGACGATCCAGGTCTTTTCGGTGTTGCCGTTCGCATAGGTGACCTTGTAATTGCCGTCCATATACTCGACCGCCTTGCGCGACAGCCTGTTGAACCAGTCTTGCGAGCACCCCGTCGACATGATCAACAGCGCAAACAATAGCATTTTTTTCATGGCTTCTTTCAATCAATTCGCGTGACTAATCAGGTTTTGATGGTTAAATATAGCATTTTGACTGTGACAAGACATCATGCAGATTCAGTGGTACCCCGGCCATATGCACAAGGCCGGCAAGGAAATTAAGGAAATCCTGCCGAAAACCGACATCGTGATCGAGGTTCTCGATGCGCGCATCCCGTTCAGCAGCGCCAATCCGTTCCTCGCGCAGTTGCGCGGCGACAAACCCTGTCTGAAGATACTGAACAAAAGCGATCTCGCCGACCCGGAACTGACCGCCGCCTGGCAAAGCTACCTGGAGCGGGAACACGGCGTCAGGACGCTCGCCTTGACCAGCCGGGAACCTGATAAAATGCGGAAAATTGCTGAACTCTGCCGGAAAATGCTGCCCGAGCAGGTGCAAAACGACCGCATCGTGCATGCCTTGATCATGGGCATCCCGAACGTCGGCAAATCGACCCTGATCAACATCCTGGCCGGGCGCACGGTCGCCAAGACCGGCAACGAGCCGGCCGTCACCAAGACGCAGCAACGCATCGCGATCGGCAACAACGTCGTGCTGCTCGACACCCCCGGCATGCTCTGGCCGAATATCGAAAACAAGAACAGCGGCTACCGGCTGGCCGCGACCGGCGCGATCAAGGACACCGCGCTGCACCATGAAGCCATCGCCGCCTTCGTCGCCGGCTATCTCGGCCAGCACTACCCCGCTTGTCTGCACGAGCGTTTTCAGTTGCAGGAAATCCCGGAATCGGCTGACGAGGTGCTGGAAGCGATCGGCAGGAAACGCGGTTGTCTGCGTTCCGGCGGGCGCGTGGAGTTGGACAAAGCAGCCAAGATTCTGCTGAACGAGCTGCGCTCCGGCTCGCTGGGGCGGATCAGCCTGGAAACGCCGACGATGATGGAGAAGGAACTGGCCGAGGTGGCGGTGATTCGTGAGCAGAAGGCCGAGAAAAATCGTTTGCGTAAGCAAAAGCGTGGCTCTTCGGAGGGCTAATCCTCCCTTTTTCTCAGGCGTTTTTTACCGAGGTGCAAAATAACGTGCTTAATCCAAGCTAAATGAGTCTACTCGGCGCGGATGTTACAATGTTTAAAATTGAGTTTTGTCGCAACCCTGCTAGTCGCTTAGTTGTTTACCCGGAACAAATATTTAGGATAAATAATATTAGTTAGGCTTTAGCCCTGAACTTCACTATCAATACATACAAGTTACTTGTGAGCATTCAATATCCAGCAACATGTTAGATCTCAAAGCATTCCTGTATTTTTTCGGAAAAAATAATCATGATTAACCTTGCAATCAAGTTTTTCTTATGGCTAAGACAAACATGGGAAACTCTAGATGAAGAAACAAAGCGCAAAATAATCAAAGCAATTCTCGAAGCATTTGAGGATGCTCTTCGTGCATTTTACAGGTATTGGAAAGGTGAAGTTAAAGATGAGGCCAAAACATGAATAGCTTTAAAAAGTTTATAGACAAAGCAAAGGAGTCCCCCACCAAGACTTTGCCTGCATCTGATATATCACTCTCGACCATTCAGACTTCTCTAGCGTCAGTTGTGGATGGAGTTTTAACACCATTCTCTGCTCCAAGTGACAAAAAGCAAAAATTCTCAGAAGAGGTTTCTAATTTAGTTCAAGATAATTCATTCATATCTGATTTCAGTGATCGCATTGGTGAGCCATCAGAGTTTGAGACCGAAGATGAGTTTGTAGATCGCAGCAAAAACATATTGAGAAAAATGCTATATGCCAAATTTGGAATTAGCAGTTGACTTAGGCAGTATTATATCAAGAAATAACCTCGGTCAACAGACTTGAAAACTGAGTTTAGACGATCCTCTGTGCATCCAGGCTTAACCCTGCGCTCAAACGGGCGGCCCAAAAGCGAGCAGCCACTTAGCTTCACACTAGGCTTAGCTGTTTGGCTATCCGGCAAACGGAATATCATCCATCTTGCTTCCTAAAACGCCAGTACGCTAAATTCAAACTCTATATAATCCTCACATCACAATGGAGTTAATCGATGATAGTTCATACAAAATCAGAACTGGAGTCTGCAATAAATATTGGCACAAAAGAAATAATAATTGAAGGGGAACTAGCTGAAAAAGTTCGCAACGGCAGAAAAATAAAAACAGTCGGAACATTTACGCTAATTGCACTAGCAGGTGCCATCGCCGCAATTCCATTCACAGGCGGAATGTCTGCTGTTGGCTTTGCTCCTATTGCAGCCCTTACTGGTTTGGAGATTGCTTTAATAATGGCAGTAGCCTTTCTGGGTATTGGATTATTAACAGCTATCTGGAATGGTTACGATGAAATTGAATACTCTCATAACCCCTTGCGCCTCGTACTAAGAAAGAAGAAATAGCAACGTGCCTATCAAACCTAAGCCGTGCGTCTATGTTTGCCCTTCATGCGGATGGAGAAAGGCTATTTCCCCCAGAAGCGATTCCTTGTTGCCCGGAGAATACTATCTGTGTTGCCCAACATGCGGCTCCAAATCCTTGAAAAGGGAAGAACTCAATCCCCTCACCGAACTTGGGATCAGATTATTAGGCAATTTTTTTAAACTCTGATCCACTGGCGAAAACGAAGCAAGGCAGCCATGTAGGGGGCGCACCGCGCCCCTTTTTCGATTCCAAATCACTCCAGAAACCTTGGCAACTGGAATAAATTACCTATCGAAATGCTTTAGAATCGCTCGAATATTCCGCCGTTCGGATTTGCCGTTCGGATTTATTGAATGGTGCGCGGTGCGCACCCTACAAGACTTCAATCGCTATATCGATTACATCCACATCAATCCGGTTAAACACGGCCTGGTAAAGCATGTCGCGGATTGGCCTTATTCGACTTTTCATCGCTATGTCGCGAAAGGGATTTATCCGCCGAATTGATGCAGTGATGTTGATTACGTAATTGGAGGCGATGAATGACATGCGCCCGATTACGCTGCGCTAATCGAACCTACGCGGACTTAAGCTCAATATCGGCGTTATGCTTGAGTGCAGCAAGACAATTTGATACTGTGCCGCCGTTACTCACATTACTTACGGAGTTTTAGTATGATTGGCACGATTACCGCTTTCCTGATCACCTACTGGTTTTACAAAAGCGCCGAAGCGACCGGCAAGAATCCGTTATCTTCAGCCGGATTGGGTTTTCTGTCCTATTTGATTCCCTGCATTGCCTGGACCCTTGCCGTAACCCCGGGACTGCGCGATGCCGTTGAGCATAATCCCGGCACCCTGTCCGGCTTGTTTGTCAATTACGCTTATATCTTGGTGGGCGCCGCCTGCGCCATCGGGTTCAAATTCTTGCACTTCAAACAGGCTAAATCGTAAAAGCAAGGTGGCCTCGATAAAAGGGTAACGGGATCGAGAGGCGTGTGCCCCACCACCCTCGATTCCTGTGCCGCAGAATGTACCAACGGCAGGAGCCGCAACAGCGAAAGTTGCGTGAAGCCATGCGTTTAATCCCGAAATTCCCGGCGTTTAAATGAAAACTCCGGCACCGGCTCAAGACGTAAACTTAATTGTAGGCCATTATTTTTGCCTGCCCCACGTCCGCCATCATCGTTATTCATAATACAGAAGCAAATAAATTTACTCAGCCGTTCTTTTGCTTCTTCTTTGCTGCGATAAGGACCAAAGTTGCCTTCCCTTGCCAAAAAGAACCATTCCATTATTCCCGTTGTAGGATTCCGTTGAGTGTAAACCCTTTCTGCATAAAACATTCGAGAGACCTTTCCTCAGAAAATCAGTGTTTGCTAATGATAGCAAACAATTTGCTTTTTGCTAGGTAGTTCACAAAATTAGCCAGACGCCTTAGTATAAACGCTGTAATATGGAAGGTTTTTCGCCATTTGTCCTGCTCAGTTCTGCACCATAACGGCCGTTTAAACAAGCGGTGCGCTATGCACACGATGACTGACCTGTAAAATAAAACGCTTAATCCAAGCCAAATGAGTCAACTCTGGATGAATGTTATTATGCATCAAATGGATTGCGTCCCCGACTTGGTAAAATTTGAGCTTACTCTGGCCTCAGTCATATGTGGATTTTTTAATATCGATCGGTGCCTGCCAAGTAGCGGCGCATCGCGCCTCTTTTCGATGCCAACAAAAACCACCGGCCCTTATTCAAGGAGGTCATCACATGCCGCCAAAGACAATTAGCCTGCATCTGCTTGTCGCTTGCGCAATAAGACTATCGCAACTTAATGCTTGTTGAAATATCTGGAATCACCGGCGCCCGACTCAACTGAAATTTTTATATTCCAGCCGCGTCTTGGAAATTATGAAAACTTTATTATCCGTCCTGCTTTTCACGTTCTGCGCTTCGGCTTGCGCCGAAATGCCCCAGGTCGAGTTTGTTACACAGGTTCTCGAACCCACGGGCGGAAAAATTCTACGTCCGAAAGACTGGTTCTATGCTGAGGGCCATCGAGGACCCGCGTACAGATGGACGCTCTCTCGTGAAGACACCTCGGGGAATAAGCCATATATTACGGGTGTTCGCATCCAGGCATTCGTCGACGTCAAACAAGGCACTGGCAAAACGGCAAAGCAATTCATACTCGATTTTCTTGCGACGAAGAAAAATGAATCCAAGATCGTCAACTATTGCAATGAATCGATCCAGGGGCTTTTCACACGCATATGCCTAGAAACCGAAGAAGGCCCTTACCACATTCTCTACTCGCTATTTTGGGGGAATCGCGGAACGGACATTGCGGTTGTTTCAATTTCGGGTACAACAAAGGAGTTATGGGCAACCTACTCACCAACATTCGACAAGATGAGCGCCTTTGGACTGATTGATTTGGGACGTTTCGTCAAATGAATAACCCGGCCTTGCAACCGTCCGCTGAATTTCATGTTAGACGTTCTTGCTTGTTTCAAAATAGTGGAGACCAGAACCCACTTGAAGCAGCGAAGAACCGTATCGAACTCGACAGAAGCATCATTCGGTGTCGGCAGCATGAGATATGCCCACACAGCCAATCAAGAGCGAATCGCTCCCCTTTCTGATGCCAAATCACCCCGCAACACTACGCAATCCAAATAAACCACCCCCAACAAAATCTGGCATTCGGATTTTTTAAAGGGAGCACGGTGGTGTGCTCCCTACGTGTCTATACCGGCACTATGGCATAAGCTAACGTTCCGACAGTAGCTGGCTAGCGCCTAGCACATGCCTTGTCGTGAAGATCACTGGAAAACGGCATGCGTGGTTTATTACAGGAGGGCCGGCATGAGTCTGCTTTTACTCTGCCTATCTTCGTTTCTGGAAAAGATGAATGGCCTGAGAAATCTAAATGATAGCCGATCAACCGGGAACGTCCGTTTGTATTTCAACCGAGAAGGGTCTATTGAATGTATTTAGTCTGAAAAATCATTGAAATCCTTCCAATGCAATGTTTCAGCAAGAAAAAAAGGCTAAGTAATTGATATTGCGCACCTAAACTCCAATTAGCGTCGCTTTATCCTTTCAATTAGTATGGATTATTAATCCGAAATGTTTTAGTTCTTATAGGTAATTGTACTAATAGTTTTTGGTTTGCACGTATGATCAAATAGCTTTAACGGGATCTTCTTAAGCAAGCCATAATAAAAATGAGAAGGTGTTTTTATTGCATCACGGGTGCTATGCACATGAACGATGTAGACATGAATACCGGAAAACTTTTTGTTAGGCGCTTTTCCTTACCTAGCATAGCCTATCATTTTTTGGGGCTTAAAAATAGGGAGGGAAGTCTCGTTTGTCTAGTCGCCTAGCAGCAGGATCATGGGCATTGTTTTTACGCACATCCGCCGTAATACGCGGTTGTAAAAGACTAATTACAGCCTGACTTGTTGTTAAGCACTTATTAACCTATGCAAATGCATAAGTTTTTATACACATTTACAAACTTAGGGGATCTTTTTATGAAAAAGAAAACATTGGTATCATCTTTGATCATGGCAACCGCTGTTGGCATGAGCGCGAACGCCTCAGCAGCAGCCACAGTACCACCACCCGGCTCATTGAATGACACATGGTTTGAAACACAGATAAAACAAACCTTGCCTAAGGTTATTGACAAAAAGGATTCTGAAAACCCATCGTCTTGGGTCACTGTCAAAAACTTCAAAGTCGATACCGGCAAAAAAACTTGCTATACCCACTTAATCGATAATAATCCTGCAGCCCCTGCTCCTGCGACTCCTGATTATCTCGTAGAGGTTTATTGCTTAGTCGGAGGTGCGTGGACACACCAGTCCACCGCCGACAGAGTTTTTGACATGGCCGATGGCAACGTTGGACAAGAAGAGTTTTTTCTTGAAATGCCGGCAGTAGGTTCTGATTTAACCAAGCCTGAATTTCATGCCGTAAGCTTTGTGGGCACATTGATACTGCAACCCAAGATAGCTAGTAAAGGCGGTTTATCAAGTGTTAAGACCTTAACGGCAAAACAAGGCTTGACGGATTATCACGAGAACGTAACCCTGTTAGGTGCTGAACAAATTGAAGGCCAAGATCACACCAACTTGAAATTCGCATGGGTCAAGGACCCTACGAAAATTTCAAACGTAAATGATTTGCAGGCTTGCGCAATTAGTTGGGAACAAAATACTAACAGGAAACTTGGTTGTATTGATCCTAACAAACCTGCGCCAGCGCCGAACTAAGTTCGTGTAGTAATAACTAAGTTGTTTTGTATTGGGAATCGACGCCTAATTAAGGCGAGCATGATGCTGTTTTAATTAAGGCTGCCTTAGGCAGCCTTAATTTTATATGCCTCCTTAAGGTTATCGCTTAATCCCCTAATGCAGTTGCGTTTACCTCAAATATCGACACATTTCAAATGCAACCATGCTAATGAAGCTGTTTCCTCAACGGCGGCAGGTTAACGAATTCATGTTCAAAGCACTGTGTTGCCCGGAGATCGTTCAACTCATTACAAAGATGTGCCCCGGAAGGCCCCAGCGGAATCGATCAATATCACCGCCATAAAGCCCTCGATTTTTGCTGGGGCACTTGAACTCGACAACAATGTTAGAGTCACATGAGTTGATTTTTCATCCCTGAATTTTCAACAAGAGAGAATGGCCATGTTTACAAAACCCTCCTCATACCTGCTTGTTGCCTTAAACTTGTTCCTGGCTGCCTGCTCATCAGTCTCGGTCACCTCCGACTACGACCATTCGGCGTCTTTCGAACAATACCGAACCTATACCTTGGCGCCATCGAGCGAAAACATTGCGCTGTCGCCATCAGTCGAAGCAGCGCTCCGCGACTCCCTTCGCGTCAATCTTGCGGCGCGCAACATTACCGAAGTTTCCAAAGACGCCGATCTTCATGTGGTCCGCCATATTTCCACCAAAGAAAAACTGTCCGTGTATCAGACCAATGACTGGAATTACCGCGGGATGCCCTATGGTTACGGACGTTACGGTGTTTGGGCCAATGCCCCCTACACCTATACTGACGTATCGCAATATACCGAAGGCACGCTGATACTGGACTTTGTGGATGCGAAGACTCAGAAATTGGTGTTTCGCGGAATTGGCACCGGCATCGTCAGCGATCCGCAAACCAATGCAGAACGGATTCGGGAAGCGGTTGAAAAAATTGTCAAACAATTTCCCAAAACCCTGCCGCATTGAATCTCAGCCGCTCAACACGATAAGATACGCAGAAATGGAATACGATAACGCAGTATTCCTCTGCGTTTCATACGGGCGATTTTTTTCGCTGAAGGCTCGTCTGCGGCGCGCATCTTATCGTTAAAGCAAGATTCACCCCGTACCTGATGATCGAAATCACCCCGTTCTCCCCCTGGCACGCAGACGGCGTCGTTGGGTTCATTCTCCCGATTCAGCAAGCCGAGTTCGAGATCCCCATTACCCTCGACGCGCAGCCGGATCTTCAAGACATTCAAGGCTTCTATCAGCAAGGCAGCGGCAACTTCTGGGTCGCACTGGACGGTCAAAACGTGGTCGGAAGCGTGGCTTTGCTGGACATCGGCAACAATCAGTCCGCGCTGCGCAAGATGTTCGTCAAAGACGCGCATCGCGGCGCGGAGCACGGCGTGGCCAAGCGTCTGCTCGACACCCTCTTGGGATGGTGTAAGCTATATGGCGTGCATCAGGTATACCTCGGAACGACCGCCAAATTCCTTGCGGCGCATCGCTTCTTCGAGAAGAACGGCTTTCAGGAGATTCCGCGCGCCGGGTTGCCCGAGCGCTTTCCCGTCATGACTGTCAATTCGAAGTTCTACCGCCGCACGCCGTAGCCGAATGACGCTCGATTCTGCGGGCGAGGCAATTGCCGGCAGGCGCACCGGCTGATGATACGCCACGAATGGCGAGGCCGGGGTCTTGCCCGCTTACTGATGCAATATGTCGAAGACAGCGCGGCGCGTTCGGGCCATCGGATTATCCGGCTGACATGCTTTCCCTGTTTCGAGAAAGCCATCGCAGGAACCGGCTAACGCCATTTTGCAGCAGATATGGCATGAACACGCCATCTCTCGACTATCAGCTAACAACTCCAATGGAACCCTATCGGATCGAGGTGGATCGAAACTGCTCATCGCTCGATTCCCAGACAAGGATGTTAGTCGATTCAACCAGCCCTTGGACACTGTGTTACCCTTTCGCACCATGCAAAAAATTTTTCTGACTCTCTTTATTTGGCTTGGCTTTACTCAATCAATATCAGCCGCCAGCGCGGACTCGCCCCCACCCATCGATGCCGCTGAACTGGAACGGAAAATTCATCAACATATTAATCGGGAGCGGCAAATCCATGGCCTGGCCCCATTAAATGGCGATGAGCAACTCGTTGCGGTTGCCCGCAATCATAGCCTCGACATGGCGAGCCATCAATTTTTTAACCATGTCAATTTGCAAGGGGAATATCCTTCGGACAGAGCCCAACGCCAAGGCTGGAATCAGCAAAAGCAGATCGATCCGGCAACAGTTGCCACGGGCGTGGCCGAGAATATTTTTCTGGCCCGACTTTACGACAAGGTCTATACCACCAAACAAGACGGCAGAGTTATTAAGAAGGAATATGACTGGCTAGATAGTGGCCGGCTTGTCCGGACGATCGTGCAGGGCTGGCTGAACAGTCCGCATCACCGTAAAGTCATGCTTTCGCCGCAATACGATCGGCAAGGCATCGGCGTCGTGGTTTCGGGATACGACGTCTATGTGACCGAGGACCTGTTTTAATCTCGGTAATGACAGGCTTGGGATTCCTCATTGCCGCTTCAAGCCGCGCCCTCATGAACTGCACGACAGCATCGAGCAGCCGGGACGGGTGCGCGCCCAGTCCGGCCGCTTCGCCGCGTAATGATCCTTGCCGGCTTGTTCGTCGTAGGGCCGGCGCAACAGGTCGAGCAGTTCATTGACCAGCGTAAAATCGCCCTGCTCGGCCTTGTCGATCGCGAGTTGCGCAAGATAATTGCGCAGCACATATTTCGGATTGACCGCGTTCATCCGCTGGCGCCGCTCCGCATCGGCAAGGCCGTCCTGAATGAGCCGTTCGCGATATTGCCGCAGCCAGTGCGACAGTCTTTCCCTGTATTCTGGCGTCAGTTGCTCCGGCAGGTAATAACAATCCTGCAATAAAGCCATCACTTCGGTTTCCCGGACCTCATCATCGGAATCGGTAATCAAATCCGCAAGGCGCCGGAAAAACAGCGTCATGTCGGTTTCGACCCGTTGCAGCAGAACCATCAGTTCGGTAATCAACTCGCCGTCGGTTTCGGGACGATAGGAAGCGAAACCGAGCTTGCCTGACATCATCCGCTGCCATTCCCGATCAAAGGTTTCGGCATAGGCCTTCATGCCCGCCTGCAATGGTTCGGCCTCGCCGAACAACGGATACAGCGCGTTGGCCAATTGCCCAAGGTTCCAATAGGCGATTTGCGGCTGCTGGCCGAAACGGTAGCGGCGCTCTTCGGCGTCTGTGGTATTCGGCGTCCAGTGCGGGTCGTAATTGTCCATCCAGCCGTAGGGGCCGTAATCGATCGTCAGCCCCAGGATCGACATATTGTCGGTGTTCATCACGCCGTGCACGAAGCCGACGCGCTGCCAGTGCACGATCATCGCCGCGGTTTTGCGGCAGACTTCCTGAAACCACTCCGCATAAACCTCCGGCGACGGTTCGCGAAGATGCGGAAAATCGACCCGCAACGTATAGTCGACGAACTGGCGCAAGAGATCGATTTCGCCGCGCGCGGCCAGAATCTGAAAATTGCCGAAGCGCGTGAACGACGGCGCGACCCGGCAGACGATCGCGCCCGGCTCGGCCTTCGGGTTGCCGTTGTAGAACATGTCGCGGATCACCGCCTCGCCGGTCAGCAGCACGCTCAAGGCGCGCGTGGTCGGCACGCCCAGGTGATGCATCGCCTCGCTACAGAGAAACTCGCGAATCGACGAGCGCAACACCGCCAGACCGTCCGCATTGCGGGAATAAGGCGTCGGGCCCGCCCCCTTCAGCTGCAAGGCCCAACGCTCGCCGCGCCGGTTGATCACTTCGCCGAGGTTGATCGCGCGCCCGTCGCCGAGCTGGCCGGCCCAGTAGCCGAACTGATGGCCGCCGTAGCACATCGCATAAGGCTCCATGCCTTGCGCCAGCCGATTGCCGGCAAACACCTGGGTAAAATCTGCGGAGGCGCAAAGTTCCGGGGACAAATCCAAAAGATCGGCCACTTCGCTGGAATAGGCCACCAGTTGCGGCGCGGAAACCTGGGTCGGCAATACCCGAGAATAGCATGCACCGGCAATCTGCCTGCGAAAGTTAGCCGTTTCGGGATCGCCTGGAAGTTCGTGAACGAAGCGGTTGTCGAAAATCAGGCCGTCGAGACGGTTAAGCGGAGTTTGAATCGTCATGAATTACAAGACAGCCTTAATGCTTGGGCGGCCTTTAATTCTGATCTTTTTGGTAGGATATTGTCAAGCGCTCAGCGAACGCAGGCCTAGCAGGGAATGACCTGGTCTAAACAGCAGGATTGCCGTTCGCCGAACGGCGCCGAAGCGAAGGGCTCGCTTCGACTCCGCTCAGCTAGCGGCGCTTGTTTTTGTAGGAGCCAACCTTAATCGGAAATCGCCCAAGGGAAACGGCGATGCCTTACCGGTAAAAAATCAGGCATGCCCCGCGCCATGCTCATCTTCGAGTTCAGTTTCACCGCAATCGTCATCGGCTAAACCGTCGTCGTCGGAGCAACTGTCCTTGCTTTTTCCCCCATGCACGCCATCGACACCGTCCCCGCCATCGAGATCATCCTTGCCGTTTTCGCCGTTCAGGTCGTCGCTGTCGGGGCCGCCTAGCAATCGATCACTGCCATTGCCGCCGTAGAGATGATCCTTATCGGAATCTTCCGGATTATTCAATACCTCGTCGTCGGTGTAATCATTATCACTATCATCGAGATAACCGGATACGAAATCATTGCCGTTGCCGCCGTATAGGGTATCATCGCCGAGATCGCCATACAATTTGTCCTTGCCGTTATTGCCATGAATCTCGTCGTTACCTGCCAAGCCATCGATGACGTCATTGCCGCTCATTCCGCAGATGATGTCGTTACCCGGCGTGCCTTCAATGTTGTTGGCGCCGTTGCTGCCGATGATGATTTGCCGGGGAACGCCCAAATCGGAAGGCCCCGCGACGACGACGCACTCGCTGAAGTCTTTATTGCACGTTTCATAAGAATCGTCGGTAATGTCATCCAAAGTCCCGTTGTCATCGAAACGCGTGTTGGGCTGTTTTTTGGTCAATACCAACGTCGCACTTTGAATCACGCTCTGCGGACATTTTTTCATCGACTGCTTATTGGCATTATCATTGCCGGGCTTGGCCCACGCGGCCTGACCCAACGCCAGCCCCCCAAGGCATAGCCATATACTGGTATAAATCAGTTTTTTGTTCATTCTTTTGTCCCCATTTAAAATTTAAACTGCCCAATCAAGAAAAGCCAAAACAAAATCTACGTCACGGGCCTTTCGCAGAAGACCATACGCTGATGCAAAAAAATTACCGTGCTCACGTCGGCAGATTTTTAATTTAATTATAAGATTATTTCATCCCGATACAAGAAAATTTTGTAAGCATGTTTTAAACTAGAGTTATTCACTTCTCTCTTAGAGGGTGTAGACAAAATAAACTACCCTGTCAGCCGACTGGCGAGAATTCTCGCTTCGGCGAGCCAAACCCAGGCTTCAGAGACATCGGTCAGGCGGTCGTGATGCATGATCAGGCGGCGGGCGCGCTCGTTCCAGGCGTGGGTACGCTCGACCACCCAACGTTTAGGCAACACGGTGAAGCCGGTGGTCAACGTTTCAGGGAACAAATCGTGCTGACCGGCTTGCGCCCACCGTCCTACATTCCGATTCGCCGGATGGCGAACGACTTCCACCGTGACGCCGTGCTGTTGCTGGACCGTAGCCGCCCATTGCCCGGCATAAGCCGAATCGACAAACAGGCGTTGCACGGTCGGGTACTTGGCAGCAGCACGGGCGATCGCCTCGGTGCCGGCATCGCGATCTTGCAGACTGGCGGCACATACGCTGATGGCCAAGACGAGCCCTAAGGTATCGACCACAAGATTGCGTTTGCGGCCTTTGACCTTTTTGCCGGCGTCGTAACCGGAAGGCCCGCCCTGCGGCGAACTGCGCGTGCTTTGCGCATCCAAAACCGCGGCGCTGGGCTCCTCTTCCCGCCCTTCGCGCACACGCCACATCTGCCGCAGACGATCGTGCATGGCCTCGAAACGACCTTGTGCGCTCCAGCGCCGGAAGGTTTTGTAGACGTTATCCCAATGCGGGAAATCTTTCGGCAACAAGCGCCACGCACAGCCCGTGCGGACGACATAGCAACACGCATCGACCATGGTGCGTCGCGACACCTTCTCCGGCACTCCCCGTCCGCCTTCAGGCTCGAACAAGTCTTGCACCAGCGCCCATTCCGCATCCGTCAGCGAACTCGCATAGCGTTCGTCTTGCACTGGCTGACGATGGCGTTCCTGATAACCATACCGTTTGAGCTTAGCATCCGCCGTCTTACCAATCGCCGCCGAACGCTTTGCCGGTTTTATCCGCTGGATGCCCGCGGCCGTCAGCGCTTTGCGTAACGTGGCGCCGTGGACGCAGCGCGAAGTGCGCTCCTGAAAGGCTTTGACCAGTTCTTCCAATGTCGCCGTTGGTTTCTCCGCGGTCAGTTCCTTGAGTATCTCTAAATCCCCAGCGGTTATTTTGGCAGGTCGGCCGCTACGCTTCATCACTCGACTTTTTGATATAATTCTAGAAGCCTCCTATTTTACTTTATTTTGTCTACACCCTCTTAAACCTGTGACTTACAAACGAATTTTCTTGCCTTACCGAGCTATTATCGCTACTCTTTAATCGATTATTAATCTTTTATTAATGGCTGCTTCATCTTTAATCTGTATGCTCAGGCTCATATACAAAAAAGATACATCTATTTTTATTTAGCTCCGCACATTGCCATGATCTCATTTCCACACGCCTCAAGCCGGCGCGCATCGCCGCTTCTGATTGCGCTACTCGGCAGCATGCTGAGCGGTTGCCAAACCCTGTCTTCCTGGCATCTTTTCGACGATGCGCCTCCCCGCGTCAGCGCCCCGGCGCCCCACCCGGAAATCGATACCGTCGCCAGCCACGAATTTGACCTGGCGCCCGACCAAGGTATGGTGGGTACGCTAGCGGCCGTCGACACACGTGAAGGCGACACGCTGTCCGACATCGCCCGCCATTACGGCCTGGGCTTTAACGATATCGCGATCGCGAATAGCGCGATCCGGCCCTGGACGCCGAAGCCTGGCAGCCGGGCGCTGTTGCCTTTGGAGTTCATCTTGCCCGATGCGCCGCACAAGGACATCGTGCTGAATCTCGCGAACATGCGCTTGTTCTATTTCCCGAAAAAAGAGTCGAGCACGTTGTATACCTATCCGGTCGGCATCGGCCGGCAAGGCTGGAGCTCGCCGATGGGCGTGACCAGCATCGTCGGTAAACAAGCCAATCCGGAATGGCATGTGCCGCCGTCGATCCAGCGTGAACATGCCGAAAAAGGCGATACGCTGCCGACAGTCGTGCGCTCGGGCCCCGACAACCCGCTCGGCTATTATGCGATGCGTCTCGGCTTTCCGAGCTATCTGATCCACGGCACCAACAAGCCCTACGGCATCGGCATGCAGATCAGCCACGGCTGCATTCAGCTCTATCCGGAAGACATCGAAACGCTGTTCAAGAAAGTCTCGGTCGGCACTAAGGTGCGCATCGTGCATCAGCCTTATCTGGCCGCCTGGCAGCAGGACGCGTTATATATCGAGGCGCATGAGCCTCTGGACAAGTGGGCCGGAAGCAAGGCCAAGTTGAAAAAGGCTTTCCTCAAAAAACTGAAGACGCTGGCCGCCGACAAAAACGCCGACATCGATTGGGAAAGAGTGGAACGGGTGATCGAACGCGCGGACGGCATTCCGACGCCGGTATTGAAAAACAGTCCGGAACTGGCGGAACTCTCGCAAAAGGCGGTACAGCTAAAACATCCTGAACGCTTGTACGGCCAACCCGAGATTGCGGACCTGAAGGACGGCGACTGGTCGATGCGGGTCGCGAGCTATCAATCCGAAGCCGAAGCCGACCAACTGGCGGCAATGCTGAATCACCAGGGACCGCCGATCCCGGCGCGCAAGGTGAAATTAAATGATCAATACCATGTGATCGCCGGCCCTTATAAGAGCAAGAAGGAAGTCACCAAAGCCGCCAAACGCGTGCTGATGGACTTCGAACTGAACGCCGAAACGATCAAGCCGGACCAGAACAAGTCCTGATTTTGGGGGCGTTCCCGCGCTGGCGCGGGAACGCAGTGAAAGGCGTTATTTTTTGCCGGATCTGCCGCCTCTGGCTTCGGCTTTCGGTTGCACCGAGTGGCTTTCTCTCGGCAAACCGGCAAATTCAAACAGGATGTCCAACTCCTTGTCGGACAACTCATAGAAGGAATGCGCTTTCAGGCGTTCCGGCAGCACGACCGGCCCGTAACGCACCCGCATCAAGCGGCTCACGACCACCTGCTGCGACTCCCACAAACGCCGAACCAGGCGGTTGCGGCCTTCGCTGACCGTCACGTAATACCATTTGTTCGCGCCTTCGCCGGCATAAAAGCGGACGTCGTTGAACTTCGCTAGGCCGTCTTCGAGTTCGACGCCCTGTTTCAGTTTTTCGATCGTCGCCTCGGACACCTCGCCCAGGATGCGCACCGCATATTCGCGTTCGATCTGGGTTTTCGGATGCATCAGCCGATTCGCCAGTTCACCGTTATTGGTGACCAGGAGCAGGCCCGAGGTATTGATGTCGAGGCGGCCGACCGCGATCCAGCGCGCCGCCGCCAGTTTCGGCAATTGCGTAAAGATCACCGGCCGGCCTTCCGGGTCGCGGCGGGTGACCACTTCGCCGGTCGGCTTGTGGTACAGCAGCACGCGGGTCGGCTGACGGTCGTATTTTTGCCAATCGACATAGCGGCCGTTGATTTGCAGCGTATCGCCCGGCTGCAAGCGCACCCCCAAGGCCGCGACGGCGCCGTTGACCATCACCCGGCCTTCCTGAATCCAGCGCTCGATTTCCCGGCGCGAGCCGACGCCGCCGCGCGCCAGGACTTTTTGAATGCGCTCGCCCGCGCCTTCTTCCGGCGCGGACGCTGCGGCTCTCGGCTTGGCGTCAGACGTTGGCTTCCGGAACGGTTTCTGAGGTTTCTTCTCCGCTTTCGGATAGTTCTTCTCCGGCTTCGGATGGCTCCTCTCGAGTTTCGCTGGGTTCTTCTCTGGTTTCCTGTTTTTCACTGGCTTCCTGTTCAGGGGCTGGTGTGACTTCCGGCGCCGGTTCGAGCGCTTGAATCTGCTCCAACGTCGGCAACTCACTTAATGACTTGATATTGAAATAATCCAAAAACTGCTTGGTCGTGCCGTACAGACCGGGCCGGCCCGGCACTTCCTTATGCGCGACCACCCGAATCCATTCGCGTTCGAGCAGGGTCTGGATGATGCCGGAACTGACGCTGACGCCGCGAATGTCCTCGATGTCGCCGCGCGTGACCGGCTGCTTATAGGCAATGATCGCCAAGGTTTCGAGCAAGGCGCGCGAATATTTCGGCGGTTTTTCCTCGAACAGACGCTGGACCCAGCGCGACAATTCCTGCCTGACCTGAAAACGATAGCCGCTCGCGACCTGCTTCAATTCGATGGGACGCTCTTGATAGTCGGCTACGATCGCGTCGATCGCGGTCTGAATCTCGGCAAGCTCGGGCTGTTCGATCTCGGGAAAGACCTGCTGGACTTCCTTGCAGGTCATCGGCCGGTTCGCGGCAAATAAAATGGCTTCTACGATGCGTTGGATTTCCACGGCGATGCTGGCAGTTTAATTTGGAATCGAGGCTGCGGCGCCGCGTACGCTGATCTCGGCAAACGGCTCGAGTTGAACGATTTCGATCAACCCTTCCTTGGCGAGTTCGAGGATCGCCAGAAACGCGACCAATACGCCGGGCCGGCCCTCCTTGAGCAGGAACAATTCGGTGAAGCGTAGGCTTTCGGCGCCTTTCAGGTTGTCCAGGATGGTGGACATGCGTTCGCGGACCGACAGCGGCTCCAGGACCACCTGGTGATGGCTGAATTGCTCGGCGCGCTTCAAGACTTGCTGCAACGCCCGCAACATTTCGCTCATCGTCACATCGGGCAGTTTCTTCTCGAAAGTCAGGTTGGAAGTATCGGCAACGCAGGTAAAAAGCTCGCGCTCGAGCCTCGGCATCAAGTCGATCTCCTCGGCCGCCTTCTTGATGCATTCATATTCCTGCAGGCGGCGGATCAACGTCGCCCTGGGGTCCTCCTCGTCCTCTTCCGCTTCCTGCTGCCGGGGCAGCAGCATGCGCGATTTGATTTCCGCGAGCAGCGCCGCCATCACCAGATATTCGGCCGCCAGCTCCAGGTTCATTTCGCTCATCATCTGAATGTAGGAAATGTACTGATGCGTGACCTTCGCGATCGACACCTCGACGATGTCGAGATTCTGCCGCCGGATCAAATACAGCAACAGATCCAGCGGCCCCTCGAACAATTCGAGAAACACTTCGAGCGCATTCGGCGGGATGTAAAGGTCGTCCGGCAATTGCTCGACCGGCTCGCCGTTTACGATCGCAATCACCGCCGCCCGCTCCGGCACGAAATCGTGACTCAAATCGTTCATCGCTCAACCGTCGCCCGGCTTTTCTGCATCAGCATCAGATGCCGGCGATCGAAAAAAACAGCTGCTGCGCAAGATACATCGGATATTCCAGAAGCGCATTCAAAACCCGGGTATAAAGCAGCACCAACAGGATCAGGAATCCGTAACGCTCCAGGCGATTGTATTGCCATGCCCAGTAATTCGGCAAAACCCCGGTGAGTACGCGGCTGCCGTCCAGCGGCGGAATCGGCAACAGGTTGATCAGGGCCAGCACCAGATTGATCGAAATGCCGGCGACGCCGGTATAAATCAACGGCAACGAAATCGCTTCGATGCCGATCACTACGCCAAGCCGTGCCAATAGCGCCCAACCGATCGCCATCAATAGGTTCGAGACCGGACCCGCCAGCGCGACCCAGGCCATGTCCTTGCGCGGGTTCTTGAAATTCCGCGCATCGACCGGCACCGGTTTGGCCCAGCCGAAAATGAAGCCGGTGCCGGTCAGCAGCAACAGTCCCGGCAGAATCACCGTGCCGAGCCAGTCGATGTGGTTGAGCGGATTCAAGGTCAGCCGGCCCTGCTGGTCGGCGGTATTATCGCCGAATTTTTTGGCGATCCAGCCGTGCGCGACTTCGTGCACGGTAATCGCGAAAATCACCGGCAGTATCCACACCACGATCCGCTGCACCAGCGACAACTCATTCATCATAATGCGCTATCCTCAGTTAATCCAGCATCGGCGCGATGCCGATGCCTTGCCGGACGATTTCGGGACCGTTGCTCGAAAATTCAATGATCGTGGTTTCGCGGTACTCGATAATCCCGGCGTCGATCACCAGCTCGATCTCATGCTCCAGGCGTTTGCGGATATCGTAAGGATCGGTCAGCGGCTCATCCACGCCGGGCAACAGCAGACTGGACGTGAACAAAGGCTCTCCCAGCTCTTCGACCAGCATCTGCGCGATCGGGTGATTCGGAATCCTAATGCCGACCGTTTTCTTTTTCGGATGTTGCAGGCGCCGCGGCACTTCGCGGGTTGCGTCCAGAATGAACGTAAACGGGCCCGGAGTCAGCGCCTTGATCATCCGGTAGGCGTCGTTGCCGATCTTGGTGAAATTGGACACCTGCGCGAGGTCCTTGCAGACCAGCGTAAAATCGTGCTTGTCGTCGAGTTGGCGAATGCGGCGGATTTTGTCCAGCGCGGCCTTGTCGCCGATCTGGCAGGCGAGCGCGTACGAGGAATCGGTCGGATAAACGATGACTCCGCCCTGGCGGATAATCTCCACCGCGCGATGAATCAGGCGCAATTGCGGATTTTCGGGGTGAATTTCAAAAAACTGGGCCATGTGTCAAAAGGGCGTCAAATAAGGGGGCATTATACCGTATAAGAGTGCCAAATCGTTGAATGGTTTATTGAAAATAGCCGCCGTCAGCGCTCCGACTCTTTCTTCGCGACCTTGTTGCGCAAATAAACCGGCTGCGCGTCTTCGACATCGACCGCCAGGCCCAACGCGAATCCGCGCGCGCCCAGGCGGGCGACCGCTCCCGCGCGCGGCAGATTATCGGTCTCGATAATGCCGACGCGCCCCGCCAACCGTTGTAGCAAAACCTCACGATAAACGCCCCAACCGGTGCCGATGCCGGCGCCGCTTAGCTCGGGAAATGCGATCGCTTCTGCTGGCGTGACTTTTTCCTCGCCGAACAATTCGGCAAAGCCAGACGCCTCGCGCCGGTACACCGCGAAATAGATTTCGCCCATCCGGGCATCCATCGCGGTGAAGGCGGTATCGGGGCCTTCGGCATGTCTGCCGAAAAAATCCTGCGCGACCGCCGCCAGCGTCGACACCGGCACGACCGGCAGATCGCCGCCGAGCGCGATGCCGTGGATCACGCCGGTCGCGATCCTGACGCCGGTAAACGAACCGGGGCCGCGGCCGAACGCGAGCGCATCGAGTTCGGAGAGCTTCAATCCGGCCTCCCGCATCAGGCCGTCTACCATCGGCAGAATCAATTGCGCATGGTCTCTTTGCGACACCTGGTAACGCTCGATCACTTCGCCATCGAGATACAGCGCGGCCGAGCACGCTTCGGTTGCGGTCTCCACCGCGAGCAGTTTCATGTTATCGAATCCATTTCCTGAACAAAAACGGCACGACACTGCCGACCAAGAGACAAAACAACAGCGTCCCGATATGCTGCCGGCTCCAGTTGACCGGATACACGTCGGCCCTGACCGGCTCGGTCAATCCCGGAATACTCGGCAGATCGCCGTCGCCGCCGTCGACCTTCAGCTGCGCCTTCATGCCTTTTTCCTGGTGCTGCGGCAGTTCGCAGTGCACCAGATAAGTCTTTTTCCGGCTCGGCAGGATCATCGAGGCCTTCAATTGCCCGTGCCCGAACAACTCCAGATGCAGCATGCCTTCGGGATACAGGTAACCGGGCAAACCGTGGATCATCATCTGATGCCTGACATGGTCGTCGTTGATGAAGGTGATGTTGATCTTCGCGCACGGCTTGACGTTCCATTCCTGCTGGTCGTAGGCGAACATCTTGCCCGGAAACTTTTTCGCGTGCTCGTGGCCGGCGCGGATCGTCAGCTCGACCGTTTCGGAAATTTGCGGACAATCGCGCGGCAGCCGGTCCGGATTCGCGTTCATGATCATGCCGGTCTCATCCATCATCATGCCCTGATGATGCATCATGGCGGCGCTTGCTTGCGGCAACAGGCCGACAGCCAGCAGCAAGCCCCCGGCGATCGCGGTCATTCTGGACTTCATCATTTACGCCTCCTGTAGCCGGTGAACAGCAGATAGACGAGAAGACCGAACGCGCCGCCGCCGGACAGTCCGAACGCGGCCAGCTTCAGGATGTGAGGCTCGATCCGGCCCGGCTCGCCGAGCATCTCGGTAAAATCGCCCACGGCCCAGGGCGGCTGATTTTTCGCATAATAATTTTTGTCGAACGCGACATCGAGCATTTCGCCGTGCATCTTCGGCATGCCTTTATCGTCCAGATAAGCCTGATAGCCGAGCAGCGAGATATTGCCGCCCGGCTCCATGCCGTCGGTCGTCTCGCCGTTCGAGGCATGATCATGGAACATCCACACGCCCGGCCCGTAACTGTGCAGGCCGTCGTTGACCGTTTTTAGATCGACATCGAGCCGCTGCGCGGGCGCGATGTCGAGCACGTCGCGGGTCTCCCTGACCGCCTCGGGCCGGTCGGCGCCGTCGGTCGCGGTCACGGTCACCTTATGGCCGTGGATATGCAGCGCCATCGGCGAACGCTGCGCATTGGCGATGCGCAACTTGATGTTTTCGTTTTCGCCGGCCGCGATCAAGCCGTCGCGTACCGTATAGGGAAAGGAATGGCCGTTCAGCAGGAAATAGTTTTCATGCGACTCGGTGATGTTGTATTCGCGGCTCATCCGTTTCGCGATCAGGCGGGTGTCGTTCGCATTCTGGATGATCGATGACAATTTCTTGTCGAGCGATTGATATAACAGGTCGAACTCGCGGCTGTACTCTTCCTTGACCTTGACCGACGGATGCCGGACCTGGCCGGCGCCGATGTTGAAGGTCTGCACCCAGTTGTTCGGCTTGTTTTCCTCGACCACGAAGATGCCGCTGAGCCCCATCATCATATGCTGAGCGGTTTGCACGTGGCAGTGATAAAGCATCGTGCCCGCATGCCGGGGCTTCATCTCATAGGTATGGCTCGCGCCCGGAAACACCGCATGTTCCTCCATGCCGTCGTTGTCCTCGCCGGCCGCGGTCATGAACGGGTGATCGACGCCGTGCAGATGGATCGTATGCGGCAGATAATGGATGTTTTCGAGCGTAAGCTTGACCGTGTCGCCCTGCTCGACCCGGATCGTCGGCGACGGCGCGCGCAGGATCGGGTTGGCCTGCATCGTAAAAAAGTTCTTCAGCGCCATGCCTTGCGATTTCGGTGCGAACACCCACAGCCCCGGCTTGATACCCGGCGCGATGTCGAAGGTGTTGATCAGAAATTCGCCGTCGGGGCTCGCGCCGTTCAATTCGACCACTTCGAGCTTGATTTCGATCACGTCCGGGTCGCCGTCGTGGTCGAGGTCGTCTTTTTTGACGACCGCATCCTGCGCCATGCGCGTCTGCATCAAAGTCGCCATCGAGATGTTGTTGGTGCCCTTAACCGCCGCGGCGATGTCATACGGATTGTCGGGGTCGCAGGACAGCGCCTCGTCGATGCTGACGCCGTCGATCGTTTGCGCCTGGCGCCACTCGGGATGCTCGTCCGGACAAGGCTTTTCGGTGCCGCCGGCTTCCGCCGAACGGGTATAAACGGTCGCAGGCGACAGCGCGCCGCCCTTTTCCAGCCCGAATGGCGCCAGCCACCAGGCCGTGCCGGCCAAAGCGGCAACGAGCGAGATTAATAAATAACGTTTTTTGGGGGTCATGCGATGACGAATACTGCAAAAAGAAGGGTTATTGTAAAGGTCCGGGGTACGAAAAGAAACTCAAGCCAAAGACGCGGCGGTTTGAACTGATGATCATCGGCGCGTCCGATTGTGTTAATCTAGTCATAAAAAAACGCTCAGGATCATGAAATTCGCGATACAAATCAACGCCGGTCCCTATGCCTCGAACGCCGGCCATACCGCCTTGCGCTTCATCGAGGCCGCGCTCGCCTCGGGCCACGAGGTCGTGCGGGTCTTTTTTTATCATGACGGCATTTATCACGGCCTGAAATATGCAACACCGCCCGACGATGAATTCAACCATACCGCGAAGTGGAGCGCTCTGGCCGAAAGCCACCGGCTCGATCTGGTGTTGTGCATTTCGGCCGCGCAAAAACGCGGCCTCCTCTGCCGCGACGAAGCCGAACGCCAAGGCAAACACGATGACGATCTGGCCGCGGGCTTTCGGATCGGCGGCCTCGGCCAATTGATCGAAGCGACGCTGCATGCGGACCGCTTCCTGATCTTCGGGTGAGGCGCGATGAAAAGCCATCTGTTTATTCTCCGTAAGCCGGCCCACGGCGGTGCCTTCGCCCAGGAAATGCTCGACATTATCTTGACGACCGCCGCATTCGACCAGCCCACTTCGATTTTGTTGCTCGACGATGCGGTCTTCCAATTGAAAAAAGGGCAACAGCCGGAACGTTTCGGCATGAAGGATACCGCGTCGATCTATCCTGCGCTCGAAATTTATGACGTGAAACACATCTATGTCGAGGCCGAGTCGCTCGAAGAGCGGGGGCTCAGACCGGGCGACCTCTGCCTGCCCGTGGAATCGGTTTACCGAAAAGACATCCCGGGCCTGATGCGGCGCCATGACCTGCTGTTTTCGGGTTGATCCTGACCTAACCCCAATCTGCAAGCGACACGGCAGCCGCAAGAATTGCGGCGCGACCAAAATTTATTTTTGGCTTGAGTGCGACCGTCCCCCCCACGATCGCCGGCGTTTTTTTGCACGTCTGGAAAAACTGTGTCATATGCCGCAGCGAGTCGGTCATATCACACAAACACCGCCGACTTCCGCCATGTAACTCATTGAAAAAAACCGTTTTTGCTTAGGCAAAACCGGTATATAAAGCAGTAATCATGCCAATTTATGCGACACTTTGTCGCGCGTCAATTCGCCGCATTTTCTAACGTAAATCGTGCCGGTAGACTTTGTTTCAACTTTTGCCAGGCCTGTAAAACCGCTTAAGTTATCATCCTTCCTCTCTCGGTGCGGGCCGGCTTCCGGTCCGCCCATTTTTTTAAGAGGCCGACATGAAACGCTACAACACGCTACTGATCAACCACATTCCGGCAAATCCTGAAACCCTGAAAAAACAAACCGCGATCCATGAGGCCGGACACGCCGCCGCGATCTATCTCGGCAACAAGCAAAAACAGTTGCCGCCGGTTTTCTTCCAGATCCTGATCCAGGATACGCCGCACGAGTCCTTCTGGCCATGCCGGGCCGGCAACTCATCTCCGGCTACGTTGACCTGCTTTGCAAAGGTCGAAGGCGGCCGCCTGATTCATACCCTGCCTTCCTCGCTGCCGGAAGCCACACGGCGCTTTTCTTCGATCGAGCGACAAGCCTATCAGGCCGCTTTCGAGGCCGATATCGTCAATTTTCTGGCAGGCCCGCTCGCCGAGGCCAAATATGTCGCGACATGCGATGACGAAATCTTCAATCCGCGCCTGGTGAATCTCGACGCGCTGCATTTTTACGGCGGCACGGCGGATGTCGCGCTGGCCAAGGAATACCTGGACTGCCTGACCGTGGAGGCGCGGGAAAAAGAGCGGCTGATCGCCGAACTGTTCATGACGGCCTATCAATTCATCAGCCAGCGTTCGCACTGGCGCGCGATTACCGCGCTGGCCGATTTCATCCTGAGCTCCGGCAACAATGTGATCGCCTGCGAGGACATCATCCGGGTGCTCGACGCGCAAACGGCCTGAACGATTGCTGGCAGCGGTTAACCCCGGTCGGCGTGTGGCGCGCGCTCGCCGAACAACGCGGTGCCGACCCTGACGATCGTCGCCCCCTCCAGAACCGCCGCCTTTAAATCGCCGGACATGCCGAACGAAAACGTGTCGAGTTCCGGTCGCGCGAGTTGTTTGACCGCCTCGACCAAAGCCCGGTAAGGCTGCCTCTGCCGTTCAAAATCGCTTTCCGGCGCCGGAATCGCCATCACCCCGCGCAGCCTTAAATTAGGCAGCAACATGACCTGTTCGCACAACGCCGGCAGCTCGTCGAGGCCGATGCCCGATTTGGACGCCTCGCCGCTGATATTGACCTGCAAACACACATTCAACGGCGGCAAGCCCGCCGGCCGCTGATCGTTCAGCCTTTTGGCGTTTTTGAACGAATCGATGCTGTGCACCCAATCGAAATGCGCCGCGATCAGCTTGGTCTTGTTCGACTGAATCGGACCGATGAAATGCCAGGTGATGTCATAAGCTCCCAATTCCGCCTGTTTTTTCACCGCTTCCTGACAATAACTCTCGCCGAAATGACGCTGTCCGGCCCGATAGGCTTCGGCAATGTCCTCTGCGGGCTTGGTCTTGCTGACCGCGAGCAGCAGCACCGCATCCTCCGGGCGCTTGGCGATGCCGCAATAGTCCCGAATTTGCTGGCGGATGAGTTTCAGATTCTGGCTGATCATGGCGTCTTAATGTCAAAATAACGAGAGAACCCGCTATTAAACACCACGCCTTTCAAAAAACAAAGAGTTGAACTACTTTTTAAGAACAGATCAGCCACTTTTTACCACCTTTTAGAGGAAATTATGGATATTGCCGAGTTACTGGCTTTTTCGGTCAAAAACAATGCGTCGGATTTACATTTATCGGCAGGGCTGCCGCCGATGATTCGGGTGGACGGCGATATTCGCCGGATCAATGTGCCGCCTCTCGATCATAAGGCCGTGCACTCGCTGATGTACGACATCATGAACGACAAACAGCGGCGCGATTACGAGGAGTTTCTCGAAACCGACTTTTCGTTTGCTCTGCCCGGCGTCGCGCGCTTCCGGGTCAACGCCTTCAATCAGGAACGCGGCGCGGCGGGGGTTTTCCGGACCATTCCGTCAAAGGTTTTGAGCCTCGAAGACCTGAAGGCGCCGAAGTTCTTCGAAGAAGTGACGCGCAAACCGCGCGGCCTGGTGCTGGTCACCGGCCCCACCGGCTCCGGCAAATCGACCACGCTGGCGGCGATGATCAACCACATCAACACGAACGATTACGCGCATATCCTGACCGTCGAAGATCCGATCGAATTCGTGCACGAAAGCCAGAAATGCCTGATCAACCAGCGCGAGGTACACCGCGACACGCACGGCTTCAACGAGGCCTTGCGTTCGGCCTTGCGGGAAGACCCGGACATCATCCTGGTCGGCGAAATGCGCGACCTCGAAACGATCCGCCTCGCACTGACCGCGGCCGAAACCGGCCACCTGGTGTTCGGCACCCTGCACACGACTTCCGCCGCGAAAACGATCGACCGGATCATCGACGTGTTTCCGGCCGCCGAAAAGGACATGATCCGCTCGATGCTGTCCGAATCGCTGCAGGCGGTCATTTCGCAAACGCTGCTCAAAAAAGTCGGCGGCGGCCGTATCGCGGCGCACGAGATCATGGTCGGCACCGCCGCGATCCGCAACCTGATCCGCGAGGCGAAAGTCGCGCAAATGTATTCGGCGATTCAGACCGGACGCAAGGACGGCATGCAGACGCTCGACCAGAACCTGAAAGAACTGGTCGACAAGGGGATGATCACCGCCAAAACCGCGGCGACCCGCGCCGTCAACAAGGACATGTTCCGTTAACCGCACCACAGGATAAAAACTCATGGACTTCAAAGCCTTGCTCGCACTGATGGTGCAAAAGAAAGCCTCCGACCTGTTCATTACCTCAGGCCGCGCGCCGACGATCAAGGTCGACGGTTCGATGGTCGAAGTCTCCAAAACCCCGCTGACGCCCGAGCAGGCGATGAAAATCGTGCTCAGCATCATGAATCAGCGGCAAAAGGACGAGTTCGACAATACCAAGGAATGCCAGTTCGCGATCAGCCTGCCCGACCTCGGCCGTTTCCGGGTCAGCGCCTTCGTGCAACGCGACGCGGCCGGCATGGTCTTGCGCCGGATCGAAAACACCATTCCCGACGCCGAAACGCTGCACCTGCCGCCGGTGTTGAAAGATCTGGTCATGGAAAAACGCGGTCTGGTGATCTTCGTCGGCGGCACCGGCACCGGTAAGTCGACCTCGCTGGCCGCGCTGATAAAACACCGCAACCAACACACCAGCGGCCACATCATCACGATCGAAGACCCGATGGAATTCGAGCATCCGCACTTAGGCTGCATCGTGACCCAGCGCGAAGTCGGCGTCGATACCGAATCGTATGAAGTCGCGTTGAAAAACACCCTGCGGCAGGCGCCCGACGTGATCCTGATCGGCGAAATAAGGACCCGCGAAACGATGCAGAACGCAATCACCTTCGCCGAAACCGGACACCTGTGCCTATCGACCCTGCACGCGAACAATGCGAACCAGGCGATCGACCGGATCCTGCATTTCTTTCCCGAGGAAATGCATCCGCAGCTGTTCATGGACCTGTCGCTGAACCTGCGCGGCATCGTCGCCCAGCAATTGATCAAGCGCGCGGACGGCAAGGGCCGTTATCCGGCGATCGAAATCCTGATCAACACGCCGCTGGCGACGGATTTGATCCGCAAGGGCGAGGTGCACAAACTGAAGGAATTGATGAAGCAATCGCGCGAACAGGGCATGCAGACCTTCGATCAGGCCTTGTACGATCTGTATGTCGCCGGCAAGATCAGCTATGAGGATGCATTGAATTCGGCCGACTCGAAGAACGAAGTCCGCCTGATGATCAAGCTCGGCGCCGAAGGCATCAGCAGCACGGCCGGCGACAACATGATGCTGACCGAGACCGAAGAGGATACAGGCAAGTTGTTTTAATGCGCTGCCGGCGCCGAACCCTCGGCGCCGGCAGGAAAATCGCAGTTTCCAAGCATGACGCCCCGGACCAGGCCGGGGCCATCGGAAAGCAGGACGGATCAGGCCGAATGCGCCTGCACGGGAATGGACGAAGCGGTGCGGACCACTTCGTTCTTTTCGTTAAAATAAATCAGCGCCGGCTTATAATTGGTCAATTCATTCTGGTCGTAAACCGCATAGGCGCAGATGATCACCACATCGCCCGCGCAAGCCAGCCGCGCGGCCGCGCCGTTGACCGAAATCACGCCCGAGCCGGCTTCCGCGCGAATCGCATAAGTCGTGAAACGCTCGCCGTTATTGACATTGTATATCTGGATCTGTTCGTACTCCCTGATCCCCGACAAATCGAGAAAGTCGCCGTCGATTGCGCATGAGCCTTCATAGCCGAGCTCCGATCGTGTCACGGTCGCCCGATGAAGTTTCGCCTTCAGCATCGTAGTTTGCATAATAACCCGATATAAAATAGCTTAATAAACCCTCAATTATCGCTGATTCCCGTGAATCCGGCAAGATAGGACCTGCAAGGAATACGCATTGAAGGCGCCCAACCTACCTTTCGCCGCCAAATGCGGGCGAACTGATGTGCGAAGAGTCTGCCAATTCAATATTAATTTACTTCGAAAAACCGATATTATCAATCAGCCGCGTCTTCCCCAGCCTCGCCCCGGCCAGGATCACCAGATCACGGTCTTCGGGCGTTGCTGCCGCCAGATCCAGGCTCCGGCAGATCGAAAAATAATCGGGACGGAAACCCGCTTCGGACAAAAACGCCAGCGCCTGCCCTTCGATGTCCGCATAGGCCGCGACACCCGACAGCACAGCATCCCTAGCGGCGCACAAAGCCTGGTAAAGCTTCGCGGCATTGGCTTTTTCCGCAGCGCTCAAATAACCGTTCCGGGAACTCATCGCCAGACCGTTGGCTTCACGGACCGTCTCGACCGGCACCAGCTCGACCGGAATGTTCAAATCGCGCACCATCGTCCGGATGATCACGAATTGCTGGTAATCCTTTAGACCAAAAAAGGCCGTATCCGGCTGCACGATATTGAACAATTTCGCGACCACGGTCGCCACGCCGTTGAAATGGCCGGGCCGGAATGCGCCGCAATGCAGGTCCGACAAACCCGCGACGCTGACCACCGTTTTCGCCGCCGGATCGTACATTTCCGACACCCTCGGCAGGAACAGCAGATCGGCTCCGGCCGCGAGCAATTTTTCGCGGTCCTCGGCTTCGGTGCGCGGATAAGTCTCGAAATCCTCGCCGACACCGAATTGGGTAGGATTCACGAAGATGCTGACCACGACGCGCTCGGCCCGCCGCCGCGCCGCATCGACCAGGCGGATATGGCCCGCGTGCAGATTGCCCATCGTCGGCACGAACGCAATCCGGTCTCCGGCGCGCCGCCAGGCTCCAATGATCGTTCGCAGTTCGGCTATCGCGGTGACGGTTTGCATGACTAAAAACTGTGCTCCAAAGCCGGAAAACGGCGTTCCTTGACCGCCTGGCGGTAGTTGCTTAGCGCCGCGGCGATCGCGACCGGCGGCTGCATGAAATTCATCGAAAAACGCGGCCTCTTGCCGACGCCGATGTCCAGCATGTCGTACAGCACCAGCACCTGGCCGTCGCAGTCGACGCCCGCGCCGATGCCGATCACCGGAATCGCCAAATCTGCGCTGATTTCGGCGGCCAGCTTCGCGGGCACGCATTCGAGCACCAGCAGACAGGCCCCTGCCTCCTGGAGTTTTTGCGCATCCGCGACGATCTTGTCCGCATCGGCCGCCTCGACGCCCTGCACCTTGTAGCCGCCCAGACGGTTGATCGACTGCGGCTGCAAACCCAGATGGCCGCAGACCGGGATGCCCTGGTCGACCAGAAAGCGGACCACCTCGAAGCGTGCGCCTTCCAGCTTGACCATCTGCGCACCGGCCTGCATCAATTTGGCCGCATTGACCGCCGCGCCGAGCGGATCCGGATAGGTCAAAAACGGCATATCCGCGATGACCAACGCGCGCCGGCGCGCGGCCGTCACGCAGCGGGTATGGTAAATCATATCGTCCAGCGTGACCTGAAGCGTCGAAGCCTGGCCCTGGAACACCATGCCCAGGGAGTCGCCGACCAGGATCACCTCGATGCCGGCCGCATCGATCAAGGCGCTGAAACTGGCGTCATAAGCGGTCAAACTGGCGATTTTCTCGCCCTGCCGCTTCATCGCCGCCAAATCATGAATCGATAAGGGTTTCTGCTGCATCTCAAGCCATCCTTTCGAGCCCATCCTGCGGGCATTTTGCGACCAGATCGGCAATCGGCCCGAGCCCCGGCACCATCAATTCCGGCGCGATTTCGTACAGCGGATACAACACGAAGGCCCTCAGGCTCAGTCCCGGGTGCGGAACCGTCAGTTCGGGAGTCTCGATCCGTTGTTCGCCGTAGATCAACACATCCAGATCGAGCGTGCGCGCGGTCCAGCGCTGAGAAGTTCTGACCCGTCCATGCTCGTGCTCGATGCGCTGCAATTGATGCAGCAGATCCAGAGCCGCAAGTTCGGTCGTAACCGCCATCACCGCATTGATATAATCGGGCTGATCCTGGGGGCCCATCGGCGAACTGCGGTACAGGCTCGAAAAAGCCAGTTCGCACACGCCCGGAATCGCCGCGCAATCGGCGCGCGCCGAGCGGACTTGATCGACGGGATCGGCCAAATTGCTGCCCAGCCCTATGTAGGCGGTGACGGCGCCGATGAATGCTTTGCTCATCTCGAAAATGCTAACTTGCCTGGGGTTAATGTCCGAAAAGTCGACCCTCATCCCTCCGCCGAGCGCGCGAAAAGGGGCGACGATTTCGCACTAAGGGGACGGATTTTCGTTCGATCCGGTATTTTTCTTTTTGCTGCTGCGCCTGCGGCGGGTGCGACTGTTTTTCAGATTCCGGGATGGCTGCGTCATCTTTTTTTGCATCGCTTCATCGGCCAGCTGAAATTGTCCCCACCACTCGGCCAGCTCGGGTTCGGCATCGCCGGTTTGCGCGCGGATCACCAGAAAATCGTAAGCGGCGCGAAAACGCGGATGCGTCAGCAGGCGCGCAGGCTTCGGCCCGAGCCGCTGTTCGAACTTCGGCTGCAAGCTCCACACTTCCCGCATCGCGATGCTGATGTGCCGCGGGAAGGCCGTGCTCTTGACCTGGCGGGCCAGCACTTCGCCGACCGCGCTCTGGAAGGCATTGTAATCGTCCATGCCGCGCTCGCGGTTGAGCCGGGTCCGCATCTTGACCGGTTCCCATAAAAACGCGGCCAACATAAAATACGGCGTCACCGTCTTGCCATCGGCGATCCGGTTATCCGAATTCTGTAGCGCCTTGATCAGCAACAGTTTGGGAAAGCCGTTTTCCTCGACCGCGAGGCTTTTCTCGGTCTCCGGGAACAATACCTGAAAAAGCCCGTAATGCCGCAGCATTTCGAACGTTTGCAGGGCGTAACCGGACAAAAACAGCTTCAGCACCTCGTCATAAAGCCGTGCGGAAGGAATGCTGTTGAGCAATTCGGCGACCTCGTGCATCGCATGCTGGCAATCGGGAGGCAGGTTGAAACCCAGCTTGACCGCGAAACGCACCGCACGCAGCATCCTGACCGGATCTTCGCGGAAACGGGTCTCGGGGTCACCGATCAGTCTGAGCGTAGCCGACTTGAGATCGTCCATGCCGCCGGCATAATCGACGACCGAAAAATCCTTGATATTGTAGTACAGCGCGTTGACGGTAAAATCGCGCCGCCAGACATCTTGCTCGATCGTGCCGTACACGTTGTCGCGCAAAAGACGGCCCTCGTCATTGGTGACCTGGTTGTCGTTCTGCTGATCGCCGGTGCCGCGAAAGGTCGCCACCTCGATCACCTCATTGCCGAAATGGACATGCGCGAGACGAAAGCGCCGGCCGATCAGGCGGCAATTGCGGAACACGCCCTTGATCTCTTCGGGGTGCGCATTGGTCACCACATCGAAATCTTTCGGTTCGCGTCCGAGCAATAAATCGCGCACGCAACCGCCGACCAGATACGCATCGAACCCCGATTTTTGCAGGCGATAGAGTACCTTCAGCGCATGATCGCTGATCTGGGACCGTGAAATCGAATGTTCGGAACGCGAGTAAATTCGAACTTGCGGCGCTTCGCTTACGGGTTTGCTGCCGGCCGATTTAACTATTTTTTTGAAGAAGTTTAAAATAATCGACATTCCCTGGTTATTGTTATCAGTCTAAATCATATCATTTCGCGCCTGATAGCCCAACAGGCACTATTCTTTGATAATCGATTCGGATATAGTAAAATGATTTGCAGAAGCTAGCAAACCCATCCTCATGGGTACGGCATTGAGTCTGCATCAAAGGTCAGGATATTATATTTTTTTAATCACCGGCACGCATTCACCGCCGTGCCCGACGAGATGGCTATGTACAGAAAATTAATTAACGGTTTTATCGACAACCCGCTTGCAAGCAGCATATTGGCAGTGCTCTTTCTGTTGCTGCTCTTCATTCGCCCGCCGTTCTTTTTCTCACTGATCTTGCTGGGTACGCTGGTCGGTTGCAGCATGTATATCGGTCAAAAAGCCTCTCTGTTCAAATAATTGCAGTTGCCGGATCGAAGCGTTGCATCGCCGGGCGCCGATGCCGCGCCCGGCCTCTTCCGCCGTCTGGCGGCCATCGTTTATGACGCGTTTTTACTGGCCGCGGTGTTGTTTGTCGCGACCGCCGCGATACTGCCGTTCAATGCGGGCGCTGCCTTTACGTCCGAGCAGTTTTTCTACCCTGCCTATCTGATCGGCGTCAGCTTCCTGTTTTTTGCCTGGTTCTGGACGCACGGCGGCCAGACCCTGGGGATGCGCGCCTGGAAAATCAAAATCCTGACCTTTGAACGTGACCCGATCAACTGGCGTCAGGCCGCGTTGCGCTTTGTCTCGGCGATCGTGTCCTGGCTGTTTTTCGGGTTCGGCTTCTGGTGGATTGTTTTCGACAAACAAAAACGCGGCTGGCATGATCATGTGTCCAAAACCGCGGTTTATTTCGAATCCCATTCCTCCACCCGCTAAATCCGCATGCCGGGTGAGCCTGTCCGGGGCGCGCCGTACCCTTGGTTGGTAGCGGCCATACTGATTCTCCCAGTATAACTTATCCTCCGGCTTCATGCGATCCCAGGAAGCCGGCCAATCGCCGTATTGCGCCCCAGCAGCCCCTCTCGTTATACTCATGCCAATGTGGACACGCGATCAATAAAGGGACACACCGATGACCGAAGAAAGCCCCCTCACCCCGCTGGACAGCGGCATTGCCGTGATCCACTCGAATCAACTCGAAGAACTTCGCGATGTCGTCGAATACTGGCTGCGCCAGCATCCTTTGAATCCGTTGGAGCACGAAGTCTTCCTGGTACAAAGCAACGGCATGGGGCAGTGGCTGAAACAAAATCTGGCGAAAAATGCGTCCTTGGGTATCGCGGCGGCGATGCAAATGCAATTGCCTTCGTTGTTTATCTGGAGCGTTTATCGCGCGGTCCTGGGCGAACAAATTCCGCAGGAACAGCCGCTGGCGAAGGCCCCGTTGACCTGGCGCCTGTATCGCTTGCTGCCGAGCCTGATCGGTCAAGACGGCTTTGAGACACTGGCCCGGTTTTTGGCCGAAGACCGCGACAGCCGAAAACGCCATCAGCTCGCCGAACAGCTCGCCGACCTTTTCGACCAGTACCAGGTGTACCGTTCGGACTGGCTGGCCGATTGGGCCGCAGGCGATGATCTGCTGCGTAACGCGCACGGCGATTTGAAGCCCCTGCCGGAAGCGCAGCACTGGCAGTCCGCATTATGGCGCGCCGTGCTGGACGATTTGGGCGGCGAGGAAGCGATGCCGTTCGCCAGCCGGGCTTCCGTGCACACGGAGTTCATGAGCCGAATCGACACGCTGGAGAAACGTCCCGCCAGCATTCCGCGCCGGATCATTTTGTTCGGTCTGTCGTCCCTGCCCCAGCAAGCACTCGAAGTCCTGGCCAAGCTCGGCAAGTTCTGCCAGATCGTGCTGTTTGTGCACAATCCCTGCCAGCATTACTGGGCCGACATCATCGAGGACAAGGAGCTGCTGAAAGCCGAGCGCCGCCGCCAGACCTATAAATCCGAAAAGATAGCCGCATTGACCGCCGACGAACTGCATCTTCATGCGCCGCCCTTGCTGGCCGCCTGGGGCAAACAGGGCCGCGATTACATCCGTCTCCTGGATCTGTTCGACGAAAAAGCCAGCTACCAAGACTGGCATTGGCCGAACAACAAGATCGATCTGTTCAAGGATTACGGCGATGACGGCCGGCGCAGTTTACTGCAGCATCTCCAGCAATCGATACTGGATATGGCCCCCCTGCCGGCCGAGCCGGCGTTACTGGACAGCGCCGATCAATCGCTGAGCTTTCATGTCGCGCACAGCCCGCAGCGCGAGGTCGAGATTCTGCACGATCAGTTATTGGCGCTTTTTGAAGCGGCAGAGCGGCAAGGCGATCCGCTCTATCCGCGCGACGTGATCGTGATGGTGCCGGACATCAATGCCTATGCGCCGCATATCCGCGCCGTTTTCGGCCTGCATCAACCCGATGATCCGCGCTATATCCCCTACAGCCTGGCCGATCAACAGCAGCGCGGCCAAAATCCCTTATTGGTCGCGCTCGAAGCGCTGCTGAACCTGCCCGAATCGCGTTTTACCGTCAGCGAGTTTCTCGGCCTGCTGGAGGCCGGCGCCTTGAGGGCGCGTTTCAGGATCGACGAAAGCGCGCTAGCCAAACTGCACCAATGGATCGAGGAGGCGGGCATCCGCTGGGGCCTGAACGCCGGGCAGCGCGCCGAAAGGGTCGCGATGCCAATGCAATTGGAGGCCAATACCTGGCAGTTCGGCCTGCGCCGGATGCTGCTGGGATATGCGGTCGGCGCCGGCAAAGCGTTCAACGGCATCGAGCCTTACGAGGAAATCGGCGGACTCGACGCCGAGTGGATCGGCGGCCTGGCGTACCTGCTCGAAACGCTGGAGAAATACGCCGATTTACTGAAACGGCAGCAAAATTTTGTGGATTGGCGACAGACCCTGCTGAACCTGCTCGATGACTTTTTCATCGCCGGCGGCGAAGCCGAACGCAAAACCCTCGACACCTTGACCGCCGCCCTGGAAAAGTGGAGCCAGTGCTGCGAACAGGCCGACCTGACGTCCAGGGACTTGCTGCCGATCAATGTCGTGCGCGAAGCCTGGCTCGCCGGGGTGGATGAGCCGTCTCTGCACCAGCGCTTCCTCAGCGGCCGGGTCAATTTCTGCACCCTGATGCCGATGCGGGCGATTCCTTTTCGGATGATTTGCCTGCTCGGGATGAATGACGGCGACTATCCGCGCAATCAACAGGCGCACAGTTTCGACCTGATGAGCCAGCGCGGCCATTATCGCCCCGGCGACCGCTCGCGCCGGCAGGACGATCAATACCTGTTTCTGGAGGCCCTGCTGTCCGCGCGGCAGCAGCTTTACATCAGCTGGGTGGGCCGCAGCATTCGCGACAACAGCGTGCTGCCGCCGTCGGTGCTGGTCAGCCAGCTGCGCGATGCCGTGGCTCAGGGCTGGGCGCTTGCAGGCGGCAAGGACTTACTGGATGCCATCACCGTCGTGCATCACCTGCAACCGTTTAGTCTGGCCTATGTCACGAAAAAACCTGATCGGCGCCTCTTTACCTATGCGCGCGAATGGTTTGAGAAATTACCCGATACCGGCTCCAGTACTCAAGCCACAATGGTCGCGGAAGAAAAGACCGTAACCCTGACGCTCGATTCCCTGGCGCGCTTTTTGAGAGCGCCGGTCAAGACTTTCTGCAATCAGACGCTGAAGTTCGGTTTCGAGGAAGACAGCGTCACCAGCGAAGACAGCGAACCCTTCCATTTCGACAGCCTGCAAACCTATGTCCTCGGCCATCAGCTGCTGGACGCCCTGCAAAGCGCCGGTCCCGTCGATGTCGATGCGTTCCTGGAACAACAGCAAACAGCGATGGCGCGGCAGGGCCGACTCCCGCTCTGCGGTTTTGCCCGCGCCGCCTATGCGGAACTGAGCGATCCGGTCAAAAAGACCTGGGATACTTATCAAATCCATCTGGCTTCCTGGCCCATAGCACTCGAAGCGCATGCGCTGGCCCTGCCGCCATTCGTCCTGGACGGCGGCTTCAGCGTGCAATTGACCGGCGAATTGAGCCGGTTGCGCAGTGATGGCGATGGCCGGCGCAAGGGCCTGCTGCATTTGACCGCCCAGGCACTGATGCCGAAAAACGCGATCAAGTACCACAACCTGTTCGGCTATTGGCTGCAACATCTGGCCGGCTGCGCGGAGGGCATCCGGCTTCATACCCTGGTGATTGCGGCCGACGGCGTGCTCGAAATTCCGCCGATCGAGCCGGCGGAGGCTTATGCACACCTCCAAACGATACTCGAAGCCTATCATCAAGGCATGCGCGCACCGCTGCCGGTCGCCTGCAAGACCGCCTTCGCCTGGCTGGCCGCGCCGCCCGAGCAAGCGCGCGAAAAAGCCCGAGCCAAATACGAAGGCGACGACTGGAACCCGGGCGAGGCCGCTTACGATGCTTATCTGGCGCGCTTCTTCCCAACCTTTGCCGGTTTAACTGATGCAGGAAACCCGGGCTTCGAATTTTGGACCGAGGCCTTGTACCGCCCCGTATTCGAGCAGATCAAACCCTATCCAATTGCACCGGAAGCGCAATCATGACCGCCGCCATCGCCTTGAATGCCGTCGACTTCCCCTTGGCCGGCACGCGCTTGATCGAGGCCAGCGCGGGCACCGGCAAGACCTATACGATCGCGGCGCTCTATGTCCGGCTGGTCCTCGGGCATCATTTAGCGCTGGAGCGCGATCTGTTCCCGCCGGATATTCTGGTGGTCACCTTTACCGAGGCGGCGACCAAGGAACTTCGGGACCGCATTCGCGGCCGCCTGAGCCAGGCGGCCCGCTATTTTCGCGAGCAAACGGACGACAGCGACCCTTTCCTGCAGGCCGTGCGCACGCATTATGACAGGGCGGCCTGGCCCGCCTGCGCCCGGCGCCTGGAACTGGCCGCCAACTGGATGGACGAGGCCGCGGTGTATACGATCCACGGCTGGTGCAACCGGATGCTGCAACAGCATGCGTTCGACAGCGGCAGCCTGTTTCGGCAGGAGGTCAATACCGCCGACCTGGAGCTTCTGCATGAGGTGGTTCGGGATTATTGGCGCAGCTTTTTCTACCCGCTGACGGAAACCGCCTGCCGTGTCGTCGCCAAACTCGCCCGCTCGCCCGAGGACCTGATCAAACTGCTGTCCCCTTTATTGTCCGAAACCGAAGCCTTCGGGCTTGAATTCGAGGGCGACATCAAGGCTGTTTTTCAGGCCTGGGAGGACTGGGAAAATGAACGCCAGGACCTGGAAGCCAAAGCCCGCGACCAATGGTCCCTTCAACGCACCGAGATCGGAAGGCTGCTGAACGAGGCATCGAACAACGGCTGGCTGAACGGGACCAAATACCGCAAGGCGAGTTTCGCCGAAAAACTGAACGAGATGGCCGATTGGGCGAGCCGCCGCAATCCCAAGACCATCGATGTGCTGGAAAAATTCGGCCAGGAAAGCCTGGAGTCGGCTCTGGTCAAAGCCCACCAGGACAAGGCGGCGCATCTGCAACATCCGGCCTTTGCCGCCATCGATGCCTTGGCCCGGCACACCCGGGAAGAAATCGACACCAACGGCAAAATCACCCTGCATGCCCTGCACTGGATCCGAAATCGCTACGACGGCGAAAAGCAGCGCATCGCCCGGATGACCTTCGACGACATGCTGACCCGCCTCGACCAGGCCTTGCAGGGCGGCAACGGCCCGAGGCTCGCAAGCGCGATTCGCCAGCAATATCCGATCGCGCTGATCGACGAGTTTCAGGACACCGACCCCGTACAATACCGCATTTTTTCGGCACTGTATCCACAAGACAGCGACAGCGGATCGGGCTGCTTCATGATCGGCGACCCGAAGCAGGCGATTTATTCGTTTCGCGGCGCCGACATTTATACCTATCTGAAGGCGCACCAGCACACGCTTGGACGGCATTACACACTGGGCACCAATTTCCGCTCCACCATGGCTCTTGTCGACGCGATCAACCAAGTCTTCCTGCAAGCTGACCGGCACCCCGAAGGCGCCTTCCGCTTCAAGCGTGAAAAAGACGATCCGCTGCCCTTCTTGCCGGTCGCCGCGAAAGGCCGCGATGAAGAATGGCTGATCCAAGGCCAGACGGCCCCGGCCCTGACCTTCTGGCACTGGGACGCGGACGAGGCAGTCGGCATGCCCGCCTATCGCGAGAACATGGCCGAAGTCGCCGCCAGCGAGATCGTCAGGCTGCTGAATGCGGCCAAGTCCGGGCAGACCGGCTTCAAATCGGCAAAGGGACTGGAGCCCCTGCAACCTTCGGACATCGCGATCCTGGTCCGCAGCGGCACCGAGGCCAGGGCGATGCGCAATGCCCTGGCCAAGCGGCAGTTGCGCAGCGTCTACCTGTCCGAGCGCGATTCGATCTTCACCACCCGCGAAGCCGCGGATCTTTTGATCTGGCTGAGGGCGCTGGCCGAACCGCGCAACGAGCGCAGGGTGCGCGCCGCGCTCAGCTCCGCGACTTTCGGCTGGACCTATCAGGCCTTGCAGCAACTGGCCCTGGATGAGCCGCTCTGGGAACAGCAACTGGAACGCTTTGCCGCCTATCAGCAGCGCTGGCAGCAGGACGGCATCCTGCCCGCCTTGCGCCAACTGATCAATGACTATGACCTGTACCACCGCTCGACACAGGACAGCGAAGGCGAACGCCGCATCACCAACCTGCTGCACCTGGCCGAACTCCTGCAACACGCCGGCCACCAGCTCGAAGGCGAGCAGGCGTTGATCCGGCATCTTGCCGAATTGATCAAAGCCGGAGGCAGCCATGCCGGCGACGAAGGCATCATCCGGCTCGAAAGCGACGCGAACCTGATCAAAATCATCACGATCCATAAATCCAAGGGCCTGGAGTACCCGCTGGTTTTTCTGCCTTTCATCTGCAGCTTCAGGGAGGTGAACGGCCGTTTCAGTACCTTCTATCGCTATCATGACGACCAGCAAAACCTGCATATCGATCTGAACAAGAGCGACACGATTAAAGCCCTAAGCGATGCCGAACGCCTGCAGGAAGATTTGCGCCTGCTTTATGTCGCGATCACGCGGGCGCGTCATGCCTGCTGGTTGGGCATTGCGCCGATCAAGTCCGGCAACGGCAAGGAATGCCAGCTCGAAAAGTCCGCGGTGGGTTCGATACTGGGCTGGGAAGCAAAAATGCCGGCTAAGGACCTGAAACAACAACTGACCGAACTCAAGGGCGATTGCGCTTCGATCGCGATCAGCGCCTTGCCCGATGCCCGCTCAGACCTCTACTTTCCGCCGCCGCAGAGCGACAGCCCCGGTTCGGCACGCACGGCCAGCGCCAAAATCCCGAATGACTGGTGGATAGCCAGCTACAGCGCGCTGCCCACCGAAGACAAGCTTCAGGCGGGAGAAGACCAGCCCAATCTGCCGCAGGAGCAGGAGCCGGAAACGGCCCGGGACGACAAGCAGAGCGACGAGGCGGAAATCAGTCTGGCGCAATCCGCCACGTCTCCGACCGGCATCCATGCCCTGCCCCGTGGCGCAGGCCCCGGCGTGCTGATTCATGACCTGCTCGAACACTGTGCGCATCTGGGTTTTTCGGCCGTACGGGCGGATCCGGCGCTCAGAAAGGAGCTGATCCAAAAGCGTTTCGGCGCCAGCGACTGGATCAACCATCAGGACAGCATCGACTCGGCCCTGTCGCGCTGGCTGTCTCTGCCTCTGCTTGAAACTACGGACATCTGCCTGGGCAATCTGAGCCCTGGGGCTTACCGGCCCGAGCTGGAATTCCTGATCGGCGCGGACGCGGTCAAGACTCAGGAACTGGACCGCCTCGTGACCCAACATATTTTTCCCGGCCAGCCCCGCCCGGCCTTGCTGCCCAAGCAGGTCAACGGCCTCTTGAAAGGCTTCATCGATCTGGTCTTCGAGCATGACCAGCGCTATTACGTCGTCGATTACAAGTTCAACAGCCTCGGCGGCAACGACGCCGCCTACACCCAAGAAGCGCTGACCGCGGCGATGCTCGCGAAACGTTACGACCTGCAATATGCGCTGTATTTGCTGGCCCTGCACCGGCTGCTGAAGGCCCGGCTCGGTGAGAATTACGCTTACGACACCCACATCGGCGGCAGCCTGTATTTGTTCCTGCGCGGCTCGCAAAGCCCGACCGGCGGCAGGCTTTTCGACAAGCCGCCGAGGGCGTTGATCGAAGGCATGGACAAGCTCTTTTACGGCGGAGATACACGATGAAACAGGGACTCTCGGTGCTGGCAACAATCGACCACTGGATCGCGCGCGGCTGGCTGAGCCATTTGAACCGGGCTTTCGTGCGTTTTCTGCTCGATCAGGATCAACAGGCAAAGGATGCGGAGCTATGGGCGGGCGCGCTGGTCAGCCACCAACTGGACCGGGGCGAGGTGTATCTGGACCTCGAACAACTCAGCCAACAGCCCGGTTTGACGCTGGCGATACCGAGCGACGATGCCTGGGCATCCGAGTCCGAAGCCGCGCATGCCGAGCTGTCGGCGCTGAAGGCTTACAGCCTCGGCCAATGGAAGACCGCGCTGCAAGAGTCCCCCTTGGTCGCGGAAGGCCAAGGCAACACGCCACTGGTGCTGGACGGCAAGCGCCTCTATTTGCGGCGTTATTGGCAGTATCAACAAATCCTGGACCGGTGCATCGAACAACGCCTGCCGCCGGCTCGCGACACTTTGCCAGAGTCCTTGCAGGCCCAATTGAACACCTTGTTTCCGGGGAGCCCCGAAAAACCGGACTGGCAAAAAATCGCCTGCGTCCTGGCGCTGCGCTCCCGTTTCACGATCATCACCGGCGGCCCCGGCACCGGCAAGACCACGACCCTGACCAAGCTCTTGGCGTTGCTGATCCAGCTTTCCGAGGACGAACCCGGCGGCGCGCACAAACCGAACATCCTGCTGGCCGCGCCGACCGGCAAGGCGTCCGCCCGGGTCAGCGAGTCGATCGGCAAGGCGCTCGAAAATCTCGCCGTCCCCGACCGCATCAAGGAGGTGATCCCGAAGCAAGCGAGCACGCTGCACCGCTTGCTGGGCAGCCGCCCGGGCTCCCGCCGCTTTGTCCATGACCGGCACAATCCGCTCGTCGCCGACATCGTGATCGTCGATGAGGCGTCGATGATCGATCTCGAAATGATGGCATCCTTGCTCGATGCGCTGCCGGACGGCGCGCAATTGATCCTGCTCGGCGACAAGGATCAACTGGCTTCGGTCGAAGCCGGTTCGGTGATGGGCGACTTGTGCCAGGGCGCCGACAACGCGGCTTACGATGAAGCCGCACGGTCATGGATCGTTCGCCATGCCGGCGAAGAGATCGAAACTTTTGGCGCAGAAGGCACCGCGATCAATCAGCAGACCGTGATGCTGCGCCATAGCCACCGCTTCGGCGAGCACAGCGGCATCGGCCGATTGGCGCGGGCGGTGAATGCCGGCAATGGCGCATTGGCGCAGTCCGTCCTGAATGACACAGCCCGCTACCCCGACCTCCTGCCCGAAGCGCACGACGACTATTTGCGGCTCAGGGCCAATCCGCAGCCGGATGCGGCCGACCGCCTGTTGAAAAAGCTGGTCGCGGTGAATGCCGGCATCAACGCGGAAGGCAAACCTAAGCCGCGGCAAGGCTATGGTTATTACTTGAACATCATCCGGCTGCATCGCCCCACGGACCCCATGCAGTACGACCCATGGGCGGAACAGGTACTGCATGCCTTCGACGCCTTCCAGGTGCTCTCCGCCCTGCGCCGGGGGCGCTGGGGCGTCGAAGAGCTGAATCAGCGCATCGCCGCCTGGCTGTTTCCGAAAGAGTCGCTGAGTCACTGGTACGAAGGCCGGCCGGTCATGGTCACGCGCAACGATTACAATCTGGGCTTGATGAACGGCGACATCGGCATCGCGCTTAAGGACCACGGCGGCAAATTACGGGTCGCCTTTCCCGCCATCGACCCGCTGGCCGAAATCAGGATTCGCTGGCTATCGCCGATGCGCCTGCCGAATGTCGAAACCGCGTTTGCGATCACGGTGCATAAATCGCAGGGCTCGGAGTTCAATCATGTCGCCCTGGTGCTGCCCGAAAGCAAAAGCCCGGTATTGACCCGGGAACTGATCTATACCGGCATCACCCGGGCAAAAGAAAACTTTACCCTGCTGGAAAGCCAAGGGGATGTTTTTGACCAGGCCGTCAAGACCCGGGTGAAAAACCCTGGAAACGCCAACAATTAGGATGGTCATATGTAGGGCTGTCGACAAGCACCGCGTGTATTTTCAGTTTTGATTCAGCAAACTGATGTAGCGTTAACCACTTTTTCAATTTTATCTCAGTGTTATGGAAAACCTTAAACGCCTGACCGTTCCTTGTCCAGCCCTGACGAATTCGCTATTTTTAATCCTGTTTTGCAATACCGCGCTGTGGCACGAACTCTTTAAGATCAAAGGCGGCCTATCCCTCGACACGCTCTTGTTCTATGCGCCATTTTTTCTGGTGTTAACGCTGCTGTTGAAATTGTTTTTCACGCTCTTCCGGCTGAAATACCTGTTTAAGGGCGTTCTGGTTGTATTTTTATTCGCCTCGGCGGCGATCGATTACTTCATGGTCAATTACGGAGTCGTGATTGACAAAAGCATGCTGCAAAACGCGCTGGAAACCAATTCCGGTGAAGCCTTCGAACTGCTGAATTGGCAAATGCTGGGGTATTTGATTGTGCTGGGCGGCATACCCGCTGCCTTGATCGTGCGGACGAAAATCACCTATCAACCGTTGCCGCGACAATTATTAAAAAACCTCGGCGCGTTAGTCGTTTGCGCGGCTTTGATCGGAGGGCTGAGCTATGTCTTTTACGGCGATTACACGTCGATTTATCGAAACCACCGTGAACTGCGCTACTTGATTAATCCGGTCAATTTGGTGGATTCTTCGGTTTCGAATCTGAAACGCAAACTGAAAGGCCAGCATGCGCTGATTCCGCTGGGCGCCGATGCAAAAATGGCCGCCGCGCCGAATCCATCCGGCAAAAAAAATCTAACCGTACTGGTCCTCGGCGAAACGGCGAGGGCCGCAAATTTTGCCTTGGACGGCTATCCTCGGCCGACGGACCCTTATTTGAGCCAGCAACAGGTACTGAGTTTTACCAACGTGCATTCTTGCGGCACCGCGACCGCGGCATCCGTTCCCTGCATGTTTTCCAACTTCGGCCAGGACCATTACGATCCGGCAAAAGCCCAATATACCGAAAACGTATTGGATGTCTTGAGCCATGCCGGGGTCAAAGTGTTATGGCGCAATAATAACGATGGCTGCAAAGGCGTGTGCAAGCGGGTCGCGAGCGAGGATATTTCGCATTTAAAACTTGCCAACTTATGCAACGCGGAGGATTGCTACGATGAAGCGCTGCTGTATCAATTGCAGGCCTATGTGGATAAATTAACCAGCCATGGCGTGATCGTGCTGCATCAAAAAGGCAGCCACGGGCCGGGTTATAACCTGCGTCATCCGGCCAAGTTCACCGTTTTTAAACCCGAATGCGAGCAGGACAATTTAAACGATTGCAGCCATCAGGAAGTGGTTAACGCCTACGATAACACCATTGCCTATACCGATTATTTTCTAGCCAAGGTCATCGACTTTTTAAAGAAAAATTCGGCTAAATACGATACCGCGATGCTCTATGTATCCGATCACGGCGAATCGCTCGGTGAAAATAATGTCTATTTGCACGGCCTGCCCTACTTTATCGCGCCGGACGAACAGAAGCATGTGCCATTGATCACCTGGTTTTCGCAGGATTTTATTCACGATCATAAAATCGATTCGGCTTGTTTACGGCAACATAAAGACAACCCATACAGCCACGACAACCTGTTTCATTCCTTATTGGGCTTAATGGACGTGCATACGCAAGTTTATGATGCCAAGCTGGATATTTTCGCCACGTGTCGGGCGTAGACGTCTGCCGCGCCGAGCCAGATAGACTCACCGCTACTATTCGACGGGCGCCTTGACCGTCACGACAGCGCCGATTTCCTTGCCGCTCAGCGCCCTGGCAATCGGCGACCGCTTTATACCCTCTCGATCATCCAATTTCTGGTCTCTTCTGTCTCGAAAGCCGAAAACGGGTTTCCGGCAAGACCACTCCCTGCCCAATATCTTGACAAGATCTCATCAAAACCCCTTCGATAGCGCCGAAACAAAGGCCGGATTGAGCTTGCCCTTTCATCTGGACTGATTCGCTATACCGCCGTTTTTTATCCCGAAAATTGCGCCGCAGTACAGGCAGCATGCGCGATCGTCGAAGCGGCTGCCATCTCAAAGCAAAATATTGTATATGTATTGTACAGTAATATCTTGACAACCTCCCGCGACCGGGTAAACTTTCACCTACAGACTATGAATTTTTCGAGCCCTTCCTTAGCGAATTGCCGCGGCTTTTATTTTCTGTCGTGTTTGGTACTTAATATCCTCCCCTCAAGCCTCCCTTTCGCGAAAAGGGAGATTTTTTTGCAGACGGTTGAAACATGAAGACGACATCCTCGACAAGCCTGACCATCCTGAAAAAATGCGTCGAGATCAATTTCTATCTCTCGATCATCGCGCTGATAGCGGGCGGCATCCTGTCGTTTTCGGATAACGGCTCGATCTTCGAGTTTCATACGGATCTTTATGGACCGCTGGCCAATAATCTGCGCATGATGCTGGTTTATCTGGCCTTGACGGAAATCTTTCTGTGCATCGGCTGCTTTTTTTCAGGCAATACCCATTATTTTATGCTGGCCGGTTTCTCCCTGCTGCTGTTGACCGGATCTTTACAGGTCTACAGCGAGATCAACGACATTGAAATCGACCCCAATTTATCGATTTTTCTGGCCTATGCCGGCCTATCCCATCTTGCTTTCGGCCTTTCGGCATGCCTGCTGAAAACGGATCGCCCGCACATCCAAACAAGATTCCGCCGGTCTTCGTAAATCCCGTTCGCTCATGCGACATAACCCGGATCGATTCAAGATGAATATTATTTGGCTTGTGGTTTTTTTACTTGCGAGCTGCACAGGTTTGCCGAAAGGACTGAAACCTGTGGAAGACTTTGAGGTAAACCGCTATGTAGGCACCTGGTATGAAATAGCCCGTCTGGAACAAAGCTTTGAAAAAGGCTTGGACAATATCTCAGCCCAATACACGCTCGCGAAGGACGGCGGCATCGAAGTCCTGAATCAGGGCCGGAACCAGGAAACCGGGGAATGGAAAAAAGCCGAGGGCAAGGCCTATTTTATCGACCAGCCGTCGGTAGGCAGATTAAAGGTCTCGTTTTTTGGACCTTTTTACGGCAGCTACAACATCATCGCGCTGGACAAGCAAAACTACCAATATTCGATGGTGACTGGACCAAACAGATCCTATCTATGGATTTTGGCCAGAACCAAGACCCTGCCGAAGGAAACCCTCGACGCTTTAATCGAGAGCGCCAAAAGACAGGGATTTGAAACCGACAAATTGATCATGGTCAAGCAGGACGAATAGAGATGCTATCGTAACCGAAAGCTCAGGGTGCGCACCGCGCACCACTGACAATGTCCGAAATGCCCATACGCATTTACGGCACGGGACAATTGCCATAAATGAGAGCGACGTTTGGATTTAAGCACCGAAGAAGGTGCGCAGTGCGCACCCTACTAAACTCTAACGAGAATTCGCTTGCCATCGGTCAAAATAATCTGACTTGTATTCAACAATCATTTTTTTTCCTGCATTTTTAGCAAACATATAATTCACCCCTCCACCCAGAGCAGCTCCTAAAACAGGAACAAATTTTACAGCTTGGTTCTTGGTTAGCGTGACACCAAGCAACTTTGCCACTTCCATGATCAGACGAATGGTCACATTAGCGGCTGGCCCTCTTTTAGAGAGATTTTCAGCAGCGGCCTTAGCCAACTGAGAACGAATAGCAGTCTGAGCGGCCGCATCAAAGCCAAGCGCCTTAAAATAAATTAGGTGTGCTTTTTCCTTATGAACCGTATTTTCAAGATCAAACCCATTTAAAACAGCCATTTTCTGATTGAGTCGATACAACTGGGCAGCCATGTTAGCAATATCCACTCCACCCAAGGCAATTACTGTTGCCACTCCGCCCATCCCACTCGTTGCACCACTCGCTGCACAGTAACTTGCTGCTAAGGTGGCGTATTTTTCCATCAGCTTTTCTATAAAAGCATAATTATGCGGTTGCTCAGCCAAATCTTTGAGAGTAGTAACCGTTAATCCATACTCTCTGGCATCGTTCAGAATATCCTCTGGATCAATGTCTAAAATAATTTCCTTGATTTTTGAAAAGATGGTCAGTTCATCACTCATATTTTATCCTTTAGAAAAGACTAAACGCCAAACAGCCTAACTATATTTGGACGACCTAAATGACGCAAAACATTGCGTCATTTAGGATGCCAAATAGATCATAAAAAACCAAAACTGGTTTATTTTCAGCCCCATGGACGAAAATAACATATCCCAATAAAATTCAATACTCTGCTTAGAGCTTCCTGGAAAGCCGCCTAAGTTGCTCTTATATGCAATCCAGCGCCGTAAGCCATGAAGCACAACAATCGCTTACAAAGAAACCGATCAAAATTGCCGCCGAAAAAAACTGTTTCCAGCGGCAGATCTCAAAAAATCGACAGGTGTGTTTGAAAAATCTAGCGAAAATCGATCAATAATTCCGCTGCACCGAAAACTTCGCCAGCTGAATCAAGGCATCCTTGTATTCTGACTCCGGCAACACCTCCAGCGCATCGATCGCCTTTTCGGCTTCCTCGTCGGCGCGCCGCTCGGTATAAGCGATCGCCTGGGTGCGCTGCACGACCGCATAGACTTCGTTGAACGCATCGCGGTCGCCGTTTTGGATCGCGTCGACCACGATTTTCGCATCGGGCTCGCTGCCGTTTTGGATCGCATAGATCAGCGGCAGCGTCGGCTTGCCTTCGGCCAGATCGTCGCCGAGATTCTTGCCGAGTTCTTCCTTGTTGGCCTTGTAATCGAGGGCGTCGTCGATCAATTGAAACGCGATGCCCAAATGCTGGCCGTATTTCGCCAGCCCTTCTTCGGTCGCTGAAGACACGCCGGAGACCACCGCGCCGAGACGCATCGCGGCGCTGAACAGGATCGCGGTTTTGCGCGAGATGACTTCGAGATATTTGGTCTCGGTGGTTTCCGGGTTGTTGCAGTTCAGAAGCTGCAACACCTCGCCCTCGGCGATCAGCGTGGTGGTTTTCGAGAGGATTTCCATCACCCGCATGTTGCCGGTGCGCACCATCATTTCGAAGGCGCGGGAATACAGATAATCGCCGACCAGCACGCTGGCCGCGTTGCCCCAGACCGCATTGGCCGATTCCTTGCCGCGCCGCAGGTCGGACTCGTCGACCACGTCGTCATGCAGTAAGGTCGCGGTGTGAATGAACTCGATCACCGCCGCCAGGATCAGATGCCTGTCTTCGACCTTGCCGAGCGCCTTCGCCGCGAGCAACAGCAGCATCGGCCGGAGGCGCTTGCCGCCGTTGCCGACGATATAATGCCCCATCTGATTGATCAGCACGACATCCGAACTCAATTCGTTAATGATCAATTGGTCAACGGCCCTGGCCTCGGATTTCGTTAAATTCTTGATCGATTCGAAGTCGATCGGCGCCGTAGGACTCGGGTCGATGTGTGTTTGCAATGCCATGCTAATCAGTATGAAAAATGAGGTTGTTTTTGATCCGTAGAACTGCAAATCCGCTGCATCATATCTGCTCATATCTCCTGATGAACAGCAAACTCCCCATCCTATTGAATAAAGGCTATTGATGTCAATAGATAATTTTGTTATCTTATCCGGAATAACTTGCAGCCTAGGCAAGTTTTAGTTGACTAGTCGACAATAAGACATATAATAGTCTGTTCACTTTTTACAGTAAATGCTTGACGGAGCTTACTCTGATGTATGCGGTAATTCAAACGGGTGGTAAACAGTACCGGGTGGCCGAAGGTACGACCTTAAAAATAGAAAAATTGGAGCTGGGTACTGGCGACAGCGTTGAATTCGACAAAGTTCTGCTGGTTCAGTCAGGCGATGCAGTCAAAGTTGGCGCGCCTTTCATCGAAGGCGGCAAAGTCTCCGCGACCGTGTTGTCGCAAGGCCGCCACAAAAAAGTCAAAATCATTAAATTCAGACGGCGTAAGCACCATATGAAACAAATGGGCCATCGCCAATATTACACAGAAGTCCGGATCACCGGCATTTCTGCATAATCCCTAAGAGGTGGTATTGTGGCACATAAGAAAGCGGGTGGTAGTACTCGGAACGGTCGCGACTCAAACGCGAAAAGATTAGGCGTTAAACGTTTTGGCGGCGAAGTCGTCAAAGCCGGCAACATCATCGTTCGTCAACGCGGCACGCATTTCCATGCCGGTGACAACGTAGGTCTCGGCAAGGATCATACCCTGTTCGCGACCGCCGACGGTAGAGTCGTATTTCAGGTTAAAGGCGATAAAGGCCGTAAATTTGTCAGCATCGTTGCTGCCTAAGCCTAAACCGATAATCTAGGGCAACTCCGTAAGTCATGTTTCGGGATTTGCGCTTAGCAACCCGGAACTCCCCAAGAAAGCTCCGCATATCCATCGCGGGGCTTTTTTTGTTTTGAACGCAGGCAAACCTGCACGGCATACTTGATCCATGAAATTTGTTGATGAGGCAGAAATACGCGTCGAAGCTGGCGATGGCGGCAACGGCACCATCGGCTTCCGGCGCGAAAAATACATTCCACTCGGCGGGCCCGACGGCGGCGACGGCGGCGACGGCGGCAGCGTCTTTCTCGTCGCGGTCGAAAACGTGAATACGCTGGCGGATTTTCGCTATCACGCCGTGCACCGGGCCGAGCGTGGCCAGAACGGCATGAGCCGCAACTGCACCGGACGAAAGGGCGAAGACTGCTACGTCCCGGTACCTTTGGGCACGCGAGTCAGCGACGCGGAGACCGGCGAAGTGATGGGCGATTTGACCGAGGTCGGCGAGACCCTATTGGTCGCGAAAGGCGGCTTTCACGGCCTTGGCAACACGCGCTTCAAAAGTAGCATCAACCGCGCACCTCAAAAAGCCAGCAAAGGCACGCCGGGGGAACATCGCACGCTGCATCTCGAAATGACGCTGATCGCCGACGTCGGCCTGCTCGGCATGCCTAACGCGGGCAAATCGAGCCTGATCCGCGCGGTGTCGTCCGCCCGTCCGAAAGTCGCCGACTACCCCTTCACCACCCTGCATCCGAATCTCGGCGTGGTTCGCGTCGACGAGATGCGTAGCTTCGTGATCGCAGACATTCCGGGCGTGATCGAAGGCGCGGCCGAAGGCGCAGGTCTCGGCCTGCAATTCCTGAAGCACCTGTCGCGCACCGGCCTGCTCCTGCACGTGCTCGATGTCGCGCCCTACGAAAGCAGCGACGACCCGGTCAGCGCCGCGCAAAAAATCATTCACGAAGTCGAACAATGGAGCGACGAGCTGGCGGACAAACCGCGCTGGCTGGTGCTGAACAAGATCGACATCCTGCCCGCGGACGAAGCCGACGCGCATTGCGACGCGATCGTCGACGCGCTGGACTGGAACGGGCCGGTTTTCAAAATCTCGGCGACGAGCGGCGAAGGCACGCGCGAGTTGATGTTCGCGATCATGGATTTTCTGGAACAAGAGCGGCGTAAAGACAGTGAAGAGGAATGATTTTTCGCATGTTAAACGGATCGTCGTCAAAATCGGCAGTTCGCTGCTGACCAAGGGCGGCAAGGGCCTCGACCAAACCGCGATTGCTGGCTGGGTCGCGCAAATGGCGGGACTCCGGCAGCGCGGCATCGACGTGATCCTGGTCTCCTCTGGCTCGGTCGCCGAAGGCATGTGCCGACTCGGCCTGAAAACCCGCCCGACCACGCTGCACGAATTGCAGGCCTCGGCCGCGGTCGGCCAGATGGGGCTAGTGCGCGTCTTCGACGACAATTTTCAACAGCACGGTCTGCATGCCGCACAGGTGCTGCTGACCCACGACGACCTCTCCGACCGCCGGCGTTATTTGAACGCGCGCAGCACCCTGCTGACCCTGCTCGATTTCGGCGTGGTGCCGGTCATCAACGAAAACGACACGGTCGCGACCGAGGAAATCCGCTTCGGCGACAACGATACGCTGGCCGCCCTGGTCGCGAACCTGGTCGAAGCCGAATTATTGATCATTCTGACCGATCAGCAAGGTCTTTTCACCGGCGACCCGACTGTCTATCCCGATGCGACGCTGGTTGCGGAGATCCGCGCGAACGATCCGAATCTCGACCAAATGGCCGGCGCGAGCCGCAGCGGCCTCGGACGCGGCGGCATGTCCACGAAAGTGCGCGCCGCCCGACTGGCATCGCGATCGGGTGCCGCCACCGTCATTGCACCAGGCGTCGCCGAAGCCGTGATCAGCCGCGTGATGGAAGGCAAAAATATCGGCACCTACTTCATCCCGGACCTGGAACCTCTCGTCGCCAGAAAACGCTGGCTGGCCGGACAACTGCAAATCAAGGGCGAATTAGTGATCGACGCGGGCGCGGTCAAGGTATTGAAAGCCAACGGCAGAAGCCTATTGGCTGCCGGCGTCAAAGCGGTCTCCGGCCGTTTCGAACGCGGCGAACTGGTCTCCTGCGTCGATGAGGAAGGCAATGAAATTGCGCGCGGACTGATCAATTACGGCAAAACGGAAGCGGAACTGATCGCCGGCAAGAACAGCGCGGAATTCGAAAAAATTCTCGGTTACGCGGACGATGCGGAAATGATACACCGCGACAATATGGTGCTGATCTAGACGGCGCACCAGTCGACCCCGGAAATAAAAAAGGCCGAAACTCGAAGAGTTCCGGCCTTTTTTTGGCGTTATCGCCGTTCCGCTTTATTAAGCAAGCGCTTTGACTTTTGCGTTCAGTCTGCTCTTGCTGCGGGAAGCCTTGTTCTTGTGGATCAGGCCTTTGTTTACAGCGGAGTCGATCACTGGCACCGCCGTGTTGTAAGCGGCTTGCGCTTTTTCCTTGTCGCCCGCGTTAACGGCGGCAATTACTTTTTTGATGAAAGTACGCAAATTGCTGCGTTGCCCTGCGTTGCGAACACGGCTTTTTTCCGCTTGCTTCGCGCGCTTTTTAGCTTGTGCTGTATTAGCCATAGTGTCTCGACTCGTGCAAAAAACAAAATTGAGTTAAATAGACCGAGCATTATCGTGATAAATGATATGATTGTCAAGGCCTTAACAACAAGAATGGGACACCCTTGAGCAGACAGTTATTGAAATCGACCGCCTCGGTCGGCAGCATGGCGCTGATTTCGCGCCTGCTGGGATTTGTCAGAGACATGCTGATCGCGCGGCTTTTCGGCGTCGACATGGCGACCGACGCCTTTTTTGCCGCCTTCAAGCTGCCTAACTTCCTGCGCCGCCTGTTCGCGGAAGGCGCCTTCGCGCATGCCTTCGTGCCGGTATTGACCGATTACAAGGAAAACCACGACGCTCAGACGCTGAAGGATTTCATCGCCAAAACCGCCGGCACCTTGGCATTGATTTTGACCGCGATCACCGCGCTCGGCATCCTCGCCGCGCCGATCCTGATCACGCTGCTCGCCCCCGGCTTTACCTGGCACAGCGCGCAACATGACCTGGCCGTCGAACTGCTGCGCATCACCCTGCCCTACCTGTTTTTCATCTCGCTGACCGCCTTCCTCGGCTCGATCCTGAATGTGTACGGCAAATTCGCCCTGCCCGCGCTGACGCCGGTCTGGCTGAATGTCGCGATGATCGCAGCCGCGATCTTATTGAGTCCGCTGCTGGACGAGCCGATTGCCGCGCTGGCCTGGGGCGTATTCGCCGGCGGCATCGTGCAACTGGCCTTTCAACTGCCTGCGGTCCTGCGCCTCGGCCTGTTGCCGAAACCGCGACTCGGTTTTGCCGACCCCGGCGTCAAGAAAGTGACCGGCTTGATGCTGCCGGCGATGTTCAGCGTTTCGGTCACCCAGATCAATTTGTTGTTCGATACGCTGATCGCATCCTTCCTGGCCGCCGGCAGCGTGTCCTGGCTGTATTATTCGGACAGATTGGTCGAATTTCCGCTCGGCATTCTGGGCGTCGCGGTTTCGACCGCGATCCTGCCGAACTTGTCGAAAACCCATGCCGCCGGTGACTCTGCTGCGTTTTCGGCCGCGCTAGACTGGGGCTTGCGCCTGGTGTTGCTGATCGGCCTGCCGGCGTCCATCGGACTGATCCTGTTGGCCGAACCGATCCTGTTCACACTGTTCCAGTATGATGAATTTTCGGTATCCGACGTGCATTATGCGGGACTCAGCCTGAAAGCCTATTCGGCAGGCCTTTTGGGCTTCATTCTGATCAAGGTGCTCGCGCCCGCGTTTTCCTCGCGTATGGACGTCAAAACGCCGCTCCGCTACAGCATCTATGCGATGTTTGCGAGCCTGGCGCTGAACGTGCTGGCGATTCCGCTCGCGCATACGGGGCTCGCGCTGGCGACCTCGCTAGGGGCCTTCTTGAATGCGGCCTTGCTGTTCATCAAGTTGCGGCGCGACCGGATCTATCAGCCGGCAACAGGCTGGCGGCTGTTTTTGCTGCGCATCCTGCTCGCCGCCGGCGCGATGTCGGCCGTGTTATACAGCCAGGTCGAGCCGAACAACTGGATAGCCCGGAGTTCGGGCGAGAGAGCGCTGTATCTTGTCGGATGGATCGCTGCGGGGCTGGTGCTATATGCCGGAACCTTATGGCTGGCCGGCATGCGGCTGCCGATGTCGCCCAGAAAAGCGAGCACACTACAGTCGACCCATTAATTGCGGCGCAGGCTCTTGTGGGCGGGAGCAAGCGTGTAATCGATGACCAAATTCCCGCCGCTCTGCTAGTCTTGATGTTGCATTTGAACGAACTCGGACTGCCAAGATGATCATACCCGACTACCGCATCGAGCCCGCGGATTTTCACGCCGACAACGACGACCTGCACGCCGTGCGCGATGCGGTGTTCGTGATCGAACAGCGCATTCCCGCCGAAATCGAGTGGGACGAGCAAGACCCGCATAGCCTGCATCTGATCGCCCGCGATGCCGAGCATAATCCGATCGGCACGGGGCGGCTTTCGCCCGAAGGCAAGATTGGCCGCCTGGCGGTGATTAGCGCCTGGCGCAATCAGGGCGTCGGCAAATCGATCATGGCGGCGTTGCTGAATGAGGCGCAAAAGCGCGGCTGGCCGGAAGTCAGTTTAAATGCCCAACTTTCAGCACTGGGTTTTTATGAACGGTTTAACTTTGTCAAGGCAGGCGAGACCTTCATCGAGGCCGGCATTCCGCATCAATCGATGCGCCTGAAACTACAGCCTTTGGCAGCGCCCGAACGGAGGACCGTCAACCCCGGCCGGACTTCGGTTGCGGCGGTCAAATTAGAGCACTTTGATGATGCATTGAACGCAACCCTCAGCATCATCAAAGATGCCCGCCGCGGCCTCGGCATCTGCACGCCCGACCTGGAATACCCGCTGTACGGACATCCCGATGTCGCCGCCGCCCTCCGGCAATTCGCGATCCAGAGCCAGGACGGCGGCGCCCGCATCATCGTGCAGGATACGACAACGGTTATCGGCCAAACGCATCCCCTGATCGAACTCGCCCAAAAACTGCCGTCCTCGTTTGAATTTCGCGCACCGATCGAACCCGAAGACCTGCAATATTCATCGGCCTTTATTTTCAATGACCGGGACGGCTATTTGTTCCGACTGTTCGGCGACCGTTACGCCGGCGTCTGGAGCCCCGCCCTGCCGAGCCGCAACCGCCAGCTTGCCGAAGAGTTCGACCGATTCTGGCAACGATGTGAGCCCTGCACCGCGTTCCGGGCGCTGAATATCTAGCATGAGTCATCGACTTGGTAAGCCGATGACTCATGCCTAACTCCGCCTCAACCGAATTTTTCCGAAAAAATCCGCTGCTCGGCAATGCCTCGGGCCAGTGCGACCTGGGTTGCCGCCGTCAGCAGTAACGGCGGACCGCAGAGGTATATATCATAGTCGCCCGGATGTTCCAGCAAATAGTTCTGCAAGGCTTCGGCAGGCGTGCCGCTGAATCCGAGCCAGTCCGGCGCCGACTTCCAGACGCACAGCGTCACGCTCAAGCCGGGCAGTTGCTGCTGCAATCGATCCAGTTCATCGATATAAAACAGCTCGCTTTCCCGGTTAACGCCGAATAACAGATGTATGGCCCGGTCCTCGCCCCATTCGGCAAGTCGGCGCAGCATTGACAGAAACGGCGCCAACCCGGTGCCGCCGGCGATAAAGATGGCCGGATTGAGACTATCGGCCTGCAAACCGAAAGCGCCGCTGGGCCCGTAGACCTTCAGAACCTGACCGACCTCCGCGCCGCGGCTGAGATAACCTGAAAACCGGCCTTCGGGCTGCAACCGAATCAAAAACTCCAGCTCGCCCCGCCAGTTTCCGGTGTTGGCCAGCGAATAGGCGCGGCGGATTCCTGTATCTGGGATTTCCAGTTCCATGCATTGCCCCGGTTCAAACTCGACCGCCATGCCATCCTGTTCGTCCTGCCAGCTCAGCTTGAGCCGCACCGTCCGGTCCGCAATCGTCTTGAGCCCGGTAATCACCGCATTGCGCGCCTCGTGATGACCGAAATGGATATGCGCATAGTCATAGGGTGCGGTAATCTTAAGGTCGCTGTGCGGATAGGTTCGGCATAAGAGCACATCGCGCCCCGACACGGCCGCTTCGGGCAAAACGCCGGCATTGTACTCGCCCAGCGTGTATTCGCCTTCGGCGCAATGGCCCAGGCAGGCGCCGCAGCCGCCGTCCCTGCACAGCGACGGCAACAGGATAGCGGCTTGCTCGCCGGCACTCACCACATCGAAGCTATCGCCACAGCTGAACGTCACCTCGTGCCCGTCGCGGGTGGTCAGCGTAATTTGATGTTCGGACATAATTACTCCTGCTTGTACGCCGCTCAGGCGGCTTTTTTCATCGCGTCCTGAATATCTTGAGCGGCCGTGCCGGTCGCTTTCAGATCGAACGCTTCACCGAGCTTGGCCAGCAATGCCGGCGTCAAGAAGGCAGGCAGTGTCGGCCCGAGCCGGATGCCGCGGATGCCGAGCGACAGCAAGGTCAACAGCACCGCCACGGCTTTTTGCTCGAACCAGGAGATCATCAGCGACAACGGTAAGTCGTTGACGCCGCAATCGAAGGCTTTGGCCAGTGCGGACGCCACCTGAATCGCCGAATAGGCATCGTTGCATTGCCCCATGTCCAGCAAACGGGGAATGCCGCCGATGTCGCCGAAATCGTGGCTATTGAAGCGGTACTTGCCGCAGCCCAGCGTCAGTATCACGGTTTTGTCCGGGGCCTGCTCGGCCACCTCGGTAAAATAGTTACGGCCCGGCGCCGCGCCATCGCAGCCGCCGATCAGGAAGAAATGCTGGATCGCGCCGGCTTTCACCGCATCGATCACCTTATCGGCGACGCCCATGACGGTATCGCGGCCGAAACCTACGGTAATCAAATGTTCCGGCGCATCCTCGCTAAAGCCCGGCAAGGCCAAGGCGGCCTCAATCACCGGCGCAAAATTGCCGCCGACGATATGCCGGACGCCCGGCCAACCGACCGGCCCTGCGGTAAAAATCCGCTGCCGATAGGCACCCGCCGGTTCCACCAGACAGTTCGAGGTCATCAGAATCGGACCCGGAAACTGCGTAAAATCTTGATGCTGATTCTGCCAGGCCGTCCCGTAATTGCCGACCAAATGCGGGTAGGCTTTCAATTTCGGATACGCATGCGCCGGCAGCATCTCGCCATGAGTATAGATATTGATGCCCAGCCCCTGGGTTTGCTCCAGCAATTGCGCCAGGTCGTGCAAATCGTGGCCGCTGACCAGTATCGCCTTGCCTTTTACCGGGGCGAGGTTGACCGTGCTGATCTGCTGCGCGCCGAAGCTGCCGGTATTTGCCGCATCCAGCATCGCCATGACTTTATAATTCAATTGGCCGATACGCATAGACCAATCCAACAGCTGATCGGCGTCGTCGGGGTGCGTCGCCAGAAAATCCAGCGCCTCTTCAAATCCGGCGCCAATGTCATCGTCACGATAACCCAGCATCAACGCGTGGTAGGCATAAGCGGCCGCGCCCTTGATTCCGTACAACAGCATGGCCCTAAGGCCGATGATGTCTTCGCCGACTTGCTGTAGTTCGAGATTGATGGCGGCCTCCTGGGCCTGGATCATCAGCCCGGCGAGGGTCGAGGCGGGCTGCCATTGACCCGGACCCGTTAGCGCTTCAACGGGAACATCCTGCTGCTCGGCAAGCGCTTCGTATTGCGCTTTAAGCCGGTCGCGCCACCCTGCCGTTTCCTTGATCAACTGTACAAAGCGACTGGCGTTGAAATTGACGTTGGTCAGCGTAGTGAACAACGCATACAGCATGAAATCGTCGGCCTGGGATGGGTTCCCCCCGAATTGCCGCAAACGCTTAGCGTATTGGGCGATGCCTTGCAGACCGTAAATCATCAGGTCCTGCAAATCGGCGGTGGTTTCGTCCTTGCCGCAAACGCCTTTGACTTCGTGGCAACCATTGCCAGTGCTTGAGCGCGTGGTTTGTTCGCATTGATAACAAAACATGATATCTCCTTGTTGGATGGATTGATGGCTCGTAGTGGTTGCCAGAATACAAGCGCACCGCTAAAGTGTCCTTGACTTAAATCAAGCGAGGTTTTATGGCCATCGACACCCAGGTGCAATTCCGCCAACACTATCTGTTTGCCATGCTGGACGACACCCAATTGGGCCGCGTGCTGTCGGCGGCCCAGAGCATGGCTCTGGCCGAGGATGAACATCTGTTTCATTTCGGGGATCAGGCGCGCTATTTTTATCTGCTGCGCACGGGGCAAATTCAGCTTTACCGGCTATCGCCCGGCGGCGAGGAAAAAGTGATCGAGATCATCCAGCCCGGCCAAACCTTTGCCGAGGCGGTGATGTTTTTTAATAGCAACATCTATCCGGTCAGCGCGAAGGCCGTCCTGAACAGCGAGTTATGGCGAATCGATATGGCGGTATTTCTCGGCTTGCTTCAGGAATCCAATGCGCTGTGCCTGCGTTTGCTGGGCGGCATGAGCCGGCGCCTGCACGGCGCGATACAGGACATCGATCAATTGACGCTGCAAAATGCCAGCATGCGGGTCATTCAATTGCTGCTGCAATCGGCTCCCGACCGCACCGCCGGCCGCTACAGCCTGGAATGGGAAACCCCCAAACAAATCCTGGCCTCCCGGCTATCGGTGCGCCCTGAGACTTTCTCCCGTATCCTCCAACAATTAAGCCGTAAGGGCTTGATCTCGGTACAAGGCAAAACGGTGGAAGTGTTGAATGTAAAAGGGCTTCAGCATGAGCTGGATTTGGCCGATTAAGGCCGTGTCTGAGTTAAAATACCGCCCCATAAGATGAGCCTATCGCCGAATTAGCTTAGCGAGCAACCTTTTGCTAAGCTACCGCCAAACTAACCCCGCATTCCTAAAACAGAAAGTTGACTCGAATTCCAACCATGCCACACTCTCCGATCCCTACCCCTAAAGGCCGCCGGTTGAGCGGCCATCTGGCCGAATTCAAGCAAAATCCGCTCGACTGCATGATTCGCTGGCACCGCGAATTTGGCGACATTGTCAACTTTCGGATCTTCTCGCAAAATTTTTATCTGCTGAACCACCCCGATCTGGTCGAACAGGCGATCACCGAGCAGCAGGATGTTTTCGTAAAGATTTACGACCCGCAAAAACCGAAGGGCTTGCAATTGTTTATGGGCCAGGGGCTGGTAACCAGCACCGGGCCGTTGTGGAACCAGCAGCGGCGCCTGCTGCAACCGGTGTTTCAACGGAGGAACATTTTGACCTTGCAGCCGGAGATGGAAAAGGCCGGCGCGCAGTTGATCGAACGCTGGCGGCAATTTGAGCCCGGTGCCGAGGTCGAGATTTCCAAAGAGATGTTGCATCTGGCGCTGGAAGTGCTGACGAACACGATGTTCGGCACCAGCGTGCTGGACCGGGTCGACGAGATCGCACCGGCGTTGGACGTCTGCCTGCGTTATGCCGCCGCGACGGTTTTGAATCCCCTGGACCCGCCCTTATGGGTCCCGACGCGCCGCAACCGCGAATTCAAACGCGCGCTGGCCACGCTGGACGCGGTCATTTACGGCATGATCGACGAACGCGCGGCGAATCCCGGGCAATATAATGACTTATTGCATCTACTGCTGAGCAGCACGGACCCTGAAACCGGAGCCGGCATGAGCCGGCGGCAATTGCGCGACGAGATGGCCACGCTGTTCGTGGCGGGCCACGAAACCTCCGCGAACGTGCTGACCTGGACACTGTATTACCTGGCCAGATACCCCAAGGTGATGGCCAGACTCAGAGCGGAATTACGCAGCGTGTTGAACGGCGGCGTCCCGACCGCCGACCAGATCGAACAACTCCCTTACACGAAGGCGGTGCTGTTCGAGGCGATGCGCCTGAAACCCGCCGTCGCGCTGATCATCCGAAAAGTCGAACGCGACACCTCCCTGCAAAACTACCCGCTCAAGGCCGGCAGCCTGGCGATGGTCAGCATCTACAACATCCATCACCATCCGGCGCTGTGGGAAAACCCGGAGGCTTTCGACCCGGACCGCTTCCTCGGCCAGAAAGTCTCCAAATATATGTTCTTACCGTTCGGCATCGGCCCGCGCTTCTGCATCGGCAATCAGTTCGCGACCGTGGAACTGACTCTGCTCTTGGCAATGCTCGCGCAACATTTCGATTTTGCGCTCTGTAGCGATCAGGAGCCGGAGCATGACATGGCGGTGACCTTGCGTCCGAAGGGGGGGCTTAAATTAAGCGTGCGAGCGATAAATTAAACCTTGAACGCCCAAGCATCGTTCCCATCCGCTGCGGAGCGAAACTCGGGCCGTTTGCTTTATTGCCCGTCTCCAGACAGGATGTCGACGACCTGATGTGCGGTCCGCAAGGCGCCCTCGATAAACCCCTGATAGTCCGAAAAAGCCTCGCCGCAAATATGAACGTTTAAAGGGCCATGCCGTTCCAGCGCAAAAGCCGCAACCTTATCCTGCACATTCCAGGACAGCACTCCGGGCTTCCACAGGTGACAGGCAGCGCCGTAAGGTTCTATCCCCCAATGCCGAATACCATAGCTTAGAATGCGCTTCGGATCGATATTCATGAAGCGCGCGAAAGCTTGCGGCAGTTCCTTGTCTCCGTCGATTTCGGCCCGCGTTTCGTAGCCCTTGCGCAGATATTGACTCCAGAAATTCAGATACGGCCGGTCGGCATACACCATGATCAAGCCCTTGCCGTCACGTCGTTGATAATGCAGCTCACGTGCCGGCAGACGCCTCAGGTCCAGATGCGGAATATCCTCCTCCCACCACGGGTCTTCGACGACGAAGAAACATTTGAGCAAGGGAATGTCCAATACCGAACCGAACAGAGCACGGATACTCGGCGGCATGCCGTCGATGCGCGACAGGCTGTGTTCCGGCAGCGCCAACACGACATGTTTCGCAAGACACGCCTGCCCTTCGGCAAAATGCAGCCGAATTCGCTCCCGGTCATAGGCTTCCAACGATACGAGCACGCGGGCCGAGTGAATCTCTGTACCGCGCATCCGTAGCCTATCCAGCATCGCATCGGTCAACGCGTTCATGCCATGGCGTATCGTCTTTAGATTCGGGCTCATTTGCAGCATCTTGATCCAGGTGATCATCCAGGCCGCGGCGCCCGGATTTTCATGGATGAAATGAAAAAAACTGCCTTCCTCGACGAGGTAGCGCAGCGCGTTGTGACTGACCACCTTGCCCAGGAGGTTCCACAAACCCTGCGCCGATAGCGGATGGCCAAAGAAAACGCCTTCGCGCCGTATCGTTTCCAACTGCGCCTCGCTCAACGCCATCATCTCGTCTTCGGGCATGCCCAATACCCGCTGGATCGCGAGCTTGAACAGATCGAGGGTGGACAGGCCGCGCTCGGCTTCGTCTAGGCGGTAATCGCAATGAAGCGGCTGATCCGGGGGACTCGAATACTCAGGAAAGGGCTGCGTCTCGACATTCAATTCATTGATTAGCCCGCCCAAGCGGAACTGCCTGACCGGATCGAAACGCATCGCCCCGTACTCCGCATCGAAGCCATGCAGGGAAAAGGTCTCCAGCTTGCCGCCGAAGCGATGGCTGCCTTCGAACAATGCCACGCTGCCATCGCGCGGCGCATGCAGCGCGCAATACAGGCCGGCCACCCCGCCGCCCACCACGGCCACATCGAATTCTGGCGTTTGCATGGTCTCTCCTTAATCCGGGGCACGGAACAAATGCGCCGCGCCCTGCATCGTATAGAAAGGCCGCTTGGCTTGGCCTAAAGCGGTCTCCGCTTGCATGATGGATCGGATCGATACGGTCGAGTTCCCTCATTCTTCGATATTTTAAAAATTCAGGGTGTTTTAAGGGCGAGCATACCCAGTTTTGAAAAATATGATAGATTAGCGCCGATAATAACCCCAACGCATAAGGCTAAATCGATGGATGCAAAATCCTATGACAGGAGAAAAAAAAGGTTCTGGCTGCAATCCGCAGTCTGGTACGTGTTCTTAGCACTCATGACCTATTACTTTTCCGAATTCATGCTGTTTTATCTGCTTTGCGGCATCTATGATGTAAGCCGGAACCGAAATATCGATTTGAGGATGCTGCAGCGGTATTTTTTGGGCAACGGCGTGCCAACTTGGGCGCTAGCCCCCTTCAATATCTTGATGGATCTGCTGACACTCCCCTATGTCAATAAGAAAATCTATCGGCTGCATGATCTTCCGGCGGATTGTCAGCAGGAAATCGAGCATATTTTGGCGGCGGCCAAGTCGGAAAACATTGTAGATCAGCTGGCTAACCGAGTTGAGAACGTAAAAAGAGGGATGCTGTTTTTTAAATGGTATGGAATCAATCTTCAGAATTCTGTCAGCGTTCCCGCATTTCATCAGGATTATAAATACATTAAAACGATCGGCGTCTCCATCTTTAATAAAAAAGAGTCCACCGATGAGCATTTTGGGCCGCTCCGGGCCACCTTAAGAGTGCTCTACAACATCAATGACGTGAAGGACAGAGCGTCGTATATCAAAGTCAGAACACAGGAAAACCATTGGTGTGACAATAAATTGTTTATTTTTGACGATACGTTATCGCATCAATCCTTTAATCAAACCGATGCGCCGCGTTACTGTCTGTTTGTGGACATAGTCAGGCCGAGTCGCTGCCATTTTTTATTGGATAAAGTGGTGGATTTACTCGGGAACATACTGCAAACATCAAAATTTATCTTTTACGGCAGCTGGGTGCCGTTAAAGTAGTTTGACCTTCAAACGCGGATTGAAAACCTGGATTCGGCCGGAGAATTGGCGAAACCGAACCGTAAGAACAATTTGAATGGACAGGTCTAGATTTATAAGGCATAAATCGTAGACCTGTCCCAATATTGTGCCCCGCCTTCAACCTCCAGGTAGCGATTGACCCTGCGGGCTCGAATATTCAGAACTATTTGAGGTTGATGTGGCGTTAAGAGGGGGAATCGCATTCGGAGAACTGATCGCCAGTACCCAACACACTGGCAAGACAAGATTTCGCGCCTTGCGGAACCTGATCAGGATCAATCAGCTTCATCTTGATACCGGGACCGGATGTGCCAAGAATTTGCTTATTCGCCGCCGATTGCGATCGATCAAAATAAATGGTGCTGCCATCAACAGGGGTAAGCAAATTGACGGTCTTAACATCTCCAGATTTTGTCAAACTTGTTTTTAAATACAATGCGCCGGCAAAACTGATGCCTTTAGTTGGAGAAGCCGCGAGTTGTCCTTCTTCTGGCAAGCTAAACCCATCTCCCGGGTTCAGCGAGGTCGATACAAAAATAACGCTTCCATCGTTGTATTCGAAACTTTGGATGTCTCCCGGGGAGGTATAATTTTTGAATTTCCCTTCGCTATCTTCACAAATGGCAATCAGTGAATACCGTCGCTTACCTGCGCCCTGCCATTTCAGAGCCGAGTAGCAGGTGTCCTTGCCGCTATCGAAGTGAATTGGGCTATTATTGAAGACTGCCGAAGGTGACTCCCCTTCCGTAAGCTCAATGCCATGATTTTTTTAATCGTCGTTTTAATCTGCGTATTAAACCAGAATCCGTCCAATTCACCTTCCGCATAGGTTGGTAAACTGATGGCTGCCGCAGATGCAAATAGCATGGATGCCCGAAAAAGTTTCTTTTTCATACTCACCACCCTTAATTTATTTTTAATATAATTTTCAACGCTTCTAACATATAAACAGAATAATCTACATGCTAGGCTGATCATTCTAACACGCACCAATATCTATTCTTGCAGAAAAAACCTAAAGTTTTTAGGTCAATGTTTTAAATAGCCCATCCAATCTAAAACATCCGCCGTGAATTATCTTGTCCACTGGTGAAGATATCCAGAATGCCCATCGATAGGGTTGCAGCGCATAGCACATTGACGGCAAGCCAATGTCCTCTTTACGCGCCGTCAGCAACTGGTTTTCCTTCATCCGGATCAGATAAATCGATCATCTTTCATCATAATGAAACAAACCGTGCTTATAGTGACGTGTCGATAGGGGCTGTGCCGCCGAAATCATCCTGTTTGACCGTACCAATGAACCAGATGCCTTACAAGGGATTCATTCGCCCCCACCACTCCAAACTCCATACGCTGGCCCGGACGATCGATCTTTCCTTGATTATGGCCGCATTGTATGTGTCGTTAACAGTCTATGACGTTCCGCTCGATCGCGAATACTTGTCGCCTTGTCTGATAGGCTCCGCGCTGTTTATTTTTTTCGCCGAAAACAATGGGCTGTATCACGGCTGGCGAGGCTCGCCGATGTTTGACGAAGCGGTGCACATCCTGATCTCGTGGCTCGGCGCTTTTACTTTATTGATCAGCGGCCTCTACCTTTACAACCCGAACTACAGCTATTCGATTGAGGTAATGGAGCTCTGGCTGCCGCTCGCGCCGTTTAGCATCATCCTGCTGCACACAATACAGCGCGGCTGTTTGTCCTATCTCAGAACCCACGGCTTCAACACCCGGACCTACGCAATATTCGGCGCGACTCCTTTGGGTCTCAGACTCAAAACCGGTTTATCGGAAATGCCCTGGCTGGGTTATGAACTTATCGGTTTTTTCGATGACCGCGCAGAAAGCGAAGACCGTCGCCTCGGCCCCGATCAGATCGGTGAATTGGCTGGCGGATTTGAAGACATGCTTGAAAAAGCCAAAAATGGCGAGATCGATCATATCTACATCACCCTGCCCTTGCGCGCGGAAAAGCGTATCAGCCTGTACGTTCAACAACTGGCCGACAGCACCGTCTCGGTCAATATCGTCCCCGATTTTTTTACCTTTAACCTGATTCAGTCTAAGTGGACCAATGTACAGGGGATACCGGTCGTCAGCGTTTTCGACACGCCGTTCGATGCGCTCGACGGCGCCGCTAAGCGGATCGAGGACCTGGTGTTGTGCATGATCATCCTGCCGATCATCGCGCTGCCGATGCTACTGATCGCGATCGCGATCAAACTGACCTCTCCCGGCCCGGTGATCTTCAAGCAGTATCGCTATGGCATCAAAGGCGAACAAATCGAAGTGTGGAAATTCCGTTCGATGACCGTCTGCGAAAACGGTGACAGCATCAAACAGGCGATGCCAAACGACAAGCGCATTACGCCGCTCGGCGCCTTTCTGCGCCGAACCTCGCTGGACGAACTGCCGCAATTCATCAACGTGGTGCAAGGCGCTATGTCGGTGGTTGGGCCGCGTCCTCACGCGATAGCGCACAACGAATATTACCGCAAACAGATTCAAGGCTACATGCTGCGCCATAAAGTCAAACCGGGCATTACCGGCCAGGCGCAGATCAACGGCTGCCGCGGCGAAACGGACACGCTCGATAAAATGGAAGCCCGCATCCATCACGACCTGGAATACATCAAACAATGGTCGCTGTGGCTGGATATCAAGATCGTCTTTCTGACCGTACTCAAAGGCTTTGTCAGCAAGCAGGCTTATTGAGATGAATGCAGTCCAACATACGCACACCCAAAATAGACCGGCTCTCATGGTCGGCCTTCTGGCTGCCAGCTTTGTTTATCGAATCGTCCGGGACATCAGCAGCGATCATGCATGACGTACAGGGACTCGGCAAAGTAGCATACTTTTTTGCCTTTGGAGTATCGGTTTTGCTGCCTTGCACCCTGTCGTTCCAACATCGCCCCAAGGCTGAGGTTTCGCCCAAATATTGATATGTCAAAGATAAAAAAACTTGTATCTGGTGTTGGCTGGGGAACATTTTCAACCATTTCAATAACAGGCTTCCAAATTGTATTCATGGCTGTGATGGCACGATTGCTTGATCCAGTCGACTTTGGCCTTGTTGCTATTGCCAACGTCAGCCTGCGTTTTTTTAGCTATTTTGCCCAAATGGGTATCGCTCCGGCAATAATCCAGAAACCCAAATTGGAAGAGGGTGACATTGCTGCCGCTCTTACCGTGTCACTCGGTATCTCTAGCTTATTCTTGGGGCTTGCCCAGGTTACAGCGCCACTATTCGAGATTTTTTTTCAAATGACTGGTCTTTGCTCAGTCATCCGCGTTCTATCGCTCAACTTTATTATTGGCGGATTTTCCGCAGTGTCGGTTGGCCTTATGCAAAGAAACACTGCTTTCCGCGCATTGTCCATGGTCGAAGTCATTTCGTATATATCCGGCTACGGCATTGTAGGGCTTGGTGCGGCTTTCCATGAGTTTGGCGTATGGGCGCTAGTCGCCGCATTTATGACCCAAACGACACTGACTGCCCTACTCAGCTACGCGGTAATTCGTCACCCATTGAGTTTTAGGCATTCCGCCGAGCAACGACGCCATTTTTTCAGTTATGGTGGACGATACTCGGTCATCGGCTTTATTGAATTCTTGACTTCAAATCTGGATGCGCTAGTTCTTGGCAAGATTCTTGGTGCAGCGCCTGCTGGTTATTACAATCGTGCGCTTTTACTTGCCAATCTTCCGGTACAACAACCAGCGAATATTTTAACCAAAGCGCTGTTTCCGATCATGAGTTCTATCGGAGATCAACATGACAAGCAAATTATCAGTCTACAGCTCAGTACACTCCTTGTTGGCAGTTATGCCTTTGCCGTGGGAGCGGGTATTTGCATTGCTGCCCCGGATATAGTAACAGTACTGTTAGGTAGAAAATGGCTGGACACAATACCGATTCTGGAAATGCTGGCTTGGTCGGTTGGGCCGCTTTATGTCTCCCATGTCGCCGGCGTAACGCTAGACTCAATGAACAAACTAAGCATCAAACTGCGTATCCAGCTGAGCATGTTGATATTACTTATTGCCCTACTGTTATTAGTTGCACCAAGCGGTAGAGCATTGGACATTGCCGTAGCGGTGGTTGCTACGGAATGGGTGCGAGTATTCATTATGGCAGTAAGGCTGCCCCAACTACTGCGTATATCCGTCAAAGAAGTGGCACTCATAACACTTTGTATAGCAATAGTGGCTATATCAAGCGGCCTGATGATTTTGATGATTTCCGAATTAATTGGCCAAAATTTCAACAGCATGGCCAGATTATGCGCAGAAATATTGGCAGGGGCAACAGGGCTTCTGCTCGGATTTCTAATCGCGAGTTACGTTGCCGTTCGTTTACCGGCAATTCGCTTCCTAATAGTACGAGCGCCAATTTTCTCCAAATTACTTCCAAAATTGGCTTAATTACATAGAGGTATTCAATGCGTTGGTTTTATGTGCCGAATGAAAGCACGGAAGGCGATCAAATCGGTCCCCGCATGGCGTTTGAAAAGCTATATCGGGAAGGCGTTTTTTCAGCCTACATGGCCTACTCTTATTTGGTGCGACAAAAGGTCTTAGGGAATCATCAAGACGCATTGAATGAATTTCTTGAAGCGGCCCGAAACTTTGCGCCTGATATTATATTTATTCAGCATCCTGGTAACGGTTACCCGATGGATCGCGAATATTTGCAACGGCTGAAAAGCATGCCAGGTAATCCCAAGCTTGTGTTGTATGAAGAAGATCCATTTGGTCACTTTGTCAAGCGCATGGATGACACAATAATGGCAGTACTCGCCGAATCTGACATTTGCTTTCTTGGCGGGACGGGCTATCTTGCTGAAATGGCGCATAAAGCTGGCGCTAAAAAAGTGCGCTATGCCCCTCATTCTTATGACTGCCAACGCTTTGGTACATCATGGCAGCCGACACTGACTCGACGTTTTGACGTTGTCATGATCGCCAACCTTACGTGTCTCAAACGTATTCCGTGGCTATATGTGCCTGGAGGTCGTAGCCGCAAACATACTGCTCAAGCTTTTTACAGACATCTTGGTGACCGTTTCGGACTGTACGGTGTAGGGCAAGGTTGGACAGGTGAACCCTATTGCAGAGGCAAAATTGCTTTCGATAAACAGGGGGAGGTAATACGGGACGCATGGATGAGCGTGAACTGGGGACACTACGACGAAATCGCCATGTATTCCTCGGATCGACTACCGATTAGTTTGGCATGTGGCGTTCCCCATATCACAAATTACCAACCCGGCTATGAACATGTTTTCGCCAACATACCGGGGCTATTCATCATCAAAAGTCCGCAAGAAGCGCTTGATGTCGCCCTTTACATCCTGAGTCTGACCGTCGAGCGGCGCAATGAACTCGGTTTTCAGGCCGCCGAATATGCCCGTGATCAACTTGAGAGTACTGTAGTCTACGGCAACATAGTTTCAGTTATTCGCGAGCAGTTATTTAATAATCAAGCCCCCCTACCTAAACAGAATCGCCAATAAGATTGCACATCGACATTGCCGACTTATTTGCAAACGACTCAATCGGCATGTCACTCTTGATGATATGCTTCCAAACAATGAATATATGACATATCCACCAACCACTAATTTCACTATTGGCCTCATGGGACCCATTGAAACCGCCTCATTTAAAGATATTTTACCACCACCAGGAAACCAGCCTTATCCCAAAGGGCTAGGCGGCAGCCCGGTCAATTTAATGGCTCGGGAACTGCACCTGCGCGGCTACAACCTGATCCTATTTTCGCTGGATCCCTCCGTTGACACAGAAATTACCATCAAGAGCGAACGACTAACAATCCATTTCGGACCTTACAGGCCTAAACACGCTAGGGATTTTTTTGCTGTGGAAATTAAATGGCTGACGCAGGCCGTCCTCAAACAACCGCCCGACATTCTTCATGCTCACTGGACTAACGAATTTGCTCTAGCCGCGCAGGCGACTGGATTGCCGCATTTGGTAACTGCGCACGATGCGCCATTTAACATATTAAGGCTTAACTTCATTCCTTATCGTATTGCCTGCACCTTGATGTCGTGCAAAGCAATATGGAACGCGCGTTATCTTTCCGTTGTTTCACCGTATGTGGCCGATCATTTGAAAAAATTTATGTTTTATCGTCGGCCAACCAGAGTGATTAGCAATGGCATGCCAGAGTCTATTTTCAACCGCATCAGAACTGCGAAACCAGCTGATGCCCCCCTCACCTTTGCCACAATTTTAGTCGGATGGTCTGGGCTCAAAAATGGTGAAGCAGCCATTCAGGCTTTTGCTTTACTGCACAATACCTTACCTGATTGCCGCTTGATCATGTTTGGAGCAGGACACGGTGCCAACGAACCGGCTGAACAGTGGGCAAAAACCCAAGGTTTACAGGAAGGTATCGAATTCGTAGGCCAGTTGCCTTACGAGCAACTGATCCAGCGCCTAAGCGATGAGGTGGACATTATTATTCACCCATCTTTGGAGGAATCTCAAGGAATGGCGTTGATCGAGCCCATGGCCATGGGAATTCCTGTCATTGCTGGTCAAGATAGTGGTGCAGTTCCTTGGACAGTTGATAATGGAAAGGCGGGCATATTGGTCGATATAACCCAACCAAAACAAATTGCCAACGCTATGTTGAAATTGGCTAATGATAGCACGGAGCGCCAGCGCATCGGACAAGCCGGTTTAATGAATGCCAAGAAACGCTTCCATATTAGGGTGGTCACCGATGCCTATTTGCAGGCCTATCAGGACATATTGCAGGAAAATTGGACATGAAAGTTTTGCATATCCTCTCCGAATTGAATCCTTCGGGCGGGGAATCCATGCTCTATGCAGCGGGGCCGCTATTAAAAGATTTCGACATAAGCGGTGAAATTTTATCAACCGGAAATCAGGTTGGGCCTTACGCCGGACAATTAGCAAGCGCTGGTTACACTATTCATCATATAGCCTTCAAAAAAAGCCCATGGTTTTTCTGGAAGGTATTCAAACTGCTGAATGGCAATAATTACGATGTCATACATCTGCATACAGAACAAGCCAACTTCTGGTATGGGATACTCACTTTGCTGACTGCCAAGCGCTGCATAAGAACCATACACAGCACTTTTGATTTTACCGGTTTTTTGTGCTGGAGGCGCAAATGGCAGCGCCTGTTGCTTGATCTCCTGGGAATTACCCACATCTCAATTTCCCAATCGGTTCAGGATATCGAGTACAAACATTACAGCTTGCAGACGCCAGTTATTCAAAACTGGTACAACAGCCTGCGCTTCCAACTCACTACACCGCAGCAACGCGCACAAGCCAGAGCCGATTTAAAACTGGCATCGGACAGTTTCGTTCTGCTAACGATAGGCAATTGTTCGCCAATTAAAAACCATACGGCGTTAATAAAGGCTTTGGCGGAGAATAATCAACATAACTGGGTTTATCTTCATATTGGCATTGAAAAAGACAGCACTGAGCGCGACCTGTCAGCCGAATTGGGTGTTGCTGAGCGTATCCGCTTTTACGGGCTGCAAACCGACATCCTGCCATTTTTACAGGCTGCCGATCTGTTTGTAATGCCTTCTACTCATGAGGGATTTGGAGTTTCAGCGGTTGAAGCCATTGCCACTGGCTTACCGGCCTTGTTGACTAATGTCCCCGGCCTTGCTGACTTTAAATCGGTATTTCAAGGCTTATTTTATTGCGAGCCGAATCCAGAGTCCATTGCAAGCGCATTAACAGGAATTATTGCCCTAAACCAAAAACAATTACTGCAACAATGCGCAAAAAATCAGACCATTGCCGAGCAACTTTTCGGTGTTCAGCGTGGTTTTTCCAGCTACGTTGATTTTTACAAAAAACGGCACCCTTAAGACATGAAATTTCTGACCTCATCGATTTTGTTCACTATCAAATGAAGCCCCTGTTAATCTCCTTCTATCACGAGATGATTTTATGAGCCAAACGTTTAATCTCAGAGGCCTAACAATCATTGTATTCTCCATGTATATTTTTTGGGGGTCATTTGGTGTAGACATAACATTGCATCCTGCCGCAGAACGGATTCCTTTGCATAGGGTTTTTATGTTACTCACAGCTTTAATTATATTATCAAATGCGCACCAGGTGTTTGTTGCATGCCTAAAAAACAAAATGGTAATAACTTTATTATTATATGTATTACTCACAGCCTTATGGGCGGGCAACCCTTCGGTCGTTTACAAAAATTTTCTATTTCTCTCTTCTTTACTATTCATTTCAATAATGACGGCATTGGCATTTGCTGACAAGAAGGTGTTTCTAATCAGATGGCTATTTTGGTTATTTTTATTAATGACATTAGCAAGCATCATTACCGCCTTTTATTTTCCACAAATTGGCATTAACACCACCACCTTTGGTGTGCCCCGATGGATAGGCATTACAGCGCATCCTAATGGCTTAGGTGTGCAGGCATTAGCATTGATATGGCTATCATCAAACCTATACTTCTTATCTGAAAGCAAACCTGAAAAAAAACTAATATTTTTTGCACTCATAGCGGCATTTTTTACCATCATTCAAGCTGACAGCATGACTAGCTTGATTACATCAGTGATCATAACAAGTTATGTATGTTATTACTACTTATTCAGGCAACTAAGCTTACCCATCAAATTTCTTCTATTTACTATTTTCTTATTGAGTTTTTTATTTATAGTCGCTAGTTATATAAGTTCATCTGAGTTGACGACCACTACATTAAAATCAACGGGAAGAGATGCAACTTTTACAGGCCGCACTGTATTATGGGAAAAAGCCCTCACCTCAGCAGCCGATCAAATAATTTTTGGTTATGGCTTTGATAACCTTGAACAAATGACAAAGAAGCATCATCTTGAAATGTCACACTTACACAATGGATATATTCAAGTCTTGGTTCAAGGCGGAATGATTGCGACTCTACTGCTGGTTGTTATTTTCATAAAAACATTCTTTAGTCATTTCAGAATAAGATCAACACATAAGTATGATTTTATTTTTTTACATACGGGACTTATTTTGGTTTTACTTCATAATATTACCGAGTCATCAATGCTATTAGGCCTAAGCGTTTTGAACATATTTACAATTTTTATTATTGCTTCAACAAGTTTAATTGCAAATAACAAAGATAAAGTCTCACTGACAAGTCAATAATTATGCATATTTGGATTTGCATCCCTGTCTTTAATCGAATTGAATTTACCTTGCAATGTTTAGCCACACTGAAAGCTCAAATATTTCATGACTTTACAGTAATAGTTTGCGATCACGGCTCGACAGACGGAACTAGTACAGAGATTCATCAGCAATTTCCCGATGTGGTCGTCATTAGTGCAGAAAACTCATTGTGGTGGACAGGAGCTATGAATTTATGTGTTCGCTATGTACTTGAGCATGCAACAGAGAGCGACACACTGTTAACCTTAAATAACGACACCGAATTGCCGCCGGATTATTTGCAGCAACTGGTTAGTTGTAGTGAAAGATTTCAGGATTCTATTATTACATCGGTCATTCATGACATCAAAACCGGTGCACCGCATGAAATTGGCTATCGACAAAACTGGTTTCTGGCAACATCCAGGCCGGTTAACTTTGAGAATCATCATGTTATAAACAACAGTGATGTCATTGAAATAACTCATGCCTCTGGTAGAGGCACTTTATTTCCCATTGCGGTATTTAGAAAAATTGGTTTATTTGATGAAAAGCGTCTACCACATTATGCCGCAGATTATGATTTTTCATTTAGGGCAGTTCGTGCCGGTTTCAAAATTTATGTCAGCAGACACTCTCGGGTACTTTCTTATGTTGAAGAAACCGGATTGTACAAAGTTCTATCTAACTTTTCTATTAATGGTTTTCTAGATTATTTCACTGGAATGCGTTCACCTGCAAATTTAAAGTCGAGGTTTTGGCTTGGCTGGAACAATTGCCCCAAAAAGATTTTACCCCTCTATATGACGATCGATTTTGTTCGCATTACCGGCAGTTATTTTAAACACTTTGTCATTCGTAACTGACTTTCCGCTTTTATGAAAAAGATTCATCTCAGACCAACCTGTCTGATAATGACGAATTTGCAAACAGTAACATCAAATTTACCTTAAATTTATAATGACCATCACAAGCCGATCCGCTCGAAAGCGAGTATTTTCATATTTAAATACCGTCGTGTCGGACATCTGCTGCCCAATCTGCGGATTTTCCGACGGTAGGCTCCTTTATACCGTAACCTCTGCCGAAGCCGCCCAACATTTCGTTTTAAAAGAAGTCAATCAAGCACGCCACAACAAGCTTGCCGATCACATCACTCATTTGTGGGGGCAAACAACTTGTGATGTGGTTAGCTGTAATTGTTGTCATTTTATTTTCTCCAGACCTTATGTCGCGGGCGATTCAACCTTTTACACGCTTGCATATGAACGTACCGGCTATCCCGCATGGAAATGGGAGTATCAAAAATCGGCAGATGCAATCTCGGAAATTGTGTCTCGATCTCCCCGGCATCCGCTTAGACTCATTGAAATCGGAGCAGGAAACGGCGCATTTGTCAAAAGCATTGCTCCCGACATTATTCCCAAAGAAAACATTCTATGTTTTGAATTCTCCGAGTACGGACGGAATAAAATCGTGGAATACGGCATCAAGTGTCAAAGCGACGATATTCGGTCCATCAACTCTTCAAATCATCCTGGTCAGTTCGATTTAATCTGTATGTTTCAGGTACTGGAACACATGGATCGGCTGGATGTTCTATTCAAGACACTTAACTCTCTCAGTAAATTCGATTCTCATCTATTTATATCGGTGCCCAATGCCGAACAGATCGAATTCAATGAAACCCACGGATGTTTGCTCGATATGCCGCCAAACCATATCGGGCGATGGAATCTTCACGGCTTTGAACAAATTGCGGTGGCTTTTGGGTGGACACTCGCGGAATTCCGGATAGAGCCGCTCAACGTCAAAGATGCGCTAAAGCAGCAGATTGCCTATCGATATTTAAAAATTAGCCAGGATTCTTCAACTTGGGCAAACAAAATTGAATGTATAAATTCAGACAAAGTTCGCCGAATATTACGTATTGTTTGCGCAGGGGTTTATTCTCTTACAAGCGTAAAAATACTGTTCAAAGCTATCTCTGATAAAAATCGGGGGGATTCTCAATGGATACATCTCATTAAAACCGGGTAGTTCGTGCAACTGTTTTATCGTTTCCCGATGTTCGGGTGCCCAATGATGGGGCGGTATCGAGCAATCGAAAATCCGTTGAAATATTGAAGCATGGAAATATCAGGGATGAAAAAATTGTTCGACCCGGCTTTGAATAGCCTTAACCGACTTAAATAAAATCATGTCTGCTATTAAGACGAGAAATATTCGGCGTATTGTGATTGTTACCAATATACCAACACCCTATCGAATACCGATTTATCAAAAATTGGCGACAAAGTTCGGGTACGATCACTTTCATGTGATTTTCTGCTCCGAGAAAGAGGATAACCGCGAATGGGTCGTGGAACAGGACCATTTCGCGTATACCTTTCTTAAAAGAAACTATATAAGCTGGAAAGGCCGTTATATTCATTACAATCTTGATGTTCTAAAAGTACTGTGCCAATTGGATCCCGATGTCGTCATAACCACCGGCTTTAACCCCACCCAACTTCTGGCTTTCGGCTATACGGTTTTTTATAAAAAAGTGCATCTACCCACGACAGACGGCACTTACGAGTCCGAACAAATACTATCGGGATTACATCGCCTTGTGCGGCGCATCGTCTACGGTTATTCAAATGCATTTCTGGGAGCAAGTTTGGGCTCGTTGCGGCTGTATAAAAGCTACGGCATTAGCCAGGAGCGATTTTTCCAGTCACATCTTTGCGCAGATAATGCTGCTTTTACGCCATTTTTAGGCGGTAATCGCGATTTCGATTTAATGTTTTCCGGACGCTTTGCGCCGGAGAAAAACCCCTTGTTTGCACTTGATGTCGCGGTGGGTGTAGCAAAAGTCTTAAACCGTAAAATCTCGATTTTAATGTTAGGATCAGGACAGTTGTTTGAGCAGGTTCGCGACTATGCAGATACCCTTCGTCCTCATGTAACCGCTTCATTTCCTGGCTTTATGCAACAAGCTGAGTTGCCAAAGCAATATAGTTCAGCAAAGCTGTTTCTATTTCCTTCGTCCTGGGATCCGTGGGGCGTAGTGGCTAATGAAGCGTGTGCCGCAGGTCAAGCGATTATTGTCAGCCCTCATGCAGGCGTGGCTAACGAATTGGTTTGTGATGGGCAAAATGGCTATGTCTTGGAGCTTGATTTGGCGTTATGGGTTAACCATACCGCTGATTTACTGAGTAACAAAGCGTTACTTGAACGGTTCTCGAAGGAAAGCGCGATGAAAGTCCAAGCATATAATTATGATGCCGCAGCCCAAGGGATCGTGGATGCTGTATTGGCAAGCCAAGACCCATCATGAAAATCCTGTTTGTCCATAACCGTTATCAGCAAGCCGGCGGCGAAGATAATGTGGTTGCCGCCGAAGCCAAGCTACTTACCGAGCACAACCATGGTGTGGAATTATGGAGCGTAGATAATTCTGACCTGCCAAGAGGGTTGCACGGAAAAATCAAAACCGCTCTGGCAACCCGTTATTCACCTGCCAGCCGGGTAGTTGCCCGCGACAAGTTGCACCGCTTTAGGCCTGACATAGTACACGTCCATAATTTTTTCCCACAAATCAGTCCGTCGATTTACGATGCGTGTCTGGATGAAGGCGTGCCGGTGGTGCAGACCCTGCACAATTACCGACTGATTTGTCCGGGCGCGATGCTGATACGGCAAGGCAAAATTTGCGAGCAATGTATTTCCGGATCGCCCTATCAGGCGGCCTGGCACGGTTGCTATCGGGGATCAAGGCTGGGTAGCCTGGTAGTGGCGCAGATGGTAGCGCAGCATCGCAGGCAAGGCACTTGGCAGCATAAGGTGAACCGTTTTATTGCGCTGACCGATTTTGCCAAGAGTAAATTCGTCGAGGCCGGATTCCCGGCCGATAAGATCGCGGTTAAGGCCAATTTTGTTCATGATCCTTTGCAAGGCTCTCCCCGTACTCTTCGCGCAGTTGCCGGTTTTGCGTTATTTGTTGGCCGCATTAGCGAGGAAAAAGGCATCAAGACCTTGCTGCAAGCCTGGTCGTCAATGGACGATCAAACCATGTTAAAGGTGGCGGGAGCAGGCCCACTTGAGGCTTGGCTGCCTGGCAAAACCAATGTAGCCGCATTAGGCCGGCAAAATCCAGACGAAATCAGCCGATTGATGCAGCAGGCCGCTTTTCTGGTGCTACCTTCCGAATGGTACGAGGGCTTTCCGTTGGTGTTGGTCGAGGCTTTCGCCCATGGGTTGCCGGTTCTCGCATCAAGACTGGGCAGCATGGCCGACATTATCAAGGACGGCGAAACCGGCTTGCTGTTTACACCGGGCGACGCCGCCGATTTAGCTGGCAAAGCGAAATGGCTGCTGGAAAACCCGAAACAAGCACAAAAACTTGGAGAAAATGCCCGACGCACTTTTCTTGCAAAATATACGGCGGAACGGAATTATGCCGAGCTGATGGCAATTTATGAAAATACCAGGCGGCAGTGGATATTGTAGTTTTTTGGAAAATTTCCCATTATCGAATTAACCCTATATCCTCCGGTAACGGCATAAAGCCAATATCCTTGACCGGCGAGTCTGGGCAGATTGTCATCCTTTTGTCACTAATGGTCACGCAAGGGTCGGCCACAATACTACCTTTTTCAATTCCTTGTGAGACCCATTGTGACCAAGGTGCCCCACCCACAGGCATGTTCAATTCCTCTACCTTATAATCGACAGCAAGTTTACCCGTAGTGGACCAAATCAAATTATTCGCAATCACCGTGGAGTTTTTAGGTACAAAATAGCGCAACGATCCTCCCTCTGGTTTGCTGGTAACGATAACATTGCGCTCTATTCTATTCCCTTCCGGCCACGTTTTATTATGCATCGGAATAGCCAACTCCGGATATTTCTGCCGCCATAAGGTGGTTTTATAGGGTGAGGCATCGAGATTTTTTTGGTTTACGTTCCAATCATAAGTCGGCCAGCGATCATCTAACAAAATGGCATAGTCATTGGTGCTAAAGTAATTATTGTAGATTTTATTGTCGCGTCCGCCCCCCACTTGAAGCCCCATAGATCCGGCATTTTCAAAAATGTTGCCGCTGACATCAAAACCACTGGCGCCATCGTCCAGGTAAACGCCAACAGCAACAGCAGGCGATTGATAGACCACTTGGTTTTTTTCCACGCCCACGCGCTGCATACCGTAGCCGATGATGTCATGAATGTAGTTGTTACGAATGACATTACCGCGCCATGACCAATCACGCCCTGTGTAAACAGCCCCGCAATCCGAGGCCTGCAAACAAAAATGATGCAGCTCGTTTTTCTCAAGCAAATGTTCGTTGCCGGTCAGCAGAATGGCGGTCCCCGCTCCCTGCTCCAACAAATTATGCGAAACCGTAACCCCGACGCCGTTAATTTCAACGCCCGCCGAGTAAGTCAATATCGTCGTACCCATGTGATGGATATGGTTATTATAAATTACATGTCCGGACGTTTTCAGCGACTTACTGTCGCCGCCTGTAACAATGACGCCATGCGCGCCGGTGTGATGAATTTCGCTGTTGCGCAACTCGACATTTTGGCCATCTATAATTTCTATTCCGATACCGCCAATGTTGTTTACATTGAGTTGGTCCATCATCAAATCATGGCCATTTTTTATTGTGATTGCAGTACCCGTACTGTATTGAAAACGGATATTTTTGAAGGCAAGGTTCTTCGCACCATCGGCGACTAAAATATTGGGCAGGGAAGACAGCGTGACCGTTTCGGGAACCAAACCCTCGGGGGGAATGAAGGTTACGATATTGGCCTCCCGATCGTAAGCCCATTCGCCAGGCGCGTTCAATAGCGAGGGCAGATTTTGGATATAAAAACGCCGGCCGCTTTTGAGCGTGTAACTGGTCGGCTCCGAAACTTTAATCGTATTAGCCGTCCGATCGATCGCATCAATCCCAAGGTATTGGTCATACCAGTCATTGCCCGCGAAAATATGCACTTGCGCGGCTTTAACATCGCCGTCGATCGCGGGCAATGTCTCCATGGTTGAAAATTGCGTTTTATCGTCGACCGGCTTTTTGATATGCGCCCAATCCCGGTCTGGCCAGCGAGCCAATTGCAGTTTTTGCTCGTTGACGAATAGTTCAAAGGCCGGTGCATTCCCCTTTATCCTGTCCGTATTAAAAAATGCGCCCACCTCGGGCCGTTTGGTCAGCGGACAATCCCAAAACTTGGCATCACGCCTTTTACAAATCACAGGCAAACCGGCATTTATCGTCGCTTTCTCGCCTTGCCACCGTATTTCCCTGCCCGGCAATCCGGAATCCATCAAATCAAAATTCAGCGGGCGGCTGAGCACATAGCTGCCGGGGGCAATATTGACGCTAACGTCCTCAGTGAAGGCATGTCTTCGCTTTAAGACCCTGATCGCTTGCTTGGCTCGCTCGATAGATTTGAACGGGCCGTCGGTTCGCTCTGCATTCGGCTGTTTTAAAGCGCCTGACCAGGCATCGTTACCCGTGGGATTTACATAATATTCTGCCGCCGTGGCCCCGTGAGCTAAACACAATCCGGCAAAAAGGTAAATACTGACACACTGATTCATGATGATTTCATCCTGATTGCGACTTTGTTGTGACTGCTTATCTTCGGGAAAGATTGCAAGACGAATATCATCCCTTAAACCTCGAGAACAAGACAAGTGATTTAAGGGCATGTCACGAAAATGTTATGAATCGTTAACCATCCCGTCACAGGAATGTAACCCTACGGCGTCAAACTTTGCCCACTCGCAAGTAAATAATAAGATTCGTTATGAGGAAACCATGCCAGGAATCGATCTTCGCTCCAGTCTGAAGGTTTCGCTTCCTCCAAGCAAAACCCCAAGGGCCAAGGCTCTCCACATTTACCCGATTGACGCTGCGGCATCTCAATTCGGCGGCACTGCCCTACCTCTTAACATGCTAACTCAGGCAACCGCAGCGAATTCAGAAGGAACTCCGGCGGTGCCGGCGAAGAGCTTGCAATACAATTCGCTGACCCATTCCGGCGCCGTCATACCGAACAACAAATCCTTGCCCGGAAATTGGCAAATACAGAACACATTTGAGAAGGTGCATACGCCCGTCCCGAATGCATTTGCTGGGCAATATCCAGCAGAGCTCGACATTCTTGGCTTAAAATTTCCTCTGCTCGATTACGCATCCACCCTGAATTTGTTCAAGCAATGGATCGCGGCACGCGAGCCTCATCAAGTCTGTATGGCCAATGTTCATACGGTAATCACCAGTCTCAGCGACAACCAACTCAAAAGCATCAATAACCATTCATTAATCACAATGGATGGCTTGCCTCTGGTTTGGTACGCGCGCGCCGTGCATCAAGCGAAGATAAAGGAACGCGTTTGCGGCCCTGAGCTGATGCTCCGCTGCCTGGATCAAGGCCGCGAGCACGGATGGAAGCATTTTTTTCTCGGCGGCAAAGAAAACGTCTTAACCGATCTGGTCAGCGCGATGCAGTCGCGTTTTCCGGGCGTCGAGATTGTCGGCTGGCACTCACCGCCTTTCCGGCCTTTGTCTGCCGAAGAAGATGCGCAGCTGGTTGCATTAATCAATCAACATCAACCCGACTTCCTTTGGGTGGCCCTAGGTGCCCCCAAGCAGGAAAAGTGGATTGCCGAGCATTTGACTGCTCTCGATGTCCCCGTCCAAGCCGGCGTCGGCGCCGCATTCGATTTTCACTCCGGCCACGTCCGTCGAGCACCGGTGTGGATGCAAAATGCAGGTTTGGAATGGCTGTACAGAATATTGCAAGACCAACGTTTAATCAAACGCTATTTGATGACCAACCCGATCTTTTTAGCGCTTTTTGTGCGGGATTGCATGGTAAAAAATCTGCGCAAAACCGTATGCCGTTGCTCAAAGCGTTTTAATTTGATGGCCATCCTGATCCGAAAAACGAACAATATCATCCCGGCCAAATAACTGTTGGGTTGCACCTCGTTAGTGGTTTAGCCGTTGAATCAACTCTAAAACTCGGGTTGTTAATTGCTGTGCGCGCTCAACAGAAGCCGCTTCGCAATAACAGCGTATTTCCGGTGCATTCCTTGAAGCTCTAACATGCACGATTTCTTGATTTGTGAAGAAAAGGCGCAAACCATCCATATCATCTATGCTGAGCAGTTGTCCATATTCTGGCCCCAGCCATTGTATGAGTTGCCCTGCATCTCGCTTCCATGAAGTCAGCAACTGTTGACTCGATACTGTTGAAAAATTTTGGATGCGGTCGCTGCCCGTAAAACGCCGTGGCAAGCCGGCTATCAAACCAGAAATTGGCTTGCCAACTGTCCTGGATGCCGACAAGACCGCTAATAATGGCAACACAGCGTCTCGCGTCGGTAAAGGCGCTAACATGCGCCCCGATCTATGGATTGCAGAGCCCAGCAAATAGCCTCCGTTCGCTTCAAAACCCGCGATGGCTCCTTTAGCCGCATCACAATCCTGCATGGCTGCAATCACATACGGCGAACCGATACGCGTCCGCGTCACCTGCGGAAATACACCGCAACGCTCAATCGCGGTATTGCAATTGACAGGAACGGCAAGTTGTTGCAACTCAAGAAACTGACTGGTCAATAATCCGACTATGTCGCCGCGGAGCCAATGGCCTTGCTCGTCTGCCAGCAAGGGGCGGTCAGCATCGCCATCGGTGGAAATAATCGCGTCCAGCCCATATTGCTTGGACCACTCCTCGCCCCGGCGCCGGTCATCTTCCGAAACCGCTTCGGTATCGATAGGGACAAAGGTGTCGGTACGCCCAATACCGGTCACCCGTGCCCCCAATTGTTCCAGAAGACTGCGTAACACATCACGTGCTACGCTTGAATGTTCATATAAACCTAAATGCAAATCCTTCAGCAAATTCGGTGGAAAAAAATCCAAATATCGCTGCTGATATTGTTGTATGGCCGCCGAATTAATCTTCGGTAAGGCCAAGGGTGGCGTGTCGGTTAAGGTTACCGTTGCCGCGGTAATCGCCAATTCATCGGCCTTGCTGATCTCGCCATCAGGACGATAAAATTTGATGCCATTACGATCAAACGGAATATGGCTCCCCGTTACCATAATCGCCGGAATGTGTTGAGTCTGGGCGTAAAGCGCCAATGCCGGAGTCGGCAACGCGCCGCAATAATCCACGTCTAACCCTGCCTGCGCAATCCCTGCCGCACAGGCCGCGGCAATTTTGGGGCTGCTGGGGCGTAAATCAATCCCCAATGCGACACGTGAAAAACGAAATGAATGCCGCAATACCGCAATAAACGCCGAGGTATACGCCAGACAAAGCTCATCCGACATTTGCGCCACTAAGCCACGGGTACCGCTGGTGCCAAACACCACACCGCTATCTTGCATCAACTGGTCAATTCTAATCGTCTTCATCAGGTAGATCGTTGATCAAAACGTTTTAATTTGACGGCCATAATGGTCCGAAAAACGGACAATATCATCCTCACCCAAATAACTGCCGGACTGCACCTCAATCATCTCCAGCGGTATCACGCCTGGGTTTTCCAGGCTATGAACAACTCCCAGCGGGATAAACGTAGACTGATTTTCCGACACCAATACATGTTCGTCGCCTCGGCTGACCAAAGCGGTTCCTGTGACGACGACCCAATGCTCCGCGCGATGATGGTGCATTTGGACCGACAGCTTGGCCCCGGGCTTCACCATGATACGCTTGGTTTTATGCCGCTCACCTTCGTCAATCTCATCATAAAAGCCCCATGGACGATAAACTTTGCGATGCCTATCGACTTCAGGACGTTTGTTTTGTTTCAATTGTTCGACCAACAGTTTGACATCTTGCACCCTATTCTTGGGAGCGATCATGACCGCATCGTCCGTTTCGACAATCACCAGATCCTGAACCCCCACGGTTGCAACCAGCTTGTTCTCCGAGTGAATAAATGAATTATGCGTATCCACCGTTAGCACATCACCGCGTATCGCATTTCCCTGATCGTCTTTTGCCGTCACATCCCACAACGCGGACCAGGAGCCGACATCGTTCCAGCCGGCATCCAGCGGAATGACCATTGCCTGGTCGGTTTTTTCCATCACGGCATAATCAATCGAATCGGACGGACATGTGGAGAAAATATCCGCCGCGATACGCACGAAATCAACATCACGCTCTGCGGCACTCAACGCCTTTCGGCAAACCGCCAGCATTCGAGGATTAAATTTTTCCAATTCCTGTAAAAAAATCCCGGCTTTAAACGCGAACATTCCGCTATTCCATAAATACTCACCACTATCCAAATAGGCTTGTGCCGTCGCTGAGTCGGGCTTCTCCACAAAAGCCGCCACCGGATAAGCAGGACCGGCCAAGGCCGTTCCCCGCTTGATATAGCCATAGCCGGTTTCGGGGTGTGTCGGCACAATGCCGAAAGTCACCAAACAATCTTGTAATGCCAGCCATTCCGCCTGGCTTACGGCCTCCTGAAACACCGAAACCTGTAAAATGACATGATCCGAGGGCAACACCAACAACACCTGATCAGGAGGAACTGCCAATGCCGCCAAGGCAACTGCCGGGGCCGTATTACGCCCCACAGGCTCTAATATGATTGCCCTGGGTTTGACATCAATTTCCCGTAACTGCTCAGCGACCATGAAACGGTGGTCTTCATTGCATACGGCAATAGGCGCACCCAGCGCGGGGGATCCGACCAAACGCTGCCATGTATCCTGCAACATCGTATTTTCCGATACCAAAGGTAAAAACTGTTTGGGATGCTGGGTACGCGACAAAGGCCAAAGACGAGTACCGGAGCCGCCGGATAAAATGACTGGGATCATGGTTGATTAAATAAAAAAATTGGGATTAGCGACTAACTTAATGAGAACAATCTACTCTGCCTCACTTACATGTCTTATTCGCGAAATTTGCCTTGATTTTCGACGAACCACCGATAAGTCAAATCCAGCCCCTCTGATAATTCAGTGTCATAAGCCCACCCTAGCGCCCGTAACCGAGAAACATCGAGCAGTTTTCTCGGCGTTCCGTCCGGCATGTCGAGATTCCAAACTATCTGCCCTTGGTACCTTGTTACCTCTGCCACTTTATTGACAAGCTCGGCAATGCTAACCTCCTTGCCGGTGCCAATATTGATATGCGACAACATCGGCTGGGTATGGCGGCGATACAGTTCCGGATCAAGCTGCATCACATGCAGGCAGGCGACCGCCATGTCCTCGACATACAAAAATTCGCGCTTGGCCTGTCCTGTTCCCCATACCTCGATGCTAGGCTGGGCATTTAATTTGGCAAAATGGAAACGCCTGAGTAACGCCGGAATCACATGACTATTTTTCTCATGAAAATTATCATGAGGACCATATAAGTTGGTGGGCATGACCGAGCGGAAATCCGTGCCATATTGACGATTATAGGATTCGCATAATTTGATTCCGGCAATTTTGGCAATGGCATAGGGCTCATTGGTGGCTTCCAAAACACCGGTTAATAAAGCCGACTCCCGCATGGGCTGCTCTGCATGTTTGGGATAGATGCATGAACTCCCCAAAAACAACAGGCGGGAACAACCTGCTTGATAAGCCTGATGAATCACATGGGCTTCAATCAGCAGATTTTGATGAATAAATTCGGCAGGAAACTGATTATTCGCATAAATACCGCCTACCTTGGCCGCGGCCAGAAATACGTATTCTGGCTTTTCTTGCTGCATGAAGCTGCAAACCGCGTTTTGGTCGAGTAGATTCAGTTCACTGCGGCTTCGAGTCACGACATTGTAAAACCCGTGCCGATTCAACTGGCGGCAGATGGCCGATCCCACCATGCCTTGGTGACCGGCGACATAAATTTTGGCATTTTTGTCCATGATTATTCGTGGTAGTCGTACGCCAAATAACCGTGATTTTTCACCAGTTCGTCACGTTCGGCGCTCTTGAGGTCTTCGCGGACCATTTCGGCAACCAATTCCTCGAACGACATACTAGGCGTCCATCCTAATTTTTGTTTGGCCTTACTGGGGTCTCCCAGCAGGGTTTCCACTTCAGTCGGACGAAAATAACGCGGATCGACTTTTACGATCACATTGCCGTTACCATCGGCCCCCGTTTCATGTACGCCTTGCCCCTCCCAGAGTATAACAATGCCAAGTTCCTTCGCGGCCGCATTGACGAAATCGCGCACGCTGTATTGCACACCGGTCGCGATCACAAAATCTTCGGGATGTTCCTGCTGCAGCATCAGCCACTGCATTTCGACATAATCCCTGGCATGTCCCCAATCGCGTAAGGCATCCAAATTACCGAGATAGAGACACTCCTGCAGCCCAAGTTTAATGCGGGCCAGCGCCCGGGTAATTTTACGGGTCACGAAGGTCTCCCCTCGAATCGGCGACTCGTGATTAAACAAAATACCGTTGCAGGCATACATGCCATAGGCTTCCCGGTAGTTGACCGTGATCCAGTAGCCGTACAGTTTGGCGACCGCATACGGACTACGCGGATAGAATGGAGTCGATTCATTTTGCGGGACTTCCTGCACCAAACCATACAGCTCCGATGTGGAGGCTTGATAGAAACGCGTCTTTTTCTCCAATCCCAGGATGCGAATGGCTTCAAGAATTCGCAACGTTCCGAGGCCGTCGGCATTAGCGGTATATTCCGGCGTATCGAAGCTCACCGCCACATGGCTCATCGCGGCCAGATTATAGATTTCATCAGGCTGCACCTGCTGAATGATACGGATCAGATTGGTCGAATCGGTCAGGTCACCATAATGCAGGATGAAATTTCGGTGCGAAACGTGCGGGTCCTGATACAGGTGATCGATACGGTCGGTATTGAACAGCGACGCCCGGCGTTTGACACCGTGCACAATATAATCTTTTTTCAACAGAAATTCGGCCAGATAGGCACCATCCTGTCCTGTTATCCCTGTAACTAATGCAACTTTGCTACTCATAAACGTCCTAGGTAAATCATAAAAACTAAAGCTATAGGTGGGCAAAATAGCGCTACCCACACTTGTATCTTTATCCAGGCAGATAGGCAGGTAATACGGGCGAAAGCTCATGGATAAAAGATTGCAACCGTTGATCAGCCATTTCCACATCTTCGGACTTGTCCACACCGGTCACTAGCCTGACTAACGCCCCGTCAGTACGATTGATGGCAGTGGCGTCGTAAACTAAATACCATCTCACCAAATATTCATTGGTAAGTATCCGCCCCCGTTGCTGAAACCAATAGTAAACTAACTGCTTGCTGTCGCCTTTCTGAATGACCGCGCGATTGACCTCCAACGCATTTCCATTAAGCCTTAAATTCGGGAATTTACGTTGCCCAAATTCGTTAATTTGCCAGCCGTCGCCTGGCATGCAGCCTTTGGGAGAGTGCACCGAAACTCCCGTGTGTTGCGACTGATAATAAGCACTGTATAGATTGATGGCGCTTGCTGAGTCCGGCTGTGTATAGTTGATAATGAGATAGTCGCTCATTTTCAGTTCATTCAGATAGAATTGACTAAGATAGTCATTACGCCCCTGCCACTTCCCAATGCGTAAGGGAAAATTCAAAAATGGCTTGCGTGTCGGAATGATATCCTCTCGCTCCCGAATAAAATGTGACGCCGTGGCGGTACTGCTAAACAACAACAACAGCACGAAGACCGATGGATTGGCGATGATTTTCGGACTTTGCTGTTGGGCGCCTCCCGTCCATTCGCTGGGAATCAAAACCAAATCGCTCAAGGCCGTGTTTTTTCCGCTCAGCCTGGCAAACAGCCACATTTCAAGGAACAGCAGGGCCATGCACAGCATGAAAACAGCCCAGCCTTCAAAATCATGCACAAAGCCTTCGGCCATCTCGACTCCCCAGTGATCAACCAGGATGCCTATCACGCCAATGCGGAAGCTGTTCATCAAAATCGTCAACAATGCCGAAGATAGGAAAATCAGCGATTTTTGCCAAACAGGTCCCTTAAACAAATAAGCGCAGAGAAAAGACAGACTGGCCAACGGAAACAAGTAACGGAGCCCGCTACAGGCATCGACGACCTGCAGTTTATAGCCGCCCAGATCAATCACGTTGCCTTCCAGATAGACCATGATGCCGCAGGCGCGAATGAACTCAACACCCAGCCATGATGAAAACAGCTGCAATTTTGCTGACAGGTTATTCAAAATGAAATCCGGGAAAGGCACCATGAAAATCAAAAATAGCACCGGCACAGCGCCGACATGCAATCCCTTCATGCCGAACGCGACCGTAAACATTCCTGTGACCGTGATGATAAAAGCATATTGTTCAACGGTTTTTAAAGCCGCCAAACCGCCTAAAACAGACACGATCAAACCGAAGATCACAATGACCAGTCCGGGCATTGACTCCCTGAATGCCTCGACGAACTTTAGCTGCCAGCGCCGAATCCATAACAAATACAGGCTAATGACTGGTATAAAAAAACCGTGACTGTATTCTTCCTTTTTTATCCAAGACTTCACCATTTCGCTTAGACAGCCTGCAAAAATAAATCCAAGCAATACCAGCGTTATGATCCAGAGTGATACAAGATAAGCGCGTTTCTTCAACGGATTGTGTGAGTCGCTCTGGTAAAGCAAATTCATTTTTAATGTCAATTATTTAGGGGAACGGTTTTTTGTTAAACCATAGCGGGGTAACAAGTGAAACTTTCTGCATGCTGACCGGGGATTATTGCTGCCGAATGTTAAAACTTAATGACACCGAAGGATGTAAAGATTGGCGAAGGTGTTCCAGTATTGGATAAAAACTCATGGATGGGCGCGCACGCCTTTGCGACACAGCAAGCGAATCCGTGCAAATTGTATGCAATTGAGAGGCTGAAGGCTTTCTAGCCGACCCGGACTCTGTCTTATTTCTGTTATATTTCACTTTTATAATCGCTCCCAATAAAACCGATTGCTCTCCCGAAGACCATGGGCCTGCGCAAACTCCGTAATAATCAAGGGAACGTCTTGAAACAACTACTTACATTGATCGCACTGTTGCCGGCATTCACCGCGATTACTGTCGCCGCCCCTCAAACAGCGCCCTCCCCCACAGAAAAACCCGCCGATACAGCCAATTACTTGCTTGCTCCCGGCGATTTGCTTGAAATATCGGTCTGGAAAGAAGAAGGCATGCAGCAGCAACAAATTCTGGTAGCGCCCGACGGCAACATTAATTTTCCGCTCGCAGGCGCCATCATGGCGGCCGGCAAACCCCTTGCCGCTCTTGAACATACGATTGCCGACAAGCTTTCCGATTACATCGCCGATCCTGTGATCACGGTTAAATTGCTGCAAAGCACCGGGAATACGATTTTTGTGATCGGCAAGGTCAATAAACCCGGACAATTTCCCGCCAACCGGCGTATCGATGTATTGCAGGCTCTCAGCCTGGCAGGCGGCCTCACGCCTTTTGCGGACGATGACTCGATCCATATCCTTCGCCGTGCAGGCAGTGAAGTTGAAGTCTTCCCGTTCGACTACGATGATGTACTGAATGGGGAGCATCTTGAACAAAATATCATACTGGAAGCCGGCGACACTGTTACCGTGCCCTGAGTCAAGGCCGTAATTCAACCCGCCATAAAGATGAAAAAGGACTTTCTAGCGCCACTGACGCTCTGCGCCTCTTTCACCTGTCAAGCCGGCGATTATTTTTTTGAGCCGGCATTTAATGCCAATGAACGCTATGACAGCAACTTGTTCATGTTTCAAAGGCCACAGCAGGGCAACTGGATTACCACCTTGTCGCCGAGTTTGGATTTCGGTCTTCGCCATGAAACCGGCGAAATCAAGTCCAGATTGACCTGGAATCAATTGCTTTACACCAACCAGTCCGAGCTTGATATCGATGAGCAACTGGTTGATGTCGATTACAAACACAAAACCGAGCGGTTTCTCTGGGGAGTTGAAAGCTTTTACCGAAATCAGTCCTCTTTAAACACCGAAGCCGACGGCAGCGGCCTGCTTTTTAGTCAGGTCATGAGTAAACGCTATCATTTGGCGCCAAACGCCGTTTACTCAGTAAACGAACGCAATACGTTGATCATCGACTATTCCTATGACAACGTCCGGTACGCACAAAACAGGAATGCGATCAATCTATCGGATTATGATTATCATCAGATTTCAGGAACCCTGAATCGTATTTATTCCGAACGCGACACACTGAATGCGACCGTTTCCGTTTCCCGTTATTCCACGCCGGTACAGGAACAAATCGCTTACAATCATGTGGCTCAGCTAGGCTGGCAACATCATTTCAGCGAACAACTAAACGCTAACGTTTCGGCCGGAGTTAATTACTCGGAGGTCGAGTCCACTGTTCCCACAACCCTATTTTACGGATTCTTGCCGAATGGAACCCCTTTCTACATTGATCCCAACACAGGCTTTCTGACGACACAGCAACGCTTCCGCGATCTAAAAAACAATAATTTCGGCCCTGTTTATCAAGCATCAATACAAAAGTCCTTTGACCAAGGCTCGGTGTCTCTGATGGCGTCTCAGAATCAAACGCCGACCTCACGGGGGCTACAAACGCACACAGAGTTGGCTCTCGCCAGCACCTACAGCATCAGCGAACGCTGGACTGCAGGCCTGTCGACCAATTATTCAAGCAATGAAATTACCGGGGAACAAAACAATCCATTCAACAGAATTTATTATTCTTTCGGCGCCAATGTAAATTGGAAATGGACGCCTGAAATCAATTTGGGATTATCGTATACCTATCGTCAACAAGAGTTTCAGAACAACAGCGAACCCAGCATAGGCAATATCGTTCAACTTCAGTTTTCTTATCACCCTCAAATAAACCGCCAGGTAAAATAGCGTGGAAAATCAAGCGCCAGACATCAAAGATTATCTAAAAATAATCAAACGGCGATACAAGTTTTTAGTTGTTCCGTTTGTTCTGATTTCGTTATTCAGCATTCTGCTTTCTGTTTTATTGCCCCCGGTTTATCGCTCGATCGCGACGATTCTGATTGAAGAACAAGAAATTCCTTCCGATCTGGTTCGCTCTACCGTGACGACGTTTGCGGATCAGCGTATTCAGGTGATCAGCCAGCGCATCATGACCCGCGCTAATCTGACCGATATCATCAATAAATTCGATCTTTATCCTAAGGAGCGCCAGAAACAATCGGAAGAACGCATCCTGGAAAAAATGCGCAAAAGCATTAAAGTAGAACCGATCAGTGCCGATGTGATCGATCCGCGCAATGGCTCGCCCACCAAAGCGACTATCGCCATTACCCTGACATTTGATAATAAAAACCCCGCCATTTCACAAAAAGTCGCCAATGAGCTGACTTCATTGTTTCTCAAAGAAAATATCAAAACCCGCACCGAATCCGCGGAAAATGCGACACTTTTCTTAAATGAGGAATCTCGCCGCTTAAAAGAAAAAATTCAACAACTACAATCCGAATTGGCTTCTTTCAAAGGAAAAAACCTGAATCAGTTGCCGCAGGTCAACCAGTTGAATCAGCAGGAACTGACCGCGCTTAGTAACCAATTGTTGAGCCTCGACAGCCAAGAACGCTCGCTGCATGAACGCCAGTTTTATCTTGAAGGCGAACTGGCACAAATCGACCCCAATGCGTTGATGACCAATGCCGCCGGAAATCGTGTTTTTGACATGAAAGACCGGCTCAAAATACTGGAATCGCAATACCCTTCAATGCTGTCCGCCTATTCAGCCAATCACCCGGATGTCGCCAAAACCAAACGTGAAATTGACTCGTTGAAAAAGCAGATCGGCAACAATACTGATGTCAATGCTCTGAATGCCGAGCTAACCGACGCAAAAGCGCAGTTATCGCTGCTGCTAAAAAAATATTCGGATAAGCACCCGGATGTACTGAAACTCAATAAAATCATCGCATCTTTGCAGCAATCGATGTTGGCCGCCAAGGAAAACGCATTGACCAACACAGTGGTCGAAGCTGATAACCCGGCCTATATCACGCTAAAAGCGCAGTTGGAATCGATCAATGCCGAAATGCAATCGGTCGCTTACACGCGCACCCGAATTCAAAAAACCATGGAAAGCTTGCGTGCTGACTTGCGCCAAGCCCCCCTGGTAGAAAAGGACTACGCCGATCTGGTACAAGAGTTGGACAACACCGCCCTGCGTTATCGCGAAGTGAGCGCTCGGGAAATGGAAGCCGAAATTGCACAACAACTCGAAGTTGAACGCAAAGGAGAGCGCTTTACCCTGATCGACCCGCCGCAAGAACCGCTTGAGCCGGTTAGCCCCAATCGAATGGCGATCCTGTTTCTTGGTTTTGTCTTCGCGCTTGCCGCCGGCATTGGCTGCGTGGCGTTGACCGAGATGCTGGACGCATCCGTCCACAGTGAAAAAGCCATTGCGGCGATTGTGGGCGCGCCGCCGTTAGCCAGCATACCCTACTTTGAAAGCCAGGACGAATATCAAGCCTTGGCAATTCGGCGCCGCTTCATCATGGTGGGCATCATGCTTGCTTCTGTGGCGACGACTATCGTCTTCCATTTCCTGGTCATGCCTCTGGACGTGTTTTGGTACAAACTGATGCGCGTTATCGGCACTATTTAACACGTTTCGGCGACAACAAATTTAGTATTCGGCAGATATTCCCATGGAACATAACAACAATCCCACCCTTCACTCCCGAGCATTGCCAGCAGAGGCAACACACTCTTCATACGTACAGACGCGCATACAAACCGCCGACAGCAAACATCTACAGGCAAGTCGAATCATCAGCGGTTTTAAGCCTGGAAAATGGCTCGAATCCTATAAAATGCTGCGAACCCGGTGTTTACAGTACATGGATGCAAATCGCTGGAATACGCTGGCGGTTACCAGCCCTGGCAGCAACGCGGGAAATAGTCTCACGGCCGCCAATCTGGCCATCAGCATCGCGATGGAATTGAACCGCGGCGCATTGCTGGTTGACGCCAATTTTCAAAATCCCGGGATCTGCGAACTGTTCGGCATCAAAGACGAAACCGGGCTAAGCGATTATTTATTAAACGACGCCCCACTTAACGAGGTATTGATCAATCCCGGCATCGATCGCCTGGAGATTCTGCCGGCCGGCAAGGAAGGCTTTAATTCCTCCGAAATGCTGCGCTCGCCCAAAATGATACAGCTGATCAACGAGCTAAAGACCTGCTATCCTGCGCGAATCGTCCTTTTCGACCTGCCACCCTTATTGTCTCAAGCCGACGCGCTGGGTTTTTCACCCCTTGTCGATTGCGTCCTGCTGGTTATTGATGAAGGACATACGAAAACCGAAGAACTCAAACAGGCGGCATCCCTGCTGAAGGAGATGAATGTTTTGGGCACCGTGCTTAATAAAGCCAGCGATAACAAAATCAAGTACCGTAATAACGACTGATGTGACTGCCATGGCAGGCATGCAGACGAGATCTGCATTCTCGCGCCAACACCCATAGCTTAACAACCCAAACAAAACATCACAACGCCCGGCAGCCTAGGCAAATAAAAAACCCGTTGGCTGAGGTTAGCAGCCAACGGGTTTTCTTACGAACAAAGCTTACTATACGGCAAGTCTCAGAGAGCCAGTGTCGCTTTTGCGGCGATTAGCAAATAAAGCGATCAGGCCGGTACCAAACAACCAAACGGCCCCCGGCAGTGGAACCGAGGCGACCGAGGAAACGCCTTTAATGGTCATGGATTTATTCAGCGAATTTAGATCACCGTTTTGGAAGGCGCTAACAAGTTGCTGGAAGCTCGTACTAGACAACCATAAGTTTTCACCGGTAGATCCGCCTGTCAGACCAGGGTTACTTGCCGCCCAACCGCCGGTAAATTCAGTTTTGAAACCGAACGCGGATGCTCCTGAAGTGCCGACTTCCGTCAAATCGGCTTTCAGAAGCAGCTGATTCTTCAGCTTCGCCCACGAAGTGCCGCCAAAGGTGTCGCCCGGCAAGGAACCCTTGATTTCCAAATAGTTCGCCAACGTTTTGGTTTTTCCGTTGCTGGTTTGGATAGATGTGATTAATTCACCCGCCGCATTGAAGTTCGCTTGATATCTGACTTTATCGCTGCCTAGATTAACAGAATTTGTATCGCTGCCCCAAAATGAAGCCTTCGAACCCGTTCCGGTCAGAGTCCAATAGACATTGTCTCCCTTGCCGTTTTTCTTGATCTTAACCGTCTCTCCGATATCGTAAAAGTATGGATAGCTTGGCGCGCCGACGCCCTCAGCGTTAAAATCGGGAATCGCAGCATAACCGGTACTTGCAAGCATTGACAATACAGCAGTTAGCATCCAGCGTAAATAATGCATTAAGTTCATTTTTAAATCCCCTGTAGTATAAAAAAATTTTGAAGCCAATAAGTCGTGCCCTGATACACAAACCCGTCATTCCGGCAGGAATTTTCGGAGCAAGGCACACCAGAACGAATTCAGCTTGCCATCCTTAGCACTGGTTACCCGCTTCCCGGCGGGAATAACGACATTTGCATATCCTACGTATCTTCCTAGCGGGCAATTCAGCAGCACCGTAGCACTTCCGGATTGGCTTTCAGACTCCGGTATTCGTGACTTGCCGAGTAAAATAAACAACCTTCCTATTGTAAGGATTCGGCCAGTCCTATTGTTGCATTTCGGTTAACGTTTCAATAAACGTAACGCAAGTGTCTTACATGTGCTTAATTATACGGACTTGACTCAGAATATCTGTTACGTTTATGTTAACATTTCGCTAAACGTAATACATATGTCTTGCGCATTTTCGCAACCTGACTCCTTAGATTAAATTAAGCGCAGATTAATTTTTTAAAAACTTTCATCTGTATTAATAATGGAATATCAGGAACTCATCGAGATTAAATACCCGTCTGTATAATATCAAAAGCCTAAAACTAACGAGCATGAGGCGACGGCGAAAGTCTGAAAATGAAAAGACAGATCACTCCACTCTCCCTGGCGGCAGAGAGGGATAAGCGGAGCTGCTTGCTACCTCCGCATTAATAACGATTCTTCACAAAAGATAGCAGAAAACAAACGCCTGTTACGATTCATCAGGATGGTTTGTTGATTCATCGCGATGCCGCATTAGCGCGCCAACTGGGTCGACTCGTTAACATCAAAACGAAGATTGAGTGACTTTTTTATCGAAAATACCAGCCGAAGAACTGTATGTCCACAGACTTGATTATTTCAAAGCGCGTTTGCAGTTATCGAATGGAAATCGTTGCCCATCGCAATGAAAATCCCGCCGTATATGCTGTTTAGTGGAGGTTATGACTGGGGCCTTATCTATGGCGACAACGTGTATCCGGATGGACTCGTGCACTCGGCTTACACGATTTTCTGAACGCTTTAACAAAAAAGCACGTTGGCTAAACTTAGTCAACATAGGACAAGGTTAATCGGACTGCTAGTTTTGACGATCCTGTCCGCTTGAGGCGCTTAACAAATAGCCCCTATAACTCATACCTTTATACACAACTCCGTCATTCCGGCAGGGATTGCCGGAATCCAGGCTACAGGGACGTATCGGGCTTGCCATCCCTGGCCCTGGATACCCGCTTCCCGGCGGGTATGACGGCATTTGTGTATAAGGGCATGCCTATAACTGGGGCTAAACCACCCTGCGCCCCCTGGCAAGGAGACAGACGCAATTGATTTAACACCATCAAACATTAGGAGTTTTTTGAAACGGCTTTTCAACGTACCGCATTATTATCTTTACCATCCAAGCTAACTTTAGATATGGCTTGCCGCGTCGATCGACTTTAAAGTCTCCTGCGCCGCATCGAGACCGATAAAATTGGCTTTAGTGGCGACGGCCTTTTGCAGGTATTCCCGAGCCTTTGCATTATCTTTTTGCTGGTAATAGCTCATACCCAAATGATAATTGCTGATTGCCGAGTTGGGATCGAGTTCGACCGCCTTCAGTAGTAGTTCCTGCGCCCTGGCATAACCGCCCTGCTTATAGGCAATCCAACCCGCAGTGTCCAGCATATAGGGATTATTGGCCTTTATCAAAGGTTCTGCCAGTTTGGCGGCCCTTTCCAGTTGCGTGCTGTCGCTGACATGATCGGAAATATAGCTGGTCAGATTATTTAGCACATCCAATGAATCCGGGTGCCGTTTATAGACATCTTCATACACGGCGATTGCCTTATCGTGTTCGCCTGCGCCTTGGTAAAGCGAAACCAAATCGTTGATCAATTCCATCGAATCTTTGGAGTTTGCGATGCCTTCCTGGAAAGTTTTAATCGCTTCACTCTTTTTTGACTGCGCCAGATATATCAGCGCCATATTGCGGTAAGGATTCGGCCATTCCGGCTTGAGCGCTTTGGCTTTACTGTACGCGCTCATGGCCTCGGCAAATTTATTATCGGCCAAGTACACCCCGCCAAGCAGATTGTACGCAACAAAGTTATTCGGCTGCTGTTTGATGATCTCGTTCAATTTAACCACGGCTTTGCCGGACTGTTTGAGCGCCAGAAAGCTTTTGGTCAACTGAGTCAAAGGCTCTACCGACTCCGGCTGCTTCGACAGCGCATTGGCGAAAGCCGTCACGCTGTTGTCCAGTTTGCCCTCGGCCTGATAGGCAATCCCCGACAGATAATACCCCATCCCTTCATCGGCAAACGCTTCCTGCATCCGTTTGGCGCTATCCTGGGCATTGTTCCATTGCTTTTGCGACAGGTAATGTTTAAATGCTGCCTCCAGGCCGAGTTTGCTGTTCGGATTGGTTTTCAACACCGCACTGACTTGTTCAAACGCACGTTCGGATTTGCCGGATTGCTGTAACAGATTGGCCAGATCAAGCCTGGCCGACTCATCATTCGGCGCTATCTCGACGGCTTTTTCCATGTTTTCGCGCGCCAGTACCGGATCGTTGTTCAGCAAGTGCGCCGCACTCAGCAACTTCAACGCTTTGATATTCTGCGGCTGGTCGACCAGAACCGCGCGGAAATCGCCAATCGCATCGGCGATCCTGCGTTCCGCCAACGCAAACTCGCCGCGCAGCGCCAAGGCTTCAGCATCACGCGGATTTTCCTCCAGAATATTTTTGACCAGCGCCTTGGCTTCCTCGACGCGCTGGGTTCCAACATATAGCTTAGCCAGCTTATTGCGCGCCTTCAGCGATTGCGGACCCTGTTTGTCCAGCGCGACAATCTCTTTCAAGGTCTCGACAGCCTGATCGACCTGATTTTGTACCAACTCCAGTTCGGCCAATTTAAAGCGCAGGTCATATTTGTCCGGATATTGACCGATCATCGGCAACAATTCGGCGATCGCGACTTCCGGCTTTCGCTTGCTGACCAGAAAATCGATCAACAATAATTTCGCCTGTTCGTCCTCTGGCAATTCATTGATAGCCGAACGCAATACCGCTTCCGCATCGTCCAACAGGTTGTTTGTGGCCAGATAAACCGCGAGACTTTTACGGTGGTCCAGCTTTTGCGGTTCGATTTTAATGATCGCCTGCAGGGTTTCCCGTGTTTTATCGACGTCTTTCGCATCGGCATACAGCCGAGACAGCATAGCCAAAGGCCCGGGGTTGGTCGGGTTTTTTTCACTGTTGTGCTGAAGAATCGCTATGGCCTGATCAAGCTTACCGAGCCTGACATTCAGGCTTGCCAATAGCAAATTGGCCGTTACCTCGTCCGGTTGTTTCTTTAGCGCGACCTGAAGCTGTGATAACGCCGCGTCGGTGTTGTTTTTGAATGCCTGGAAACTGGCCGACAACACCATGCCCTCAATATTTTCCGGATCGATAGCCTGAATCTGGGCGATCAGCTTTTCCGTTTCATCGGGTTGTTTAACCAATAAGTAAATCTGTCCCATACGCAACCTGGACATCAGGTGTTTAGGGTCTTCTTTGATAACCGCCAAATATTGAGCCACCGCGTTCTGTACATCGCCCTGCTTGCTTAACGTTTCGGCAAGCTGATAGCGGGCCTCGACATCCTTGGGGTCTATCTGCAGCACATTCTTAAAAGAAAGCTGAGCTTTTTGTAACTCTCCGGAATCCATTAACTTCTTACCTTCCTCCATATACTTGGTTTTTCTTTCCGATGAATCGCCGCAGGCGGCTAAAGCGGCAGTCAGGGCCACGATCAAAAGTTTGTTAGACAGAGGAGTTATTGGCGACATGAATGGTATGTATGACTTGAAATTGAAAGGACTGCGGCAAAGAAAGCTTAGCCCAGCCCGGAGCTAATTCGGCTTTCCGACTTCTTGGACATTTCCGGATTCGGGAGCGGCATCGTGGGACTTCGCAACCTCCCCTCGTCGATAGGTTTGCTTGCGCAGCTTATCCTCGTATTCCTGAGCAAGCGATTCCATTTCAACACTCTTGAATCCGAAAACCGGTTCGGACTTAAATAGCGCCTCCATGACGCCCTGCTTATCATAGCCATCCAGCATTTTCTTCGCGGCTTCAAACAACTTGAGGTTTTTGCCTTCGCAGCCCTGCAATTCGGCCTCCGTTGTACGCTGGGCATTTTGCAGCTCGGCATGTGCCGCCGCTAGATTGGCCTTTTCCTGATTCAGCACCTTATACTTTTCGATTACTTCCAGCAACTTGGCATGAGTTTGCTCAAGCCGAGACTTGACTTCGGCAATGCTGCTTTTTTGTGCGGCCAATTCGCCGCTTACGCGCTCCTTGTCCGAAACCGCGTCTGTTTTTTCCTTCTTGATTTGGTCTATTTCCGACGCTAGCTTGTCCTTTTCGGCTTTAAGCTGATCCCGCTCGGTTGTCATATCCTTAACCATCGATTGCAGCTTGGCGACCATCTTATTGCTGCCTGTGGCATCTCGGGGTGCTGCCTGCGCTAACACCGGGAGCAGACCGCCGAGTAAAACCCCGGAAAAAACCAGTTGTCTGATAAATTTATTCATGCTGATGGCCAATTAGAAACGTGTATTGAGATCAAGCTGTAATACATCAACACCGTAAGCCGGCCCAGTAATCACGTTCGCAGTTAACCAGCGAGCGGTCAGCCAAGTATGCTTGAACAAACCGTAGTTGCCGCCAAGGATCCAGCCTTTGGCATTGGTGCCGCCGAGATGGAAATCGGAGTCGGTAAACGCATCGAAGACCGCATCGCGTTCAAGGTATTTGTAAGCCGCAAAAATGCTCCATTTTCCAGGCAAATCATCCTTCAACCAGCCGAAATCGGCACGCAGCTTCCAGCCGATGGTTTCTGGAGTGACAGGATTGGTTTCTGCATGGGCAGGGTCATGTAATCTGCTGACTTCAGCCTGATTAAAACCGACGTTTTTCGCGAAATCGCCGCTAATTTTAAGGTGGTACGGCGCGAACACAGCGGTATCATAAGTTGCGCTCAAATTGACGATATTGTAGTCCGACGCCAATCCTATTCTGCCCGGTAACTTAGCCGGATTATTTATCGTCCCTTCATTGCAAATTGTCGCCAGTGTATTGCCGAACTGCTGAAATTGCGGTACCGAGGCGTTATTGGCGGGTGAATTTATATCGCAGGTTTCTGTTAGAGTTGTATTCGGTTTTGCTTGGACATTGACAAAGTCGTAATAAGCAGCCGCGACCTTCAGTTTATCCTGATTGGCAAAACCCCAGTCTAAACCCAATTGTCCGCCAAACAACCATTTATCGCTGCTCAACGAAGATTCCTGCAACGGGAAAGCCCCAACTGTAGCAAACACGGAACGGGACTTATCCGATTTCGTAGTCAAGCCTTCCGCGCCGCCAAGCTGATGGCGAACGGTGCCAGCAAAACCTTCAAACGATAAATCGGAGTCCCACACCAGCTCGCTGACCGCACCGGTAATTGCTCCGTCCCGAAATCCGCCTCCACCGGTAAACCATGGATTGGCGATGCGGCCGCCTGTTAGTGTCAGCCAATTGAATTTGTCGTCATCAATCGCATCATATTGGAGAAATGCACGGTCCACGGCAAAATCGTAACGTGATCCGGTATTACCCAAGGTCTGATTGGTCGAAACCGGATCTCGCTGATTGCCGGTTGCCAATCGTACGCCGGCTTTAAAATTGTCAGTGATTTTTGCATCGATACCCAGCCGAAAACGCTCGCGGAAACGCTGTCTATCGTTGGTAGTGTTTAAGAATGCGTTAGGCCCGGCATTTGTTACGCCACCGAGATCATTTATCGCCATCGGGTCGAAATAAGCATTAGCGATATTGTCCGATGCCATGTATTCATGCTGAGAGCGCAAGCGCATATCGCCCGAGATTGTGATGCGGTTGATCCATTCCGGCAGTGCATCGGGCACGCCCCATTTTTCCTGCTTGGCTTTCTGCATCACATCCCCGACCACTTCCTCGCGCAGCTCGCTGCGCACCTGCTGGCGAATCTCGTCCTTGACAAAATCAGGCACATAAGCCACGCGCACTTCATCCGGATCGGAAGGTTCATTGCCATTCGCCTCTGCCGCCTTGGCCACCGCAACCTGCTGCTCGGCGTCCGTCTCGGCCTGCTTGATCATGTCTTCGGCCAACTTGTCCGACAACACGCCTTGCTTGACCAACTGCTTGATCAGATTGGTCGTAGTATTGCGGAGCTTCAGCAACTCTTCTTTTTCCCCGGCTTGCGTCACTCCGGTCGCGCATAGCAATGCAATCGCCAACAGCGATTTATTGTTGTCCATGTTCATGTCCTGAAATTCTTGAATTCTTTAAAGTCGTGATGAAATTTTGAGTTTGATCGGCTGTTCCATGCCCGCCGGCGGTGCTTCGTTCGCTTTCCTGAATTTTCCGATCACTTTGTGCAATAAACTGTCGATTTCCGCGTCGTTGCTGCCGCGCGCCAATTCATAGCGCGACACCGAGCCGTCGGGGTTCAGCCAAATCTTGACGATTGCCGAATAGTTTTTTCTTCGCAACTCGTCATGTTCGGAAAGAATATCGAGCAAACTCGCCTTGACCGTGCCGGCATACCAGGCATAAGGATTCCCCCCGCCCAAAAGCCCCCGGCCGCCTTTGCGGCCAACCAGCCCGAAGGCATCAGAACCCGCCGTGCCTTCCGCATCCAGGCCGGTGTCGCCGGCTGGCTGCTGATCGGGCACATCCGGAAGCGGTTCTGGCTCCGGCGTAGGTTCTTCAATTTTTTCCTCGACTTCCGGCTCCGGCGGCGGCTCCTCGACTTTGGGCGGCGGCGGTGGCGGTGGCGGCGGTTTCAGTATCGTGATCGGCTGAATTTTTTTCTCGATCTTCGCCGGCTGTTCATCAATGAAACGGCCGATGACCTTGATCAGATAAAAAACCGCCGCTATCAGTATCAATCCGCCGATGATGCGCGGCAGATATACCCGCAAATGCTTCTTATTACTCATGCACCGAGACGGAACTACTTGACCAGGTTTTGCGTGACAAGACCGACCTGGGTAATATCCAGCCGCCCCAGCAATGCCAGAATGTCGACGACGCTTTGATACTGCACGGTCGCATCGCCCTTCACCACCACCGGCAAGGCGGGATTGACCGCCTTGTATTGCTGCAAAGTTGTTTCCAGTTGTTCCATCGTGACCGGAAAGGTATCGAGATAAATGGTGCCGTCGGCGGTCACCGTAATCGCTTTGGTTTGCGGCTTGGCCAGACTCGGCGTATTGCTGGCCTTGGGCAAATTGATCTGGATGCCCTGAACCGCCGCCGTGGTCATCAAAATGAACACGATCAGCAGAACATAAGCCAAATCCAGCATCGGCGTGACGTTGATTTCGTCATAGGCCGCATTTTCTTCTTGTACTTTCATAATAAATTTTTGTTAGCTGATTTTTTAACCGGATACCGTTAGGTCCAAGACACCTATAAGACTTGTCGTCATCTCAGCCTGGATTGTCGAAATCCACGACCGCACAGATGCAGGAGGTAGGCAACACAGGAGCCGTTGCCGAGGCCGCATGGCCGTATTAAGTTTGCCATCCTTGGCTCTGGATAAAGCAACGGCTCCCTGCCTTGCTTTATCGCCAGCATCCAAGAGTCAACCCGCGTCCTGGCGGGTATGACAACCATTGCGTAATCGGTATGCCTTAGGTATGCTGCTCGGCCAGCTTCGCGACGAATTCATCGACGAACACCTGCATGTCAGCGGTGATTTCCTTGATGCGGCTGCCGAGATAGTTGTAACCAAACAGGCAGGGAATGGCCACGGCCAAACCGGCCACCGTTGCAGTCAGCGCGCCGGCGATACCCGGCGCGATCGCGTTCACGTTGACCTCGCCGCTGACCGCGATCGCGGCGAACGTGATCATGACCCCGATCACAGTGCCGAGCAACCCTAGGAACGGCCCGCCGCTGATCGCGATGGTCAGAAGAACCATTTGCGAATTCAGTTTTTGCAGTTCCCGGATCAGCGCAGCATCCATCGTGGCCTTGACCGCCTCCATCGATTGCGACGTAAGTCTTGGTTCGCTGTCCTTGACGCGAGTCCCTTTCTTCAGACGCCGGTTCATTTCCTCGACGCCGACATGGTAGACACGGTAGATGCTCGACCCTGTAAACGCGCCATGGCTCTTGGTGAACGATAACAACAATGCCGATTCGTCATAGTCCTGATCGTCTTCATCGTCCTCGCTGTTCAGGTTGCCTATTTCCTGCGTCGTCAACTGGCTGTAAGCCTGCCCGAAACGTTTGTTTTCGCGGCTGATCCGGTTCAGTACGATCGCTTTAACGATCATCACCATCCAGCTGATCACGAACATGACGCCAAGGATGCCGATAATCACCCAGCCGTCCGTGGTCACATTCTTGATCGACCCCATAATCAGGTTTTCGCCGCCCTCCTCGCTGTCAGGAGTGCTGTCCTCACCGTAAGCCAGCACCGCTCCGGCAGAGCCCTGCATTGCAAAATCGAACTTGATTGCATTGGCGTCACGCACGGTCTTGAATACCGCCAATTGATCTAGCATGCCGGTAAAGCCGCGCGCGCCTTTAGCATCCGCGCCTAGCGTCAATTCACCGGTCAAATCACGAGTCTCCACACCCAAAGAGCCTACGGACACCCCATCGACATACAACACCAAGTTCGCAGTTTCCGCACTCAGAGCCAGATGATGCCATGTACCTTTGGTTAACGGCACCGGCCCCTTGATTTCCTGTTTGGAACCGGCCTCGACTTCGGCATAAGGCGTTTCCCCCAAGATGGATAAGGTCACAGTGCTGCCGGGACCCGATCTTTGAAAAATAACGCTGTTGTTTTGCGCCTGGTCAATTTTTACCCAGGCCGAAACGGTCCAACCGGAAACCGTTGACATTTGCAGCGCCGGAGTGGCCGGCACCCGGACAATTTGACTGCCATTGAATACCGCGGCATCGGCGATCAATCCGCCTTCTACAGCGGTTGCGCTCGACTCGCTCGGGTTATTGCCGTAAGCCGTCGCATCCTTGGTGCCGGCGCGGTCAAATGCATAATCCAACACCTGATTGGCGTCGAAAGCCCCGCCCGCATCCTGTGCATCCGTGGCGTTCTGATTGCCATAATACAGCCAAACGGCCGGCTCCTCGGCGGTAGCGATGTCGGCGGGCAACTTGACCCAGATCAACGCCATCTGGTTGACCGTGTCGAGTTTTTCGATAAAGAATTTCAGCGGCGTCTTTTCGTCGCCCGCCAATACGCGAACATCCTTACCTTTATCCGCAAGATCGGCAAAAAAGCCGAAGTTGCCCATATGCAGGCGGATCAAAGCAAAAGCCGACGCCGGCACAGTGACTCCGTCCTGTTGCAGCTTTTGCATGTCCAACGTTATTTTTTTCTTGTATGCCCAGTCTTCGTTCCACCAGGCCGATGCCATGGACGGAGCCAACACAAGTAACAAAAATAGAACGCCAAACTTTTTCATTCTTTCTCTCATTTACGTTTAAGCCGTGGAATTATTTCAAAGTCTCATTACATAAATATGACGCCAACACCGCTGACGGCTTGGATTTATTCAGCGCCGATTAAAAAACCGGCTTTATTTTTATAAAGCCGGTTTTTTAACGGATAGAGGATCAAGTTATGAGGTGCTGCGCGATGAGCGCTTCTGTTGCGGTGAATTCTTTTCCTCCGGATCCGAATCTCCTATGCCGATCACGTCGACGCTCAACATGCCCAAAGCTGCATTTTGGGCTTTTTCCGTAGTATCGTCATTATCTACGCCGGTTGCCGCTTGGGCGACCTGACTCACGCTTGCGGTAAGATTGCTGGTGCCCGTCAAACCGGCAGCCAAACTGCCCGTGGAAGCGACCGGCACACCGGTACCTATGCCACTCACCTGAATGTTGTTTGCGCCTAAGACCGCGGTCGCGGAGATCGTCACGTTGGTGCCGCCGATACCTGCTTCGCCGGCATTCACCACGCCTTTCGGAGCAAACAAATACACGTTCCCCGGAATCGTGCTGCTTGAGCTTGCGGCGGTTCGGATACCGCTTCCGGAAACGATGGGAGGAAACGTAATCTGCAAATTGCCGTTTTTATCGAAGCTGGCGACAGGAGGAGGCGCATCGATCGCCGACTTGGCACCGCGGCCTGCATCAATATCTCCATTGGAAGACCATAGAGTGATATCGCCACCATCCAGCGCGAATACCCGCGACTGGTTTACCAGAAAATCTCCGTTCACCACCGCATTGACCGCACCATCTTTTTGCGCGACGATGCCCAATTCCGAGGATTTTTTCGCCCCCGTAAACGCCACCGCCAAACCGGCGTTAACCTGCCCGCCTGGCACCAAGAGATTGATGTCGCCGCCGTCCAGTGTTTGAACTTTACTGAAGTACAAGCTCAGATCGCCTTTCCATGACGCCCCCGGGAATAAGGTTTCTATCGCCGCATAACCTCGTTCGTTGCCCAGATTTCCGGAACCTGCCGAAGCCGAACCCGACTCCCGGATTTCGTTCATATAAGCCGGCAATATCAGCGCATTGAGTCGCGGCTGAATTTCCAAATAGTCATTGGCCTTCAATGCTTTGAATCCGGCCAAAGCGTCAGTCGCAGACAACAGCGGATTGCCGGTGTGTTCGCGCATAAAATCGGTAATCAGCCCAGAAACCTTGGCATAATCGGCAGCATAAGTCTCACTACCCACCAGATACTTATCGATAAAGGCAACGTAATCAGGCTCCTTGCCGTTCAAGCCGGTCATCACGGAGATGTTGGCGCCCCGATCCGCCAAGACGGGATTCACCAGATTGCCGAGTGTCGACAAACCGCCCGATGCGCCGAGATCCACATTGCGCCCGGCCTTGACCAGCACTTCGCCCGGACCTGAAATTTCAATCTTATTCGGGTTATTAATCAACGCGCCGTCCGAACTCCGGTCGCTGGTGTAAACAAGGTCACGACCGATGTTTAAAAGAGAACCGTCGTTGGAATTGGCATGCTGAACGAGCAACAACACATTTTTAAAATCGCGTCCGGTTTGCACCAGCGCTTTTTTAGCTAGGCTGAACTGGATATTTTTGATATCGCCCTGATTGGTTACCAGTCGCGCCGGCTCGCTATCACCGGCATGCAGCGGCGTAGCGGCATGTACCAGAGCAGGCAAACCGAAAGGATTAAGACGCGCCGCCGCATCGCTCATATTGTTCCGCGCGACCGGCAACAAAGCGGAAGGTAATAGCGACCGATCCGCGTCAGACATGCCCAGCCGGTTCGTATCTCCCTTAGAAGTAATGTCCTGTACCGCCGACAGATTCAGAGCGCCCTGCGCCGACGGGAACAAGATGATCTGGTTATCGAGCATCACGCTGCCGCCGAAAGCCGTTGACTGTAGCGTTCCCGGATAAATGCCGGCCAACTTTTTCTGGTTGTCTCCCAATTGCACAAACTTGTCGATCACGGAAAGATCAGAATTCAGATGCACATTGCCGGCCAACGCGCTCGCGCTGACCGCGCTGGCATCGCCGTAAGTAAAGAAATTGGTGTCGCCGGAATTCAGCACCATCGCATCGGAAACACCGGCCAGACTCAAATCCTTCTTTGCCACCAAATCGATTTGGGCATCGCCCATCACCAATTGCGGTCCCGCAGTGAACTGGCTGCCGCCTTTAATCGCGCCGTCGGCTGTCAGCGAGCCCTGACCTTGCCCCAGGAAATACGCGCCGCCCGCGATATTACCACCGGCCGAAATGCGCATCTCGCCACCGCCCTGAACCTGCACGTCATTGGTTATGAAATCAAGGGAAGACGGATTAGGATCGTGGGGATCCGCGACAGGTTGACCGATTTGCTTACCGGTTGTCGGCATCATAACGGACAGGTCATTGATATTGCCAGAAGCGGATATTTCAACCTTGCCGCCTCCAAACGACCCGACATTTTGTCTGAACAACGGCGCATCGGCATCGGCGACATTGCCAATGCCTTGCTCGGCAGGCAGGTAGCCGAGCGCCACACCCCATGCGGTCGGAACTTCCTCGGCATGATTGGCATTAGTTGTCCAGTTGCCCTGGCGCACCAGCCATGGACTGATAAACTGATTGGTTGCCGCGCCTTGTATATCCCCTCCGGCCTTCATAACAAGATCGCCGCCGTCGACAGGATATTCCGAATAAAACTGGAATGCGACACTCAAGTCTTGTAGAGTTCCGAAACGATCGGCATCGCTCGGCCTGCCGGCACTGTAAACCGTCGAGGTATCATTGGTGAACACGATATTGCCCCCCGATACGAGTCCGATGTCGCCGGTGCCCGTTCTGACGCTCGCATCGGGACCGATCACGAGATTCTTGTTCGCGCTCGTCATAGCCCGATCGGCTGCCGCCAAATCAGAACCGGCAGTCACTTGATATGACCAGGAATCGCCGCTTTGCAACATATCCTTAACTTGAACCATATCGTAATAAAGGGTTCCGTCCTTGAAAGCGTCCGAAATCGATGCATTCAGGATAATCTTGCCGCTGGCGTTCAGCGACAAAGTCCCGGGAAGATCGCTTAAACCGGTTCCTTCGTTATAGCGCCAATCGACAAAATCCCATTTATCCTGTAATACCAGATCGCCGTTATAATCAATCTCCACACCGGGCCGCAACCGGATGCCGCCGCCCAGCGTGTTTGTCACCGCAAGCATGTTTGCCGGGGCCATATAAGCGTCGGTATCCGCTTTGATTTTATCGATATCGGAGCTCGTAATGATGCCGTTAGCATCGCTATATTTCTTGACGCCTTCCGCATAAAAATGACTGGCGCCCTTAACCGAACCGGCAAGAGGCTGAATGTTGACGCCGTTCCCGGCGCGCAAGGCGCGCAGGGTGACTTCCCCGCCATTTCCCGCCGTCCCGCCTCTGACATCGATCACGCTACCCGCCTTCAGATTGATGCCGCTCACATTATCGTTATCCGCATCAACCGAAGACAGCAGAACCGAGCCGCCTTTGGCGTCGCTGCCCAGACCTTTTGCAGTCAGAGTGGAACCGTTCTCCAGCGTAATGCCGTCCCCGGCGTAAAGTTTGATTTGCCCGCCGGTTCCTGCGGCATCGGCTTTAATGGCCCCGGCCAGGCTGATCGCACCGCGATCCGCCGACAGAGTTACGGTTTGTGCGTTTATCGACGAATCTGCGGCCTGCACAATATCGGCTGTACGCGTGCGGAAATCGATGGCATGATTGATGCCTGCATCGCCCAGCTTATTCATCAAAGCATCGAAATTGGCTGTTGTATCGAAGTCGGCGACATCAAGTGTCGCGCTCCCCCCCGACGCCTTCAACTGGCCCAGTAAGGCAATCGACTGCTCAGGCGCTTGCAGAGTCAATTGTCCTCCAGGCGCTTTGCCGCCTCCGCTGTCCAAATTGACTGTTGACCCGGCCGCCAGGATCACCTTGCCGTGATCAGCCGTTATTTTCAGATCGCCGCCCGGCGTATATTCGGTTTTATCCGCAAAAGCGACCCCGCTGCCGCCTAAATCAAGCTGGGCTTGACTGCCAATCGTTACATCTCCCGATGTCGAATGAAGGCCAAGGCTGCCGGACGGCAGCAAGGCTTTCGTATCAAACGAAATCGCATCGCCAATCACATTAAAGGCGGCACCGAAACCGCTGCCGACTGTCTTCGCTGTTGTCAAGGCCGCAAATTGGACATTGTGTCCGGCCGCATTCAATTTGATATCGGCGCCACCATCAGTCGTCAGCGCGGGCGTCGCCACATTCAGATCGGCGGCGACATTAAGATTTCCCGTACCCTTGAGCCTGAACTCATTGCCGGCGTCAATCGCGACCCCATCGAAGCCCTGAAGGGTAAAGTTGCCGTTACCGATTTCAATGCTATCCCCCGACAAATTCAACAGCCCATGACCATCGACCGTCTGGTGGTTTACGGCCGCAAAGGTATTTTGCAGACGCAGGCTGCCGGCCTGGATTCCAGCCTGGTCTCCGGCCGCGCCGTGGCCGGTAAAGCCGGCCGTGTTGATCACCAGACTCTTGAATTGAATGGGATTTTGCAACCCATCGGAACCGAGTACCGGAAGTCCGCTGTCATCCACACGACCAAGATTGCCATAGATGCCGACACTGTCGCGTCCGGTGAGAACCAATTCATCCACCGCAAGGTTACGCAGCTTTAGATTGGACAGATTCAGTGCATTGCCGCCCAGATTATCGACTTCACCGAGATTGATCGTAGTCGCGGACAGGCTCAGCGATCCGCCCTGCATTAAAATATCGCCTGACAGTTGGGTTGACTTGCTGGCATCGAGCAGCATCGACTCCGACGCGGACAGAGTCGAACCTGCTGCAATGTTCAATTCTCCGGTAGCGCCGGATGCATTGGTCCTGTTCAACGTAACCTGTTTGTCGCCGGAAATCCGCAACAATGCGCCATTACCCGTAATATTCAGCGCCTTATCGCCGGTATTGACAGAGCCGTTTGCCGCCAGCGCCGCACCGTTCTGCACATCGATTCGATTGGTCGCAGCCACGATCATATCTGAGACATTGACTTTGCTGCCCTCGCCGAACACGACTTGCTTCGCATTAACGCTGACTTTGGTTTCCCCAGACGTTGCGTCGAAGCTGCGCGCGCCTCCCAACAGCAGGCTATCTATTTTCAATCCGCTCAGGTCGGTATCTAAAATTTCCAGGGTGCCGACCGTGGGCGTCGCACTCAGTTGGCCAACGACTGCGATATTATCGGAAGCGATGTCCATTCTCGCGCCCCGGCCACCGGACAGCGCATCTACCATAAACTCGCTGTCCAACATCAACTTGGTCTGGGCAATAATCGAAATCTGGCCACTATCCTTAGGTAAAACCGGCACAGCCGTTTCGTTTTTCAAGGCTTTCGCCGAATAGAAGTCATTGGCCAGATGTTCTTCGTATTGTGAATGTTTGCGAATATCTGCGCCGCTTTCGATGCGGAATCCGCTCCAGCGAGCATCACGCGTACCCGTCCCGGCCATCAATTCATAGCCCGCCACCACCGATAGCCCATTAATAGTCTTTGTCGTTAACGTCTGATCCTGTGTATTGGCTTGCGGCGTCACCAAAAATGCGCCGGGCAGCAAGGCGTAATGGGCAGGCAATACGGAGTAAATGCCGGCAGGCAGGTTATCCGTGCCGCTTAAATACACCTGTTTGCCAAAGTCAATGCCTCCACTGGCATATTGAAAAGGATCATATGGCGCCAGATTTGCACCCAAACCAGGCAAAATCGCAAAACCGCCCTGATAAGAACCGCTGCCGGGCTGCAAGTAGTCGTAGGAGCCGCCGGAACCCGGCAGAAATTCGTATGCATAGAGGTCGCCGCCGCCGGAAAGATCGACGGTGCTGCCCTTTGCCATGACGACCTCCGGCGCTTGCAGAAGCAGTCTCTTTTCAGGAGGCGTGTTAAATACCAAATTCCGGATGGAATCCAACGGGTACAACCAGTCGAGCCCGCCCTGCGTCACCCCGAAAGGAATGACTTGGCCGGCGGCAGATACCGAGGTCAAACTGTTCTCGCCGAGCGTCAACTGAGAACCCGCCTTCAGATTGATCGTACCCAGCGGCGCTTTGATCACACCGGTCTGATTGATCACCGGCGCTTCAAAGTTTAATACGCCGGCTGCGGACAACGGCGATTGATCGGTATTGGCGCCGGTTATGTTAATTTGGCCATTCGGGTTGTTGCGGACCGCAAAAGTGAAATTGCTCAATGTGGCCGGATAAATCTGGCTGGCGTTCAAATTCAGATCGGCGGCAGTCACCATTGCGCCCAGAAAATCGCGATCCGCTCCTGCGCGGATGCCGACGGCCCGCATGTCGTGCGCGCTATTCAGGTTGATATGGCTGAAACCGTCCCAGCGAGTCGCACCGAACAATTCAATCCATTGCGCATGGGCATTGAAAACCCCTTCGCCAGCTAAGGGAAGCGTATTGACTGTCCGGGTTTGCGAAGACCCCATTCTTAAAAAAGCGGTGTTCAGATTGACGGTCCCGCTGGTTGCGCCGTTTAAACCGGCCCAACTGATTTTGCTCGCGTCCAGATCCAGACGCGCCTTTGCAGACAGATTCACATCGCCTGCAAAACGTATCTCGTTCAGTGCGGACAACCGTACGTCGCCAAAGCCGCCTTTATCCAGCGTGTCAGCGGCTACGACCATCTGCCCGTTATAGCTGTCAGGAATCGCATCCCCAAACTGTATATTGGAGTCGAACAACGTCTGTTGATTTTCCCTGACTTGGATAGTCAATAGATTATTGGGGAAAGGCGTTAGCGGAAAATCGGGCGGCTGGCGATGTGAATTATCTAATGTTAACGACAAGCTGCCGCTGCGTGTCGAGTCCGAGCCGGCAAACCCTCGCATACTGCCGTCCAGTACCACTCCTTCCGCAACCGTGATGGCAATCCCGCCAGCGTTGGAAGCCACATCGGCCGGCACATAGACATTGTCCATCGCTCCTGTGCCTTTATTTGTTGATGGTAAATCAAGAACCGCATGCGTCCCGGAAACGTCGATCAAAGACCCTTGTTCGGCAATAAAATATCCTCTTTTCAGATCGAAATGGACCTGCCCGCCGTCCAATACCTCGCCCGTGCGGCGCCCCAAGACGTCAATCGGGTTCAGCAGTGTGGCTCCTTGCGCAAGCAGTTCTGCACGGCTACCCAAACGGACATTTTGAGAAGGATCATATTCGGAACCGTCTACCGGATTGATCGACACATTGATCGTGCCGGCCGGCGCCGCAATACGCCCGTCCACATAAATGCTGCCTAGCGAGGAAGCCAAACTGACGGTCGATCCAACGTCCGTTGCGATAGAACTGCCGGTTGCGACTACTACATCTCGTGTACCAGCCAGACTTAGCGCGAACGACTGACGCAAATGCTCGGGCAAAAGCCGCATATTCGCAATAGGGCGTATCGAATCCGCGCTAGCCTTTTGCAGGTAGTCACTATTTAGAACCAGATTTCTGGTCTTGAGATTTAGATTCACATCTGATCCGACCGTTACGCCTTCGAGATTGCCGAGCAGTTTGATTGCACCGAAACCCGATTCCGGATCAAAAGCAAAAACGCCATTTTTCACCGCCAACCGTAATGGATCGGTGGTCTTGGAGCCTGCGTTACCGAGAATAATCTCGCCACTGTTCAACGTGAGGCTGCCGCCTTTACTGATGCCCACGGCGGACAATTTGCCATCCAAATGGACAGCCGATGACGTCCCGAGACCCACTGCCGCCAAGTCGATTGATCCACCATTACCGGCGCTCAATTTACCATTTTGCGCCAGCCAGGCGCCGCCGTCCGCACTGATTTTCGCTCCGGCGTCAAAATACAAATCGCCAACCGAATGAACCTTAACGGAACCACCGTCCAGATACAACGGATCGGCAGGCACTGCCGATAAACCTTGCTGCAAATCATTGATCCAGCGTCCGGAAACGTCTAAAACCGATGACGCGCCCAGATGCACATCACCCAAGGTTTGGGCGATAGCCAGGTCGATTGAGCCACCGGCGGCATGAATCCGACCCTGTACGTCGATCGCGCCCGCTTGCAGCGAAAACTCACCGCCCGGGACCATCCGGACATCGGCATCTTCGGTCAGCGACGCTTCCCCCCGGGTTTTAACCGTTAAATGCTGAATTCCCGACTGATTGAACAATTGCGTTGACAGCACCACCGCTTGCGGCTTGTCGCCCGTACCTGTCGGAAACGGATCGTCCAAGCCTAGCAAAACCGGGGATTTATCGGATTGAAAGCGAACGTCCGTAAATGCGGTCGGAAATACGGACGAATCGAACACAAAGCTGCCGCCGTCTGGACGTAAGCCGGGAAGCCGTTGGTAAGGCCCAGCATCGGAACCGGCGATCAAATCGCCATTCATCAGTAAATTTGGCGCCCGGATATTGAGCGATCCGGCATCCTTGCCCTCCCGGTAGCCTTGTTCAAACTTCCCCTTCCCAAACTGTTCGAGCGTGTTCCAAACTCTCTCGGTTCCCCATTTTGTGTGAACCTCCTTGACGACGCCAAAGATCGATACATAATGCTGATTGGGATCAGCATCGCTGATATCGACGATCTTTCCATAATCGGTTAACAGTTTGGTGGTACCGATATAACCGGAACGGTAATTGACCGACCCCCCAGAAATATTGAGCTTGGCGCCGTCATTGATCACGACGTCGCCGCTCGAGGTCAACTTTATTTCGCCGCCTTTGCTCAAGCGTTCTTTGATTCCACGCTGAATCCGCGCCACGGCCCCGCTGGTATCGATAATATTGGTATCCTTGCGCAGATCTACTCGGACTGTCTCGCCTTTCAATACGCCTGTTTTTTGCAACGGCGCATCGCGAAGTTCGTAACTTTGTACCGAAATCTCGCCGACATTGCGCTCCATCGCCACACTCACTCCTTTTTCACCCGACACATCGATCGAGGCGCCTTTGTCCATGAAAACCCGGCCGGAAGTGCCTTGAGTGGGCGAAATCAAGTTATCCGTGGCCGTGATATCTACCTTGCCGCCGGGTACGACGACGGCCGCATTGGACTCCAGCGCAACGGTATGCGCTTTGGCCTGAACATAGGATTGCGGCTGTGCTTGTTCGTCAATCGCGGCGCCACCGTCGTTATCCGCGATAACCTGTGTTGTACTGCCGGAACCAAATCTTAATTTGGATTTAGTCCCTAAACCGTCGCCTTTGTCGGCGGCACGGGAGGTTTTGGTCGCGACCAAGGTATTGCCCTGAATGCCGTGTGCCTCTTCGGCCACTAGGCGGATCGAGCCGTTCACATTCACGGACGTGGTGGCGGTGACCCGGCCGTTCTGATTGACGGCAAAGCCTTCCAGTGTCGCATTACCCTGCCGAACCAAAATGTCGCCCGCATTGGTGACCTTGCCGCCGGTATCGACTTCCACCAGCAAGCCGGCAAACGGGCTGTTCTTGTCTGCGGGTTGCAGATAAACCTTGTCCTGACTGGCCACCAGGATGATTTGGCCCTGCTCGTCCGCGGACAGTGATCCCTTGTTCTCAATCGTCGGCGCAGAGATAATAATGCGGCCGTTTTTTTCCACATGGATCTTGGCGCCAGCGTCGATCAGAATCGATGCGGTTTTAGGGTCCAGAGAACTGCCGGGCTGCTGGGGCTCGATCGCCAGCGCCGCCTTGCCGCCATCGTCAAACACGCGAGTGATGCCGCTGTTGAAAACCTCATCGGTAATGTTCAGAGTCGAAGCCAGCACAGAATTCGCGTTGACGACAGAGTCCTTGCCGAAGACAAAACCGTTTTGGTTATACAGATAGATCTGCCCATTGGCTTTGATCTGGCCGAAAATTTGGCTTGGATCGGCCTGATGAATGCGGTTCAGAGCGATAGAAGAACTGCCGGGTTGGACGAATTGCACCGTATTTTTCGCGCCGACATTGAAACTCTGCCAGTTCAGGATGGCCTTGTCGGTCTCTTGTTTGATCAACATGGTATCGCCGGTCACCTGAGGCGGCAACACACTCCCGGAAGCGACAAAATTAGGCGAAGGCACCGGCAGATCCGCGTACACGGGCAGGCTGTTGCCGGCAATCAAACCGCCGGCGATAACCAGACGAATGCACGAAACCACCGGTTTTAACTTGAAGAGATCGATAGATTCGATGCAGGATAATTTATTGCTATGACCGCTGGCCATCATATTTCCAACCCGTATGACAAAACTGTCTGTCTTTAAGATTCACAAAGGCAGCCCGGCCATCTTTATCGCAAGACCCGTGGCTTTCCGTCCCTGCCTCGCGGCAGGTTTGGCTTTGCATGGTATTTTTGTCTCATTATCTGTGCCTATCGGCAGTCAACACCGCCAAAAGACACGTTTTCTTACGTATTCTTAAAACTCGGTCGCCAGCGTAAAATGCAGCCGGGGATCTCCGCTCATGATTTTCTGCTGACTAATGAACGGGATGCCCACATCCAGCAGACCGCTAAACAATTTGCCTATATTGAAATGCAAGCCCATTCCCGCGCTGGCCAGAGTGTATCCGCTGGCATTGCCCGGCAAAGCCTTCTTGATCCATCCCCGCCCTGCATCGACAAACACCAGTGCTTGAAATTTATTGAAAAAATCCCAGTCGTCCGGAACGATCCGCGGCGAATAAAGCTCCAGCGAGCCCTGAATAGCGTTATCCGCCAGGGCCTGCGTTTCATAATAGCCGCGCACGCTCTGCGCGCCGCCCAGCGAGAACTGCTCATTGCTGATCAACGGCGAGTCCGCAATCTGCCCGGAAAAGCGGCTGGCGAACTCCATGCCATAAGGCAGGTCATGACGAAAATTAAGATTGCCGCTTAAATAGGCGTAATTGGATTTGGCCAGGTAGCGCTTGCTTTCAAATTCTTTCTGATCGTTGCCGACGCCGCGCACCGAAAAATGCGCGCCCACATCGAACGCGGCGATCGATTTCTCGCCCCGCACCGTGCCGCTATATTGCGCGACGAATGGCGCATAGGTAATCGGCGTCGATAAGGTGTCGGAACCGACCAAGTTCAAATTTTCCTGGAAATCCTTGTAGTCCATGCCGAGCGTCAGGCTATGAAAATAATTGTCCAGGTTCATCAGCGGCTTCACGAGCCGGACGCCATAAATACTGCCCTGACCGATCACATTCAAGGCACCGGCACTGGCGATTTGGGCATTCGAAGAAGAACCGACGCCATAAAAGACCAGCCGGGTATCGGAGTCAAACAACGGCATCGCATAGGTGCCGGCCCAGACATCGACTTCTTCGTTATTCTCCGGCGAAACCTGATACATCAGCGACGCGCTGTGGAATTTCTGCCACAGGTTGTCATAGCGGAGCGAAGACACCAGACGCGTACGGGTGGTTGCGGAGGTATTGCGTCCGTTCAACTCGACGCGCCCATGCAGGGGCATTTCATCCTTCACCTTTAAATCCACTTCCAGCGTACCCGGCGTGTCGCCGGCGCGTAAAATCGGCGTGATTTTGCGGTCTTCGCTTTGTTTTGCGAGGGCGGCCAACTGCTTTTGCATTTCCGGCAAATTGGGGGTCTTGCCTTCCGCAAGTTCCGGTACGCCGGCCTTGATCGCTCCCAGTGAGAAATAGCGCGACTCGTTCACGCGCAGCCGCGACACCTTGCCCTCGACAACCTGTAAATACACCACGCCGTTTTTGACATCCTGCTCCGGAATATCGACCGAGACGGTTTGATAGCCCTTGGCTTTGTAGAGATTCTCCAGCGCCTCGCGCGCCTTATCCACACTTTCGATGTTTTTCTTGGGTCCTAAAAAGGGATAAACGGTGCGCGACAATTCATTTTTGTTCAGCAAGGTATTCCCCTTGACACGAAGCTCCAGCAAATCGAAAAGGGCCGGTTGCTGGGGTGCATTCTGCTGTTGCTGCACGGCTTCAGTCTCCGCTGGGGCTGGCTGTTCAACATCCTGAGCCAACACGTCAAAGGCGACTGTAAAAATGCATCCCGCCAGCCACCCTAAGATCCGGGCCGGTTTGCGTCTATTGACCTGCTTCATCTATATCATCCACGTGTACTGACAGGTTTTCACCTTGAAAACCGAATCCTGACAAATCTATCAGTTTTATATTAATGTTATGTGACTAAAAAAGCCCAACGCCTAGGCCGTTTGGCTGATGCGCTGACTTGACGCGGTCTCAATCCGTTCCGCACCAACGCGCTTGCTCAAAAATGCAAAAAACCAGCCGTCCGAAAACGGCTGGTTTATCATGAATCGTCCTGATTCAAGTCATCCGTGACCATTCATTTTCTTAATAAAGCTGTACGCCGGCGCCGGCTGGATTGCTCAGGTTATAAACGGCTGGAACGCGGCAGTTATTGACTGCGGCGCCTGTTGTAGCATGGCTGTACGGGTTGACCGGACTGGTGTGATCGAGGATACCATTGACGTTAGGCGCAAAGTTTTTCGGATTGGCCAGGAAGCCGGTGTCGCCGAAGCTTGCCGTCGCTCTCAAGGCGCCCATCACAACCGGGCTGCCGGCAACACGAATAAACTCGTTCACAACGCCGTCTTCGCTTTGATCCCAGACGTGGGTTTTGTTGGTTTGGAAGCTCAACTCGGCCCAATCGTGGTAGAGGCCTAAAGCTACGTTGTCCATCGTCGGCGCGGCGCCGTCGATTTTAATGAAGCGCCAAGCATGAGCCAGATCGACGTTTTGATCCGTACCTTGAATACCGATCGCCCAGCGAAAGCCATAGGTATTGTTGAACGCGGTGCCGACTGTGTTGCTGCCGCTATCCAGTTCATCGAGACACTCGGTGACGTTGCCTGAAGAGGCCAGCGCATGCACTTGCGTTTTGGCAATCGCTTCACCAGTAGTACCGGTATCAACTGCCAACGCAGTAGCCGCCGCCGTGCAAGGATAGTTCAGGAAGTTGATGCCGGTGGTCGCCTTGGTGCCTGAACCATTGGTGCGGGTGCAGACGTGCAGGCGAGAGCTAGTAGGCTTGGTCACGTTAGGAGCCGTCGCGGTAGTCATAGCATACAAACCGGTCGTGCCAATTCTCAATTGATCCCAGCTGTTCAGTTTACCGGCCAAGATGCTGCCGACTTGATCGCGGGTCAGGCTGGGCATGCAGGCTTCCGATTCGGCGGTACCATTAAAGCCGGTGGTATAACCCGCATTGGTTGGATTACAGACGCTGGTGGTTGGGAATTGCGCGTTTTGTAACGCATTCCGCAGGCTCAGCGTGACCGGGATGCCGAACACTTGCGCTGCGGCGGTGCTCACGTTCAACAGCCCAACGTCGCTCGCAGTGACAGCCGTGAAGCCAGACGGCGTATTTAAGCCGGTGAACTGGCCTGGATCCACATCGGAAACGCCGAAATCAGACACATGCGACTGGTATTGACCGGCCGTACCGTCGGTAAAGGTACATTTCGCAACACGGAGACCAGGACCTGCTGACGGTACGTCACAGACGCTAGGATCGACGAACAAAAACGAAATCGCCGAACCGGCAGCGCCTTTCGCTTCGGCGACCAGTGGTGCAACTCCTTGTGCTGATCCGCCTGAACTGCGTTTATAAATCAACAGTTCGGTCTTACCAGCAGCCAACCCTGAGAGAGCGGTATTGCTTGGGTTGATCGAGCAATAGTAAGCGTTTTGGTTTTTGTTCGCGACATTGTTGTCTGCGAACTTGTAGATTGGCTTAGTAGAGTCGCACAACTGGTCGGCAGTAGGTAGGCCCGCATTCGTCAATATCTGCTCGATGAAGTCCAACGCCGCGGAAGAGCCTGACAGATAAATATCATAGGTATTGGTAGGCGTTACGGTGACTCTGCCGGTGCCATCCAGCGTGATGTCGGCATGCGCCGCGCCGGCAGACATCACCGCGATCACGGCGGAACGTAAGATAAGGTTTTTCATGGTTTTCTCGCGTTTTGTGTTTAAATTCCCGCGACCTGGCCGCGGTAGGGTTATAGCATTGTCCGCCTCTCGTGATTTCCTTTGCGGGGGACCGGGCGAGAGACAGGTCGAGCCTTAGGCGGCCAGAGCCATTGACGGCCGGCGGTTTGCGCGCAGCATGGTCATCAAACCGGCGCCGAACAGCCATACCGCAGCAGGCAGCGGCACTGCCGCAACAGCCGGAGCAGAGAAAGTCAGGCCGTTGCCAGCCAGTTGCCATTTGCCTGCAAAAGTGGAAGCAATGTTGTGACCATCAGTTTGATCCAAAACACCTAACTGGAAGCCGATCGACTGGCCGTATGAGGCAGTCGGATCCTGAATCCAGCTGTTCCACACAGTCGTAGCCTCACCAAACTGACCAGCTCCAGGGCTTTCTGAATCCAACGCTAACGTGCTCAGATTTTGCGCATTGTTGACAATAACCTTGCTGTTGATATCGATTGCGTGGGCTGAAATGGCGGTTGCCACGTCTGCCCCAAAAAATATGCCTTGGTTTACTTCAGCATTTGGGGTCAATGGGCTATCCAAAGTAATCGCTGCACCAACGTTAGTGTTGCCGACAGCAACCACGTATTTGATGCTGGATAAGCTCGCGCCGGTGATGAAATTGGTCCAGTTGGAGTCGCCCGAAAAATCGAAATTCAAACTGAAAGCCGAGTTGTTTTCGTTTGCCACCAGGTTGTCGTAAGTCACGCCGGTATCGAAGTTAAACGTTTTGCCAGTCGTGATGTCGTATGCAGCCAAATAGGCTTCATTCGAGCCACTTTGATCGTAAGCGATACTCGCGTTTGCAGACCCTGCGCCAGCCAGCATTGCCGCGGCGATCAGTGTTTTATTCAAAGTTTTCATTATTAATCCTCTTGCTTAATAAAATTAAATAACTTAATTGGCATGATGTGACAGCCCGGCTGTATTGCGCTTGTGGGCAACAAGATCCGCGGCTTTCCGTCCCCGCTTCGCAGCGGGTGTGGCTTTTTCACACGCTCGTTTTTTACTGCGATATTCACCGATTGGGGAACCGCCCGTCCTGAACTCGCTGAAGGTCTTTTTCAAACCGTCCCTGCCCCTAAAAGTGCCTTGCCCCCGCTACCATTTTTCATCCCTTATCACTTTCCCATTTTCAGTTTTCCCGCTCCCTAACGCGCTCCTGCAAATTGTTATATCCGAAGACAACAAATCGCTCTCCCCCGAAAGACTTTATTGATTACGTTGCCAGATGGCTTCCTGCATTCCCTGTCTATCCCATCCGCACCAGATGGGCTCGACAGTTGCGCATTATCCATATCTAACGCGAGGCTGGAGTTACAGAACGATGACAATTTCAGGTAATGCATTACGTTGTCAGATATTCTTAAGATACTAACAGCCCGGTTAAGTCATGCTAAACCTATTTCCGGTTGCCGATGGGATGGTCGGACAAATTTCGAGCGCCGTATTTGATTGTAGGAGCGACTTTAGCCGCGATTGAGGGACAGCGGAAAAAAGGAGAAGGGGGCCTGCGCGATTTTCCCGCCTAGAACAGCATTAACCTATTGTCGAGGTGTAGTTGAATAGGCTCAGCCCTTGTCGGAGATTTCAAAGCATTCCTCGAAATCTTTCTGCAAGCCGTATTTCTCGATAAAATAATTTTCGAGCCAGATGTTAGTATCAAGCTGCTTGTAGGCCTGAGCTTCTTCGATTTGCAACAAACGCCCGCGCATTTGCTGTTGCGGCAGCAGGAGCAATTCAATGTCGGCCATGGCAACGAATTTGTCCGGATGCACATTGCCGTTGTTGATGGTCTTGAACAACTGTTGTTTTTTCAAGCCCAGGCTGTGAATCAATTCCGCTCGATACTTGATAAACAACGGCAGCAAATCGCTGCCGCTACACTCCTCGTCATCCAACTTGCTGAAGTTACTGATGAAATTATTGACGGCCAAACGGTAAATCTCCGACTCCCGTACAAAAAGGCGGGCGGCAACCGTTCTGATCGCATTGCGGTCATGGTGGTGCAAGCGTACGGAAATGTTCTGTTTTTTTTCGATTTCTATGATTTCTTCTTCTGACGACATAAAACAGATACAGGTCAAAACTTTTGCAATGAAATTTATGGACAAGGCATTCCAATGCCTCTAAACACCGCTTAGAAGTACATGAATTTGCGTGATGCCGACATTATTCGACAATAAGATGACTTTTTTATGACAAAGCCGAATCCGGGCTGCCAAAGTATGAAAATTGACCTGATAGAACTGTTTTTGCCGTAATCGAATTAATCACCGCCAACATGACCAAAAATGCTGAGGGTACTGATTTTTTTTCAGGTACACTTCCTCAGAAGATTACGAATTTGAGCTGAAAAGACGGGGTCCGAACCTTAAATTAGCTCACGTGCCGCCTCGGACGGTGCTTTTTCAACAGCCTGTTAATGCTTTTATTTCATCAGTATCAACAATTTTAAATAACATGCCCATCAAATATCGCCGTACCTCAATCGGATTATTGACCGGTTTTTCACTGCTAGTCGTTGGATGTGCCAGTACTCATCAGGCATCCCCAAACAACAGTTCAGATCAGATAGTCACTGAATCCAGACTCAAGAAGATCAAAACCATCGTGGTGATTTACGCCGAAAACCGTAGCTTCGATAATCTTTACGGCTTGTTTCCGGGCGCCAATGGCATCGCCAATGCCTTGGCCCAGCCTGATACGTACTTACAACGCGACCGCGACGGCAAAACCCTATTGCCTAGCTTGCCAACGGTCTGGAACAGTCGTGATCCAAACTGGACCTTTGTCGGCAGTTTGCCCAATAAACCGTTTCAGATTGATGCACAGCCCGGAGGTTCGCCCTCAATGCGTGGGATTCAGGCTGCCTCGCCAGATCTGACGCACCGTTTTTATAACCATCAATTACAAATTCACGCCGGCCGTAATGACCAATTTGCAGCCTTTTCCAATGCCGGCGGATTGACGATGGGGTATTACGATGGCTCCAACATGGCAATGTGGCGATTAGCTCAGCAGTACACTCTGGCCGATAATTTTTTTATGGCTGCATATGGCGGATCGTTTTTGAATCATTTCTGGCTGGTCTGCGCCTGCACGCCTTCGATGGACAAGGCGCCTGATGGCCGTGTTTCGATACTGGACCCGCATACCGGGCAATTAGCTGTCAAACCCGGTAGTGCGATGCAGGCGGCACCAGACTATGCGGGAGACTTTAATTTCACGCCTGCTGATCCGATGACTCACCGCAGCTATGCCGTCGATCTGACGCAACCGCCATTCCAGCCCAGCGGTACGCCACCCGCAAAAAACGGAAATGCCCTATTGGCCGATATGAATGCAAAAGGCGCTGCAGCGCCACTTGCGCCACAGTCCGAAAAAACCATTGGCGATACCTTGTCGGAAAAACATATCGACTGGACTTGGTATGCCGGAGCATGGCGCTTGGCACTGATCGATGGAACGCAAAGCCCGGAAAAGCCGCGCCAGGTCATATTTAACAAAGCGAAGGGCGCTGCCAATTTTCAGGCCCATCACCAGCCTTTTAACTACTTTAGCCGCTTTGCCCCCAGCACCGAGACGGGGCGGGAGCAACGCGCCCAGCATTTAAAGGACTACACGGATCTGCAAACAGATATAGCCAACGGCACGTTACCGGCAGTCGTTTTCTATAAACCTCAAGGTAGCTTGAATCAGCATCCGGGTTATACCGACGTCATGTCGGGTGATACCCATATTGCTGACGTGGTTAAGCAACTACAAGCCAGTCCACAGTGGCCGAATATGTTCATCATTGTCACCTATGACGAAAATGGCGGCTTTTGGGATCATGTCCCGCCACCCCAAGCGGATCGCTGGGGGCCCGGCACGCGTATTCCGGCTATTTTTATTTCGCCGTTTGTGAAAAAGCATCACATCGACAATACGCTTTACGACACCACTTCGATCATCAAATTTATTACGCGGCGGTTTAATCTGGAACCATTGTCAGGCGTACGGAAAAACATGGGAGATCTGACGAACATGCTTGAATAACCTCTATCCCTGGATGACGCTGAGACAAATTTAAAGAGGAGCGATTGCGTAGCCCAGGAAACCATTAGGGGCTGTTGCCGTTTCACATCGGTAGCCAGATGAAAGCACAGGCCAAGGCGATGACGCTTTCAAAATTGCGCTTCAATTTGTCATATCGTGTGGCGACGGCTCTGAAATGCTTTAGCCGCGCAAACAGATTTTCAACGAGGTGGCGATATTTGTAGAGACACCAATCCATTTCATCATTCCCGATGGTTGAACTCTGTTTTCTTGGAATGACCGGCACAGCCCCTTGATCGCGAATTTGCATCCGTAAAGGCTCACTGTCATAGCCTTTGTCAGCGACCATGTACTCAACCGGGGGAAGTTTGGCCACCAACTCCGGGGCTTCTTTGCAGTCATGGACTTCCCCTCCGGTGACCGAGAAATGGATGGGAAGGCCGCCCGCATCAACAACCCTGTGAATTTTAGTCGTATTGCCCGCAACCGATTTCCCGATCGCCGTTTCCTGTTCATGAGCTGCGCCGCTGCTATGCTGGTGGGCTTTCACGATACTGCCATCCATGAATGCCCATTCCAAATCCGGCTCCACAACCAGTGCCTGAAAGAGCCTCATTAATTTTTCTTGAAGCGACCAGGCATTGAATCGCTTATAGACCGCATTCCATTTTCCAAAGGCTGCCGGCAAGTCTCTCCAAGGACAGCCGACTCGCATACGATAAAAAATGCCTTCAACTGTTTGCCGAAGCGTGGGTTTGTCATAAATCCTCAAGCTCAGCAGGACGGTTTTAAATTTGTTCCAATGTTCATCCGTAAACAGTTGTCGCGGCATAGATGGCTTTTTCTTTGTGACTGAAGATTGTAAAAATGGCAACAGCCCCTAATGGTTCCTACCTGGCTAGGTACCGAACAAGCGCTGGAGGGAGCAAGCGACGAAATGTTGAAAAATTTGAAGGACATGCATCGTCACTGGCCTTTCTTCCGCACTCATATCGATCTAGTGGAAATGGTCTTAGCCAAGACCGACAGTGACATGGTTGAATATTATGAAAAGTGCTGGTCGATAGCCGGCTTCACCCTTTAGGAAAACAATTAAGACAACAGTTATCCAATTTAAAAGACAGCGTCAATCTGATTAAAAGGCAATCGCATTTGCTGGACAATGAGCCATTGATTAGGGATGCAATCAATTTAAGAAATCCCTACCTCGATCCTTTACATTATCTGCAGGCGGAAATGCTTAGACGGTTACGCTTCAATACAGAACATCAGGATACGGTACAGCAAGCTTTGCAGGTCACTATTGCTGGAATTGCAGCCGGCATGCGTAATACCGGATAATGACTTCCTTCTCTTCCATGGGTTTCCTAAGACTCATGGCGTATCTCCTGTAATAACGACAACCTGGAAATTTTCACCTTGCCACACTTTGCGGTCAAGCCAGTAGAAGGTAAAGTCGATGTGTTCGCCTGCCACAAACTCTTTGGTCGGCAGCCGTGCAACGTAACCTAACCCCCAATCTTCAGTGATGACATCCGCCGGGTTTTGCCAGTCATTCTTACCCCAGTGTACCTGTGAAGCTTCGGACAACAGCACACGCAGTTCCTGACCGGCAACCAGTTGCTTCACACGCTGGCGTGGTTGCCACAAAGCGTAATCAAGCTGCAAATGACGTCCGCCGTAGCGGGCCCAGGTGAGTGCAGGCCTATCGACTGGCGCGCCTGCTGCTATACTTAACGCTAGTTTGATGAATTCGGCGTGCGCCCATACCAGCGGCATTGCCGAGCCACTGGGTTGGCCTGGATACAGGCCACGCTCAGGGATGGCCACGCTATCCCACACCTGTTCTGGCAACAGCCCGCCTTTACCAGTCATTCGCGCCATAGCCTGTAAATAAGGTCGTGCATCCTCCCCCGCCAGTAAGGCCAGATGTCCACGTTCACCAGATAAAAGCGGCCATCCTCGACCCTGCCCCCAGCCATCAAAAGGCGCTCCGTCCGGATGCTCGCCATAACCGTCGCCGTTATAGCGATGCCACACCGGACCGTTAGGCGTATTGGCCTTGAGCAGCAGGTCAATAGCCTGAACGCTACTTACCATGGCAGGGTCATCAGCGGCACGCAGCCCAAAGCGGGCAAGCTGCAAGCAACCGATAGCGAGCTGTTCATCGGCGGCAACCCCTGGGTAATTCCCGCGGTTTTTGATCAGTAGATGTTCAAACTTGGCTCCTTCATGAATCAATATGTCTTTCGGCGAGCTGCGCATGTAATAGCCTGGTACTCCAAGTTGCTGAGCCAAATTAGTATTGGCTGCCCAGGTATACTCTTCCAGGCGCGTGTTCCAGGTATCGGCCAGCATCAGCGCACAGTCTAATTCGAGCCCTGCGAGAAATCGACTGCCTTCGACCAGAGCAGCAATGGCTACCGCGACGGTAAAAGTATTGATGCCCGGGGTTTCCTCCCAGCGATCCTGGGCAGTCATAGGCCCTTCATGCGCTATGAAGCCAAGAGCCCGGCGCACCATATCGCCCACTCGTACTTCACCCAGTGCATTTCGCTCCGCCAAGGCGCTGGCAAGCAGCACCGGGAAAGCCGTTTCATCAAGCTGTATACCTTGCCAGAAAGGCTTGCCGCCCAGCCACTGGTTTTGCAGCCAATGGCCATTGGCCTGCTGGGTAGCGATGAGGTAAATCAAACACCGCTGAGCATCCGCTATATCGTCAAGTGCCACCAATGCACCTGCCGTCTCGACTAAGTCGCGCGCCCATACCAAGTGATAGCCACCCCGGCTGTTGCTGGCTTCGCCCCAAGGCACCGACAGGCTTGCGACAAAAGCACCCGGGAAAGTACGATCTTCGTGAACTTTTATGACTGTTGCCGAACGCCGTAATAGTATGAGGGACTTAGAATCCAGCAAAGCCTCCAACTCAGGTGGCCAGTGCAGCGTCTCCAGCCACTGCTGCCAGCCTTGGCAATACCTTGCCCAGAGCGTCTCAAAACCTGACGACAGCGATTGCAGGGCCAATGTGGCGGCGGCTTCGCGGCTGCTGGAAAGCCCCAGGGCCAACGTACCGGTGCAGGACAATTGCGCAGTGAATGCTACTTCGCCAGGGCCGGCCTGGGCATAGTGCCATGCCATGCCGTTATTGAGTTTAAAATCTTGCCAGCCGTCGCTCCTACCCACTAATCCTACTGAAGATTGTAACAGCGCTGGCCGGCCTTCGCGATCGACAGCCGTCAGGGCCATCCCGAACGGCCCCTGTTCAGCCCACAACATGAGGTGACCTGCCCACACATCCCTCCATGCCTGATTGCTAGTCGCATCTTCGCCAATACGGGGTGCCGCCAGTAGATAGAGTTGCAGCTCTGCATCCCCTTTCAACATAAAATCGACCAGCAGCACATCACGTTCCGGATCAATGCATATCTTAAGTGTTAGCATAAAACGGGCATGGTGATGGGTGATGGTGATTGCCGGAATGGCATCGTCCTGCCAGGTCACCGTATAATCGCCCAGCCGACGTAGTTCAATCCAGAAATCTGTGCCGTTGGCGATGATGAAACCTAGGTCTTTTAACTGAGGAATGTCCAGGCGCGGGTAATACACCTCGGTAATAATACCCTGCGCCATGGTAAACCATACGCGTGAGGTACCTAATGCCGTGCCAACCGCGTCTTTGGCAGCAGGTGCCCAAGTTGGGTAAATACTGGAAGGGGCGGGAGCTACCCCTTTAGGATACGACTTTTCTGACATTTAAGTATTCCTTCTTGATTAGCGAGGTTGGGATGCGCTATGAACCTCATCACTTTTCGATGGATACCACCTGTTCGCTCTGATTCAGCAACCTAGAATTATTGTTTTATGACTGATTTTTTGCCAGGTTCAGTCCTTTTTGTTTAACCAGATTGATCAGACTACCCGCCAGCACCATTTCCACCTGGTAGGGCGTCAACGTGTGTTCGGTCTCATAGGTCTCGTCTTTAGTTATATTATTTACCTGGACTCTGTTGCCCATGCGAATGGCATTGCGCGCATTAGGAATGGACAGCAAGTCGCCTTGAGTGATCTTGCTCCAATCTTCAGGATTGGTAAATATCAGAGGGAGAATACCGAAGTTGCTAAGATTTTGTAAATGTATTCTGGCAAAACTTTTTGCGATTACCATCTTAACTCCCAAATAACGGGGACCTAAGGCTGCGTGCTCGCGGCTCGAACCCTGTCCGTAATTGGTGCCGCCCACAACGAATGATCCCTGTTGCTGATGGCCCATGGCTCTTTCATAGTACGTCTCGTCGATCTGGCTGAAAACAAACCGGCTGATTGCTGGGATATTACTGCGAAAAGGCAGCACCTTGGCACCGGCCGGCATAATTTCGTCCGTGGAAATATCATCCCCCACTTTCAATAGCACTAGCCCTTGGAGTGTTTCGGGCAGAGGTTGTAACTGTGGCAGAGGTTTGATATTGGGACCTTTCTCCAGGTCATACAGTTCGCTTTCCTGTGTAGGAGGGATCAGCATCTCGGTATTGAGGAGAACGGTCTCGGGTTCCATGAAACGGGGGTACTCCATGCCTAGCGTGCGTGGATCGGTAATTACGCCGGTCAAGGCCGAGGCGGTAGCGGTTTCAGGGCTGCACAAATAAACCTGATCTTCTCTGGTGCCCGAGCGGCCCGGAAAATTTCTGGGAACGGTGCGCAGGCTAATGCGACCCGTAGCCGGAGCCTGTCCCATGCCGATACAGCCGCCGCATCCCGCCTGATGGAGGCGGGCGCCCGCATGGATGAGCTTTCCGAGTATGCCCATTGACATCATGTTTTCCAATATCTGTCGGGACGTGGGGTTGACGTCGAATGAAACGCGGTCGTGTACCTGTTTGCCGTCCACGACCATGGCCGCGATGGCAAAGTCCCGCAGCCCCGGATTAGCGGACGATCCGATATAGGACTGGTATATTTCCCTGCCCGCCACCTCGCGCACCGGTACCACCTTACCCGGACTGCTGGGCGTCGCAATCAAAGGCTCCAGTTCTGAGAGGTTGATTTCCTCGTATTCGTCGTATTCCGCATCCTCATCCGCGAGAATTTCCTGAAAGGCGTCCTCACGCCCCTGACTTTTCAGAAACGCCATAACCGCATGGTCCGCCGGAAACACCGTCGTGGTGGCTCCCAGTTCGGCTCCCATGTTGGCGATCACATGCCGGTCCATAGCGGTCAGGGTTTTCAATCCGGGACCGTAATACTCGACGATCTTGCCAAGCCCGCCGTCCACATCGTACCTGCGCAGCATTTCCAAAATCACGTCCTTGGCGCTCACCCAGTCGGGAAGCTTCCCTACCAATTTGACACCCAATATTTTCGGCATGTTGACGCGAAAAGGTTCCCCCGCCATAGCCATCGCCACCTCTAGGCCACCCGCGCCGATTGCCAGCATCCCCAATGAACCAGCCGCACAGGTGTGGCTGTCCGAGCCTAACAAGGTTTTTCCCGGCATGCCGAAGCGTTCCATATGTACGGGATGACTCACGCCGTTACCGGGCCGGCTATACCAAAGGCCAAATTTCTTGCAAGCACTACGCAAAAACAGATGGTCGTCGGCATTTTTGAAGTCTTCCTGCAGGAGATTGTGGTCCACATACTGGGCGGAAAGCTCGGTTCGTACGCGCGGAATGCCAAGTGCTTCAAATTCCAGCATGACCAGAGTGCCTGTTGCGTCCTGGGTGAGCGTTTGATCAATTTTCAAACCAATCTCTTCACCCGGTATCATACGACCTTCGATCAAGTGGCTTTCGATCAGCTTCAGCGTTACGTTTTTACCCATGACTTTGTACTCCCACCTAGAGACGTTCAAAATTAATTTTCTAAAAAGTAAAAACCTCCTCTGAAGAAATACTTGTATCTGCCATGAAAAAGCTTCTTAAAGAAGAACTTAAATGATAACACTAAGGAACGTGTAGGCAATAATTTGGCCAATTTAACGTTTCACTTAGGCCGTTCTCCAAAAGTATTTTCTTAATCTTGTCTCAAATTGATATCCGTCAATTTTAAAGATCACGAAAACCGGTTGTTACCCTTAGAATGTAAAACAGCTTCTATTTTTTCCAATGTCAGCACCTGTTTTTCTAGTCAAAGGGGAGGATAAAAATATGTAATCCTTTGATTTAACATTGCAGTCTTGAAATTATGACACTCTTTACTGGCAAATTTTTAAAGCTGTTTGACTGCATTGAGGTTTGGTTTAAGTTTAAGTTTAACTGTAACTGTCCGGTTCACTCGTGTCATTAGTTTTCGCCTAAGAGTGCTTAAGACGTGGGAGTTGTAAAAATGATTCCAACTTTTCCTCTTTCGGCGTCGATTTTTCCAGTTAAGTGATACATTAGAAACTTTAAATACAACAAGATGAAAATTACTGCTGGCAAATTTTGACGCTCTTTATTAGCAATAACTGGCAATTTTTCCACACTGTTTAACAGAAACTATACCTTTATCGATACGATGACGCAGATGGAAAAGCGATTGGCATGGAGAAACCGGTGTTATCAGCAAAGCCATGCTCCTGAAATACATTGATGATTTGACGCGTCCCATCTACTACACCGACGGCCCGCCCGCGATGGTGAATGCGATGCGACAAACACTGAGCGAAGCGGGCGTCGACGATAACAACATCCGCACGGAAGAGTTTTCAGGCTACTGATGATGGCTGTATTAGGTACTTAATTAAAGGAGAATACTATGAGTGTTGCCGCACAACCCTTAACTACCGAGGACTCTGCGCTGTCTCCCTGGTGGCTGCGCACGGTGTTGATCGTGATGGTGCTGGGCTTTTCAGGCCTGATCGTCATCACATCGTTGGCCTACCGCAACGCTCCTCCGATCCCTGCACAGGTGCTTGATGCGCAAGGTGTTCGCCTGTTTACCGGCGACGACATCAGTGAAGGCCAGGCCATCTTTCTCAAGTACGGATTGATGAACAACGGCAGTATCTGGGGTCATGGCGCATACCTGGGGCCCGATTACTCGGCCGAGGCATCGCACCGTATCGGCGAGGATACCGCCACAGTCATTGCGCAGCAGCAATACCAACAGCCACTTTCTGAACTAACACCTGGGCAATTAGCGGCAGTTTATGCACAAACAGCGGTCGAGCTAAAAACCAATCATTATGACGCCGACAGCGCAACACTGCATCTGACCATGCCGGAAACTGCCGCCTACCATAGACAGATTGCTTACTGGACTGATTACTTCCTTAACCCAGAACGTAATGGCGGGCTCAAGCGGGGACTGATCAGCGATCCGACTGAGTTGCACCAGTTTACCGCATTCGTCACATGGACGGCGTGGGCCTCGGTGACCAACCGTCCCGGTGAAAATTACTCCTACACCAACAATTTTCCGTACGACCCCAGTGTTGGTAATACGCCGATACCCGGAGCCCTGTTGTGGAGTGCGCTAAGTCTTATCGTGCTGCTGGCCGGTATTGCAATCGTGCTGTTGCTGTTCGGAAAGTTCGATTATCTTGGCTGGCTTAGCACCGGCCAGCATGTGCACCTTCATTTGTTGCCTGGCCAAGCCAGCGCCGGACAGTTGGCCCTGGTGAAATTCTTCGTGGTGGTGGCACTGCTGTTTCTTGTGCAGACTTTGGTGGGTGGCGCGGTGGCGCACTATCGAGCGGATCCAGGCAGTTTTTACGGCTTCCAACTAGAGGGGCTATTTCCCAGCAATCTGATGCGCACCTGGCATCTGCAAACCGCGGTATTCTGGATCGCTACCGCCTTTGTCGCCGCAGCTTTGTTTCTCGGCCGTTCACTGCGCAACGATGAACCACACTGGTTCGCGAGCTGGGTTCATCTGCTATTCGGTGCTTTCGTCGTGGTCATAGGCGGCAGCCTGTTAGGCGAGTGGGCCGGTATATCACAAATGCTGGGACAATGGTGGTTCTGGCTTGGCAACCAGGGCTGGGAATACCTGGAGCTCGGTCGTCTGTGGCAATATCTGCTTATAGCCGGTCTGCTGGTGTGGTTTGAGATATTATTGAAACTGGTGCAGCCAGATACGTTGAGCGAGTCCTCAGCGAAACCTTTAGTCAGGCTGTTCCTGCTGGCTTCCCTGGCGATTCCGATGTTCTATATTCCGGCACTCTTCTTCGGCGCCAAGACCAACTTCACCGTGGTCGATACCTGGCGTTTCTGGATCATTCATCTATGGGTTGAAGGTTTCTTTGAATTCTTCGCAACCACCATGGTGGCGCTGATGTTTTATCAACTGGGTCTTACACAGCGCAATGTTGCGCTTCGAGTGATTTACCTTGATGCCATCCTGTATTTCGCCGGTGGCCTAATCGGCACCGGCCATCACTGGTATTTTACTGGCCAGAGCAGCGTCAACATGGCAATGTCGGCGATGGTCTCGGTACTGGAAGTGGTGCCCTTGACTCTACTGACCCTGGATGCCTGGGATTTCGTGCGCACCACACGTGCTGACTGCGACGTCTGCGGCAAAAAGGTAGCAATACCGCATAAGTGGACGTTCTACTTCTTGATGTCCGTGGGCTTCTGGAATTTCGTCGGCGCCGGCATCTTCGGCTTCCTAATCAACCTGCCGATCGTGAGCTACTATGAAGTCGGCACCCAACTGACGCCCAATCACGGCCATGCCGCGATGATGGGCGTATTCGGTATGCTTGCGCTTGCGCTGATGGTATTCGTTTTGCGCCAGACCAGCACCGATAAACGCTGGGTCGACATCGAGAAATATGTTAAGGTCGGATTTTGGGGCACCAACGTCGGTCTGACTATGATGTTAATGATGAGCTTGTTCCCCAGCGGAGTGTTACAGGTCTGGGATGTAGCTCAGCATGGATACTGGCATGCGCGCAGCCTTGATTACATCGGCAGCGATCGATCTCGCCTGATCGAGTGGCTACGTCTGCCCGGTGACCTGGTATTTATTATATTTGGTGCCATACCGTTGGTAATCGCATCCATCAAAGGCTGGCTGGGAGTGCGTCGACAGTCGACGGATTGACGTTTGTTACATTCAACGCAAAACAGCGGTGTGTGGCTGGTTTTATCAGGCGTTTTGAAGTAATAAAACCTATCTATTAAAGGATAGATTGCAAAACCCGTTAATCGGATGGAGAACTTACCCTTTTGGGAGGATTGAAAAATATTAATGATCGGTTCGAAAAAGTAGCGACCATTTTCTCGTCACTGGATTATTAACTTGTGTTTGATAAATTTAAACTTATTAGGAGATATTCATGGCCACACATCACGCAGCACCAGGTGAAATTGTTAACTTGGCAACCTGGGCGCAAGACGTCCCAAATGAAAAAACAAAAGTCATCGCGAAAACAGATGAAATGGAACTGGTTCGACTTGTTCTTTCGGCAGGTAAAGAATTTGCAGGTCACAAAGTATCAGGGCCCTGTGTGATTCATTGCATAACCGGTGAAGTTGAGTGCCCTGCAATGGGAGCAACACAAGCATTAACATCCGGCCAACTGCTTTATTTAATGCCCGGTGAGCCGCACTCTGTTAGAGCTGTAGTTGATTCAGTCGTTTTACTCACAATTGTCTTTAAAGTTTAAATTGTTAGGGGCTGTTGCCATTTTACAATCATGCCCTTGAAACGCTGGTGGATTGGCCTCATTGATTGAATTTTTTCAGTCACAAAGAAAAAGCCATCTATGCCGCGACAACTGTTTACGGATGAACATTGGAACAAATTTAAAACCGTCCTGCTGAGCTTGAGGATTTATGACAAACCCACGCTTCGGCAAACAGTTGAAGGCATTTTTTATCGTATGCGAGTCGGCTGTCCTTGGAGAGACTTGCCGGCAGCCTTTGGAAAATGGAATGCGGTCTATAAGCGATTCAATGCCTGGTCGCTTCAAGAAAAATTAATGAGGCTCTTTCAGGCACTGGTTGTGGAGCCGGATTTGGAATGGGCATTCATGGATGGCAGTATCGTGAAAGCCCACCAGCATAGCAGCGGCGCAGCTCATGAACAGGAAACGGCGATCGGGAAATCGGTTGCGGGCAATACGACTAAAATTCACAGGGTTGTTGATGCGGGCGGCCTTCCCATCCATTTCTCGGTCACCGGAGGGGAAGTCCATGACTGCAAAGAAGCCCCGGAGTTGGTGGCCAAACTTCCCCCGGTTGAGTACATGGTCGCTGACAAAGGCTATGACAGTGAGCCTTTACGGATGCAAATTCGCGATCAAGGGGCTGTGCCGGTCATTCCAAGAAAACAGAGTTCAACCATCGGGAATGATGAAATGGATTGGTGTCTCTACAAATATCGCCACCTCGTTGAAAATCTGTTTGCGCGGCTAAAGCATTTCAGAGCCGTCGCCACACGATATGACAAATTGAAGCGCAATTTTGAAAGCGTCATCGCCTTGGCCTGTGCTTTCATCTGGCTACCGATGTGAAACGGCAACAGCCCCTAAACGTTTTACGACTTTATTATCTCCAAATATAGGCATTTAAGTATCTTATCGCGTTATTCCACCGTGACCGACTTCGCCAAATTCCTCGGCTGATCGACATCGGTGCCTTTCAACACCGCGACATGGTAAGCCAGCAGCTGCAACGGAATTGTGAACACGATAGGCGCGACTTCGTTTTCGATTTGGGGGACTTTGATGTATTGCACGTTGCCGTCCTGCGCCGGCACCAGCGTTTCGTCCATGAACACGATCAATTGCCCGCCGCGGGCGCTGACTTCCTGCATGTTCGACTTCAGTTTTTCAAGCAGGCTGTTGTTCGGCGCGACCGTGATCACCGGCATGTCGGCGTCGATCAGGGCCAGGGGGCCGTGTTTCAATTCGCCGGCCGGATAGGCTTCGGCATGGATGTAGGATATTTCCTTCAGCTTCAGCGCGCCTTCCATCGCAATCGGGTAATGCGTACCCCGCCCGAGGAAAAGCGCATGCTCCTTTTCGGCGAATTGCTCGGCCAGTTCGCTCACCTGCCCGTCCAATTCCAGCACTTTTTCAATTTTGCCTGGCAAGGCGAACAATTCGGAGGTAATTTTTTCTTCCAGCGCGTTCGGCAGATGGAAGCGGCGGCCGATTGCGATCACCAGCATCATCAGCGTCGCCAGCTGCGTCGTGAATGCCTTGGTCGAGGCGACGCCGATTTCCGGGCCGGCTCTTGTCATCAGCGCCAGATCGGATTCCCTGACCAACGAACTTTCCGGCACGTTACAGATCGCGACCGCATATTTGGCGCCCTGCTTCTTGGCTTCCTGCAGCGCGGCGAGGGTGTCGGCGGTTTCGCCCGATTGCGAGATCGTGATGACCAGCGTACCCGGCGCCAGTACCGGATGCCGGTAACGGAATTCGCTGGCGACTTCGATGTCGCAAGGCACCCGCGCGAGCCGTTCGAACCAGTAACGCGCGACCAATCCCGCGTGATAGCTGGTGCCGCAGGCCAGAATCTGCACCGATTTGACCTGATCAAAAATTTCGCCGGCGTTATGACCGAACGAATTTTCCTGCAGCCGGTGATTGATGAAGTGCCCTTCCAGGGTTTGCGAAATAGCGAAAGGTTGTTCGTAAATTTCTTTCAGCATGTAATGCCGGAAATTGCCTTTATCGACCGCATCGGCCTTCAGCTGGCTTTCCTTGATAGGCCGTTGGACGATGTTGTCTTCGGCATCGTAGATGACCAACTGGTCGATTTGCAGCGCGGCAATATCGCCGTCTTCGAGAAAGATGAAGCGCTGGGTGACCGGCAGCAAGGCGGCCACATCCGAAGCGATGAAATATTCGCCGATGCCGACGCCGATCACCAGCGGGCTGCCTTTGCGGCAGGCGATCAGGAGATTCGGATTGGCGGTGCTGATGATGCCGAGCGCATAGGCGCCTTCGAGCTTTTTGACCGTTTGCTTGACCGCATTCAGCAGGCCGTCCGCCGTCTCCAGCGCATGGTCGATCTCATGCACGATCACTTCGGTGTCGGTTTCGGAGGTGAATTCGTAACCGAGCTGCTTTTGTGCGTTCCTCAGGTCTTCGTGATTTTCGATGATGCCGTTATGCACGACCGCGACCCGGTTGCGGCTGACATGCGGATGCGCGTTCGTAGTGCTCGGTTTGCCGTGCGTGGCCCAACGGGTATGCGCGATACCGATCGAACCGGACATCGGATCGGCCTTGATCAAATCGTCCAGGCCTTGAACCTTGCCGACTTCGCGCTTCCGCCGGATGTTCTTGCCGTCGATCACCGCGAGCCCTGCCGAATCATAGCCCCGGTATTCGAGCCGCCGTAAACCTTCGAGTAAGACCGGAACGACGTTCCGCTCTGCGATGCCACCTACGATGCCGCACATATCAATTCTCCTTCTTCGCGGGCCGTTGCCAGCCGGGTACTGAAATCTGTTTCGCCCTGGACAAGGTCAGCTGATTTTCCGGGCTGTCTCGAGTAATCGTCGAACCGGCGCCGATCGTCGCATTGTTGCCGATCGTGACCGGTGCGATCAATTGCGTGTCGGAACCGATGAAGGCTCCGTCGCCGATTACGGTTTTGAATTTGTTCACACCGTCATAATTGCAGGTGATCGTGCCGGCGCCGATATTGACCTTGCTGCCGACCTCGCTGTCGCCAATATAGCTCAGGTGATTGATCTTGGAGCCGTCGGCGACCGTGGCTTTTTTGATCTCGACGAAATTGCCGATGTGCACATTTTGCGCCAGGACCGTTTCTGGGCGCAAGCGCGCAAAAGGTCCGACCCGACTGCCCCGGCCAACCACCGCATTTTCGATCACGCTGTTGGCCAGGATTTCGACATTGTCCTCGATCACCGAGTCCTTGATCTGTGTATTCGCACCGATCTTGACGTTGTTGCCGATCCGGATGTTGCCTTCCAGAATCACATTCACGTCGATTTCGATGTCCTGGCCTAACGCCTCGATTTTTCCCCTGAGGTCGAAGCGCGCCGGATCATAGAGTGTGACGCCTTGAGTCATCAAGGCTTTGGCTTGCTCTTGCTGATACACCCGTTCCAGATGGCTCAGTTGGTTGCGGTCGTTTACGCCGAGCACCTCGTCCTCGGTTTCCGGCTGGCTGGTCGTGACAGTCACCCCTTCGGCGACGGCCATTTCGATGATGTCGGTCAGATAATATTCGCCTTGGGCATTATGATTCTTCAATTGGCCGAGCCATTTTTTCAGCAGCCCACCCTGCACTGCCATGATGCCGGTGTTCACTTCGCGGATTTGTTTCTCGGCCTCGCTTGCATCTTTTTCTTCGACGATTCGGGTCACAAGCCCCTGCTCGTTGCGGACGATTCTACCGTAACCTTTCGGATTAGCCAGCGTGACGGTCAACAAGGCCAACGATTTTTCGCTAACAGCCGCGAGCATCTGTTGCACGGTGGATTGTTTCAATAACGGCACATCGCCATACAAAATCAATACGGCGTCATTGTCATTTATTTGATCGCTGACCTGCTGCACCGCATGACCTGTGCCGAGTTGCTGTTTTTGCTCGAACCAGCCGGCATCGATGTCCTTCAGGGTGTCGAGCACGTGTTCGGCGCCGTGGCCGTAAACGATCAGGATGCGATTGTTTTCCAGTGTCCGGCTCATGTCATAGACATGGCGGAGCAGCGGTTTGCCGGCGATTTTGTGCAGAACTTTCGGCAGTTCCGAACGCATTCGGGTGCCTTTGCCGGCGGCGAGAATGATGGTGGTCAGATTCATTGCAATTTTCCTACGCGCATCCTTATTGATGAGCGTTGATCATGAAAACAGGATAAGAGGGATTTTTGGAGTTAGAGCCGTTAATTTTGACAAGAAAGTATTAATTTTCCCATAAATTATTGTACTGCATAGGCTCTCGAAATATCCAAGACGGAATTCTCGCTTTGTGGAGCCATGCGAGAAATGTGGGGAAATAACGACCTGTTGAAAAATAAAAAAGCCCGATAACGGCGTTCGTCGCTATCGGGCTTTTTGTGTTCACATAACGCGCGGATTACTCGCTTAACCGCCGCGCTTTCTGAGTCTGTCCAGGGTGCGAAGCTGCATGATCGCCTGCGCGAGCTGCGCCTGCGCGGTCGCATAGTCGACTTTTCCGGACTTGTCGGCCAGCGCTTCCTCGGCTCTGGCTTTGGCCTGCAAGGCCGCCGCCTCGTCGATGTCCTTCGCGCGTATCGCGGTGTCGGCCAGGACCGTGACCAGATGCGGCTGCACTTCCAGAATGCCGCCCGAAATATAGTACGGGAGGCTTTCCTTGTCGTTGATCTTGACTCTGACCTCACCGGGGTTCAGCCGGGTGATCATCGGCGCGTGCCGCGGTGCGATGCCGACCTCGCCCATTTCGGCCGGTGCGAACACCATTTCCGCTGTGCCGGAGAAGATTTCCTTTTCGGCGCTGACGATATCTACGTGTACGGTCATGACCATGTCTTATCCTGTCAAAAATTAAGCTTTCAGACTCTTCGCTTTTTCGAGCGCTTCGTCGATCGTGCCGACCATGTAGAACGCCTGTTCAGGGATCGAGTCGTATTCGCCGTCGATAATGCCCTTGAAGCCGGCGATCGTGTCTTTCAACGAGACGTATTTGCCAGGCGAACCGGTGAATACTTCCGCGACGAAGAACGGCTGCGACAGGAAGCGCTGAATCTTACGCGCCCGGGCCACGGTCAACTTGTCTTCTTCCGACAATTCGTCCATACCCAGAATCGCGATGATGTCGCGCAGTTCCTTGTAGCGTTGCAGGATGCTTTGCACCTTACGCGCCACATAGTAGTGCTCCTGACCGATCACCAGCGGGTCGAGCTGACGACTGGTCGAATCGAGCGGATCGATCGCAGGGTAGATACCCAGCTCGGCGATTTGACGTGACAATACGACCGTCGCGTCCAAGTGCGCGAAAGTGGTTGCAGGAGACGGGTCGGTCAAGTCGTCCGCAGGCACATAAACGGCCTGGATCGAGGTGATCGAACCGGTCTTGGTCGAAGTGATCCGTTCTTGCAGAACACCCATTTCTTCCGCCAGGGTCGGCTGATAACCTACCGCGGACGGCATCCGGCCGAGCAACGCCGAGACTTCGGTACCGGCCAGGGTGTAACGGTAGATGTTGTCGACGAAGAACAACACGTCGCGGCCTTCGTCACGGAAATATTCCGCCATCGTCAGACCGGTCAAGGCAACGCGCAGACGGTTTCCTGGCGGCTCGTTCATCTGGCCGTAAACCATCGCGACTTTAGATTGTGTCAGATCTTCCGCATTGATGACGCCTGCTTCCTGCATTTCGTGGTAGAAGTCGTTACCTTCACGAGTCCGCTCGCCCACCCCTGCAAATACCGACAAGCCGGAATGCGCGGTCGCAATGTTGTTGATCAACTCCATCATGTTGACGGTCTTGCCGACGCCGGCGCCGCCGAACAAGCCGACCTTGCCGCCTTTCGAGAACGGGCAGATCAGATCGATGACCTTGATGCCGGTTTCGAGCAGTTCGTTTCCGGCGGATTGGTCAGCATAGCTCGGCGCTTCGCGGTGAATGCCCCAGGAAGTCTTTTCGCCGATCGGACCTCTTTCGTCGATCGGTTGACCAAGCACGTTCATGATCCGGCCCAGAGTCTCCAGACCGACCGGCACCGAAATCGGCGCATTGGTATTGGTGACGGCCATACCTCGGCTCAAGCCGTCGGTGCTGCCCATCGCAATCGTTCTGGCCACGCCGTCGCCCAATTGCTGCTGTACTTCCAGCACCAGACCGGCGCCTTCCACGTTCAATGCATCATATACTTTGGGCAGTTCTTCGCGTGAGAATTCCACGTCGACGACCGCGCCGATAATTTGTACGATTTTACCCGAACTCATTGAGTTTTCCTCTTATTTGTCTCGCTTTTTTGGGCTTAAACAGCAGCAGCGCCGCCAACGATTTCTGAAATTTCCTGGGTAATGGCGGCCTGTCTGGCTTTGTTGTAGATCAACTGCAACTCGCCAATCAAGTTTCCGGCATTGTCCGACGCGCTTTTCATCGCGATCATCCGGGCTGCCTGTTCGCAGGCATTGTTTTCGACCAGCCCCTGATAAACCTTCGACTCGATGTACCGGCTCAGCAAGTGATCCAGCACGTCTTTCGCATCCGGCTCGTAGAGGTAATCCCAATGACCGCTCAGCTTCTCTTCGATCTCATCGGCGACCACCGGCAGCAACTTTTCGATGGTCGGGCGCTGCGTCATCGTATTCACGAATTCATTGCTGACCACGTACAATTCGTCGATCTTGCCTTCATCGAAGGCATCGAGCATGATCTTGATGATGCCGATGATGTCGTTCAAATGCGGCGTATCGCCCAGCTTTGAAATCTGGCCGACCAACTGGACCTTTTTCAGATTGCTGAAAAAACCGGTTGCCTTGGCGCCGATCGTGCAGACATCGACGCCGACGCCCGCCTTGTCCCATTCGGTCAACTGGCTCAGCGTCCGTCTGAACAGATTCGAATTCAGACCGCCGCAGAGGCCGCGGTCCGAACTGATCACGATCAGACCGATGCGTTTGACGTCGCGCTTGATCAAAAACGAATGCTTGTACTCGGGATTCGCATGCGCCAGATGCTTGATGATCCGGCCGATCCGTTGCGAGTAAGGCCGCGTCGCCTGCATTCTGTCTTTGGTCTTACGCATTTTACTCGCGGCGACCATTTCCATCGCGCGGGTGATCTTTTGAGTATTCTTGATACTCGCGATCTTGGTGCGTATTTCTTTGCCGACTGCCATTGGATGCGCCCTTTACCAGCTATGCGTTTTAACGAAAGTTTCGATCGCAGTCTGCAACCCTTGTTCAATTTCGCCGTTCCAGTCGCCGGTCGCATTGATCTTGTCCATCAGCGCGGCGTGTTCCGTTTTCATATACAACTGCAGTGCGGCTTCGAAAGCCAGGACCTTGTTCACTTCGACCGGATCCAGGAAACCCTGGTTCGCCGCAAACAGCGAAACCGCCATTTGTGCGACCGACATCGGTGAATACTGGTTTTGCTTCATCAGTTCGGTGACGCGTTGACCGCGTTCGATCTGCTTGCGGGTGCTTTCGTCGAGATCCGATGCGAACTGCGCGAACGCCGCCAACTCGCGGTATTGCGCAAGGTCGAGACGGATACCGCCGCCGAGCTTCTTGATGATCTTGGTCTGCGCTGCGCCGCCGACCCGGGATACCGACAGACCCGCGTTGACCGCAGGACGGATGCCGGAGTTGAACAGGTTGCTTTCCAGGAAGATCTGGCCGTCGGTGATCGAAATCACGTTGGTCGGAACGAACGCGGAAACGTCGCCGCCTTGGGTTTCGATGATCGGCAATGCGGTCAATGAACCGGTCTTGCCTTTGACTTTGCCGCCGGTCAATTTTTCGACTTCTTCCGCATTGATCCGTGCCGCTCTTTCGAGCAGACGCGAGTGCAGATAGAAAACGTCGCCCGGATACGCTTCACGTCCTGGCGGACGGCGGAGCAACAGCGAAACTTGGCGGTAAGCCCAGGCTTGCTTGGTCAAGTCGTCATAAATGATCAGCGCGTCTTCGCCGCGGTCGCGGAAGAATTCGCCCATCGCGCAGCCGGTATAAGGCGCGATGAATTGCAGCGCAGCCGATTCGGAAGCCGATGCGGCGACGATGATGGTATGATCCATCGCGCCGTGTTCTTCGAGCTTGCGCACCACGTTCGCGATCGACGACCGTTTTTGGCCGATCGCGACATAAATACATTTGATGCCGGTGCCTTTTTGGTTGATGATCGCATCAACCGCAATCGCGGTCTTGCCGGTTTGGCGATCGCCGATGATCAATTCCCGTTGGCCGCGGCCGACCGGAATCATTGCATCGATCGATTTCAAGCCCAATTGCACGGGCTGGCTGACCGATTGACGCGCGATAACGCCCGGCGCGATTTTTTCGATCGGAGAAGTTTCGGTCGTTTCGATCGCACCCTTGCCGTCGATCGGTTTACCGAGCGCGTCCACGACGCGGCCCAAGAGCGCTTCGCCGACCGGCACTTCCAGAATCTTGCCGGTGCATTTGACGGTATCGCCTTCGGAAATATGCTGATAGGCCCCCAACACCACCGCACCGACCGAGTCACGCTCGAGGTTCAGCGCCATGCCGTAGGTGTTGCCCGGAAATTCGAGCATTTCGCCCTGCATCGCTTCGGACAAACCGTGAATTCTGACGATACCGTCGGTCACGCTGACTACGGTGCCTTCGGTATGCGCTTCAGCGCCGAGATCGAAGCCTTCGATCTTCTTTTTAATTAGATCACTAATTTCAGATGGATTTAATTGCATTTTTTCTCACTCTCACTGTAGCGCTTTTTGCATGTGTTGGAGTTGACCCTTGATCGATCCGTCTATCACCTTGTCGCCCGCGCGCACCAGAACGCCGCCGATCAATGATTTGTCGACCGTTACGTTCATATTGACTTTCTTGCCCAGCCGCTTTTCCAATTTGGCGGAAAATTCCTTCCGGCCTTCGGCGCTGAACTGATAGGCGGCATAGACGTCAACATCGAGGTAGCCTTCATCCTCTGCCTTGTAGGCTTCGAAAATCTTCGCGATATGAGGAACCAGATTCAGCCGCCGGTTTTGCACGAGCAGCTTCAGAAAGTTGGCGCCTTCGCTATCGATTTGACCTTCGGCAATCTCCAGCATCAGGCCCGACAAACTTTCGTTGCTGATCTTGGGATTGTTCACGAAAACCGCAAGGCTTTGCTCGCTCAGGATAAACGCTAGAAACGCCAGTGTCTTCGACCATTTTTCGGACGAACCCGTCTCTTTGGCCCGCTTGAACACCGCCGCGGCATAAGGTCTCGCCAATGTTGCCAATTCGCTCATTCTGCTTAACCTTATAGTTTATCGGAGACTTTGCCGATGATGTCCTGATGCTTGGTTTTATCGATTTCCGCACCGAGAATCTGTTCCGCCGCACTGACCGCCAAAGCCGCCACCTCTTTACGCAGGGCTTCCTTGGTTTGCTCGATCTCCTGTTCGATCTGCGCCTTCGCCGCCTGAATGCGGCGCTCCGCTTCCTTGCTGGCGTTGTCTTTGGACTCTTCGACGATCTCGTTCGCGCGCTTCTGCGCCAGCGTCACGATTTCCGAAGACTGATCCTTCGCTTCCTTGATGATGTTTTTGGCTTTCTTTTCGGCCAGCTTCAAATCTTCCTGGCTTTTGTCGGCCGCGGCCAGCCCTTCGGAGATTTTCTTCTTGCGTTCTTCCAAAGAATTAAACAAAGGAGGCCAGATGTACTTCATGGTAAACCATACCAGAAGCGCAAAGGTGATCATTTGTCCAATCAGAGTAGCATTGATACTCACGATGCGTTCCTCTTGTCGTTTTTTATGAAATGGTATGGCTCAACTTAGCCCGCAGCGGCTTGTACGGCTGACAGGAACGGGTTTGCGAAAGTGAAGAACAAAGCCAAACCGACGCCGATCATGGTTACCGCGTCCAAAAGACCCGCAACGACGAACATCTTGACTTGCAGCATTGGAACCATTTCCGGTTGACGCGCCGCGCCTTCCAGGAATTTGCCGCCGAGCAGACCGAAACCGATCGCGGTTCCGAGCGCACCCATGCCCAATACCAGACCCACTGCAATCGCAGTCATACCCTGCACATCAGCAATCAATTTTGCAATTTCCATGATACCTCCAAAGGTAAATAGTTATAAGAACAGTTAAAAATAAAGACTAATGATCTTCGTGCGCCATGCTCAGGTAGACGATCGTCAATACCATGAAAATGAAGGCTTGCAGAGTGATGATCAAAATATGGAAAATCGCCCAAGGCAGACTCAAGATCGGCTGCACATAGCAAGGCAGCAGCGCGATCAGGATGAAGATCAACTCGCCCGCATACAGGTTACCGAATAACCGCAGCGCCAGCGAGATCGGCTTCGCGATTTCCTCAACCAGCTTCAACAGCAGGTTGAAAGGCAACAGCCAGGGACCGAACGGTTGAAACATCAGTTCCTTCGCAAAACCCCAGACGCCCTTAACCTTGATGCTGTAGAAAATGATCAGGAAGAACACCGAAATCGACATCGCAAAGGTCGCATTCAGGTCGGTGCTCGGCACGACCCGGAGGTACGGAATGCCCATCGCACCACCGATCAGCGGCAGAATGTCAACCGGGAACAAGTCCATGAAGTTGAACATGAAAACCCAGCAAAAGATCGTCAACGCCAACGGCGCGATCAGCGCGCTCTTGCCGTGGAAACTGTCCTTCACCTGCTGATCGACGAATTCGATCAACATTTCGACAAAATTCTGTACCGGACCCGGCACGCCGGCGGTCGCTTTTTCCGCTGCCGACTTGAAAAACCAGATGAACAATGCGCCGAGCAGCGCCGAAAAAAACAGGGTATCCAGGTGCAAGGTCCAGAATCCCTCGCCTGCACTCAGCGGAGTCAAATGGTGGATGATATAGCCGGTTGCCCCTTCAGCCGCGTGCGCTTCGGTTGCCATCTTTCCTCTCTCGTCGTCAAAAAATATCAGCGCATCAATAGCGCAAACCAAAAAACCGACAATGCCGTCAGATAGCCGACGAGCAACGGTAATAAATCTATGTTAGGGATTTGAAAAATCAGGACGAAAAATGCCGCTGTCAACAACAGCTTGCCCGCTTCGCCGGTGTAAAATGATACGACGATCTTGCGCGCTTCCTGTCCGGTCGCCTTCTTAATCCTGTATGCAAAAAACAGGTTCGGAAAAAATGCCGCCGACCCACCCAGAGCCGCGGATAAGGCCGCCATTTTTCCGCCAGCGACGGCGAATCCGGCCGTCATCAGTATAGTTATCAGAACTTGATAAAGCAGTATCTTGCTGACAGTAGACCATCTTCTATCTGCCACATAGTGCTCCCATCGATTTAGCTGGGGAATTATAACGGCCGAGTCATTTTAAATCAAGGCGCAATACACAACGCCCGCTGCTCGTATTGATTATTCGTAGAAACTAATGCCAGCCGCCGTATTGCTTGGTCGGGTCGCCGCGAAAGCCGGCGGTCATTTTGTTGTCGTCCGGCACGGTGCCCATGCTTTCCGCAGCGACCAGCATATTGCCGTGCGTATAACCGCCGAGCGCCTTGGCCTTTTTCGCGATCGCGGTCGATAACGGGGTGATGTCGAATTTGGTCACGCTCGGATACACGACCACGGTATTCATCTTCTCGACGCCTTGCGGCCGAGAAAAAGTCAATACTATCGGTAAGGCGGTGCCGGCTGGAATTTCGATTTTGTAATGATCGCTGCCTTGCAATGCCGTTTCAGCAATCACGTTCTCTTTCTCGTCGCAGGCCTTCACCGTGCCCAGTTTGATCGGCCCTGCATTGTCGGAAACCATCCCTTCCAACGTGGTCGCCTGCTCGTATTTTTTGACCGCCTGCTGAGGGAATGCGCTTTTCGGAGCGTCCTTTCCGCAGCCGGCCGCGAACGATAGCGCCAGAAGACACGCCGCCGGCACACCCCAATTGAACGATGAAGAATTCGCACGCATACTTTCTACCTTTCGGATTTGATTGAAACCGGCCTTGATTCTGCTCCGGCTATTGCCTTAGCTTACGCCACCGCCAACATATTATCCAGTGCCTTTTTCGCCAACGCCGCTTCTTTCGCCGGCACCGTGATCCGGTTGATCACGTGGCCCGCCGCCAGATTTTCCATCACCCAAGCCAGATGCTGCGGGTCGGTTCGGAACATCGTCGAACACATGCACAGCATCGGCGACATGAAATGCACATGCTTGCCCTGCGCCTTGCATTCCTCATTCAGGCGGTTGACCAGATTCAGTTCGGTCGCGACCAGCCAACGCGTATTCGGTTCGGCCTCGCGCACCGTTTTCAGGATGTATTCGGTCGAGCCGATATAATCGGATTTCTGGCAGACCTCGAAGGCGGCCTCGGGATGCGAAATGACCTTCGTTTCCGGATAGCGCTCCAGGAACTGGTCGATCTGTTCCGGCTTGAAGGCCTGATGCACCGAACAATAGCCGTTCCAGAGGATCATCTTCGCATTTTTGATCTGATCAATGGTCAGACCGCCCTGCGGCTTATTGAAATCCCAGGCGACCATCTGTTCGAGCGGGATGCCCATGCGGTAGCCGGTATTGCGGCCCAGATGCTGATCCGGAAAGAACAATACCTTGGACCGCCTTGCAAAACTCCATTCGAGAATCTTCTGCGCATTCGATGAAGTGCAGACGATGCCTTGATGCTCGCCGCAAAACGCCTTCAGGTCGGCCGCGGAATTGATGTAGGTGACCGGAGTGACTTCGTTTTCGACGTCGATCACCTCGGCCAACTCCTGCCAGCATTTCTGCACCTTGATCAGATTGGCCATGTCCGCCATCGAACAGCCGGCTGCGAGATCGGGCAAAATCGAAATCTGCTCGGGGCGCGACAGGATGTCGGCCACCTCGGCCATGAAATGCACGCCGCAAAACACGATGTATTCGGCATCGGACTCGGCTGCATTACGCGACAGCTTCAGCGAGTCGCCGGTGAAATCAGCATGCTTGAACACCTCGTCGCGCTGATAATGGTGCCCCAGAATCACGCAGCGCTTGCCGAGCTTGGCTTTGGCCGCAACGATGCGGGCGTCGCATTCGGCGTCGTCGAGGAGGGCGTAATCTTCTATTGGGAAAGGGGTATTAGCCATATTTGATGTTGCTACAGAAAGACGGGCACAAGACTTAATCTTCTTGTTCCTAAAAAATGACTCAATCCCTGTTCTGTGATTGATTGAGGCGGCGCTTCCTTGCGCCGCGGACACCGCTGACTTTCAGCTTTAATTTATGAAGCTTTTTCTTTGCCAGCCTGCTTGATCAATTTGATGCCCAACTCGCGCAATTGTTCCTCGGGAACGACCGCCGGCGCGCTGACCAGAGGGCAGGCCGCGGACTGGGTTTTCGGGAACGCGATCACGTCGCGAATCGAGGTCGAACCGGTCATCAGCATGACCAGACGATCCAGGCCGAACGCCAGACCGCCATGCGGCGGCGCGCCGTATTTCAAGGCGTCGAGCAGGAAGCCGAATTTTTCGCGGGCTTCGTCTTCCTGGATGCCGAGAATCTCGAACACGGTCTGCTGCATCGCCGGCCGGTTGATACGGATCGAACCGCCGCCGACTTCGGTGCCGTTCAGCACCAGGTCGTAGGCGCGCGACAAGGCCGTGCCGGGATTCGCCTTCAATTCCTCGATCGAACAGCTTGGCGCGGTGAACGGGTGATGGATCGCGGCATAGCGGCGGCTCTTTTCGTCCCACGCAAACATCGGAAAGTCGACGACCCAGACCGGCTTCCATTCGCCTTCGAGCAGCCCCAGGTCGTGGCCGAGCTTGACGCGGAGCGCGCCCATCGCTTCGTTCACGATCATGGCCTTGTCGGCGCCGAAGAAGATCAGGTCGCCGTTTTGCGCGCCGGTTTTCGCCAGCACGCTGTCCCAGACTTCGGCCGGGGCGAACTTCACGATCGGCGACTGCAAACCGTCAATGCCGGCGGCAAGATCGTTGACCTTGATGTAGGCCAGGCCCTTCGCGCCGTAAATGCCGACAAACTTGGTCAGGTCCTCGATATCCTTCCGGCTCAAATCGCCGCCTTTCGGCAGGCGCATCGCGACGACACGGCCGTCGGGATCGTTGGCTGGCGCGGAGAACACCTTGAAATCGACGTGCTTCATGTCGTCGGCAATGTCGACCAGTTCCAGCGGAATACGCAGGTCGGGCCGATCGATACCGTATTTCGAAATCGCTTCCTGATAGGTCATGCGCGGGAAATGCGCGCCGAGATTCACGCCGATCACCTTCTGGAACAACTGGCGAATCATCTCTTCCATGATCTGCATGATCTCGTTCTCGTCCATGAACGAGGTCTCGATATCGAGCTGGGTGAATTCGGGCTGACGGTCCGCGCGCAGGTCTTCGTCGCGGAAGCAGCGCACGATCTGATAATAGCGGTCCATGCCCGCGATCATCAGGATCTGTTTGTACAATTGCGGCGATTGCGGTAGCGCGAAAAACGCATTTTCATGGGTCCGGCTCGGCACGATATAGTCGCGCGCGCCTTCCGGGGTCGCCTTGGTCAAGTACGGGGTTTCGATCTCGAAGAATTCGTGATCGTCCAGGAAATTGCGCAGCACCCGCGCCACGTCGCGGCGTACCTTCATCTTTTCCTGCATCGCGAAGCGGCGCAGGTCGATGTAACGGTAGCGCAGGCGCAGTTCCTCGTTCACCTCGATCTCGCTTTCGACCGGGAACGGCGGCGTTTCGGACTCGTTCAACACGATCATCTGGCTGACCAGCACTTCGATTTCGCCGGTGCCCATGTTCGGATTGATCGTGCCTTCCGGGCGTCCGCGCACGGTACCGGCCACTTTCAGCACATATTCGCTGCGCACATGCTCGGCCAAGGAGAACGCCTCACGCACATCCGGATCGAAGACCACCTGCACCAGGCCGGTACGGTCCCGCAAATCGATAAAAATGACCCCGCCGTGGTCACGGCGACGATGCACCCAACCGCACAATTCAACGGTTTGCCCGGTATGTTGTTTCGTTAATTCCCCGCACTTGTGCGTCCGCATGGTGGTGTTATTCCTGTAAATCCGAAAAAATGATCGATATTAACCGCTTGGCGTGGTTAATTCAAGCCACGACCTAGTGGCCGCAACTGCCGCTGCAACTGTGCGGCTTCGAGGACTCGGTACTTTCGCCCGCAACGTTTTTCTTCGCGCCGCTCTTGAAGTCGGTTTCGTACCAGCCGCCGCCTTTCAAACGGAAGCCTGCCGCCGATATTTTTTTGATCAGATCGGGCTTGCTGCACGCGGGGCAATGCACCAGCGGCTGGTCGCTGAGTTTTTGCAAGGCTTCGTGCTCATGCCCACAGGATTGACATTGATATTCATAGATTGGCATGGATGTCTCCGGTAAGAAAATAATGATCGAGATAGGGATGCTTGCACTTTTTTTCAAGCAGCTACGATAGAATATCGAGTTATTCTACAGAAAACGGCCTTTTAAATGAAGAAATTAACCATCACCCGCCCCGATGACTGGCATTTGCATGTCCGCAACGGCGCGATGCTGAAAGCGGTGCTGCCGCATACGGCCCGGCAATTCGCCCGCGCGATCATCATGCCGAACCTGAAACCGCCGGTCACGACCGTCGAGCAGGCCTTGGCCTACCGCCAGGAAATCTTGCTGGCGATTCCGGAAGGGCTCGATTTTACCCCCTTGATGACCCTGTATCTGACCGGCTCGACGCGTACTGAAGAGATCCGGAAAGCCGCCGAATCCGAGCATGTGCATGCGTTCAAGCTCTATCCTGCGGGCGCCACGACCAACTCGGACTCAGGGGTCGCGAACATCGAGGCCGCCTACCCCTTGTTTCAGGAAATGGAGAAACAGGATATTCCGCTGTTGATCCACGGCGAAGTGACCGACGAACACTGCGACATTTTCGATCGGGAGCGCGTTTTTCTCGAAACCCGGCTGAGCCGAATTGTCGAGCATTTCCCGGCGCTGCGCATCGTCATCGAGCATGTGACCACGCGAGAGGCAGTCGATTTCGTGAAGGCCCAAGGCCCGAACATCGCCGCGACGATCACGCCGCAACACTTACTGTATAACCGCAATGCGATTCTGGCCGGCGGCATCCGCCCGCACCATTATTGCCTGCCGGTGCTCAAGCGCGAACATCACCGCCAGGCGCTGGTGCAGGCGGCGACCAGCGGCAATCCAAAATTTTTCCTCGGCACCGACAGCGCACCGCACCTGACCGCGTTGAAGGAAAACGCCTGCGGCTGCGCCGGCTGCTTCAGCGCGCCTATCGCGCTCGAACTTTATGCGGAGGCATTCGAAAAAGCTGATGCGCTGGACAAGCTGGAAGGCTTTGCGAGTTTTTACGGCGCCGATTTTTACCGGCTGCCGAGAAACCCCGGCACGATCACGCTCGAAAAGAGGGATTGGCAGGTGCCGGCGGCTTACGAAGACGGCGAGGTCGCGATAACGCCTTTGAAGGCGGGAGAAACATTGACCTGGAAAGCGGCGGCCGCATAGTTCCATGCAGCCGACACCTTCAATCCGCGACGCCCGAAACCCGGCTGCTCAGGGCGCCGGCCGCCATGATCATCGGCGACAACACCGGACTGAACGGCGGCGAGTAAGCCAGATCGGCATTCTCCAGATCATGACAGGTCAATTTGCCGAGCAAGGCGGTCGCCGCAATATCGATCATCTTGTCCGCCTTGCCCGGACCGATCACCTGAGCGCCGAGCAGGCGGCCATCCCGGCGATCGGCAATCAATTTGATAGTGACCTCCCGGCCGCCCGGATAATAACGAGCCCGATCGCCGCGCCTGAGCAACACCGAGACCGGCTCGAAGCCCTGCGCGCGCGCCGCCTGCTCGGACAATCCGGTCATCGCGACATTCAGCTCGAAGGCCTTGAAGATCGCGGTGCCGAACACGCCCGGAAAATGCGCATTGCCGCCGGCCGCGTTTTCGCCCGCGACCCGTCCCTGCAGATTGGCGATATCGCCGAGCGGCACCCACGTCGGCTGCCCCGATACCCGGTCGATCGTCTCGGCGCAGTCACCGGCCGCGAAGACTCCCGGAATGTTCGTTTGCATCCTTGAGTCGACCGCAATCGCACCGGTCTTACCGAGCGCAATGCCGGCGGCCATCGCAAGTTCGGTATTCGGCCGCACACCGATCGCGATCACGACCAGGTCGGCCGGAATGACTTTGCCGGATTCGGTCACAACCGCGATGACCCGGCCGTTTTCACCCTGCAATTTACTGAGACCATCGCCGAGGATCAATTCAATATCCTGTTCGACTAACTGATCATGCACCAGTTGCGCCATCTCGGGATCAAACTTCGGCAGAATACGCGGGAATTTCTCGATAAGGGTCGTTTTGATATTCAGTTCGTGAAAGGCTTCGGCGAGCTCCATGCCGATATAGCCCGCGCCGACGATCACCGCCTTTTGCGGCCGCAGCGTATCGAAAATGGCCTTGAACCTTGCCAGATCGCCTATTTTTCGCAAGGTCAGCACGCCGTCGAGATCGATGCCTTCCACCCGAGGCACGATCGGCAACGCGCCGGTAGCCACGATCAGACGGTCATAAGCGATGCTTTCTTCGCTTTGATCCTGTAGATTGCGCACCCTCATCCGCCGGTTTGCCGCATCCAAAGCGACAACGCGACGGCCCGTCTCGACCCGAATGCCGTCTTTGGCGAATTCTTCCGGCGTCCTGATCACCAGTTTATTTTGATCCGTAATCGTACCGCCGATCACATAGGGCAGGCCGCAAGCCGAATAGGCCACTTCGGCCTCGTCCTGAAAAACGATGATTTCCAGATCGGGATTCACCCGCTTGGCTTTGGCCGCCGCCTTGGCCCCGGCCGCCACACCGCCTATGATCACGATGCGCATGTCATTCCCCTTTTCTGATCAAATGACTCGTGGATGAATGCCCAGCCATTCGCCCTGCCCGGCAAAAAATGCCGGCTCGCCGCCGCTGTGCAAAAAAATCACGTTTTCGCACGCATCAAACACACCGCTATCCAGTCCATGCAGAAAACCCGCCATCGCCTTACCGGTATAAACCGGATCGAGCAAAAGGCCTTCGAAGCGAGCCGCCAGTTTAATCGCGTTCGCGCCTTCGGGACTCGGAATGCCGTAGCCCGGCCCGATGAAGCCGCCCTGCACCGGCGCATCCATGACCGAGAAGCCGAATTCAGAGCCCAGCCATGCCGCCGCCTGATTGGCCAAACGAGCTATCTGCACGCCGGCTTCCTTCGGATCGCGGCTGACGCTGTAGCCGATGATTCGCCAATTCAGATTCAGTAACTTCGTTCCGAGCAGCCAACCCGCATAGGTGCCGCCGGAGCCGACCGCGATCACGATCGCATCCGGACTGATTGCAAGTTCCAGGCATTGCCGGTACGCCTCGCACACGGCCAGTACGTGACCCAGAACGCCCATCATGCAGGCGCCGCCGCGCGGAATCGGATAAGGGCGTCTGCCGCTTCTGCGCATGCGGTCCGCTATGGTTTCTATCGCGCCATCCACGCTCGCCCTGTCGTCGTTCTGCGTGAAATGAACCTGCGCATCCAGCATCGTAGTGACACGATAATTGCCGTCGATGTTCGGCGGCGGCTTACCCCAATAGACGGCGATGCAGTCGAGCCCTGCGAATGCCGCCACGAAGGCGGTCGCGCGCACGTGATTGGACTGCACGCCGGCGCCGGTGATCAAGGTATCGGCTTCAACCTTTAGGGCATCGGCCAGCATCACTTCCAGGCCCCTAATCTTATTGCCGCCGAGCGCGAAGCCGATCAAATCGTCGCGCTTGACCCAAAGTTTCGGACCGGACTGCATCGCGGATAAACGGTTGAAGGACTGCAAAGGCGTAGGATAGGCCGCCAGTCTCTGGCGCGGGATTTTCTTTTCGATGTGGCGGGCCACATCGAGACGCTCCGCGGCAGTCATTGGGAGTTTCACGATGACTGCCCCGATAGATCGATTGAAGCGATCACCCGCTCGACCATCTCCGCACAATGCCCAGTACAGGAGCCGAGATCGAACAGCGCATCGATCTCGGCCGCCGGCAACAGACCGGTAATGGATTGATCCTTGTGTAATGCCTGCCGCAGATGCATTCCATGTTCATAAGCGCGCATGGCGATTTCATAAACTGCTCGATGCGCGCTTTGCTTGCCGATCTTTTTCGCCAACGCCAGCATCACCCGTTCGCTGTAAATCAGGCCTCGGCTGGCGTCGATATTCGCCAGCATGCGCTGCTCGTGCACCTCGAGTTCAATCAAAAGAGTCTTCAACAAGTCCAGCGCCTTGCCGGCCGCCAGCGTGGCGTCCGGAATGATCGCCCACTCGCCCTTCCAGGAGCGACCGTCGCGCTCATGACTGTGCACCAGATTTTCGGCCATGTGCGCGGCATGATGCCGAACGACTCGAGACAGTGTGCCGAGATGTTCCGAAATTTCCGGGTTGCGTTTTTGCGGCATCGTGATGCTGCCGACCGCGCCCTCGGTAAAACCTTCGCTGAGCTCGCCGATTTCGGGCCGCTGCAACTGCACGATTTCCTGACCGATCCGGTCGCCGGTCGCGGTGATCAGCGCCAGCGTATTCAGCCATTCGGCAAGACGGTCGCGGCTGCTGGTCCAGGAGATCGTGGGAGACTGTAAGCCGAGGCGTTGCAGAAACGCTTGCTGCAACGCCAGCGATGCCGGTCCTAATGACGACAGGCTGCCGACGCCGCCGGCCAATTGTCCGACACAGAGTCTCGGGCCGAGTTCGACAAGGCGCCGGCGGTGACGGTCCAGTTCGTCCAGCCAGCAGGCGGCCTTGAAACCGAAGGTGATCGGCAGGCCCGGCTGCCCATGCGTTCTGCCGCACATCGGCGTATCGCGATGGCGGACGGCAAGATCGCTCAAAGTGCGTTCGATCGCGCAGACTTGCTCGATAAAATGTTCCCGGACCCGCACCAAAGTCCGCATCGTCTGGGTATCGGTAATATCCTGTACCGTCACGCCATAGCAGACCCATTCGCCGCCTTGGGGTTCGAGCCGCGACTTCAAGACGTTGATGATGCCGAGCAGCGAGTGGTTCGTTTTCGCGAAGCCTTCACCGGCCTCTCGCAGGAAAGCCTCGTCGATCTCGATATGCGCGTGGCATGCCTCGATTTGCCTGGCCGCCTCGACCGGAATCAAACCGAACTCCGCCTGCACGGCCGCCAATACCGACATGATTTCGAGCCAGCCCTTGATTTTATTCTGCTCGGCGAATAGCGCACGCATTGGCGGCGTGCTCCAGGCCGAGCCGTAAATCGTCGAATCGCTGATATGCACCGAATCGATCATGTTGCGGCCAGCGCCTCGGCGAGCATCAGAAGTTCCTTTTCCTTGTCTTCAAGGTAGGCGAGACTCTGGAGGGCTTGCTCCCGATAGCCGGTGAATCGGGCCGAACAGTCGTTCAGCATAGTCTCCATGCTGCGCATTGAAGTGCCGCCGGCCTCCTGCCGGGATTCAATCGCATGCAGGGGATCGAGCGCTTTTTCGAATTGCGCGCGGGACAATTCGATGCGCCGTCCAAAGCGCTGTTCGCAGGCGGCGCTAATGATGTCGGGAGACAATGCGCTGAGACTTTGCCCTTGAAACTCGCTGGCCAGGAATCCGACCAGTTGATGCGCGACCCGAAAATCGAGACCGCATTCGAGCACCAGCGTTTCGGCAAGATCGGTCGCGAGCGTCCAACCGGTCTCGATAAGTTGCCTGCCCCTGTCGGCTTTGAACGTCAAGTGTTCGAGCACCTCGGCCATCAGCTCGCTCACTTCAGTCGCCTGCCGGACGGCTTCGGGCAGTTCGCCGTAAACCAGCAAGCGGTTATCCGACTGACCGCTCGGCGTTCTGGAACTTGCGGTCACGGTCGTACTCAGACCGATCATCTTGTTCGCGAAGGCCCTGACATGCGTCAACGCAAACGGATTTTTTTTCTGCGGCATGATCTTGCTCGCGCGCGCATGGCGATCGTCAAGCTCGATCAACCCGAACTCCTGCGTGCTGAAAATCTGCAGGTCTTCGGCCAAGCGGCTCAAGGTGATGCTGCTGGTATTGAGTATCGAGACGCCGTTGATGCACACATCGGCCTGCCACATCGCGTCGCGGGCATGCTCGATCACGCCGGCAAAACCGAGGAGTTGCGCCGCTTGCTGCCGGCCTTGCGGAATCAGGGAGCCATTGGTGCTGCCGCAGCCGACCGGGCTGAGGTTCAATTGGCCTAACAGCAGATCGAGCCGTTCGAGGTCCCGGAGCAGGGGATAGGCGAAGCTCAGCAGATAATGCCCGAACGTGGTCGGCTGCGCCGCTTGCAGGTAGGTGTAGTCCGGCATGATCGAAAGCCGGTGGATCATGGCCCGTTCGACCATCAGACCGCCCAGTTTGCTCAACGCGAATTGATAGTCCAGCAAAACCCTGCGCATCACGATCACGAATGCAGTCGTGATCGCTTCGCGGCGGGCACGTCCGGCGCCGAGCCAGCCGACTGCGGCGCTGCGTTCGGTCAGCCAGGCCTCGCGGTTGGTATAGAGGTCGCCACGCTCGGGGCCTAGTACAAAATCGTCCGGTTTCTTTTGCAGTTCCAGCAATGCTGCCAGCAATGCGCGTCCCTCGGTTTCGGGAATCGTCTTCAGTTCGAGAGCAACGAGGGTCTGCGCGATGTCGGTGATACCCAATGCATCGAACAGATGCAGTTGCTGAGCGAGTTCCGAAGCAAACACCGAATTTACCAATAACTCGGAAGGAGGGACCTTCAGGCGGGCGCCTATTTCGAGCACTTGCTGCGGGAGTGGTTCCGCCTGATGCCGGGCTGTCATGATGATCTCAATTTTAACAAGAGGAATAACTACGGTTTGTCCTGCTCCACCGCATTCGGATCCCAGAAGCCGGTGCGCACCAGTTTATCGGAGACCCGATTCAGCGTATCGAAGCGCAAGCCGTTACGCAGCGCCTCGACCGCGAGGATCTGATCCGGGCTGATATTGCCGAGGCCGACATTCACGCCGAATTTTTCGATGAAATTGACCTGCTGCGCCTTCAGCGGCGCCTCCCAGATCAACGCATCGATTCTGGAGCCGAGCAATTCGACGAGCCTTTCGACCTCGAAACCCTCGACATTGCCCGCCTCGTCAAAAACGCCGACGCCCTGGCCGCACTCCCTGCCTTCAAGAATCACCCAGGCCGCCCCCCACTCCAGATCCTGCACTATCTCGTCGGCGAGTTGATCGGCGGTCGGCTGCCGCTTCGGATCTTTCTTGCCGACTTCGGTGATAGGAATCAAGCCGGCATTCAGCGCGCACTCGATGATGCGGCGCCGTCTGAAGCGAGGAATCGGCAGGGTGCCGTCCGAAATTTCGACCGCCTGAAAGCCGAGCGCCTTCGCATGCGTCATGTAGACCCGGCAATGCATCTTCAGCATCGCCACCTCAAGCAGGGTCCCGCCCGGAAAAGTCAGGATATTGTGCTCGGCCAACAGGCGCAATTTTTCCTGTAATCGGGCTTTCTCGACAAAAACCGAGGTGCCGAACGCGAACTTCCAATGATCGATATACGCGCCCGACATCTCCAAAATGCTTTGCGTTTCGAACAGCCCCTTGCCGACATCCATCACCATCGTGCAGCCGGTTTTGCGCGGCTTCGCGCTGCGCGCCTCGCGCACGCCGGTAATGATATTTTCCCAGGCCAGTTCAGACATCGCCGCCGTCTCCGGTTAATTCGCGCAGGGCTCTTTCGATCATCGGCAAATCGGTACCCCAGGGCACGATCATCCGCTGGCCGTCCCGTTCAATATCGTATTCGAGTAGACAGCATTTCAGCAGTGTCAGTTGGTTATCGGGCGCGGTCAGCTTGCGCGGGCACATTTCGACGCGCGGCGGCTCATCGCCGTAATAATACCGGTGAAATTGCAGGCTCCGCTCGCAGCCGAGCAAAGTCCAGTTTTCACGTTGTTTCGGCCGCTCGTCCAAAAAATAGACCGGCGCGCCGAGTTCGTTCAGACCGCCCGAACGGCAGGGTACCAAGTACGCGTCCGGGCTTACGGTAGCAGCCAGATCGCGCAAATCGATCGTGACCGGCTCCAGTACTATCGGCGGCAAATCGGCATAGCCCAGCACCTGTTCAACCATATGCAGCAACTTGGGCGGATGGGGCGGCACGACTTCAACCACGCGCAGACGCAGAGGATTCGGCCGATGAATGATGTTGACATGATCGAACGTGCCGATCACGATCGCGGTTTGCTTGGGGGTGACCCCGTGCTTAACCGCGGTAAGGGCAAGCGCCGAACGGTTGGCGGGGTCGGTATCGGGATCTTCGATCAAGATGCAATCGGCGGGCAGACCGAGTACTTCAACCTTCTCTGCCCTCGTAAACAGGCTGTCCGATCCAGACCGCTGCACCGCCGCGACCGCATAGTCACGATTCGGGCCATGCAGGATCACGATATCGGTTCGGCGGTAAACTTCCCGACTCAGCAAATAACGCTCGATCGCATCCGCCGTCATCGGACCTTCATACGGCTGAAAACTGACGCAGCGGTAAGGCAACGGCACGAAGTTCTCCCGCTGTCTTAATTGACCGACCTCGAGGATGCCGCCGTTCGTGTTTGCCATCCGCATGCTCCTACAACTCGAATTCGCGGGACTGATCGTCAAGGCTGAGTTCCCGGCGGTGAACCTGCATCGGGTCCAGACGGCGGATCAGCTCAATCATGCCCGGCTCGGGCAAACGCGCGTTCGCAAGATCAGCGGCGACCGGAAAATCAAAGCCGGTGTTCTCGGCGACAAGCGCCGCCGTGGTATCGGGATAAACCGCATTCAGCCTGGCATGACCGGTTGCGTCGAAATCGAAAACGCCGAGATCGGTCACGATGCAGTCAGGCCCCTTGCCCCGGTACGGCAGTTCGGAACGCGGCCTGCCGTCGGCGCTGCGATGCCCGACGCTGGTCACGAAATCGCAGCGCTCGACCAGCCGAAAGCGGCGCCGTCCTTGTTGATCCGGAGGCGCACGGTGCGCCGCGGTCCAGATCGTGATATGGCCCGCATCGCAGGACAGATTGCAGCCGCCGCCACCGCCCGGCAGCTTCAGCTTCAGATGGCCGGCATCGCCAAGCCGGGTCACATTCACATTACCCCAAGGGTCGATCTGCAGCCCGGATAAAAACATCCGCCCCATCCGTCCGCTTGCGGCCAGATCGAACAGTTCCTCGATATTCAAGTCGCATTCGGCGCCGAGGCTCATCGCGAAATCGTTCGAGGTTGGCGTCAAAAACAGGGGGCTCGGATTGACCGCATAGGTCGCGCCCGCCACCAGTACCAGATTAGGCGCATGGCTGCGCTTGGCCAGATGCAGCGCAAGCTGTACCAGGGGCGAGCCGAAACCGTGGAATGCCAGAATGCCGTCTTCGATAGTCAATGCGATCTGATAGATCATCAATTCGCCGAGCGTGCAGGTGCGGATTGGCTCAGTCATAGAGGCTCCTCCACTGCTCGGCGCTCTCGCGCCATGTTACCAGCCGGTGCAAGCGTTCACGGCCGCCTATCGCCTCCAGATAAACCTGATGATCGGGACATTGACTAACGAACGGTTTCAGATAGTTTTCCCGAAAAGACTCGGCACCTTGCCTGGCTTGATCGTAGTAATAATGCGTATGCTGCCGGTCATAGGCATAGTTCGGATAGCACGAGGTCGGGTGCGCGCCGTACCGAACCTCACAGACCGCGGTCACGTAAAAATAAGGGATCGTGACGCCTTTTTCAGCGAGGTCTTCATGCTCGATGATCTCTTCGACCGTCACAATCACTTTGCGGGATGCTTTCGCGAATAGGATATCGGCCACCGGCGGCCCTTCGATGTGCAGGTTGCCGTGGCGATCCGCGAAATGCGCATGCAGGAGCGCCACATCGGGCTGCAATGGCGGCACCAGCACGAGCTTGTCGCCGGTATAAGGACAGATCATCGTTTTGAATTCGGGATGCAGTGCCTCATAGCCCGTCCCCTGCACCGAGCGAATCGGCATGAACGGCAGCCCCGAGATCGCGGCGCGCAATTGCTGCACCAGCGTATAGCAGCAGTTGTCCTCGACCTGGACATCGCCGGATTCACAGGCGCGCCGGTAATTCGGCGCCATGCCGAAATCCTGTTCGAAACCGACATAGGATTCGCCGCTCGCGGCCACGACGCCGGCGCCGCACAGCATGTCGATATCGATGCCATGGGCGGAGCCGACTACTTTGAGTCCCTTGCGGCCCTGCCGAATCAGTTCACGCAAGGCGGCCATCGGTTCGCGCCAGGACAGGCCGCCACCGACAGCAACCACATCGCCGTCCTTCACCTGAACGACGAGTTCGGACAACGAACAACGCTTGTCGGTTTGCGTGAACATGGGCGGCTCCGGTTAAGCCACTCCGAGTTCCTTACGGACGATCTTCGCGCCTTCGACCAGTGCGTGCAGTTTGTCCTGGCAAATGTAACGCTGCAGCAGAATCAGACCGCAATCGGTCGTGACGCCCAATTGCTCGGCCGGCACCACGGTCAGTAACTGCCGAATCTTCGCGGCGACCTGCTCGGCCGTTTCACAGACGGTACTTTTGACGTCGATCACGCCGGCCCAGAACATCATGTTTTTCGGAATCGGATGCTCCTTCAGGATTTCCAGGCCCGAATTCTCAAAGGGCAGACGGCCGATGCCCTCGATATTGAAGACGTCGATGTTGGCCTGGTAGGATTTCGGCACGACCGACGAAGTCGGATTCGGTTTTTTGGCGTTTTGCGCGCGCAGGGTCAGGTCGAAAACCTCGCCCGCCGATGCGGTTTCATCCGGGTAATAGGCAGGCGTCCCACCCCAGTTGCCCCAGCAGATATGGCAGACGATTTTCGCATGTTTGACGCCGGCCACCGCGCGATTGAATGCTTCGATCGCCCAGTCTTCATAGAAATAAGGCCAAGTGAATTCGTCGAGTTGAATATAATCGACGCCCAGTGCGTCGACTTCCAGAATGTCTTCGTTGATCGCCTTCGCAATGTCCATCGCGCGGTCGCGACTGTTCGAGTAATGCAGGTCGTTCGTACACTGCGCCAACACCTGCACACCGGTGTACTGCACCTTGACCGGTTTGTCGGTCGCCCGCCTCAACGCCCGCGCCTGCTCGACCATGATCTGGCCGCGGCGTTTGATTTCCTGGGTCACGGTCGCCGAATGCAGCCGGCTGTAGATCGGAAAGCCCAAATGCTTGCCCGACAGATCGTAGCCGAGCCGATCAAAGTAGTAATACAGCGCCTGATCGGCATAATTGTCGCCGTGCAGCCTGCCGTCCGCGATGATGTCTAGGCCTGCCTTCAGTTGATCGGTCACCAGCGCGGCGGTCGCATCCTCGAGCGCTTCCCGGACCAGCGCATCGGGCGGCTGCCTATCGCCTTTGAAATGCCTCGCAAACGTTGCGTCCCACCATCTCGGATTCGGATAGTTGCCGACCATGCTGGTTGGAATCAATACCTTATTCTTATTCATAGCTTGCTCCCAATGTTCTGAATGACATTCGATCGCTCACCGCGTGAATCCAGTAAAAAGCATTCCTCTGTTCAATCCGATTGCGCGCCCAGAGATCGTCAGTTGAAAGTATCACAGTTATATTTTGACCCATATAGGTATAAATACCTATGCAGACTTGCCACTCACCTCACTCAATAGCCTCCGCAGCAGGGGCAGCCCTTGCCGTGAGGCTTTTCGAGCGGATGAAAATCGCTCGGCCGCTCGCCGATCGGTTCGGCCGCGCGGCTCCCGCATTCGGAACAGACCCAAATCTCCGGAACTTTGGCGCCGTTCAGCACCAGACTTTGAAACTGGTGTCCGCAATCGGGACACTTGAGCAGATAAACGGGCATCCCCCCTCCTGAATCAATATACCCCGGCTAAATGACACAAAGCAGGGCGCATGTCTCCCCTCTACCGGTATACACCCAACGTCGCGCGGCCGGGTTAGCGCGAATACTTCTGCCAATGACTTTGAAACAGCGCCTGCTCGTCGAATGTTCGTGGCGCAATCGGCCGCGACACCCAGGTCAGATTGATCATGTGCCGGGCATTCACATTTTCGGTCGTGATGTTGCCGCCCCAGGTGCCGCAACTCAGGCTCAGTGTGTAGGGCAGGCCGTTGCGCGGGCTGCCCGCGCCTTCGTTCAGATTTTGATTGACCATGACCCGGGCGGTCTTGGTTCGCATCGCCAACTCCATCACATGCGCCTCATTCGCGGTATGGATGCCGCAGGTATGACCCTGCCCCTGATAGGACGTGATCGCATTGACCTCGGCAATCGCATTGTCGATGCCGTCCCGGTAACGGTACAAGGCCAGCACCGGCGACAGCTTTTCGCCCGAAAACGGAAAATCCGGTCCCGCGCCGCTCTCTTCGACAATCAGAAAGGTACAATCATCGGGCACCTGAATACCCGCCAGCCCCGCAATATGCCGCGCCGATTTCGCGATCACCAGGGCGCTCGGAATATGAACCGAAGGGTCCGGCCACATCAGCGCCTGCAATTTGGACTTTTCCTCGTCCGTACAAAGATGGCCTCCGGCCTGCCGCAACTTGCTAAGCAGCGTCTGATAAATCGACTCCTGCGCGACGACCGCATTATCGGCCAGGCAGCTGGTCGCATGATCATGGCGCTTGGCGGCCGCAATCATGGCCGCCGCATCGTCCAGATCGGCGGTTTCATCGACGACATGCACGCTATTGCCGACGCCGACGCCATAGGCCGGCGTTCCGGAACTGTAGGCCGCCTTGACCATCGCCGCACCGCCGGTCGCCACGATCAGATCGGCCAGTTGCATCAAGCGCTGGGTTTTCGCAAGAGAGGGTTTTTCGATCACCTGCACCAGGTCGGCCGGCGCGCCGACCTGCATACAAGCGGTGCGCATCAGTTGCACGCTCAATTCGGTGGTTTTCTGCGTTCTCGGATGCGCGGCCACGATGATCGCATTGCGTCCCTTCAAGGCCAGGAGTGTTTTCAAGGGCGGCGTCGCATCAGGACCTGTCGTCGGAATCAGCGCGGCGACCACGCCAACCGGTTTGGCGATCTTGACCAGGCCTTTTTCGGGAATTTCCTCGACCACCCCGACCGTTTTGACCGTCAGGATGTCCGCCAAGGTGCCCATGCAGCGGTTGCGAATCTTGGTGACCTTGTCGTTGTAATTGCCGAAGCCGCCTTCATCGACCGCCTGTTTCGCAAGTTGCTCCGCATGATCAGTGCGCACGACGGCCCAGCAAACCGCCTTGACCAGGTCATCGACCTGCGCCTGTGAATAGCCTTCTATCCGTTGCTGCGCTTTCCGCGCGCGGTCAATATAACCCGCAATCTGATCCGCATCGTGTTCTGTCGTACTCGTCATCAATGCACACCTCCCGACTTCGGCCTCAAGGGGACGCGTAAAAACTGGCGAAGTACATTCGCCACGCTCGAACTGTACCACTCTGCATAACTCTGTACAATCTAAATTTGCGCCGCACCGACTTTCAAGCAAACAACGCCCTTTCCGAAAGACTATGCCGGATTCCGGATCAAATCCGCCGCCTTCTCGGCGATCATGATCACCGGCGCATTGGTGTTGCCGCTGACGATGGCCGGCATCACCGAAGCGTCCACGACGCGCAAGCCGTCAATGCCGTTAACGCGCAAGGCCGGGTCGACGACTGCCGAAGCGTCCACGCCCATCCGGCAGGTGCTGGTCGGGTGCCATGTGGTCGACGCGGTCCGCCGCACAAAAGCAGCCAGGCCCTCATCGTCCCGAATGTCGGTGCCCGGCGACAATTCTACGCCGCGAATCTCGTCGAAGGCGCCGGCATGAAGAATCTTCAAATTCCAGCGGACGCCCGCGACCAGACAGCGCAGATCATCGGAATCGCTGAAATAGCAAGGATCGATGCGCGGCCTGTCCAACGGGTCTGCGGAAGCCAGTGTAATCCGCCCCCTGCTGCGCGGCCTGTTCACATAGGCGGTCAGCGCGATGCCGTGACGCGTCGGCGTTCCTGCCTCCGGATAGTCGGGCGTCAAATTGCCGAACAAAAACAATTGCAGATCGGGATAATCGACATCCGGCCGGCTTTTGACAAAGCAACCGGCTTCGAGAAAATTCGAGGCCAGCGGCCCGATTTTTTCACGCTCGTATTGTTGTTGCGCGAAGGCTTTCTGGCTCGGAGGCAGCGGCGCGAAGGTCAACGGTTGGAGAAGTTCGGAGCGCACTCTGGCATGGATATGGTCCTGCAGATTCTTGCCGACCTCCGGCGCGTCATGCAGAACCTCGATGCCCAACGCTTCAAGCTCCGAAGCCGGCCCCACCCCTGACAACATCAACAGCTGCGGCGAGCGCAGGGCGCCGGCAGCAAGAATCATTTCGGCGCTGGCATAGGCCTGTTCAATTACGCCATTGTGCAAATATTGCACGCCGATTGCGCGCCGGCCATTGAACAGCAACTTGGTCGCACGCGCATGACTGATCACGGTCAGATTGACGCGTGAACGCACCAGATGCAAATAGGCCTTCGCCGTGCTACAGCGTTCGCCCTGGGCTATCGTGCACTGCAAGGGACCGCAGCCATCCTGACGTTCGCCGTTGAAATCGGGATTGAAGGCGATGCCGGCTTCCTGCGCGGCAGCAAGGTAGCGTTCGGTGACCGGGCTTAAAGGAATGTGACTGGAGACACGCAGCGGCCCGGATGCTCCATGGAAGCGGCCCTGAAAGGTGTCGTTGGTTTCGGATTTGATGAAATAGGGCAACACATCATCATAGCTCCAGCCGGCATTGCCGAGACTGGCCCAATAATCATAATCGCTGCGGTTGCCGCGGATATAGATCATGTAATTGATCGAGCTCGAACCACCGAGCGCCTTGCCTTGCGGCAAGAAGATGCGCCGGTTGTGCATTGCCGCCTGCGGCTCAGTCCTGTCGCCCCAGTCGTAGGGGCTGTCCTGCAACTCGCCAAAGCGCGCCGGCGTCTGGATCGCCGCCGCCGCATCCTCGCCGCCGGCTTCGAGCAGCAGCACACGGCAGCCCGGATCCTCGCTCAGCCGGCCGGCAAGTACACAGCCGGCCGAACCTCCGCCAATGATGATGTAATCCACGATCGGTCTGGGCATGATCGACACCTCGCATCGAGATTATCTGGCCTATACATTTTTCAATGCATAGGGCCGTAAGCCCACATCTAAAAGGGCTCCATCCACTGACGGAATAACCGCTAAAACCAGCCAAGCAGCCGCGAATATGCCCGAAAGATAAGCGCCCGTCGTTAATAAGGATTGACCGGAGCCAAATTATTTTGTTCATCGAATTCCTTCTCGATATCGAATTGCTCATGTTCCTTGTCTTGCGGAACCTTGCCATCATGTATCAGGTATTCTCGCTGCTGGAAATACGCGTTCTTGAAGAAATCGTAACGGTCCACCGCCGCCTCGGTCGCGATTTTTTCGTTGCTCAGATTGTCGGCCCGCGTATCGGCCGCATTAACCCCAAAGAGCCCGCCGGAAATTGCGGTAGAGACACCGGAAGACACGCCCAAGCCCACATAACTGATAGGATTCATCGCCGCATCGCCGACCAAACCGCCTATGCCGCGCGGTGAACTGGGCCCGAACAACGGCAAGACCAGATAAGGTCCGCTTGACAATCCCCAATAACCCAGGGTCTGATCGAAATCTTCGTTATGTTTCTGCAAGTCGATCATCGAAGCGACATCGACGAAACCTGCGACGCCGGCCGTCGTATTAACCAGAAAACGTGCCCCGTCCTGACCGCTCTGCACGACCTTCCCTTGCAGCAAATCATTGATGGTCACGCCAATATCACCGAGATTGCTGAAAAAGTTAGTGATGCCGCGATCGACGAACGTCGGCGTGATCCATTGGTAACCTTTCGCGACCGGCTTCATCACATAATCATCGAGGCCATCGTTGAAGTCCTGCACGTCCCGATTCCAGCTTTCATACGGATCCCTTTTATCCAGGGACGTCGTCGCGCAGCCGGCCGCCAGAGCCGCGAGACCCAATACCGCACACTTCGTTAACTTTTCAAACTTTCGCATTTCACTCACTCTCGAATTCGTCAAGGTTCCAATACCAGTAAACTGCGCGTAACATATCACAAATGTGGTGACTCTTCGAGCCTCATAACGACAACCTACCTACCCAATTAATTCCGCCCACCCTATCTTAAACGCATCTTAATGAACTCCCCATCAATCCCCCTCGACCGACGCTTTAGAGGCTACCTGCCGGTCATTGTCGACATCGAAACGGCCGGCTTTAATCCGAAGAAAAATGCCTTGCTCGAAATTGCGGCGGTGATCGTGGAATTCAATGCCGACGGCGACCTGGAGATCACCGAACGCTATTCGGCGCACGTGATTCCGTTCAAAAATTCCGAACTCGATGAAGCCGCGCTCAAATTCAACGGCATCGATCCCTATCATCCGTTTCGGATGGCGATCGACGAGGACGAAGCGCTGCATATGATTTTCCGGCCGATCCGCCATGCGATCAAACGCAATCTGTGTACCCGCGCGATTCTGGTCGGCCACAACCCGGCCTTCGACCTGAATTTTCTGAATGCGGCGATACAGCGCACGCAGAACAAACGCAACCCGTTTCATCCGTTCAGCACCTTCGACACGGCCACCCTAGGCGGGCTCGTCTATCAGGAAACGGTGCTGGCCAAGGCGGCCAAGGCCGCGGGACTCGCCTGGGACAACGAGAAAGCGCACTCGGCGCTTTATGATGCGGAAATGACCGCGACATTATTCTGCAAGATCGTAAACCGCTGGAAACAGTTGGAAAACCTGATGCCAGCCCCCTAAGCCCCGGCCATTGACGCTGGCTTTAAAAAGCCCGTATGATGGGATACTTTCGTCAGTCCGGATGCCGCCATGGGACAAGAAATCGCGCTGACCCAATTCGAAGGAGGCGATTTTATCGCCTTCCGTCAGAAGCTTGCTCAGGAAACGGCTTTGCTCAAACAGATGCTCGAGCAAAAAAGCTGTTCGAAACGGCAGCCCGTCGCCGGTTTCGAGATCGAAGCCTGGTTGGTCGATAAGGCGATGCGCCCTGCGCCGATCAATCGGCAGTACCTGGCGACGCTGAACGATCCCCTGGCCAGCGCCGAACTCGCCAAGTTTAATTTCGAGCTGAATTGCGATCCTGAACCGCTGACCGGGGAAGTGTTCGGTCGCCTGCATGCGCAATTGGAGCGCACCTGGCAAAACGCCAGCCGACATGCAGAAAGCATGAACCATAGCGCGCTGATGATCGGCATTCTGCCGACGCTCGCGCAAAGCGACCTCTGCATCGGCAATATGTCCGACATGCATCGCTACAAGGCGTTGAACGAGCAAATCCTGCAGGCGCGCGGCCAGCCGATCCATATCGACATCAGCGGCACGGAGCATCTGAAAGTCGATCATCATGACGTGATGCTCGAAGCGGCGACCACGTCGCTGCAGACTCACATTCAATTGCCGCCGGATCTTGCCCTACATTTTTACAATGCTTCGCTGATCGCCTCCGCGGCGATCGTCGCGGTCAGCGCCAATTCGCCGTTTTTGTTCGGCAAGGAACTCTGGCATGAAACCCGGATTCCATTGTTCGAGCAGGCCGTCGAAACCGGCGGTTTCGCGGACGCGGCGCGGGGACCGCTACACCGTGTCGGCTTCGGCTCAGGCTATCTCAGGCATTCGGTGATCGAATGTTTTGAAGAAAATCTGGCACATTTTCCGGTCTTGCTGCCGGTCATTCAAGACACCGATGCCGAGCTGTTTGCGCATTTACGCCTGCACAACGGCACGATCTGGCGCTGGAACAGGCCCTTGGTCGGCTTCGACCCGGACGGAACTCCGCATATTCGTATCGAACACCGAACGCCCGCCTCCGGGCCGACGCCGCTCGACGCAATCGCGAATGCGGCATTTTATTTCGGTCTGGCGCATAATATTTGCGAGCTGGCGATCAGTCACGGCCTGCCGCTGACCTTTCCGGAAGCGAAGGACAATTTTTATCAGGCCGCCCGCCACGGTCTCGACAGCACGATCGTCTGGTCTGACGGCGCCCGGCATAGGATAACCCAACTCCTGCGCACGGAACTGTTGCCGCGGGCGGCCGAAGGCTTAAAGGCGTTCGGCGTGAACGCCGCCGACATCGACGCTTATTTAGGCATCATCCGCCAGCGCCTCGCAAACAAACAAAACGGCAGCCACTGGCAGCGGCGCTTTGCGAACGAACATCAACGAAATTTTACTGAAATGACGCGGACTTACCTGAAAAACCAGAACAGCGGCAATGCGGTCGGCGAGTGGCCATGACGGATCAACTGTTTGATCAATTGCATACGCTGCCGGCCGGCCTGCTGGAGGCCGACACGATCGATCTGCGGCAAATTTTGCCGAAACCCACGCTGATGCATTTGCCGGGCAAACTGGCGGAACCGTTATTCATCTCGGTGCTGTTGCACGGCAACGAACCGACCGGCTTTTTAGCCTTGCAGCAACTGCTCAAAAAATACAGGCAAAGGGAATTGCCGAGGTCGCTGTCTTTGTTTTTCGGCAACATCGACGCGGCCGCGCAGAATGCCAGGCGACTGGAGCATCAGCCCGATTACAACCGGATCTGGCCCGGCACCGAACTGCCTGCGTCGCCGGAAACGGAGATGGCCGCCGCGGTCTTCGAAGTCATGCGGGCACGTAAAGTCTTCGCGAGCATCGACGTGCACAACAACACCGGCCTCAACCCGCATTACGCCTGCATCAACCGGCTCGATAACGACTTTATGCAATTGGCGGCCTTGTTCGGCCGCTTGGTCGTTTATTTCAAGCGCCCGACCGGCGTACAGTCGGCCGCGTTCGCCGTCTTATGCCCGTCGGTGACTCTCGAATGCGGGCGCCCCGGCCAACAGCACGGCGTCGATCATGCCTTTGAATTTCTGGACAGTTGCCTGCATCTTTCCCAACTGCCGGAACATCCGGTGCATGCCCGCGACATCGACCTGTTCCATACGGTCGCGCAGGTCAAGGTCGCCAACGCGGTTTCGTTCAGCTTCACTCGCAGCGATTGCGATTTACTATTGAACGAAGACCTGGAGCGGATGAACTTTACCGAAATTGCGCCGGGCACGATCTTGGGTCAAGTCCACAGTGCCGCCCTGTCGCCCTTGCTCGCGCAAGATGAACAGGGCAATGACGTAACCGAGCGGTTTTTTGACCTGAGCCTGGGCAATTTACGGATCGCCCGTCGGACAATGCCTTCGATGCTGACCTTGGACGAAGGCGTGATCCGGCAGGACTGCCTGTGCTATCTCATGGAACGCATCCCTCTTCCCGGACATCAGGAATCCCAGCCCGCATGAAACAAAACTTTGCCTTGCATCCGCGTTTGGCGGAAGACTGTATCACGCTCGGCCGCTTCGGCCTGTGCCGGCTCCTGCTGATGAACGACAGCCACTATCCCTGGTTTATTCTGGTGCCGGAAAAGCCCGATTTGACCGAGATCTATCAATTAAGCACAGATGAGCGGATCAGATTGACCGAAGAGTCGAGTTTGCTTGCTGAAACCCTCGCGGACCTGTACCGAGCCGACAAGATGAATATCGCCGCGATCGGCAATCTCGTACCGCAGCTGCACATCCATCATATCGTCAGATACCGGAACGATCCGGCATGGCCGGCGCCGGTGTGGGGAAAATTTGACCGTATGCCGTATACGGAAGAGAAGATCGCCGTGATTCGCGGTCAAATCGATGACCGCTTCAAGGGCTTGTTGAGCGAAATATAGGAAACGGTCTGGAAGGCCGCCCGGACCCACCGGCATGCACCGGTGGGTTCGGAGGTAATAAACGCGTTTTATTGCTTGCCTATCTTCAGCGCCAAGAATACCGGATTGCCGCGGCGTTGAACCAACAATGCAATCGATTTGCCTTCCGGCAGGTTTTTAACGACCTTGTCGAAATCGGCGACGCTTTTGATTACGCTGCTCTGAATCCTCAGGACCACGTCGCCCGGCTGAATGCCGGCATCCTTCGCAGGACCCTTGCCGACATTTTTCACGAGCACGCCATTTTTCGCAACTTCCAGCGCTTCCCGTTGCTCGGCGGTCAATTCGGTCACCGAGATGCCGAGTTTATTGTCGGGCTTGGCTTCGCCTTTGCCGCCGGCATCCGCCAATTTCTCTTCCTGCTCGGGCAGTAAGCCGATTTTGATCGGCACGGTCATCGTCTCACCCTGACGGATCAGCTTCAGTTCCGCTTTGTCGTCGATCGGCGTCATGCCGACCATCGGCGGCAATTCGCCCGAGGTTTCGATCACATGGCCATTGAATTCGGTAATGATGTCGCCGATCTGAATTTCGGCTTTTTCGGCCGGGCTTCCCGGCAACACTTTTGCGACCAAGGCGCCATGCGGACGCTTCATGCCGAACGATTCGGCCAGTTCGCGGGTCACGTCCTGAATCTGCACGCCCAGCCAGCCGCGCGACACCTTGCCCTTGGTTTTGATCTGATCGACCACATTCATCACGACATCCATCGGAATCGCGAACGACAAGCCCATGAAACCGCCGGTCCGGCTATAGATCTGCGAATTGATACCGACGACTTGACCTTCCATGTTGAACAAGGGACCGCCGGAATTGCCGGGATTGATCGCGACGTCGGTTTGGATGAACGGCACATAATTGCCGCCGGGCAGACTGCGTCCTTTCGCGCTGACGATACCGGCCGTCACCGACTGTTCAAAGCCGAAAGGCGAACCGATCGCGAGCACCCATTCGCCGACCTGAAGCTTGTCCGGTGAACCGATCGTCACGATCGGCAAATCCTTGGCGTCGACTTTCAATAACGCGACATCGGTGCGCGCGTCGGAGCCGACCAGCTTGGCGACCAGCTCTCTTCGATCGGTCAACTTGACGACAATCTCGTCGGCGTCCTTCACGACATGATGATTGGTCAGTACATAGCCGTCCGCCGAAATGATGAATCCCGAACCCAACGACTGCGTATCTCTTGGGACAGCATCACCGCCCGGTGCATTGAAAAAGTGTTTGAAAAACTCTTCCATTTCGGGAGGCAAGTCCTCGGGCAGCTGTTGTTCCGGAGGAAGACTGCTGGTTTCCGGAGCCGCCTTTTGGGTAGTACTGATATTGACGACGGCTACACCATTTTTTTTGACCATTTCGGTAAAATCAGGAAGCTGCGCGTAAACATCGTGACCGAACAAAAAGACCAGAAATACTGACCAACCAAGCCTTTTAAGCATAAAACCTCTAATCCCAAATAATAAAATGATCGCCTATCAGCCATTTTGCCGATGATCTGTAGGGCCGGAAATACACAGTAAAAAATTATAAAAAGTCGGTTTAGCTTCGACAAAATCCGCCATACTGGACCGAAGAAAGACTTCAGCGACCGCCGCTTTTGAGACCAATGCCTTCGGCGATCGTTTTGACCGTTAACGGCGGCACTTCACCCATCACCGTTACCTGATAATCATCGAGATTGCGGCTGTAGAAGTTGACCGCGCCGACTGACCTGAGACCCGATTCGATCTCGGGGTTTTTGTTTTCCATATAGACGGAAACCGACGCCAAACCGTCAGTCATCCGCAAATGTTCGACGGGCAAACGGGAATCATGCATCGTCTTGCGCGCAAAATAGACTTCCTTGAAACCGGCCGGCGGATTCGCCACGGTAAACCGCAATGCCTCGGGAACACTCTCTTTGAGCGCTCGATCACGCGACTTGGCGTCCTCCGGATTCACCTCGCTAAAAGGCAAGGATTCCTTGACATGCTGCTCGGTGAAAACGACCTGTTCGAGAAGCGCACCGTTGAGGTCATACACCATGACTTTCAACGGCAAAAACTGCAGCTTTTCAACCCAAATCCGCCGCGCATAGCGGAATTCGTCTTTCGGTCGAATATCGATCACATAGGCCGGAAACATCGCCACATCTTCTTCGCCGGACAGGACAAAATCGTAAAGATGGGCTATTTCGTCTAGAGGGCTTGAAAAATTGACCAAAAACGAATGTTCGAAAGGCCTCTGATCGAACACGACGGTTTGCGTGTCATTGTAACGGCAACTGACTTGATCGCCATTTCTGACGATTTCCCGCAGCGGCGAATTCAACGAGACCAAGCGCTCCTGCTCCCTGCCCAGCGCGGAGGCGTGCGAATATTTCATCGATTCGAGCCTGCCGTTGCGCAAAAACACGACGGTCCCCTCGTAATTGAGCGCTCTCATGGCCTGAACCATATTCGCCAAAATCTGCCTGGCGGTTAACTCGCTGTCTTCGGCAGAGACCGGCCCGATTGAGAAGAAAACTATCAGGAAAAAGCGAACAACCCGAATCATTTTTGACTGTAATGAGTGAGTTTCGCATAGGGCTGAAAATCAGACTGACTATTGGTATAAATACTGCTGTGCGCCTGCAAATAATCGCTGATTTGTTGATTGACTGGATAGGAATTCCGTGGAGTCTTAGTCTCCGCCAATTGCGGGGCGGGTTTGTCCGGCGCCTTGACTGCGGCAACCTGTACAGGGCTGGCCGGTTCTGGACGCTGCGTGTGCGCGACAAACGCGATCACCGCGACAGAGGCCGCCAAGGCGGCGATTTTATGCGAACGCGTAAAGCTTCGGTGGCGACTCCAGCGCCGCGTGGCATTCGGAATCAGGTAAGCCGGCTCTTGCTGAATTCGGCTGCTGACCGATGCCGCGAAGTCGGGCGTTGCCGATATTAACTCTTCATCATTTTTTATGGCTTGCTTGATTGCCTCATAACGGCGCATCTTGCCTGCCAACTCGGAGTGGGTCCGCATTTTTTGTAAGAGACGCAAGGCTTCTTCTTCGGGAAGCTCATCGTCCAGGAATTGAGAAACTTTTTGCATTAAATCTTCGTGCATCGAATATCACCGTCAATCGAGCAGGGGGTTGAGTTTACTATCAATGGCTTCACGCGCTCTGAAAATGCGTGAGCGCACCGTTCCTACAGGGCAATCCATCGCCTGAGCAATCTCCTCATAGCTCATTCCTTCAAATTCCCTCAGCATGATGGCGACCCGCATCTCTTCAGGCAGCTTTGCGATCGCCGTTTTGATCGTCTCGACAATTTCCCGGCTCAGCAGTTCCCTTTCGGGCGTTTCCTGGCCATGCAACTGCGGCAGATTTTCATAGACTTCAGCATCCTGAACGTCTATCTGCATATCGACATTTCGCCTTGATCTGGACATCAGATAATTTTTCGCGGTATTGATTGCGATCCGGTATAGCCAGGTATAGAAAGCACTTTCGCCGCGGAAGCTGCCCAGCGCCCGATAGGCCTTGATAAAGGCCTCCTGCGCGACATCTTGCGACTCGCTAGGATCTTTAACATAGCGATTGACCAATTGAACGATTTTATGCTGATACTTGATCACCAAAAGATCATACGCGGACTTGTCGCCCTGCTGTACCCGCAATACCAGGTCCTCGTCCAGTTGTTCGCTCGCCCTAGAATGACTCTTCACTTGTGTTCTTGGATGGTAGAATGGACAGAATTAAACCGCATTAGTTCTGCTATGACAAAAAAAATTGCTATCACGGCAAAAACCGCTATTATCCATGATGCTTGCCAACTAAGCCAGTCCGGCCCTTAAGCTGGCACCGATTTATCCTTGCGACACCGCATTTCCAGAGTATAGGCCGTTGATTAATACCCGCTTCAATCTGAATTCCTTGCTGTTTCCCAAGCGCGGCAAGCCCCTCGCTCAACGCCTGACACCTTTTCCGCACATCTTCCTTTAATTCCAGATGCACAATTCAGTCAATCACCCTGATGTTCTCATCGTCGGCAGCGGCGGCGCTGGCTTAAGTTTAGCCTTAAAACTGGCCGAACATGGAGTCAAAATCGCGGTGCTCTCGAAATTCGCTCTCACCGAAGGCAGCACTTTTTACGCACAAGGCGGCATCTCCGCGGTGTTCGACGCCGAAGACTCGATCGAATCGCATATCGAGGACACCCTGGACGCAGGCGCCGGCCTTTGCGATCCGGACATTGTCAGATTGACCGTGACGCACGGCAAAAGCTCGATCAACTGGCTGCGCAGCCAGGGCGTGGTATTTACCGGGGAAGAAACCGAATCCGGCGAATTCAAACTGCACCTGCACCGCGAGGGCGGCCATTCGCATCGGCGCATCGTGCATACCGCCGATGCGACCGGCAAAGCCGTATCCCTGTCCCTGATCGAACGCGCGCGCGAACATGCCAATATCGAGCTTTTAGAAAACCATAACGTGGTCGAACTGATTACCGGCCCCTGCGCGGATAGCGCCAGCCCGATCGGCAGGCGCATTCTCGGCGCTTATGTGTTGGACACCCAAAAACAAAAGGTCAGAACGATCGCGGCGCGCGCGGTGGTGTTGGCGACCGGCGGCGCGAACAAGGTCTATCTTTACAGCACCAATCCGCAAAGTTCGACCGGCGACGGCATCGCACTGGCCTGGCGCGCGGGCTGCCGGGTCAGCAACATGGAATTCATGCAGTTCCACCCGACCTGCCTCTATCATCCCGAGGCGCGCGCCTTTTTGATCAGCGAAGCGGTGCGCGGCGAAGGCGGCAAGCTGATCCTGCCGAACGGCGCGCCGTTCATGCAAAACTACGATCCGCGCGGCGAGCTGGCGCCGCGCGACATCGTCGCCCGCGCGATCGATGCCGAGATCAAAAAGCGCGGCATCGACTGCGTCTACCTGGACATCAGCCATAAGCCCGAAACCTTCATCCGCGAGCACTTTCCGACCATTTATCAACAGTGCCTCGATTACGATATCGACATCACTAAGCAGCCGATTCCGGTCGTGCCGGCGGCGCATTACACCTGCGGCGGCGTGCTGACCGACAGCTATGCCCGCACCGACATCGCCAATCTGTACGCGATCGGCGAGGTCGCCTGCACCGGATTGCACGGCGCCAACCGAATGGCCAGCAATTCATTGCTCGAATGCCTGGTGTTCGCAGAGCGTGCGCATATCGACCTGGTCAAAAAGCTGCCAGAGATCGCCCCGCCGCCTCTGCTTCCTGCCTGGGATGAATCGCAAGTTAGCGATTCAGACGAAGAAGTCGTCGTCTCGCACAACTGGAACGAGCTCAGGAATTTCATGTGGGACTATGTCGGCATCGTCAGAACCGACAAGCGCCTGCACCGGGCGCGAAACCGCATCGAACTGCTCAAAAAGGAAATCGCCGAGTATTACGGCAATTTCCGGGTCACCAGCGACCTGCTCGAACTGCGCAATCTGGTGATCGTCGCCGAGTTGATCATCCGTAGCGCGATGCTGCGCAAGGAAAGTCGGGGACTGCATTACACGCTGGATTATCCGGAACTCGATGACAGCCAGCCGCCGCAACCTACGATCCTGACGCCGGTCAAAATCGAGGGGCGTAATACTTATGAAATGCCCGAAATGAACGGCTAACTTCCGACGAATTTATTCAAACACACGCGTTAGCGGTCAGGCTGCGCGGAGCGTAGCCCGGCCTACCTGTTCAACAACGTCTCGACCTCATGCGCCGCATGATCACAATCCATCGTGGTTTTCACGACTTTTCTCTGCAGCAACAGACTGGCGCCTAAGCCGTCAATATCCCTAGCGACATACTCGTTGAGCGGTCTGCACACTTCTTGCATATGCTGCTCGGACTGCATAATGACATCGAGATTGCTGCCTTCGTCCGCATCCATCAGCATCATCACCTCGCTGGTCATCCGATTCTGAAAACGAAATACCTCTTCGACATAGTGCGCAAACACTTCCTTAGTCATGCCGGTATCGCCAATCCCACCGCTACTCGATAGTGCGCAACCGGACAACAGCGCGACAGCCGGAACCAAGACAAAACTTCGATGAGAATATAGCGACTTCATAATATCGGACTTCAATGCGAACGGACAGAGCTTGCGCCCCACTCAAAAGGATCAATATACACGAAATTGCATCTTGAACGGACGCAAAAACTCGACCGAGCGCGAACTGCCTCGCTCCAGGCCTCCCCCGCCGCCTACTCGATAAGTTTTACGCCTCGTACAATTCTCCGCGCGCCCCTCTCACCCCGCCTTCGCAAACAAAATACCTTTAATATTTGTTCCGTTTTTTGTATCATCGTAACAATACGCTCTCTTTTCAGCGCCCTCCCCTGAATTGAAGACGACAGTTATTTAGCCGCTCGCTTTAACGATTAAACTAATTAATACCCAGAGGAAGCCTGCAAAGCGCACCGCAACAAACCGGTAACAAGGCAGATGCACTCGCCCATGGGCTTTCAGAGTTTGAACAGCAAGGGGAGTTCCATAAAAATGAGCCTTAAGACATGGAAGCAAGCTGTTGGCTTTTTATACCCAGAATAATAAATTTAACAAACCGGTGTGAAGACAATGACTGAAAAGACTGTAAGCAAATACCTGGCAAATCTGGAAAAATATTTCGCCAGCGACAGCCCGATTTTACAAAAAACCTCCAAAGTCTTTCATGAACTCGATCAACTGGAATTCGACCTCGGCCTGATCGATGCGGATGAAACCACCGCGACTAAAAGTTCCTGGTGGCCGATCGTGACCTTGATCGGCGGCAATTCGAACGCCAAGTCGAAATTCATGAACGGTTATTTCGGCTCCGATTTGCAGTTGACCGGCCTGCAAACCTCGCATAACAAATTTTCGGTGCTGCTACACAACAACCAGACCAGCCCGACCACCTTGCCCGGCACCGCGCTCGATGTCGATCACCGCTTCCCGTTTTATCATATCAGCCACAAGATAGAACAATTGCAGCCCGGCGAAGGCAGCCGCGTCAACGCCTATCTGGAGCTTAAAACGCTGCCGAGCGACCGCCTGAAAGGCAAGCTGTTCATCGAAGCCCCCGGCATCGGCGCGACGCCTGCCAACGCGGTCACGTCTTTTCTGATCACTTATGCGATCGAAAACTCCGATACGGTGTTCATCTTTACCGATGCCTTCGAGTCGCCGTCGCCTTTGCTGGATCATTTGATTACCCAAATCCAATTGCACCAGGATACCAACAAGCTGGTCTATCTGATCGATGCGCCGGCCGCGTTGAATGCCGCCAGAACCGGTGAGATCATCTCGACCTGGCAGCGGCGCCTGGCCGATCTCGGCATTTCTTCGGGCCAGTTCATGATTTTGCCGAGCCAGGAGGGAGGCTTCATCCCGCAGGCAGGCAAAACCGATTTCAGCCTGATCGACCAACGCCTCGCCAATGTCGGCTACGACCGGACCTACCGCGTGCTGCAGGCGCTCGAGGACAACATTGCCGAAATCGACAACGTGGTGATCCCTGAAGTCAAAAAAGGCCTCGCCACCTGGAAGGAGAGGGTCAATATGTCCAGCCTCCTGGTGCTCAGCCTGTTCATCGTGCTGGCCTTGTTTGCCGAAATCAACACCGGCATCGTCCTGGCCACGCTGATCGATCCGATTTTAGGCCCTATCACGATTCTCGTGCTGATCGCGATCATGACGCCGATCCACCTGATCTTCAGCCGGCTACACGCGAAGCTGATCATCGCGCAATTGAACAGCCGCCAAAAGGAACTGAACCTGCTCGAAAATCTGGCCGGCATGTTCGAAAAAAACCTGACTTTTTCGCGCATGATGCTGCCGGTTTCCGAACCGGCTCTCTGGAACAAGAAAACCAAGAACCGGCTGACCCAATTGACCGGCAAAGCCAAGGATCTGGTGCAATCCTTGAACGATACGTTCAGCACCTACAATGCGCAGCTTTTCGACGTTTTCGCGGACAGCAAGGGCCCCAAGGAACTGCCATAAACCTACTTCTCCGGCCGCTAGCGCATAACGGGTCCGACTCATCATGGCAACCGTCGACAACATCAGGCAATATCTGCCTTTATGCTGGTTCCGGCACAATCCGCTCGAACTGATTCGATCCACCGGTTTTTTTAGACAGAATCTGATTTTCTATTACCTGATCGAATATTTCCTTCAGGCTAACATGACCGACGACCCGATCGAGTCGTTTTACGAGGTCACGATCGAGACGGCATTGACCCTGCTGTTTATCGGCCTGATGATGTTTTTTAATAAAACGCTGTACGGCTTCATCCAGGTCACGACCGCGATGCTGCTCTGCGCGAATGTGGTCGCCTTATTCATCATCCCGGTGATGATCTGGCTGACCGTCAGCGACGACCCGTTGAGCTACTACCTGCTGTTTGCGCTGATCTTCTGGGACTTTGCGCTGGTCACCTATATCTTTAAACAGGTCATTGAAGTCAATGTCATCGCAAGCGGCGTCCTCGCCTTGCTGTATTTCGTTTTGACCTACTTGGGGGCTTTCGGCCTGGGTCAATTGATTTGACCGCCGGCTTCGCTTAGTCTCTAAAACCGCTCAATCTCGGGGAGGCGCACGTTGCCCTGATGCACATGCATCGCCCCCCATTCCGCGCAGCGGTGCAGACTCGGGATGGCCTTGCCGGGATTCAACAAGCCCTTCTCGTCGAATGCACGTTTTAGCGCGTGAAACTGCATCAATTCGCTGGCCGAAAACTGCAAACACATGTGATTCATTTTTTCGATGCCGACGCCATGCTCGCCGGTAATCGTGCCGCCGACCTCGACGCACAACGCCAAAATCGCCCCGCCCAGTTGCTCGGCCTTGTCGAGTTCGCCGGTTTTTTCCGCATCATAAAGAATCAAGGGATGCAGATTGCCGTCGCCGGCATGAAACACATTCGCGACCGTCAATCCGTACTGTCTTGATAATTCGGCGATTTTTTTCAGCGTGTCGGCCAGAAAGCGGCGCGGTATCGTACCGTCCATGCAGTAATAATCGGGGCTGATCCGGCCCGCGGCCGGAAATGCCGCCTTACGGCCCGCCCACGCTTTCTGCCTGTCCTCCGGGGCCGCGGCGATATCGAGCCGATAGGCGCCGCAGGCCTTCAGCAAGCCGGCCGCGCGCTCCAGATCCTGCCCAACCTGTTCCCGCATCCCGTCGAATTCGACGATCAAAACCGCCTCGGCTTCGACCGGGTAACCCGCGCCGATAAAGTCCTCGGCGGCCTGAATGATCGTATGATCCATCATCTCCAGACCGGCCGGCAGCAGTCCTGCCGCGATAATCCCGGCGACCGCCTGCCCTGCCTTTTCGACGTCGTCGAATGCCGCCAGTAACACCTGCGTCTCTTCCGGCAAGGGCAACAATTTGACCGTGATCTCGACCGCTACGCCCAATAGCCCTTCCGAACCGATCGTCACCGCGAGCAAATCGAGCCCCGGAGAATCGAATCCGCCGCCGCCCAAGGTGAGCAGTTCGCCATCCATCGTCACGAGCTTGACTTCCAGCACATTGTGCGTCGTCAACCCGTATTTGAGGCAATGCACGCCTCCGGAATTTTCCGCGACATTGCCGCCCATCGTACAGGCGATCTGCGACGAGGGATCGGGCGCATAGAACAAGCCATAAGGCCGCGCCGCCTCCGAAACCGAAATATTGCGCACGCCGGGCTGAACCCTGGCCAGCCGGTTGCGGGGATCGACTTCGAGTATCCGGTTCAGTTTCGCCAAACCGAGCAGCACGCCATTGTCGAGCGGCAAGGCGCCACCGGCCAGCCCGGTGCCCGCGCCCCTGGCCACGACCGGCACGCCCTCGCGATAACAAATCCTCAGGATCTGTTGAATCTGCTCTATCGTTTCCGGCAGCAATACCAGCCACGGCAGGCAGCGGTAAACCGACAAGCCGTCGCATTCATACGGTCTTAACGCCTCTGTCTCGGCCAGGATCGAGGCAGGCGGCAGCCAACGTTTGAATTCTTCGAGCAGGCGCTGGCGGTCGGCCGGGTGGTGAATTTTTTCGGAAGCATGCGGATGTGTTGTTATCATACGCGGTTTGCAGGCCAATTTCGGAGTGATGCGTGTATTGTGTCAAATCCCAACACACGATTGAAGACAACATAAAAAAATCGCGCTTTATCGGCATGATTTTTCCTTGCAAGGACGAACAAGCGGTCGTCCGGCATTTGAAAAAACTGCATGCCGAATACCCTGACGCCACGCACATCGTTTATGCCTACCGGCTCAAGACGCCGCAAGGCTTCGTTTACCGTTTTCACGATGCCGGCGAGCCCTCCGGCACGGCCGGCAAGCCGATCTTTCAGCACCTGGAAGGCAAGGATCTGATCGACGTGCTGCTGGTGGTGGTCCGTTATTTCGGCGGCATCAAACTCGGCGCGGGCGGTTTGACCCGCGCCTACGGCAACGCCGCCAAACGGGTCATCGACGAAGCCGACATCGAACCTTTCATCGCGATGGCCAGCGTCAGACTGGCGGTGACTTACAGCCAGTTGCAGCCCTTGGAGTATTTGCTCAAAAAACTGGACGGACGCATCGTCGAGCAGCAATTTGCCGAACAGATCAATCTGGTACTCGAACTGCCCGCAGATCAGTTGCCGACGCTGCAACAATCCTTTCCGCTGCTCGAAAAAATCTGATCGGCTAGCGCTTATTCGGCCGAATCCGGCCTGAAGTTATTTGGATCTGCTGCCGAACACGCTCTGATAAGACACATACATCAATGTCGATGTCAGCATATACAGCACCGGCGTCAACAACGGCGTGACCGACAGGCACAGCAGCGCCTGCAAAAAAATGAAGCCCTGCAGTTTATAAAACGCATTAGAACATTCGGAAAGGGCCGCCCGGCCCTCTTCCTTCGCCGCGCTCCAACCGTAATTTCTGAACAGCATCAACGGATAGCTGAACCAGCTCGCGAAGCTGTTCAGCATCAAGAGACAAAAAATCAGCGCGACATTCGCATAGCCGAACAGCCAGATCGCCAATTCGCGCGTCGTTTGCCGCAGCAGGTTTTCCGGGGTGAATTCCCAATAGAAGAAAAACTTGGCGATGTTTTGCCAATCGCCGGCCGCAATGCCGGCTATGGTCCTGAAAGCCCCCCAGCAAAGCACCAAGCTGCCTGCCGCCAGGATCGCCAGCGGCAGGCTTTTCTTGACCGCCCAGCCCAAAGCGACCGGATTTTCGCCGCTGGACTTCAGATCGATATATTTGGCGACGCCGACGCCGACGAACAGACTGCTGACCGACACGAACACGCCCAGCGCCAAGGACAATTTTCCCAGCGTCATCAAGGCGCCGATGATCAGGCAACAGCCGAACCAGGTAACCGGAGCCCGGCCGATAAACTGCAGGGATTCCCTGAGCCAGTCGCTGAAAGTGATTTTACTCACGCGGAAATCCTGGCAATACCCACCGCGTCACGCAATTCCTTGATGAACGGGGCGCTGATCGCACGCGCCTTGCGCGCGCCTTCCTGCAATTGCTGCTCGATGTGGTCGGGCGCCTGCATCAATGCCTCATAGCGCTCCCGGGCCGGCGTGATATGCTCGTTGATGTATTCGAACAAGGCCTGCTTCATCTCGCCCCAGCCGATGCCGTTCGCATAACGCACCCGCATCTCGCCGACTTCGGCCGGCGTCGCGAACGCCCGGTAAATGCTGAACAAGGTGCAAGTCTCGGGATCCTTCGGCTCGCCCGGTTCCAGCGAGTTCGTTTTGATTTTGTTGATCAGTTTCCTGAGCTTTTTCTCCGGCTCGAACAAAGGAATCGTATTGTTATAACTCTTGCTCATCTTGCGTCCGTCGAGCCCCAGTAAGGTCGCGCCATGTTCCTCGACCACCGCCTCGGGCAGAGTAAAATGCTCGCCGTAAATATGATTGAAACGCGCCGCGATGTCTCTCGCCATCTCGATATGCTGAATCTGATCCTTGCCGACCGGCACCTTGTCGGCTTTGAACATCAATATATCGGCCGCCATCAGAATCGGATAACTGAACAGCCCCATCGTGATGCCTTTATCCGGATCATTTTCGCCGCCCTGTTCGTTGTCCGCCACGGCGGCTTTGTAGGCATGCGCGCGGTTCATCAGGCCTTTTGCGGTCACGCAGGTCAAAATCCAGGACAGTTCCAGAATTTCGGGCACATCCGACTGCCGGTAAAACACCGCATTCGAGGTATCGAGCCCCAAGGCCAGCCAGGTCGCGGCGATTTCCAGGCTGGACTGGCGGACCCGCTCCGGCTCCTGGCATTTGATCAGCGCGTGATAGTCGGCCAGAAAATAAAAAGGCGCGACATTGTCGTTTTTACTGGCCGCGATCGCCGGCCGAATCGCGCCGACATAATTACCGAGGTGCGGCGTGCCGGTGGTCGTGATGCCTGTTAATACTGTTGCTTTACTCATTTATTCCCACTCAACGGTCTTTACTTATTTTAAATTTAGCGACCCAAAATCGATGCCAACCTATTCGAACGCCTGCCTATTGACGTGAATCAAAACATGTCCCTCGTCTTGCATATCGAACGGCATCGGGTCATCCGCACATCTTACCGAAATTCAGACGATTTTGCAGGGCTAATGGGCGGCGATAACTCGGCATCCGGTTTTTTAGCCCCTGGCGAGACTTTTATAGTAAACTTTGGCTAAACCGAACGGGACGCGAATGCTATGCTGCTCAAATCCCTGTGTTTTTACCACTCGATCCAGGTTAAAATTTTGCCCGATTATAACGAGAAACGCCAACAAACGCGGCTGACGCTGGGCAGCGCAATCGCCATCAAATTGGCCGGTTCGTCCGAGCAACGGTTAGGACAGTGCACATCGATCAGCGGCGCGGGAATTTCGTTTATCGCGGATCAGGCGCTGCCGCAAGGCAAGGCCGCCGAGGTTCATGTCTTCAGAAGCCCGCAAGGCCCGCCGGTCACCGCCTTTATTGAGATCATACGCTGCACCGCAGCAACCACCGACAGTTTCGAAATCGCCGCGGCGATCAAAAGCATCAAAGGATGTTGATTTAAATGTACACGATTACCAAAGAGGTTTATTTTTGCTATGGCCACCGGTTGATGCACCATCACGGAAAATGCCGTCACCTGCATGGGCACAGCGTCAAAGCCTCCATTTCGATCCAGCAGGAGGAGCTTAACGCCCAAGGCATGGTCTGCGATTTTTCCGACGTTCGGGATTGCGTCGAGGCCTATATCGATCAACATCTCGATCACAATTTTCTGCTGCACAAGGACGACCCGATCATCCCGATGCTGGTCGCGAACAACGAACGCTTCCTGGCCCTGGACGAACATCCGACCGCCGAGGTGCTCAGCAAAATGATCTACCGTTACCTGCAACAGGCCGGCTTGAATGTGTCTCAGGTGGTATTATGGGAGACCGCCAGCGCCTATGCCTGCTACAGCGAAGATTCGCCGCGATTATGAGCCAGCTGAACCCGGTCAATAAATCGCTCTGCCTCGAACAGGTCTGCGCCGCCAACTATCAAAAGCTCTTGCGTTTGATTCCCGACCTGCTCGACTACCGCGACACCGCGACCGGACTTGCCGAGGAAGGTTCGACGCTGCATCTCGAAGTGCTCGAACGCTCGCCCTATACGCTGACGATTCTGTTGAGCCACAGCTTCAAAAAAAATCTTGAGGAATTTCTGGAACCCGCCGTCACGATACGGCTGTATCTGGACCTGCGCCTGGCCGAAGTCATCAGCGACCACGCCCGCGCCGCCGTCGCCAAGGTTTACAAGAATCCCGGCCTGAGCCTTGAGATTATGAATTACAAATGGCGGTTAAATTATTTTTTGCAAAAATGGCTGGATCATTGCCTGAATAAAAATTACCGCTTCCGTGCCGAAACTCTGCAAACGATCGCCATCGCCTAAAATCACGACGCCCGACCGGATTTCATCCCTCCCCGACATTTAACCTGCAAACGTTTGGGACGGGTTGAATAAACCCGTCCCGCTTCAGAGTATGTCCGAGGGGAAATCCATTGCCCTTGTCGTCGCAAGGTGAATCGGCCTTATGACTTACGGTTGCTGTTGTACCGTAATATTGTCCTGCAACTGCGTCAACGCGGCATTGGCATCGGTAAAGGCGACGTTCTGCAAGACCGCGACGGTTTGAAATGAAGTCCCGCCCGCAGTGCCATCGGCATCCACTTGAACGGCCGTATGACCGCTGCCGTCGTTGGCGAATTGCACAAATCCTTGAGCCACTGCATCAGTGACTGTCGTGCCGCCAAATCCGCTCAGCACATCCGAAATGTCCAACACGTCTCCGCCGCTTGCCGGCGCATTAAAGTTAAAGTCTGTAATTTGGTCGACGCCTCCGCCAGACAAGTCTCCGCCGCTGTACTTAAAGACGTCGCTGCCTGCCCCGCCAGTCATCGTGTCGCTACCGACACCTCCGATCAATATGTCATTACCATCGCCACCATTGAGAATGTCCTTGCCGTCGCCTCCGAACAGATAGTCGTTCCCGCCCAAACCATTCAACGTGTCATCGCCGCCGAGACCAGCCAAGCTGTTATTATTGCCGTCGCCCGTCAAGACATCATTGACTCCTTCCGTTCCTATTTGGGTATCCGGATTATTCGGCAACAACGACAAATCCAGGGAACCTGAGGCAGTATCGCCGTCGTAATCGGTGCTGAGCAAATTGTAGGAGAGATCGATCGGCGTCTGGTCGTTGACGGTTTGCAGCGAAAAAACGCCTAAATCGAAGCCATAGGTATTGGTGTCTGGCGACTCGACCACCACCGCACTAAACGGACTCGTCGTATTGATCTCGTACTGATAGCCCTCCTGCAAGCCGGAGATCGTGGCGACGCCATCGACGATGCCGATATTGCCGTTATTCAAGTCGCCATCGGCAAATAACGCCGTCACATCCACGCCGCCGGCATCGAACACACGCACACTGGTGATATCCGCCTTGCTTTCCCCCGCTTCGAGCGTCGAGGGCGTGATATCGAACTCCTGATCGTTATCGGCCAACAGCGCGGTGACGACGATCGTGACGGTATTGCTCTGCGGCCCCTGTACCTGAGCGATTTTCTGCTGAAAGCTCGTTGCGGAAACATGGCCCGAATAGGCCAGACCGCTGGGATTTGCCGGCGCTGTGGTCAGATTGCTTAGAAAATCGATCCGCACCGCCTCATTGGCATCGACAGCCTGACCGCCGTCGACACCGATCGAATCGCTGTCCGTGTTGATCGTATCTTGAAGTCCATTGCTGCCGCGGCCGGTTAGCAAAATGTCCACGGCATTATTCGGATTATCGACGCCGATGCTACGGAAATCGGTGTTGCCGGCCCCCGCACTGGTCAGGTTCGAAATGCTGACTTCAGTACCGTTGCTGATCGTGCCGTTCAAATCGACGCTATAGGTGTCGGAGCCCGGATTCAGCGTAATGGTAAACACGGTCACCGCGCCCTCGGCCGTCGGGCTCGCCGAACTGGTCGAGCCGATCAAAGTACCGCTGCCGTCGCCATACAGATAAATTTGTTGACCATTAAACGAGAGCAAATTACCCGCAGCGTCGGTGGCCGCCATGCCGTTATTCGCGATGTCGAACACCACGCCGTCCAGGCCGTCCGCACCGAGCGTGCCGGAAAGATTCAAATCGAACGTGGTCGGCGCAATATTGGTGTCCAATACGGCGCCGTCTTCAGTGAAGAAATTGACCGGCGTATCGTCATCAATGGTAATAATCAGGCTGGTATTATTCGCCGTCACCGTGTCGCCATCGAAGTCCACCGCGGTAATGATCCCGCCCAAATTAAGCGCAAGGTCGTTTTCAGTATTATCGCCATATTTCCCATCGAGAGTCGGATGGTCGAGCGGCCCTTGCAGGGTGAAGGTGTACGTTCCGTTGTTGGTCAACTGGAAGGTAAAAATCGTGGCGCCATTAGCCGAAGCGGTTACCGTATCGCCATTCACGATATAGGACAAAGCGGCGCCGCCCGAGCTCAGATTTAGGGCTTGCAACATGGTTGCCGTATCGGCGGCCAGCACAAAATTCAACGGCGTGTCGGCTCCGGAATTAAACAGGCTGGCTACGTTGCCGGAAGCCACGACAACCTCGCCATGAACATCATAGGCTCCACCCGCGATACCGCCGCTCACACCGTCTTCGTCGACCGTCCCTGTCAATTGCGCGTTCGAGATAACCGTCGGCATGTCGTCGTCGAAACGGATGTTGCCGCCTCCCAGGTCGATCGTTTCGCTGTCGGTCGCGGTGTCGCCGTCAAAGTCGGTGATCGTCGCGGTCGCGGTCAGGTTGACCAGGTTGTCGCCCAGGCTGATCGCGCCCGCACCTCCAACATGATCGATTTGCTGGAATTGGCTCAGCGTCACCTCGCCGCTGCTATTCGTCGCAATCGAGAAGATGGTGTTGACGGCGGTCACCGAAACGGCGCTCAGCGCGGTCGAGCCGACCACTTCGCCATCGACCAGATACAGATGGATGTCCGCACCGTGGCTGTTCAGCCCGGAATCGATGCCGTCCGCTTGCGCCAGACTCAGCGCATAACTCACGCTGGTCGTCGCGCCGTCCGCTCCGGACACCGAAGTCACGCCGAATACGCCGCCGAAGTTCGCGCTCGAGACGGCAATGTCGGTGTCGGTCGGATCGCCGTCGGTTTCGGCATCCTGGGTTGCCAGCACGCCTCCCGCTTCATTGATCACCGCTACGTTGATACTTGGCACGTCGTCCACGATGTTCACCGACAGGGTATCGCTAACGCTCTGACCGTCCTGGTCGGTCAACACAACCGAGAAGCCTTCGAACAAGCTATTATTCCCCTGGACGTTGGCATGCGCCTCATTGTCATTCAGCGTGTAGGAATAGCTCACCACGCCCGTATTCGCATCGTAGCCGATCACGGTCAGCGTGTTGCCCAATGCCGTCTGGAACGAACCCGCAGTGAATGCGCCTTCACTGATGAAGGCGTGTCCGCCGATCGTCAGCGAGTCGATGCCGTCCGGCGAACTGATGGCGAAGCTGCCCTCCTGGGTCAGATTGTCCTTCGGCACCGGATCGGAACCGTCGGCCAGGTCGTCTTCGTACACGCTCACGTCGCCGCCTTGCGCTTGAGGAGTCAGATCCGAAAGGGTCGGCGGCGTGTTGCCGATCGTAATCGTCAGCGTCGCGGCGGCGTTGTCGCCATCGCCATCCGTCAGGGTGTAGGTGAACACGTCGTTGACGCCGCCCGGTGAGCCGTCATTTCGGGTATAAATGTAGGAACCATCCTGATTCAGGGTCAGGATGCCGTATTGACCCGCAATCTCAAAGTTGCCGCCGCTGTCCGCCGTGTTGTCGCTGTTCGCCGGCACATTATTGCTGGCGACCGCCGTCACTTGGGCGCCATCGGCTCCGCGCGTATCTGCGCCCGTGTCGCTGTCGCCGGCATCTCCGGCCGCGGCATCGGTAATTACGTTTCCTGTCGCCGAAACAAAAGTGCCCGCAGCAATGCTGTCCATGTCGTTCACCGCAGTCGGTACATCATCCACGATGTTCACCGACAAGGTATCGCTGACGCTTTGACCGTCCTGGTCGGTCAACACAACCGAGAAGCCTTCGAACAAGCTATTATTCCCCTGGACGTTGGCATGGGTCTCGTTGTCATTCAGCGCATAGGTGTAATTCACGACGCCCGTGTCAGGATCGTAGGACGTAATGGTCAGCGTGTTGCCAAAACCCGTCTGGAACGAACCCGCCGTGAACACGCTTTCGCTAATGAAAGTGTGCCCGCCGATTGTCAGCGAGTCGAGGCCGTCCGGTGAGCTGATGGTAAAACTGCCGCTTTGAGTCAGCGCTTCCACGTTCGAACTGGAGCCATCGGCCAGGTCGTCTTCGTACACGCTCACGTCGCCGCCTTGCGCTTGCGGAGTCAGATCCGAAAGGGTCGGAGGCGTGTTGCCGATCGCTATCGTCAGCGTCGCGGTGGCACTGTCGCCGTCACCGTCCGTCAGGGTATAGGTGAACACGTCGTTGACGCCGCCCGGCGTGCCGTCATTGCGGGTATAGAGATAGGAACCGTCCTGATTCAGGGTCAGGATGCCGTATTGCCCGGCAACCTCAAAGTTGCCGCCGCCGTCCGCCGTGTTGTCGCTGTTCGCCGGTACATTATTGCTGGCGACCGCCGTCACTTGGGCGCCATCGGCGCCGCGAGTGTCGGCACCGCCGTCGCCTTCGGCGTCGGTAATCACGTTGCCCGTCGCCGAAACAAAAGAGCCCGCAGCAATGCTGTCCGTGTCGTTCACCGCAGTCGGCACATCATCCACGATGTTCACCGACAGGGTGTCGCTGACGCTTTCACCGCCCTGATCGGTCAGCACGACCGCAAAGTCTTCGAACAGGCTGTTATTACCCTGGACCTCGGCATGGGTCTCATTGTCATTCAGCGTGTAGGTGTAATTCACGACGCCCGTGTCAGGATCGTAGGACGTAATGGTCAGCGTGTTGCCAAAATCCGTCTGGAACGAACCCGCTGTGAACACACCTTCGCTGATGAAGGTGTGTCCGCCGATCGTAAGAGAGTCGATGCCGTCCGGAGAGTTGATGCTAAAACTGCCGCTCTGAGTCAGCGCTTCCGCGTTCGAACTGGAGCCATCGGCCAGATTACCTTCATCCACACTCACGTCGCCGCCTTGCGCTTGCGGAGTCAGATCCGAAATGATCGGCGGCGTGTTGCCGACTGCGATCGTCAGCGTTGCCGTAGCGTTATCGCCGTCGCCGTCCGTCAGGGTGTAGGTGAATACGTCGAACACGCCGCCCGGTGTTCCCTCATTGCGGCTGTAGTTGTAGGAACCGTCCTGATTCAGGATCAGGATGCCGTATTGACCGACAACCTCAAAGTTGCCGTCGCCGTCCACCGTGTTGTCGCTGTTCACCGGCACATTGTCGCTAGCGACCGCCGTCACTTGGGCACCATCGGCGCCGCGAGTGTCGGCACCGCCGTCGCCTTCGGCGTCGGTAATCACGTTGCCCGTCGCCTGCTCAAAAGAGCCCGCGGCGATACTGTCGGCGTCATTTACGGCGATCGGAACATCATCGATGATATTTACGGATAATATACCCGTGTTACTATCGCCATCGCCATCCGTCAACACCGCGGTGAAGTTGTCAAAAAAGCTATTGTTGCCCTCTCCCGACGCATGAGGAACAGGGGTGTTTAACGTATAGGTGTACTCGATGACACCGGTGGCGGGATTGTAGCTCTGTATTATTAACGTACCGTACGGAGAGTTGATAATGACAGGATTGCCCGGATCAGCCGGATTAAAGACGCCATCTTCGATTACGGTTTGCCCTTCTACCGTCAAACTGCCCACGCCATCCGCCGCCTTAATGGTGAAATTTCCGGCTTGCGTCGTGGATTCTTTTGTCGGATCGGATCCGCCTTGTAGATCGTCCTCATTCGCGGTCACGTCGCCACCCTCGACAGAGGGCGTAAGATCCTTAATTATGGCGGGATTATCAGCGGGCAACTGCTGAGGATTTAAAATCAGCACCTCCAAGGGCGGCGGAAAGCTGAAGCTTATCCCCGTCGTATCAAACCCGCTGGCAGGCTGCGACATAGGGTCATTATAATCCACGACATAAACCGTCCCATGGCCTTCGTTGCCGCTCGGCGCGGTACCGCCGCCGGCATCGGCGCCGCCCGCGGCCGTCGCTTTCAACGCCTTGGTGGGATCGAAGTTTTCATCGAACAATGCTTGTTGAATGGCGGCAACTTCGCTTTGCGCGCCGGCCGCCGTTTGCACGCCGGCTTGTGCAGCCGGATTCTCCGGGACCAACGCATCTTCATTCAGCGTGACCTGCTGATTGCGACCCAAGTCCATGGTCGTGCCGTTATTGAATTCGATTACGATGTTTCCGTTATCCGCGGTTACGATGACCTCTTCCGGAAGCACCTTATCTCCAGCATGGAGCGCGCGTTCAACGCCGTTAGACGAAACCGCCTTCACCATACCCATTACAAATTTTACGATACCGAATCTAGCCATTTTGATACCCTCCGTCAGGGGATTAACCTACTTAATAGAATCGGCTCTATTGTCTGAAGAGGAACATAGAACTCGACTATATTAAGTATAGCTTAAGGTGTCATTATTTCACAATCTTTCCTCTTTTAATATTGGACTTAGGCACTAGACTGCGATTTTTGAGTGATGACTACCCAAAGAAACGGATTGTCATTTACGGCAGGAATCAGAGTATGGGATCGTGTAAGGAATTGAGCGCTGCATCGTAAAGCAGCATCTGAAAATTAGACGCGACAATCCCTTGCAAAACCGCCGTGAAGATCTGTGGAGGGTTATCGGTTGTGGCAATGCTGACCGTCGTATCATTGCCGTCGCTACGAACGGAAAGCGTTAAATAATCACCGAGATGTTCTGGCTGCAAATCCTTGCTATCAAGAATTCTGGATTGACTGTTTGAGAGGGGTGCAGTGGGATTCATGGTCGGCCCTTATTCAACAGGAGGCGTTTTCAAGTGCTTTGATATGGGGTACTTTGAAAAATCAATTTCTTAGCAAGCGATAAGCTCATTGCACCTAAGGTGTAAGCCAATGCTTCGTTGCAGAAGCCTGAATGCCGTCTGACTTGCCGCCAAACACTCGTAATGGAATCTTAACATTCAAGAATAAATAAACAATAGGTATAAATACCTATTCACACAAAACGGTAAATATAAGTTGACCAGGATTGGGTTGATCTATTTCAGAGTTCGAGCGACACTTCAAGATTATTTCGGGTTTAGCAGCTCAAATTCAGGCTTTTACCAATACAGCCTGGAGATGCCGAAAAACTCTAAAATAACCCCAAAATGGAGTCATGAAAAAACAGAAGCGACGACAGCAATTAAGGATTGATGAGCTTACAATGAAGCCTTCTTTGGTGCCGGATTGGATGTGCAGACATTCGCAATGGAATTCCACTAAAACAACTTTTATTTCTGGTCCTGATTCTCTGTTTTCTCCGCCGACGCGGATACGCCGTCCTCCCGTCTCGCGACGCCGGCGCGTCTTGACAGCATTACCACGCGGCGCGCGGTAACGAGAGAATGACAACAGGCTTGTACATAACGAAGAGCGATCAGCGTGGGGATGTCGCTTGCACCGCTGGCGGGTGCGTGACGCTGGGGCGTCACAGGCTGCGTTCCGCGTCGGAGAGTAAGAAAGATAGGGAGGGAGGGTACGAGAAAACCGTTTGGGCCGGGGCTGCAAGCCCCGACCCGCCTAGGAGACTTTATGGATAGGTCTGTAAGTTACCGTTGGAAGGCAGGTTGTCGATGATGTCGTAACCCCGGTTACAGCCTAGTTTTACGCCACCGTGATATTGTCCTGCAATTGCGTCAACGCGGCATTCGCATCGGTAAAGGCCACGCTGTCCAAAACGGCTACGGTTTGGAAACTTGTGCCGTTTGCAGCACCGTCGGTATCGACTTGCACCGAGGTAGCGCCGCCGTTGTCGGCGAATTGCAAAAAGCCGTCCGTCACCGCATCTCCCGCCGTCGCGCCGCCAAAACCGATCAGCAGGTCGCGGATATCCAGCGTATCGCCGCCAGCCGCCGGAATAGCGGACGCATCGAAGTCGGTAATGTGATCCACGCCGCCGCCGTTCAAATCGCCGTCGAGATATTGGAAGACGTCGGCGCCGCTTCCGCCGGTCAACGTATCGCTTCCGGCGCCGCCGGACAACATGTCATCGCCGGCGCGGCCGTCTATGGTGTCGTCGCCGGCGCCGCCGTTGATCACATCGTTGCCCGGACTGCCGGTAAATGAATCCTGAAAGACAAGCTGCTGATCAAGGCTAACCGATATATTTTTTGGCGCAGCCGTATCGCCATCGAAATCGGTCGCGCCAATCAGCGCAGTTAAGCTAATGCCGGATAAATTGACCGAACTGCTGCCGGTGGGATGGTCTATCGTCTGGAATTGCGTCAGCGTCACCACGCCGGCGTTATCCACCGCGACGTTAAAGACGGTATTGGCGGCCGTAATGCCGGCGAAATTTGCCGAGGTGGAACCGACGACGGTGTCGTTCGCTCCATCCGCATTGGTGTCCATAATAAAAAGGCGAATCGTCGCATTGTCGTGGCTCAATCCTGAACTGACGCCGTTAGCCAAAATATTAAATGCGTAGTTAATCTGCACGCCATTGCTGTCCAGATTATCGCCGCCCGCATCGGAGGTGAAAACAAAGACGTTGCCGAAATTAGCGCTGCTTGTGGCAACATCGCTGGGATTGCTGACCAGGTCGGCATCCTGAACGGTCAACACCGGCAAAGGAACGGCCGGGTCAATGGCAACGCCGACCGTCGGAGTGCTGTCCTCAAAGCGGATGTTACCGCCCAGATCGAGGCTGGCGGTCGACGTCGCCGTGTCGCCGTCGAAATCGGTCACGGTCGTCGTTTCCACCAGTTGGACACGGTTCGTGGCAAGCTGACGAATCGTGCCGGCGGCGCCCGTCGCAGCGTGATCGATTTGCTGGTATTGATTTTGGGTCAAAATGCCGGTGCTATTGTCGACGCTGACATCGAAAACAGTATTCGCAGTCGTAACGCCGGCTTGAGTGTTAGACGTCGAACCCACGACAGTGCCGCCGATAAGATACAGAAAAATCGCGCTGCCGTTGCTGAACAAGCCGGATGCGGCATTCAAAACGTTCATCGCATAAGTCGTTACCAGCGAATTAGACGCCGCCGGGCCGTCTGCGCCGAACGTCGGAGTGATCGTGAAGGCACCGGAGAAATTGACGGTGGCCGTGCTGGTATTGGCGCCGACGGTATCTTTATCCTTGGTTATGGATAGAATCGTATCGTTAGTCGCGCTATTTGCGAGACTCGGCATGTCGTCATCGAAGCGGATGTTGCCGCCGCCAAGATCGATGACGGCACTGTCGCTCGCGGAATCGCCGTCGCCGTCGATGATTGTCGCTGTAGATGTCAAGTTGACCAGGCCGTCGGCAAGGCTAGTCGAGTTCGTCCCCACCGCATGGTCGATGTGTTGGAACTGCTTCAGCGTCACGACGCCGCCGTTATCCGTCGCAATCGAGAAGATGTTGCTGGGATCACTCTCCGAAGCCGAAGCCAAAGCGGCGTTCGTCGCGACCGAGCCGACCACCACACCGTTGATCAGGTACAGGTGGATGTCCGCGCCGTGGCTAGTCAGGCCGGAGAGCGCCCCGTCTCCTTGCGCCAGGCTCAGCGCATAGGTCAGGCTAGGCGACCCTCCGTCCGCACCCGGCACGGAAGAGACAATGTTGAAGACTCCACCGAAATTGGCGCTCGAAACGTCGATGTCGGTCAGGGCGTTGATGGTTTGCGCGTCCTGGGTAGCCAGCACGACGCCCGCTTCGTTAGTCGCCGCCACGTCAATGCTCGGTACGTCATCGACGATATTGACCGACAGGGTATCGCTGGCCGTATCGCCGTCCTGGTCGGTCAGCACCACCGTAAAGTCTTCGAACAGGCCGTTAGCGCCCAAGCCGTTGGCATGGGTTGCGTTGTCGTTCAGCGTGTAGGTGTAGCTCACCACGCCGGTGCCCGCATCGTAGCCGGTCACGGTCAGGGTGTTGCCCAGCGCCGTCGTGAACGAACCGCCCGCGAACACGCCGTTGTTGATGAAGGTATTGCCGCCGATCGTCAGCGCGGCGATGCCGTCCGGCGAGCTCAGCGTAAACGTGCCGGCCTGGGTCAGCGCGCCGGCGTTCGGGCTGGAGCCATCGGCCAGGTTGGCTTCGAACACGCTCAACTCGCCGCCGCTCGCTTGCGGCGTCAGGTCGGTGAGGCTCACCGGGGCGTCCGCGATGGCGATGGTCAGCGTCGCCGTGCTGGCGTCGCCGTCGCCATCGGTCAGCGTGTAGGTGAACACGTCGCTCACCCCGCCCGGCGTGCCGGCGCTGCGGCTGTAGCTGTAGCTGCCGTCCGCGTTGATGGTCAACTGGCCGTATTGGCCGTTGACGGTAACGCCGGCGCCCACCGCCGTCAGCGCCGAGCCGCCCGGGTTATTGCCGGCGATCGCCGTCACCGTGGCGCCGTCCGCGCCCTGGATGTCGGCGCCGCCGTCGCCTTCCGCGTCGGTGATCACGTTGCCGGTCGCAGGGCCGAAGGTGCCGCTGGCGAGGGTGTCGAAGTCCGCGGCCGCGGCCGGGACGTCGTCGACGATGTTGACCGACAGGGTGTCGTTGGCCGTATCGCCGTCCTGGTCGGTCAGCACCACCGTAAAGTCTTCGAACAGGCCGTTAGCGCCCAGGCCGTTGGCATGAGCTGCGTTGTCGTTCAGCGTGTAGGTATAGCTCACCACGCCGGTGCCCGCATCGTAGCCGGTCACGGTCAGCGTGTTGCCCAGCGCCGTCGTGAACGAACCGCCCGCGAACACGCCGTTGTTGATGAAGGTATTGCCGCCGATCGTCAGCGCGGCGATGCCGTCCGGCGAGCTCAGCGTAAACGTGCCGGCCTGGGTCAGCGCGCCGGCGTTCGGGCTGGAGCCGTCGGCCAGGTTGGCTTCGAACACGCTCAACTCGCCGCCGCTCGCTTGCGGCGTCAGGTCGGTGAGGCTCACCGGCGCGTCCGCGATGGCGATGGTCAGCGTCGCCGTGCTGGCGTCGCCGTCGCCATCGGTCAGCGTGTAGGTGAACACGTCGCTCACCCCGCCCGGCGTGCCGGCGCTGCGGCTGTAGCTGTAGCTGCCGTCCGCGTTGATGGTCAACTGGCCGTATTGGCCGTTGACGGTGACGCCGGCGCCCACCGCCGTCAGCGCCGAGCCGCCCGGGTTGTTGCCGGCGATCGCCGTCACCGTGGCGCCGTCTGCGCCCTGGGTGTCGGCGCCGCCGTCGCCTTCCGCGTCGGTGATCACGTTGCCGGTCGCAGGGCCGAAGGTGCCGCTGGCGAGGGTGTCGAAGTCCGCGGCCGCGGCCGGGACGTCGTCGACGATGTTGACCGACAGGGTGTCGTTGGCCGTATCGCCGTCCTGGTCGGTCAGCACCACCGTAAAGTCTTCGAACAGGCCGTTAGCGCCCAGGCCGTTGGCATGGGTTGCGTTGTCGTTCAGCGTGTAGGTGTAGCTCACCACGCCCGTGCCCGCATCGTAGCCGGTCACGGTCAGCGTGTTGCCCAGCGCCGTCGTGAACGAACCGCCCGCGAACACGCCGTTGTTGATGAAGGTATTGCCGCCGATCGTCAGCGCGGCGATGCCGTCCGGCGAGCTCAGCGTAAACGTGCCGGCCTGGGTCAGCGCGCCGGCGTTCGGGCTGGAGCCGTCGGCCAGGTTGGCTTCGAACACGCTCAACTCGCCGCCGCTCGCTTGCGGCGTCAGGTCGGTGAGGCTCACCGGCGCGTCCGCGATGGCGATGGTCAGCGTCGCCGTGCTGGCGTCGCCGTCGGCGTCGGTCAGCGTGTAGGTGAACACGTCGCTCACCCCGCCCGGCGTGCCGGCGCTGCGGCTGTAGCTGTAGCTGCCGTCCGCGTTGATGGTCAACTGGCCGTATTGGCCGTTGACGGTCGTGCCGGCGCCCACCGCCGTCAGCGCCGAGCCGCCCGGGTTGTTGCCGGCGATCGCCGTCACCGTGGCGCCGTCCGCGCCCTGGGTGTCGGCGCCGCCGTCGCCTTCCGCGTCGGTGATCACGTTGCCGGTCGCAGGGCCGAAGGTGCCGCTGGCGAGGGTGTCGAAGTCCGCGGCCGCGGCCGGGACGTCGTCGACGATGTTGACCGACAGGGTGTCGTTGGCCGTATCGCCGTCCTGGTCGGTCAGCACCACCGTAAAGTCTTCGAACAGGCCGTTAGCGCCCAGGCCGTTGGCATGGGTTGCGTTGTCGTTCAGCGTGTAGGTGTAGCTCACCACGCCGGTGCCCGCATCGTAGCCGGTCACGGTCAGGGTGTTGCCCAGCGCCGTCGTGAACGAACCGCCCGCGAACACGCCGTTGTTGATGAAGGTGTTGCCGCCGATCGTCAGCGCGGCGATGCCGTCCGGCGAGCTCAGCGTAAACGTGCCGGCCTGGGTCAGCGCGCCGGCGTTCGGGCTGGAGCCGTCGGCCAGGTTGGCTTCGAACACGCTCAACTCGCCGCCGCTCGCTTGCGGCGTCAGGTCGGTGAGGCTCACCGGCGCGTCCGCGATGGCGATGGTCAGCGTCGCCGTGCTGGCGTCGCCGTCGCCATCGGTCAGCGTGTAGGTGAACACGTCGCTCACCCCGCCCGGCGTGCCGGCGCTGCGGCTGTAGCTGTAGCTGCCGTCCGCGTTGATGGTCAACTGGCCGTATTGGCCGTTGACGGTCGTGCCGGCGCCCACCGCCGTCAGCGCCGAGCCGCCCGGGTTGTTGCCGGCGATCGCCGTCACCGTGGCGCCGTCTGCGCCCTGGGTGTCGGCGCCGCCGTCGCCTTCCGCGTCGGTGATCACGTTGCCGGTCGCAGGGCCGAAGGTGCCGCTGGCGAGGGTGTCGAAGTCCGCGGCCGCGGCCGGGACGTCGTCGACGATGTTGACCGACAGGGTGTCGTTGGCCGTATCGCCGTCCTGGTCGGTCAGCACCACCGTAAAGTCTTCGAACAGGCCGTTAGCGCCCAAGCCGTTGGCATGGGTTGCGTTGTCGTTCAGCGTGTAGGTGTAGCTCACCACGCCGGTGCCCGCATCGTAGCCGGTCACGGTCAGGGTGTTGCCCAGCGCCGTCGTGAACGAACCGCCCGCGAACACGCCGTTGTTGATGAAGGTGTTGCCGCCGATCGTCAGCGCGGCGATGCCGTCCGGCGAGCTCAGCGTAAACGTGCCGGCCTGGGTCAGCGCGCCGGCGTTCGGGCTGGAGCCGTCGGCCAGGTTGGCTTCGAACACGCTCAACTCGCCGCCGCTCGCTTGCGGCGTCAGGTCGGTGAGGCTCACCGGCGCGTCCGCGATGGCGATGGTCAGCGTCGCCGTGCTGGCGTCGCCGTCGCCATCGGTCAGCGTGTAGGTGAACACGTCGCTCACCCCGCCCGGCGTGCCGGCGCTGCGGCTGTAGCTGTAGCTGCCGTCCGCGTTGATGGTCAACTGGCCGTATTGGCCGTTGACGGTGACGCCGGCGCCCACCGCCGTCAGCGCCGAGCCGCCCGGGTTGTTGCCGGCGATCGCCGTCACCGTGGCGCCGTCCGCGCCCTGGGTGTCGGCGCCGCCGTCGCCTTCCGCGTCGGTGATCACGTTGCCGGTCGCAGGGCCGAAGGTGCCGCTGGCGAGGGTGTCGAAGTCCGCGGCCGCGGCCGGGACGTCGTCGACGATGTTGACCGACAGGGTGTCGTTGGCCGTATCGCCGTCCTGGTCGGTCAGCACCACCGTAAAGTCTTCGAACAGGCCGTTAGCGCCCAAGCCGTTGGCATGGGTTGCGTTGTCGTTCAGCGTGTAGGTGTAGCTCACCACGCCGGTGCCCGCATCGTAGCCGGTCACGGTCAGGGTGTTGCCCAGCGCCGTCGTGAACGAACCGCCCGCGAACACGCCGTTGTTGATGAAGGTATTGCCGCCGATCGTCAGCGCGGCGATGCCGTCCGGCGAGCTCAGCGTAAACGTGCCGGCCTGGGTCAGCGCGCCGGCGTTCGGGCTGGAGCCATCGGCCAGGTTGGCTTCGAACACGCTCAACTCGCCGCCGCTCGCTTGCGGCGTCAGGTCGGTGAGGCTCACCGGGGCGTCCGCGATGGCGATGGTCAGCGTCGCCGTGCTGGCGTCGCCGTCGCCATCGGTCAGCGTGTAGGTGAACACGTCGCTCACCCCGCCCGGCGTGCCGGCGCTGCGGCTGTAGCTGTAGCTGCCGTCCGCGTTGATGGTCAACTGGCCGTATTGGCCGTTGACGGTAACGCCGGCGCCCACCGCCGTCAGCGCCGAGCCGCCCGGGTTATTGCCGGCGATCGCCGTCACCGTGGCGCCGTCCGCGCCCTGGATGTCGGCGCCGCCGTCGCCTTCCGCGTCGGTGATCACGTTGCCGGTCGCAGGGCCGAAGGTGCCGCTGGCGAGGGTGTCGAAGTCCGCGGCCGCGGCCGGGACGTCGTCGACGATGTTGACCGACAGGGTGTCGTTGGCCGTATCGCCGTCCTGGTCGGTCAGCACCACCGTAAAGTCTTCGAACAGGCCGTTAGCGCCCAGGCCGTTGGCATGAGCTGCGTTGTCGTTCAGCGTGTAGGTGTAGCTCACCACGCCGGTGCCCGCATCGTAGCCGGTCACGGTCAGGGTGTTGCCCAGCGCCGTCGTGAACGAACCGCCCGCGAACACGCCGTTGTTGATGAAGGTATTGCCGCCGATCGTCAGCGCGGCGATGCCGTCCGGCGAGCTCAGCGTAAACGTGCCGGCCTGGGTCAGCGCGCCGGCGTTCGGGCTGGAGCCGTCGGCCAGGTTGGCTTCGAACACGCTCAACTCGCCGCCGCTCGCTTGCGGCGTCAGGTCGGTGAGGCTCACCGGCGCGTCCGCGATGGCGATGGTCAGCGTCGCCGTGCTGGCGTCGCCGTCGCCATCGGTCAGCGTGTAGGTGAACACGTCGCTCACCCCGCCCGGCGTGCCGGCGCTGCGGCTGTAGCTGTAGCTGCCGTCCGCGTTGATGGTCAACTGGCCGTATTGGCCGTTGACGGTAACGCCGGCGCCCACCGCCGTCAGCGCCGAGCCGCCCGGGTTGTTGCCGGCGATCGCCGTCACCGTGGCGCCGTCCGCGCCCTGGGTGTCGGCGCCGCCGTCGCCTTCCGCGTCGGTGATCACGTTGCCGGTCGCAGGGCCGAAGGTGCCGCTGGCGAGGGTGTCGAAGTCCGCGGCCGCGGCCGGGACGTCGTCGACGATGTTGACCGACAGGGTGTCGTTGGCCGTATCGCCGTCCTGGTCGGTCAGCACCACCGTAAAGTCTTCGAACAGGCCGTTAGCGCCCAGGCCGTTGGCATGGGTTGCGTTGTCGTTCAGCGTGTAGGTATAGCTCACCACGCCGGTGCCCGCATCGTAGCCGGTCACGGTCAGCGTGTTGCCCAGCGCCGTCGTGAACGAACCGCCCGCGAACACGCCGTTGTTGATGAAGGTATTGCCGCCGATCGTCAGCGCGGCGATGCCGTCCGGCGAGCTCAGCGTAAACGTGCCGGCCTGGGTCAGCGCGCCGGCGTTCGGGCTGGAGCCGTCGGCCAGGTTGGCTTCGAACACGCTCAACTCGCCGCCGCTCGCTTGCGGCGTCAGGTCGGTGAGGCTCACCGGCGCGTCCGCGATGGCGATGGTCAGCGTCGCCGTGCTGGCGTCGCCGTCGCCATCGGTCAGCGTGTAGGTGAACACGTCGCTCACCCCGCCCGGCGTGCCGGCGCTGCGGCTGTAGCTGTAGCTGCCGTCCGCGTTGATGGTCAACTGGCCGTATTGGCCGTTGACGGTGACGCCGGCGCCCACCGCCGTCAGCGCCGAGCCGCCCGGGTTGTTGCCGGCGATCGCCGTCACCGTGGCGCCGTCTGCGCCCTGGGTGTCGGCGCCGCCGTCGCCTTCCGCGTCGGTGATCACGTTGCCGGTCGCAGGGCCGAAGGTGCCGCTGGCGAGGGTGTCGAAGTCCGCGGCCGCGGCCGGGACGTCGTCGACGATGTTGACCGACAGGGTGTCGTTGGCCGTATCGCCGTCCTGGTCGGTCAGCACCACCGTAAAGTCTTCGAACAGGCCGTTAGCGCCCAGGCCGTTGGCATGGGTTGCGTTGTCGTTCAGCGTGTAGGTGTAGCTCACCACGCCGGTGCCCGCATCGTAGCCGGTCACGGTCAGGGTGTTGCCCAGCGCCGTCGTGAACGAACCGCCCGCGAACACGCCGTTGTTGATGAAGGTGTTGCCGCCGATCGTCAGCGCGGCGATGCCGTCCGGCGAGCTCAGCGTAAACGTGCCGGCCTGGGTCAGCGCGCCGGCGTTCGGGCTGGAGCCGTCGGCCAGGTTGGCTTCGAACACGCTCAACTCGCCGCCGCTCGCTTGCGGCGTCAGGTCGGTGAGGCTCACCGGCGCGTCCGCGATGGCGATGGTCAGCGTCGCCGTGCTGGCGTCGCCGTCGCCATCGGTCAGCGTGTAGGTGAACACGTCGCTCACCCCGCCCGGCGTGCCGGCGCTGCGGCTGTAGCTGTAGCTGCCGTCCGCGTTGATGGTCAACTGGCCGTATTGGCCGTTGACGGTCGTGCCGGCGCCCACCGCCGTCAGCGCCGAGCCGCCCGGGTTGTTGCCGGCGATCGCCGTCACCGTGGCGCCGTCCGCGCCCTGGGTGTCGGCGCCGCCGTCGCCTTCCGCGTCGGTGATCACGTTGCCGGTCGCAGGGCCGAAGGTGCCGCTGGCGAGGGTGTCGAAGTCCGCGGCCGCGGCCGGGACGTCGTCGACGATGTTGACCGACAGGGTGTCGTTGGCCGTATCGCCGTCCTGGTCGGTCAGCACCACCGTAAAGTCTTCGAACAGGCCGTTAGCGCCCAAGCCGTTGGCATGGGTTGCGTTGTCGTTCAGCGTGTAGGTGTAGCTCACCACGCCCGTGCCCGCATCGTAGCCGGTCACGGTCAGGGTGTTGCCCAGCGCCGTCGTGAACGAACCGCCCGCGAACACGCCGTTGTTGATGAAGGTATTGCCGCCGATCGTCAGCGCGGCGATGCCGTCCGGCGAGCTCAGCGTAAACGTGCCGGCCTGGGTCAGCGCGCCGGCGTTCGGGCTGGAGCCGTCGGCCAGGTTGGCTTCGAACACGCTCAACTCGCCGCCGCTCGCTTGCGGCGTCAGGTCGGTGAGGCTCACCGGCGCGTCCGCGATGGCGATGGTCAGCGTCGCCGTGCTGGCGTCGCCGTCGCCATCGGTCAGCGTGTAGGTGAACACGTCGCTCACCCCGCCCGGCGTGCCGGCGCTGCGGCTGTAGCTGTAGCTGCCGTCCGCGTTGATGGTCAACTGGCCGTATTGGCCGTTGACGGTCGTGCCGGCGCCCACCGCCGTCAGCGCCGAGCCGCCCGGGTTGTTGCCGGCGATCGCCGTCACCGTGGCGCCGTCCGCGCCCTGGGTGTCGGCGCCGCCGTCGCCTTCCGCGTCGGTGATCACGTTGCCGGTCGCAGGGCCGAAGGTGCCGCTGGCGAGGGTGTCGAAGTCCGCGGCCGCGGCCGGGACGTCGTCGACGATGTTGACCGACAGGGTGTCGTTGGCCGTATCGCCGTCCTGGTCGGTCAGCACCACCGTAAAGTCTTCGAACAGGCCGTTAGCGCCCAAGCCGTTGGCATGGGTTGCGTTGTCGTTCAGCGTGTAGGTGTAGCTCACCACGCCGGTGCCCGCATCGTAGCCGGTCACGGTCAGGGTGTTGCCCAGCGCCGTCGTGAACGAACCGCCCGCGAACACGCCGTTGTTGATGAAGGTATTGCCGCCGATCGTCAGCGCGGCGATGCCGTCCGGCGAGCTCAGCGTAAACGTGCCGGCCTGGGTCAGCGCGCCGGCGTTCGGGCTGGAGCCATCGGCCAGGTTGGCTTCGAACACGCTCAACTCGCCGCCGCTCGCTTGCGGCGTCAGGTCGGTGAGGCTCACCGGGGCGTCCGCGATGGCGATGGTCAGCGTCGCCGTGCTGGCGTCGCCGTCGCCATCGGTCAGCGTGTAGGTGAACACGTCGCTCACCCCGCCCGGCGTGCCGGCGCTGCGGCTGTAGCTGTAGCTGCCGTCCGCGTTGATGGTCAACTGGCCGTATTGGCCGTTGACGGTCGTGCCGGCGCCCACCGCCGTCAGCGCCGAGCCGCCCGGATTGTTGCCGGCGATCGCCGTCACCGTGGCGCCGTCCGCGCCCTGGGTGTCCTTACCGCCATCGCCTTCGGCGTCGGTAATCACTTTGCCCGTTGCCGGATCGAAAGAGCCGACGGGAATAGTGTCGGTGTCGTTTACCGCGGTCGGTACGTCGTCCGCTATCCTGATGGTAATATCGCCCTCGGAATGGCCGCCGGTCTTGTCGGAGACAGTGACATGAAAACCATCGGTCTCGGGAACGTCGGGATTTTGACCAGGATTAGGATTGCCATCTGTCGTATGAAAATCATCGACGACATTTTCAGTCAGCGTATAGGTGTAGGTGTATGTCCCCTTACCATCATAATCTGTTATCGTAATAGTCCCGTGCGATCCAGGAATCGTTTGGCCAACAAGGGTGGGCAGCTTATTGCCCCCGACATCAAAAGTCTGACCGCCGATGGTAATGGTTTTTATATCCGACAAGCCATTCGGGTCCCCAACGGTAATCTTTCCCCCGGAAACGATGTGGGCATTAGACGTCGGATCGGAGCCATTGGGCAGACCTTTCTCATAGACCACTCCAGGATCTCCCTGCCCGTCTGGAGGGGTTATTTCAAGAAAAGGGGGGGCGTCGGACGCGAGTGCAGGATTTAAAATCAACACGTCCATCGGCGGAGGGAAGCCGAAGTTTATGCCTATCGTATCGTAACCGCTGTCCGGCTGTGATGTGGGAGCGTTATACTCCACGACAAAAACCGCGCCGTGGCCTTCGTTGCCCTCGGGGCTGGGCTGCTCGGTACTGTCGGCCGACTTGGCTTCGCCCGCGGCAGTCGCTTTCAACGCCTTGTTAGGATCGAAGTTCACATTGGCCAATAAGGCTTGTTGAACAGCTACAACCTCGCCTTGCGTACCGGTCGCCGCTTGAATGGCGGCGGCTGATGCGGCCGGATTCTCTGGAGACATTGCATCTTCATTCAGCGTAATCTGCTGATTACGGCCGAGATCCAGGGTCGTGCCGTGATCGAATTCGATCACGACGTTGCCGTTATCCGCGGTGGCGATGACCTCGTCCAGAAGAACCTTATCCCCTGTATGGAGTACGCGCTCGACGCCGTTGGCCGAAACCGCCTTTACCACACCCGCCACAAATTTTACGATGCCGAATTTTGCCATGTTTGATACTCTCCACCAGGGGAATTGCTTACTTTGATTGGTATAGAATCTGATGCTACTGAAAATAGCGGATGTTATGATTGTTTCACAATCACTCGCAATTGAGTATTGTACTTTGGTACTAAGACGCGAATTTTTGCCTGTCGGCAGGCAGAGGGGATGACTTGCCGGACGCAGCGAATCAGACTATCGGATCACGGGAGGCATTGACCGTGGTTTCGCTTAGCAGCATCTGCAAATTCGCTGCGGCAACCCCGTGCAAAACAGCCGTGAAGGTCTCAGGATGGATGTCGGTTGTGGAAACACTGACCGTCGTATGATTGCCGTCACTGCGGATCGAGAGCGTCAAATAGTCGCTGAGACATTCAGCCTGGATATCGCCCAGCAAATCCCTGATGTCTAGATTTCCGGATTGACTGCTTGAGACGGGAGAACTTGAGTTCATGACCTTTACTCATTCAACACGAGGCATTTTGACACACTTTAAAGTCGGGTACTTTGTAAGATCAAATTTCCGTATGCTACGCGAGATGAATCGCCAGAACCGCATTTTTTCAAAATCGCAGTAGAAAGAGCGCTGACTTCGGGTAAAATTTGCGGCGGCGCCTGTTTTATGACACCGCCGTGTGAGGTGAAGATTCAAGCCGATGCAACCAACCGCCTCACGACCCGAACATCCACTCTATAACCGTTTGCCTTATGACCATGAAAAAAACGCCCCTCGACCCAGACAAGATGCAGAAATTCATCAGCGAGGTCAAGCACAATCAAAAATTGAGAGAAGACACTTACCGCGAGCGGGCGCTTAAGTTGTACCCATGGATCTGCGGACGTTGCGCCCGGGAATTTACCCCCAAGAATCTTTCCGAATTGACCGTCCATCACAAGGACCACAATCACGACAACAATCCGCTCGACGGCAGCAACTGGGAGCTGTTATGCGTTTACTGCCATGACAACGAACACTCCCGTTACGAAGAAATGCGTTTCGGAACTTCGAATGCACTGAAGTCGTCGGCTCCGGCGTCGACGCATAATCCCTTTGCGGGACTGAAAGATTTGCTGGGGAAGAAATAGAGCCAGGCTTCAGGTTTAGGGCAAAAGGCGGCAGCTTGCGCCCTGAACCTACTTCAAGCGGTCAATCCCAAGATTTGCCAGCGCGTCCGCCCGGTCATTCTCCTTATGCCCCGAATGACCCTTCACCCATTTCCACTCCACCTGATGCCCGTTTCTGGCCGCATCCAGCCGGCGCCATAAATCCTCGTTTTTGACCGGCTTATTGCCGGCGGTTTTCCAGCCTCTTTTTTTCCAGTTCGGCAGCCATTCGGTGATGCCTTGCATCACGTATTTGGAATCGGTATTGACCTCCACCCTGCATTCCTTTTTCAACGCCTCGAGCCCTTGAATGGCCGCCGTCAACTCCATCCGGTTGTTGGTCGTCTCCTTTTCACCGCCGTATAATTCCTTGACGATACCTTTATAACTCAACAACACCCCCCAGCCGCCGGGACCGGGATTGCCGCGGCAGGCGCCGTCCGTGTAGATGATGACCGTATCCGTCATGAACCGACCCGTGTCGCAGGATTGATCGAATTCGCCAGCGCCAGACGCGGCGCGGTTTCGCAAACCGGGGTCAGCGGAATGATATTGTAACGCCGCTTGATCGCCTTGATCGCATAGGCATTGGCGCTCAAGGAATAACAATTGTCCATAAATTTGCCGTGTGTCGAACGTACCGAGTTAGCATTGAATTCGGTGAATAAAATAACTTCGAAATTGAGCAATTTCAACCAGTCGATGACGCGGGTGCGGCTGATGAAATGCCCCGACCAGGCGTCATGTTTTTGCCGCTCCCACAGATATTCATAGCGTATCCGCAAACTCCAGGGATTGAAATTGACCACCACCACGGTGCCTTCCGGTTTCAAGACGCGTTCGACTTCGCGCATGGTCCTAAGGCAACAGGGATCAAATTCCAGAAAATGCGGCAAAATGATCATATCCACGCTATCGCACTGCAGCGGTAAGCAACTGGCTTCCGCGCGGATTTTTTTGACCGCCGGATCGCCAAGCCCCTCCGCATCCAGCACGGTATAATATTTATATAAGGTGCAGTCGATCAACTCCGTTTCCCAGCCCAAGGCGCCAATCTGCAAAATCGTCTGTTTGCAGCTGACCGTGATCGAGCGCTGCAAATAATCAGTCTCCTGCCGCCTGAGCACTGCGCCGCGCGGGGTTTGATAGTAGGAAAATAAAAAGTCGCGCTTCATCGCATGTCAACACATGAGGATTGGTTGGTGTTTTTCCGAAAAAAATGTTATATACTTTGAAGCAAACGGCTTTAAAATTCGTTTGCAAAAATGACAACCGCCAATTGTTCGCAACTGGATTCAGACAAGTAATCTGCTGAAGGGGGCGTCGTTTTTTTATGATGCCACAAATCAGCACTTTATAGACATAAAAAAGGGTTAGAAAATGCAAATTAATTCTAACAGGTCAGTCAAATTATTGTCCCTGTCGCTCTCGTTGATCGCCGCTGGCTGCTCCCAGACTTCAAAAGATTCCTTGCACACCTACGACAGGCCGCCGCAAGTTTCTGCTGATGACAACAGCTTTTTCGGTCGTTTTTCTAATCGCTCCCCTAGCAGAAGCCACAGTGGCCAATACGCAACGGTATGGGAGAGGCTGTTATCGCTGTATGCCTTGCCCGAAATCGATAACGAGCGCGTCGATCGCGAGATCAACTGGTATCTGCAGCATCCGCAATCGCTCGTTTCCTTGCAGCAACGCGCGGAACCCTATCTGCACCACATCCTCGATGAGATCGAGGCGAAGCAGATTCCGGGCGAATTGGCCTTGTTGCCGGTCGTCGAAAGCTCATTTGTTCCCGACGCCTATTCGAAGAGTGCAGCCTCCGGGCTTTGGCAATTTATTCCTTCCACCGGCCAAGAGTTCGGACTTAAGCAAAATTCCTGGTACGACGGCCGCCGCGATGTCTATGCATCAACCAAAGCCGCGACCTCTTATTTGAAGCAGCTGAGCGAAAACTTCAACGGCGACTGGCTGCTGGCCCTTGCCTCCTATAACTACGGCAAGGGCAATGTCAGAAAATGCATCGAAAGAAACGAGGATATGGACCTGCCGACCGATTACTGGTCGCTTGACCTGCCCGATGAGACCTACCATTATGTGCCGAAGCTGCTCGCCGTCGCCAAGATTTTTGCGAATGCCGAACGCTATCATATCCCTCTGCGCCACATCCCGAACAAACCTTATTTCGAAGTCGTCGACATCAAGGCGCCGATCGATCTCAGCAAGGCCGCGCAGATGGCCAACACCCCGCTCAGCGAGTTTCTCAGACTAAACCCCGGCTTCAACCGCTGGTGCACCGCGCCGGACGGGCCACATCGCCTGTTGATCCCGGTAAAAAATGCCCCCCAGTTTAAGAAGAATCTGGCCGAGATACCCTATTACGAGCGCGTCAACTACTCGAAACTGGTCGCGGAACAGGAAGAACAAATCATTGCCGAATCGAATTATCACAAGCCCGAGCCTGCTATAATCAAACCCGCAGAGGGGCGCCCGTCTTCGGCGCAAAATTTTGCGAGCTACAGGGTCAAGCGCGGCGAAACCTTGGCGTCGATCGCCCAAAGGAATCATACGACGGTGCAAAATCTGCGCAGCACCAATCATTTGTCGAGAAACTCGGTTAATTACGGTTCGGTCTTGAAGATTCCGTCTGCGGCCGCCAACCCAAGCGCCAAATCGCTTATCTTAGCCAAGTCTTCCCACGCTTCGGAAAGCTATCACACCGTCAAAAAAGGCGACACTTTCTATAACATTGCCCGGCGTTACGCCGTCAGCCCCAAGGAATTGGCAAGCTGGAACCGTGTCAGCTTAAACAGCGCGCTGACACCCGGACGCAAGCTGATGATCAAAGGCCGCGAGCAACAGGTTGCCTCATCCTCAAACAGCCTGCGCTTGATTCGCTACACCGTCAGAAAAGGCGATACGCTGACCCAGCTTTCCCGAAAATTCAATATTTCGGTGAGCGATCTGCGCAAATCAAACGCGGTAGCACTGTCTAAAGGTTTGCAGCCCGGCCAAACACTGAAAGTTTTGGTGGATAGCAGCCACTCAACGATTTAACCCCGCTGGCGGTTTCGTCCTGTAATCGCTACGCTGATTTCACGGCGCAGGTTATTTCTGCAAATTGATACCCGCAACCCATGACGATCACTTGTTAAGGGCTGCGGGTTTTTAGTGAAGCCATCATGATGGCATCGCCAGATCAAGTATTGCTTTCAATTTTCCCCCTCGAACGCGGCAAAGCTCGGCGCCTCCGCACCGACCGATCGTGTTATCCCTTCTTCCCCAACTTTATCTCGTTCCCACGCGGCACGCTGATCTCTGCCTGCTTGTTCCGACTAATTCATCCGTGAACCATGTGAAGGAGTCGGAGTGTCTTCATAAATTCCGGTCAGCTTGCGTTTGAATTCATTCGCTATCTGCCTTGAATCCTGATTGGATTTCACGACGCGCGGAGTAATTAGAACCACCAATTCAGTTCGTGCCTGAGTATTTGACGTGTTACCGAACAGTGGCCCAATCAGAGGCAATTCATGTAAAAAGGGAAAGCCTCCTTTTGCAACGCTTCTATTGTCGTCGATCAATCCACCGAGCACGATGGTCTCCCCGCTTAAAACCGCCACATTGCTGGTGATTTCGCGGGTTTGGATCGTTGGTGAGTCGATTTGGCTGGACTGGGTTTGAACCGGTCTTTCGACGCTTTGTTCGATATCCATGATGACCATGCCATTGGCGTTAACCCTCGGCTTAACCTTCAATTTCACACCGGTTTTACGCTGTTGGATACCACTGGTGACTAATCCACCCGAAGTCTGGGTACTACTATTTCCAATAATAGGGGTTGTTGAGTTGACATTGGTGACATTCGTGGATTGCGAGGTTCTTAACGGAATTTCATCGCCAACCTGGATCGATGCCTCTTGATTGTTCAAGACCATCAAGGAGGGCGTCGAGATGACGTTGACTTTGCCTTTATTCGCTTCTGCGGTTAACAGCGCTCGGATATCGCCCGAATCGCTTGCGAAGGCATAACCGAACCCTCCCGTAGCGGCCGCAAGCGCAAGGGATTTTATACTCACATCGGCGGTTGGCGTCGACGAGTTTAAGGGTGCGCCTCTATTTTCTGCGACGGCCGTCCCCCCCGCATACTGATGTTCGATGTACCACCTGATGCCGTATTCCAAATTATCGGTCAGCGAGACCGAGACGATCTGGGCATCCACCAATACCTGCAATGGCATGACGTCAAGCTGCGCGATCACTTTATGGATTACCTCATACTCCTGAGGCGTCGACACGATCACGACCGAATTGTTCGCTGCATCGGCAATGATCCTGACATTTTCACCGACATTGGAAACCGAAGCGTCGCCGGTCTTTCCGGTTGACGCCGTCCGCTGCGAACTCTTCGTCTTTTCGGTAGAACTTTTATTGGTTATCGTGGCCGCCGTTTGACCTGGCGCGACTTTGGCCTGCTTGCTCGGCATCGCGGCGCCGGTAAAGATCGCATTCAATTCGTCAGCCAATTCGACGGCATCCATGTGCTGAACACGGTAGACGTTGACGCCGCCGCCGTGCGTCGAAGTCGCCCGGTCCAACCGGTACACCCAGCTTTCAATATCGCGCAAATAGTCTTGCTGCTGCGTAATCGCCAATACCGCATTCAAGCGCTCAATCGGCAAAAAGCGGAAAAAATCACCGCCTTCTTCCCCCCCCTTCACATTGAACACGGCTTCCAACTCCTTGATCACGTCCTCGGGCGCCACATGCTCCAAAGTAAACAGACCGAACGAGCGGCCGCGCAGTACATCGATGTCGAAGGAGGCGACCAAATCCATGATGCGCTCAAGCTCCGCGGATGATCCGGAAACAATCAGCGCGTTTCTGCCGGCATCCACATTGATGCCGGTTTTTTCCTGCAACAGCGGCTTGATCACTTCGAGCAAATCGGCCGCCGCGACATAACGAATCGGAATCACGCGGCTTTGAAACCCCGCGTTGCCCGCGCCTTGCCCCACGCCGGCGCTATACACGGCTTCCGCGGCCGGTTCGATATGGTAAATCCGCCCCTCCTTGACCAGCGCCGCATTATTCAATCGCAACACCATTTCCAGAGCGGGTATCAGCTCTTCCTTGGTCAAAGGTTCGGTCGTCTGCAACGTCACTTTACCGGCGACCTTCGGGCTCAACACATAATTCTGACCCAGGATATCGCTTAAGATTACCTTCGAGACTTCGCCGAGATCGGCTTCGTCGAAATTCAGGCTATAAGTGCCCGGCCCCGCCGATTTGGCTTGCGGCCGTCCAGAGCCGCCGCCCGCCCTCGCTTGTCTCGGAGAATAACGGCCGGAAGCAGGGTACAACTCGATCTTTGACTTTAAAGACTCCTCCGTCGCTTTTTTATTTTGCAGCTCTTCAAATAAAACGCCGGAGTTTTCGTTTAAAACCGGTTCGGATACCGGCGTCAACTTCAGTTTTTCAGCAGGTTTCGGCCCCATAAACTCGCAGCCGGAAAGCATTAACCCCGCTGCAACTAAACATGAAGCTGTTTTTAAGGTGGTTGAATTATTGTTCATTTTCGCTATTCTCGGATTCATCTTCAGCGGGTTCGGATTCAACGGGTTGCCTTCTGTTAAGCCTTCGCCGGATAGCTTCATCCTGTATTTGTCCTGTGTCGTTTGTTCTTGCGAGCGGTCTGCGCGCATTCCGCTGCGAATTCTGTTGTTGCGTGTTCTGGTCTTTAATTTGCTCCGGCGGCAGTTCCTTAGGCTTAGGTTTTCTCAGCACCAATTCCTTGGATTCCCCGCCTAACTCAAAAACGACACGATCCGGTTTAATCTTGGTCAAGCGCCAGCCATCCACGTCCTCATTTTCCGCGACCTTCCGATAGTTGTCCGCTTTGCCCTTTGCTCCGGGCGCGGCAGAAGGCGCAGCTCCCGCCACCGCCGGGACAGCGGCTCCCTCCTTAGTGCGGCTCAACAGCGCCGACAAGCCATTTTTTCCGGTAAATATTCCGTCCAGGCGCCAGTCAAACGTTTCGCTGCCGATTTGCTCCTTCTCTTTCTCGGGACTGGTTTCTTCTACCGGTTTTCTGCCTTTTAAAAATAACGGCCTAGCCACCAAATCGACATAACTTTCCTCGGTTTTCGCGCTCAGATCCACTTCCGGCACGGGCTCGCTTGAAAAATCCGACGACGTTGACGATTCGATCGAGCTCAGCAGGCGACTTTCGGAATATTTTGCGATCAGCCATTCGGCAACGATGATAACGAGCAATGCCGCGCAAACAGCCGATACCAATTTTAAAATTTTGATATTGATATTCATTCGGCCTTCTTTCTCATAAAACTGACCGCCTGAAAGTTCACATTCAAGTCATTGGTCTGTTCAATCTGCCGGGTTTGCCGATTTCTGACCCCGCGCATCGGCCGAATATCCAGTTGATCGATGATGATCAGCGGGGTCGATGTTTCCAGCCGATAGAGCACTGAGCGCAACACCTCCGAATTGCCGGTCATGCGCACGCTGACCGTCAACAGGCTGAACTTATCTTTGCTTTTTACCGGCAAGGCTTGCGTGCTGCTGAGCTGGCCGCCCGCGTCCACGATCGCCTTCTTAATGAACTCCTGAACTTCGGCCGAAGCCAGCGCCTCGGTACTCTGGCTATTGAAATAGTTTTGCTCCTGGATCGCTTCCTTGATGGTGCCGACGCTCGCGACCACGGCATCCTTGCCGGCCAATATCCTTTCATATTGCTTCAATTTAAGCGCAAGCTGGCCTTTTTCTTCGTGCAGCTCCATCCACTTGCTGACCGCCGGCACAAAAACAGCCGCGATCACCAGCAAAATCACCGCGACCAGAAGGCCGACAGCCAGCCCGCGCTGTATGTTCCTATTCTTTTCGTTGCTCACCTGACTGTTCCGTCTTGACAATATCGGCCGTTATCTGAAAACGTTCAAAACCGGTCGTCGTATCCTGAGTCACCGGCGAAACAAATTTGGCATTCGCAAAGATTTCCGAATCCTCCAACACCGCAATCAGGCCGGAAGCGGAAGGCGATTCGCCCTGTATCTGCAGATGCCCATCCGCAAACTGCAAATAGGTCAGCCAGGTATTATCGTCCTTGATCAAGGCGCTCAGCGTATTCAGCATCTCGATGACGGGCGGCGAAGCGTTTTTCGCCTTGATCAAATCCTCGGTTTCCGCAAGCACATCATCGATCTCTGCCTGCATACCTTTGATCTTCTTCGCGTCTTTTTCTATCGCATCGATTTTTTCCTGCAGCAGCGTGACCGTCTGATACTCAAACAGCACCGGCAGGAATAACACGGCCGCTAACAGCAGAATAACGCCCCCCGCCAGCGCCGCATAGATCAGATGGGATGTCTTATTGGTGTTGGCTCTGAGCCACTCCGGAAACAAATCGTAGGCTTCGTCGAGTTGCTTCAAATCATTTTCCGCGCCCTCATAATCGGCAAACAACGGCGAAATGCCAAGCGTGCTAAGATCCGCATAAAGACCATCCAGCACCTCGCGCGGCGTCAATATCAGCAGCACGGGGATCAGCCCGGGCTCAGCCGCCACATCCAATGATTTTACCGCAAAATAGACCTGTTCCGGTTTAAACGGTGTAAACCGCGACAGCTCGTAGGCCACCACCTGAGCCAGATTTTCTTTGGCGGCCGCCGGCAACGCCAACTCCCGACAAATCCCTTCCGCACGATGCAGACGGACAATAAAATTGGCCTTGGCGAGCCGCTCATCCTTTGCCAACAATTCGTTGAACTGCGCCGCGCCTTCTTCATTGCGGCTCAGCACGGCCAAGGGTTCCTGCGCCTCGCCGGCGTAAGACAACTCGAATTGATTGCCCCGGGTCCTGACGATGACCGTGTCGTGACGATCGCTAATGAGCTCCCTGAGTTTTTCAGGCACCAAAAAAGCGAGCTCTTTCTGCCACCATCTAAAGAACTTTTTAAAATCCAGTTCGATTGTCGAATTAAGATTTAGCATTCGGCGTCACTAATAATGAGTCCTTGTCCTCGGAAAATAACGATGTATCGGCCCGTTCTTCGCGTTTCCAGCTTAAAATCTGAAACGGCAACGCACCACCCGCCGTTCCGCCTGCACCCTGATTGTTGGCTACGATAGTTTTTATTATAGCGCCCGAACCATTTTCAAGTTGAGATTCGGCAATAATTTCAATGATATTGCCCTGTCCCGACCCACAATCGACCCCCGGCCCCAAGGGCACGGGCTGCATCAGGATCCCCGCTGCCGCACTTTGATTGCGCAATTGAATACACTGATTCACCAAAGCCGGATCAACGCCCATAGCCAGCATCACCTCGCCCGAGGCCTGACCCAGATTCAGTTGCTGCCCACCAGAGTACACCGTCACCAAGGGCTCCAATTGCTTCAAAATCGTTTCATCCATGCCCAATACCATTTGCAGTTCTTCCAGCGACTGAAACGGCTTATTTCTCGGCTGATACAGCTTGCCCGCCTCTTTATATTCTTTTTTTTCCGCCCCATCGATGTTGACGAGGTCGTCCTGATCGCGCCAATCCATGATTGCCGAAACCAAAGCGGTCTGTTTTTCCGGTTCCATCGGAACTTGCGCCATCAGTTGCTGCAACTGCGCCTGATTCGCTTGGTTCAGATCGATCTTGCCGGTTTCGCTTTGCAAGCGGATTCTGACCAGTGCATTCAGAAATTGTATCTGATAAATATTGCCGTCGGAATGCCAGCGCTTGGCCGGGTCCGGGTTCATCAGCATCATCTCTGCCATCGCGATGCCGGACTCGGCCGCCGCCAGGGCCTGCGCGCCGCCGGTGATGCCGGCTATCACCCCGGTCTCGCGCCGCATCGTCAGAGAAAAGCTTGCCGCCATGATCATCAACAACGACAGCACCCATAACACCAAAACCAAGGCAAAGCCCTGGTCTCTCTGCTGAGCAAAGGCAAGTGGACGCGAGCGCAATGTCTTCAAACTTCCTCGACTGCCTTCGGAATTATTCGTCAGCATTGTCTTGCGAGCCCTCATCATCGCCTTGGTCCTCCTCACTGTCTTCATCGCCGGATTGATCCGAACCCAGCCCAGAAGCATCTGCGGCGCCCGCCAGTTTTAACTCGAACGTCATTTCAGGCCAGAACACTTGATTTTCAAGATCGATCTTGATTTTGACCAGTTTGGGCAATTGATCCCTCTGCAGCCACTGATCCTGCCAATGGCTCTGGCTTTCTCCGGCTTCCTGGCCGAAATAGGCCAGTGAAAAATTACTGACATGCCTGATTAAGGTCTCTTCCTCCGTGATCCATTCATCGCCCTCGGCAACAGGGTAAAACGGCGCAATCGTCACTTTTATGACATTTTCCCTGTTTTCGTTCAATAATTGAATCGTGAACAATTGCAAGCCGGCCCTGCCCGCGCTGGCCGGAAAGGAAGAGACGAACTGCAACGTCTGGCGATCGCCTTGAAAGGAAAAAAGCCGCTCTTCCTTGGTAAAATCGTTCCAGAGAGGCCTCGCCATCACCAGATGGCGCTGAAAAAAATTGACGACGCCGGCGGTTTCGCTGACTTCAAAAATTTTTTTCTCGCCCTTTTCCCAGCTTTCCGCGCTGATCTTCAAGCTGACAAACAACAGCGTCATCATCACGCTGAGCAGCACCATCGCCACCAGCACTTCAATCAGCGTAAAACCTTGGGCTGACTTAGGGCTTTGCACCGGCAATCCCCGCCAATTTCAGCTTTGTCAACTCGAACTGCCTTTCGCCGCCGCCTCGGGAATTTTGATCTCCCCAACTGACCGTCGCAGTGACCATGAATAACTGGGCCGGAATGGTCTGCGTATCGATCCCTTCGGTGGTCAATACAAAAGGCGTCACCGTCAGCTCCCAGCGATATTTATCATTCATCACGCCGGATGCCTGTCCAGGATGTAACGGGCCTTCGACACCCGGCATCGCGATCACGGACTCGGCGATCTGCACGGCGGCGGTATAGTCTTCGGAAACCGTTGCATTGCGCAGACCCGAAGAAAAAATATTCAATAGCACGCCCAACGCGATCGCCATGATCGAAAAAGCCACCAGAATTTCGAGCAGCGAAAAACCGCGCTGAGATTTAAGCCGTCTTTGCATCGCCCGGGCCCGGTCAGTCGCGCGTGACATCTTCGACTTCGAGTTGACCGGTCAGCCAGTTGATGTCGATTTGCTTCGATACCTCGCCTCGATCCAAGACCACTCGCCCACCGGATGAAGAGCCGTCCGCAAAAAAACGGATATTGGCCTGGCCTTCTCCGGTCAGTTCGCTCTGCGCCGTCACCACCGTCACCGCAATCGACTCGGGTATCGCATAGTCCTTGTCGCGGTCTCCCACCCGATAAGTATTGTTGGCGAGATCAAACGACACGGTCATCTCCTGGTGCCTCATCAGCGCCTGGCCCCTGGCATAACGCAACGCGGACACGACATCCCTGACGACGGCCTTGTGCTCAAAAGTGCCTGTACCTGAGGATAAATTCAGCGCGACGACCGAAAATCCGAGAACGATGATGACCAATACGACCAGCAGCTCGAGTAAGGTAAAGCCTTGGGATCGGCGCAGTGAAACCTGCAACAGAGGCGTCATATTATTTCAACGCGCCACCGGCGCCGGCCAAGATGAGCTTAGGATCGATCAACATGAATCCGTCGCAGCAGGCTACGCATGCAGGGATTTATTCCCAGCTCACCACATCCTGATTCTCGCCTTCGCCGCCTTCTTTTTCATCCGCACCGAAAGAAAACAGGTCGAAGGCCCCATGTTCGCCGGGCGCGACATAATGATACTCATTTTGCCACGGATCCACCGGCACTTTTGATTTGCCCAGATAAGGCCCTTTCCAGCGCTTTGAATTATCGGACGACTCGACCAGGGCAGCCAAGCCTTGAGAAGACGTAGGATAACGATCCATGTCCAGTTTGTACATTTCCAGTGCCTGACTCAGTTCGGAAATCTGCACTTTTGCGGCTTTGGTCTTGGCTTCCGCCATATGTTTCATGACTTTCGGTCCGACCAGACCGGCCAGCATCGAGATGATCGCCAATACGACCAATAATTCCAACAGGGTAAAACCGCTCTGTTTATGATAAAAATGTCTCATGTGTTTGTCATTATCCATTAGCAATGTTTAATTTATATAAAAACTTCTCTTCACTCTCAAAACTGCACACCCCGGGGCTTTCGCCCCGGCCCATCAACGCCATTGCGTTAGAAAGCCAAATCATTGACGCTCAAAATGGCCAGCAGAATCGAGACGATGATGCCGGCGATCATCAGCCCCAGGGTGATGATCAAGGCCGGCTCCAACAAGGCCAGCATGCGCTGAATCGCGATTTTCAACTGTTTATCGTAGATTTCCGCCACCCGCAGCAGCATTTCTTCCAGATGCCCGGTTTCTTCGCCCATTTTAATCATTTGCACGGCCATTTTGGGGAAAATTCCGGTTTTGACCAAGGCATCGGACATCCTTTTGCCCTGCTTCAACTCCTCTTCCGCATACTGGATTGCATCGACCAGCACCAGGTTGTCCACGGTCTCCTTGACGATGATCAAGGCCGAAAGTATGGAAACGCCATTGCCCAATAAAGTTCCCAGGGTCCGGGTCATGTTCGCGGTTTCCTTGTTCACGATGACCATGTCGGCAAGCGGCAGTTTCAGAAACCGCCCGTCCCAGACCTTCTTTCTGACCGGATCGGCCAATTGAAAGCGCATATAGCTGACCGCAAAAATCGCGCCGCCGATCAGTAGCCACCAATAGCTCTGCAGCCATTCGGCGAGGCCGATAACGATCTGGGTCGACACCGGCAATTGCTGGCCCGCGCTTTCGAACATTTCGGTAAACTGCGGCACCACAAAAATCAGCATCACGAACAGCGACGCCAGCGACATGACCAGCAGCACAGCCGGATAGATCAGCGCGGTGCTGACCGTATCCCTCAACTCGCGCGAGCGTTCCAGATATTCCGACAGCCGGTTCAACACATCGCCCAGACTGCCGCCGGCCTCGCCGGCCCGAATCATGTTCAGATAGAAACGCGAAAAAACGCCGGGCTGCTTGTCCAGCGCGTCGGCCAGGGACGAGCCGCCCTTGACTTTTTCCAACACCTTCGCGATCAGCTTGCTCAGCTTCTCATTGTCTTCGGTCAGATCGATCAACACGGTCAGCGACTTATCCAGCGGCAAGCCGGAATCGAGCAGGGTCGCCAATTCGCTGGTAAACATGCCGATTTCCTTTTGACTCAGCTTGGTCCGTTTCGCTCCCAGACTCAGGCCGAGAAAACTTTTTGCGCTGGCCGGACTGACCTTGATCGGAATGTAGCCTTCCGACTGCAACAGGCCGATCAGGCTGGCCTCGTCGCTGGCATCCCGCACCCCTTCCTCGGTTTCGCCGAGGCTGTTGATCGCTTTATAGGCATAGAGCGGCATATCAGGTTTCCGTCGTGACGCGTAACACTTCTTCGAGGGTCGTGACGCCCTGCACAACCTTGTCCAGGCCGTCTTCGTACATCGTCCGCATGCCCTCTTCTATGGCCAATTTCTGGATCTCGCCCGCTTCTTCGTGCGCCATGATCAATTTGCGCAGCGGATCGGTCATCCGCAAAAACTCGATGATCGCCAACCGTCCGCGGTAACCCACGCCGCCGCAGGAGGCGCAGCCGACCGCTTTGAATAGCGTGATGTCGCCTTCCGGCTGATAACGACGAAGATTCAATTCCGTGACCAGCTCGGGCGGCGCCGGATGGCCCTCTTTACAGTGCGGACACAGTTTTCTGACCAGACGCTGCGCCAGGATGCCGTTCACGGTCGAACTCAACAGATACTCTTCCAGCCCCATGTCCAGAAGGCGCGTGACGCCGCCCGCCGCATCATTCGTATGCAGTGTCGACAGCACCAAGTGACCTGTCAATGCGGACTGCACCGCGATCTTGGCGGTCTCCAGGTCGCGCATTTCGCCGATCATGATCACGTCCGGATCCTGCCGGACGATCGACCGCAGTGCCGCCGCGAAGGTCAGGCCGATCTGCGGCTTGGCCTGAATCTGATTGACGCCTTCCAATTGATACTCGACCGGATCCTCGACCGTGATGATCTTGCGTTCGGAGGTATTCAGCATCTTCAACGCCGCATACAGCGAGGTCGATTTACCGCTACCGGTCGGACCGGTAATCAGGATGATGCCGTGCGGCTGCGCCAACACTTCGAGGAATTGCTCGGAATGCCGCCCCGAAAAACCGAGCGCCGCGAAATCGAACACCATGTTTTCCTTGTCCAGCAAACGGATCACCACGCTTTCGCCGTACATCGTCGGAATCGTCGACACCCGCAGATCGAGCTCCTTGCCGAGCATCTGCACCTTGATGCGGCCGTCCTGCGGCAGCCGGCGTTCGGCGATGTTGAGCTTCGCCATGATCTTGATCCGTGAGATCACCGCCGCGGTCGACTTGACCGGCGGCGAATTGATGTCCTGCAACACGCCGTCGATGCGCAGCCGCACCTTCAAGGTATGCTCGAACGGCTCGATGTGAATATCCGACGCCTTCGTCTCGATCGCGCGCTGCATGATCAGATTCACCATCTTGATCACCGGCGCCTCGCTGGCCAGATCCTTCAAATGCTCCAGATCTTCCTCGCCGACCTCATCGACGGTCAGATCATCGACGATCCTATCCATTTGCGAGCGCCCTTCGCCATATTGCATCTCCAGCGCCGCATCGATTTCGGACAATAGGCCCACCTTCGTGAAAACCCTTTTGCCGGTCGCCAGTTGCAACGCATCGATCACGAATTGATCTTCCGGGTCCATCATCGTGACCTCGATTTCTTCGTCGCGGCTAGCCATCCCGATCACATGATAGTTCTTCAGAAACCTGAGCGACACGCTGTCGGGCAATGGCGACTCCAGCGGATACTCGCCGGACACGGTCTTCTCGAAATGCCCCGCCTCGACAAACGCATCGGCCACATCGAGCTCGGAACACAAACCCAGCTTGACCAGCAAATGCGGCAACCCTTCCGCGACGGAAGACTTCTGCATCCGCTCGACCTTTTTCAATTCGTTGGCGGACAGCTTGTTTTTATCGAGCAGAATGTTCAGAAAGGATTGATAAGGTTTCGCAGCCTTTTCCATTACGATTTCCATATTGAATCCCTCAACGGTGATGAGCCGGCAAAAATGACAATTTTACGACCTGGGAGTGACAGTAGAATTAAAATATTAATGATGTCGCCGATTACTCTCGATCCTGAGAGGATTTGCCCTGGCTGGAGACAAAACGCAAATTATATTTATCGATCAAACTGTACGGCGTGACGCGAGAAATATGCAAAACGCTTGCCGCCCTGGTCACATTATAATTAGCATAACGCATCGCCGAAAGAATTGCATCCTGATCCGCTTCGGCGCGCCGTGTTCACAGTCGGGGAGTCGCTTAAATAAATCCCCGCAGCCTTCTTGCTACCCGATTAGCCTAGACGCCTTCTCGATGATCAGGTTTGCATCAATCTCGCGGATCGAAAAATCGTTTTTGTTTAGTTTGTAAGGATTCACCGTTGAGACAGACTTGACGACTTGATTGATGTCGGTTTGGTAGACCCGGCTGACCGGAGTCGGGCCAAAGATCGTGATCGACGGCCTGTTCAGCGCCCAGGCCATGTGGGTCGGCCCGGTGTCGTTGCCGATCAGCAAATCAACGCGAGCTATCAACGCTTTCAGGCTGTTCAAATCCAGCTTCGGCAAGGCTTTGACATAGCCGCTCTGCGCCGCCATCCATTCGGCGCGCACTTTTTCCTCATCACTAGCCCAAACGGCCAGGCAGTTTTGTTTTAACGCCTCGGCAATTTTGACATAGCCTTCAGCCGGGTAGTTCCGGCTTTCCCAGGTTGACCCGGTCACCAGCACGATGTTCTTTCGGTCTTGCCGCAGATAATCGTCGAGGTTCGGCGATGCGTTCCGATAAAACAGGAAGGGCTTTTTATGCAGGATTTGCTCGCGGCTGATTTCAAACCCCAAGGGCTGCGACAGCACCGTCGCATTGCGGTCTATCGTATTCGCATCATAGGCGCAGTGGACTTTCTGATGATAAAACCAGGAGGCAGCTTTTTCGCGTATCGAGGCGGCATCGAAACCGGCGACCTTTTGGCCTATCAAGCGGGCCACGACCGCCGACTTGATCAGGCCTTGCGCATCGATGACCCAATCGTAGTGGCGATCCGCAAACGCGCGGATTTTTCTAAGCTCCGCGAAAAAGCGCGACTTGTCGGTCTTGAGAACTTTTAGATTGACGGTCAGTATCGCGTTCAGATCGGGATTGTGCGCCAGCACACCCGCAAAGCGCTCTTCGACGATCCAGTCGATCCGGCTCTCGGGGAGCTGCGCCTTGATGAATTGCAGCGCCACCATCGCATGCACGATGTCGCCGAGCGCGGAAAGTTTGACGATCGCGATCCGCACGCTGGATTACCCGGCCAGCAACGCTAAAATACGTTCAGGACTGATGCCGGTCAGGCAGTGCGCATGGTCCGGATGATCCTCCGGATACAAAAGGCAGACACGCCTGAAGCAGGGCGCGCAGTTCAGATGCAGCGACACGATCTGAGCCTTGGCATGCAAAGGCGGCGTAAAGCCGGGGTCTGACGAGCCGTAAATCGCGATCAATGGCTTATCGAGCGCGGCCGCCATATGCATCAGCCCGGAATCGTTGCTGACCACCGCGGTGGCCAGCGACAACAGATCGAGCGCCTGATCGAGCTGCGTGCGGCCGGCAAAATCGACGCACGATCCGCCCGCCTTTTGATTGATGTCCCCGGTTACCGCCCTGTCCTTCTCCGAACCGAACAGCCAGACCTGCCAGCCTTCGGCTAACTTCCGCCGAGCCAGTTCGGCGAAATGCCCGCTCGGCCAGCGTTTGGCCGGGCCGTATTCGGCGCCGGGACACAAGGCCAGGATGTTGCCGCCGGCTTGGATTTGAAAGGTTTCGGTGACCGCCGCCTGCTGCGCAGGATCGATCGGAAGGGTTGGAATCGGATAGGCGGGAGGCTGCTCCGCGTTTTTCGGCGACGCCAGGGCGACGAAGCGCTGCACGGTCATCGTCAATTTTTGTTTGTCGAGCCTTCTTGCATCGTTCAAGAGGCCCCAGCGGCATTCGCCGATATAGCCGGTGCGAACAGGGATGCTCGCAAAAAAAGGCACGAGCGCGGATTTCCAGGAATTGGGCAGTACGATGGCGCGGGTATAGGCCTCGCTACGGAGTTGCCTGCCCAGTTTGATCCGTTCAGCCAGACCGAACTGGCCGTGCGAGAGGGGCATCGCAATCGATCGGGTCACTTCCGGCATCTTTTCCAGTAGCGGAAAGGTCCAGCCCGGCGCCAGCACGTCGATTTGGCAGTCTGGGTCGCCTGCTTTCAACGCGATAAAAAGGCTCTGCGCCATCACCATGTCGCCGACCCAGGACGGGCCGACGACCAGTATCTTGCTCAAAGGTTCAGGCTGCAAATTTATTTCGCGACATAGGTCAACCATTCGGCATGGTCGTCCCTGCGTCCGTGGACATAATCGAAATACAGCGCTTGCAGTTTCTCGGTGATCGGGCCGCGGCTGCCGCTGCCGATCGTGCGGCCGTCGTGCTCGCGAATCGGGGTCACCTCGGCGGCCGAACCGGTAAAGAACGCCTCGTCGGCGATATACACTTCGTCGCGGCTGATCCGTTTGACGATCACTTCGAGCCCCTGCTCGGCCGCGATCGTCATGATCGTGTCGCGGGTAATGCCTTCCAGCGCGGAAGTCGTCTCCGGCGTATAGAGTTTGCCGTCACGGACGATGAACAGATTCTCGCCGCTGCCTTCGGCGCAGAAGCCTTCATGATCGAGCAGCAGCGCCTCGTCATAACCGTTCGCCTTCGCTTCCTGCAAGGCCAGGATCGAATTGATATAGTTGCCGTTCGCCTTCGCCTTCAACATCGTGCTGTTCACATGATTGCGGGTATAGGACGAGGTCCGGATCCGGATGCCTTTTTCCATGTTGTCGGCGCCGAGATAGGCGCCCCAGGTCCAGGCCGCCACCATCACGTGCACCTTCAGATTGTCGGCCCTGAGCCCCATGCCTTCGGAGCCGTAGAAACACATCGTGCGGATGTAGGCGCTATCGAGATTGTTCTTGGAGATCGAACCGCGCTGCGCCTCGTTGATTTCGTCCTTGCTGAACGGCATCGGCATGTTCATGATGTGCGCGGAACGGAACAGGCGGTCGGTATGCTCCTTCATCTTGAAGATCGCCGGGCCTTTTTCTGCGTGATAGGCTCTGAGGCCTTCGAAAACGCCGCCGCCGTAATGCAGCGTGTGGGTCAGGACGTGAGTTTTCGCATCGCGCCAGTCAACCCATTTTCCGTCCAGCCAGATAGTGCCGTCTCTATCGTCCATCGTCATTTCCGATACTCCAAAGTGTGCTTAATGAATGTATAAATATGAAACTCGTCCGCCGGAGACATCCGTGCGGCACTGACCGCCGCCGACTCGTAAAAGCGCACGCCGCCGGTAGTTGTATTTACGCGCCCCGGTGTAAGGGAAGAATTGTACTATAAACTCGGCGCCGACCATACCGGGATTCGGTAAAAGGTTGACGCAGCGCGTTTTTTGACATCAAGAAAGGAGTCTGCCCGCATTCACCGCACCAGCAAATCGGCCCCGAACCAATCCACCAACACGCTGCGGTAGTGTTCGGATTTTTTGACTTGCAGATGTTCGAGCGGATTCAGATTGTCGGTCAGCAGCACGCCGCGGGTTTTATCGACCTGAAATTTCCGCTCTCTGAGCCAGTCGATCTGATCCGCGAACAGCGATTTGGACTCAAAATCGATCGGCTCCTCGGATGCCAGAAAGATGAAATCGTTGAAATCCTTGCCCGGCTCCGAGATGAACAGGGATTGATGCGGGAACACCCGATCGACCGTTTTGGCGACCGCAGGCAGCGCCAGATTATCCTGTCCTTCCGCAAAACTGACAAAGTTGACCGCCAGGATGCCCCGCTCGGACAACAGTCCCTTCAGTTGCTGCAAAGTCTCGACCGTCAACAGATGCGAAGGCTCCGAACCGCCGGTGAAACAGTCGTGGATGATCAGATCGTAAGGGCCCTTCAGGTGGCGGATCTCATAGCGCGCATCGCCGATGATGTTTTTCCCGGCCGGATTGAAACCGAAATAACGGCTCGCCGCTGCCGCGACCGCAGGATCGATCTCCAACGTATCGGTCTCGATGTTATAGCGGTCGTGCAGCACTTCGACCATTTTGCCGGCGCCGAGACCGACGATCAACGCCCGCTTCATGCCGGGCCGAAGCGCCGGAATCAGGCCGACGATGTCCTGATAGCTGAGCCGGTTGCCGCCGTCGCTGATGCCGGCCGCGCCGATCATCGAGGCATCGGAGGTCAGCATGCGCAAATTGCGCGCCGGCTGGTCGATTACGCGCACCCAGCCGTATAGGCTCTCCCGTTCGGACAGGATTTTGAATTTATCGCCGCCCTGCGGCAAATGGCCGGCATCGACGATTTTGGGCAACAAACCCAGGCCGACCACCAATAAGAACACGCTGGAAACGATCGCCGAATTCATCGCCAGCCGTTTTTGTTCGAATATCGCAATCAACACCGACAGCAGCAACAGAAACACGCCGGTGCCGATGAAGATTTCGCGCGAACCCAAAAGCGGAAACAGATAGAAGCCGAGAAACAGCGTGCCCGCGACGCTGCCGAGCGTGCTGACCGCATAGATAGAACCCACGCTGGAACCTACGCCGTCCAGGCGCGAGGTCGCGAGCTTGATCGCGAACGGCCCGACCATCCCCAGCATCGTCAGACTCGGGAAAAACAGCACCAATGCGCTGGCCAGCGCGCCGAGGCGAAGCCCCAAGGGATCGGTCGCCAGCAGCACCGGCCGAGTCAGCCAGGGAATCAGCAAGGTCAGGACCGCCGCCAGCGCGATGATCAGCGACAAACCGGCGCGCTTGGCCCGGTCGGCCCAATGCCCGCCGATAAAATAACCGATCGCCAGCGCCATCATCGTGACCGAGATCAGCGAAGACCAGACATACAGGCTCGCGCCGTAAAACGGCGCGATCATCCGGGTGCCCAAAAGCTCGATCACCATCACCGAAGCGCCGGTCAGAAACACGGTCAGGTAGAGACCGCTGCGTTCGATCGTGTTAAAAACGTTGTTCGACATTTCGGATTCCTTTTACGATTGCGGATTTGGCAACTATCAAACCCGCCACAGACTCAACCGTGGGAGCGACGCCTACGTCGCGATTAGCCTCTTCGCAATTAGCGTCAAGTCGCGACGTAGGCGTCGCTCCCACAAGCTGTTTCGAGAAGAGCCATTATCTCGGCATTTCCAGCAGGGTTCCCCCGATCCCGCCGCTCACATCGACCCAAAGATGCGGCAAGGCGAGCGCCTCCAGCCAGACCGGTCCCTCTTCCTCTTTCAGCATCGCAATGGTCGAGGCGCTGCCGGCCACCACGCAGAAATCGGCGATCACGCTGACCGACGCCAGATGCCTGACCGGCCAGCCGGTACGCGGATTCAAGATATGGCCGTAGCGCACGCCCTCGATGGTCAGACAGCGCTCGTAATCGCCGCTGCTGGCCATTGCTCCATTCGACAATTCCACTGTCTGCAAGAGCGCATCCTTCTCTCGCGGATGGCGAACGCCGATCCGCCAGGGGCTGCCGTCCGCACGCGGGCCCAGCACTTTGATATCGCCGCCGAGATTGATCATGCCGTGCCGGATTCCCCCCGCCCAGCACAGGCCGGCGGCGCGGTCGGCGGCGTATTCCTTCACCACGCCGCCGAAATCGATCTCGACGCCGGGAAACGGAAATTCGAGAACCGGAGGCTTCCAGACGACTTTATCCCAACCGACCTTCACGAGCAGTTCGTCGATCAGGCCTTGATCCGGCAAGACACCGCTGTCGAAGCGCCAGGCGCGCCGCAGAATTCCGGAGGTAATATCGAAGAGTCCGCCGCTCTGTTCATGGCAGGTTGCGGCATAATTCAGCAGGCCGGCGGTTTCGTCGTCCACAGCGATGCGGCCGCCCGCCGCCGCGACGCGATTGATTTCGGAGAGAAAACTGTCGCTGCGATAGCGCGAATAGCGCGCTTCCAGACGCGCCACATCGGCAATCGCGGCCTCGGCAACGCGCTGGGCGGCTTCGCCTGTCTTCGCGAAAAGCTGAATCTCGCAAAGCGTACCCATCGCCTTGAAAACGCGCCGGTAAATCTTAGGAGTTTTCAGAATGAGGAAATCCTCTTTGTTGATGTTTCGCGCAGCTTGGTGAGAAGTCGCCCCTCTATCTCATCTTAAAATGCGTAGCTCCAGCTTGCCGCCAAGGCCCCCTCGCGCTCAAGCTGATACCCGTTGACATCGTCCTCTACCGGCTGTATCCACTCGAAACTCAACCGGTTGCCCGCCAAATCGCCGCTTGGAACAAAGGCATTGAGACCAAAACCGACATCCCAGAATCTGCCGCCATAATTCGACGGGAAATCCATCGGCCCATGGTCCGCATGCGGGCCGTTGAATTCTCCTCTGACCGTACCCTGTACCGTATAAATGCCGCGTACCGATGCGGACAGCCAGTTTAGCAGACTGTAACTGCCCCAGGCAGTCGTCTGGAAAATATCGCCCAAGGCATATCCGGATTTGTTCTGGCTTTCAAGGCGCTTGGTGCCGCTGACCTGAGCGCCCCATGACCATTTATCCAGTTCGCCGGTATAGGTGATGCTCGGCTTGAAATCCCAGGTGCCGCTGCCCAGTTGCATGCCGTAATGGATGAAACCGGGGTCTTCATGATGGGCTGGTCTTAGCATGATGCCGACGTCGCCGGTAGGCGCGCTGAAACCCAGGCTCATGTGAAAATGATGCCCCGGCATGTCAAACAACTTTACCAACGCATACATACCGGTATCGCCGACGCCGCCCGTTGCATGTCCGCTGCCATGGTGATGTTCCTCGCTCTCTGCGGGCGCGCCGGCCAGCTCGCGCAGTTTCATGTCCATATCCATGAATTGCGGCATCAGCATCAACGTCAGCCAATCGGTCGGCGCATACATCAGATCGACCATATGCATATGCATGCTCATCTCGAGCGGCGTTGACCCGCAGCCTTCGGTGCCAGGACAACCGTTGTTGACGATGCTTTGATCGCTGACTGCATGGGTACCGTGCAACGTGTCGCCGGCCTGATTGCCGTACATGTAGCGGTAGCCGACCATGATATCGCCCTGCTTGTCCATCATATGATCGAACATGACGCCGGCCGGCGCATGGGCGCCGTAATGGTGGTGATGGTGCCCGTTATGGGCTGCGCCGCCAACCGCCGAAGACAATGCGGCAAGATTCACTTTCAATGCCGCATTGGCCATGAAATAATCGAAATCGGTATAATCGCCTTCGCCGCCACCGCCCAGCTTCAGTGCGCCGGCATGGGTGTAATATTCAAAGCCGACATCAAGATTCACTCCTTTTGTAAATTGCTTGCTGACGGTGACTCCTCCGCTCAACGCCCCGTAGCCGGACAAGCGATGGTCGCTGGAAAAATTCGCAGGCAACTTGCTGCGGTTGAAATCGCCGCTGGCATAAGCCTGCTTGGAGATCAGGTAAGGAATGTAGAAATCGGCCGCATCCTGCGAGTAGTAACGGATTCTGGGCGTCACCGACCAGCCCTGGCCCAGCGGCTGCCCCCAATCGGCCTCGAAGGTATGCGCGTTGATATCCCAATCGTCGTGGTAATAGCGGTAGTTGAAATGCAGCGCCGCATCAAAGGCATCGATATGCTGAACATAACGCACATTGCCGGTCACCTGATTCCGTTCATTCGGGCGCTGTTCGAGCAGCGCTTGTACATTCGCAAAATAACCGTCTGCCGGCGCCAAAAACTGCTGATTCGGATCAATAAACGCAACTTGGACAACCTTATAGGGATTTTCCATATAGCCGGTGCTAAAGGTATAGCCGACCCCGGTTTCGATCAGTGCATTCTTGTTCAGCACCTGCGTCAGGCCAAGATGGCCGGCCCAGTCCTGGCGTTCGCCATGCAGTGTTTTTCCGCCAGCCTGATCTACGGTTATCTGAGCCGCGTAGGCGTTGGTGTCGATATAGGGCAGTGCATCGTGATCGAGCAGGGCTTTGGTATCACTGGAGGTATAACTCAACCCCCCGGTTAACGTCGTCAGTTTCTGGTTGAAATCCATACGTCCGCCCATATTGACGAAACGGGATTCATAATCATTTTCGAGCGAAACGCCGCCGCCGATGTCAACCGCCGCTTCATCCCACTCGTAGCCCAGTTTGAAATCACCCTGCTTGCGCGTTTCCGGCGACGCAGATGACATCGTATGCACCAGCTGCCTGTTAACGCCCCCGGTTAAATTTCCGAAGCCGTCCGTCCTCAGAGGATTGAACGCCGAGTCAAAATATAAATCACCGTTGATGATCGGTGTGGCGCCGGTAACAGTATTCGGCGTAGCCGTGCGATTGCCGCGCAGTTCCAGCGGCGCGGTGGAGATGGGCGTCGCACCCGACCAGGTATCCTGTGTGTAATTGAAATTAAATTTGACCCGATCCGTTATTTTGATATTGCCACTGCCCTGCAAGGTATCGACCTCGATAGGGCTAAACTTGCTCTCGACACCGAAGAGATTGCGTCCGCCTTCCTGATAGTGGCCATACTGAACGCCAAATTCATCGTCCGCCGCCTGAGCGGGCGGCAGCATCAAGCCAGGCAAAGCCAGCGCGGCTGCCGTGAGCGCCTGCAATGAGGCATTGGACGGCTTTCCGGAAGTGTTGGAATTTGAATTGGATTTAATAACAGCCACAGCCGCCTCCCTCTGCTGCGTTGCCGCCAGCCGCCGCCTCGCGGCTGCCATAGTTATGCGCGCGCAATGCACTCTGCATCGGATAAGGCTCCAGCGCCATGTGCGGTTTGGCCAGATTGCCCCGCTCCCAGGGCGCGACCTCGACGCAGCCAGACAGACCGACAGTCAAAAATGGCAAAAACGCCAACAGCGCTTTTCTTGTATTCAGCATGCAAAGATCCTCACCCCTCTTGGCCTATAGTAATAGCGCGCTGTCAGCGGCTCTGCGGCGCTTCCGCCAGCAATTGCTCCACCAATTTACGAACGTCCTCGGCTTCTCCCGGCCGAAACCCGAGATGAACATGGCGCACGATGCCGTTGCGGTCTACCAGATAAGACGAAGGCATCGCCTTGACATCAAATTTTCTGGCGCACTGTTCGCCTGCATCCGCGGCCACGGTAAAATTCGCCGGATACTTGCCCAAAAACGCCTTCGCGTCTTCGGCATTTTCGTCCAGATTGACGCCAACGATCTGTAAGCCTTTATCCTTCAACTCAGTGTGTAATTGATTTAAAAACGGGAAGGATTTCGCGCAAGGACCGCACCATGAGGCCCAGAAATCGACGTAAACGACTTTGCCCAGGAACTGCTTGGTATCGTAGGTCGAGCTATCGCCAACGCCCGTCAACGTGCAGTCGGGCGCCGCGCCACCCGACTCTATCGCGTTGAGCGTTTGAACCGGCGCGGAGGCCAGCAAAATAAAGAGCAGAACAAACCCTAATTGCTTCATTTTTTATTCTATTTTGAGTGGAAAGTGTCAGTCGGTCATCGTTTCAAAATGTTCGCACCGAGACCTATTGATCCTGGCGAATACTGATCGCCGTACCGGTAGCGACACCTTGAGTGGTTTCACATTGATAATACAGCGTATAGGCCACCGCTCCGGCTCCGGCTTTGTCGACGGCTATAAAGTAGACGCCGTTGCCGCGAGCCACATAGCTCAACGGACTGAAGACTGCATCTCCGCTAACGGCATCGGTGCTGTTCGTCGCCACTGAACCTTTATAGGCCTGGACGCTGAGCGAGGGGGACGAAGGGGTATTGTTTTTTACCCGCGTCGCCAGCTGGGCGGTATCGGCGCCGTTAGCGGTCGAACAGGTGACCCGATAGCGGTCGACCAAGCCAGAGCCGCCGCCAAGGGACTGGTCCTGGGTAGCTGCATTTGCGGCAGAAAGGTTCCCGAATGCGGCCCCCAATAACGCCGCGGCTATTTTTAACGAGATTTTTTTCATAGTGATGCCCATCTTGCTCGCTGATCGAAACCGATCAAATCTGCCATCTATACTTTGCAAGGCTCAACCTGTCCATCATCGGTTAGCCGGCCAATAGCCTTTGACCGGGAGAAAGCGGTCGATATCCGCTTTTGACGGCTGAACGGCGAGATCGAATCCGTTCCCGCAACCGTTGGCCAACGGGTTGGCGACAAGATTCCGGTTGATAACCAAGGTAGGCCAGTAACCATCACCCGGCATGACGGTGGAATCGTTAAAAAGCGAAGTTTTCTGGCCCATCCATATATCGGCGCGATTAGGATCGGCTTTACTGTGCTCGCACCAATTGCCGACTGCAATACGCACCCTCAGACTTTTGGCGCATGAATCGGCTAAAAACTTCGGCGCCGATACCCGAAAAGGCAGGACCGCCTCCGCCGCAACATCCAATTTCCCCAGGTAAAACTGCAAGGCTCGAACCTTGTCGTTTTCGCCCACGACCTCTTTCTGTTTTTTAAAGACGCTCTTGTCCTGAACCATCTCCGGCGCCAGCGTCGGAAGTCCTCCAATGGCGCCCTCTATATGGTCGGCCAGATTAACCGAAGTTTCGGTGCCGGTGTCGGGATCAACTTTATATGCCAAGGCACCGACATCATTGGGGAATACCGCGCTCACGACTCTTACCGGAAATAATCGCCATTTTTGTTCGTCGTCCTGGCAACCATGCGTAATCGCCAAGCCGGTATAGTGCGTTTTTGACTCGACAGCCTGATCCTTCACATCGGTTGGCGGCAAACTCTGCGGCGGGTTGGGTTCGGGATTCGGGTCTGGATCAGTGCCGGGATCAGTTGGAGGCGGTAATTGGATGCCTTCGTCTTGCAATCGCACGATGCTCGTGTCATCGCCGGTATGAAGACCGCCTCCGGTCTTGCAGTGATATTCGAGCGAATAATTGATGCTGCCGGCGCCGGATTTGTCGATAGTGAGATAGTAAACGCCGTCACCGCCGGTCAGCGGCACGGTTGGGCTATATTGGGCGTTACCGCCCGCCGTATCGGTGCTGTTTATCGCCAAATCGTCTTTCTGTATCTGCACGCTCAACAAAGGAGACGACGCACTTTGATTGATCACGCTGACTTCAAGTCGGGCTCCGGCGCTATCGCCGGTAGTACAAGTGACCAGATAAAAATCGATGGTTCCGGCAGCCGCCCCCAGGGATCCTGTCTGCGTATGAGCCGACGCAGCCGGTGCAAAACCGGCGGCAACCAGCATAAATGCCGGAATGCCCAGGTATTTAAAAGTTTGTTTTGTCATACTTACCCATGCCAACTACGATCTACCTCATCAATTTGGATAAATGCCGCAATTTTCAACTTGCACACAAAGCTGACACAGCTTGCCCATTTGTGGGCATCTATCACCGCATAAACCGCGTAACCTACGCCATTGATGCGCATTTTATCTTAACCCTTTGTTTTTTTCATAATCCTGCGCGCGCAAAAAAGCAGGGAGACAAGTGCACTCTCCCTGCGTGATGCGAATATTTGGCGATGGGATGATAATGTTCATCACCAATATTGCAAAGAGCATACTGACATAACCCGGGCGGCCACGAGCAGCTCCAATTGTGAAAGGGCGTTATTTTGGCCAATATCCTTTGATTGGCAGATAGGTATCGATCTCCGAATCGGACGGCTGCACCGCGATATCGAAACCTGCACCGCAACTTGGATCAAGTGCGCTGGTGCGGTTTACCGTCAGAGTCGGCCAGAATGGGCTGGTTTCCCAGTCATGAGGCATCACGCCAGGATCATTGAATTTGGTGGTCAAATGCCCGATCCAGATATCGGCGCGATTGTCTTGCTTTTCGTTTTGGGTTTTCTTGCAATAGTTAGCAATGCCGATGCGTATTTTCAGGCTTTTCGCGCAATTTGGAGCCGTTCCCGCCCCATCGGGAATCGTCGCCGTAAAACTAGGCGCCGTTGCGCGGAAAGGAATCAGGCCGACCGCGGTCGTATCCAGATTGCCGGACGTAAACTGTATGCCGCGTACATTGGCATCGCCGACCGGCACTTCCGTCTGTTTCTTGAACACGTTCTTGTCCTGGACCATACCGGGCGCCAGCGTTACCACGCCGCCATCGGCGCCTGAAATATAGTCGGCCAGGTCAATCGGAGTCTCAGCCTTGGTGACAGGATCGATTTTGAAAGCCTGGGAACCAGTGCCATTCGGGAAAACCACACTTTGCGCCTTCACGGGCAAAAGCGCCAGTTGCGCCTCCTGATTGGCTTCCGGAGTATCCTGACAACCATGGGTAATGGTAAACGCGGTATAAATGGACTTGCCTTCGTTGACGGAATCCTTGACGCCGGTGTGGGCATTTGCCATTTGTCCGCCGCCGCAAGCCATCGCCACGAGTGTGCAAAGAGTCAGTTTTTTAAAGTTGTTGGTCTTCGACATTTAGCTTTTTTCCTTGGTTTTTATTTTTTGAATCAATGCTCGTAAAAAAGCGAGCCTGACTGACCCGCATGGAGCAAATCTCCCCATCGCTGTCAGAATAGGCTGACCGATTACTTTAAGCAGGATTCATGCCAGCTTTCACAGACGAAAATCATTCCCCGCGGCATCCCTCAACATTAAACGCTAACCCCCAACCGGTCACCACCCCGACTCTTTATCAACCTATTGATATTTAAATTAATTTCAGGATTACAAAAAAAAGAAATAGGCATTTTGACTGAATTTAATCGCCTTGTTTACCCGTAAAAGCGGATCCACTTTAAGAAATACAACAGACCTGTTAAGCAGTCAGCCGAAGAAGTGCGCGATATAACCTAAAAATATCGAGTTAAATAACATAGTTTAATTGTTAACCGGCCGCCACTTTCTTCTCTCGCTTAAAGCCTGTAGAAGGGCATGCGAGCAGTGCACTATGCATTTCAGACACCGGCAAGGAAGATAAGCCCTTCGCTGCAAATCGATTGTGTCATATGACACTGTTCAATTAGATCGACTTTTTGCTAGGCCTCCATGATCTTATCCCACAACTCCCCGACCTTTGCGCTCAGCGCAGCCACTTCGGCTGTATCAATCACCGCGCGGTCATCCTGCAGCACCAGCTTATGCCCATAATCGCGATAGGCGCAATAAGCGGCTTTCAGGGTTTCCGCGTTTTCTTTGGAAAGAAAACCGGCTTCGGCCAGCCCGTCCAACTGCCTGACATTGTCGGTATAAGTCGTCAATGCCGGATACTTTGCCGCCTGGCTCAGTACGCCGTACTGCACGATGAATTCGATGTCGGCGATGCCGCCCTTGCCTTGCTTCAGGTCGAACTTGCCGCTTTCCTTCTCGACCAGCGTGGCGCGCATCTTTTCGCGCATGTCGCGGACTTCTTTTTTCAACGCCTCGGCGTCTCTCGGGAGGCTCAGGATCAGGTGGCGGACGGCTTCGTATTTCGCTTTCAATTTCGGGTCGCCGGCGATGAAGCGGCCCCGGACCAGCGCCTGATGCTCCCAGGTCCAGGCCTGATTTTTTTGATACGCTTCATAACCCTTGATATGGCAAACCAAGAGCCCCGAGTCGCCGTTCGGACGCAGGCGCATATCGACTTCGTAGAGCACGCCGGACAGCATTTTGGTGTCTAGGATGTGCCGGACCCTAAGGCCGAGCCGGCCGTAAAACTGGGCCGTTGAAATCGGCTTGTCGCCTAAGGTCAAGGCATTGTCGTCGGCGCAGTCGTAGATGAACACCAGATCGAGATCGGAGCCGTAGCCGAGTTCGATGCCGCCGAACTTGCCGAGGCCGATCACCGCAAAACCGCTCTGCCCGCTGCTGTCGCAGCCGGGCGGAGTGCCGTGCTTTTGCACCAGCGCCAGCCAGGCGCGTTCGACGGTTTTTTCGACGATGCTTTCGGCGATATAGGTCAGATAATCGCTGACCACCATCAAAGGGATCGCGCCCATCAAGTCGGCCGCCACGACTTTCAGCACCTGCTGCTGTTTGAACTGGCGCAGCCGAATCATCACCTGCTCCAGGTCCTCGGCATCGGCCGCATGCAACAGCCACTCCAGTTGCGCGGCAAGATCCTTTTTGTTCAGCGGCGCGAACAGCGAGCGGGCATCGATCAGTTCATCGAACACCACCGGGTATTGCGCCAGATAGCGGCAAATCCAAGGGCTGGCCGCGGCCAGCCGCAGCAACAGCGATAAGGCCTGCGGATTTTCGGACAGCAAGGTCAGGTAAACCGTCCTGCCGGCGACCGCGGTAAAAATATCCAGCACGCGCCTGAAAACCTCGTCGGGCTGCTCGAATTCCCGCATCGCCTCGAACACTTGCGGCATCAGGCGGTCCAGCACGGCGGCGCCCTTCGCGGTCAGCCGCCGCACCGGCGCCGAATCCTTGAATGCCGCGAGGTTTTCGAGCGTCGCCTCGACATCGGCAAAACCGTAGGCCTTAAGCCATTCGGCGTCATCGCTGTCGCCGCTCCATGCCAGCCGGCCGGCTTCCTGCGGACTCTCCTGTTTGCCCAGTGAAAAGACCTGGCCGAACACCTCATGCACGGCGCCCCTGACCCGGTCCAACTCCCGCTTGAAGTCGTCCCAGCCGGCAAAGCCGAGCGAAAAAGCCAACGCGACCCGCGCCTCGAAAGAGACCGGCAGATCGTGCGTCTGTTTATCCTGATATTGCTGGATGTGATTTTCGACGATGCGCAGGAAGCGATAGGACCGCTGCAATTGCTCGGCGTCCTCGGCGGTCAAGAGGTTCAATTCGCCGAGGCGTTTCAACACGTCCATGATCCCGCGCACTTGCAGCGACTTTTCCTTGCCGCCCCGAATCAGCTGAAAGGCCTGGCCGATGAATTCGATCTCGCGGATGCCGCCGGGGCCGAGCTTGACGTTTTCCATCCGGTCCTTGCGCTTCAATTCCTGGGTGATCTGCCGTTTCAGCGAGCGCAGTTCCTCGAAGGCGCCGTAATCGAGATAGCGCCGATACACGAAGGCTTGCAGCATCGCCATCAGTGGCTTGCCGGCTTCGAAGTCGCCGGCGACCTGGCGCGCCTTGATCATCGCATAGCGCTCCCATTCCCTGGCCTGAGTCAGATAGTAGTTTTCCATGCCGTCGAAGGTCATGATCACCGCCCCGCTGTCGCCGTAGGGGCGCAGCCGGATGTCGGTGCGGAACACGAAGCCGTCGACCGTGATGTCGTCGAGCACCCGGACCAGGCTCTGGCAGAGGCGGGTGAAAAACTCGCTGTAAGTGGTCTCCTTGCGGTCCTGCAGCACGCCCTCCTCCGGAAACGCGAAGATCAGATCGATGTCGGACGAATAATTCAGTTCATAGGCACCGAGCTTGCCCATGCCGAGCACGATGATCTGCATCGGGCGGCCGTCCCTGAATACCGGCGTCCCACGCTTTTCGGTCGCCTGCCGGTAGAGAAAATCGAGCGCAAAGCGGATGCAGGCATCCGCGAGCTGCGACAAATCCATCAGCGTTTCCTGAAGGTCGGACCAGCCGGCCAGATCGCGCCAGGCGATGCGGACCATCTCGCGGCGGCGGAACTTCCGTAGCGCGAACATCAGGGCGCTTTCGGAATCGACGGCCAGCGCATTCAGCCGGTCCGAATAAACAGTCTCCTGATACACGCGCGTCAAATCGCCGGAGTCGATCAGATCGATCAGCAGGTCCGGACTCTTGCCGCATTGCTCGGCGACAAACGCGCTGCTGCACCAGACTCTCGGCAAAGACTCCGCAAGCGCGGGCGAATTCGGCAGCGCAAGGTTCAGCTCGGCCAGCCTTTCGGTCATTTTTTGCAGATTGGCGGCATGAATTTCTTGCAATTCGGCCGGGACAGCCTGGGCGGATTCGACGGGATGCATTAGCGACTCGACACGGTAAACTTTGAAAGCGGACATAATACCCATAAAATAGGTTTCAATGTAGGGCGCAGCCCCCGTTTAGCAAAAAATACGAGACATGCACGACGAAGACCCGGATTACCTCCAGATGATTTTGACCAAGACCCGCAACGACCGGCAGCTGGCGCTAACGATTTTCTCACAGTTATTTGCGGAATTGCCCGTGCAACTGGACGGCATCCAGAATGCGCTGAATCAGCAACAATACGATCTCGCCCGCCAAATCACCCATAAGCTGCACGGCTCGCTGAGTTTTTGCGGTCTCGAAAACATCCGGAAGCAGGCACATAACCTCGAACAGTGCCTAGTCAACAGCAATTATCAGGCGATCAGCCGTTACTGGTTTCAGCTTCAGCAATGCGCATTTGAATTCACCGCCCAACAGCAAACGCTGCTGGAAGCGTTAGCCAGGGAAACGGTTTAAACTCGAAGAGGCGTTGCGGCCTTGAGCCCGGCCTTCACTGCTTTCACCCCAACCCTCCTGAATACGATCATGTCAAAACCCAACCCCACCCTCGGCTTCATCGGCATCGGCCTGATGGGCAAGCCGCTGACGCTGCGACTTTTGCAGCACGGCTTTCGGGTCAACGTCTGGAACCGCAGCCCGGACAAACTGGCGCCGGTCATCGCAGCCGGCGCAGAAGCCTGCGCGAGCATCCCCGAACTGGTGCGCGCCTCCGATGTGGTGATCACCTGTCTGTCCGACACCCAGGCGGTCGAATGGGCGCTGCATCACGGCATCCTCGATCACGGCGCGCCGGACAAACTGCTGATCGACCTGTCCAGCATCGATCCGAACAAGACCCGCGAATTTGCGGCACTGCTGCACGAAAACTGCGGCATGGGCTGGGTCGATGCGCCGGTCTCGGGCGGCGTTAGCGGCGCCGAGCAAGGCACGCTCGCGATCATGGCGGGCGGCCATCCCGACCCTATCGACATCGCCCGCCGGGTGCTGAAACCGTTGTACAAACAACTGACCCACATGGGCCCGGTCGGCAGCGGCCAGACCACCAAAATCTGCAATCAGATGATCGTCAGCTGCAACATGCTGGTGATCGCCGAAATGATCGCGCTGGCCAAAGCCGCCGGCGTCGACGCGGAAAGAATCCCGGAAGCGCTGGCCGGCGGCTTCGCCGACTCGAAGCCGCTGCAGATCGCAGGCCCCGAAATGGCGCTCGAACTTTTCGAGCCGGTCAAATGGCGGGTCAAGACCCTGTTGAAGGATTTGCAGATGGCAACCGAGCTGGCCAGACAAATGGGGAATTCGCTGCCGATGTCGGGCCTCGCCGCGCAGTTGATGCAACTGCACGGCAGCCGAGGCTTTCTGGAGCAGGACCCGGCCACCTTGATCAAACTTTACCGGAAGGACTGATGCCGCGTTTTACTGCGAATCTCAGCATGCTGTTCACCGAGGTCGAGTTGATCGACCGTTTCGAGGCCGCGCGCGAACACGGTTTTAACGCGGTCGAGATTCAGTTCCCGTATGAGCTCGACGCGGAGGCGATTCGGCGAAAATTGAGCGAACTCGATCTGCGGCTGGTCCTGTTCAATGTACCGGCCGATGATCTGCTACAGGGGGGCGAAGGGCTCGCCTGCGTGCCGGAAAAACAGCAGCAGTTCCGGGAAGGTCTCGCGCTGGCCGTCGACTATGCGAAGGTGCTGCGGCCTGCCGCCATCAATGTGCTGCCCGGACGCTGCCTCGATCCGGCGCGCTACGCCGACTATCTGAGCACCTTCAAACACAATCTTTGCCTGGCCGCCGATGCGCTCTCGCCTTTAGGCGTCAAGACCGTGTTCGAGGCGATCAACAGCCTCGACATGCCGGGTTTCATCGTCGATACCGGCGCGAAGATGCTGGCGGTTCAGGACGCACTGAAACGAAGGGATATATTCCTGCAATACGACATTTACCATATGCTCAGGATGGGCGAAAAACCGATCGATTTTGTCGCAGAGCATGCCGAGCGTATCGGCCATATCCAGTTCGCCGATTGTCCCGGACGCGGACAGCCCGGCACCGGAACCGCCGATTGGGCGGCGCTATTTTCGGCGATCGACCGCTCCGGTTATGAAGGCTGGGTCGGGGCAGAATACAAACCGATTGGAGAGACTTCCGCAAGCCTCGGCTGGCTGAATCATTTTAGGTAAGCGGTTGAGGCTAACCGGCGCCATTAGCCGAATCAACGGTCGACCGATGCCGCAGCCGAAAAGGAGTTGATCCGCCGGGCTACCTTGAGCGATGCGAACGCGTTAAGATACCGTCATCGCTACCGATCGAAATACGAGGCAGCCCATGAACCAGCCCGCACAGCGTTTCGCGACCTACGAAGACCTCTTCGCTTTGCCCGACCATGTGATCGGCGAAATTATCCACGGCCAACTGATCACGCAACCCCGGCCGGCGCCCAAACATGCTTTGGCGAGTTCCGGCCTTGGCATGAAGTTCGGCGATCCGTTTCAATACGGACGGGGCGGTCCCGGCGGCTGGTGGATTTTATTCGAGCCGGAACTGCATTTGGGCCCGCATATTCTGGTTCCCGACCTGGCCGGCTGGCGGCGGGAGCGCATGCCGACGCTGCCCGACGAGGCCTATTTCAGCCTCGCCCCCGACTGGGTCTGCGAAGTGCTGTCGCCCGGCACCGCACGCACCGACCGCGCGGTCAAAATGCCGCTTTACGCCGCACAACAGGTCAACTGGCTCTGGCTGCTCGACCCCGATATCCGCACGTTGGAAGTGTACAGTTTATCCGACGGCCATTGGTTGCTCGAAGGCACCTGGAAAGACGACGACGCCGTGCGAGCAGTGCCGTTTGAAGAAGTGACTTTGCATTTGGATGATTTGTGGGCGCCGGAGGCAAGGCCGCCGAGTGTAAAATGAAAAGCAGGTAGGGCTTTTCTTCTATAAAAATTTTGATTTTGGGAAGTAGGGTACGCATCGCGTACCATTTTTAACGTGCTTGATGCATGAGACTCCAATAAGGTACGCGGTGCGTAACCTTGGCTAATGCAAGTCCAATATATCCCGGGAGAAAACCTTGTCTAAAATCTCAGAAATTAGGGAACAATTGAATGGGTTGCCGAAAGAAAAATGCGTAGCCATTGCAGTACGTTCAGCGATGCGGGCTTTACCGCTATTGGCAGTTTATGGAAGTTTACGCAGGGAACGGGAGCCATTCGGATTTTGGTGGCCTCATCACAGCAGCAATAACTTGGCGGCGCTATTTTCAGCCTACGGGATTGGATTAATCTGCACTGCCGGCGACGCCGCCCGCTCCGCCGATGCCGATGCCGACGCAGCCCCCAACTTCGCCGCCCGCTCCGACGCCTACGCCGCCGCCGCCGCCGCCGCCGCCGCCTACGCTGCCCGCGCCGCCCGCTCCGCGCGCGCTGCCCGCTCCACGCATTCCGCCTTCACCGCCTACACCGCCGCCGCCTACGCCGCCGACGCCGCCGACGCCGCCGCCCACGCCGCCGCCTACGCCGCCCGCGCCGCCGCCTACGCCGCCTACACCGCCCGCGCCGACACCGCCGCCAACGCCATCCAAGACACCGATTACGAAAATATTTTTCAAAACCAATTTGAACAGGACCTACGCGTCCTGGCCGCTTACGACAATGCCCAGGAATTGATTTTACTACCCCTTTGGCCGCAAGGGATGCCCCCAATGTTGCAACGGTACTGGAAAGAGTTTGAGCGGGATGCGCTCAGCTTGGATGCCGGTTTTGAGATTTGGCTGGGATGGTACGAAGATCGACTGCAAGGCAAACCCATTGATTTTGATCAATTAGAGCAATGGTTCGGCATGCCGGCAGAAGTCAAAGCGCAAGGAATCAAAGAAGCCAACGCCTATTGGGCTAACCTGGTCTACAACAGAGTCTTGCAGCCGCTCAACCGTGTGCGGGCCATCTTTATCGGCTACGGCGAAGCGGGGAAAACCCATCTCGTTATACACAACTTGCCTAATCCTGTAAGCTACGCGATTTTTTCGAACCAAGGACAAGAAGGCAAATGGAGTGGGTGAAAAAGGAATTATCTGGAATCAAACTGGGAGATGAGCGTTTGAACAAAAGATCGGCGAAGCTGTTGAAAAGTTTTGCGTCGAAGCCGAGCGCGAGCATACCGACAGCCTGTGGAGGTTGGAGTGAGACCCTGGCGGCGTACCGGTTTTTCGGGCAAGAGGGGATTGCGTGGAATGACATTCTGCAGCCGCATATCGATTGCACCTTGATACGCAGTCAAGCCTATCCGGTGGTGCTGTGCCTACAAGACACCACGGAGCTGAATTTTAACGGACAGTCAATCGAGGGATTGGGGCCGTTGTCATATGAAGCGCAGCGAGGGATGTACTTGCATCCGACGTATGCGGTGACGCCAGAACGGCTGCCGCTGGGCGTATTGGATGCCTGGATGTGGGCACGGGAGCCGAAAGACGCCGATGGCGAGCGGCGTGGAATCTGTGAGAGCGCGCGCTGGCGGGAAGGTTACGAACGCGTAGCAGAGGTTGCGGAGGCACACCCGGACACGCGCTGGGTTTATGTGGCAGACCGCGAAGCCGACATCCTGGGACTAATGCAACGCGCCCATGCCCTGAAGAATCCAGCCGATTGGCTGATCCGATCCCAGCACAACCGCAAACTTGGGAAGGATGAGGCCAAGTTGTGGGAGCAGGTCGAACGGGCGCAGGTCTTGGGCGAGATTCGCTTTCATCTGCAGCCACGCCCGGGACAGAAAGGGCGCGAGGTAAGCCAACAGCTACGCAGCCTGCGTGTCGGCTTAGCCGATGGCAATGGTGGAACGTTTGAAGTGAGCGCTCTGTTGGCGCGCGAAATCGCCCCGCCTGAAGGCGAAAAGGCGGTGGAATGGCGCTTAATGACAAATCTTCCGGCGTCGACGTTGGACGCAGCGAGGGAGTTAATCGATTGGTACCGATGCCGGTGGGAGATTGAGATGTTTTTCAACATTCTCAAAAACGGCTGCAAGGTGGAAGCCTTACAATTGTCGGCGATGCCCCGCGTCGAGTTGGCCTTGGCTTTCTATCTGATTACCGCTTGGCGGATCGGTTACCTGATGCGTTTGGGGCGAAGCTGCCCGGAGATGGATGGCGAAGCGGTGTTCGAACGGGAAGAATGGCAGGCGGCCTGGCTAGTGGCGCGCAAACCCCTACCGGATAAGCCGCCGACTTTGAACGAGATCATCAGAGTGATTGCCGGTTTCGGCGGCTTTCTCGGACGCAAAGGCGATGGTGAGCCCGGCGCCAAAACACTTTGGATCGGTCTTCAGCGCGTCATGGACTTCGCCATCGGCATTCGCGCGATGCGGGAAGCTCAGAATTGTGTATAACGAAATGGGGAAAACCTCCTTGATCGCCGCGCTAGAGGGCAAGTCCGTAGTAGAAGGTCAAGGCGATATGACGCCGGGCATCGAAATCCGCGAATTATCGATAGAAGGCAGCGACATTAAGGCGCATTTTTGGGACTTCGGCGGCCAAGTCATGGCACACGCCACGCACCAGTTCTTTCTGCGCGAGCGTTGCCTGTACGTAGTGGTACTTAACGCGCGCAGCGAGATCAACAGCACCGAACAAGCAGAATACTGGTTGGAGCACGTCAAAGCCTTCGGCAAAAGCGCCCCAGTGATGCTGGTCGGCAACAAGTGCGACCAAGCTGACGTACAGTTAGACTTAAGCTACTTGACGGAGAAATATCCCAATATCGTGAGATTCTACCCCGTCTCCTGCACCCAGGCGCAAACCAAGCAAAAAGCTAAATTCGAGAGTTTCAAACAGGATTTTTGCGACGAATTAGCCAAAGTGGGCACTCATCAAATGCAATTTACCCAGGCGCAATTCGAAGTCTTGGAAGAACTGCGACAGTATGCGCCGGGAAAAGCGTTTTTGAAGCATCGGGAATTTGAAGACATTTGCGCCAAGCACAGCGTGAGCAAAGAAGGTCCGCAAAATCGGACATGGCTGTTGGACATCCTCGACAAATTGGGCGTGGTGATCCATTTTCCGCAATTGCCTTGTCTGGAAGATTACGTGCTAAACCCGCGCTGGCTGACCTATGGAGTTTATACCCTGGTGTACGCTCAACAATCGCGCTTGACCGAAAGCGACGTGGTGCAGATTTTAAGTCGGGAAAAAGTGACTGATAACGCCGGCAATCAATTGGATTACCCAAAAGAAAAGTGCCGTTTCATCATGGACGCGATGCAGCAATTCAAACTCTGCTACACGCTGCCGTATGACCGCACTACCCTGATTATCCCTACGTTGCTGCCTTCCGATTTTGACCGTACAAGACTCCCTTTCCAAAAGCAAGGGGCGGTGGAATTCGAGTTTGTGTTCCGGGGATTTCTGCCGCGCAACATCATGCCGGAGTTGATCGTTAATCGCCATGAAGAAATCGACCGCGAAATGGTTTGGCAGCATGGCGTTTTACTGAAAAGCAAGTATGAAAATGCTCAAACCTTAATCGAAGTGGACTACCACCATCGGGTGTTATCTCTTTGGTTCCAGGGTGAGGGACGTAAGGAATATTTGGGTATTATGCGCGATGAGGTTTTGAAAATATTAGGCCGGCTAGAATTGGATTACAGCGAATGGATTGGCTTGCCTGTCGGCGCCTTGATAAATCCGACAACCGGTTTATTTAAAGAGGAAAAAGCGCCTTACCGTCAAATTGTCGCACATGCGAAGAATGGGGCTCACGAGTTCATTTCCGAGTCAGGTTGCAAATATGATTTACAAAAAATTATTGGCGTTATTATTCCTCAGTCGGAATTAAAAAATATTTTCAATATAAATGAATTGAATGTTTTTGGGGGTGACATGAAAAAAGAAACGACTACAGTGATTGCTCAACAAGGTGCACAAGTACAGCAATTTGTTAAAGCAAACGGTAACACTGCAACCCAAAGCCAAACTACACTCGAAGAAAAACAAGAAAGTAGATTATTTAAAAGCCCATATTTTTATTTGGGGCTTGCTGCTTTTGTTTATTTTATGATGGTTTTATGGGCGGCCTACAATTTACAGCAGCAAGGTCAACTAGGAAATAAAACTTTTAAAGAAATCGTATTGGCCCCAATTCAACTGCTTAAAATTGACGAGAAAAAATAGCAGCCACGGGTGGGTAGCGTTTTTCTACCCACGGTTTAAAATGATGGGCAAACGATAAATCTATTGCCCACCTTACCCTCTATGTAAAGAAAAAATCCTTTTAAGCTGTCGTTAATTTCAAATATTTCTGATACAACGATTCCTTGTCCTCGGGATGTTCGGGATCTCTGTCGATACAGTCGACCGGGCACACCGCCATGCATTGCGGCTCGTCATAATGGCCGACGCATTCGGTGCACAGGGCGGGGTCGATCACATAAAACTCCTCGCCTTGGGAAATGGCGCCGTTCGGGCATTCCGGCTCGCAGACATCGCAATTGATGCATTCGTCGTCGATTTTAAGGGCCATACGGTACTACTCTCCTAACTAAATTTTTCGATTAAACGCTGATGCACGAGGTCGGGGACGAAGCTCGCTACGTCTCCTTTCAGTTGTGCTATCTCTCTGATCATGCTCGATGAAATAAATTCATACTGCTCGGCCGGGGTTAAAAATACCGTTTCGAGCTCGGGCGCCAGGCGGCGGTTCATGCCGGCCAGTTGAAATTCGTATTCGAAGTCCGATACCGCGCGCAGGCCGCGCACTATCACATTAGCGCCCTGCTTCCGGGCGAATTCGACCAGCAGGGTATCGAAGCCGCTGACTTCGACATTCGGAAATTCGGTCGTCACCGCGGCGGCCAGCTCGACGCGCTCTTCCATCGTAAACAACGGCGTCTTGCCTTTGTTCAGCGCGACCGCGACGATGACCTTGTCATACAGGCGGGACGCCCTGGCGATCAGATCCAGATGCCCGCGTGTGATCGGGTCGAAGGTGCCGGGGTAAATCGCGGTGATTTTCATGGGCTGCGGGGATTTTTAAAAGCGGCGATTTTAACCCAAGACGCCGCATAAAGGAATTGGGGGCTGCAAGGAAAGGATGCCATTTGATCACCCTGCCCTCTCCCGCAGGAAGAGGGTTTTGTCTATTCTAGCGCTGGCGTTCTGGCGAACAAGCGGTAAGCCACCTCGCCCGCCGTTTTGTGCTTCAGCAGTTGCCAATTGTCCGGCAGCCCTTCCAATTCGAGACCCACCTCGGTTTCGACATAGATAAGCGCATGCGCGGCCAGCCAGCCGTTTTGCTCCAGCAGCAGGCAGGTTTTTAGCGTCAGATTCTTCGCGAAGGGGGGGTCCAGGAATACCAGATCGAAGGGCTCCGGGCGCCCGGCTAAAAACCGTTCCACCTCGCCCTCGATGATGCGGTTTTTGCCCCCGCCCAACACGGCCGCATTCGCGCGCAGATTTTTACAGGCCTTGGCATCGCTTTCGACCTGCACGACTTCCTGTGCGTCGCGCGAGGCGGCCTCGAACCCCAGGGCACCGCTGCCGGCAAATAAATCCAGGCAGCGACTGCCGGCCACGTCGTATTGCAGCCAGTTGAACAGGGTTTCGCGGACGCGCGCGGGCGTCGGACGAAGGCCCGGCGCATCGTCGAAATGCAAGAGGCGGCTGCGCCAGGTTCCGCCGATGATCCGGACTTTATTTGCCACCGTTCGTTTTCTCGTCGTTGCCGACCGTCACAGTCTGCAAGAGATCGAGCTGGACATGGCGCTTGAACGCGTCGGTGATCGAAGCCACGGTCACTTCCTCGACCTTCTGCGTGAAGGTATCCAGATAATCGAGCGGCATGTCATAAAACCCGATCATCGCGACATAATTGGCAAGTTTCTTGTTCGTGTCGAAACGCATCGGAAAACCGCCGGTGATGTTTTTCTTCGCCGCGGTCAGCTCCGCTTCGGTCGGGCCTTTGGCGATGAAGTCGGCCAGGGTCTGATTCAGCACCTTCAATGCCTCGCCGGTCTGATCGTTGCGTGTTTGCAAGCCGAGCACGAAAGGCCCTTTTTTGCGCATCGGACTGAACGCACTGGAAGCGCTGTAGGCCAGGCCGCGTTTCTCGCGGATTTCATCGAACAGTTTCGACACCAGCCCGCTGCCGCCGAGGATGTGATTGCCGACATAGAGGCTGAAAAAATCCGGATCCTTGCGCTCGATGCCGGGCATGCCGACCAATACATGCGTCTGCGCGGAAGGAAACTTGATATTCTGCGTGCTGGCCTTGGCCGGCATCGCCACATCGGGTAGCGGCGCGGGCTTTTGTCCTGCCGGCAAATCCTTCAACAACGTCGTAACCGTCTGCTCGGCCTGCTCCTTGCTCAAGTCGCCGACGATCACGACGACCGCATTCGCGGCCACGTAATACTGGCGATAAAAGGCACGGAGATCGCTCGCTTTCAAAGGAGTGACCGTTTCGATCAGGCCGCTGTCGGGATGCCCGTAAGGATGATCGCCGTACAAGGCTTTCGAGAAGGCGATGTCGGCCAGATCGGAGGGCGATTCCTCGCGCTGTTTCAGGCCGGCCAGCGTCCGTTTTTTCTCGCGCTGAAAGTCGGCTTCCCTGAACGCGGGCTGAGTCAGGATTACATGCATCGTGTCGAGCGCTTTGTCGAACAGCGGTTTGTCGGTCAGCGTGCGCAGCGTGACACTGGCCATGTCGCTCGAAATGCTCGCGCCGAAATTCGCGCCGACGCTTTCGAAACGCTCGGCGATCTGATCCGCATTCCAGGATCCTGCGCCTTCTTCCAGCAAACCCGTGGTCAGCGCCGCAAGCCCTGCCTGCTTGCCGTCGCGCGCACTGCCCGCGTCGAAAGCGACCACGATATCCGCGATCGGCAAACTGCCCGCATGCACGAAAAAGACCCGGGAACCCTCTGCCGTTTGCCAATGCTCGATGTTGACCGATGCCCAGACAGCCTGACTGAGCGCGAACAAAAATAATCCCAACACACTTCTACGCATTACTTGCCTCCCTTGTTGACGGCTTTTTCGTTAATCGGTTGCGGTTCCAGAACGGCCACGGTCAGATGATCCTCGATCAGATATTTTTTCGCGACTTCGCGCACTTGCTCTGCGGTCACCAGATTGACCTTCTTCACGTATTCGTCGACCTTTGGCCAGCCGAGGCCGACCGTTTCGAACATGCCGAGCTGCATTGCCTGGTAGAAATTCGAATCGCGCTGATAGACCTGATTCGCCAATACCTGCGCCTTGATCCGTTGCAATTCTTCCTTGCTGATCAGGTTGTTTTGCAGATCATCGATCTCTTTCTTGATTGCCGCTTCGAGGTCCGCGACTTTTTTGCCGTCCGCCGGCGTACCTTCGAGTTCGAACAGGGAAGACAGCTTCGAGGTCAGGCTGTAACCCGCACCGGCGCCGACCGCGATCTGCTTGCCGCGCACCAGGCGCGAAGACAGCCGCGCGCTGTTGCCGCCGTCGAGTACCCCGGCCAACACCTCCAGGGCATAGGCTTCCGCTTCCTGCTCCGCGGTCACCAGAGACGGCACCTTATAGCCCATGGTCAGATACGGCAATTTGGCCGGCGCCTTCACGACAATCCGGCGCACGCCGACTTGCGGCATCTCGGTTTGCGGCTTGATCGGCTTGATCTCGCTCGGTTTCAGTTCGGCGAAATATTTCTCGGCCAGCGCGAAGACTTCATCGGCCTTCACATCGCCGACCACGACCAGCGTCGCATTGTTCGGCGCATACCAGCGCTGGTACCAGGCCTCCAAATCTTCGACCTTGTAGTTCGCAATATCCGACGGCCAGCCGATCACCGGATGCTGATAAGGGCTGTTCGTGTAGGCGGTCGCCGAGAAATACTCGCCGACCTTCGCCTGCGGATTGTCTTCGGTGCGCATCCGGCGCTCCTCGGTCACGACTTCCAGTTCTTTTTTCAATTCGTCGGGCAGCAGATGCAGATGCCGCATCCGGTCGGCTTCGAGTTCGAAACTGACCGACAGCCTCGACGCATTCATCGTCTGGAAATAAGCGGTGTAATCGGTGCCGGTGAACGCATTTTCATCGCCGCCGTTTTCGGCGATGATCCTGGAAAACTCGCCCGGCTTATGCTTGTCGGTGCCCTTGAACATCATGTGTTCGAGCATGTGCGAAATGCCGGTGATGCCGCCCGGTTCATAGCTCGAACCGACCTTGTACCAGACCTGCGAGACCACGACCGGCGAGCGGTGATCCTCCTGGACCAAAACTTTCAGACCGTTTTTCAGTTGATGTTCCGATACTTTCGGTTCCGTCGCGGCGGCATAAACCGGAAGACCCAACACTATTGCGCAAAATAATCGTTTCTTCATAACTCCCTCTTGTTGATCGACGTTAGCGCCTCCGACTATTTCAATCGGCTAGCGTTCACTGTATTCTATAAGAATTGTGTCTGTTGGTGTGATTTACGATGACGAGCCTGTCTCCGGCCCTGGCCTGGAAAAAATATCTGACCCTCTGTAAGCCGAATGTGGTCCTCGAAATGCTGTTCACCGCGATCGTCGGCATGCTGCTCGCGGTGCCCGGCATGCCGCCGCTCGACACACTGGCTTACAGCATTACCGGCATTGCCTTGGCCTCTGCCTCGGCCGCCGCGATCAATCAGTTCATCGACCGCAAGGCCGACGCGGAAATGCGCCGCACCGAAAACCGGCCGCTGCCGAAAGGCGAGTTGACCGCCGCGCAGGTGATCGCGTTCGCCGCGATCCTCGGTGTCGCCTCGATGGTGCTGCTGATCGTGAAGGTCAACGTACTGACCGCCGTGCTGACCTTTCTGTCGCTGTTCGGCTACGCGTTCATCTACACCGTCTACCTGAAACGAATGACCCCGCAAAACATCGTGATCGGCGGCGCCTTCGGCGCGACCCCGCCGCTGCTCGGCTGGACCGCGATGACCAATGAAGTGCATCCCTATGCGCTGCTGTTGATGCTGATCATCTTCGTCTGGACGCCGCCGCATTTCTGGGCACTCGCGATCGCCCGGCGCGAGGAATACGCGAAGGTGAACATCCCGATGTTGCCGGTTACGCACGGCATCAAATTCACGCGCCTGCAAATCCTGCTCTATACGCTGCTGCTGCTAATCGTAACCGTGCTGCCCTATCTGACCGGCATGACCGGCTTGATCTATCTCGCCGCGGCGGTGCCGCTGGGGCTGGTGTTCATTTATTTCGCGCTCCTGATGATGCGGCGCAAGGACAACAAGACCGCGATGCGGACCTTCGCCTATTCGATCATTTATCTCACGGTGCTGTTCGCGGCGCTGCTGCTCGATCATTACCTGATGATAAGACCATGAATTTCACTCACCATTTACAAACTTCCGAACCCGAACATCCGTTTGCAGAATTCATCCGGATTCTCGGCAAGGGCAAACACGGTTCGCGCCCGCTTTCCCAGGAAGAAGCCTATCAAGCAATGCGGATGATCATGGCGGACGAAGTGCTGCCGATCCAGTTGGGCGCGTTTTTGATGCTGATGCGGGTGAAGGAAGAAACGCCGGAAGAACTGGCCGGTTTCGTAGCGGCCGCGCGCGAATCGTTTGCCGCTGGCGATAGACAAAACCTGGCCGACCTGGACTGGTCGACCTACGCCGGCAAACGCCGGCATCTGCCCTGGTATTTGCTGTCGGCGCTCCTGCTCGCCGAAAACGGCGTCAAGGTGTTCATGCACGGTGCGAAGGGCCCTGCCGCCGGGCGGCTTTACACGGAGGACATGCTCGGTTTTCTGGGGCTGTCCGCGGCGACATCGCTTGAACAGGCAAAACAGCAACTCCAGGAGCGCTCGTTCAGCTATCTGTCGCTGGAGCATTTCTGCCCGAAACTGCACGAGATCATCGGATTGCGCCCTATCCTGGGCCTGCGCTCGCCGGTGCATACCCTGGTGCGCCTGTTGAATCCGTTCAATGCCGACTACAGCATCCAGGGCATCTTCCACCCCGGCTACCGGCCGGTGCATCAGCTCGCCGCGCAGCTGTTAAAGCAGCCGCATGCGGCGGTGCTGAAAGGCGAAGGCGGCGAAACCGAACGCAATCCGGACATGGATTGCCTGGTGCAAAGCGTGCATCACGGCGAACTCTCCGACGAAGACTGGCCGGCCCTGTTTGCGAAACGCCATGTCAAACCGGAAGCGCTGGACCCCGGCCAATTGGCAAAAGTCTGGCACGGCGAAACGATTGACGAATTCGCCGAAGCCTCGGTGATCGGCACGGCCGCAGTCGCGCTTAAACTGCTCGGCAAGGCCGATAGCCAGGAAGCCGCCCAGCAATTGGCGGCGGCTTATTGGCATCAGCGCGACAAGGGCAGATTTTCGAATGCAAGCGCCTGATAGACATCAATCAAATCGCGCGGGCAGCCAGCCTCTTTCAACGCAGTCGCGGAAACACCACTCCGGCGTGGTTTCGGTTTTATAGTTCCAGAAAAACCAGCCGAGGTATTTTTCGAAGGTGATCAGTTGCGCGTCGGCGTAGGCGCGATAACCGACATCCATCTGGAAGCGGTCCATCTTTTCGAGGGCGTAGTTGAAAGGGCCCTCCGCCCATAGCGAGACAACATGCGGATTGAGCCCGAGGCTCCATTCGCCGACATAGGTGGCCAGCCGCAATTCCTGGATGATCTCGTCGGCTTCCTGTTTCCAATGAATCGCGGATTTTTGGACGTGGCCGTAAATGTCCATGTCGATGTCGTTACGATCGAAGCACTGGTAGCGGTGGATATCGATGACGACATTGCGAAAATCGGGCTCGTTCATGAACCCTGAGTATTCGCGGAAGGAGCGGAAGCCGTCGTGAAAGACCACCGCGACGTCTTCCGGCCTGCAATGCTTGCGGATGCGCGCGTAGCCGGCCTCGTTGTAGCGTTTCAGAAAATCGGTCGGGATGTCCCAGCGCGGCTCGTTCAGCACCTCGATCGCATGTAGCGCGCGGCGTCCATGGTAACGTTCGGCCAGTCTTTCGAGAACATCCAGCGAATGCTCGACATATTCCGGCTGTGTGTGCCACTCGCAGACATTCATGATGCCGCCGTTGTCGAAACCGTTTTGGCAGCCGGGCGCCGCATGCAGATCGAGCACGACCTGCAAGCCGTAGGTTTCCGCCCAGTCGAAAGCGCGGTCGAGAATGTCGAGGCCGCCGACGACAAAAGGCTGCACCGATGCGCCATAGGCGCGGTGGTAAGGATAACCCGGCCCGAACAGCCAATGCCCGACCGGAATCCTGACCGCATTGATGCCGGCTTTTGCCAGCCAGGCGAAATCGCTTTCGGTGATAAAGGTATTCCAATGCTGCTTCAGCAAGACATCGGCGCGTTCGCCGAGCTCGGCGCAATAGCTGGTCTCGTCGGTCGCCGCGAGCCCTTCGAACAGGCTCGGCGTGATCCATTTTTCGAGCACTAGCCAGCCACCGAGGTTCACGCCGCGCAGTTTTTTGCCTTCGTTATGTGCGTTTAAAGCGGTCATCGACGATCTCCCTGGGTCTATTATGGAAGGACAATCCGGCGCTGATGAAACGCGTCGGCGGTCGGCTGATTGGTGATCGTCAGCATCGCGGCTTCGGGAAGCTCGTCGCGAATCAGGCTCAACATTTCGGTCTCACCCTTCGGATCGAGCGAATCGAACGCTTCCTGCAGCATGATCCATTTAGGCCGATTCAACAGCAGGCGCGCCGCCCCGAGCCGTTGCTGCTGCTCGCGGGTCAGGGCCGCATCCCAATTTTCGGTCTCGTCGAGTTGTTTCTGCAATTCTTCCAGGCCGACTTTCTTCAGAACCTCCTTGACCCCGATCGTGCTGAACTGTTCGACACCGTGCGGATAACAGATCGCGCTCCAAAGCGTTCCGCTCGGCAGATAAGGGCGCGGCGGCATTAAAAACAGCGGTTCGTCGTCGGGCAGTTCGATGCGCCCGCTGCCCCAGGGCCAGAGCCCCACGATCGCCTTGAAGAGTTTGGCGCCGGTCGCGGCGTTGCCGTTGACCCATACCCGTTCGGCCGGCCGGATTTCGATATTGATGCCGGAAGCGATCAACTCGCCATCCCGCTTGTGCAAGCACAGATCATGAATGCTCAACACCGACACCTGCGATTTGCTCAGACAAATTCGGTGCGGATCGGGGCATTCCATTTCCTGTTCGAGGTTATCCAATGCACTGACCAGACCCAGCACACGGTCGGCCGACGCGCGCCAATTGGCGAACGCCGCCATGTTATCGATCGGCCAGGACAATGCCGACGCCATATGTTGAAATGCCTGCGCGGATTGCATCAGCGCGCCGAGAGAAATCGAGCCCAGCACATAGCGCGGCGCCGAGACGAGGATAGGAAAGGCCATCGACAAGACCGAATAGCCGGAGGTAAACATCATGATGTTCCGCCAGGCCAAGCTTTGCCGGTCGAAAGCGTCTTTGACCGTTTGAAACAGTGAACCGAAGCGCTGTCTTTCATTCGCTTCGCCATGGACCAGCGCGATCGCCATCGAGTTTTCGCGCGCCTTGACCAGACCAAAACGGAAATTGGCTTCGACCGTTTGCCGCGCATCGGTCGCCTTGACCAGGGGGCGCCCGACCCACCAGCCCAAAATCGACGCGCCGACCGCATAAATCAGCGCGATCCAGACCAGATGCCCCTGAATCTCCATGCCGCCTAAAACCACCGTGCCGGAGAGCCGCCAGAGAATTTGGGTAAAGCTGATCAGCAGCAACAGGCTGTAAAACAACGAATGCAGCAATTGGACCGCCTCTTCAGTCACGATGCGGACATCCTCGGCGATACGCCCGTCCGGATTGTCGTGCTCGCCCGGCATGAAGATGACCTGGTATTGCCTGCCATTGTCCATCCACAGCCCGCTGACACGCTCGGTCAGCCAGCTGCGCCAGCCGATCTGCAGGCTCCGCTTGACCGTCATATGCGTCGAGGTAATGGCGATGCCGGCCCCGAAGATAATCACCAACAAACCGATCTGCTCGACCAAGCCCGCCATCGAATGTTGTTCGAGCGCATCGAAAAGCGCGGCGCTCCAGGCATTGATCACGACCGCCATGCCGATCTGCATCACGGTCAGCACGATCAAGGTCAATGTGCGGTTGCGGATGAAACGTTTATTTTCGGAATTCCAGTAAGGTCCGGCCAGCGCGACGAACTGATGAAAAAATCCCTTGGCGTTGAGCATAGGCAATTCTCCATGGAGGGAAATAAAAATATAGACGCATTCCGCGGCAATAACCTATCGCCCGGCAGCGAGCGATTCGAGTCATCCTAGAAACGGAGCACGTAAAAACGCCCGATTGTAATTGAATTGCGCATGGATTGAACACCGTTTTTGCTTCAGCGTCGTCACCTTTAAGACGAATGCGACTTTAACCATTGTGAAGCGCCCAAGCCTGCCTGGCGGCCGGTCGCGAAACAGGCGGTGAGCAAATACCCCCCCGTGGGGGCCTCCCAATCGAGCATTTCACCAGCGACAAAAACACCGGGCAGCGCGGTGAGCATGAGGTTTTGATCGAGGCTGTCGAAGCGCACGCCGCCGGCGGTGCTGATCGCTTCGGCGATCGGGAGAGTCGCGCGCACGGTGATCGGCAAGGCCTTGATCGTCGCCGCCAGCGTGGCCGCATCGGCAAATTGTGCCTTGCCGAGCACCTCGTGCAGCAAGGCCACCTTGACGCCGGCAAGGCCGACGCGGCTTTGCAAATGGCTGGATAGCGACCGCGCCCCGCGCGGCTGGCTGACTTCGGCCAGCACCCGCTCGGCATCGCGTCCGGGCGCCAGATCGAGCGTGAAGGTGGCGCTGCCGTGGACATTCAGGTGCTCGCGCAGCCGCTGCGAAAACGCGTAAATCAGGCTGCCTTCCACCCCGCGCGCGCTGATCACCATTTCGCCTTGCCGCCGCTCGCTGCGGCCCCGCGCATCGGTAAACGACAGTGCCACCGATTTGAGCGGCGCGCCGGCAAATTTGTCGCGCAGGTGCGCACTCCACGCCACCTCGAAGCCGCAATTGGCGCTTTGCAATGGCGCGATCTCTACGCCCCGGGCCTTGAGCCACGGCACCCAGGCACCGTCCGACCCCAGCTTCGGCCAGCTGGCACCGCCCAGCGCCAGCACCGTCGCCTGCGGCTTGAGCGAAATTTCGCCGCCCGGATTGGCAAAGCGCAATGCGCCGTCGGCATCCCAGCCCAGCCAGCGATGACGCACGTGCAGGCGCACGCCGGCACTGCGCAGGCGATGCAGCCAGGCCCGCAGCAACGGCGCGGCTTTCATCTGCGTCGGAAAGACTCGGCCCGAACTGCCGACAAAGGTATCGATACCGAGACCGTGTACCCACGCGCGCAAGGCACTCGGCGGCAGCTGGTCGAGAACGGCTTGCAGCTGCGGCCGACGCTCGCCGTAGCGGGCGCAGAAGGTGTCATAGGCTTCGCTGTGGGTGATATTCAAACCGCCGATGCCGGCCAGCAATAACTTACGGCCGACCGACGGCATGGCGTCATAGACATCGACCTGCACGCCGGCAAGACTCAGCGCTTCGGCGGCCATCAGCCCGGCCGGCCCCCCACCGATAATGGCAACTTGCGGGGTAATGTATTCGGGCATAGGCGATCTGATGAAGTTTGGCTAGGCGCGCATTTTAACCCAAATGCCGCCGTTAAAAATTCGAATGCGCAAAAAACCCTTTTAAGCCAATGCAATACAAAAATTCATGTCGGTTGGGAAGTCATGCAGTGAAACCTTTCAAGCGGTATGGTAGAATTATTCCATCTTATCAAAATAACAAATAACAATATGTTTTTAAAAGATTTTTACTCCCTCCACGAGGGCAATGTCAGTATTGCCGCCGAACAAGCCAGCATGTTCGCCAAAGAAGTGGCGCATGATTTCAACCCGTTGCACGACGTTGATGCCAAACGTTTTTGCGTACCCGGCGATTTGCTTTTTTCACTGGCATTGGAGAAATACGGCCTTAGCCAAAACATGCACTTCATCTTTTCCGGCATGGTCGGGCATGGTGTGCTGTTGAATTTTCCCGACACCGAGGCCGAACGGATCGATGTGAACGACAATCAGGGTAAAACCTATTTGCAGATCGAACGTTCGGGAAGCATGAGTCGGGACTCGGCATTGATCGAAAGCTTCACTCGCGATTATGTGGCTTTCTCGGGACAAAATTTCCCCTATGTGCTGGTTCCGTTATTAGCCAAGGAAAACGTGATGTTCAGCCTCACTCGGCCGCTGGTGATTTACGAAAGCATGACGCTGTCATTCGATCATCTCGATTTTCGGCAAGCGTCCGTGGAAATGATGGAACCGAAGATGGAGGTCAATGGCAAGCGCGCTTCGGCTTATTTGCACTTTCAGATCAAGACGGGCGAAAAGGTGGTCGGCACTGGCTTTAAAAAACTGGCGATCAGTGTGCTGAACGGTTATGAATCCGAGCCGATGCAGGCATTTGTCGACGACTATCTGGCGAGGAAAAACGGCTATCTGGGTAATTTGGCGATTCTGCCGCCTACGGGCCGTTTCGAGTTACAATAGTCGAACCCAATAAAAACCGAGCCAGCGAACGTCTTGGCCCGTTCCTTGCTTTGCACCCTGGTTTGAGGTACTGCCGATGAAAAAATGCCCTGTTTGCGGTCACGAAAACCCGCTGCCCGAGACGAAATGCCCCAAATGCGGGAGTTATTATTCGAAGATCATCGAACTGATCGACCGGGAAGCCGCCGCCGAAGAGGAACAGTCTTTTCGCGGCCAATGTCGGCGCATCTTCCAGGCGGACAATGTCAAACTCGCGCTGAAGGCCGAATGCAAACGCTGGTGGGCAGGGCTTGGCCTGCGCGCCAAGTTCACCCTGTTCGTGATCTTCGTGTTCGTGTTTGCGCTGGTGGTTACGGTTTTATAAGACTTTTGCCCGAATCGGGCATTGCTGTGTACTATCCTTGTTTTTTCTATTATTTTTGGAGTTTTGAATGCATCTGGTGACCTTGATAAAAGGCGACGGTATCGGCCCTTCGATTATGGATGAGGCCGTCAAAGTGATTGACGCCTCCGGCGCAAAGATCCAGTGGGAAGAAGCGCATGCGGGCCTCGGCGCGCACGAAAAATTCGGCACGCCGCTGCCCGAAGAAACGATGGCGTCTTTCGACAAGACCCGGGTCGCGTTCAAGGGGCCGCTGACCACGATCGTCGGCACCGGCTTCCGCAGCATCAATGTCGCGCTGCGCCAAAAATACGAGCTGTATGCGAACGTGCGCCCGGCCAAGAGCTGGGCGGGCGTCAAGACCCGCTATGACGACGTCGATATCGTGATCGTCCGCGAAAACACCGAAGGCCTGTACGCGGGTCTCGAACATTATCTGACGCCGAAAAAGGACATCGCCGAGAGTCTGGCGGTCGTCACCCGCAGCGGTTCCGAACGGATCATCGACTATGCGTTCAAATATGCGCGCGAGAACAACCGCAAGAAGGTGACCGTCTGCCACAAGGCCAATATCCTGAAATATACGCAGGGCCTGTTCCTGGATGTTGCACGTGAAACCGCGGCGCGTTACCCGGACATTCAGTTCGACGAAAAAATCATCGACGCGGCCTGCATGCACATGGTGATGAATCCGCAGCAGTTCGACGTGGTCGTCTGCACGAACATGTTCGGCGATATCTTGTCCGACCTGACCGCGGGCCTGGTCGGCGGCCTGGGTCTGATTCCTGGCGCGAACATCGGCAACGACGCGGCTTTGTTTGAAGCGGTACACGGCAGCGCGCCGGACATCGCCGGCAAGAACCTGGCCAATCCGACCGCGGTGATCATGGCCGGCGCGATGATGCTGAGCCACTTGGGCGAACAGGAAGCGGCCGAACGGGTGGTCAAGGCGGTCGAAAAGGTCGTGAACGAAGGCAAATATGTGACGCCGGATTTGAATCCGCAGTCGAAAGCCGGCACGATCGAGATGGGTAATGCGATCGTTGACGCGATGGAATAAACACAGTTCACACGCCGAACTTAGCCGACTGATGTATTTGCCGGCGCATTAGACAATGCGCCGAGTCATCCCGAATGAGAGGAATCCCCCTGATGCTTGAACAATACCGTAAACACGTCGAAGAACGCGCCGCCGAAGGCATCGTGCCGAAGCCGCTCGACGCGCAGCAAACCGCCGCGCTGGTCGAACTGATCAAAAATCCGCCTGCCGGCGAACAAGATTTCATTCTGGATTTGCTAAGCAACCGGATTCCGGCCGGCGTCGACGATGCGGCTTACGTGAAGGCTTCATTCCTCGCGGCGATCGCGAAGGGCGAGGCGGCCTCGCCGATTCTGTCTCCCGCCGAGGCGACCCGGCTGCTCGGCACGATGCTCGGCGGCTACAATGTCGCCCCCTTAATCGACTTGCTCGATCATGCCGAGCTGGCGCCGATCGCGGCGCAGGCGCTGTCGCACACGCTGCTGATCTTCGATGCGTTCCACGACGTGCAGGCCAAGAGCGATGCCGGCAATATTTTCGCGAAACAGGTGATCCAGTCCTGGGCCGATGCGGAATGGTTCACCGCCAAGCCGGAAGTCCCGGCCAAATTGACCGTGACCGTGTTCAAGGTCACCGGCGAAACCAATACCGACGACTTGTCGCCGGCGCCGGACGCCTGGTCGCGCCCGGACATTCCGCTGCATGCGAAAGCGATGCTGAAAATGCCGCGCGAAGGCATCACGAATGCCGAACAGCAAATCGCCGAACTGAAGCAAAAAGGCTTCCCGGTCGCCTATGTCGGCGACGTGGTCGGCACCGGCTCGTCGCGGAAATCCGCGACCAACTCGGTGCTCTGGTTCATGGGCAACGACATCCCTTACATTCCGAACAAGCGCGAAGGCGGCGTCTGCATCGGCGGCAAGATCGCGCCGATCTTCTTCAACACGATGGAAGACTCCGGCGCCTTGCCGTTCGAATGCGACGTGACCGGCATGGCAATGGGCGACGTGATCGACATCTTTCCTTATGAAGGCGTGGTCAAGCGCCACCGCAGCGAGGAAGTCGTCTGCCGTTTCGAGCTGAAAACCGATGTGCTGCTCGACGAAGTCCGCGCCGGCGGCCGGATTCCGTTGATCATCGGCCGCGGCTTGACCGACCGGGCGCGGAAATCCTTAGGACTGCCGCTGTCGACCGTCTTCCGTCGTCCGGGCGCAGCGCAGGACAGCGGCAAAGGTTTCACGCTTGCGCAAAAGATCGTCGGCCGCGCCTGCGGCGTCGCAGGCGTCCGCCCGAACACCTATTGCGAACCGCACATGACCACGGTCGGCTCGCAGGATACGACGGGACCTATGACCCGCGACGAATTGAAGGACCTGGCCTGCCTCGGCTTCTCGGCGGACCTCGTGATGCAGTCGTTCTGCCATACCGCCGCCTATCCGAAGCCGGTCGATGTCGAGATGCAGCATACCCTGCCCGACTTCATCATGAACCGCGGCGGCGTGTCGCTCCGCCCCGGCGACGGCATCATCCATTCCTGGCTGAACCGGATGCTGTTGCCGGACACGGTCGGCACTGGCGGCGACTCGCACACCCGTTTCCCGATCGGCATTTCGTTTCCGGCCGGCTCCGGCCTCGTCGCCTTCGCGGCCGCGACCGGCGTGATGCCGCTGGACATGCCGGAGTCCGTGCTGGTGCGCTTCAAGGGCACCATGCAGCCCGGCATCACGCTGCGCGACATGGTCAATGCGATTCCTTACGCGGCATTGCAAAAGGGCTTGTTGACGGTCGAGAAAAAAGGCAAGAAGAACGTGTTCTCGGGCCGGATTCTCGAAATCGAAGGCCTGCCGGATCTGAAAGTCGAACAGGCGTTCGAATTGTCCGACGCCTCGGCCGAACGCTCGGCGGGCGGCTGCACGATTCGCCTGAACGAGGCGCCGATCCGCGAATACCTGACCTCGAACGTCACGCTGTTGAAGTGGATGATCGCGGAAGGCTACGGCGACAAGCGCACGATCGAACGCCGGATCCAGGCGATGGAAGACTGGCTCGCGAACCCTGTGCTGCTGGAAGCCGATGCGGACGCCGAATACGCGGAGATCATCGAGATCGACATGGACCAGATCAAGGAACCGCTGCTCGCCTGCCCTAACGATCCTGACGACATCAAGCCGCTGTCCGAGGTCGCCGGCACTAAAATCGACGAAGTCTTCCTCGGCTCGTGCATGACCAACATCGGCCATTTCCGCGCCGCCGGGAAACTGCTCGAACAGCAGAAAGGGGAGCTTCCGACCCGCCTGTGGGTCGCGCCGCCGACCAAGATGGACCAGAGCCAGCTGACCGAGGAAGGCTATTACGGCACCTTCGGCAAGGCCGGAGCGCGGATGGAAATGCCCGGCTGCTCGCTGTGCATGGGCAATCAGGCGCGGGTCAAGGAAAATGCGACCGTGGTGTCGACCTCGACCCGCAACTTCCCGAACCGGCTCGGCAACGGCGCGAACGTGTTCCTGGCCTCGGCCGAACTGGCCGCGGTGTGCTCACTCCTCGGCAAGATCCCGAGCTTAGAGGAATACATGCAGTATGCCGCGCAGATCGACAAATCGGCCGCGGATACCTATCGCTATCTGAATTTCGATCAGATCCTTAATTACCGGGAGAAAGCGGACAAGGCCGCACTGAGCGTTTAAGCGGGTTTCCGAATAAAACCTCGGTTTTCGGGGCGGCCAACGCCGCCCCTGCCTGCGGCCTTTAAAATGGAATTGAACTAAGGATCTCCCTAAATCGGTTGATTATCCGGTTGCCCATCTTCGTTTCGCAACCCTGTTCGCGTCATGCTGAAAAGAATCCTGAAGAAAGTCAAACCGGCCTCCCCTCCCCCCTTGCCCGACCTGTCGGGCGAACTCGAACGGCGCTATTTCGCGCTAATCGAGCGCTCTGCCATTCAATATGACGCCGCTCAACACCTTGCGCTAGCCCATCTGCAAAACCTGCTGAACGATCTCGTCCTGCTCACCGCCTACGAGAACAAACCCGCCTCACAAAGACTTTTCGCCACCCGTCCGCCGCGCTGCAGGAGCCTTTATATTTATGGCGGCGTCGGCCGCGGCAAGTCGATGCTGATGGAGTTGTTTTACGAATCCTGCCCGCTTGAACAAAAACGGCGCGTGCATTTCAACACCTTCATGATCGAGGTGCATGCCTTCGTGCACCGCTGCCGCCAGCAAAAAATTCCCGATGCGTTGTTCGTGTTGGCCGGCCAGATCCGGAATACGACGCGCCTCTTGTGTTTTGACGAGTTCCATGTGACCGACATTGCCGACGCGATGATATTGGGACGCCTCTTCAGCAAATTATTCGAACTCGGCGTCGTGACCGTGATGACCTCGAACCGGCATCCGAACGAACTTTATCAGGGCGGCCTGCAGCGGGAGCAATTCCTGTTTTTCATCAAGGTCTTGCAGAACGAAGCGAATATCCTTCAATTGGCGGCCGAAACCGACTTTCGCCTGCGCCATCTGCATGCCTTGAAAAAAACCTATTACACCCCGCTGGACCCGCATGCCGACGCCTTCCTCCGGCACAGCTATGACGAATTGACGCATTTTTCCGAAATGCAGCCGGTCGAGCTGCCGGTATTCGGCCGCACGATACGCCTGGCTTCGGCGCATGGCGATGTCGCCTTTACCTCTTTCGAAGAATTGTGCGTGCAACCTTTGGGGGCGGCCGATTACCTGAAAATCGCCGGCGAATTCAGCACGATCATCATGGCGAACATTCCGAAACTGACCGCCGCCTACCGGAACGAGGCCAAGCGCTTCGTGACCTTGATCGATGCGCTCTACGAGCATAAAGTCAAATTGATCTGCACCGCCGAGGCGCCCGCCCGCGAACTCTACACCGAAGGCGACGGCGCGTTCGAGTTCGAACGCACGGTATCGCGGCTAATGGAAATGCAGTCGGAAAGCTATCTGCAGAGCGAGCATCTTTGCGATGTCGAGCCGCGGGATCGATAACGCTGGACATCCGGGCCTAAACCGTCAATTAGGGATCGATCAAAATCCCCAACACTCCTGCGAGGCTTCGGAGAAAACAATTTCCTTGTAGCCTCTTTCCTTGGGGATCACCTCGGGTACGGTAATGGGGGAAATGCTGATACTCTTCGGCAAAGGGGAGTGATGTTTTTCGGTTTCCGCATCCCCCGATGCCAAAATATGGTTTTGAATCAACCGGGCGCGCACCACGTGTCGGCTCAGCCCGAGTAACCTCGCCGTAGCCAGTTGATTGCGGCCGGTGTGCTTATACGCGGCTTGTAACAAGGCGCGTTCGACACGGGCATACAAATCCGGGTGTTCCTGCTCGCATAAGGTTTGTAAGATACTGTCCAGTTTTTCAAAATCTCCGGCCTCGGAATCTACCGTTTTAGAAAAACTGAGCGCCTGAGAGAGATTTAAATCCGTCGGCGTAATGGTCAGATCGCGAGCCACCAACAAGGCATGGTGTATCACATTTTCCAATTCCCGAATGTTGCCCGGCCAGGGATGCGTCAGTAGCGCTTGTTTTGCGGCCGGGGAAATCGTGGTTCCGGGGCAGCCGAGCCGCTGCCCGTAGACCTTCAAGAAATGCCGGGCCAACGGCAAAATATCCCCGGTGCGTTGCCGCAAAGGCAGCAGATTCAATGCCGCCACATTCAGCCGGTAGTACAAATCCTCGCGAAACCGGCCGGCCATGACCGCCTCTTCCAGTTTTACGTTCGTTGCGGCGATCAAGCGCACATCGATCGGCGTCGCCTTATGCGAACCGACCCGCACCACCTCGCGTTCCTGCAAGACCCGCAATAACTTGACCTGCATCGACTGCGGCAGGTCGCCGATCTCGTCCAGAAATATCGTGCCGCCGGAAGCGGCCTCGAACCAACCCTGTTTGGTCGTCACCGCGCCGGTAAAAGCGCCTTTCTCATGGCCGAACAACTCGCTTTCGATCAAGGTTTCCGACAGCGCGCAGCAATTGACCGCCAAAAACGGCCCCTTGCGTCTGGCGCTCAGCTCGTGGATGTGGCGGGCAACCAGTTCCTTGCCGGTGCCGGTTTCGCCGATGATCAGTGCGTTTAATTCGCTCGGGGCAACCCGCTTGATTCGATCGAGCAGTTCTCTGGATTTTGGATCTTCGAAAACCAAGGCGGACGCCCGGATCGAGAGCGCCATCTCGGCAGGATTAGCAAAGGCAAGTAAAGACATAAGTAAAAACAGGTCCCTTGAAGTTACAACTGACGCCAAGATAGCATGCACGTCTCAAGTTATAAAATGATCAAGATCAATATTAGTATGCCTAAATGTAATAATGATCCGATTTACGGACCGACAGATCCTGGTCTGTTGAACCGGGATCTGCCAAGCGCAGGACAAGCCTCCGGCGTCAAGCCGCCTCGAGCGCCTGTTCCAGATCCGCGACAATGTCGTCGCCGTGCTCTATCCCGATCGATAAACGCACCATGTCCTCGGTGACGCCCGCCTTGACCAGCTCTTCGGGAGACAGTTGCCGATGCGTGGTCGACGCCGGGTGGCAAGCCAGCGATTTGGCATCGCCGATATTCACGAGCCGGGTGAACAGTTTTAGCGCATCCTGAAAACGCTCTCCCGCCTTGCGGCCGCCTTTCAAGCCAAAAGTCAGAATGCCGGACGCGCGGCCGCCCATGTATTTATCGACCAGCGCTTTATCCGGATGGTCTTCGAGCCCAGCGTAGTTGACCCATTCCACCTTGTCGTGGTTTTGCAGGTATCGCGCCACCTTGACCGCGTTTTCAGAGATCCTGTCCATGCGCAGCGCCAGGGTTTCTATGCCTTGCAGGATCAAAAACGCGTTGAAGGGCGAAAGGGCCGCGCCGGTATTGCGCAGCGGCACGACGCGGGCACGGCCGATGTAAGCGGCAGGACCCAGGGCTTCGGTGTAAACGACGCCATGATAGGACACGTCGGGCTCGTTCAGGCGAGGGAAACGCGCTTTATGTTCGGCCCAAGGGAATTTGCCGCTATCGACGATCACGCCGCCGATGCTGTTGCCATGCCCCCCCAGATATTTGGTCAGCGCGTGCACGACAATATCGGCGCCGTGCTCGATCGGACGGCAAAGATAAGGCGACGGCACCGTGTTGTCGACGATCAGCGGCACGCCGTGGCGGTGGGCGACGGCGGCCAGGCGTTCGAAATCGGTCACGTTGCCGAGCGGGTTGCCGACCGATTCGCAGAAAATCGCCTTGGTTTTGCCGTCAATCAGCGCCTCGAAGGCTTCGGGATCGCGATAATCGGCAAAACGCACGGTGATGCCGTATTGCGGCAGGGTGTGGGCAAAGAGATTGTAGGTACCGCCGTACAGGGTGGCGGCGGAGACGATGTTGTCGCCGGCTTCGGCGATGGTCATGATCGCATAGGTAATCGCCGCCATGCCGGAGGCCAGCGCCAGCCCGGCGATCCCGCCTTCCAAGGCGGCCACGCGCTTTTCGAGCACGTCCGAAGTCGGGTTCATGATGCGGGTATAGATGTTTCCGGCCACTTTCAAATCGAAGAGATCGGCGCCATGCTGGGTATCGTCAAAGGCGTAAGACGTGGTCTGATAAATGGGCACGGCCACGGCTTTGGTGGTCGGGTCGGGGCTGTAGCCACCGTGTACGGCGATCGTTTCTAGTTTCATAGGCTTTAGGGCTGACGAGGTTGATGGAATCTGTAAAGGGTCTGGTTTTCGGTTTCGATAACGGGCTTGAGGACAAACGACGGTATCTTCGGTCTCGGCGCTGCCGCGGCTCATCCGGCCTTGGCTTGCAGCTCGACTTTTCCGGTATCCCCCACGGGACTTAAATGGAACACCGGTTTGGCCCTTGTTTTTTCGGGGGCTTTTGCGACCGGCAATAACGGGAACAGCAATTCGGCCACACGGTAGGCTTCTTCCAGGTGCGGGTAACCGGAGAGCACAAAGGTTTCGATGCCGAGATCGGCATATTCCTGCAAGCGTTTGGCGACCGTTTGTGGGTCGCCGACCAACGCAGTCCCTGCGCCGCCCCGGACTAAACCGACACCGGCCCATAAGTTGGGGGCGATTTCGAGGTTTTGCCTGGAGCCTCGGTGCAGGCTGTTCATTCGCCGTTGCCCCTCGGAATCCGAGCGGGCATAGGCGCGCTGCGCGGCGGCAATCGCCTCGTCGTCGACATGGCGGATCAGCGCATTGGCCTCCGCCCACGCTTCGGCTTCGGTTTCCCGAACGATGATGTGTATGCGCAGGCCGTAACGCACGACCCGCCCGGCCAGCTTGGCGCGAGCTTCGAGATCGGCGATTTTTTTGGCCACGGCCGGCACCGGCTCGCCCCAGCTCAGATAGTGGTCGATATACTCGGCGGCCAGTTGATGGGCGGCAGGGGATGAGCCGCCCAAATATAACGGCAGGCTGGGCGTCTGCGCGGGCGGAAAGGCCAGTTTCGCGTTATCGACCCGGATATGCTTGCCGGCAAAACTGACGGTTTCGCCCGCCAATAAGCGCTGCCAGACGGTCAAAAACTCGGCCGTCAAGGCGTAACGCTCGTCATGAGCCAGGAACAAGCCGTCGCCGGCCAGCTCGACCGGATCCCCGCCGGCAACGACATTGACCAGCAAGCGCCCGCCGGAAAACCGGTCCAGGGTAGCCGCCATGCGCGCCGCCACCGTGGGCGTGGTCAGACCGGGCCGAACCGCGACCAAAAACCGTAACTTCTCGGTCGATTCAATCAACGAGGCCGCGACCACCCAGGAGTCCTCGCAGGTAACGCCGGTTGGAATCAGAACCCCGCCATAGCCCAACGTATCGGCCGCCTGGGCTATCTGGCGCAAATAGTGCAAGTTCACTTCGCGCGCGCCTTGAGCCGAACCCAGGTAGCGGCCGTCGCCATGCGTCGGTAAAAACCAGAAAACATTCACTGTCTTGTCTCCAAATTCATTATGATCGTGCCCTGCATCCGCATTCATTTCGCACTTAGCGTTTCCCAGGGCAGATTGTCCAGATTGAGCAAATGCCCGAGCTTCTCGGATTTGGTGCGTAAATAGACGATGTTCTCGCGGTTGGGAGCGGGTTCCAGCGGCACGCGCTCGACGATTTTCAGCCGGTATCCCGCCAGCTCGCTGAACTTGGCCGGGTTATTGCTCATCAGCCTGATCGTCGTCACCCCTAAATCGCTGAGGATCTGGGCGCCGACGTCATAGCTTCGGGAATCGATAGGCAGACCCAAGTCCAAATTGGCTTGTACGGTATCCCGGCCCTGATCCTGCAATTCATAGGCACGCAGCTTGTGCGCCAAACCGATGCCGCGCCCTTCATGCCCGCGCAAGTAAACCAAAACCCCGCTGCCCGCCTGTTCGATTTTTGCCAACGCCATTTTGAGTTGATTGCCGCAATCGCAGCGCAACGAGTCGAGCACGTCGCCGGTTAAACATTCGGAATGCACCCGTACCAGGACGTTCTGCTGTCCCGTCACCTGGCCTTTGACCAGGGCCAGATGTTCCGAACCGTCGAGCACGGAACGGTAAACATGGGCGGTGAAAACCCCAACGGCGGTGGGTATCCTGGCTTCCGAGACGTGCTCGACCAGTCGTTCGTTACGGCGGCGGTAGGCAATCAAGTCGGCAATCCGGATAAAGGGTAACTGGTGCTGGCTGGCGAAGGCCCGCAGCGCCTCGCCGCGGGTCATGCTGCCATCGTCATTCACGATTTCGCACAACACGCCGGCCGGATACAGACCGGCCAAGCGCGCCAGGTCCCCGGCCGCTTCGGTGTGGCCCGGCCGCGCCAACACCCCATGCGGCCTGGCACGCAACGGAAACACATGGCCTGGGCGCGCAAAATTGTCGGCGCTGCAGGCAGGATTCGCCAGGGCCCGGAGGGTGGCGCTGCGGTCCGCGGCGGAAATGCCGGTGCTGGTGCCTTTGTTCAAGTCAACCGAAACGGTAAATGCCGTGCCATGGGCATCGGTATTGCTCGCGACCATCGGTTCCAGATGCAGCGCATCGACGCGCTCGCCCGGCAGGGAGACGCAAACGACGCCGCTGCTATGCCGCACCAGAAAGGCCATGCGTTCGGGCGTGATTTTTTCGGCCGCGATGATTAAATCGCCTTCGTTCTCCCGGCTGGCGTCGTCGGCCACCACCACGAAGCCGCCGTTGCGGATGGCTTCCAGCGCCGTCTCTATTGTGTCGTAACTCATTGTTTTGATCCTTAGGAGTAAAAGCTCGGGGTGGGCAGCTTGGCATTCAATACCCATTCGCCAAGATCGCGCAGCTTATAATCGACCGGGTCGTGCAGCGAATGGGTGCGCAGATTGCGCCAATAGCGGTCGAAGCCGGCCTTGGCGCTGGTCGCCCGTGCGCCGGTGACTTCGAACAAGCGCTGCGTCACCTCCAAGCCGGCGCGGGTGGCCAGGACTTTGGCCGTCGCGCTGGCGATCGCCACGCTGCCGCGCTCCGCCTCGGTGAGCGCATTTTCCTGGCGCCAGGCAGCATCCAGTAAACTGGCGGCATAATCGGTCGCCAGCGCAGCGGCGTTCAGGTCGACCCAAAACTCGCCGTACTTTTTGAGCACATAAGGATCGCGGGTCGCGCTTTCCACGCCGGACAAAAACCAGGCCCGCGACTGGCTGCGGGTATAGCCGATCGCTTCCGCCAAAGCGCCTTCGCCAATGCCCAAGTAAATGTTGATTAACACCAGCTGCGCAATCAACGGGCGCAAGGTGGCAAACACGCTGCCCAGGGGTCCGGGCCGACTTAAGATTTCCTGGTCATAGATGCGCACCCGATCAAAATCCACCGTGCCGCTGTCGGTCTGGCGTTGCCCCATATTGTCCCAATCCGAGTGAATCCGGATGCCTGGACGATCGCTCGGAATCGCGGCGATGACTAATTTGCCGCCCGCCTCGGTCAAGGCCGATACGATTAAATGATCGGAATCGGTAGCGCCGGAGCAAAAGCTTTTGGTGCCGTGCACAAGCCAGTCCTGACCGTCGGCACTGATCTTGGCGCGAGTGTCCAGAGGGTTCAGGGTATTGCCCCAAAACCAGCTGTTTTTAACCGTTTCACGGTAATAATGCGGCCATTGGTCGCCGAACAGCCGCAGCGTCGCCAGCAGCAAATGCTGGAAACCGAACAGATGCCCGAGCGAACTGTCGGCCCTGGAAATAATGCGCACAATCTGCAAGGTATCGTGCCAATCCAGGCCGTGCCCGCCGTATTCGACCGGGATGATCAGGTTTAATAGGCCGCTTTGACGCAGGCTGTCGCGCTCGTTTTTAGCCGTGCCGCCGCGCCGATCGCGTTCCACGGCGGTGGCGGCAAACTCCGCCGCCAATTGTTCGGCCTTGTCGAACAACGCCCGAGTCTTTGCCTGCGCCTGCTGGGGAGGATTCGCCTTGCTCATCAGGCAGCCACTTTGTCGACTTGCCGCGCTTCCAGTTCGCGAACCAAAGGCAAAACCCGCTGCCCGAAATAGTCGACTTCTTCCTGGAAGTGCAAAAAGCCGGTCAGGATCAGGTCGACGCCGACCGCTTTCAAGGCGACGATACGCTCGGCGATTTGTTCGGGCGTGCCGATCAGATTGGTCTTGAAGCCGTCGTTATATTGCACCAGGTCCTCGAATGTGGACTTGGCCCAATTGCCCTCGCCTTCCGGGGAAGCTTTTCCCGCCTGCTTGACTTCATGTCCGAACGCATTGACCGCTTCCGTGTCGGCTTTTTCAATGATTTCGTTCAGCACCGCCCGGGCTTCCGCCTCGGTATCCCGGGCGATCACGAAGGCATTGACGCCGATCTTGACCGCATGGCCTTCCTTGGCCGCCTTGGCGCGAATATCGTCGACCTGCGCCTTGATGCCCTCCAGCGTATTGCCGTTGGTGAAATACCAGTCCGAGACCCGGGCCGCCATGTCGCGCGCCGCCCTGGAACTGCCGCCCTGAAAGATCTCCGGATGAGGTTGCTGCAGGGGTTTCGGCTTCAGGGTGAAATGGTGGAAACGGTAGAAATCGCCGAAAAAACTGAAATCGTCCTGCGTCCAAATGCCTTTCAGCGCGCGGATGAATTCTTCCGAACGGCGATAACGTTCGTCATGCTCCAGCCACGGCTCGCCGATCGCGGTAAATTCGGTTTTGAACCAGCCGCTGACGATATTGACGGCGATACGGCCGGCCGTCAGGTGGTCGATCGTCGCAATCTGCTTGGCGGCGACCGCCGGGTGCCAGGGCCCCGGCAAGATCGCCGCGATCACCCGCAGTTTCTGGGTAGCCGCCAACAGGGCATGGGTGAAAGAGACCGACTCGTGCTGATACTCCGCACCGTAACCCGCGGTGAAACGGATCTGTGTGAGGGCGTAGTCGAAACCGCTGCGCTCGGCGATTTGCGCGAGCTTGCGGTTATAGTCGATATCCCAGCCGGTGCGCTGCTCGATCTTACTGACCAGCAGGCCGCCGCTGACATTGGGCACCCAGTAGGCGAATTTGATCGGGTTGTTGCTGTGATGGGATTGGCTCATGGGGATTTCCTCACGCGGCGTCGATGGCCAGGGCGTGCAGCGGCGCGCCATTGAGTATGACCGTGCCGGCCACCTCGACCGGCCGGGTCAAGGTATCGAGCACGGGACAGTGCGCTTCCACCGCCGCCACCAGCTTTTCGATCGTTTCCGGGTCCGCGGGGCTCTTCAATGTGGTTTCGAAGCTGATTTTCTGGAAACCGGAGGGCACCTCCTTCAAGCCGAACAGGCCATTCAGATCCAGGTAGCCCTTGGCGCTCACCTCGACGGCCTCCAAAGGGATGCCCAACACGGCGGCGTAGGCCGCATAGACGATTTCCTGGCAGGTGCCGAGTGCGGCCAGGATCAGCTCGACCGGGTTTGCCCCCGCGTCTCCCCCGCCCAGCTCAGGGGGTTCGTCAATGATCAGCGGCGGAAAATCCCGCACTTCGGCGGCGCAGCGCACGCCATCGAGCAGGCGGGTCTGCGCCTTGAAAACTAGGCGGGCGCCCGCCGGATTTTGTTGCAGGGCGACAATGGTGTTCTCTAATGTGGCTTTCAAATCTTGTTGTGACATGTGAATCTCCGAAATATTGAGCAGGGACTGTCGATTAAGCAGGGTGGCTTCGCGCCTATTCCTTCCAATCGGGGTGTGGCAAAGGTTGCTAAAACGGGACGTTGTTACGGGTTCTACTCGCCGCCGGCCTCGAACAGCTCCAGAGGCAATCCCACCAGCGCCTTGCCGATCCATTCGCGGGCGATGTTGTTCGACGGCCCCATGCCGATGCCGGCGCGGGCATCACGGAAGATGCGTTCGATCGGGCCTTTCTTGTAACCGTAACCACCGCTGACATCCAGGGCGTTGCGCGCCGAGATATTGGCGACTTCCGCCGCATGCACCTTGAATTCGGTCAACGGCAGCAGGATTTGCCCTTGCGGCTGACCGGCGGCCTGCAATTGGTCCAATTGCCGCGCCAGCTCGTGCTGCCAGGGGCGCAGGCTTTCGACCAGCACCTTGGACTCGCCCAATTGCTGACGCAGTACTTGGTAGTCGGACAGTTTGCGGTTGAAATCGCGGTGTATGGTGCCGGTCAGGTGGCCTGCGGCTTTTTCCAAGGCCGCCCTGGCCACGCCGTGCCAGACCGCCCCCAGACCGACCAGATAGACCGGCGATACGCCATGGTAAACGATGTCTTTGCCCTGGCCTTCGTCGCCCAGGCGATCGATGCTTTTCACATTCACATCCTTATAGGTGATCGGCCCGCTGTGGTTGCCGCGCACCCCGAGCGCTTCCCAGGTGCCGTGCGTGATGCCGTCCAGTTTGGCATCGACGATGAAAAAGCTGATATCGGTAGGGCCTTTGGCGCCCGGCGAACGGGTTTGAAAAATGTAGTAATCCGCTTGTCCTGCGCTGGTGGTAAATGATTTTTCCGCATTGAGCAGATAGTTATCGTCGCTGCCTCGGGAGGCTTCGCTGAAGTTGAACCACCAGTGTCCGCCCGAGGCTTTTTCGCTGGTCGAATAGGTGCCGATCAAACCGTCGCGGGCAGGCTTCAGCCAACGTTCTTTTTGGTCGTGGTTGCCGAATAAGTTGATGGTCTGCGCCGCGCCGGTGTGCATCACATAGACCAGGCCGGTAGAGGCGCAGGCGCGGCCGATTTCTTCCGCCACGATCGAAAAGGCGACATGATCCAGACCCAGGCCGCCGTATTCCTTCGGAATCAGCACGCCATTCCAGCCCGCCCGGCCCAAGGCTTCAAGATTCTCCCGCGGGAAAACGCCCTGGTCGGTTTGTTCGGCATTCGGCCGGATGACTTCGTCAACCAGGGCGCGAATTTCGGAGCGGATTTTTTCGTAATCGGGTGCAGACATGGAGACTCCTTAAGCTATTTGGGATAATGGGATTTGTTCAGAGCGGACACGCGCCGCCACGACCGCTTGGCGCGCTGCCGCATGGATGCGTTCATTGACGACGGCATCGCTAAAGCGTGAGCCGTCATAGTTCTGTTCGGTGGCGTAGATGCCGGAAGGGACGGTTTGCGCACCGAAGAAGCCGAACAGCGGCCGCAGTTGATGTTCGATAATCAAGGCATGCTTTTCCCCGCCGCCGGTGGCGCCAAGAATCACTGGCACTTCGTTCAGCGCCTTCACATCCAGAAAATCAAACACATGCTTGAATAGGCCGGTGTAGGAACCCTTGTAAACCGGTGTGACCGCGACCAGGATGTCGGCCGAGCCGATAGAATCCAGCACCGCTTTGCCACTATCGCTCAGCTCGCCCGGATGGCGGGCAGGACCGAACACCGGACCCCACTCGGCCAAATGATGAGTTGTCACCTCGATCACCGCTTGCTGCTTGATTGCTTCCACGATTTGCTCGGCCAATGCGAGCGTCTTGGACGGCAGCCCTAGATTGCCCGAAACAACCACGACTTTTAATGTACTCATGTTGATTGCCTTTGTACGGTTGAAAAATCCCGATGCCTGCAACGCATCGGTACTGTACTTAAGCTTTAGCACCGACCATGCCAACTCGCAACCTATTGTTTTTTAAATGATTGATGAGCGCCTTATCGATTTGAATGCCGTTTTTGCAGCAGCGGATCACAACGATTGCCGCTGTAGCGGCAATCGTTGCGGGACATGCAACCGGCAAACCCAGCGTTAAGGCTGGGCAAGATCATTTGGCACAATACCTGCTGTTTCTGTCGCTTGAACACCAGCCGAAGCGAAGATCGCTTCAATACATGAGCCAAATCCGAGAACTGACAAGATGTCCAGACCGATAATCGATATGCGCAGCCGACCTGCGTTTCTGCATGATTTTTATGGCGCGACGCCGGCAACCCACGAATATGAAACCGCCAAATGGCTTAATCGCCGCTTGGGCTCCAAACAGGACGATCACTTTGCCCGCTCGCATACCCTGGATGGGTTTATCGAGGAAATTCGCGAAGCGGGAATCCGTCATGCGGTCGTCGTCGGCCGCGACACGCCCGACATCACAATCTCCAACGAGACTATTCGGGACATCACCGCGCCGCACCCGGAATTGATCGGCATCGCCTCGGTAAACCCGCAAGCGCTGGATAGCCGTGGCATCGCCGAAGCCATTGAAAAGGCCGTGAACACCCTGGGATTGAGGGGAATTAACATAGAGCCCGGATTCGGTGCGCCGCCCATTCAGGCCGATGATCCGTTGCTCTACCCGCTTTATGACGCCTGCAAACAACTGGGTGTGCCGGTGTTTTTAATGTCAGGGCCGACCACGCCGAATTTGGAATATGCCAATCCGGTCGCCGTCGGCAAGGTTGCCAGGGCTTTTTCAGGTTTGCCTATCGTGTGCTACCACGGTTTTTATCCGTATGTGAACGAAATGATCGGCGTCGCGTTTCGCTATGAAAACGTTTACGTCGTCCCGGACATGTATATTTTTCTGCCGGGCGGAAGCCTGTATGTGGAAGCGGCCAACGGTTTTATGAAGGAGCAATTGCTGTTTGGCAGCTCGTACCCGTTCCGGGCGATGGGGCAAACGCTCGAGGATTTTCTACGGCTGGGTTTACGGGAGGAGGTGCTGGATCGGGTGTTGTATCAAAACGCAAAGCGCTTGCTGCGGATTTGACCGGCAGGCCGGATTTGCCGAATAACCGCATAGCGGATTATTCGGCATCTATCCGTTAAAATTTGAAATTCGCGCCCGCCCCCAACGCCCATTCGCTGGCATTCACATGGTAATCGCCCAACGCCAGCGTGCTGCGGTCTGCGGTGCCTTCAAACGCATAGGCCGCAAACGAATCCAGTCTGAACTTGGGTGTGAAGGCGTACCCCACACCGGCGGTGACGGTATGCTCCCAAACGACCGGGCCTAATGTCGTTTGTACGACTTTAATCAAATCATTTTTGTTAAGCACGCCGGGAACACTGGTGTCCAGAGGCAGCGTCCCTACGCCTGTAAAGCCGCCCACCGTGCCGTTCGGTTCGTCGCGGAGCAACTTTGAGGCATAACTGTAGCCTGAACGGAATTGCCAATTGCCGAGGCTATATTGGCCGCCCAGCATGGCCAGGAATTGATCCTTGTAGACATCTTTATACAAGGACGATTTCGACCAGTTTTTCCAGGCGACGTCCGCCTCCAATAACAAGTTGGGCGTCGCATTGGCCGCGATACCCCAGGTGACCTCCAGCGGCTGCTCGAGCTTCACGTCCTGGTATGCCTGACTGCCGCCCACGGTGGTCGACAAGACGTTCTGGTAGTGGTACTGCAGAGGGGTCTTGACCGAGGCGCCCAGCTTCACGTCCTGTGTGAGCTGATACGTTGCGCCCAAGGCGCCGCGAATCGAAATATCATGGACGCTGGACGTGGTCCCGCCAAAATCGCCCGACAAGCCGGCGAGTCCGGTCGTATTCCCGGCAGTCCCAAATTGGCCCAACCCAAATCCTACCGTTAATGCAGCCCCTAACGACAAATCCGGTGTCACCTCATAAGCCGCCCCCACATTGGCGCTAAATGACAGTAACTCTACGTCCAAAGGCACTGTCGCCGCGCCGCCGAGTCCGGCGCCACCCAGCCCAAGCCCGGCGCCGGCATTGATCGGATGGGTGCGATAATCCGCACCCAAGCCGGAATCCACCCCGACACCGGCACCCAGGACAAAGCCGGGCAAGACTTCTCCGCTGAGAGCCACATCCGGCGCGATGTAATTCTGCGCCAGACTGTGGGATCGGTTGGTGAAGCCGTTATTGCTTTGATAGTTGTCCACATCCGGCTCGAGGATGGCGGCACCTAAGCCAAAATTGAAGCCTTTAAACTGAGTCAGGGTGGCCGGATTACCAAACAACGCCGCGGAAACTTCTTGCGGCTTGGTATAAGCCGCGCCGGCCATACCGCCGGCAATCGGTTTTGCAGACAAATTCAGGTCCGTTCCGGTATTCAACGCCAATACGCGAGGCGATGCCGCACTGGCTAGCGCCAATAACACCACCTGATTGAACCGCCATAGATTGATACGTCTGTCATTTCCGAAAGGAATCGATGCTGTGTTCATTGTTAAACTCCAATAAAATATTTTCAGGTATCGGCCACATCCGTTCAGCTTGTCCGAATAGGGTTCATAAAGGACAAACACGTTCTGCCTGAAAGCCTCTATTGCGAGCTTCATGCCAAACACAACCCATTGTTTTTTATATACAATCCTATAAAGTCTTGATCATTAATGCCGCGCCAGCAGCAATGCTGTAGAAAAATTGCCGCTCTCGGCGCAACCCGCCATCCCCTGTCGCGCGGATTCTCCACCGGAGCTAGAGTTCGGAAAGAGTTGCTTTTGACAGCTACCAGCCAATTCCTTGGGTATCCGTTTTCCGCCAATAGCAAGAGTGCCCTTGCTCAGATCAATCGTCAGCAAAGCTACCCCCAAACCGCCAAAAAAGAGTAAAATACGGGGTTTTAAACCGCATTCGGCTTTTGCCCCGCGAGTATCCCATGCATACAAAATACAAAACCGACGACCTGAGAATTTGCGAGACGAAGGAAGTCATCGCGCCCTATCAGGTGCATGATGAAATGCCGATTACCGACGAAGCGGCCGAAACCACCGCGAAGGCGCGTCAGGAAATTCATCACATTCTGACCGGCGAAGACGACCGTTTGCTGGTGATCGTCGGCCCGTGTTCGATCCATGACCCGGCCGCGGCAATCGATTATGCCAAGCGCTTGAAGGCGGTCAAGGACGAACTGGCGGAAGATTTGCTGCTCGTGATGCGGGTCTATTTCGAGAAGCCGCGCACCACGGTCGGCTGGAAAGGGCTGATAAACGATCCGGATATCGACTCCAGCTTCAACATCAACAAAGGCCTGCGCATCGCGCGCCGTTTGCTGCTCGGCGTCGCGAATCTCGGCATGCCGGCTGCGACCGAATACCTCGATCTGATTTCGCCGCAATACATTTCCGACCTGATTTCCTGGGGCGCGATCGGCGCGCGCACGACCGAAAGCCAGGGCCACCGCGAACTGGCCTCCGGCGTGTCCTGCCCGATCGGTTTCAAGAATTCGACCGACGGCACGATCAAGATCGCGATCGATGCGATCGGCGCGGCGATGAGCCCGCATCACTTCCTGTCGATGACCAAGGGCGGCCACTCGGCGATTTTCTCGACCACCGGCAACGAAGACGTGCACATCATTCTGCGCGGCGGCAACAATCGGCCGAATTATGATGCAGTCAGCGTCGAACAGGTCGCCGAAGGCCTGGTCAACGCGAAGCTCCGACCGAACATCATGATCGACTTCAGCCATGCGAACAGCCTGAAGCAATGCCAGCGCCAGCTGATCGTCGGCGAGGATGTCGCCGCTCAAATCGCCGGCGGCGATCACCGGATCATGGGCGTGATGATCGAAAGCAATCTGGTCGCGGGCAAACAGGACGTGGTGCCGGGCAAACCGTTGACCTATGGCCAGAGCATTACCGATGCCTGCATCAGTTTCGAGGATACCGTGCCGCTGCTGCAAAGCCTGGCCGAAGCCGTGCGCGAGCGCCGGTCGCTCGACAGCAAAGGAGTTTAACCGATGAATATTATTGTGAATGGCGCAATGCGCGAGTGCGCGGAGCACAGCACCGTCGCCGCCCTGATCGCCGAACTCGATTTGACCGGCAAAAAGATCGCGGTCGAATTGAACCAGGAAATCCTGCCTTATGACCAGTACGGCGAACGGGCATTGCAAGACGGCGACCGCATCGAGATCGTGCACGCGATCGGCGGCGGCCAGGACGACTTTTTTGTAATCGCCGGCAAATCCTACCGCTCGCGCCTGCTGGTCGGCACCGGCAAATACAAGGATCTCGAAGAAACCCGGCTCGCGACCGAAGCCTCCGGCGCCGAGATCGTGACCGTCGCGATTCGCCGCACCAACATCGGCCAGAACAAGGACGAGCCGAACCTGCTCGACGTGATCTCGCCGGACAAATACACGATCCTGCCCAACACCGCCGGCTGCTATACCGCCGAAGAAGCGGTCCGCACTTGCCGGTTGGCCCGGGAACTCTTGGGCGGCCATAAACTGGTCAAGCTCGAAGTATTGGCCGATCAACTGACGCTGTTTCCCGATGTCGCGCAGACCTACATCGCCGCCGAGCAGCTGGTCAAGGAAGGCTTCGACGTGATGGTTTACACCAACGACGACCCGATCGCCGCGAAACGGCTCGAAGAAATCGGCTGCGTCGCAGTGATGCCGTTGGCCGCGCCGATCGGTTCGGGCCTCGGTATTCGGAACCCCTATAACATTTTGACCATCGTCGAAAACGCGAAGGTGCCGATCCTGGTCGATGCCGGCGTCGGCACCGCCTCGGATGCGGCGATGGCGATGGAGCTCGGCTGCGACGGCGTGTTGATGAATACCGCGATCGCGGCCGCGAAAAATCCGGTATTGATGGCGTCCGCGATGAAAAAAGGCATCGAGGCCGGCCGCGAAGCGTTCTTGGCCGGACGCATGCCGCGCAAGCGTTTTGCTTCCGCGTCTTCACCGATCGAAGGCTTGTTTTTTTAAGCCCGTATTTTCGAACAGGGCAAGGTGCGCTCGACTGCATGGATGCAGGAGGTAGAGCAATGCAGGAGCAATTGCCGAGTGGCGTACCTTGCCCATGTCCCAAAAATCCGAAACCATCAGAAATGGTACGCACAGCGTACCCTACTACTTATCAATGCTGTCCGAAGTTAATTTTCCCCGCAAAATCCAAAGTTTCATTCGTCGTCAGGGGCGCCTGACCGCCGGTCAGCAGCACGCCCTGGATAACCTCTGGGCTGTTTACGGACTCGATCCGAACATCGATGTTGATTTTTCCGAGGTCTTCGGGCGTAACGCACCGCTCTGCGTCGAAATCGGTTTCGGCAACGGCGAGAGCCTCGCGAAGATGGCGGCGGCGAATCCGGATATCGATTATATCGGCATCGAAGTCCACCGACCGGGCGTCGGCCACTTGTTGATGCTGTTGGCCGAGAAGAATCTGACCAATGTTAGGATCTATTGCCATGACGCGATCGAGATCCTCGAAAAACGGGTGCCTGATGACAGCTTAAGCGGCGTGCATTTGTTTTTCCCTGACCCTTGGCCGAAGAAAAAACATCACAAAAGACGCATCGTGCAGCCCGGCTTTACCGAACTGCTATGCAGGAAGTTGAAGGCGGAGGGCTATTTTCATGCCGCCAGCGACTGGCAGCACTACGCGGAACAGATGCTAACGGTGCTGTCGGAACAAAAACGGCTCGAAAATGCCAGCCCCAGCGCCGACTATTGTCCGCGCCCGGACTACCGGCCGCTGACTAAATTCGAGCAGCGCGGCATTAAGCTGGGCCATGGGGTATGGGATTTGATTTTCAGGAAACTCTGAGACTATCTTCGCAGTCGCCCTTCGCCTTCCCCACCCCAGGAAGGGGTTAGGGAAAGTCAAGCGGGGCAAACATCAGCAGTTTTTGCGCCTAGCCGATGCGTGCAGACGATCACTTGTTGTCGAACTGCAAGCCTTCCATCCGCATCAGTTTGATCATCATCGCCAGCTCTTCGCGCTGCCTTCTGAGCTGTTTCAATTGCACTTCAAGCACGGCAATGCTTTCGGCGACGTTGCCTTTCGAGTCGTTGATCTTTCTGAGCATCAACAGGCGTCCGTCGATCTGCTTTTTGTAATCCTTGATTTGATGCATCAGCGGCGTCATCACGTTGCTGCTCCAGGTCGCCGCATCGTCGTGCGCCTGCTTCAGGATGTGCTGCGCCTTCGCGATTAAGGTGCCATAGAGCTTGTTGATCACGATGCTTTGCTCGGTCATCGTCGTTTTGGCGCTGGCGCGGAAAGCCTCGCCCTCGGTAAAGACCTGCTCCAGCTCGAATTGGTAGGTCGAAATCGAAAACAGCTGCGGCTCAATCTCGACAAAGCCGTATTCATCCTTGAATTTTTTGTGGATCGCCTTGACCAGGCGGCGGGTTTCATTGGTCAGATCGACCGATTCCTGCAACAAATCGCGCAACTCGTCGAACAACTTACGTATGTTTTGTTTCATGCTGTAAGTGGTCAGGCTCTTTGCCATGTCATCGCGGGTTCGATTCACGATCTCGTCGATTCTTTCCTTGGCGAACGAGTCGACCAGCATTTTTGCCTGCGTCAAGAACACCTGACGGCTGGTCTGGAAATTCTCGACCGTCGCCATGTACTGGTTCTGCTTGTCGCGCATTTCGGCCAGCAATTTTCCGGTCATGTCCTTGTTTTCGAAATCGATCTTTTTGACTTCCTCGAGTTGCGAAATCGAATTGCTGTAAGACGAATCGGTCAGGCTCAGCGACTCATTGACCATGAAGCCGATGTCGCGAATGATCGCATTCATCAGGATCGTCCGGCGTTCCTTCAAAATATCGTTGGCCAGATAATTTTCGAGCGTCGCCAGCCGGCTTCTCTCGAGCAAATCCGCATCGTTTTTGACCTTGGCCAGCAAGGCCTGCTTGGCCGATACCGGGAAAATGGCTTTTTCATTGATTTTCAACGTTTCGGCCGAAGACTTGATCTGCGATTGAATCGCATTTTGATAGCCTTTCTCGCCGGCCAGATCATCCCACATCGCGTCGATCTTGTTCATCACGACCGCGACGCTTTGCTTGCTGCCGCTGCTGGCCTTGAATACATGACTGCGCCACATTTCCAGATCGCTCTTGGTCACGCCGGTATCGGCGGCCAGCAAAAACACGATCGCCTGCGCGCTCGGCAGCATGCTCAGGGTCAATTCCGGCTCGGTGCCGAGCGCGTTCAGACCGGGCGTGTCAAGGATGGCCAGCCCCTCCTTCAACAAAGCATGCGGAAAGCTGATCAGCGCATGCCGCCAGCATGGGATGTCCACTTTATCGGGATTCGCATTGCCCTGCTCGGCAGCCTCGCGCTTGTTCCATAAGCCCAGCTTTTCGGCAAGCTCGCGCTCGACGGGTTTTGTCGCCATCAGCTCCATGAAGGCTTCCTGCATTTGCGCCGGCGAATTGCAGTCCAGTGGAATATGTTTCCAGCGATTGGGCTGTTGTTTCAGTTCGACCAGAGACACGTCTTCCAGACGCGATTCGATATTCAACAAGCGGATATAGCTGCCGCCCTGCTCGTCCCAAAACAATTCGGTCGGCGACATCGTGGTGCGGCCCGGCGACGAAGGTAATAATCTAAGGCCGGTCTCGGCAAAGAATAGCGCATTGATCAGTTCGGTCTTGCCGCGCGAAAATTCAGCCGCAAAAGCCAGCGTGATCCGGTCAGACTTCAAACCGCTCAGGATATTCAAAATCGTATTGTCGCTTTGCGTATCCTGCAAACCATAGCGATGACGCCATTGCTGATACATGTCGATCGTCTGTATCAGTTTTGCACGCCATTGCGAGTATTCGCGCATTTGCTCTTTAAATTCCAGATTCCTCATGGCAAGCCTTTTGTTTCTCAATATGCGTCTGTTAAGAGTCGAATGTCTGGATCAACAAGATGTTGAAATTCAAACTGTTAAGAAAACAACTCGCACAAACGGAAGCGCATGCGCTTCCGCGGGAGAGTTTGCTTTTAAGTGTAGACCATATTTGATTTTGGCATAGCTGGATGCTCGGTTTTTTGCCGCGATCCGAATTTTCGCTAGACCCCGTAGCGGTCGCGGTAGGCGGTGATGGCCTCCAGCACGCCGGGCAGTTCTCTGGCATTCTCGGTCAGATAGCCGATGATGTTCGCCAGCGTGATGATCGGCACGACCGGCATGCCGTAGCGTTCCTCGACCTCGCTGATCGCGGAGCGCTCGTCCAGGCCTTTTTCCTGCCGGTCCAGCGCGATCACGACGCCGGCCGGCGTCGCCTGGGCGGCGCGAATGATCTCGACCGACTCCCTGACCGAGGTGCCCGCGGTGATCACGTCATCCAGGATCACCACATTGCCTGCCAGTGGCGCGCCGACCAGCGTGCCTCCCTCGCCGTGATCCTTGCTCTCCTTGCGGTTGAACGCGAACGGGATGTCGCTGCCGGTCAATTCGGCATAGGCGATCGAGGTGGCGCTGACCAGCGGGATGCCTTTGTAGGCGGGCCCGTATAACACGTCGGTCTTGATGCCGGACTGGATCAGCGCCTCGGCATAGAAACGTCCGAGCCGCCCCAGTTTCGCGCCGGTATTAAACAGGCCGGTATTGAAGAAGTAAGGGCTGGTGCGGCCGGATTTCAATTGGAATTCGCCGAATCTCAGGACGCCGCATTCGAGCGCATAACGGATGAATTGTTGTTGATAGTCGTGCATAACGGTGATAGCTCTAAGGGTAGGTGAAAAAGTCAGGTGATGAAGTTCTGCAATACCGTATCCAGAAAATCCCAGCCTTTTTCGGTGCAGACATAGCGGTCATTCTCTAGGATCAGCAGATTTTGCCGGCAATTGCTCGACAAGCCGGGTTCCAGCGCGGCGGGCGCAAGACCTGTCGCCGCGACAAACGCATCCAGCGTGAAGCCTTGCTTCAGGCGCAGCTGGTTCATCACGAATTCGAGCGGCAACTCCTGCTCGGCGATCGCCTGGGCGCCGCCCTGCCCGTGCGTGTCGGCCAGATATTGCTCCGGCCCTCTCGGCTTGCTGGTACGGACGATGTTTGCCGGCAAGGCCAGCGAAATCTTGCCGTGCGCGCCGGCGCCGATGCCCAAGTAATCGCCGAACCGCCAATAATTCAGATTATGCCGGCATTGCCGTCCCGGCCTGCTGTAAGCCGAAATTTCATACTGCGCATAGCCGTGCTCGGCCAATAGCGCCTGACAGGCTTTTTGGGTCGCGAAAATCATCTCGTCATTCGGCAGTTTGGGCGGAAATTTATAAAAATAGGTATTCGGTTCCAGCGTCAACTGGTAAAACGAAATATGCGTGGGATTCAGGCCGATCGCGGTGCGAATATCGCTGACGCCGCTGTCTTCCGTCGCGCCCGGCAAGCCGAACATCAAATCCAGATTCAGATTGTCGAAGCCGGACTTTTGCGCGATTTCGACCGCGCGCAGCGCCTCGCGCGCCGAATGCACCCGGCCCAGCACCTTAAGAAAGGTATCATCAAAACTCTGGATGCCGATCGACAGCCGGTTGATGCCGAGCGCGCGAAACTCGGCGAATTTCTCGCTTTCGAAGGTGCCGGGATTCGCTTCGAGCGTAATCTCGATATCGTCTTTCAGCCGAAGCTGTTCCCCGATGCCGCGAAACAGACGGTCGAAGGATTCAGGAGAAAACAGGCTCGGCGTACCGCCGCCGATAAAAATGCTGTGAATGGGCCGGGTGATGCGATAACGCCGGATATCCTCGGCCAGATCGCGCAGCAAGGCGTCGACATAAGCCGTCTCGGGCGCGCCATCCTTGACCGCGTGGGAATTGAAATCGCAATAGGGACATTTTTTGATGCACCAGGGAATGTGCACGTAAAGGCTGAGCGGTGGCAATGACTATCGGGACAAATGATTGGAGAAGCGCGCAGTTTATCATGTTCACCGCCTGGAACGCTCCGGCAAATTCAACCGTCGACGCTGGGGCCAATCGGCCGCCGGCAGCCGTATTGCGCCGCATCGTGATCCCCACTATACGGCGCTATTGAAAGGCTTGTTAAAAATTTACAATGGCCGTCGGCTCACTTCATCCAGCAGCTTGATGAAGTTGCGCTTGGGTTTGAAGCGACTGCGCAACTCCGCCAGATAATCCATAAACTCGCGCTTTCGTTCAGGGCCGTTCAGAATGCTTTCGGTCCTCCGCACGAGTTTGATGGCCTCGGCATAGGCGGCATTGTTGGTCTGCTCGACGAGGGTCGGAATGATCTGCCGATACAAAGCCAGGGCATCGTCAGGACGCTCCGTTTCCAATCTGCCGGCCAATTCGATCAGCAAATTCCGATCGCGGACGCCCGCATGCGCCGCCGCCCAGGCATCGTCCAGGTTGTTTTCCCACAACGCGATGTGGAGCCGAACGGAATAATCGGGAGTGCCGGGCTGCGTTTTCCAGTAGCTTACGGCGGCGGCGCCTCCGGCAATGGCGTCGGCCAGTTTAGCCAGCGCGCGCTGCCGCTGTTCGGGCCAAACGCCGAGCCGATCGGCGACCGCATGCAGCTTTTTATAATGATCCAGGATTGGCCGCTCTTCAAACTGCACCCAGGTCAACTGCAAGGCTTCTTCGTTGCGTTGGCTTTTGAGATAAGCCGCGACCAGAAAATCGCGCAAGCGATTGTCGGTAGCAATAGGAAAAGCGTGCAGACCGCGTTCCGCCCATTCGAGCGCCTTGTCATCCCGGCCGTTAGCGGCCCATATCCCGGCGATGGTCAGATAACGGTAAGCCGTGCTCAAATCGCGCGCCTTGATCGCCACCAGTTCTTCCACGTTGCCGCTCGCTTCGGCCAGGAACTCCATGATGCGGGTGATACGGTAGCGCTGAAAATCATAAGGGCTGTCGCCGTCACGAAAACCGATCTTGGCCCATTCCGCCTCGGCCAGTTCCCGGTAACGGCGGAGGCCCGCCTCGCCCAGCAGGTCGCGGTAGGCGATCGCATTGATATCGCCGTAATCATTGGCAGGCGACATTTCCATCCGGAACAGCCGCTCCGCCAGCGCTTGCGGGTCCGGTTTCGCCAGCCGGCAGGCTTCCAGATGCAGATCGCTCAGCCGGTTCAGGACGCCGCCGACCTCGCCATTGGAATCGTCAAGGTTTTCGAGTGCTTTTGCTACGCGGACGATCGCATATTCGGCCAACTCCATCAGCAGAGGAGCATCCTCCGGCGTCGATAAGGCCGCTATCGCATCGACAACCTGATCGAGCTCCTCCGCAAAAGCCCCCGTTTCACCCCAGTCCAAAAAGCCGCGAATCTGGGTCGCCCTCTCGATGGCCGCGCGGTAGACTTTCGCGGCATGAGCGCCGCCGGCAACGGACTCGGCCTTGAGCAATAGCGTCCGGTACAGGCGATCATCCTGTTCCGCCGCGTCCATCAACCACGCGATCAGCAAGTCCGGAGACTGGACCTCCAAATAGTCGCGAATCGTGCGCCACGGATCGGGACGCTGGCCGCTGCCGTCTTCGTGTTCAGCAAGCCAGGCCAAACCGACCGCCACACAGTGTTTGCAGAAAAAACCGTCAACAGCGTTCGGACAGCTGCAATCGTGTGCAAGATAGTCCCCATCGTCCCGCAGTTCGACATGGTAAATTTCGGATCCTTCGACGCGCGCGCTGATTTTACGGCCTGTCTCGCGCAGCGGACCTACCTGGCCGTTCTCATAATACATTCCTCCACGCGCGAAAACGGCTGCGCCGGCCAGATTTTTGAGGATGTTGGGGGTGATGAGTTTGTTGAACATGGGAAAATTATATCGATTGTTGCGGCAATGGTTGCAATGTTAAACGCCAAAGGACGGCATTGGCCGTTAAGGACTTGATCAATAATAAAACCCGTTATTGTACTCATAGCTTAGGTCATTGCCATAGGCGAACGCGGCCAGTCGTACCCCGCGCCCGTTCCCAAGCTCAGGTTTGGGAACGGGCGCCGGCTGGTTTGCTTTTATGATGTAATTGGCCTTTGTGCAGAAAACTCTCGAAAAAACAGACATTTCATTGACATCTGCATCCCACCCTCTATAATTGCCGCCTGCTTAAAGGTTCCATTGATGCCATTTCGTCAATGATTAAACGGGAAGCCGGTGAGGAAACTCCAAGGCCGGCGCTGCCCCCGCAACGGTAAATAAGTTAAGCATCATCAACAGCCACTGTGCGCAAGCATGGGAAGGCGATGATGCAGGGAAACCGCTTATGAGCCCGGAGACCGGCCTGAAAGTATCACTCGGAACAGCGGCGGGCTGTCCACGACACGATCACGGCGGTTTTCCCGCCTGCCTGTGCGTTCGTCCTCCGCTGCGTAACTCACCCAAATGCGCGGGCGGCGCAGAGGACAACGATGCAAAAACTGCTTTTCGGTTCGCTATTGCTGGCGGCCTTCCCTACTCTTGCCAATGCCGAGAACACGGTTTCCGGCGATTCCACCGATCTGCCCGAAATGGTCGTGACCGCGACCCGCTCGGAAATCGACAAAAATGAGCTCGCCACGGCCAGCACGATCTATACCCGCAAGGATATCGAACGGCTGCAGGCCAAGACCCTGCCTGAACTCTTGAAAGGCACCACCGGCATAGACCTGACGCAACAAGGGGGCGACGGCAAGACGACCAGCGTGTTCATACGCGGCACCAATTCCGATCATGTCTTGGTGCTGATCGACGGCATCAAGGTCGGCTCTGCGACCTTGGGCACGACCGCGTTCGAGTTCATTCCGATCGATCAGATCGAACGCGTCGAAATCATTCGCGGCCCGCAGTCGAGCCTTTACGGTTCGGAAGCGATCGGCGGGGTGATCCAGATTTTTACCCGCAAAGGCGGCCAGAGCGAAAAACCCACGGTGACGTTGGATGCCGGCGGCGGCAATTACGATACGATGCGGACAGCCGGCACCGTCAGCGGCAAATGGCAAAACTCCTGGTATAGCGTGGGCGCATCACATTACAACACCCAGGGATTTAATACCCGCGAACCGGTAAAGGGTTTTTTCGGCGTCGATCAACCGGATGACGACGGTTATCACAACACCGGCGTGAATGCGCGCCTCGGTCACCGCTTTGCCAATAATGCCGAGATAGAAGCTTCTTTCATGCATGCAGAGGGACGGACCGACTTTGACGGCACCCAGCAGGACAAAGCCAAATTCATCAATGAGGTGGCTTCCCTCACCGGCAGCATGAACTTGTTCGACTTCTGGAAATCGACCGTACGTCTTGGGCACAGTTTTGACGACAACAATAATTTCGCCCCCAACGGCATCTTTGCCTCGCGTTTTTATACGCAGCGCTGGAACGGCACCTGGCTGAACGAGTTTTCCCTGACCGAAGACCATCAACTGCTGCTCGGTTTTGATGGCCGCAATGATGAAGTCGACAGCACGCAAAAGTTTAACGGCAGCTCCCGCTATGATTTCGGCGTTTTCGGCAATTTGCATAGCCGGGTTTTCGATGATCATTTCATCAATGCCTCGGTGCGCTGGGATAAAAATGAAGCCTTCGGCGACAATGTCACCGGCAACATCGGCTGGCGTTACAACTCGCCGATCGGCATCAGCCCTTTTGCCAGCTTCGGCAAAGCCTTCAAGGCGCCGACATTCAACGATCTTTTTTGGCCAAACACGGGCTTTGCCTTCGGCAATCCGAACTTAAAGCCCGAAGAATCGACGACAGCCGAAATCGGCGTCGCGGGCAACCATAAGAGTGTGCAATGGGAAGTACGCGCCTATCACACCAATATCGACGATTTGATCAACTGGGCTCCCGTGGATCCCGCGAATGTCTTTTCCCCGTGGACGCCCCAAAATACCAGCAAAGCTCAGATCGATGGCCTCGAGGCAGAAATCGGCACGCAGATTTTGGGCTGGAACGGCAAACTGAACATGACCTTGCTGGATCCGCAAAACCGGGAAACCAATAAACGCTTAAACCGCCGCTATCAAAAGAGCCTGTCGTTCGACCTGTCCCGTTCATTCGGACCTGTCGACGTGGGCGGCATGATTCTGGTGCAGGGCGACCGGTTTGACGACCCTCGCAATACGGTTCATGTCGATGGCTATGCCACGATAGACTTACGCACCGCCTACCACTTCAACAAAAACTGGATGATCAGCGCCAAGCTGAATAATTTACTGGATAAACAATATCAATTAGTAAATACTTACAACACCGCGGACCGCAACTTCTTCGTTTCTATCCATTATAATAACTGACCGCGCTCCGGACCTGCGCATAACCCGAATCACTTTGGAGATAATCTCATGACCACGACACAACGCCTGCAATCAAGGTCTTTGCCTATCGCGCTGATTGCGCTGATGGCGCTGACCCGCTTTCATCACTTCGGCGACGCACTGCATCTGCCCGACGCCTCGCTGGCGGTATTTTTCTTTGCCGGTTTCTACCGGAAAACCTCCTTGTTTGCATTTCTGTTGCTACTGGCGGGAGTGATCGATTATGTCGCGATCGCGAACGGCACCAGCGCCTGGTGCGTGTCGCCCGCTTATGTATTTCTGATTCCGACCTATGCGGTGATGTGGCTGGCCGGACGTTTTTGCAGCCGCTATACGGTGCTCGACTTTATCGGCGTATCATTGACCTTCGGCATGGTGATGCTTTCCGCATCGGCGGCCTTCCTGATCTCGAACGGCAGCTTTTATCTGCTTTCCGGACGCTACGATCCGCTCTCATGGAGCGAATATACCGCTCGCGTCGTTCAGTATTATCCGCCCTATGTCGGCTCGACCCTGCTTTATGCCGCGGCGGGCTTCGCAATCATCAAATTCCTGATCTACATGCCGACATTCCAAGGCCGTCAGAAAGCGCTTTGATTCGCTATACCCGCTCCCGGGGTGGATAAGCGCCAGCGCATCCACCCTCGCGGCGCCACTTTATTTCATCTGCAACTTCAAGCCCGCCGTGCAGAAGAACACCCGCTCGCAATGCGCCGCGATCAACTGCGCGGCCTTGCCGGACAAATCGACATACTGCCTGGCCAGCCGATTGTCAGGGATGATGCCGAGACCCACCTCGTTATGCACCAGCACCATGCTGCAAGGCAACTGCATCACCGCTTCCAGTTCTTCCAAGATTCCCGCAACCGAAACTCCGTGAAAGAGCTGATTGTTCAGCCACATCGAGATACATTCGACCAGCACCGGCCCTGGGCATTGTTGTAAAGCCGCCAGCAATTTGACCGGTTCCTCGATCGTGATGAACGCATCCTGCCTCCGCTGCTGATGCGCATCGATCCGCTTTCGCATTTCGTCGTCGATAAACTCGGTCGTCGCCAGGTAGTAGGGTTTGCGGCCGCCCGCCTGCTCCAGAATGTAGGCTTCCGCCAAACGCGACTTACCGCTTTTGACGCCGCCGGTAAATAAAGTCTTCATAACGCCGCCAAGATCCGGTCGATATCGACATGCGCGGCGACCATGTCGGCAAATTTCCGGATTTCCGCGTCACGGTATTCCGGATAACAAAAGCCCTGATAGGCCGGATGGATCGCCTTGAAATAGTCGGCGCGAAACCCGTCGTGATCGAAGACGCCGTGCACATGGGTGCCGGCGATGCGGCCTTGTCGATAAGACAAGGGATGAGCCTGCAGGCGGCCGCAGTGGATTTCATAACCTTCGACCGCCTCCTGCCCAAACAGCCGGTAGGCGCCGCGCGCGAGCCGCTTCGGGCTTTGATAGATCACCTCGTCATCGATCAGGCCCAGGCCTTCCTCGACACCCGCGACCTCGTGTTCGAGCGCGTCGGGATCGTGCAGCATCTTGCACAGCATTTGGTAGCCGCCGCAGAGTCCGAATATCGGCCCGTTGAATTTTTGCAGTTCCGCAAACAACCCTTGCCGCTTCAGCCAATGCAAATCGCGGATCACGGTCTTGCTGCCCGGCAACAACACCATGTCGAAGGCGGCCAGCGGGCGGTAATCGCGTATCACCTCGACATCGATCTCGGGATCTGCGATTAGCACATCGAGATCGTTATAATTGCTGAGCCCCGGATAGGCGATCACCGCGATCCGGATCTTGACCGCGCCGAGGCGCTGGCGGTAGTTCTGCAGCGACTGCGAATCCTCCATGTCGATGTTCAGCGGCTGGAACGGCACGATGCCCAGGACCGGCACGCCGAAACGCTCTTTGATGATCCTCTCGCCCTCATCGAAAAAACGCCGGTCGCCGCGAAACTTGTTCACGATCACGCCGATCAGGTTCGCTCGCAGGGTAGGGTCCATCAATTCCAGCGTGCCGTAGATCGACGCGAACACGCCGCCGCGTTCGATGTCCGCGACCAGGATGTTTCGCGTGTTGAAGGTCTTCGCGACAAACGTATTCGATAAATCCTTCTCCAGCAGATTCAGCTCGACCGGCGAGCCCGCGCCTTCGGCGATCACCAGCTCGAAGTCGCCTCTAAGGCCGTTGAACGCCTTTTCGACCTCGCTGCGCAAGGCGCCGAGATGGTCGTAATAGTCGGCGATGGACTGATTCCGAAACACCTTGCCGTTCACGATCACCTGCACCGAACCGTTGCCGTGCGACTTCAACAGCACCGGATTGAAGCGGCAGCTCGGTTCGACGCGCGCGGCTTCGGCCTGCAGGCACTGCGCCCTGGAAATCTCGCCGCCTTCGACCGTCACCGCCGAATTATTCGAGACATTTTGCGCCTTGAACGGCGCGACCTTGATGCCGCGGTCGGCAAAAATCCGGCATAAAGCCATCACCAGCGTGGTTTTGCCGGCATCGGAGCTGGTGCCAAAAACGGCCAAGGGTTTCATCATTTGTTCAGATAATCGATGTAGGTATAATCATGTTGGTGGCGCAGCTTGTGCACCGAGCCCGGATCGATGCGCAGTTGAAACGCATTCGCCAGCGGCAGGGTCAGCACATGCGCGAGCAAGGCGCGGATCGCGCCGGCATGGGTCACGATCAAAACCTGCTCATGCGACGCTTGCAAGAGGTCCTGCCAGAAATCGCCGATGCGTTCGTATAAGTCGGTAAAGCTTTCGCCATCGGGCGGCGCGGTTTCGACAAAATTTGCAGTCCAATGCCTCAGAGTTTCGGGCTCGATCGCGTCAAAACGCACCCCTTCCCAGGCGCCGAAATTCAGCTCGATCAGGCGCTCATCGGTCGTCACCTTCGCCGACAACCTTTCGGCCAGTTGCGTACAACGCCTCAGCGGACTGCTGAACACCGGGCAGTCCTCGGTCAATTCCGGCAGTTTTTGTCGCAGCGCCGACAGGTCTTCGCTGAAGCTAGCGGCCAAAGCCACATCGCTCTGCCCGTAACAAAGCCCCGCTTCGGTCGCGGCGCGGGTATGGCGGATCAGGTAGATGTCCATAGGGCGCTGAGGCTCAGATAAAACACCGTTTCGCCGACCTGCTGGCAGGCGCCGAGGCAGTCGCCGGTATAGCCGCCGATGTGGCGATCAAAATAATGCCCCAGCCAGAGAGTGGAGAGCACGACCGGAATGACCGCCAACAGGCAATTGCCCGGCAAGAATATAAACGGTAGCAAGGCCATACTGGTGGCAAAAAAGAGATCGGAAAACCCGAGACTGAACATCGCGATGCCGCTTTTGCTGTTTTCGCTGCGCGCGTAAGAGTAACTCCGCATCAACCCCAGCGGCATCAGCCGACTGATGCTATGCCCAGCCAATAAGACCCAGGGCACCATCTGCGTTTGCAACGAACCGAGCAGGCTGATCTTCATCAACAGCAACAGCAAGAGACCGAGCGTGCCATAAACGCCGATCGCCGAGTCCTTCATGATTTCGAGGATACGCTCTTTGCCGTAACCGCCGCCGAACCCGTCGCAGACATCGGCGAAGCCGTCCTCGTGAAAAGCGCCGGTCACCAAAATACCGGTGATCGATGCGATGATCGCCGCGGTCGTTTGCGGCCAGAGCCCGGCGGCCAGATAAAATGCCGCCCCGGACAAGGCGCCGACCAGCCAGCCGATCGCCGGCAGATACACCGCCGCTTGCGGCAATTGTCGGTAATCGAGATTTTTGGGACACGGCAGGCGGGTATAAAAACCGAGCGCCAAGAAAAAAAGTTTTGGATGACGCATGTCAGCCGCATCCGCCACGACAGGCCTGCATGTTTATTTGCCCCGTTTCCAGCGTCCGGCAATAAAATCCAGCGCTTCCTTGATATTCAGGTCGCGGGTCGCGCCGCCGGTGCGCACATAGAATTTTTGCGAATTGCCTAGATCGATGAACACCGGCCGGTTCGCCGGCGAAACGATCAACCGGCACACATGCCTGTCGTCGATCACATGAAACAGCACATGCACGAAGGAACAGAGATCGGCGCCCAGATTCGCCGAAATGGCGGTCATCACCGCCTGTTCAAAGCCATCCTGATCCGGCTTCTTGAGCGTCTGAAAATCCTTCTCGAGGCCGATGATCTCGCCGTTGTCGGCAACGCCGATCAGCAACGTCCCGCCTACATGGCTGTTCAAAAATCCGGCCAGCGTTTTCAGAATCACGCCCTCCAGCGAACGATTGATGCGCGACTCCGCCATGTCCCAGCGCAGCGACGATTTAAACTCCAAATAGGGACCTTCCCCCTGGCGAATGATCGAAGGCAAATCCTTATCCAGTTCCGCTTTCAAATAATCGATATGGACGACGCGATTATGAATGAGCGTATAGAAAGCCAAGGACAAGAGTCCGATCAACGCGCCGATTTCCGCATAAAAAGCCAGCAGCATCAAATTGCCGTGCGAAATCTTACCCGTCAGCATGTCGCCGACCTGATTCAACATAAATTGGACTGACGAAAGCGGATCGGAGGATGACTCGCGAGCGCTGATATAATCATAGCTTGGCGCCAGAACAAAAACACCGATAACGGCGCCGGCCAGCCCCGCCAACAGATAAAGCTTCATTTGTTGACGCCAGATCGTCAATATCAGCAGGAAGAATCGTTTCATGCGTTCAATGCGTGCGAGGTTCAGTCCAAAAGAAAGTCAATCGCGATCCACCCCGGCCTCATCAAACGTCGCCATCTCATTCAAAAAAACCACCGCCGATAACAGTAAAGGATAAGCCAGCGCAATGCCGGAACCTTCGCCGAGACGCATGTCCAGATTCAGCAAAGGCCGAGCATGCAGGTGATCCAGTAGGGACCGATGTCCCTGTTCACCTGACATATGGCTGAAAACGCAATAATCAAGCACGGCAGGGTGCAATCCGGCCGCCGCCAGCAAGGCGCTGCCGGCGATGAAGCCATCGACCATGATCAGCATGTTCAGTTCGGCCGCCTTCAGATAGGCGCCAACCATCATCGCGATTTCGAAGCCGCCGAATGTCGCCAATATCTCGCTCGGGTCGGACAGTCCCGGATGCCGGGTTAACGCCTGCTGTAATATCGAGACTTTATGCTGCAACTGCGCATCATCGAGGCCCGTACCCCGGCCGACGCAGGCCTCCAGCGGCAAACCGGTCAGGCAATGCATGATCAACGCCGCGGACGAGGTATTGCCGATGCCCATTTCGCCGAAGCCGATGCAATTGCAGCCCTGGTCCCGCTGCCTCAAGACCAGCTCGGCGCCCTTGGCGAGTGCAATGGCGCACTGTTCTCGGGTCATCGCGGGCTGATCCAAAAAATTGGCGGTTCCCTTGCCGATGCCGGCATCAATCAAACCGGGAATCGCTGTAAGATCGGCATTGACTCCGGCATCGACGATCAACAAATCGATTTGATGCTGCCTTGCAAACACATTGATCGCCGCGCCGCCCGCGGCAAAATTGGCGACCATTTGCGCGGTGACCGCTTGCGGATAGGCGCTGACGCCGGAACCGGCCACGCCATGATCGCCCGCGAACACGAAGATGCAGGGCTTGGTCAGGGAAGGCGTCAGGCTGTTTTGGATCAGGCCGATTTGCAGCGCCAAAGCCTCCAATTGCCCCAAGGCGCCGAGCGGTTTGGTCTTTTGGTCGATTTTGGCCTGCAAGGCCGGCGCCAGCGCCCGTGACAAAGGTTGAATATCAAACATTTGCGGCACGGCCATTCCAGCGGTTTTCGAACAACAGATCATCAAGCGGCATCCGCTGGGCCCAGTGCGCCTCTTCCAGCATCGGCTTGTCATAAAACCGTTCGACGTGGCCCAGACACAAGATAGCGACCGGATGACTGTCCTCAGGCATCGCCAGCAATTGTTTAACATCTTCAGGCTCGAACAGCGAGACCCAGCCCATACCGAGTCCTTCCGCCCTGGCTGCAAGCCAGAGATTTTGAATCGCACAGGCCAGCGAGGCGAGGTCCATCTCGGGCAGGGTGCGGCGTCCGAACACGGCTTTCTCGCGCCGGTCGCATAAGGCCGCGACCATCAAGACCGCGCAGTCGAGAATGCCTTCGACCTTCAGCTTCATGAATTCGTCCTCGCGCTCGTGCAAGGCCTTGGCGGTGCGCCGCCGCTCCTGCTCGACCAGCGCATGAAGCCGTGCGCGCAAGTCATGCGCGGTGATCTGAATGAAACGCCACGGCTGCATGAAGCCGACGCTCGGCGCATGGTGTGCGGCATCGAGCAGACGCCTCAGCAATTCGGGTTCGACCGGATCGGGCAGGAAATGACGCATGTCGCGGCGCTCGTAGATCGCCCGATAGAGCGCGGCGCGCTCCGCGTCGGAATAACGGTGTTCTGTCATGGGATCGATAAGAATCGAGCGTCGCGCTAGAGGCAATGCTCAAAGATGATAAGGATGCGCCGCCTCGAAGCCGTGCACCTTCGCCTTGGTGGTAAAAACGGGCGGCATCCAGCCTTCCTCTTCCTGCCCGGCCAGGAAACTGGCGAGCCAGTTCGCCTGGCTGCGGATAGGCAGGATATAGGCGTACAGCTTGCCGTTCGGCAGTTCCGCGACATCGCCCAGCGCATAAATATGCTCGTCGCTGGTCTTCAAACACTCGTCGACCTTGATGCCGCGGCCGACCGCAAGCCCCGCCTGTTCGGCCAGTTCGGTGCGCGGCTTGAAACCGCAGGCCACGATCACCGCGTCGAATTCGGCCGCCGCCTCGGTCAATACGCAGACCTTGTCGCCTTCATGGGCGATGCTCTGCACCGACTGATTCAACAACACGTCGACGCCGGCATGATTCAGGTTTTCGAGCAGCGACAGCGAATCTTCCTCGGCCAGTTGACGTTCCATCAGGCGGCCCATCGCGTGGTACACCGTCACGCTGTCCCCCGAAACGACCAGATCGGATGCGAGCTCGCAGCCGATCAGGCCTCCGCCGATGATCGCCCAGTCAGGCTGACGGTTTTGACTCAGGATGCCTTGGCGAAACTTGCGTAGCGTCTTCAAATCGGCCAGGCTGTTCAGGCAAAAAAACAGGTCATGATACGGCCTTAAAGGCGGCGGGATGAACGCGGCCGAGCCTTGCGCGATGATCAGCTTGTCGTAGCTCAGCGATTTTTCCTGGCAGGCGCCTTCCAGATCGACCACGCGCGCGTCAGGGTGAAGCGCGGTGATTTCGGCGCCGCTGATGATGTCGATACGATTTTCACGCAGCGCGGCGAACGGTTTCAGGATAATGGTCTCTTCGATCGTCTCCTTGCTGAAACCGCGCGACAGCAAGGGCCGTGAATAATAACCATCGTTCTCGTGGGTGACAATGGTGATCTCCGCGTCGGGGTTCAGCGCGCGATACTTCTCGGCAAAAGTCACGCCGGCAATCCCGGAACCAATAATCACGACTTGCATGTTCAATCTCCAGATACCCTGCGCTTATTCGATCAACTCAAAATCACTTTTGACGGTGCCGCACTCGGGACAACGCCAATCGTCCGGAATATCTTCAAAACGCGTACCGGGCGCAATGCCGCCTTCCGGATCGCCCTCGCGTTCGTCATAAATGTGGCCGCAAATCGTACATTCGTATCTTCTATATTCGGACATGAAACTCCCCCCTGCGTTAAAACTCAAACCGGATCTGCTCGAAGCAGTTATTAGGATGACTGTATCAGTTCTACAGCCATTTTCAAACCGGCAATAGCGATTATTTTTTAAACGCCAGCCAATCCGCCGCATTTTGCCGGTAGGCTCTGACCGCCTGCCGCTCGCGCACCAAAAAGTTTCCGACCGCCGCCGCAAAGCCTGCATCCTTCAACCCGTGTGCTGAATAGTTGATGACGGGCTCGAAAGCGTGATGCCCGATAAAGGAGTATTCAGCAAGGGAGGTAAAGAATTTATGGGTTTCACTTATCGGCAAAGCAAAGAATGGTTAGAATGAGCTTCCTTTTCTTGTAACAGATCGGAGGCCGAAAATGAGTTTTAAAAGCAGTCTAGTCAAACTCGCCATCAAAATGACGCCGAACTTCCTCGTCAGATGGGTCGCCAACTTCATCCTGAAGGGCATTGCCGAATTATCGGAATTTAGCTTCGATATCGACGCACGCACAGCCTATGTGCAGGCAACGCTTTACGGCGAAACCGAACCGATTGATATTTGGGTGCATGATTTTGGTATCGTCAGCGATGAGGAATCGCATTATTTGACGATTCATCAAGCGCAGTCGAACAAACCCTGGTTGAATAATTTACTCGCCCGCATCGCCGGAAAAACATGGAAAATTCCTGCAATACCGCAATTTCAGGACGAAATTGAGCTTGCCTCCGAGCTATTCAAAACCGAAAGTCTGGACGCCGAAAATGATCAGAGCTAATCGCATGGCCATCGAACAAGAACCGATGCGATGATCGTTAAATTTTAACTTTCACCGGCTCGCCGAAGATAGAAACGGTTTATTCAATCACTTTTAAAGGACGGTTATGACCCTTCCAAAATCAGAGTTAACCCTGCAACGCTTGCAGATATTAAAAGATTTTGACGACGACATCATAGATCAGCTGCTGCACAGCGTTTCTACCTACACCGTGCAAAAGCATAAGACTCTCGCCAACCAGGCCGAAGAGATTCAGACCATTACCGTGCAAGACGGATTGGATGCGGAATGGCTCGCCGCCCTGCTCGACGACGATCGCACCTTTTTAGATGAGGCGCATAAGCTGATCTACGAGCTTGCGACCGCCCTGCTCTATAAAAAAATCGAAATCACCACGAGACGGGTCCTGGCCGCCGTCTTTCCCGGTATTGCCGCCGAACCGCCCCTTAAGCTCGAAAAACTGAACAAATATTTGCGCAAACAAGGCCTCGAAGTCGAGTTATTACCGAATTACGAGGCCATCAACGAAGTTCGGCACCTCTATAACGACATTAAGCAAGGCGGCATTGCAGGCAAAAAACTTGCCGCCTATCCAGGATGGGAAAAGGGAGAAGCGCTACAAAACCTGGATGCCGCCTACAAAAGGCTGGCTCCGCTATGCGCAAGCTACATGAAGGAATTGATCGAAATGCTCATGTTTCATTTAAGTCGCGAGCCCTTAAATGACGAAACGAATGAAGAGGAAATCGATAGCGGCGATTAAATCGGCGAAAAACCCTACTGAGCCACTGCAAGACTGCCAGGTTCAAATAGCGATGGATGCATTTGTCATTGCGGCTTCACCTTGCCGCTTTCGCCCGATAAATAACTTTTGCGTAAATCAGCAGATTCAGCGCAATGACGACGGTGCCTAAACCGATTTGTATTTCCCTGGTAAGCCCGGAAGGATAGATGATCGGCATGATGTAGTGTTCGATAAAATCGCTGGCGTATTGACCGCCGCTTGCCGAACGCAGCCGGTTTTCAAGATAAGTCAAAGGGCAGATCCAGCCGGCGAATTCGATCAAGGCGCCCCAGATCGCGGCGGGCAAATGCAGCCAGATCAGTTTTGGCCATTTCAAAACCAGCAGGCCGCCGAAAATCACGAACAGAATGAAGCCGAAATGCAGCACGACGACCAGGTCGGCGAGCAGTTGATTCGGCATATAAGCCGCGCCCTTCCTAGCCTTTGATGCAAATGACCGGTTCCAGCCTTGCGACTTTGCGCGAAAGGCCTGCCTTATCCGCCGCATCCACCACCGCGCTGACATCCTTATAGGCGAGAGGCGCTTCTTCGGCGATGCCGCGTAGCGACGGGCTTCGGATCAGGATGCCTTGCCTGGCCAGATCATCGACCAGTTCCCTGCCCCGCCATTGTTTGGTCGCCTGATGCCGGCTCATCGCGCGCCCGGCACCATGGCAAGAAGAACTGTACGCGCGCCGTTCATTGTCTTTGGCTCCGCATAAGACATACGAACAGGTGCCCATCGAGCCGCCGATCAGGACCGGCTGACCAACATCCTTGAAGGCGGTGGGTAATTCGGGGTGGCCGGGGCCATAGGCACGCGTGGCGCCTTTGCGGTGGATGAACAACTCTTTCATTTGGCCGTTGACCTTATGCCTTTCCACCTTACAGGTATTGTGCGACACGTCATAGAAAAGGTCGAGCCTGGCACCCGGAAATATCGAGGCCACCGCCTGCCGGGTCAAATGGGTCAGTATCTGGCGATTGGCCAGCGCGCAATTGATACCGGCGCGCATCGCGCCGAGATAGCGCTTGCCGAGCGGCGAATTGATCGGCGCACAGGCAAGCTCCCGGTCTGGCAGGGCTATTTTGTACTGGCTGGCCGAGACCGCCATATCTTTCAGAAATTCGGTGCCGATCTGGTGGCCCAGGCCCCGAGATCCGCAATGAATCGTGATCACGATATCGTCTATCGCAAGCCCGAACCGTGCCGCGATCGTTTGGTCGTATATTTCGGTAACCCGTTGCACTTCCAGATAATGATTGCCGGAACCCAGAGTACCCATTTCATCGTGCTGTCGCTCGCGGGCTTTCGCGGAGACTTCCGAGGGATCGGCACCCTTCATGCATCCTTGCTCTTCGGTGCGCTCCAGATCCTCCGCTTCGCCGAATCCCCGATCGACCGCCCATTGCGCACCGCCGTTCAGCATCGCGATCATTTCGTTATGATTCAAACTGATTTTGCCTCGGCTGCCGACACCGGCCGGAATCGCGCGGGAAAGTTCATCGGCGAGGCGATGCTTCTGCTCCAGAATGTCTCTGATGGTCAGGCCGGTATGCAAGGTGCGCACGCCGCAGGAAATATCGAAACCGACGCCACCGGCCGAGATCACGCCGCCCTGGTCCGGATCGAAAGCGGCCACACCACCGATCGGAAAGCCATAGCCCCAATGCGCATCGGGCATCGCATAGGCCGCATCGACGATGCCGGGCAAGGTCGCGACATTCGTGATCTGCTCATAAACCTTCTGGTCCATGTCGCGGATCAGACTTGCATCCGCATAGATCAGCGCAGGCACGCGCATCGCGCCTTTCTTTGGGATTTCCCAACAGGTTTCATCGCGTTGAATCAATTGACCGGTATCCATCGCTAGTCTCCTCTACACATCGACGATGCATTGTGCAACCCACATTTCGTTGGTATTTTGATAAACCCGCAACTCGGTAAACGTCGCGCCTTTAATTTCGACGGCCGGCTGGTGTTTGTCCCTATCAACCAACTCGCCGAATGCGGTTGCGGTTAATAGCTCTTTATTGATGGCCACCTCGAAACGACCGAACAATAAATCTTTTGTCGTCATTTGAAAAATCAGCTCGTTGATCCAATCATAAAATAATATATCGGGGTCGGCCGCCGAGCAGGTGATCGACAACGACCGGGTTAGCTTGATTGCGTCCGGATCGGTGATCACTGCGATCAAGGCAAGCGCGGCTTGTTCGAATGACTCAGCAAGCGTCGACGCGATGCCGCGAATACCGATATCGGCATCATGATCAAAATGTTCCCAATGAGGGTCGGCAGCGTTATTCATCAATAGACGTGAGTTTTTTTATTCCATTAAGACACCGTTCGGATTGATCCGTTGCAATAAGCTGATCGATTAAGCATTTTTTCGGGTAGTATCCAATTCGTATATGGCCACTGTTTTAAGAGGACTTAAATTTGCTAGCGATCAATAATTTATTTTCCGGCTTGCCCGAGCAATTACCGAATGAACTTTTTGAACCTATTTTGCAGCGAAATGGCATCGAAATCGAACGGATTATTTCGAAAGGCCATCAGACACCTGCGGGGCAATGGTACGATCAGGATTGGGATGAATGGGTGTTGCTGCTGCGAGGACAGGCAACATTGGTTTTTCAAAATGAAGCGGAGCCGATTCATCTTCAACCGGGGGATTATTTATTGATTCCGGCGCATTGCCGTCACCGGGTCGAATGGACGGATCCTGCCGGTAAAACGATCTGGCTGGCCATCCATTGGCGCTAGATTCGGTTCATACTACATTCAGTCATTGCGGCTACACTTTAACCTAACAGTGAAATAGTACCTAGGATTAGTTGATCTTTTATAGGTAAATCGAACAAACTTTCCATATCATAGTCCCAGAAGGGACCTCTGAACGAAAATAGCAAGTGGTGACGACAATGAACGAATTTGATCAACAGAATGCAGCGGCTCGTGCCCAGAGCAACGTCATCGAGTCGCTTTCTCGGGAATTCAATGGTCTCAGCTTTTATGGGCTGGAATATGTCATTGAGGATTTTTTTCAACCGAATAGGATAAAGCCGACAAATTTTGCCCATTCAGACGTGGATTGGTTCGGATTGTACGACTAATCTCCAGGCAAAAAAAAACCCAAGCCATGCGGCTTGGGTTCTCGGATTAAGAGCTTGGCAATTCCCTACTTTCGCATGGCAACCTGCCACACTATCATCGGCGCTAAGCGGTTTCACTTCCGAGTTCGGGATGGGATCGGGTGGTTCACGCTCGCTATGGTCACCAAGCAAACTGGTGCGGTTGACGATGAGGGTCAACCTTCGGCAGGGTTGTCGCCGTGCCTTGGAAATCTGTAACATTCGGTTCTCTTGCAGTAAAGCGTCAGCTGCTACTGAAGTTTTCTTCTTCAGCACACCCAAACCGATTGGGTGTTATATGGTCAAGCCTCACGGGCAATTAGTACACGTTAGCTACGCCCATTACTGGACTTCCACACCGTGCCTATCAACGTCGTAGTCTTCGACGGCCCTTCAGGGGACTTGAAGTCCCAGTGAGATCTCATCTTGGGAGGGGCTTCCCGCTTAGATGCTTTCAGCGGTTATCCTGTCCGAACATAGCTACCCGGCAATGCCATTGGCATGACAACCGGAACACCAGCGGTTCGTCCACTCCGGTCCTCTCGTACTAGGAGCAGCTTCCCTCAAATCTCAAACGCCCACGGCAGATAGGGACCGAACTGTCTCACGACGTTCTGAACCCAGCTCGCGTACCACTTTAAATGGCGAACAGCCATACCCTTGGGACCTGCTTCAGCCCCAGGATGTGATGAGCCGACATCGAGGTGCCAAACACCGCCGTCGATATGAACTCTTGGGCGGTATCAGCCTGTTATCCCCGGAGTACCTTTTATCCGTTGAGCGATGGCCCTTCCATACAGAACCACCGGATCACTATGACCTACTTTCGTACCTGCTCGACCTGTCCGTCTCGCAGTCAAGCACCCTTATGCCATTGCACTCATTGCATGATTTCCGACCATGCTGAGGGTACCTTCGTGCTCCTCCGTTACTCTTTGGGAGGAGACCGCCCCAGTCAAACTACCCACCAGACACTGTCCCCAATCCGGATTACGGATCTAGGTTAGAACTTCAAATAAACCAGGGTGGTATTTCAAGGTTGGCTCCACAGAAACTGGCGTTCCTGCTTCAAAGCCTCCCACCTATCCTACACAAGTCGATTCAAAGTCCAGTGTCAAGCTATAGTAAAGGTTCACGGGGTCTTTCCGTCTAACCGCGGGTAAACTGCATCTTCACAGCTATTTCAATTTCACTGAGTCTCGGGTGGAGACAGTGTGGCCATCGTTACGCCATTCGTGCAGGTCGGAACTTACCCGACAAGGAATTTCGCTACCTTAGGACCGTTATAGTTACGGCCGCCGTTTACTGGGGCTTCGATCAAGAGCTTCGCTTGCGCTGACCCCATCAATTAACCTTCCAGCACCGGGCAGGCGTCACACCCTATACGTCCTCTTTCGAGTTTGCAGAGTGCTATGTTTTTGCTAAACAGTCGCAGCCACCAATTTTATGCTACCTTTCTCGGCTCCATGAGCAAGTCACTTCACCTAACAAAGGCGTACCTTATCCCGAAGTTACGGTACCATTTTGCCTAGTTCCTTCACCCGAGTTCTCTCAAGCGCCTTAGAATTCTCATCCCACCCACCTGTGTCGGTTTAGGGTACGGCCACTCGTAACCTGAAGCTTAGAGGTTTTTCTTGGAAGCATGGCATCAGTCGCTTCGCCGCTCCGTAGAGCAAGCTCATCATTACCTCTCAGGATTGAACGCCCGGATTTGCCTAAGCGTTCTCCCTACGGGCTTGCACTGCCTATTCCAACAGGCAGCCGACCTAGCCTTCTCCGTCACCCCATCGCAGTTACGACCGGTACAGGAATATTAACCTGTTTTCCATCGACTACGCCTTTCGGCCTCGCCTTAGGTACCGACTAACCCTGCGTCGATTAGCGTTGCGCAGGAAACCTTGGGTTTTCGGCGTGAGGGTTTTTCACCCTCATTGTCGTTACTCATGTCAGCATTCGCACTTCTGATACCTCCAGCCAACTTCTCAATTGACCTTCGCAGGCGTACAGAACGCTCCTCTACCACCACACTTACGTGTGATCCGTAGCTTCGGTACTATGCTTAGCCCCGGTAAATCTTCCGCGCAGGCCGACTCGACCAGTGAGCTATTACGCTTTCTTTAAAGGATGGCTGCTTCTAAGCCAACCTCCTGGCTGTCTGTGCCTTCCCACATCGTTTCCCACTGAGCATAGATTTTGGGACCTTAGCTGACGGTCTGGGCTGTTTCCCTTTTCACGACGGACCTTATCACCCGCCGTGTGTCTCCCGTGCTCGAACTTGCTGGTATTCGGAGTTTGCATCGGGTTGGTAAGTCGGGATGACCCCCTAGCCGAAACAGTGCTCTACCCCCAGCAGTTATACACGAGGCGCTACCTAAATAGCTTTCGAGGAGAACCAGCTATCTCCGAGCTTGATTAGCCTTTCACTCCGATCCACAACTCATCCCCTACCTTTTCAACGGGAGTGGGTTCGGTCCTCCAGTCAGTATTACCTGACCTTCAACCTGGTCATGGATAGATCGCCCGGTTTCGGGTCTAATCCCAGCGACTGAACGCCCTGTTCAGACTCGCTTTCGCTACGCCTCCCCTATTCGGTTAAGCTTGCCACTGAGATTAAGTCGCTGACCCATTATACAAAAGGTACGCAGTCACCGAACAAAGTCGGCTCCCACTGCTTGTACGCATACGGTTTCAGGATCTATTTCACTCCGGTCTCCCCGGTTCTTTTCGCCTTTCCCTCACGGTACTAGTTCACTATCGGTCAGTAAGGAGTATTTAGCCTTGGAGGATGGTCCCCCCATGTTCAGACAAGGTTTCACGTGCCCCGTCCTACTCGTTTTCACATCTAGCACGTTTTCGTGTACGGGGCTATCACCCGGTATCGCTGGACTTTCCAGACCATTCCACTAACGTAAAAAATGCTTAAGGGCTAATCCCCGTTCGCTCGCCGCTACTAAGGGAATCTCGGTTGATTTCTTTTCCTCCGGGTACTTAGATGTTTCAGTTCTCCGGGTTTGCTTCCAGCACCTATGTATTCAGTGCAGGATGACTAGGTTATCCTAGCCGGGTTTCCCCATTCGGAAATCCGCGGATCAGGGTGTGTTTGCAAACTCCCCGCGGCTTATCGCATGCTACAACGTCCTTCATCGCCTCTTACTGCCAAGGCATCCACCGTATGCGCTTATTCACTTGACCATATAACCCCAATAAGTCTGGAAGTTATCAGTCAGCTGACATTTTCGCTTTTTCTGCTTGAGAACGTGTTCTGTTTCCCTTACACTTTGACGAACTTGAACTCGCATCATTTGCATGACCGATTCGCCTTCCTCTCTGTGCAGTTCACTCGAACTCGTTACGCCACTTCACAGCAGTGATACTGTGTCGTGACTTTGTTACAGATTTCCATTTTGTTAAAGAGCTATCGATACATTACTGCATCAATTCGATAGAGCCTTCCGTGGGAAAGTTTTCCTTCCCAAAACCCTATGGAATTGATGGTGGAGCCAAGGAGGATCGAACTCCTGACCTCCTGCGTGCAAGGCAGGCGCTCTCCCAGCTGAGCTATGGCCCCAATGTCGGTTTAAAACAGCTTGCAAGGCAAAGCTTGCACTTTGCACCTACGCCTTTCGCCTTTTTTCACCTTGGTCATTGGTGGGCCTAGGAGGACTTGAACCTCCGACCTCACCCTTATCAGGGGTGCGCTCTAACCAGCTGAGCTACAGGCCCAGGCTCATGTCTTTCTGATCAAAATAATTTGTTGTGGATGCTCATGATGCCTCAAGCATCTTTGTAAGGAGGTGATCCAGCCCCAGGTTCCCCTAGGGCTACCTTGTTACGACTTCACCCCAGTCATGAATCACAAAGTGGTAAGCGCCCTCCTTGCGGTTAGACTACCTACTTCTTTTGCAACCCACTCCCATGGTGTGACGGGCGGTGTGTACAAGGCCCGGGAACGTATTCACCGCGACATTCTGATTCGCGATTACTAGCGATTCCGACTTCATGGAGTCGAGTTGCAGACTCCAATCCGGACTAGGACCGGCTTTGTGGGATTAGCTTACTTTCGCAAGTTCGCAGCCCTCTGTACCGGCCATTGTAGCACGTGTGTAGCCCTACCCATAAGGGCCATGATGACTTGACGTCGTCCCCACCTTCCTCCGGTTTATCACCGGCAGTCTCCCTAGAGTTCCCAGCATGACCTGTTGGCAACTAAGGATAAGGGTTGCGCTCGTTACGGGACTTAACCCAACATCTCACGACACGAGCTGACGACAGCCATGCAGCACCTGTCTCAGAGTTCCCGAAGGCACTCTACTATCTCTAACAGATTCTCTGGATGTCAAGGGTAGGTAAGGTTCTTCGCGTTGCATCGAATTAAACCACATGCTCCACCGCTTGTGCGGGCCCCCGTCAATTCATTTGAGTTTTAACCTTGCGGCCGTACTCCCCAGGCGGTCAACTTATCGCGTTAGCTGCGCCACTAATCTTACGAATAAGACCAACGGCTAGTTGACATCGTTTACGGCGTGGACTACCAGGGTATCTAATCCTGTTTGCTACCCACGCTTTCGTACCTCAGCGTCAGTTTGAGTCCAGAGAGGCGCCTTCGCCACTGGTGTTCCTTCAGATCTCTACGCATTTCACCGCTACACCTGAAATTCCCCTCTCCTCTACTCAACTCTAGTTACCCAGTATCAAATGCAGTTCCCAGGTTAAGCCCGGGGCTTTCACATCTGACTTAAATAACCGCCTACGCACGCTTTACGCCCAGTAATTCCGATTAACGCTTGCACCCTCCGTATTACCGCGGCTGCTGGCACGGAGTTAGCCGGTGCTTTTTCTATCGGTAATGTCATACTGCCAGGTATTAGCTGACAGGTGTTCCTCCCGATTAAAAGTGCTTTACAACCCTCAGGCCTTCTTCACACACGCGGTATTGCTGGATCAGGCTTGCGCCCATTGTCCAATATTCCCCACTGCTGCCTCCCGTAGGAGTCTGGGCCGTGTCTCAGTCCCAGTGTGGCTGATCGTCCTCTCAGACCAGCTATGGATCGTCGCCTTGGTAGGCCTTTACCCTACCAACTAGCTAATCCAACGCAGGCTCATCTGTTAGCGCGAGGTCCGAAGATCCCCCGCTTTCCCCCGTAGGGCGTATGCGGTATTAGCGTGAGTTTCCCCACGTTGTCCCCCACTAACAGGCAGATTCCTACGCGTTACGCACCCGTCCGCCACTCGTCAGCGCCCGAAGGCCTGTTACCGTTCGACTTGCATGTGTTAAGCATACCGCCAGCGTTCAATCTGAGCCATGATCAAACTCTTCAGTTCAATCTTGTTTGCCACTGTAAGATGTGGCCAATCTTGGCTCGACTACAGAATTAAACGTAAATTACTTGAATTAACGTAAGTTCTTGTGTCGAATGTTTTATAATGCATGACATTCACCACAAGCACCCACACAAATTATTTTGATCGTCTTTTTAAAGAGCTAGGACTTTCGCCCCGTTGAGTCGGACTATTATAAAGACTTTTTATAACTTGTCAAACTCTTTTTTCAACTTCCTTTGCGACCATCCCTTTCAGGATGAGCCCAGGCTTCTTGCCTGGTTTTTTGACAGAAAAAGGACTCCTCAGAACCCTTATTCTGGCTAAAATGCATGTCAGGTATTTTTGACTGTACCCATCGCACGATGGCCTGCAAAACTCTTCGAGAGTCAAGACTTTTAGCTATCGCTGGCGATTAAAATGCGGATTCCCCGTTGACGTCAATGCTTCGACGTCAATATTGTCAAGATCCTTAGGATCTGTAGAGTTTGCTTAGCGCAAATCTGACGGGTACTAAATTTGAGTAAAAACCCAAGCCATGCGGCTTGGGTTCTCGGATTAAGAGCTTGGCAATTCCCTACTTTCGCATGGCAACCTGCCACACTATCATCGGCGCTAAGCGGTTTCACTTCCGAGTTCGGGATGGGATCGGGTGGTTCACGCTCGCTATGGTCACCAAGCAAACTGGTGCGGTTGACGATGAGGGTCAACCTTCGGCAGGGTTGTCGCCGTGCCTTGGAAATCTGTAACATTCGGTTCTCTTGCAGTAAAGCGTCAGCTGCTACTGAAGTTTTCTTCTTCAGCACACCCAAACCGATTGGGTGTTATATGGTCAAGCCTCACGGGCAATTAGTACACGTTAGCTACGCCCATTACTGGACTTCCACACCGTGCCTATCAACGTCGTAGTCTTCGACGGCCCTTCAGGGGACTTGAAGTCCCAGTGAGATCTCATCTTGGGAGGGGCTTCCCGCTTAGATGCTTTCAGCGGTTATCCTGTCCGAACATAGCTACCCGGCAATGCCATTGGCATGACAACCGGAACACCAGCGGTTCGTCCACTCCGGTCCTCTCGTACTAGGAGCAGCTTCCCTCAAATCTCAAACGCCCACGGCAGATAGGGACCGAACTGTCTCACGACGTTCTGAACCCAGCTCGCGTACCACTTTAAATGGCGAACAGCCATACCCTTGGGACCTGCTTCAGCCCCAGGATGTGATGAGCCGACATCGAGGTGCCAAACACCGCCGTCGATATGAACTCTTGGGCGGTATCAGCCTGTTATCCCCGGAGTACCTTTTATCCGTTGAGCGATGGCCCTTCCATACAGAACCACCGGATCACTATGACCTACTTTCGTACCTGCTCGACCTGTCCGTCTCGCAGTCAAGCACCCTTATGCCATTGCACTCATTGCATGATTTCCGACCATGCTGAGGGTACCTTCGTGCTCCTCCGTTACTCTTTGGGAGGAGACCGCCCCAGTCAAACTACCCACCAGACACTGTCCCCAATCCGGATTACGGATCTAGGTTAGAACTTCAAATAAACCAGGGTGGTATTTCAAGGTTGGCTCCACAGAAACTGGCGTTCCTGCTTCAAAGCCTCCCACCTATCCTACACAAGTCGATTCAAAGTCCAGTGTCAAGCTATAGTAAAGGTTCACGGGGTCTTTCCGTCTAACCGCGGGTAAACTGCATCTTCACAGCTATTTCAATTTCACTGAGTCTCGGGTGGAGACAGTGTGGCCATCGTTACGCCATTCGTGCAGGTCGGAACTTACCCGACAAGGAATTTCGCTACCTTAGGACCGTTATAGTTACGGCCGCCGTTTACTGGGGCTTCGATCAAGAGCTTCGCTTGCGCTGACCCCATCAATTAACCTTCCAGCACCGGGCAGGCGTCACACCCTATACGTCCTCTTTCGAGTTTGCAGAGTGCTATGTTTTTGCTAAACAGTCGCAGCCACCAATTTTATGCTACCTTTCTCGGCTCCATGAGCAAGTCACTTCACCTAACAAAGGCGTACCTTATCCCGAAGTTACGGTACCATTTTGCCTAGTTCCTTCACCCGAGTTCTCTCAAGCGCCTTAGAATTCTCATCCCACCCACCTGTGTCGGTTTAGGGTACGGCCACTCGTAACCTGAAGCTTAGAGGTTTTTCTTGGAAGCATGGCATCAGTCGCTTCGCCGCTCCGTAGAGCAAGCTCATCATTACCTCTCAGGATTGAACGCCCGGATTTGCCTAAGCGTTCTCCCTACGGGCTTGCACTGCCTATTCCAACAGGCAGCCGACCTAGCCTTCTCCGTCACCCCATCGCAGTTACGACCGGTACAGGAATATTAACCTGTTTTCCATCGACTACGCCTTTCGGCCTCGCCTTAGGTACCGACTAACCCTGCGTCGATTAGCGTTGCGCAGGAAACCTTGGGTTTTCGGCGTGAGGGTTTTTCACCCTCATTGTCGTTACTCATGTCAGCATTCGCACTTCTGATACCTCCAGCCAACTTCTCAATTGACCTTCGCAGGCGTACAGAACGCTCCTCTACCACCACACTTACGTGTGATCCGTAGCTTCGGTACTATGCTTAGCCCCGGTAAATCTTCCGCGCAGGCCGACTCGACCAGTGAGCTATTACGCTTTCTTTAAAGGATGGCTGCTTCTAAGCCAACCTCCTGGCTGTCTGTGCCTTCCCACATCGTTTCCCACTGAGCATAGATTTTGGGACCTTAGCTGACGGTCTGGGCTGTTTCCCTTTTCACGACGGACCTTATCACCCGCCGTGTGTCTCCCGTGCTCGAACTTGCTGGTATTCGGAGTTTGCATCGGGTTGGTAAGTCGGGATGACCCCCTAGCCGAAACAGTGCTCTACCCCCAGCAGTTATACACGAGGCGCTACCTAAATAGCTTTCGAGGAGAACCAGCTATCTCCGAGCTTGATTAGCCTTTCACTCCGATCCACAACTCATCCCCTACCTTTTCAACGGGAGTGGGTTCGGTCCTCCAGTCAGTATTACCTGACCTTCAACCTGGTCATGGATAGATCGCCCGGTTTCGGGTCTAATCCCAGCGACTGAACGCCCTGTTCAGACTCGCTTTCGCTACGCCTCCCCTATTCGGTTAAGCTTGC